>NZ_LJSI01000001.1 GCF_001305295.1 Neptunomonas antarctica
CGGGATCACGGCAGTATGACGGATTGAGCCGCCGGTAAAGATGGCGATATCGGTGGTGCCACCGCCGATGTCGACCATGCAGACGCCCAGATCTTTTTCATCTTCGGTCAGTACCGCATAGCTGGAGGCGAGCTGCTCAAGCACCACACCGTCCACTTCAAGACCACAACGACGCACACATTTTTCGATGTTCTGAATGGCGTTAATCGCGCCGGTGACCAAATGAACTTTAGCTTCTAAACGCACACCGGACATACCCAGGGGCTCTTTAATACCTTCCTGATTATCGATCAGGTATTCCTGTGCCAGAATATGTAGAATTTTCTGATCAGCGGGAATAGCCACCGCACTGGCGGCATCGATAACCCGCTCCAGATCATGCTCCATCACTTCACGATCTCGCACAGCAACAATGCCATGTGAATTCAGGCTGCTAATGTGACTGCCGGAAATTCCGACGGTGACGGAGTGGATTTTACACCCCGCCATTAACTCAGCCTCTTCTACTGCACGCTGAATCGACCCGACCGTCGACTCTATATTAATTACGACACCCCGTTTCAG
>NZ_LJSI01000002.1 GCF_001305295.1 Neptunomonas antarctica
CTAAATACAGTAGAGCATTCAAGCAACAATTAGCAAAGCTTGCTCAACACGAGAGTTCTCTAGAACTTAGTCGCAAGTTTGATGTTCCATCTAGCCTAATTCGTTATTGGGCTTCGGTTTTCCAGATACACGGTTTAAACAGCTTTGTTCACGCAAACTCCCCTTACGACTCAAGTTTCAAATTCAAAGCCCTCAAAACCATGCAGGCGAATAATTGGTCACTCGGACATTGTAGCGCTTACTTTGATTTATCCTCTCCAGGTATACTATTTCAATGGCAAACACTTTATTCTCGCGAAGGAATTTCCCGACTGACTCCAAAGAAAAAAGGTAGACCTCGCATGAAACATAGCTCTTCTGAACTCAAGCCTTCAGAACAGATGACAGAAAAAGAGCTAAGAGAAGAATTAGAGTACTTACGTGCAGAGAATGCTGTTTTAAAAAAGTTAGCAGCCTTGGCTCAAGCAAAAAAGAAGAAAGCAAAGAAAAGGCCTTAGTGGTCGATGAGCTCAGGGCGAGATTTAGCTTACAGCAATTACTTAAAGCAATAGAGCTACCCAAAAGTGTTTACTACTACCATCGTAAACTATTGAAAATAATGTGCCCTAATGAAGCCTTAAAGTCGCGC
>NZ_LJSI01000003.1 GCF_001305295.1 Neptunomonas antarctica
GCGACTAAATGTGGCGGCCTATTTTTGGCCGGCGCGTTTAGGCGTCCGGCTGATTGGCCTGGTTATGTTACGATGTATAATTGTTTTTTAGAACACGTTAACGCCGCAATCGATTAATACAATAAATTAAATCTTAAAGCTACGATTCAAATAACTTACTAGCACACTAAAATGAATAGCTTACTAAGTGGCACATTTTAGAGTAGAGTTTTCCCTAAAGTATTTGTTAGAGTTGACTGGGATTTAAACCAAGCTTAACCCCATCGATCGGTCAGGTAAATTGTAGATATATACCAACAATAATTATCGCTATCAAAATAACAACTCCTACGATAGATGCATCTTGCCACGTCCCCAAACTCCAAGTAAGCCCAACCCAGGTAAAAATTATAATCCCAACCCAAAGAGGAATCCAATCATCAATTGTAGAGTCTGATAAACCAAATACTTTTCTTCCGCCGTCAGTTCGAAAACAAATAAAAACCATAACCAAGCTCAGCAATAACGCAGCACTACCCCCAACGATATGACCTAATATACGTCCTTTTAAGAAGTCGCTATGGCTTACAAGCGCATAGATAATTGCAAGTAAAATATGGCTCCCAGATGTTGCTGACAAAAAAAATGATGCCAACATGGATACAAGTCCTGGAAAAGTAAT
>NZ_LJSI01000004.1 GCF_001305295.1 Neptunomonas antarctica
ATTGTGAAGTGACCCCATAAAGTTGGACTCATTTTTAAGCGGCTACCAAGGCCTGGTTTCGATATTCAATCGGACTCAGGCCTTTTAGTTTCAGCTTGATACGTTTGTTATTGTAATACTCTATGTACTCTTTGATTTTTTCCATGAGATCATCGGCACTCTTAAAAACTTCGTTGTGATACATCTCTGTTTTCAATATACCGAAGAAGTTCTCTGCGATCGCGTTATCCAAACAATTCCCTTTTCGCGACATGCTTTGCTGTAAGCCTTTGTCTTTAAGGTGTTGTTGATAGATCTTGTTCTGATACTGCCAACCTTGGTCTGAATGAACAACGGGCTTTTCATGTTTGGTGAGTTTAGCTGTCGCACTTTTGAGCATGTCTGTGACCAATGCTAACTTAACAGATTGGCGCACTTCGTAGCTCACGACTTCTTGGTTAAATAGGTCGATAACGGGTGATAAGTAAACCTTTTGATCGCCCACCTTAAACTCTGTCACATCCGTTACCCACTTTTGATTTGGTTTGTCAGCAGTAAATTTTCTCTGTACCAAATCAGGGGCAATTTTGCCCACTTCGCCTTTGTACGACTTATACCGTTTCTGCCTCACTTTGGATTTAAGGCCAAGTTCGCACATCAGGCGTTGAACTCGCTTATGATTTACAGCTGTGCCGGCTAAACGTA
>NZ_LJSI01000005.1 GCF_001305295.1 Neptunomonas antarctica
CCTGCGCTTGCGTGCAATTCGCTTCGAGCCAGTTACCAAATGGTGTGTTACCGGTAAAGTCGATCAGTTTGATCTCTTCACGCGTGGCCAGGTCGGCGGTCGCCGGTTGGCTGGCGTCGGCATCGATCACCATGGAGACGATATGCGCGGGCAGACCGTTTTCGATTAATACATCCTGAGCAATCCTGACGCTGATGGCAGCAGGCAGAATCGCCGCCGGATGCGGTTTTACTATCACCGGGTTACCGGTAATCAAATCGGCAAACAGGCCCGGATAGGTGTTCCAGGTGGGGAAAGTAGAGCAACCAATCACCAGACCGATACCCCGACCGACGGTGATAAAGGTTTTGTTCAGGACTAACGGATCCTGTTTGCCCTGCGGCTTGGTCCAGACGGCGCTGGCAGGCGTGTGCATCATCGCGGTATAGCCGTAAGCGACGGCTTCTAAGCCGCGGTCCTGGGCGTGTGGGCCACCGGCCTGAAAGGCCATCATGAAGCCCTGCCCTGAGGTATGCATGACCGCATAGCCCATTTCAAAGCTACGCTTATTAATGCGTTCGAGTATTTCCAGGCAGATAGCCGCACGGCCTTGCGGGCCGACATCACGCCAGACTTTACGTGCATCCTGCATGGCGGGCAGTAACTGATCCAGATCCACCAGCGGGTATTTGACATTCATATCGATACCGTA
>NZ_LJSI01000006.1 GCF_001305295.1 Neptunomonas antarctica
TACCCGATTGCGTGTTGAACGTGGCATTCGCGCCGCTGATCGTCAGCGCATTGCCCGCCTGAATAACCCCGGGGTTGGTATTACTGATCGCCAGTGCCGATGTCGCTGCATTAACAGACAAATCATGGGTGGCCAGCAGCTTACCGGTATTTGCAAGCGTACCGGTGACATTGAACCCCAGGTCTTCTTTGGACTGTAAAGTACCACTGTTACTGAGTGAGGAGAGTGTGAAATTACCGGATTGACCGGCGGTATCTGACGCAATGAAGGTACCGTCGTTAATGAGCGCTGTTGCGGTGACGGTGGTGCCTGTCGTGCCCTGAACCGTTGCACCGGCCTGATTGGTAAAACTGGCGGCTTTGGCAACAAGGCTACCATCAGCAATCAAGGTGCCACTGTTAAGAATATTCTCTGTGCTGCTATTGGCTTTATCCGCGATATCTACTGTCGTTTTGGCATGCAAAGTACCGCTGTTGTTAAGCGTTCCATCAACACGCGCCGTGACGCTGCCGGTATCAGCGGTAATGGTTCCCGCGTTATTCAGGCCATTACCGGCGGTCAGACTCAGATTTCCGTTAGTCGTCTGAATACCTTGACCTGTACCTGACGTGGTGCTGATGGTACCTGCGCTCGCCGCCAGGGTCATATCACCCGTCGAACGTACTGCGGCGTTCGCCAGTGTAAGGTCGTTCGTCGTACTCAGGTCTACTGTCGTTCCTGCATGGATCGTCGCCCCATTAGCCCCCACCGAAAGACTGTCAAACGTGCCGGATAAGGCGTTATCTGCACCCCATACACTGCCATCAATGCTCGCTTCTCCCGACACCACAAGTGTGTTATCTGCTCCGGCAAAACGGGCTTTATCTGTCGTAGAAACATCACTCAGGCTAGCCGCTGTGACATCAAGGTTGTTGGCGGCGTAGAGTTC
>NZ_LJSI01000007.1 GCF_001305295.1 Neptunomonas antarctica
TACTGTCTTTCAGCTTCAGATGGCACGGCTGGTTCTCTTCATGATTGGTATTAGAGAGGAACACCGATGTCAGCTTATCAAAGCTCAGTACGCCGTCCGGTTTTGGATAGTCAATCGGGCTGAACTCTTTGGCCGGACGCATCTGCGCATAATCTTCGTGATCATCATGCAGGGTGATCGGTAGTCTTCCGCCAAAAATATTCTGATCGATAAAGTTAAACGCACCGCCCAGGTAGGGGCCGAACTTGTGCATCGCCGGACCAAAGTTACGTGAGCGGTACAGCTCTTCATATAACCACGAGGCTTTAAACGCCGTATTAAAGCTTTCCAGTTGCTTACCACCGGTACAACCGTCTTTAATCGCCTCAAACACCGTTTCAGCTGCGATCATGCCGGATTTCATCGCGGTATGTGTGCCCTTGATCTTAGCGAAGTTCAGCGTGCCGGCATTACAACCGATCAGCAGGCCGCCGGGAAAGGTCATCTCCGGTAAGGCATTAAAGCCGCCCTTAGCAATCGCGCGTGCGCCATAAGAAACACGTTTGCCGCCTTGCAGATACTGTTTCAGTACCGTGTGGTGCTTGAGGCGTTGAAATTCATCAAAGGGACTGACATACGGGTTGGCATAGTTCAGGTCGACGATTAAACCGACGGTCACCTGGTTGTTCTCCGTGTGGTACATAAAGAAACCACCACTGGTGCCGCCTTCCAGCGGCCAGCCTGAACCGTGTATCACCAGGCCCGGCTTATGTTTAGACGGATCGATATCCCACAGCTCTTTAATGCCGAGACCGTAATGCTGGGCATCGGCGTTTTTATCCAGTTCAAATTTTTGATACAGCTGCTTGCCTAAGCTGCCGCGGCAACCTTCAGCAAACAAGGTGTACTTAGCGTGTAGCTCCATGCCCGGCATATAGCCGTCTTTCTCGGAGCCGTCTTCGGCCACGCCCATATCACCGGTGGCAATACCTTTAACGCTACCATCGTCATTAAACAACACTTCAGAGGCAGCAAAGCCAGGGAAAATTTCAACGCCTAACTGCTCGGCCTGCTCGCCTAACCAGCGGCTCAGGTTAGCCACGCTGACAATATAGTTGCCGTGGTTATGCAT
>NZ_LJSI01000008.1 GCF_001305295.1 Neptunomonas antarctica
CTGCCGCACGTCAACGTAGGCACAATTGGCCACGTTGACCATGGCAAAACAACATTGACAGCTGCTCTGACGCGCGTATGCGCTGAAGTGTATGGCGGTACTGCAGTAGCATTCGCTGGTATCGATAACGCACCTGAAGAGCGTGAGCGTGGTATTACTATCTCTACCTCGCACGTAGAGTACGAATCAAAGATTCGTCACTATGCGCACGTTGACTGCCCAGGACACGCCGATTATGTGAAAAACATGATCACCGGTGCTGCGCAGATGGATGGCGCAATTCTGGTATGTGGCGCGACTGATGGCCCTATGCCTCAGACACGTGAGCACATCTTGCTGTCTCGTCAGGTAGGTGTTCCATACATCGTTGTATTCCTGAACAAAGCAGATTTGTTGGCTGAAGACTGTGGCGGTGTTGATTCTGAAGAATACGCTGAAATGGTTGAGCTGGTAGAAATGGAATTGCGTGAGCTACTGGATGCTTACGAATTTCCGGGCGATGACACGCCAATCATCTGTGGTTCCGCGCTAATGGCGTTGAACGGCGAAGATGAAAACGAACTGGGTACAACGGCTGTTAAGTTGTTGATCGAAGCATTGGATACGTATATTCCAGATCCAGTACGTGCTATCGATCAGCCATTCCTGTTACCAATTGAGGATGTATTCTCAATCTCTGGTCGCGGAACGGTAGTAACTGGTCGTGTAGAGCGTGGTATCGTTAAAGTAGGTGAGTCAATCGAGATCGTTGGTATCCGTGACACACAAACAACTACTTGTACTGGCGTAGAAATGTTCCGCAAATTGCTTGACGAAGGTCGTGCAGGCGAGAACTGTGGTGTGTTGTTGCGTGGTACTAAGCGCGATGACGTACAGCGTGGTCAGGTTCTGGCTAAGCCAGGCACGATCAAGCCGCATACTCACTTCGAAGGTGAAGTATATGTGCTGAGCAAAGATGAAGGTGGTCGTCATACGCCATTCTTTAAAGGCTACCGTCCACAGTTTTACTTCCGTACCACTGATGTGACAGGTAACTGCGAGCTGCCAGAAGGCGTTGAAATGGTAATGCCAGGTGATAACGTGAAAATGGTTGTTACTCTGATTGCGCCAATTGCAATGGACGAAGGTCTGCGTTTCGCGATTCGTGAAGGCGGCCGTACAGTCGGTGCTGGTGTTGTAGCTAAAATTATCGCTTAAT
>NZ_LJSI01000009.1 GCF_001305295.1 Neptunomonas antarctica
TCGTACTGACAGGCTTAGGCGTACCGTCTCATTCTACAGAAGCTCAGCTGTAAGGTTATAAAAGCAAGGGAGGTTCGCCTCCCTTAATTTAACTTTTTGATGAGACCTCTTTTGTAGAAGGATTGATTACCGCACGTGAGATCACATGAGGTGTCATTAATTAAGCGGTCTTAACTAACTCACATGCCTCAGCAATAACTTTGTAGAGAATTTGCGCCATTTCACGGATCTCCTTTCTTCCCGCGATCAAGGGTGGCGATAATTGAATAACAGACTCTCCTCTATCGTCTGTCCGGCACATAAGCCCCTCTTCAAACAGTCGGGGAGACAGGAATTTGAACAACACCTTTTCAGACTCTTCGGCAGAGAAATGCTCTTTGGTTACCTTATTTTTAACCAGCTCAATACCATAGAAGTAACCCGCGCCTCTGACATCACCAACGATGGGTAACTCAAGCAACTTATCAAGCTCGCTTTTAAAGAACGCTTCGTTTTCACGAACATTCTCCAGAAGGTTTTCCTTTTCAAAAGCATCAAGAGAAGCCAGTGCTGCGGCACAAGCCACCGGATGACCACCAAAGGTAGAACCGTGAAGAAATAACTTCTTTTCATCCGCCAGAAAAGGTTCCATCAGAAAATCGCGGCAGATCATCGCCCCCATCGGAACAAAACCGCTGGTCAGCCCTTTCGCACAGGTAATGATATCCGGGATATAATCAAACCGTTCACAGCCAAACATGTAGCCAAGACGACCAAAAGCACAGATAACCTCATCAGAGACGAGCAAAACACCGTACTTATCACACACTTTTCTTACTTCCCGGAAGTAGCCCTCGGGAGGCACGATACAACCCCCCACATTTTGTATGGGTTCCAGAAATACAGCAGCGACAGTGTCTGGCCCCTCTATTTCGATAGCACGCTCAATAGCTAATGCACACTGTTTCGCATAAGAAAGGCCTTCGCCATTTAAATCAGAGGTATTGCTGCGATATAAATCAGTATTCTCTATATGTATTGCACCGGGGACCAAAGGCTCAAACATGTTCTTAATACCGGTTGCACCAGTAATCGACAACGCCCCCAGACTGGTACCATGATATGCAAGGTTTCGGGAGATCACTTTATAGCGCTGCGGCTGCCCTATTTCAGCAAAATACTGACGCGCTAGCTTCCAGGCCGCTTCAACTGACTCACCGCCACCGTTGGTAAAGAAAACACGATTCAGATCTCCCGGTGTCATCTCAGCAATGCGTGTCGCAAGCTTTATGGCAGAGGGATGGGCGTAACACCAGATTGGAAAAAACCCCAGCGTTTCCGTCTGCTTAGCGACAGCCTTAGCAATGTCTGTGCGCCCATGACCCAATTGCGATGTGAATAATCCCGCTAAACCATCAATATATTTTTTCCCATGGGTATCATAAACATAACAGCCTTCTCCATGGGTAATGATTGGAATATCATTATCTTTGTAAAACCCCATACGGGTGAAATGCATCCAAAGATGATCTTTCGCTTTCTGTTGTAACCACTCTTCATTCATAACGTCACCTTAAAAATCACCGCGTATAATTTTTTGCGATGTGATTTGACTTTCAGTGTAGCGATAGAGAAACGAGCTCCATATACCCCACCTTGGTTACATAAAAAAGGGGCGTATTAGTGGTGGCTGCAGCGGCCTCACCACGGATTAACAGAAACGGACGTCCCAATATTTGACTTACTGATATAGAAAAAATCTGGCGCGATTGGCATAGAATGCGGAATTTGACTTTATTTAGTGCGTCACGTAGCTTGGATTTTCGTACCTCCAGCTATATTCAGGCCTATACCCAGTGGCCGGTTGTCGACTTAATCTGCACGGAAAATATCAATGAGTTCTTTTTCTCTTTCATCAATGAGCGGTTTTGAGCACTGGAATACTCAGTTAGCAGAATTGGTAAAAACCTTGGGAGAAGATACCTTCTTCCCTTGTTTGATAAACATTCTGCGAGACACCGTGAAAATTGATTACCCACAAGTGTGGATTTATCGCAGAAACAGAGCGCCCAAAGCACTTTATTTTGAAATCAGTCATGAAGAACGCTCAGCACAAATAGACTCTTATATCGATGGTTCCTATCAACTTGATCCGTTTTATCTTGCGGCACTGATCAATAAAGAATCTCCGGGTCTGTACCGGATAACAGAACTAAGCGCCAAAGGTTTTCAGCAAAGCGAGTATTACCGGAGCTATTATGCTAAATGCGATACTGAAGATGAAATTGTTTACATAATAGAGGTCAGTCAGGACGTCTGTTTACAGATCTCGCTGATGCGAAATAAAAGTTCTTCTAAGTTCAGTGATGAAGAATTAAAGTTTCTTCGCAGTATCGAAACGATCATCAGAGAGCTTAGCTTACATCAGTGGGAGTTCTTAAAAATCGCTCGCCCGGAAGAACAAGACCTGAAGGTAATACCCGGATTTGAAAAAAGCGTCAACCTGGCATTCGACCTCTTTGGACGATCCATGTTAACCGGCAGAGAAAAAGATGTGTTAGGCCTGACACTTCAGGGCTATAGCACCCAAACCTCCGCTGAAAAACTGAATATCTCGATTGAAACACTGCGCCGCCATCGAAAAAATATTTATGCGAAGCTAGACATCAACTCCCAGGCCGAGCTTTTCTCACTGTTTTTAAGTTCGTTAGGCTCCCTGGAGCAGGAACCCAATAAAGATCCTCTTGAAATCTATATGAGAAAGCCTCAAAAAACGGCCTGAAATTATTCCAGCGCGATAGTGGGTGATTATTTTACCGCCTAAGTTGATGTCCGGTATTAGCTGATGTGCTGTATGCATAAGTGGAGTCGATTGATAGACAGGTACGCTTTATTTCCCGGGTTTAACTCTTTTTATTCATATAACTAAAATTTACTAAAAAAGCTTTCTTATTTCAGTTTCGTTTCAGTTCCGGGCGTTAAAGTAACCCCATCAAACAGCGACACTCGCTGACGAACATA
>NZ_LJSI01000010.1 GCF_001305295.1 Neptunomonas antarctica
CTCAGGCTAGCCGCTGTGACATCAAGGTTGTTGGCGGCGTAGAGTTCCCCCTCTGATAATGTGACCTGGCCATTCGTCGCCAACACTGTCAAATCGTGACCTGCCGATAGCTGGGCATCCAAACCTTTAACAAAAACATCGCTGTTACCGGTAGAAGATGTTGACGCGATAGCGAGATCACGCGCCGCACTGATGGCGGACTGTATTTCTACTTTCCCTGCACTGCTTATCGTAAAGTCATCAACGCTCGCCGCCGCATCACCCAACATACGTACGCCAACACCGGCTTCGGTAGCGATAATACGGATACGCCCGGCATACATGCCGCCCAGGGCGGTAGAGTCAATAGCGTATGAAGGTGCGGCACCATTGCCAGCCACCGTGCCTGTCGTATTACGGCTATCGTAGTTCCAGCTATTATTACCCGTCGTGATACCCAGACTGCCCGTCGGACTGGTGTTGATATTACCGTCGACTTTGACTGAGCGAGTCACCATATCCAGTACTTGTTGTGCGGTGGCATCGATACCTTGAGCGCCGATCAACACATCCCCGCTATTGACGGTAAAGCCGGTAAGGCTGCCATCGGCACCGATAGTCGATGTACCCGTCGTCAGCGTAGCGCGATCCGTGTTTATAAATCCGCAGCCGTCACAGGTAATACCATAGGGGTTCGCTACAATGACATCCGCTTTACCGCCCAACACCTCGGTATAACCCGCCAAGGTGCTGCGATTAACAGACACCACTTCGTTCAGAATGACGGTGGCTTCCTTCACCAGATTCATGTTCGAGGTGACTTGGCCCGCCAGCTGAGATTGACGCGCTATTTGGCTATTATTACCGTTGTTCAGGACTAATCCGTTGGCCTCAACATCATAGCGGGTATAGCGGTTATGCGAGAGGCCCGTAGCATTTGCCGTCTCAATGTTAACGACCGGCACACCGTTCGCTGAGATATACGCATTGGTTTTACCGCTGGCAGGGATGACCGTCGTGGCAGGCTGATCCGCCAACGCTGACTCGGCCCCCAAGCCCGATGAAATCAATACAGCCAGCAATGCTTTGCCGACAGCACGCCCTCCCCCTTTACCACGCGAGTGTGTGGTTTCTGCCACAACAACCCAAGATCCTGTACGCACACTCCAGATAACGCGATGAATTTTGTTCATAATAATATCCTAGAATGAGTAAGCGACACGGAACCAGGTTTGGTTGGACTCTTTCGTCATAGTGTCCGGCAGGGAAAGCGGGCGGGTATTGATAAGCTCCAACGATGCGCCGCGCCAGTTAGTCGAAATACCAACCACCATGCCCGACAGGCGGCCTTGTGGAACATCATCGACTTGACTACTGACCTCGCCGAGGTCATAGCCCGCATAGAAGCGAGCCGATAAAACTTCGCCGCCAATGGTTATGGGTTTACGAACGGAAAGTTCATTGCGCCAGTAATAACCGTCATCACCGGAGAGTGAATTATTGACAAAACCTCGCACCGAGTAGAGGCCGCCAATTGAAATTTGTTCTGACCCATATACAGCGCTATGTGCTTTTTGGGCGCTTAACTGGCTGGTAAAACTGATTTTTTCATCAAACAGACGAAACGGACGATTATAGTTAAATCCGGCTTTAATCTTTTTAAACTGAGCGCGCGGCGCCCAGTCTGGTAGGTTATCAGGATCCTTTAGCGCGCCTCCCACACTTAGCCCTTGAGCATAACCGAGATCGAGTGAGAGCAGACCACCCGCAAAATCCGTGCTGAGATTCGCGTCGATATCAAGCACCGTCAGGCGACGGCTACTCACGCCCAAAAATTGATTATCAAGGTAGTTTCGTGCATTTTTACCGGTGATTGAACCCGACAGCAGCACACGCGTCGATTGATCACGATACATCACCCGATCAATCTGCAGACTATCTGATCGGTTATTACCGCTTGCAATGAGTTCCTGTCCGCTAGGCACAAGAATAGTACTGGCGTAACGTGAGTAACTGGTTGCTAACGACACCGTGGTGTAACCAAAAGGAATGCTGAAGTTAAAGCTATCACTGACCGAAAATTTACGTTCCGAATCACCCGGTGTGGATTCCCGGTGCGTCGCAGAAAACATATCGTCAAATCCGAGAAGATTATCAGCCGTGAAGGTCAGGCCCGTTTGCACTTCGCCTGTCGATTTTGAGCCTTGGTTGTCAGTCGATAGGTAATAATGGAAGGGTGAGCCCGGTTGATTATAAACAATCACCTGACTTGCACCGGTGGCGTCTCCTGGCTGAATATCGAGCTGTGCATTATTAGAGGCAAGCCGGTTTATCTGATCAATACCTTGCTCCAAATCACGCAGATTGAGCAAGTCGCCCTCGGTACTGGAGAAAACATTCAGTACTGAAATGCTATTAGTATTGCCATCTTTAATCAGGATTTTTTCTATCACCCCTTCAATCACTAAAATTTCCAGCGTACCCGTGCTCAGGTCCTGAGCAGGCAAATAGGCCCGGGTGGTCACATAACCGCTATCAATATAATCTTTCGTTATTATCCCAAGAATCTGCTCAATATCGGCAACATTGAGACAGTGACCATTGTATTCATCGGTAATGTGCTTATGAACCGCCGCTGACAAGTGTACTGCGTCAGTAATAGTGACTGTCTTAATGTCGCGGCAAGCAGCGCCAATAGCCGGCACTGTGATTTTTGGCATGAGTGGCTGAGTATCCATGCCATCCACGCCATCAGTGCGACGTCTGGCGGCTTCTTGATCTCGTTCAATACGATCTTGTTCTTGGCGCTGGATGATATTTAATTGGCGCTGTGCCGCTTCAATATCTGCTTGAGTTGCAGCAAAACTGCTATCCGGCATCAACACACCGATTGAAAGGCAGAGACTAAGCCCGATACGCATTGGTACAGCATTCCCGTTCAACGTAAAAAAATGTTTTAAACAACCACTAAAATATGACATCCAGCTCTCCTTTTTCTAATTAGCTGCATATTTATTTATAAATTTGCATTATCAATGCGAACT
>NZ_LJSI01000011.1 GCF_001305295.1 Neptunomonas antarctica
TTCTCAAGCGTCTGCCTGAGTTGTCTGCCGCTCAATATCAGATCCTTACAGCGCGAGGGCAATGATAGCGGATAGCACTAGCCGCATGACTACAGAGGATTAACCTTATGGCACACTCTCATCTTTAAGGAATCATGATAATGATTAAGAATAACTGGGGAATCGGGATATTGGTGATGGGCTTTTTGTTAAACCAGCCCTGTCGTATTGGCAGAGCACTTCAATGGCCATGTGGATGTCAAGATAGGCGCTTTATCTGAGTCGGCTCAAAAGGGGCAGTTGGCGTTTAATCACACCTGTTCAGAATGCCACGGTGATAATGCTGAAGGTTCTCTTAAGGGACCCCCTTTGATCCATGGTATTTACAATCCAGGGCATCATTCTAACCAGTCGGTTATTTCCGCTGTACGCAAAGGTGTGCAACAACATCATTGGCCCTATGGAGATATGGGGCTCAAACAGAAATTGGTTTTTCAGAAATGTCTGTTATTTTAAAGTTCGTTCGTGAAGTACAGCAGCAAAATGGTATTGTTCAGAAAAAGCACAAAATGTAATCTGGATTAAGAGCATTTACTAAAGAGAGTAGTTTGTCAGTTTTGCCGGGATTTGTCCGTCAGGAGAAAGATCGGTGCTTGACCTGCTGATAGAATTGATATAAAAACAGCACGTTGGAAGCCTGCAAGGTGTTGAGTCAGCGATTTTTTGGCGAGAATGTACTCTTTTATCTAAAAAAAGGGCTTTTCTTCTACGGAAAGCCTGCACAATCACGTTCGAAATCCTGTATTATAATGCCCATTTTATGCCCCCTAATATTCGAGTGAAGAAATGTCTGACTTATCACACTACCGTAACATCGGTATTTTTGCCCACGTAGACGCGGGAAAAACGACCACTACCGAACGTATCCTGAAGCTGACAGGTAAAATCCATAAGACAGGTGAGGTTCACGATGGTGAATCTACTACCGATTTCATGGAACAGGAAGCTGAGCGGGGTATTACTATTCAGTCAGCGGCGATCACCACTTTCTGGAAAGATCACCGCATGAACATCATCGATACTCCAGGGCACGTTGACTTCACTGTAGAAGTTTATCGTTCTTTGAAAGTACTGGATGGTGGTATTGGTGTGTTCTGTGGTTCTGGTGGTGTTGAGCCTCAGTCTGAAACTAACTGGCGTTATGCCGATGATTCGGGTGTTTCCCGTATCATCTTCGTAAACAAGTTAGACCGTATGGGTGCTGACTTCCACCGCGTTGTAGATCAGGTTGAGAAAGTACTGGCTGCTAAGCCGCTCATCATGGTTCTTCCTATTGGTCGTGAAGAAGACTTCGTAGGTGTTGTTGACCTGCTAACTCGCCAGGCTTTCGTTTGGGATGACACTGGTCTTCCTGAAAACTACGAGATCAAAGACATCCCAGCCGACATGGTAGAAGATGTTGAAATGTACCGTGAGCAGTTGATCGAGACAGCGGTAGAGTTAGATGACGATCTGATGATGGCTTACATGGACGGTGAAGAGCCTTCTATGGAAGATATCAAGCGTTGTATCCGTGAGGGTACTCGAGATCTTAAATTCTTCCCAACGTACTGTGGTTCTGCATTCAAAAACAAAGGCATCCAGCTTATTCTTGATGCAGTTATAGATTACCTGCCAAGCCCAACAGATGTTATCCCACAAGATCTGACGGATGAGTTCGGCGAGCCAACGGGTAAAGTTGCGACTGTTTCCGTTGATGAGCCTTTCCGCGCACTGGCATTTAAGATCATGGAGGACCGTTTTGGCGCTCTGACCTTTATTCGTATTTACTCTGGTAAGTTGAAGAAAGGCGACACCATCCTGAACTCGTTTACAGGTAAAACTGAACGTATTGGTCGTATGTGTGAAATGGAAGCCGATCAGCGTAAAGAACTGGATTCTGCTCAAGCCGGTGACATTCTTGCAATTGTAGGTATGAAAAACGTACAAACAGGTCACACGCTTTGTGATCCTAAGCATGAATGTACGCTTGAAGCCATGGTATTCCCTGAGCCAGTAATCTCGATTGCAGTTACACCTAAGGATAAAGGTGGAGCTGAGAAGATGGGTATTGCGATCGGTAAGATGGTTGCAGAAGATCCTACTTTCATCGTTGAGACTGACGATGACTCTGGCGAAACAATCCTGAAAGGAATGGGTGAGCTTCACCTGGATATCAAAGTAGACATCCTGAAGCGTACCTACGGCGTTGAGCTGATCGTAGGCCAGCCACAGGTTGCTTACCGTGAAACTATCACTATACCTCTGGAAGATTCTTACACCCATAAGAAGCAGTCTGGTGGTTCAGGTCAGTACGGTAAAATCGACTACCGCATCAAGCCGGGCGAGCAGAACACTGGCTTTACGTTCACCTCTTCAGTTGTGGGTGGTAACGTACCTAAGGAATTCTTCCCGGCTATCGAGAAGGGTTTCAAGAGCATGATGAATACAGGTCCGCTGGCGGGCTTCCCTGTGCTTGATGTTGAAATTGAACTTTGCGATGGTGGTTGCCACGCGGTTGACTCCTCTGCGATGGCGTTTGAAATCGCTGCGAAAGGCGCTTTCCGTCAGTCTATGCCTAAAGCGGGTCCACAGTTGTTGGAGCCGGTCATGAAGGTTGACGTGTTCTCCCCTGAAGATCACGTTGGTGATGTTATCGGTGACCTTAACCGTCGTCGTGGCATGATCTCAGGTCAGGAAGCTGCAGGTTCAGGCGTTCGCATCAAGGCGGATGTTCCGCTGTCTGAGATGTTCGGTTATATCGGATCTCTGCGTACTATGACTTCTGGTCGTGGTCAGTTCTCTATGGAGTTCTCACACTACGCTGCATGTCCTAACTCAGTCGCTGAGAAGGTTATTGCTGAAGAGAAAGAGCGTAAAGCTAACAAGTAATTATTTCTTAAGTCTTGTTTTGAAACCCCGGTGATGCAAATCGCCGGGGTTTTCTTTTGTCTGGGTTCTCTGTTTTGGATGAGTTCTTTGGCCGCTTGTCCAGGGCGTATGGAATCGCTAGTTCCTTGAGGCTGGCGTCGGTAATCGAGCCTCATTACTCTAAGGCCGGCAACGGCCGCCGCCCTTCAAAAAGGCAATCAGTCGCACTTTGGCTTGAAAGCCCATATCGGTGTGGATGAAGCAAAAATTCAGCGTATTGGTTGCTGTTTCCTCACTAATATTAGCGTTTTCTGCACAGGCTCACGATGAGAAAGAGCATATGAAAACAGTAGAGTTCAGCAAAAGCAGAGAGCGAGTCTCATGCCCATAGTAATAGTGAGCATATGACTGGTGCGGGTAAGTCGGGTAATCATATGCTAGCGCCCTCTCAGCAATAAATGCTAGTAGTTAATGCTAGTCGTGATTGAATAAAAAGCATCTAAATACGGCTAAATATTAAGTTTATAATCTGAGCTTGCTTCCTATTTTCCCTCGTAAAACCATCTCATTTTTAGCATTACTCAGTAGTGTAATCAGCTGAATATCTCCTGATGTGTAGCAGGCGAGCAAATTGATCATCTTCATTCAAGTGCTCATCAAGAACATATCGCTTTACAGTAGCGCTTTGAAATTTTACTGCAGTAAGCTTATAATAAGCAATGCTTACTAAATTAAGGCTCTAAACTGTCTATGAAAGAAACATTAGGTTTTTTGATATTCGATGTTGCCCGCTTGATGCGTCGGGCTTATCAGCAGAAGCAAAATAACAGTTGCCTGACATTGGCGCAGGCAAGAGCCTTGCTTTATGTCGCGAAAGGCGAAGGCGTAAGGCAGGTTGATTTGGCTGAAGCTCTTGAAGTGAAACCTATAACTCTGGCGCGTCTTCTTGATGAGTTAGAGAAGAATGGTCTGGTTGAACGGCGCAGAGATCCTCAGGACCGGCGTGCACATCAGGTGTATCTGACGTCGGCTGCTCAGCCGCATCTGGCGTCAATAAAAAAAGTGATTGAGGTTATCAGAAATGAGGCCTTAAGTGATTTGACGGAGGAGCAGATTGAAAACCTGCTGTTCTCACTGGAAAAAATGCGTGCGTCTCTGTTATCTGATGAATTGTAGTTAATACTTTAAATAGGAGTTTTTTTGTGAATGTCGCCGCTGATAATCCTAAGCTAAGCAGTGAAGAATTAATTCAACGCAATAAATTGCAGCAGCGTAAATTGATGCGGTTGCTGCTGATGATGGTCGTGCCGCTGCTCGGGCTGTTAATTATTGGTTTTTTCTACCTGTATGGCGGTCGCTATGTGGAAACTGATAATGCTTATGTAAAAGCCGATATGCTGCAAATAAGTGCAGAGGTCTCAGGAAAGATACAGCATGTGGATGTTAAGGAAAATCAGACGGTAGCGGCGGGTCAGTTATTGTTCCAGTTGGATGCTGCTCCTTATAAAGTAGCGGTCGCAAAGTCAGAAGCTGAATTAGCGCAGGTGTATACACAGCTGGTGGTGCTTAAAGCTTCTTATCGTGAAATTCAGGCAGAGCTCGCGTTGGCAGAAAGTCGTTATAATTTTGCTGTTAAAGAACAGAAACGTCAATCCGACTTATTAAATCGTCACTATGTATCGACTTCTCAGTTTGAAGATGCCAAACAAACAACTAGTCTGGCTGCATTGCAAATTGTAGTTGTGAAAGAAAACTTAAAACGTATTGCAGAAGAGTTGGGAGGGAGTATTGATAGCCCAATCAAGCAACACTCTGACTATCTTGCAATACACGCGGAGTTAGAGCAGGCCTTATTGGACCTTTCTTATACCGAAGTGCATGCCCCGACGGCAGGCACGCTGAGTTTGCCGCCCAAACCGGGCCAGTATCTGCCGGCAGGTAAAACGGCGATGTTCATGGTGTCGAATGATCATATGTGGATAGAGGCAAATTTTACAGAAAAAGAGTTAACTCATGTGCATCCCGGGCTGCCGGTTTCGATTCATATTGATACTTATCCCGATAGTGAGTGGTCTGGCGTTGTTGAGAGTGTTAGTCCGGCGACCAGTGCAGAGTTTTCAGTTATTCCTGCACAGAACGCAACAGGTAACTGGGTGAAAATTTCGCAGCGTGTACCTGTGAAGATCACACTGGATACTGTTGATAATCTACCCGAATTAAGGGCTGGTTTAAGTGCTATTACGGAGATAGATACAGGGCAAAAACGCTCACTATTCGGAATGATGTTGTAACCCTATGACCAGTATCGTCGCCGATCAACCGTTTAAAGATAAAGTACCCTCGCGGCTATTAGTTACTATGTCGGTAATGCTTGCCACGATTATGCAGGCGCTGGATACAACAATAGCAAATGTTGCATTGCCGCATATGCAGGGAGCAATGGGGGCTACTCAGGACCAAATCTCCTGGGTGTTGACCTCGTACATAGTAGCGTCTGCTATCTTTATGCCGCTGACGGGGTTTATCTCGGCCAAGATAGGGCGAAAACGCCTTTTTATATGGTCAGTTGTTGGTTTTACCGTGACTTCGATGATGTGCGGTGCTGCTCAAAACCTCGATCAAATTGTTTTTTTCAGGCTTCTGCAAGGAATTTTTGGTGCCAGTTTAGTTCCACTATCTCAGTCTGTATTGTTAGACACCTATCCTCCTGAAAAGCATGGGTCGGCTATGGCAATGTGGGGAATGGGTGTTATGTTGGGGCCGATTTTAGGGCCCTCATTGGGGGGTATCCTTACAGAATATTATAGCTGGCGCTGGGTGTTTTATATCAATCTGCCGTTTGGCTTGTTGGCGTGGTTTGGGTTGGTTCGATACGTCAAAGAAACGCCTTTAGATGGTACTCGTCGTTTTGATTTGATGGGTTTTGCATTGCTTGGGATCAGTATCGGATGTTTACAGATGATGCTGGATCGTGGGCAATCGTTAGATTGGTTCGTTAGTACCGAAGTAATAATTGAAGCAATAGTATCTGGTCTGGCATTTTATTTGTTCGTTACTCATATATTTACGCGTGAACAGCCTTTTATTGAGCCGGGCTTGTTTAATGATCGTAATTTTAGTGTGGGGCTAATTTTTATTTTCATTGTTGGTATTATTCTATTGGCGACAATGGCGTTGTTACCCCCGTTTATGCAGAATTTGATGGGATATCCTGTTATCGATGTAGGGTATGTGTTGGCGCCGCGCGGTATCGGAACAATGATTGGTATGATGGTGGTTGGAAGGCTCGCAGGGAAAGTAGACCCCAGGTATGAGATTTTATTAGGCTTGATATTGGTAAGTTTTTCGCTCTGGGAAATGACAAAATTTACAGCTGAAGTCGATAGCTTCGAAATCGTCCGTACGGGTATGATTCAGGGTTTAGGGTTGGGTTTCCTTTTTGTTCCGTTGTCTACGATAACTTTTTCAAGCTTAGCGGCACATTATCGTAATGAAGGGACTGCACTGTTCAGTTTATTGCGTAATCTGGGTAGTAGTATCGGTATCTCGATGGTTATAGCCTATCTGGCACAGCGTACGCAGATTAATCATGCGATTTTATCTGAGTATATTCAGCCTTTCAGTATAGGGTTACAGCAAGCTCAAGACGCAGGTATTTATGATATATCAACGACGGCAGGTTTGGTTGCTATCAACAAAGAGGTCACTGTACAGGCTGCAACACTGGCATATTTGCAGGACTTTCGTTTGATGATGTGGATTACATTGGCCGCTATGCCGTTAGTGCTGTTGCTACGTGCGCCGATAAAAGCAAAGAGCTCAAGCTGATAGAGCGTTCAGTGATTGAATAGCAGGGTAGGCGTTGGAGATGTTTTTAAGATCAGGATGTGAATTCTGGTGCTCTGGTTTATATTTTCATAAAAATATGACTTTTATTCCAACAGGCTATTGACTCATTTCG
>NZ_LJSI01000012.1 GCF_001305295.1 Neptunomonas antarctica
GAAAATCACAGGCGGCCTCTGCTTGCTCATTGAACCTGAGCGACCAGTTAAGGCTGTGTTGATCTGTACTGTTAACGCGCGGCATTCTCAACCCCATGTATTATGGACAATTAAGCTATTCAGCTATGAAGGGTAGCGAAAGCGAAGAAAGCGCTGACTGTTACTCAACACCTGAAAAGCATCTTTCAGATTACGCCGTTCAAACTCAGATAAGTGCTCGGGTTCAATATTATTATCCGCTGTACGCCCCGCTTCAATATCCAGAGCCTGGTGCCTGATTCTGACCATCGAAATAAACTCCAATGCATCTTTCAGATCTGAAATGCGTCCGTCCGGGACAACGCCGCCTTTGATAATATCATCCAGCCTCTCAAAAGAGTTTCTGGCTTTGGAGCCTACCGCCAGCGCATGTACCCGAATGAGATCGGCTAAAGGGGCAGTGCCGCGGCGCTTCAAATTAATTGAATTACGATGTTGGCCATCTTGTTCCATCACAAAGTTTTTAAAGAAACCCAAAGGCGGTGTTCTGCTTAACGCATTGCGCGCCATACTGGCTAAAAAGCGCGGTTCGCGAGCTGCTTTTTGAGCAATAAAAAAATTGAGATGCTCAGCCCACTGGATTTTTCCCCACACGCCTTCCAGGTCAAAAAATATTGAACAGTTCAACAAGGCTTCCGGGACGGGATTATCCATCCAATCAGCAAAGCATACTTCCCACTCCTGTCGGGTTTTACGCCACCGCGGGTTCGTCGCCATAATCCCACCGGTACAGTAACTAAAACCACAGGCCGCCAACCCATCACAGACGAAATTAGCCAATGCTTCAAAATACTCCCCGTGCAACTGCGGATCATACTGATTATCCAGAATCAAGGCGTTATCCTGATCAGTAATAATCAACTGCTCATCCCGCGCCATTGAGCCCAACGCCAGAAAACAGTAAGGAATGGGCGGCGCGCCTAAATACTCCTCGGCCAATTCTAATAAACGCTGTTTAAAGCTACGCCCTATCACTGACATCGCACTGCCAATCATATGAGAGTTGGCGTCTTCATTGACTAAGCGCACAAAGCAGGACGATATCTCTTTAGATATTACATTAAGCTCTTCTACACTATTCTGACGAAAAACCGTACCCACCATATACAAGCTGCTTTGAGACTCGTAACGAACAATATCCGAGATCGCAATAACACCCACCGGACGGCCTTTATCCAGAATCGGCAAATGATGCAAATTATAGCGAAGCATACTCAGCATCGCCTCAAACGCATACGCATCCACATCAAGCGTTATCAGGTCAGTAGACATCACCTGATCTATGGTTGCATCTAAGGGATATCCTGTTGATACCACCCGCGTTCGCAGATCCCTATCCGTAATAATTCCCACCATCTGCTGCTCAGATCCGTCTTCCTTACTTTCAAAAGAAGAAGCAGAAACAGGAGACGCGGCATTCACAATCAACAAAGAAGAAACACCCTCCTCAGTCATTTTTTCTGCCGACTGGCGGATCGTAGCCTTGCTACTAATGGTGATGGGCTCTCGGGAGATCAGCATGGTCGCCTTGGAGACCATTAAACTATTACTATTTTTACCTGACACCGCATGCTGCAGGTTTGAGTGATCATTTATTTCTACAAAATAAGCAAACGTTTCAAACTCATCACATAATGAAATAAATACTGACTCAGGAATGAAGTAGATCAGAGAATCTTCTAGCGCCTTAACCGGCAAGCGGATGCTATTATTCATCAACAAGCCCATCTGCCCGAATAAGCCACCGGCACTGAGGCGATTATAGAGATCACCGTTACGCCGATAGATTTCAACTGAACCACTACGGATCATGCATAAATCGTGAATTTCATCACCAAAATTAAAAATACTGCTTTCAGCCCGGTAATAAGCAATTTCAACCTGCTGAGCAATATTATTAATCGTCTGCTCAGGCAATCCGCTAAAGGGTTGAAACTGCTTCAGAAATCCGACAATTTCTATATGTTCTGCTTCCATTATATTCTCTATAGTCGCTTCCGGCGTGAGTACAATATTTCAATAATTGCCCAATAAATATGATTAAAAATTCACAACCACATCACCCTTAGGCACACTGCAACACGACAAAATATAGCCCGCTGCAACATCGTCATCGGTAATGCCACCATTGTGCTCCATAGTCACTTCACCCGCAGTCACCAAAACTTTACAGGTACCACAAATCCCCATACCACAGGCTTTAGGTATATGCAGATCCAGCTTAGCGGCAGCCGCATGCACCGTTTCACCCGGAGCAATTTGTATGCTTTTACCCGTGTTAGCAAATTCAACACGCACCATATCAGCCTGAACAAGCGCATCAGTTTCTTCCTGTGCAATTTCAGCCTGCTCGATAGCATCTTCTTTAATATCAACAGGTGTAGCGCCAAACGACTCCTCATGGTAACGGCTCATATCAAAGCCATTGCTCTCTAACAATGTTTTGACCGCTTTCATATACGGCGTCGGCCCGCAGCAAAAAACTTCACGCTCCATAAAGTCCGGAGCCATCATCGCTAATTTTGACTGATCCAAATAACCACGATAGCCACTCCACGCCTGGCCACGCTCGACGCGTTCGCAAATAATATGCAATGTAAAATTTAAAATTCTTGAAGACATGTGCTCAAGCTCACGCTGAAACACGATATCTTTAGCAGTTCGGGCACTATGGACAAACACCATATCCACATCGGCGTTGGTATCAAAGTACCAGCGTGTCATTGACATAACCGGTGTGATACCGACGCCCCCAGAAAGGAACAGCACCTTATTGGCCGGAAAATCGATACAGTTAAACAGCCCAACTGGTCCATGCACGGCTAATTCAAGTCCCTCTTCTAAGTTATCATGTAACCAATTTGAGACCTGTCCACCGGGTGAACGTTTAACACTGATAGAAAAACTATAAGGTACCGATGGCGCACTGGAAATAGTATAGGAACGCATCACCTGCTGGCCGTCAATTTCCAACTCCAGCGTGACGAACTGCCCGGGCTTAAAAAAGAACATAACCGGCTGCTCTGCCATAAAGCAGAAGGTTTTTACATCCCAGGTTTCATCAATCACCTTTACACAACGTACATTATGACGACCATTCACCCATGTTTGCGTATTAACCGGTATGAATGAATCAGTGTTCGCCGCTACCGCTACCGCTGCTGGATTTGCCATCGATCTTCTCTCTATTATTCTTCGCATGAATGGAACGCTATAGGTGCATTTTCATCCCTCCTTTCATTACTCATTTAGCCAATAGCGACAAAAAATTGCTTATTGCGACACTTGTCTGATTTCACACCTGCTTAAGGTCGATTTATAGCTGCTTTCATGTCGTAAATGGTCAACCTACTCGCCCGTCATTGTAAGACGATTAGCATAAGGTCAATGCCGCTACGGTTAGTAGGGGCTCTACGCCGAAACGTAGCTGAAAATTTATGCACACTCTTAACCACACTCTTACGCACACTCTGGTGCAAGCAAGGATAAAAACAAATGAACCAGAACGATCTGCTTAATATCACCAGCGCCACTTACGCTGATGCACGGCAGGAAATGGAACAACTGTTGGAAGCGCGCGAACCGAATTACTCGCTACCACAACCGTTGTACAATGACCCACAGATGTTCCGCGTAGACATGGAAGAGATTTTCCAAAAAGAGTGGCTATTTGTCGGCATGACCAGTGAAGTCCCCTCAAAAGGCGACTATTTCACCGTAGAAATCGGCCAAAACCCTGTATTGATCGTGCGCGACGCACAAGGCAACGTCAACGCATTCCACAACACCTGCCGCCATCGCGGCTCACGTATCTGCACCGAACATCGCGGCAAAGTCGCCAACCTCGTATGCCCCTATCACACATGGACGTACGATCTGAAAGGCAACCTGCTCTTTGCCGGTTCCGAAATGAGCACAAGCTTTGACATGAAACAGAACGGCCTGAAAAAAGCATTCTGTAAAACGGCGGGCGGTTTCATTTTTATCAGCCTCGCTGCAGAAGAACCTCAAGGCGATTTTGACGAATTTCTCGCCACGCTAGAGGAGTACATGGAACCGTACGATGTTGAGAACACCAAACTAGCGGTGGAATCCAACATGTACGAAAAAGCTAACTGGAAGCTCGTTATAGAAAACAACCGCGAATGCTACCACTGCGCCGCCAACCATCCAGAATTGCTCAACAGCTTACTGGAATGGGATGACACCAATGATCCACGTGCACCGCAAGAATTTGTGGAGCACTACACCGCACAAGCAACCGAATGGGATGCAGAGGGCATCCCGCACGCCCACCGTAGCTTCGGCCCTGGCAAGCGCAACCGCATCGTCCGTATGCCATTGAAAAAAGGCACGCAGGCCATGACAATAGATGGTTCCGCAGCCTGCAAACAACTGCTGGGGCGCATCAAAAATCCAAAGCTTGGCTCTATGCGTATTCTGCACCTGCCGAATTCCTGGAACCATATGCAAAGCGATCACTTCGTGGTCTTCCGTGTATTGCCAATTTCCGCCCAGGAATCGCTGGTAACAACGAAATGGTTTGTACACAAAGATGCTGTCGAAGGCGTTGATTACGATGTCGAAAAACTGCGCCAGGTGTGGGATGCAACCAATGATCAGGACCGTGTGCTTGGAGAAGAAAACCAACGTGGTATTAACTCTATCGGCTATCAACCCGGACCTTACTCTGAAACGTATGAGTTTGCGCTTATCAATTTTATGGAATGGTACAGCGACACAATAAGAAAAAACCTCAATCAGAAAAAATAGTCTGAATCGGCAAAACTAAGACCTGATCTGACACCTGGTGTTAGATCAGGCTTACCGCCTGATCGCCACTATCTAAAACATCGAAATAAGCGCAGTTCAGCAACAGCACTCCATTAAAAAAACGCTCTATTCAACTCAACCTGTTTACCAGTTTGATAATCTCTTTTCGGGCATTGGCTAATGATTCCTGATGGCGACTGTCGGCAAATTCTTGATATTCAGAGCGTATTTCGTAGAAATTTTCAACACCCAAATACTTACTAATCACACCTATATGAGGCCCCAGATGATTCATCTGTTCTCTAACCCCGCCAGGATCAAAACCAAATTCACCACATGACGACAAAAGAATGAGTGTTTTACCCGACATGATGGGCTCTAGTGGAAAATCCCCTCTGGCAAGATCAAAAGTAAATGTTTCGTCGATACGTACTACCTGATCAAACCAGGCTTTAAGTACGGCAGGCATTCCATAATTATACATAGGAGCCGTAATAATAATCACATCGGCTTGATCAAGTTCGTCAATTAAACTATCTGACTCCTCCAACAAAGCATGCTGCTCTGGTGTTCTCCTTTCTTGAGAGGTGAACACCGATGCTATCCACTCCTGAGAAATAAATGAGGGTGGATTCAGACCAAGGTCTCTTTGGATCAAACTATCCGGATGATTACAACTCATCCATTCATCGACAAACCAACTGCCAAGTTGTTTTGAGATTGAGTTATAACGACTTTCACTGTTGTCGGTACGTCGTGCGCTACTGTCTATTTTCAGTAGATTTGTCATGATAAACCTCTGCATATGATGTACGAAAAGGCATATTTTCCATTTAAGGTTAATTATTGACAAACGATCATTTTCTCCTTATAGATGAAAATAACTTATCTATAAGACTGATCAGAATGTTTAACCGACTTCCATCACTAACCAGCATCAAAGTCTTTGAAACCGCTGCAAGATTAAAGAGCTTTAAAGATGCAGCCGATGAACTGAGCGTCTCACCCACCGCAGTTTCTCATCAAATCAAGAGCCTCGAAGACGCTTTAAAGATCAAACTATTCCTACGTCACACCCGATCAGTATCACTAACGCATGAAGGCGAACTACTCGCAACAACGGCTAACAGAGTACTGCGCGAATTAATGCATACTATCAATGAAATAACGACAAGCCCTGATACTTTACATATCGGTACGACAAATTCTTTTGCCGCTATGTGGCTGGTGCCAAATCTAGAAGATTTTCAGAACAATAACTCTGACATAGATGTTCAAATCAATGCAGATGACAATTTATATGATGTCGACAACGACAGGCGTATTGATATGGTCATTCGCTACGGAAAATTTAAAGATCAGCCGGGAGCAGAATTACTTATCCATGAATCCCCGGGCTGTTTCGCAACACCCACTTATTGGCAGCAACTTGCCAGCACAGATTGCTGGACGTTTTTATGTACGAAATGGAAAAACCAAAGCTTGCCAGAACAAAACGTCGAACAACTGCTTAATAAACTTATTCCCGGCAATAAGCAGTTCATCATCCGAAGTTTTAACGATGAAAATCAAGTTATTCAGGCGGCACTTACTGGTCAGGGCATCGCGATTATTGACGAGATTTTAGTACAAAACTCTCTGTCTAATGGTTGGTTGCTACGAGGATTTGAGGAAGTATCGAGTGCGCTGGCAGGTCTTGATTACTATTGCATAATCCCCGAAAGAAATAGGCACAATAAAGCGACTCTTTACTTTGTTAGCTGGCTACGAAATAAAATCACTTCTGATATAAAGCATTAAAAGGCTCAGGCGTTCACCAAGCTGGTTTTATCGCGCATATTCAAAAAAGATATCAAAAAAATATTTATTATAACTAAAAACTAACTTTCTATAGTAAATCAATATTAGCCTTAAAGCACTGATTCAGTATAATCCCGCCAACCATAGTGAGGCGGCCTACCCGGCACTAGCTTCACTCTACTTTCGACCTGCATTCCAAAAGCTTGGCAGGTTTTTTTCCTGACTGTTTATCCTCAGAATATAATAGTTTCTGCAATTCCGGAGTCTACAATGAGAGCTAACCCGCTCGCACTACTACCCTTATTACTGTTTCTAACTCTGTTTATCGGCAGCGGTGTTTACTATCAGTCAGCTAATGTTGAATACGCCTTCTATCAGATATCGGCCCCGGTAGCGATCTTACCTGCAATCGTTCTGGCATTAATGCTCAGCAGTGGTGAGCTGAACAAGCGGCTGGATACCTTTATCAAAGGCGTAGGCGACAGTAATATCATCATGATGTGCCTCATCTACCTGCTGGCTGGTGCTTTTGCCAGCGTCGCCAAAGCAGTAGGTGGTGTCGACGCTACGGTAAACTTCGGCTTAAGCATTATTCCGTCAGAACTGGTACTGCCCGGCCTGTTCGTCATTACCGCGTTTATTGCCACCGCTATGGGCACCTCTATGGGCACCATCGCAGCGATGGCGCCTATCGCATTAGGGCTTAGCGACGTCAGCGATCTATCAACCCCTCTGTGTATTGGTGCTGTAGTAGGGGGCGCGATGTTCGGAGACAACTTATCTATCATCTCCGATACTACCATTGCTTCGACCCGCTCACAGGGCTGTGATATGCGTGACAAGTTTCGCATGAACTTTAAAATTGCCGTACCTGCTGCACTCGTCACGCTGATCTGGTTATATCTGCAAGGTGTTAATGCCAATATTACCCAGGCAACTGATTATGAGCTCATCAAAGTGCTGCCCTATATGGCTGTGTTGGCACTGGCGTTATCCGGTATCAACGTTCTGCTGGTGCTGTTTAGCGGTATATTGCTGGCGGGTGCGATCGGCTTAGGCACACTGCCTGATTACTCTGTCGCACTGTTCTCCAAAGATATTTATGCAGGCTATACCGGCATGCAGGAGATCATGATTCTGTCGATGCTTATCGGTGGTCTTGGCGCGCTGATGAAAGCTCAGGGGGGGCTGGAGTTTCTCGCCCAACAGATTGAGCGCTTAGGCTCTAAGGGCAACAACACAGCTCCGAGCAGCCGCGCTGGCGAAGCGACTATTAGTGCAGCTGTCGCACTAACCAACGTCTGCACCGCCAACAACACCGTCGCCATTATTATCTGCGGAAGCCTGGCCAAAGATATCGCCAAACGCCAAAACGTTGATCCTCGACGCAGCGCTTGCCTGCTGGATATCTTTTCCTGTGTGGTACAGGGCCTGCTGCCCTACGGCGCTCAAGTATTACTGGCCGGCTCTATCGCCGGGCTATCACCCTTGGTGGTCATAGGTAATATTCATTACAGCTGGTTATTGGGTATCGTGGCACTCGGTACTATCATTTTCAGAACCAAAGAACAGAAAGCTGAAGGTGCTATTATTACTGAAATGGCAACCGCTACTGAAGCAATCAAATAGTATCGCTACTGTATAACAGCCACTGACTAAGGGATGTGAAAACCACAGCAACGCGACGGTTTTACATCCCGCTGCCGGGTCTCGCTATGGGGTTAGATTGTTTCATTTTCAGAGCGCACTGATATTGAATAACTACCCTCTGTTGATATCGCGACTGCAACCGTGATCGGCTGACAACACACCTGACAATCTTCTATAAACTCCTGGCTTTCATCCAGAACTTCAACGGTTACACTAATTTTTTCCGCACAATAAGGGCAATACACCGAGGTTTCTAAAAGTTCATTCACTGTAGTCTCCCTGAATAATTAAGAACACAAACTGCTATTAAACAGCCTAGCAGCTGAGAGCTCTGTCACTCAAGCTATTGGTCTGGGCAGGTCGTCTGCTAAATATGATCTGATCTCATATTTTGACCCCGTGTTTTACTGTTACACAGAAGCTATCGCCACAACTATCTCCACAATTATCTCCACAGCTCAGAAATAGGCGTATCCGGCGAATATCGATTGGCTATCTGAGCTTGGAGTAATTCCGCTGTAGCAATCGCATCCGTCAATGCTTCATGCTGTTTGTAAAAAGGCAGGTTATACC
>NZ_LJSI01000013.1 GCF_001305295.1 Neptunomonas antarctica
AAAAATTCCGCTGATCTTCTGCTTTTGAATCTGCATCGCCATCAGCGCGGGAAATAGCGGCTAAATCAGGCGGAGTTGGATACAAGCCCAATGTAAAATCACTTTCGCTTTTACCGGGTTTAAGATGGCAGCCTGCACACATGCCATTGTAATCGGCACCCCCTTTGAGCAAACGATCAACCGTAGCGAGATCCGACGGTACTTCAATGTCCTGCGAGGCACGCACGATCGAGTTCTCACGTAAGGTCTCTAATGCCCAGGTGGTAATATCGTAATGAGGATCATCTGCTCCCATCGGATATAAGCCTGAGTAGATAAACGCCACACCTCCCAGCACAGCAACCCCAGCCATGGCTATCAGTCGCTTAAAACAAGCACCTTTTTTTAAAACTGTCATCCAATACTCTCCGCTGACAAACCGCCCTTGCCACTGATTCGGCAAGGGTTCATTCATGTCGCTTTTTATGTTTTTTACTGAGAGGGAGCTTGCATATGATCACCCACTTTATTAGCACCACTCATCTGTTCGCCATGCCCATGAGCTGAACTGTCTGCATCTGTCGATTCATTGTGCATGGTATTCATGCACTGCTGCATCATCGCCATCACAACAGGATCATTCATATCCATTTTACTGTGATCCATCGTATTCATCACCGCACAGTCCGGGCTCTCTGCTGTTTTCATATGTTCTTTTTCACTATGCGCCTGTACAGACAATGCCAGCATAAGTGCAGGAACAGCAACCAATACACCAAGGTATTTATTTATCATCATTAACTCCTGATTATTTTTAACATATGTGATTTTTTGTGTTTAAGCGCCGTTAGCACCAAAAATTTAAAATCAGAACTTTACGTCTATCATATAACAGGCACCATGAACGGATTCATCAGCGGCCCTGTCGATATCAGCTTCCGTGTAGTAACTTTCAAAAGTTCTCCTGGCTGCTTTTTATTCCGCCGCTATCAATTAATGCAGGTTTAGACAGAACTGCTTACTTTCATCCACAGTTCTGGCATTGTCAGTGGCAAGTTGGTTACGCCTGACAAAGCCAGCCTTTAAGATTTAACAATTATTCGCCGTAATACAACCCGCCAAAGTGCTTTTTACCATCGGCTGTTTTAAACAACACCATGAGTTGATGCTTGCCGCTTTCCTTAAGGTCATAACCTGCCATCTGCCAGTCGCCCATAACCATCAGCGGTTTACTTTCATCAGAACCATCCGGGTAGACAACTTTCGAGTTGATCTTTAGATTTTTTACCATAGCTCCCTGCTGCTCTACCTTAATCATCATATTGTGTGATCCACCATGGCCCATCCCTTCATCCGCTTTCATCACATGGAAGCTTACCGTGTAACCATCAATATCCTTCTTTTCCAAAAACATCTTGCTCTGAACCATATTACTGTCCATAGAGTCATGGGGCATAGTCTCTTGTGACATCGACTGCGCTGGCATGGACTCATTATCATGGCTATGGCTTTGACCAGTATTTCCTGCGCTAGCAACAGTACTAAAAAAAGTGCTAAGCATTACTGCACTCAAACCACCGACAATCAGAACCTTATTAAATTTCATTTTTATTTCTCCACTACTATTTTGATTAAAGTGTTTTATGATTTTTTAAATACTTTGGCGACGTTAATGTCTGACGATGACGTACTTGCTTATATGACAACTACAGCTACAGCCGCCCCGTCAGAATCTATAAAATCAGTGACTGTCAGATATTAAGAAACTAATCAGATCATCCATATCCTCATCACTTATCTGCCACCGGGGCATCGCTGTATTCAATATTTCTCCGCCCGGTTCAAGTCCTTGACGGATAGCTGCCTTCAGACTTCTTTTGTCATAACGCTGATGGTCACCATGACCATCGTCGCCCCCTTCGATGAGCGTATGTCGGGTTAGAGGTGGGGCAACCACCCAGAACTGCGGGTATAGTCGTTGCCCCTGTCGATCATCACCATGACAGCTAGCGCAGGAGGTGCTGTGCATCTGAGTATGCATCGTACCGCCCTGATAAGAGATCGCTGCACCAGACTGGCTTCTGCCGGTATAGTAAATCTGCTCGCCGTTACTGTTAAATGTGCGAGATCCGTACTTACTGCCATCATCCATCCCCATACCACACCCTGCCAGCAACAATACAACTCCGCCAACGGCTAACTTAATTGCTAATTTAGTCACTGCTTGAACGCTGTCCATAACTCTTCTCCTATACAAAACAATACTTTGTCTGGGCTGATACCCTTATTGCCCAGCTCTCAGCTCTCAGCTCTCAACTCTCAACTCTGAATTACTGTTCAATTGCCAAACGGGCTATACATCGCTTACGCCATAGAAAATACACGGCAGGCAACACCAACAACGTAAGAATCACGGCACTGACCATTCCCCCCACCATCGGCGCTGCAATCCGGCTCATCACTTCAGAGCCAGTACCGGTTCCGTATAAAATAGGAAGTAAACCAACGATAATTGCCGCAGCGGTCATCATTACCGGCCTGACCCTCATACCTGCACCGTGCAACACAGCATGGCGCAAAGTTTCTTCTCTGGGGAGCAGATTCTGTGTTTTACAACGATCCAGCATTTGCTGATATGCCTGGTTCAGATAGACCAGCATGATCACACCAATCTCCACCGCGACACCTGCCAGGGCGATAAAACCAACGCCGACCGCTACTGAAAAGTTAAAGCCCTGTAGATACATGAGCCAGACACTACCGACCATCGCCAATGGCAGCGTTCCCATAATAATGCTGACCTCAACAAAGTTTCGGAAATTGAGGAATAGCAGAATTACGATAATAGCCAGGGTCAGCGGAACCACATAAGTCAGCTTCTCCTTCGCCCGCTGCATATACTCATATTGACCAGCCCAGCTCACAGAATAACCTGGCGGCAGTTGCAGCTGGTCGGCCACAACCTGCTGAGCATTCTCCACATAACTACCGATATCCATTCCCTCTATATCGATAAAGGTCCAGCCGTTAAGACGAGCGTTTTCGCTCTTAATACCCGGCGGCCCATCTTCGACATAGACGTCAGCCACTTGACCCAAAGGTATCCTCTGACCCATCGGGGTTACGATCGGCAGCAATGCTAATTGCTCTGGAGAATCGCGATAATCTTGTGGGTAGCGCACATTGATAGGATAGCGTTCCAACCCTTCAATAGTTTGCGACACGTTCATTCCACCAATGGCCGTCGCAACCACCTGCTGGATATCGGCGATATTCAAGCCATATCGAGCGGCGCTCTGACGTTGAATATCAACTTTGATATAGCGTCCACCGGCAACCCGTTCGGAATACACCGACGCGGTACCGGGCACATCCTTCAAAATAGTTTCCAGCTGCTGACCGATCTGCTGAATTTGCGCTAACTCAGGGCCTGCGATCTTAATTCCGACGGGAGTTTTGATACCGGTGGCCAACATATCGATACGGGTCTTGATCGGCATCACCCAGGCATTGGTAACCCCGGGAATTTTAACCAGATTATCCAGCTCTTTTCTCAGATCATCGGTAGTCAGTCCGGCACGCCACTGATCCTTCGGTTTCAGCTGTATAAAGGTCTCGATCATAGTCAACGGCGCTGGATCAGTAGCACTGTCCGCCCGCCCCACTTTGCCAAATACCGTTTCAACTTCAGGCACTGTTTTGATCAGTTTGTCGGTTTGCTGTAACAACTGCCGAGCCTGACCAATTGAGATACCGGGATAGGTGGTCGGCATATACATCAGATCACCTTCATCTAATGGCGGCATAAATTCACTACCCAGCTTATCTAATGGCCAGAAGCCCACCAGTAAGATCAACAAGGCAAAGCCCAACGTCACTTTTGGAAAGGCCAGCACTTTACGCAACGTCGGCATATAAACAGCAGTCAATATGCGGTTTACTGGGTTTTTGTGCTCAGGCAATACCTTGCCACGGATAAAGTAACCCATTAACACCGGCACTAGCGTGATGGCCAGGGCCGCTGAAGCCGCCATCGCATAGGTTTTAGTGAACGCCAATGGCGCAAACATACGACCTTCCTGCGCCTCAAGGGTAAATACCGGCACAAAGCTAACAGTAATTATCAGCAAACTGAAAAACAGTGCAGGCCCCACCTCACAGGCCGATTCAGCTACGATTTGCCAACGATTATCTTTCGTTAGCGGCGTACGCTCCATATGCTTATGCATATTCTCAATCATGACGATCGCGCCATCGATCATAGCCCCGATCGCAATGGCGATGCCGCCCAACGACATGATATTGGCGTTAATTCCTTGCATATTCATTATCATAAATGCGGTCAGAATACCGACTGGCAAACTAACAATGGCAACAAGAGATGAGCGTACGTGGAATAAAAACACGATACAGACCAGCGCTACGACGATGAACTCTTCCAGAAGTTTGTGCCAAAGGTTCTCTATTGCACTGTCAATCAGACCGGAGCGGTCATACACCGTCACCACTTCAACACCTTCCGGTAGACCCTGCTTCAAGGTTTCAAGCTTTGCTTTTACCCCATCGATAGTTTTCTGAGCATTCTCTCCGAAACGCATGACCACCACGCCGCCAACCACTTCGCCTTCGCCGTTGAGCTCTGCAACGCCACGACGCATTTGTGGCCCGGTTCCGATTTCAGCAACATGTTGCAACAGCACAGGAGTCCCATTCTTGTTTATACCCAGTGGAATATTCTTTAGGTCCTCTTCACCCTGAATATAGCCGGTAGCGCGAACCATATATTCCGCTTCTGCCATTTCTACAACAGAGGCTCCAACTTCCTGGTTGCCTCGACGAATAGCATTTTGAATATGCGAAAGCGGTATATTGAATGCCCGTAGCTTTTCCGGATTCACCCGAACCTGATACTGTTTAACCATGCCGCCGATGGGTGCCACTTCAGACACACCGGGCACGGTCTGTAATTCGTATTTGAGAAACCAATCCTGCAGGCTGCGTAGCTGGCTGATATCATGTTTCCCGGTTTTATCCTGCAACGCATAGAGGTAGACCCAGCCGACACCGGTAGCATCCGGCCCCAACTGAGGCCGGGCACTAGCCGGCAAAGAAGGTGCAACCTGACTCAGGTATTCAAGCACCCTGCTTCGGGCCCAGTACATATCGGTATCTTCATTGAAGATCACATAGACATAGGAATCACCAAAGAACGAGTAGCCCCGCACCGTTTCAGCACCCGGCACCGACAGCATCGCCGTGGTCAACGGATAAGTGACCTGATCTTCTACCACCTGAGGTGCCTGCCCCGGATAACTGGTTTTAATGATTACCTGCACATCGGACAGATCCGGAATCGCATCCACCGGCGTATTCTTCAGGGAGAAAAGACCGCCCCCCACCAGAATCGCAGTGGCCAGCAAGACGAAGAATCGATTGCCCACCGACCATCTAATAATCGACTCAATCATAAAGCCACCTTCTCGCCGTGACTCATTTCGCTATCGGCACCGTCCAGACTCATGCTATCCATATCCATGCTTTCCATGTCTAAGCTATCCATATCAAGATCATCCATACTCATATCGTCAGCGCTCATTGGCTGCTCAACATTCATACGTTTAAAGTCTGACGTCTTACTCGATTCTGAATCCAGTAAAAACTGGGCTGAAGTAACCACTTCTTCACCAGCAATAAGTCCCTGCAGAACCTCAACCAGCTTGCCATCACTAAGTCCGGTCTTAACGAAGATGGATTTAAACCGACCCTCACCCAGCGCCAACACCACCCGGTTGGATCCAGCACCACGAATCACGGCCTCTTTTGGCACAGTAAGTGAGGCTTCAGTTTCATGTTTATGAATCACTACTTCAGCAAACATGTTCGGTTTCAACTGCCGGTCTTTGTTATCAAAGCGCATTCTTACCTTCAATGTCCTGGTGATCGGATCCAGCACCGGATAGACATAATCGACAATACCTTCGCGACTCTCACCTGGCAGAAAATCTAATTGGATAGAGACCGGTAACCCGGCACTAATCATGCTTGCCTGGTGCTCAAACACTTCTGCTTCAACCCAGACCTCGCCCAAAGCACCGATCGACATTAAAGTCATACCCGGTTTAACAAATACCCCCTCACGAATATTGAAGTTATCTACCACGCCACTTTGCGGCGCGTAGAAAATCACAGCCTGCCTCACTTTACGGGTCTTCCTAAGTTCATCCAGCGTCAGCTGCGGCACCTGCAAGGCGAGCAACCGGGTTTCAGCACCCCGAACAAGATCCCGATTACCCCGAGACAACGCAAACAGGTATTCCTCCTGAGCGTTTACTAATGCCGGGGAGTAGAGCTCATAAAGAGGGTCCCCTTGTTCAACCGGCTCCCCCTCAGCTTTGATATATATTTTTTCAACCCAGCCTTCAACCCGCGGATGAACATGCACAATTTCATCCTGGTTATAACCCACATAACCCACGGTACGGACCTCGAAGTGCATATTAGTCATCGCAGCCGGCGCTGTTCTAACACCCAGATTATTCACCACCTCAGGTGAAACTTTTATCGTACCCGGGCCTGCATCAGAATCGGAACCAGCCTCCTCATAGACGGGTACAAGATCCATCCCCATAGGTGACTTACCCGGCTTATCGCGCTGATAATTCGGATCCATCGGAGCAACCCAGTACAACGGTTCATTACTGGCGGTGGAGGTCTGTTCTGACATAGAATCAGAACTGTTCTGTGTAACTGGAATATCCAGATAACCAGCACCCGTTATTACTGCTCCCAAACCAGCCGCTCCGATAGCGGCACCCAGCACAACTAATCCAATGTTCTTAACGGTAGTGCTCATTGCTTTACTCCTGAAGTGCTGAGAGAGGTAGTAGTAGCGCCTGATTCTGCTGAAGTAAGAAAGTAGTTGAGTTGAGCAATCTGTTTTTGTCGTGCAACATTAATTTCCAAATACTCGATCTGGGCGTTGAGTTCACCGATACGCGAGCGTACTACCTCAGTAAAACTGCCGTTATCAGATTCATAGGCATTTAATGTCGCCTCTGTCTGTTGTTGGACCTGAGGCAGTAACTTATTTTTAAATAGCAGTTGGCGCTGGTCCAAGCGTTCCAGCTGACTACGGGTAGAATAGAAAGCTGCCATCATCTGCTTGATCATCAGACTGCGATCAGTACGGGCCTTCTCCTGGCTGGCAACAGCCGCTTCGACCTCTTTATCTTGTTTAATTGAAGAGAACAGCGGCATACTTACCGTTACCCCGGCACTCAACAAATCAGCCCGATCCCGACCACTCATATCCGCACCACGATAGCCATAACTGGCTCGCACGCTCCATTCCGGCCTGTATTTCTGCTCAGCCAACTGCACTTCGGTACCCGCCACTGCGATACTCTGCTCAAATTTTTGTATCGATGGGTGTCGCACAAGATAGTTGGCAAGTTCGCTATTACTTGGAGGCTTTCCTTGCCAATATTCATCATATTTCGACTTCAGTTGCGGCTGCTCTGAAGCATATCCAGACGATTGGTTAGCCTCTGCTGAAAAATTGGTACCCGATGGCATTAGCCACTCAAGCAACTTCTGTTCGGCCATCTCCTGCATCTGCGCTAAGCGAGTCAGCCGATCTTCAATGCGAGTTTGTTCCAGTTGTGCTTGTAGCAGATCCTGCTGACGGGTATTTCCCCACGCAGAAGAATAACTGGCCAAGGATATATCCACCAACTGATCGAATAGCGCCCGATTCTGCTCAATAAGCAGTGCACTCTGTCTTGCCTGGAAAGCATCCAGCCAGATCTGGGTGATCGTCAGCGCCACCTTTGCCTCACGCTCGTAACGTAACAAAGGCTGTCTATCACTTTGCTGCTGTAGCTGCTGGCGTTTAAGCCGCCGGCTATCACCACGAGGATAGACCTGAGAAACACCTGCGACCAACTGCGTCATCGCTTCCTGATTAAAATCCAGTGTATCGGTGGGTAGGTTTGCAAGTGCCAGTGAGAACTTAGGGTCCGCCAGCTCATATGCCGACTCAGCCATTGCTAATGTCGCCTGTTGTGCGTATTGGCTGCCCACTAACCAGTCATCATTATCGATTGCCTGCTGGATAGCTTTACTCAACGTAAGAGACTTATCAGCATAAGCATCAGCAACAGCTGAATTTGTATGGGTAAAAAACAACACCAGAGCTAGAGTCGGTAAACAAAAAACGCGAACCAGAATAAGGCTAACGGGTGTGAAATTAGATTCAAGCGTGCTAACACGCTCAACATTCGGACGTATAATAGTTCTTAGCGGGCCAATAAATAGCCACCAAATCTGGCGTATAACTAACATAAAAACACCCATCAACTGTCCTTGATACACTCAGGACATATCTGAAATCTGCAGGAGTTTTTTACATACAAGACTCCCACCAAAACTCAAGCCCGAAAAAGGGCTGATAAATTAGTGGGCTATAGGAGGGCGATATAGCGAGCCGCTGCTCGGGGTCAACAACAGGTCATTTACAACAATCTGGGCGGTACTTGATGAATTCACATTGAATAAGTAATGTAATGGACCGCAGTCAACGGGGCCCACGCATTGTATTTGAGTACAATCAGTCATTTCAACACAAGTATGGACGCCGCTACTATGCATTGTCGAACAGCTCGTATGGTTCTCAACTACTAATTGCACATGGTGGATATCAGAAACAGCTCTTTCTTCTTCTAGATTACCAAAGGAGTGTATTACATGAGAAGAACTTGTTTGGGTAGGTAATGGAGATTTAGTTTCTATTTGAATAGCAAAAGCACTGCTGTACAACTGTGTGATTGTCACCACCAGCATACACAACACTAATATTACTTTCTTTGCCATTTTTCAAATAAACCATCTAATTCGTCCACTCGTAGAATAATATAGAAACAACCCTCTATATCAAGTAGTTTCTTGCTTAATCGCGCATTCAACTCTCACTCGATACTCGCTGGACAAACACAATGAATAAACATGTAAATAAGAAATCGTTCAGATACTACATCACCTGGCTAACCCACCAAGAAGAAAATAAAACACTCCATATCCTTCGGACTTCATAAGAGACTTATTCAGGGACTAACTTTAATGGTAAGTTTAACGATATTTAGTATCTAAGTAATTCGGGCTATATTATAGGGCTGTCATTGTTATGTTTTTCACTCCAATAATATTCACTAGGGTTATCTTGCTGCTTTGTGCATGTGGCTTCTCGGCAACGCTCTTTGCTCATGGTGTCGATGACAGCACCAAGCAATTTTTACTAGCCAATCAAGGGGTCTCGATCATTCCCTATCTGTATATCGGTGCTAAGCATATGATAACCGGATACGATCATTTGCTATTCCTGGTGGGTGTTATCTTTTTTCTCTATAGATCAAAGGACGTCATGGTCTACGTGACCCTTTTCACCATTGGACACAGCACAACACTGATGTTTGGCGTGCTGTACGATGTGTCAGCCAATGCCTATTTGATCGACGCGATTATTGGATTTTCCATTATCTATAAAGGCTTTGACAACTTAGGAGGCTTTAAGCGGATATTTGGGTTTCAGCCCAATACCAAAGCAGCGGTGATGATCTTTGGTTTGTTCCACGGATTTGGTCTTGCCACCAAAATTCAGGAGTTTAACATACCTCAGGAGGGCTTAATTCAAAATTTAATCGCCTTTAACGTAGGTGTTGAATTAGGACAAATTTCAGCGCTAATTCTGGTGTTATTAGTGCTCAGTTTTTGGCGTAAACATCCCAGCTTTTTACGTTTCTCTACTGCTACGAATGCCCTCTTAATGAGCGCTGGCGTTATGCTGGTCGGCTTTCAATTGACGGGTTACTTTACAGCTATTTAAGGAAATGAAATGACACAACCAGAACATACCGGTAGTGCTCAGCACGAACTTGAACATACGGTACAGCCGACGCGAACACTGATAAAAGCCAGTGCTTTTGCCGTTGTATTTGGCGCTATTGTTCTGACGATAGCCATTTTGCCCGCTGAGTATGGAATTGACCCGACAGGCGTGGGAGCTGCCTTGGGACTCACAAAGCTGGCAAATGCAGCACCAATCAAGCCGGTACAGCAGGCAGCAGTAGGAAGCTCTGGTAAATTTCAAATGCATAGCACTGAAATCACTGTCCCTGCCGGAGAAGGGCTGGAATATAAGTTCAGTGCTCTAAAAGGCGATGTCATTCTTTACGCCTGGCAATCAGGTAACAGTGAGTTGTTTTTTGATTTTCATGGAGAACCCAAAGGAGATACCACAGGTTATTTTCAAAGCTATACAGTGAGTACTTCCAATAAAGTCAGAGGCTCTCTAACGGCTCCCTTCGAGGGCTCACATGGCTGGTACTGGGAAAACAAAGGCAGTGTACCGGTCACTGTTTCTCTGAAAATCCAAGGAAATTATGAAATAATTGGTATTAAATAATGGGTATTAAGTAACAACTGGCGTCAATGATTAACAGAATTACCCCAAGCCAAAGCACCTTTTAAAGGGTTTAATTCCGGGTATAGTCAATTTATCTATTGGCATCCCCTCAGACCTCATTTCTCTTCATTTTAAAACGATTCTCAGGGCTTTTTTTTGCGGTGTGGATGATTGCGATGTTGTGCCATGAGCTACTCCATTTTCATCTTTTAATGACACAAAAACTTCAACCATCTGCTTTTAATATATGTTCTTAACTCAAGATCACATTTCATGATCCAGACGAACGATACCGTTTTGCTGTTGCACCTCACGAACAAACTTTAAAATAACAGACATTTCAGAAAAACTAATTCCCTTTTGAGCGGGCATATCTCCATAGGGCCAATGATGTTGTTGCACACCATTTCGTACAGCGGAATAAAACGACTGGTTAGAATGATGCCCTGGATTGTAAATAGCATGGATCAAGGGTGGTCCCTTAAGGGAACCTTCACCATTATCACCGTGGCATTCTGAACAGGTGCGATTAAAAGCCAGCTGTCCCTTTTGAGCAGACTCAGATAAAGCGCCTACCTTGACATCCACATGACCGTTGAAGTGCTCGGCCAATACGACAGGGCTGGTTAAAAAAAAGCCCGTAACCAATATCCTGATTCCCCAGTTATTCTTAATCATTGTCATGACTCCTTATACTTGAAATTCACTAATTGGCACATTTTATCAATACTATGGACATAATCTATCCTCAGAGTCGAAGCCTGATGATGCTGTTGTTGCTTGTAATATTCGTTTTCTCACAACCAAGTGGGTCATTACTCGTTAAACCTGTAGGAGCGTTCGTGAAGATCATCTCATCACTTATCCGGATCTTCCTGAGGGAGAAACTTTGAGCATTTATTGTTTCCTGACTTGAACGCCCATAGTCCCGCGATAGCAGCCAAGACCACCGCCAATACCACGTTAATAGTAAATGACTGCTCCATAGCGGCATCACCAAAATGGGCTAACAGGAAGCTTGCCGGAACAATACCTATTGCTGTTGCCAGCAAAAAACGCCAATAACTCAATACGGTCACACCTGCCGCATAACTCATTAGATCAAATGAAACAAATGGCATTAGCCGAGAGGCCATAACCAGCCACATCAACCGCCGTTGATCACTCAATTCCCATTTAGGAAAGCGTTCTTCAAGCCAGACACGAGCAGTTTCGAACCTCATTATTCTTGAAATACCGAAAGCAAATGATGACCCGATTAATGAACCCATAAAAATATAGAGTGTTCCTTCAAAGTGTCCATAGGTTGCCCCGGCGGCCATGGCTATAGGGGCGCTGGGCAAGGGACTAAAAACAATAGCTAAAGCCATACTTGCAATAATAACAAACGGCCCTATCGCGCCGGATGCTCGGATAGATTCAACTACATTCTGAGGGTCTGACCAATCGAATGGGAGCAGCACACTGAAATGATCAAACCAGCCCCATATAAAAAAAATAATTAAAGCAAAAAAAAGAAGAATATTACGAATCAGTATTTTGCTCAGTTTCATTATTCCTTGCTACACCTTTTCTAAGTCGCTATGTGGCGCCGCATAACTAACGTTTCTTGTTTGTTTTCGGAGGGGCGCTATGGCAACTCCATGGCTCATGAGAAGCGTTATCTTTAACATTTTGGTCAACAAATTTGTAATACTCTTCTTTGATGCGTGTCCACCAATCGTGGCTGACCTGCATATAATGCTTCGCTAACACATCCTCTATACCCTCAAGGCACAACCGGGAAGCATCATAGGCCAAATTCAACACATGCGACTTTTCATCGAACGAAATGCCATCAAGCCCATATAAGCTATCAATCTCACTGATTGCAGCCTCTATTTTCTTTGCATCACTCGATTCGATTTTCAAGTGGCGGATCACCAGGTTTACTTCAGAAACCCCAAGTCTGTGATCTTGATTAGACATGTTCTCCTCCTATATATTTCCATAGTATAAAATCTGATTGTCGGGAACCGGGCTGGCGTAGTATTGATGTACTCTCGGTAGCTATCGCCGGCCACTGTCATCTCCTTTATCAGATAATTTACCTTGCCCTTCATTATCACCACTCGAATGATCAGATGCTTTGGAACTGTGATGTCCATGCTTACCATGCATGAACATATGCATCAGGGGACAGGCCAATAGAATCAAATAAGGCAAAAATGACAGAGCGTGCGCGCGATGCTCTGTTAATAAGAAGTAGCTAGCAGCGCCTATCAGACTGAGTGCAGCAACTCCCTTAGAAGTGAACCAAAAAGACGGTGCTTGTCTTTTCACGACGCACCTCCATCAGTTTTTCTTTTACGTAATCGAAGCGCATTACCGACCACCGACACCGAACTTAAACTCATGGCCAACGCCGCGATCATAGGTGATAGCAACCAGCCGGTGAGTGGGTAGAGAATTCCTGCCGCTAAAGGCACTCCCATACTGTTATAGAAGAACGCAAACATCAGATTTTGGCGCATGTTACGTACGGTATCGACAGAGATACTTCGCGCAACAGCAATACTCCGCAAATCCCCTTTGACTAACGTCAATTGAGCAGTACTCATCGCAACATCAGTACCGGTACCCATAGCGATGCCAACATCCGCACGCGCTAACGCAGGCGCATCGTTAATCCCATCCCCGGCCATAGCGACCTTATGACCTTCAGCTTGCAGACGCGCCACCAAATCATCTTTATCCTGCGGCCGCACTTCGCCGTACACCTCATCAATCCCCAGCTCCTGACCTACTGCTTTCGCGGTGGTCAGGCCGTCGCCAGTAGCCATTACGAGACGTAAACCACTGTTTTTCAGAATCCTGATAGCTTCAGGCGTTGAAGGCTTAATAGGATCCGCTACAGCCAAAAGTCCGGCAAGCTCACCGGCAACAGCAAGATACATAACACTCGCACCCTTGCTACGCAGTTCTTCGGCCTCACTGGCTAAGGACTGCCAAGGTACACCTTCTTCATCCATCAGCGCTGTATTGCCCAAAACGACATTCAGCCCCTCTATCTGCCCATGTACGCCAATGCCGGAGGCAGACTCAAATCCTTCCACAGGATTCAGGGGTATCGCCTGCTGCTGCGCCTCGGCAACAATGGCCTTAGCTAGCGGATGTTCACTGCCTTGATCTAAGCTGGCAGCAATACGCAGTACATCCTGTTTACTCCATTTGGCGACGGGGATCACCGAATGAAATGCAGGTCGGCCTTCTGTCAAGGTTCCGGTTTTATCAACAACCAGGATATCAACTTCGCACAAATGCTCTATGGCCGCCGCATCCTTAAACAACACACCCCGCGTCGCTGCATTTCCTGTGGCTACCATCACTGACATCGGCGTTGCCAGTCCCAATGCGCAGGGGCAGGCAATGATCAATACCGCTACTGCATTAATTAAGCCGAATGCCCAGCTGGGCTCAGGACCAAACAGCCCCCAAAGCACGAAGGTCAGTATAGATATACTGAGTACTATCAATACAAAATAACCTGCGACGACATCGGCCATGCGTTGCATCGGTGCCCGCGAGCGTTGAGCATTAGTGACCATCTGAATAATCTGTGACAAAACAGTGGACGAGCCTACTTTTTCCGCTCGCATGATAAGAGCGCCACTGGTATTAAGCGAAGCGCCAATGACGGCGTCTCCGGCTTTCTTGCTGACAGGCATCGGTTCGCCCGTCAGCATAGACTCATCAATAGAACTTTTACCTTCTAACACTACACCGTCTACAGGCACCTTCTCGCCAGGTCGAATTCGCAACCGGTCGCCAGCATGAACATGCGTCAAAGGGATATCTTCTTCCGTACCATCATCATTGATTCGACGCGCAGTCTTCGGCGCTAACCCAAGTAATGCACGGATAGCGGCCCCGGTTTCAGAGCGCGCTTTCAATTCCAGAATCTGGCCAAACAAGGTTAGCGATATAATCACCGCTGCCGCCTCGAAATATACCGCGACATGTGCGTCCTGACGAAACGACTCCGGGAATATGTCCGGCATCAATACAGCAACCACACTATATCCATAAGCGGCGCCGGTACCTGTCCCTATCAGGGTCCACATGTTGGGTGATCGCTGAAGAACAGACTGCATCCAGCGAACAAAAAACGGGCCTCCTGACCACAGGACTACGGGGGTCGCAAGCAACCACTCTAACCAAGGACGAGAACTACCGAGCAAGTCATCAAATGCACCGCCCGACATGGCAATAATCGTAACCACCAGGGTCATGGGTAAGGTATACCAAAAGCGCTTCCTGAAATCAGACAGCTCAGGATTTTCTTCATGCTCAGCGCTCGGCATAACAGGCTCAAGTGCCATACCACATTTGGGACAAGTACCGGGCCCTATTTGCAGGATTTCCGGATGCATGGGACAACTGTATTCACCTGTGCTGTTTTCTTCTGCTAAAAAAGCATCTTGTTTTACTGACGGCTCACAGTAATGCCCGGGAGTCTGAATAAACTTTTCTTTACAGTGGAGACTACAGAAATGATAGGTGTGATCTTGATAGTCAGCTTTAAATTCCGCTGATGAATCGACTGTCATTCCACACACGGGATCTATAATTACCTGATTAGAGGCGGTTTCATGCTTATCTCCGCTACAGCACGATTTTGGTTCTGTATCGGAGCTATGCTGATGAGAGTGTGCCATACGTTAATCCTCTGTAGTCACGCGATCAGTGCTGTTCGCTATCATGCCCTCACCCGCTGCATTAGCGGTAAGGATCTGATATTGAGCGGCAGACAACTCAGGCAGACGCTTGAGAA
>NZ_LJSI01000014.1 GCF_001305295.1 Neptunomonas antarctica
CCTATGCCAATTGACTTGGCTGCAGGCCTGAAGAAACTACCAGAATAGATAATGTGTTGCGCTGACCGCTTGGGTTAGATTAACGGATTACATCTTGATCTGAGTTGTATTCCGTTTTGGCAGTTTCTGAATTTAGTTTTTAAGATTTTTAAAATATTCCCAAATCACCTCGATTTCTTTTAGTCGCGGTGTTGTTTTGCGATAGAGCATGATTTTCAATTTTATAGAGGGTAGGGGGTCGCTAATACGTACCAGAAGACCCTGTTTCAGCTCTGGAATAATCGCGCTTTCAGGTAACCACGCCAGTCCGTTTCCCGCTAATACTAAAGCTTTAAGTCCTTCTACCAATGCATTTTCACATTGAATTTGAAATTGAATTTTTGGGTTTTTTCGGGAGAAATAGTCCCGTTCTAATAATCTTCCGAAAAACGATTCATCAGGATAGTTCAAAAGTTTCAGGGGGGCTCCCGGGCGGGGTTCATGCAAAGCTACGCCATTATCATCAACAGCCGATACCGGGATTAACTGATCAGTTCCGATCTGAAAGCTCAGCACATCATCTCGCTCCAGCTGGGGGAAAATCTCCGGGGAGTGGTAACACAGTAGGAAGTCGCCCTGATCGGACATAAGGGTATCAAGGCAGTTATGGAGGTTGTCGGCATTAATTCGGATACGGATATCATCGATTAAAGGCTGTAACGGTTTAATCCAGTTGGGTAAGAAGGAAACCGTCAGTGAGTGCTGTGCAGCGAAAGTGATCCGTTTAGTACTAGACACCCGATCTCGCATCTCTGCGCGAGTGCTGTAGAATTGCTCGGTCCACTCGCGGGCTTGTGGGGCAAACTCCTTACCTAATGGAGTCAAAGTTGTGGGGTATTTCTGCCGATCTACCAGTGCAAATCCTAGCCAGTTTTCTAATGATCGAATACGACGGCCGAAGGCCGGTTGCGTTACTGACCGGGCTTCGGCGGCTTTTGAAAAACTTCCGTAGTCCACTAATGCCAGATAGTCTTCTAGCCATTTCAGTTCCATTTCTGCCCTCATTACGCCCACGAAAATTACTAATTCCGACCCGGATATGCGTCTGTAGGTAACGTCATATCTAGGGTATGCCAAAAAGTACCAAGCTGAATAGAAAATAGCATTGGTCAGCGGCTATTGCAGCTTTTATTATCAATGGAAGCGCTTTCATAGTAAGCTAAGTCATATACAATACGTCCATTCATAGGAGCATTACGATGCATTTATCCCGATTTCCTCGACTACATTTTGCACATTTGAATACGCCACTAGAGCCAATGAAAAACCTTAGTAAACTTCTCGGTGGTCCTAACCTCTGGATTAAGCGGGATGATTGTACGGGTCTGGCTGGTGGCGGTAATAAAACCCGCAAACTTGAATTCCTGATGGGTGATGCTATTGCGAAAGGTGCTGATACCATCATTACGCAAGGTGCAACTCAATCTAACCATGCCCGTCAGACTGCTGCAATTGCGACCAAGATGGGTATGGAATGCCACTTGCTGCTGGAAGATCGCACCGGTAGCACTGCTGTAGATTATAACTATAACGGTAATGTGCTGATGGACCAGCTGTTTGGCGCGTCATTGAGCAAGTATCCTGCTGGCACTGATATGAACCAAGCGATGGAAGAGGTTGCTGCCACGCTACGTGCTGAAGGTAAGAAACCATATATTATTCCAGGCGGCGGTTCCAATCCTACTGGTGCGCTGGGTTATGTGAACGCGGCTCTGGAGCTGCTTACTCAGGCGAATGATCAGAGCTTGAAGATTGATCGTGTTGTTCATGCTACCGGTAGTGCGGGTACTCAGGCAGGTTTGGTAACCGGTCTGGTGGCGTCTAACAGCCTGATTCCGGTACTGGGTATTGGTGTACGTGTGCCTCAGGAAACACAAGAAGCGAATGTTTTCCGTCTGGCAGAAAAGACAGCAGAACATATGGGTATTCCTGGTGTAGTAAAACGTGAGCACGTTGTTGCTAACTGTAACTATGTGGGTGAAGGCTATGGAATACCAACGGAAAGTGGTATTGAAGCGATTGAGCTGTTTGCTCGTCACGAATCTATTCTGCTGGATCCTGTTTATTCCGCAAAAGGTGCTGCGGGCTTAATCGACTTGGTTCGTAAGGGCGAGTTCAATAAAGACGATAACATCGTATTTCTGCATACCGGTGGTAGCCAGGCGCTCTTCGGTTATCGTGAAGCTTTAAACCTTCCTACTTATTACTAATTAACGAGCGGGGACGACGGTGATGAGTACTTCAGAAAATGAGCAAAAAGTAGGGATTTTTGATCGGGCTATTCAGATCAGACATCGTTACTTTCCGGGAATATGTGTCGCGATCACGATCGGTATCGCTGCATCCTTTCTGTCTCAGAAGTACGGTGCTCCGGCCATGCTTATGGCGCTTTTACTGGGACTTGCTTTTAATTTTCTCAGTGAAGAATCCCGTTGTATTCCCGGCATTGAGTTCTCCGCCAAGACTTTGCTGCGTTTAGGTGTGGCGCTGTTGGGGCTGCGCATCACCTTTGGTGATGTGCTGTCTCTGGGGTGGGGTCCTTTGGTGATGGTATGCTCCGCCGTGCTGCTGACTATTGGCTTTGGTATGGCTATGGCCAAATGGCTTGGTTTTAGTAATCGCTTTGGCATATTAACCGGCGGATCTGTGGCTATTTGCGGTGCATCCGCAGCGATGGCGATTAGTAGCATGCTGCCTCAAAGTGAGGAAAGTAAACGTGAGACGTTGTTTACGGTCATCAGTGTCACAACACTGAGCACGATCGCTATGGTCGTCTATCCAATGATCGTTCATGAGTTAGCGATGACGCCTCAGGAAGCCAGTCTGTTTTTGGGTGGAACCATCCATGATGTCGCCCAGGTGGTCGGTGCTGGCTATAGCATGTCCGGTGAAATCGGTGACCTGAGTACTTTCGTTAAGCTGCTTCGGGTCGCCATGCTGGTGCCCATCGTGTTGATGATTGGTTACGCTTTTCGTGGTGGCATGTCTCAACAATCGGGCTCTGGTCGGGTGGCAATTCCCGGCTTTTTGATCGGCTTTGTAGCCTTATTTACCGCAAACAGTTTCGGTGTCATTCCAGCAATGATTGCTGAGCCTTTATCTGGCAGTTCATCTTGGCTCCTATTGACCGCAGTGGCAGCTCTGGGGGTTCGTACATCCCTCAAGGAAATTATGAATGTCGGTTGGATGCCAGTCATCTTAGTGATCAGTGAGACCGTGTTTATCGCGGCTCTGATGATCGGTTTTATTGCCTTGCATTAATCCACAAGGTATTTGAGATTAGAGAAACCAGGAGGTGTCTATGGAATATTTAAAGAAGGCGATTTCGGCCGGTTTAGTTGCTGATGAAGATGAAAAAGTTCAGGCAACTGTTAAGAAAATGTTACAACGTATTGAAGAAGAAGGCGAAGCCGCCGTTAAAGAATACGCTAAGCAGTTTGATAACTGGGAGGGCGACTTCATCCTGTCCGAAGAGAAAAAACAGGCGTTGATTGATAGTGTTCCGCAAAGTGTTAAAGATGATATTGATTTTGCGCACCGTCAGATTAAACGATTCGCAGAAGCGCAGCGCGATAGTCTGGTTTCTTTTGAAATAGAAACAGAACCCGGTGTTCGTCTTGGCCAGAAAGTGATGCCGGTTCAATGTGCCGGTTGTTACGTTCCCGGTGGTCGATATGCGCACGCAGCGTCTGCGTTGATGAGTGTTGCTACCGCTAAAACGGCAGGTGTACCTTATATCGTGGCTTGTTCACCACCCCGTGGCGATAGTATTAACCCGGCGGTAGCTTATGCAATGCATGTGGCCGGCGCGGATGTCATCTTTGAAATGGGTGGCGTACACGCAATTGCTACGATGGCCAATGGCTTATTCACGGGTAAACCGGTGGATATTTTGGTCGGACCTGGTAATGCGTTCGTAGCTGAAGCGAAGCGTATGCTGTTCGGTGCCGTAGGTATTGATGTGTTTGCGGGTCCTACCGAGTCGGCGATCATTGCGGATGAAACAGCGGATCCAATGACAATAGCGGTAGACCTGGTTTCACAGGCCGAACACGGCACTAATTCTCCCGTTTGGCTGTTCACTATCAGTCGCGAAATTGGTGAAAAAGTTCTGGAAATTATGCCTCATGTTATCGCTGACATGCCCAATGCCGATGTGTGTGAAGCCGCCTGGCGCGATCATGGTGTTGTGATTTTGTGTGATACACGTGAAGAGCTCGCTAAGGTTAGTGATGAGTATGCCTGTGAGCACCTTCAGGTAATGACTAAGGATACGGAATGGTGGAAAGAAAACCTGAACAATTATGGTTCCCTGTTCATGGGAGAGGGTAGCACTGTATCCCACGGTGATAAGTGTTCCGGCACCAACCATATTTTACCCACCAAGAAAGCCGCCCGTTACAGTGGTGGTCTGAACGTTCAGAAATTCATGAAGGTGTTGACATACCAAGAGCTGGATGAGGCTGCCAATCTGGTATTCAGCGCTGTCGGCTCCCGTATATCCCGTACAGAAGGTATGGAAGGTCATGCGCGTGCCTGTGATTGGCGCCTGCGTAAGTACTATCCGGAGACCGAATGGGATTTCACGGTTTACGATCAGAAGCACTACGATTAAGGATAGGGCCATGAAAATCTTTGAAAAGTCGTTTACTCAGCAGGAGCCGATTCCCGAACAGGGGATCGAGGCAGCAGTGGACGTGATGCGCTCCGGGCGTTTGCATCGCTATAACAGCCTGCCTGGTGAACAAAGCGAAACTGATCTGCTGGAAATAGAGTTTGCCGCGTATCTGGGCGTTCCTTATTGTCTGGCGTGTTCGTCGGGTGGTTATGCGCTTCATATTGCGATGCGTGCGGCAGGACTTCAGCCTGGCGATAAGGTGTTGTGTAATGCTTTTACTCTTGCCCCCGTACCGGGAGCCATTCATAACAGTGGTGGTGTGCCGGTGTTGGTCGATGTGGCTGATGATTACTGCATCGATTTGGATGATTTGGAGTTAAAGGCGGCAGAATCGGGTGCTAAATTTTTCCTGTTATCTCATATGCGCGGTCATTTAGCGGATATGGATCGCATTATGGATATTTGTCAGCGTTTTAACCTTTTTCTTATTGAAGATTGCGCCCATACCATGGGGGCAAGCTGGAATGGTGTTAAGAGCGGAACTTTTGGCGATATAGCTTGCTTCAGTGCTCAGACATACAAGCATGTCAATTCCGGTGAAGGTGGCTTTCTTACTACCCGTCATCCTGAAGTGATGGCGCGGGCCATCATGTATTCTGGCTCTTATATGTTGTTTGACCGTCATTTCGCGGGGCCGCCAAAAGAGTTCTTTGATCAGATCCGTTACGACACGCCTAACTATAGTGGTCGTATGGATAACCTGCGCGCAGCGATTCTGCGTCCTCAGGTATCCAATCTGGATGCTCAATGTGAAAAGTGGAACCGGCGCTACATTATCATTGATAACATAATGGCGGGCTGTCCTGCTATCCATGTTCCAGCCAGATCTGATGCAGAAAAATTTGTAGGTAGTTCGATTCAGTTCTCATTACCGGGGTTTGATGTTGATCAGATTGCCCGGGTGGTTCAAATCAGTAGCGAGCGTGGAGTGATCCTGAAGTGGTTCGGTAATAATGAACCTGCGGACTATACTAGCAGATATGACAGCTGGCGCTATATTCAGGACATGCCCACGTTACCAAAAACTGAACAGATTCTATCGACACTGCTTGATATGCGTATTCCTTTAACCTTTAGTGAGAATGACTGCGCGTTGATTGCAGAGATCATCGTTGAAGTGGTCAGGGAGTGCCAGAATTGAGTATCAAAGCGGGTAACGAAAAAATCGTCGGTGTTATTGGGGGTATGGGTCCTGAAGCTACGGTGGAATTGATGCGACTAGTGATTGCAGCAACGCCGGCCAAAGATGATATAGACCATATTCGTATGCTGGTGGATAACAATCCCAAAGTGCCATCAAGAATCAAAGCAATTATTGAGGGGACGGGAGAAAGCCCTGTTCCTTGTATGATTGGCATGGCCCTAGGATTGGAAAAACAGGGCGCTGACTTTTTGGTTATTCCGTGTAATACCGCGCATCACTATTACCCGGATGTCGCCGCTGCGGTGAATATCCCGGTATTTAATCTGATCGAGCTGACCTCCCAAACTGCCAAAAAAGAACAACCAGATTTACGTAAGGCGGGTCTGCTGGCGTCCAGTGCTTTGCAGAAAATTCATCTTTATGAACCCTGGTTCGATAAGCATGACGTACAGGTGCTTTATCCGCAGCAAGAAGATCAGCAGGCAGTCATGGATCTGATCCGTGCTGTTAAGGCTAAAAATCAGACTGTTGAACAGATACAGGCTTATAACCGTGCAGCCCGGAATCTTGCTGATCAGGGCGCGCAATGTCTTATTCTTGCCTGTACTGAATTATCGATTATTGGCGACCAGCTACAGACTGTACTGCCTGTTTACGATACCTCGACACTACTGGCTCAGGCCATCGTGAGTGAGGTTTTAGGTTCTGAATAGAAAACCGGTTTTATCTCTCTTATAGGCAGGCTCAACGGCAGTGCAGGTAGGAGGGATCACTTTTTATCCAGTAATTCCACGCTGGAATATGATCGTTTGTGACGGCGCCTAATCTAGCCGGTTTAGCCGCAAGATATTATGTGCACTTTTCTGGACGGTATGGTTAAGAATGTTTTGAATCGCTCCCTCATCCCCATGTTTATAGTGCCTATAGTACAGAGAGAAGGGTAATTACTTTTATCTCTGATTCAGGTATTGGATTAATAACAATAACGAAGAGAAAAAGATGAGTATTGAACGGATTGGCTCAACCGAGCGTATGAGTAAAATTGTTAAACATAACAACACTATCTACCTGTGTGGCCAGACGGCTTGTGATGAGGCTTGGGATATCGCTGAACAGACTCAGCGATGCCTGCAAAAGGTCGAAGATCTTTTGTCTGAAGCGGGATCCTCAGCGGATAAATTATTATCGGTAACTATCTTCATACGTGATATGAAAGACTTTGCTGCGATGAACGCGGTGTGGGATGCCTGGATTGCTAATAAGCCAAAACCAGCCCGTGCTTGTGTTGAAGCGCATATGGCCAGGCCGAACATACTTGTGGAGTTGTGCGTAACTGCAGCACAGTAAACGGCAGGCGTGACCTCTGAACGGAACCGGTTACCGCTTCCAGAGGATATAAGTCAAGTACATGCCGTGCCTGTAGATTGGGGCGCCGGTATTTTTGTCGCATTGGTTTTTCAGACCAGGTATTTTTTGAGCTGAGTTTGGTAGAAAAAAAGCCCTGTTTTGTCGCATGCGGAGTTAATAGATGGTGCTTTTTTGGTGCGATTTATAGAGGTTTAAGAAAGTTCCATTTATTTTAGAAAGCGTGTTGACATGAGTTAATGTATTAAAGTAGGTTGATGGAAGCGCTTTCATTTTTATCTGTGAGTTCTGTGAGTTTGCTTAATGCTACTGCTTGCCGAACACAAAAAAAAAACAACAGAGAAAAAATTATGTCTTTAAAACCCCCTTTAATGGATTTACCGATCCAGACATCCGAGGCCGGATTCTATACTGGCTTTAACAAAAGTGTGGCCGTCTACTCGAAAATTATCGTCGCGATCCTCGTGATCTGGGCCGTTGTATTTCCTGATCAGGCGGGTCGCATTCTGAATGCGATCAATAGCTTCATCCTTGCCAATACAGCCTATTGGTACATCTACATCGTCGCATTGTTTCTTATCCTCTGCGTAACCCTGGCACTGATCCCCGCGACGGGCCGTTTGAAGCTTGGCGTTGAAGGCGATAAACCTGAGTTCGGGGACTTTTCGTGGTTCTCGATGATGTTTGGAGCAGCTATCGGCGTTGGAATGCTGACCTGGGCTGTGGCTGAGCCTGTCTATCACTTTCAAAATAATCCAGACGTCATTGCCGGCGTGGTCGAAGGCGGGACGGCTGAAAGCGTCCGCTACGCATACAAATGGGCAAATCTGCACTGGGGCTTCGGCGCTTGGGCGTGCTACGGTATTACCGGTATGGCGATGGCCTATTTTAGCTATCGACGTGGATTACCGTTAACCGTACGATCATCGCTAACACCGATCTTCGGTAAAGCACTGTCCGGCACACTTGGCAACGTTATCGATATCGTTGCCGTTGTGGCGACTATTCTAGGCGTCGCGCAAGCACTTGGCTTTGGTGTTGAGCAATTCGTAGCCGGGATGACCCGGATTGGTATCGACGGTCTGACCAGCGAGGAAGGCACCGCAAACACGCTCGGCGTTTTGGTCGCGATTGTCATCATCATGTCGGCCTCGACCATGTCGGCGTTGTCCGGTGTAGGCAAAGGGATCAAGTTGCTGTCGAACATCAACATGTGCCTATCCATCTTTCTGTTGAGCTTTTTTCTGATTTTCGGGTCCACCTTCTTTGGTTTGAATGCCTTCTTCTACGGCATCATCGACTATGTCATGGCGCTTCCTAAGCTGATGTTTCAGGTCTTCCGCTCTGACGGTGTCGCAGATTCTATCGCTACAAAGCAGGAAGGTTGGCAGGGAGCGTGGTCGGTATTTTACTGGGCGTGGTGGGTTGCGTTTGCGCCTTTCGTCGGCATGTTTCTTGCTCGTATCTCAAAGGGCCGTACCATCCGGGAATTCGTTCTGGGTGCGATGGTTATTCCTGCGATCATGTGTTTCGTTTGGTTTAGCTTTGCAGGTGGAACCGCGATTGATCTCACGCTGAATGGTGATGCAGGGGATGCTATCTTCTCTAGCTCCGATGGCGATAAGATCTTCGCAATGGTTGTCCATATGTTGGGTGACTACATGGGATGGGCAATGTCAGTTCTCATCGTAATATTGTTGCTCACTTATCTGGTGACGACAGCTGATTCTGCGGTTTTGATTGTCAATACCATTAACGCCGCCGGAGACGAAGGCCCTAAAGCGCGCCCGCACATCTACTTCTGGGGTATTGCCTTAGGTGCCGTTGTTGCCGGTCTATTGATTGCCGGGGGCCCGGGTGGAGGACTCAAAGCCATCCAGACAGCGATGGTCATTGGTGCTTTTCCGTTTTCCATCGTAATGGTTCTGCAATGCGCTGCTTTGATCAAGGGTATCTGGCATGACACCCAACGAAGTGCCGCGGGAATCCAAAATACGACCGATTTCGTTGAGGTTGCTATCCCAGCCAAGTGAGACTGACCGGGCGCCGTTCAAGGTGCCCGGTAATTGTGCAGCGCGGTGGCACAGAATCGATAGTCTAAACGGGGGGAGCGCAAGACTCCCGTACAATGAGTTCTGTCTCCAAAGGGTGGGGTGTCGGCACATCCTCTCCCTTTAATTTTGAGACTAAATATTTGGCTGCAAGCACCCCCATCTGTTGTTGCGGTGTTCTTACTGTCGTTAAGCGAGGACTTATGCTCGATGCCAGCCACATATCATCGAAACCAGTAATGGAGACCTGTCGGGGAATATCTATACCCAGATGTTTACTTTCAAAAATAGCGCCGTAGGCAAAAGGTTCTGAGCCACAGATCACGGCAGTCGGTGGTTGTGGACGGGACATCAGCAGCCGGAACGCTTCGCGTCCTCGTTCAACGCCAAAGGGTCCCTCAATCAGATATTCATCTGGTAGGATCAGTCCGCGTCGGCCCAGAGCATCGCGAACACCCTGTAATCGTTCGTATGCCCGGTCATTGTTTTTCACAAAACCAGAGATCATTGCGATTTTCTGATGCCCAAGATCCAGTAAATAATCGGTCACAGTGGCTGCGGCGGTGTGGTTATTAAAGCCAATACAGGGATGTTGGTGCCGGGGATCTACAGTCCACGTCAATACATAGGGTATTTCTTTAGCTTGAAGTAATTGGTAAATAGCCTCATCACGAGAGTTGCCGATCAGAAACAGGGCATCTACACCGTGAGACACCATCTGGTTAATGTGTTCGCGCTCTTTTTCTGCATTATAGTTATTGGAGGCTACTATTAACGTGTAACCAGCCTTTGATATGTGATCCTGAAACACCTCGAGGGCAAGCCCAAAAAGGTTATTGTCTAATGAGGGTACGATTGCACCTATCAAGCGGGATCGGTTGGATGCAAGTGCGCGCGCTGCGGCATGTGGCACGTATTTCAGCAAACTGATTGCGTCAGATATCTTCTGTTTACTACGCTCGCTCACTAAGTCTGGGTTGTTGAGGTAGCGTGAAACCGTTACTGAGGCTAAGCCTGCGGTGCGTGCGACATCTTCCATGGTTGGATTGCCGGCTCGAATGTTGTGCGCTTTCATACTTATCTCAGTGTTCCTCTAGTGACGGCAATTATCAAGCCACAAGTTTCCATTGAAGGCAATATTTAAAAAATAGCCTCATCAATATAACAGATTGGTGATGAATGAGGCAGTTTGAAATTAGTTATAGAAAGATGTTGACTTGTTTCGCCCGTCAAAGTTAATCTGGATGAAATGGAAGCGCTTCCATAAGGTTGTGAAAGCGCTCAATGAACATAATGATGCCGAGTGTACCGCAAGGTCGATTAGCGCTAACGTTATCAAGAATTAGGAGAGGTAAATATGAAATCGCATGCAAGAGTTGTGGTTATTGGTGGTGGTATCGCAGGATGCAGTACTCTTTACCATCTGGCACGTGCTGGTTGGACAGATGTTGTGCTGGTGGAGCGTAATGAGTTGACGTCCGGTACTACTTGGCATTCAGCTGCACAGGTGACCAATTTCGGAGCGGTTCAGACAATGGTTGCGCTTAAAAGCCATAGTATCAAACTGTATAAAGAGTTATCCGAAGATCCTGAGCACCCTATTAATTATCACCATGCCTCCGGGGGGATTCGACTGGCATCAACCCAGGATCATATGGACGGATATAAACACTTTATCTCCGTGGCAAAAGGCATGGGTGTTGATTTTGAATTGCTTGACCCGGCCGAGTGCGCCAGACGACACCCTTTGATCGAAACCCACGACCTGCTGGGTGGTCTCTGGGATCCTTTGGACGGCGACATCGATCCCGCTCAGCTTACTCAGGCGCTGGCACGTGGCGCGCGCAAGGCGGGTGCTGAGATCTATCGCCATAACCCGGTTGAGGGTATCTACCAGAAGCCTAACGGTGAGTGGGTAGTACAGACAGTAAATGGTGATATCACCTGTGAAAAGGTCGTTAATGCGGGCGGTTACCGGGTAAATGAAGTGGGTGCAATGCTGGGCGTTCAGTACCCTGTTATCTCCATGGAACATATGTACTTCTTAACCGAGGCTATCCCTGAAATACAGGATTTTGGTAAGCGCGTTCCATTGCTACGTGACCCTCTTGATGACTTCTATAGCCGCCAGGAAAAAGATGGCCTGTTGGTAGGTATTTACGAGCAGCGTTGTAAAACATGGGGAATGGATGGCATTGATCCTAATTTTGTTAACGCGCTTTGTCCTGATGACTTAGATCGCTGCCTGGATAATATGGAGCGGGTCTTTAAGCGTATGCCTTGCCTTGAGCGAACGGGCATCCGCAGTATCATCAACGGGCCTATTACCTATTCCGCCGACGGTAATCCGTTAGTGGGTAAAACGCCGGGGTTAGACAATGTCTACTCGATCATCGGTCTTAGGGCTGGTCTGGGTGAGGGCGGAGGGCACGGCAAAATTCTGGCCGAAATTATCATGGAAGGTGAGTCAGAATGGGATACCTGGTGCATTGATCCCGCGCGTTTCACCCGTCATGCTAATACTGAGTTTACCGCGCGTAAAGCGGTGGAAGATTATCAGAATGAATTCCGCTTCCATATGCCTCATGAATTCCGTACGGCAGGTCGTTTGGCTAAAACAACACCGATCTATCCGGTGCTTAAAGCACAGAATGCAGAGTTTGGTGTCGTTAATGGCTGGGAGCGAACTATGTTCTTTAAGCCGGACGCTGATTTTGAATTCAAGCACAGCTTCAGCTTTACCGAGACTGATAAAATTGTTGCTGAAGAAGTTAAGGCCGTGAACGAGCGGGTTGGCCTGATGGAAGTGAGCGGATTTAATCGTTATGAAATTAAGGGACCTAAGGCAGCCGAGTGGCTGGATAGCCTGATGTGCTCCAATGTGCCGAAAAAAGTAGGTCGCGTAGGCCTGTGCTATTTCTTGACCGATAAAGGTAATGTTGCGGGTGAAGCAACACTGGCAAAACTGTCAGAAGACCGCTTCTGGTACGGTTCCGCTGCGGCGTCCGAATACCACGATATGGATTGGCTTAGAACGCGTCTTCCAGAGGAAGGCGTCGAGATTACCCCTATGACCAACTCGCACACTATTTTGGTGGTCGCGGGTCCTAAGTCTCGTGATCTGCTTGCTAAACTTTCTCCTCGTACCGATTGGTCAAAAGCAGCATTTCCTTGGCTAACGGCTAAGTCTGTCTTTATCGGTCATGCCGAAGCTCTGGCGATGCGCGTTAGTTTCAGTGGCGAACTGGGTTGGGAGTTGCACGTGCCTAATGAGCAACTCTACCTTGTTCATTCGTTGCTCAATGAAGCAGGAACGGAGTTCGGTATGGCGCCTTTCGGTGGGATGGCCACAGAGTCGATGCGTCTCGAGAAGAGTTACCGTCACTGGAAAGCTGATCTGATCACTGAATACGATCCCTTCGAAAGTTCATTGAATCGCTTCATTAAAATGGATAAGGAGAGCTTCCCTGGTAAAGAGGCATTGCTGGCTAAGGCCGGACAGCCTGCTCGCAGACAGTTTGTGACCATGACGGTTGATTGTGAAACTGCCGCCGCTCATCCAGGTGATTCTATCTGCGTTGACGGTAAGGTAATCGGTACGGTTACTTCTGCGGGCTATGGTTACCGGGTGAATAAGAACATTGTGCTGGGCTTCATTGACCCTGCCCACTCCCATGAAGGAGCTGAATGTGACGTCGAAATCATAGGTCAGGCTTATCCTGCACGAGTCGTTGGTGAGTCTTTGTTCGATCCAGAGAACCTGTGTGTCAGGTCGTAAGCATAGGCCGCATTATTCAAACAATAATAATAGAAAAAGGAAAGTGTTATGAAAACTATAAAGGCATTGAGTGCCGCGGTGGTATTGAGTTTAACCGGTGGGCTGGCCCAAGCCGCTGATGTGGTTGTCGGTGTTCCGGCCTGGCCTTCGGCCGCTGCCACTGCCTATATTCTGAAAGTGGTGATGGAGGATAATCTGGGGTTGGATGTCGCTATGCAAAGTGGATCTAACGCCGTTATTTTCGAAGCGATGGATCGGGGTTCTTTACATGTTCACCCGGAAGTGTGGTTGCCCAACCAGCAAAATTTGCATGATAAATATGTCAACGAGAATGGAACCGTGGTTCAGAACCAGAACGGTGTAGAGGCAGCGCAGGGAATCTGCATCACTAAGGCGACATCTGAAAAGTACAATATCACGTCTATTTATGACCTGTCAGACCCGGATAAGTCGGTACTATTCGACACTGATGGAGATGGCAAGGGTGAGATGTGGGTAGGCCAACCTGGAGCTGCCTCGACGACGGTCGAGATAATTAAAGCCAAAAGCTATGGTTATGCTGAAACCATGAATCTGGTTGAGCTGGATACTCCGCTCAATTGGGCGGCACTGGATGCTGCAGTTAAGGCAGATAAGCCTTATGCCTTCTTCTGCTATACCCCGCATCACGTGTTTGCGATGCATGAGCTCGTCTTTCTTAAAGAGCCAGCCCATAATCCGGATACCTGGAAGGTACTACAGCCTACAGATTCTCCTGATTGGTTAGCTGAATCCAATGCGGATAGTGCCTGGGATAGCGCTTATCTTTATGTGCACTACGCCAAATCCCTGGAAAAGGATCAACCGGAAGCCGCGATGTTACTGAAGAACTTTAAACTTAACGCTGACCTGGTGGGACAGCTGAGTTATAGCATGGTGGTGGACAAGAAAGATCCTGAGACGCTTGCCCACGAATGGGTTCTTGAGCATAGCGACCTGGTCGAATCCTGGTTGGGTCAATAGTCAATTTGACGTAATCAAACTGCTACATGGTTAAGAGAAGGGTGGCTCCAGAGGATACTTCTGAAGCCACCTTGCTCTCTAAAAGTTAAGTTAAGTTAGGTTTTTGTCGAATTGGATTGAGCATTCTTCGATTGTTACGCCAAGGATGTGTATAACCCGACTTTGCCCTGCAAAGATACTAAACACAGTGGGAGAATGAATCGTGAGTGACGATGTTATTCAGCTAGAAGGGGTTTGGAAAATTTTTGGTGAACAATCCGATGAGGCGATGAAGGCGGTCGTTGAGGAGGGATTGGATAAGGCGGCAGTGCTTGAGCGGTTTGGCTGTGTGGTGGGGATCGCTAATGTCTCCTTTACGGTGGCAAGGGGTGAGATCTTTTGCATTATGGGCCTTTCCGGCAGCGGTAAGTCTACCCTGATCCGGCATCTCAATCGTCTGATTGAACCTACTGCCGGCAGCATCAAGGTCCTTGATCGAGATATGTCGGCCCTGTCTCATAATGACTTGCGGGATGTCCGTGCTAAGCATATCGGCATGGTATTTCAGCATATGGCATTGTTACCGCACCGTACGGTGCTGGACAATGTAGCCTTTCCACTGGAGGTTCAGGGCGTACCCAAGTTTAAACGCTGGGAGATATCTCAGCATGCTCTGGAACTGGTGAATCTCGTTGGTTATGAAGACCGTCGGCCTAACGAGCTATCGGGTGGCATGCAACAGCGTGTTGGACTAGCCCGAGCGCTGGCCAGTGATCCCGAAGTGCTGCTGATGGACGAACCCTTCAGTGCACTCGATCCGCTGATTCGTCGCGAGCTGCAAAATCAGTTCGTGTCCCTGACCAAGAAACTCCAGAAAACTACCGTTTTCATTACTCATGACCTCGATGAAGCGATCCGTATCGGTGATCGTATTGCGATTATGAAGGATGGGCATCTGATTCAGGTCGGAACACCGGAGCAAATCGTGAGGCATCCTGCAGATGATTATGTGGCAGAGTTCGTCAAAGATATCTCCAATCTGAAACTGATCTGTGCTCATACCATTATGCAAGATATGAACAGTGATACGGTGCCTGCAGGTGTGAATCTCGCCAATGCGCCACGCGCGGATGAGAACACTAATCTCGAACACCTGATCGATATCGCCATTACTTCAGAGCTGCCGGTGATCATCACCGATGCTGCAGGCGCAGATATCGGCATCATCAGCAAAGATACTTTATTACAGGGTATCAAGGGGGATGAGTAGCATGAACTCCAAGACACAAGATTCAGATTCAGCGTCGCTGAAAAAGCAGGCAGAGTCCGTTCATCGTTTTGCCGAGCGAGAGGGTGAGTATTATAGCCAGCAGTTTGAGAAGATTCAGTCCAAAAACGGTTTGTCATTTTCCTTTAATCCTCACGCAGCGTTGTTGGGGCCGCTATGGGCCTCGGCGCGTAATGTCTGGGGTTTTTTCTGGATGAGCTCCATCGCCATCTTGTTTGCACTGGTTCAGCTGGGCCGGGGCTTGTGGGGTGAATTGGGGGCGGACGAGCTGGCACGGGCAGAACGGTTAAGTAATAAATCGCAGGAGATGGCCACCAAGGCTCAGACTGCTTTGGACTCGGGATCCGCGAATGCTGATGCCCTGCTGCGTAACGCCGATAATCTGCAGAGGGCTGCAGAGAAATCACTGAATGCCGCTGATTTAGCAGCCGGGGGAGCCAACCAGCTGATCCTTTGGGGTGCGCTGTCATTGGTGGTCATCGTGCTGTTGCAGGGCTTGATGGCTAATCTCGTGTACGAAAAGAAGTATTGCCGCTGGCGCGGTGGTAACAGTGAGACAGGCGGCTTTAGCCCGATGAATTTACTGCTAGGTGTCGTCATGATGGCAGTGATGTTTCCGCTGACGATGTACCGTTTCACGGTGGCCCGGCCGGTGGAGTGGCTGACCGAGTTTCCCGCTAACAAAGCGATTTTCTCCGGAGCGGCTAACTGGCTGGATGCAGGCTTTGACAGTGTTGCCCTGAAGGGAGCGGGTTTCTTTGATGGTATTACCAGCGGCATACGCGTATTGCTTGATGGTTTGGAAGTGATATTGGTCGATACACCCTGGCCAGTGACAGCGATGGTGATACTGGTCATGGCTTGGCGTCTGGCGGGTCCGAGGGTTGCGATCTTTACGTTGGCGGCATTGTCCTATCTGGCGTTTCTGGGGTATTGGGAAAAGAGCATGACCACGGTGGCGCTGCTGGGAACCGCAGCTACTCTGTGTGTGGTGATCGGGGTGCCGTTGGGGATCCTGTGTGCCAAGAGTCGCACGGCCTATGCTATCGCGCATCCGATATTAGACTTTATGCAGACCATGCCGGCGTTTGTTTACCTGATACCGATCATCGCATTTTTTGGTACCGGCAAGCCGCCAGGTATTCTGGCTACGCTAATCTTTGGCATGCCGCCGGTAGTGCGTCTGACGGCTCTGGGGATAAAGCAGGTACCAGACACGATTGTGGAAGCGGCGATGGCCTTTGGCTGCACCCGTCGCAAGCTGTTGCTGGATGTTGAAATTCCCTTAGCGATGCCCAGCATTATGACGGGTGTCAACCAAACAATACTGATGTGTCTGTCGATGGTAGTAATTGCCTCGCTGATTGGTGCTGAAGGGCTGGGTACTGATGTGCTGCAAGCTTTGCAATTTGCTGCTAAGGGGCAGGGTCTGCTGGCTGGTTTAGCTATTCTGTGCTGCGCCATGATCATTGATCGAATCGTGCAGGGCCGCTTTAAAAACGCAAATTAGGAAGTAAATGTGAGAGCGTTGGCCGGACATGCGCTGGTCAGCGCTTTGCACAGATATATTCAGGTATAGGTATCAGGTGGTCAGCTTGATCGTTAATTTAGGCAATAACAAAATAGAGAATACGAAGTAATGAAAATATTAGTGATGGTAAAGCGGGTTTCTGATCCGAACGTAACGATTAGAGTTAATGCTGACAACAGTGATGTCGATCTGAACAATGTCAAGATGGCGCTAAACCCCTTTTGTGAAATTGCAGTGGAAGAAGCGGTTCGTCTTAAAGAGGCGGGTATTGCTTCTGAAATCATAGCGCTTTCTATCGGAAGTTCCCAATCGCAGGAGCAGCTACGCACAGCTCTGGCGATAGGCGCCGACCGGGCGCTGCTCATCGAGTCAGACACAGCGCTGGAGCCTTTAATAGTGGCGAAATTAGCGGCCAAGGTGATCGAAGAAGAACAGCCTGGACTAGTGCTTTTAGGAAAGCAATCTATCGATACTGATAATAGTCAAACGGGACAGATGCTGGCATCAATTACCGGGTGGTCTCAGGGCACGTTCGCTTCTAAGTTGGAGATTAACGGCGACAAGATCAATATTACTCGTGAGGTAGACAGTGGCTTGCAGACAATATGTCTCAATATGCCAGCGGTTGTTACCTGTGATTTACGCCTTAACGAGCCTCGTTATGCCTCACTGCCAAATATCATGAAAGCCAAACGTAAACCATTAGTGACGAAAGCGGCTGAGGAGTATGGGGTAGACCTTGCTCCACGGATAAGAACCCTCAAGGTAGAAACGCCAAACATACGCCAAGGCGGTGAAATTTTGAGCTCGGTTGCCGAGCTGGTAGAAAAATTGAAAACTGAAAAGGGGGTGATTTAAATGAGCATCTTGATTATTGCGGAGCATGACAACAGCAGTTTAAAGGAGATCACGCTGACTACGGTAACTGCCGCTAGTCTGATCGGTGGTGATATTGATGTTTTGGTAGTAGGTGAAGGCTGTACAGGGGCCGCAGAAGCAGCCGCATTGATCAGCGGTGTTAACCGGGTAAGAGTTGCGGATCATGCGTGTTACAACGGCCAGTTAGCTGAGAATGTAGCCGCTTTAATCCAGTCTCTGGCAAATGATTACAGCCATATAATGGCACCTGCTACGGCTAATGGTAAGAGTATCTTACCTCGGGTGGCTGCCGCCCTGGATGTCTCTCATTTTTCAGACATTATCGGTGTCGAGAGTGCCGATACTTTCAAGCGCACCCTCTATGCTGGCAATGCCATAGCGACGGTACAGTCGAGCGATAATATTAAAGTTATGACCGTTCGCGGGACTGCTTTTGCACTGGCGGAAAAGAAGGGCAGTGCGCCTGTCGAGTCTTTGACACAAGTACATGATCTGGGACTCTCTGCTTTTATAAGTGAGGCTTTAGCCGTATCTGAGAGACCTGAACTTACTTCAGCCAGCATCGTGATTTCTGGTGGCCGTGGCATGCAGAATGGCGACAACTTTTCGATGTTGGAAAAGGTTGCTGATAAGTTGGGCGCGGCCGTTGGTGCTTCCCGAGCGGCAGTAGACGCTGGCTTTGTGCCTAATGATATGCAGGTAGGACAGACGGGTAAAATCGTTGCACCGGATCTTTATATTGCGGTGGGTATCTCTGGTGCGATTCAACATTTAGCAGGCATGAAAGATTCTAAGGTAATTGTCGCGATCAATAAGGATCCTGATGCTCCAATCTTCCAAATAGCTGATTATGGTTTGGTTGCCGATCTGTTTGATGCCGTTCCTGAATTAGAACAAGCACTGTAAACGATAAGAGAAACTGATTCTCGATGGGGAAAGGAAATAAGTAATGCGGGAATCGATGGAATTTGATGTCGTTATCGTTGGTGCAGGCCCTGCTGGTTTGTCCACGGCCTGCCGGCTTATGCAGCAGGCGCAAAAAGCTGAACGGGAAATTAGTATCTGCGTTGTGGAGAAAGGCTCCGAGGTCGGTGCTCATATTTTTTCCGGCGCCGTATTAGAGCCTCGTGCCCTTATTGAATTGTTTCCCGACTGGCAAGAGCGTGGGGCTCCGCTGAATACACCGGTCACCAGTGACGAAATATACTTATTTCAGGATGCTGAACGGGCGAAGAAAATACCTAATAGCCTGGTGCCAAAGAGCATGCATAACGAAGGCAACTACGTTATCAGTCTCGGCAATTTATGTCGTTGGTTGGGTGAACAGGCCGAGGCTATGGGGGTAGAGATTTTTCCTGGTTTTTCTGCGGCCGAGATTCTGTATACCGACGAAGGAGCCGTGAAAGGCATTGCCACCGGTGATATGGGTGTTGGCGCAGACGGTAATCAAAAGGGCAGCTTTATGTCGGGCATGGAGCTGCATGCCAAATACACCGTGTTTTCCGAGGGCTGTCACGGCCATCTCGGCAAACAGCTGATTGATAAGTTTAATCTCGACGCTGATGCCGACGTCCAGCATTACGGTATTGGCATCAAAGAACTGTGGGATATTGATCCTGATAAACATAAGCCAGGCTTGGTGGTGCATGGTGCAGGTTGGCCTTTGGAGAAGGGTACCAACGGCGGTTCATTTCTCTACCATGGTGATAACAACCAAGTGGTAGTAGGGCTGGTGATTGATTTAAGTTATTCGAATCCATATCTGGGTCCTTTTGACGAATTCCAGCGTATGAAACACCATCCGGTATTCAAGCAGACGCTAGAGGGTGGTAAGCGTGTTGCTTATGGTGCAAGGGCGATCACTAAAGGGGGGCTTAATGCCTTACCGAAGATGTGCTTTCCTGGTGGTTTGTTGGTGGGCTGTGACGCCGGCACCCTCAATTTCGCTAAAATTAAGGGCACCCATACCGCTATGAAAAGTGGCATGGTAGCGGCAGAGACGATTTTTGATGCCTTGTCAGCCGACGATCAGGGCGGCCGGGAGCTCAGTGCATTCACCGAGGCGTTACAGAACTCTTGGGTTTATGAAGAGCTGCATCGCACCCGAAACTTCGGTCCGGCCATGCATAAGTTCGGCACTTTTTGGGGTGGCGCTTTTAACTACCTTGATCAGAACTGGTTTAAGGGTAAATTGCCCTTCACCCTGCGGGACAATAAACCAGACTATGCCCAGTTGAAAGAAGCCTCAGAGTGCAAGCCGATCAATTACGCAAAGCCCGATGGCAAGATCAGTTTTGACAAACTTTCTTCCGTGTTTCTCTCAAACACCAACCACGAAGAAGATCAGCCTTGTCACCTTCAATTGAAAAGTAAGGTGGTGCCGGTGGAGAGTAATTGGGCTATTTACAATGGACCTGAAGCGCGCTTCTGTCCTGCCGGTGTCTACGAATTCGTGGAGGACGCTGCAACAGAGCAGATGCAATTACAGATCAACGCTCAGAATTGCCTGCACTGTAAAACTTGTGACATCAAGGATCCGTCTCAGAATATTACCTGGATGACTCCAGAGGGAACGGGTGGGCCTAACTACCCTAATATGTGACGTGAATTGATAGGAGCAGAAGTTTGAAGTTTTAAATGAGTTTATTGAATAAAAATTAGCTGAGTCTGTATTGAGCGGACCGGACTAAGTCACGAAGGTAGCTAAAAAGGCGGTTATTATGACAACGAAAGATTCACAACCACTCCAGTTTGTTTTTAAAACGACTTGCAACGCAAGTAGCGGTATTGTTGCTGCTGTAACTTCTTTTCTATTTGAAAGAGGCTGCTATATTAGCGAATTGTCTCAATTTGATGATACAGAAACTAACCGCTTTTTTATGCGCGCAGTCGGACATATCGAATCCGGTGAAAGCACACTCATGGATCTTAATCGGGAGTTTCCTACTGTCGCAGAAGAGTTTGATATGGAGTGGAAGCTAGAAGCGGCCTCTGTTCCATGTAAAGTACTTATTATGGTCAGCAAGTTTGACCATTGTCTGGACGATCTGTTGTATCGCCTGCGTAAAGGTGAATTAAACATGGAAGTCACTGCGATTGTTTCAAATCACTTGGATTTACGCCCAATGGCTGAGCGTGAAGGTATTCGCTTTATCTACCTGCCGGTTACAAAAGACAATAAGCGAGAGCAGGAGCAGGCGCTATTGGATGTAGTAGAGGAGACAGGTACCGACTTAGTCGTGCTGGCTCGCTATATGCAAATATTGTCAGATAATCTTTGTACTCAGTTAAAAGGGCGTGCCATCAATATACACCATTCCTTTTTGCCAGGTTTTAAAGGCGCCAAACCTTACCATCAAGCTCATACCCGCGGTGTTAAGCTGATTGGTGCAACTGCACATTACATTACGTCTGATCTGGATGAAGGACCGATTATTGAGCAGTCTGTTCAGTTAGTGAATCACACCTTTTCTCCTGAATCACTGGTAGCTGCTGGTCGGGATACTGAGACGGTTGCTTTGGCGCGTGCGGTTAAATTACACATTGAAAGTCGAGTGTTTCTCGATGACAACAAGACAGTAGTCTTTCGTTAAGGGGATTGAGATGGCTCAAATAATCGATGGTAAAAAAATGTCCGCAAAGATACTTGAACAGGTGTCTGTGGATGTGGATGAGTTCAAAGAAAGGTACGGTATCACACCAGGCCTTGCTGTGGTGTTGGTAGGTGAAGACCCTGCCAGCCAGGTCTATGTGCGTAATAAAGTACGCCGTGCCACTGAGGTGGGTATCCGTTCTTTTGAACATCGACTCGCTGCAAACGTTTCTCAGGAGAAGTTGGATTCTATTGTAGATGAGTTAAACCGGAATCCTGAGGTACATGGCATCCTGGTGCAGTTGCCTTTGCCGGCTAATCTTGATGAAGACAAAATTGTTGATGCCATCGATCCTAAGAAAGATGTAGACGGTTTTCATTCGCTTAATGTAGCGGCATTGGCTACCGGTAAACCAGGGCTGGTACCTTGTACTCCACAGGGTGGCATGACGATGTTGCAGGAAACTCTCGGTGATCTGACGGGTAAACATGCGGTGGTGATTGGGCGTTCAAACATTGTCGGAAAACCGATGGCTGCGCTTCTGTTGCAAGCCAACTGTACCGTCACTATGGTTCATTCCCGTACGCGTGATATCGCTATGCTTTGTCGTCAGGCCGATATCGTCATCGCCGCTGTTGGTTCTCCAAAACTAGTCACAGCGGAATGGATTAAACCTGGTGCGACGGTGATTGATGTGGGTATCAATGCCATTAGTGTTGAGGGTGCCCGTAAACTAGTCGGTGATGTGGATTTTGCAACAGTTGAGGCAGTGGCAGGAGCGATTACACCTGTACCCGGAGGTGTCGGTCCGATGACGATTGCTAATCTGATGCAAAATACCCTGAAAGCGGCTCGCTTGCAGCAGCCTGATTGAGCCCGAATTTTCGGTATCAACGGCAGAGGGAAGCAGGCAGATAGATTTGCCGTGTAATGGAAGCGCTTCCATCGGCGTTTTTGCAGCGCGTCTTCTGCCTGCGGTCTGACCCTCCTGAGCCCAGTGACGCTATTGTTATTATGAGAGGGATTTCAAACTGAGGCGTATTATGTGTCTGGCTTGGGAGCCCCGTTTTTGCAACAAATGGTCCGTGTTGATTTACGCACCATGGTAATGGATGTGCCGACGCAAGATGTTATCCCCCGGGATAATGTCTCGGTTAAAGTCAATGCGGTTATTTATTTTCGGGTAATCGATCCATAAAAAGCCATTATTCAAGTTGAAAACCTTCTGGAGGCAACCGGTCAATTATCTCAAACGACCCTTCGGTCTGTTTTAGGCCAACATGAACTGGATGATATGCTGGCAGAACGAGAACAACTGAACGCTGATGTACAATTGATACTTGATAAACAAACTGACGCATGGGGAATTAAAGTTGCCAATGTGGAAATAAAACACGTTGACCTTGATGAAAGTATGACTCGAG
>NZ_LJSI01000015.1 GCF_001305295.1 Neptunomonas antarctica
GGAATAAAAGTGAAAATACTCTCAAATACGAAAAAAACGCCTAAAAAGGCGCCTTATTTGTATGTTTTTTATACTACTCGTTCTTAAGAGCTTTGATTGTTCGTTTCATCATCTTTAATGGCAGCCTCTAGCTCGTCATCAACACTGTCCGGTTCTGCCTTTTTATTAACGAACACTATCGACAGAACAATACCCAGCTCAAACAACAACCACATCGGAATCGCTAAAAGGCTTTGAGAAATGATATCTGGCGGAGTTAACAACATGCCGACAACAAAACAACAAACAACAACATAGCCTCGCTTACTTCTCAGATCTTTCGCCGTAGTTGCGCCTGACCAGATAAGCAATAAGGTTGCGATAGGAATTTCAAACACTATACCAAAAGCAAAAAACAGCTTAAGCACAAAGTCCAGATAGCTACTGATATCCGTCATTACAGCAACACTCTCAGGCCCGACGCTCGTGAAGAACCCAAATATCAACGGAAAGACAACATAGTAAGCAAAAGCAATACCGGCATAAAACAAAAACACACTTGAAACAAGAATCGGAGTTGCCAGTCTCTTTTCGTGATTATATAACCCAGGGGCTATAAACCCCCAGATTTGATGCAGAATAAAAGGTATTCCAAGAAAAATGGCCAGCACCAGCGTTAACTTGAACGGCGCGAAAAATGGCGACGTAACATCTGTCGCTATCATACTTGTTCCGGCTGGCAACAATGCAGTTAGCGGGGCAGACAGATATTCGTAAAGGTCATTAGCAAAATAAAAAAGACAGAGGAAAACGACCAAGATAATGATCAGGATACGCATCATTCGCTGCCGAAGCTCAACAAGATGGGAGACCAGTGTTTGTTCCTGCTCTTGATTTGGCATATTGACTGACGGTTTATTCATTAGTTGATTTTTTCAGATTGACGGCATCGTCATTAACTAAAGCCGTTCCTGGATCAATAGCGGGAGCCGCTGTGGATTGAGACAATGGCGACTCATCACTAAAGGCCTGCTTAAATGGCTGCTTCATCTCATTTAGTTCTTTATCAAGCTCTTCTTTTTTAATGGATGCTGTACGTCGCATTTCATCAAGGCGTAATTCTTCTGAAATTTCACTTTGAATACTAGAAACAGCCCTTTTAGCCTTCCCCACCCATAACCCTACAGCACGCACTGCTGTAGGGAGCTTCTCAGGCCCAAGCACGATCAACGCAACCACTCCGATCACGAGAATTTCAGCAAAACCTATATCAAACATTCAACAGATCCAGTTATTTCTGATCAGTTGGCTGTTCCTGCTTTACAGCAGGTTTTTTTTCAGCATCAAAGTCGGCATCCTGTTCCTGCTGATCAATTTTTTTAGCATCTTCAGGCTCTTCTTTAATCGCCTTCTTAAAACCTTTCAACGCACTACCCAGATCACCACCGATATTGCGCAGCTTTTTAGTTCCGAATAATAAAATAATAATTCCGAGTACGATCACTAACTGCCAAATTCCGATTCCACCTAAACCCATTTTATTTCTCCTCTACTGCTATATAGCGCAAATTGACTGTACAAAACCAGCCGATAAAAGCAATTTTATGGCTTATTCCGTGATTCTTTTTCTACTAGACCAGAGATATCAAAGCGTCGCGCCAACTCATTCAACACAGCCTGCGGGGACTCACCCAGATGCGAGAGCATAACCAGACTATGAAACCACAGATCAGCTGTTTCATAAACAACGTCACCATTATCTCCCGTAAGCTTGGCGTCTTTAGCGGCGATAATCGCCTCTATCGCTTCCTCACCTACTTTTTCAAGAATCTTATTAAGACCTTTTTCATGTAGACTGGCCACATAGGAAGCATCTGCAGTAGCATTTTTCCGCTCTTCAAGAATCTCACCTAACTGGGTTAATACATCACTCATCAGACATCTTACCCTTTATATATTTCATCAGGACTTTTAAGGACAGGATCAACAGAAACCCATTCACCATTACGTAATACGCTATAGAAACAACTCTGCCTTCCTGTGTGACAAGCAATATCGCCTTTCTGTTCAACCTGCAATAAAATCACATCGCTGTCACAATCTAAGCGAATTTCATGAAGCACTTGTATATGGCCAGACTCTTCCCCTTTACGCCATAACTTACCGCGAGAACGTGACCAGTAGATAGCACGTTGCTCTTGTACCGTCAGCTGCAAGGATTCTGCGTTCATCCAGGCAACCATTAATATACGCCCGGTTTTGTAATCTTGGGCGATGGCGGGAATCAAACCTTTCTCATCCCACTTAATTTTAGCAAGCCAACTATCTGTCATTACTATTACAACTGTTTGGTCTTAAAGAAGATGAAGCATACCGGATCAATCAAATAAGCTCCATCCCATATACTACTGAATATATCGCTATGCCACGCTAATCAATTGATCAGAAGGTAGAAGCCTAAACCACCGACAACCCAGCCGAGCATACTTAGTTGTTCAAGCCATTCTCTACTGGGCTCATGACCCAACCATAAGGCTGTAATTATGCAAACGCCAGCAAGCAGCTTTTTTCGACGCTGCTTATTGCGTAGCTCTTCGCCATGTCGAACTATGGCTTCATTGGCTAACCGATTTTGTAGTGGCTGGTTCTTAATCTGTTGCAAAGTATCGAATGCTAATTGCGGTATTAACGGTATTTTATCGAGCAAATCAGGGACTTGCTGCTTAAGCGTTCTATAAGCCGCTTTTGGACCCACGCGGTCCTTCATCCAAGACTCAAGGAAAGGCTTTCCCGTTTGCCAAAGATCAAGCTCAGGATACAATTGCCGACCTAGCCCTTCAATGTTCAATAACGTTTTTTGCAATAATACCAATTGAGGCTGTACTTCCATATTGAAACGACGTGCTGTCTGAAACAACCCCAACAAAACCTGCCCAAAGGAGATATCTTTTAATGGCTTATTAAAAATAGGCTCGCACACACTACGGATAGAGGTTTCAAACGCCGTCACATTGGTATCCGCTGGAACCCAACCCGAATCTATATGTAATTGTGCCACCTGCCGATAGTCTCGCGTAAAGAATGCCAGGAAATTTCGTGCGAGATAGCTTTGATCTTCAGCGGTAAGGGAGCCAATGATTCCGAAGTCTACTGCGATATATTGCGGCTTTTCCGGGTTTTGACGTGATACAAAAATATTGCCGGGATGCATATCAGCATGAAAGAAGCTATCCCGAAAAACCTGCGTAAAGAAAATTTCAACTCCCCTCTCCGCCAATACTTTCATATTTGTGCCCTGAGCTATGAGTTGATCAACCTCAGCCACCGGTATGCCATGAATACGCTCCATAACTAAAACATTCTGGCGTGTTAAATCCCAATATATTTCAGGTATATAAAGCATTTCTGATTTTTCAAAATTGCGTCTTAGTTGCGAACCATTCGCGGCTTCTTTCCTTAAATCCAATTCATCAAAAAGTGTTTGCTCATACTCCGCCACTACTTCAACAGGCCTGAGTCTTCGCCCATCCTTCCACACGGCATGAACGATATGCGCCAATGTGTACAGCAGCGCAACATCTTTCCTAATGGTTTTCGCAATACCGGGACGTATGACTTTTACCACAGCCTCACGACCGTCGAGCAAGGTTGCTTCATGCACTTGAGCCACTGAAGCTGATGCCAGCGGCTTAACAACAAAACCAGCAAACAAGGCTAAAACAGGTTTACCTAAGGCTTTTTCAATAATCAACTGAGCTTGCTGACCAGAAAAAGGAGGGACATTGTCTTGTAATTGTTTCAGTTCATTCGCGATATCATCAGGTAACAGATCTCTGCGCGTTGAAAGCATTTGTCCGAATTTTATAAAGACAGGCCCTAATGATTCCAGCGCTAAGCGCAAACGAACGCCACGCGGTTGCGATACTTTTATAAAGTAGCGCCAAGGCATCAAATAAAGAAGGGACCTCAGATACCAGGGCAAAGGCAAATCATCGATAAAAGTATCTAAACGATAACGAATAATAGTATGAGCAATTTTCAAACTTCGGGAGAGGCGTCGCACAGGAAAATCCTATAAAAACACTGCGAATTCAGCGGCACAAGTGTGCCCGTTCCCATACGATACGTAAAGTACTAGCCGATACAAATACGATTTCGACCTTCCTGCTTGGCTTTATAAAGAGCAGCATCAGCCCGATCGAACAAGACGTCTTTTGTATCAGACTCTCTTATTTGCGTGACACCGAAAGACATAGTGATGGTTACTGGCTGCCCATGGAAATTAAACGGACTCTTACTGACCGATTCTCGCAGCTTATCCATTGCTTTCGCGCCTTCCTCAGCCTCTGTTGAGGGCATAAGAATAACGAATTCTTCACCACCAAAACGAGCAATGAAATCAGATCCTCGCAAATGCTTCGACAATACCCGGGAAATTAAACGTAAGACTTTATCACCCGCCAGGTGGCCATAGGTATCATTGATACGTTTAAATAAATCAAGATCACCAATCGCGACAGAGAAACCCTGACGATAGCGTTTCCAACGATTAAATTCATTATTAAGATACTCATCATACGCAGCACGGTTTGGCAGACCTGTCAGCGCATCAGTTCTAGCCTTTAGGCGCTCTTCTTCCATGTGCGCTTTAACACGCCCGGTGTCCTCTTCCATCTCAGCCACATGCAAAACTAAGGCATCATAGCGAGCCTGAAGACGCTCATCTCGTTCCTCTTCGCCTCGTTTAAACTCATCCATAGCCTGCACAATGCATTCTAACTGCGATGAAACGGATACTTTCAACTCGCCAAGATCATACGAATCTTTCACTGCTTTGCTGATACTGCCGACATCACGCCTTACTTGCTGGTCCAACTGTTTGTGTGCATCACCTGCAATAGTTTGCTCAGAGTGACTTTCCTGCAAAAAACCCTGCACCTCAACCAGTTGAGTATTAAGGTTAATTAAATAATTTTCAAAATCTTCATTACTTGTTGTAGCAGCCAATTGAGCTAGCTCTACAACACTCACTAATACTTCACGAAGAGCACCAAGCGCCAAGCCCTTTTCGATACGCGCTACCAATTCATCTGCCTGCTGACGCCCCTCTGGGGTCAAATTCAGCACGCCGATAAGCTGAATTAACTCGACTCCTATCAAGGATAAATCGGTATCCACTGCTAACTGGCTGTGTTCCGCCGTCAGATCAGCTTTTGCCGAGGCCAAAACACTTACCTGCAAAGTTAAAAGGTTTTGAATTAGAGGAGGCAATAGATATAATTTTTCAACAGATTCTGGCGCGTTTCTTTCAAACTCAGAAAGAGAATCCGATTCTTTACTATCCAGATCAATCTGACTTTTCAGCTGAAAAATCCAACTCAGAACAGCTTTGAGAACAGATTGCGTCGTATCTTCTCTTGCACCATCTAACTTACGAATATGCTTTTCGATATTCGTGATCATTCGCCGCGATTTTAAAGAACCGATATCAGTCTCGGCTTTCATGGCACTGCGTAAGGCTTTTAGTTCACTATCTAAATCGGCAGACTGCCCCTGAAGCCCTAATGTCAGATGCGAAACAGCCAAACGTAACTGATCATTGTTCTGGCTCTTTTCCAGTTTATCAAGATCCAGTGCTGCTTCTTTATATTTCTTTTTCCAGTCTATCTGTTCCTTTGTCACTGCTTGTATCCATCTATGATGATCTACTCATTTTATTTTATTTTAGTCCAAAGAACAGCTATTTCCCAGAATTCACTTACTAAAAAGCCGCCTTAATAAGGCGGCTTTGGCTAACAGTAATACAGAGTTTTATTCAGCAAGGAGTTTTTGCTCTTTGGCGACTAAATAACTAACCACATCCAACATCTGCTGATGCCCGCCAGCCATGGCTGCCGTTACGCGATACTTTCCGTTGACCACTAACGAAGGTACTCCATCTACCTGATAACCACGTACTTTTGATTCCCCCTGATTCATTTTTGTATTCACAGCAAACGAACCATAAGTTTTTTCAAATTTAGCTTTATCTATACCCATTTCCGCATAAAAAGCAGCAATGTCTTCTACATTTTTAAAACGTTTTTTATGCAGATGGATGGCATCAAACATCGCCTGATGAGTCTGTTCGACCCCATTAAGTAGTTCTGCCGTGTAATACGCCCGCGCCAGTGGTTCCCAGCTACGACCAAAAACGACGGGGACGCGTTGAAAATCAACCTCTTCAGACTGTTGCTTTTCCCATGCAGCCAACATCGGCTCAAAACTATTACAATGAGGGCAAGGGTAGCCAAACAATTCTGTCACTTCGACTTTAGAAGCATCGACTGTTTTAACAGGAAAAGGCAGCTCTACAAACTGCTTACCTGCTTCAAACTGATTCTCATCAGCCGCTTGAATAGCCGTATTCAGGCCAAATACAAATAAGACAGACAGTAACGTCTTCCACATAATTTTTACTCCGGTTACTTTTCTGATTTTTGAATCAGACAATGGCTGAACCAAAGGGTTCATATCTCTATAAAAAAAGGCAGCCTGAGCTGCCTTTTTATCAGATACATTCAGATATTAATACAAACCCTGAACATAGCTGGAAACGGCTTTAATCTCTACATCGCTCAATTTAGCAGCGATATCGCGCATCATGGCCTGAGGATCATTATTGCGGGCGCCTACCCGGAAATTTTTCAACTGTAAGTCTGCATAGGCAGCATGCTGCCCACCTAATGCAGGAAAGCCAGCTGCAGCCATACCCTGGCCATTCGCAGCATGACAAGCCGTACAAGCAGGCACACCTTTCTTCGCCAAGCCAGCACGATAAATTTGCTGTCCCAGTTCCAACTGGTCTTTAGCAACTTTGCCGCCCTGAATTTTTTTACTGGAGAAATACGCAGCAATATCTTCAATATCCTGATCGTTCAGGTTATCCAGTAAGCCTGTCATCTCAACAACCTGACGAGTGCCTGCTTTAATATCTTTTAGTTGCTTGACCAGATATGTGGCATTCTGGCCTGCTAATTTTGGAAAATTCGGAATAGCGCTGTTACCATCTGCGCTGTGACATGCGGCACAGACTGCTGTTTTTCCCTGTCCTGCCGTTGCATCACCTGCCGCATTTGCTACACCAGTGATACCTAAGGTTAACAGTAAGCCGATCAGTAGTTTATTCATGATTAACCCAGACTCTCGTCATTCAGTAAAATAGATGTTTGTCTTGAAACCATCAGGTGAAGTCAACACAAACCGGAAATCTTTATTATGCCCTGCTACTAGAGGTAGACTCTGTTCAAGGGTAAAATTTGCCGGCATTATAACTTAATATCCACACAAACTGGAACGGTTAATATAGAACCAATCCCTTTAGGTACCCTAAAGTCTATGACTGCAAACGATAATCCTATCCATTACAACGCTGCTCGCTTTTTGATCAGTGCCGATAAATTGAGCCAGTGTCCAGAAGATAGCGGAGCAGAGGTTGCGTTTGCGGGACGTTCCAACGCGGGAAAATCCAGCGCAATAAATGCGCTGACTAATAATGGCAAGCTGGCCCGTACGTCTAAAACTCCGGGAAGAACTCAGCTTATCAATTTCTTTGATCTTAATATCGAAGGATTACGCCTGGTTGATTTGCCAGGTTACGGTTATGCCAAAGTGCCAATTGCTATGAAAGAGCATTGGCAAAAACATCTTGACCAATATCTGCAACAACGCTTTAGCTTGAAAGGTGTTGTGTTGGTGATGGATATCCGCCATCCCATGAAAGAGTTTGATCTGATGATGGTCGAGTGGTGTAAAGCAACACAAGTGCCTTTGCATATATTACTGACCAAAGCGGATAAGTTAAAGAGGGGCCCTGCTCAGTCGACGTTACTGACACTGCGTAAAGAACTCACACAGATACTGGGTGATAAAGTGACTCTTCAGACGTTTTCTGCGCTAAAACGCAGCGGCATTGACACATTAAGTCAGCGCTTAGATAGTTGGTTATCACAAGGCATTAGTCAAATTGAAGAGTAAAAGCTGAAGAGTAAAGAATAAATGTAAATAAATCCCCAGATAAAGCCCGAAGGGGATGGGCTTTATCTGGGGCCAAGTGTCTTACTACAACCCACGCATCTAAACTATGTAATGTCCTATGAAACACCCATAGCCGAGGGGGAACTCATAGATGCGTACAAATATTGACCACCTTTTTTTTAGTTAAGTTCCTGTCTTATTCAAAAAAAACTGATTTTTTGAAAATTAATGCGCTTGCTCCCAGTTTTCACCGCTTCCCGACTCAACGATTAGTGGCACATTAAGATCGGCGGCATGCTGCATTTTCTCAGACACCTGAATTTTGAAAGCCTCCACCTGATCAACTCTGACTTCAAACACCAATTCATCATGTACCTGCATAATCATGCTCGCATCAAAGCCACTTTCGGGTAGCCACTGATCCACTTTTATCATTGCGCGCTTAATAATATCTGCGGCGGTTCCCTGCATCGGAGCGTTAATCGCGGTGCGTTCTGCTGCCTGGCGCTGAATAGCATTACTGGCATTAATCGCAGGTAAATAAAGACGACGACCATAAACCGTCTCAACGTAACCCTGTGTTTTTGCTTTGTCGCGAATATCTTCCATGTAGTTCTGCACACCAGGATACGTAGCAAAATAATGCTCGATATACTGCTTAGCTTCGTTTCGTCCGATACCCAGTTGCTTCGCCAAACCAAACGCTGACATGCCATAGATCAAGCCGAAGTTGATCGCTTTGGCGCTACGACGCTGATCAGCCGTCACCTGACTCAGTTCAGTATTAAACACTTCAGCAGCAGTCGCCTTGTGGATATCTTCTCCCAATGAAAACGCTTTTAATAAGCCTTTATCCCCGGAAAGATGCGCCATGATACGTAGTTCGATTTGGGAATAGTCGGCGGCTACCAGCTGATAACCCTCGGGAGCCACAAAAGCGTGGCGAATACGTCGCCCTTCTGTGGTTCTTACCGGTATGTTCTGTAAATTTGGATCGGTCGATGAAAGTCGCCCTGTTGCTGTAATTGCCTGATGATACGAGGTATGAATACGCCCGGTACGCTTATTGATCATTAGTGGCAGCTTGTCAGTGTAGGTCGATTTAAGCTTACTTAAACTACGGTGTTCAAGTAGCAGCTTGGGAAGCTCATAATCCAACGCCAGCTCCTGAAGAACTTCTTCTGCTGTTGATGGCACACCTTTTGGCGTCTTTTTACGCACCGGTAGCTGCATTTTTTCAAACAAAATGACCTGTAGCTGCTTAGGCGACGCTAAATTAAACACTTCACCGGCTAACTCATGCACTTCGCGCTCAAGCTCTCCGAGACGCTGTTCAATCTCAATACTCTGTTTACCCAATAAATTGGGATCGACCATGGCACCATGGCGTTCAATTTTTGATAACACTGCAATTAACGGTATTTCTATCTGCTCAAGCACACTCATGAGCGATGTTTCTGTGGATAACTTTGCATTCAATGCCTGATGCAAGCGCAATGTGATATCAGCATCTTCTGCGGCATAAGGACCCGCCTGCTCCAAATCTACCTGATTAAAGGTTAGTTGCTTTTTACCTTTACCAGCAATATCTTCAAACGTTACGGTTTTAACACCCAGATACTTCTGCGCAAGGCTATCCATATCATGTCGTGTCGCAACAGAGTTCAGTACATAGGATTCCAGCATCGTATCAAAAGCAACGCCTTGTAGCTCAATGCCGTAGCGCGCCAGCACATTCATATCGAACTTGATGTGCTGACCTACTTTTTTATGCGTTTCACTTTCCAGCAATGGTTTTAACTGCGCCAGTACTGAGTTTCGATCCAGCTGATCAGGTGCGCCAACATAATCATGTGCCAGGGGTACGTACGCCGCTTCACCGGCCTGTACTGCGAATGAAACACCCACCAGCTCCGCTTCCATATAATCAAGCCGGTCGGTTTCTGTATCAAATGCGAATAGCTCAGCAGTGTTAAGTTTTTCCAACCATCGATCCAGCTCGGTCTGCTCAGTAATCACCTGATAGTCCAGATTTTCCGGCACGCCAGGCATCGCCGCGGCCGAGGCTTCTGCATCGGCCACCGCTTCGATGCCTTCTTCCAGTTCTTTTATCCAGCTGCGAAATTCGTATGTAGTAAATAGCTCCAGCAGTTTTTCTTTATCCTGCTTTGGATGCTTAATATCAGAAAGTTCAAAATCCAGCGGCACATCGGTTTTAATCGTCGCCAATAGATAGGATAAGTCTGCAGATTCACGATTCTCTTCAAGCTTTTTCGCCATCGTTTTAGAACCACGAAACCCCAATGCGGCGATATCATCCAAGCGTTTATAAAGCTCAGATATGCCACCAATCCCTTGCAGTAAAGCCAGTGCCGTTTTTTCGCCCACACCCGGAACGCCCGGAATATTGTCGCTTTTATCGCCCATGAGTGCCAAAAAGTCGATAATAAGATGAGGATGAATACCGTATTTCTCTTTAACACCCTCCGCATCCATTACCGTATTGGTCATGGTATTTATCAGCGTGACATGCTTATTCACCAGCTGTGCCATATCCTTATCGCCGGTCGAAATCAGTATGTCGCAGCCCTGTTCCGTGGCCTGTAGCGCCATTGTGCCAATAACATCATCGGCTTCGACACCGTCTTCTACGATCAATGGCAGGCCCATCGCACGGATAATATTATGTATCGGCTCAATCTGCAGACGCAGATCATCCGGCATCGGTGGACGCTGTGCTTTATATTCTGCAAAAATCTCATCACGAAAAGTCTTACCCTTGGCATCAAAAATGACAGCGATACGACTTTCAGGGTATTGTTTAATAAGGCTACGCAGCATCGATGTAACCACACGGACAGCACCGCTGGGCACACCATCACTGGTCCTCAAATCGGCCTGCTGCGAGGCAAAAAATGCACGGTATAAATAAGATGAACCGTCGACTAGAATAAGGGGGGCTGGTTGCTGGGTCATTATCAATCCGTCAGTTAGTTATCCTGGATACTTTACAGAGCAGGTATCCGGGCTCACAATCATAGTAAATATGGCACGACCAAACCAATGGGTATGGAAGAATGAGTAAACATTTATTGATGGCGCTGGCTCTTTTGATGTCAGTTACTGCCTTTGGCGCAGGAGTTCCGGGCGATCCTGAAGAGGGTCAGCCGGATATTAGTATTCATCATCAGGATGATACCACCTATTACGAATACCGTATCAATGGAGAGCTACGCGAAATTAAAGTAGTACCCTTAATAGGTAAACCCTATTACCTGGTTCCTTCTGAAGGTCATGGTTCAATGGTACGTATTGAAGAATCCACACTCCTGATCCCAAAATGGGTTATTTTTCGCTGGTAATCACGTGGCTGTATATACACAACTTTCGCAAAATGACATGACCGACCTATTGGCACAGTTTGATCTGGGTCAACTGGTATCTTATAAAGGCATCGAAGGCGGTATCGAGAATACCAACTACTTCGTCACGCTCGAGAAAAACAATCAGCACAGCGAGTATGTGCTGACCGTGTTTGAAGAGCTTGGCATGGATGACATGTCTTTCTTTGTTGAACTAACCACCTGGCTGGCAGAACGGGAGATTCCTGTACCCTCGCCATTCCAGGATCGTAACGGTATCGCACTTAAAAAACTGCATAACCGTCCGACTCTGCTTTTGCCTCGCTTTAGCGGTCAGCATGTAGCTCAAAAGGACCTGACAGCTGAGCATTGCGCTTCCATCGGAACGCATCTGGCAAAATTCCATCGGGCGACTGAAAATTTCTATTTGCGCAGACAAGCCCATCGTGGTGTTTTCTGGTGGCGACGCGAAAGCCAAAACATCCAAAGCCATCTCAGTAAAGAAGATGGCGAACTGCTGGCGCAAGAAGTTCGCTTATTTGATGAACTACGTGAACAGCCGTGGGGGCTTCCCATGGGTATTATTCATGGTGATATGTTCCATGACAACGCCCTGTTTGAAGGTAATCAAGTCTCGGCAATTATTGATGTCTACAATGCGGCGACTGCCTTCCTGTTATTTGATTTGGCCATTGTCGCTAACGACTGGTGCACCCTGCCTGATGGGCAGATTGATATCCAGCGCGAACAAGCACTGTTAAAAGCCTATAACGCCGAGAGACCATTTACTGAAGATGAACATAAAGCCTGGTCACAGCTAACACGTACCGCCGCCATGCGCTTCTGGCTTTCGCGTCTGATTCCAGCATGCGGTATTGAGCAAGTTGGCCGCCAAAGTGACGAGATGGTGATTAAAGACCCCGATGAACTCAAGCGCATACTGCTACAACGTATCGCTAATCCTTCGAGCCTGCCTAGCTAAACCCTGGGCAGTCTGCACTACTGAACTTACTTGAGAAAGCACCTGAACTAATGGATGTTACGGCAATAATTGATGGTTTAAACGATGCACAACGCAATGCAGTTACGGCGCCTGTGCAAAACTTACTGGTACTGGCGGGCGCAGGCTCGGGTAAAACACGGGTACTCGTACATCGTATTGCCTGGCTGGTACAAACAGAGGGAATATCCCCCTACTCCATTATGGCGGTAACCTTCACAAACAAAGCCGCACGTGAAATGCGCGGCCGTATTGAAACGCTGCTGGGCATTAATCCTAATGGTATGTGGGTCGGCACTTTTCACGGACTGGCGCACCGTTTGCTTCGTGCTCACTGGCGTGATGCCGGCCTCAATGAAAACTTCCAGATTATGGATAGCGAAGACCAGCTGCGCCTCATCAAACGGCTGTGCAAAGAGATGTCGCTGGATGATACCCGCTGGCCTGCACGCCAGTTTCAGTGGTTCATAAATGCCCAAAAAGATGAAGGTTTACGCAGTCGCCACCTTGAACGTACCGGCGACCCGCATGACACCACCATGATTCGCATGTATGAAGCGTATGAAGAAGCCTGTGACCGCGGCGGTATGATTGATTTCGGCGAACTGCTTTTACGTTGCCTGGAACTGCTACGCGACCGTAATCCAACCTTGTTACGCCACTATCAGGAACGCTTCCGTTACTTACTGGTCGACGAGTTCCAAGATACCAATGCCATACAATATGCCTGGCTGCGACTGCTCTGCGGTAATGACCGCAAACTAATGGCCGTCGGCGATGATGATCAGTCTATTTATGGCTGGCGTGGTGCGCGTATCGAAAACATCCAGAACCTTCCAGAGCACTTTCCCGGTGCAGACACCATCCGCCTGGAGCAAAACTATCGTTCCACGCAAACCATACTGAAAGCCGCAAATGCGGTTATTCAAAATAACCGCGGACGCTTAGGAAAAGAGCTCTGGACAGATGGCAAAGAAGGCGAAAAGATCAGCGTTTATGCTGCTTTCAACGAACAAGATGAAGCCCGTTTTATCGTTGGCCAGATCCAGAAGTGGATTGAACAAGGGAACCTGCGTGCAGAATCTGCCATCTTGTATCGTTCAAACGCCCAGTCACGCGTATTGGAAGAAGCCTTAATACGCAGTGGTGTCCCTTACAAAATCTATGGGGGCCACCGTTTCTACGATCGTCTGGAAATAAAAAATGCGTTGGCCTACCTGCGTCTGGTCTCTAACCGCGAAGACGATACAGCGATGGAGCGTATCATTAACGTGCCGACACGCGGCATCGGCACGCGCACTATTGAAATGGTACGCGAGCAGGCCAGAACAGAAAACGTATCGATGTGGCGTGCCGCTAATGAAGTCGTCGAATATAAAAAGCTACCGGCCCGGGCATTGACAGCACTGCAGGCTTTTTTAGACCTGATCAACCAGATCGATACTGATAGTACAGGCACCCAGCTACACGAACAAACCGATCATGCGATACAACTCAGTGGCTTAATCGAGCACCACAAAAAAGAGAAAGGTGAGAAAGCCCAGTCACGATTGGAAAACCTTGAAGAGCTCATTAACGCGGCTAAACAGTTCAGCGGCCAATGGGTAGCCAGCCCGGAAGAAGAGCATGTGAATGAGCTGTCCGCTTTTCTGGATCAGGCAGCATTGGATGCCGGCGAGGCTCAGGCGGCCGATCATCAGGACAGCGTTCAGCTAATGACGCTGCACTCAGCCAAAGGGTTAGAATTCCCGCTGGTTTTCCTTGGCGGTATGGAAGAAGGCTTATTTCCCCATAAGAGATCAGAAGAAGAGCCTGGTCGTATGGAAGAAGAGCGCCGTCTATGTTACGTAGGTATCACACGTGCGATGCAAAGACTTTTCCTTACCTACGCCGAATCCCGCCGACTGCACGGGCAGGAAAACTTTAACCGTCCTTCACGCTTTATTCAGGAGATTCCTTCCGACTTGATCGAAGAAGTGCGCCTGAATGCCAGTATCAGCCGTCCCATGCCCTCAAGAAATGATTACAACGCATCATCCAACGGCTTATTCAGCCCTAACTCAGTGCAACTGGATGACGACACCCCTAAACTGCATATCGGCCAACAGGTACGCCATCAAAGCTTCGGAGAAGGCACAGTGCTTAACTGCGAAGGCACCGGCCCCAAAGCCCGCGTGCAGGTGAATTTCGAGAATGTAGGAATGAAATGGCTGGTATTAGGATTGGCTAAACTGGAGCCGGTGTAGGCTCCTAACCCGATAAGGGAGATATCAAATTCCCCTTATCGCTCGCCTTATCTATATTAAAACTTTGGTTCACAAGGTTTATTCAGTGCTTATATTAAGCGTAAAAATACGGTTTATTAGCAATGCCAACAGCGCTCCACTCACAACTCCGCTAGCATTGGCCACCATGTCCAACCACTCTCCATAACGGTTTACATAAGGCTGAATCAACTCAATAGCACCGCTCCAACAGAGAAAGAACAAACCAATCAATAGCCAATACTTAGGCTGTCTTAGCGCCACAGGAAACATCAGCCCGGCATAAGCGATAAAATGATGCGTTTTATCCGTACCCGGCACGCCAGGCAATTGATCTGCCGGCCATAAAGATAATAAGGTAATCACGGTAAGGACGAACAACGTAATCGCTAACCAGTAAGTTTTGAGCAGTGAGAATATAGTTGTCATTTTTTGTCATCTTTCATTTTTATAGCTCAGCATCAAGTTCCATTAGGTAAATGTTCTCACCTATTCACCCTGGCCGCTATACTTCTCTTTAATGAACCCTATAATGAATATCGTTCCTCATACCGGAATCCCCCTGCCATGCTGCAAAAAACCATGTTTACCACACCTATTATCCGTTCTTTACTGCGAGGTGTATCAAGGGGAATACTGAAATTATGTGGCTGGAAAGTGCTCGGAAATATCCCTGAAGATATCAAACAGTGTGTATTGATTGCTGCTCCGCATACCAGTAACTGGGATATGCCTCTCAGCTTAATGATTGCTTTTTCGCTGAATACTCAGCTGCATTGGGTGGGTAAGCAAAGTATTTTCAAATTCCCCTTTGGCGGTTTAATGCGTTGGATGGGGGGCATTCCGGTGGATCGATCACATACCAATAATATGGTCAACGCGACCATCGAGAAATTTAAAGAGTTGCCCGAACTACGTATTATGATGGCACCAGAAGGTACCCGTGCACGCGTAACCGAGTGGAAAAGCGGCTTTTATCATATTGCGCACGGCGCACAAGTCCCCATCGTACTGGCCTTTGTTGATTATAAAAATAAGCGCGGAGGTATCGGTAAGATTTTCGTTACCAGCGGAGATTATGAAAAGGATGTAAGTGACATCAGAGAGTTTTACAAACCTCTTTACACCTCCCTGGAAAACAGCCATTAACGAAACTGAAGTGTGTTTTCCTTGTGATACAGATTTACCAGTTCATATTTAATATCATTATAAAAGTCGGTTTCTATGCTTAACTACAGTGAATCATGTGAACGCAACAAGCAGCCCATTCTGGATAAATTGTCGGTATATTTATCCGATCTCACAAACATACTGGAAGTAGGAAGTGGCTCTGGCCAGCATGCTCTGTTTGTGAGCAACCATCATAATAGCCTTACATGGCAGCCTTCAGATCAGGGCCAATACCTTGATGCTCTGATGATTAATATTGAGCAGTATGCATCAAAACGCGTGCTACCCCCAATCGAACTGAATGTCAGCCGAACGTGGCCAACTAGCCTCTACGATGGGATTTTCACGGCTAATACACTGCATATCATGAGCTGGAATAATGTCACTGATTTTTTCCAGGGCGCTGGATCGGTGCTAAAAGATAAGGGTTATTTATTTGTTTATGGGCCTTTTTGCTATCAAAATGCTTACACATCACCCAGCAATGCACAGTTTGATGACTGGCTAAAAGCCCGGGATCCAGACAGTGGAATTCGTGATTTCGAAGCAGTCAATGAACTTGCCCGCCATCAAGGGTTATCTTTAATTAAGGATGTTATAATGCCCGCCAATAATCAATTATTGATCTGGCAAAAATAGCACATCAGATTTAGTCATAAGTGCGAATATGCCCATGCTCATCCATCGCCACCAGAACGCATTCTGTCTCAGTCACTTTGCGTAAGGCGCGCCCATCCGGACACCGGCCCCATACCTCTATTTTAATTCGTATAGAGCTATTGCCTGCTTCAATTACCTCTGTATAAAAACAAAGAATCGTACCGACTAAAACGGGTGACATAAATTCCATGCCCCCGATAGAGACCGTCGCTACACGCCCCTCCGTTTCTTCACCGGCACGCATTTCTGCCGCAAGAACAGCCTGAGATGAGACCCAGCCCCCATAAACATCACCAAAGATATTGGTAGCCGCATGACTAGCAGGAAGTTTGAGTGTCAGCTCGCCTTGAGGCGCTAATTCTGGTGTCTTTGTATTCATTATTATCAGGTCGTTATTTTATAATTTTAAGGAGAATTAATATTACAGCAAACATTATACTAAGGTATTGGAATAGTAATAATAAAATTAAAAAGTCTTTGCCCCTGTAATCCATATACTCAAGCTTTTAAATATTATTTATAGCGACATATTCACATTTGTCACATTATTGTCACAAACTCTATCTATATTGCACCCATCAAATTGATAAACCAATGGCCTCTACTGGAGCTAAAGATGAAACCAATGAAGAAGTTATTCGCGGCTGTTGCAATGACGGCAACATGCATGACAGCAGGCGCTGTAGATTTGCTGGATGCTGACTTACCTACTTACACAAAAGCAGCTGGCGTGTCTGGCAACCTGTCGAGCGTTGGTTCTGACACACTTGCTAACCTGATGACATTGTGGGCCGAAGAGTTTAAACGTGTTTATCCGAACGTAAATGTTCAGATTCAGGCAGCGGGCTCTTCAACTGCTCCTCCGGCACTGACTGAAGGCACCTCTAACATGGGCCCTATGTCACGCAAAATGAAAGACAAAGAAATCGAAGAATTCGAGAAGAAGTACGGTTACAAACCTACTCCAGTTGCTGTTGCTATTGATGCTTTGGCCGTCTTTGTTCATAAAGATAACCCAATTAAAGGCCTGTCCATTCCACAGGTTGACGCTATCTTCTCTTCTACCCGTAAATGTGGTGCCGCTGAAGATGCGAGTACTTGGGGGCAGGTGGGTGTTGAAGGCGCATTGGCTGACAAGAGCATTCAGATATTCGGACGTAACTCGGTATCCGGTACTTATGGCTACTTTAAAAAGAATGCACTGTGTAAAGGCGATTACAAAAATAGCGTAAACGAACAGCCGGGCTCTGCTTCTGTTGTTCAATCGGTTTCTACTTCGTTAAACAGCATCGGTTACTCGGGTATCGGGTATCAAACATCTTCCGTCCGCGCGCTGCCACTGGCTAAAGAAGAAGGTGATGCATTTATAGAAGCGACGCCTGATAATGCGGTTACCGGTACTTACCCGCTGGCTCGTTTTTTGTACGTTTATGTCAACAAAAAACCAAACACAGCACTGGCACCCATGGAAACAGAATTCCTGAAAATGGTTATGTCTAAAGTGGGCCAGGAAGTGGTCGTTAAAGATGGTTACATCCCACTACCGTCGAAAGTAGTCGCGAAGCAGATGGCTGATCTGGGTCTGTAATATTATATAAACGACTAAATTAGCAAGCCAGGGAGTGTCGCAAGACACTCCCTTTTTGCGTTTATCAACCTGTGTAACATAAGTGTCACATTTATTGATTATCCTGTGCCCACCGTCATCATGGATCCATCAGGACTAAATTCCCCATGAGTATCAAAAATATTTCCGCACCAAAAATAGACTTCAACACACCCGCACAGATGAGGATGCGCAAGTTTCGCGCATTGAAGGACAAGCTGGCAGCTGGCGGGATTGCATTTGGCGGCATTAGCGTCATCGTTGCGATTGTGCTGATCTTTTTTTACTTACTCTATGAAGTAATGCCACTGTTCCAATCAGCCCACGTAGAACCATGGTCAAAAAATGACCGGGCGATTGAAAGCTATACTGTTCCTGGTTCAGGAAAAACCCTGTATCTGTCGATGGAAGAACAGGCCGAAATAGGCATTCGCGTATCCGACAAAGGCGAAGTCATCTTTTTCAATACCCTGAATGGTAGCGTGATTAAATCAGAACAGATTAATGTGCCGGTTGGGGCCAGCATTACCAGCCTCTCGACAATCTCTGACCCTTTACATCAATTTGCGATGGGTTTCAGTAACGGTGATGCGCTGATTATTGAGCATAATTATACCTCCACCTACCCTGATGGCGATCGTGTTATCACACCCACACTGATCTATCCACTCGGCAAAAAACCGATTCATATCGGTGACAAACCCCTTAAATTATTAGGCGTTTCGCACGGTGACGAAGACTGGAATCTGGTTGGGGGAGATGAGACGGGCCTGACCCAGACCAAGATTTCTATTGATGAAAATATGATGACGGGCGAAGTGGAAACCTCATCCGAGTCAGAAGCGCTACCTCAGTTCAATATCAACGCGGACAAGCTGTTATTATTGCCCGGTCGGCGCTGGCTACTGATGGCGAGCAAGAACACGCTCGCGGTTATCGATCTAAAAGCAGAAGGCGGCGCACAAACCACCCAGGTAGTAGAAGCGAGCAAAGGCACTATCACAGATTTTCAGACGCTGCTAGGCGGAAATGCAGTACTGATCGGTGATGATCTGGGTAAAGTGTCTCAATGGTTCCTGGTGCGTGACGACGTAACCGACTGGAAACTGACTAAAATCCGTGAGTTTACTGGCGGCACTCAGCCTATTGTTAACCTCTCTATTGAGCATCGCCGCAAAGGTTTCGCGTCGCTGGATACCGCAGGCACATTACGCCTGTTCAACACCACCGCCGAACGTAATGCGCTAACAGAAACTATCATTGACGGTGCGGCTGATCGTATTGCTTATGCGCCACGCTCAAACGCCATGTTAAGCGAAAAAGACGGTCAGCTTTCTCTTTGGGCTATTCATAACGAACACCCTGATATCTCCTGGTCGGCGCTGTGGAGTAAAGTCTGGTACGAAGGCTATGAAAAACCAGAATATATCTGGCAGTCATCTGCCTCAAGTAACGACTTCGAACCTAAATACAGCTTGGTACCTCTGGCTTTTGGTACGCTGAAAGCGGCTTTCTATGCCATGTTACTCGGTACGCCATTAGCGATCTGTGGTGCCATCTATACGGCTTACTTTATGGTGCCGGCGATGCGCCGCAAGGTTAAACCTTTCATTGAATTAATGGAGGCACTACCTACAGTTATTCTCGGCTTCCTGGCAGGTTTATGGCTTGCTCCCTTTATGGAAGACAAGCTGGCGGGGATATTCGTCATATTGCTGTTTGTGCCTATTGCGATTGTTGTCTTTGGTTTTGTCTGGGCTCAAGTACCCGATAGAATCCGTTTTCTGATCCCTGAAGGCTGGGATGCAGCGTTGCTGCTACCCGTTGTAATTCTGGCCGCCATGTTTAGTTTATACATGGCCGATGGACTTGAGAGCCTGCTGTTTGGCGGTGATCTGCGTCTGTGGATGAGTAATGAACTCGATATACCTTTCGACCAACGTAATGCGTTGGTAGTCGGTATCGCGATGGGTTTTGCGGTTATCCCTACGATATTTTCTATTACAGAAGATGCTATTTTTGCTGTGCCGAAACATCTTAGTTACGGTTCTCTGGCGTTAGGTGCTACGCCTTGGCAAACGCTGACACGGGTCGTTCTGCCTACCGCCAGCCCGGGGATTTTCTCTGCGTTGATGATTGGTATGGGCCGGGCCGTGGGTGAAACCATGATCGTTCTGATGGCGACGGGTAACACCCCTATTATGGATATGAATATCTTTGAAGGTATGCGCACATTAGCCGCGAACATAGCGGTGGAAGTACCTGAATCCGCCGTCGGTAGTACCCACTATCGCATTCTATTCCTGGCCGCCTTTGTTCTGTTTATGTTCACCTTTGTAGTCAATACACTGGCCGAATTAGTAAGACAGCGTCTACGCAAAAAGTACGGTTCTCTGTAACCTGTTGATGATTGAGGATTGAAAACAATGAGAATCTCTTTTACAGAATGGAAAAAATCCGGTTCACCATGGATTTGGTTAAATGCAGGGGCCGTTGCTATCTGCGTAATCATGGTCGTTGGTCTTCTCGGTCTGATTGCTGCTCGTGGTCTGGTGCACTTCTGGCCAGCCGATATTTTGCAGGCAAAATACTCATCGGATGGCAACCAGAGCCTGGTTATTGGTGAAATTGTAGAATCCGAGCAAGTCCCTGCCGAGCAGCTGCGTGATGCGGGTGTTATCGTACCTGACGGCACGAAAATGATGCGTCGTGACCTGATGAAAATAGGTAATCGTGATGTCGGTGGTATGGATTTCACATGGGTACTTGAGAATAATTTATCTGAGCAGAGCTATCCGCAAATGCTGTTCGCCACGGAGCGCCGCGAATGGGGCAATTTCTATGGTTACCTGCGTGCACTTAAAGAAGGCGATACGCTGGTCGGTCAATATGCAGGCTACGATAAAACACCGGAATATATGGCTTTATGGAACCGCTTTGAAGCCAGTATTGAACGTGCACTGATCATCCGTAAAGATATTTACCAGATCGAAAAACATGAAATCGGCTCAATTAACTACACACTGGAACGCCTGCGTCTTGAGCAACGTTCTTTAGAGCTGAACGAAGTATCAGACCCCGCTCCGTATGCGGCGATAGAAGTTCAGCGTGCCGAATTGAATGCCAATTATCAAGATTTGCAACAAAGCCTGATTGATCTCTATACCAAAATCAATCGTGACTCGATCGTAGCGGAAATATCGAATGGTCAGCAGGTAGATATTGCCGTTGCTAAAATTGTACGTGCATTCCGCCCTAACGATATGAGCGTAACCGCTAAACTAGCCCACTATGGCGATAAACTCTGGGAATTTGTTTCAGATGATCCGCGTGAAGCCAATACAGAGGGCGGCATATTCCCCGCCATCTTTGGTACCGTTATGATGGTTATTCTGATGTCCGTATTGGTCACGCCCTTTGGTGTGGTGGCCGCGGTTTATCTGCGCGAATATGCCAAGCAAGGTTTCATGACGCGTCTGATCCGCATCTCCGTTAACAACTTGGCAGGTGTACCCTCGATCGTATATGGTGTATTTGGACTGGGATTTTTTGTTTACTTTTTGGGAGGCAACATAGACAGTTTGTTTTTCCCTGAAGCACTGCCCTCTCCAACCTTCGGTACCGGTGGTCTGATGTGGGCATCAATCACATTAGCGCTGCTCACAGTACCCGTCGTTATTGTCGCAACTGAAGAAGGTTTATCGCGTATCCCACGCTCAGTGCGTGAAGGTTCACTGGCACTGGGAGCAACGAAAGCAGAAACGCTATGGAAAGTAGTATTACCCATGGCCAGCCCAGCCATGATGACCGGTGTTATTCTGGCCATCGCTCGCGCTGCCGGTGAAGTGGCTCCTCTGATGCTGGTGGGTGTGGTAAAACTGGCGCCTAGTTTACCGCTGGATGCTAACTACCCGTTCCTGCATCTGGATCAGAAATTTATGCACCTGGGTTTCCATATCTATGATGTGGGTTTCCAAAGCCCTAACGTCGAAGCGGCGCGACCACTGGTCTATGCAACCGCATTGCTGCTGGTAATGGTGATTGCCCTATTGAATATTTCAGCCGTACAGCTTCGTAACCATCTGCGCGAAAAATATAAATCGCTCGAAATGTAACGCTGTTTAACGAATAACTTTGAGAAGGTTTGAATGAAAATGACATCTAACGCTAAAGCACACGGTATCGATATCTCATCGTTGCAGCGAGAAGTTCGGGATCTCGACCTGAGCTCCGAAACAACGACTCTTCAGGTGAAAGATTTACGTTTATCATACGGAGATAAAGAGGCGCTGCACGGTATTAATATGGATATCCCGAAAAGGCGCGTAACCGCTTTTATCGGCCCATCCGGTTGCGGTAAATCTACATTATTACGTTGTTTCAATCGAATGAATGATCTGGTGGATGATTGCAACATTAGCGGCCAAATCCTGCTCGATGGTAACAATATCTTTGAACGCACAGTCGATGTCGCAGACCTGCGTCGTCGCGTCGGCATGGTATTTCAAAAACCCAACCCATTTCCTAAGTCAATTTACGAAAACGTTGCTTATGGCTTGCGTATTCAGGGCATCAAAAAGAAGCGTGATATTGATGAAACCGTTGAGTGGGCACTTAGATCAGCCGCTTTATGGGATGAAGTAAAAGATCGTCTGCATGAAAGCGCGCTAGGTATGTCAGGTGGACAACAACAACGTTTGGTGATTGCACGTACGATTGCGGTAAAACCGGAAGTCTTACTACTCGATGAGCCAGCATCAGCATTGGACCCTATTTCCACACTGAAAATAGAAGAATTGATCCATGACTTAAAGAATGATTTCACCATTGTCATAGTCACACATAATATGCAGCAGGCCGCCCGTGTTTCAGATTATACGGCTTTCATGTATATGGGTGATCTGATTGAATTTGGTGTGACCGATACACTTTTCACAAACCCAGAGAAGAAACAAACCGAAGATTACATTACCGGACGCTACGGTTAAGGATTAACTTTAATTAAGCCTTAACTCACATTAACGCCATTATATTTTCTCAGTTTGTGAATCATTAATCAGAACGGAGTACCGTCACCGTGGAACTCACCAAAGATACATTTTCGACCCATATTTCGCAGCAATTCAATGATGAACTAGAGCAGATTCGTACTGAACTTCTTACCATGGGTGGTATTGTCGAACGTCAGGTTCATGATGCGATCCAGGCACTACTAACCGGTGATGCTGAGCTTGCTGAGCAGTCACGCCGTGTAGACAAGCAGACCAATGACATGGAATTGATGATTGATGAACGCTGCACCACTATCATCGCCCGACGTCAGCCAGCGGCCAGTGATCTGCGACTCATCGTTGCCATATCAAAATCCGTCAATGACCTTGAGCGTATGGGCGATGAAGCTAGTCGCATTTGTCGTCAGGCCATTGAACTGGTAGAAGATGGCGAATCACAACGCGGTTATCAGGAAGTCCGTCATATTGGCTCCCTGGTCAGCTCAATGGTGAAAGATGTGCTGACCGCTTTTGCCCGAAATGATACCGAACTGGCCTATCATGTTGCTAAGCAAGATAAAGCTGTTGATCAAGAGTATCGGACTGCGATGCGCTCCCTGGTTACCTATATGATGGAGGACTCACGTGCTATCTCCAGCAGCCTGAATGTTATCTGGGTATTACGCAGCCTGGAACGTATTGGTGACCACTCCCGCAATATGGCGGAGCACCTAATCTATATGGTCAGTGGTACCGATGTTCGTCACCAGCCATTATCAAAAATAAAACAAACGGCAGGGCTAAGCGGAGATGACGACATCGAAAGCTAATCGCTCTTGCCTATAAGATATAAGCAGCCTCCGTGGCTGCTTTTTTTATTCTTTTATAATCGGGAGGGCTTAGTATAAAATTTTTGCTACAATCAGCCGCTAGCTTCTTTTAACAAAAAAAACACGGTAATGCTCCATGCTGCAAGCAAGTACGAGTCAGTATATTGTCTATGGTGATCTCAATTGCCCTTACAGTTATGCGCTTCACGAACGTTTAAAAGCACTGAATCTTCTTGATATAGTAGATTATCGCCTCGTTGAGCATGCTCAGGATATTGGCCTCTATGGCAACACACCTGACATGCTGGCAGAACTAGCCAGTGATGTGTTTTCGATACGTAGCTATGCCAGTGAAGTCACTATTGCATTACCGCCAGAACGTCCTGATAGCCGCTTTGCTATTTTGTGTGTCATTGCAGCCGCACATATTGATAATAAAAAAGCAGGTTTTTTTCGCGACTTGTTCTATAAAGCCATGTGGATCGATGGTCTGGATATCGCCAGCCCCACCGTTATTTTTGACTGCCTGCAAGCCGCAGGTTTACCCACTGAATTATCCATCGATATGGATGCAGAAGAGATACTGGAAGAGTGGCAGGATCGCTGGGAAGGCAGCCAGACAGGCTCCCGCGTACCGGTTATTTTTTCACCTGACAACCGAAAACTAGTGGGGTTAGCATCCATCGATGAAATTAAAGCTTTTTTCGCGGGTGAAGATAATAAGGTCGAGCATGACTCGCGACAGATCTGTAAGTATTCAGAACACCATACAATTGCGGTATTCGCCAGTGAAGGCCTGGCGCCTGTCTGGCAACTGATTGATGCCTTACGTAGCGACTATAATATTCTACTTCCCGCGACGCTAGGCGACCTGAAACAGCAGCTGGAAACGGCCGAGCAAACACCCGATTTACTCTTAATACATGCTACTGATGATTGGCTGAATAACCTTTTACAGTGCCAGCGTTTGATTCAGAACAAACATAATGCTTTTGTGCCTATCGCTCTGATTGGCGCGGACAATGATGATAAGCAAGAGCTGCAGGCCTATGCCCACGGCGCTTCGGACTATTTAGTACAAGACCGGGCCGCCGGCATCATTCGTGCTCGTATCAGCATGATGCTAGAACTGAAACGCTCACGTGACTTCCTTGAACGGTCTGCCCGCATTGATGGACTCACCGGTGTTAATAACCGTCGTGAATTTGAAAAAACATTAGAAATGGAATGGCGTCGCAGCGCACGCACCCGACAGCCGCTCTCGCTGATCATGCTGGATGTTGATCACTTTAAAGCATTTAACGACCGTTATGGGCATCTTGCAGGTGATAGCTGCCTGAGACGCATTGCGAGTGCGATGCAAACCACAGTAAACCGTTCTCACGATGCCGTATGCCGTTACGGCGGAGAGGAATTTGTGGTTTTATTACCCGATACCGATAAAAAGGGTGCCGCGCTCGTAGCACAAGCGATTCGTGACCATATATTATCGCTTGGTATTGCGCATGAGCGATCATCAACCGGCTTAGTGGTCACTGTTAGTCAGGGTGTAGCTACGCTGATTCCATCAAGCAGCAACAACCCTCACGAACTGGTTGAACAAGCAGACCAGGCTCTCTACAAAGCTAAGAACACGCAACGGAACTGCGTGGTTGCTGCCTGAAGTTAGCATTACAGTGAACGCACAATATCGCTACTCGTCAGATAAAATCAGCAAATGGCGGGAAGCGCTCAACGAGACCTTCGCGTCCTAATTCACGTAACAATTTAATATTACGTTCGGGAATCTCTTCAGGATTATCGTAATGTGTCAGAACCCGGCTCATCTGACCTTCCCGAATAATATGTACCATTGGAAAAGGTGAACGGTTGGTCCAGTGGCTAAGGTCATCTGGCTCAACACCGGCAAACAGATAGGCTGGATGAAAACTGGCCAACTGAAAAACCCCGGACAAACCGGATTTTGCTAACAGGTCTTCGAAATAAGCCAGCAGATCCAGATAATCATAAAAATCAGAGACAGCTCTTGGCATGATAACCAAGGTGGTGGCGATCTCTTTCTCCTCTTTTTCCTGAATCAGATTAAGTTCTTGCAGAAAATTACTGGCAAGCGCTTCCATGCTTTCAGCATCGGTGACGGCGTAACGAAGTGTATCATTACGCACCACGGGTGCAGCAAAAGGACACAGGTTCAGCCCAACGACAATGGTCTCGACCCACTGACGACTTAAGGCGACAATCTCTTCACAGGTGTAGTGTTGTGCAGTCTGTATTTTCATAGCGGCATCCTAATCCAAACAGCGGCACTGAGCCAGCCTGATATACTGTTTCAAGACAGATAAGAGTAGAATACCGGCAGTTTTAATAAGGAATTTACCGTGCCTATCCCCTCTGCACTCACAGCCCTGAATTTTGATGTCCGCTGGATCAGCTTAAGACGCGTCACTCGTCTTCATGCTCCCCAGTGCTGGCAACGCTGGTTAACTGACCGCGCCTCGTTGACTCAACATCTGATCAGAGCCAGCGAAGGTGATTTTAAGGTTGAAGTAGTGAGTCAGGGCTGGGGCCGTCCTACACGGTCGGAAGCCCTTGCTCTGGGCATCCCGATGCGTCAGTTAGCGCTAATCCGTGAAGTCCGGTTAATCGGTAACCAGCAGGTATGGGTCTACGCACGCTCGATCATTCCGGCTTCAACCATCACGGGACAAGAGCGCCAGCTCCATCATGTGGGCAACCGCTCTTTGGGTACGATTCTCTTTAGTGATCCCACCATGCATCGCGGCCCTTTGCAGATCAGCCGGCTGAAGCTATCTAATCAACAAGCAGTATGGGCGCGTCGTTCAAAATTTTTCTTATCAGGAAAGCCTTTACTGGTCTGTGAAGTTTTTCTCCCCGCGCTGCAACAGGTACACTACAAACCTTAATTCTCTTAATTTATCTAGCCGACCCTAATACTCATGTCAGACATCATCTCCAAACCTGCATTATCCCTGCGTGAACGTGTTGCGATCTATATTGATCTGACGCGTTTTAACCGACCGGTCGGCAGTTATTTATTACTCTGGCCAACTCTGTGGGCACTGTGGATTGCAGCGCAAGGTATACCTGATCTAAAAATATTAGCTATTTTTATCATCGGTGTTTTTCTAACCCGATCCGCAGGATGCGTTATTAACGATTTTGCTGACCGGAAAATCGATGCCCACGTCAAACGGACTTCACAACGCCCTTTAGTCACGGGGCGAATCAGCAGCAAAGAAGCACTGACATTATTCGCGGTATTGATGTTGCTCGCTTTCGGTTTGGTGTTACTGACTAACAAGATGACGATTATGATGTCATTTGGCGGGCTGTTTCTGGCGTCCCTCTACCCTTTTATGAAACGCTACACGCATCTACCCCAAATAGTATTGGGAGCCGCTTTCGGCTGGGCCATTCCTATGGCGTTTACGGCCATCAATGAATCAATTCCCGCGATTGCCTGGCTGATCTATATTGCTAAAATACTCTGGACAGTCGCGTATGACACTATGTATGCCATGGTTGACCGTGATGATGACCTTAAAATTGGCGTCAAATCGACAGCCATTTTGTTCGGTGATCTGGATAAAATAATTATTGGTATTTTACAATTATTGACACTCGCTATATTGCTTATAGTCGGCATACAATTAGACTTTTCCAGTGTCTATTATGCGGGTGTATTAATCGCCGCTGCGTTATTCTGCTACCAACAAATCCTGATCCGTAAACGTGAACGCGACCCATGCTTCACGGCGTTTCTGAACAATCACTATGCCGGATTGTCTGTTTTTATAGGCATTTTCGTGCACTACTTAGCACTTTAAGCTCACTTGTAACATTGCTGTCATAATAAAGCAGTGTAATACTCCCGACATAATTTATGCGTAGGGACGGTTAACATGTCTACCAGTAAACAAGTGCTAATTGTTGATGATGAAGCGCCGATTCGGGAAATGATTGCAGTAGCCCTTGAAATGGCCGGCTATGAATGCTCCGAAGCGGACAACGCACAAACAGCACACGCCATGATAGTTGATCAGAAACCCGATATGATTCTGCTAGATTGGATGATGCCGAATATGAGCGGTATCGAATTAGCGCGGCGTCTGCGTAAAGACGAGATGACAGCGGATATCCCGATAATTATGCTGACCGCCAAAGGCGAAGAAGAGAACAAAGTCAAAGGCCTGGAAGCGGGTGTCGATGACTATATCACTAAGCCATTTTCCCCCCGCGAACTGGTAGCCCGCCTCAAAGCGGTGCTACGTCGCGCAACACCGAAAGGTATTGAAGATCCGGTATCCGTTGATGGTTTAACGCTGGACCCTGTCTCCCACCGGGCCACCGCTAATGATAGACCGATTGACCTTGGCCCAACCGAATTCCGCCTGTTGCAGTTCTTTATGACTCATCAGGATCGCGCCTATACGCGCGGTCAACTACTCGATATGGTCTGGGGTGGTAATGTCTATGTGGAAGAGCGTACCGTGGATGTCCATATCCGCCGTTTACGCAAAGCACTAGGCAGCCAACATGATTATCTGGTACAAACTGTACGTGGAACCGGATACCGTTTTTCAACACAAGTAGCTTAATACGCCAGAGCGCATCTGATTTATGCAAAAATCGTCGCACGCCGCTTTTGGAGACCTGCTTATCGTTGCCTTAGTCTCCGCAACGATAGGACTGGCTTTTGGGTCTCTAAGCTGGGGACTCGTCATCGGATTATCCATCTGGTGTGCTCTGCAAATACGCCAAATAGAAAAATTGAGAAATTGGCTGCATCAATCAGACACAACGCCTCCTGAATCCCAAGGCCACTGGGGTGAAATTTTTGATGATCTGGCGCGCCTGCAAAAACGTCATAAGACTAAAACCAAACAGCTGAAAGAGATTATCGTGCGTTTTCAACAGTCATCATCAGCGCTGTCTGATGCCTTCGTGATTATTGACAACCATAACAACCTTGAATGGTGGAACCTCTCTGCTGACCGTTTACTGGGCTTGAAAGCATCAGCAGATCGCGGTAAACCGGTTATGAATTTACTGCGTGATCCGCGCTTTGTTCGCTATTACCGCAAAGGTAACTACGAAGATCCATTGCAACTGCCCAGCCCTGTCCTGAATGAGACAATATTACAATATCAGATAACCGAGTTCGGTTTTGGTGACCGCCTGTTAGTTGCCCGCGATATCACTCAACTGGTACGCCTTGAGCAAACGCGACAGGATTTTGTCGCCAACGCGTCTCACGAATTACGCACACCGCTTACCGTTATCAGTGGCTATCTTGAAACATTTCTTGACCAGGAGCTTTCGAAGCCTATTGCCCGTGCCATGACGCAAATGCAGATTCAGGCTCATCGAATGGAAAATCTGGTCTCAGACTTGCTTCTGCTCTCAAGACTGGAAGCCAGCCAACATATTGCCGACGAAAACCCTATTAATATTCATAGAATGCTACGCACCATTGTGCACGATGCAGAGATACTTGCGGCGGATAAAGGCCATACCATCACATGGGAGGCCGATGAAGAGTACGACCTACTGGGACAACCTCAGGAACTCCATAGCGCCTTTTCCAATCTGGTGTTTAATGCGGTTCGCTACTCGCCTGAAAGAGGACAGATTGATATCAGGTGGTGGATGGATCAGCAAGGCGGCCATTTTTCCGTGAAGGATAATGGCCTGGGGATTGAATCGATCCATCTGTCACGCCTGACAGAGCGGTTTTATCGGGTTGATGAGGGCCGATCCTCTTCAACAGGTGGTACCGGCTTAGGGCTGGCCATTGTTAAGCATGCCTTATATCGGCACGGCGCACGGCTGACCATTGAAAGTCAGCCGGGTAAAGGCAGTCTGTTTAGTTGTCACTTTCCTGTGGAGATGCTGACCAAGATTGCAAAGAGTTAACGAATTATCAGACTACTTTGCGTATGCTCATCCGTCCAATACAAGGTTGCCCCAATTACAGCCGCAGGCATCATAATCAGATTGATGACCGGTATCATCATTCCCACTTGAACCAACGCGCCAAAACCCAGTGACGTTAAGCGGCTTTCAGCCAACAGCAGCTTCATCTGTTTGAAACTGACGTTGTTATTATCCATCGGATAATCACAGTATTGAATAGCCATCATCCAGGCACCAAACAAAAACCATAGAAATGGCGCAACAACATTCACCACCGGAATAAAACTAAAAATAAGCAATAAAAACAATCGCGGTAAGTAGTAGGCCATTTTTGCCAGCTCGCGTTGCAGTGACCGCGGAATCATTGCCAGCAACCCCTTCCAGCCTTCATCCGCCATCACTGCACCGGTGCGCATTTTCTCTACTTTTTCAGAGAGAAAACCATTAAAAGGCGCCGCAATCAGGTTAGCCACCATAGAAAAACCATAGTAAACCGAAATCAATACCAGCGCGGCAAACAGCGGCCACAGCAACCAATCAAGAAACGACAGCCATTGCGGTAGTTTACTCAACCAGTAATTTACCCAGCCGTCAAATTCGTTGATCAATAACCAAATAGCGCCCGAAAACAGCACTATATTAATTAGCAGCGGGATCAAGACAAAGCGCCGAATACCAGGCTCTGGCATCATACTGAAACCGCGAAGCAAATACCCTGCGCCTTTAACCGGATTTCCTTTCATTATTCCTCCTGACGTTAGCCTAGAAAATTAACAGCGACACGTAATACCAGACCCACGATCATCATCGTCATTCCGGTACGATTAATGTTAAATTCTTTAGGGCTGAATTCAATCGTAGGCTGCCAGAACATCAGCAGAGATTTAAAATCTTTCGTCCTGCCTGCGTACATCGCCAATGACACCAGAAAAACAGTAAGACCACCCCAAAACAGTATTTGTTCAAGTATTATCAGAAAGTACATGGATTGCTCACCTATTCTTATTGGGTCTGATTTTTTAAGCAGACAAGACTAACAGAATTGCTTTGCACAGGCTGCAAAGATAACCTCTTAATATATATCCCTTTGGTCGCAAACCATCCGATCCTCACTCAGGAGATTTCCAATGAAAGCAATCCGAATTCATACCTTTGGTGGCCCCGAAGCTATCGTCTATGAAAATGTCGCAGAACCGCAGCTAAAAGCCGGCGAAGTGTTAGTCAAAACCGCTGCTGCCGGTGTTAATCCGATTGATTGGAAAACCTGCAGTGGCGGTGGCGCAGCCGCGTTTATTGGTGATCTGCCATTTACCCCTGGTTGGGAATTTTCCGGTCAGGTTATTGCTTGCGGCGCGGATGTCAGTGGTTTCGAATCGGGTGATCGAGTCTTTGGGTTTGTTCGATTTCCAGAAGCTGCCGGGTGTTATGCAGAAGAGATTGCCGTTCCGGCCGAGCAGATTTGCTTATTACCTCCGTCATGTGATGCTATCGAGGCAGCAGGGCTAGCGCTGGCCGGATTAACTGCATGGCAGGCTTTGTTTGATAAAGGAGGCCTTCACGCTAAACAACGAGTGCTCATCCTGGCCGCCGCCGGGGGCGTTGGTCATCTGGCCGTTCAACTGGCCAAATGGAAAGGTGCGACGGTAATCGGTACCGCTTCAGCCGCAAACCATGACTTTATTAAGGACCTGGGGTGTGATCAGGTTATTGATTATACAAGCCAGCACGTTGCTGAAATGGTGAGTGATGTTGATGTGGTTATTGATGGTGTGGGCGGGAAAACGGGGATTGATGCACTCGCTTGCCTGAAAGCAACGGGGACGTTCGTAACACTTCCCTCTAACACTAAAGATGAAATAATAGCGGCTGGAGAGGTCCTGGGGCTAAAAGTATTACCACTACGCGTCGAGCCTAATGCTGCTCAGCTACGATTACTGGCGGAACTCAATGCACAGCAACGGGTGCGTTTAAATATTGCTGCTACCTACCCCCTCGAACAGGCTGCCGATGCTTTTAGAGATATTGCATCAGGACATACTCAGGGGAAAGTTATTCTTACCGTATAATAATATTAGATGCGGGGGTTCTCAGATGACGATTTGAGAGCCTATGATTTTGACAATTTAGCGCTGAAAGCCCGTACTCTATTTACCGCCACCTGCAAGTAATTAGTACGATCAGCTTTATCCTCAATTTCCGAAGCCAGCGCCTTAATCAACTCGGCAATCTTACTTTTATGGACACCGTGTTTATGTTTCCAGTGATCATAAGCATCATCAAATACGATTTCAGCAGCAGGTCCTATATACTCAGCTAAGCCTTCCTGCAACTCCCCCATTAAGACCATCAACTCAGCTTCAGCCAATGCTTGATTAACCCCTCCTGACGCTGTTTTTTGCGTTGCTGCTGGCTGAAGTACCGGAATATCGGCATGAATCAGTTGTCTTTTAATCCGCGGTAAAGCAGAACGCACACTGGTATTGATAAGCGCCAGATTCACATCTTTATCGGTAAGTAACGCCAATACAGTTTCATCAGCTATGAAGTAGCCAACCAGAAGATTTTCTTCAAGTTCGATAAAAATTTCCCGATGGCTGCATCCCATTCCCTCAACTGCCATAAAAATCTGATGTGCTACACGGCAAGCACCCAGCAGATTATTTTCAAGTAAATCAGGAAACGTTGAGGCAACCATGAGATCACCTTTTAGCAAACAGCTATGATGAATGCCACCCAGTTGTTCTAGCTCTTTAAGTATCTTTTGCATCACTATTAGCTCCACTGCAACAGATCATCAACTTGCTGCTTTAGCGTTCTGACAGACACTCTGTTCGAGGACTGCACCCCCAATGCCTGATCCCCCCCTATAAAAACGGACAGATTATCTTCTTTACTGCTTTTAATAATGACGTTCTGAACAGAACCAAGGCCAGATACTTCCTCAAAAACCTTAACAACACCCGCGACAAAACCGACAAAATCATTCACTTCACTGGATTCAATAGAGGATGTAATAATTTCACCCATATCATCGGTAAGCACAGCGCCGCGAACACCCTTCAAATTCATCACATCATCAATGATCGAATCTTTCATAACGACCTCCTCTCCCTGATAATCCTGAACAGCAAAGTGGGCATCTGCCTGTTTTTCCGGCACTTCTTCGAATAATAATTCATCTTCATTCGCCACTGCATTCTGAATTAGCCCTGCCCAGCCATCAAAAACAACTTTCTCTGCGAGTAACTCCTCAACTAAAGGCAGCATACTGCTTGCTTTACGCGCATCAACAAAACGAACCGACGCATCAATACCCATTTCTTGCAGCGTTTGCTCATATTCGAGTAATGTAGGATCTGAACGTAAATCGGAACGCGTCACACCCAAGATTACTTTTTTACGCGCAATCAGCTCTGCGAATTCCTGAGAATAATATTTAAGATCACGCATAGGGTAATTGCGAGTGTTATCGACCAGAAAAATAATACCGGCACAATCAGCCGCTAAATTATTCGCCAGTAAATCCCACATAAACTTGAAGCGCGCTTGTCCTGGTGTGCCGTAAAGCTGTACAACCTCATTATTACTGAAAGTCATGCAGCCATAATCCATCGCTACCGTGGTCGTTGCTTTACGCAACACCGTTGCGTCAGATGCTTTAGCTTCTGTTTCAAGATTATGATGGTCGTCACAAAGAGCACGTATAGCCGACGTTTTGCCTGCCCCTACCGGGCCAATAAAGAGTAATTTGTGATAATCCATATGACCCTAAAATTATTATTGTTATTAGGCGCTTATAGGATGAAATGAAACGACCCCATTCAGCTTCCACTTAATAGAGAATAATAAGTAGAACTTAAAAATAGCTGATATCAAGAGAAAATTGAAGCACTCTAAGGTCGTTCGTCTAAAGAAGGCAGGATAAAATAAAAAATCGTCTATTTTTGGCTACAAAAATATTGCTGTTGTTTCATTAATAAGCGGCACCCTTCTCCTCTTATATCGTGATCCCAACAATAATATTTAACCCAGGACTTGTCATCCTCCGTTGCCTTTTCATGATACTCAGGTACCCCTTTACAGAAATCAGGAGTTTCTGCCGCCTCGCTCAAACAGGCTTTCAAAAAGAGCCCGTGATTAACTGTACAACTAAATCCCAGACAGCCATCAAATTGACTCAGTGACCGATCAAGACAGTCCTGCTGGCTGTTATCCCGCCCAAAAGCCGCGCCGTTTTGTTTGAACTGAAGGGCCTTAGCCGTACGCTCCTGATTAAAGCCGACTAACCAGCTCTCTCTGTTTATCCATCCATAGATAGCAGCGATAATCAGCAGTAACAGGGCAATTAGTAATGACTTCTTAAACATGATCAATCTTCTATAGTGGCAATTAACGGCGTTTATACAGGCCAATAATACAGAGAAATAACCCGGCAACAGAAGCCATCATGCCACCATTAACCAACAAGGGATGTCTCACGGTGTAAGGCATAAATGGGTGATCATTACTTTGGTCACACGCGAGCAACTCATAATTAAATGAACCACCCAAACCAAGACAATCATTAACGCCAGACAACTCGTACATATAGCCTGCCATCAACAACAGGCATGGCAGTACCAACAGGGCTAATCCAACTTTAAGCATCAGGCATCTTCATCATTTATCCCGATATTACTCACACCTTCATTGCGTGCCAACGTACGCAGCTCGTGAATAAACGCTTTATCCAGCTGCTTAACATTGATCAGACGCTCAACCACTTCTTCCTGAAATTCCTCTTCCTGAAGCATCAGGTCATGATTACTAATCAGACGAATAATTTCTTCATCTGACATTTGATCATCACCTTCCGATATCTCAATAAACATCGCCACGCATTCGCGGGATACATTACCCACGGCAATGGCTTCGTCGACATCGGCTTCAAGAATACAGGTTAAGGTGGAATAGAGAGACACTACCGCATCTAACGCTGGTGTCGCGCCATACATTTCATAATTATCAAGATCAGGCATGTTGGCTTCAACTTTATCCAACTGCACCTCAAAATTCATTTTAGCACCGCCTGGCACCAAAGACTGCCATATACCATCCAGCACTGTTTCCAGCTGCTTCAGATCACCAAACTCAACGAGTTTGCTAAAAAGCACGAAATTCGGAAATTGTCGCTCAGTAAGAGCAACACAGTAAGCTGCTAATTTTTTATGGTCCAGTGAGCGCAATTGTGCCTCTACGGGCAGTCTATCAGTCATATACAGATCTCTGCTTAGGTGAGTTACCTGCCTATTGTAAGGGATTTAAACGATTTTGTAGCCTTTGTATCCCTAAACAGGTGGAAATACGGATAAATATCGTGGTTTTTTATTGTTATACTTTTAATAAGATCCAACTTCGAACCTATCTTGCTAATATGAGAAGAATAATGAATAGCAATTTTCTTAGTCAGCTAGTCCGGCTACTCGATAGCTTCAGCGAATGGACAGGACGTACGATCTCCTGGCTAACTCTGTTGATGGTTATTGTCACCTTCGTCATCGTGGTTATGCGCTACATGTTCAATATGGGCAATATCGCCATCCAGGAATCAATCGTGTATATGCACAGTTTTGTTTTCCTTCTGGGTGCGGCCTATACCCTCAAACATGATGGACATGTCCGCGTTGATATTTTCTATCGCCCCTTAGGCGAACGGGGTAAAGCCTGGGTTAATATTGCCGGCATCTTACTATTACTATTCCCTGTAGCGGGCTTTATAGGCTATATCTCATGGGAGTATGTAGCGACGTCATGGGAACTAAGAGAAGGCTCTCAGGAGTCTGGCGGATTGGATATTCGCTACATTCTTAAATCTGCACTGATTGCCATGCCAGTTTTAATTTGTCTCCAGGGCATATCAGAACTTTGCCGTTGTATTCTGGTGCTATCCGGCCAGGGACACCTCCTTGAAGAAGATGTTACGGAGCACACCGTATGACCGAATACCTTTCTCTCTTTCTCTTTTTAGGTGCCGTTATTGTTTTGTTAATGGGCTACTCGGTGGCGTTTTCGCTGGCGGGTACGGGGCTTCTGTTTGCCGGCATAGGAACATTAACCGGAGACTTTGACTCCGTATTCCTTGAAGCAATACCGAATCGTTTATTCGGTATTATGAATAATGAAGTACTGATTGCCGTCCCGCTATTTGTTTTTATGGGCGTCATGCTGGAAAAATCAAAAATTGCTGAAGGGCTACTCGATACGATGTCGATCCTCTTCGGTTCCCTCAATGGTGGACTGGGTATTTCTGTCACCATAGTAGGTATGTTGCTGGCAGCCAGTACTGGCATTGTGGGTGCAACCGTTGTAACCATGGGGCTCTTATCCCTTCCTACCATGTTACGCCGTGGCTACGACCCGCAAGTCGCCTGTGGCGTCATCTGTGCATCAGGAACACTAGGACAAATTATCCCGCCCTCTATTGTGCTGGTACTGCTGGGCGATGTGATCAGTTCAGCGTATCAACAGTCACAAATCGATCTGGGCATGTTCTCCCCGGAAACGGTGACTGTCGGTGATCTTTTTCTGGGTGCGTTGATCCCTGGGTTACTACTGGTGGTAGCCTATTCGCTGTACATCGTGGGCAAAGCGATTGTGTCACCCTCTTCTGTTCCCGCGATTCCTAAGGAAGAACGCGACGCAGTAGACAATCTATGGCTTAAAGTACTCAGTGCTTTAGTCCCACCATTAATGCTTATCGGCCTGGTACTGGGTTCCATCCTGGGTGGTTTTGCAACACCAACAGAAGCAGCAGCAGTCGGCGCGATCGGCGCTGTGATACTTGCCCTCTTTAAGCGTAACTTCAATATGAAGACACTTACTGCAGTGATGCGTTCAACCACTCAGGTGAGCTCCATGGTGTTCATCATCTTAGTCGGTGCGTCCATCTTCTCACTGGTATTCCGTGGTTTCGGTGGCGATGATATGGTACGCGACTTTCTGACCGACCTTCCTGGTGGTGTGTGGGGAGCGTTGGCAGTAGTCATGTTGGTAATGTTCTTTCTGGGATTCTTCCTTGATTTTATCGAGATAACATTCGTTGTTGTCCCTATCGTAGCGCCTATCCTGTTAACCATGGGACTGGATCCTATCTGGTTAGGAATAATGATTGCCTTAAATCTGCAAACCTCGTTCCTTACTCCTCCCTTTGGTTTCGCGCTGTTCTACTTGCGTGGTGTGGCCCCGGAATCGATCTCCACTGGGCAGATATATCGTGGGGTTATTCCGTTTATCTGTATCCAACTTTGCATGCTGGGTTTATTAGCCGCCTGGCCGGCACTCGCCACATGGTTACCCCACTTTGTGTACGGATAAAGACGAAAGCTAAGATTACCAAGCCACCTAACCGGGTGGCTTTTTTATGCGTGTAGGTTCACGTGGTTGATGAAATAAATGCAATAACACTAATAGAAATCATCAATATACTGTCTGGAAGTAGATAAAACCTGAATAGCTAGCATAAAAAAGCCGGCAAATGCCGGCTTTAGTGTTAACTAATTTATAATTACACGGGGTTACGCGCGTTCAAGTAAGCCTGCTCTGAGACCTGATGCCACTTCGTAGCCTGATCACGGAACTTAACGAATGAGTCGAACACTTTCTTCGTCATCTCATCGTTGGCGGCTTCTTCTGCTATAACTTCATCAGATAATTTTTTCAATGTAGCCAGCACATCATCCGGGAACTTACGCAACTGCACGTTATGCTCGTTAACTAACTGCTCTAATGAACGGTTGTTCTTCGCTGTAAAGTCAGCCAGCATATCCTGGTTGGCAACACGAATAGCATTACGCACAATGACCTGAAGATCAGCAGGTAGTTCCTCAAACGCTTCTTTGTTCATGAAGCACTCAAGTGTCGTACCTGGCTCGTGCCAACCCGGGTAGTAGTAGAATTTAGCCGCTTTATGCAGACCAAATGCAGCATCGTTGTATGGGCCAACCCATTCGGTTGCATCAATTGCACCCGATTGTAACGCAGGGAAAATTTCGCCGCCCGGTAACAATACAGGTGTACCACCCGCACGCTTTAATACTTCGCCACCCAAACCAGGCATACGCATTTTCAGGCCTTGAAGATCTGCTACTGAGTTGATCTCTTTATTGAACCAGCCACCCATCTGTACGCCAGTATTACCTGCCGCGCCAGGAATCAGGCCAAATGGCGCATAGGTCTCTTCCCATAACTCCATACCGCCGCCATGGTACAGCCAGCTGTTCATTTCCTGAGCAGTCAAACCAAAAGGCACCGCCGCAAAAAACTGTGCCGCGCGGCTTTTACCTTTCCAGTAATAAGAAGCACCGTGACCCATTTCAGCCGTACCACGAGAAACCGCATCAAATATCTCGAGCGCACCCACTAACTCTTTTGCGCCATAAACTTTAACCTGAACCCGACCACCGGTCATGCTACCAATCAGTTCAGCTAGATTATTGGCACCAACACCTAAACCTGGAAAATTCTTCGGCCAGGTCGTTACCATTTTCCACTTAAATTCTGGTGCAGCCTGAGCTGCTGTAGACATCATGGCACCTGTTGCTACTGTTGCAGCTCCGGCACCTTTAAGAAATTGACGACGCTTCAAAGGACTACTCCTAATTTTATTTTTTTAATTTTAAGTAACATAGCATGCACTATAAGCGCCTGCAATAAACCAGAACAGCTCTTTTATTACGTACGTGATTTTACCGATACAGTCATAAAAACGCTCATATCTCATTAATTTACAATAATTTATAATAAATTGGTTTTTAATTATTATCAGAAACTAAGCTAAGTTATGCGGTTTCACGTTTCATTGATATACTGCTCCCTTATAGTCACAGCGCTTAATGAGACCCTCTTTTGAACGCAGCTAACTTACTCAAATCAATCTCTGATGCTCATCCAAAGCTACGCAAATCTGAACAAAAAGTTGCAGATTTCGTGTTGGGAAATCCTCAGGAAGTTATCCATATGCGTATTGTTGATTTGGCTTCTCAAGCCAATGTCAGCGAGCCAACAGTGGTTCGATTTTGTCGTGCGTTGCATTATGACGGCTTTCAGGACTTCAAGTTAACGCTGGCGCAAGGCTTAGCCAGTAATACACATTTTGAACAATTTTCACTGGATTCAAAAGATACTGTCTCAGAGTTTAAGCAAAAAATATTTGATTCTATGATCGGTAATCTGATCAACATTCGTGATCACCTGGATGCAGAAACGCTGGAAAATGCTATCGATGCACTCGTGAAAGCGAAGCGGATAGAATTTTATGGATTTGGTGCCTCAGCCGCCGTCTGTAGTGACGCGCAGCATAAATTCTACCGCTTACAGATATCTGCCGCCGCCTATTCTGATCCACATATGCAAACCATCTCCGCCGTATCAATGTCGGCAGGTGATGTCGTTGTCGCAATTTCGCAGACAGGACGAACAAAAGATTTGCTACATACTGTAAAACTCGTAAAGGAGACTGGCGCGACAGTTATCTCTTTATGCCCCGGTAATACACCCTTATCTGATCTGGCGACCATCGCTATACATATTGATGTCGAAGAAGATAAAGACCTTAGCACGCTCATGTCCTCACGAGTGCTTCATCTGGTCGTTATTGATGTATTAGCCGTGGGTGTTGCTATACGCTTAGGTCCTGCTTTGCTAGATCATCTGAAAACAATTAAACGCAGTTTACGTAGCTTAAGACAAAATGATAAACGTCTACTGACTCGGTCCGACTCTGATACAGACGCTTAACCTTCTTTCCCCCGGCAATCCCCTCAAGCCTTAATATTTCTGAAACCTTAATAAATTACTCTTATATCTTAAGAACAGAGGATTAACTATCTATCAGTTCTGCGATGGAATTTATTTTATGTCTCTAAATAGGTTCTGCTGAAAACCGATGCTCTCAGCAGAATACTCAGAATCCAGCGCTTAGAAAGCAACTCTTAGAAAGAAGCAGAGGGTTAATGCCATGATGAAACAGAAAATCAGCCATCTTAGCGAAGTACAGATTGAAATAATCAATACGTTTATGGGGTACGAGGACGTCAAAAATCTTGATAATAAAAAACAAGCGGTTAAGCGCTTATTTAGAGCAAGACGCGCCATTGAAGAACACCGCGAAAGGCGCAACCTTACAAAAGTAATAGACAGAGAAGTCTGGTTCGATGAACTCTAGGCTTCTCTGCTAACGTTTAATAAGTTGCGACGATTAATACTCAGGGTACAGAATATTTAAAGGCACGGAGCTACCGCCGTCCATAACAATAGCAGCATGATGACGCTTCAACTGACGCGGTTCTGAGACGCCACAAGAGTGAGCGATCATCTCAACTTCATGAACCAGGTTATGATGAAAATGAGCTACTCGTTCTGCCTTCACTTCTGGAACCAGACCTTGCTGCAAATCAGGATCATGCGTGGTAATTCCCGTTGGACAGGTATTTTTATTACATTGCAGAGCTTGGATACAACCCAGCGAAAACATAAAGCCACGCGCACTCACAACAAAATCAGCACCGATGCAAATCGCCGCCGCAACATCCGTCGGATTAATCATTTTCCCAGAAACAATGACTCTGATGCGGTCACGTAATTCATGCTGATGCAGCTTATTGACCAGAATAGGCAGACTCTCACGTACAGGTAGCCCGACATTATCCATCAAAGGCATGGGAGCCGCGCCTGTTCCTCCGTCCGCACTATCCAGCGTAATAAAATCCGGTGCACTTTCAATGCCGCGTTGGTTAATCTTTTCACAAAATTGATCTAACCAATCGGTTGTACCTAATACTAATTTAAATCCACACGGCTTACCCGTCACACGACGAATGCGCTCCACGGTATCCAGAAGTTCATCGACTGAGGCTATATCTGAGTGCCTGTTAGGGCTTATAGAGGCTTGGCCTTCGGGAATACCCCGAATCTCGGCAATCGCTTTAGTCACCTTCTCAGCAGGTAAAATCCCCCCTTTGCCTGGTTTAGCGCCCTGAGACAGTTTAAGTTCAAACATACGTACGCGAGTGATGGCCGCTTTCTCTCTTAACTTATCATCACTCAACTGGCCATTTGCATCTCTGACACCATACTTGGCAGTACCAATCTGAAACACCAGGTCACAACCTCCCTCCAAATGAAAAGGAGATAACCCACCTTCACCGGTATTCATCCAGCAACCAGCCTTAGCGGCACCATAGGAAAGTGCCTGAACAGCGGGCTTAGATAAAGCACCGTAGCTCATCCCTGAAATATTAAAAAACGAGGGCGCATCATAAGGATGTTCACAATACGGCCCAATGCGGGACGGCTGTGATTGCGCAGAGTCTTCCGACAATGTAGGAAAAGGACAATTCAGAAAATAATGGGTGCCAGGCTTACGTAAATCACGCGTGGAGCCAAACGCTATGGTGTTATCCAGGTTTTTAGCCGCACGATAAACCCAACTGCGCTGCGCACGATTAAACGGTAGCTCTTCCCTATCCATTGCAAAAAAATATTGACGAAAAAACTCACCCAAGTGCTCAAAAAGGTAACGGAACCGGCCTATCAATGGATAGTTACGCCGGATAGTTTGAGTCGTCTGATGCTTATCATGGCGATAGAGAACAAACCCGGTTATCGCTAAAGCTACAACGACGAGCAGAAATATAACCCCGATCGTTGCGATAAAATTAATAGCAAAAATAGTTACTGTATCGTTCACGTAATTTCTCCCTACTGAATAGTAGAGCTATCCTACCCAGTGAATAGGTAAAGGTGAACTTATTTAACGCTAAAGTTAATGTGGGTTTATCGGGAATAAAAACCCATCGTCAATTCAGATAAACTAGTGATAATCTCGTTTTTCACACGCCAATATAGGTTCAACATCTAACGAAGAGAGTGCAACACGGTCATCTATAGGAATCTGTCCACTCAATTGCAATGCTAGATAGCGCATACAACATACGCGAAGAAACGACGTGAAATTACCTAAATCATGTTCGGCATCGATTGATTCATGGTAAAGCCGTGTGATCATTTGAGGAATATTCATACCGTCTCGACCAGAAATAATTTTCTAGCCGGATACTCGTCACCATTCCATCGATACGCAAAGATCGGGTGCTACTTGACCAAAGTTCAGCATTCGCCTGAATAAAGAGTTTACACACGGGCATTCTCCGTACTTTTTGACACAAAAGGTAAGACGGCTTAATTAAAAAAACCGCCTTCCTTTCACAGTCATGTCACCTTATTAGCATTTATTTAACAATATCATAAACTGAAATAGCCATGCAGGATGTGCAGGCCACGCCGGCGCTGTCACCAAATTTCCGTCCGTTACCGCTTCAAATATTTCAATGTCTGCAAACGTACCACCAGCACTTTCCACTTCAGGTTTACAGGCAGGATAAGCTGAGCATTGCTTACCTTTCAAAACGCCTGCGGCTGCTAACAGCTGCGCGCCATGACATACTGCGGCAACGGGTTTATTGGTGTCGAAAAAGTGCTTAACCATAGCAAGAACCTGGGGATTCAACCTCAGGTATTCAGGTGCTCGCCCACCGGGAATGACCAGCGCATCATAATCTTCCAACACAACGTCATCAAAAGTCGCATTTAATGCAAAATTATGGCCGCGTTTTTCCGTATAGGTCTGATCACCTTCAAAATCGTGAATGGCGGTTACGACTGTGTCACCACTCTTTTTACCCGGGCAGACAGCATCCACCATATGCCCACCGCCATTAACGTCTGAAAAGGAACCATGGTTTCATAGTCCTCGGTAAAATCACCTGTAATCATTAATATCTTTTTATTATTCATAATGTTGCTCCGATGCTCGAAAAAATAGTACGAACGACTGCCAACAAGTCATTGTTAACGGTCAGACATCAAAGAAAATATCATGTGCTAAAGCGCGAGTGGTATTACTGGAATACTACAGAGTCAAGAATTAAAGAGTTAAAAAAGGAGGTTTGTTATTGCTGCAGCTCAAAGAGTACTACAGCAATAGCTAGGGTCCAACTCCCGAGATTAATAAGGCATTAACCAATACTTATTTAAATCTCAGGGACTTTATGCCTTACGCGATGGTTGGGTCGGGCTTCACCATTCTCCGTGAAATCTAGTCCTGAAGTAAGCTGAATTAAGTAAACTGTCCCCGGATTCCCTCATTGTTTAAATACCCTGCTTAGTGTCTTCTAAGGACCGGAGGCAGGGTCGCTGTTTGATGGATTTGAATATGGTTGGCTACGGGTTGATTCGATCACGTGCACGCTTTGTCAGGGCTTTGTTTGACGTTTTATCGAGTATCTCCAGGTTATGGTGCATCGCCGTTTTAGCCAGCATATGGGCGGTAACAGGCGCAGTAATGAGCAAAAATAGTGTAATAAGCAGTTCATGCAGACTTAAATAACCTTGTTGATAGGTGACAAGTATCACCGACGCAGCAAGCAGGCAACCCATCCCCAACGTTGTCGCTTTGGTTGGGCCGTGAAGACGGGTGTAAAAGTCGGGGAGTTTTGCCAAGCCCAGTGAGCCAATCAATACAAATACGGCTCCCACCACCAGAAATACTGATACTACTAATTCAATCCAAAATTCCATTCTATTATCCTGACTTTTAAGCTGAATATGGTTGTCATATAGCTTTAAGTGACTGCTTATTCGATCAGATCGCCACGTAAAATGTATTTGCACATGGCAGCGGTACTCACAAACCCCAGCATGGCAATTAACAATGCAGCCTCAAAATACAGGGTTGTACCTGAATAAATGCCAAACAATATGATCAACGCAATGCTATTAATGTACATGGTGTCGAGTGCCAGAATGCGGTCAGGTCTGCCTGGCCCAATAAACAACCGCCATAAGTTGAGGATTAAGGCGATGCAGACTAGCGTGGTTGCAATCACTATTGCGGTACTTAGCATTTGAAAATCTCCTTAAGTGGTCTCTCATAGCGATGTTTGATTAAGGCGATAAGCTCTTCTTCATTCGTCAGATTAAGCACATGTACATAGAGCCATTTTTTGTCTTCGGAAATTTCTGCGCTAACGGTGCCAGGTGTTAAAGAGACCGTACTGGCCAGTATAGTGATCGGAAGTTCATGTTCGATATCCAGTGGGATGGCGACAAAGGCAGGCTGCAGTTTTTTAGCAGGGCCTATTACTAATACCGCGACCTCAAAATTAGCCACAATAATGTCAAAGATCACCATTAATACATAGCGAATGGTCGCTATTGGCTTACGAAAGCCGGGTTGCGGGTCTTGCATACCCGATGTCAGTAAAGGAATGGCGATTGCCAAAAACGCCCCTAATACTAAGTGGCCAGGTGCGACAGTATTATTCAGCAATAGCCAGGCAATAAAAAGGATAACCGAGTGCATGGGCATGGGTAATAAATGAAAACTCGGTTTAGTTGTCATTATTCATTCCCTCCTGGAAGTAGAGCAGTCACTGTTGGGACCGAGTTATGCAGTTGAGCCGCTGCTAGATTGGTATAGTCTGTAACAGCCCCCCCAAACACGACCAACAGCGGTGATGCAGAGAGTAATAAAACAACGGCGATAATCTTCAGCGGGGAGATCTTCTCATTATTGGTATTTTCTCCTGCAGCTCGCCAGAAAATAGTGGTACCCGCACGGGATATGGCTACCATCGACGCTAGCCCTGCTAGCAGCACGACCGCCCATACCCAAGCCGTTTCAGCTAAGCCTTGAGTGGCTTGTAATATCAGTATTTTGCCCACAAAACCTGATAAGGGTGGCATACCCACTGACGTGAGTGCGGCAATAAAGAACGCAATGCCTATGAATTTTCCATACCTCATTTTGCGCGCGATCACATAGCGATCTTCGGCTTTGCCTCGTTGCTTACTAATGAGATCTGCGATCAGGAATAGTGCGCCTGTCACCAAAGTCGTATGCATCATATAGTAAAGCGCTGCTGAGGTGGCTGATTCACGTTGCATGGCAATCGCCAGCATAAGTGTCCCTACCGAGACGATGACTAAATTGGCAGCGGTTAGCCTTAAGCTCGGGCTGGCAAGTACACCGATGGCTCCCATGGTTAACGTTAACAGCGCCAATGGCCATAACCAAGGAATGGCAATACTGGCAAGGGCTCCGGCATCTTCGCCAAAGATGGTCGTGTGTACACGTAAAATACTGTAAACACCTACCTTGGTCATAATGGCGAAGAGTGCTGCAACCGGAGCACTGGCTGCTGCATAGGTTTTGGGTAGCCAAAAATGCAATGGCAGCAAAGCCGCTTTTAGCCCAAATACTACCAACAATAATAGACCGCCGGCTTTCGCTAAGGCTTGTTCATGTTCGTCTAAAAACCTTATTTTGTTGGCCATGTCGGCGATATTAAGTGAGCCGATGGTGCCGTATAAAATACCCAGTGCAAACAGGAAGATACTCGAGCCGACTAAGTTAAGAATCACATAATGCACATTCATTTTGGTTTTCTGTTTACCGCCGCCATGTATCAATAGGGCATAAGAAGCAATCAGCAGCACTTCAAAGAAAACAAACAGATTAAAAATATCCCCTGTTAGAAACGCACCATTAACCCCCATGATCTGGAACATAAAAAGTGGGTGAAAATACATGCCATCTTTATCTTCTCCTGCACAGGCATATAACTGTGCACACAATCCAAGCACCGAGGTTAGCAATACCATCATGGTTGATAGTCTGTCGCCGACCAGAGTGATCCCGAAAGGCGGTTGCCAGCCACCCAATATGTACAACTGGGTTCCCTGCTGATGGCTGGTGAGCAAAAGCAAAGCAGATACTGTGACGAGAAGAAGCATGATCGAAACGGCAAAAATACGCTGTCGTGTGATGGAGTTACTTAACGGCGGCAGTAGCATAAAGACTGCCGCCAGCATCGGTAATAAAATGGGAAAAATAGCTAAGTGTTGCATTAACCATTCCTCTTATCTGAAACACTGAGTCGGCGGGGCTGGTCGGGCATTTGACCGTCTACATGATCATCCCCTTGGTCCGCTCGTGAGCGCATTGCTAATATCACCACAAATGCCGTCATGGCAAAGCCGATTACAATAGCGGTTAATACCAGTGCTTGCGGTAATGGGTCACTGTATTCAGCGGATTTTCCAAGTACTGCCGCACCATTGAGTTTTAGGCGGCCACTGGCGAATAGAAACAAGTTTACTGCGTACGACAGCAGGGTTAAACCAATGACAACGGTGAATGTCCGTCCTCTTAGTACGAGAAAAAAACCACACGTAGTCAATACACCAACACAGAACGCATAAATCGCTTCCATTAATCGTTCTCCTTCATTTCAAAGCGTTCGCTAGTGGTTAGCTTGCCCAAATTTGCCAGTATTAACATCACAGAGCCCACGACCGTTAGGTAAACGCCTAAATCGAACAACATAGCACTGGCGAGTTCGAACTCTCCAATCCAGGGTAAATTGAAGTGATCAAACCAAGTGCTCAGGAATGGTTTGTCAAATATCCAGCTGCCTAAGCCTGTCGTGGTCGCAATTAATATCCCGCCGGCAATGAGCCATTGGTAGTCGATTTTGATTCGAGGTTTGATCCACTGAACACCGTGTGCAATATATTGCTGAATAATCGCCACGGCGGTAATAAGACCGGCAATAAAGCCACCACCGGGTACGTTATGGCCACGTAAGAAAATATAAACGGATACCAGTATCGCTAAAGGAAGAAGGCTCTGTGACACCATTTCAAGCATCATAGGATGAGGATCATTACTCCAGGCGCGTCCGTCGTCGTCACGTACAGGCATGTAGATACGCATTTTGGCAATCAGTTTAAAAATCCCTAATGCGGCAATACCCAGTACGGTAATTTCACCGAGTGTGTCGAAGCCTCTGAAATCGACCAAAATGACATTCACCACATTGGTTCCACCGCCACCGGTTTTACTGTTGGCTAAGAAGAAGTCTGAAATCGTATCCAAAGGCGTTGTGAGCATGGCGAAACAGATAGTGCCTATGACGCAACCTAATAGCCCTGAAATTAATAAATCTCCGCTTAAACGCCTGTTAGTTGACTCTTTCTGTGTACTTTGCGGTAAAAAGAATAGCGCGAGAAGTAACAAAATAATGGTGACTATTTCAACTGATAGTTGCGTCAGGGCTAAATCTGGTGCTGAAAATTTAGCAAATATCAGCGATACCATTAACCCCACAACAGACAAAAATATCAGCGCAAGAAATCGCCGTCTGTACCATATTACGGTTGCGATGGCACTCAATACCAATAGCACGGCCCCGGTGACGGTTACACCGTCAAGCGGGATTTGAGGGCGTGAGCCTGTGTTCTGAACCAGGTCAAGCAGGGGTAATCCCGCCATGACCAATGTGAATAACAACAGTAAAAAGATATACCGTTGCAAAGAGCCATTTTCCAAGGCGCTTATAATGCGCTCAGAAGCGTTGACGATCGATTGAACAACGCCTTCAAAGATATGTTTTGCATCAGGCTCATCGAATTGTGATTGAAACTGGAAAAGATGACGTCGGTTGTAGTAAATAGTTGCGCCTCCCACCATGGCGAGGAAGCTCATGAACAATGGTATGTTAAATCCGTGCCATATAGCCAAACTGTGAACAGGGACATCATGAGTCAACACTGCAGAAGAGGCGACATGCAATAGGTCACCGACAACATAGGCAGGGAATATCCCCACCAGTAAACAGAGGCCTACCAGAATCTCGACCGGCACCTTCATATAACGCGGAGGTTCTTTTGGGGTTTTAGGAAGGTCTATCGGCTCACCGTTAAAGAATACATCATGAATGAAGCGTAATGAGTAGGCGACAGAAAACGCAGCGCCGACTGTGGCTAACAGCGGAATCATCCAAGACAGAGAGCCCAGCGTACTTTGGTTAAGGGTTTCAGCAAAAAACATCTCTTTTGACAGAAAGCCATTCAATAAAGGGACGCCCGCCATTGATAGCGCCGCGACGATGGCCAGTGTCGCGGTATAGGGCATGTATTTCATCAGGCCATTGAGCTTGCGCATATCCCGTGAGCCAGACTCGTGATCAATGATTCCGGCAGCCATAAACAACGAAGCTTTAAAGATAGCGTGGTTGATAATATGGAATACAGCCGCGACTGCGGCAAGATCCGAGTTAAGACCTAATAGAAGAGTAATAAGCCCTAGATGGCTAATCGTCGAATAAGCAAGAAGGCCTTTTAGATCATGCTTAAATAGGGCGACATATGCACCTATAAGTAGTGTTATCAACCCGGTTAGACTAACAATCATAAACCACAGGTCCGTACCAGCCAATGCGGGATAAAAACGAGCCATGAGGAAAATACCCGCCTTTACCATAGTGGCGGAATGTAGGTAGGCACTTACCGGTGTAGGTGCCGACATGGCATGGGGTAACCAAAAATGAAATGGGAATTGTGCTGATTTTGTGAATGCACCTAACAGTACCAATACTAATGCTACTGGATAAGCGGCGTGTGATCGAATTAGGTCACCACTCGCTAATACCGTATCGAGGTCATAACTATCGACCATATTGCCGATCAGCAATAGCCCTGCGAGTAGAGCAAGTCCACCAGCTCCTGTCACTGTTAGGGCCATTCTCGCGCCTTTTCGGGCCTCTGATTTATGAGACCAAAAGCTGATCAGTAAAAAAGAGCTGATACTGGTTAATTCCCAGAACATCCATAATTGAATCAAGTTATTTGATATGACAATACCGACCATCGCGCTCATAAATAGGATCAGGTAAGCATAGAAATGTCCCATCGAGTCTTTTGCTGACAGATAGTACCGGGCATATAGAATTACCAGCAGTCCAATGCCGAGTATCAATAATAAAAACAGTAGTGACAATCCATCGAGCCGAAATGAAAGATCCAGCCCTATAGCGGGAATCCATTCAATGGTTTGCCGAATGGCTTGACCATCAAATATATCCACTGCATACATGAGTACTAGAATGAGTGACCAGGCGGGTAATAATGCAACGGATAAAGTACAGATATTGCGGCCGAAACGCTCTGTAAACAAAGGGACTAATGTGCCAATAAGGGGTAGTAGTACGACCCATAGCAGGTTCATATGAGGGGGTAACTCCGGATTAAATGGCGATATAACAAATAACAGACTGATTTATAAGTCATGTCTGGCGTTGTTTACTATACACATAGTACTGATTTGGTCAAAAAAACTATAAAGCTTTTGCTATGGAACATACGATTAAGTTAACAATTACCTGACAAAAACCTATATTCAAGAAACACTGGGCAGTGAGCGTGCGAATACGGCAAGCAGATTGTCGCTGCACCGGCGCGACAATTAACAAATGATTTTGGGCGAGATTTTTCCGAAAAACAACTACGCCGTATGATGCAATTTCACTATCTACGCTCAAGTCGGCTTTTTTTGATCTTTCATTTTCAATTGTCATCCACCTAGTAAACCTTTAATTACCACTTTGATAATTAAAGGTTCCGACAGACTTTATTCTTCACTATCAATTATTCAGAAAGTCAGGGAGTGTTATTCTACCGTTACTGATTTTGCCAGATTACGCGGCTGATCAACATCCGTACCTTTTAATACAGCAACATGATACGACAACAATTGCAGTGGAATGGTGTAGACAATAGGCTCAAGTATTTCTGGCATTTCTGGCATCCCTAATACGTGGATACCATCTCCAGCCTGAACTTTTTGGGTGCAACCTGCAAATACGAAAAGCTCTCCACCGCGAGCACTCACTTCCTGTAAATTCGCTTTGAGTTTATCCAGCATGTCGTTTCGTGGCGCAACAGCCACTACTGGCATATCTTTATCTACCAATGCTAACGGGCCGTGTTTCAACTCACCGGCGGGGTAAGCTTCGGCATGTATGTAAGAGATCTCTTTTAATTTAAGAGCACCTTCCATCGCAACCGGATAAAGCGTTCCACGTCCCAGAAACAAAGAGTGATGTTTTTCAGCAAACGCTTGCGACATCTTTTCAATATCAACATCCATTGCCAGCGCCTGCTCTATCAGTGCAGGAAGCAGCATAATAGATTCAACTATTTGGCGCTCTTTCGCTTGCGTCATGTTAAAACGACGGCCGATCACGACGGTCGTTAACAAAAGACAGACTAACTGCGTCGTAAAGGCTTTTGTTGAGGCAACCCCTATCTCGGGGCCGGCATTGGTCATCAGAAACAGGTCTGACTCTCGCACCAATGAGCTACCAGGAACATTACAGATGGTCAGACTGGCCAGTATCTGATCTTTTACATCGCGTAAAGCCGCCAGTGTATCGGCCGTTTCTCCCGACTGGGAAATGGAAACAAATAATGTTCCCGCCTGAATCACCACCGGACGATAGCGATACTCACTCGCCACTTCCACATGACAAGGTATGCCTGCTAAACCTTCCATCCAATATTTAGCAATCATACCCGCATGGTAACTGGTACCACAGGCAATGATCTGAATCTGTTTCACCTGATCAAAGATAGCACTGGCCTGTTCGCCAAAAGCTCGTTCATTGACCATTGCATCCTGTATACGATCTTGGAAAGCGGCCAGCGTTACGGCGGGTTGCTCATAGATCTCTTTCAACATGAAATGTTTAAATTGACCTTTATCTGCAGCGGAAATACCGTGTTCGTATTGAGAAACGGCGCGCTCAACAGAATTTCCAAGCACATCCCACACCGTGATTTCATCTCGGGTCAACAGAGCCATATCGCCCTCTTCGAGAAACATAAACCGATCGGTAACGGGCAATAGAGCTAATTGATCGGAGGCTATAAAGTTTTCGCCAATTCCCACACCAATAACCAAAGGGCTGCCCTGTCTCGCAACAATCAGCTCTCCTGGTTTATCTTCATGAATAACGCCTAATGCAAAAGCGCCTTCCAATGAAGCAACGGTTTGCTTAACCGCCGTAAGATGATCGGCACCCGCTTTGATTGCCCGGTCAAGTAAATGCGCAATGACTTCAGTATCTGTTTCAGACGTGAACAAATATCCAGCAGCCATTAACTCAGCTTTAAGTTGTTCGAAATTTTCAATGATGCCGTTATGCACTACGGCCAGTGCACTGCCTGACATGTGCGGGTGAGCATTGTGTTCCGTAGGCTTGCCATGCGTCGCCCAGCGGGTATGTGCAATACCCGCCGAACCTGGCAAAGGCTGAGCTTCTAGTGCATCCGCCAATGACTGTACTTTGCCTGCACGCCGCAAACGCTGAATAGACTCGCCATTCCAGACAGCCATACCTGCAGAATCGTAACCTCTGTATTCTAAACGGCGGAGACCTTCTAATAAAATACCTGATACTGAACGCTCAGCCGTTGCTCCAACAATGCCGCACATAATTGCTTCTCCTTAGCTTTTCTTGACTGGGCGCTGCCAGTTAGACAGGTTCGTTTGTTTACCGCGAGCGACGGCCAAATGGCTGTCAGCTACTTCTTTTGTGATAGTAGAGCCGGCACCGACTGTGGCCCCTGAACCAACCTTAACAGGCGCAACTAAAGAGGTATTAGAGCCGATAAACACATTGTCACCAATATCAGTTAACGATTTATTCACACCATCATAATTACAGGTAATGGTACCGGCACCAATATTTGTATTTTTACCGATAATTGCATCACCCACATAGCTCAGATGACTAATCTTTGAACCTTCACCAATAATGGCTTTCTTGGTTTCAACAAAGTTACCCACTTTTGCGCCAGATGCCATCTGTGTACCCGGGCGAATTCTCGCAAAAGGACCCACATCACAACAAGCTCCAATAGTGGACTCTTCAATAATGGTATTTGCCTTAATGCGCGAATTTTCACCAATCACTGAATTTTTGATGATGCAGTTTGGTTCAATAACCACGCCACGCTCCAAAACAACATCACCTTCAAACACTACGTTAATATCGATAATAACATCACCCGCGACGGTCACTTTACCTCTGATATCGACACGCGAAGGATCTGCCAATGTTGCACCATCAAGCATTAACAGCTGTGCTTGCTGTAATTGATACCAACGCTCCAGTTCTGCCAGCTGAACACGATTATTAACGCCCTGCACTTCCTGCTCACAAGCCGGATGTTGCGTTTCAATAGAGATGCCCTGTTCTGCTGCCATGGCAATAATATCTGTCAGGTAATACTCACCTTGCGCATTATTAGCAGATAACAGAGGAAGCCATTTCAACAGTAAATGGGTAGGTACGGCCATAATACCGGTATTCACTTCAGTAATAAGCAGTTGAGCAGCCGATGCATCTTTCTGCTCAACAATCGCTATGACGTCATTAGTAGCGTTACGGATGATTCGGCCATAGCCTGCAGGCTGCTGTAAATGAACTGTCAATAAACCCAGATGCCCTGCAACCGCGCTAGATACTAGTTGCTGCATGGTATCAACACGTGTCAGAGGAACATCACCGTAGAGTATTAAGGTAACGCCCTCAGGATCAACATTAGGAAGCGCCTGAGCTACGGCATGCCCGGTGCCCAATTGTTGTTCTTGCAAAGTAAAGGTTACCCGTTCTTCTGATAAAGCACCCTGTAGTAGCTCGGCACCATGTCCGATAACAACATGTACGCTCGCACCCTTTATATTCCGGGCTTGATCAAGCACATGTTTAACCATTGGCTTTCCAGCCACGGCATGAAGTACTTTTGGCAAGGAAGATTTCATTCTGCTTCCCTGTCCTGCTGCAAGAATTACAATATCCGTTGTCATTACCTAATCCTGTAACATCTGAAATGATGCGCTATTAACATATTTTATTTAATGGCAGTTAATCTATATGATACCCGACTTTATACAATACTTTTTGTCAGGAAAATTTTGACAAATGCAAAATTCAGCACTTGAAAGGCTCGGATTAGAGCAACGTGAAATTACTGTTTATCGTGCATTGCTGTCGCTAGGGCCCAGCCCAATCAGGACTATTGCCGATAAAGCTAATATCAACCGTGGCACCACTTATGATTGTCTGAAAGGACTATTACAAAAAGGGATTGTCAGCTATTTACCAAAAGGGAAACGGCGTCTGTTTTCGCCACGAAACCCTGAAGTACTGCTGCAATTAGCGGAACAACGCCAGTTTGAACTCGAAAATGCAATACAACAATTAAAAAGCACTATCATTCCCGAGCTTAATCACCTTAAACCGGACTTCACCACCGCCAATGTTCAATTTTATGAGGGAGATGATGGAATAGAGTTTGTTCTCAGAGATATTCTCAGTAGCGTATCTCAGAGCACTGAACGTCAATATTCAGTTTTTTCTTCTAAACCTATCCGCTCACACCTATACAGACCTTTCCCGAATTACACGGCTCAACGCATCCAAAAAGAGATTGGCGTTAGGGTTATAGCTATTGGTGAAGGAGGTGAAGACGCTGGACTGTCTGAAAGGAAATGGATAAAAACAGAAGGCACTGTCGATGCCGCCTATATTGCGATCTATCCACCTAAGTGTGCCATTATCTCTTTGGCATCCAACAACTACCCCACTGCCGTACTGATTGATTCTAAGGAAGTCGCAGGTGCTCAACAAATAATTTTCGATACACTCTGGAAAATGTTATAAAAAAGACACAAAAAAAGGCAGCCTAAGCTGCCTTTTTATTCGATTGTAACTCAACGACGTCAGTCTTATTTACCGAGCTTTTTGCGAATTTGCTGCAGCGTACGGATTTGAGCCGCCGCTTCAGCCAGTTGAGTTGCAGCGCGACCGTATTCGAATTCGCTCTGCTTATCACCCATCGCTTGTTCAGCATGCTTCTGCGCTTCAAGAGCTGCCGCTTCGTCCAGATCAGCTGCATGCAATGCAGTATCTGCCAAAATGATAACCTTGCTAGGCTGAACTTCAAGGAAGCCGCCAGATACGTAGAAGATATCCTGTTCGCCGCCCTGCTTACGCATTTCTACAGGGCCTGGTTTTAGTTCCGTCAGAAGCGGAGCGTGACCTGGGTAGATACCCAGATCACCCAGGCTACCTGTTACTGATACGAACTCGATCAAACCAGAGAAGATCTCTTCTTCAGCACTTACGATATCGCAATGAACAGTCATAGCCATGTTGTGTTCCTTCTAAAGGTTTACCAAAAACAATTACATGTTTTTGGCTTTCTCAACAGCTTCTTCGATGCCGCCAACCATGTAGAACGCCTGTTCTGGTAGTGAATCAAATTCACCCTCCAGAATTCCTTTAAAGCCACGGATAGTGTCTTTCAAGGAAACGTATTTACCTGGAGAACCGGTGAATACTTCTGCTACGAAGAATGGCTGAGACAAGAAACGCTGGATCTTACGAGCACGCGTAACAACCTGTCTATCTTCTTCAGATAACTCATCCATACCCAGGATAGCAATGATGTCTTTCAGCTCTTTATAGCGCTGAAGAACACCCTGTACATTACGAGCAATGTCATAATGTTCCTGACCGATAACCAGTGGATCCAACTGACGTGAAGAGGAATCCAAAGGATCGATTGCCGGATAAATACCGAGCTCTGCGATCTGACGAGACAATACAACAGTCGCATCAAGGTGGGAGAAGGTAGTTGCTGGTGATGGATCCGTTAAATCATCCGCTGGTACATATACCGCCTGAATAGACGTGATAGAACCAGTATGAGTTGACGTAATACGTTCCTGCAAAACACCCATCTCTTCCGCTAGAGTAGGCTGGTAACCTACTGCTGAAGGCATACGACCTAACAGAGCTGATACTTCAGTTCCTGCCAGTGTGTAACGGTAAATGTTGTCGACAAACAACAGTACGTCACGACCTTCGTCACGGAATTTTTCAGCCATCGTCAAGCCAGTCAGCGCTACGCGCAGACGGTTTCCGGGTGGCTCATTCATCTGACCATAAACCAGAGATACTTTATCCAATACATTGGACTCTTTCATCTCGAAGTAAAAGTCGTTGCCTTCACGAGTACGCTCACCAACACCAGCAAATACTGAGAAACCTGAGTGCTCAATAGCGATGTTACGGATAAGCTCCATCATGTTTACGGTTTTACCAACACCGGCACCACCGAACAGACCAACTTTACCACCTTTGGCGAATGGGCATACCAGATCGATTACCTTGATACCGGTTTCCAACAGCTCACTAGAAGCTGACTGGTCCGCGTAAGAAGGGGCCTTACGGTGAATAGGCATACGCTCTTCTTCACCGATAGGACCGCAATCATCGATTGGGTTACCTAATACATCCATAATGCGACCCAATGTCGCTGTACCGACCGGTACAGAAATTGGAGCACCACTATTTTCTACATCTAAACCGCGGCTAATGCCTTCGGTCTGACCCATTGCGATCGCACGTACAACACCGTCACCCAGCTGCTGCTGAACTTCAAGTGTCAGACCATTTTTTGAAACGGTCAGCGCGTCGTAAATTTTAGGTACGCTGTCACGTGGGAATTCCACATCGACAATCGCGCCTATAATCTGAACAATTTGTCCGCTACTCATGTTCGGATCCTCATAAATTTTTAACCCGTTCACCGCATTAAACAGCCGCAGCACCACTAACAATTTCAGATATTTCCTGAGTAATTGCCGCCTGACGAGCCTTGTTATAGATCATTTGAAGCTCGTCAATAATATCGCCGGCATTGTCAGTTGCACTTTTCATTGCCAGCATCCGTGCAGCCTGTTCACAGGCGTTATTCTCAACTACTGCCTGATACACTTCGGACTCAACATAACGCGTAAGAAGGCTATTCAGCAATTCTTTAGCGTCAGGTTCATAAATATAGTCCCATTGGTGATTCAGCAGCGCCTCATCGTCTTCTGTTTTCAGTGGAAGCACTTGCTCAACCATTGGCTTCTGCGTCATTGTGTTCACAAATGTATTTGCCACAACGTACAGTCGATCCAGCTTGCCCTCTGCAAAAGAGTCCAGCATAACTTTCACAGCACCAATCAGATCCGTTACTTCTGGCTGATCACCCAAATGGGTTTTGGCTGCTACTACGTTACCACCGTACGTCTTAAAAAAAGACACTGCTTTAGATCCTAAAGCACAGACGTCAATTTCGACGCCTTTGTCGTTGAACTCTTTCATACTCAGCATGGTTTTTTTGAACGCATTCCCGTTCAAACCACCACAAAGACCACGGTCGGTTGCTACTACTATATAACCAACACGTTTGACTTCGCGTTCCTGCATATAAAGATGCTTGTATTCAGGATTTGATTTTGACAAATGCTGAATAACACCACGGATACTGCGAGCGTACGGGCGGGAAGAATGCATGCGATCCTGAGCTTTGCGCATCTTTGACGCAGCAACCATTTCCATGGCGCTGGTAATTTTGCGCGTGCTACTGATACTCGCTATTTGCGTCTTAATCTCTTTTCCGACTGCCATAGTTCCGCCTATATAACCTTAACTCAGTAAAGGCCTGCAATTATATGCAGGCCACCACTCATAGAGTGCTTACCAAGTCTGAGTTGACTTGAACTTATCAATACCCGCTTTGAACTTCGCAGCAATTTCATCGCTGTAACTACCGCTCTTATTGATATCATCCATCAGATCAGCGTATTCGCTGCCGAAGAAAGAGATCAGAGCAGATTCAAAGCTGCCGATTTTGTTAATTTCAACGTCTTTCAGGAAACCTTCGTTTGCAGCGAACAGACTTAAGCCCATTTCAGCTACAGACATTGGTGAATACTGTTTCTGCTTCATTAGTTCAGTTACAGCCTGACCGTGTTCCAACTGAGCACGAGTTACATCATCAAGATCTGATGCAAACTGCGCAAATGCAGCCAATTCACGATACTGAGCCAAAGCCAAACGAACACCACCACCCAACTTCTTGATGATCTTAGTCTGCGCTGCACCACCTACACGGGATACAGACAAACCAGCGTTGATCGCCGGACGTACACCTGCGTTAAACAGGCTGCTTTCCAGGAAGATCTGACCATCAGTAATGGAAATAACGTTGGTTGGTATGAAAGCTGAAACATCACCACCCTGAGTTTCGATGACAGGCAATGCAGTCAAAGAACCTGTTTTGCCTTTAACTTCACCGTTAGTAAACTTTTCTACGTAGTCCGCGTTTACACGAGCAGAACGCTCAAGTAGACGAGAATGCAAATAGAATACGTCACCAGGATAAGCTTCACGACCTGGCGGACGACGTAACAACAATGAAATCTGACGGTATGCCCATGCCTGTTTAGTCAGGTCATCGTATACGATCAGCGCATCTTCACCACGGTCACGGAAGTATTCACCCATAGAACAACCTGAATATGGAGCCAGGAACTGCATGGGTGCAGGATCAGCAGCGCCGGCAGCAACAACAATGGTGTGAGCCATCGCGCCGTGCTCTTCCAGCTTACGTACTACGTTTGAAATAGTAGACTGCTTCTGACCGATCGCTACGTAAATACACGTAACACCGGTTCCTTTCTGGTTAATAATCGCATCGATAGCAATCGCTGTTTTACCGATCTGACGGTCACCGATGATCAGCTCACGCTGACCACGGCCTACAGGTACCATTGCATCAATTGCTTTCAAACCGGTCTGAACTGGCTGGTCAACTGATTTACGCTCAATTACACCCGGCGCTACTTTTTCAACAGCATCCGTTAATTTAGCGTCAATAGGGCCTTTTCCGTCAATAGGGTTACCCAACGCGTCTACAACGCGGCCTCTTAGTTCCGGACCAACCGGTACTTCAAGGATACGTCCGGTACAACGGGCAGTCATGCCCTCGACCAGACTTTGGTAATCACCTAGTACTACAGCACCAACAGAGTCACGCTCTAGGTTGAGTGCCATACCGTAAATACCGCCAGGGAATTCGATCATTTCCCCGTACATTACGTCAGCCAGGCCGTGGATCAAGATGATACCATCGGCTACGCTGACGATAGTGCCCTCATTTCGGGCTTCAGAAGACACATCCAGCTTTTCGATGCGCTTCTTGAGAATCTCGCTGATCTCAGATGGATTCAGTTGCTGCATGGTTATTCCTTATACTCAGGAATTCAGTGCTTCAGCTAGTTTCGCCAAACGGGCGCGAACTGAGCCGTCGATTACCAGGTCTTGTGAACGAAGCACAACACCACCCAGGATTGATTTATCCACGGTAGATGTCAGAGTCACGTCACGACCCAGCTTAGCGCTGAGTGCCTGAGTTAATTTCTGTTGCTGTTGCTCATCCAGTTCATATGCAGTGGTCACATCGATGTCGACAGACTTCTGCAAATTCGCTTTGAGCTGCTCAAACTGCACATTTATTTCCTGGAGTAAACCAAGACGCTGATTAACAGCGAGTAACTGAATGAAATTCTTACCTGGTTGATCCAGATAGTCCTCACAAACCGATACTATTGCGCTAGCTTTCTGCTCACTCGTCAGCGCAGGATTACCCAGAACATTTGCCATTACACTATCATTTGCCACAGCTGCGACAGTTGATAACATTTTTGACCACTGATCTAATCCACTCTTTTCCTGAGCGAATTCGAATGCAGCTTTTGTATAGGGCCGAGCGACTGTATTGAGTTCAGCCATCGTAAACCTCGCTTAAAGCTCCGCTGCTAGTTTATCAACTAGCTGAGCGTGGGCTGCTTGGTCAACCGATCTTTCCAGAATCTTTTCAGCACCGGCAACTACTAATGCAGCTACTTGTTTCCGAAGAGTTTCTTTCGCACGGTTAACATCCTGTTCGATCTCTGCCTGAGCGGCCGTCTTGATGCGATCTGCTTCAACACGTGCTTGCTCCTTAGCTTCGTCGACTAGCTGACTAGCCCGCTTATTAGCCTGTTCGATGATGGCGGCTGCCTGTTCCTTACTTTCACGCATATTCTCTACGGCTTTTTCTTGAGCCAGTATTAAATCGCGCTGAGCACGTTCAGCAGCGTCCAGACCTTCAGCAATCTTTTTCTTACGTTCTGCCAGGGCACCTGTAATAGGTGGCCATACATACTTCATGCAAAACATAACAAAGATAGCGAATGCGATGGCCTGACCAATGATGGTTAGATTGATATTCACGCCATTACCTCTCGCAGTTGATCTAAAAAGTAGTTACCCATATAAATGGGAAAGGTTTGCATCTCTACTTATTAGCCTGCAACAGCGAACAGTACATACAGACCCAGACCTACGCCGATCATCGGAACGGCGTCAACAAGACCCATTACGATGAAGAACTGTGTACGCAGAAGCGGAATCAGTTCTGGCTGACGAGCAGCACCTTCAAGGAATTTACCGCCAAGTATACCGATACCAACTGCCGCACCCACGGATCCAAGACCCAACATCAGTGCACCAGCGATATAGAGCAAAGCCATTTCCATCAGTATTTCTCCGATTAATTGCTAGTTAAAGTTAAAGTTAAAGTGAAATTTTGAAATCATTTTTTTTATTCAGCGATTACGACTTAATGCTCTTCATGCGCCATGGCCATATAGACAATAGTCAGTACCATGAAGATGAAAGCCTGAAGTGTAATTACTAGAATATGGAAAATCGCCCATGGTACAGAAAGAACCCACTGAACCCAAAACGGCAGCAGAGCGATCAAGATAAAGATCATCTCACCTGCATACATGTTACCGAACAGTCGCAATGCCAAAGATATTGGTTTTGCGAGTAAGCCAACGATTTCCAGAAACAGGTTGAATGGAAGCATCCATTTACCCAGTGGCTGGAAAGCCAGCTCTCCAAGAAACCCACCCAGACCTTTCATCTTGATGCTGTAGTAAAGAATCAGACCGAAGACGCTCAACGCCATACCCATAGTGGCATTGATATCGGTTGTTGGCACCACTTTCATAAAGTGAATACCCATTTGCCCGGCAATGTACGGAATCCAGTCTACTGGTATCAAATCCATCGTATTCATCAGGAAAATCCAGACGAATATGGTCAGAGCCAAAGGCGCAATTAATGCATTTTTATGATGAAAAATACTATTAACGTTGTCTTCAACGAATTCAATAAGTGTTTCAACAAAATTTTGCGTGTTGCCCGGGACACCTGCCGTGACCGATTTAGCAACCTTACTAAACAGCCAGGTAAATAACACGCCCAGACCGATAGACCACAACATAGTATCGACATTAATTGCCCAGAATCCCATCTCAGCCGCTTCAACCGCCGTTTGTGCAAAACCCAATCCATGCTCTGGATGGCTGCCAAACGTTAAGTTGGTCAAGTGGTGAGATATATATTCTGAGGATGTGACAGTTCCGCTAGCCATTCTCAGTTCTCTCGTTTCTTAAAGTTTCAGGAATCGGTTATTCACTTTCATCTGTAGATACCAACCGGATATCTGAAGCAGAATAAAAGTAACAAATAAAGAAAATGGGCTCAAAGGTCGAACCAGAATAAAGACAGCGGAAAAACACACTATCGATATCGCCATTTTCCATATTTGGCCGATATACATATCTGCCAATGCCCTATTTGGCGAGCCATTTTGCTGACTGAATAATATCCGCCACGCAAAATAACTATTAGGCAGTAAATAAATAACGCCTCCCAGCAATACTGAGTAGGCAGCTATCAGATCATAAAATAAAAATATGACAGCCATTATCACTACCATAAGAGTCTGGATCAGAAAAATTCTGCCCACTCGCTGCCGTGTCGCCTGAATATGCTTACCTGGCTTCAGGTTCATATATCACTTTCACGTGCAGTAAGACTCTTTTGCACTGTATTGGAGCGCATTTTGCACCATCGCATCCAAACAGCGAACCGATTATATGGGGTTAAACACTGAGACTCAACCTGATAGTAAGGGTTTTGCACTAATGTCTTAGCGTTGACCATACTTAAGACCTATAAAAATGGAAATTAATGCGTTTAAATTCAATGAAATCACTCCGCCCAGTTTTTCAGGATGTTGTCTAAAGCGTCTGGCGAGTCATAAGCAATGGTGATTTTTCCCTTCCCTTTGGTACTTTGATTAATCGACACTTTAGCTGAAAAACGCTGTGAGAGATCGCTTGATATCTGCTCCAGCTGTGGATCCGTCTTTTTTATTTCACGAAGCGGTTTAATATTCTCGCCGGTTTGCCATTTTCTAACCAATTCTTCTGTCTGTCGAACGGACAGCGCTTTACCCACGACTTCCTGTGCTGCTGATACCTGCTGCTCTGTTTCCAATCCGAGTAAAGCCCGCGCATGACCCATTTCAAGATCGCCATATTCCAACATTTTTCTAACGTCATCCGTTAATTTCATCAGACGTAGTAAATTAGTGACAGCGGACCGGGATTTACCAACAGCATTAGCTACTTCTTGCTGCGTCAGTTCAAACTCATCTTGTAAGCGCTGCAGCGCAATGGCCTCTTCCATCGGATTAAGATCTTCACGCTGGATGTTTTCTATCAATGCCATCGCTATTGCTGCTTCATCAGGCACATTCTTAATAACAACAGGGATTTCATCAAGTCCAGCCATCTGGGATGCTCTCCAGCGACGTTCTCCGGCAATGATTTCATAACGATCATCATCAACAGCCCGAATGATGATGGGCTGCATAACACCCTGAACACGAATAGAGTTGGCCAGATCTTCCAGTGCAGCAGGTTCCAGATCACGACGAGGCTGATAACGGCCACGTTGTATTTTATGAACAGACATCAAACGGTAACCATCACTCTCGATAACAGCTTGCTGTGCAACAGGGCTCTCATCATCACTGTTAATGCCGGCCAACAATGCATCTAGTCCGCGACCTAAACCTCTTTTTTTCACCATTACTCTGCTTCCTGTTGCTCGGCATCCTGAGCTTTCTTTAATTCTTGTGCGGTTTTCCTAATCAATTCACCGGCCAGTGCCAGATAAGCAACAGATCCACGTGAATTCTTATCGTAAAACAGCACGGGTAAACCATGTGAAGGCGCTTCTGCTAAACGGACATTACGTGGAATAACAGTGCGATATACTTTATCACCGAAATAATCTACCAAGTGGTTTGAAACGTCTTTGGTCAGACTCATGCGAGGATCAAACATGGTACGCAAAATTCCTTCAATGCGAAGCGTTGGATTCAGGCGCTGATTAATTTTATCAATAGTACCAATTAATGAGCTGATCCCTTCCAGCGCATAATATTCACATTGCATGGGAATAATGACCCCCGAAGATGCCGCCAGCGCATTCACTGTGAGTAAATTCAATGAAGGAGGATTATCAATCAGTATAAAATCATAATCATCCAGAACAGGCGCCAACGCCGCTTTTAAGCGAAATTCACGTCGGGGTAGCTGCAGCAGCTCTACTTCAGCCGCTGTCAAATCTCCGTTCGAACCAATGACATCATATCCAATCTTCGGATTTTTAATGATGGCTTCTTTAGCGGATGATGTACCTATCAGCAGCTCATAAGCAGAATGCTCTAATTCATGCTTGTCGACACCGCTACCCATAGTCGCGTTGCCTTGCGGATCCAGATCAACCATTAACACACGCTTTTTGGTTGCCCCAAGCGAAGCAGCCAGATTCACGCAGGTAGTTGTTTTACCTACGCCACCTTTCTGATTGGTGATAGTCAGGATTTTTACCACCGTTATTCTCTCCCAAGAATCATTAAATGCCTTGCTCCTTGCGTACCCGGCACATTAAGAGTGTGACCGCTTTTAAGTACAAAACCTGCTGGTAGCTGCGTTAACTCTTCGTTTGGATACAAGCCTTTCATCGCCAGAAACACGCCGTCTTGGCGGCATAATTGTTGCGTCCATTTAAGCATATCAGCCATAGAAGCAAAGGCGCGCGATATTACTTCATCAAAGGGTTCATCCTGGCACTGCTCTGCGCGGCCGTTAATCACCGTCAGATTGCTTAAGCCTAATTCTATTTTAGCCTGATTCTGGAAACGGGTTTTCTTACCATTACTGTCTAATGTAGTAACCTCCAGATCCGGACGGCAAATAGCCAGAGGAATTCCGGGTAATCCTGGTCCGCTACCCACATCAATAATTCTTGGACCTTTAACATACGGCAATAAACTGAGACTATCGAGTAAATGCCTGGAAAGCATCTCAGCAGGCTTCTTTACGGCGGTCAGGTTATAAGCTTTGTTCCATTTTACCAGTAGCTGTAGGTAAGCGATTAGCTTATCTACCTGCGAATCCGATAGGGAAAGCCCCATCTTTTCCGATTGTTGTACCAGTAAAGCACGCAGTTGTGTCAAATCCATTAACCGGTAGCCTTTTGTTGCTTTTTGATCATCTGTTGTTTTTTCAGGTGTACCAGCAGCAATGAAATAGCGGCGGGTGTCATTCCCTGAATACGGGAAGCCTGAGCTATGGAAGCAGGTAACTGCTGTTGTAATTTACTTTTTAATTCGTTCGATAGCCCACTAATAATATCGTAATCAAAATCGGCAGGTAAAAGGGTATTTTCCTGCTGCCGTACACGCTCTATATCATCTTTCTGGCGATTAATATAACCCGCATACTTGAACTGTATTTCTACCTGCTCGGCTACCAGAAGGTCGCTGACCGCTTCACCTTTCAAACCCGCAACATCAGCATAGGTAAGTTCAGGACGTCGCAGTAGATCGGCCAGATTATACTCATGTGTCATCGGCGATGAGAGCTTGTCCTTCAGTTTTTCTTCAGCATCAGTTCCAGGCTGTATCCAGGTGCTGCTAAGACGCTGTTTTTCCTGCGTGATCGCTTCACGTTTTTTACAAAAAGCAGCCCATCGTTCGTCACTTACCAGCCCTAATTCCCGACCTTTTTCGGTTAAACGCAAATCCGCATTATCTTCTCTGAGAATCAGGCGATATTCAGCTCTACTGGTAAACATACGGTAAGGTTCAGAAGTACCCATGGTGATTAAATCATCTACTAACACGCCAATATAGGCTTCGTCACGACGTGGGTACCATTGCTCTTTATCAAGAGCCCTGGCTCCGGCATTAATACCGGCTAATAATCCCTGAGCTGCAGCTTCTTCGTAACCGGTCGTGCCATTAATCTGGCCAGCAAAATAGAGGCCATTTATATGTTTTGTTTCCAGTGTGTGTTTCAAATCCTGAGGATTGAAGTAATCATACTCAATCGCATAACCAGGACGCAGAATATGAGCGTTTTCAAAACCGATGATAGAACGAACAGCGGCTAACTGAATATCAAATGGCAGACTGGTAGAAATGCCGTTCGGATAAAGCTCGTTGGTTGTCAGTCCTTCGGGTTCGACAAAAATCTGATGCTGATTTTTATCGGCGAAACGCATTATTTTATCTTCGATGGAGGGGCAATATCGTGGCCCTACCCCTTCAATCACTCCGGTGTACATAGGTGAGCGATCTAATCCGGCGCGCAGGATATCATGGGTTCGCTCATTGGTATGAGTAATATAGCAACTGATTTGTTTCGGATGCTCTTTCACCGAGCCCATAAACGACATAACCGGAGTGGGTGTATCGCCAGGTTGTTCCTGCATGATAGAGAAATCGACGCTGCGGGCGTCTATGCGCGGCGGTGTGCCTGTTTTCAGACGATCGACCCGAAACGGCAGTTCGCGTAAGCGTTTTGCCAGAGCGATGGAAGGAGGGTCTCCGGCACGACCTCCTGAAAAGTTTTCCAGCCCTATATGGATCAGCCCACCCAGAAAAGTGCCTGCTGTCAGTACTACTGATTTTGCTAAGAAGCGTATACCTGTCTGGGTAACGACCCCTTTCACTTCATCCTGTTCAACAATCAAATCATCAGCGCCCTGCTGAAAAATCAGCAGATTAGGCTGATTTTCAAGAATTGAGCGAACCGCTGCTTTGTAAAGAATTCTATCCGCTTGAGCACGGGTTGCTCGCACTGCCGGACCTTTACGGGCATTCAGAACCCTGAATTGTATACCGGCTTTATCGGTAGCCCGTGCCATTGCACCGCCAAGTGCATCAATTTCTTTAACCAGATGGCTCTTTCCGATACCACCAATCGCTGGATTACATGACATCTGACCCAATGTCTCGATGTTATGTGTGAGCAACAATGTTTTGGCACCCATACGTGCAGAAGCTAATGCCGCTTCTGTTCCGGCATGACCTCCTCCGATAACAATGACATCAAAATGGTCTGGATAATCCAATGAATTTACCTCGATATAAAGCGATTTACTGATCTGTTTGTCGTAAAACAGATTGGACAGGGGCCGCATTATACAGCCTAAAACGATGGATGGAATGCTTAAAAATTAACCAACTTATTGTTCAACCATTTTTTGATTATTTTTTAATAAATAAAGAGAAAAGAATATATGAATATATATATAAGATTGTTGTTACTACTACTATTAAGGAAGCAATTTTCTGTTTTCAAGTCTATTTTATTCAATTAAAACAATAAGATATAACATTGATAAAGAGGCTTTTTAACTGTCAGATACCTCTGTCCTGTGGGTATATAAGGTGTGGATAAAACAGGTAGTTATGCACAGGAACAATTACCCACAACCTTACCCCATGTTTACCCCCTGCCTTAAACAAACCTTATCAACAAGATAAAAAAAAGTGACTTGCCTTTGCATAACTCCGCTCCATATCTGTGGATAAGGCTGTGGAAAGTGTTAGTAACTTTTAATTTTTATTTATACACACAAGCTATATTTTCTTTGGATTTATATTTACTAACAGTGGATAAGTCCTTCACAAGCAATATTAATCCTTTAATAACAAAGAGTTATTTTTGTATATAAATAGACATGTAGATAACTTTTGTGGACGGAAATGTGTGTAACTAGACTTTAAGAGGAGAAAAATCAGCCTTGCACATAAAATATGAAGGCTGATCTGAAGAAAAAAATTTGAATTAATTTTGTAAAATCATCTCCGCAGCCTTTTCTGCGATCATAATTGTGGGTGAATTGGTATTTCCGGACGTAATCGTTGGCATAATTGACGCATCGACGACCCGAAGACGCTCTATTCCGTAGACTTTTAGCTGGTAATCTACCACCGACATTTGATCAGAACCCATTTTGCAGGTGCCGACAGGATGGAAGATGGTGGTCGCTATATCACCGGCAGCTTTGATCAAATCTTCATCTGAATTGATGGCTAAACCGGGTTTAAATTCTTCAGGTTGGTACTTTTTAAAGGCGTTTGCCTGGCAGATGCGGCGAGTCAGTTTTAGCGCATCGGCGGCCACCTGTTTATCTTCCTTATGGCTCAGATAATTAGGTGTGATGATGGGAGCTGCATAAGGATCTTTTGAACGTAGTCTTATATGCCCCCGGCTTTTGGGTCTCAGGTTGCAGACGGAGGCTGTGATAGCGGGAAAGGTATGCAGTGGATCACCCAGTTTTTCGCAACTGAGGGGTTGAATGTGGTATTCCAGATTCGCTGTTTCGTATTCAGCGCTACTTTTAGCAAAGCCACCTAGTTGGCTGGGGGCCATAGAGAAAGGTCCACGCCTGAAAAAAGCATAATCAAATACCATTTTCATCTTACCAAATAGGCTGTTTGCCTGTTCGTTGAGGGTGAGAGTATTTTTGACTTTAAATACGGCTCTTACCTGTAGATGATCCTGTAGATTTTCCCCTACGCCTGGCAGGTCATGGACTACGTCGATTTTATGTTGTTTTAAGAGATCCGTATTACCAATCCCTGAACGCTGCAGGATAACCGGCGATATAACGCTACCTGCGCATAACAATATCTCTTTATTAACGCCAGCGTAGCTCGGCATACCATTGATATCAAAGGCGATACCTATCACCGTTTTATTGACGATATGGAGACGATCAACATGCGCTTTGGTAATAATTGTCAGATTGGGGCGATGTTTAATGGGATCAAGGAAGCCGCGCGCGGATGACCAGCGTCGGCCTTTTTTCTGATTGACCTGAAAATAACTGAAGCCTTCATTATCACCGGTATTAAAGTCGTCAATGGAAGGAATACCGGTTTCTGCTGCTGCTTGCCGGAAACCATCAAGCACTTCCCAGGAAAGACGTTGCTCTTCTACCCGCCATTCACCACCACTGCCATGCATATCGGAGGCGCCTGAATAGTGGTCCTCTGATTTTTTAAAGTAAGGTAGTACTTCGTCCCAACTCCAGCCTTTATTGCCTAATGATGCCCAGTGATCATAATCTTGCTTCTGGCCTCGCATATAGATCATGCCATTAATCGACGAGCTGCCGCCGAGCACTTTGCCACGGGGATAGTTCAGCGCACGACCGTTTAATCCGGCATCTGCCTGAGTTTTAAAACACCAATCGGTTTTTGGATTATTCATGGTATAGATGTAACCGATTGGAATATGGATCCAGGGGTAGGTATCCTCTCCACCTGCTTCCAGTAACAGGACTCGGTTGTTTGGATCGGCTGATAGCCGGTTTGCTAAAACGCAGCCTGCCGATCCGGCTCCGACAATAATGTAATCAGCCTGAAATTCACACGGATGCATAACTTCTCCCTGCGTTCTATCGCCTGCTTAGCGAAGAACTGTTATTTTCTTCTTATTAAATAGCACCTGTTTAGTCAGATCCTATATGACCAGACATCCTTTTTAACAAGGAATAGTGAATAAAAGAAGCAGGACGGACGTATAAAAGAGTGGTGTCTTTACGTTTTAAATCAGATATGTGGAGATAACGGCGTGGCTAAAAGATCAATATTACAACGATTTTGGTACCGGTTTTGTATTGGTATAGTGGGGTTGTGTGTGTTGATTTTAGCAATAGTCGGGTCATTACGTTTTATTGATCCTCCCACGTCCGCCTTTATCATTGTGGATCAATGGCAGCATCCCGGGCGCTCTGTTCAACAATCATGGGTTGATTTAGAAAACATCTCTCCGTGGATGCCATTAGCTGTGATCGCCAGTGAAGATCAGACTTTTCTTCAGCATTGGGGGCTTGATATTGATGCTATTGTGGCGGTGATAAAGGATTATCGTAAAGGTGATTCGCTCCGCGGAGCCAGTACTATTTCTCAACAAACGGTCAAAAACCTATTTCTTTGGAATGGGCACCATTTTATACGTAAGGTAGTAGAAGCTGGGCTTACCTTGTCTATGGAATGCTTTTTACCAAAGCGACGAATTATGGAGATTTACCTCAATATTGCAGAGTTTGGTGAGGGTATTTATGGTGTAGAAGCGGCTAGCCGTCATTTTTTTGGTATTAGCGCCCGTCAACTGACACAATCCCAGGCCGCACGATTGGCGGCTGTTCTTCCCAACCCTAAACGCTTTAATGTGGGTCTGCCCACTGCTTATATTTCGCAGAGGGTGAGTTGGATCACCCGCCAGATGCGCCAGCTCGGCGGTGTTGCTTTTGTTCGTCCTCTTTTTAAAAAAGACTCTGCATAAATATAGTCTTCTCATGGTGCGTTGCACAAAACTGATGCGATTTTATTCAAAAACTTCAGTAAATGTAATTTAAGTAAGTTTTATAATTAATTATTTTCAATTTAAATCATTGATTTAAAATGACTTTTTATATTTTTTCTAAAAAAGCTGATCTTTTGGTCAGCTTTTTGCATTTCCTTTCTAAATTTATTTAATTTAGAAAGGTGTCCGTATGAAAAAATATAATGCAGTGCTTGCGTTACTTTCTGGTCTGGCTCTTAGCAGTGGAGCACAGGCTGAATTGTACTGGCAGGACTTTAGCCTGAGTTACCTGAATGGTAAAAACTATCAGGCCGGTGATGATCATCGTCAGGTGTTAACCGTAGAACACGCCAGTGGCCAGAGTTGGGGGGATACTTACTTCTTTATGGATCGACTGCGTTCATCTGATGGCTCAAATGAGACTTATTATGAGTTGTCTCCTCGCCTGGGTATCGGTGCAGTCACCGGAAACGATTTGTCCTTTGGTCCTGTGAAGGACATTTATATAGCGACAACAATGGAAGGTGGTTCTGCAGGTAACGGCTTTAATAATTACCTTTATGGTCTGGGTGTTTCGCTGGATATTCCTGGCTTTAAATATGCGAATGTTAATATTTATAAAGCGAACAATGATTCTGGCGTTAATGATGAGCAGTTAACGCTGACCTGGGGTTACCCATTTTCTCTGGGTAGTGCTGAATTTCTTTATGACGGCTTTTTGGATTGGACCAGTGCTGGCTCAGGAAAAGCTTCTGAGATGAATTTCACTTCACAGCTCAAATACGATCTGGGTAAATCATTAGGTCTTAAATCACGTCTTTACGTGGGTATGGAATACGCCTATTGGAGCAATAAGTTTGGCGTTGCTGCATTAGATGAACGTAATCCAGCGCTATTGGTGAAATACCACTTCTAAAGGAGACCGAGAATGACCACGAATACTAAGAACTCAGAATTGATTTATTCTTTAGAAGCTCGCCCACCCGCAATGCAAGCCAGTTTTGCGGCTATCCAACATGTGTTGGCGAGCTTTGTTGGAATCATTACCCCGACATTGATTATTGGTGGTGTGCTTGGATTAGGCGAGCATATCCCCTATTTGATTAGCATGGCATTAATAGTCTCAGGGGTTGGTACGTTAATTCAGGCACGTCGGCCTTTTGGTATTGGCGCAGGGATGGTATGTGTCCAGGGAACCAGCTTTGCTTTCCTGGGATCGATATTAGCCGCTGGTTTTATTGCTAAAGGTCAGGGAGGAGGCCCTGACGAGATACTGTCATTGATTTTTGGTGTCTGTTTTTTAGGCGCTTTCGTTGAGATATTTTTGAGCCAGATACTGAGTAAGCTCAAACGCGTGATTACACCTCTGGTGACAGGTATCGTCATTACTATTATCGGTATTAGTCTGATAAAAGTAGGCATAACTGATCTGGCGGGTGGCTTTAAAGCACCTGATTTCGGAAGTCTGGAAAATCTTGCGCTAGGGGGCATAGTGCTTGTCTCTATCATTACTTTTAACTTGTCATCTCACCCTTTGATACGACTTTCGTCAATTGTATTAGGCTTAATTGTTGGTTTTTTAGTGGCTGCTTTCATGGGTAAAATATCCTTCCCCGATTTTAGTTCAGTCTCACTTATCAGTGTGCCGATTCCCTTTAAATATGGCTTTTCGTTTGATTGGACCGCTTTTATTCCCATTGCATTTATCTATCTGATTACCGCTATCGAAACGGCCGGTGATATAACGGCCAATTGTGTCGTCTCTAAACAGCCGATTGTTGGTGCTAGCTACATGAAGAGGATCAAAGGGGGTGTGTTAGGTGATGGAGTAAACTCGTTACTTGCGGCCATTTTTAATACTTTTCCGAATACAACCTTCAGCCAAAATAACGGTGTCATTCAACTGACAGGCGTAGCTAGTCGCTATGTGGGGTATTTTATAGGCGCAATTCTGATCATTCTCGGCCTGTTTCCAATTATAGGTGCGATACTTCAGCAGATGCCAAAACCCGTACTCGGTGGAGCGACTCTTATTATGTTTGGCACAGTGGCAGCAGCCGGCGTTAAGTTGCTGGCGACAGAAGAGCTTGATCGTCGTAAATTACTGATAATGGCCGTTTCTTTTGGAACAGGGCTGGGCGTAGCGATGAATCCGGCGGTTTTGGGTGAGCTACCTAAGGTTGTACAGAATATATTTGGTTCAGCGATCACAACAGGCGGCTTATTTGCCGTTGTTATGAGTGTGTTGTTACCGGATAAAGTAGCCGTGTTAAGCATGACTGATAATACCGAGATATCGTCTGGGAAGGTCTCTGTTGGTAGTTAGACGCTTTTTTCTGACTTTAATCCTGGGAGCACCCTAATGGTTGATAACCAGACCGCTAGTTGTGCTCTCTTGACTCCGGTTATTAGTGTCTTATTCATAGAGGGAAGCTCCAATCCAGTCAATAACAGTGACGAGATAAACAAGCGGCCGTTATAAACAAATCCAATCATTTAGCTAAAGATGCATATCTGGTGCTCCTTGGTAGATCACTAACATGTTTAAATGCATAATTCCGGAGCAACACTATCATTAATATTTTCAGTATAATTGATTCCTAATTTGTTGTTTTTTAATAAAATTTAATTGTGTAAGCAGAGTTTTAGATGATTTCATGAGATAAAATTTGTATCTAAGTTATCCAAAAACTTGTCTTATTGGTCAGGTTCCGCATAAATTCAGCCAGTATGTGAAAAAAATATTACTATTTGAATTTTTTGGCTGGGCCTTTTTACGTCGCATCAGAAACCGCAAAAAAGTTAATGTATAACTAATGAATCCAGAGACGGAAGAGTAGGTTGAATTAGCTAATGAGGACACAGATGAATACTCCTGCAACAAATTTCAAACCTGATCGTCCAAAGCGGCTGGTGATGAAGGGTATCACTAAGCAATATCCCGGCTGCCTCGCTAATGATAGCGTCGATCTGGATATCTGTGTGGGTGAAATACATGCGCTGTTGGGCGAAAACGGCGCGGGTAAAAGCACCCTGATGAAGACCATATATGGGATTGTTAAGCCGGATAGTGGCGAGATGATATGGGAAGGTGAGCCCATTCGTATTAAGGATCCCGCCCACGCCAGAAAACTCGGTATTGGTATGGTATTTCAGCATTTCTCATTGTTTGAAACCCTGACGGTTACCGAGAACATTGCGCTGGCATTGGGGGATGACGCTTCTGATATGAAAGCGCTGGCCGAAAAAATCCGTACCGTATCCGCTCGTTACGGTATGGCACTGAATCCCGAACGTTATGTGCATAGTTTATCGGTGGGCGAAAGGCAGCGCGTCGAGATTGTACGTTGTTTGGTACAGGATATTCGATTGTTGATTCTGGATGAGCCGACATCCGTATTGACGCCGCAGGAAGTTAATACACTCTTTATTACACTACGTCGCCTTGCAGAAGAAGGCTGTAGTATTCTGTTCATTAGTCACAAGTTGAATGAAGTTAAAGCGTTGTGCCATCGTGCGACCGTATTACGCGGAGGCCGTGTGTCGGGTGCTTGCATCCCCGCAGAAGAAGATCCCTCCGGTATGGCGCGTATGATGGTTGGCGAAGATATGCCTATCAGCATGGATTATGAAAAGGTAATAGGAGAGGATGTTTTTTTACAGGTGCGTGGTTTGAGCCGCATCAGCGAAGATCCTTTCGGTGTCGACCTTAAACATATCAATTTGGATGTGCATGCAGGGGAAATAGTCGGTATTGCAGGTGTCGCGGGGAATGGTCAGGAGGAGCTTCTGGCCGCGCTTAGCGGTGAATATACGATTAAAAACCATGATGCGATTCACTTCCCTTGTGGCCCCGTCGGTCATTTGTGTCCCGAAAAAAGACGCCGTAAAGGTCTCGCTTTTGTACCCGAAGAGCGCTTGGGACGGGGTGCGGTACCTGATATGAGCCTGAAAGATAATGCCTTGCTGACCGGCTTTTTAACCGGCTTAGTTAAAAAAGGGATGATTGATCATCAAGCCACCGAGAACTTCGCACAAAAAATTATCCAGCAGTATCGGGTAAAAACACCGCACAGTGGCACTCATGCAAAAAGTCTGTCGGGCGGTAATCTTCAAAAGTTTATTATTGGCCGTGAAATTCTGCAAAATCCCCAATTACTGGTCGCCGCGCATCCTACCTGGGGCGTCGATATTGGTGCGGCAACCGCGATTCATCAGGCCCTGATTGAGCTACGTGATAAAGGTGCGGCGATATTGATTGTTTCAGAAGATATAGATGAGTTATTTCAGATATCAGATCGTCTTTGCGCACTTTGTGATGGCGCACTATCCCCTATTAAAGCAACCAATGACACCTCATTAGAAGAGGTAGGCCAGTGGATGGCGGGCATGTTTGAAACAGAAAATAAAACAGACGCGACTAGCGCGCAGACTGATATAGGAGCTCCGCATGTTGTTTAAGCTGGAACCACGCGGCGAGCATTCCAAAGCGATGGCTTATCTGTCGCCGCTACTCGCGGGTATTTTAACCCTGATAACGGGCGGTATATTCTTTTATCTACAGGGTAATGATCCTTTATATGCCCTGAAAACGATGCTGTATACGCCGATCTCCGATGTTTATGGTTTGACTGAGTTATGTGTGAAAACCGCCCCTATCTTGCTCTGTGCTATTGGTCTGGCCGTGGTTTTTAAAGCTCAGGTCTGGAATATTGGTGCCGAGGGACAATTACTCATGGGCGGATTAGCCGCCAGTGCACTGGCCGTCAATATTATAGATATAGAAGGTGTCTGGGTGTTACCTATGGTGATGTTGGTGGGCATGCTCGGCGGTGGATTGTGGGCATTATTAGCTGCATGGCTGAAAACGCATTTCAATGCCAATGAAATACTAACCACTATCATGCTTAACTATATAGCCCTGAATTTTTTGATCTATTCAGTACACGGCCCCTTAAAAGACCCGCACGGCTATAACTTTCCTGAATCAGCCATGTTTGGCGACGCCGCGTTATTACCGATACTGGTTGAAGGTACGCGTGTACATGCCGGAATATTATTTGCGCTGTTCGCGGTCGTGGTGGTTTGGGTACTGTTAAGCCGCAGCTTTATTGGTTTTCAAATAAAAGTGCTGGGTTTAGATGCCAGCGCGGCACGCTTTGCCGGTTTTAAAGATAAAAAACTGGTGTGGATCACTATGTTAATCAGTGGTGCCTTAGCTGGTTTGGCAGGTGCAGGAGAAGTCGCGGGGCCTTTAGGACAGTTAGTGCCGCAGATATCTCCGGGATATGGCTATGCCGCCATTATCGTGGCTTTTTTAGGACGTTTGCATCCGATCGGTATTTTATTTGCCAGCCTGTTAATGGCGCTAATCTATATGGGCGGTGAAATGGCGCAGATTATGTTGAATATGCCATTGGCGATAACCGGATTGTTTCAGGGCATGCTGCTGTTTTATCTGCTGGCTTGCGATGTTCTGATTGGTTATAAAATTAAATTTCCCTGGTTGGGCACAAAAGCAGCGGCAAGCAGCGCGGAGTAAAAATAATGGATATGGATCTAATTACCAATATTCTCTATGCCATGATCCGGACCGGTACACCGCTGTTAATTATAGCGTTGGGCGAAATGGTCTGTGAAAAAAGTGGCGTTCTTAATCTGGGTCAGGAAGGCATGATACTGATGGGTGCCGTAGCGGGATTTATCGTGACATTGCTGACCGGCAGCCTGTTTTTTGGTTTTCTGATGGCGATGGCGGCAGGCGTCATTATGTCCCAATTGTTTGCCATGATAACACTTGGACTGAATGCTAATCAGGTCGCCACCGGGCTGGCGTTGACTATTTTTGGCACGGGACTTTCAGCTTTTATTGGCGCTGATTTTGTTGGTCAGCCGATACAGGGGTTGGATGTCATTGTTATTCCACTGCTCAGCGATATTCCTGTAATAGGCAAAATGTTGTTTGCGCAGGATGCGATTGTCTATCTGTCGTTTGGCCTGTTTACCGCGCTCTATTGGTTCTTCCGTTCCAGCCGCACAGGCCTGATCGTTAAGGCGGTGGGTGAAAATCCGCATGCCGCCAATGCTATAGGTTTGCCTGTAATGCGTACGCGTTATCTGGCGGTTGCCTTTGGTGGTGCCATGGCAGGGTTAGCCGGAGGCTATTTATCATTAGCCTACACACCCATGTGGGCAGAAAATATGTCGGCAGGCCGTGGCTGGATCGCATTGGCACTGGTGGTGTTTGCCAGCTGGCGTACAGAGCGAGTGTTATTGGGAGCCTACTTATTTGGTTTAGCCAGTATCCTGCATCTGGTTGCCCAGGGGTTGGGCTTTTCAGTATCGCCCAACTTACTGGCCATGTTGCCTTATGTGGCGACCGTGCTGGTCCTGGTTATGATGTCGCGCAACCAGAGCCGCAGTAAAATGTTTGCGCCCATGTCGCTGGGCAAGCCGTTTCACGTAGGATCCTGACGAGAATGCCTGTTAATAAATTCACTGGCCATACTGCCCCCCCCCGACACGCGATACTCGCGGGGGGGGATCATTGCTGGCAGGCTGTTCATAGTGGAGACTGATCAGCCTTATCCGTAGCTGCAAAAATCTGACTACTGGGTTATGATTTCCTGCTATTCATCCTAATGGATGGTGTATCAGGTTTATTTTGAGAGGAGCTGCCAATGTCACAATCGCCTTACAGTAAAGATTTTCCGGTTACCTGGGAGGAGCTACACCGTAACTCCCGTGCTTTATCATGGCGTTTGTTGGAGTTAGGTCCCTGGAAAGGCATTATTGCTATTACGCGAGGTGGTTTGGTACCGGCGGCAATTTTGGCGCGTGAACTTGATATTCGCCTCATCGATACGGTCTGTGTGACCAGTTATGGTGCATCGGATGACGGTGATGCGGCTATGCAGCAAGGACAGCTTAATATATTAAAAAGCGTAGAAGGAGATGGTGAAGGTTTTATACTGGTAGATGATCTGGTTGATACCGGTAAAACGGCTAAATGTGTACGGGAAATGCTCCCCAAAGCACACTTTGTTACCTTATATGCTAAACCTGCGGGTCTGCCGCTAGTGGATACTTATGTGATGGAAGTCAGCCAGGATACCTGGATCCGTTTTCCGTGGGATATGGAATATACTTTTTCGACGCCGTTGGCTGACAGAAAACCGTAAAGGCTCTTTTGGATCGTTTTATGCATTACTTTTTAAAAAAGAACAGCTAAATATAATAATCTGCTTCAGATTTTTAAACCGTTATAAATGAGGATTTCAAGATGAAAAAACCCGTATTGAGGAAGCTTCTGACAGGCCTTGTTGCCAGTTTAGGACTCGTTGCTACTTTATCTGTACAAGCGGCTGAACCTTTCAAAGTTGGCTTTGTTTATGTCGGCCCGATTGGCGATCATGGCTGGAGCTATCAGCATGACCAAGGGCGTCTCGCGGTTGAAAAATACTTCGGTGATAAAGTTAAAACCACCTATGTTGAAAACGTACCAGAAGGTGCCGATGCTGAGCGCGTTATTCGAACCTTGGCTAAAACCGGTCATAATCTGATTTTTACCACATCCTTCGGCTTTATGAACCCTACACTTAAAGTTGCTAAGCAATTTCCGAAAGTGACATTTGAGCATGCGACGGGTTATAAGTTAGCTAAAAATGTTGGTACTTATATATCCACAACCTATGAAGGCCGTTATGTAGCTGGCTTCGTGGCAGCTAAAGTGACTAAAACTAACAAAATTGGTTATATTGCCTCTTTTCCTATTCCGGAAGTTATCCGCGACATTAACTCAGCTCAAATGGCGTTGAACAAATATAACCCCGAAGCTGAGCTGAAAATTATCTGGGTTAACAGTTGGTTTGATCCGGGTAAAGAAGCCGATGCGGCTAATGCAATGATGGATCAGGGCGTTGACGTTATTTTACAACACACGGATAGCCCTGCAGCGATGCAAGCAGCCGATCGTCGCGGTATATTTGCTGTAGGTCAGGCTTCTGATATGTCTAGCTTTGGTGAAAAAGCGCACATACTGTCGGTTGTGGATAACTGGACTCCCTTCTATATCAAACGTGTTCAGCAAGTGATGGATGGTACCTGGAAATCTGAAGACCACTGGGGTGGTATGGCTGAAGATGAGATCGTTATCCCGGCTTTCACAAATATCCCTGACGAAGTAGCCACTGAAGCGCAATCTATTGTTGATGGAATTAAAGCGGGTACTATTCATCCGTTTGCCGGCCCTATCAAAAATCAGGCAGGTGAATTGAAAGTCGCAGAAGGCGAAATACTTTCACATGATGAATTGGCAGGTATGAACTGGTACATCGAAGGCGTTCAAGGCAACATTCCTAAGTAATAACATCAGTACACCAGGGGCTGTGGTGCGGCCCCTTTTCAAATAACACACTGGGTCTGAGTCATTAGCCCAGACCCTTGATTTGACCTTTTTTCTAACAGAGGACGTGTGTTATGACACCCTATATTCCGCTTATCGATATCTCTCCCCTATACAGTAATAAACGAGAACACTGGAGTGCTGTTGCTCAACAGATTGATGACGCTTGCCAGCAAAGTGGTTTTTTCTATGTCACCGGTCATACAATATCGGCTCAGCAGATGGAAAAAGTAACCGCTTTGGCGAAACACTTTTTTGCTCTGCCGAGTGAAGAAAAACTGAAAATTGATATTACAGCAACGCAGCATCATCGTGGCTATGGAGCGATAGCAACTGAACAGCTTGATCCTGAGCGCCCTGGAGACTTTAAAGAAACCTTCGATATGGCGCGCAACCTTGATCTTGCCAGTCCCGAAGTGTTAGCGGGTACACCTTTACACGGCCCAAATCAATACCCGGATATTGATGGTTTTGCTGAGGAGATGGAGGAGCATTACCAGTTAATGCTTGGGTTAGGAAAAACGATTCTCAAAGGGATATCGGTTGCGTTGGGTATTGAACCTGATTATTTTGACAGCCGTTTTACGCATCCGATAAGTGTTCTTAGATTTATCCATTATCCTCCCTTTGAAAAAAAGTGTTCTGATGATCAGTTAGGCGCTGGAGCACATACTGATTATGGTTGTATCACGTTGCTTTATCAGGATGATAGCGGCGGATTACAAGTCAAAAACCGTGCGGGGGAATGGATTGATGCACCGCCAATCGAGGGCAGTTTTGTCGTTAATATTGGCGATCTGATGGCACGTTGGAGTAATGATCGTTACTGTTCAACACCTCATCGTGTAATTAATCCTGCAGGCAAAGAACGATATTCATCGCCTTTCTTTGTGGAACCCAACTTTGATACAGATATTTATTGTCTGGAAGGCTGTTCAACGCCGGAAAATCCGCCGAAGTACCCTGCTATCAGCGCGGGCAACTATCTGCTTTCTCGTTTTAAAGAGACCTATGCCTACCGTCAAGAGATCAGCTGAGGATAAAACTATTATGTGTACGTTAGATTTTTTGAATCAGCTTCCCAAAGCAGAACTGCATCTTCATCTGGAGGGCAGTCTTGAGCCAGAGCTGATGTTTCGGCTGGCGTACCGTAACGATATCTCTCTCCCCTACAAAGACGTAGTCGCGCTCAAAGCGGCCTATCAGTTCGCTAATCTCCAGGATTTTCTTAATCTCTATTATCAGGGTGCGGCGGTGCTGCAGACCGAGCAGGATTTTTATGACCTGACCTGGGCGTATCTGTTGCGCTGTAAAGCACAGGGCGTGGTGCATACTGAACCGTGCTTTGACCCGCAAACCCACACGGCTAGGGGTATCCCGTTTGATGTCGTTATTAACGGTATCAGTGCCGCATTAAAGCAGGGTGAAGTTGAACTGGGCATCAGTAGCTACCTGATACTTTCCTTTTTACGTCATCTGTCAGAAGATGATGCATTTAAAACTTTAGAAGCGGCTATGCCTTATCGCGATCAGTTTATTGCTGTTGGGTTAGACAGTTCTGAGCAAGGAAACCCGCCTGAAAAGTTTCAGCGGGTGTTTGCCAAAGCCCGTGCCGAAGGCTTCAAAGCGGTTGCTCATGCGGGAGAAGAAGGTCCGCCAGCGTATGTGTGGGCCGCATTAGATATGTTAAAAGTGGATCGGATTGATCATGGGATTCGTGCTTATGAAGATGTCGAGCTGATGCAACGGTTGATTGATGAGCAGATTCCACTGACCGTGTGTCCGTTATCAAATACCCGCCTGAAAGTATTTTCCGATATGCAAGAACATACGATTCTTAAGATGCTGGAGCGCGGTGTTATGGTGACGGTTAACTCTGACGACCCCGCCTATTTTGGTGGCTATGTCAGCGAAAATTATATGGCTCTGTATCAATCGCTGGGTATGACGGATGTTCAGGCGAGACAGCTGGCTATTAACAGTATCAATGCCAGTTTTCTGCCGGATATTAAGAAGAGAGCTATCGTACAAAATATAAAGGCGATGTAACAATGCCCATAAGGAGCAGGCTTACACCTCTTTATATTTAAAGTTAGTTTGAGCGTTGAATTTGTGGATAACTTTTACCCAAAGACCAGCCCAAGTAATTATGACCAACGCTTAAAAATAAGTGATGTATTGACCCCGCCAAATGCAAAGTTATTCGTCATCACGTAATCGGTTTCTATCGCCCTGCCTTCATGCATGATGTGATCAAGATCGCCGCAGTTAGGATCAACATTTTCAAGATTAGCGGTGGCATGGAACCAATCGTTATTCATCATCTCTATGGCTGTCCACGCTTCCAATGCGCCGCAGGCACCTAAAGTGTGGCCGGTAAAACTTTTGAATGCACTGATGGGTGTCTGATTACCGAAAACCGCTGCCGTTGCCTGACTTTCAGCAACATCACCCCGCGCTGTTGCTGTTCCATGGGCACTTATGTAGCCAATGGACGCAGCTGTTAGCTGTGCATCCTGTAGTGACAGGCGAATGGCTTTTTCCATGGTCTTTGAGGAAGGCCGGGTTACATGGCTGCCATCGGAGTTGGTGCCAAACCCTACCAGTTCTGCATGAATGCGTGCGCCACGTGCTAAGGCGTGCTGCAACTCTTCTAATATCAGTGTGCCGCCGCCTTCTCCGATAACCAGACCATCACGATCGCGGTCAAAAGGACGCGGTGTCAGATGTGCTTCATCATTGCGTACACTGGTCGCATACAGGGTATCAAAGACGGCTGCTTCGGTAGGACACAAGCCTTCGCTGCCACCGGCGACCATCATATCCTGCAGACCGAATTTAATGGCTTCATAGGCATAGCCAATCCCCTGGCTACCCGATGTGCAGGCGCTTGAGGTCGTTATCACCCGTCCTTGCAAGCCAAAATAAACGCCAATATTTATGGGCGCTGTATGCGCCATCATTTTGATATAAGAGTTGGCGTTTAAGCCGTCCGCTACGTTGTTGAGTAGCATGTTGCCAAACTCTGCAAACGCTGCAGTGTCACCTGCAGAGGAGCCATAAGAGACCCCCACGTTACCACTGCCGAGCTCTTCTGAACCTAGCATGCCGGCGTCATCGAGTGCACGTTCGGTACTGCGTACGGCAAACTGAGCGACTCTTCCCATGCTACGCAGTTGTTTGCGTTTATAGTGCTCGGGCATCACAAAGTCAGCAACGGGTGCGCCAAGACGTGTGTTGAGATCCGTATAGACATCCCAGTTATCCATGCGTCGGATACCCGTTTGCATCGTGTTAAGACGGCTTTGGATGGTTTTCCAATCATTTCCTATGGGTGAAAACCCCGCCATGCCAGTTACAACTACACGCCTCATTAATACATCCCGCCATTCACTGAAATTACTTGCCGTGTAATATAAGCGGCATCTTCGGACATTAAAAAGCTCACCGTCCCTGCTACTTCGTCTACTTTGCCAACGCGCTGCATAGGCACCATTTTAAGCGCTTCTTCCATCGATATATCTTGTGTCATTTCGGTATCGATTAAGCCGGGTGCCACGCAGTTCACGGTGATTTTACGTTTCGCCAACTCAACTGCCAATGCTTTAGTCGCTCCAATAATACCGGCTTTGGCGGCGCTGTAATTAACCTGGCCACGATTGCCCATTTCACCGGAGACAGATGAGAGCGTCACTATACGGCTTGGTTTCCGGCGTCGGATCATGGGCATGATAATGGGATGCAGGACGTTATAGAAGCCATCCAGGTTGGTTCTCAACACCAGATCCCACTCTTCACCTGGCATTGCAGGAAAGGCATTATCTCTTGCCACTCCGGCATTACAGACGACACCATAATAGGCGCCATGGTATTCCATATCGGCTTCGATAACCTCCCTGCTTTGCTCTCTGTCAGATATATCAAACTGTAATACGCGTACATTACGGCCCAGGTCCTGAATCTGCTCAGCTACCTCATCCGCTTGTTCCCGGTTATTACGGCAGTGGAGCACTATATTGTAGCCATCAGCGGCGAGGCGTAATGCAATGCCTTTTCCTATCCCCCGGTTGGAACCTGTTATCAAAACAGTGCCTTTCATAACATAGCATCCTTTAAAAATTGCTTACCATCTTCGGGTTGGAACACATTAAGGCGGGCTGTAGCGCTGATATCCTGACTTTCCAGCGAGCATGAAAATACTCCGAGGCCGTTGTCTGCCTGCAGCTCACGTTGTACTTTTATGGTGAGCGTCTGACCTAGTGGGAAGTAGGCGGCGGAGCATAAATATTTCCGCGTCCCTACCAAAAAACCCAGTTTAGGTGGCTGGTCACTCAGTCTTTCCTGCAGACCAGAAAAGGCACCAATGGTCTGCGCCATATATTCCAGACCAATCCACGCAGGAACACCCTGGGGTTCGGCGAACATGGAATCGGCAGTAATAAATACTTGCGCCTGTAACCAATCTTCTCCATAGGCGATAATGTTGTCGAGTAAGCTCATTTTCCCGGAATGAGGTACCAGTTCTGCAACTGTAAACGCTGTGGTCATTTTATCCGTCCCAGTATTAAAGAGATGTTATTGCCGCCAAAGGCAAAGGAGTTACTGAGCGCATAATGTAAGGGTGCAGCCCGCGTTGTGCTTTTCGTCACAAAATCCGGTGTCACCAGATTTAGTGTTGGTAGTGTTTCGTCTTGTTCCTGATCCCACACGTGCACCGGAAGTGTCGGTGTTGTCATGTTTGAGGTCATTTTCGCGATAGAGAGTGGCAAGGCTTCTTGTAGCAGTAGCCAGCAGATGCCCGCCTCGATAGCTCCAGCCGCCCCTAATGTATGGCCGGTAAATGGTTTTGTGGAACTACACGGCGTATCTGAGCCAAATACCTGATGCATTGCAATGGATTCCATGGTGTCATTTAAGACGGTCGCTGTGCCGTGTAAATTCACATAACCCACGGCGTCAGCGTCAATGCCGGCATCTTGCAAAGCGGCGCTCATACAGCGTATCGCGCCCGCACCGGTTGGATCGGGTGCTGATATGTGATGCGCATCTGAACCTTCACCGACACCGCTAAGCTCAGCACCGGTTGGCTTGTTTGTCACCAAGAAGAGCGCAGCGCCCTCACCAATATTAATGCCTTCACGATGTTTGCTGAATGGATTACAGCGCGTCTCGCTGACCGCTTCCAGTGAGGAAAACCCCTGCACGGTCAATTTACATAAGGTGTCAACGCCACCCGCAATGACAGCATCACAGATGCCTGCGCGGATTAATCGTCTGGCGGATGCTAAGGCTTTGGCGCCTGATGAGCAGGCGGTTGAAATGCTATAGGTAGGCCCCCGCACACCTAATAGGGTGCCAATAAATTGTGCGGTAGCCCCCATCTCCTGCAATCCATAATCATAATATGCCGGAACATTGCCTGTTTGCGCCCACTGCCGGATGGCCGTTTCGCTTTCCGCAATCCCTGAGGTACTGGTTCCTATGATCACGCCAACCCGATCTGCGCCGTACTGTGCTATTGCTTGTGTCACTTCGGGTTTAATTTGGTTGAGTGCTGCCAATGCAAACTGATTATTACGGCTCTGCCATTTATTGTCGGGTAACGTTATCTGAGGCAGTTCGCCATGGTATAAACCCAATGGCAGTGCAGTGCCGTTGCTGTAGGCATCGGTGATGGTCATAAAATTTTGTTGTGTTGATAAATTCTTTGCGATTGATGTCGCACAATCACCCGCGGCGCACAGCATGCCTAATGCGTTGAGATAGCATGTTGAGGATGTCATAAATCAACTTTCTCCAGCGTAGATATCTCTACCTGATAGCCATGCTGAAAGTTATCCACAGACAGCCCCTGCGGATGATAACTGATTTTCAGTAGTGATCCTGACGCACGTCGCAGTTCTCTCTGGTTGTCGGAGAATAGGGTTATCCAGCCAGTGCTTCGGGCATAATATTGTCTCACTGAGATCTCTGGCCACAAAGCAAACTGCATGATGGCGAGAATATCCCTGGTTGGAATCTCGACGGGCGATAAACTTTCCTGTTTTAACTCTATGCCATCATAGTCCAGCGTGAATAGCTTTTGCCCTGTCGGTAATAGCGCCACCAGCACAATGCGCTCTGTAGAAAATTTACTGATAACCAGAAATTGTCGCTGCTGGCCTTTAATACTAAGGGTCACACGCTGTTTCAGCAGCATGGTAGCAGGCATGTCTGCTGGCGGTAGCAGTAGGTAGCTATCTGCCGAGACTGCTGCTGGATAAGTCTCTGGAGAGACAGGGGAAACCGCCGTTGATAAGAGCGACTGGCCACTACATCCCCACAAAGAGAGCAGTAGTAATCCCATGAAAGTTTTTATGATAGACGGCATAGTTCTGCCAATGTAGTGAGTCTTGAGGTGTCTTTAACATACGGGTTTTTAGCATCCCAGGCATAACCTGCCAATACTGAGCTGACCATGCGTTTTATTTTATCACTTTTTTCGCTGGCAAAAATAACATCTTGCAGGCGTCCGTCATACCAGCCTTCAACAAATTCTCTAAAAGTATCAATGCCTTGCTTTAAGGGGATCGCAAACTCCTGATTCCAATCGGGCTGCTGGCCGGAGAGTTGTCGGTCAACGGTATCTGCTGCCAGTGACGCTGACTTTAACGCAATAGTGACACCGGAAGAGAAGACCGGGTCAAGAAATTCGCCGGCATTGCCCAGTAATGCGAAACCTTCACCATACAATGAAGTGACATCGCATGAGTAGCCTTCTATTTTACCTATGCGGGTATCGTAAACGGCATTTTCCAGCACGGTAGCGAGCATGCCGCTTTCTGAAATCAATCTACGTAACTGCGTTGCTTCATCTCCGCCGGTCTTCGCTAAAAATCCATGAGGAGTAACAACCCCCACTGATGCCCGTCCATTATTGAAGGGTATTAACCAAAACCAGATATCGTTGTGTACCGGATGGACGGCAATCAAGATTTTATTACGATCAAAACGGCTGTCTGTAATATTGTCCTGAATATGTGTAAAGATAGAGGTTCGGGATTCCAGACAAGATGGCAGCTCCATATCTAACAGACGCGGCAAGACACGGCCAAAGCCGCTGGCATCGAGAACAAAACGAGCGCTAATCTGATAACTCTCACCGGTTTCTGTCTGTACAGTCAGGCTTGTTGGTTCGAAAGCGGTAACGGTTTGGCCGTACTGAATGGTGACGCCCTGCTTTTCTGCTTCATCGGCAAGAATTTTGTCGAAGCGGTCGCGTTGAACCTGAAAAGTCGTACCCCAGCCTTGCGAAAATTTTTCCCTGAAATCAAAAAAACTGTATTCACTGCCTCGTGTAAAAGCCGCACCATTCTTAAACTGAAAACCGCCCGCTTCGACAGCCTCTAGCATACCCGCCTGCTCCAGAAACGCCATGCTTTGCGGTAACAGGCTCTCTCCGATTGAAAAACGCGGGAAATGCTGCTTTTCCAGAACCAGTACGCGATAACCTTTTTGGTTGAGTAGCGACGCGGCAACCGATCCCGAAGGGCCCGCACCAATAACCACGACATCAAAGCATCCTTGCGGACTCATCATATTTGTACATCTCCGGAGTTTTGTTTGCGCATCATGGGCGCGAGCAGCCAAACGCAAGTCAGGCCGATAAGTACGGTTGTTCCAAAATGATGCAGAACCGGTGTCTTACTCAGTGCCAGCAAACCGAATGCCAGCAGGCTTGTTAGTGTTGAAAGAGAGACAGCTAACCAGGTATGAGCGGCGTCATGGGTTTCACTCAGGAATATACCCATATCAAGGCCAATACCTAAGACCAGAATCAATGCCATCAAATGGAACAGGTTTATACCCTGCTCAAAGTGCATCAGTATAGCCAAGGTGAAAATTGAGGCCAGTAACGGCGGTAAAACAATGCGCCAAACTTGCTGTTTATAGCGTAAAAGCAGCACCAGTAAAACGCCGAGGTACGCTATCAGCACCCAGTTCATGACCTGAGACCGATAATGACCTAATAACGTAGAAATATTTTCTACCTGATCTACATAGTAAACGTCTGCTTCTGAACCTGATTCAGCTCCAGAGAAGCTGTCTGCTAAATTGATAAGTCGTTGTTTTACTTCCGGCTTAAAAGTGCCGCTAAAGCGTATAACGGTGGCTGCCGGGCCTTGTGACTGCACAATGAAATCCTGTCCGCTGGCACTGCTGTGAAGCTGCTTCCATAGCGCTGGCGTTAAGAATCGGGCGCTCTCTTGCTCAAACGAGGAGATGGCATCAATGCGTTGGCTGTCTGCTAGCTTCAGAGTATTGAAGAAGGCTGCTAACTGGGTTTGGTAGAGTTGTTGAACAGCGTGAATGTTTTCTGTTTGACGGGTTAACGAAGGCAGTTCTTTTGACAGCGCCTGATAATGACCTAATAACCCGCTGGCCTTTAAGTTATCCAGTTGTGAAGATAAATGTTCTTCTGTTTGCAGGCATTGTTCCAATGTAGGTGCCGTGATTAACAGGAACTGCGCGCTGCTGCTCACGCCTAGTGCTTTTTGTACGCTCTTCTCTTGTTCAATCAGGGCCGGTGGAGAGGTTTGTAATAGCCGGATATCGTCAGGGTTCTGATGTTGACTATCTAATAGCGTGATGACTGAAAGTACCAGTGCAATCAGTAGCCCTGAAATCAGCGCAGGATTTTTTTCAATACGCGGAAAGCGTCTACGCAGCTTATCCAGCGTTACCGCCATCGGCAGAGGCTGTAAAACGTCATTGCGTGTTAGCAGCGGTAAGCACAATACGACAGTTAACCACGAGGCTATTAAGCCAATCACTGAAAACGTGGCCATCTGCTGTAAACCCGGAAAAGGCGCAAAAGCCTGCGCGGCGTACGCCAGGACACTGGAAAACAGGCCGAGTAATAACCCCGGCAGTATTTTGGGCAAAATCGTTGAGGCTTTGGTGTTACGTCGTTCACAGAGAAAGTGCAGCGCATAATCAATAGAAACGCCGACGAGGCCGGCACCAAAGGCAAAGGTGATCAGGTGGATTTTTCCAAATATTAATTGAGTGACGGCGGCAGCGGTTACACAGCCGATAGCGACAGGAAACAACATCAGTAACAGGGGTTTAAATTGTCTGAAGACCCATAACATGATGGCGATAATACCGAGCAAAGAGCCTAAACCTATAGTGGATATCTCCCGGCTGGCCTGTTTTGCGCCGGCGGCTGCATGCAGAATCATGCCAGACATCGTTAGGTGGATACCGGAGGGTGCGAGACGTTTTTGTTCGCTCTCTAATGTACCCAGAAGGCGACGCTGCAAGGCGGGAGAGAAGGCATCTCCTGCCAGTGTCATCATTAGCATGTAGGTGGGCTGGATCGTTCGCGTCGCTTTTAATAGCGAATCCGAGACCTGTAGTTTTAAATTATTACTGCGGTTGAGTGCTAACGAATTAAAGAGGCCGAATGGGTCAGCAATGATGTTATTTTCACCCGAGGGTAATGGGCTGAATAAACGCGCTATCGCATTATCTTTAATCTGCGTGAATGCGTCTGCCTGTAATAATTCCTTCTGGCTAGCATCCAGTACAGCAAAACGATAAGGGAATAACTCCTGCCGGAAGCGGGATAGTTCAGAATTTTCTACTTTCCACGTGATCTCAGCGACGTCAGGCATGCTTGAAAGGGTATTAGCCAGTGAACGGATACCTTGACGCACCGCCGCCTCATCATCACCGCTCATTAATACAATCAGGCGCTTAGAGAAACGCGCGGCCATCTTGTCTGTGGCATTTTGTACTAACGGTTGCTGCGTGGATGTCGGCAGCAAGTTCATAATACTGGAGTCAAACACGGGCCCCTGCCGGAATGCCAGTACGCTCAGAGTCACGACAAGAAATAACCAGCTAAAGGCCGCGACACGCAGAGATAGGATAGGCTTTTTCATGGTGTCAGATGGTCAAAACGAATCAGAGTACGGTCGCCACCGGGTTCATGCAGAATGATTTCCCGGAGCAGTTGGCTACCGTTTAGTTCAACCTTGCTTACAACGTGTTTAATGGTAGGGTCTATCGGTAGCAACTCGGCATGCCACTGCCCTCCTTCCGGCGTGTCTGTCCGGGTATTATTAAGAGTCTGGGTAAGCGAGCCGGTCAGTGTGAAATAACGTGAGAGTTGCTGCCATTCAGCGGTTAGCACGGAAAAAAACAGATGACTGATAACTTTCAGTGCAGGCGTTGCGCTGGTATCCAGCCGCATGACTTCCTGTGCACCCTGGGTATTAACCAGGGAGGTGGGTGTCATCAATAGTTCATTTTGAATCGGCTCACGTGTTATCCACTGAATCGACTGGTTACGTAAATAACGAAATTCTCCCGAGGATTCTAAAGAAGCATCAAGTGCGCTTAGGTATTTCTCTTGTACAAAATGGCCGCTCAATGTTTCAGGTGTCTGAGTGATTGCTTCCAGCTGCGTAAACGTAAGATCTGCATGGCTGGTTAGCGGAGCTAATAGTAACAATAAGAGAAATCGCTTCACGGTTCGATATCCAGCTTGTGGAAAAGGATATCCGGTGAGGCGTACAGCATTTCACCACTGGCGATATTCACCGCAACCTGAACGGTATGGCCTTTTGTCAGGCGTTGGCCCGTGTCGCCATCTTCGATCACATACTTTATTTTGAGCCGATTTTCCCATTCCACCAGCGTTGCACGCACACGTACTTTTTGTTGGAAGCGTAATGGATGTGCATAGCGGATATGCAGGTCGATTACCGGCCATGCAAAGCCGGATTGCTCCATTTGTGGATAGTTGTAATCAATTTTATCCAGTAATGCACAACGGGCGATTTCGAAATATTTTACATAATGGCCGTGCCAGGCTACTTGCATTACATCAACATCGTGAAATGGAACTTCTATAATGACTTCTGTTACGACATCTATTCTTCCGTCCGTCACTACATCTGTAACCACATTGTTTATACTCATAAAATAGCTTCACTCTTAATATGACGTTGATACGATTAATATTATGTTGGTGACTCTTACACCGGCTTAAGGTGTTCTGTTATTGCGTGCTATCGTCAGTAGCGTCAGCCCAAAAAGGGAAGAAATTGAACCATTGTAAAGGCGCGATAAGGGAGTAATGCTCTAGCCGCGCTGCATAGCGTTGTACGGCATCCTGGATAGCTGTTGGGCGCTCTTTGCGTGAGAAGCGCAGTTGCTCAGTAAAGTGCTCAAGATAAATATGGTAGTGCGCCTGTTGTTTAAGACAAAACATCAAATACACCGGGCATTTTAGTAATCCCGAAAGAATGAAGGCGCCTTGTGGCATGAGTGCCGGGCTGCCTAAAAAACTAACGCGGGAGGTGCGGGCATGGCCGGTAACGGGTGTACGGTCGCCTGCAATCACAATGAACTCCCCCGCTTCAACTCTTTCCGACAGGAGCATCGCTGTCGCCGGCGTCATTTCGGTTACCTGTAGCATCTCGATACGTGCGCTGTTATTCACTTTTTTCATCAGCGCATTAAATTTTTCGGCATGCTGTGTATAAACCAACACAGTCAGGCGAATATCCGGTAATTGATGAGCCAGAGCGCTGCATACTTCGGTATTGCCTAAGTGTGAAACAATAATAATACCGCCACGATTACTGCTATCGATCTTTTCAAACGCATCAGGGGTTTCAAAAATGACATCCTCTCTGCGGATATGTCCCATCCAGACTAAGAACTTGTCGAGTAGTACTTCACCAAACATTAGAAAATGCTGGAATGTGGATAAGTTGTTTTCTGCTTCAGGTGTCTGTGTATATAAAGAAAGCTTATTCAAATACTGCCTGGATGCATCGCGCGCCTTTTTTTGTGTGAGATAGTAGTAACTCATCACCGGAAAAAGTAGCACACGAAAACCCCGACGGCCAAAAATCCGGTACACGGCCAGCAATATTTTCATGCCTAGCAGCGTGCCGGTTTCGCCTATTTTTGACCAGTGTTTGACGGGTTCAGACATAGATTCTCCGCCAGAGTATTTTAGGTAAACGAACTAACATGCCAAAAAATAATCGCGTATGCATCAGAGATATCAACACATTATCGTGCCAGATATTAAAGTGAGATACGCCATCCATAGGGTAACGAACCTGCGTAGGAATGTTTTTAATAAGGCCTCCTCGCCAGTGCCAGCGAACCATCACTTCGGAATCAAAATCCATACGGTTGCCGCATTTTTCCTGCTCAAGCAGATCGACAACCGCCTCAAGAGGATAAGCGCGAAAGCCACACATGGTGTCTTTAATCTCGAAGGACAGCGTATTAATCCAGACCCATACATGGGTTAAGTAGCGGCCGTAATAGCGAATCTTTGGAACAGATTCATCATATTTTGGGTACCCCGTGACCAGTGTTTCCGGATTTTCGCGGCTTGCCTCCAGAAATAAGGGCAGATCCGTAAGTGTGTGCTGGCCGTCTGCGTCAATCTGAACCGCATGCGTATATCCGGCCTCAAGCAGTGCTCTGAAACCGGCTTTCAGCGCTCCGCCTTTACCTATGTTTTCAGGTAGTTGCAGTAACATGACACGGGCATGGTGTTGATCACGCAAAGAGACTAATCGTTCTCGGCATAGCGTACTGCAGCCATCATCGACCAACATAACGGAGCAGTCATATTGTAGAGCGTCATCTAAGGTCGAGCCGATCGCGTCTTCATGGTTATACACAGGGATAAGAATGGCCGGCTTGTACTCTTGCTTATGTTCGGGCTTATGTTCTGGCATAGGTTCGCGCTTGTATTCAGAGTGCTTATTCAAAGCAGAGACGTCCACTGGAATGCTCTCCTTTATCGGAGGTATAACTAAAGCTGAGTTTTTTAGTCTCCTGATCGTAGATCAGGGTCAGTGTGATTTGTTGGCCTGGTGGAATGATGCTTTTAAACTTAATGACTTCCAGAGACAAAAAACAGCCGGTAACGGATAACAAGCGGCGCCCGTATGCTTCAGCCCAATGCACTTGAACAATGCCGGGAAGAATGGGGTTTTCTGCAAAATGTCCGTCAAAATAAAGCAGTGTTACGGGAATATAGCAGTGTAATGTAGCCTGGTTATCGGTCACGCATTCAGCGCTGATCTCAGGCCATTTGACGGGTTCTTTATCAAACATAGATTGTAACGTCTGCAAGGGGATTTTTCCCTGTAAATTATAAGGTAGTTGCTGCACAAAGCGCCAACGGCGAGGCAGGACAACCGTTTCGAAATCTGCTGACAAGTGATTTTTAAGGCGCGTGATCAGAGGTTTTCGGCCGTACTGTTGTAATTGCAACCAGGCGCTTTCTGTCAGCTGAATAACCACGGCGGTTTCGATACGCGTACGCGTTAAGGTTAATGCCCGTGCGCCTCGGACCTCATTATTTTTTAGTAGTTGTTGTTCAATAGCGGCAAGTGAGACGCGTTTGCCTTCCACTTTAACAATCCGGTCGATGCGTCCTATCAGCCTGAATTTTCCAGGCTGAATAAATTCCACCTTATCAGCCAGAGTAAGCTGATTTACATCGCCCAAATAAGGTGATGTTACCCGCAGAGTGCCTTCATCCGTGCTGGATAAATTGATTTGCGGCAGGGACTGCCAGAGTGACTCTTTCTGATCGGGAGTCTGAATGCGCCAGGCAACAGCGCCGGTTTCAGAGCTACCATAAATTTCGCGTACTGAGGTGTCGAGTAATGCTCGCACATTCGTACTATCTTCGCGGGATAAGGGCGCCGCCGATGAGACTATGCCAATACAGCGTTGTTTCAGTGGTTCCCAGTCTATAGAGGTATTGATCCGTCCCAGATGGGAAGGACTGGAGATCAGCTCAAACGTAGAATAATGGTGTGCCTGGTACAGAATATCTTCTGTATATTCACAGATCGTTGTTTCAAACACCCGGCCACTGCAAAACGGCCAGAGTAAACGAAAGGTCATGCCGTAGAGGTGCTGGTGGGATACGGTCCCCAGTACGACAGAGCACTTTTTAACAGCGCTGTTTTGTAAAAGGCTGTTTTGTTCAGAACTGTTTTGTACGGGGCTCTGGTTATCAGAAGGATGGCTAAGCCGGGTAGGCCAGAGCGATTCTAAAATGGCTATTTCTCGCTCCAATTGAGCAAGTGTTTTGCTGATCGGTGTAGGCTCACCCGTGGAGCCCGATGTATATATTTCCAGAGCGATGGCATCAGGGTCTAAAGGTTGCCATGGTTGTGCTAGTTGCTGTAATGGGAGCTGCTGTAATGGCAGTTGCTGAGATTCTGAAGCGGGTAAGCAAGCGTTGGCTGTGAGCACTGATTGGATCGGAAATTCGCCAATGAAGCCATCAACATGGGATGTCAGCCGTTTTACCGTACCAGGCCGGTTATCACCGGGTACGCAAGCAATACGCTGCAATTGCCACAGGGCAAGAAGAATAGATAGAAACTCGTAACTATCATGGTGGAACACCGCCCAGCGCGCACCAGACTTGCTGTGTATAACCCGCATCCAATCTTCGACGTTTTTTTTCAGCGCTTGCGCGGCAATGGTTTCACCCAGCGTTACTGCGATGGTGTGGGTTGGCGGTATTCGCAACCAACAGGACAGAGGTGTCAATTTTTTCATATCAGCGGCCTCGCCTAACACCTTGACGGATGAGCCATTCAGCTCCTGCCAGTGTTCCGATCAACAGATAAGCAATAAAGCCGTTATAGAGCATCCACACTTCATCGCTTGTCCAGAGAGCGGTGATGGCAGCCAACGTACCATTGAATAAGAAAAATGCGCTCCATACAGCCGTTACTTTTCGGGTATACGCCACTCCTTCGGCCGGTAAATCGGGTTCTTTCAGTCGAGCAAGTCGTTCAACAATACTTTGTGTTGACCATAAGCTACTGAAAAATAGAGTAAAAAAACCTAGATTCATCATGACCGGATAAAATTTCAGGCCTATCTGTTTTTCCCATGCCAGCGCAATCACCACAATGCCTACCAATGTAAACGCGATCACATAGCGTTCCGGCCGTTGTGATCCACCGGCCAGTAATTTTGCGCCTAGCAGGCAAAGGATAACCGGCAGCAGTAGGCCTGCATCGTAGTGTTGTAATCCCCAATAGACGATAAAGGGGTAGCAGACCGATAACAGAATAATGATGATTCTAAAAAACGTTTTCATTAATCGTTGCTAATGAGCTTTTGAACTTCTATCACAACATCCTGAACGCTACGTACGGCTTTAAAGTCTTCAGGTTGGATTTTTTTACCGGTTACCTTTTTCAGCTCAACGACCAAGTCAACCGCATCAATACTGTCGATGTCCAGATCCTGATATAAGTTTGCTTCTGGAGTTATTTTCTGAGGATCGACCTCAAAAAGCTCTTCCAGAATGGATGCTATTTTCTGATAAATCTCTTCCTGAGTTTTCATACTGATCTCTTATTTTGAACCGTGGGATTCAACCAGTGCAACTAACGCATTGATACTGGAAAAATGTTGGCGGGTTTCTTCTGCATCGGCTTTAAGTTTAATGCCGTAACGTTTTTGCAGAGCGAGTCCTATTTCCAGCGCATCAATAGAGTCCAGCCCTAATCCATCCACAAAAAGAGGAGCATCATCAATGATCTCTGATGCCTCAATATCTTCCAGATCTAATGACTCAATGATCATCTTTTTAAGTTCGAGGTGGAGGTTACTCATGCTGTATGCGTTCCTTATTAAAATAGGCTTCCAGGTCACTGGTTAATAAGCGTACCTGTTTAGAGGGAATTATGCTTTTTTGGAGATAGGCTTCAATCTGAATAGGGTCTTTTACATGGATTTGAAAATGGACTTTTTGTGCCGGTACCTGATACCAGCGATCATCTTTTGTTAATGTAGCCGGATGGCAATCGATAATAACCGGTGTGATATCGGCCATTGCCCTTACCGAGATATTTGCCGCACCTCTTTTAAAATGTAGTGGCTCTAATGGCGTTGTTCGCGTGCCTTCCGGGAATAAGATGAGCGCATGGCCTTTAGCAAATGCGACAGCGGCAGCAGCAATAACCTCTTCTGGATTATCATTAATAATATAACCTGCGGCTTTGACCGGCCCTCGTATAAAAGGGTTACGGAGCAACTTACTTTTTACGACGCAGTTGGCATTGGGCACTAGTGCAATCAGGAAAATAACATCAATCAGAGACGGGTGATTAGCTAGTATCAATTTCGCGTTCTGTAGTTTTTCTATCCCACTTATTTGGTACGACAGTACACCAAGCACTCGCATCATCCCGATGTAAAATCGAAAGGCATAGTGAATCACTTTTTGGGTACGTTGCTCACGCTGTTGTTTGCTCCCCGGTAGGCTATACAAAACGGGTACGACGATTATCGGTATGAAAATGCCCCCAAGCCCAAAAATAAAAAAGCTAAAGGCCGTGCCTAACCAGCGCCAGCCTTGATTGACCAGAGTATAGGTCATTCAGCTATCGCTCTTGTTATTCGCCAGTGCGCGCCATTTACCGTTAACCTCATAGTGTCTGATATACCTGCAAGCAGCGAAATCAGGCGTATAGGCTCTGAATGTGAAGGGTGAGCTTCCAGGATGTCTGGAGTATCCATTGGCTCAATACATAATGAGGTTTTGCCAGTCCGGCTGAAAATCATGGCGATTGCATAGGGGAAATTTTCACCCACTGCATAGCGACGATATATATCAGGCAAGGGTACATCATATAGAACACAGAGGACTTTTTCTGATTCTTGTAACTGCCCAGCGACTTCAAATAATGTTTGTAAGGTGAGCCCTTCTATCGCCGCAATCGCAGTGACCGCGCTGGTATCTTTACGGGCTATTGTATATAAGCCACTAACGGCATTATGCACGGCAAGGCTGAAGCCTGTCGGAGACATGGGTTCATCTCGCCCCATTTCATTTAACAGGGATAGTGTGAGTCCGGTATCACCGTGTCGTGAGGCAAAAATACTCGGTAGCTGTGTCTCTTCTTCGAGTAATTGCAAGGTAGCGCCCATCGCACATTTACCCAAAGCACTGAAGCGGCGACGCAGCAATGGAGGAATCTCTTTTAAAGGCAAGACGCCCAGTGTTTCAGGAATCGTGTCAGGTTGCTTCAACCACTGTAGCCACGCTTCTTTTGAGTCGAGTCCCGGAGCCATAGCGGCCCAGGATTCAAGCTGAATTGTTATCACCCGTGGAACTCCTGTTGAAAACATCAATGGGTGTACAGCAGGATCAGTAATCGTTCCTGATTATACGTGCGATTCCTTTCTAATAAGTACGCTTATCAGGAAGCGCTTTTATCAAGGGCGCTTTTATCAAGAAGAACTAATTTTACTGTCCATTCTATTTGATGCAAGCCATTCATTCATTGAATCAGCTATCACGGACGCATATAATCCTGCGCTCTTATGGAAACGACCTTACTATGGAGAGATTATCAATGAAGTTTTTAACGCTACTCTTGAGTGCCACTTTGTTCTTAGTGGCCCCTGAAGCGTACAGTCGCGATACTGCTCATAATTTTTCAATTCAAGATGCGCTCCAATCTTCTGATTTCAAAGAAAAATTGGACCCTTCTATTCGTTTATACTTTGGTAAGCAAGGCCATTCAAAAGTAAAACATTCCTATGGAAATGTTTCTACTAATAAGAAAACAAATGCTTTTAATAAAAAAGATGAAGAGGCTTGTCGTTGGGTTTTGTTGTCTGCATTAATAAGCTTGCAGCAACGTGCTAAAAAAGATGGTGGTAACGCGGTCATTAATATCACTAGTAATTATAAGAAAAAGAAAATGAGCTCTACGTCAGAGTATGAATGCCATGCCGGAAATATACTGGCGGGCGTTGCTCTGACAGGAGATATTGTAATACTTGCTAAATGATCTGTATTCCGGTCATGGTGTGCTTTTGCTCTGGTTCGCCAGAGTAGAAGCGCTGACAAAATCTGATTCAGAATACGCAGAAAATCTACTGTCTCCCAGTGAAATGCTAAGACTGCGTTCTATTAATAGCCCAAAAAAACGCAGAGAATATTTGCAAAGCCGTTTACTTATGCGCCGTGCGCTTAGTGATGTTTTTGACGAAACAGATGTGGCATGGATTTTTATTGAACACCCTTCGAGAGCCCCAGAGATTGAAAATATACCCAGTCATATGCATTACAGTTTAACGCATAGCAATGGGCTTATCTGCTTCGCGCTGTCTAACGGCGTGGTAGGTGTTGATGTTGAGCTTACCCGCTTCAGGACTAATTTTACTGAATTGGCCGCTGCTTTTATGAGCGAGGAAGAACTGAAATTATTAGCTGATCTTAATAAAAAACAAGCGATGTTCTATCGGATCTGGTGTGCCAAGGAAGCATACTTTAAAGCGCTTACTGAGAAAGAGCAGATAGTATTTTCCTTTACGGAACAATCGCTGCCACGCTTACAAGCCGTGAATCCACCTCAATGGGTCTTCAATGAAGGGCGCATCGACGGGTTCGTCATCAGTGTTGTAACCGACAAACACCCTGCGTTTATTCGATGCTATCCTGCCAGCATGGATCCAGGATTATCGGTATTACCACTTAATTAAAGACGTTCCCGTAATTAATACTCCGCTCACACTCCGTTTTATCAATATCGTATTTGCGTCAGTAAATTCTATTGCAAGCACATTAAGCGCGCTATTAAGATAGCCTCAGTTTAGTATATGGAATTCTGGTTAATAATCTGTTCCGGCGGTAGTGCTATGAATAAGCAGCCTTTTTTCGAATTAAAACCTGATGTTGTGACGGATGCTGTGGAGTCGCTTGGTTATCTGAGCGACGGTCGTATCATGGCGCTGAATAGTTATGAAAATCGCGTCTATCAAGTCGGTATTGATGAAAAAACACCCCTCATAGCTAAGTTCTACCGGCCTGAGCGTTGGAGTGATGAGCAGATTCTTGAAGAGCATCAGTTTATGTTTGAGCTGGTGGACCAGGATCTTTCTGTTGTGCCGCCGATGAAAGATGCTAACGGTGATAGCCTCTTTCGCTATAATGATTTTCGTTTTTCCCTGTTCGAACGTCGTGGTGGTCGTGCACCTGAACTGGACGATGCTGAACATCAGTTTCAGCTGGGTCATACCATCGGGCGCATCCATCAAGCAGGCCAGACGCACCCTTTTATCCACAGGCCAGCCTTGGATATTCAAAATTACGGTATTAACAGCGCAGACTTTATCAGCCGTGAATTTATTCCAGCATCGCTAAAAATCTCTTACGACAGCCTCACCTCAGATCTGTTACGTGAAATTGATGCTGCTTTTAAGCGTGCCGGCAATGTGAAACAGATACGTGTGCATGGTGACTGCCACGCGGGGAATATTTTATGGCGCGATAATACGCCGCATTTTGTCGACTTTGACGATGCGCGTATGGCTCCGGCTATTCAGGATCTGTGGATGTTTTTAACAGGAGATCGTAATCAGCAACAATTACAGGTAGGCGGAGTGATCGCTGGCTACAATGAATTTTCTGACTTCGATCCCCGTGAACTGCACTTGGTAGAAGCGCTACGAACGTTACGCATGATGCATTATGCCGCCTGGATAGCGCGCCGCTGGGATGATCCGGCCTTTCCTCATAACTTTCCCTGGTTTAATACCGAACGCTACTGGGGTGAGCATCTTTTACAATTACGCGAGCAACTCTGGGCGTTACAGGAGCCAGTGCTGCGGCTGTTATGAGATAAACGCTGCAGCTGTTGTGAGAAAAAACAGTGAGATAAAAAGCGAGATAAAACGTGTCAGATAATCACTCGAATGCACAACCAACAAGCCCTGTTCATATCCGTGTGGCGGGTATTATATTGTATCTGATGATATTGCTGTCTGTTGCGAGTGGGCTAACCGCTATGGTCCCCAGCTGGTGGGCAGGAATAGCGGGTTGGCTTGCTGCTATGTTGTTATTACGACGGGTGCGCAGGATGCAGTTATTGCAGTCCGGCCTGATCTTACTGGTGGGTCTCAGCTGTCTGCTATGGAGCGGTTCACACACTGAGCCGATGTTATGGCTCAAAGCGCTGAGTGCAAATCAGGCGCTGGTCACGATGTTAGCCGCCGTTAGTTTTTTACGTCTTATCGCCGCCTCTCAAATGAGTGATGATCGCTTTGAACCACAGGGTGCTAACGCTTTTTGGAAAACTTTATTGGGTGTGCATATTTTTGGCGCGGTTATCAACCTGTCGGCCATGATGATCATGGCGGAACGTTTAAATCAGAAACAACCATTATCGCTTACTCAAGCGGTTACATTGTCTCGCGGGTTTGGCACAGCGGCTCTCTGGTCTCCCTTTTTTGCGGCTATGGGGGTGGCGCTTACCAATGCCCCCGGAGCGCATCTGTTTGTGTTGGCCCTTGCTGGCTTACCCATAGCCGCTGTCGCGTTGTGGATAGCCGGGACTGATATTAGTAAAGAGGACGACATCGATCAGTTTAAAGGCTATCCACTGGATCTGTCTGCTTTATGGATGCCTTCATTGCTGGCGGTGTCGATTATGGCCTGTCATTTCTTATTACCGCGGGTACCTGTGCTGACCTTGATTGCTCTTTTATCGATCTTATTGCCCTTGGTCATACTGATCTTTAAGCGATCGTCAGTGGGTGTCTCTGGGTATAAGCACCACATTATCAATGTTATCCCCAATATTGGTTCAGAATTGTTATTGTTTCTTGCGGCGGGTGTTTTGGCAGTGGGTATTGGATCAGTGATGATATCTGCGAATATAACGCTTGGCTTCAGCGATTTTGGTGCCTGGCAAGCCAGTGGATTGTTGATAATATCGGTTATTCTGGCGATTGCCGGCGTGCATCCGGTCATCACCATTGCAACAGCAGGAGGTTTACTAGCCACTATTGATGTCGCGCCTGATCTCTTAGCCATGACCTTTTTGATGTGCTGGTCGGGCGGGGTGATTGCATCGCCTTTATCGGGGATGCATCTGACACTGTCGGGCCGCTTCAATATTAGTAATTTTAAGCTGTTTATGCGTAATCGGCGCTTTTCACTGAAGTTTCTGGTCTTGCAGATTGCTTTTTTATCCCTGTATGACGCAGTAGGCGTGTTATAAATCTTAACTATTGTTATTAGTTATTCACCTTATCGAAAAGAGGCTAATCCCATGAGTGACACAACCTATACGCCGCCGAAAGTATGGACTATGGAAGCACCTAGTGGCGGAGAATTCGCTAATATCAACCGCCCTATTGCAGGTTTCACTCACGTTAAAGATTTGCCTGTGGGTAAGCATCCTCTGCAACTGTATTCTCTCGCTACCCCTAACGGTGTGAAAGTCACCGTTATGCTTGAGGAGCTTTTGGCCCTGGGGCATAAAGAAGCAGAATATGACGCCTGGCTCATTCGCATTACGGAAGGCGATCAATTCTCAAGCGGTTTTGTTGAAGTGAATCCCAATTCCAAAATCCCCGCGCTTGTGGATAACAGTAGCGGAACACCGCTGCGCGTGTTTGAATCAGCTTCGATCCTGCTTTATCTTGCTGATAAGTTCGATGCCCTGCTCCCCAAAGCGATTGCGGACAGAACCGAAGTCATGAACTGGTTGTTCTGGCAGATGGGATCCGCTCCTTATTTAGGCGGCGGTTTCGGGCATTTTTATGCGTATGCACCTGAAAAACTAGAGTATCCGATCAATCGTTTCACCATGGAAGTTAAACGTGAATTGGATGTTCTGGATCGTGCGTTGGCAGAGCGGCCCTATATCGCCGGTGACGAATACAGCATCGCTGATATTGCCATCTGGGCGTGGTACGGAAGTTTGGTTCTGGGGCATCTGTATGACGCCGCTGAGTTTCTATCGGTGCATGAATACACACACGTACAGCGCTGGGCAAAAGACATCGCTAAGCGCCCCGCCGTTATCCGTGGCCGTAAGGTCAATCGCACCTGGGGCGAGGAAACTGATCAGGTGCCGGAACGTCATAATGCAGCGGATGTGGATGAAAATTAATAACTTTTTATTATGTTAATAGGGTCTGATCTCTGGGTACGCCTTCATTTGAGTTGGCAGGGTGACTCTGAAAAAACTTCGACAAGATAGTCGATCATCGCTCTTACTTTTGCAGGCAGGCGGCGATCCGGAGGGAAGAGAACATGCAGGCCGCCCAAGTCGATAGGAGGATGGTCGAGTTCCAGAGCCACCAGCGCATGGCGAGCCAGCGCATCTGAAACGATAAAATTGGGCTGATAGATCACGCCCTGCCCCTGCAGTGCTGCGGCCAGCAAGGCATCTCCGTTATCGGCCTTGAGGTTCCCCTTAACTGACACTTGAACATCACCCTCATGGCCAAAAGACCACGTGCCTTTATCCTGTAGCGGAGATCGGGTATAGCTCAGACAGTTATGCCCTGAAAGATCAGCAACACGCCGGGGGGTGCCATATCTAGCCAGATATTCCGGTGATGCACACACATGCATCGGGCATTCTCCTAAGCGCCTGGCTTTGAGCGAGCTATCGGCAAGATGTCCGACCCGGATTATCAAATCCCATCCTTCTTGTATTAAATCCTGCTGTGAATCACTTAACCCTAGTTCTAATTCAACCAGTGGATATCGACGACTGAAAGCGGGTAACAGCGGTGTGATAAAGCGTGTTCCAAAGGATAGCGGCATATTGATACGCAATCGCCCGATGGCCTCCACTCTTTGAGCACTGACTTCCGCTTCGGCTTCGTCGAGTTCTTGCAAAATACGTTGGCAGGCTTCCAGATATTCACTACCAGAGTCTGTTAGTGTCAATTGTCGCGTCGTGCGATGTAACAGTTTAATACCCAGTTTCGCTTCCAGAGCATCCATATGTTTGGTCGCCATGGCAGGCGACATAGCTAAAGCACGGCCTGCCGCAGAAAGACTGCCCTGAGCAACTGCCTGAATAAAAACCCGCATGCTAGTCAAATGATCCAACATTTATTACACACCTGTTTATTTCCTGCTTAGAGTAGGAACAGTTGAGAATAATAGCATGTTCTCTTATTTTAAGAGTGAGGCTATAGTCGTTGCAGATTCTTATTGCGGAGCAATAGACAATGAACGACACAACAACGGCTACACAGAACTTATCTGGTGACTCAGTGACTCAGCCGGTACTCTTTATACCTCATGGCGCAGGGCCATGCTTCTTTATGGACTGGCAGCCGTCCGACACTTTCGACGGCATGGCTGTTTTTCTTAAAAATATCGCTAGCCACTTGCCAGAACGCCCAAAGGCAATTTTGATCATTAGCGCTCATTGGCAAGCGTCTGCCTTCAGCGTGACCAGTGGAGTGAAGCCCGAACTGATTTATGATTATTACGGCTTCCCTGATCATACTTATGAGCTGGCTTATCCTGCGGCTGGCGCACCAATATTGGCTGAACAGGTTAGCACTATGCTCTCTAAGGCAGGTTTAAGCAGTGAGCAGGATGCTTCGAGAGGTTTTGACCATGGCATGTTCATCCCTTTAAAGCTGATGTTCCCTGACGCTGATATTCCGGTGGTGCAACTGTCGTTACGTAGCGATCTTGACTCAGAGTCGCATCTGGCTGCAGGCAAGGCACTCGCATCGTTGCGAGAAGAAGGAGTCTTGATCATTGGCAGTGGCATGAGTTTTCATAATATGCGGGGCTTCGGCGATACAAATTTCACCGTGCCGTCGCAGGCTTTTGATGAGTGGTTGACCAAGACCATTGAAGCCACACCAGAGCAGAGATTTACGGGCCTTCGTGACTGGGCTCATGCGCCATATGCGCTGCAGTGCCATCCGTCAGGCGGTGAAGAGCACCTGATACCACTGATGGTGGTTGCAGGCGCTGCCGGTGCAGACCGAGGTAGCAAAATTTATTCGCAACAGGTGCTCAAGACTCAGTTATCGGCATTCCGTTTTGGCTGAGCCTGAACCTGAGCAACACATGTTGCAAACCATTTAAAAGATCAAAACTGATCTTCACTTGCCAATACAAAAGCTTGAAAAAATTCTGCCCAATAGGTCGTCATTACTGAACTGCCCGGTAATTTCGCTTAGGGCTTGCTGAGCTTGTCTGAGGTCTTCTGCGAGTAATTCCCCCGCGCCGTTGTGGATAAGTTGATCGCGTCCGGTTTCCAGCAATTGGGCAGCGGTATTTAGCGCTTCAAGGTGACGGCGGCGTGCCAGGAATCCGCCTTCAGTGGTCGCCTGGTAACCCATACAGGTTTTAAGGTGCTCTCTGAGGGTGTCTATCCCCTGCCCGTCTTTAGCTGAAAGGTTAATCAGGGTGTGGCCGTGCACGTCTTGCAGGCCGTATCCTTCGCCGCTAAGATCTGATTTGTTACGTATGACGGTGATCTTGCTTTGGTCTTGTAGCTGGTCGACAAACTCCGGCCATATCTGATGTGGATCATCGGCATGAGTTTTGGTGCTATCGACCATTAATAAAACCCGATCCGCTTTGTGAATCTCATCCCAGGCACGGCTGATACCAATACGTTCGACTTCATCCGGGGCATCGCGTAGCCCGGCTGTATCTATGATGTGCAGTGGCATACCGTCGATGTGGATATGTTCTCGGAGTACGTCACGCGTGGTACCGGCGATATCGGTGACAATGGCGGTTTCGCGTCCTGCCAGCGCGTTAAGCAGGCTGGATTTTCCAGCATTCGGGCGCCCGGCAATAACAACACTCATACCTTCACGGATCAGGCTGCCTTGTTTAGCTTCTTTTAGCACGGCGTCCAGATTAGCGATAATCGCGTACAGGTCACCGAGTACTTTACCGTCTGCCAGAAAATCGATCTCCTCTTCAGGAAAATCGATGGCCGCTTCAACGTAGATACGTAATTGGATAAGTGACTCAACCAAAGTATCGATACGACGCGAGAATGCGCCCTGCAAAGAGCGTAGTGCGCACCGTGCCGCCTGTTGTGAGGAGCTATCGATCAGGTCGGCGATGGCTTCGGCTTGTGCAAGATCGAGCTTGTCGTTGAGGAAAGCGCGTTCGGAAAACTCACCTGGCCTGGCCAGTCGGGCCCCGAGTGATTGAACTCTCTGTAATAGAAAATCCATGACAACCGGTCCACCGTGACCTTGTAGTTCAAGTATATCTTCACCCGTAAAAGAGTGTGGGCCAGGAAAATATAACGCTATACCTTCATCCAGTTCATTACCTTGCTCATCTTTAAAAGCACCATAATGAGCATAACGAGGCTTAGGAATATGCCCCAGTACGGATTCAGCAATCTCCGCTGCTTTAGGACCTGAAACACGAATAATACCTACACCGCCACGCCCGGGGGCTGTTGCTTGTGCTGCAATGGTTTCTTGTGTTGTCAGGCTCATAGGTACTCCGTTTTCTTAGGGGGATTGAAAAAGGCTCCCGTAGGAGCCTTTTTTTACATCAAGCTATGTTAAGTCTTGACCGGTTCGGCTTCAATCTGTTTGTTGATTACGTATTGCTGTGCAATCGACAGAATATTGTTCACTACCCAGTACAGCGTCAGACCTGCAGGGAACCATAAGAAGAAGAATGTAAACATGATAGGCAACATCTTCATCACTTTGGCTTGCATAGGATCTGGTGGTGCAGGGTTCAGCGATTGCTGAATAAACATACTCACGCCCATAATAATAGGCAGAATAAAGTAAGGATCTTTAGTTGAAAGATCGGTCAGGTAGAGAAAGTCAGCCTGACGTAATTCAACAGATTCCATCAGAACCCAGTACAGAGAGATGAAGATCGGCATCTGTGCCACGATAGGTAAACAACCACCTAGCGGATTGATCTTCTCTTTTTTGTACAACTCCATCATCACCTGAGACATCTTTTGACGATCATCGCCATGCAGTACTTTCAGGCGCGCCATCTCAGGGCCAAATTTACGCATTTTGGCCATAGATTTAAATGCTTTAGCATTTAGCTGGAAGAGTAACGCTTTCACTAGAAGCGTGATGCAAATAATAGTCAGCCCCCAGTTACCAACCACACCATGAATCCATTTCAGCAGGATATATAGAGGCGATGCGATCCACCACAACCAGCCGAAATCGAGCGTGCGATCCAGCATTGGTGCCGCTGCTTCCATCTGGTCTACATCTTTAGGGCCGGCATAGAAAGACGCTGAGACTGTTTTTTCACCGCCAGCAGGGACTTCAAAAGAAGGAGAAACAAAACCAGCAATGTAGTTGTCATTTAACTTACGGGTGCTGTAAGTGTACTCAGCACCCGCGCCAGGCGCAGGAATCCAGGCACTTAAAAAGTAGTGCTGAACCATGGCTGCCCAGCCATCAACGGAGGTTGACTTGAAGTTAGCTTCATCAACATCATCAAAAGAGTATTTTTTGTACTTATCTTCAGTGATAGAGAAGACAGGCCCAAGATAAGACTGCATACCCATATCAGTAGATGAGTTTGGATCTGGACTTTTGTCGCGTTTGATCTGCGCAAAAAGATTGGCCGCAAATGGCTTGCTGGATCCATTATTGACGATATATTCCTGGCCGATAGTGTAAGAGCCTTTCGAAAATATATATCGCTTAGTTATGTTAACGCCGTTTTCGTCTGTCAGCAGTAAATCTACATTAATGCTGTCCTGGTCATCCAGTATGTATTGGCTCTTCTCTACTGAATAGGTAGGGCGTCCGGCTGGATTTGCATCCGGGCCGTCAGGACCAACCAGGCCACTCTGAGAAACATAAGTGCGGGTAGGTGTTTGTTCCAGAAGAATAAAAGGTAGGTCGCTGCCGAGAGTAGCTTTATAGGCAGGCAATGCTACCTGAATAATATCGCCGCCTTTAGCATCGATAAGAACGTCCAGAACATCTGTTTTTACAGTAATAAGCTGCGTTGAAGCGTTTGCTACAGGTTTAATACCGGTTGTCGGTAAATCTCCCGGGCTATTGCTTGAACTGGTGGGGCTAACTGTAGTTGGAAGGTCGCTGCTTGTTGATGTACTGCCATAGACAGAAACAGAAGCAACAGGGGTTTGTGCTATTTGTTGCTGACCGTAATCATCATTCCACTGTAAAACCAGCATGTATGAGATAAGCGCTAGAGCGGCAACCAGTATGACTCGCTGTACATCCATAGATTTAAGACCGTTAATCCTGCTTGTTAAGTACGTTTTTGGCTTTTTTATTTAACCGGGACCAGCATTTTTCTGCCAGGCGATTTAAATCGCTAGCACTCATGTCGCCAAGTCCGGGCCGAGCCAGAATAATCATATCGACAGGGGGTAAATCGTGTTGTTTAAGACGAAATGATTCGCGAATGATACGCCGAACATGATTACGTTTCACTGCTCTGCGAACATTCTTTTTAGAAATAACAAACCCGAGACGAGGATGTTCGAGTCCGTTGAGGCGGGCTAGTATAAGGATTCGCTGCTCAGGTACTTTGATAGTGACACTATCAAATACCTTTTGAAAATCCCCGGCAGTCAGCAGGCGCAGCTGTCGGGGATATCCGAATTCGGTCATTCAATTACCAGACCCGGTCGCTGTCTATAATTAAGCAGACAGACGTGCGCGGCCTTTTGCACGGCGGCGATTGATAACAGCGCGACCACTTTTAGTTGCCATGCGAGCACGGAAACCGTGAGTACGAGCACGTTTTAAAACGCTTGGTTGAAAAGTTCTTTTCATGAGATTCAGTCCTACTATTAACGTAACGCTTGGTATTAGTGCTCGGTTATTAGCTAGCTGAAGCTTTACAGAGCAAAATTAAGACGCGAAATTCTAGTGAATTTATTATGATTATTCAAATGCTTTTTTAGTTAATCGTGTAAACAGTTCAATTATAGCGTGTAGGCTAGGATTTTTTACGGCGGGGCAGTGAAAATTGAATAACAATGTTCATAAGCTTGTAGGTTCTTTTAAAACAACAACTTATCCTGTGAGTAACATGTTAGATATGATGTTTATTTGTTGTATATAAGTCTAAAAAATTCTAAAAAACACCTATAATTCAAAAGATTAAATAGTTTTTTTTATTTTTAATTTTAATTGTTAATATTCTCTGCTGTCGTGTGGATAAGTGATGTTTATCAATGTAGAATAGCCGCTATATAACAATTACTTATGTTGTTTTTAGTACATTTTTATCATTTTTGCGGAGAATCTATGTCGGGAGATTTGTGGGAACGATGTTTGCCTAGTTTGCAAAGCGAATTCCCTGCCCAGCAGTATAATACCTGGATTCGTCCCTTAAGTGCTGAAGACAGCACGGGTCCGGCACTGGTTCTGCTTGCCCCTAATAGATTTGTTCGTGATTGGGTGAATGATAAATTTTTGTCCCGCATAAGGCAGGTCGTATGTGATGTTTCCGGCGATGTCAGTGCTGATGTGCGTGTAGAAATTAACTCGGCCGAATCCGGTTCTGCGACATCCCGGCGCATGCCTATGCCTCCAAGGCCGCGTCCTGTAGCTCCTCCCGCGTCTGTTTATGTTGCCCCTACTCCTTATGAAGCGGCTCAGTCTGACTCGCGCGCACCTGATAATGTGAGTGCTTACTCCCGCTCTGTTACCTCTAATCAGCCGCCTCAGCTTGAACTTGATGTGGGTTTGATTGAGCCTGCAAGGACAGTTGATGTCGAAGGTGGATTACGCCATCAGTCGAATTTAAATCGGGCATTTACGTTCGAGTCTTTTGTGCAAGGTAAGTCTAATCAGCTAGCTTTGGCGGCGGCGCAACAGGTTGCTGATAACCCGGGCGGTGCTTATAACCCACTGTTTATATACGGTGGTGTCGGCTTGGGTAAAACCCATCTGATGCATGCTGTTGGCATGGAGATGTTGCGTCAGAACCCTAATGCCCGCATCGTTTATCTGCACTCTGAACGCTTTGTTGCTGACATGGTTAAAGCACTGCAGTTGAATGCGATCAATGACTTCAAGCGCTATTATCGTTCTGTCGATGCGCTGCTGATCGATGATATTCAGTTTTTTGCCGGTAAAGAGCGGTCTCAGGAAGAGTTTTTCCATACCTTCAATGCGTTACTTGAAGGGGGTCAGCAAATGATTTTGACCAGTGATCGTTACCCGAAAGAGATAATCGGCGTGGAAGAACGCCTTAAGTCTCGTTTCGGTTGGGGATTAACCGTAGCTGTGGAGCCACCAGAGCTGGAAACGCGGGCGGCAATCGTGATGAAGAAGGCTGAAGAGGCAAAAATTATCTTGCCAGATGATGCTGCTTTCTTCCTCGCGCAAAAGATTCGTTCCAATGTCCGTGAGCTTGAGGGAGCCCTGAAACGGGTGATCGCGAACGCACATTTTACAGGTAATGCAATAACCACGCCTTTCATTAAAGAATCATTGAAAGACTTGCTGGCATTACAGGACAAACAAGTTAGTATTGACAATATTCAGCGGGTAGTCGCCGAGTATTACAAGATCAAGATATCCGATTTGTTATCGAAGCGCAGAAGTCGCTCGGTAGCACGTCCGCGTCAGGTGGCGATGAGTATTTCCAAAGAATTGACCAATCATAGTTTGCCTGAGATTGGTAATGCCTTTGGCGGTCGCGATCATACGACGGTGTTACATGCTTGCCGTAAAATAAAAGAGTTACGGGAAAGCGAACCGGATATCCGAGAGGATTATCAGAACCTGCTACGTCATCTGACGGCGTAGTATTGGAGCGGAATAGGATAGGTTGCCATGAGATTCGTTATTTCACGAGAAGCACTGATTAAACCGCTGCAATTAGTAGCGGGTGTAGTGGAGCGTCGTCAGACACTTCCAGTGCTATCCAATATTTTATTGGTGGCGGAAGATCATAAACTGTCTATGACAGGGACCGATCTTGAGGTTGAGCTGGTTGGTAGTGTGGTACTGGATGAACCGGCAGAGCCTGGTTCCATTACGGTACCCGCACGTAAGTTAATGGATATCTGTAAATCATTACCCGATGACTCTCAGATTGAAATGGCGCTGACGGGTCAGAAAATGGTTATCAAGTCCGGTCGTAGTCGTTTTACCCTTTCTACGCTGCCGGCGGCTGATTTTCCTAATGTTGAAGATAGTCCACAGACATTTGACCTGACATTGTCACAGGGGCAGCTTCGTTACCTGATAGAACAAACGGGCTTCTCGATGGCCCAGCAGGATGTGCGTTATTACCTGAACGGCATGTTGTTGGAAATCGCAGATGGTTCGTTGCGTACTGTTGCAACCGACGGGCATCGTCTCGCTACGAGTGTCACCGCGGTTGAAACAGATCAGCAAGCGGCACAGCAGATTATTGTTCCGCGTAAAGGGATTCTTGAGCTGGCTCGTTTGCTACAGCATGGCGATGAACCGTTGAAGCTGGTTATTGGCGCTAATCATATCCGTGCTCATGTAGGTGACTTTATTTTCACCTCTAAGCTAGTAGACGGAAAATTCCCGGATTATCAGCGCGTTATTCCCCGTAATGGTAATAAGTTCGTATTAGGTGATCGCCAGGCGCTGCGTAAAGTGTTCAGCCGTATCGCGATTCTGTCGAATGAAAAATACCGTGGTGTGCGTTTGTCTCTGACCAGTGGGTTTCTGCAGGTGATGGCAAATAACCCTGAGCAAGAAGAAGCGGAAGAAACGATTGCTATTGATTATGAGGGAGATTCCCTTGAGATCGGTTTCAATGTTAACTACTTGCTGGATGCATTATCCATCCTGAACTCTGATATTGTTCGTTTTACACTGTCTGATTCTAATAGCAGTGCATTGATCGAATCTGAAGATGAGCAGGGTAATCTCTACGTTGTTATGCCAATGCGCATGTAAGACAGGATAATCAGCGTGAAGCCTGATGGGGCTTCACGCTAAAATTTATGCCGATCCGAAGCCTTTCTATTAAGAAAATACGCAATATTGCTGCCGTATCTTTCGAACCCTCCGAACGTATTAATATTATTTATGGTGCGAATGGTAGCGGTAAAACCTCGCTGCTTGAGTCGCTTCATTTTCTGGGTTTAACACGTTCATTCCGTACCAATCAATTTCGTTATCTGGTCACCACCGCAGAGCGAGAGGCATTAGTATTTTCTCAGATAGATGCCATGGGAAATGGTCAGGTTAAACCGTTGGGCGTAAGCCGTGATGTAGAGGGTGATGTTAAGATTCGATACGGCGGTAATAACATCGATTTATCTGAGCTGGCCGGACTCCTCCCTTTGCAGTTAATTAACACAGATACCTTTGAATTACTGGAAGGAAGCCCGTCTACCCGCCGCCAATTTGTTGATTGGGGTGCTTTTCATTCAGATCACAGCTTCATTCAGCTATGGCGGGCCTTTAAGCGCGTATTACAACAGCGAAATTCTTTGCTTAAGTGTGGTAAAATTGATCCTGTATTACGAAAAATCTGGGATGCAGAATTTATTTTATATGCTGAGCAGATGACAAACTTACGACAACGCTATATCGATCTGTTAATGCCTGATTTTGAAGAGATTTTATTAAGATTAGTCGGTGACTTATCGATCACTGTTAAGTTTTCTGCCGGGTGGGATCGTAAGCGCCCATTGGACGAATTATTGTCGGAATGCTTGTTAAGAGATCTTAAGCAGGGTTTTACCAGTATCGGCCCACAGCGTGCTGACCTTAAAGTTAAATCTGAAGGTATCAGCGCTTCTGAGCGTTTATCGCGTGGTCAGAAAAAACTGGTCGTCAGTGCCTTAAAATTAGCACAAGGCGCTTTGTTTCATCGTTTGAACAATCGGGCCTGTGTTTATCTCATTGATGATTTACCGTCAGAGTTAGATAAGCACCATAGCCGGTTGTTCTGTGAGTTTTTAGAACAAACAAATAATCAATGTTTCATTACCTGTGTTGACCCAGAATCGTTAACCGCCTTCTGGAAGCCCGATACCGCGGTGGCCTACTTCAATATTGAAGCCGGCCAATTAGTACCAACACACTGAGTCAGGAGAAGGCCATGAGTGGCGAAGAGCAGAGTTACGATTCCAATAGTATTAAAGTCCTCAAGGGGCTGGATGCCGTTCGTAAACGCCCGGGAATGTATATCGGCGATACCGACGACGGAAGCGGTCTGCACCACATGGTGTTTGAGATTGTGGATAACTCTATCGATGAAGCACTGGCAGGTCATTGTAGTCAAATCAGCGTTATCATTCATCCCGATGAAAGTGTTTCTGTTTCAGATAATGGCCGGGGTATTCCTACCGGTATTCATGAGGAAGAAGGCGTATCTGCTGCCGAAGTCATCATGACGGTTCTGCATGCCGGTGGTAAGTTTGATGATAACAGCTATAAAGTATCCGGCGGTTTGCATGGTGTTGGGATCTCGGTGGTCAACGCCCTGTCGTGTGAGCTTAAGCTCACGATACGCCGCGCTGGTAAGGTGCATGAACAAATCTACGTTCACGGTGTTCCTCAGGCTCCGCTAGCGGTGGTAGGTGAAACTGACCAGTCCGGTACTGAAGTGCGATTTAAGCCTTCTGAAGCCACCTTCACCAATGTTAAATTCCAGTTCGACCTGTTAGCTAAGCGTTTACGAGAGCTGTCATTCCTTAACTCAGGGGTGCGCATAGTACTAACCGATGAGCGCAGTGATCGTCAGGAAGTATTTGAATACACGGGTGGCTTGAGTGCGTTTGTTGAATATCTTAACCAGAACAAAACACCGGTCAATAAAGTGGTTCATCTCACCGGTATGCATGATAACGGTGTAGGCGTTGAAGTCGCATTGCAGTGGAATGACACCTATCAGGAAAGTCTGCATTGCTTTACCAACAACATTCCCCAACGTGACGGTGGTACGCATCTGTCAGGTTTCCGTTCGGCCCTGACGCGCTCGCTTAATACCTATATCGAGCAGGAAGGCTTAAATAAAGGCAGTAAAATAAGTACCTCTGGCGATGATAGCCGTGAAGGTTTATGCGCTATTATTTCAGTTAAAGTGCCGGATCCTAAGTTCTCTTCGCAGACCAAAGACAAACTGGTTTCGTCCGAAGTTAAAACTGCGGTAGAGCAGATGTTTGCTCAGCACTTTGCGGATTACCTACAAGAAAATCCACAAGAATCTAAATCGATTGTTAATAAAATGATCGACGCGGCGCGTGCCCGTGAAGCGGCGCGTAAAGCCCGTGAAATGACACGTCGTAAAGGCGCACTGGATATCGCAGGCTTACCGGGTAAATTGGCAGATTGTCAGGAAAAAGACCCTGCACTGTCTGAAATATACCTGGTAGAGGGTGACTCTGCGGGCGGTTCTGCTAAACAAGGACGTGATCGCCGTACACAAGCGATTCTACCGTTGAAAGGTAAAATTCTTAACGTAGAAAAAGCACGTTTTGACAAGATGCTGGCCTCCGTAGAAGTCGGCACGCTGATCACAGCCTTGGGTTGTGGTATTGGCCGTGACGAATACAACCCTGATAAGCTGCGTTACCACAGCGTCATTATCATGACCGATGCCGACGTGGATGGATCACACATTCGTACTCTGTTGCTGACCTTCTTCTTCCGCCAAATGCCCGAGCTGATTGAGCGTGGTCATATCTTCATTGCACAGCCTCCTCTGTATAAAATTAAAAGAGGCAAGCAAGAGCAGTATCTGAAAGATGATGAGGCGTTAGATAACTTCCTGTTACAGGGAGCCCTGGAAAATGCCAGCTTACACGTACATCCGGATGCACCTGCGATTACCGGTGAGGCGCTTGAAGCGCTGATTAATCAGTACCGTACTGTGGATAAAACCATTGATCGCCTGAGTAAACTTTATTTGCCGCAAGCACTCACTCAGATGCTCTACCAATCTGTTTTAAGTGTAGATGATCTGAAAAATGCAGACGTCGTTCAAGGCTGGATGGATACACTGGTGGCGGCCCTTGAAATAGGGGCGAGTGTCAGCGAGCGTTATGAATCAGAATTGATCTACGATAAAGAGCACAGCGTTTACCTGCCGAAAGTCACCCATATCAACCATGGTGTTGATACAGACTTCGTGTTCCGCCGAGACTTTTTCTCCTCGCGTGAATACGCCACAATTTCGGCGTTAACTATTGTGCTCGATAACTTGCTTGAAGAAGGCGCCTACGTAAAACGCGGCGAACGCACCTTACCTGTTACCTTCTTCAAAGACGCCATTAACTGGCTGCTAGAGCAATCGCGCCGTGGGAACTCGATTCAGCGCTATAAAGGACTGGGCGAAATGAATCCGGATCAACTGTGGGAAACTACAATGGATCCAGATGCCCGTCGCATGCTGCAGGTCACCATTGAAGACGTAATCTCAGCAGATCAGCTGTTCACTACCCTGATGGGCGACGAAGTAGAGCCTCGACGTGCCTTCATAGAGTCGAATGCACTGCATGCCACGAATGTGGATGTGTAGCTTCTGTTTGTGTAAAATCTCATGAAAGATGAAATGCCGCCTCACTAGTGTGAAACGGCGTCTCATGAGAGATGAAATGTGCAATAAAAAGGCAGCCTATTGGCTGCCTTTTTCGTTATGTTTTTAATAGGCTGTGTTGCCGCTGAGCCTCTTATTGGATCTTTACTGGAAATCAGTTAGGCTTCCGGCTGAAAAATCAGCCAATATTTTTACCTAAAACTATATTAACTCTTTCTCTTTCTATAAATGGATTTTACAGATTTGAAGCTATGCTACTCCGTCTTCTTAAATGGCCATACGCATACAAAAAACCACTCTTATAGAGTGGTTTGATGTTTATGGAGACGTGTTATCCCAATGAATTAATGATGTGCTTCCCCAGACATTTCTTGTTGATCACTACTGACGGGCTGGTTTTTGGAGGCTAGATAGAGCCAGATAAATCCGCTGATACCAGCGGTGAGTGATGCAAATAGAATCCCTGTTTTAGCCATCAGCAAGTCTTCCGGGTAATTAACGAAACCTAATTCTGCGATAAAAATAGACATGGTGAAGCCTATTCCGCCCATGAATGAGACACACAACGATGTGACTCATATTGAGACCTTTAGGCAGTTCGCTTACGCCCAGTTTGACAGCCGCCCATGTGAAGCCAGCGATCCCGATTAACTTCCCAAACACCAGTCCTAACCCTATTCCCATGGTGACGGGATGAGTGAAAACGTCACCAATATTGGCAAAGTCTATCGGTACGCCAGCATTGGCCAGAGCAAAAATAGGGATAACGAGATAGGCGGTCGAAAGATGTAGTTTATTTTCCAGAATCTGAGCAGGTGCCTGTACTAGATTAACCCCGGTACCCAGCGCGCGAACCCGAGAGCGTAGCGCATCATTAACGATTATATTTTCATTCTTTTTAAAGGCAGACTTAATGCTCTCCACACCTTCCTGAATCTGATAGAGGAACCGCTTCGGATCATACTTTGGCTTCATCGGAATCGTGAACGCCAAGATAACCCCCGCTAATGTGGCATGAATGCCGCTTTTAAGCATCGCTATCCACAGGATAATGCCTATCAGTGTATAAGGTAGTAAGGTGCGTACGCCTCCTAAGTTGAAGCAGATCAGAATGAAAATGGAGAGGCCTGCTAACAAAAGCGCCGTTATATTCAGGCTTTCGGTATAAAAAAGTGCAATCACTATGACCGCACCCAGGTCATCAACAATAGCCAGTGCGACTAAAAACATCAGTAGACTTTGAGGAACTCTATTGCCTAATAAAGCTAATGCACCCAATGCGAAAGCTATATCGGTTGCCATGGGAATACCCCATCCATCAAGGGTATGTCCGCTTGGGTTGATGGCTATATAGATCAGAGCAGGAACAATCATTCCGCCAACGGCAGCAATAATCGGTAACATCGCTTGTTTCACATTGGCCAGTTCACCGACCAAAAGCTCACGCTTTAATTCTAAGCCTACCACCAGAAAGAATATGGCCATCAGGCCATCAGGCCATCAGGCCATCAGGCCATCATTGATCCAGTGGTGAAGAGTTTTAGATAACTGAAACTCCTCTAGCCCAATAGTGAAATAGAGCTTAAAGAAGTCATGATAGTGATGAGCAAGCGCACTGTTAGCAATAAACAGAGCGATAACAGCACAGAGCATCAACAAAATACCACTGGTTGTTTGCCTGTGGATGAATACTTCAATTGGAGAGAGTACTTTCTCGAATGCGCGTTCCCAGGGAGCTATATGTTCTTTACCTAAACAGCGCTTGTACTTCATTATGATCTCCCTTTGAGATTCAACTCAGACTGTATAAAAACCATAAAAAATGTATCTTTGATTATTTCGAGCAAGATTATACCTATATATTGCCAATTAGCACTTATGACTACTCACAGGGATAAAGATTTCGTAAAGTCAGATAAACCGTGCTGGCTTTGTCTAAGTCTTCGCTGCCGTTAGTGCTTTCAACTTCTTTAAGGATAGCACTAATGACGGTTTTTTCTGACGTGTCTTCGGGTATACAAAAACCGGCATAGAATGTGGCTGGCACAACAGCTTGTGTTCTGCCTACGCGAGTTTTGAATGCCCTCTTGAAAAAATCTGATTTCTCTTCATTGTCGATATCACTATCAAATCGTTTAATAATTTCACTGTCTGTTAACTGAGCCCCAGCCAAAAAACCGGAAATATATGCACTATCCAAATCATTATTGGGCGTATTTTCAGCCAACAACGCTGGAGAGAACAGGCAGGCCATTATTGTGACGATATGCGTTATTTTTCTCATTATTACACCTCTGTTGTGAATGACAGTGTTGCTGGCATTACCATTGATCACTTTTCTTCAAAGTTGAAAAAAGTGCACGCTAGAAAGATCGACGTAATGATTATCTGATGCTTTCAATGCAGATAAAAATTGATATTAACTATATATGATAAATAGATGATCATCTATGTATTGGGTTGCAGTGTATCTTGTGATATCGGGCGGGTGTTACCCCTACTTGTTGTTTAAATATACGGCCGAAATGACTCTGGTTACTGAAGCCGCATAACAGCCCGATATGACTCAGTGACAGAGATGCCGCTTGAGTCGATAGCCCGGATCTTTCAAACTCTACTCTGTCGGCTGAAGGCATCGCTAACAAATGCTTGGCACGCTCAATTCTTAGTCGCGTAAGGTATTGGTGCGGAGTAGATGCCAAGCTGATGTGAAACATACGGTTGAAGTGAAATGGGCTGAGTTGTGCCACTGTCGCCAGTTCCTCTAATGAGACGGTATGCTCCAGACGGCTACGCATATACTCGATGACTCTCGCTCTGATTGAGCGTGTCAGGCCTCCGCGAAAAAGTTCAGGTGCTGATCTTAGTCGTACATGATGCTTGAGTAAATGTAGCATTATCTCTTCACTGCTTTGTTGCAGTGCTAATTGGTCACTACTGTCCTGCCAGTGCGACGACAGTACGCCATTATGAAGTAGTTGCACCAACTGCGGGTCACTGGCGTAGGTTAAGTCTGGTAGTTCGATACAGCGCGGATCCAGATCCAGAGCGGTGACCGCAAGCTGGCGTAAGGCGTCATCTGTAAAATACAGATGGACGAATTCCAGATGCCCTTCTATCTCCCATTTGGAATCATGCCCCACAGGAAATAAACAAACGCTGCCTGGCTCCCCTCTGAGCTGCGGAAGATCGCAACGTCTGATATGCGGGCCACCACCCTGCAGGTAAATACTCAGGGTATGATGGTTTAAATTCTGATAAGTAACCCGGTCCCAGTCATTAACCCACTGGGCAAAGCTTATCCCTCCAGGTAGTGCGCAGGCATTGCGACGTATCGCATTAGATGCCGATAGAGTGTCGTCCACGCTGCTGGATGGAGGACGCATACCGCTATCTAAGAACGAAGGTTGTCGGTTTTTCATTTTATTAGTTTAACACTGTCATCTTAAACGGTGTTTGCCTTAATGGTGGCATGCTTAAGCGAACCGCAAGATAAGAACAAAAGCGCAAGATTGTGATATCTCCTTTCATGAAAAAACGTAATATCAGCCCAAAGGAGAATCTGATGAATGCATTTTTATATCTGAATACAGTTTTGATTTGGGGTACTACATGGATTGCTATCCATTGGCAGATGGGCGATGTTCCTGTGTTAGCATCGGTGTTTTACCGCTTTGCTATAGCGGCTGTTTTATTACTACCTCTGCTCTACATAAGCCGACAGGTGCAGGCTACCACGCGAAAAGATCATGGTTTTATGATGCTGCAGGGTGTGTGTTTGTTCTCGCTGAACTTTGTTTGTTTTTATACGGCTAGCCTTACGATTGCCAGCGGTCTGCTGTCGGTAATATTTTCTGCCGCTACCTTGTTTAATGCATTCAATAGTCGTTTGTTCTGGGGCGAGCGCCCTTCTTCTGAGGTGTTTTTCGCCGGGGTATTGGGTGTGTGTGGTTTAGGTCTTATGTTCTGGCCAGAGTTGAGTCGCAACGGTTTTTCGCTCACTGATCTTAAAGGCATCGGTTTGGCGATGCTAGGTACCTATTTGTTCTCTCTGGGTAATATGATTTCAATACGCCATAGTAAACGGGGACTGAAACCATTAACCAGCAATGCTTACGCAATGATTTATGGTGCGCTGTTTCTTGCTGGGTTATTAGTTATTACAAGGACGCCTCTCATGTGGGATAGCGCACCGCGCTATGTGGGTAGTCTTTTTTATCTGGCCATCGTGGGCACTATCATTGGTTTTACAGCCTACTTGTCTCTTGTCGGTCGTATTGGTGCCAATAAAGCTGCTTATGCTACGGTGATGTTTCCGGTAGTTGCTTTGAGTCTTTCCACCATCTTTGAGGGCTATCAGTGGAGTCTGAGTAGTGTGGTTGGTTTGTTGTTAGTTTTCTCAGGGAATGGTTTGATCCTTGGTGTGCGCTTACCTGGTTTGGGTTTGTTAAGAAAGATAATCAAAGCTTCGCCTGCGCCTGATTAGAGATCAGTCTATGTTTCACGTGAAACACGCAGCTGTTAGTAAAGAATAAGCCAGCAAAGAATAGAGTAATAAATAGCAGACATTAAAAAACCGGCAGTCGCCGGTTTTTTAATGTCTGGACTAAGCCTGACAATAAGCTAGCTCTCCATTAGATAAGCTAGCTATTAAGCAATGAAATATCTGCCGTTCTTAAAAACAGATCCCGCAAATTCGAAAGAAGCGCTAAGCGGTTATTTCTTACACTTTCATCATCAGCCATCACCATCACGCTATCGAAGAACGCATCTACATCGGCCTGTAGTGATGCAAGCTCTGCAAGTGCGTGAGTATAATCGCCGGCGGCGAAAAGAGGCTGAAGACGCGTTTGCAGCGCTTCAACGCTGCTATGCAATTTAATCTCTTCTGCTTCCTCCAGCAGAGAAATGTTAACTGTGCTTTCCGTTGAAAGTTTGTTTTTCTCAAGGATATTCGACACGCGCTTATTCGCGGCTGCCAATGAAGCTGCTTCCGGTAATGTCTTGAAGCTGTTCACTGCATTAACGCGTTTGTCGAAGTCTAAAGGATTGGTTGGACGCACGGCGACAACGGCTAAGTAGCTGTCTATTGATACGCCTTTGTCTTCATACCAGGCACGTAAACGTTCCAGCATAAAGTCTGTGGCTTTCTCTGCTGCGGTTGCAGCAGCGGGAAGGCTTGCGTGTAAAGAAACAGCCTTAGTCACCAGGTCTTTCAGATCCAGATCCAGTTTGCGCTCAATGATGATACGCAGCACACCCAATGAAGCACGACGTAACGCGAACGGATCTTTTGAACCTGTTGGCGGTTGGTTGATGCCGAATAGACCGGTGAGTGTGTCAAGACGATCAGCTAGCGCGACAGCGATACCAGCATTGCTTTGTGGCAGATCATCGCCTGCAAATTTAGGGAGATACTGTTCATTAATAGCGATGGCTACTTCTTCCTGTTCGCCATCATGTAATGCGTAGTGGTAACCCATCAATCCTTGCAGGTCGGTGAATTCAAAAACCATGTCGCTGAGTAGGTCACCTTTTGCCAGGTACCCTGCTCTTTTTGCATTCTCTACATCGGCATGTAGTAGTACAGCGATGTGTCCTGCCAGTGCAGAGATGCGTGTGGCTTTGTCCAGCACGGTCCCCAATTGGTTCTGGAAGACTACACTAGAGAGCTTTTCGACACGTGATGCTAATGTACTTTTCTTATCGGTTTCATAGAAAAAAGCAGCATCGGCTAAGCGCGGGCGAATGACTTTTTCGTTACCTTCGATCACTTGCTGCGGATCTTTAGATTCGATATTAGCGACCGTAATGAAGTACGGCATCAGCTTTCCATCAGCGTCGACAGCATGGAAGTACTTCTGGTTTTCCTTCATGGACAGGATTAATGCTTCTGCTGGCACATCAAGAAAACGTTCTTCGAAGCGCCCTGTTAGGGCTACCGGCCACTCATTTAGCGCCGTTACTTCATCTAATAAATCCGGATCTATTTCGACAGTCCCGCCAATCTTGACTCCAGCATCGATAACCTGCGAGTTGATTTTTGCGCGACGTGTTGCAAAGTCGGCTATCACATAACCTGGAGCGAGTAGTTTAGCTTCGTATTCGGAAGCATCGATCAGCTCTATTTCATGGTTGTAATGGAAGCGATGTCCGCGCGTTTTACGGCCAGATTCAAGGCCAAGAATGGTGGCAGGAACGACTTCATCACCAAACAGCATTACCAGCCATTTAGAAGGTCTGACGAACTCAATACGGCTGGAACCCCAACGCATACGTTTAGGAATCGGCAGTGCGTTTAACGATTCTTGAACAAACGCAGGAAGCAGGGATAAGGTATCCGTCCCCTTTTCCGTGGTGCGATAGATGTAGTAATCGCCTTTGTTTGTTTCGAGGACTTGTAAATCCGACGACTCAATACCACAAGAGCGTGCAAATCCATCAATCGCTTTTTGGGGCGCTTTGCATGAAGGGCCGCGTTTTTCTATCTCAGCATCCGGTTGTTGGATGCTCACGCCGCTGATTTTTACAGCTAAGCGACGTGGCGCCGCGAATGAGGTGACGTCGCCAAAGGTAATGTTGGCTTTTGTTAATGCCTCGACAATGCCTTTAGTAAACGCGTTGGATAAAGATATCAGGGATTTTGGGGGTAACTCTTCTGTGCCGAGTTCAACGAGAAAATCACGAGTGGTCATTATTTCTCCACCTCATTGGCAGCAAGCACTTCATTGCGCAATGCTTCAGTTGCTAAAGGAAAGCCGAGTGCTTTACGAGTATCGAAGTAGCTTTCTGCTACACCGCGGGCCAGTGTACGAACGCGAAGAATATAACGTTGGCGTTCGGTTACTGATATGGCGTGGCGGGCATCCAGCAAATTGAATGTATGAGAAGCTTTCAATACTTGCTCATAAGCGGGCAAAGGTAGCGGCTTATCAAGGGCGAGAAGCTTCTGGCATTCACGCTCATAATGGTCGAAGTTTTCGAACAGCTTAGGGACATCGGCGTGTTCAAAATTATAAGTAGATTGTTCTACTTCATTTTGGTGGAATACATCACCGTAGGTCACTACGCTGCCGTCAGGGCTTTTTGCCCAGATAAGATCGTAGACACTGTCTACGTTCTGCAGATACATGGCAATACGTTCTAAGCCATAAGTAATCTCGCCGGTCACCGGGTAGCATTCAAGTCCACCGGCTTGCTGGAAATAAGTGAACTGAGATACTTCCATACCATTCAGCCATATTTCCCAACCGAGTCCCCATGCGCCAAGCGTTGGCGATTCCCAGTTATCTTCAACGAAACGTACATCGTGCACCAGCAGATCAACACCGACTCTTTGCAGAGACTCCAGGTATAGCTCTTGGATATTATCCGGAGATGGCTTTAGCGCCACCTGGAATTGATAGTAATGCTGCAGTCGATTAGGATTTTCACCGTAGCGTCCGTCAGTCGGGCGTCGGCTAGGCTGAACATAAGCCGAACGCCATGTTTCGGGCCCTATTGCACGTAGAAATGTGGCAGGATGAAATGTTCCTGCGCCGACTTCCATATCCAGTGGCTGGATAATGACGCAGCCCTGCTCCGCCCAATAGGTTTGAAGTGCCAGGATTAATCCCTGGAACGTACTTACATCTGGAGTCGCATTGTCCGTCACGAAAACCACCATTTCTGAAATAAAGTGAAAAAATTAGCGCTGAATTATACACCATCGACTTACTTTTTCCTGTTCAATACTGCTGTATGGTTGGCGCTAATATTCTTTTTATATGATTTATATATAATGTATTTATTTTTCAGGTTAAATAAATGAAGCAAGTAAAGGCGTATGTTGCGATTGCTATACTTGGATTGATGTCCTTATTGTCTTTGAAGTTGGCGCAAAGATTTGGAGGGTTTCTGGGTAAGCGGTTCGCTAACAATCAGGATTCTGATGTTTCTCGGATCACGCGGATCAATGTAGAGCTGTGTTTTACTGATCTTTCAGCTGACGAGAAAAGCCAATTAGTTCGGTCGAGTGTTATACAAACCTGCAAATCGTTCTCTGAAATGGGGATGTCGTGGTTTTGGTCCCCAGCCCGGTTACTTAAAACAATCAGAAAAATTGAGAATGCGTCATTGATGGCTGATGCTTTTAAGCAAGGATCAGGTGTTATTTTTATTGCTCCTCATCTGGGCAATTGGGAAGTATTGAATTTTTATCTATCAGAGCGCTACCCTTTAACCGCTATGTATCGCCCTCCGAAGTTAAAGTTATTAGATGATCTGATTAAGAAGCGTCGGGCAAGGCTCGGCACTAGGCTAGCACCTGCTGATGCTTCAGGCGTTAGGATGGTGATGAAGGCGCTGCGGCGTGGTGAGGTGGTTGGGATTTTGCCGGATCAGGAGCCTGTGACAGGTGGTGATTTTTCTCCCTTTTTCGGCCATAACGCTTATTCGATGAAGCTGCTCGCCCAGTTAGTTAAGCAGACAGGAGCCAGAGTTGTTTGCGGATATGCTGAGAGATTAAGCGACGGAGAAGGTTTTGATCTCCACTTTATTGAAGCGGATCAGTCTATTTATGATCAAGACCTGGGAACCGCGATGGCGGCAATGAACCGCTCGGTTGAACAGTGTGTCCGAGCGATTCCTGAGCAGTATCAGTGGGAGTATAAGCGTTTTAATTGCCAGCCTGAGGGCATAGAAAGCCCTTATAAGAAGCGCTAATGTTTAACGCCGCCAGAACGCTGGGGTAAACAGCACGAGTAGCGTAAAGACTTCAAGGCGCCCCAGCAGCATGGCGAAGCACAATATCCACTTGGCGGTTTCATTCAAATCCCCGTAGTGCACCGCTACATCTCCTAAACCCGGGCCTAGATTGTTAAGGGTGGCGCCTACCGCTGACCATGCTGTTACTTGATCCAGTCCAGTGCCTAATAATGCAATCATCATAAGGATGAAGACAAGCAGGTACACCGAGAAGAATCCCCACACTGCTTCCAGCACTCTATCTGAAATGGGTTTATTACCCAGCTTAACGGGTATTACAGCATTAGGATGAACGAGTCTTTTTATTTCCCGATAGCCTTGTTTAAGTATTAAAAGGATACGGATAACTTTCATGCCGCCCCCTGTAGAGCCTGCGCAGCCACCGGCAAAAGCGGCAACAAATAACATAAAGGGCAGCATTACCGGCCAGTGTGCGAAATCGGCAGTAGCGAATCCTGTCGTGGTGGCAATAGAGACGACCATAAACGAGGATTTTCTGAGTGAGTCTAGTGGCGCGTATGTATGGGTGCCAATGAGGGCAACGAATGTGATCAAAAACACCACGCCGAGTATGCTTAAATAAAATCTGAATTCAGGGTCATGGAAGTAATGCAGCAGCGTTTTCTGGCGCCATCCATAAAAATGGAGACTGAAATTCACCGCCGAAATTATCATAAAGAAAGTACAGATTGCTTCGATAAGTGTGCTATCAAAATATCCAATACTACCGTCATGTGTTGAAAATCCGCCAATGGCAACCGTGGAAAAGCTGTGACCAATGGCATCGAATAAGGTCATTCCGGCTAGCCAATAACCCAAAGCACAGGCAATCGTAAGCGCCAAATAGATGTACCAGAGTGCTTTTGCGGTTTCTGTAATGCGCGGTGTCAGCTTGCTGTCTTTTACTGGTCCGGGTGTTTCTGCCCGGTAAAGCTGCATACCACCGATACCCAGCATAGGTAATATGGCAACTGCTAGAACGATAATTCCCATGCCTCCAAGCCATTGGAGCTGTTGACGGTAATAAAGAATAGATTTTGGGAGTAAATCAATACCGGTCATTACGGTTGCACCGGTCGTGGTTAAGCCAGATAAAGACTCAAATACAGCATCAACAATGGTCAGATGAGGGCTGGCTGACAGGATTAATGGCACCGCGCCAAATAAGCCGAGCACCACCCAAAACAATACGGTGATCAGAAACCCATCGCGTGTTCTCAAGTCTTGTTTTACCCGGTATACAGGCAGCCAAATAAGGAACCCTGTGAGTAACGTAATGGCGAATGCACCCACAAAAGCATAATCGTGGCCGTCATTATAAAATAACGAGACGCCAATGGGTGGCAGCATGGTGATGCTAAACACCATGAGCAGTATGCCTAAAATTCTTAATATAACGCGATAGTGCATAACCAGTTCTCAGAGTGTTAGAAGAATGCCAAACCGACTTGGAATAGCCGCTCTACTTCCCCAATTCTTCGTTTATCAACGAGGAACAAAATCACATGGTCGCCATTTTCAACAACAACATCATCATGTGCAATTAAGACTTCTTCATTACGCACAACAGCGCCGATAGTTGTACCGGGTGGCAAGTCGATTTCTTCTATTGTGCGCCCCACTACTTTGGAGCTTCGTTTATCGCCGTGAGCAACCGCTTCTAGAGCCTCAGCTGCGCCTCTTCGTAATGAATGCACGGCAGCAACATCGCCTCGTCTTACATGTGTCAATAAAGCGCCGATCGTGGTTTGCTGAGGTGAAATCGCAATATCGATAACACCGCCTTGCACTAAATCTACATAGGCCGGATTATTGATAAGTGTCATTACCGTTCGGGCGCCCAGGCGCTTGGCTAGCATTGACGCCATAATGTTGGCTTCGTCATCGTTAGTTAACGCACAAAAGACATCAGTATCTTCAATGTTCTCTTCTAATAACAATTCTTTGTCAGATGCGCTGCCGTTAAGAACAATGGTGTTGTTAAGCGTACGTGCAAGTAGGTTGCATCGTGGCATGCTGCGCTCAATGATTTTTACTTGGTAATCGTTTTCAATATCACTGGCTAAGCGAGCCCCGATGTTTCCTCCACCCGCAATGATGATCCGTTTGTAGGGATTATCCAGACGCCGTAGTTCGCTCATGACGGCGCGAATATCTTTTTTTGCCGCAATAAAAAAAACTTCATCGTCGGCTTCTATAACGGTATTACCTTGAGGGATGATCGGTTTTCCCTGCCTGAAGATGGCTGCTACACGCGTATCAACAGAGGGCATATGGGTACGAAGGTATGCGATTTCGCGCCCTACCAGCGGCCCACCGTAATACGCCTTTACAGCAACGAGCTGTGCCTTGCCGCTTGCGAAATCGAGTACTTGTAACGCGCCGGGTTGCTGAATAAGGCGTTTGATGTGTTGAGTTACCAACTGTTCCGGGCTGATCAGAACATCAATAGGTAGTGCGTCTTTGTTGAACAGTAACTTTTCTTGCTGCAGATAATCATAAGCACGCACCCGCGCGATTTTGGTAGGTATATTAAATAGAGTTTGGCCTATCTGACACGCCACCATATTGATTTCGTCACTGTTGGTGACGGCAATAAGCATATCTGCATCCTGGGCTCCTGCCTGCGCTAATGCGCTTGGATAAGAGGCGTTTCCTTCGACCGTCCGTATGTCCAGTCGGTCTTGCAGCTCACGAAGCCGATTAATATCCGTATCGACAATAGTAATGTCATTTGCTTCGTTGGCCAGATTTTCGGCTAGCGTGCCACCTACCTGGCCAGCTCCAAGAATAACTATTTTCATTCGGGTTATCCGCTAAGGTTAATCGTCAGCTTTTTTTAAAATCGCGTAATAGAAGCCATCATGACCGTTGGGTTGTGGGAATAGCTGTCTGCCAAAAGGGCGTTCAACCCCCCATTTTGCTTTAATCGGCGTATGGTTAGCGTCACTGTGTTCCTTTATGAAACGTTCTATCAGGCGCTCGTTTTCCTGCGGAAATATTGAGCAGGTGGCATACACAAGTGTCCCACCCCTTTTTAGCATATGCCATAAGTTATTGAGTATTTTTAGTTGCAGGTTAGACAGTGCGTGAATCTCTTCCGCTTTGCGTAATATTTTTATGTCAGGATTTCTACGGATCACGCCAGTTGCGCTACACGGCGCATCAACCAGTATTTTGTCATACGGGTTGTTATCCCACCATGTGTCTGTGGACGCATCGGCTATTAATATATTGGCTTCAAGATTTAAGCGTGTGAGGTTGTCTGTTATACGTTCGGCTCTGGTTGATGATATCTCCAGAGCATCAACTGATATGTTTGGGTTAGATTCCAGCAGATGACATAGTTTGCCTCCGGGAGCCGCGCATGCATCTAGAATACGTTCGCCATTTTGTGGGTCGATTAGCGCTGCACTTAGTTGAGCGGCTTCATCCTGTACGCTGATATCACCTTCTGAAAAGCCAGGCAATTCGGTTACATCAACAGCTGCAGAGAGCATTATTGCCTGTTTCGAATGAGCGCACTGCTCTGCAGCAATGCCGGCTTCTTCAAGAGACTGTAGGTATGTTTCACGTGAAACGCTGCGTTGGTTTACGCGTAACGTCATTGGAGCTTGCTGGTTATTCTGAATTAAAATTTCTTGCCAGTATTCAGGCCAGTTGTGTTTGAGCTTTTCAATGAACCAGATTGGGTGGTTGTACAAAAAAATAGTGTTGTCATAAAGTGATTCGATGATCTGGTCTTTTTCTCTGCTGAAACGTCTCAGCACCGCATTGAGCAGCCCTGTAGTTCGTTGTGCATCAAGCTGATGTGCCGCTTCCACTGTTTCGCTGATGGCGGCATGAGCAGGTATTCTCATCTCTAATAGCTGATAAAGGCCCACCAATAAAAGCGCGTGAATGTGAACATCAGATTTGCGTATGGGTCTTTCCAGAAGCGCTTCAGATATTAACTGCAGTTTGGGTTGATTACGTGCCGTGCCGTAGCAAAGCTGTTTAAGCAGTGATCTGTCTTTATCGTCGCAACGTTTAAGAGAGTCTCCCAGTGTTTGTGTCAGGGAGCCTTTATCGTTAAGTAACGGTGCGATAGCTAAGGCGGCTAAGCCGCGTACATTGATCATATCCCTAAGTGTGTTCCTGTTGAGAAAAGTTCTTTACGGGCATTGAGCACGTCTCGTGATGATAGCGGCTTGCCTCCCGGCAATTGCAGACGGTCTATCGAGAGTGTTGTTCCATTACCGCAGGCAATAATAATTTTTTCTTTGGTCGTCTCAATAATGATGCCCGGTGCTGCAGTGGTTGTTGTCGCTTCTGGTGATGCACTTATGATCCGGAGGGTATCGTCGCCGCGTGTGGTAAATGCAACGGGCCAAGGTGAAAGTCCTCGAATTTGCCGGTCAATGACCTCAGCTGTTTCTGCCCAGTCGATTAGTCCTTCCTGCTTCGTCAGTTTGTGTGCGTAGCAGGCATCCGCGTTATTCTGTTTTACAGGGCTTAATTGCTTATCGGTTATTAGCCGGAGTGTATCCAGTAAGGCCTCCGCGCCCTGCTCTGCGAGCCTATCGTGCAATGCGCCGCTGGTATCTTCTGGAAGAATGGGGCAAGTGGATTTGTACAGCATATCACCGGTATCGAGGCCTTCATCCATTTGCATAATGGTGATACCCGTTTCGGAGTCACCTGCCAGTAATGAGCGGTGTATCGGTGCAGCGCCTCGCCAACGAGGTAATAAAGATGCATGCACATTAATACAGCCCTGCTTCGGCGCATCAAGAATAGCTGCGGGCAAAAGTAGTCCATAGGCTACGACAACCATAAGATCAGCGTTAAGAGCCCGTAGAGCGGCTTGTTCAGGCTCTTCTTTAAAGTTTTGTGGCTGATAAACAGGAATGTCATGTTTAATCGCTAGCGCTTTAACGGGGCTTGCTGTGAGCTTACGGCCTCGGCCTGCAGGCCTGTCCGGCTGAGTATAAACCGCAACAATCTGATGTTCGCTGCTAATCAGGGCCGCTAAGCTACTGGCTGCAAAATCGGGAGTGCCGGCAAAGATTATTCTTAAAGGTGTTGTCATAAGGAGGCCCATAAACAAAAACAGGCTTGCATAGAGCAAGCCTGTGGGTAATCAATATCAAACAGTTTAGTTCGTTTGTTCAAATTTATGAATTTTCTCTAACTTAGTGCGTATACGGTTTCGTTTCAGCGTAGAAAGATAATCAACAAATAGTTTTCCTTCGAGGTGATCAATTTCATGCTGAATACAAACGGCTAGCAAGTCATGAGCTTCGAATTCGAGCGGTTCACCATTCCTGTCTAGTGCTTTTACGCGGATATGGTTCGAGCGTATGATTTCTTCATAAAATCCAGGGACGGATAAACAGCCTTCCTGCATCTCTTCGAGTTCTTCGGATAATATTTCGAAGCTAGGATTAATGAGCACTAATGGTTCATTACTCTCTTCTGATACATCAATAGTAACAATTTGACGATGAATGTTAACTTGCGTTGCCGCCAGGCCAATGCCGGGCGCGTCATACATCGTTTCAAACATATCGTCGATGATTGTGCGTAGTTCATCATCAACAAGTTCAACAGGCTCGGCGATAGTACGCAGCCGGGGGTCGGGAAATTCTAAAACGGATAGCAGGGCCATAAAAATCACATATTCTTTGCAAAGTTATTAAGAAGTGCCATAAACGACACAAAACATCATTTAACCTATTATACTGATATAGCGCTACGATGCATTTGTCGTTCACCATTGTCTTATTATACGTGCAATGGATAATTCTGGTCACTCAGCAAGGGAACTGGAGATGAAAAAACTGTTGGGAATGTGTTTGGCTTCATGGCTTATTCTGTCAACGCCAACTCAAGTACAAGCAAGAGCTGATCAGATACAGCTCCAAGAAAATTATCCACAAGAATATGTGGTGGTTAAAGGAGATACTCTTTGGGATATTTCTGGCCACTTTCTCGAAAAACCTTGGCGTTGGCCTGAGCTATGGGACATTAATCCGCAGATTGATGACCCTCATTGGATCTATCCTGGTGATGTTCTTTATCTGACGTGGGTTAATGGGCAGCCGAAACTACGCGTGAAAAATGATGGACGCTTACAACCGCATGCACGCGTATCTAAGCTGGATAATGCGATCCCTGGTATTGCACTTAAAGACCTGTATGCGTTCTTGAGTGATAACGTAGTGTTGGATGATACACTGCTTGCACAAACACCTTATGTATTAGGTGGGCGTAATAATCGGATTATTTCCGGTGCTGGCGATCGGATTTACGCCAGAGGTGAAATCGACCTCGAGCACAGCACGCAGAATGTCTATCGCCCTGCCAAAAGTTATATTGATCCTGAGACACAAGAACTGCTGGGCTATGAGCTGCTAAAAGTGGCTGAAGCGCGTGTGGTTTCCGTAAAAGCTGATATTACTAGCCTGGATATCCAAAAATCACGAGAGGAAGTGCGTGTACAGGATCGTGTGATTCCTTCTCCTGAGACGCGTATTCAGTCTGTATTTTATCCTGTTGCTGCTCCTGCAGAGTCAGAGGCAACTATTCTTTCTGTGTTGCGTGGTGTGACTAAAATTGGTCGTTATGATGCGGTAGCGATTAATAAGGGAAGTCGGGAAGGGTTGAAATCAGGACATGTTTTCATTGTCTATACGAAAGGCGAAACTATTACTGATCCGGTGACTCAAGAGGAGATAACCCTTCCTTCTGAGGAGGCCGGCACGTTAATGGTTTTCAAAACGTTCGAAAAAGTCAGTTACGGATTAGTTATGACGGCAACGAATGTGTTGTCTGTTGGTGATAGCCTACGTTCACCTGACTTTTATGAGTAAGTTCTGATAAGTAAACAGAGAGTCTGATATGCCAAGCGATCCAAGGGACTGGATCGCTATCAGTCAGTTGCCGGGCATTGGCCCTGCAACATTAGCTAAGCTTTTTCGAGGAAAGTGGACGCCTGATAGATTGATAGCGGATCAACACGATAGTTTCCAATTAACCTCCCCGCATTTGACGTCTCCAGGGCCTGGCTCTCAACAGCTCAGCTTTCCTCGGCTAAATAGTGTGCAGATAGCTCAATTAACCAGCTATGTTAAGCAGACAGGCCCCTTGTGGGAAAAAACTAATCAATTTGTAAATCAGCTGGATGCTATGCAGATTCAGTGCATATTGTCAGACAGTGACAGCTACCCTGCTCTCTTACGTAAAGCGGCGGATCACCCCGTGCTACTTTTTGTGCAGGGTAACCTTGAGGCCTTACATCTGCCGATTGTGTCAATTGTCGGTAGTCGTAACGCGAGTGCGGCGGGCTTACGGCATGCTTATCAGTTCTCTGCATCGCTATCACAGGCGGGATTTGTGGTGGCCAGTGGGCTTGCATTAGGTATCGACGGAGCGGCTCACCAGGCGGCAGTAGATCTTGGGCTACCGACGGTGGCCGTGATGGGTACCGGAAGTGACCGACTTTATCCCTTAAGGCATAAGAAACTATCTGAAAAGATACTAGGGTGCGGTGGCGCGTTAGTCACAGAGCTACTACCCGGCAGTGGGCCTTTGGCGGCTCACTTTCCACGCCGTAACCGGATTATCAGTGGGCTGTCTACTGGAGTATTAGTGGTGGAAGCCGCCTTGAAAAGTGGTTCGTTAATTACTGCAAGATTGGGATTAAATCAAGGCCGCGAGGTTTTTGCATTGCCAGGCTCTATTGATCATCCCGGAAGTCGTGGCTGCCATGCATTAATCAGAGAAGGCGCTGTGCTGGTTGAATCGGTTGAACATATGCTGGATGAGTTATCCACAATGCTGGGTGTGTTAAGGCAAGCGTCTGACAATATCAGCCCAAGCAGCCAGGAAAATAACTTATCAACAGATCAAAATTTAATTCTGACGTCCATAGACTTCTCCTTGACGCTTCTTGAAGAGATTGTTGATCGGCTGGGACTTCTGGATAGCCCTTTAACGAGTCATCTGCAGTCCAGTTTAGTTGAGTTGGAACTGTTTGGGTGGATAGAAGCAGTAGGCGGCGGTTACCGACGGATACGCTGACTTGGCAGCCTATCAGTGTTGCAACTGACCGGCGAAACAGGTATTTTTCCGGTTTTAACTCAAAGAGTTTTAGGCATGAATCAGCAGCACTACTCTCAGGCTGCCAGAGTGTTGCATCAGGGGGGCGTTATCGCTTATCCCACTGAAGCTGTCTGGGGGCTGGGTTGTGATCCTTATAACGAAATAGCGGTACAGAAACTACTGTCATTAAAGCAGCGGCCTGTCGAAAAAGGCATCATTCTGGTTGCCGCCAGTATGGAACAGGTTCAGCCTTTATTGAAAAATCTGGACGCTGTCAGTCTCGCGCGTCTTGAAGCAAGTTGGCCTGGTCCGAACACATGGTTGATACCCGATCCTGACAATGTTATTCCTACGTGGATAAAAGGTGAACACGCCTCTGTGGCGGTTAGAGTCAGTGCTCATGCAGGGGTTATTGCGCTCTGTAAAGCATTTGGAGGGCCGGTTGTATCTACCTCGGCTAATATAGCAGGATTAGAGCCTGCGAGGATCCTATCGGAAGTAAGTGCTTACTTCGGTGATTTTATTGACTATTACCTGCCTGGATCACTGGGTGATTTAGAACAACCAACACGTATACAGGATCTGCGTGATAGCCGCGTAGTTCGTTCTTAATATTCGATCAACCGTTGGAGCTTGGCAATGTCTGTACCCAATATTGACGCCGTAAAAAGTTATTTATTAGACCTTCAGGATCGCATCTGCGACGCGCTAGAAGCGGCCGATGGTGAGCAAAAATTCATAGAAGATAGCTGGGACCGTCCACAAGGTGGCGGTGGTCGCACGCGTGTTATTGTTGATGGCGGGATCTTCGAAAAAGGCGGCGTTAATTTCTCGCATGTATTTGGTGATGCCCTGCCCGCTTCAGCATCAGCACACCGCCCTGAATTGGCAGGCCGCACATTTGAAGCGATGGGGGTGTCGTTAGTCATGCATCCGAAAAATCCATATATTCCGACGTCACATGCCAATGTGCGTTTTTTCATCGCTGAAAAAGAGGGTGAAGAGCCCGTATGGTGGTTTGGTGGTGGTTTCGATATGACACCGTACTATGGCAATGATGACGATTGCCGCCATTGGCATATGACAGCAAAAGATGCTTGTGATCCTTTTGGTGAAGAGATTTACCCGCGGTATAAGCAGTGGTGTGATGATTATTTTTATCTGAAACATCGTGATGAACCGCGTGGTATCGGCGGCCTGTTTTTCGATGACTTGAATGAGTTGGGCTTTGAGAAAAGTTTTGCTCTGATGCAATCGATTGGTAATGCTTATATCCCAGCCTATGTACCGATTATTCAACGCAGAAACGGCACACCTTACGGAGAGAAGCAGCGTGACTTCCAATTGCATCGTCGCGGACGTTATGTTGAGTTTAATCTGGTGTATGACCGTGGAACACTGTTCGGACTGCAATCGGGTGGCCGAACAGAGTCGATATTAATGTCATTACCACCAGAAGTGCGCTGGGGATATGACTGGAAACCTGAACCGGCGAGTGAAGAGTCCGAGCTGTATGAGCATTATCTGAAACCGCAGAATTGGCTGGAGGTTTAGTTTATGGATCGTTATGCCGTGTTTGGTAATCCCATATCGCATTCAAAATCGCCGGCTATCCACACTGCGTTCGCTCAACAAACATCCCAGGTACTGAGCTATGAGGCTATTTGTGCGCCTGTGGATAAGTTTGAAGAAACAGTAAAGGCCTTTTTGGCTGACGGCGGGAAAGGTCTTAATATCACCGTTCCATTTAAGGAAGAAGCCTGGAAACTGGCAGTACTTCGGTCGGAACGTGCCGAGCTAGCCGGTGCCGTTAATACGCTCTATCTGAATCAGGAAGGCCTGTTGTGTGGAGAGAATACCGATGGTGTCGGTATGGTTCGGGATATACAGCACAATCATGGCTACAGCATTAAAGGCAAAAGAGTCTTAATTTTGGGTGCGGGTGGTGCCGTACGTGGGGTTATGAAGCCGGTATTAGAGCAGCAGCCAAAGCAGGTTGTGATCGCCAACCGGACACTCGCGAAGGCCGAGACACTGGCGGCATTATTTGCGCCTTTTGGTCATATTACTGCGTCGTCATTCGACGCTTTGGAAGGCCCTTTTGATCTGATTATGAATGGTACTGCCGCCAGCTTACAGGGCGAAATGCCGGCATTGCCAGAAGGAATGCTTCATTCTCAGTCCTGGTGCTACGACATGATGTACAGCGCCGCCCAAACGCCCTTTAATCAGTGGGCAGAGGCTCAGGGAGCCTGTCAGCAACTGGACGGCCTGGGGATGTTGGTCGAGCAGGCTGCCGAGTCTTTTTATATTTGGCGCGGTATACGCCCGGATACGTCATCGCTTATTCAGATTATCCGCAATGAGTTATTAAATCATTGATTTTGAAGCGTTAACGCATACTTTATTTAGAACCATTTCTTGCATACATTCCGATCAGGGTTTATAAAGTTTATAAACCCTCCTGCTCAGGAAGCTCCGATGGAAAAGCTCAAACCCCTGTCACCCGAAGCACTTTATAAAGTGTGCGATCTCGATATTCTTCCTTTCAGAACGACTGAAACGCTGGAGAATTTTAATGGTTTCTTTGGTCAGGAAAGGGCTATTGAAGCTATGGGCTTCGGTGTCGGTATGCATCGGCCCGGCTACAACCTTTTCGTTATGGGTAACCCGCATACCGGGCGTTTCTCCTTTGCTATGGAGAACCTGAAAGGGATCGCTAAAAAAGAAAAGAAGCCGAGTGACTGGTGTTATCTGAATAATATGCTGGACGATCGCTATCCTCTGGCTATTGAGCTGCAGGCGGGCAAAGCGGCACAGTTGCGTCGCGATAATAAACGCATGATGGAAACCATCATGACGGAGTTGCCTGCCGTTTTCGAAAATCCTGCGTATCAGCGTAAAAAAAGCAAAATTGAGCGTGATTTTAATCGCCATTACGATCAGGCCATTGATAGTGTCGAAAAGCGCGCGCGTGAACATAGCGTGGCTGTCTATCAAGATGCCGGCACGGTTGGATTTACGCCGGTGGCTGATGGCCAGGCGATGGATGAGGCGGCATTTTCTCAGTTACCGGAAGAGGCGCGCGATAAGTTTTCTAAAAACATATCTGAGCTGGAAGATTTTCTGACAGAAAGTCTGACCGAGCTGCCGCAATGGCGCCGTGAAGCAGCAGAAAGAATGAAAGTGCTGGACCGTGATACCGCGCGGCAAACGATTTCTCCATTAATCCAGACGGTTAAAGAAAAGTACAATAATATCAGTGGGCTACCTGATTACTTCAATCAGTTAGAGAGCCACATTGTGAAAAATTGTGCAGATATGATTAATGATGAAAAATTGATTGAGGCGCGCACAGACAATGGCCGTCGCACATTGTTAGATGATCAGTTTGGCGTTAATTTATTGGTTGATAACAGTAAAACCAAAGGGTCTCCCGTTGTTTTTGAAGCACATCCGAGTTATGAAAATTTGTTTGGTCGGGTGGAATACAATAACGATATGGGAGCGCTGGTCACCAATTATCAGATGATCCGCCCCGGTGCGCTGCACAGCGCTAACGGCGGTTATCTGGTGCTGGAAGCAGAAAAACTGCTGGAGCAACCCTTTGTTTATGGTGCGCTTAAGCGCGCGTTAAAAGCACATGAAATTCGTATTGAGAATCCGATGAGTGAGTTCTCGGGTATCAGTACGATTACCTTAAGCCCTACTCCCATCCCACTGCACCTTAAAGTGGTGTTGATAGGGGGGCGCGACACCTATTACTTATTGCAGGAGATGGATCAGGACTTCGAAAAAATGTTTCGTGTGGTGGTCGATTTTGATGAGGATGTCGAACGTACTCCCGCGACAATCCGTAATTATGCCCGTTTAATGAAGACACTGGCCGGTGAAGAAAATTTAGCGCCGCTAACGCGTGATGCGGTGGCCAGGTTGGTAGAGCATAGCTCGCGGTTATCGGGTGATCAGGATTTACTCTCAGCTCACATCGGCGAGTTGGTCGATCTGTTATGCGAAGCGGATTACAAACGAAAAGCGTCAGACGAAGATATTATCAATGTAAAACATGTAGAGATGGCGCTGAACGCTAAAGAAAAACGTACCGGGCGCCTGTCACAGAAGATTCTTGAAAGTATTCTTAACGAAACGGTATTGATCGATACAGACGGGCAGGCGGTAGGTAAAAGTAATGGTCTTACCGTACTTCAGGTGGGTGATGTGTCTTTTGGTACGCCGGCACGTATCACGGCTACGGTACATCCGGGTAACCATGGCATTGTCGATATCGAACGTGAAGTCCAGCTCGGTCAGTCTATACATTCCAAAGGCGTCCTGATCCTCTCCGGCTATCTGGGGCATCAGTATGCACAGGATTTTCCGCTCACCATGTCAGCTAGCATTGCTCTGGAGCAATCGTACGGGTATATAGACGGCGACAGTGCGTCGCTGGCTGAGGTCTGCACTTTGATTTCAGCACTGACGCATATTCCGATCTACCAGCAATATGCACTCACAGGGTCGATCAACCAGTATGGCGAAGTACAGGCGATTGGCGGCGTTAACGAAAAAATTGAGGGGTATTTTAAACTCTGTGAAACGCGCGGATTAACCGGTACGCAAGGGGTCATTATTCCACGTGCCAATGTGCGTAATCTGATGTTGAAAAAGGCGGTAGTAGAAGCGGTCGAACGCGGTGAATTTCGCATTTATTCAGTGGCTACCGTTGATGAATGTTTACAGATTCTGATGGGTCGTGCTGTCGGGCAGCGTAAGCAGGATGGTAGTTTTACACAACGCAGTATTAACTATCAGGTGGTTAAGCGATTGAAAGAACTGCACAAAGCCACAAATTCAAGTAAATAAGCCGCGAGTAACCAGATCATAGGCAGTAGTCTATGATCAGTCAGTAGTCGTAGGAAACCAGCAGGGACTCCCCTGCCGGTTGTTGCTTCTTTAGGTACGGGTGTTAACAGGTACTTATGTGAAAAAGCGGTTTTAACGAACGGTAATAAAGAGTTATTTTAACGAGCGTAAGAAGCTGATCAGATAATCCTGTTCTGCTTGGTCAGTAATCGATACATGGCGCATCCGGGTACCCGGTACCAGTGCTTCATTATCGCTAATCCACTTACGAAGATTATCTTCAGTCCATGTGAGCCCGGACGCTTTCATTGCTTCTGAATAAGCAAAACGCGGCATTGATGCTGCTTTGCGCTCAACCACGCCAATCAGGCTTGGTCCGAACGTATTTTTACTGGGTTCAAGTGAGTGGCATGCGGTGCAGTTATGGTTAAAAATCTGTCGACCAGCTTCTGTCATTCCTCCATCTTCTGCCTGAGCAGATAACGGTGCAGCCAAAACACTGCATAAAATTAAAGACGATAGCAAGTTTGCTTTCATTAGGTGTCCCCCTCCTTATAACGCGGTAAAGACAGTATATTGAGTAAGGCTTTTGTTCGGCTCTTCTACAAAAGAACCGGTTCTATAGCACCTAAGTACTTTTATGGCGGCATGCATGGGAGGAGGTAAAAAGAATGCATTAAAGGGTCTGATAAAGGGATTGTTAATGCTCAATAAAATGAAACTCATGGGATACTTTTAAGAGCGCCTCGTAACATCGGCGATCAACCTGAGTATCAAGGTGTTCTGCCATCATTTCCAACGCCTGTGGTACGGGAATAGGACCACGGTAGGGACGGTCAGCGGTAATGGCATCAAAAATATCGGCGGTCGTAATAATGCGGGTGTCCAGTGTAACTTCGTCGCCTTGCAGGCCGAGTGGGTAGCCTTTGCCATCCATACGTTCATGGTGCGCCTGCGCAACATCTGCCAGCTCTTTAAATGCGCCAATACGCGACAGAATTTCACCGGTAAATGTGGGGTGTAGTTTAATGGTGGTAAATTCTTCATCGGTTAATTTGTCTGGTTTATCAAGGATGCTATTACTGATTCCCAGCTTACCGACATCATGCAATAAAGCGGCGCGCTTCAACCAGCGGCGTCGTTCTTGTGAGTAGCCTAATTCTCTCGCTAACAGGTCGGTAATTAAGGCAACACGATTACTGTGCCCTGCGGTGAAAGGGCTCTTGGAATCGACGACTTGTCCGAAAGCGGCTGCTATCTCATCAATATAATCCTCATCCAGCGTTACCTGAAACTGTGCAGGTTCTAATTGGATGATTAACTCTGCAAGGTTTGTGCTGGCGAGAGTGTCCCAAAACGTATCATCTGCAATACTTAAAAAGCACTCGACCAGGGAAGGTTCAAACCAGCTACCGCAACGTTTTTCAACCTCTGCCAGACAGGCGTGCCTGTCTGTACCTGTGAAAAAAACATCAATCACTTGCGACAGTAGCGCGATTCTTGAATACATCGAAATAGCATCGCCCTTAAGCCCGTAGGGCTTGCCTCCGCCATTCCAGTGCTCATCCAGCCCTCTGATGCCTTCCGCTACCGCTTCGTTAAAGCGCAGTTGGCGAGCAATATCGGCGCCTCTTTCGCAGCGAGTTTGCATTAACTCTGTGCTCCACTTAGTGCCGTTACGCATCACAGAGAGTGTCTGCTTAAAGCGTTCAGCTAAGCCTTTTTGAACACCGGTATGTTGCAGCACAAAGTTGAGAACTTGTTTCAGGCTGCCATCCACTGATTTGAAGTCATGTTTAAAACCTAAATCATCAGTGGCGTAGAGTTGACAGATCCTGGCCGCATTACTGCTACACCCGAGGTCTTTTAATAAAATTGTATAGTACAGCTCCCATAATTGATGAGCCTGTAAACCACAGGTCTGACCTAATTGCATGCCTATCCAGCAAGCACGGATACAGTGGCCTGGTGGTTGCCCTTCGGTCATATCCAATGCATGGCTTAGAGCACTGATTAACTCTGACATTTTCATCGATTGATCGGGCATGAACAGTCTCGTTTATAGGGATATGGAATGCATGATAGATTCAGTATAGATGAAAGCAAAAGAGCTGCCCGAATAGCGCCATAAAATATCAAAATTGCGCCATGACGGGATAATTTTGCGGAAATCTCTTAAATAGTAGACTAAAGTTTGAAGCGCTCCTTTTCAGGGCATACCATACTGAAGTTAACTAACATTCTATACGACGAACAATAATCTCTTTTCATCGATCCCATTTTATCCCGACCAGCTAATAGCGGAGCTCATACTCAATGGACAGCGAGATAGCTAATAAAAAGAATAACAAAACCCTGGCAAAACTTAAGGAACTGCTCCAAAAGAGGCTGGAGGGGCCACAATCCTCCGCCGTTGGGCAGTTTGCTGATCAGTTTTTTACTTACGCACCTGAAGATGAAATTGCCCAGCGACCGATGGAGGCTCTTTATGGTGCCACCTTGTCTTCCTGGTCTTTTTTAAATCGGTTTGATGCCTCTTGCTCAAAAATACAAGTATTTAACCCTGATCTGGAGCAGCACGGTTGGCACAGTAGCCACACTGTCATTCAGATTCTTGCAGTGGATTCTCCGTTCATCGTTGACTCGGTGCGTATGGAGCTGAATCGCCAGGGGATCGGTATCCATGTTATTCAAAATGTTGTTCTGTGGGTACAGCGCGAAGGCGAAGATTTTCAAGGGCTTGCACCTGCGGGCGAAGGTGTGTCCGAATCCTATATTTATCTGGAAGTCGATCGTCATACTGAGGTTGAGTTACTTAAAGGCCTGCAAGATGAATTATTGACAACGATGGCGGCAGTATCGGTGTCGGTTAAAGATTTTTTGCCCATGAAAACACGTGCGGCGGAATGTGCTAATGCATTATCTGCTGCGGGTTATACGCAGGAACAAGCGTTTACAGAATGGTTGTTAGAGGACCACTTCACCTTCCTGGCCAGTGATGAAGTTGAGTGTGAAAATGCGGGCGTGGTGGTTAAGCCTGATTCTGTCTTAGGTATGCTGGCGCTGCCGGGATTGTTGCATCTGGATACTATTGAGACCCCTGATCAGCCGTTATTGATGGTTCGTCATGGTGACCGATCACGGGTGCATCGCCCTGCTTATTTAGATCTGGTTATCATTAGCCGCTTCGATGAACAGGGTGCGTTTATGGGCGCTACGCGTTTTCTGGGGCTTTACACCTCCCCTGTTTATCGTGAAAGACCCAAGCGCATCCCCCTTATTCGCCAGAAAGTCGAACGGGTATTGGCGCGTTCAGGGTTTAACCCCCATGGTCACAGCGGTAAATCGCTGGAACAAGTATTAATTGATCTGCCACGTGATGAGCTGTTTCTGGCAACGGAATACGAACTCTATAACACCGCACTGAAGATATTCTATCTGCAGGAACGGCGGCGTGCCTGCTTGCTGGTGCGTGCCGATAAAAGTGGTCAGTTTATATCTTGTCTCTACTATGCACCGCGTGATCTGTTCAGTACTGCGTTGCGGCTTAATGTTCAAAACTTATTAGCAAAAGCATTCAATGCGCAGGATATTGATTTTACCAACTCATTCAGTGAATCTGTGTTGGCGCGTACGCATTTCGTTATTCGTGTGACACCGGGGCAGGCCACACCGGATCTGGAGAAATTGGAAGCCGATGTTCAGGAACTGTCACGTTCGTGGAACGATGATCTGCAAAATGCCTTGATTGAGACCTGTGGTGAAGAGCTGGGAACAACCCGCAGCAATCTTTATCGGGAAGCCTTCTCTGCTGCTTATCGAGAGCACTTCAGCACACTGCACGCAGTACATGACATTGAAAAAATGGAGGTGCTGGCGACACAGCCATTAAGCATGAGCTTTTACCGGATGCTTGAGCAATCCCGGTCAGTATTACGTTTCAAACTGTTTACCCCGGAAGAGCCTTTGATCCTGTCGGATGTGATTCCGGTACTGGAAAATCTTGGCCTGCGTGTGGTCGGAGAACATCCGTACGTGGTGAGTTGCGTTAACGGAAAAACCTATTGGATTCATGACTTCTCTCTGTCGCATCGTGGTGGTTCAGTACCGATTGAGCTGGATGAAGTTAAAGATATTTTCCAGCAAGCCTATGCGGCTATCTGGCAGGGCCTGGCCGATAACGACGAGTTCAACCGTTTAGTACTGGGCGCTGGACTTAATTGGCGTGAAGTGGCGATGCTACGTGCTTACGCACGTTATAACCAACAGATTCGCTTTGGCTTTAGTCAGGCGTATATTGCTGAAACAATGAGCCGCCATACACAGGTCACGCGTTTGCTGGTAGCGCTGTTTCGGGCACGGTTTGAGCCTTCTCGTCAGGGACGCAGTAAAGGGCAAGCTCTTGTTGAGCGCATTGAAAATAGTATTCTGGATGCGCTAGATAAGGTCGATAACCTCAATGACGATAAGATCCTGCGGCGTTTTCTTGAATTAATAAAAGCAACACTGCGCACCAACTATTACCAGTTAAATGAGCACAACCAGCCGAAAGAGTACCAGTCGTTCAAATTGAATCCGCATCTTATTGCCGGAATTCCTAAGCCGCTGCCGATGTTCGAGATGTTTGTTTACTCGCCGCGTGTAGAGGGTGTGCATCTGCGTGGTGGTAAGGTTGCCCGTGGTGGTTTGCGCTGGTCTGATCGTTTAGAAGATTACCGTACGGAAGTGCTGGGTTTGGTTAAAGCACAGCAGGTAAAAAACGCGGTGATTGTTCCCGTCGGCGCGAAAGGCGGATTTGTTGCTAAATGCCTGCCAAAGGACGGCAGCCGTGATGAAATTCTGGCAGAGGGTATCGCCAGTTATAAAATATTTATCCGTGGTTTACTCGATGTCGCCGATAACTTAAAAAGTGGCGAAGTGATTCCTCCGGTCAATGTCGTGCGTCACGATGGAGATGACCCTTATTTGGTCGTGGCAGCCGATAAAGGCACAGCGACATTCTCTGACATTGCGAATGAGATAGCCGAGTCCTACGGTTTCTGGATGGGTGATGCGTTCGCCTCAGGTGGTAGCCAGGGGTATGACCATAAAGGTATGGGCATCACCGCGAAAGGTGCATGGGAATCGGTCAAATTGCATTTTCGTGAAATGGGTATCAACACCCAGACTGATCCTTTCTCGGTGATTGGTATCGGCGATATGGCCGGTGATGTTTTTGGTAATGGTATGCTGCTATCGGAGCAAATCCGCTTAGTCGCTGCGTTTAACCATATGCATATCTTTATTGACCCGACACCGGACGAAGCCAGCAGCTTTATCGAGCGTCAGCGGATGTTTGCGCTGCCCCGCTCCGGCTGGGAAGATTATGATAAATCGTTAATTTCGAAAGGTGGCGGTATCTTCCTGCGTGCGGCGAAATCAATCACGCTGACACCCGAGATGAAACAACGCTTTGATATCAAAGAAGATAAGTTATCACCGAATGATCTGATCTCGGCTCTGCTGAAAGCCCCCATCGATCTGTTATGGAATGGTGGTATCGGCACTTATGTTAAAGCCAGTACCGAGAACCATGCGGATGTCGGCGATAAAGCTAACGATGCACTGCGTGTTAACGGCAATGAATTGCGTTGCAGGGTTATCGGCGAAGGTGGAAACCTGGGCTTTACTCAGCTGGGACGTATAGAGTTTTGTCATAATGGCGGCGCTTGTAACACCGACTTTATCGATAATGCCGGTGGCGTCGACTGTTCCGACCATGAGGTGAACATTAAAATTCTCCTCAACAAATGTATTGCTGATGGTGATCTCACGATGAAACAGCGTAACGATCTGTTACGTGAAATGACCGATGCCGTTGCCATACAGGTACTGAAAAGTAATGACCGCCAGGCGCGGGCACTCAGTCTGGCGCTGCAACATGCCGGAAAATCCCAGGACGAATATGCACGTCTGATGGATCGTTTAGAGAGAGAAGGACGTCTGGATCGCGCCTTGGAGTTCCTGCCGGGTAACGATGAACTGCAACAGCGTAGGCTGTCTCACCAGAGCCTCACACGTCCTGAATTGTCTGTGCTTATCTCTTACACTAAGGCCGAGTTAAAAGAGAGCTTAACGCAGTCCTGGATTACCGACGATCCTTATGTAAAAAATGAGATTAAAGAGGCATTTCCGGCACAGCTGGTAACGCGTTTTCCTGAAGCGGTACAGGATCATCAGCTGAAGAAAGAGATCATTGCTACGCAGGTTGCCAATGCCATGGTGAATCACATGGGCATCACCTTTACTAACCGCATGATGGAGACCGCCGGGCAGTCTGCCGATCAGGTGGCGGTGGCTTATCTGGTTGCACGTGATGTTTTCCAGTTGCGAGAGCTCTGGGCGGATGTCGAAGCATTAGATAATAAGGTATCGACCGGACTTCAGCAGCGCATGCTGGTGGATCTGCTGCGTCTGATGCGCCGTGCAAGCTATTGGTTACTGCGTAATGTCTGTAACCGTGGCTGTTTCGAAGTACAGGCCGTGATCAATCGGTTTAAACCGGCCATAGCTGAAATAGCCGACTCGTTTACCGACTTATTGTCTGGTGACCTGAAATCTAATTGGCTGGCAAAACGCCAAGAGCTGATTGATGCTGGCATCCCGGAAGAGCTGGCATCACGTATTACCTGTGCAGAGCGGCTCTATGCGGGATTGGCCATCAGTGAAGTGTCTGATGAAGTTAAACAGCCAATCATTAATACGGCGGAAGTTGATTTTTGGCTGGGAGAGCGATTACAGCTGGATTGGGTGAGTGAGCGGATTCGTCAGATTGACCCGCAGAATCATTGGCAGCTGCTGGCGCGTGAAGGCTTTAATGAAGATCTTAATACACAGCAAAGCCGTTTGACCCGCTCAGTACTGAGTTGCGATAGTGAATTAACCGGACAAGCGTTGGCACAAAACTGGCTGGATAAAAATGATCAGGGGTTGAAACGCTGGGAGCGGGTACTTGAAGAACTGCGTTCGACCAGTGATGCGGATAGTGCCACTTTTACGGTCGTGATTCGCGAGCTGACAGAGTTATCTAAAAAAGCTATAAACAGGTCATAACCTGAATAACTGAGTCACAATAAAGGGGATTCTTTACATGTAAGGAATCCCCTTTTTTTGTCTTAGTCATTTGTGTATCAGTTATACGCGTTGGTGATCGAAGACCTATCATGCCTTCAGTCACAGTCAATCCATGAAAATGTGCTAATGTTAATAATGTACTAAAAATACCAGGTTAGTTTATGGTCAGCGATATTACCGAGAAACTTTACTCCGATATACCCAACGAAACTATGTATCACTACACCACCTTTTCGGGGCTGTTAGGTATCGTCGGGAGTGGTTCATTATGGGCCAGTGACATTCGTTATATGAACGACTCTGCAGAGTTGAATCATATGGTGACTCTTATACGTGAAGAGGTTGATCAGCGTATTGGTTTAGGCCACCCCAATCCAAAATTACTGAATCAATTTCTTGACTGGATTGAAGGGCGGGTGACGAATGGCCACATGCTATTTGCCGGATCATTCCGCGCCAATGGTAATCTGCTTAGCCAATGGCGGGGCTACAGTGAGCTGGGTAAGGGGGTCAGTATTGGTTTTGAGCCTAACCAGATTCTGACCTGCGCCCGTCAGCAATCATTTATGGTGGGTAAATGCATCTATGATAGCGCCCGGCAGCGGGAGTTGATCCATCAGATAGTTGATTTTGTAGAAGCCCTGGCGGCGGCTTCATGTGGCCTGCACGGATGCCGGGATGACCTTGTGTTTGCTGAGGTTTTTGAAAAGGTTGAGAGCGATCTGCTACGTATTGCGGCTGTGCTTAAGCATCCTTCGTTTCAGGAGGAAGAAGAGTGGCGTATTGTCTCCCCTGTCATTACTGATTTTCGAGACCCTTCTGTACATTATCGCGAGGGTACGTCGATGCTGGTGCCTTTCTTTGAGTTTTCGCTGGTGGCGCCGAAAGCACAGAAACCGCAGATTCAGCATATTTTCTTGGGTCCTACACCTAATATCAGCTTGTCGATGAACTCATTATCGATGTATCTGGCAAAAGAAGGGGTAGCCCCTAAGCGTGGCATTAACTATTGTCAGATCCCTTACCGGCAGCGTTAAAATCTCTTGATTAGCTTCCGTTTTCGGCGTTAACTAATCGGGCTTCAACGTTGCTTATGGCTTAGCAGAAACTCTCAACATTTCCCCTTCTGCTTGTCTTTATTAAGTGTGCACTTATTATCAAAAATCCTGTCACCCTTGTATTCAACCATCCAATATAAATCATCTCGCTTCCAAAAAAAGTCTGTAGTTTGAACCATATTCAGCTTCTTGAGTTGAATAAATTTGACTGGATTACACTTAGGTGATCACTGCAATACACAACCTACAAAGATCCTGTTCATAAAGAGTTCAGGTAGCAAGTGTGAAAATTATGACGATAAAGAGGCGATAATAGGCCAATCTGCTGATCGTAGTACGTTTTTACTCGTCAAAATCGAAGTTAATCACTATCAGATATTGATCGCTGACCAAAGGGAAGCGAGTTTCAGATGGAGTATGATTATGATAAAAAGGACTTTCCGCCCAGCGGTATTAAAGACAATCACCATAAATGGTTGTCAGAAATTCAGGTATTTGAGGGTGTTACTATTCACTGTCCTTGCCGCGCTCTTTTCGGTACACACCCAAGCAATAGACTCGCCAATATTGAGTGATGATATGAAGACCTTCGCGGTGCTGGGTACCACGGGCGTAAGCAGTGCAGGCACCAAAGGCAGCACTATTGGCAGGGGCGGCAATGTAGGCACCATTACAGCTAACGCGATCACCGGTAAGTATACATTCAAAAAAGGACCCGCCGGATCGAAACAATCAGTGACCCAACTCGCCAATGATGCGCAGGCTGGAATTGATCCTGCGATCGACGCGTTGCAGCTCTTAGCCTCAGAGGCCGGTGCTATCAACATCCCAACAACTCTGGAAGCCTACCAGAGCGTCCATGGCGGCTCTATCGCTCCGGGTACCTACAAGATCACATCCCAAGCCACTGATATCGTTGATAAACTTACTCTCGATGGAGGAGGAGATCCTAATTCCGTGTGGATTTTTGTGTTTTCAACCACTTTCATTACCGGCGTAAAGTCGCATGTTACAGTGAAGCATATAGATGACGGTTCGGGTGTCGGTCTATTCTGGGTAGCCGATACTGGCGCGACCCTTAATGGCAAACATTTTGAAGGAAACGTCCTCGCCCAAAGTGCTATCACCAGTGACGGCGGTCTAAAGATGTGCGGTAGACTCTTGGCGGGCACAGCAGTGACATTGTATAAGGACACTATAGACACAGACTGTAACAACGATGGCTATAGTGGCAGTTCGCTAAATAAACCCTCATTCACATTCCTCTATTATTAGTGTTGGGTTGGCTGGATTATCGGTATTCAGGAAAGACACCAAGAACGCATAATCAGCATTAAGTCCGACAGGCTGCTAGGACAAGTTATTTAATCGACCTGCTCAGTACATAGTTTATTGTTATCTGGGGTCGCTACTCTGAAACAAAAAAGCTGATCTTACGTTCAGATTTTTTACAGTTTCTGATGAGTTTATATCTGATACCCGCGTTTACTTATCGTCTGCGTTACCCTAGATACGTTCCCGTTTTGCCATATTTAATCGTTGTAATCATTAGCAATTAAATTCTTAATGTTAACGGCAACTAATGATATGAATTTCACAGTATGAGTAATATTTTATGGCCCACTTTGTATGATCGATAATATTAACCGAAGGATTTTGAACGCCTTACAGAAGAATGCCCGTATCTCCTACGCAGAACTGGGTAAACAGGTGCATTTATCCGCCCCTGCCGTGACTGAAAGAATCCGTAAAATGGAGCAGGAGGGTGTGATTACCGGCTATTCTGTGTCGGTCAATATGGATAAGTTGGGTTTGCCGGTACTGGCGATCGTACAATGCAAAGTGTTTCGTGCAAAGGAACGTCAGTTTAAAGAGTTGTTACTGAGCATTCCCGATATTCTTGAGTGTTACAACACCACAGGAGAGCAGGCGTTTATTATCAAACTGGCCACCGGATCGATGGCCAGATTGGATGAAATACTGGATCTCTTTGGGGATATGAGTGACACCAATACTATGATGATCCTATCAGCGCCGGTTCATCGTGCGCTCCCCGACACTTTTTTTGATTAAGCTTTTTATTAACTGAAGAAAAAGCTGCTTTCTAAACGGCTATGTAGTTAAACGGATTCAACGTAACCCAAACTCAGATCCAGGCCCTGATTCTACAAAGCAGCGCCTTGCTCAATGGTGGCTTTAGGCTTGCGCTCCGGCCATTGGCTAATCAGCATGCCGGTTAGCATTAATGCGCACCCTGTTAGCTGATTGCTGGTGAGTTGTTCGTTGAGTAGTAACCACCCTCCGATTAAGGCAAAAACAGCTTCTGTGGATAAAATAAGCGCTGTGACGCTGGGTTCTACCTGGCGTTGGGCAATGATCTGTAGTGTAAAGGCGATACCGCTGGAAGCAACGCCTGCATACAGCAAGGGCCACATAGCCAGTTCAAATTGAGCGACTGTAGGCTCTTCGACGATAAGCATCACGATGGCCGCTAAAATGGCAGCCACAAAAAATTGCAGGATCGACAGGCTTATGGCATCTACCTTACGGCATAACCAACCTAAAATGAGCACGTGAGCCGTCCAGAAAAAAGCTCCGATAAGTTCCATCGCATCGCCTTTATTGATGGTCAGGTCATCGGATACCGACAAGGCATAAAGACCGGCAAGCGCCAGCAAAACACCGCTCCAGGTTTTCATATTGGTCGCATGGCCTAAGACAACGCCGACGATTGGCACCATAACGATATACATACCCGTGATAAAACCGGCATTGCCGGCCGTGGTATATTGCAGGCCTATTTGCTGAAAGCTAAAACCACCGAACATCACAGTGCCTGCTACCAGGCCTCCGATGAACAGATCTTTGTTAAGCGGTAGCTTGTGTTTACCTAAAATAAGCCACAGCGGAATCAACGAAAGCGCCCCCAGTAAAAAGCGGGCCGCATTAAAGCTATGCGGGCCCAAATGCTCCATGCCGGTGGTTTGTGCAACAAATGCAAAGCCCCAAATGATAGCGACAACGATCAGCAGCGCATGGGAGGGTTTCATCAGTGTCGTTAGCATTGTCATAACAGTTAAGCGTCCAATAAGAGGGCCAATATAAGGAGTCTTTAATGACGCTATTGTAAGGCTGGACAGCCCGTGAGAGACAGATGGTAACTAACGAAAACAAAGCTGGAAGTCTTTAAAACAAAGGTTATCAGGCTTGCCTGCCTTCTTTTCGAAAGCCAGTTCTGTTTTGACAGCCCACTTTTCAAAAGACAGGCTGTGTTGTGTTGATAATCGATGCTTTATCGGCCCCAGCCGTCCAGTAGGTCCAGATAATTACTACGCTCATAACGGCCGGGATCACGGGTATTAGAATGTGACATACTGCCGCGTAGCTGCGCTAAGGATTCGTATTCATTGGCGTCTAACCAGTTATTGATGTCACGGTTGAGTTCAGTAATAACGGCAGGGCCTTTTTGTAGCAGTACGCTGCACAGTTGGGTGATGTCGGCTCCGGCCAGTGAGGCTTTAATCACATCGGCACTGGTATGCACCCCGCCGGTGACCGCCAGATCAATCGCCACCTGATGTTTCAATATAGCGGTCCAGCGGAGTCGCTCCAACAATTCTGACGAGGTTGACAGCTCAATATGGCTATCTACATCGAATGTTTCCAGGTTGATATCCGGTTGATAAAAACGGTTAAAAATCACTACCGCATTCGCACCGGCTACTTTCAGCTTTTCTACAAAATGTAACGGACTGCTGAACTGCGAAGAAATTTTAATCGCCAGTGGAATATCAACAACCTTGCGCACCCGGCTGACAATCTCGGTGTAACGATGCTCCACCTGCTCTGCGCTTTCTCTGAGGTTGGCCGCTACATAGTAGATGTTCAGCTCAAGTGCATCGGCACCGGCTTGCTGCATATTAGCAGCATGCTCTTCCCAGCCTTCCAGCGACACACCGTTAAGGCTGGCAATCACAGGAATAGAGAGCTCCTGCTTTAATGACATCAGGGTTTCCAGATAATGATCTTCGGTGGTTTTCAGTTTTTCTAAAACCGGCGTAGGCAGATAACCATTGGCTTCTGCGTGGCCGATATCCTGTTCATGCAGAAGCTTATGAATAATCTCATTATCCTGCTGGCAGTGCTCTTCAAACAGGCTGCGCATAACAATGGCAGCAATGCCCGCTTCTTCCAGTTCTGCGGCACTTTTCAAGCTTGCGGTCAGTGGCGATGCGGAGGCGACCAACGGACTCTTTAAGACCATGCCCAGGTAATTGCTGGTGAGCTTATTCATGATGAGATCTCCTTCTTATTTTTTATCTCAGGCTCGGGACCCGCTTCTGCTTCGGGTATGGGTGCCGCCTGCCAATCCATCTCAGCCAGTTGTTCGTAGCGTTTATAGCGTTCACTGACCTCATGTTGTGCGCGTTCCAGCAACAGCTTCGCTTCTTCGGGGTGGGTGCGGTAAAGCATACTGAAACGAGACTCCAGTAAGGCAAATTTAGCATAGGGAATGGATGGCGCTTTAGAGTCGAGTTTAAGCGGATTTTTCCCCTCAGCGGCTTTGCGCGGATCATAGCGGAACAGTGGCCAATGGCCGCTTTCAACCGCCAGTTTCTGATGCAAATGATTATCCTGAAGCTCGTAACCATGGGCGATACAAGGTGAGTAAGCGATTATTAACGATGGCCCGTCGTAAGACTCCGCTTCAAGAAAGGTACGCAGTGTTTGCACATCTTTTCCGGCGTAGGCCACATGCGCTACATACACATGGCCGTAATCCATTGCCAGACGCGCCAGATCTTTTTTGCCGGTAGATTTTCCCGCCGCAGAGAATTTAGCCACCGCTCCCAGAGGCGTCGCTTTTGAGGTTTGGCCACCGGTGTTGGAGTACACTTCGGTATCCAACACCAGAATATTGACATTGCGGTTAGACGCGAGCACATGGTCCAGTCCGCCGTAACCTATATCGTAAGCCCAGCCATCGCCTCCGATAATCCAGACGCTTTTACGGCACAGCTGATCGGCAATATGGGCTAATTCGGGAGCATCGGGATGCTTAACCTTGTCCAGCTGTTTTCGCAATTCAGCGACACGCTGGCGCTGTTCTTCAATACCGGTTTCGGCATTCTTATCGGCCGCCTGATCAGCGCTTAGAATTGCTTCGACAAGCACTTGATCTAGCTGAGGTGTTAAGCGGATCAGTAATTCGCGGGCATACTCATGCTGTTTATCCACAGCGGCGCGCATGCCCAGGCCAAATTCGGCATTATCTTCGAACAGTGAGTTATTCCATGCCGGCCCCCTGCCCTCGTGATTTTTTGTCCAGGGGGTTGTGGGTAAGTTTCCGCCATAGATGGATGAGCAACCGGTTGCATTGGCGACGAGCATACGGTCACCAAATAACTGGCTGGCCAGTCGGATATAAGAGGTTTCGCCGCAACCGGAGCACGCGCCACTAAATTCAAACAACGGCTGCATTAACATCGCACCTTTGATAGTGCCGGTTTTCAGCCCTTTACGATCAAACTCAGGAATCTGCTCAAAAAATGCCCAGTTGTCTTTTTCCTGCGCTAATATTTGTTCCTTGGGTACCATGTTCAGCGCTTTACGGCTGACATTGGTTTTATCCTTAATCGGGCAGATATCCACACACAACGTGCAGCCGGTGCAGTCTTGTGGAGATATTTGATACGTAATCAGCGTCCCTTCCGGGAACTCTTTTGCGCCTTTGATCGGTACGGCTTTAAAGCCTGCGGGTGCATCGTTCAACTGTTCGGGCGCAAATGCTTTGGCGCGCATCACACCGTGTGGGCAGACCAGTACGCATTTGCCGCAGTGCGTACACAAATCCTCTTCCCACTGGGGCAGCTCATGTGCCAGATCGCGCTTTTCATAGCGGGCGGTACCGGTTGGCCAGGTGCCGTCTTGTGGCACCTGACTGACAGGGATCTGATTACCATGCCCGGCTATCAATTCGGCCGTTAACTGTTTCACAAACGCACTGGCGCGCTCTGTCTGTACTTCATGCATCGGAATCCGGCTGGTGGCCTGTGCCGGTATAGTAAGTTGATGCAACTGCGAAAGAGTGGCATCAATCGCTTTTATATTGAGGTCGACAATCCTTTTGCTATGGTGGCCATAGGTTTTTTGTACTGCGGCTTTTATCTGTGCAATGGCTTGGTCGTGCGGGAGTACGCCTGAGATAGCGAAAAAACAGGTCTGCATAATAGTATTAATACGTTTGCCTAGCTTGGCGTCGCCAGCCACGCGATAGGCATCAATAATATGTACGCGTATCTGTTTATCAATAATCTGCTGCTGCACGGAGGTCGGAAAAGTTTCCCACGCCTGTGCGGGTGACGCGGCGGTATTGATGAGTAACACCGCACCCTGCTTAGCTTTATCCAGCATGGGGTAGCGTTTTAAAAAGTCGGGCTGGTGACAGCCAATAAAATTGGCGTGGTTATCCTGAATTTCATAGGCTGAATGAATCGGCTCTGCGCCAAAGCGTAAATGTGACACGGTAATCGCACCGGACTTTTTAGAGTCGTAAACAAAGTGCCCCTGTGCATAAAATCCATCCTGCTCACCAATGATTTTGATGCTGTTCTTGTTCGCGCTAACCGTTCCATCGGCACCTAAACCATAAAAAAGCGCCTGAAAATTGGCCGCGTTGGCGTCAATCGAAAAATCGGGGTCGTAATCCAGGCTGGTGTGCGTCTGGTCGTCGTTAATCCCAACGGTAAACAGATTCTTGCTGTGTGGCTTATCCAGCTCATCAAACACCGCTTTGACCATTGCCGGGGTGAACTCTTTAGATGAGAGGCCAAAACGGCCGCCGATCACTTTAGGAATACGAATAGTGACTGTGGATAACTTTTTGTCGGATGTTTCCAGCAGGTTTTTTGCTGACTGCTCCTGAAATAGCGACTGAAGCAGTGCTGTGGATATGTCTTTATAGAGCGGCTCACCGTTAGCGCCCGGCTCTTTAGTGCGATCCAGCACCGCAATTTTATTAACCGAAACAGGTAATGCATCTAAGAGACGTTGCGCATCAAAAGGACGAAACAGGCGTACTTTTAACAAGCCGGTATTTTCACCGCTTTTGTTAAGGTAAGTAACGGTTTCTTCTGCTGTTTCCGCACCTGAGCCCATAAGGATAATAACTTTATCAGCGCTCGGTGAGCCAATGTATTGATATGTTTGGTATTGGCGGCCAGTGACTTTCGCAAAGCGATCCATCGCGGTTTGCACCACCTCAGGAAAGGCATCATAAAAAGGGTTACTGGCTTCACGGGATTGGAAAAACAGATCAGGATTTTGCGAGGTACCGCGTACTACGGGATGTTCAGGGGATAAAGCGCGATCACGGCAAGCGCGAATCAGATCTCGGTCAATTAACTGCTGCAGCATGTCGGGGGTAACGATGTTTACTTTGCTGACTTCATGACTGGTACGAAAACCATCAAAAAAATGCAGAACCGGCACCCGCCCTTGCAGTGATGCCATTTCAGCAATAGTCGCCATATCCATCACTTCTTGTACGGAGTTTGACGCCAGAATCGCAAAACCTGTGGTTCTCGCTGCCATCACATCACTGTGATCACAGAAAATCGACAGTGCATGGCTGGCTACCGAACGCGCCGCAATGTGGAACACGGTAGGCGTTAGCTCCCCCGCTATCTTGAACATATTGGGGATTTTCAGTAACAAGCCTTGGGATGCGGTGAATGTACAGGTTTTGGCGCCGGCCTGTAATGCACCATGAACCGCACCGGCCGCACCGGCTTCGCTTTGCAGCTCAATAACATCAGGTACTGTGCCCCAGAGATTAGGTTTACCACTGGCGCTCCATGCATCGCTTAATTCACCCATGGGCGAGGCCGGTGTAATCGGATAGATCGCGATGACATCGTTTAACTGGTATGCAATATAAGCGGCGGCTTCATTACCGTCCATCATCCGAAACTGACCCGCCATAACGTATCCCTCTCTGTCTATCTTTAGGCACCTTTACCCAGCATAGAACTTTCGAGAGGGGTGTATTAGCATAATCTGATCAAACGTTGAGGCAGATCAATGGCTAGAAACTGACCAAAGATAAATGATTGTCCCACTGTATAGAATGATCGGTGCTTGCTGCTAAGGAGTTGCGTGCAAGAGTGTGGCTATCAATCGTGTAGAGTCTTCCACGTCCGGTACTCACAAGAAACTCCCCCGCGCGCTCTGTAGGCGCCAGACCACAGCCATCATTAATTTTGATGGCGGCATGAAACTGCTGTAATCGCATGTCCCAGAGAGTAATGAGGTTGCCACGTGGCGCTGAAACGGCGGCAAACTCACCGGAACTATCAAAACAGGCGCTGCCGCAATATTGGTTGAGCTGGCTGTGTACTCCTAATGGTATATTTAAGGGCTTAATGGATTCTCCGCGTGTGTGATAAGCGATTAGCGGGACGTTGTCTCCGGGGTTTCCCTGATATTGCATGGCGATAATCACCTGACCCTCAGCACCGATATCAATATGCCGGATACTGGATTGGTGATATTGATCAGGCAGGTTCACTTGTTCTAGTACGCGGCCGCTGTGCACATCGATATAGGCCAATGAAGGCTGCATCGACGCCAGATTCATTTTTTCTCTGCCCTGTGTTTTTATACCGCCGTTGGCAATTACGACGGTTTTCTGGTCACTCGACAAGCGTAGTTCGTGTGGGCCGATACCTGCGGTTGAGTATTCGTTAATTACCTGAAAATGGTTATTGATATCACGTATCACCAGCCGGCCATCGTCGTGTTGTGCACTGTTTTCGGTGGTTAGCAGATAGCGGCCATCCGCGGTTATCTGTGCGTGCCCATATAAGTGGTGGTCGTTAGCGCAGTTGATCCGCTGCACTAATGTTCCGTTTTCATAGTCCAGCACCTCGATAGACGTACCTGGACGCCGGGCCACGGCCAATAGCCAAGGTTGAGTTGGATGGCTGATCACCTGATGAGCCCTGCCCGGTAGAGCATGGCGAATGATCTCTTTACCAAGCCCGTCAAACAGATGCAGATAATGCTCACCCGTGAGGCTCTGGCTGGCCGACGTGAAGCGTAGTAATGAAGCATCATCCACATCCATGTTCGCATTCAGGGCCTGGCTTGCACGACTCTGCAACAGTAAGGGGGCTGCGGCTATCCAGCCTAAAAACTGACGTCGGTTAATCCCCATCACGGCTGTTAAACCCCAGTTGAATATTTAACGTTTGCATGGCCTGTTCCAGGGTATTTTGCAGCACCAGCAAATGCTCGGTTGTTTGCAATAACTGCTGGCGTATAGCTGCTGTGATCTTCAGGTCAGTAATGGCGGGAAGAGCCGCCAGTTGTTCGCTAATCGTCTTGAATTCAGATTCAATTAATTGCGCACTGACGCTGTCGCCTGACGCTACTAAAAGCGTTTTAACGCTAAGCGGCTGCGTGCCACTGTAAAGCTCATGTAAGGCGATTACGTTCTGCCGGATGTTGTTAATGGATTGTTCGCTGCGCCATGATTCGCTTTTCTTCCAGCGGCTCTGCGCAGCTGATGCACCTAAGGGTGATAGAAGTTTGGTATCACGAAGCGCGTCAACCGGCTCGACCAGCGATTTCATAAATTCTGTTGCCGCTTCTGAGGGCGTCTCGTAGGCAGGAATTGAATCGTCGTTAGTCATATTGTTTTCTCCCGCTGCTGAGATCAACCGGGTCTCTTCTGTCCATTCGGTATGAATCGACGCCGCCGTATCCGAAATATGGCGCGCAATAGCGTGAGCAAGGCTACATTCGGCAGTATCCGCTGTGTCTATCAGATGCTTGTTGGTAAAAAGTAAGCGCTCTAACGCAGGAAAACCTTTAACGCTGATACTCGCAGCACGGAAAAATTCTTCATCGAATCTCTGGTCTGTTGATGCCGGATCTTTCGATGCCAAAGTTTTCGAAGCAAGAGCGGCGCTAAGTTGCTTGGCGCCAATATTCTTTTTATCGGGCCAGTATTGGAGTGAATAATTACGCATCAGCAGTGTTACTGGGCCAAATTGAATATGCTGCACGCCCTGCCAGCTGGCTTGTGCCGCATTAAAGCCAGTGCGTGCCACGCTAAGCGTTTCAAGGCTCGGGGCATCACAAAGCTGCTGAACCTGTTTCTCAAGCGTCGCACTATTGTCTGCCAATAGCTGATAGCGTGGCATCACATGCTGTTCGATAATAGCGCTGTTTAATGTGTGCCATTGCGCTTCAGTTGGTGCCTGGCTCGGCGCTTCAGCAGCATGCACAGCCGTATGTGCCGACGCATGCATAGTGCCCACGCCTAGTATGAGTAAAGATATGCCGAGTAAAACGGGTGTGAGTGAGCCGGTTGGTTGCATTAGAGTGATTCCACAAAAGTGATCAGGTGATGTCTGTTGGATGGTGTCAGTTGCATAAAGCGTCTCTTGCTGGCTTCTGCTTCGCCGCCGTGCCAGAGAATCGCTTCAAGCAAATTCCGTGCGCGTCCATCATGTAAAAATTGGGTATGCTGGCTGACTGCCTGAGTTAAGCCTATTCCCCACAGGGGCGGTGTACGCCATTCCCGGCCCGTGGCAACAAATTCCGGGCGATGATCCGCCAGTCCTTCGCCCATGTCATGTAACAGCAAGTCTGTATAAGGCCAGATGGTTTGGTTGGCCTGTGCCGCAGGCGCATCACCTGTCGTTACATAACGCGGCGTGTGGCATTGCTGACAGCCGATCTGTGTAAAGAGCTTTTCACCATTGATAACCGTTTTAGTGGTGGTATTACGCTGTGCCGGAACCGCCAGATTACGCGTATAAAACTCAATCCAATCGACTATCTGAGCAGATGCTTCTGCGTTATCCAGATGCGCGCTATTGCCGTTGGGCATCGCTTGGCAGCGTATTTGTTGTGTTGTGCATTCACCTGCCCCCTTGGGAAACATCGGTGACGAGATACCCATATCCGCATGCAGGGCCGCATTATTCTGTTGTTTCAGGGTTGGGTTACCTGCTTTCCAGCCAAAGCGTCCGATCACGGACTGTTGTTGCTCAATATCCCAAACGTGGTTGGTGCGGCCAGAGATACCATCATGGTTGTGATCGTCAGGATCTTCGTTAGCGATAATATCGGTTTCTTTAATGGCGGCTAATAGCCCTAATCCAATCATGGGTGGAGCCACACGGAGCGATAACTGTGTTTCAGCATGCAGAGGGCCATACTGGAGCTGCTCAACACGGTACTCAGGCTTTCGAAGAGAGACCGTCGCGGTATCATCAGGAAAGCGAACGGCTATTTCCTGATAACGGACGTTGATGCGCCCTTCTGCCTGCAATCCCTGTACCGATAAATCCTGTAGCTGCGTTCCATAAATGGGTTCAGGAATCACACCTATTTTTCCTGCGTCTAACATGGCCTGTTGCTGTGGTGTTTGCGCAGGGATACTGAGGCGCATGATTATCGATCCGGCCGGGTTTTTAAGGTTATTTGTCTCAATGGGGTGTCCCCGGCCATTTCGAATATGGCAGCGCAGGCATGAGCGGGCATTATACAGCGGGCCCAGTCCATCACTGGCCGTGGTGGAAGACGGTGAAGACACCCATATTTTTTTAAACAGACTGCGGCCCAATGTAAAGGCCATCTGTTCTTCCTGAGTCAGATTGGCTGAGGGAGATGAAAAGGCTCGCTCAGGCTTTTTATAAGGAGCATCAGGGTGCGGCTCGCTGGCATAAGCTGGTGAAGCCTGTGCTTGTGAAAAGCCGAGTAAAGTTGCGATCGTTGCCGTGGGAGCAGCGATCGCAATAATGATCAATACCAAGTAGAACCGTTTCATATCTGAGTGGTTAGTTTTTCAGTGCTGCGTTGGGGTTATCAAGGCTATCGGAACCTTCCAGCGCCCCGCCATCAAGTTCGAGTGCGCTCATTGCTTTCTCGATAGAGCGGGTCTGAGTGATCAGCGCATCGACGGCTTTTTGTACGATGGCATTACCGGCAGTGTTACCGCTGGCAATCAGTACATCAAAGGTATTGCCTTCATTGGCTTGTTCTACCATCGCGTGCATCGCCGCTTGTGTTGAATTGAGTTCATCACGCAGTTGCTGATCGACCTCGGGTGCTTTTGCACGGACGACATCTGATAAGCTCGGACCTTTAATCTTGCTACCATCTATACGTGTATATTCACCCAAATAAACGTTCCTGATACCCATGGCATCATAGAAGTGTGAGTTATGAGTATTATCGGAAAAGCAGTCATGTTCTTCTTCCGGATCGTGCAGCATCAGGCCGAGTTTAATACGCTCGCCAGCCAGCTCGCCGTATGAGAGGCTACCCATACCGCTTAAAATGGTAGTTAAGAACTCTTTCTCGCTTTTTTCAGCAAGTTGGGCTCGCGCTGCGCCGCCTACTTTCCAATTGTTTGCCATCTCATCCAGATCGCTAATCAGCAGCGTGGTTGCCGCCGTGAGATAATCGCGACGGCGATCACAATGTCCGCCTGTGCAATTTTCTATACTGAAATCGGTTGCCGGACGAGCCCCTGCACCCTTTTGTGTTCCGTTCAGATCCTGGCCCCACAGCAAAAACTCAATGGCGTGGTAACCGGTGGCGACATTGGCATCGATAGCATCGGCTTCGTGCAGTGTTTCAGAGAGTAGTTGTGGAGTAATAATAGATGCATCAATCGTACGGGTGCCGAGTGTTAATAGCGGATTAGCGATGACATTGGCGGTATAAAGTTGATTTTCATCGGACTCCGCACCGTAGCTGTCTGTATTCACGTAATCTATCAGGCCCTCATCTAATGGCCATCCATTTACCCGTCCTTCCCACTCATCCACGATAGCGTTGCCAAAGCGGTAGGCTTCTGATTGCTGGTAGGGAACCCGGGCATTAATCCAGGCGTGTCTTGCGGCATCGAGATTTGCTGTCGTCGGCGTTTTCAGTAATGTGTCTACGGCCGCGCTAAGTGTGTTAGCGCTGGTCAGTGCGTCGCCATAAGTCGCTTCCGCAATATCGCTATAGGTACTAAAAATAGCAGAGTCACTGTTAGCAAAAGCGGCTGGAGTTGCTGTGGCGACTAAGGCGGCCAGTGTTAATTGCGAAAATAACTTCATCGAATCCTCCTGAAAATTAAATATTGGATGTGAATATAAATGATAAGCGTTATCATTACAAATATTGTTTGGGGGTGAGCTTAATAAAAAGTCTTGATAGTGAACCCGATAAAAACTATTACTTTATGTGGAGGTCGTTACATTGAAAAGGGTTGCTGTATTGTTATTTATCCAGGTATCAATGATGAATGTGGTGAGTGTTTCCGCCGAGGAAATACAGCAAAAAGAGAAGATATCTCTTGGCCAGCAGCTGTTTTTTGATGTGAACTTGTCGCGTAATCGGACGCAATCCTGCGCCACCTGCCATGCGCCGGATAAAGGGTTTGTCGATCATCGGGGAAAAGATGCCGCCTTAGCCGTCTCGCTAGGAGATGATGGAAAATCGCTAGGCGACAGAAATGCACCATCAGCCAGTTATGCCGCGTTTTCGCCGCCCTTTCATCAAACCAAGGCCGGGGTTTTTGCCGGCGGTCAGTTTTGGGATGGCCGTGCTAATACGTTAGCCGATCAAGCCGCTGGCCCACCACTTAATCCTGGTGAAATGGGGTTGCTGGATAAAGTCAGTGTCATGGCAAGGTTACAAGAAAATAGCCAGTACCAAGCCGCTTTTAAAGGACTCTACGGAGAAGCAATTTTTGAGCAATCCAACAGCGCTTATGCCGCCATGACGGATGCGATTGCTGCTTTTGAGAAAACAGATTTTTTCTCACCCTTTGATGCCAAATATGACCGCTATCTGCGGGGCGAATATCAACTCACACCGCAAGAAGATTTAGGGCGCACCCTCTTTTTCTCTCAGCAATTTACCAACTGTAATTTGTGTCATCAGTTACGCGCACTGCCTGAACAGCAAGAAGAAACGTTTAGTAATTATGAGTTTCATAACATTGGCGTACCGGCCAATACTAAACTGCGTGCATTGAACGGCGTAACCCAAAGTGATAACGGCTTACTTAATCATCCCAATGTGGATGACGTAGCACAACGTGGCAAATTCAAAACCCCGACACTACGTAATGTAGCTGTCACAGGTCCTTATATGCATAACGGTGTGTTTTCTGATTTACGGACGGTGATTTTGTTTTATAACCAGTACAACAGCCGTAGCGCAAAGCGCCAAATCAATCCTGAAACCGGTGAGCAATGGCGCGCGCCAGAAATCCCTGAAACGCTCTCGCGTAAAGAGCTGGAAACCGGTCCCGCACTGGATGACCAGCGTATTGACGCGCTGGTGGCTTTTCTTAAAACACTGACAGATAAAAAATATGAGTACTAGTTACATTCAGTTTTATCGCCAGGATAAAACGGATCAGGAGGCCTGAGGGAAGGGCCTCTATCTACAGCCTTAAAAAGGCTTCCCTGCTGTAAACGTATGCAGCGAAAAACCTGTAGATTCCAATAGTGTACGGACCTCTTCTTCTGATTGCGCTGATACCAAGCAGGCATGGTAGGCATCATCACCCAGGTTAAGCGGCAACACACACCAGCCCTGCGGTGCCAGCCACTCATTGAAGATAAAGAGTACTTCCCAGACACGTTCGGGTGCGTTGAGGCTCAGCGGGTCGGGTTCAAATAAGGCGTCTATTCCTACGGTGCGTGCCATCTGTTGTGTGAAGTGCAGTGCGCTTTCATCATCCTTCCAGTCGACATGCAGCATCAACGTGCGCTTGAAGCGGCTGTTCAGCTCAGCGCCCACCTCTCCACCATTGAGTGCGTAGATAAAATCGATGGCATCCAGCGTATCGCCTTCATACTCCTCTTTTAGCCAGGTGATCATCTGGTTCCAGAGCGTGTTTTGTAAACTCTCGGGCAGTGTTGCAGCGAGCTGATCAAACACCTCAGTAAACGGTATAAGCAGTGCCGGTGCAGGCTGGCGTTTGGGTTTGCGCTTAGGGGCGGGGGGTAAGGGTTCTGGCGCATCAACGATAGGCGGCAGGATAACAGGCTCACCGCGATACGGCGCACAGGCAAACATTAAGTCGGTCGGATAAAACTCGTGGTCAATAAAGGTACTGTCGTCGATATTGAGTGCGGCTACCAGTGCCGCCGCTGGGTAGCACCAATAGCCTGTCCATCCGCAGCCAGGTCTGTCGTGATCATCAGAGTTCATCATCGGGATATCCTCTTTCAGCAGGAACTTTTCCCAGTTATCCAGAAAGCCGGTAATAATTTTCGGACGTTTTTCCGGTGGTGCATCAAACACGCTGTATAACTTTTTATACAAGCTATTGTGGTAAAGCTTAGGGTCATCCTGCATTTTTCAGCCGGTCGTTATATAGCCATTCCTGGCTCATCTGCTTGCCATCATTGGATGTACAGAGGGAGCCTGCCTTACAACTTGCGCTATCTTTAGAACCCGAGGCTTTAGATTCGACTATGTAAATTTTGCCATCTTTGCCTCGGTATATACTGTCTATGCCTTTAGAGCCGACATACTTGCCATAGTCTGTATCGAAGGCTGCTTCGGTTTCTACATTTCTCCACTTGAGGTTTTCATCGCCCAAAGCCAACGTCGTTACTGGCCTAAGGCGTTACGGCCCCGTCCTGCATTGGCTGCGCTGCGTTTTTGAGTTTACAACTGCGAGGTATGACTCATTATTTTTTCGATCATGGGTTCGATGTGGCTGAGTTGCCCGTCGCCCGTCGCCAGGAAAAAACTGATCGGAAGGCCCGAAGGGAGCATGCCCATAAAACTTTTGATGGCGAAGGTTTGGCCTTGGGTTTTCATGCTGATGATCTCTTCATAGCCAACGATGTCGCCATAGCTGACTTTATGCATGTTTTTCACCGTAAACGGCTCTGCTATCCCCATCTTTTTGCGGACGGTTTTTAATCCACTCATCGCCACTAAGGGCAGAGTGCCGGTGTTGATCTTTTGATTGGGGATGCGGACGATATCGAGACGGGCAGGTGGGTAGTAGTTTTCTGGGGTTGTCAGCACGATCGCATAGGCATCTTGTCTTAGCTCTGTTTCCCAGTGCCATGCGGGGCGATCAGGAATATAGATTTGTAACCCGGCTTGAGGAATGGCGGTTACGGCAAAAGGCCTTTTAGCACGCTCGTCTGCCACGGCATGACTGGCCATACCTAAAATAAAGAGAAGTAAGGTGCCAATAACCGCTAAGGGGCGCTTCATCTTGAGCTGAAAGCGGTTGCAGCTAAGTATGATGATATAGACCAGCAGCGCACTGATAAAGAAGCGGCCGGCCAGGTTTCCTAGCGTGTGTGCATCCATGTCTTAGTCATTCCTTTTTACGTATTAGGGAAAATATATCCCGCGACTGATCGCCTTGGTGTTATCTTTTTAGGTTTTACTCTTACGCCGCTTGTTTCTAGTGCGCCTCAACATGGCAGCATAAATCGACGGTACACTTAAATCCTCTTCATCTCGTCAAGCGGTGTATACTTTATGCCTGTCATGCCGATGTCTTGCACTTTTTTGACAATATCTGAGCGCAGCATTAAAGGGGGGCTTCCCCCGTTAATATACACATAAAATAACTTTTGATTTGCCGGTATCGCGTCCTCTAATAGCGCATATTTTTCTATCGCCCTGATTTTCAACTCCCCTCCCAGGTCTACCTCAGTCTTAAATACCGCATTGTTTTCATCAAATACTGCCAGCATATCCCTAGGGGCTAGCAGGTAATAAGGCTCCGGGTACCGCTCGCCCTTAATGGTGACCGCCGCCTCAGTAAAGTAGGCTTCAACCGCTTCTTCTTCCAATAAACGCTTCAGCCGGGAGGATACAAAGTAATAAATCCCCAATTTAAACAGATCAAGCAAGCGTCCCTCTGGCAGCGTATAGCTCTCATCAAACCTTGCTTCCTCCCCCTTATAGTCCTCAATATGGATCACAGGAATTGGCGACGTCGGCAGTATGTCTGGATCTTGATAGAATCGAAGAGAAGCAAGGCCGGCCCACTTTCTTACTGATCTATCATCATTTCTCAAAAACCATTTTGCTGTCGCTTCTGCATAGACAAGGTTATGCCCTGACGTTATCTGCTTAACCTGTAAATATTCCATCGTATTTCTCCTTATTGCCACGCTTGAGGCTCACAGCCCGAACCGGGCTTACACAGTAGCACTCGACCGGCGAGTAGGTCAGACTCGATATCGCCTTGTACTTTTTGTATCTCTGCTGCCAGCCGTTCATCACTCCAGGGCCTGCCAGAATCATTTGCAGCGTCGAAATCTGTATCCAATTGCTCCAACTTAGCCTTAACATAGTCTTGATAACTATTCGAAACGCAATCGCCCGTACCACAGCCCGTGTGGCCGCTCTTATGAATCGGTAGTACCGAGTCTCTGATAATACCACCGTCTGGCGCTAAAGCGCCTTGCTTGCCCGGTAACATAATACCGTTAAACGCTGAGTTCTGATCATAGACGCCTTTTTCTGCTGCAGCTTGTAAAGCCTTCGACCCAGGTGCTTGCTGGCTGGTGATGAGATGATGTGCCGCCCAGCCTTTCTTCAGATAATTGCCCTCAGGGTCTAACTGGGTTCTCAGTTTTGAGGGGCTTCCCTTCAACGTTCCTTTGCAGTTGGCATTATGCACCCAGGCTTGGACTTCACCCGCAAAGTAACTGGGAGTATTTGCGACGGTGAAATTGTAAACCTTGATCGGTTTATCTACGAATTGATTGCCGTAGGTGACGGCATCGCCTTGCAAGGTGGCGATCGGGTCTTCCCACTCTAGATCTTTTCCTTGCACCCAGAATGGGTGTTCAGGGGTGGTGGTGATGGATCCGAACTCGGTGTCTATTCGCTGGTAACCCGGAGCGGTACGATTCAACAGCGCAATAATGGTTTGCGGCTGATTGACCATGCTCTGCTCATGGCGTGAGTGTACGCTATCTCCTTTGCGCAGCTGTTCTATTGCGATTCTGCCTGACGGCGTCCAGATCGGTGTTCCGGCGGGAAAGCTTTCGCAGTTAATTTTCTTTTTCCGCTGATTCGCGTATGCAATTAATTTAGCATTACCGGAAAGGTCGGCTAATTTGGTCAAGACTTTTACGGCGATCAACGGCGTGATATTTTGGCCTGCGATCTGCCCTATATCCAACGGCCCACAGTGGATTACTTTTTCTATATCACCTTTAACCGCTTCAAGCATCGCCAGCAACGTGCCTTTGGGGTCTTTTATGAACTTCTCTGCAAGATCAAGCAGGACACTCGGGTCCTTGAGTAAATTCCAAATATCTTCTGCTTGGTCGCCCATTCCTGCCAAAAAACCCGTCGCAAAATCCCACAGTACATTGGCGGCTGCTTTTAAGTCCTCCGTGAAGTCTACTGCCGCGCAGTACCAGCGGCCTTCACATTTTTTCGCTTGGTATTTTTCATCTTCCCACGTTGATTGGCATTGATAGGGGTTGTCTGGTGGAATGGGCGTTCCTTCATCAGGCGTCTTCGGATCAACAGGATCAACGGGATCAACGGGATCAACGGGATCAGTAGGGTCTGTAGGATGTGTAGTGCCTGTGTGTGGGATGAATTTAGGCACATAACTGCTAACTAAACTGCCGTCATATCCTCCGGGAGTGGTGGGTAAGCTTATACCCGTGTCGGTTCCTACTAACCTTTCTATCGGGCCGCTTTGTGCCCGGGGTAAGCCTTGCTGCTCTGCCAGGGAGACCATCGCGCTATTTTGCCGGGCGCGGGTGTGCATGCGCAAAATGCTGGTGCTGGTTACCGGTATCATGTTGTTGGCGTATAGCCGTTGTTCAAAGGAGCCGGGGGGGCTAATCCCCTGACCTATCAGCGAGATGAGGTTGCTGATAAAGGGCATGCGTCGCTCTACCCCCCAGGTGATCTCTGTTTTAAGCAGGTTGGCATCCTGGATGTTTATGCCGCTTGTGCTACCAATCGCTGTGCTTTTCAGGTGTAGGTCTTGGTTGGGGAGGTAGCGATGGCCATCTTCGCTCACGCCAAAGTCGTCAAAAGCCTCCGGCGTGGGGTTGAGTATGCGGATGCGCGATTGGGTGCCCGGTGTTGCCGCCAGGCGAGCGTGGAATCATTCTTTCGTCGCGTATTGAAGGCAGAAAAAAAGCTGGCTCATCGACAAAAATCAACACCGAACAGGCAGATCAAAAAAACCAGAGCGTTAATGGCGACAGCGCCCAATCAGCTTTGCAGCTGGGATATTACCTACTTGCCCACGGCGGTGAGAGATGTCTTTTTGTACCTTTATCTAGTGGTGGATATTTATAGCCGGAAAATAGTGGGCTGGCAGGTTTATGAGAAAGAGAGTAGCGCATTGGCGCCGATTTAATGAAGGATTTCTGTCAGAGGGAGGGTGTTAAGCCTGATCAGGTGATTCTGCATTCCGACAACGATAGTCCTATGAAAGGAGCAACGATGCTGGCTGCGCCTTTTTCTTTTCGTATCCGCTTCTTTACAATAGTCATGGTAATCGGGTTACTGCCAGTCGAGTTCAGGGATAATAAATTTGCTTTTGGGTATACAGGTTTCTTCTAAGAGGATGGGATGTTCTTTTGCTTTGGTTTTCTCAATCTCAGCAAATATTTGATGAGGCCATCCGTAAATAGCTAAAGAGCATGTTTTTATTCCACCTAAACCCGGTATTTTTTTTGAAGCCCAGCTACATTCCCGATCAAGAAAAATCCGGGTATCACTGGTACTTGTTAGTAAAGAGATCGGGGTTGTATTAAAGCTACGGCGCTGCATCTGCCGAACGTTTGGCTTACCTCTTTCGTTTTTGGAATAAACTTTATCGGGAGTGTGCCACGCTTGGGAGTGGAGCGTTTTCTCTGTGTGAGTTGGCCCCAGGGTGATCGTTACTTTTTCGGTGGTCACTTTCTCTATATAGGAGTGTCCCGGGATAAAATAGGACGTTACTTTTGACTTGATATCGACCACTATCAGCGGATCCGGATCTTCTGCAGGGGGCATCGTATATGATGTTTTGAGCACCACGCCCTGCACTTCTTCATTGGCACAGCCAGAGGATGCATAAGACGTGCTTATAGAGATTATCGGTAAGAGTAGTAATCCGAAATAAAAAAGGTGTGTATAACATTGTTTCATGGCCATGCCTCCACCATTATTATTTGCCAGAGTGGGTTGTAAAGGTTTGAATGTACGTCGTTCAAAATACACACGTGCTCTGCTGTAACCTCTGATCGTTGTCCCTTTGCTATCTATTCCCATCCGCGTTCTATTTAAGGGGACGGTGTCTATATCTGATTTACTGTCCAGTGGAGGAACGCAGCTTATCTTCTGCTGCCCAGGAAGTCAGGCTGTTATTCATTGTGTGCGGCGTCCGGGCTTCTTTACGAAGTGTCAGCAAACCGAAACCGAACGACTTGGACCACGCACGGTTGTTGAGCCATTGTTCCGAACCTGCATAACTGGTTTTAACCATCTTACTCATCTCATCACTATCTTCGGACGTCGATAACATCTTAACAGCTCCCGCTAAGGCCAGCATGTAACGTGTTGTAGCGATGTCGATGCCTGTCCGGAAATTGCTGGCAGCCCCAGAATTAAGGTCGGTCGTATTGGTGTCTATTAAAGCAAGTCAGGTGGCATGGTAACGCTCAAAAGTATAAAAATATGATATAACAAAAAATTATCAAAATAAGTTTTCTTATTTCAGTTTGGTTTCAGCTTCGGGATTTAAAGTAGCCACATCAAACAGCGACTCACGCTAACGAACTTAAGGAAATGACCATGAAAACTTTACTGACAACTGCTCTTCTTTCTTCAGCTATTTTTGCTTCACAGGCATTTGCCGGTGGTTTAAGTGACTTCGATGCTCCGTCGGTTGAAGCAAATCTGGCCGCAGGCCATGTAGCCGCTGCTCAGGGTTTTGCATCCGTTGGCAGTCCGCTTTCTGATCTGGGTGCTTCGGTTCAAGCGCATTTGGGTGATGCTAATCACAACATTGCCAGCACTGCTAGTCACACATATAGCCATACGGTTACTTTAACCGGTTTAGACGTACCCGCTAACTCAACCGAAGCACAGCTTTAATCGTTTGTACGGGAGGCTTGCTTGCCTCCCTCCATTATATCCGCGCTGGTTACCCGCACTTATCAAGAAGCCGGGTAACGCATTTGACCTCTCATCAAGCAGTAGACACAGACCTTTAGCCGCTAACTATTCTAATAGTTCAGCGGCTTTTTTTTGTGTCGGTAAGTCTTATCGTTTTAACACTTCAGCCACAAGCTCTGCCGTTAGGTCTGCGGCTGATATCTCTTTGCACCCTGTAGCATTTTGTCCACACCACAAAGGTGAAAAATCACCGCTGCCATTGGCTTCAGCTTTGGAACGCAGCGACGTAATCGCCGTTGTGGCTAATGGGAACTCAGGTGTGCTGTTGCTAATAGGTCCAATTTCTCTAATAACACGGTTAACAATACTGCGAGCCGGTCTTCCTGAGAATAGATTCGTGAGTGCGGTGTGCTGTGCCGATGCGCTTTTTAGTGCGGCCCGGTGCACCTGGCTTGTTTTTGTTTCGGGACAGAGTAAGTAAGCCGTACCTATTTGTGCGGCAATAGCACCCAGCGACAGTGCCGCTGCAACGCCTTTGGCGTCGGCGATACCGCCGGCGGCAATCACAGGGATATTCACGGCCTGACTAATTTGAGGCAGTAATGAAAAAGTCCCGACCTGCGTGGTTATATCGTCTGATAAAAACAGCCCTCGGTGCCCTCCTGCTTCCAGTCCCTGAGCGATAATGGCATCTGCGCCATGAGCTTCAAGCCACTTAGCCTCTTCAACCGTGGTTGCGGTTGATAGTACCTTTGCGCCCCACCCCTTTATGCGCGCCAATAAATCAGGGCTTGGCAGGCCAAAATGAAAACTGACGATGGGCGGATGAAACGCTTCTATCGCATCAGCTATAGCGTGTGAGAACGGTGCCCGGCCAGCCCCGGCGGGGATATCATCAGCATTGATATCATATTCAGCAAAATACGGCTGTAGTGCTGTTCGCCACGTTGCTTCGCGCTCTGCACTCACCTGAGGTGGCGTGTGACAAAAGAAATTCACATTAAAAGGTTTGCTGGTTGCCGTTGTGATGGCCGTTAATTCTGCCCGGATCATGTCAGGCGTCAGCATGGCGCAAGGCAGAGAACCTAACCCCCCTGCCTGTGATACGGCAATGGCTAATTCACTGCCTTGTACGCCCGCCATAGGTGCTTGAATAATAGGGTGTTCGATACCTAGCAAATCCTTAATACTCATATAATAGCTTCTCCTTGATGTGTGTATAACTCGCGTAAATAGCGGATAGTTCTGACTTCAGACGACGCGCTGGAACGCCTTTCTTATATCATGTTCGGTAGAGTCTGCGGCGCCAGTGGCTATGTATATGTGTGCGCTTTTAGAGAGTTCGGTCAGTGTTTTGTGAGCTTAATATATATAACTAAAATATTGTTAAAAACACGTTTCTTATTTCAGTTTGATTTCAGGTTTGGCTTGTAAAGTAACCCCATCAAGCAGCGAAACACGCTGAACTCTTTAAAGGAAACGACCATGAAAACTCTACTGACTACTGCTCTTCTTTCTTCTGCTCTTTTTGCTTCACAGGCGTTTGCTAGTGGCCTGAATGATTTTTCGGCTCAGTCTGTTGAGGCTAACTTGGCGGCAGGCCATGTAGCCACAGCGCAAGGCTTCAAATCAATCGGTAGCCCTTTGTCTGACTTAGGTGCGTCGGTACAAGCACATTTAGGTGATGGCCATCAAAACGCGGTTAACCGTGTTTATACAAGCGCCGTCGTACTAACAGGGTTAAACGTCCCATCTGTCTCTAGAGAAGCGCAGCTTTAATAATTCAGCTTAGTCGATCGGTAACGGTTAAGGGAGGCGTGCCTCCCTTAACGCCTTCTCACCCTGCCCATTCTTCTTGAAGATGCTTATCTTTCAGCTTTACGTAATTGCCCGCAGTGTAGGTGAAGTAGTTCATTTCGGCTTCGCTTAGCGCCCTCACCTGTTTGGCTGGCCTGCCTACATACAAAAATCCACTGGCGAGTATTTTTCCCGGCGGCACTAAGCTGCCCGCGCCAATCACCACATCGGATTCAACGACAGCGCCATCCATAATAGTCGCTCCCATACCTACCAGCACCCGGTCTCCAATAGTGCAGCCATGCAGCATTGCCTGATGGCCTACCGTGACATGATCACCAATGATCAGCGGAAAACCCTCTGGATTGTAAGGGCCTGCATGGGTGATATGCAGAATAGAGCCATCCTGTATGCTACAGGAGTGGCCGATACGGATTTTGTGCATATCGCCACGAATAACCACTAATGGCCAGATAGAGGTATCGTCCCCGATTATCACATCGCCCAGCACCACCGCTGAAGGGTCTACAAAAGTTTTATTGCCGAGTGTGGGTGTTATGCCTTGAAAAGATCGAATGTTCATTAATTATTACCCGCTTGCATCGCCATCATCAGCCCCCATTGTATACTAATCACTATTTTCTATTGTACTGGCATAAGTACAGATATAAGTGCCTACGACAAGTACTTGACGCGTTTCTGTAACGCTCATGTAACGTATATGAACTCGATTTGGAGAGATTAATGAGCAATCCGTTATTGGAATCCACCCTGCTACCCCCGTTTAGCCAGATTAAACCCTCCGACATTTCACCGGCTGTGGATAAGTTATTAGAACAAGGGCGTGAGCAGATTGCCAGGTTGACTGGCGATGTGAGCAGTGCTGAGTGGGATAAAGTGATTGCACCGCTGGATACGATTAATGATGCGCTTAATCAGGCCTGGTCCCCTGTGTCACATCTGAACATGGTACTTAACAGTGATGAGTTGCGAGAAGCATATAACGAAAACTTGCCGAAGTTGTCGGCCTATTGGACGGAGATGGGCCAAAATGAAGGCTTATTCAATGCTTATCGACGTGTGTCAGAGCAGTCTTCTGGTTTAGATACCGCTCAGAAAAAAGTACTGGAACATAATCTGCGTGATTTTCGTTTATCGGGTATTGATCTGCCTGTGGATAAAAAACAGCGTTATGCCGATATCCGCCAGCGCTTATCTGAACTGAGCACTAAGTTTTCTGAAAATGTGCTGGATGCCACACAGGGCTGGGAAAAACTGATTACTGATCCTGAAATGCTAAAAGGCATGCCTGAGATGTCGCTGGCGGCAGCAAAGCAAGCGGCTAAGGCTAAAGAGAAAGAGGGTTATCTGTTATCGCTGGAATTTCCTTCGTATTTCCCGGTGATAACGCATTGCGATGATCGGGCGTTGCGCCGTGAAGTCTATGAGGCTTACGCGACACGTGCATCTGACCAGGGGCCAAGTGCTGGCAAGTGGGATAATTCAGAAGTAATGACTGAAATTCTGACATTGCGTCAGGAGATGTCGGCGTTACTGGGTTTTGAAAGTTATGCACATTACTCACTCGCCACCAAAATGGCCGATACGCCAGAGCAGGTGTTGCAGTTCCTTTATGATCTGGCGGATAAAAGCGTTGATGTGGCTCGTCAGGAATATAAAGAGCTATGCGCGTTTGCTAAAGAAGAGTTTGGTGCTGAGAGTGTCGAGTCCTGGGATGTGTCTTACTATTCTGAAAAGCTTAAACAATCACGTTATGCGCTTTCACAAGAAATGCTACGTCCGTACTTCCCTTATCCAAAAGTTCTTAAGGGAATGTTTGAGGTTGCAGGGCGTTTATTTAATATCGAAGTTGAAGAAGTGGCGGACGTTGATGTTTGGCATCCCGATGCGCGTCTGTTTGCCGTTAAGCGTAATGCAGAGACCATTGCGCGTTTTTATCTAGACCCTTTTGCCCGCGCTAATAAACAGGGTGGCGCATGGATGGATGATTGTCGCACCCGTCGTCGTCTCGAAGATGGTTCGTTACAACTGCCAGCGGCCTATCTGGTGTGTAACTTTAATGGACCTGTCGGTGATGATCCGGCACTGCTGACACATAATGAAGTAACCACACTGTTTCATGAGTTTGGTCATGGTTTGCATCACATGCTGACGCAGATGGAATATGCTGATGTGAGTGGTATTAACGGTGTTGCCTGGGATGCCGTAGAGCTACCGAGCCAGTTTATGGAAAACTGGTGCTGGGAGCCTGAAGCACTGGACATTATCTCCGGGCACTATCAAACGGGCGAAACGCTGCCTGTCGAGTTATTAGATAAGATGCTGGCGGCGAAAAACTTCCAGTCTGCTCTGATGATGGTGCGCCAGCTGGAGCTGTCCATCTTTGACTTTAAGCTGCATCATGAATTTGAAGCGGGTAAAACCGATATTCAAGGGTTGTTACAAGGGGTTCGTCAGCAGGTAGCCGCGATTACACCGCCGGCGTTCAACCGTTTTCAGCATAGCTTCAGCCATATTTTTGGTGGTGGCTATGCCGCCGGATACTACAGCTATAAATGGGCTGAAGTGCTCTCTGCTGATGCCTTCTCATTGTTTGAGGAGCAGGGCGTGTTTAATCAGGAAGCGGGTCAGCGTTTCCGTGAAACAGTGCTGGAGAACGGGGGTTCTAAAGAGCCAATGGAGTTGTTTGTGGCTTTTCGTGGACGTGAGCCAAAAGTGGATGCGTTATTAAAACATTCCGGTATCAATGTTTAGATTTTCAGGTCAGAAATAAAGGGTTGCTGCTGGAAATTCAGCAGCAACCAATCAGAAGATTTTATAAAAAAGTATATGTTTATCAATAGCTTAATTGTTGCATAAAAGGAACAATTGCATTTCTGGGCATTGTTGCAAAAAAAGAAGGCGTAAATATGACGGTAATAAAACGTTTTGTGGCGGGGGCTGTCTGTCCTCGTTGTGGTGAGATGGATACGATTCGTATCTATCGAAACGAGATTCGCGAGTACCGCGAGTGTGTTAAATGTGATTATGTGAACGGCCAGAATATTGATGGTTCCCCGGATGAGGCCGAGCTGGAAACACGGGTCAATAAAAAACCGGATCCTGCGCCTACATCAAAGCCGCTAATGTTTGTGCCTAATCCCGCTCTTAAGAAAAAAGATAGTAAATAGATGCCGGTAATACTGGCGTTTTCAGCAGTATTGCATAAAGGATAAGCTATGTGCCAGCGATGTTATTGGGCTACGAATAAGTCATTGTTAGAGCAGAACTACCACGATAAAGAGTGGGGTATGCCGCAAACAGAGGATAACGTTCTGTTTGAATTTCTGACTCTGGAAGCGGCTCAGGCAGGGCTGAGCTGGCGCACGGTGCTGGAAAAGCGTGAAGGGTATCGCCATTATTATAAGGATTTTGATCCGGTTTTAGTGGCGGGCTTTGGGGATGATGAACAGCAAAAAATGTTGGCTGATCCTGCTATTATTCGTAATAAACTTAAAGTGGCGTCGTCTATCTCGAATGCCCGTGTATTTTTGCGGTTACAGCAGGAGCATGGGAGCTTTGCCCGTTATTTATGGGGGTTTGTAGATAACCAGCCGCTGCAGAACAGCAGAAATAATCACAGTGAGGTTCCTGCTGAAACAGATGTATCCAAACAGCTCTCTAAAGCACTGAAAAAAGAGGGGATGCGCTTTGTCGGGCCAACGATTATGTATGCTTATATGCAGGCTGTCGGCATGGTAAATGACCACGAAGTGAGTTGTTGTCGCTATCAGGCGTGTCGTGATGCAGGCGAAGCATTTTCTGTGAGTTGAGAGCTTATATTTGAGAGTTGTATCTGGCACCGATTAGGCAGAGGCTTTTCGTGTGATCTGCCACTGCTGTTTTCTGCTTAATTGCCAAAAAACCCAGCCGCCGCTGATGCCTCGGGCTAGAAACAGCGTCAGGTAGGCGATCCATAAGCCGTGATTGCCGAGAGGTTGAAGTAACCACCATGCGGGTATAAAAACACAAAATACCGAGAATAACATGGTGTTCTGCATCGCTTTAACCTGGGTCGCCCCGATAAAAATCCCATCTAGCAGAAAACTCCACACGCCAATTAATGGCAGGATGATTAGCCATGGGAGGTAAATCATGGCTTGTTGTTGAACGTTTTCGATTGATGTTAATAGTTGGATAACCCAGCCACCCGCGACCCAGAAAAACAGCGAAAAAAGCAGGGCGGTTATCGCTGACCAGATCGCCGCAGTAGTAACGGTGCGATAAAAGCCGGTCATATCCTGACGACCGGAGCGCTTGCCAATTAAGGCTTCCGTGGCGTGCGCGAATCCATCGAGACCATTGGAAATCAGCAGTATAAAGTTGAGTAATACCGCATTGGCAGAAAGAATATCGGTGCCCTGACGTGCGCCTTGCGCGGTAAAAAAAGCCATTGAAAAGAGTAGAGCAAGGGTGCGGATAAATAGGTAGCGGTTCACCTGAAACAGCGCGGTATAGTGTCTGACCTGAGTTAATGATGCCGCCAGAAGCTGGCCGCTCATCGGTCTTAATATACTTCTGCATAAATATAGTCCCAGCAGTAAGCTGCCGTATTCTGCGATTACGCTGGCCAGTGCAACCCCGTCGGCATGCATTCCCAGCCCGTAAACGGCAATAATATCCAGGACCATATTCAGCAGGTTAGTCACCGTTAGCAGCAGTAAGGGGATTTTGCTGTTCTGGTTGCCAAGAAACCAGCCGAGTAAGGCAAAATTACACAGCACGGCAGGCGCACCATAAACTCTGATAGATGCGTATTGGCGTGCTTCTTCCGTGACTAATGGCTCGGCGGCTATCCAGTGTAGCGCCAGTTCAATAATTGGCGTTTGCAGCATAATAATACACAGGCCAATGAGTGTCGCCATCACTAATGACTGCGCTAACAGAGTACGGTTGGCTGTTGGATCTTCCGCGCCTAAAGCTTGGGCCGTTAGGCCTGTTGTGCCCATGCGCAGAAAGCCGAATGCCCAGTAAACAATCGAGAAGATCATGCTGCCGATAGCCACCGCAGCCAGATGATGGCCGTCCGGTAGGTGGCCTATAACGGCAGTATCCACCAGTCCGACCAAGGGTACGGTAATGTTGGACAGGATCATTGGCCACGCCAGCGACCAGACTTCTTTATGGTCGCGTTGGGTGGGCCAGTTAATGTGAGCAGATCGGAGCATCAGGCGTTGACAGTCTTTCGCAACGGGATCAGATAAATAATCACGAACTCAGCTAGCGCCGCTACCACAACGGATGGGCCCGCCGGTGTATCCCATGTCCATGAGCCCCAGATGCCGATTAATACCGCCGTGCATCCCAATACGGAGGCGTAAATGGCCATCTGTTCTGGTGTTGTAGACAGCCGCCGGGCAGCGGCCGCAGGAATCACGAGTAAAGAGGTGATCAGCAGAATACCCACAATTTTCATCGAGACGGCAATCACAATCGCAATCAGTACCATCAGAATTAAACGGGTACGGCTAACATTGACGCCTTCTACCTGGGCGAGTTCCTCGTTAATGGTAATGGCAAGCAAGGACTCCCAGAAAACACGGATAGTGAGTAGTACAACGGCACCGCCTAGCAGAATCCAGACCAGATCCATAGGTGCAATGGCGAGCAGATCGCCAAACAGGTAATCCATCAGATCCAGCCGGATATCGTCAACAAAGGAGATGGCGACTAAACCTAAAGAAAGAGTGCTATGAGCCATGATGCCCAGCAGGGTGTCGGTGGCGATCAGACGTTGTTTTTGCAGTGCGACGAGTACCAGCGCTAATAATACGCAGCAGACGATCACCGCGAGATTCAGGTTGAAATCCAGCAAAATTCCCAGCGCAACGCCTAAAAGCGCCGAATGTGCCAGACTATCACCAAAATAAGCCATGCGGCGCCACACCACAAATGCACCCAACGGCCCTGCAACAATGGCAACGCCCAGCCCACCCAATAGGGCGTAAATAAGGAAGTCGTAAATCATCAGTGTTTACACTCCGTCTGTACTTCCCTGGGCGCTTCCTCTGGATGCGGGTGATCAGCAATCACATCGCCATGCGTATCATGCTGGTGATTATGGTGATGGTTATAGAGCGCCATACTGGCGGCGCCCTGTGGGCCAAATAGCTCAATAAAGGACGGATCATTACTGACATGTTCCGGGTGGCCTGAGCAGCAGATATGATGGTTGAGACACACCACATGATCGGTTGACGACATAACCAGATGCAAATCATGCGAGATCATCAGAACACCGCAGCCGCGCTTTTTGCGAATGCTGGCGATAAGATCGTAAAGCTCTACCTGGCCGTTAATGTCGACTCCCTGAACGGGTTCATCCAGTACTAATAGCTCCGGCTCACGCAACAGTGCCCGCGCCAGCATAACGCGCTGGTTTTCGCCGCCGGAGAGATCGTGGATTGAGTGGTTCATTAAGTGTCCGGCACTGACATCATCCAATGCTTTTTGCATCTTTAGCGCGTCTTTCACGCGTGCCGTTTGTAAAAAGCGCTTCACCGTGAGCGGAAATGTCCGGTCAATATGCAGCTTTTGCGGCATATAACCGACGCGTAAATTTGGCTGCAACCAGACACTGCCGCTAGTGGGTTTTATCAGGCCCAGTACAATACGGACTAATGTGGTTTTGCCGGCACCATTGGGGCCAATAAGTGTGGTGATACAGTCTTTGTGTAGCGTCAGATTCACATTCTGAAGAACATGATTGTGGTCAAAAAGAACATTAATCTGGTCGAGCCTGACTAAATCTATCGGTTGGCTCATGGCTTGCTGTCTTCCTGTTGGCAATTAGGGCATACGCCTGCGACTTCAAGCGTTTCGGTCACCACGCTAAAGCCAATCTCGGCGGCACAGGCTTTAATGGCCTGAGATACCGCATCGGATTCCAGTTCAACAGCACTCTGGCAGCGGATGCAAATAAGAAAGCTGTTATTACACGGATGTTCCGGGTGGCTGCAGCCAATAAAGGCATTAAGGGACGCTATGCGATGCACCAATCCCTGTTCCTGAAGAAAGTCCAGTGCCCGATAAACCGTAGGAGGCGCAGAATTGAAGCCTGCGGCGGCCAGTGCAGGTAAAAGATCATAAGCCCCGAGTGGCTTGTGGCTTTGCCAGATCAATTTGAGTACCAATTCGCGCACCGGCGTGAAACGTTGCTGGCGGCCACGACAAAGATGGGCCGCCTCCTGCAATGCTTGGGTAATGCAGCGGCTGTGATCATGTGATGGCTGGAAAGCGAGTTCGTTCTTCATAAATAAAAAGTCATAGATAATAGGTCATAATCAGCAAGTCTGGATTTTGTTATGTTGTAACAATTGCTTTAGTTTGTTACATTATAACATCAATTAACCATGGATGAAGAGCATGCGCCGACAAAGTTTACTATTGGCTTTATTATTTATAGTGTCTTTACCCGTTTCTGCTGCCTCAGAGTTAAAAGTACTGACCAGTATTACGCCGATACAGTTGATTGCAAGTGAAATTCTGGCAGGCGTGACGCAGCCCGATGTGTTATTGCCTCCAGGCGCATCACCCCATCAATATTCATTACGTCCGTCGGATGTGCGCAAAATACAGCAAGCTGATCTTATCTTTTGGGTCGGGCCGGAGCTGGAGCGCTTCCTGGCAAAATCATTAGGGCAAACCGATGCAACCGTGATCGCGTTGATGGATGAGGAGGCGCACTCAGATGAGGAGGCACATCCAGATGAGGAGGCACATCCAGATGAGGAGACGCATCCAGATGAGGAGACGCATCCAGATGAGGCTGGCGACCATGACCACGACCACGGTGGTGCAGATCCGCATATATGGCTTGATCCTCTGCATGCGTTGGAAGTTGCAGAGGTCATTCATGAGGCCGCGGTAAAAGCTGCACCAGCACAGAAAGCGCAGCTTGATAGTAATTATGCTGAGTTTTCATCGGCACTGCTGGCGCTTGATAAGCAGTTGATGCTTGAGCTGTCGCCGTTAGCTACGCGTGGCTTTGTGGTTTTTCATGATGCCTATCATGGTTTCGTTGCACATTATAATTTGTTACAGCTGGATGCTATTACTATCAATCCCTCTAGAAAGGCCGGTGCGAAGCACTTAGCAGAGTTGCGCGAGGCCGTTATCCAGAGTAAAGCAGTCTGTATTTTCAGTGAGCCGCAATTTAGTTCAGCGGTGTTGCAGGCGGTTACGTCGGGATCGACCATCCATACTGCCGAACTGGATCCGCTGGGGCAAAGTATCACGCCAGGCAAAGGTGCTTATCTTGCATTCCTGACTGATTTCGCCGCTGTGTTTGAGGGCTGTTTGAAGGATTAAAGATTATACGGGAGGCTATATTTTTCAATATGGACGAAAACGGCTTCCCAAACCTAAAGGCGGTCTATATAATACCGCCGACTTTCGAGCAGATGTGGTGGAATTGGTAGACACGCTAGCTTCAGGTGCTAGTGCCTTCACGGGCGTGGGAGTTCGAGTCTCCCCATCTGCACCAAATCCTGTTTCTTCAGGCTTGGTGCTGAAAGCGAAAATATCAGAGCTTACACTCTTTAAATGTATGTTTGATTTCAAATATTGATGTCAAAGTAAGACCGATGCAGATGTGGTGGAATTGGTAGACACGCTAGCTTCAGGTGCTAGTGCCCTCACGGGCGTGGGAGTTCGAGTCTCCCCATCTGCACCAATCGGTTATTCCTTTTTTCCTGCTTTATCTTGCTTCTTGTGTTTCTTCTATCTGTATCTCATAGGTGTGAATTGCTGGTAACGGATCAGCGAGTGCCTGATTCCCGCCGAATAATCTATGCTCTCTTTCACGGAAAAAGACACAAATTTACTCATCAATTCATTAAAATAATGACTTGTATGATGACGGGCAGAATAGCGATAACTAAGCCTCCTAATACCATCAAGATAGAAGGAATTACACCAATAGTCTCAACACCTTGTTCTTCATTTGTGTGTGTCATTGTCGTATCTCTCTGTATTTGTTTGCTTACAGGAGGTAATGCAATGTCGGTGCCAGATAGTATAAGTATTTTATCTCTATGATTTTAAAAGCATTAAAAATTTTTCAAATTATATGCTCTTTCTCTGATCGCAGTCCTCTGCCATTTTTAGTTTTATAAATGTCAAATGTGTCATTGTTGACGTAGCGTTGGTTTATATCCGAAGCAGATAGGCCCGGATCATAGTAAAACCCTTGTACTTTCGTGATTCCTAATGATTTGCACAACTGTTCATTCTCTTCTGTTTCAACGCCTTCCGCGACTATCACTAAATCCAATGTTTGTAGCATCTTTACAAGGCCGGTCATCAAAGTCACTTTTTTATCACGGTCATGTTTGCTCGGGTTGTGCTGCCCATTAGGAAGCATTGATTTATCAAGCTTCACGCAGCTCAGTGGGGTGTTGTGTAGATGCGAAATGGAGGAATAGCCAGTGCCGAAGTCATCCAGAGCCAAAGTGCATCCCAGCGCGATAATGTCATTTAAAAAAGCATGTGTTACATCGTTGATTTCCAGCAGTGTTGTTTCCGTTAGTTCGAATTCTATGAAACTCGGTGAGACATTATGTGTACGGCATAAGCGTTCTACGAGAGGGATAAATTCCTTATCGCGCAGCTGGGCACCTGATAAATTGATAGCCATTTTAAGTGGTTGGGTTAAGAGTGTGTTCCAGGCGGCTATTTGCTGAATGGCTTGGCTAACCACCCATCTGCCGATCTGGACTATCTGATGAGACTTTTCAGCAATAGGAATAAACTCAGCAGGTGAAATCAGCTCCGTGGGTGATTGCCAGCGGATTAATGCCTCAAAGCCTGTTAAAGACATGTCACTGGTATTGAATACTGGCTGATAGACTAAAAAGAACTCATTATTGACGATGGCTTTAGAGAGGTTATTTTCCAATGTGAGCCGACGTTGAGTCTGTTCATGCATTGTCTCTTCGAAAAAGCTGATAAGGCCCCGCCCTTCGCGCTTAGCTCGGTACATGGCAATATCGGCAAATTTCAATAATTCTTCTGCCGTTGCCTTTTTATCTTTCTGCCCAACAGAGATACCGATACTGATGGTTGTTTTAACTTCTTTTTCGTCAATGATGAACGGTGCGCGCATACTGAGCTGAATACGGTTGGCTATCCTTGCTACGTCAACGTGAGAGTGTTGATTCGTGAGTAGGATGGCAAACTCATCGCCACCGAGTCTGGCAAACAGCTCGGTGCCACGCAGTACATCTGTAATGCGCGCGCAAACACCTTTTAGTAACTCATCACCTGTATGGTGGCCAAGGGTATCGTTAATGAGTTTAAAGTTATCCACATCGAAAAGAATTATGGCCAGCCCTGACAAATCGCGCTGGTTGTTGTTTACTTCTGTTTTGAGCGTTACATCAAACAGGTATCGGTTCGCTAAATGAGTGAGTGAATCTTGCTCTGCTAATTTTTTAACGCGTTTAAAACTATCAAGGAGTTCTTGCTCTAGTGCGCCTTTTTTCTGCGCTTGCAATATGGTGCGTCTGAGCTTAGCGCCTGTAATTTCGTTTTTGAGCAAGAAGTCCTGCGCGCCGCATTCGATGCAATGCAGGGCAATATCCTCGTCTTCTGAATTACTCATCATCACAACGACTTCTGATTTACTGTTAAGGCGATGTTTGAGTTTGAGTTCAAGTAATAGCTCTACACCATTGCGCTGCGGTAGTCGGTAGTCCAGTAGAATTACATCAAAATACTGAGCATTACACATAGATAATGCAGTATCTACATCCATTGCTTCAGTGATACTGCAGTTGAATGATGATTTAAGTAAAGAGCGTCGGACGCTCTCTCTATCAACAATGTCGTCATCAACAATTAACACGCGCATTATTATTTCTCTCATTTTTTATTTTTATTTACGTGGGTAGATAGGCGATTTTCCAGTACCCATTTAATACGGCCACAACGTCTAATATGCCTTCGCCTGAACTCTCTTTGAGAAAGTATCCCGCAATTTGTTGGTGGTAGGCCTGCATCATTTCGTCTTCAGAGCGAGAGGTGGTGAGTACAAAGATGATGCTGTCTTCGAAGTCGGGCTCCTTTCGAACAGCCTCTATAAACTCTAAGCCATTCATGCGAGGCATTTGTAAATCGAGCAAGATAATGAAAGGTTTTTTTATGTCACCCTGTTGCAGCATTTCCAGTGCTTCCAACCCGTCTTTTGCGCGTACAATCGGGTTACCTATGCGCAATTTATTAAAGGCGCGCGAAATGCTCATGGCATCTACATCGTCGTCTTCAATTAAGAAGAGCGTTACTTCGCTAGGTTGTTTGTGCATGATGGTTATTTACCTGTAATGCCCGTTGATATTGAATGTTCATATTAAGTGTTGAGGTATAGGTAAGTAGGTGACGATAGTTGTCCCTTTAGTTTCTTCAGACTCAATCTGTAATGATCCTCCATAGCCCTCAATAATTTTTTTACATAACGCGAGCCCCATTCCGCTGCCTTCTACCTCGTCTCTGGGGCGAAGAGTCTGGAACATTTCGCATGCTTTCGCATGTAAATGTTGTGGGATGCCCGCGCCATCATCGATAACCCTGAGATAAAATCCGTCCGGGTTAGTATCAATACTGATGTTTATATGGCCCGTTTTATCCGGGTGGTGTTTAACGGCGTTACCGATCAGGTTTCTCAGCACTTGCTCAAGTGGTATTTTAGGCGCAATCACTGATATGTCGGGTGCGGTGCAGATGAAGCCTGTGGGAATATCCTGCAGGGTTGCTATATTTTTTGTTAGTTGCTGAATGTTAACGCGCTCGTACTCATGGCTAACCCGGCCAACCCGTGAAAATAATAAGAGATCATCGAGTAGTTTTGCCATTCGGCTGACACGGGATTTAAGTAAATCAAAATGTTCTTTTGATGCCTCAGGGATAACTTCGAGACAGTCTTCTTCAATCCAGCCTGCTAGTTTGCTGATGGCATTAAGCGGCGCTTTTAAGTCATGTGAGGCGACATAGGCAAACTGATCTAGCTCTTCGTTACTGCGTTCTAGTTCGAGATTTTGTGCGGAGAGTCTGAGAGATAAGCGCTTGGCTTCGTCGATGTTGATGATTTGAGCAACGATATAGCATACCTTTCCTATTTTATCTTTAACCGTAGAGGCTGAAAGTACACCCCAAACAAGAGCACCATCTTTACGTTTGTATTGTTTTTCCAGATGAATAGAGTTCACATGGCCTTGAATCATGTTGATTAAGTTGTCATTCGATGCGATGTGCGCATCTTCTGGCAATATATCAGTCACGGGCCGGCCTATTAATTCTTCAGGTGAGTAGCCTAACCATTCAGCTAGTGCCTTATTTATTTCAGTGAAGTGGCCTTGTGTATTCATCATTAAAAAGCCAGCTAACGATGCATGTACCGCCGCACTTAAAATGGCTTCTTTTTCTGCGATTTTCTGCTCATCTTTTTCTTTATCTGTCAGATCGTGGATAACACCGGTAAATATTTTAGAGCCTGCTTCATTACCTTCACTCACTTGTAAATAGATAGGGAAAACAGTGCGATCTTTTCGGAGTCCCTGAAGTAATCGTCGTTTGCCTATGACGCGTTTTTCTCCGTGGGTTAAGTAATCGTGTAAGTAACCATCATGTGCCGATTGGTGAGGCTCTGGCATCATACATCGAATGTTTTGTCCGACCAGTTCTTCTCGTGTGTAAAGGAATAGTTTTAGTGCGGCATTGTTAACCTCAAGAATTGTTCCCTTATCGGAGATGACAACTAAGCCATCAAGCATAGTATCAAACGCACTACTCATCCTGTTATAGGCTGATTCCAGATCCTGTTTGTTTTTTACGAGGTCTTGAGTGACAATTTCGGCATAGTCGATGACTTTGCGATGATTGAAAATCAGTACCATAAAGAACGCGAACAGTAATATGTTCAGAATAAGTCCGGAAAATAGGATAATCAGTGGTTGATAATTAGAAAACAGTGACTTGAAAATTTGGCTGCTTTGTATTTTAAATGTCCAGATTCTTCCATGGAGATCAATCTGGTAAGTTTCACTAAACAGTGGCATGGGGTCGAAATCGACTGAAGCGGTAGATAGCTCGTTGTACAACAGGTCGTCGCCATCTTTGATCGAAAAGTTTACCAGACGATTTTCATTCGCCAACGCTCCGTCCATTAAATTTTTCATAATAAAAGGCGCGTAGACTATGCCTATGAATTCTTTTTGCTTTTGTTCTAAGGTTTCGGGGACTCTGTCGCTGGAATAGAAGGGCACATATAAGAGAAATCCAGGTGTTTTCTTTGAATCCTGGACCAGCACAATGGGCCCGGTGATCTGTGTTGTGCCCGAGTCTCTGGCCCGTAACGCAGCAGTGAGTCTATTGGCTTCATGCGCTATATCTAAACCGATCGCTTTAAGATTGCTCTTTTCGGGTTCTATGTAAGTAATAGGCCAGAATTCATTGTTGTTATGCGCAGGGTGTATTTTGAAATAGGGACGGTCTTTCTGTTGGCTCTCCACGAATGGTGCGACTTGATCCGCGGCTATATTGTATATGACCCCGATACCGTTAACCCCGGGGTACTTTGACTCAGTTCTTAATGCCCCCGCGTATGTTTTCCACGTGGCTGCTGTGAGCTCATTATTCAAAAGGTTGATAGTGGCGGCGCTATTTTTCAATGTGTCTTCATAATGACGGATACGCTCTTCAATCAACTCAATCAGATGATTCGCCTGAAACGAATACTGGAGGTCCATCTTTTGTTGGCTTTGTTGTGATGTTACATACCAGCCGCTTAAAGTGAGCAGAGTTGATGAGCAGAGAACAAGCCAGTGGGTCCAGTTAAACCGGGAAAGGATGGCATAAAATGAGTAATTTGCAGTGAATATCATAAGGTAAGGGTTCCGCGTACCTTGTCGGTATGGGTTATGTGGCTTGTGTGGATATCCCTTTCCATTCTCTCTTTATAATTTAGCTCATATATAAGAAATAGCTATTTTGGGGCTAATATTTTCCGGCAAGTATTTAGAACCCAGATGAATACCTCTTTCAGGGAGCTGCCGTTATAGCCCGAAAAACAGTGTTAACCAACGTTATGATTGCGGTAGCGCAAACCAGCGTAATTTTTCGGCTGCTTCAGGCAGTATCAGTTCGTATTTGAATCCTTCTCTGTTGTCTCTGCGTATTTCCTCTTCTGCGTATGCCATATAGTCAGGCAAGTTTACCGTTAACGGGGGGGGCGTCGTGTCTGGAATCGCGTTAACCGAATTAAAATCTAATGTGCCCAGACTTGAGTCTGGAAAGATCTTTTTATCCTGATAGCGCCACACGCCACTCACTTTATCGAAATGGTAAAAAGGTAAAAGTTTCCAGCCATATTCTGCGACCAGTTCGATTGCACGCACAATGTAGTCAAAGCTTGTCTCATCAATAAAATAGTTAAAATTCAAGCGTGTCCAGCCAGGTCTCATTACCATGAGGCCTTCCAGTAATTGTGCTTCGAGGGCTTTGCTATAGGCCATATCCATGCCTAGCAGGCTATGCCCGTATGGGCCAGCGCAGGAGCAGCCACCACGGGCCTGAATGCCAAAAAGATCATTCAGCAACGCAACTACAAATCCATAATGAAGATCTTTATCGCTACCCTTGTGTTTGATTCGCAATGAGATAATAGAAAGACGTGGGGCGTTAAGATTGCCCAGAATCTCGATGTTGTCGCAATCGGACCAACGCTTCAGCGCTCTTTGAACGAATGTGGTTTCGCGGCGTTCAATTTCATCGGTGCCGACGGCTTGCTGTAATTTGAATACCAGACCTGCGCGAATGGATTCGATGATGGCCGGTGTGCCGCCTTCTTCGCGGCGCTCAGTATCGGCAATATAGCGGTGGTCTGTTGGTGTTACATAGAGCACCGTGCCGCCGCCGGGTACGGCGGGTACGCGGTTGTGTATGACGCGTTGATTAACAACCAGGATTCCCGGGGTCCCCGGTCCGCCAATAAACTTGTGCGGAGAGATAAATACGGCGTCTTTGCTGTTGTTCGTTGTCGGGTTTTCGCTGCCTCGCATATCGATACCCACATAGGGGGCTGCTGCGGCGTAGTCCCAAAAAGAAAAAGTGTTGTAGCGCTGCAGTAATTCTGAGACTGCATCTACATCTGTTTTTAATCCCGTCACATTAGAGGCGGCGGAGAAACTGCCTATTTTGGTTGTTCTGTCCTTGTATGCCAGTAACTGAGTTTCGAGAGCTTTCAGGTCTAATATTCCTTCACTATTTAACGGAATAACGACGAGTTCAGCTATGCTCTCTCTCCAGGGCAGCTCGTTAGAGTGATGCTCATAGGGGCCGATGAAAACCACAGGACGCTCGTGGTCCGGGATCTGTTGCTGTAGCTGGTAGCGCTCATTCAGGTCGCTGGGCAGGCGAATATTCAGAATGTCGATTAATTTGTTGATGGCAGCCGTTGCACCTGATCCGCAGAAAATCACGCTGTCTTCTTGGCGGGCATTCACTGCACGACGGATTTCCTGACGTGCTTCTTCCCGTAGTTTGCTGGTTTGAGCGCCCGTATAGGACGTTTCGGTATGTGTATTAGCGTAAAAAGGCAGCACATGCTGGCGGATATAGTTTTCGATAAACCCCAGAGACCGGCCTGAAGCTGTGTAGTCAGCATAGACCAGTGGCTTCTGGCCGAACGGCGTTTCTATTAACTGGTTGTCGCCGATGACCGATGCTCGAATGCTCTCTACCAATGTGCTCATCTTATTATTTCCTCGCTCATGTGAAGCTAAATAATAGAGAAAATAGCGTTGAACAATGTCTCTTATTGCATCAGTAAAATTATAATAATCGAATTAATGTTTCACTTTTCAAGAAATAGTGGAACGATGAGTCATTTAATTTATTTTGAAGAGAACGACATTAATTTTTTATGGTAGGAGTGCTGATATGGCTAAGCCGATGTTGAATAATTATGACCGGGCAATTCTTGAACTGCTGCAGCGGGACGCTTCTCTTTCAATAGGTGATATTGCAGAGCGTGTTGGGATTTCTAAGTCGGCGTGCTGGCGGAGAATCCAAAAACTTGAGCAGGATAATGTGATTTATGAGCGTGTCACGTTACTTAATCAGGCGCAGGTGAATCTGCCTCTGACCGTCTATATATCGATTCGTACCAATCAACATAATGATCAATGGGCGGAGCAGTTCAAGCGGGTAATAGAGGATATTCCTCTGGTGCTCGAAGTTTACCGCATGAGTGGCGATTTAGATTACCTGATTAAGGCTGTTGTTACGGATATGCCCGGGTACGATAAGCTCTATAAAAGTTTTCTCAAAGCAGATCTGTTTGATGTCAGTTCCAGTTTTGTCATGGAAACAATGAAACACACAACACAGCTGCCGTTGGAATACAGTAAAAAATCCGCAGAGTGAGCACTTATAAAAGTGCGATTAGTTGTCATTTGCATGCGACCAAAACAGGTGGTTTTTCGTTCCAAAGTACCATATAGGTCTCTGTTAACCTCTCCTATTATTAAAGGAGTCTTCGGACATTTTTGAATAACAACTCTGAATAACAACTCTGAATAACAACTATGAATAACAACAAGAGAGGTACTTATCATGTGGACTAAGCCAGCTTATCTGGATCTGCGTATCGGCTTCGAAGTAACAATGTACTTCGCAAACCGTTAAGCGTTATGGCACTCTGGATACAGAGCGCCTGAACCAGCGCCGGGTTCATGCTCACCGGTGCTGTGTTTAAGCATTATTTTATAATAATAACGATTACACACTTCTGAGCCATGAGTCTTTTATGAAAATACAGGTGTTAGGTTCTGCCGCCGGTGGCGGTTTCCCGCAATGGAATTGTAATTGCAGTAATTGTAAGGGATTTCGCGATGGCACTATCAATGCCAAAGCACGTACACAGTCTTCAATTGCCGTCAGTATCAATGGTATTGATTGGATTCTTTTCAATACGTCTCCGGATATACGCGAGCAACTAGCAGCGTTTGCGCCGATGCAGCCTGCCAGAACTATTCGTGATACCGGTATTGCTGCCATTGTTTATATGGATAGTCAGATTGACCATACCACGGGTTTATTGATGTTGCGTGAAGGGTGTCCGCATCAGGTATGGTGTACCGATATGGTTTATCAGGATCTGACCACGGGATTCCCTGTGTTTACGATGCTGAAACATTGGAATGGCGGCATTGAGCGTCACACTATTCCCGTCGGTAGCGATAACAATGCACAAGGTAGCAGCTTTGTGGTGCCGCAGGTGCCTGAACTTAAGTTAACCGCTATTCCCTTGCGTAGCAGTGCGCCACCTTATTCGCCAAACCGAAATAATCCGCATCCCGGAGACAATATCGGTATTCTCATAGAAGATACACGTAGCGGAAAAACCCTGTTCTATGCGCCGGGCCTCGGCAAAATTGAACCACACCTTAACCCTTTAATGTCCAATGCTGATTGTTTACTCGTGGACGGCACCTTGTGGCGCGAAGATGAGATGATAACCGCGGGGGTTGGTGATAAGTTAGGCGTGACGATGGGGCATCTGCCGCAGTCTGGTGAGGGTGGCATGATTGAGTATCTGGACACGCTGACAAAACCGCGCAAGGTACTTATCCACATCAATAATACTAACCCGATTCTGGATGAAGACTCTGCCGAGCGTAAAGAAGTTGAAGCGCACGGTATTGAGATCTCCTATGACGGTATGAGTATCGAATTGTAGGTGTTTATATGAGCCAGCAGACGGCTAAAATTGATACATTACCTATGACACGTAAAGAATTCGAAACGGCCTTACGTGCCAAGGGGAATTTTTACCATACACAGCATCCCTACCATGTGGCTATGTATGAAGGCCGCTGCACACCTGAGCAGATTCGTGGCTGGGTGGCGAATCGATTTTATTATCAAATTAGTATTCCAATAAAAGATGCAGCGATTATGGCGAACTGTCCGGATCGTGATGCGCGGCGTCAGTGGGTGCAACGGATACTGGATCATGATGGCTATGAAGGGTCAGAAGGCGGTATTGAAGCCTGGTTGCGCTTAGGTGAATCGGTTGGTCTGACGCGTGAAGAAATCATATCAGAAGAGCATGTTTTGCCGGGTGTGCGCTTTGCAGTGGATGCTTATATTAATTTTGCCCGTCGCGCTAACTGGAAAGAAGCAGCCAGCTCCTCGCTAACCGAGATGTTTGCGCCGACGATTCACCAGAATCGTCTCGATACCTGGCCGACGCACTATCCATGGATTAACGCCGATGGCTATCAGTATTTCCGTAACCGCTTAACCGAAGCGCGCCGTGATGTTGAGCATGGTTTGACCATTACCTTAGATCACTACACTACCCGTGAGCAGCAAGAGCGGATGTTGGAAATCTTGCAGTTTAAGCTGGATATTCTCTGGAGTATGCTGGATTCCATGACGATGGCTTACGAGCTGAACCGGCCTCCGTATCATACGGTAACTGACCAGCGCGTATATCATCGGGGGCTATCCGTATGAGTAATCTGGAGATGATCCCGGAATTGGAAAAAATGTTCCGATTCCAGTGGGAAGAAGCACAGCAATGTTATGTGCTGCTATACCCTGAGGGGATGGTGAAGCTGAATGGCCCGGCGGGTGAGATTTTATCGCAGGTTGATGGGCAGCGGAGTTTGGCGCAAATCATTGAACTGTTAGTCATAAAATATCCAGAGGCGGAAGATCTGGATAAAGATGTATTAGCGTTTATTGACGATGCTTTGCAGCAACATTGGATTCGGGGTGCAGTATGAGCGGAGTTTGTCAGGGGAAACCCTCGTCATTACCAACATCACCTTCGTCATCACCGACGCATGGGCAGCCGTTGTGGTTATTAGCTGAGCTGACCTATAAATGTCCGTTGCAGTGTCCATATTGCTCAAACCCTAAAGACTTTGCCGATTTTAGCGAAGAGCTGACCACACAAGAGTGGATTAAGGTCTTTGAAGAAGGACGTAAGCTGGGCGCAGTACAGTTGGGATTCTCCGGTGGCGAGCCATTAGTCAGACAGGATTTAGGTGAACTGATTAAGGCGGCACGTGATTTAGGCTATTACACCAATTTGATTACCTCTGGTGTTGGCCTTAACGAGCATAAAGTGGCGGAGTTTCGTGAGGCCGGCCTGGATCATATTCAGGTGAGCTTTCAGGCCAGTGATGAAACCGTTAATAATATGCTGGCTGGTTCTAAAAAGGCTTTTCAGCAAAAATTGAAGATGGCCCGTGAAGTTAAAGCTCAGGGTTATCCTATGGTGCTTAACTTTGTCACGCATAGACACAATATTGATCAAATTGACCGTATTATCGAGCTGTGTGTCGAGTTAGAAGCGGATTATGTTGAACTGGCCACCTGCCAATATTATGGCTGGGCGTATGAAAATCGCCAACAGCTAATGCCGACGCGCGCGCAGTTAGAGCGTGCCGAACGTATCACCAATGAATATCGCGTTAAGTTGGCGGCAGCGGGAAATCCGATCAAGCTGATATTCGTCACTCCGGATTACTACGAAGAGCGCCCAAAAGGCTGTATGAACGGCTGGGGGCAGGTGTTCCTGACGGTTACACCCGATGGGCAAGCTTTGCCTTGCCACAGCGCCAGAATGCTACCGATGGAGTTTCCGAATGTGCGCGAGCATAGCCTCGATCATATCTGGAACGACTCTTTTGGTTTCAATCACTTCCGGGGCTACGAATGGATGAAGGAGCCGTGTCTTTCCTGTGATGAAAAAGAGAAAGACTTTGGTGGTTGCCGTTGTCAGGCGTTTATGATGACAGGCGATGCGCATAATACCGATCCTGTGTGCAGTAAATCGCCGAATCACGATATGATTCTGCAAGCGCGTGAAGAGGCTGAAACGCCTGCTGCAGAGCCTTTTCTGTACCGTAATGAGCGCAACTCACGTGTCTTCTGTAAAGGTTAATAGGCCACCCACGGCGCTCTCGGCGGAACAGGCGGTCGCCGGACTTAAAGATTATGGCCAGCTTACCTGTGATGCTGACGGCGTTTTGTTCTGGGTGGAGTATCGTCCTGAAGAAGCCGGTCGTAACTGCCTGATGCGCTATGCCAATGGTGTCGGGCAAAACCTCACACCGCCGGAATTTGATGTGCGCAGCCGGGTGCATGAGTACGGTGGTTTGAGCTGGTGCCTGATTGACCAGCAGAGCTGGGTTTTTGTCAACAAGCAGGATCAACAGCTCTATCGCCAGACATTAGCCGCGAATGCGCCAGAGCAGCTAACATTCCGGCCGGAATCTCGTTTTGGTGAACCGCACTATGACGCTCTGCATCATCGTATTATCATGATCGAAGAAATACATTCTGACAAGAATGTTTCGAATCGACTGGTTTTCATGTGCTTGTCCAGCGGCTTGATAACAGTACTGCATGAAGGGCAGGACTTTTATAGTTCAATAGCGCTTTCGGTCGATGGGTTACAGTGTCTTTTTATTAGTTGGGATCACCCTAATCAGCCATGGATAGCGACACAGTTACATCATTGTTGTTTTGACAAACCTGGTCAGGTAATTAGCTCTAAGGTAATAAGTTCGCAGGTATTAGCGGGTTCCGACTTGAAGGAGTCAATCCTGCAGCCTTCATTTGATGCAGACGGAAAAATATGGGCGATTACTGATCAATCTGGCTGGTGGAATCTTTGTTGTTACGATACGGATAAACAAGCATTACTGCCTTATTGGTCTGTTGAGGCCGATTGCACCACAGCGCCCTGGCAGTTTGGTGGTTATCATTATGTATTCACGCAAGACAGCGTCACTGTCATGCGGCTGGAACAGGCCTCTGCTGCATTAATACAATTACGTAGGGGCGAGGTGATTCGTCAGCTAGGAAGTGATTACCATCAGTTCAGAGCGATAACCGCGTGGCAGAATAAAGTCTATGCCGTGGTTAATTCGGTAAGTCGATTGCCACACGTCGTGGAAATAGATCACATTAGCGGTGAAATTCGCGAATTATCCGGATCCGAGCTTAACTCTGATAACCCCTCGGCCAACGAACCTTCTTTATCTACAAGCCAACTCTCGCTTCCACAGCATGTCAGTTTTTCTGTAGATAGCGGCGAAGCGTTCGGTTTTTTTTACCCCCCGCTTATAACGTCATCGGATTCTTCTCCCGAGAATGATGCATCGCAAGCGCTACCTTTACTGCCACCCGTGGTGCTGTTTTTCCACGGCGGCCCAACCGCCTGTACTTATCCGGTACTTAATCCCCGTATCCAGTACTGGACACAGCGCGGGTTTGCCGTGATGGATCTTAATTATCGGGGTAGCAGTGGTTACGGCAGAGCGTATCGGTTGTTACTGCATAAACGCTGGGGCATTACCGATGTTGAAGACGCCGAAGCGGCGGTTCGGTATTTATCCGACAGAGGCCTGATTAATGCCCGGCAGGCATTTGTGCGGGGTAGCAGTGCCGGAGGTTTTACCGCATTAGCCGCGTTGGCATTCTCCGACTGTTTCAGCGGTGGGGCTAGTTTATATGGCGTAACTGATCCGTTAGCACTGGCCACAGCCACTCACAAATTTGAATCTCATTATATGGACTGGTTAATAGGCTCGCCGGCAACGCAGCAAAAGACTTATCAGGCGCGTTCACCCCTGCATCACGTAAAGCAAATTCAGGTGCCGGTTATTTTCTTTCAGGGCGAACTAGATGCTGTAGTAGTGCCAGAACAGACGCGCTCAATGGTAGCGGCGCTTCAGCAGCAGCACACGTCTGTTGAGGCGCATTATTATGTAGAAGAAGGGCATGGATTTCGTTCTGCGGCGAATCTCGCCGATGCACTGGAAAAAGAGTATCACTTCTATCAACGCGTTATCAGCAGCTGATTGCCGGGCCATAATGCATCCTTAAAAGATATCCCTTATTATCCATAGACAGTCATTCGCATAGGCAGGATATATGATAGATTTTAAAAACTCATCGGTTTTCAAATTAAAGCCAATAGACTCAGATAACGTGAGAGAGGATTTTCATAAATTCATGATAGAGGGGGAGTCTATTTTTGCAGCGTTTAAAAGTATTAGAGACCAGGTTGTTTTTACAAATAAAAGAATCATTACTGCCAATGTACAAGGCATTACTGGTTCGAAAGTGGATTACACTTCCTTGCCCTATAGTAAGATTCAGGCTTTTTCAGTTGAGTCATCCGGTACGTTGGATTTGGATTGTGAAATAGAGATTTATTTAAGTGAATTAGGGATGGCTAGATTTGAAATAAAGGGATCTTTCGACCTCATACAGTTTAATCAATATATCAGCCAACATGTACTCGCCTGAGTATTATCTAACGCGAGTTTTCTATTGCCACATATTTTGGCCAACGGTTAGGAAATCCGAACCCCTTAGTTGCTAGCCCATTTTTTTGCGTTGTTTAGCGACCAGTTGTTTAAAGGCAATACGATCTTTACCTTCTATTTCCGTCATGATTGGGATATCAGCACGCATCGCGTTGACCGCGCGGTTATTGATATGCAACTCATAGTGAAGATGTGCGCCGGTGGAGCGACCTGAATTACCTGATAGCGCAATTTTTTGCCCGCGTGACACCGTTTGTCCTTTGTGGACATAGGCTTTTTTGAGATGCAGATAACGGGTTTTGTATTTCTGCCCATGCTTGATTTTTATATAGAGACCGGCATAAGGATGCTTTATTACGTCAATAACGACACCATCGCCCGTCGCTAATACCGGCGTACCAATGGGTGCCGCAAAGTCGGTGCCATTGTGGGGTCGGATCCGATGTGTGATCGGATGGCGGCGATTAGGGTTAAAGTTCGATGTGATACGCAATTTTCTGGCGAGGGGGTAGCGTGAAAAGGCACGTTCAAGGCCAATGCCTTCTGTATCGTAGTAGCTGTCTTTGTACAAAAAAGCGGTTATCTCGCGTTTCTTATTGACCAGACGAATACCGTCAAGGCGTGTTTCGCCTGTTTCTACACCATCAACCAGCTGTTTTGAGCGTACTATCTGAAAAGTATCACCGAGACGGAAGCCGCGATTAAAATTAATTTTTTCCTTAAGCAGTGATGATATTTCCATAATATCGCCGGCGTCTAGCCCTGCATGCGCCGCTGAGTTATAAAAACTACCTTTGACATCCCCGGCGAGCACTTCCTGCGTCCAGGTGCCGGGGAGTATCAGTTGTTTGTATTCAAAACCTCCGGTATCCACATGTTGGTAAATAACTTTTTGAGCAAGATTGAACTCAATTTCGAGCTTATCCAGCTGCTGTGTTTGCGGATTTAACCAAAAACGTAATTTATTACCTGGTTTTAACGTATCTAATGCGAGCAGTGTCTGATCGGTTTCCAGAATTTCATACATAGTAGATTGTGGGATACGTAGCAGGTCAAAAATATTACTGAGCGTGTTCCCGCCTGCGATGGTATAAGCGTAATTTGCAGGGTATTTGCTGCTCGCTTTGAATTCTTGCTCGTCAATATTGCTTTCTGCCATGGTCAGCTTCGGCAGTGTCAATGTTTGAGGTGCGTTGCTTCTGCCCAGAAATATCACCAGTAAAACTAACAGGGTCAAAATCAGAGAAAGAAGCTTATGAAATGAAGGTAAACGGGACCAGGCAAGATCCGCATACATGAGTACTTGGCGCATATGACAATAAAACCATACAGAAAATGAGTATAAGGTGTCTAAAGTAGCGGATTACGCTGAGGAAGCCAAGTATGATTGTATTTATGCAGGGGTTTCTTCTACGGCAGACAGGCTGTAAGGAGTCTGGAGTAGGCGCGTAGGTGGAAATAAAGGGGGTTGAATGAGTAAGCTGGATAGACATTTCATTTTTGGGTACGGTAGTTTAATTAATAGCCTGAGTCGTGCGGTAACAGGCGAGTCGGGTAAGGTATTGGCGGTTAGAATTTGTGGCTATGAAAGGTCATGGTCGGTGATGTCTGTTGACTTTGGCATGAGCTCAGTCGCTGTGGTACAGAGAGAAGGGGCTTATTGTAATGGTGTGTTGGTTGAAGTACCCGAAAGTGAGATTCCTCATTTTGACCGACGCGAGCAAGGATATCAGCGTTCTTTAATTGAGCGGCATCAGATAGAAACGTATCAGGAAATTGATTTACCCGAAGGTACGTTATGGATCTATCATGCGCATGAAATTGTACCGCCAACACAAGCATGTCCTATTGCCCTGAGTTATGCCGACGTCATTCTGGCAGGCTGTATCGAACATGGTCATGACTTTGCTGCCGAGTTTATAGCACTGACAAAAGGCTGGGAGTGTCCGGCACTCAATGATAGGGATGCTCCTCGCTATCCGCGTGTGCAGCCAGAGTTATCCACGCCAGTCCTCAATGTACTTATGGCGAGTGTCATCAATTTATCAGACGATCAGTTATTAGCGTCTTATGATTAATCTTAAGTCGTTTATTCATAGCTTGTATTAACCAATACACTCGCGCTAATTACTACTTAAGTATAGCCACCAGAGTAGTAAGACATTTACGCTTTTGCAGTAGTTTTCCGATGTATAAAAAGTAGCATAATAGGCACGTTGTTTGTTACCGCACACGTTTTTATTTCTGTGCATTCTGGTATGTATCACCATCATTACTGTTTTCCGACATCCTTTTTTTGCCCGCACTTGTGCGGGTTTTTTTATGGGTGCAATATTATTGCAGTAAAACATTTAGCATAAGAATCCGTTATGCTTCTCACCTGTATTGATTACTTTATTCAGGAAATAAAAAATGGCCGGATCCAGCCTGTTAGTCTTAATTGATGATATAGCGACGCTGCTAGATGACGTGGCGTTGATGACCAAAGTGGCTGCCAAAAAGACGGCGGGTGTATTGGGCGACGATCTTGCACTGAATGCAGAGCAGGTATCCGGCGTAAAGGCTGATCGTGAGTTACCGGTCGTCTGGGCGGTGGCGAAAGGTTCCCTGCTGAATAAAGTCATTCTGGTGCCGGGCGCATTAGCGATTAGTTATTTTCTGCCGTGGCTGATAGTTCCAATGTTAATGCTGGGCGGGCTGTTTCTGTGTTACGAGGGTTTTGAGAAAGTCGCTCATAAGTACCTGCACAGCGCTGATGAAGATAAAGTGCATCATGCTGAACTAGCAGCAGCAGTAGATAATGCTAATGTAGATATGGTGGCGTTCGAAGAAAAGAAAATCAAAGGCGCTATTCGTACCGATTTTATTTTGTCTGCAGAGATTATTGTTATCACGCTGGGGACCGTGGCAGGGGCCCCATTACTGACGCAGCTTATCGTACTCATTGGTATCGCATTAGTCGTTACTGTCGGTGTTTATGGCATTGTGGCCGGAATAGTGAGGCTGGATGATCTGGGCTTATATTTAATGCGGAAAAAGGGTGGGGGTAGTTGGGTTAAATTTCAGCGTAGCGTTGGCCGTAATATTTTGATCGCAGCTCCGTATTTGATGAAAGGCCTGGCAGTTGTGGGTACCGTCGCCATGTTTCTGGTGGGTGGCGGCATCATCTCGCACGGTATTCCGGTATTGCATCATTTGATTGAAGGGGCTGAAAGTAAGGTTGAAATGTTACCTGCTGTGGGTTCTATTATGGGGGCACTAACGCCTACGTTATTGAATTTTGGGATTGGCTTACTGGCTGGCGCCTTAGTGTTGGCGGTGGTAACGCTGGGACAAAAAATAGTGAGTAAAAAGACACCTCTTTCTTGATCAAAACCGGCGCTGGCACGTCCGGAAGGACGGCCAGTGCCCGCTGTTTAGAGGTGTTGTTTAGATGTGTTATTTAGAGTTTGGTTACGAAGGTACGTGCCTGGTATAGGGCAAAACTACTAAGCACGATAATGACGGCAACGGCGAGCATATCAGCCCCCGGAAAACCCCAAAAATCAGACATAATATCTCCTTTTTTAGTTAGGTAGCACCGGCTATCAGGCCAGTGCAGTGTCGCGCATGCGTTGCCGACCGAAGTCGTTAAGCCTGAACTTGAACAATATCCGGCCTGCGCCAAAATACGCCCGGTCGTCGAGTTGCTCTTCAACGCTCTCTATGATGCCGCTGGAGAACAAATCGGCCAGAGTAACGCGGGTATTGCCGCGCCAGTAGGCACCGCTAAGACCGTATTCGCGCATCACAGCGTCGCTGATTTGCCAGTCCCAGATGCCGACATGCTGCTGATCATTGATCAGCTGGAGAATGCGGCCCTTCATATGCAGTTTCTTCATGGGGTGTGCTCCAATGATTACGAGTTGACCGCAGTAGCGGTGGCGGTCGTCGTTTTGGTATCGGTCGATACGGCACGCACGACCTCTAACACTTCGTCACTTTCCGTGAACATGACAAACCCGCCTGTAACAAACAGGAACAAACCTGCTAAGAAGTTCCACTCGGGAAATTCGAGAGTGAACGCGGCGAGGAATATCACGGCAAAAAGCCCGTACAATGCAGCAATCGCTTGCCCTCGGCCGACGCCTATCAGTGGGAACGACTTGTACCAGGAGACATAGCAGAAGGCGAAGGTGACGCCTGCCAGCATCAGCCAGCCGATGGCCGCCCAGTTAAATGTGGCAATGACCAGTTCCACGACCGGTTGGTCGGTGAAGATGAAGATTGCGGGTAAAATAAGCAAAACCCAATACAGGACTTCGGCCGTGAATCGCACCGTAATACCCACATCCGGATCGGCCACATCTAGCCCGCGTCCCGCGATTGCGCCCTCTACACCCCAGCCAATGGCCGCCATTGCGCCGCCCAGATAGCCAAGCCAGCCGGCTTCTCCGGTGCCGGTGATCTCAGCAATAATACCGGGTGCATATACCGTTACTCCCCCAGCAAGGATGATGAAGATACCCACCGCTGCACGCCGGGTAATCTTTTCCTGATACCAGAGTCTGGCTAAGGTGGCACCGATGATGGGATACATCAACGCTGAAATGGCCGCGAAGGCCCCGCCTATGTAGCCTATCGCCAGATACGAGCCAAAGATGGCCATCGGGCCGCCAAATATGGCACCGATGAAGAACCACTTGGATATATGACGCATCTGCCTGATGGTGCGGACGTATTCGCCCAATTTTCCCAATACCCCATTCCAGACAAACAGAAAGAACAGTACGGTAATGGCGTTGAAAGTGGTTAGCACGGCAGCTGCCAGTAGAAACTCGGCATTGGTATCGAAGCTCAGATTAACATAGGGAGCTTCATACCAAACGGCGGATCCTGGCACATACCAGGCACCCCAGAGCACGGCGGCCCATAAGGCCCACATAAAGCCCCAGCGTATGCTGCTGGCGGTAAAGCGTGATCGCGCCTGGCTAAGTTTAGGATTTAGACTAGGGTTCAGGCTTGGGCTCAGGGTCGATTGACTCATGCAGACTCCTTTGCCGTCTCTGATTGGTCTTCTTTGAGGAAGGCTTCCAGAGAATCATCCATCGCATCCATCCATGGCGTATGATGCACGGGCGCCAGAGTACCGGTCAGTGTTGAGCGGTAGCTCTTGTTGCGATAGCCGAGAATGTCCGCTTCTTTGTCGTGTTCCCACTGCTTGAAAATTTCGGCGACACGGGTCACATCGAAAGCGGGGTAGTCGGTAGGCTCAATCAAATCGAGTATGTAAGCTGCCTGAAAGTCGATCTCTTCGGTGGGATCGGCGAGCTTCAGCTCGCGGGCGACCCATTCACGGCTATCGGCCAGCATGGCTTCGTTTGACGGTAGTGTGATGCGACCGAGCATCACATCACGGGCATACCATGCCTGGGCGTCGAACATGTTAAAGGTGTAGTACTGATCCTGCATGCCAAGGAATATCAGCTTCGGATTGGCCAGGGAAATGATGCCTTTGTACAGACCTTCCGGATACATACGGTTGTGCGTGGTCAGCGTCATTTCGTTGGGCAAAAACGGGAAGTGATGCTGATATCCGGTACACAGAATGATCGCGTCAACCTCTTTGCTGGTGCCATCCTTGAAGTGCGCCGTCTTGCCGGTCACGCCGGTGAGCAAGGGCACTTCGCTGAATGACTCAGGCCAGTCGAAGCCCATGGGGCTGGAGCGATAGCTGAAGGTGACCGATTTGGCGCCGTATTTGTGGCACTGGGTGCCGATATCTTCCGCCGAGTAACTACTGCCGATCAGCAGCAGATCCTTACCCTGGAACTCGCAAGCGTCACGGAAATCATGGGCGTGTAGCACACGACCTGGAAACTGTTCCAGACCTTCGAAATAGGGAGCATTGGGAGTCGAAAAGTGTCCGGTAGCGACAATCACATGATCGAATTCTTCGGTACTCAGTTCGTCCTTTTTGAGGTCTCGCACTGTGACCGCAAATTTGTCGGTGGCTTCGTCATGGGCAACCCAGTGCACGGCTGTGTTAAAACGGATGTACTGGCGCATATTGCTCTTGGCGACGCGTCCCATGATGTAGTCGCGTAACACGGCGCGCGGAGGGTAGGACGGGATAGGACGACCAAAGTGTTCCTCGAAGCTATAATCCGCTAACTCCAGGCACTCTTTTGGGCCGTTTGACCATAGGTAACGATACATGCTGCCGTGGACGGGTTCGCCATAGGCATCCAGGCCGGTGCGCCATGTGTAGTTCCACATACCGCCCCAGTCGCTCTGCTTTTCATAGCAGACGATCTCGGGAATCTCAGCGCCAGCGTCGCGGGCTGCTTCAAAAGCACGTAGTTGGGCCAGACCGCTCGGGCCAGCGCCTAAAATGGCAACTCTAAAACTCATAATGACTCCTGTTTACAGGGGTTGTATCGTGCGTCAGGCGAAAGCGGCCCGAACGACGATTAAAAGCGGAAAAACGCTCAGCTCGAACCGGCAACGGTCCAGCTATGAGGTTCCGCGGTGAGATGCACCAAATTCGGGTAAACCGATGGCACAATATAATGAAGACGCATCTGTGGGGAGAAACAGAAAGCCGAGGGCGGGCAGGCCGCCGATGAAACGCGAGATCTCGAGAAAACGCCTTAGGGAAGCGCTCGAACTGGTCAAGCAAGATAAAAATACTTGGTAACTCGTATGCCAGGACCGACAGCCTAACACATTTTGGTCGGCTTTTTATTTTCTTCCACGAAAATGGTGCCCGTTTTACATGTGATGGGCGTCATATCCTAAGCTTACGATGGCTATTATCGTAGGCTTTTAGTAGGGGGTAGCTGCGTAGCTGTAAGACTGGATGGCACATAAGGCTCATTGTAAAAACAGCGTAAACTTCATATTCTGTAGTCTCTGTTGTGTATGTGCGTCAGCTGATCATGACGTCTAATAAAAAGAAGTTACCTGAGTACCCGTCGATGCGCTCTGATGTTTCTAATCTACGTAAATTTGTCTCTCCTGAAATAATTTTTGGTGCCGGAGCGCGCCATACGGTGGGTAATTATGCCCGCACATTTGGTGCGCGTAAGGTGCTGATTGTCTCTGATCCTGGTGTTGAAAAAGCCGGCTGGCTGCATGATGTTATCCACAGTCTTGAAGAGCAGAGCATTCCCTACGCCACCTTTACCGCCGTGTCTCCCAACCCTCGTTGTGAGGAGGTGATGGCTGGCGCGCAGTTTTATCAGGAAGAGCACTGCAATGTGATTGTGGCGGTTGGCGGCGGGAGTCCGATGGACTGCGCCAAAGGGATTGGTATCGTTAGTGCTCATGGTCGGCATATTCTGGAGTTTGAGGGCGTCGATACAATTGATGTGGCCATTCCTCCGCTGATTTTTATACCTACAACGGCCGGAACCTCGGCGGATGTCTCACAATTTGCGATTATTTCTGATCAGAATGAGAAGGTTAAATTCTCGATTGTCAGTAAAGCGGTTGTGCCGGATGTGTCTTTAATTGACCCGGAAACAACAGCAACCATGGATGCTTTTCTGAGTGCTTGCACGGGTATTGACGCATTAGTACATGCGATTGAAGCGTTCGTTTCTACCGGTGCAGGGCCTTTGACTGACATGCACGCATTAGATGCCATTCGCCTGATTAATATGAATATTGCTCCGCTGGTGGCTAATCCTCAGGATATGCAGCTGCGTGAACAGATTATGCTGGGATCAATGAAAGCCGGATTGGCGTTTTCCAATGCGATTCTGGGTGCTGTGCATGCGATGTCGCATAGTTTGGGCGGGTTTTTGGACCTGCCGCATGGCTTGTGCAATGCGATGTTGTTGGAGCATGTGATTGATTTTAATTACTCAGAAGCGACTGATCGTTTCAAAGTCGTTGCTGAAACTATGGGTATTGATACCCGTGGCTTAACCACGCCACAGATCAAGCAGCGCCTAATGCAGCATGTTATTGCGCTGAAGGCTGAAGTGGGATTAACTCAGAAATTATCAGAGCATGGTGTCAGTGTGTCGGATATTCCGACATTGTCGGTAAAAGCGCTCAGAGACCCCTGTATTCTCACAAACCCGCGTAAATCCAGCCAACGAGATGTTGAAGTCGTGTATGAAGAAGCGCTCTGAGCGAAACAATGCAACCTTTGAGGACCTGATTGGCCTCGGAAACCATTCTGCCCGTAAAAACTATTATCCGGAACTTACGCAAAAGCTGGATGAACTGGAAGCTGAACGTAACCGCTATAAATGGTTATTCGATAACGCGCTGCATGGTATTTTTCAGGCAGATTTGTCGGGGCGATTCAGAACAGTAAACCCTGCGATGGCTGCATTGTGTGGTTATTCGTCTGCCAATCATTTAGTTGAACAAATAACGGCGATCGATCAGCAACTTTTTGTTGATGCACAGGCTTACAAGACGCTACTGATGCTGTTGAGCCGGGACGGTAAAGTTCACCGTTACGAAACGCGCTTGTTTAAAGCCGATGGCAATGCCATTTTTGTCTCGATGAATGCCTTGCTGAAACGAGACGCTGATGATGTCACGCTGGAGGTCTTCGTGCAGGATATCAGTGAACGGAAAAATGATCAGGCACGCTTAAAAAAACTAAATGAAGAACTGGAACAGCGGGTAGAAGAACGTACCCATGCGCTGGCGACGGTCAATAGCAAACTGTGGGATGAAATTCGCGAACGTGAAGTAGCGCAGCAACAGTTACAGGTCGCGAAAGAGCAGGCCGAAGACGCGAATGTCAGTAAAGACAAATATTTAGCGGCCGCTAGCCATGATCTGTTACAGCCGATGAATGCGGCGCGGCTACTGGTGTCTACCCTACGAGAGCGGGAGTTGGCGGCGGCTGATAATCATTTGGTAGAGCGGATTCATGTCGCGCTGGAAGGCGCAGAGGATTTACTGACGGATCTGTTGGATATCTCAAAATTGGATCAGAACGCGGTACAGTCCGATCCTTGTGCGTTTCATCTTTCGCAGTTGTTAAATGCAGTACAAACAGAATTTCAACCGGTTGCCGAGAGTGCCGGACTGGTTTTGCGCATTCGAAAAACAGATCAGGTGGTTTTTTCTGATGCCCACTTATTGATGCGCGTATTGCGCAACTTTGTGAGCAATGCACTGCGCTACACTAATACGGGTGGGGTATTAGTCGGCTGCCGATTACGCGGTCAACAGCTTGAAATACAGGTGTGGGATAGCGGTGAAGGCATTCCGCATGGCTGTATTGTGGATATTTTTAAGGAGTTTAATCAACTCGAACAGCATCGTAATGGTATGCGTACCGGCGTGGGTCTGGGGTTAGCTATCGTCGAGCGTATAGCACGCGTACTCGATCACCCGATAGGGGTGCACTCACGTTCCGATAGGGGATCAGTATTTTCTATTAAGGTGCCGCTGGCAGACGCGGATGTTTCGCTTCCAATGCCGGTAGGCCAGGTATCGGGTAACAATCAGTTTGACGGTGAAGCGATACTGGTGGTGGATAATGATCAGGATATTCTGATCAGTATGCAGGCGCTGTTGACGCAGTGGGGACTCAAGGTTTATATCGCTATTGATGCAGAAGAGGCCATTGCGTTGTGCCAGCAGGGGCAGATTGTTCCCAGAGTGTTGCTGCTGGATTATCATTTGAACGACGGCAAGACAGGTCTGGATGCGCGGCAATCTTTAGATCAATATTTCAACTACCAGATACCGGCGGCATTGCTAACCGCAGAGCGTGCCGACCACAGCCTTAAGCAGTTTCGCGCGCAAGGGCTGCAGGTGTTAAATAAGCCGATGAAACCTGGCAAATTACGCGCATTATTAACGCATATCTTGTCGCTACGAACGTAATTAACGTTGTTATGTAAAGAATTAGTTCACAAGTAGTATGTGAACCGCAGAGTAGTCTGCCTAGACTGCATTAATATCTTATCAGATTAGGATGACCATCTTTATGTCTGAAGCTGCTATGTATAAATCCTCTATGTCAAAAGCGATTGTCACAGGGTTTTCAAACCACAGTGATCCATTTTTAGCCGCCGCTGAGCTGCAGCAACAGCTGGTGCATAATGATGTAGGCTTCGTGCTATTTTTCTGCTCCGCTGAATATGATCTTGCGCATCTGGCTGAGGCAATGAATCAGGCTTTTGATCTTGTCCCGCTGGCGGGATGTACGACGGCGGGAGAAATCACAGCGCAAGGTTATGCACAGGGCGCGATCAGTGCGATTGGTTTTAATCGTCACCACTTTGCTGTCGAAGCATCGTTGATTGAGGCGATGGATAATTTATCCTTAACTCAGGCGCAATCGACGGTTGAGTCGTTTATCAATAAAGGCCGGGCGAAACAACTGGCCCCGATTAAAGGTAATAGTTTTGTATTGACGCTGCTGGATGGTTTGTCGGTACAGGAAGAGCAAGTGCTGGCAACACTGAGTTCGGCGCTGGGTAACATTCCCCACTTTGGAGGCTCCGCCGGTGATGATATTCATCTGGCGAATACGCATGTATTTGCCCATGGTGCCTTTCATACTGGCGCGGCAGTCGTTCTGTTATTTAATACTGACTGTGAATTTGAAGTGTTTACCACGCACCACCTTAAACCGTTGAGTGAGAAGCTGGTAGTGACCGCCGCCGACCGTGATAACCGACGGGTGCATGAGTTGAATGCCGAACCGGCCGCACAAGAGTACGCCAGTCTGATTGGTTTGAGTGTGGCTGATCTGAACCCTGAAGTATTCGCATTAAACCCGCTGGCGGTGCGGATTGGTAATGAATTTTATGTGCGAGCGATTCAAAAAGTTAATGCTGATCTAAGTCTGACTTTTTACTGTGCTGTTGAGAACGGTATCGTGCTTACCCGTATGCATAGTGATGATATTTTAAAGAACCTGACAACAGAGCTTGAATGCATCGAGCAAAATATCGGTTCTCCTCAGTTGATTATTGGCTGTGACTGTTTCCTGCGCCGTCTTGAAATAGAGCATCTGGGCATAGCCGCCGAAGCATCAGAACTATTTCGACAACATAAGGTGGTAGGTTTTAATACATACGGCGAGCATTTAGAAGGGATGCATATCAACCAGACATTTACCGGCGTTGTGATTGGGAGCCCTGCTGATGACTGAAACTGCGCAAGCTGTGCGATTGGCGCAGTTAGAGAAGGAAAATTACAAGCTCAAGCGTATCAATCAGGCGTTGATTGAGCGGGTTGAGTCGGGGAATGCGCAAAATGCTAATCCCTACGCCACTTTTGAACATTCCGTTGCGCTGGCTGAGCAGGTGCGGGAGCGAACGGAAGCACTCAATGACGCCCTGTCTGAATTGAAGATCAGCCATCAGGCGCTGAAAAATGCGAACCAGATAGCCGATCTTGCCAATCAGCGTCTGGTGGATGCTATAGAAAGTATATCGGATGCTTTTGTACTGTTTGATCGGGAGCGGCGTATTGTGCTCTGTAACAGTAAATTTGAGTCCGTTTGGAAAGAAACGGGTCAGAAAATTGCCACGGGAACAACGATTCAGGACATTCGTCGCTTAGCGGTTGAACATGGCTTGATTGCGGAAGAATACGGTGAAGCGGGCGATGGCCATAGAGTATTCCGTCTGGCTGCCGGGCAATGGATACAGATGAGTGAACGGCCGACTGCCGATGGCGGTATGGTTGTTTTGTATACTGACATCAGTCAGTTAAAAGCGGCTGAAACTGAACGCCGCGAAGTCGAACTGGCGCAAAAATCGCGCTTATTACAACGCATGGTTGATAACTTGTCGCAAGGTATCGCTTTAGTGAATGCCAGTGATCAGTTAGAAATATGGAATGATCGCTTTTTAAGCTTAACCGGTGTTTCTAGGGAGCAGGCGGAGTGTTTGCCTCCTTTTCGTGCGCTTAATCTCAGGCATTTCCATGATTCAAGAGCGAAGGGAGGTCAATCTGATACCTCTAATGTGATGCGTCATAATGACCATATTATCGAGGTTCGTACCCATGCTATGCCCGATGGTGGGTATGTAAATACTTACACTGATATTACCGAACGTTATCAATACGCTGAAACGTTGAAAGAGAGCGAACAGTGGATCCGTCTGATTACCGACCATGTTCCGGCCTTGATTGCCTATGTGGGTGATGACCTGTGCTACCGCTTTACCAATAAAGTTTATGATGAATGGTACGGCTGGGAGCGTGGCAAGCTGACGGGCGAAAGCATTAAACAAGTACATGGCGCGCATAACTTCAGAGAGCTACAGCCTTATATTCAACGGGTGTTGTCAGGTGAAAACGTTAGCTTTGATATCGCCGAGCGTAACAGTGCTGACGAGCAACGCCATATGCTCAAATCCTATGTGCCTAATTTGGGTGCTGATGGCAAAACGGTTGGTTTTTTCGTGATGATCCGGGACATTACGGATCGCCGCAAAGTGGCGTTAGAGCTGGAAGAAGCTTATCAAAGCCTGGAACAGCGCGTCGGCGAACGTACTTCAGAACTGACTGCCGTTAATGAGCATTTATTGTCTGAAATCGAAGAGCGGACACATGTAGAGGCTCGCTTAAGAGAAGCAAAAAAAGATGCTGAACAGGCTAACCTGTCGAAAACTAAATTTTTGGCCGCGGTGAGTCATGATTTGTTACAGCCGTTAAACGCGGCGCGACTATTTACCGGCGCCTTAGCGGAAAAACCACTCAGCAGCGATACGCGCCCGCTGGTTAATTCAGTCACACATGCGTTGGGCGATGTTGAATCGCTGCTGGGAACGCTGGTGGATATCTCTAAGCTGGATGCAGGCGTCGTCACTCCCGATATCACCACCTTTCGTGCGAGTGAGTTGATGGAAAATATTGCCAACGAATTTAGTCAGTTTGCTCAGCATGATGGCCTGATCATGCGCTATATACCTTCATCTGTTGTGATCTCCAGTGATTCGCAATTATTGGCACGAATTCTTAGGAATTTTCTTTCGAATGCTATTCGCTATACCGCAAAAGGGCAGATTCTTTTCGGCTGTCGGCGTAAATCTCAAACGCTGTCGATTGAGGTATGGGATACAGGGTTGGGTATCCCTGAGGCACAATTGCAGGAAATTTTTCAGGAGTTTCGCAGGCTTAACCCGCAGGATCAGGGGCGTGATAAAGGTTTGGGACTGGGTCTGGCGATAGTGGATAAAATTTCCAGTGTGCTCAGGCATCCGATAAACGTACGTTCTATCGAAGGCAAAGGTTCCGTTTTTTCCGTAGAGGTCCCGTATGGTGAGTTGGCGCTTTATTCAGCGGTGCCAGAGTATCGCCAGCAAACGATTTCTGATTGCTTGCGGGGTGCGCATATTTGGGTGATCGATAATGATCAGGCCATTTGTGAGGGCATGCAGACCTTGCTGGAAGGCTGGGGCTGTTATGTGACCACCGCATTGTCTTTGGAACAGCTGTTGGAGCGGGTGAATCCAGCGCGGGATCCGGTCGACCTGTTGGTTGCGGATTATCATCTGGATGACGGAAAAAACGGTGTAGATGCAGCACGTTGTGTCGCAGAGCAGCGGGATCAGCTTCTTCGGGTGCTGATGATTACGGCGAACTACAATAAAGATCTGAAACAAGAAATACGCGAACTGGGCTACATTCTGATGAATAAGCCCGTTAAACCCTTAAAGCTGAAAACCACTTTGCTTCATCTGCTCAAAGAACGCTGACGATTAGCGCTTCAGATATTCACTAAAGTTGATATTGCCTGCTGATAGCACGGCCTGAATACGGTTATGCACATTCAGTTTACGTAAAATAGCCGAGACATGGGCTTTAACAGTGGTTTCGGCAATGTTCAGATTATAGGCAATCTGCTTGTTTGATTCACCGGTGGACATCCGTTCTAATACCAGCAGTTGACGACGGGTCAGCGAGGACAACATTTCCGGCGCAATACGACGATCATCGTTACGAGGCTGGCGACGCGTTTCAGGAGAGTTGCTACGGATAATATCGGATGGCAAATAAACATTTCCGGCCAAAATCTGCTTTAACGCGTTGGTCATCTGCTCGCGTGATGAAGACTTAGTGATAAAACCAACAGCACCATAGGTAATCGCTTGTAACACTATCTGCTTATCTTCTTCGGCTGAAACAATCACAACAGGGATAGTAGGGGATTCATTACGTAAGGTGATTAAGCCGTTTAAGCCATTCATACCGGGCATATTCAAATCTAACAGAATCAGATCTAAATCATCTCGTTCAAGTGAGACCTCAAGCGCCGCATCAAGGGTTTGGGATTCAAGTAATTCACAATCAGGGAAACTGGTATGAATGACATTGCTAATCGCTTCCCTGAACAGGGGGTGATCATCCGCAATCAGTATTTTATACACAAGTTACTCCCGTACTTTCCCGTACTTATAGTTATTATGGATCAGGGTAAAATATTTATGATGCTCCTTTTTTATTTTAAAATCAGCTTCTTGCCAATCGTTAGAGCCGTTCCGGTACCCGTATAGAGCAGCCACCCACCGTGACGCAGCTTTTTGACACTTGTATTACACCTTGCTGGCAGGCAGAGATATATTCTGCAAAAGAGCGATAAAAACAGTACTAAAGTACTGTTTTTATGAAGAAATCAAAGCAACGCTTCGTGTCTGTTAATGACGGCTAGCCAGATAAGCGCCCGCACCTACCATGATAGAACCTGCAGAGCGGTTGAGATTACGCATGGCTTTAGCGGACTTGAAGAACCTACGCGCCTTCGATGCCATATGGGCGACCATCATCACTCCGAGCATCAGTGCGAACAATTGTAGGGTCGAGGCCAAGACAATATCAGCGCTACTTAAGGCAGACAGATCCATGAATGTAGGCAAGAACGCAATATAAAATAAAATGACTTTAGGGTTGGAAGCTGAGATCAAAAAGCCCTGTACAAAACTTCTTATGCCGTTACGGGGTTTAGTCGCAGGCGTCTCTGTGGAGAGATCAATCGGTGTTGTCCACAGTTTCCAGCCAAGGTAACAGAGGTAAGCGGCGCCGGTGAAACGGATGATGGTAAACACCTCAGCCCAATGCTCAGCGATGGCGGCCAGTCCAAAACACGCTAGCACCAGATAGATAATATCGCTGGTAACCATCCCCAACGCGAGCAGAAAGCATGAACGGGTACCTTCCACCATGGCGCGGGCCAGAATAGCAAAAATGCCGGGGCCGGGTGTTATGCCGAAAATAAAGATAGCGATAAAAAAAGTGATGGCGCTTTCAAAAGACACAACGGTTAACCCCAATGCTTATAAGAGATCAATGATACATACTTTGAATATATATCACGTATCAATGCTGGCTGACAGCGTCCTGTAAATAGATAAATAAATATGGCTGTGGGCTATTTTTTGAGATCCCTCGGAAGATAAACCGGGGTGTGAATGATATAGGGAATATAGCGCGTTTCTATCTGCTTTTCAGGCTGCCAGAGGTATAGCTTCTGGCTGAGTAGCACCGGAAAAAGATAGGGTTGTTCGCCTATATAGCCTTTTTCGCTGGAGGATATACTCCCCAGTATTGTGAGTTCACGTCCCTCTTTATAAATCATGGGATCAAGAAATTGATTAATTTTCACGCGAAAACGGCCTGCGCTATTATCTGTCACATTGGGGCGGCTGTTACTGTTGAGTGCGAATTGCACGACTTCTAACTGAGTCATGCCCTCTCTGTTTTCAGTGCTGGCAATGACACCGCCCCAGCGGGCCATACTCTGAAATTCCACTGTCTGGCTATCAGCATGAGCATCAGCAGGATAATTTCTGGCTGACTCATAACTGGTTAACGGGGTGGTTTCGGGAACCTGGAGTTGCTCGGGTACGCCGCTGCAGCCGACCATCAATGTTAATAAAATAAGGGGTAACAGAAATCTCATATTCACCTTAATTCTCTCTTTTGCTTTAACTCTTTAGAATGAGCTTTCGATAATGAGCGTTATGTTGTGGATAGCATTTTGACAGGTTTGATAGACAATTGTTCGTGCTTTCAGGTGTTTTTGATGTGTCGGTGATGTCAGTATATGGGTATGGAGGAATGAATCTGATAAGCCTGATTGGCAAAAGATAATCAGGCCGTTAAAATGAACACTGACGATATTGATGTAGTGGATAGATTATGACAGATAAACCAACGCCTCCGGGCGACTATGAGTGTTGCGAAAGTGCGTGTGAGCCTTGTGTATGGGACACGTACTATGAAGAAATGCGTGAGTGGAAACAGGCTGAAGCAGAGAAAAAAGCGGCCCAAGCGGCGGCTAACGAGCCTGCCGCTACCTCTGAGCATTAGCCGGGTTTTCCGCCTCCGGCTGCTCGCTGTGGATTAAATCCTTTAATGGCAAATACTGAGAAGATAAGCGCTGTTGCCAGTGTCACGCTGCATGCTGTGCCATCAAATTTCAGATACAACGCATGCCTGACTAATTCGACCGCATAGGTGAAGGGGTTGGCTGTGCAGATCCAGTAAATCCATTCGCTGGACTCCTGCATTTTCCACAGAGGATAAAGCGCTGAAGAGAGAAAAAACATCGGAAAGATGACGAAGTTCATCACGCCGGCAAAGTTCTCCAGTTGCTTAATCCACGATGAGATAAACAAGCCAATCGCACCCAGCATCACCGCTACTAACAGCAATGCAGGCAATACCGCTAAATATCCCCACAGTGGTGGTTCCACATCCACCAGCAACGCGATCAGCAGGAATGCATATACCTGCAGTAACGATACCAGCGCGATAGAGATCAGCTTACAGACCAGTAAAAACCAGCGCGGTAATGGGCTCATCAGTAAGACGCGCATGCTGCCCATTTCCCGGTCATAGACCATCGACAATGAACTTTGCATACCGTTAAACAGCAAAATCATGCAGCACAATCCGGGTGCGATATAGACTTCATACGTGATGTAGGTTTCGTAGGGTTCGATAATCGCGATACCCAGCGCGGCGCGGAACCCTGCCGCGAACACCACAAGCCAGAGCAACGGGCGAACCAGCGCACTAAAAAAGCGTGTGCGCTGTTGAATGAAACGTAGGTATTCGCGGATTAAAATGCCCTGAAAGCAATACCAATAGTGCGCCGGTGTCATCTTCATACAGCCTGCTCCTTGGTCGGAGCCTGACCCGGAATTTGAGCCGGAACTTGAGTAAGCTGCTCGAAGGCGTCAGCCATATGGCTTTGACCGCTGAGATTACACAGATCCAGACCCGTGCCAGAGGATAATAAGCGGCCTTGATGAAGCAGCAGCACGCGGTCTTCAGGTAGGACTTCGTCAATCAAATGCGTTGCCCATAATACCGTGATCATCGAGTCGGTGCAGAGTTGCCGTACGTGCAGATTCAGTGCCTTACGTGCTTGCGGGTCAAGGCCGGTGGTGGGCTCATCAAGCAGTAATACGCTCGGCTGGTGCAGCAGTGCGCGGGCTATCTCTACACGCCGCCGGTGTCCGCCATTGAGGGATCGTACTTTCTCATGGGCGCGCTCTTTCATGGCCATGCGTTCGAGTTCCTGAGCGATACGCACACGGGCTGTGGCGCCGCAAAGCCCATGCAGCGAGGCATGGTAAGCGAGGTTCTGTTGTACCGTTAGATCAAGATCGAGTGTGCTTTGCTGAAATACCACACCGAGTTGCTGCATGACCTGTGTGGGAGCTGTTTGCAGATCCAGGCCTTGAATATGGATGTTGCCTTGTTGCAAAGCGTAAAGCCGTGTCAGGAGCGCAAACAGCGTACTCTTACCCGCGCCATTCGGCCCCAGCAGCGCGCAAAACTGGCCGTTTTCCAGGATAAAACTCAGCTCGCTCAATGCCGTCTTACGGGCATAGCGAAAGCTTATTTTATCAACCTCAATACTCATTTAGATTTCACCACGATACCCCACGGATAGCGGCCAACTTTGATCGACTTAATGGCTTTGCGCTTGGCTACATCAATCACCGTGACATCACCACTAATGCCATTCGTGGTGAGCAGCAGCGATTGATCAGCATTAAACGCCATATGCCAGACGCGACGGCCTACTAAAATGTAGTCAATCACTTCAAAACTATGTGCATCGATAATGGCGATATGGTTAGCCGGGCCAAGTGCCACAAACGCGTATTTGCCATCATCACTCAGCTTGATACCAACCGGTTGCATCTTGTCGGAATGGACACCACGAATCTTGAACGTCACCTTATGGATAATCTTGCGGCTGGCAACATCAATAACAGACACGGTGCCGCCAATTTCAGAGGTTGCCCAGAGATACTTATTATCTTTGGAAAACTCAACAAAACGCGGACGCTGGTCGACCAGCGTGTTGTCATACAGCGCCATGGTTTCGGTATCAATCCAGTGCACCATGTTGGTAGTTTCGCTGGTGTTTACCGCGATCTTACCGTCGGAGCTCACGGCCATACCTTCCGGCTCAACGCCCACATCAATCTGTGCCAGCACCTCATTAGTGTCCGTATCGACGATGGTCACCAGTGCATCATTTTCATTCGAAATATAGAGATGATGATCATTCGGGTGGAGTGAAAATTGCTCAGGGTCTTCACCGGAGGGTAGTTGTTTGGTGATCTTATGTGTTGCCAGATCCATGACCTGTACCGTGTCGGAATCAGACGCGCAGATATACAGCTTAGTTTGATCGTGCGACAGAATAATACCGCGTGGACGTTTGCCGACATCCAGTGTGGCGGTCACCTCGTAGGTATCCAGGTCGATGACGGAAATCGTGTTGTCCTTCTCGTTGGATACATAAGCAACCTCTGCCAGCGCGAGGCTACTGAACAGTAGTAAAGAGGCTGTAGCCGCCGCTATCGGTATATTTATTTTCATTATGACCTCAGGGTTAAAAGTTTTTCATCAGGTTGCATTGGCTTTCTGGTTTATCGAACCCTAGCGTGTCTAGTTCCGATACCGGATGTAAAAAGCCTTCCTGCGGTGATTGGGATACCAGTGAACGCGCATGCACCAACGGAATGGGCTGGCGGAGCTGTCCGCTCCAGGCACGGTAACTGAGTTTGCGGCCTTTAAAGCCGGCGAGCTCAAACTGCTCAGAGGCGATAAAGTGTTTGATCGCATCTACCTCTGTCTTTTTGGTTCGCGTCACCGCCTCTGCTATAGAGCGTACCGCCAGCCATGCGGCGTAATCCTTGTTATTCATCCATCTATGCGCCAGCTGATCAAAGCGGCTCTGTAATTGTGCAGCCCCCCATTGTTCCACGACTCTATGCCAGGCAACGGGTGTTAAGCCTTGTGTGCCCACCACGGGCCGGGGATACCAAGTGTTGTAAAGCACATATTCACCGAAATCACCGCGCTCATCTGCCACCACAACAACATCGTATTCATCTGTCTGGGTAAAAACGGGCATCTCTTTTTGTGCGCTACGGCGTAAATCGGTATCAAAACTCCAGTGTTTCTCAGCCACAATTTTATGACCAAAGCGTTTCGCGGCACGCTTCATCGCCTCGGCATAGGCGGTATCTTCAGGCGTTGTACCGGTAATCATCAACCAGCGTGTAAGGCGTTTTACTTGCAGCCATTGAGCCAGAGCATCGGTGAGCATGGCGCGGCTGGGAATCGTATGCAGCAGATTGCTCACACAGTCGGTGGTACGTAATGCATCATCTTGTGTCCCGGCGTTAAAGAATAACGCCTGATCACCTAATTGCTGAGCCAGCAGTTGTAGCTCTTTTGCGGGTATATCGGTGACAAAAAAGCGAATGCCACGGCTATAGAGTGTGGCGGCCTGTTCTGAAATAGCCGAAAAATCCTGACTGACTACCTGACTTAACTGATATTTCTGATTAAGAAACCGCCCTGTAGTGTTGCTGTCCTGAATGGCTAACTCCGCACCCCGTTGGCCAGAATCTTCCGGAATAGGAAATATATTAGAGAGCACCGGGCCTTGATCTTGTACCAGCTTAAGATAAGCGATTTCTATTGTTTGAGAAGAGGCTTGAGCATAGAGAGGCCCCGAATAAAATCCGGATAATGAAAGCAGTGATGTCATCAGTAATCTAGTGAGGTGTTTTTTCATAATGCTATTACGTTAACCTTCCTTGTATTTTTATTATCGCGCTATTAACTAAGGTCGTCAGTCATTAAGCCAGCTTAAGGCGTAACAGGCCAAGACGAAATATGAAAAAAGTACGAAACTTTTAGTACTGAAGTAGTATTTTTTTGAATGCTGGTGGGGCTAGCATAGAGTTTTATCGGTTAGATAATCGTTATCGGAGGGTGTTGTCATGCTGTTGCGAAAGTATATGTCGGTGGTTATGTGGATAGGTCTGGTGCTCACGGCCTCTCTCAGTACTAGTATCAGTGCAGGCGCGGCGGCTGTCGAAGCGGTTGTTGAAGTGCGCCCGATTATTCTTTTTAACGCCGCTACCGGCGAAGAGCGGACGATCGGATCTCTGATGCTTGAGCAAGACGAAGCGGCAGGATCATGGACGTTTGAGGTGGTACTGGATGAGTCACAATTTACCGATAAATTTCTTTCCATGCGGCCTTTTAAATGTCTGGAGAAAGGCACCGAGCTATTGTGTCACCTGCCGTATACCTATGAAAATAAATACAGCATCACAGCGGACGATCTCACTGATCTTGAATACAGCTTATTATTTATCCGTAAAGCCGCAAAAGATTATGGAATAGACCCCTGGGATGGCACCTACTACCGGCTGAAATGGACGCAATCAGGTGGGTTAGAGGGGCAGTTACATGAAGTGAATCTTAATCTGCTGGCGGCACCCCCTGAAAAGGGTAACCTGCGTCCTATCGTGGCAGAGGATCTGTATGAAGTTGATCCGCAGGTACACTGGCTGCCGGGCATTCGTATTGAGTAAAAACGAGGCTTTCTGTGTGAATCGAAGACCCCGTGTGAAGTACCGCGCTAGCATTCGTTTTCATCACATCGGACAAAATACCTGTTCACGATGATAATCCAGATATTCCTGATGTTGAGCGTGCAATTTGATTCTCATTGCGTCATGAATGCCAAGGATATTGGGGGTGATGATCATTCAGTATTCGTTTTGAAATAAACGTCCGTAGTACTACTTGAAATTCTTCTAACTCGCTAGTTTCTTAAACATCGCACCTAAAGCTTCACCTAACAGTGGAGGTACGGCATTTCCTACTTGCGTGTACTTCGGGCAGCTTTGCTTTCTCAGAACCCTTCCAGTTGTATAAGGTCCTTTAAATTCATAATGATCAGGAAAGGATTGGAGTCGGGCCATTTCCCTTACAGTTAAAATTCTCGGCTCACTATAGTGTAAAATATCATCTGGCAATGTTGTAACTGTCGCAGAAGGAGCGTCTTCATCAGGAGGGGTTAATGCGTGTTTTTTCGTGCCATAAGCTTCAGATAGATTCCAACCAATTATGTAATTACACCTCATGATTCAATGAATTAGTCAATTAGGGCCTCTTTCTGAGTGTTCTAATGCTTCGATTGCAACGTCAGTGATGGATATGTCAGATTGAAGGGATAGGGCACACGCTTCGCGCTTGTCCTCGGCGGAAAATTTTTTCGTAAATTAGACATGTAGATACCTAGTTAAGAGATAGATTATCTACTCTTAACTAGGTATCCGGTAAATCGGGGTGAAACCAGATTACCCTTTGACTTGGTATAGAACATTCAAATTAGATGTTCTGATTTGGTTTATTTAGTTAACTTGTCAATACTTGACAGGTCGCTCATCACTTTGCCCATTACTTAAAGTGAAATATGGCAAATAGTCTAATTAGTAAGTTGCTACATTTAGGGTGAGAATAAGTACAGAATCTTGGCTGGACGTGACCGCTTCATGCTGTCTGTAGCTAAGTTAAAGGAATTTAATCGCAGTTTCTCTAGAAACTGCAGATGTATATGGAAATCGTATGTCGTTATTTACCGAGTGGAACTCATTGTTGCTTGAAGAATATTTTTCACCTGCTAAAGCTGATCAAGATGTTTGGATTCCTACAACTAGACTTGAACTTGAAGGAATTGGTGTTCATAAAGGCGGGGCAAATGGGTTGGTCGAAGCGGTTAAGCAAGGGCCTGCGTGGTTTCATGGGTCAGGTGATGTTGCGAAAAAAGCTCAAGAATTGGTTAGGCAACGATTAACCTCTAGAAATCACCCTGATGGGTATAGTTATCATGATAGCGATATCAATGTATATCAAGACTCAAAAGCGCCACCATATTTGCCATATATAGCATTATGGGTGCTTTCTCGATCCGAAGCAGGAGAGTCAGGTTTCTATGCAAAAGTAAGTGAGTTGGTCTGCGATCCATTCCTTAATAATAGTAATACTAGACAGCAAATGGAATATGTATGGGCTGATTTAGAACATTGGTCTATAGATCAACAAAAAGGAAGATTTGGCAAGTTCAAGCTCAATGTGCTCGGAAAGCATAGATTTGTGGGCATGGCATACGCTCAAACAATGGTCACTCATAAGGATATGGATGGCATAAGTAGTTTATTTGGTAGCTGTAGGTTACATCCTGGACAAGCTTTGGATAATTCTCATTTTATGCAACTGCTAGAGCATGGTCAGAACTCAAATTTTTTAAGTGCAGGGCTTAAGGCTGCAATGGGAAAGGAGGATTACTGGAATCACCTAAAGCAATTATTAAGTATCTATCTTGAGTTCTGGGATGGACGTGTGCCAAAACGAACAAACGTTAGTAGTGGCGTATCAAACAAACAAGTTGAGTTTCAACAAGGCGAGAACGACGAATTATCAATCATCCTGCAATTGAAGAACTCTGGGGAATCCCTTTGTTGGGAAGTAGGTTGGCGCCTTCCTGCTGTTGTGACAGGTCTATGCTATGCAATTAAAGTGGATGATGGTGAAGAAACAGAGGCTAAGCTAGAGGTTGCAGGAACCCATATTCACTGTGTTTCTTCTGTAAATCAGAATGACGCGAGACGTGCGCTAGGTCAGTCAGCTAGAAAAGAAGTTGATTCAACCTTGTCTTATGCGGGAAGCGATGGGGAGCGCAATGAAAGAAAAATTTACTTACGGCATGATAAGGTTCGGGTCTTGGTAGAGGACAAACCGGATCCCTCACTTCACGACTCATATCTTGAGCGTGAAATGCCGTTAAAGGGTCCTGTCTACCTTCTATATTCCCGCATTGAATATTTAAATTTAGAGCTGTTTCTAGAAAACGAAGAAATAAAGCATGAGTTGTTATATATAGATGGTCTGCCAGACGATTGGAGCCTTATTTGTATCAATTGCACTGAGAACCTAACGCCTGAACAGCGGGCTGTGATAGTTGATGAAGAGCCTGTTGCTCTCGCTAAGGCTCGCATCAGGCTTGTTGGAGGAAAGCCCGTTATAGGGGCAGGCAGCAAGAAATACGCATATTACGATTTGCCCCTTGTTGAGTTAGAAGCTCCTGTCGGCGCTGAGCTGACATCTGCCGGGTTGACCTTTGAAGAGCTGGTCAATGCTGATAATGGTTGCGTAAGACGATTTAAATATAGTCTGGATGATGGGAGCGTGTGCGCTTTCAAAATCAAAGCACAACTCGGTGATGAGATATTGTGTACTGCAGGTTTACAGGTGTTGGCTGCTGGGGGGGTATCGTCTACACACCGTCCCCATTTTTCTATCGATAATTTTGGAAGGCCATTGGCTAATGCTAACGGTCTTTGTGGTGCGATTATTGGTGATACACAAGCTGGTGATCTTGACTTAGGTGTTGATTACTTTCACGTGGATGAAAAAGCGCTCGTTAATTCAAATGGAATAGATGTTTGGGAGTGCATGGAATTAAATGTTTCATCCCAGTTTCTTGATTCAATAGCTCTAACCATTAGAGGCTCTATGACCTATGGCGTGGCGCGTGATCAAATCAGGCGCCTTGCCAGTAATATAGGCATTGATGATATTGAACCCGCACTTTTGATACGCGAACTTAGACGTAGGGGGCATGTTGAAATAGAAACTGATGTCAAAGGCCATATGGTTAGGATATTTGCTGTACCTCCAACGCTCTATAGCCTACCTATCAAAGATGCTGAGCAGCGCCAGTTGTATGGTATTTGTGGAAGCCTAAGGCTACAACAATGGAAAGAGCTTGCGCAAGCAGCGGGTATCAGGGCTTTTGTTGAGATAGAGCCGTCATACAATTTCCCCGTTGTTCGTATTGCCCCTGATGGACAGTCAGCGATCAGTTCAATCGCAAAGTCTGCAAATTTTCTGGTAGTAGCTTTACCCGTTAAGCAATTATCTCAATGGTTGGGCTCTGTTAAGGAACTAAAGGAGAATCTCTCATGGTACCACGAGCAAGGTTTCACGCCTAATTACTTGGAGAAATTGAACCCAGTTTCAGGCAAGTTTAGTGCTGAAGAAAACATTTTGGTTGATTCTGATCGGAAATTTGAACTATTTAGGTATGAAGATCCGCAGATACAAGGGCTACGTGTTTATAAACTAGGTAGAAATCTTGGGGATGGTTTTTCAAAATATAGCTTTATTCAGGATTCAAGGTGGGGAGTATGGATGGCTGTTAGCGCCTTTGCTGAGTACGTTAATACCATAGGCTTTTTCGTCGATGCCAGTCCTTGGCCAATCTATTACGATAGCGTCAACGGTTGTTTATGGTTACCGGCAAGAATGGAACCACCTTTCGTTATAGAGCGAGCTTTAACACTCTGTGCGGGTACTGGGCCTATTGTAATGCAAGCTCTAGGTAAGGCGGACGGCGACTCAATTTTACTTTCTGAAAAAGGACTGCACATGATTGGCAAGGTAAGCTCCGTGTACTACGACATGGCTGATGGTAAATGGCTTTGTTATCGCTGGGTTCCAGAGGTAATTGCTAGGCATGTTGCACACTTGCTTGGTGGTGAACTTAGAGCTTTCGGATGTTGAACCGTGTTGACGAAATTTAAGGATTGAAAATGTCAGTAAGTATAGATAAAGATCCCATCGGGGCTTGGGAAAGTCTGCAAGATCATTTGAAAAAGTATGTAAAGTCGGCATTCGGGACTAACTCCAAATCATTTGAGGAAGAACGCCAGTGCTTGCTAGATACGCCAGGGGTATTTTTTCAGGAGCCTTACTTAGAAGTATTACCCGCGTATGTGTCAGGTAAAAAACTGGAAGAACTAAATACGCTAGACCTGCCTGCTATGCCTCAAGACGCCATAGATGCTTTTTGTAAAGTGGCTGGTGCATCACTTATCCCAAGCGATATGTATTTGTACAAGCATCAAGAGGTGATGTTGACAAAAGCTATGGGCGAGGAAAGGAAGCACTGTGTTGTTGTGACCGGTACAGGTTCTGGGAAGACTGAGGCTTTTTTACTACCGGTGCTGGCATCAATCATTAATGAGGCTAAAAGGAAATGGGATGCGCCTGCTGCTCTACATGGAAAGTGGCCGACGAAAATTTCATGGAAAGACAGCCGAAAAGCAATTAGAAAAGAGACTCGAACGCCAGCTGTTCGAGCTTTATTGCTATACCCAATGAATGCATTGGTGGAAGATCAAATTTCAAGGCTTAGAGCCGCGTTGGATTCTGATGAATCGCATAACGCTATGAATGATGCTTTAGGCGGTAATCGGATTCGATTTGGTAGATACAATGGTTCTACACCGGTTTCAGGACATCCTTTTAAAGCGGATGGGAGTGCTAACACTTCCAAGATAGCAGACCTCAGGAAAAAAATTGAGGAGGCAAGGAGAGAATATGAAGATTACAAGGGGCGGTTAGGTATTGCTCGGAACGCTCTAGCAGAAGTCAACCGTGAAGGGGATGAAATTCGAATAGCAGTTGCGGAAAAAGAATTAGAGACCCTTTTGGAACAGAGAGATTTTATTCCGAACATGGAAGCGGGTGCTTGTGAGATGTTTCATCGCTGGGAGATGCAGGATTCACCACCAGATTTACTCATCACCAATGTGAGTATGTTGTCTATCATGCTGATGCGTCATGAAGACACGCGAGTAGAAGAAGATAGGGCCGATTCCCAGATTTTTGATGCTACCAAGCAATGGCTTGATGAAGATAGAGAAAATCATGTTTTCCAACTGGTCGTTGATGAGTTGCATTTATACCGTGGATCCTCAGGAACAGAGGTGGGTTACTTACTCCGGTTGTTGATGGATCGACTGGGGCTGTCGCCGGACAGTAAGCAACTCCAAATTTTAGCGTCGAGTGCCTCTCTTGATGATGACGATGAGTCATATGATTTTCTGGGCGGTATGTTTGGTTTAACTCCAGCTGAAGCTAAAGAACGCTTTCATATTGAAAGCGGTGAGTCTATGTATTCAGGCGATGGGCTAAATAGAAGCCTTACCGATACCGTCGATACTGCCTGCGTACAATTAGGTGTATCTCTAGATATGGATGAAGAACCTGATGATCGTCTAGTGACGGAGCTGGTAACGGCTAATAATATGGAGGCGGTGGCGTACAGTTTTCTTGATAGTACTAGCAATCGCTTTACTTCATTGTCATTAGAGAAACTAATGACAATGTGGTTTCCAAATTTACAACCGAAAGAGAAAGAGGTCGCCACAAGAGGCTTGCTTTATGCGTTGGGGCGGGCAACGGCTCTTCAAAATCAGGGAAAGAGTTTCATTGCTGAGATTTTACCTAGGCTGCGTTTTCACTGGATGGCCAAGAATATTGACGGTCTCTGGGCCACAGCCGATTTATCGCGAGGAGGGGACAAGGAGCGGAGGGTCGGTAGGCTGTTACCAGAGCCAAGGATCGCTTTAGAAGGTAAACGAGTCTTAGAGGTTCTTTACTGTGAGTGTTGCGGTACGCAGTTATTGGCAGGTTACAAAATGCGGTCTGGTGGTACTGTGCCTAACCCAAAATATGAACTCGCTCCTATGCCTTCCGCTATTGAAAGTATGCCTGAGGCAGCTCCACAAGGGCGCACGGATATGCAACGTTACCAAAAACTTGGCGTTGTATATTTATTGCCTGATCAGTATCCAAACGTAGACGATTTAACATGGTTACAAGGCTCAGTTGAACGAAAATTACACGATGGTCGTGTAGGTAATCCTTGCAAAACAGCTGAATCCGCATGGAAAATTGCTTCGATTGATCCGCGTACAGGGATCGTTGAGGTTGGGGTTGATAATCCAGAAAAAGTTAAATGCTTATGGTTTAGTGCTGACGATAAAGACTGGGAGGAACAATATCAATTACCGGCAATGCCGCAAATGTGCCCATCTTGTCATACAAGTTATTCAGAACGGCAGGGCGGTAAACCATCACCTATTAGGGCTTTTGCAACGGGTTTAGACCAAATGTCTTTGTTACTTGCAAAGCATCTGATGTCGATATTACCAAATCAATCCAGAAAACTCGTCGCATTTTCAGATAGCCGACAAGCAGCGGCAAAATTGGCCAACGGTGTAGAGTCTGGTCAATGGGATAGCCTGTTGCAGTATTTTATTCTAGACGAAATACGCCAAAGATCGGCAGGTTCAATAGAGGGAATAAAAAAGGTTATTCTAGAAAAAGTTAAACAAGATGATGAAAATGGCGTAGATGCGATTATTGAGGAAGAAAATGATAGTCAGGTGCAGGATGAATTAAAAGCGTTCGCTAACGCTGCGGAGTCAGTAATTTTCAAACCTAAGCGAGCTACTTTCGATGAAAAATCACATGTCGAACGCATTGAAAATTATAAGTCTGGTTATGTCAGGGTAGATAGTTTTTTACACCCTGTAAGTGATCAGTGTCGGGATTTACCCGTGATCTGGAAAAGAATGCTAAAGCTTGGTATAAATCCTGCCGGCTCAGGTGTGGATGTTAAGTATGCCCAGCTAGATAGCGATGAATTTGGATGGGTAGAACTTATCAATTTTGATGAGACTTTATTAGCTGAGAACCTAACCCAAGCCAAAAAAAGTTTCTTGATGAATAAAATGGACAGCACGATAAGGAAAAAGGCTTGGAAGGCTATCTCTGGGCGCTTGTTATATAACCTAGAGGCAAAAGGATTTGGCCATCTTGCGTTGTCATCTGGTTTTAAGAAAGTTGGTCCAGCGGGTATAACTTGTAGCATTCTCAGGAATGTTTCTGAAAGTGTGCTTCGTATTCTCACGGAAGAGTATTTTACGACTCCATATGAATACGATGATTATGGGCCTAGAGTAGAATGGAGTAATGATAAACCAAATGATCGCTCTCGGCAGATTGCTCAGAAACGAGTCAAACGTTATTTAGAAGCGTGTTCGCTAAAGCATAACACCCACTTTGAATTACTCAGGGATGCTGTTCGTGATGCCCTTACTGAGGATAGGCATCACTGGGGTATTGTGAGGCTGGATCAACTTTGGGTGCGCAAAGTTGATCCGAAAGATAAACCGTGGGTGTGTACGAACTGTACACAAATTCACTGGCACTCTTCCGGGGAAGTATGCTCAAGATGTTCTACTACGCTTACGACAGAAGCTAACGGCGAAAAAACAGCCGGACAGATTGAAAGGGAACATTATTACGCGAATCTTTCTTCGATACCTTCGTCCGCATTTCGTATTCATGCTGAGGAGCTGACTGGGCAAACAGATAATCAAGCTCAAAGACAACGGCACTTTAGAGACATTTTTTTTGCTGGTGAACAACTAGACGATGTAGTGCCACGAGATGTTAAGCCTGAGATAGACCGCATCGATCTGTTGTCAGTGACCACAACGATGGAAGTCGGTGTTGATATCGGCGCGTTATTATCAGTGTTTCAGGCCAATATGCCACCAGAACGTTTTAATTATCAGCAGCGAGCGGGTCGTGCAGGAAGAAAGAAACAGGCCTTTTCCTCTGCGCTGACGTATTGCCGTGGACAAACCCATGACCGTATTCATTTTGAGCACCCCGAGGAAATGACAAGTGGAATTCCACCGCAACCGAGTGTTTCGGTGAGTGAAGATCAAACGATATTGGCGGAGCGACTATTTAATAAAGAAGTTTTACGGCGTGCATTTCAATCTGTTGGTCTAACCTGGGCCGATTCTAATTCGAGACCTGATACCCATGGAGAGATGGGGATTGTAAAAGACTTCTTAGGGGGTAACGGTAGTAGGCGTGATAATGTTGCTCATTGGTTGAGCCGCAATGAGCAAGAAATTAAAGAGATTGCTACCGTTGTATCCCGTGGGACAGCCATTAAGGCAGAGACACTCACTAAAGACCCATCTGATTTAATAGATCGTTTAGAGTTGATCTCAAAAAATGAGCAAGACCAGACGCGTGGTTTTGCTAACGCCTTGGCGGATGCTGGTGTACTACCCATGTATGGTATGCCAACCATGGTTAGAAATTTGCATTTTTCATTGCCAAAAGGCGAGGGTCGGTCTCCAGAAGCTAAGACCTTGGATCGCTCTATTGAACAGGCCATAACAGATTATGCGCCAGGGGCTGAGCGGATATGGGATAAACGGCTTTTAACTCCGATTGGGCTTGTCGGGCCTGTTCAGCATAAGAAAAATAATCAGTGGATATCGAATGCCGGGCCAGTGGGAGAAACTACTTGGCAAGTCTTTTGCCGTGAATGCCGAAACCTGAGTGTCGTTCCAATAAAGCTTGAAGATGCTCAAGATAGAGAACCCTATGAGCAATGCGAGAATTGTCTGGCAGATAACGCAAGCGCTTATTTAGCCGTGGTGCCGAATGGATTTATGACTGATTTCGATCTTAGTAAACCAGCAGGATCAGGCCAGTCTAATGGTGGTGAAGGGGTCGTATCTTTTGTTGCTTCGCCGGCTATTAAGGGGGTCGAAGCAAAGCTTATTGGAGGTGCTTTTATAGCCTTTTCGCGACAACAAAAAGTATATAGAGTTACTCAAAATAAAAAACTAATGCCTTTTTCATTTAGAAAAGAGGAATCAATTAGAAGCCCAAATGGCCAGTGGCTTAATGCTTCTATGTGGATTAAAGATGATAAAAGCAAGGACGTTCTCGCGTCACTTGTGGCACCAAAGACTACGGATCTTTTGAGTATAAGGTTGCTCGATCGTTCAGGACTTTGCTTTTTTGATAACAATAAAGAGCTCGCTTGTCGTAAAGCCGCGTGGTTTTCTGCAGCGACTATTCTCCAGCGAGCTATTGCGTTGGAACTCGATGTTGATTCCCTCGATATAGAGATCGCCTCTGTTCATAAATATAATCATGAGGGCCAAGAGGGTGCCGAGCTCTATTTATCCGACGAGCATCCAAATGGTGCAGGCCTTGTAGACTGGGCCAGCAAGGTATGGGCTGAATTGTTAGGGGGTTGTATTGACCCTGTCAATCAAGAGAGGTTTTCTAAACTAGGCGAGTATATAAGGGATGAATGCAAACGTGCACAAAAACCGGGGCACGAGTGGAGAAGCCCTGATTTACTCCTAAAAGGTTTTCGGAACCGTCATTTGCACCCCTTGCTGGATTGGCGGCTTGGCTTAGAGTTACTGTCGGTAATGCGTGATCCTGCGTGTATACCCGGTGTAATGCCATATTTTAAAGACTGGGGTTTAGGATTGAAAAGCTGGCAGGAAGAGTCTGCCTACATCGCTGAAAATTATTGCTCTGCATTTGGTGACGGAAATATCGTGCCAATCACTGATGGTTGTTATCTCCATGGTTGGCTCTCTGAAGAAGTGGGTGTTTTAGAAGTGGTTGCTCACCCTTTGTGGGAATTTGACACTCTTTTAAAAGACTCAGTATCTCAATCTATACACGCATTTGCCATAAGCCAATCTAATGTCAATTCCGTACGGTTGCTTGATTCATTTAACCTTTCCAGAAGGATGTCATGGGTGAGGAATAATCCAGAATTTTTCCGCGAATATCCTTTAAACAATGTTGGTAACAGTTCAAGTAGTGACCTAAACCAGTTGATTTTTAAATCAGAGGTAGGGAGCTCTTTTGAGTATGGAGATAAAGCTTGGGAAAGGGTATTGGAGCAAGATGCATGGTCTATCGCGAAGGGATTTTATATTGTGAAACAAGATGAAATAGAGCCTTTTATTGCTTCAATTAGTTCGATGCCAGGTAAGGGGCAAATGGTGAAGCCAGTTGATAGACCAAGTTTGGATAAAACCCAATGGGCTGGTTTAAAAGTAGTTGCGCGCCGTCAGTAATTATTTCAAGGGAGTAGTTGGTTATGCCACGAGTAATTGGGCCTGTTCCATCAGACAGGTGGGAAAGGGAAGTCCGCAGGCAACTGTTAAAGCAACTGCCTGATAAATGGATAGTGGTATGTAATGTGTCGTGGGCTTTGAAAAATGAGATGGGCTCCGTTCGTGATGGCCAAGCGGATTTTGTGATATTGGCTCCAGAGCTTGGTTTGGCTGTTGTAGAGGTTAAGGGTTCAAAGTCAGTGCGTGTGGACGCAGAAGGAAAGTGGTACAGGATAGCGGGGGGTTATAATGGCAAGTCTAGTGAAATATTATTGAAAGAGCCGCCTCCTGAGCAAGCTACTCGAAACCTGCACACACTTACTAAGGTTGTTAAGGAGGAACTCTCATTTGGTGAAAATGCCCCTTTCCCTGGTTTGCATGCTTGGCTAGTGGTTTATCCGAATGGCGAAGTTGAAGGAAAACTTGATACGTACGATCAGTCAACCATTGTTACTAAAAAGCGTATGCACCAGTTAGGTAGCGTAATTAGCGGTGCGTTGTTAGCCAAAGGAGGGGAGGCCACAGGAAAGAAATTCAGTCAGGAATTGGCTGATAGAGCCGCCGAAATTTTGACAAATCAACGCTTTCGTGTGGTTGCTGTTGATACAGAGTTGGATACATACGAAGATGAAAAAGATATTGATGAGTTAACTCGTCAACAGTTTGCTGCATTACGGGGGGCATTCGAATTACCTCGTGTTGCTATTATTGGGCCTGCAGGTTCGGGAAAAACTTTGCTCGCCATATGGAAATTGTCGGCTTTGCTGGAAGAAGGTCAAAAGGCAATTTTTGTATGTTTTAACAAGGCATTAGCCGAAAGTTTAAGGATCAAACATCCCAGTATGGCTAATGCTATTGTTAGCATAGATTCGCTATTTTGGCGGATTGTTGATGACCATGCAGGGAGCTCTGAAAAAGATTTTTATTCTAAAGTCTTGCCGGAAAGGGTCTTGGATGCTTTGTATTCGTTTAAGGATGATGATAAATATGACGCCATCATTATTGATGAGGGGCAGGATTTTGGCGATGACAGAATTGTTGCCCTGTATCACTTACTTGAGGATAGTGATAACTCCCAATGGCTTTACTTTGCAGATAGTAAGCAGGATTTATACGGGCAGGGTACGAATGAGACCCTAGGTGCTGAAGTGACATTTCGCCTATATCACAACTGTCGAAATACTGAACGCGTAAATGCCGCTACCAATAAAGTTTGTAGTGGTGAGGTCAAATCAATGCCAGGCATGCCTAGCGGTGAAATACCTCATGTTAGTATTTGCAAAGCTGATTTTATGGCGCAAAAGGCATGGTCACTAGTAAATGAGTTAAGTTCGGAGGGTGGTGCGGTGATCCTATCACCATTCAAGTTGGAAAATTCATGCATGAATGGTTCTAAAAAGGCTTATGGTCTTGAACTTACAGAAGATATTAGTAAGCTTGGTCAACCGGGCTTTGTTTTTTATTCAACCATCAAATCATTCAAGGGGTTAGAGGCTCGACATGTGGTCTTTGTTCATGCTGACAAGCCTGGGATGAATCCGGCACTGGCTGATGAAGACTTGTATGTGGCTTTCACTCGTGCAACGGCTCGGCTGGATGTCGTCACAACTAACAGAGAGGCAGAATCTTGGTTGTCAGGCTTGCTTATGACCTTGGCGTGACCTTTAGCAAAGGTAGAGAGTGTTTTAGATAAATCAATACCTATAGATAGTGAAAATTGATTGATTATCGGGATAAGGTGATTAATTTTAGTGAGGTTGTCCCGTTTTCTAATCCCGTAAAGATTAGGTCTCTTTTGGATGATCTCTCATTTATACATGAAAATAGACAGAAGTGGGGTTGTCTAATGCAAGGCGGATGCAAGAAAATTCATTAGATGACTTTAATTTGATTGTTTCTGTGGGTTCATCTGGTGAATGCGCATAATCAATATCTCTTTTCTCTGGCTACCGAGGTATGGACTGGTCACAAATCGGCTGTATGTGAAGTGGAGAGTTGCTTTTGCTTTTATAACTACAAGCGTAAGCATTCTGTACTCGATTATATGACACCCTATCAAAAGGATTGTGAATTGAAAAATATGGCTTAAATACTATCCAGTTTTAGTTGCCCATTATAGAGAACGCAGAGGGTCATTTCTTTGAGTCGAGTAAACCTTAAAGGCTAAATGTGTCAATACTATCTAAAAAACCCCCTGGACTTTTCACTCTTTATTGCTTAAAATACCTAGTTGCCCCCCTTCACTGCATCTGCGAGTATAAATTTGAACCACATAGAGCTTTTTTCAGGTTGCGGCGGATTATCTCTAGGCCTCGAACGGGCGGGCTTTGAGTTAACATTTGCCAATGAGTTATCCCCGATGGCTGGAGAAACATTTGCATATAACCTACTAGGTGAAGACCTAGATAAGCTTGCCAAGCTAGGTGAAAAGAGTGACAAAGTGTACTGGATTAGCAGCCAGTTTGATGACTTAAATCGCCGTCTTCGTGAGAATCCATTTGAATACCCAGAGTTAGCTTGTGGTGTAACAGATATCCCGGATGATCCAGACCTGCTTAAAGGAAAGTTATTAATTGGTAATATCATCCATTTAAACAGTCTGCTTGAAAGTCGACCTCAATTGCTGGAGGCGGTTAAATGCGGATTTGGTAATAATGGTGTAGATCTTGTTTCTGGAGGGCCACCTTGTCAGAGCTTTAGTTTAGCGGGACTGCGTAAAAAGGATTGCGATAAAAACTCATTACCTTGGGAGTTCGCAAAGTTTGTCGGCATGGTTCAACCCAAGTTCGCAGTGCTTGAAAATGTAACAGGTATACTTCGTGCATTTAAAGAGGGCGGTGTTAGTTATCACGCATGGTTTGAAGTAGCTAAAGCTTTTGCTGGTAGGGGGTATATTCCACTTTGTTTACATATCAATGCCAGATTAGCAGGTATTCCTCAAAATCGACCTCGCTTTATCATGATCGGTGTTAGAGAAGATGTTTATCAAAGTATATCGGCTTCTTTCTGTGAGGCGGAAAAGGCATTATTTTCACAATGTATTGATTTATTTCAGAAAACAAAATCCGGTAAGGTTGTTGATATTAATAACTACCACTGTTTCGATGCCAAAGAAGGAAAAGATGCCGAGTTGTTCCGTAACTCATTCCTCTCATCACTGATAGATCAAGAAGAGGTTTCGGTAAAAAAAGCCATTCATGACTTGCGGTTAAATAACAAGAGTAAAAAGTCTGATTTTGTCAATAAGTTAAATAACCAGTTTGAATCCGTACTGGGAGAGGCTGTATCGATAGCTAATCATGGCCTAAGAAATAATAGTAATTTAGTGAAAAGAAGATTCAGAATATACCAAGTAATACAGAAATGTAGCTTAGATATGGGTAAACAGATATTTAGTATATTAAAAGGTGAGTCTTCAAGCCTTTGTGATGCTACATGGAATGTACTTAAAAACCATGAGTATGTGTCTGAAGAGGGTGGCTACATAAAATTTAAAACTAAAGTTGATTTTATTAATTATTTATTACGACATCCAACCAAAAAACGTACACAAAGAGCTCTTGATGCATTTGAACCAGCACCTGCTGCCTTATCTATACCTGATGATGCGTGCCATTATGATGATAATGAGTTGCGCACGTTAACGGTTCGAGAAATGGCTAGGATTCAATCATTTCCAGATGCTTTCATCTTCCGATCAAAAGTGACAACGGGTGGGAAAATGAGGCGCTTTGAAGTACCGCAATATACTCAAGTAGGGAATGCAGTTCCTCCACTATTAGGACTGAAACTAGGCAATTCTATTCTTGACTTGTTAAATAGACTTCCTACTTAAATTAAAGCGAGAAGATACTCACTACGAGTGAGTATCTTCTCATTGACTTACGATTTCACTTTACCATCAATAAATGAAACTAAGTCACCTATTGTGGAAAAGGCATTACGAACCGAAACAAGCGTAACCCCTGTTGTATTTGATTCCTGCCCATGAGCAATGCCGTTACGCCAACGTACAATAGAGTTTATATTACTCTTTCTATTATCATCTTGTTCCAGCCAATATAAAAAATCCTCACTCCATTTTGAATTAAATTGGCCTAAAATATCATTAATATTTTGGGTATTCATATTTCTAGATATTGGCCAAGTTTCTTCTATATATCTTGATATCTGGGGTCTAGCTCCCTGAAATGTATAATGTAATAACAACTCTTTTATTGCTTGTTCTAAATAGCCAGAGACCAAAACAGCAAGGTATTTAGCATTATGCGCTTGCTCTGCAGGGTCACTAACGTTGTCATATACATTAAACAAGTTTGTTATTCTAGATTTATATTTATCGTGGCCTTTATGGCGAGAACGAAGTGCCATAACTCTACCCTTTAAATATTCTGATTGCTGCATTAACTCTCTTGATTACATTTCCCGTATCGTTAATGAATTCAGCGGTAGAGTCGACATAATCCTGATCGTCAAGTAACAGCTCTATCTTGGAATTTATTTCTTTATTTTCAAAGACTGATCCTGAAGCTATAGCCTTTGCGAAACCAACAGTTACAGCATCGAATTTTGATAGAAGAAGAGTTCCACCAGTTCTAAATAGTGATTCACCACAAGCGTTAAGAAGAAGACTAGTGATTCTTTCAAAAAGCTGATGCAATTCTAGTATCTTATCAGCCTCCATATTCCGATTATCCTCCATATATTTATCAAGAAAACTAGGCATTGGAGCTTTATAATTTTCGACGTTTTCATATAAGGCCAAAAATCTTAAAATAGTTTCAACATCTTTATATCGACTATGCTCGGGACCAAACAAGCTACGCCATGATTCATTCTTATTAAGATCATGAAGAAGTTCATCAAGAGGCCCATAGAAAATACATGACCTAACTTCTTGTGGTTGCAAAGCTTTGCCGCTCGTATTTAACCTTCTGAATATTTGTACTACTGCATTATTATATTCCTGACCATATTCAGGGCTATCTGATGAAGGGTCTGGTTTGATCACGATACTGTGTAAAATAGAATCACTTAAAGTCCGTTCATCGGCATCTTCAAGGACCTTAGACTTCGCACCTTTTGCCACATTACGGTTGTAGTAGCATCCGCGAAGATCTTCATGGATTTTTTTGCTGTTTGATAAGGCGAATTTTCCACCTAAATAGCGCTGAAGTGTCTTTAGTCGTTGTTGACCGTCTACTATATTTAAGTTTTTAGTGATTCGGTCTAGAGCAAGGAAAATATTTGGAACAGGTAAACCAAGAATCAAAGATTCGATGAATCTAGATTGCTCAACGGGGCTCCATACGAAACCGCGCTGAAATCGTGGTAGTTTAATATCACCACGATTGAGTCGTTTAACAAGACCTTCTACATCACTGTCCCAGCCATAACTAGAAACTTCAAATCGAGATGGTTCATCTAATTCGCTACTAACAGGATCTATAACCTGAGTTTCTTCGCCGAAATCTGCGACTCCAATGAATTCACTAGAGTCGTAGTTGATGCGATCTAATATCTCAGAAAAGTCAGAACCATCAGTAGCATTAAGTGGCTGACCATCCGATAAGTTTAGAACTACAATATTACTATTTTCGACAAATAGCGCGAATACTTGCTCGGGTGATGCAAAAAGATGGAACCTTCCTGGCCAAAAACGTGTATCACCTCTACCATTTGCACGATATAGCGACGCCGTTGTTTCTTCACGAAGAGATTTGCTTAAAATAATGCACGGAAGCATTACTTTATGTTCAGTACCGAAACTTTGGGAATCATAGTCATGTATGTGTTTTGATTTTAATAACTGCGCTATAGGTACGGTAGCGTCCAAGATACTTTTTTTTAAGCCATTATCAGTTAAAAAAAGTAGTGCATAAGTAATGCCTGATTGATTTAAAACTTCTGTTTTTTCGAGTTCATCTGGCGTGAGTTCTCTTGTATTCATATCAACGGATCCATTATTGATTAGTAATAAAATATTTAATATATTGAAGATCAATTAGTTTATAAATCTGTGATTATCTTCCGTGAAGCCTCGTGTATTGAGTCTCGCACAGATTATGGTTTTTCGTAGGAGGTGATCTATACACCGAACTAAGCTCCGTTTTTCGACTTAAAATTCTCTGGGATTAATAGCCCAAAATACAGTTCTTTTCTGACGGTTGCCATTAGAAAAAAGATTCTATGTCGTTGTATTATCTAAAATTGAAGTGCTTGCTTACATCTTACCTATAATTTGCAGAGTCGCAAGCAAGCAGCGGTAAGCTAATGAAAATCGGCACTACTTTATAAGTTGTATGATTTTATTAGTTTAAGGGATTTTATTTGTCAACCTATGCAAGTAAAGCGCGATTTCAGATAATAAGTGCAACACTCATGATGGAACGGCGAGAGGAGGTCAATTGCTGATAGTGATACTCTTCAGCTCGCCAAAGACAAAGAAGTATCATCATGAGTTACCAGCAATTGACCGAAGGGAAACGATACCAGATTTCGTTACTTATTTCGCAGGGGTTTAGCGCAGCAGATATTGCTCGTTTTATTAATGTGCACCGATCAACCCTCGGGAGAGAGATTAAACGTAATAGCCTAGCTCAATGCTATCAGCCTGAAGTGGCTGAAACCTTGACTCAGAAGAGGCGGCGACAATCGATAAAGTACAGCATACCGACCCATGTCGTGGTGTATGTTGAGTGGGCGCTCAGTTTTGATTGGAGTCCTGAGCAGATCAGCGAAGTGGGTAAGACGGTCGGCTATCGTGTCAGCCATGAATGGATCTACCGCCATGTGGCGGCAGACAAAGCCTCTGGTGGGCAGTTATTCAGGCACTTACGACAAGGTCATAAACGATACAGAAGAGGAAAGAACGGTAAGTGCTCCCCGATTCCTAATCGCGTATCTATTGATGTAAGGCCGTCTATTGTGGAATCACGAAAACGCGTAGGTGATTGGGAAGCGGATACCGTATTAGGGAAACAAGGCACGGGCGTGCTGGTGACACTGGCCGAACGGAAAAGCCGCCTTTATCTTGTTCAGCGTGTCGACAGTAAACATTCAGACGTTGTCACTCAGGCGATTATCGATATGCTGACACCGTACAAAGAGAGTGTTCACACCATCACCTTTGATAATGGTGGTGAATTCGCTGGGCATGAGAAGATAGCCAAGAGTCTTGAAGCGGAAATGTACTTTGCTCACCCCTATTCATCCTGGGAGCGTGGCTTGAATGAAAATTTTAATGGTTTGCTGCGCCAATATATTCCCAAAGGAACCGATTTACGCGGGGTGAGCGATGAATATGTAAGACAGGTGCAAACCCGAATAAACTTAAGGCCGAGAAAATGTCTCGGCTTTAAGCAGCCACAGAAGATCTTTGACGAACTCTGTCAGGCCGCATAAGCGAGTGTTGCACTTGAGAGTTGAATTCGCGAAGTATCTTCATATCAAGTTAAAAAAATAAAACTGGAATGCGATAATTTTCCACGGGCAATTAATTTAAAATCAACACAAATTGATAATTACTTAGCGAATGCTGTTAAAGCGTTAACAAATAAAAACGAGAATTTTTAATAAAAATAGGATCAAGACCGTAGGGAAAGATATAAGAATAACAAAGTTCATTAAGCGCTTTTGTAAAACAGCATGATTTGCCTGTTTGTAGCTAGTGGTTCGAACTTATAAATTAGTAGAGTCAGATGAAACTTACTTTTATTATTCCTGGCATGTGTCATCTGTCCCCACTTAATTACAAAACCTATAGTAACCATGTCCTTCGTTCTGTTTGAAGGTCACCTCAATTGGTTGTCTTTGCTGCCGCGTCGGTTATAGCTACTGAGGTTGGCTTGCTGTTCGTCGAGCGCGGTCTGGCAGCGGACACATAATCGCACACCGGGCACAGCATTGCGTCGCGCTTCTGGGATGATGGCTTCACATTCCTCGCAATGCGTTAAGCTATCGCCGCCAGGTAAGCGGCTGCGGACCAGTGCTATCGCATCTTCCACACTGGCATCAATTTGATCCTGAACCGCCCCGTCCCGGGACCAGCCACCTGCCATGATTCGCTCCTGTATTTCTCAAGTTGAATGAGCCTCACATTTAACTTTGATCTAATTTATTCACTAATTCACCACTTAATTTCTGATATGCAAAAAAAGCCGCTGAGCTCTTAAATACAAGTTCTTAAATCTAAATGATTAAAGCTGAGCTTCTGTAGAATAAAATTAAGTGGGGGTGAACTAAGAGGGGTCAGACGAAACATGCCGGGAGTACTTGACCGCGATTGCATATAATAAGTGCAACAAACATGTAATTTAATCGAGCTGATATGACTTCAATGGGTTATTTATAAACCACATTGAGTTGATTAAAGGTATTGAGAATAAGTACGAATTTTAACTGAGTAAGCAGCGCCTTGCGGCCTGCAGAAAAGCGCATATCCAGAGGCTGGGGCTAAAGGTTAACTATTACCCCACAGGGATTTTCGCCTTAGACATCCTTCCTCATAAAATGAGGAAGGATGTCTTCATTTACAATTACTTCAGCATTTATTTTTACGGTTGGATTTAACAGAAGCCAGCACAATAAGTATGGCGCCCATTAGAAAACCTGTCGATGGTTCTGGCACTGATACTGCTGCTGACCTGCTGTTTATCGCGAAACTATCAATGACCTGAATGCCATCACTTAACCCATTAATTGAGCCAGCCCATGTCTCTGATCCCAGGCAATTCGTAGATGTCACCGAACCTATGCCAATGGCCGCCGTAGCAAATAAGCTTCCGCAACTAACGCTTGATGTAGCACCCGTTACAGCTCCCGTTACAAAAGCAGTACCCAGAAAAGATGTACCGGCACCCAGATCCAGAGCACCGCCTAAATTCCAGATGACACCAGCACCCGCGCCTGCGTTAATTATTTCAAATGTAGTATTAGCACCCACTGTCATGGCCGCGCTAAGATTAAAAATCCACAACGGATTTTCTTCAAAAAGCCCATCAAGCGTAATGGTTGAACCTGCAACTATAGTCAGAGCCGATCCTTCGTAGACTCCGGCATCAAAGTTATAAGATCCTAGGTTCGTCATCACATCATAATCTTTTTTGATGTTAAATAAGGATTTCTGAGCACTATCTATTTGTTCCAAAGCTTTTGCGAGGTCTAAGGTTTCCTGATAGGAATTGATAGCGGTAGTAGTCGTAGTTGTATTACCTGCACTACTACTGTTTACCACACCTGCATTAGTGATGGCCGCCGCCGCATACACATCTTCTGCAGATGCGCCCGCTCCCAGCGTGATGGCTGCGCCAGAATAGATATTATCAGCGCTAGCATTAGCGCCCACAGTGGTGGCGGCACCTGCATAGATGTTTGCAGCGCTGGCGTCAGCACCTAAACTAACGGCCATGCCTGCATAGGTATTTCCCGTGGTAGCGTTAGCTCCGATTGCCACGGCGGCGTTACCAGAATAGATGTTTGCCGTCTCAGTCCTGGCACCGATTGCAACGGCGGCAACGGCACCGAGATTATTATCAACGACCGCGTCTGCTGCTATAGATATGGCAGCACCAGCCACTGCAGAATAACCTAACAAATCAGGACCCAGCAATAAGCCTGCTGCAGCCCCTGATGAGTTGATTGATAAGATGCTACATAAGAAAATTTTTGACCATTTGTTGCTCATAGACCGCTCGAATTGAAACATAAACACTTTTTTTTTCCATTACTGTCGTTCCCAAATCTCATCCTAGTATCTGGTTGTATGTGATTAATAGTGTCGTCAAAGAGCCAGAATCAGTCTTTTACTTTAGTATTATTAACCTTTATATAAAATTATATGGTTATATATTGACCAGTATAACAATATGTTTACTGCTATCCTAATGATAGTTATTAATTTGTTTGAATAAATATATAAATTTAATTTAACTAGTTGATA
>NZ_LJSI01000016.1 GCF_001305295.1 Neptunomonas antarctica
CCTTGAGACCGTGACTGCGTACCTTTTGTATAATGGGTCAGCGACTTAATTTCAGTAGCAAGCTTAACCGTTTAGGGGAGGCGTAGGGAAACCGAGTCTTAATAGGGCGTATAGTTGCTGGGATTAGACCCGAAACCGAGCGATCTATCCATGGGCAGGTTGAAGGTTGAGTAACATCAACTGGAGGACCGAACCGACTACCGTTGAAAAGTTAGCGGATGACCTGTGGATCGGAGTGAAAGGCTAATCAAGCTCGGAGATAGCTGGTTCTCCTCGAAAGCTATTTAGGTAGCGCCTCGTGTCTCACCATTGGGGGTAGAGCACTGTTTCGGCTAGGGGGTCATCCCGACTTACCAACCCGATGCAAACTCCGAATACCAATGAGTGCAATCACGGGAGACACACGGCGGGTGCTAACGTCCGTCGTGAAAAGGGAAACAACCCAGACCGCCAGCTAAGGTCCCAAAGTTCTAGTTAAGTGGGAAACGATGTGGGAAGGCTTAGACAGCTAGGAGGTTGGCTTAGAAGCAGCCACCCTTTAAAGAAAGCGTAATAGCTCACTAGTCGAGTCGGCCTGCGCGGAAGATATAACGGGGCTAAAACTAGACACCGAAGCTGCGGATGCCATTTATGGCATGGTAGAGGAGCGTTCTGTAAGCCGTTGAAGCGGAAGCCGGGAGGCACCGTGGAGGTATCAGAAGTGCGAATGCTGACATGAGTAACGATAAGGGAGGTGAAAAACCTCCCCGCCGGAAGACCAAGGTTTCCTGTCCAACGCTATTCGCGGCAGGGTGAGTCGGCTCCTAAGGCGAGGCAGAGATGCGTAGTCGATGGAAAACGGGTTAATATTCCCGTACTTGTTATAACTGCGATGGAGGGACGGAGAAGGCTAGGCAAGCGCGGCGATGGTTGTCCGCGTTTAAGGTTGTAGGTTTAGAGCTTAGGTAAATCCGGGCTCTTTTAAGACTGAGAACTGATGACGAGACTCTTTAGAGTTGAAGTTGTTGATGCCATGCTTCCAGGAAAAGCTTCTAAGCTTCAGGTTATAACGAACCGTACCCCAAACCGACACAGGTGGTCAGGTAGAGAATACTAAGGCGCATGAGAGAACTCAGGTGAAGGAACTAGGCAAAATGGTGCCGTAACTTCGGGAGAAGGCACGCTCCTGCTGGTGACGAGCTTTACGCTCTGAGCTGTCGGGAGTCGAAGATACCAGGTGGCTGCGACTGTTTATTAAAAACATAGCACTCTGCAAACACGAAAGTGGACGTATAGGGTGTGACGCCTGCCCGGTGCCGGAAGGTTAATTGATGGGGTTAGCTTCGGCGAAGCTCTTGATCGAAGCCCCGGTAAACGGCGGCCGTAACTATAACGGTCCTAAGGTAGCGAAATTCCTTGTCGGG
>NZ_LJSI01000017.1 GCF_001305295.1 Neptunomonas antarctica
TCGCAGTAAGAAAAAGAACAGTATAAAACCGGTCGTACTCGGGCCGGGGATCTTCAGCCGGGCTAAAGACTGGCTGAAAGGAAATTTTTAATTCATTTGATGCCTGGGTGGTATTAATCCGTATCGTCGGATTTCAATAATGGCATGGAATCCGACAGGAGAACGAAATGTTTGAGCTATTAGACAGTGTTCCACAAAATGCAGTGATCAAAGTGATCGGTGTGGGTGGCGGTGGTGGTAATGCCGTCGAACACATGGTCAAAACTGAACTCGAAGGTGTTGAGTTTATGTGTGTAAACACAGACGCTCAGGCACTGACAAAGATGTCTGCAAAGGGTTTGTTGCAGCTGGGCGGTACCACAACTAAAGGTTTAGGTGCGGGGGCGGATCCTGCCGTAGGTCGTCAGGCAGCTATTGAAGACCGCGAACATATTGCTAAGTTGCTGGAAGGCGCGGATATGGTCTTCATCACCGCAGGTATGGGTGGCGGAACCGGAACCGGAGCCGCGCCAATTGTTGCTGAAGTGGCCAGAGAGCTGGGTATTCTAACGGTTGCTGTGGTGACTAAGCCTTTCCCGTTTGAAGGCCGCAAGCGTATGAAGCTGGCTGAAGAAGGCATAAAAGAGTTACGTGATAACGTTGACTCCCTGATCATTATTCCCAATGAAAAATTGATGAAAGTGCTAGGGCGAAATTGCAGTCTGATTTCTGCTTTTAACACAGCGAATGATGTGCTACGCGGTGCGGTTCAAGGTATTGCTGATCTGATCACACACCCAGGTATGATCAACGTCGACTTTGCAGACGTACGCACTGTGATGTCTGAAATGGGTATGGCGATGATGGGAACCGGTACTGCGCGTGGTGAAAATCGTGCCACGGTGGCTGCTGAAGCAGCGATCAACAGCCCGCTGCTGGAAGATGTGGATTTGAAAGGCGCCAGCGGTATTCTGGTTAATATTACCGCCGGTCTGGATCTTAGCCTGGGTGAGTTTACCGAAGTTGGTCATATTGTCGAAGAGTATGCCTCTGACGACGCCACTATTGTTGTCGGTACTGTCATCGACCCTGAAATGAAAGATGATATTAAAGTGACGGTCGTTGCGACAGGTTTTGATAAGCGTCCTGAGCCTGTGAAAACAGTGATGCCAACGCACAAACGCCCGGATGGGACGATCAACTTTAATCAGATCGAACTACCCACTGTGTTGCGTCGACAAAAGCAAGAAGCGTTGCTGGAGCCGACAAAAACGCAGGACCGTAAAGACGATAAATCGCAAGATGTGGATACCTTAGATATTCCTACTTACCTTCGTCGTCAGGCTGATTAAAGAGAAGAGTCGGGTAACATTGGTTGCCGGTTTGGTGCTATTTTGTTACTATTTTGCGCAATTGGACAAATTTTAAACTTGGCGGACGCATGATCAGACAACGAACTCTGAATAACAGTATTAAGGCTACCGGAATTGGTCTGCATACCGGACAAAAAGTGTACTTAACACTCAAGCCGGCCCCTGTTGATACGGGTATTGTTTTTCGCCGTACTGATATAGAGCCAGTGATTGATATTGCCGCCTGCACAGAGAATGTTGTCGATACTACGTTGTCAACAAATCTGGGCAAGGATGGCGTCCGTGTTGCTACCGTAGAGCATTTATTGTCAGCATTAGCGGGCTTAGGTATAGATAACGCGATAGTTGAGCTGAGTTCAGAAGAAGTTCCGATTATGGATGGTAGCGCTGCGCCGTTTGTATTCCTGATTCAGTCTGCAGGTATTGCGGAGCAAGAAGCTCCTAAGCAGTTTATTCGTGTTTTAAAAGAAGTGACAGTCAGTTCTGAGGGGAAATCAGCAACTTTTCGTCCTTTTGAAGGCTTTAAAGTGGGCTTTTGTATCGAGTTTGAACATCCTGCTTTTGAAGGTCGTAGCAAAGAAACCACATTGGACTTCTCAAGTACCTCGTTTGTGAAGGAAGTCAGCCGTGCCAGAACCTTTGGCTTTATGCGGGACTTTGAGTATCTGCGTTCACAAAATCTTGCGTTGGGTGGTAGTCTTGAGAATGCGATTGTCGTCGATGACTATCGCATCTTAAATGATGATGGTTTACGTTATGACGATGAATTTGTAAAACATAAAGTATTGGACGCAGTCGGTGATCTTTATCTGCTGGGTAAAAGTTTGATTGGTGAATTTTTTGGTCATAAATCAGGTCATTATTTAAACAACTTATTGTTAAATAAGTTGTTGGAAACAAAAGATGCCTGGGAAATTGTTACCTTTGAAGATCAGGAGCAAAAAGCTCCAATCTCATATCAGAAGCCCGCTTTGGCGGACTAAGTAGTGTGAGAAACAGAATGCCGGGCTTATAGCCCGGCTTTTTAATATATAAAGAGAGATAAATCATAACTTTATACATTGAGAGGTTGAGATTCCCCATCTCGCCCCAAATAAAGATAGAATACCCTTTTTATAGTATTTACATTAATACAGTACAGTCGCTTTCGGCTACTGGAACTTATGGAAAGATAATCAATATATGCTGACCTCATTGTTTAAAAAAGTCTTTGGTAACAAAAACGACCGAGAATTAAAGCGTATGGGAAAGCTGGTTAAGCTGATCAATGCGTTTGAAGAAGAGATCGAAAAACTGACCGATGCTGACATAAAAGCGAAAACGGAGGATTTCAAACAACAGGTCGCGAATGGCACTTCACTGGAAGACATTCTTCCTGAAGCTTTTGCCTTGGTGCGTGAGGCTTCTAAGCGCTCAATGAATTTACGCCACTTTGACGTGCAGATGATTGGTGGTATTACACTGCATGAAGGTAATGTTGCAGAGATGCGTACCGGTGAAGGTAAAACGCTGGTGGCAACCTTGGCTGTCTACCTGAATGCATTAGAAGGTAAAGGCGTTCACCTCGTTACCGTCAACGACTATCTGGCTAGCCGCGACGCTGAATGGATGCGTCCATTGTATGAAGCGCTGGGTTTGACGGTGGGTGTGGCTTTATCCCGTCAGGATCCTGAGATTAAACGTGCGGCGTATGCTGCGGATATTACCTATGGTACTAACAACGAGTTCGGTTTCGATTATCTGCGTGACAACATGGCTTTCAGTCCGGCAGAAAAAGTGCAGCGGGACTTTCACTACGCGGTAGTTGATGAGGTGGATTCTATCCTGATTGATGAGGCGCGTACTCCGCTGATTATCTCTGGTCCTGCGGAAGATAGCTCTGCAATGTACGAGAAAGTGAATCTGTTGATTCCTAACTTGTTGCGTTTCGATGGTGAGATTGATGTAAAAGATACCGAGCAAGTAATTAACGAACACTTTGTTGTTGATGAGAAAAGTCGAACAGTTGAACTGACTGAAGCGGGTCATCAGGTGATTGAAGACTTGCTGACGAAGGAAGGCATTCTGGCCGAAGGTGAAAGCCTGTATGCACCGCATAACCTGAATCGTCTGCACCATGTGTTGGCGGCGTTGCGTGCGCACAACCTTTTTCAGCGTGATAAAGATTATATTGTTCAGGATGGTCAGGTAGTGATTGTTGATGAACATACCGGTCGTATCATGCCGGGACGGCGCTGGTCTGAAGGCCTGCATCAGGCAGTAGAAGCCAAAGAAGGTGTCGCTATACAGCTTGAAAGCCAAACGCTGGCATCGACGACTTTCCAGAATTACTTCCGTTTATACGGCAAGCTGGCAGGTATGACCGGAACAGCCGATACCGAAGCGTTCGAGTTGCGTCAGACTTATGCATTGGATGTTATTGTTATACCTCCGAACCGTCCGGTAGCGCGTATCGATTCAAATGATATTATTTTTCTGTCAATGGAAGAAAAGTATGATGCCATTATTAAAGAGATCGCTGCCTGCCGTGAGCATGGCCAGCCGGTTCTTGTCGGTACGGCTTCTGTTGAATCGTCTGAGTTAATCTCAAATTACCTTAATAAAGCCAATGTTCAACATAATGTATTAAATGCTAAAAACCATGAACGTGAAGCGATCATCATCGCCGAAGCGGGTCGTCCGGGTGCGGTGACGATTGCAACCAACATGGCAGGCCGTGGTACCGATATTACGCTGGGAGGAAAGCTGGAGCTTGAAATCTCACTGCTTGAAAACCCAACAGAAGCCGATATTGCAGCAGCGACAGCCGATTGGGAGCAGCGTAATACGCAGGTATTAGCGGCGGGTGGTTTACATATTATTGGTACCGAGCGTCATGAATCTCGCCGTATCGATAATCAGTTGCGTGGCCGTGCAGGTCGACAGGGTGACCCTGGTTCTTCACGTTTCTTCTTGTCATTGGAAGATGATTTGATGCGCATCTTTGCCTCTGACCGCGTGCGTGGCTTTATGCAAGCGTTGGGTATGGAAAAAGGTGAAGCGATTGAACACAAAATGGTGTCCAATGCGATTGAAAAAGCACAACGTAAAGTAGAAGGGCGTAACTTTGATATTCGTAAATCATTGCTGGAATATGATGATGTGGCGAATGATCAGCGTACGGTAATCTATAATCAGCGTAATGAGTTGATGGCCGCAGAGGATATCTCTGAAACCATTAAAGCTATTCGTGAAGAGGTTATCGATAACTCTATCAGTAATCATATTCAACCGCAGAGCCTGGCTGAACAATGGGATGTTGGAAGTCTTGAGCGTGCTCTGGAAGCAGAGTTTGCGCTAAACCTGCCGATACAGCAGTGGCTTGACGAAGATAGCTCATTACATGAAGAAACCTTACGTGTAAAAATTCAGAGCGAAATCAGTGCTGCTTACGAAGCAAAAGAAGCCATCGCTGGCGAGAAAAGTATTCGTTTGTTTGAAAAGCAGGTCATGCTTCAGGTGCTCGACACTCTCTGGAAAGAACACCTTCAAACCATGGATCATCTACGCCAGGGTATTCATCTACGTGGCTATGCGCAGAAAAATCCGAAACAAGAATATAAGCGTGAATCGTTTGCTCTGTTTCAGGAGTTATTGGAAAATATTAAACGCGATGTGATTAAAATCCTCAGCCATGTTCAGGTTCAGATGCCTGAAGAGGTCGAGGTTATTGAGCAGCAGCGTCGTGAACAGTTAGCACAACAGGAAATGAGCTTCGAGCATTCAAGTGAGTCTGGATTTGCTGAAAAAAGCCCGAAAAATGACACTGATACAAAAAGCCTGGAAAATGAATCTGATACACCCGAAACATTCGTCAGAGACGAGCGTAAGGTCGGGCGTAATGAGCCTTGTCCTTGTGGTTCGGGCAAAAAATACAAACAGTGTCACGGACAATTAAGCTAAACGATTTAGCTAAATTAAGAACATCAATAATGATAGATGAAAGAAAGCAGCGTTGGCTGCTTTCTTTTCTTTAAGAGGAAAATAAAATGGCGGTCGGTCCTGCAATATTACCTGTACTTCATCCGATTAACGGTGTGCGTTTGGGCATTGCTTCAGCGGGCATTAAAAAGCCTGGTCGCAAGGATGTCGTTGTTTTAGAAATAGCTGAGCAGGCCACGCTGGCTGGCGTGTTTACACAAAATGCATTTTGCGCCGCCCCTGTTATTATTTCTAAAGAACATCTTAGACAGGGAGCTAACCGCTATTTATTAATCAATACCGGTAATGCAAATGCCGGTACCGGTGCGCAAGGTATGCAGGATGGTTACGCCTGCTGCAGCGCATTAGCTGAAGCCGTTGGCGTTACTCGCGAAGATATTCTGCCTTTTTCTACCGGTGTTATCGGTGAGTCGCTTCCCGTCGATAAAATTGTCAGCGCTTTGCCGGCGGCATTGGCGAATTTAAACGACAACCTCTGGGCGGAAGCCGCATCAGGTATTATGACTACGGATACACGGCCTAAAGGGGCGTGCGTACAATTTTCGTATGAAGGGCAAACAATTACGTTAACCGGTATCTCGAAAGGTGCCGGTATGATTATGCCCAATATGGCGACTATGTTGGGCTTTGCTGCTACAGACGCAGTCGTTGATGCTGAGCTACTGCAGGCTTTGTTGAAAGAGGCTGCTGACCTTACGTTCAATCGTATTACTATTGATGGCGACACCTCTACTAATGACTCCTGCATGCTCATTGCTACGGGCAAGTCTGGTGTTGTTATCAGCAAAGAAAACGAGACGTTGTATCGTCTGTTTAAAGATGCATTACATCAGGTGATGCTAGAGTTGTCGCTGGCTATTGTAAAAGATGGTGAAGGTGCTACTAAACTGGTCACGATTTGTGTTGAGTCTGCAGCTACACAAAAAGAAGCGTTAGCGACAGCTTATACCGTTGCGCATTCTCCTTTGGTTAAAACCGCGTTGTTCGCTAGTGATCCTAACTGGGGTCGGATTCTGGCAGCCGTGGGCCGGGCTGGTATTGAAAATCTGCAATTGGATAATTTGCAGATCTATCTGGATGATGTCTGCATTGTTGAGAAAGGCGGACGTGCAGATAGCTATACAGAAGCGGCAGGCAAGAAGGTGATGAGCCAGGAAAATATCCTTATTAAGATCATATTAAACCGTGGTGATATTAGCGAAACCGTATGGACGACGGATCTTTCGGTTGACTATGTCACCATTAATGCCGATTACCGTAGCTAATGGCTGTACCTGTACTTCTAACTACGGCTAGCCAGAAAAAGTGTCTGAATCCAGATGCACGGTCAATAGAAGGCGTGAGTCAGGAGCGTAATCGAAAACTGATTCATGTCGCCGCTGCTGTTATTGAAGACGCTAAAGGAAATGTTTTTCTGGCAAAGCGCCCTGATGATAAGCATCAGGGAGGTCTTTGGGAGTTTCCTGGTGGTAAGGTGGAGTCAGGTGAGTCATCCGAAACCGCACTTGCGCGGGAGCTTGATGAAGAGATAGGTATTCAGGTTGTACAGTCTGAACCGCTGATACAAATACCCTATCACTATCCTGATAAGTCGGTTTTTCTGGATGTATTTCGTGTCACGGAATTTGCTGGAAAGGCGCGGGGGAGGGAAGGGCAGGAAGTCCGCTGGGTGCCCATCAGTGAACTCGATAGTTATGCTTTCCCTGCGGCGAATAAACCGATATTGAATGCAGTCTTATTGCCCGAACGTCTCTTGATTACACCTTCATGCGAGACCGCTTTGGCCTGCCTGCAAGGTATAGAAACAGCGTTAGGTAAGCATGATCTACAATGGGTTATGTTAAGACAAAAGCAGTTAACAGCAACTCAGTTTGCTCGATGGGTCGTAACATTACAGAACCATAAAATGATGCAGAGTAAATTACTGACGCTGAATTGTTCGGTGGCTTTGGCAAATGAGCTGCAAGCGGAATCCGTGCATCTATCCTCAGAGCGCTTGATGGCGCTATCACACAGAGAGGTCTTTACCGGACGTTTTTTGGGGGCTTCCTGCCATACGCAGGAAGAACTGAACCAAGCTGTAGCGCTGCAGTGTGACTACGTCACATTATCACCGTTGAACAACACCGATACTCATCCAGGCACTGAGCCATTAGGCTGGGAAGCCGCTAAAATGATGGTGTCAGAAACGCCGCTGCCGGTTTTCTTGCTCGGTGGAATGAAGGCCGTGGACCTTGCACTCGTCCGAACCCTGGGCGCCCAGGGGATGGCGGCTATTAATGCATGGTGGACGTAAGTTGCGAATTGCTATTGATTACATCACTACCGCTATAGTCGTCATCAAATTCATCTGATGGCTGTTGCGGAATCTTATATTCTTCGCTAGCCCAGGCGCCTAAGTCAATTAGTTTGCAGCGATCGCTACAAAAAGGACGGGAGCTATTGGACGGATCCCAGAGTGACGGGCCTGCGCATTGTGGGCATTTGATTTTTTTCATGTTCGATACTCTGTTGCTGCTAATTCACGCAATTTAAGATCAAGTAACTTGATCTGATTGTGCAGATGATTCGGTGTGCCGCTATTATCCAGTACAGTGTCTGCTAAATCCAGCCGCGACTGGCGGGGAAGTTGGGCCGCCATGATGCGTTTTATCTGATCTTCATTATTACCGTCGCGGGATTTGGCTCGCTCTATTTGCAGGCTTTCTGGCACATCTATCACGACAATATGATCAACCATTTTGTGCTGGTCCGTTTCTAATAAAAGAGGCGATACCAGAATGATATAAGGGCTATTGCCCTGGTCTTTCTGATTGGCAGTTTCAATTTTTTCCATAATACGATGGCGAATAATAGGATGCAGTAGCTGTTCCAGCCATTCGCGTGACTTAATATCAGAAAAAACTGTTTCTCTGAGGCTTGCCCGATCCAGTGCTCCATTGTCTGAAAGCACGCTGGGTCCAAACTTATCCACTATTTTTTTCAGTGCTATTTCGCCGGGTTCCACGACTTCACGTGCAACAATATCGGCGTCAATAATAGCACGTCCCTGTGTTTCAAACTGTGCAGAAGCAGCACTTTTTCCACAGCCGATCCCACCTGTTAATCCAACAACCAACATAATAAAAAACCTGATATCCGATATTATAGATACTTATAAAAGCTGCTTATTTAAATTCGAATAAACAGCTTATGTTAAAAAAGCTTATGATAAAAAGAGCAGATAAGCCGTTGTTATCTGGTCGCCCCATAACAACGCTATCCAGCCTGCAATGGCAAGATATGGCCCAAAGGGTAGAGGGTTCTGGGCATCGTGCCGCTTAAATATCATTAATAGCACCGCCAGAATAACACCGCTAACTGAAGAGAGTAAAATGATTAAAGGCAGGGCAGTTGCGCCACACCATGCACCTAAAGCGGCCAGTAACTTGAAATCACCATAGCCCATGCCTTCTTTGCCAGTCGCCAGCTTGAACCCCCAGTAGACAAGCCAAAGGCTAAGGTAGCCCAAGGCTGCACCCCATACTGCTGATTCTAAAGAGGCAAAGCTGTTTTGTGCGTTGATCAGTAAACCGAGCCATAACAGAGGCAGAGTAATTCGATCGGGTAGTAGTTGATGATCAGTATCAATAAAGGTTAACGCGATTAAGCACCAGGTAAAGACAACTGCGGCAAGACCGTACACAGTGAAACCAAACTGATAAATAACAACAACGCTCAAAACGGCGGTTAACAGTTCAATCACCGGGTAGCGTAAAGAGATAGATGTCTTGCAGGAGGCGCATTTTCCTCTCAAAAACAGGTAGCTGATTACCGGAATGTTTTCATACCAGCGGATTCTATGCTGGCAAGCAGGACAGGTGGATGCCGGATGCGATAGGTTGAAGGGTGCGGATTGTTCACTATTTTCTTTTTTTTCTTCAATGCCTTCCCGAATGCTGTCCTGCCATTCCCGTTCCATCATCACAGGAATACGGTAGATCACAACATTAAGAAAGCTACCAATTAATAATGAAAAAACGAAGGTGAATATAGCCGCATACAGCGGTTCACCGGTCAGCCAATCTATCAGGGGTATCATATTAAGAATTTCACCAAGGGTAATGTCGTAAAATGAGATGGATTTTGAAACAATAATAAGAACTCAGGTAGGTTTCTACACGACATTCCCAAGCTGGAAAATCGGCAAATACATAGCAATCACCAAGCCGCCAACCAATACACCCAAAATGGACATAATCATAGGCTCCATCAGACTGGAAAGATTATCGACGGCATTGTCCACCTCTTCTTCGTAAAAACTGGCGACTTTATCCAGCATCATATCTAAAGATCCGGCTTCTTCTCCAATGGCGATCATCTGCACTGCCATATTAGGGAATATTCCTGTCATAATCACCGCATTCTGTAACGACTGTCCTGTAGAAACACCGTTTCGGATTTGAATAATCGCATTACGATAGACAACATTACCCGAAGCGCCGGAGGCGGAATCCAGTGCGTTAACCAAGGGTACGCCGGCAGCAAAGGTGGTGGCTAATGTGCGGGCAAAACGGGCGATCGCCGCTTTATGAAGTACCTGGCCGAGTACAGGAAGTTTGAGTACACTTCTATCAATAAAATCTGCAAATTTTTGTGATTTTTCTATTGCTTTGGTAAATAAGAAACCGGTTAGCATTACGGCAATCAATGCAATAAACCAGTAATCCTGTGCAATTTCAGAAAGGCCGACTACAAACTGAGTAAAGGCCGGAAGTTCCGCACCAAAACTGGAAAAAATACTTTCAAATTGTGGTACTACTTTAACCAGCAAGATAGCAGAGACAATAATACCCACAATTAATACAGCTGCGGGGTAGGTCATGGCTTTTTTGATTTTTTTCTTCAGGGATTCAACTTTTTCTTTATAGGTCGCGATACGGTCCAGCATGGTTTCCAGCGCGCCAGATTGTTCGCCAGCACTAACAAGGCTGCAATATAAATCATCAAAATATTTCGGATGGTCGGCAAGCGATTGGGCAAAATCCTGACCGCCATTGACAGCGGAGCGGATGTCGAAAATTAACTCCTTAACTTTGGTTTTCTCGACACCGTTGGCCACAATATCCATACCTTGTATCAGCGGCACACCCGCACGCATCATGGTAGCGATCTGGCGGGTAAAATAAGCGATATCCATTGGCTTAATTGCTTTTCCTTTATCACTAAACAAAGAAAAAGACGACTCTTTCGCTACTTTTTTGGGTAAGATGCCCTGTTTTCGCAACAGAGCTTTGGCTGTCGCTACATCAGGTGCGTCTATCTTTCCTTTACTGGTGTTACCGCTTTTATCTTTACCTTGCCAGCTAAAGGTGGCGGACTTTTTCTGTTTTACTGCCATGTTGATCGGCTCTCTATCAGTTTGTCAGGCTATCAATTTTTCAGGCTGTCAGATATCAATCTATAAAGTGCCAAGCTATTAATAGTCAGATTATCAGCTTTTAATAACGCGGTTCATCTCATCCAGACTGGTCAGGCCTTCGGCGACTTTATCCAAGCCGGTCTGGCGCAGTGTCCTGAACCCCTGACCTTTAGCAATACGGGTTATATCAATGGATGACCCATTATTCATAATTATTTCGGCAATCTCAGGTGTCATGAGTAGCATTTCATAAATACCAACACGGCCTTTATAACCCCGGGTGCACTTAGAACAGCCGTCAGGGTTGGCTTCATACAGATTGATGTTCTGCAACTGCTCGGGTGAAAATCCTTCTTCAATCAGCGCGGCTTCAGGGATGTTGGCGGGTCGTTTACAAGGTTCACACAAACGCCGTGCTAAGCGTTGGGCGATAATCAAACTGACAGAGGTGGCTACGTTAAACGACGCCACGCCCATATTACGTAAACGAGTGAGGGTTTCCGGCGCGCTGTTGGTATGCAGTGTAGATAATACCATGTGTCCGGTTTGTGCGGCCTTTATCGCTATTTCAGCGGTTTCAAGGTCGCGAATCTCCCCTACCATGACCACGTCGGGATCTTGTCGCAGGAAAGAGCGCAGCGCTTCCGCAAAAGTCAGGCCGACTTTTGCGTTAACATGTACCTGATTAATCCCTTCCAGGTTAATCTCGACCGGATCTTCTGCGGTAGAGATATTCAGCTCAGGTGTGTTGAGAATATTCAGCCCGGTATAAAGCGTCACGGTTTTACCGCTACCGGTCGGGCCTGTCACCAGAATCATACCCTGCGGTTTATGCAGGGTGCTCATATACAGTTCGTTTTGAATAGGACTGAAGCCGAGCGCATCAACACCCATTTTCGCACTGGATGGATCGAGAATACGCAGCACGATTTTTTCGCCCCATAATGTCGGCAGTGTATTAACACGAAAATCGATCGACCTGTTTTTCGATATTTTCATCTTAATACGGCCATCTTGTGGCATTCGTCTTTCAGATATATCCATTTGAGACATGACTTTCAAACGTGCCGATAAGCGCTTGGCTAAGTTGTTAGGGGGTTTAGCGATCTCTTGCAAAATACCATCGACGCGACTGCGGATACGGTAGGTTTTTTCGTAAGGTTCAAAGTGAATATCAGAGGCGCCTTTTTTGATGCAGTCCAAGAGGATTTTGTTAACAAAGCGAACAATAGGGGCATCCTTGGAAGCATCTTCACTACTTTGTTCTTCCTCTTCATTAATGTTGCCATCGTCAATTTCCAGCGTGTCTAAATCGGCATCGTCAAGCTCTTCTAATGCTGAATCCTGGCCATCCAGAAAAGCATCAATAAACAGTTTAAGTTTATCCTCTTCTACGATAATGCCTTCGGTAGTGATACCGGTATGGAATTTGAACTCGTCAAGAGCCTGAATATTAGTAGGATCGGCGAGGGCAACATAAAGACGATTGTCGCGTTTCACCAGAGGTATCGCATGGTGCTTGGAAATTAAACTATCGGCGACCAACCCCTGAGGAATCGAATCTGTATTGATGCAGTTAAGGTCTAATAAAGGTAAACCAAATTCATCAGATGCCGCGCTGGCGGCACGATGCGCACTGACCAAACGCTCGTCAATAATATGACTGATGAAAGGCTTTTGTGAAGTGCGGGCTTTTTCGATGGCGTCTCGCGCAACCTCAGCGGAAAACACACCGTCTTTAACCAGCCGTCTGGCCAAACCACTTAAAGGCTGCTGACTCTGCATTCTTTATCCTTCATTGTTTCCTTTTCCTTTATAGTGCCCTTTAATGGCGCCATTCTCAGCAATATATTTATTCACTGGACGACTAAGGCTTATGCACTCTTAGATGTACTATATTCACATGTCATTAATAATTATAGGCTAAAATACCGTTTTCAACATTACTTGGGCCATCGGTTTAAAGCATAGTTAAGCAGTACGCGATTTATATCAGTTTTTTGTCCTGTATTTGTGGAAAAAACAAAAAGCTGGTCTAAACTGCTTGTTAAGTACTACTGATACAAGGGGTATAGGGGATCTGGATAAATCTAGTTTGATTTTGCTTTGGCTTATATTCAAAAATTATTTGAAAATTATTTAAAAATTGCTGGGGAAGCACGCATGAGAAACATGAAAAAACAACAGGGTTTTACATTGATCGAGCTGATGATCGTTGTTGCGATTATCGGTATTTTGGCAGCGATTGCTTTGCCTGCTTATCAGGATTACACAGGGCGCGCTAAGGCTACAGAACTTATGCTTGCAGCTAGTACGGCCAGAACCTGTGTCACGGAGAGAGCGCAGGTAGGTGCGGATCCTAGTTCATGCGATGCTAGTACTGTTACTAAATTTGTAACGAGCGTAGCTGTCAGTGATGCTGGTGTGGTTCTTGCTACGGGTGCATCTGACATAGCTGGTTTAACTATTACTTTAACTCCGCAAGGAAGTGGAGCAGCAACTGCAGCGAACTTCCTTGCCGGCTTTGCTATTACAGAATGGGTTTGTACAGGTGGAGCATCAGGTACTGCAACAACAGCTTGGTTGCCAAGTACTTGTACTCCATAATTTAATGTTTTAGGGGTAGTTCATTACTCTAATACCTAAAAAAAGCCCCTGCAAATCTGCAGGGGCTTTTTAATGGAGTAAGATAAAAGCCAGCCCGTTCAGTTCCTGTTAGGTTTATCTGTATTGTCGAACGAGCTTAACTTGACCATGTGTTTGGATCATTTGTATCGGTCATAGTTAAATTTTAATTTTGTGGGTTTCAGTAGTCCGCGAATTCAACATAAGCTCATCGTAATTTCAGAGGCTTATATAGCTTCCTTTTGTTTCAATTCTGATTTCAACGTATAATTATTTTTTTCAGATAGATAATAGAAACAACAATATGAAACGAACTATAATTATCCTCCTTATAGCTGCTTGTGTAGCAGTCACACTTTACATCAACCAAACAACAAAACTATTGCCTCCGGACGTTAAAAGCCGCATAGAGCAAACCTTGTTGGATGATCCGTTGTTTCCCGCGCGACCGGTATGGTGGAGTGATGATAAAATTCTGGCCTTAGGTATCGCTTCTGCAGGTGTGACCGGTGATGAAGCGGCTAAACAAGCCTGCGCATTACTGAATGGACGCTCTTTACCGGTATCGGGTTTGCTAATCGAGATTTATGATGTAGTGAAAATCCAGAAATCAGATGACTGGAGCAAACTGGGCGCGGCTAAGTGTGAGTAAGATAACCGTTATATTTAAGGAAACTTGATGTGAGCAAACTCGCTCACATCAAAAACTGAGTTTTAAACCATCCCCACAGCCCTTCAGATTAACCGCAACGACAGATCGATAGCCTGACAGTGTTTGGTCAGTGCGCCAATGGAGATATAATCCACTCCCGTCTGAGCAATCGGTAGTAAAGTTGCATCGGTGATATTGCCCGAGGCTTCGAGTTTGGCCTGTGCATTTTTTTCGAGTGCATTATTAATCGCGACCGCTTCGCGCATCTGTTCCAATGTGAAGTTATCCAACATAATGATATCTGCTTTGGCAGCCAGTGCTTGTTGCAACTGTGGCAGTGATTCCACTTCCACTTCTACTAGTTTGCCGGGTGCGGTTCTATGTGCAGTGTCTATCGCTTGTGCAATACCACCACAGGCCATTATGTGGTTTTCTTTAATTAGAAAAGCATCATAAAGACCAAGGCGATGGTTAAAGCAACCGCCGCAGGTGACGGCATACTTTTGTGCCATCCTAAGGCCGGGAATAGTTTTGCGGGTATCCAGTAAGCGCACAGCGGTGGACGCAACCTTATCGGCGTAGTGCTGGCTTATCGTGGCGGTGCCGGAGAGTGTTTGTAAAAAGTTAAGGGCGCAGCGCTCGGCTGTGAGCAGTGAGCGTGCCGCGCCAGTAGCCGTAAACAATACCTGATTGGCGTTAACGCGTTCTCCATCTTTTACCTGCCATTGAATCTGCATGGCAGGATCTACCTGACGAAACACTTCTTCAACCCAGGCTACACCACTAATCACTGCCGGCTCACGCGAAATGACACGTGCCGTTGCTTGTTGCGTTGCAGGGATCAGTTGTGCCGTAATATCGCCATTACCCACATCTTCTGCTAGTGCGATGGTAACGTTGGCGTGAATAGTAGAGTGCAGGTCAGTGATTGTTAGCATAGTGATCCGGGCCATGATGGTATAATTTGAATAAAGAGCGCTATAAACATTACAGGCTAGGCTAAAATATCAGCTTTTAATGATGACGATTTTAGCCGTAATCTTTGAGCGTTTTTATTTTAAGCTTTATATTTTAAACGAATAGCATCAAAGCGAGTAGGGTAGTGTGTTGAAAACAGCATTTAAAATCGATAACGGGCGTTTGTCAGGCAGCCGCTGGTGCCCTTCTCCTAATTATAATGCGCGTGTGGTCGATGCCGATATTGATTTGCTGGTGATCCATAATATCAGTTTGCCGCCAGCGCAGTTTGAGAATGGCTATATTGAAGCCTTTTTTCAGAACTGTTTACCCGTAGCCGATCATCCCTACTTTGCAACCATTGCCGATGCGACCGTATCGGCGCATCTGCTCATTGCGCGGGATGGTGGCGTTACCCAGTTTGTTAATTTGAATGATAGGGCCTGGCATGCCGGCGTTTCTTGTTTTCAGGGGCGTGAAAATTGTAATGATTTCTCTATCGGCATTGAGATGGAAGGCACGGATACATTGCCTTATAGTTTCTCGCAATACAGTGTCTTAGCTGCTGTGACGTCGGCTATTCAGAAGGCTTATCCGTGTATTGGTCTGGACTCGATCATCGGACATCTTGATATTGCACCTGAGCGAAAAACAGATCCGGGAGAGTCTTTCAATTGGCCATATTATTTTCAGTTGATACAAGATTCCGTGTGATTTGTGGTGCTATTTTTGGTATAAATGCAGTGTTTGATTAGCGCTATAAATGATTCTTATTTTCATTTATTATAAACTTTCTTATTTTTCCTATCTGGTTTTTTTTCATGTCTTCACGGAACTCTTCATTGCATTCTGCTGCTTCTGCGTCCTTTCCTGAACAGCTTTCTACACCTTTGTTAACAGTAGAATCCCTTTCTTGCGCGTATGCTGATCATCTGATCGTTAGTGAGGTGAGTTTTTCAATCAAAGAGGGTGAGATCGCTTGTTTGTTAGGGCCGAGTGGTTGTGGAAAAACCACATTATTGCGCGCATTAGCGGGTTTTAATACGGTTGCTGCAGGCTCTATTGTGATGCAGGGGAGTGAAATCTCTTCGATGGCTGCCACCTTGCCACCGGAAAAGCGTCAGATGGGCATGGTGTTTCAGGATTATGCGCTTTTTCCTCACCTCAGTGTCGCCGATAATATTGCCTTTGGCTTGAAGAGTAAAAACCGCATAGAAAGAAATGCTATTATTTTATCGATGCTGGAGCTGGTACGCTTGCCGGATCTGTCAAAGCGTTATCCCCACGAGCTTTCTGGCGGACAGCAGCAGCGTGTTGCATTGGCCCGCGCGTTAGCTTCACGGCCACGTTTGTTGTTAATGGATGAGCCGTTTTCTAATCTGGACACTGAGATGCGTAAAGAGCTCTCGTTAGAGGTAAGAGATATTATTAAACAGCAGGGAATTGCGGCGGTGGTGGTAACACATGATCAGGAAGAAGCTTTTGTCATCAGCGATGTGCTGGGTATTTTAGCGGATGGTAAACTGCAACAATGGGGCACCGCTGAATCACTTTACTACCAGCCGGAAACAGTACAGGTGGCAAAATTTGTCGGTGAAGGTGAATTATTTGCGGGAGTTTGTGTATCACCCACCCGCGTGCAGACAGAGCTGGGCCTGTTGGAATTTGCTGAGCCTCTCTTAGCCGAACCGATATTATTAGCAGCACAGCAGTCGGTCAATCTGTTTATTCGCCCGGCGGATATTTCACCGGTTGTTTGTACTGAAGCTCATACCAAAGCGCACACCAAAGCACGGGTACTGTCTCGGGAGTTTATGGGCGAGGCTACGCGTTATAATCTGCAACTGGACTCAGGTCGCACTGTGTCGGCTTTAGTCAGAGAGTTATTGCCCTTCAAGATTGACGATGTGGTGGGTGTAGACGTTGCCGTGCATCGGCCTATTGTTTTTCCTGTTTAATAGACTGTCTTAATAGATTTCTGTGTGGATTATTGACGTCTGCCCATATTAGTAAGACGTGAAAGTAAATTTATCAATAAAAATATTTTTAAGCGCTGACTGATGGCGACCTTTACACGTGAGGAATTTTTTTTGACTGCTTTTTTTATTGCTATTATTGGTGTTTTCTTTTCGGCTTTTTATTTTCAGCCTAATCTAGGGGGGGAGGGGCTGTTTCTGCCTTTTAATTCAGTGGTGTGGATAACAGTGGCGATTGTCGTTATTTTAGCCGTTTGGCGTATGTGGCAGCAGCAGATGATTCGCTTACCTGCTTTTTGGGGCTGGATATTGGCGATGCCGTTATTGATCCTATTAACAGGGTTTATCGTAGGCATGGAGCAACCGCTCTCCTGGATGTTGCGTATCTCGGCTATATTTCTTGGTTTTTTGTTCTTTTTTTCTCTGTTTCAATTCAATGTCCGGCGTCACACTCTCCAAAATGCGCTTTATATCCTCTGCGGGGCGTTTACATTGCATGGCTTGGTAGGAGTGATACAGCTACTACCCGGATCGTTGATATCTGGAATAATACCGAATATGGCCAGTCAAATCCCTATCGGTATGTTTCAGCAACCCAACTTGCAAGCTAGCCTTATGGCAACAGCCGTCGGGCTTTCGGTTTATCTGTTGAGTACACCGGACTTTCGATCTCGCCCTGTATTAGCTAAGTCGCTTTTGCTTTTATGTCTGCTGTTATCCTCATTTGTGCTGCTGAGTGCAGGTTCCCGTGTTGGCTTGTTGGGAGGAGGGGCCGCACTACTATTGATGGTCTCATGTCGCCTTAATTTACTGAAACGTAATGCGCGTTGGTCGTTAGCGATGCTCGTAGTATTGCTCGTTGGTGGTGTAGGAGGACTGATCATTAATGATGGGGCATTGCGCGCCTATTCAAAAATGGAAACGCTGGCTGAAGAGGGGCAAGATATACGTCAGCATGTTTACCGTATCAGCTGGCAGGCGATTAAAGATAAGCCTCTGTTGGGGCATGGGATTGGTAGTTTTCAAACTGCTTTTCATGAAAAAGCCGCTGAATATCAACTTGAAAATGAGAATTTCAAGCTCACTACGCAATTTAGTCATCCTCATAATGAACTGCTACTGTGGGGTGTGGAAAGTGGGATCGTTGGGTTGCTGGCCTTTCTTTGTGCAGTCGTTACGGTGCTGCTGCAGTTATTCAAGCTGGGGTGGCAACGTGGCGGTGCTATGGCTGCACTTTTGCTACCCATAGCCTTGCATACACAGGTTGAGCTCCCTTTTTATATATCGGCTTATCATTGGGTGGTTTTTTTATTCTTATTGTTTATTACTTTCCAGTCTGGACATAAAACATACCCTTTACATATGAGTATTGCTGCCGGGTGGATGATCAGAAGTGTATCGGTCCTGCTGCTGGCTATTGTGGTTGTTTTTTGCGGTTCTTCGCTCTATTACTCTCAACGAATCGCTTATGTGGTTTATTCAGGCGAGGATCGGTTTACTGAGCTTAGCTCCATTAGTAAGCACCCCTACTTTACGGATATAGCCATGCGTTTGTTATTGGCGAATCTTTCTAAAGCGGAAAGGGTTACGCATGACACAGCGATAACTTTGGAGTATGTGAAATGGATGGAAACTTATCTTAAGTCTAACCCCGATGTTGGCGTGTTCGTCGACTTGATTCGGGTTTACGATTACCTGGGTGATTCGGTGCAGATGCAGCGTGTTATTAAGCGTGCTCTGTATTTTTATAATGATCAGCCCTTAATACTACAGGCGGTAGAGGATCTGCAAAAGAACGCTTCGAATCAGGCCGATGCCTCTGCGCTGATAGCGCCTTGAGGCGATAGCTGTCGACTTGTTATAAAATTGCTGTCGCTGTTATAAAGCAGTCGTTTCTAATGTGCTGAGCGTGTCCCGGTAATCGATTTGCTCAGCAGTATCACCGGAATAATCCCCACCAGAACAATTAACAGAGCCGCCAGTGCACACTGTTCCAGTTGTTCGTCTGAGGCATACTGATAAACAAAGGTTGCCAGCGTATCGTAATTGAAGGGTCGTAAGATCAGGGTGGCGGGTAGTTCTTTCATGCAATCGACAAAAACAACCAGCATGGCGGTAAGTAATCCGCCTTTGATCAGTGGAAAGTGAACTTTTAGCAGCGTCTTTCCAGGTGACATCCCTAATGAACGGGCTGCCATATCCATAGTGGGGGTGACTTTACTCAGCGAGCTGTCTACCGCACCGGTGGCTACGGCGAGAAAACGCACACAGTAGGCAAACATCACTGCAAATACGGTACCGCTCAGCAGCAGCCCTGTTGATAGGTTAAATTGACTGCGCATGATGGCATCAACCCAGTTATCAAAGGCGGCCAATGGGATGATGACACCAATGGCCAGCACTGCGCCAGGTAACGCATAGCCAAGGCTGGAAAAACGCACGGCTGATGTTAATCCGATACGTTTAGGGTTTAAGCGTTTTGCATAAGTTAATAATACGGCCAGCACTAAGCATAAAAGGGCTGCTCCACCGGAGAGCAGAAAACTATGGCTGGCGTGTTGTAAGAAGTCCGTCGTAAAAAACTGATCGAGATGGCTGGCGGAATAGACGAGCAGTAGTATGACCGGAATGATAAACCCCAGTAAAATCGGTATCAGGCAAGCCATAAAGGCCAGAATTCCACGGGTGCCACGTAGAGGGTATACCTGAATAGCTTTGAAGCGGTCAGTACTGTGAAATTGTTTTTGTTTGGCGCGGGCAACGCGTTCGAGCGTGATGAGTACCACGACGAAGATCATCATCATGGTGGCAATTTGTGCAGCGCCGCCCAGGTTGCCCATGTTAAGCCAGGTGTCATAAATCCCAGCGCTCATGCTTTGTACTGCAAAATAATCTACCGTACCGAAATCGTTGAGTGTTTCCATTGAAACTAATGATAGCCCTACGGCTATAGACGGGCGGGCGATTGGCAGAGATATACGGTAAAAGCTCTGCCACGGCGTGCAGCCCATCAGGCGGCTGGCATCTTTCAGGCTCATGGATTGTTCAAGAAATGCCGCACGTGACATCAGGTAAACATAAGGATAAAGCACCAGCGTCAGCATTGTGATGGCGCCCGGCAGCGATCGGATGTGTGGAAACCAGTAATCTCTGGCGCTTTGCCAGCCAAAAATATCACGTAAAAACCCTTGTACGGGGCCTGCAAACTCTAATAAGTCTGTATAGATATAAGCAATGACGTAAGCGGGTACAGCAAAAGGCAACAACAGCGCCCATTCAAAGTATCGTTTACCCGGAAATTGACACATAGTGACGAGCCAGGCCGTCGTGACACCAATAATTACCGAAAACGACGCGACGCCAATCATGAGTTGCAGCGTGGTGATAATGTAGACAGGCAGAACGGTATCAGCCAGATGGCGCCAGATATTTTCTTCCGGAAAAAGTGCCAGATAAAATACAGCAAGTACCGGAAGCGCGACCAATAAGGCAGCGCCCCAGCTACTGATGTACCAGCCGGTGCTATTACTTGCGCCAGTAGGGCGTGTAATAAAGCTTTTAGTTGAGCTTGAAATTAAATGTGTATTCATTGGCCAAAACAATAAAACGATAGCCGCGAAGACTATCGTTTTGGTTAATTAAAGTCACTAGCACATTAGTAAATTAACGCGCTGAAGACCACATTGATAACGAAGCTGCAGGCCTAGTTATCAAAACCAACTTTATCAACCAGCTTGGCGGCGGCTGAACGTTGTGCAGAAACTTCTTGCAGGTTGATTGAGTCACCTTTGAAGTTACTCATGTATTTTTCGATCAACGCTGAACGCGGTGTATCAGGGCGCACCGGAAACTCGAAGTTAGCATCGGCATAGTAGCGTTGTGCCTGTTCTTGAGTAAGGAACTCAATCAGCTTTTTAGCGGCTTCAGGATGCGGAGCATATTTAGTCACGCCTGCACCTGAAATGTTCATGTGAGTGCCGCGGTCATTCTGATTTGGAAACACCAGATTGACCGATTCAGCCCATGCTTTTTGTTCAGGTTCTTTTTCGTTGGTCAGCATGTGTCCGAAATAGTAGGAGTTTCCAAGCGCCAGATCACATACGCCTTCTTTAATTGCTTTTACCTGAGCGCGGTCATTTCCCTGTGGTTTCTGAGCGAGGTTTTCTTTGACAGCGCTTAACCATATTTCGGCTTCTGCTTCGCCGTGATGTGCGATCATGCTGCCGATCAGAGAGAGGTTATACGTGTGTTTACCGCTACGTGTACAGATACGGCCTTTCCATTTAGGATCAGCCAGCTCTTCGTATGAAGTGATTTCGCCTTCTTTAACACGGTCTTTTGATGCATAAATGAGGCGCGCCCGTGATGTTAAACCGATCCAGCGACCTTCAGGATCACGGTATTGTGCCGGTACATTTTGATTAACAATATCGCTGGACAGTGGTGCAAACAGATCTTTTTCGGTGGCATCAAACAGTGGTCCTATATCTGACGTCAGTAAGATGTCAGCAGGTGAGTTACGGCCTTCATGCTCTAAACGTTCCAGTAATCCTTTTTTTGCAAAAACCACGTTGGTTTTAATGCCGGTCTGTTCTGAAAAAGCTTTCAATAAAGGCTCAATAAGAAAGGTCTGGCGATAAGAATATATATTCACTTCCTCGGCCTGTGCTGCGGTATTGAAAGTCAGCGCTGTGGTTAGGGTGGCAAAAGCAAACAGAGATTTACGCAACATGGTTATATCCTACTGGTTGAAAAATAATGTTAAAAACACACATGATCAAAACATTTTGTTGAACGCATTATTTAAACTTTCTAATTCAAGCTATTTAATTAAATAAGCGGCTAAACGGTAACGCGAATTATTATCGTTAAGATAGGAGTTGTTGTCAATGCGGATGCGTATAATTCTCACTACCATTCTCTTATAAGTTTATATTATTTGATTCATATCATATAACCGAGGGCGCCCGCTATTATCTTTCATGCCCGTTAGAGGGTAGGGAATAGACGCGATAAAATAGCGGGTATCGCTGTTTCTACGCGTAAGATGCGTTGCCCCACATGAAAAGGAGTCAGCCCTGCTTGCTTTAGCTTTTCGACTTCGTAGGGGATAAATCCTCCTTCGGGACCGATAGCGAGGGTGGTAGGGCAGAGGCCGGGCTCTGGGCATTCGATGGCATAATACGGATGGGCAACCAATCCTCGTGTGTTGGCGCAGATGGCAGGTAGTTCGTCTTCTACAAACGGTTTGAAGCGCTTTCGGACGTGCACCACCGGCATGTGTGTATCCATTGCTTGCTCAAGGCCAAGCTGAAGTTGCTCATTAATCGCATTTTCTGCCAGTAAGGGAGACGACCAGTAGCTTTTATCGACACGGTAGCTATGCAGCAGATACAGTTCTTTGACACCCATTGTGCTGATGGTTTGTAAAATACGTTTGAGCATTTTTGGTCTGGGTAACGCAAGTAGCAATGTAAGGGGTAGTTGTGCAGGAGCTGCTTGCGTCAATGATATCTCAAGTGTTACTTGTGTATCGTCAATGCTGATGACCTGGCCGGTGCCGCTTAAGCCGTTTATTTGGCCTACACGCAAGGACGAGTCAGGCTGCGCTTTATGTATGTCAACTATGTGTTTATGGCGTCTGTCACGCAGGCAGATGCGATTATGAGCGCAGAAGTCACTTTCATTAAAAAGAATCAGGTTCATTAATTATCCGCTTGCTGGTACTTGATAGATGTTCTTACTGGATGTACTTGCCAGATGTGTTCCTATAGTTACATATCATGAACACATTCTTCTATTATGATCGTTTTTCTTTTACTTATCAGCCGTTAGAATAGCCCCTTGTTTTTTAAGTACAGAGAGCCGCGCCTTCTATGGCCACGCCAAATTTACTGCAAGATACGATTCGACCTACGTTGCTTCGAATGACTCTGCCGATGATGGTGGGTATCGTGAGCCTAATGTTGTTTAACCTTGCTGATATTTATTTTGTCTCTTTATTGGGTACCGCGCCGATGGCGGCGCTGGCATTTACCTTTCCGGTGACTTTTTCAGTGGTGAGCTTGGCGATTGGTTTTGGTATCGGTACCTCGGCTATATTAGCCCGCTTGATTGGTGAGGGACAACAGGAAAAAGCGGCAGAGCTGGCAACGGATAATCTGATGATGACGCTATTGTTGGTATTGGGCATCAGCTTAATAGCGCAGTTTTTCATGACGCCGTTGTTCACACTCATGGGAGCGACTGAAGAGCAGTTGCCCTACATTCTGGCGTACATGAATATCTGGTGGTTCGGTGCCGTATTTTTGGTCACTAATATGGTGGCCAACAGTGTATTGCGTGCCAGGGGTGATACAAAAACCCCGGCATTAGTGATGGCTGTTTCCTCCGTACTGAATATGCTGTTGGATCCATTGCTGATATTTGGTTGGGGGCCCGTGCCCGCGATGGGTATTCAGGGAGCCGCTATGGCGAGTGTTATTGCCTGGACGGGTATTTTTATTGTCGTAATATACGTGCTGTATCAGCGTTATAAACTAATCATATTGATGCGACCTATAGCACGTAGAGTGTTCGGCCATTGGCTTACCGTGATGAAGATTGGTGTGCCTGCTGCCTTATCAAACATGATGACACCGATCGCTGGAGGTGTATTGACTGCGATGGTAGCGCAGCATGGTGCGGAAGCCGTAGCTGCTTTCGGGGTGGGGAATCGTCTCGAATCATTGTCATTGCTGGTGTGTTTGGCATTGTCTATGACGCTACCGCCTTTTGTAAGCCAGAACTTTGGTGCGGGGCATATTCATCGAGTGATTACCGCGTATCAGGGGGCGATAAAATTTGCCTTGATATGGCAATTATTAGTATTTGTACTGCTCTGGATATTCAGGGAATCCATAGCCGACTTGTTCGCTGCCTCTGAGTTGATTAAAGCTCCGTTACTGATGTGGCTGAGTATTGTGCCGTTAGGCTTTGGCATGCAGGCCGTTATTTTCTTGAGCGCTTCGACACTGAATGCACTTCATCAGCCTTTACGGGCCATGCGTATCAGTATTTTGCGTTTGTTTGTTTTCTTCATTCCTATGGCATGGATCGCCAATGAAGTGTGGGGCCTGCAGGGGATGTTCGTGGCGTTTGTATTAGCCAACAGTGCCGCATCATTGGTCGCTTATCGTGTTGTTAGCCAATTATTGGTTGTAAAATGTGGCTCACAACAATAGTCTTGGCTTTTCAGGCATTAAGTTAGTATTCAGGAATTTTCAGTTTTTAGAATGACAGGTTGTATCATTATTCGTTCATATTTAAGCATTATGCTTAAGGCTATAAACCAAAAGTCATATTATTAAAGTGAAGTCTTAGGTCTATGATCAAGCTCATTACAGACAAACAAAATAAACAATAGTAAATAAAATCAATATAACAAAATAATTTTAAAGAGAAGGGATGTGATTATGGGTAAGTTGGTTGCTCTTGTAACAGGTGGTACTGGTGGATTGGGCGCTTCAATATGCCGGACTCTGGCAGATAAAGGTTTCACAGTAGTTGCCGGTTATAACAGCGGTGGTAATCACGAAAAAGCAAAAGCGTGGCAAGCTGAACAAAAAGCAGATGGCTACGATATCCATGTTGCTTATGGTGATGTTACTAATACCGCTTCGTGTGAAGCATGTGTTGCTACCATTCAGGAATTGACGGGTGGTACGGTAGATGTGCTGGTTAACAATGCCGGTATTACCCGCGATGGACAGTTCAAGAAAATGAGCTGGGAACAGTGGGATGAAGTGATGTCAGCGAATCTGGACTCTATGTTCCATATGACTCGTCTGGTTATCAATCCGATGCTGGCAAAAGGCTTTGGTCGCGTTATCAATATTTCATCTGTTAATGCTCAGAAAGGTCAGTTCGGCCAGTGTAACTACTCTGCTGCTAAAGCGGGTATTCATGGTTTTACGAAAGCATTGGCTCAGGAAGTTGCTTCTAAGGGCGTTACTGTCAACACAGTATCTCCTGGTTATGTCATGACGCCGATGGTAGCGAAAATAGCTGTTGAAGTTCAGCAGAAAATTTGTTCTACCATTCCTGTGGGTCGTTTTGGTACACCAGAAGAGATTGGCCGCATCGTAACATTCCTGGCTGAAGAAGAGTCTGGATATATTACGGGTGCTGATCTGTCTATCAATGGTGGCTTGCACATGTCTTAATGACATCGGTTTAGTTACAAAAAAACCCGCGAATTTCGCGGGTTTTTTATGCTCTGGCTTTATCAAAGCCAGTCTCGTAATGGGCGTCGTAATGACAGTAGAGGGCGCGTATTAATTGAACACGGTGTCTATTAAGGTTTGGAGGCGCTGGTTCAACGCTTCGTTAGCGTAGCGGAAGGGAACCGATAATGACTCAAATTCCAACTTTTTGATATCGGTCAGATTCACAGATTGCTGCTGATCCAATGCTTGCTGTAATCGCTGCATCAGGTATTCCATACGTAATACCTGATCGTGCTCCGGTGATGGCAGGCTGAGTGCGATCTCCAAACGGATACAGATTTTACGTAGCTCTCGATCTGAGTTGCAAAGCAGAGTTTCAAGATTAGCTTCATCTGCGGCTATCAATTCAATTTGGTTGCGTCGACTGATTAGTTTCTCATTTAAGCTGCTACCAGCATTCAGCGTCCAACCCGCAAAGAAATCCTCAAGGGGTTGCACTAAGGGGTTCTTGAGAATGTTTTCTTCGAACCGATCGCATAAGTCTGAATGGAATAACAAGCTCTGGCTATCTTTATGTTCTGTTAGCCTGGTAAGTGCTTTCGTTTGTTGTTCCAGACAGCGTGCGGCTTGGTTGAACTTCTCAATATCTTGAGACGGCAATGATTCGCTATATAGCTCAATGAGCTGACGCGCTTCATTGAGTCGGTTAAGTTTTGTCCGGGTATGCAATGGAGCTTCTGCAAAGGTCAGCAGTTCATCTGTGATCATCTGAAGTTGTAATTTTGCAGAGTGCATCGCTTCACGTGAGGGCGATTGTTCTTGCAACCTCTGGAAGATAGTGTCGCAGTGCTCGCGGAATGTTTTCCAGAGTTTTCTTTCCTGGCTATGGAATGTTGGGCCGCATTCTTTCCAGTCTTTTTGTAATTTTTTAGCCTGTTCAGCTGCCGCAACTACATCTTCTGAGGCAGTTAACGCTTCTGCATCGATGATTAGTTGTGCTTTGCTGGCCATTGAACATTCTTTTGCTTCCTGAAAGTGTGCTTCAGCGTCTTGAAGCAAGGCATTAAACTTGGTTTGTAAGGCTTGTCCCGGATTACGGTCAACGGGTACAAAGCGTCGCCATTCAGTCTTGGCGGCTTGAATTATTTGTTCAATCGCACGCCAGTCAGATGTATCCCACTCTATCTGCTGTAGGTAGGCGGCGACTTCTTTATAAATAAGTTCTTTTTGTTGCAGGTTGTAACTGCGTGCTTCATTTTGTTTTCCAAAAAAGACTTCGCAAGGCTCGTAGGCTTTATCGGAGGCTGTTTTGAAGCGCTTCCAGGTTGTTTGCGAATGGAACGGATCAGTCGCATCCAGCATTTTCCACTGTTGCTGGAATGCTTTAATCTGTTTGGCTTTTTCCTGCGCGGGTAAATCCTGAAAAATCAGGTTTTCCATATCAAGACATAGCTGGTCTTTTTTCGGTGTGACAGCGAAGCCTTGCCAATCTTTTAGCTCATCAAGACGGGTCTGCAGACTTTTAAATTGTTGCTCAAGCTGCGAATTTATCGCGCCATTTGATTGCGAGGTTAGCTGTGAAAATAGTTCGGTGGCTTTACGTGAGGTCTTATCGGCTGCTTTGATAACGCCGTTATCAATCGCTGACTCGAGTTGTTCGAGTTGCGTTTGCAGTTTTTTAGACAGCTCAGCTGTTTTCTGGGTGTGTTGCTGTTGTTCATCCGTCAGCTGTAAAATAAGTCGATCTAATTCCAACAATGGCTCAGGGCGCTCAACGGGTACTGGCCATGCTGTTTTTTTCAGAACTGTTTTCGCCTGTTTCAGCTGCTGTGATGTGGTTTTTTTCTGATAAACAGGTTGCTTAGTCGTCGCCAAAAAAGCAGAAATATCGGCAAGTTTTACATCTATGGAACTGGCATGTTTGAGAATGCCGGAGAATTTTTGCTGAAGTTGATTAAAAGTTTTTTGTTGAGCCCCGGAAGTATCGTCAGTGATAGTCATCCATTGTGTTTGGTAGACTTCAAACTGAAGAGTATGCGCAGAAATACTATTGTCTTGCCCTTCGGTTAAGAGTCCTTCAGTTAAGAATCCTTGGGTTAAGTGCTCTTCTGTGGGGGTGGCTGCGATGGGAGCTGATTCTAATGACGTGATGAAGGCTTGCAGTTGTTCCAATAATTCGTCTGCTGTGATGCGTACCAACGCTATACGCTCATGCTCTTGCTTTTCTTCAGCGGCCTTATCGTTGATAAGTTTAATACGCTCTTTGCAGGTATCGATCGCTTCAGAAAACTGCGGTTGATAAGTAGCCGTTACAGACTCTCCCAGTGCTTGCCATTCTTGAGAGATAACCTCAGATTTTGCAGCATAGAGGGGTTGCCATACACCGTTGGCGAGGCTTTTTATTTGCTCAAGTATATTTTCGGCAAGGGCATGTCGTGCCTGTTGCTGCTTTTCTTGTTCGCGTAATGCGTTGGATTTATCACGCATCATATGGTAAATCGTTTTGTCTTTTTGGCGCGTTATTTTCAGCAATTTCTCAATAATATCGGGATCGGTAATGCGCTCTGCAGCGGTTTTACGAATGCTAATAGGTGCCGTAGACGTGGCAATATCCAAAAGTTGATTCTGATTGTCGACTTGCTGAATCAGGCTGGATTGCAAATCCGGAAAATGCGTTTGGCACACAACGCGCCAAACGGCGGGCTTATTGCTGCAGTGCTGGAGTCTATCAAACGATCTTTCCGGATGATCCTCTGCATTCAATTTATGCGTTAGCTGCTTTTCAATAATATCCGAATCAGATGCTGACTGTTCCAGCAGATCAATGAGGTTATTAATACTAGCAATCTGTTCGATTGCCGTTTGTCTGACTATATGGTCAGGATCTTTAGTGACCAACACCGAGAGAATGTGAAATTCATCGACACAATCATCGCTTAATTTTTTGGCGGCAGTTGATCGGATAGCTGGATTTGTATGTTGCCATTTAGGCTTAAAAAACTTTGATAACATTAAAAGATATTCTTGTATTAGCAAATACTGGATGACAGGAATCCAGATGAATGGGGATGCTTATACTAACGGTGATAGGGCCGTCAGTTAAAGCCTTGATAAATAAGTTTTAAAAAGGGGGGAGAGCCCCCATATTTTACTGTTTGGCTTATAGCCAGATGCTCAACATAAGCCTCAGAATATAACTATAAAAGGATATTCGTATCAGGTAGCTGATCTGACATCGACTTCTCCATCAACGTAATACCATTGGCCATTTTTGGCGTAGAAGTTAGAACGCTCATGCAATATGCAGTGCTCTTCATCTGTTTCAAATTTCGCTTCAAATTCAACTACGCCTTTAGAGTCTCCTTTATGACCTGCTTCTTTATCGAGTATTGTCAGTCCTGTCCATGTCGTGAACTGGATCTGTTCGGCAATAATGGCACGATCAATGACATCTCTTTTTTCAGGAGCGGTGGTATCAATAAGATAATCAATAGCACCTAATGCAAAGGCAGTATAACGGCTGCGCATGAGTTGCTCGGCGGTAGGAGCAGGTTTTTGACCTTCAATATAGGGCTCGCAACAATAAGCAAATGGCTTTTCTGATCCACACGGGCAACGTTGTTCTGTTGTTTGACTAGTCAGCATATGTAATCCTCCCTATCAGACCTGTTACTATTCGCATTTATTATAGCCTGCTTAGTCAGCATATATCACGGATATTTGAATACAATGACACCGGAACGCACTTTTTTTTGGCACGATTATGAAACCTTCGGTATCGATCCTAAGAGAGATCGTCCCGTACAATTTGCCGGGGTTCGCACCGATGAACACTTCAACATCATAGGTGAACCTATGATGTTATTTTGTAAACCTGCCGATGATGTCTTGCCTAATCCTCAGGCCTGTTTGATTACCGGGATTACGCCCCAGAAAGCGATCCGTGAGGGTGTCAATGAGGCTGAATTTATTGACCGGATAAATGCGGAGCTGTCTCAGCCTGGTACCTGTGGGGTCGGTTATAATAGTATCCGTTTCGATGATGAAGTCACACGTTATACCTTGTATCGTAATTTTCACGATGCCTATGCCAGAGAGTGGCAAAATGGCTGCTCGCGCTGGGATATTATCGATATGTTACGTCTGACACGGGCGCTCAGGCCGGAAGGTATTGTGTGGCCAAACCATGAGGATGGCACACCCAGTCTTAAATTAGAGGACCTGACAAAAGCGAATGGCATCGACCATGGGCGTGCGCACGATGCTTTGTCTGATGTGTATGCAACGATTGATATGGCTAAGCTGGTGAAGCACAAGCAACCAAAATTGTATGATTTTGTGTTGTCTAACAAAGATAAAGTATCGGCTCAGCGGATGTTGGATGTGGCGTCTATGAAGCCGGTTATCCATGTCTCATCCCGTTATTCCACAGCCTTAGGTAATTTGGCGGTTGTTGCACCGATTGCTCATCATCCGGTGAACAAAAACAGTACATTGGTATGGGATTTGCGTGTTGATCCTGCACCGTTGCTCTCCTTATCTGTTGAAGAGATACGCCACTTTATGTATCTGCCTGCGAGTCAGCGTTCCGCCGCAGATCCCGTTATTGCGTTAAAACAGGTACATGCGAATAAATGCCCAATATTGGCACCGGCGACTATGCTCAATAAAGAAGAAGCAGCCCGTTTAGCGATTGATGGAGAGGCGTGCCGGGTTCATTTGTCTATATTGAGAAATGCACCTGAATTAAAAGCGAAACTGGCCGACATAATGAGTGAAGCGGATTTTAAAACAGATGGAGATCCGGATCACATGTTGTATTCGGGTGGTTTTTTTAATGATTCAGATAAGAAAGCAATGCAGTTGCTTCGCGAGAGTGATCCGCAGGCTCTGGCTGAAATAGAGCTGGCTTTTCAGGATCCTCGTCTTGAGGAAATGTTGTTCCGCTATCGTGCCAGAAATTACCCTTTGACCTTGAGTGATGAAGAACAGGCTCAATGGGAGCAATACCGGAGTGATAAGTTGCTAATTGCAGATAAGCGAGGGCTGTTAACGATGAAGGCATTTTATGAGCAGTTAAATGCGCTGTATCAGAAGGCAGAATTAAGTACGCCTGATCGAGAGATTCTTGAGGAGCTGGCTATCTACGCTGAGTCAATTTATCCCATGGAAGAGTCGTGGTAAACCCATTAATGGGGGTAGCATGTTTACGCTGCTCTCTTGGTGATGCTGTAAGCCGCTATGCTGGTAAAGCTGCGTTAGTGTTCATGATTGCTAGCGTGACTATGCAGCAGTCTGCGCTGGCAGCGGATGATTCGATCTCGTATGAGGTGGTTCTGCCGCATGGCTATTTAGAGGGAAGTGATGACGGTAGAACGGCTTACATGGGAAAAGATCGGGGTGTTTTTGATAAAGAACGAATGAATGAAGTTATTTATCAAGATAATCCTTCCGATTTACCTCCGCCAACAGTGGTCGCATACTCTCCACTGTCTAAGGTTCAGATGATTTGGGTAGAGAAGGTATCAGCTAAGCCAGAACTGAAAGGCGAAGATGCGATTTATCAGCGCATCTCCGACGATCAGGGTAAAGAAAAATGTCTCTGGGAACCTGATTCCTGTGATTCTGAAATCAGTTCCCGGCAGCGTCGTAACATTATCACCTCAGATTAAATCACACTGTTGCTATATGGTTACGATATAGCTGCCACCACTGTTATAAAAAACCACATCGATAAGATGGACATCATTTGGGACTGATTTCAGGCACCGGTACTGTTATATTCTGCTGATTTTTTGCTGTCTGCTCCTGTATCAGCCCAGCCCCGGAACTCTGTAATACCATTTGCCGTCTTAACAGTGCACCAAAATTCATGATTAAATCTTGGCGTGTCAGTTGATTAATAGCCTTGGTTAATTGTTGCTGACTGTCAAAATTTGTCTCATCCTGATCTATTTCCTGCCAAAAACGATTGGTGCGTTCTTGTAACTGGCGCTCCTGCGCATTAATACGTGCGTTAACGCTGCTTTTGAACTGATCAATCTGAATATCATTGAGCGTTGATAATTGCTGACTAAAAGATGTTAAAAAATCCTGCATGCTATTTTGTATTTTTTCCGGTGAGGCCGTCGGCGACTGAACGACAAGCGCTAAGCCCGGCAGTTGCCTTAGCGGCATAGGTGTTGCAAATACGATATAGCCTAGCTGCTGTTCGGTACGCAGTTGTGTATAGAAGGGAGCAGACAGTATTTCACTTAGCAACGCCACTGCACCGCGTGTTTGAAATGATTTATCCGACCCTTGTAAATACAGGATAGTCGCCGAATCATTGTGTTCTATATTGAGTGTCTGCTGCTGAATTTCTCCCGGCGTTAAGCTGAGGGCATTCACCTGAGGTGCAACATTTGCTGTGTGGATAGTTTCGAGTTGATCAAGTAGTGACGTCGTCATTTTACTGGCTTCTTTGGCGGTTAGATTGCCATGTGAAAGGACGCGAAGTTCTGCTGACTGATAAAGCCGCTCAATCAGTGTAGACAGTTGCTTTAGCGTGTAGTTAGCGGCGACCTGCTGCAGTTCATCTAATGTTGAGTCGTGCATAAGTATTTCAGAACCAACACGAAACAGTTGACTGTAGGGTTTGTCCTTTTCGGCGTTTTTGAGCTGTTCTTGATAGTCTCTAAGCACCCGGTCAAAACGTGACGGTGACAACTGAGGTGAGCGTAGTGTTTTTGCGATCAGCTCGCTTAATACGCTGATTTTGTCATCAAAACCGGATATTCGCACACTTAAACCGCGTTGATGGGAATAAATACGTGCACTGAGTCCTGCCATGCCCGCATCATAAAGTGATTTGTTTAATTCATCACTGATCATATCTGCATACAGACTTAAACCCACTGTTGCCGCCGCCCCCTCTCTGGCGAGAGGTGAAAGAAGTGTGAAGTAAAAATCTGCTTTCGGGACGTTAAACGTCGCATCCTGAAGGTGCCACAAGCTAACACCGTCTTTTCCGGTGTCTATGCGCATGGGTTTGAGTGTGGATTGGAGTGTTGTTTGTGCGGGCTGAGGTTTAATCTCAACATGTTCGGCAACGAAGGGGTTTAGCTGGCGGATATGCAAATTATCTTCTTCCCCTGCCTGATTCCAACGGGTAATCCGTTGTGCCGCAATGGGTTTGATTTGGTAGGTGCTGTTGTAATAATACTCGGTTGAATCGGTATCTAGTTCTTGAGCCTGACGTGATAACACCATGTTGTCGGGGCGAATGGATTGGATGAATTGGTTGAAAATAGCCGTATCGTATCGTTCCAGCAGATAAGGCGCATCCAGCCAGTGCGCTTCTGGGTAGTCCTGCATGCTCTGGGTTAGCTGAGTAACATAATGAATCGGTTCTTGTTCTGCTAAAAAGCGAAATTGTTGTTCGCTGAGCAGGCGTTCTTCGTTGTAAAGCGCTTCACTGATACCGGTTATTTTCAGATCATTCACAAAACTAAAAAACAGGCTGACAATATCATCCGTATGCTTCAGGCCTGCGGGTGTCAACGATATCTGAACATGGAAGCTGGATTCAGAGTCAAAGTCCTGACCAGGTGACGCACCGAGACCCGTCGCCCAGCCTTTATCCTTTAATAATGCCAATAGACTGCCTTCACCTTCATAGCCAATCAAACTACTAAACAGATGTAGAGGTTTGCTTTGCCAGTAGGGATGGTTAGAGGGTGTAGGAAAGCTCATGCTCAGAGAGCGGGTATCTTTCAGGGTTGTGATGGATATTTCCAGCGGTAGGTTATTTTTCAGATACTGTGGTTGGGTAATCTTGAAGAGAGGCGCGTTGGTGTTTTCGATGGTAGAAAAATGCGCTTTAGCCATGGCTTCCAGTTGTTTGACGGGTTCTTTGCCAAGAATGACCAGTCTCATGCGGTTCGCAGAGTAGTACGTTTGGTAGAAACTGAGTAACTCATTACGTAATGCACCCTCAGTGTCATTAGACAGTGTCTCAAGATTCCCTACGGCAAAGCGGCTGGCAGGGTGGTCAGGGTTCATTGCCTGTTGGCTAGCCGCATAGATTCTGCGTCCATCATCTCTTATTTTAGCACTGTATTCGGAGTTAACAGCGTGCCTTTCCCTGTCAGTATATTCTTCGGAAAATAAAGGCGAGATAAAGAATTGAGAGAATCGATCCAGCGCAGGATCAAGATCAGAGGCATTTATATCGAAAAAATAATTGGTGTTTGTTAAGGCGGTAAAGGCATTGTGCGAGCCGCCATGCGACTGAATGTAGGCTTGGTATTCACCTGCATCCGGGTATTTTGTTGTACCTAAAAAGAGCATATGTTCCAGAAAATGAGCCAGCCCTGCTCGATTTTCCGGATTGGCCGCAGAGCCAATACTGATATCCATAGACACCGCTGCTTTGTCGGTATTAGGATCAGAGATAAGCAACACCGTGAGGTTATTGGCGAGTGTTATTGATTCATACTCACGAACATCATTCGGGCTTTTGTTGATCTCGCTGGCAAAGGTAAGTGAAACCGCGCTAAAAATGAGTAGTAGCGTTGCGATCGGTTTTAGCAGCAAAAAATGCCGTGTATGCATCAAACAGTCCTCAAAAACACAGAATAAAATCAAATAGCTAGCGGTAAAAGGCTTGTGTAGCTATCGGTGAATTACGTAATTAATAGTAGACCTTAACTTAAAGCGCGGGTTCCGTGAATCAGCATAGCCATATTTATCAACAGTCGATACAATCGGCTGATGCTGCTCATGTAATTTTTATTTTATTGGTATTTAAGGGATTTTCTGATGAATCGTGAAAAAGTGATTTTTGCTTTCTTTATCGTATTGGCATTAACGCTAAATTTCGGCTTTTTTCTCGGGGATATTGATCTGGCGATTCATCATAATGAGTTTGAGTTGTTCGCTGCATTGGTCGTCAGTATGATTTGCACGGTGCTTAAATTTGGTGATCGAACCCATTTAGGTGCGCTTATGTTAGCGACAAGTCTGGTGGCTGACTTGCAGTTGGTCATTGCTGCTATTCTGTGGGGTTTTGCTGAACAGATCAGTGGTGGTATGACGCCGTCTATGATGTCCAGTGTAGTGTCGCTGTCAGGTGGCGCATTGTTAGCCAACATTATGTCTGTGATTTTACTCGTGATTGAGACCATTGTTGTTCGTCGCTAATTTATGAATAACGTCTTCTACTTACTTCTACGGCGATTACGTGTTCCCTTTATCACGATGATTGTTGTGTATTCTATTTCCGTTTTGGGCTTTGTCTTGATTCCCGGGCAGGATGATCAAGGTAATGTCTGGCAAATGGATTTCTTTCATGCCGTCTATTTTGTGTCTTTTATGGGTACAACGATTGGCTTCGGCGAAATTCCTTACGCGTTTACGGATGCTCAGCGAATGTGGACTCTGCTGATGATCTATGCGACCGTAGTTTCGTGGTTGTATGGTATTGGTTCGATGTTGGCCTTGTTACAGGAACCCGTGTTTGGGCGGTTATTACGACGCCGCTCTTTTACGCGTGAGGTGACGGGTATTGCCGAACCTTTTTATCTGGTATGTGATTACGGAGTTACCGGACGGGTTGTTGTTCATAAACTGGCTGACCGGGACATTCGATCGGTCGTTATTGATATGAAGCAAGATCGTATCGACGATCTTGAAATGGATAACTTACCTTTACGTGTGCCGGGTTTGTGTGCCGATGCTTCACTGCCTGATGTGCTAAATGATGCGGGCCTGCAAAACCCTCATTGTATTGGTGTGCTGGCGCTGACGGATGATGATAACTCGAATTTGGCAGTATCGATTGCCAGTAAGCTACTGATGCCTGAACGAATGGTGATCAGCCGTACGGAAGCTGAAGTCACTACGGCAAATCTACTCTCTTTTGGCACCGATCTTGTTGTCGATCCTTTTAAAGCCTATGCCGGTTACCTGTCGATGGCGATTAGCGCTTCCTATAAGCACCTTGTCTATGATTGGCTAGTCAATCCATATCATCGGCCATTATCCAGTGTTTATCAGCTAAAGAAAGGCCGCTGGATTATTTGTGGCTTTGGCCGGTTTGGAAGGGCGTTGTACCATGCGTTTAAAGCAGATGATGTGTATATCACCATCGTTGATGCCAAAGAGCAGAATATAAATCAGACTGAACAGCAAATCTGGGGTATTGGTACCGAAGCGAAAACGCTCGAAGAAGCGGGCATTCATGAAGCTATTGGTATCGTTGCCGGTACCGATAATGATGCTGATAATTTATCGATTATTATGACGGCACGTGGAATGAAGTCCAAGCTTGTAACGGTTATCAGGCAAAACCTGGATGCTAACCGTTTGGTGTTTCAACACTCCGGTGCCGATTTTGTCATGGAACCGGGCCGGATCATTGCCAATCAAATCATGGCACAAATTAAAACACCATTGCTGCCTGTCTTTATAGAGGCGTTAAAAGATTATGATGATGTGTGGGCGCATACCTTACTAAATCGTATGAGCAGTGTGGTAAACGAAGATGAATTGGATAGTTGGGCCTTCACCTTGAGTGAGCATGACACGCCGGCTATCTGGATGGCGTTGGAAGAGGGGGTTGTTATTCAGATGAAAGTCTTCCTTAAAGACCCGCATGACCGTAGCCACATGTTGCCCGCTTTCCCATTAATGTTGCGCCGAGGAGAAGAGATTAAGATGTTACCAGGTGAGCTTAAAGAATTAAAATGTGGTGATGAAATTTTATTTTGCGGTTTAAGTAAGGCTTTCACACAGGTTGAATGGACCGTTAATAACTACAACGTATTGCAATATGTTCTCACCGGAAAAGATGCCAATACAACACTATTATCCCGCTGGTTTAATAAGGATTTATAATGGCTTATCTTTTACTGAGTTTAACCACGCTCTTTTGGGCCGGTAATTTTGTCATCGGACGCGCTATGCATGACGTGCTACCTCCGGTGACGATGGCGCAAATGCGCTGGAGCCTGGCACTATTAATTATATTGCCTTTTTTAGTGCCCAGATTGAAAAAAAATTGGCGGGTTGTTCTGCAAAATTGGAAAATAATGTTGGTGTTTGGCATCCTTAGTGTGGGTAGCTTCAATACACTCATCTATGTCGGTTTGACGATGACAGGCGCAACCAATGGGACCTTGTTGCAATCGGCGATTCCTATCATTATTTTGGTGATTACCGGTACCTTCTTAAAAGAATCTGTATCGCCACGACAATGGGTGGGTGTTATTTGCTCGCTGGTGGGTGTGCTCACCCTGATCTCTGTAGGGGATCTGAGCCAGTTGCTGAGCCTGGATGTTAATCAGGGCGATTTATGGATACTGGCGGCGACGTTATGTTGGTCTGGTTATTCGATTTGCTTACGCTGGCGTCCTGTCGGGCTTGATGGTTTTACCTTTTTTGGCGTAACTGTCATTATTGGTGTTGTCGTACTGTTACCTTTTTCTTTGTATGAATTACAGTCAGCGCAGCCCATTGTGTGGAAATCTGAAGCACTTGGGGCTGTGCTTTATATGGCGATTTTCCCTTCTATTCTTGCTCATTTGTTTTGGAATAGGGGAGTAGCGGAATTAGGCGCAGCCAAAGCAGGCTTATTTATCCACCTTATGCCATTGTTCGGTATGTTGCTTTCAACAGCCTTTCTGGGAGAGCAGATACACACTTATCATTTGGCTGGTATGGTATTAATCTTTATGGGGATTTACCTTGCGGTTGTCTCTAGTGCAATGAAACGGACATCGAAATTGAGTTGAGGTATTGGATGCGCAATATTTTTTTAGCAGTTTTTATGATGTGTTTTACTTTAAGTCTGATTGTGCCAGTTGCTGAAGCTAAGCGCTTGGGTGGAGGCTTTAGTTTAGGCAAGTCATATTCCGCGCCTAAACAGGTGGCGCCTTCTTCTGCTCAGCAAAAAGCGTCCGCTCAAACGGCGGCAGCCAGTACGGCTAAAAAACCTGGATTAAGTGATATGTTGGGAGGTTTGTTGGTCGGTGGTTTGTTAGTGTCGTTGTTCATGGGAGGTGCACCTGACGGTATTCAGATAATGGATATCATTATGATCGCTGGTTTTTCATTTATCGCGTATAAGCTTTTTGCGATGATACGTAAAAGCCAGCCGACCCCAAACTACGTCGAGCACCAGCACCGTTCAATGAAGTTTGAGGTTCGTGAACCCTTTCAAACGTATCATTTCACCCCGATGTCAGCGGCTAATTCACCGCTACCTGAACCTGGTTTGGTGTTACCTGTCTGGTTTAATAAGGTTAGCTTTCTGAGGGATGCACAAGATCATTTCACCAACTTGCAAGTGGCCTGGGATTGCCAGAATTGGCCTGAAATTTCGACCTATACCTCCGAAGCGTTACTGGCAGAGTTAAAACAACAGCGTACTCAATATCCTGCCGATCAGCATACCGAAGTAGTTTCTGTGATGACTGAACTGACTAACTTTATTGATAATCAGGACGATGTGGTCGCCAGTATTCATTTTTATGGTTGGTTAAAAGAATCAGGCGAACAGCAGGCTACCGAATTTGGTGAGATATGGCACCTGACACGTAATATGAACGTGGATAATGCTGCTTGGTTTATCGTGGGTATTGAACAGTCTTCATAAGAGTCTTCAGATGACCTGATACTACTTATTCGTACCTTGTATGGACTCCCTCCGTATGGCAAGAGATTGTATGCTGACATGTGAAGTTTAACTTCTCTGGTCACGCACTGACCGGGCAATAATCAGTGCCTTTCGCAAACATGGCATCATCTCTATTATAGCTTCACCTCTATTAATGAGGCTTATTTTCCCCTTCAAAATAACCTCTTTCACCCCTATAGCAACCAAAGATCTGGTTCTTGCCAGGAGCAGAGGGATGATAGTGATATCCGCGCACTTCATCCGTTTCACCACCACACTCATCAAGCCCTATGGCCTCTATGGTGCTTTTATCTGTCTTCGCATAAAGAGCATAGCCATCCAGCGCGTAGCCAATCATTGCTGAGTGTCCATCTTTCTGAATGCCAATCTCAGAACAGCCGGTAGCGGCATGATAGTGGTAACCTTCGTGCGGATTCGCATGAGCGCCACAGTCATCGAACACACCTAAAGAGTGGCTGCTGAGGATCATTTCTAAAGGCGCAGGTGGGCCTAACAGAACACCATTTAAAGCAACGCCGGTATTGTCACGGCCACGAATTTCAGTGGGTGTTGCAGCGGGCACGGGTGTTGTTGGTATCAAGACGGTTTTCTTGATACCGCCGCCAATATTTTCAAGCGGACACTCCAGGCAGAAATTTTTGAAACCCGGAATAGGACGAGGATCTCCTGCGACTTCGCAGCCTCGCGCGCCAGTGATGATAGTGACTTTGCCTGTTTTTATGTCGTACATCTGCCATTCTTTATCTTTATAAAGAGTGGCTAGATTTTTAATAAACTTTCCGTCGACCTCGTAGACCGTGCCTTTGCCGTCGATCCATGTTCCACCCTCTGCCACGCCCGATTCAATGCTTGGCGGACAGTAAGGGCCCTCGGGTGAGGTGTCCGGATCGGCTGGGGCGCCGGCAATGGTGATTCGGTAGCAGGTGGTTTTAGTGCCGCCGCTTAGTGTGCAATCGACTATTTCTACGTCACCCACTATTGCGCCCTCCGCAAATAAAGAAGGATCTAGCATACCCACAGCTGCTGCTGTCGTAGCTGGCGTGTTTGAGCAGGCGTAGGCTAATAGTGATAAACCTAAAATGGAGAGAAGTCTGAGGTGAGTTTTCATGCTAGTTTCCAATGTGGATTTCGAATGCCGTATGAAGTGTAGAAATAATAAACGCTATACATATTACGTTCATACGTGTTTGTTTTTATTAAAGCGGATTGTTTACGCTATCAAAGTACAAGACGAGCGGCTCAACAAATGTCAATTGAGCCGCTAATCAGGTGTGAGCAAAATGATTAACTAAGGAAATAGCACTATTTATCTTTTACGTTTGTCATATTATTTATTACAACGGCCAGTATGACGCCGAGCAACACTACGCCTATTGTCGATAACGAACGCCAGACTAATCCGGTGTCACCTATATAGCCCCATATGCCTAAAATAGAGACTGTTGTGCCGAGTAAAATACAAATTATACTTACTATTAAAGCCACTTTATTTAAATTCATAACACCCTACTTTGACATGTAATTCAGGCACATAACCCTGTAATAGATTGCAAGATTACTAATACGTACATTGATTATTTTTAATAAAAGCTTCTCGCTCAGTTATTTTTTTGGGCTGCTATTTTCGTGTATGTCCATGTGGTTTCAACCCGTAAGCACAAGGCAATACTTAGTTGAGTTTCACCGCTAAATAGGTCACTTGGCCGTCCGATGATTGCGGTAAGAAAAATAACCCAGAGTAAGCGAAATATTGGGTATTATCAATTTTCACCGGTTTAGCGCCATCAGGCAACACTGCATAATGTTGGCCTGCTTTATAACCCTCACTATTCGTCTGTGCACTATTTATCGGCGCTTTAACAACCATGTAATTGTTGCCTGAACGTTGGTAGTAAACACCTTCAACCACATAGTAGGTTTCATCATCGATAAATATCGTATCAGGGTGAGGGAGGCGCGAGTGAATAATCAAGCCCGGGGGCGGAAGTACCACCCTATAGTCATCACCCATATGGCGATAATAAATTCCGGTGTGATAGCGGTATTCAATTCCACCATGGTGAATGGCAATAGCTCCTCTGGGTAGTGTATGCATGCTATGGCCCGGCGCATATCGAGGCGCAGAGAGTGCCGCAATAGCCACACCGGCCGCCACTCCAAGTCCCAGAATCAGTGCTGGACCTCCTCCCCCATGCCCCCCTCGTGACATAGGGCCACCACATGCGCTCAAAAAGATTAGTGCGCAAACGATAGGTATCCAACGTGATTTCATAATTCATCGTCCTGGTGTTACTTAATAACGGCGAAATGCCTTCTTGATATCTAATATGGGGGGCAAAACTAAACGGAAACTGACTAGCCGTTGCCACAGTGAATGATGGCTTGATTCAGCATAATTCAAAACATGGCTTGGAATATGTAGATAAAGTGAAGTTCTAAAAACAGGTACAGAGGATAACTGCCTGATCTGTTGTATTTTTCGGCGTAAATCTTTGATGGGGATATCAAGGGTACTATCAGATTCAGAACCTGGAGTGGGGTAGCGTGTGCCCACACGTTATCTCAACGCATTATCCTTAATAAGTTCATATTATCTACATTATCATGCAGTATTATGTGCAGTTATTGACAATAGAAGCCGTTGGAGTTGCGGAAATATTTATGAATTTATCAAGCTACCGATCACGAATGGGTGTCATTGCCTTTACTGCACTAACGTTAGGGGGATGCAACAGCTCCCCCAACAAGGCAACGGAACAAGTGACTGCTCCTGAGGAAAGCATTACAGCACTAGAAATTGCTGCTCCCAAGGTAATAGACATTTCTATGTTTGCCAAGCAGGCATTTACCCAAGAACCTAAAATAGTTGATTGTGAAACAGCCGAAGGCACAGCAACCACCTGCTACCAATTTATCACTGCCGGAGCGCCCGCTGGGCGAATACCGGGCCCATTCTGTCCCAGAACAACCACCGACGGAGCGGATGTCGGCGGAGGCTGGTTTAGCAAAGAAGGCTCAGGCGATTTGGTCGATATCACTGGAGAATTCATTCTAAAATTGAGTGAATATTATGGTGACGAAAAGTGGATGGTTTATGACGCAAAGACAAACAAAATACGTTATACAGCGACGAAAGCGGCCTGCTTAGGCGCAGCAAGACCCGATGTTGAAGAGCAGTACAAACAAAACTGTATAGAGTGTGAACTGGCGTACCTTGATGATGACTTTTCCCGAACCTTCCTCATCCCGACCACTCCGATTCCTGCTGCTAAGACAAGCCGGGTGCGTACTGCGGGTATTGCACTGGACGGTAGCGAACTATCAGGGCCGGCACCCGTTGATGCGATTTTAGGGGCCTATACGATTGCTGCATTTGATGATTGCGGTGGACACATTAATGTACACCAGGGCTATCATTATCACTCTACAACGGGTTGTACTGATAGCAAGGCTAAGACCGACGATGGACACGCTGCACTCGTAGGTTATGCATCAGATGGCTATGGTATCTATGCAATGAAAAATGCCGAGGGTAAAGAAGTAGAGTCACTTGATGAGTGCCGTGGAATAAGCGATGACATCAGAGGCTATCACTACCATGCGTCAAGTCCGAGTGAAAATATGTTCATTGGATGCCTTCACGGAGAATCTGTTCGCCAGGCTGGTGGGCATGATGGACCTCCTCCGGGTGGAGTTGGCGGGCCTCCTCCTGATGGACCTCCTCCGGGTAATGATGCTCCTCCAGAAAAGTGATAGGACGTTAATCAATGATATCTCAATACCGGTTAGACAAAGCACTACTTATGTTTTTGCCAGCCTTTAGCTTATTGCTAACGGCTGGCTATTCCCACGCGCACTCGGGCTCACTCAACAAGGTGGCTGTGGACGTTTGCGAAGCGAAAGTAAAATCACAGGCCTGTCAGTATGAAGGAGGTCATAGTGACTTATACATAGGTACCTGCCAGTACATATCAGAAACTGATTTGATCTGTGTCAGGAACCAGGCTATCCAAAAGATCGAGGGCAGCAAGATAGCGTCTGAAGAAGAGCATGAGGCAAAATCAAGCTAGATTAAACTCTTTAAAAACCTCTCAAGAGGAGGAGAGTCAATCTCTCCCATCAATTGAGTCGCCTGATAGGTTCTATTACCTTATTAAGTCAAGAGTCGGCAGTATATAAGAAGTTAAAATAGCGCCTGAGGCGCTATTTTTATTGGATTTTTGGTCTGGCACTATGCTATTCGTGATCGCGGATAAACACCCAAGAATCACCTTCTGACATCGACTCCGAGAAACGATATCCCTCATAATCGAACTGCTTCAAGGCTTCCGGCTCGTCAATTTGATGATCGATAATATATCGAGTCATCAATCCACGGGCTTTTTTGGCGTAGAAGCTGATGATCTTATATTGTCCTGACTTCCAGTCTTTAAATACCGGCGTGACAACACGGGCGTTCAATGTTTTGGGTTTGACTGCTTTAAAATATTCATTGGAAGCCAGATTAATCAGCACGGGTTGAGCGCTGTTACTGAGTTCCTCATTAAGCGATTCTGTTAATCGATTTCCCCAGAACTGATATAGATTGTCACCCTTCGGGTTTTTCAGTTTTGTGCCCATCTCGAGTCGGTACGGGTACATCAGATCCAGAGGTCGGAGCACACCATAGAGGCCGGAAAGAATGCGTAGATGTTGTTGCGTAAATTCGAGCTGTTGATCTGACAGTGTTTCAGCATTCAGACCGGTATATACGTCACCCTTAAAAGCCAGTATCGCCTGTTTAGCATTGTCTGTTGTCAGGTCGCCTGGCCAGGAGTTATAACGGGCAACATTGAGGCTGGCCAGTTTGTCGCTGAGTTTCATAAGTTGCGCAACGCCTTGGACAGATAGTTGTTCCAATACCTTAATAAGTTGCGCTGAATGATCAAGAAAGCGGGGTTGCGTATGTTGATCGCTATGGGCAGGTGTTTCGTAATCAAGTGTTTTTGCGGGAGATATAACTATCAGCATAGTATTCCGGTTTGATAATGAGTGGCCGTAGCGATTTAATAAGAAGCTTCTTAAAATTGATCTCCTTTTTACCATTCATTTACGTTGCTGTGAAGCAAACCGCATAACTAAAAATCAGCAGCCTGGAGCGGAGAAGATAGAAGAGTAGTAAGGTGGCAAGATAGGGGGGAATATCCGATTGATTTTGTGTATTATTATCAGTATTTTTTTCTCTCTGATTTGTTTTGGGATTTATCTGCAATGTCCAAAAAGACTGTGTTAACCGGTATTACCACCACAGGTACGCCTCATATTGGCAACTATCTTGGGGCGATTAAACCTGCGATTGAAGCCAGTGAAAATGCGCACTACGACAGTTATTTTTTTCTGGCGGATTATCATGCGTTAATCAAGTGCCATGATCCTGCGCGTATTGCGCGCTCATCACAGGAAATCGCTGCTACGTGGTTGGCGCTAGGTTTGGATACAGATAAAGCCACATTTTATCGTCAGACAGATATTCCGGAAATCACAGAGCTGACCTGGATTTTGACGTGTATGACATCTAAAGGCCTGATGAACCGGTCACATGCCTACAAAGCGTCAGTCGATGCTAACCGTGAAGCAAACAACGAAGATCTGGATGATGGTGTTACGATGGGGTTGTTCGGATACCCTATTTTGATGGCAGCGGATATTCTCATGTTTAATGCTGATATTATTCCGGTCGGTAAAGATCAGATTCAGCATATTGAGATGGCGCGTGATATTGCCGGGCGTTTCAATCACACCTATGAGTCTTTGTTTACGTTACCCAATGCGCAGGTCGATGAATCGTCACAACTTATCCCCGGCCTTGATGGCCGTAAAATGTCAAAAAGCTACGACAATACTATTCCGCTTTTTTGCTCGACGGATGAACTGCGTAAGCTGATCAACCAGATTGTTACGGATACCCGTCAGCCGGGTGAACCTAAAGACCCGGAAACCAGCACGCTGTTCCAGCTTTATAGTAGTTTTTCCTCAGCGCAAGGCACTGATCAGATGCGTCAGAAGTATCTGGAAGGTATTGCATGGAGTGACGCTAAGCATGAATTATTCGAATCTCTGAACGAGCAACTCAGCGAGCCACGAGCCCGCTATAACGAATTAATGAATGATCTTGGTACAGTTGAAGCCGTTCTGCAAAAAGGCGCTCACAAAGCACGTGAGAAGTCGGCTCCTTTTATGGAAAAGATTCGTATTGCTGCTGGTATTCGCCCTTTGACCTATGTTCCCGTGCAATCTCAGCCTGATGTTGTTAAAAAGGAAAAAACGTCTGAAGAACTTGCCCGTCTGGAAGAAGGGCGCCGCCGCGCTATTATTATGCAGTTGAAATCGCTTTTTGAGCGCGTCAAATCAGCCGACAATAAATCGGAAGTGGCACAGCAGGTACTCGCGGAAAAAGCAGCTGAAGTAGAAGGGTTGAAGAAAAAACAAAAACAGAAAGCACAGAATGAGCTGGATATATTGCAGGAAGAGTTGGCTCACTATCTGTAAAAAATTGCGGTATAAGCAGAGGTGAATATGTACCAGACGTTAATCAGTGTTGACGCATTACAACGGCACTATTCGCCACAAGGCTGGGTAGTTTTTGATTGCCGCTTTGATTTAGCCGATGTCAAAAAAGGACATCGGTTGTATCGGGAAGGGCATATTCCGGCAGCGCAGTTTATGGATCTCGAGCAGGATTTATCCTCAGCAGTGACAGCGCTGTCGGGGCGTCATCCGTTGCCTGATTTCGAGGTGCTCAAAGAGAAATTGGGTAAGGCGGGAGTGACATCGGCGTCTCAGGTTGTTGTTTACGATGATTGCGGCGGTGCTATGGCCGCGCGTCTTTGGTGGCTAATGCGCTATCTTGGGCATACCTCTATTGCTGTGCTGGATGGTGGTTATCCTGCTTGGGTGCAGCACGAGGGGGAAACTAGCGCGAATGTATTCTCGCCAGCCCAAACAGTTTATCAGGGCAATCTCTCTACTACTGATGCTGGTATGCCACTTGTGAGCAGTGCAGAGTTGCAACAGCAATTACCTGATGTTCAGCTGGTGGATGCGCGTGCGACACCGCGTTTTAATGGCGAAGTGGAGCCTATTGATCCTGTTGCCGGCCATATTCCGGGTGCGCTGAATCGTCCTTTTCAGGATAATCTGACGACTACCGGCGTATTTAAACCGGCTGATGAGCTGGCGAACGAGTGGTCTGCATTGGTTAATGCCCACGAGCCAGTGATTCATATGTGTGGTTCAGGTGTTACGGCCTGTCATAATATTCTGGCGATGACTCATGCAGGGTTAAATGTTTTAGGATTACAGAATAAAGCGCTGAACAACTCGGTACTGTATGCAGGTTCATGGAGTGAGTGGATTCGTGATAATACTCGTCCGGTTGAGTGTCTCTGAGCCGTTATAAATATCCTCAATTAATAACAGCTCATTAGTAAAGGCTATTAATTCAGGCTATGAGCTAGGTTGATTTTAGTCATTGGTGATTAGGCACTAATAGCTGCATTATAAGGGCATGCTTAGATAAGGTTATACTTCAAGAGGGAAACTAATATGTCAGCTAATTATCAATCCGGTGTTATTGCACAAGCCAACAGTGATGCGTTGTTTATTACTCTCAATGTTAAACAGGGGCAGGATCAACAGGTCGTGCATGCTCTGAAACAGATGCAGTTTACTGTTGATTTACTGAAAGCACGCTTCTCAGTACAGGATTTGCATGCTGTGATTGCGATTGGAAGTGAGTATTGGGATCGTTTAACGTTCCATATCTCAAACCCAGCACCACTAAGGCCCGCGCTGTTTACTTCGTTTCCTGTGCTGCACGGTGCTACTAATGCGCCATCCACGCCCGCTGACATTCTCTTGCATCTTCGCTCAAATCGACGTGATATCACATTTGAACTTGCCAGAGCACTGATGGCATTATTGGGCGATGCTGTGGATGTGGTTGAAGACGTTTCGTGTTTCCGTTATCTGGATGCCAGAGATTTAACGGGTTTTGTCGATGGCACAGAAAATCCTGAAGGTGAGCATAGAAAAGACGTCGCACTCGTAGGTGAGGAAGATGCTGCTTTTGCAGGAGGCTCTTATATTCATTTACAGCGCTATATACACAATCTTAATCAATGGTCGCAGCAATCCGTTAAAGAGCAGGAGGATACATACGGGCGTACTAAGGATGATAATGTAGAATATCCATCCAGCGAAAAACCGTTAACCGCGCATACTAAGCGTGCCTCTCTGAAAGACAGCGCAGGTGATTCAATTGAAATACTGCGTCATAGTATGCCTTATGGAAATGTGACAGAAGCGGGGTTGGTTTTTGCCAGTTATTGTCATACACCAGAAAACTTTACCTTGATACTAAAAAGCATGGTGGAAGGTGATAGCCATGGACATTCTGATCGTTTGATGCAATTTACAACCGCTGTGACGGGTCAGGCATTCTTTGCTCCGCCTTTGCATTGGTTTGATGAGCAGGTTTGCTGACTTGGTTAGGCTAATGGGACGATCTATTGGTCTGTGCTATTAATATAGATATGACAGACATGCTCACTATTAAAAATAAGTAATGCTGCCATAAAAGTGCCGAAACGTTGAGTTTAGATGGTTTTTTGTTCAGATAGCTCTGGTGACGTCATATTTGTTATGTGGGTGCTTTTCATGCATTCTTTTTATTTTGCTCCTATACTCAGATAAATAAAAAGATTTCTGAATAATAAGAAATGTAGGTGTTGCGCTATTTTTCACTTTTGGATCTGGAAATTTATTCATGTCAGGAATGTACAAATACAGGAAGTTTTTTGGCTTATGCATGCTGTTGCTAAGTCATGCTGCATTTTCTGCACAAAGCTTATCACTGGATGATCTGAAGGCGCTGTCAATTGATGAATTGTCTGCGCTTGAAGTCGGTATCGCCTCCAAAATCCCCACCAGAGTTAATGAAACGCCCGCTGCTGTTTTTGTTCTTACGTCTGAAGATTTGCGTCGCTCGGGGGCCACTAGCGTGCCTGAAGCATTACGTATTGTCCCCGGGTTGAATGTGGCCGCCGTGAGTGGGAACTCATGGGCAGTGAGTTCCAGGGGGTTTAATGAGACGTTTGCTAACAAGTTTTTGGTATTACTGGATGGCCGGAGTTTATACAGCAATACACTTGGTGGAGTGTATTGGGATATGCAGGATGTCCGGATGGAGGATATCGAACGCATAGAAGTCATTCGTGGACCAGGTTCTGCAGTATGGGGCGCCAATGCAATGAATGGTGTGATTAACATTATTACGCGCTCTTCTTTTACGACACAGGGAGGAGAAGTTGTCGGTACGTTGGGCAACCAACATCGTGAAGCTGGATTACGTTATGGCGGTGAATGGAATGAAAATACCAGTTATCGTTTCAGCGCTAAAATATTGATGAAGGATGAAAACTCCCCTACATCGCATTCCGGTTTTGGTGTTCAGGATTCTGTCGCTAACGATGATGCCCGGCATACTCGTTTGTCATTTCGTACTGATACTGATTACGGCAATGGTGAATCATTATTGCTAGATGCCGGCTTTTTCCGTGGAGAATCTGATCAACGGCTTTTCACTTCAGAGCTTGATCCATTAGCACCCGACTTTGCCACGGTCGTACTGCCGGCTATTAATGATATGAGGGACGCGGGCGCGTCCCAGCAACAGATCTTTGCAGCGCTGGCATTTTCACAGTTTGGGTTGTGCTCATACTGCATGATGGATATCAGGGATAATCAGTCTTATGAAGGAGGGCATTTGTTAGCGCGTTGGCGGCAAGTGACCGATAACAGTTGGCAGAGTATCCAGGCTTATCTGGATTATACTCAGCGTGAAGATTATCAATTAGATCAACGGGCAACGGCGGTTGATATTGACTATGAACGCGGTTGGCAAAATAGTAGCGGGAAATTTGCCTGGGGAGTAGGAATCAGATCTTTGGAGGATGATCTTCAGGCTAACCTTTCGCCTACCTCTGTCGTGCCTTTTGGACCCGCCTCCCAGCGCAATAATACCTACAATGCTTTTGTACAGAGCGAGTTAAATATAGCCACTGACCTTAGGGTTTTAACAGGAGTGGGTTACGAATACTCTTCTGTTTCTGGTAATCAATGGCAACCCAGTATACGTGGAGTATGGTCTGCTAACCCTAAAACTCAATTATGGAGTTCTGTCTCTTATTCGTCCCGGGTGCCTTCTCGGGCGGAAACTTCTAATGCACCTGCGAAAAATGCTTATGAATTCACAGCGGACCCTGCTCATGGCTCAGAAAAGCTGACGTCATTTGAGCTAGGGTTCCGGTATTCTCCAGATAATACTCTGACATTTGATGTAGCTGCGTTTCGCTATTGGTACAGTGATCTGACGACCATCAAAATTGAACGTCCATTCAATCCTTTTCTTAGTACAAGCTCAGCTGGAGAACTTAGTATTGCTAACGATGCGGATGCTGATGCATACGGAGCAGAGTTGGCGGTACGCTGGACAATAGATCCTGATTGGCGATTGCAGGCTTCCTATAGTTGGTTACAAAAGTCGATTGGATATCTGCCTGCCTTGGTTGAACCTATGATTTCAGCTAATAAAGCTCCCGAACATCAGTTGTCATTACGCTCAAGCTGGGACTTGTCTTCTACTCTTGAATTAGACCTAAGTATGTATTATGTCTCTAAGCTACATGCCACCGGCTCTGATTTTCAGGTCTTTGGCGATTACGGTATTGATGAGTATGTAAGAACAGATGTCAGATTGGGATGGCAAGTATCGCCTGAAATGGAACTCAGTATTATCGGACAGAACTTACTTAATGATACACATCAGGAGTTCAGTACATCGCCACTAAATGTGGGTGGTTATCCTGATAATACAGAAATTAATCGTAGTATCTCAGCCAAGCTTACGGTTAGGTTTTAAATATGGCTGTTTTTCATGTCAAGTTTAGGCTTATTATTCAGCCTATATTGCTCATTAGCTGCTTGTTGTCAGGTGCCGTTGCGCAGGCTGGTGAGAGTGTCATTGATAATATTAAGTCAGTGTATATCTACAATTTTTTATCGTTTATTCAATGGCCTGATTCAAAGGTAGTCACGGGTGATTATCGGCTATGTGTTATTGCTGATCAGGCATTAATCGATAAGCTATCAGCAGTAGTGCATGATGAGCAGATGAATGAGCGATCAATTATTATTGTACCGTTTAATTACGTAAACGACGTCAGGGGTGAATGTCATCTTTTATATCTTCAGGAGAGGCTAATAGTAGATGCTGAACAACTGACTATCTTTGAGGAACAGGGTACGTTGCTGATTGGCGATGCTTCAGGTTTCGTAACTAATGGTATAGGCATGGTAGGATTTGAGACACGTGGTCGTAAAGTACGTGTAGCAATGAATTTGACTCGTTTGCAGGATGCCGGGTTTAAAGTGAGTTCCAAGTTACTACGGGTGGTTAGAATTGAACGTTAAATTAAGTGAATAAAAGGCCACGTAGCGTGTGGCCCTTAATAATATCAAAGCTTATTGGTTGGACTCGTTGTCGGTAAACATACCGTCAAAAAGTACAGTTGAGAGGTAGCGTTCGCCAGAGTCTGGCAAAATTACCACAATCGTTTTCCCTTTGAACTCAGGTTTCGCTGCGATTCTCAAGGCCGCAGCGGTTGCCGCGCCACATGAAATACCGGCAAGAATACCTTCTTCTTTCATTAGCCGATGTGCTGTGGCAATGGCCTCTTCATTTGTTACGGTCTCGACAATATCTATGATGTTTAAATCAAGATTGCCTGGTATGAATCCGGCACCAATGCCTTGTATTTTGTGCGGAGAGGGTTTTAATTCTTTGTTATTTAATGTTTGTGTAATCACAGGTGAGTCAACAGGTTCAACGGCGACGCTAACAATAGCTTTACCCTGTATGTTTTTAATATAGCGTGAAATGCCTGTAATAGTACCGCCAGTACCCACTCCTGCGACGAGAACATCTATTTCTCCGTCTGTGTCATTCCATATTTCCGGACCCGTAGTTTGTTCATGGATCGCAGGGTTGGCAGGGTTCTGGAACTGTTGCAGCATCAAGATGTTTTCAGGATCTGTATCAACAATTTCCTGTGCTTTAGCAATGGCTCCTTTCATCCCTTTTTCGGCAGGTGTGAGGATTATTTCGGCACCGTACGCTTTCATCAATTTACGTCTTTCAATACTCATAGAGGCAGGCATCGTGAGTTTCAGCGAATATCCTCGTGATGCAGCAACAAAAGCCAGTGCAATACCGGTATTGCCACTGGTCGGTTCAACCAGTGTCATGCCAGGCTTGAGTTGCCCGGATTTTTCTGCTGCCCAGACCATACTGGCGCCTATGCGGCACTTCACTGAGCCGGCAGGATTTCGCGATTCTATTTTTGCGAAAATAGTTACGTCAGGTGCCAGTCGACCGAGTCGGACAAGGGGTGTATTACCAATCGAGAGTGAGTTATCCTGAAAAACGTGCATTTTTTCACCGTATTTATAATTGTGTGATATTGATACAAAGTGTACTGCTGATAACGAGGTTGTTACAGATTCCTTTACTAAAACTTTATAAGTCCTTTGCCTGTCACTTATATGCTATTTTGAATAGCTATTCTATTATCACTATTGACGCATCATTCATTAACTGATTGCTTATAGGGTAACTATTGACGCATCATTCATTAACTTTTTTCTTATAGGGTAACTATTGTTGAAACAGCTTATCCACAATCTCCCTGTACGTCACAAACTATCTGCTATCGTTATGGTTACATCATTGACGGTGCTGATGATCTCCTATTCTTTTTTTATTGCTAATTTTTGGCTGAATAGTCGGGAACAGCTTGTCATATCCGCATATACACTCACCAAAGCAGTCAGTATTAATGCTTCAGCAGTACTGGTTTTTGGTGATGACGCGACGGCCAAAGAGTTACTTCATACGTTTAGTGTGGATAAAGATATTGAATATGCTGTGTTGAGGAATAAGCAGGGAGCAGTATTTGCTGAATACGCTACATCAGTGTCGACGCTTGAAAACGAGAACGTTAATCTCCCTTCGATTATTTTCCCGCCCGCTGCTTCCGCTGTTAAGTCGCTGATCAATAATGATGGATGGCATTATAAGTTTTTCGATAATTATTTAGTGCTTGAACAGCTTATTGAGGAGCAAGGCCGTGTTATTGGCAGCTTAGGGGTTCGAGTGAGTCTGGCTAGTTATAAACTTATGATACATGACTGGATAATGTTCGGACTTGTCGTGCTATCCGCTGTTCTTTTACTTGGCTATTTCATCTCTTCTCGTTTGCAGAAGGTGATTATCCATCCTATAGAAAAATTAGTGCATACGATGCGGGTTGTCTCTGAAGTGAACGACTATTCCCGGCGTGTTGAGAATAATTCAACCGATGAGTTTGGTGTTATGGTGGATGGTTTTAATATCATGATCGGGCAGATTCAAACGCGTGACGAGGAATTAAAGCATGCCAGGGATATTGCAGAAGAAGCAAGCCGCGCAAAATCCCGATTTTTAGCCACCATGAGTCATGAAATAAGGACGCCAATGAACGGTGTTTTAGGTATGACTGAACTCTTATTAAGTTCGCCTCTTTCGGATGACCAACAACGCTATGCTACAACGATTCATCGCTCGGGCGCTGCTCTGCTTAATATTATTAATGACATTCTTGATTACTCCAAGATAGAGGCCGGTCAGTTAAAGCTGGAATGTATTTGTTTTGATCTGTATGAGAAAATAGAAGAAGTCATGCAATTGCTGAGTGAAATGGTCAGCGGGAAAAAAATTGCCATTTCACACACTTTTGACCCTGACTTTAGTGGCCGAATGACAGGAGACCCTGTTCGGGTTAATCAGATTCTGATGAATTTGCTGGGCAACGCCATCAAATTTACACACGCGGGTCGGGTCAATGTCAAAGTATTGGCTGAGCTTTCAGGTAGCTTCCCTTTTGTTCGAGTCGAAATTCATGATAGCGGCCCCGGTATTTGTGAAGAGGCACAGGAAAAAATATTTGAATCGTTTTCTCAGGAAGACTCATCAACTACCCGAAAGTATGGCGGGACTGGTTTAGGGTTAGCTATTTGTCAGCAGCTGGTCGACCTGATGCAAGGCCGGCTAGGCGTCCAGAGTACTGTTGGTTTAGGTTCGGTTTTTTGGTTTGAATTGCCTTTAAGTATACAAGACATTATTCCAGCTATGAATGCTAAGGAATTATTGGGTGTAAAAGTAACCCCCTCGCCTGTTACTCTGTTGACGTCTACCCATACTCCATTAGCTGAGCTTGAAGGGCGAATCTTACTGGTGGATGACAATGTGGTTAATCAACAGGTCGCAACAGGCCTCCTGCGCTTAATGGGGTGTGTTATTGATACGGCAGAAAATGGCAGTGAAGCAATAGATAGATGGCATGAACAACGCTACGATCTTATTTTAATGGATATTGAGATGCCCGTCATGGATGGTATCGAAGCCACCAACGCCATTCGGGAAGAAGAGCAGCGAAAGCGGCTAACCTACACACCTATCGTCGCAGTGACCGCTAATGCAATGGATGGCGATAGAGAGTTATATCTGAGTATGGGTATGGATGACTATCTGAGTAAACCATTTAGCCGCCATAGTTTGCATCAGTTGCTGACAGTGTGGCTTAAAGAGAGATCTGTAGAAGACACTGCTAATGCAACTAAACAATCCATTATTGACTATACAGATATGAGCGACCTGAATATGCAAAAATTGGAAGGGCTTAACGATCTTCAGAATGAGCATGGTAGGCCGTTGCTGGAGTCTTTAATTCATACTTATATTGAAAATAGCAACCAAATTCTTAGCGATATGGACCAAGCGATTAAGCATAAAGATTTTGAAGAAGTGCGTCGCTTGGTCCATGCTCTGAAGTCGTCTAGTGGGACTATTGGGTTAGATAAAGTACACGCATTGAGCCGGGAAGTAGAGCGTGGATGTAGGCTGTCCCACACGGATAATATTGAGGCTCAGTATCAATTATTAGTCAAGGCTAATCAGTCTGCGCAACAGAAGTTACTAGTATTAGAATGACGAAATGGAGTGTATAGCAATGATGGATCAAGCCGAAACTCAAACAATACTTATTGTTGATGATGACCCTACGCTTAGGATGGTCGCTGCAGCACATCTTCGCCAACAAGGATATGCCGTAGCTACCGCTGAGAATGGTAGTGTGCTTCTCGATATTCTGCAGGACATTAATCCAGATCTGATTATGCTGGATGTTGATATGCCTTTGTTAAATGGTTTTGCCGCTTGTCGACAATTGAGGAAAATAGAATTAGGACGAACGATCCCTGTTCTCATGATGACAGGGCTTGAAGGCGATAATTCGATAGAAGAAGCATACAGCGCCGGAGCCACTGATTTCATTGCAAAACCCGTTAATTGGACGTTATTGAAGCAACGGTTGAGGTTTATGCTGCGAGCCGTTCATGCAATGAGTGATCTGGTTAAAAGTGAAGCCCGGTTGGCTAAAGCTCAATCTATTGCGGGTCTTGATTATTGGCGCTGGGATTTAATTCAGGAAAAAATAATTGTTTCGGCCCAGCTGGCAGAAAGACTGCATTTGGATGTTAATAAAATAGTATCTGAGCAAATGGTTACTGCCATAGCCGATATAGAAAATTCGCGTGGTATGTTGAAGAGACCCTGTTCTGCTAAGTCTTATACGATTCCGACTGATTTTGAAATAAGCGTAGGGGGAAATAAAGCAACTGAGTCACAAGTATTTAGAATTCAGTCAGAGCTTCAATATGCCAGTGATAATACACTGGTATCCATCGAAGGCACACTTCAGGATATTACGGTTCGTAAAGAAACAGAAGACCGCATTCTCTTTTTGTCCACGTTTGATCGACTTACCGGGTTGCAAAATCGTGAATCGTTTACGAGTGCGGTGTCTGGGATGATCGATGAAAACGTCAAGGAGGATAGCAATACTGTTTTGGTGTTGATCGATATCGATCGTTTTGTACGCATCAATGATATTTTTGGTCACCGTACAGGTGATGCTGTATTGGTTGAAGTGAGTCGTCGAATTGTTAGGTTTCTTCACTCGCTTGAACAGAAAACGGATGAAGTGAGCAGTCAGGCTTGTCGTTGGGGGGGGGATAAATTTAGTGCGGCAATCAGTTGTTCTAGCGCTTCTCCGTGTCCTCAAGTCATTATTACGGATTTACTGAAATGTATATCGGCACCATTTAAAGTTAACGGCCATGAAGTAGCACTTACATCCAGTATAGGCTACGCCTTAACCTCTGATAGTGGTCTGGATCTGGAAGTTCTGATCCGTAATGCAGAAAATGCAACGCGTAATGCTAAACGACAAGGCCGTAATATAACCCGCTGCTATGATGCGAGTATGCATGAGTCCACTGAACGGCATATGATGTTGGAAAGTGAACTGTACAAAGCGCTGTCCAAAAAACAATTCACATTACACTACCAGCCACGTATTAATGCTATTGATAAAAAGATCGTTGGCGCCGAAGCACTCATCCGATGGCATCACCCCATTATAGGTGATGTGTCGCCGGTAGAGTTTATTCCTGTATTAGAAGAAATAGGCTTGATCCATGAGGTAGGTGCCTGGGTAATGGAAGTTGCCTGCCAACAATTAAAAATATGGAATGATAAGGGATATACTGATTTTGTGATGTCAGTGAACCTGAGTGCTGTTCAGTTCAGAGATACCCGATTGGCTCAGGAAATTGATGAAGTCATAAAACGTATCGGTATTAACCCTCAACGATTAGAAGTTGAGTTGACCGAGACGGCGATTATGGAAGATGTTGGGCAGACCCAGGCAACACTGGCGGTACTGAAAAAAATAGGGCTACGGATTTCGGTGGATGACTTTGGCACCGGTTATTCATCATTGGCTTATTTGCGGAGTTTTCCGCTCGACACTCTGAAAATTGACAGAACATTTGTTACAGAGCTTCCGGGTAACAGCGAAGATAGATCATTAACCTCTGCCATTATTGCAATGGCTCGGTCGTTGAAGCTACATATTGTGGCTGAAGGAGTTGAAAATGAAGCGCAGGCTGCATTTTTATTAGAAAAGCATTGTGATGAGTTTCAGGGATTCCTCTATTCTCGACCTATTAATCAGAAAGCCTTTACCGCATTGCTTACACAGAGTGCATAAGCAAGTGATTGTTTTAATTGTGCCTAGAGCTATATATTAGTAAAATCTAATTTTGATGTGTTGTTATTTTATAAGACGGTACTATTTAATAAAACGGTACTATTTAATAAGGAGCTATTAGTTAATAATGCGAACTCTCATGAAGTGGCTTGCGCCGAGTATTTTTGTGTTGGCTTTTGCCTTCTTTCGTTCGTCACTGTTTAAAAGTTCCCGTCGTAAACATAGCCAGCTCATGCGTGTGTTTCGCTTTGCTGCAGATAATGATAGCCAGCAGGCATTATCCGTTTATGGGCATATGCTGCATTTTCGCGGAGAGGGAGTGGAAAATCGGATACAGGGCGGAATTTATCTTCAGCGTGCAGCCGATAAAGGTGATATGAAAGCTCAGTACCAGATGGGGAAAATTTATGAAGCGGGATTCGAACATTATTTTCCACCGTCAAATGATAAGTCTTTGCATTACTATCAGTTAGCCGCATCACAAGGGCATGCGTTGGCTATTTCTCGTCTGATCAGTGTGTATCAGACGGGTGAGTTAGATCAGATGGTTGATGACGTAAAAGTAAAGCACTGGCAGGAGAAACAACCAGCACTTCCTGTTATTTAGCAGCCTGGGCTGTTTTCATGCATTACTATTTTTACGTGTCTCTTATTGCTTTATCAGGCGCACGCGCATGGTTAATAGCGATTCGCTGTTGCCAGGCACTGAAACCTGCCATTTTGCCATCCCGGCGGTTTTTTCTGTGGGTTGCAGCGTGCTACTGATCAATTTCCAGGGGTGTGAAAAAAGGCTGCTGATTTCAACATCGCGAGGCTTCATTGCGCTGTTCCTTATACGTAGTTCATAGGCTGCTACAGTTCCGTCAAAAGCCGGTTGAAAATCTGTTTGACGTTGCGTAATGGTGACTTCAAATGCTTTGCCCATCGAGAGTTCAACCTGTTCTCCTGCCGCCGTCTGGTTAATCTGAGCGCTGCCAACATAATGCAATTCTCCTGCATTATCGGGCGAAAAAAAGCGCGCTTGTCCGGCGGGTAACGGAGAACCGAGTCCATGCTGCTTATCATTCGTAAACCTAATAAATGATTCCGGTTTTACTTTATAAGTTTGGTTGTCGACGTTCGCATTAATATAAAATTGATGACGCTGTAGTGATTTAATAGCGACCTTGTCTTCATGCAATAAAGGAACTTGGGTACGTTGTTGATTATGTAGCGTGATCGGTTCATCTAATGAATAAAGTTGATAATCATTCAGTGTTTCAGGTAGTGGCGAACGTGCATCTTCCGTTAAGGCCTGCGCCATCATCAATGTTTTAGCTCTGTATCGTGGGTTGTTGTCCCGATAAACATCCCCGGCCAGCAGCCGTATACGAGCATCTTTCAGAGATGCGCCGGTGTTATTCATTAACGATGCCAGCCCGTCTACGGCGAGTGATGTATTGTCTTCGTTTAACGTCATCACATAGTCCATCTGCCAACTTAGCCCTTGCGTAAGATAACTTAATCGGGCGGTGCCTGCATGGTCGGTTCCTTCGCTACGGAAGGTCAGGCTGGGTTTTAATAGCATGTTGTCAGGACGTGATGGGAAGATAAGGCGCCAGTCAGAAGAAAGAGGAATAGATTCAATACGGCCATTATTATCTATCAAGGCGGTATTGCCTTCGACATTCAATAACTGGACGGTTTGTTGTATTTCCTGGCCACTAGGTTGGCTATGAGCCAATATCACATCTTTGCCTATGTAATGTAGTAACAATGCATTGTAGCTAAGTAGTGAATTATTGAGTGTTTGTTCTTTGATAGTGCCGGCATTTTTAATGTTAAGGGTTTCTGTTTGCATCTGTTGGCTAACATCAAGAATAACAACGGTGTCGTCCTTTTTCAGGCGAGGTAATATACGAGTGTCCTGAATGAGGCCGAGATTGTCGGTATAAAGAGTCACCGCTAAATCTGTCTGCTCCTTATCTGTAATGGTGACAGACTCTGCATATAAGGTAGTTGGGCATACCAAATAAGTGAATACGACTATGTTCAAGAGTTTGCATGGCATGTTTGATAATCCTTAGCTAATCGGTATTTTTTATTCAGGGAGATCCAGGGCGACACGAAACCCCCAGGTATTGCGTGAAGTCTCTGGTGGGTGGCGATAGCGACTGGCTGAGCGAATCACACGGCCTATATCAAACCATGAGCCACCGCGCATTGAACGGTATGGACAACTGCTCAGTAAGCGGGCCGAACCGTCTTTCGGTAGTCCTGCATAGGTATCTACATAGCAATCCTGCACCCATTCATCAACATTGCCGTTAAGATCATGTAGTCCCCAGGGGTTTGCAGGCAGCGAGCCAACCGGTGCCGGTTTTTTGCCGTCCCAAAGCGTTCCGCATTCATCACAAATAGCTCGTCCGGGCGTCAGTTCGTTACCCCACCAAAAGGCAGAAGCGGTGCCGCTACGTGCCGCATATTCCCACTCAGCTTCTGATGGTAGACGATAACCCTGGCCTGTTTCAGCGGCCAGCCATTTTACGTAAGCCGTCGCGTCTTGCCAACTGACGTTTACGACTGGTTGCAAGCCTCGTCCCCAGCCTTCATCGTTTGGTAGCTTTCTTCCGGTTAGTGTTGCGAAGTGATCATACTGCTCAAAGGTGATTTCCAGGCGGGACAGTGCAAAAGTACGTGCTAATAAAATAGTCTGAACGGGTTTTTCATTATCATCTCCACGATTATTCAGGTCTCCCATCTGGAATTGACCTGCCGGCAAGCTAATCATTTGCGGACCGAATTCTCCGCTTGTCAGCGAATCCTGAAAGACTCCGAAATTATCTTGTAATTGCGCCTCTTCGCGGGGGTAGACGGAGGTAGCATCTGGAGCGGGGTTTGTTTGTGTGCTGGAGGGTATGGGCGCGAACTCAGACTGTGCAGAGAGTTGTTCTTCTAACCTTTTGATGTCTTTTATGTGCTCATCTGAGATGGTTTTCAATATTTCAGCTTGCTCTTGCCACGCGGCCATTTGTTTCGTCATTAGTGCTTGCTGCTGTTGGCCTAAATAAAGACTAGCCACAAAACCCACGGCGACACCTATAGCAAAAAGAGTCGAACCTGAGAGTATTCGCATTGATAATGGTGAGGGCTGAGGTAATAGCTGAAGAAGGCGCTTAAATAACGTTTTTTCTGACTGATTTTGGTTTGACTCGGCCTTATTTGACTGGATTGGGTCTGACGCATTATTGGGCTGAATATTATCAGAGTCTGTTGCGCTATTTAAGATCGGCGCACCTTTCTCGGGGTTAGTCTCTTCAGCAAACAGTGAGTGAATCAAAGCGGTAGCGCTGCTTTGGCGAAGTTCAGCGTCTGTAGACAGTGCTTGCTGTAATGATGTCCACTGAGTCTTGCTTAGTTTGGCGGGTTGTTTCAGTTCTTTGCGGACATGTAGTGATTCATCATCAGCCAGTGTAAAGGGTGCTGATCCCGATAAGACGGCGTAAGCAATACAACCCATTGAATAAATATCAGAGGTAGCCGGTAAGGGGTTGTCATGGAATGCTTCGGGGGCTTGGTAAGCAGGATATTGAAAGGCCGGATTTAGTTTAAATGTGGTTTCTTTGAGTAACAAGCGAGGGTTGATGGGGAGTAATTTTACGCCTCCCTCACGGTTGATATAGATCAGGTCAGGCGCCAGCGCCCCGTGAGTAGTTTGGGTTTTTTTGATGTAGATGTCTGTCGCTGTGGCTATTTGTAGCAGTAAGCCGCGTAATCGGTTTTCTTTCAGCTTACTTGTTTTCTTTTCCTTGATGAGTGCTGCCAGTGTTAAACCATCCAGCGCTTCACATGAGAAAAATAGAAAATCACTTCGATGTACGAAGTATCCATAGATCGCGGCAATATGTTTATGGTGAAGGTTTTTTGCTTGAATTATTTGCTTTTTAAAAGCATTCAGTAACTCTTTATGTTGTGTTAATTCGGGTGAAATAATGATGAGTGAAACAGGCGTAGGGCTTGAGGTGCTGATATCTTCAGCCTGCCAGAATTGGCCAAGAGGGTGTTCGCTTGGCATACCTTTAAGTGTAAATTTATGGTGACTTGGTCCAATGGTTTGACCGTCACTGAGTGTAAGTGCTGGTTGCTGTTGTGGTTGTTGGTTATCCATTGCGCGTCCCTGTCTGGGTTGCTTCATTAATAATAGACAAGAACGGGCAATCTTTTAAGTAAAATCAGCCGGTTATCTAGTCTGTTTGTAAAGGAGCAAAGCTTTTCACTAATTCATCAACGGCTTTTAACTGGGCGAGGTAAGGCTCAAGCTTGTCCAGAGGTAATGCGCAAGGGCCATCACATTTGGCTTCAGCAGGGTTAGGGTGCGCTTCCAGGAACAGTCCGGCGATCCCTTGAGATATGCCCGCACGCGCTAATTGAGCAGCCAATCCACGACGGCCGCCAGCAGAGTCAGAGCGCCCACCTGGTACCTGCAGGGCGTGGGTTGCGTCAAACATAATAGGGTAACCAAACTCTTTCATAATAGAGAAACCCAGCATATCAACCACTAAATTATTGTAGCCAAATGCCGTGCCGCGCTCACAGAGGATGAGACGGTCATTACCCGCTTCTTCGCATTTGTGCAGAATATGTTTCATTTCATGAGGGGCTAGAAACTGGGCTTTTTTGATATTAATAACCGCGCCGGTTTCTGCCATAGCTTTAACCAGATCAGTCTGACGAGACAGAAATGCGGGTAGCTGAATGATATCGCAGACTTCGGCCGCAGCCGCAGCCTGGTGCGGCTCATGAATATCGGTAATCAGTGGGACGTTGAAGGTTTTTTTAATCTCTTCGAGAATTTTTAATCCTTCATCCAGCCCGGGGCCACGGAACGAGGTCAGTGATGAGCGGTTGGCTTTGTCAAAAGAGGCTTTAAACACGTAAGGGATATTTAACTTCTCAGTGACCGTGACATAGTGCTCGGCAATACGTAATGCAAGATCGCGTGATTCGAGCACATTCATACCACCGAATACAACCATCGGTTTATCATTCGAAATTTGCAGCGCACCTACCTGAATGACTTTCTGTTCCATGATCTATAACCTGATAAAAGCTGTAAAATGATTAGTATACGTGAAGCCCTGAGAAAAGGGAGCAGTCATAAACTTAAGCCAGTAATGAGTTATTCAAATGAATGAAGAAGCACAGCGGTTGCAGGATTGCATGGCATTGTTGAGTACGTGCAAAACACTGCAATTAGCGACAGTTGATTCGCAGGGGTGGCCTCATATCAGCTACGCACCTTTTGTTCGACAGGAGGACTGTTTTTACATTTTTGTGAGCCTGTTAGCGAGCCATACTCAGCATCTGCAGCATCTGCAGCAGATGCCTAAGGCCAGTGTGATGGTGATTAAAGATGAGGCGGATAGTCGTAATCTGTTTGCGCGAGAGCGCTTGATTGCTGATGTTCAGGTCGAGAAGGTAGAGCTGGCTGCCGCTCATAGCAACACAGACAGCGATACAAATAGCATACTTGATCTAATGGAGACTGAATTAGGTAGTACTGTCGGACTTTTAAGAACATTATCCGACTTTGTGCTTTTCAGATTAACGGCTGTTCAGGCACGTTATATTGCAGGTTTTGGTAAAGCCTATGATCTGGACTTGAAGCGCGAATCATTGGTGCATGTGAGTGCAGAAAAGCTGGCAGGTGGGGCGTCATCAGTACGGCAAGTATCAAGCGGCCAGTAAATGGAGAATAAGGTAGCCTTCTCCAATGAGTGCGACCAAGGCTCCTAAGGCATACCAGCCATAATGTTTCGCTAGTACTTCTTCATCCAGCGTTGAAATAAGGTAAGGATGGTGTGTTTCTGTGGGGCAGGACAATACATGCATAGTGGGAGTAGCGGAAATTTCCCGGCGACGTTTTTCAGCTTCTTGATGCGCAGCTGTTTGAACGTCATCCCACTCCTGCATATCTAATTTCTGGTCATTATTGGTGTCGAAGCGCTGCACCAGTGTGTCGTAAGATTGCTTCCACTCACGAATAATATCGCCGCTTATCTGTTGTGCTGAAGGTAGCTGTCTGCCGCCACCGACGCTTTGGAATTGCCCCAGAGCGTAGACTTTTTCATGAGTAAACAGCAATGTTTCCTTATAGCGATAGCGCGATGTGTCCAGATCTTTTAATAACAGCGTATTCAAACTAAAGCCTGATGATTTATTGGACGAGTGTTGAAACTGTTGATTAGTTAAGTGGCTAATAGATGGGTTAGCAGTATCTCCGTACCAGACACGCGTATTTTCGGTTCTGACGGTCGCGCCGGCCGGGTCGACCAGCGCCGTTGCGGTTGCGTCGTTTATCTGAAACCAGGCATCTGATTCGCCACTACGTTCAACATTCCAGTGTTTCGTTTTTCCGCCGCTGGTTAAACAAGAAACGGAATAGCGATACCAGACACATTCTCTGCCAGAAAGAGGTGCTATTAATGGTCCGTATTCGCCTGCAATAATATGGCCGATAACTTCGACATAACCTTGATGGGCTGAACGTATGCGGGAGGTGGGTGTGCCGGTAATCAAGCGATAGCGTTTGAGGAAAGTGAATCCTTTCCAGAGCGTAGCGCCCGCGGCAATAAGGGTGATGAAAAGGCCAATGGAGGCTTGCGTGATCATAGCGACATGCTGTTAGCGGCTTTTAAATAAGTTGCCAACGTTAACATCAGCAAGTTCAGCTATCTTGAACTCGAGCAGATCGCGAGATGTGAAATTCAATTGTCGCGCAATAATCAGGTCAGGAAACTGCTCAATACGGACATTGTAAATATTGACGGATGCATTATAAAACTCACGGCGATCGGCAATGGAGTTTTCCAGTCCTGAAATGCGGCTTTGTAGATGCTGGAAGGACTCGCTTGCCTTAAGTTCTGGATAATCTTCAGCCAGAGCAAAAAGGTTCCCCATACTTAGGCGCAGTTGTGTTTCAGCTTGCCCCAGCCCTTTTACATCCTGGTTCTCGCGTGCCTCAGCGACGTGAGAACGCGCTTCAATAACACGCGTCAGCGTTTCTTGTTCGTACTGCATATATTCACGACATGTGTCTACCAGCTTAGGAAGTTCGTCATGGCGTTGCTTGAGTAGAACGTCAATATTGGACCATGCCTGGGATGCGTTATGTTTCAAACGAACCAGATTGTTATATAGCGAAATAACGTAAAAAGTCAGTATCGCAATCACAGCAATAAAAATTAGAGTACTAGGTTCCATTAACAATCATCCTTAGCCGCTAAGTCGTAAGTGCAGTCGAAAAAAGCTCTGAAAATAGAGTGAACCTAGTTGGCCACTACATGCTTGAGCCTTAACAAGGGCGATAAATTAGGGCTGAATATAAGTTTATAGATTAATTTTCTACAGTAGGTTGATAAATAGTTTAGTACATAGATTGACTAAATGTTGCCTTCAATCATCTCAACCGCGACAGTCTTAATGATAAAAGCGAGCAGCCCTAAACCTAAGGCAAAAAATAGTACAAAGGTGCCAAATTTGCCGGCATTGGAACGCTTGGCCAGATCGTAAATGATGAAAAAGATGAAACAAGAGAACGCTATAATCCCGATGTTCAGCATCAGGCCTTCGATATCAGCTAAGCGCATAGTAAAAAACCGAATAGGTTAAGAGAATTTGGCGACATTATACGTGAAACGTATCTGCTTTCCGAGGAGGTTCTACTTTATAGAGAATTAAACGCCTAAGCTGGCTGCTAGCTTATCGCTTTTAGTGATTAGCATAGGTAGGGCTTTAGCAATCATATCTAACGGTAATGCATGCTGTCCCCAATTCGGCATTATACAATGAGCCAGAATATGTGTTTTGAGATCGTCAGTGCTTAGTTGCGCCCATCCAGGGGTTTTTATTGCCATAACACTTAAAAAATCAGCGAATTGTATGATGAGAACTAATTCTCTAAAGACTTTAGGGGCTTGTGTGTTACGAAAAATATTATAGTTATGGTGATGCTTAACAACACTCGCGACAACGGGCGGTAAGTTTAGTTTTTGACAAGCGATAAAACCTATTTCGGTGTGAGAAGTACCGAGTATTTTTTCTTCGACTAAGGGGAGTTCATCGGGAGAGCTCCACCCCATTATATCCGTTTCATTGAGTGCTTCAGGCGCAAATTGGAACAGGACAAAGCGACCAATATCATGCAATAGGCCACACATATAGGCCATCTCTGGATCCACTTCGTGGTGATGGGTGTTTTTGCTGAGAAAGGATGCAATCACGGCTGTTTCTATAGAGTGCTTCCAGATGGCTTTATGCTCGGGTTGTGATGGAATAAAAACTTTTGAAACGGATAGTGCGGTAATCAGCTCCACAATAGTTTGAGAACCTACTCGGGTAAGCGCGGCTTGAAGGCTGTTGATTTTGTGGTTGGGCGAAGATGCTGCTGAATTAGCGTACCCTAATATAAAGCTTGCCAATGGAGGGTCTGATTTCGCCAGTTCATGAACTTGATCGTAAAATTCATTATCATCGGAGTTGAGCTTCATGAGTTGAAACAATACCCCCGGTAACATCGGAAGCTGATTAATGTGACGTGTGAGCTTTTCCAGATTAGATGCTCTGGACTGTTCAAATGACTCCTCTGACATGTGTGCCTCTTCTGGTTCACCGCATATATTTCAGTGGGTTGTAAACTGCGTTGACGCCATACTTGAAGGCTCCTGTGCCATCAGTGCGGCTATCAGTCTGCTTTCCCATGATGGGTATAAGCATAGGGCTTATCAGCCTTTCATCAAATAACGTATTAGCGCTTGTTAACAGAAGGAGGGCCTGTTCGTAATCGTACACGTTTTATTGAAGATGAGGGACGTTCTTTGTCTTCATTGTTGTTTTGATAATTTGAGCAACCAGCTAGATAATTTTTTTGGGGGTAGTTGGGCGACGTGCAATTATTAGAATAGGAATTATTCAGGTCAGACGGGAACGGATATTATTGCAATCAGAAGGTGAAGCTATAGTAGATCGAGGTGCAGCGGCTTGAGGTGTTTAGCGAGAGATGAGTTGTTGTACACAATAGATCTGTTTTTTAATTAAGCATTGCTTAAAAGAAAAGTGGTGGTGAGGGGTGGATTCGAACCACCGAAGCTCGCGCGTCAGATTTACAGTCTGATCCCTTTAGCCACTCGGGAACCTCACCACAACGGCGCGAATAATAGACTTAAATATGAGCGTTGTAAATGCCTAACTGTCATTTATCCACATGTTTTTTTCACATGGAAGCCATGTTTCATTTTTGTAATTCATCTAAAAAATATATTTTTTTACTTGATTTTGGTGACTGCCGCATGGGGCCTGTATCTGCGTGTTTTTAGGAAAACTCGGCACAGTAGACAAGGGAAATCAAGTGTTGAAATAAACACGAATAACGCTATATTTAGTGCCTGTTGCTAACAGTTGTACAAGATGTAGTGTGTTTTTTACGACGCTTACACCAATCGGTAGTAAGTTGATAGAGCATACTTTCAATGATTTTTATATATAACGGAACAAAAGAGCTACTGATATGCAGAAAGATTTGATGGTCACAAAGCGTGATGGGCGTCGTGAGAAAATTGATCTGGAAAAAATTCACCGTGTTGTTATCTGGGCGGCGGAAGGACTGGATCAGGTTTCACCTTCAGAAGTTGAATTAAAGGCACATATTCAGTTTTATGATGGCATCACAACCTCTGATATCCACGAGACGTTGATCAAGTCATCAGCTGATTTGATCTCTGAATCAGCACCGGATTATCAGTACTTATCTGCACGTCTGGCTATTTTTCATTTGCGAAAGCGCGCTTTTGACAGTTTTGATGCCCCGCATTTGTTTGATCACGTGAAAAGCATGGTCGAGATGGGACGTTATGATAAGCATCTGACGGATGATTATACCCGTGAAGAATTTGATCAGTTGAATGAGGCTATTGATCACAGCCGTGATATGAATTTCAGTTATGCGGCTGTGAAGCAGTTGGAAGGTAAATACCTGGTACAGAATCGTGTCTCAGGTGAAATTTATGAAAGTCCTCAGATTCTATATATGCTGGTGGCGGCCTGTCTTTTTGCGTCTTATCCAAAAGACACGCGACTGGGATACGTTAAGCGTTTTTACGATGCGACCTCTTTGTTTAAAATATCATTACCGACACCCATTATGGCGGGTGTGCGTACACCCACACGTCAGTTCAGCTCTTGTGTATTGATTGAATGCGGCGATAGCCTCGATTCTATCAATGCTACGGCAAGCTCTATTGTTAAATATGTTTCACAGCGTGCCGGTATTGGTATCAATGCGGGCCGTATCCGTGCCATTGGTAGCTCGATCCGTAATGGTGAAGCGTTCCACACCGGTTGTATTCCCTTCTATAAACACTTTCAGACAGCTGTGAAATCCTGTTCTCAGGGTGGCGTTCGAGGTGGAGCCGCTACATTGTTTTACCCGCTATGGCATCTTGAAGTTGAATCACTGTTAGTTTTGAAAAACAACCGCGGTGTTGAAGAGAACCGCGTGCGTCATCTTGATTACGGCGTACAGCTCAATAAACTGATGTATCAGCGTTTGATTAAAGGCGGAAACATTACGTTATTCAGCCCGCATGAAGTGCCCGGACTTTATGATGCATTTTTTGCTGATCAGAATGAATTTGAACGTTTATACGCACAGTACGAACAAGATGACTCTATCCGTAAGCGCACGATTAAAGCCGTTGAGTTGTTTGGTCTGTTGGCATCGGAACGTGCTTCTACCGGCCGTATTTACATTCAGAACGTAGACCACTGTAATACGCATAGTCCGTTTGATCCTGCGGTAGCACCTGTTAAGCAGTCAAACCTGTGTCTGGAAATTGCACTGCCAACCAAACCACTTAATGATATTAATGATCCTGAAGGTGAGATAGCGCTGTGTACATTGTCAGCGTTTAATCTGGGTGCTTTAAATAGCCTGGATGAGTTGGAAGAGTTGTCTGATCTGATAGTGAGAGCGCTCGATAATTTGTTGGACTATCAGGACTACCCTATTTTAGCCGCACAGAATGCTACGGATAATCGTCGCACTCTGGGTGTGGGCGTGACTAACTTTGCTTATTATCTCGCAAAAAATGGTGTTCGTTATTCGGATGGTTCTGCTAATGGTTTGGTGCATCGTGCCTTTGAGGCTATTCAGTATTACATGCTGAAGGCGTCTAACCAGTTATCTAAAGAACGCGGCCCGTGTCTCAAATTTAATGAAACCACTTATGCTAAAGGTATTTTGCCCATTGATACATATAAGCGTGAGGTTGATGAATTTTGTGATGAGCCGTTACACTATTTCTGGGAGACGTTACGTGAGGATATTCGTGAGTTTGGTTTGCGTAACAGTACGCTGACAGCATTAATGCCTTGTGAAACGTCGTCGCAAATTACCAATTCAACTAACGGTATTGAGCCACCACGTGGTTATGTATCCGTGAAGGCCAGTAAAGACGGTATTATGAAGCAGGTAGTGCCTGAGTACAGCACGCTCAAAGAAAGTTATGAGTTGCTTTGGGACATTCCAACCAATGAAGGGTATCTGCAGTTGGTCGGCATTATGCAGAAATTTGTAGATCAATCTATATCGGCTAACACTAATTATGATCCGAGTAATTTTCCGGGTGATAAAGTACCGATGAAACAACTGCTGAAAGATTTGTTAACAGCGTATAAATACGGTGTAAAAACATTGTATTACCATAACACGCGTGACGGTGCTAAAGATCAGCAAGATGATGACGGTTGCGAAAGCGGTGCCTGCAAGCTGTAAACGACCTATATAAACGGCAGGCTTGGTAACAACACTCTGAGTTGCAGCTGGCTGATCTGATGATCAGCCAGCGGCTTAATTTCCTCAAGAATGAATTAGCAGATATAAATGTCTTACTCTACTTTTACTACGAGTTCACACGACTCCACCCTTGAACCCATGTTTTATGGGCGTAATGTGAATGTGGCTCGGTATGATAAACAGAAATATCCTATTTTTGAAAAACTGATTGAAAAGCAGCTCTCTTTTTTCTGGCGTCCCGAAGAAGTTGATCTGTCGACGGATCGCAAAGACTTTATGAACATGCCTGAGCATGAACAGCACATCTTCCTGAGTAACCTTAAATATCAGACACTGCTGGATTCTGTGCAGGGGCGTTCGCCTAACGTGGCCTTTCTGCCTATCGTCTCTCTACCAGAGCTGGAGACATGGTTTGAGACATGGGCGTTCAGTGAGACAATTCACAGCCGTTCTTATACGCATATCATCCGTAACATCATTAATGAGCCTTCAGAGGTTTTTGATACGATCGTTACCAATGAAGAGATTGTTAAGCGTGCGGCGACGGTGACACGTTTGTATGATGACTTGATTCACTTGACCAGCATCTATTCGGTTCACGGCTCAGGCCATCATGTGATCGCAGGTAAGCCTTATGATGTGACCATGCGTAACATGAAGAAAAAGCTATACCTGACACTGGTTTCTGTCAATGTGCTGGAAGCGATTCGATTTTATGTTAGTTTTGCCTGCTCATTTGCATTTGCAGAGCGCGCTATTATGGAAGGCAATGCAAAGATTATTAAACTGATCGCACGTGATGAAGCTCTGCATCTTACGGGCACTCAGTATATGTTGAATATCCTGGCGTCGGGCGCAGATGATCCTGAATTTAAGGAGATTGCGTTAGAGTGTCGTGAAGAGGCTATTCAGATTTTTGCTGAAGCTGCACAGCAGGAGAAGGAATGGTCAACTTATCTTTTCCGCGATGGTTCTATGATTGGTCTGAATGCAAAAATTCTGAGTGACTACGTTGAATACATCACTAATGTACGTATGCGGGCTTTAGGATTTGATGATTTGTTTCCGGCTAAACAAAATCCATTACCCTGGATGAATGCGTGGTTGAGCAGTGATAATGTTCAGGTAGCACCTCAAGAGTCTGAAATCAGTTCTTATCTGGTTGGGCAGATTGATAACCAGGTTGATGATGGTGATTTCGATGAATTTGACCTGTAAGGAATAAGCGATGGCCATTCCTAGAATTAAAGTAAATAATTTCCATACCTTTTATTATCAGTATGAGTCTACCTTGTTAGACTCTTTGGAAGCACAGAATATTCCAGCACCTTATAACTGTCGTGGTGGTTACTGCGGCTGTTGTAAGGTTCGCTTGATCGATGGCGATGTTGACTATGTTCAGGAAACTTTACTGGATCTGGATGAGGGTGAAATTTTGACCTGTTGCTGTGTCCCTAAGACTCATATAGAAATTGAATTACCTGAGTCCTGATTTTTCTGATATCTCTCCTTGTAAGCCTAATACTATCGACTAATGCTGCCCCCTCTTGTGAAGTGTTTTACGTCAAGAGGTGGTGGTTCATGTTTTTATCCACTGCGCAATCTCTATGCGACAATAAAACGTGAATAATTACAGTATTTTTATGTTTTTTTGAAAGTCATCCACAAAGCAGAATGCAACATGAAAAATAATAATAAATACAACTCAATATTTTTATAGTTAGCTATTGTAAAACCTAAGTCTTTGAAAGTATTGAATTATTATGTTCTGGATGAAATTCGGTCAATTTAACACAGAGTCAGGAATGACGGGCTCTGCAGGTATCTACTCAAAAGGTTTCCACAGAATTATCCACAGTTTTTGTGGATAACTAATTCCAGTTTAAAAGAAGCCGTTATTGTCGTTATTCGCTATCAATCTCAGTTTTTTCCTTGTATTCACATAAATCTTCAATAAGACAGCTGCCGCATTTCGGCTTACGGGCAATGCAGACGTACCGGCCATGTAAAATCATCCAATGATGTGCATCGAGCATGAATTCTTTCGGGATAACTTTGAGCAGTTTTTGCTCTACTTCCAACACATTTTTGCCCGGAGCGATTCTGGTGCGGTTGCCCACTCTGAATATATGCGTGTCAACCGCCATGGTGGGCTGTCCAAAGGCCGTATTTAAAACTACATTAGCTGTTTTTCTTCCTACCCCGGGAAGAGCCTCCAGCGCTTCTCTGGTATCGGGAACAATAGAGCTATGGTGCTCAATTAACATCTGACAGGTTTTAATCACATTCTCAGCTTTTGTGTTATATAAGCCAATTGTTTTGATATACGATTTCAGGCCATCAAGACCTAATGAAAAAATTGTTTCTGGGGTATTCGCGACGGGATAAAGCTTACGCGTGGCTTTGTTGACGCCGACATCTGTCGCTTGGGCTGAGAGTATAACCGCTATCAGTAGTTCAAAAGGGCTATTGTATTCAAGTTCTGTAGTGGGATGAGGGTTCTCAGCACGCCAGCGGGTAAAAATCTGATGTCGGATTTTTTGATTCATATCTGTTTCTTTTTAATTAGGCAGTAATAAGAAAGTAAAGTGTTACCCGCTATATGGATAAAAATAAACGCTGATAGGTTTACTCTTCAGCGTTAATGATCGTCACTTGATTACGGCCATTTTGTTTAGATTGATATAGCGCCTGATCTGCCATATGAATCCATTGCTCGTGAGAATTGAATGTATGGCTTATTTCGGTCAGGCCCATGCTGAGGGTAAAACGGATATCATGGTTATAATGGTTAACAGTAAGACTATCAACGCGCTGCTGTAACCGTGTGATAACAGATTGTGCCTGATAAGCATCGCTACCGACCAGTAAGATACCAAACTCTTCACCACCATAACGGCCTACACGATCGGTTGTGCGCGTTACTTCGGTGAGTATGGTCGCTAGCTGGCGCAGAACTTCGTCTCCGCCTGGGTGGCCATAGGTATCATTCACTTTTTTGAAGTGATCAATATCGATCATCACTAATGATGAGGGTAGGGGAGTGCGGGCAAACCGGTCAAACTCCTGTTGTAAGCAGCTTTCCCAGAAGCCCCGGTTATAAAGGCCCGTGAGTTGATCGGTCTGGCTCTGCAGCTTTAATTTAATGTTAGCAGCTTCAAGTGCTTGGCGGCCCATTGCGGCATCAGTAACGTCGTAAATAAGAATGCCGACATGTTCAATCTTTCCAGAGGGGGAAGAAAGAGGGATGAGGGTGACGTTCTGGTACATATAGGGGGCATCACTGGTGAGCGGCCGATAGCTTTTAAATTTTAAGAAATAGGGTTTCTGTTCCCACGTAATAAATGATCGATTATTAAGCAGGAAAACGGCATCAATTTTGTGTTTGAGCCATGATTCAGATAATTCCGGAAATCGCTCAAACAGATTCTTTTTATACAATTGTGTATGCAAAAGACCTGAGTGATTCTCCATGAAAGTGTTCCATAGATTAATATGGTACGTCTGGTCCAGAATAATCAGGCCGACATCCAGCGTTTGTAGTAAGCCTAATTGCAGGTGAAACTCGTCAATACTCGTATCAGATATGGTTATGCTCATTGGAAAAATTGTGCCCGTTGATTTAACGCGTCTAATGAGTCTTCTGTAAAAAGCAAAAGGAGATCACAACTAATGTTATGTTCCTCGATCCGGTAGCTGATCTCTATTGATAATGTTTTATTCCAACGTTGTTCTGTGTTGTTACTTGCTGTTAATTCATCAGTAAAGCTTAATATTACCGGTGAATTTTGACTGAAGATAATATCCAGTTGATGAGCCAGGCTGTTGAGGAAAGCGCCACTAAGGACATTTGCCAGATCAATCAGAATCTCTTTCTCGCTGGAAACATTGATATCACCTTCATATCTCAGTAATTTTGCCATGTCCTGAATGCTGGACTCGCTGAACATTAAGAGGACTTCTCCAGCAATTCCTGAACTGATAAATCCCTGGCTGACAATAGCCCCTTGATCTTCGCTGGAATGATGGTGAAGTATCATATCCAATTCATCAATATTTATAAGAGCGACACGCGGAATAGGAAGTTGGATAAATACCTTAAGAAGTCTTGCTAAGCGGTCGGCAGCATGACCCATCGCAATATTAGAGAGTTCTTGATAATAACTTTTCAGGTCAATAGCTGTGTCGCTGGGAAGGAGTGCAGGTTTTTCTCCTGCGCTAAGCGCATCAAGTAGACCGTATCGATGCAGAATATCGGTTACGTTATCTGTATTGATGGGCTTTTTGATGAAATCAATGGCCCCCATGTTTTTTACGCGGATATAAGCATCCGGCTGAATATCGCCGGAAACTACTATTACCATGGTGGGTAAGTCTTCGCGCTGGATTAATTCTAATAGTTGGTAGCCATCCATCACAGGCATGTTTAAGTCTAGAAAGAGTAAATCTCCTTTGCCCTGACGAATAGCGCCAAGCGCTTCAGCACCGTGTTGGGCAAAGGTGATATCGACATTCCAGCCGTCTAATGCGTGTGCCATTTGTTTTCTGGCGAGATTTGAGTCGTCACAAATAATGACAGGGAAAGGTGTGTTCAAAAAAATCAACTCTCAATATTATTCTTATAGACTAAAGTTAGCTAATTGTTTAAACAAATACAACGCTTAAATCATTAATAAGCTTAGCTTATTTGGCCTGTGACGCGTACTCGTTTGCTGACGGTCTCTTTAACTTGTATCGGTGCGTTGGCACTCTGGCGTTCTTTTAGGCGCTTATCGATAATGTTCTTCAATGCTATGAGTAGCCCTAAGCCAACAAAGGCCCCTGGCGGCAAAATTGCAAATAGAAAGCCTTTATAGTCATCAACCAGTGTGATTTTCCAGCTTTCTGCCACGGGGCCAAATAGAAGGTGCATATCAGCAAACAAGGTGCCTGACCCCAGCGCTTCACGTAAGCCGCCCAAAAGTATTAATATGATAGTAAATCCAATACCCATCATGGCACCATCAAGCACTGACGCCGATACGGGGTTTTTGGATGCGAAGGCATCGGCTCTTCCCATAATGACGCAGTTGGTAACGATGAGTGGGATAAAGATCCCCAGGATTTGATAAAGCTCATAGGTTACTGCCTGCATAAGTAGCTCGATGCAGGTCACAAAAGAGGCAATAATCATCACAAATATGGGTAAGCGGACAGCATCCGGAATAAATTTTCTGAAAACTGAAATGGTCAGGTTTGAGCCGGTTAAGACCAGTGTGCTGGCGATTCCCAGGCTAATTGAGTTTACCACCGAGGCGGTAACCGCAAGCAATGGGCAAAGTCCCAGCAGTTGAACCAGTGCCGGGTTATTATGCCAGAGCCCATCAAGCGTGATTTTACGATAATCGATGCTCATGAAGCCTCCTTAGCGGGCTGTGAATCAAGAAGCGTTGTACGGTTTTTCTTAAAAAAACGAAGTGCCATGCCGACAGCATTGACTACCGCCCGAGGGGTAATGGTAGCACCCGTAAACTGATCAAATTGGCCACCATCTTTTTTGACAGCCCAGTTTTGGTCATTCGCACCCTGCATAGATTTTTGGTTGAAGCTGAGTATCCAATCCGATTTTCTAAGATCAATTTTATCTCCCAGCCCCGGTGTTTCTTTATGAGCAAGAACGCGAACACCTGCCACTGAGCTATCGGCATTGATACCAACCATCAGAGAGACATCACCAGAATAGCCATCGGGTGATATCACGGGCAGAAGAACAGCCGTTACCTGGTTGTTACGTTTCGCCTGATAGACATTGGCAAGCGGGTAGCCTAGTTCGGGGGCTTGAATAGAAATGACATCTTCCAGCAGGTGATTATCGATACTGCTGGCAGGGATTATTTCGTATAAGGCTTTTGCTTGCTGTGCCCGCTCGTTCTCGACTATCTGGTCTTTTGTTGAAACCTGAGTAATCGCAATGAGCCCTGCTGTAACAATAGCAAAAATGGCGATGCCCAAGGTGTTTTGCCTAAGTGATGTCAGTAATTCCATCAGGCTTTTTCCTTTATGCCGCGCTTAGGAGCTTTGTGGCCATAAGTACGCGGTTGCGTGTATTGGTCAATAAAAGGGGCAGCAAGGTTCATTAATAAAATGCTGAAAGCGACGGCATCAGGATAGTTGCCCCAGGTGCGGATAATGTAGATCAGACTACCGATACCAATACCGAACCAGATTTTTCCTTTATTACTGGTTGCAGAAGAAACAGGATCTGTTGCAATAAAGAATGCGCCTAACATTGTGCCACCCACGGTGAGATGAAAGAAGGGGTCGGCGTAGCTGTCGGGAGCAATCAGATAAAAGAAGGTAGCAATAGCGCCTAAAGACAGCAACATGGCGGCAGGTGTGTGCCAGGAAAATATTTTTTTATAGAGTAAAAAAATACCGCCCATTACATAAGCAGCACTGACGGCATGCCAGGCACCTACATTGGCCAGAACATCGGATGCCCGCCAGGCTTCTTCTGTCGTTAGTCCACCGCGATGACGCATTTCATCCAGTGGCGTTGCGGAAGTAAAGGCGTCAGCATGTTCCGACCAACCGCCAAAGATCAATTGCAGCGTATCGATAAAGCCGAGAACGTTCCAGCCTTCGCCATGCAGCATAAAAGGTGCTGTCCAGCGTGTCATCTCCACCGGAAATGAAATCAGTACTAATGCATACGCAATCATAGCCGGATTAAACGGATTCTGGCCAATGCCGCCGTAGAGTTGTTTGGCAATGACAATAGCCACAAACACAGCCACCATGGTTAGCCACCAGGGCGCGAAGGGCGGTAAGGCTAAGGCAATCAGAACGGCGGTAAGAACGGCGCTGTTATCTTTAAGGTAAAAATACAAAGGGCGTTTACGCGCTTTAATACAGGCGGCTTCAAATGCGAGTGCTAAAAACGCCGCCCAGAGTATATTGATCAGGGTTCCCCAGCCAAAGAAAAAGGTCATCGCTAACACACCGGGTAGGGTGGCTAGTATCACCAGGCGCATAATGTCAGCCGTGCTGGCTGGCTTATGTACGTGGGGAGATGTTATACGAATCAGCGCCATAATCTACCGCATATCCTATTCAAATTGGCTTAGAGTGTTGTTAAGTAATGTTGCTTTTTGCTGGGCAGCGGCGAGTTCAGACTGCAGTTTATCAAGCTCTGGGCTATTCAGTTCTGGCTCGGCGGTTTCTTGCAATTTTTTAATGGATCTTTCCAGCTTTGTGACAGCAGCGCGGGCGAGAGCGGCATCGATTTTTAATTTTTTCAAGTCGACACCTTGAGCGGCTGCTATGCTGGTTTTTCGTGCTTCTTCATTGTCCAGCTGTGTTTTTGCTTGCTGATGTAATTGCGTTAAGCGGCTGATTTCTTGCTCTAGTTCTGTTGCCTCGGGCGAGCTGGCCTCGGTCAACTCCATTGCCTTTTCAGCTTTCTTCAGCTTGGTGCGCATGATTGATACGTTCTGTTTGAGTGCTTTCAGATCAATAGCGTTGAGTGCGGCTTCTTTTGGTAGCGTTTCTTGTGCCGCGGAGTTGTGCGCGGCGTTCTCATCAACATTATCAAATGCCTTCTGTGCGCTCTTCGCCTTCTCTTCTAACTGCGCAACGGTAACGCGCAATAATTCAGCGCCGTCGTGGCTTTTTTCTTCCGCTATTTTCAGTGCTTGTTGTGCTTTTTTAAGCTTGGTACGCGCAACTGCTGCTTGAGTCTTCAGTTGTTTGATATCAGGTGCGATCGTTAAGCTCGGCGGTGGGTTCTGTTCCGCTGATTCGAGTGCTTTTTGTGCATCGTTTGCGGCGTGTTCTGCTTGTTGGTACTGCAAATCCAGCTGTGCGATATTATCGCTGCTTTCCACTTTTGCCGTTTCCAGCGCTGTTAGCGCTTTTTTGAGCTTAGTGCGTGTGATAGCGGCGGCTGTTTTCAGCTGTTTTATTTTATCTTCAGGATTGGCCTCAGCGGCCTCCGTGGCGGTTTTTTTAGCGGCTTGTGTTTTGGCTGCCTGCACTGCGCGGTCTTTACGGCGTGCTTCTTTATCTGCTTTTTCCTGATCCAGGCGTGCTTGGCGTGCTTCAAAGCGTTGGCGTGCCTGATCAGCTTTGCGTTGCTCCGCTTCCTCTGTTCTGATCTCATTTTTAGCAAAGCGATAATATTGCACTAACGGAATATTACTCGGACAAACATAGGAGCAAGCGCCGCATTCGATGCAATCAAACAGATTGTGGTTTTTGGCTTTGTCGAACTCACGGCTCTTCGCAAACCAGTAAAGTTGCTGGGGCAGCAATTCGGCGGGGCAAGCCTGCTCGCAGAGTCCGCAGCGGATACATGCCTGTGCTGGCGGTGCCGGCGGCATCTCTTCTTGTGTGGCAGCGATAATACAATTAGATGTTTTAATAACAGGGATGCCGTCATCTTCGATAGTAAAGCCCATCATCGGACCTCCCATCACCAATCGGCTTAACTGATCTCGTTTGATTTTTGCGGTGTCGAGTAATGTCTTTAAGGGTGTGCCGATAAGCGCTTCAAGGTTCTGTGGTTTGCTGACGGCTGCGCCGGTAACAGTGACTACACGTGATATCAGAGGGATACCATGCTGTACCGCCTGGTATATGGCCGCGGCCGTTCCGACATTTTGGCAAACAATGCCAACATCTGCAGGAATGCGCCCGCTGGGTACTTCAACGCCGGTTAATAATTGAACCAGTTGTTTTTCCCCGCCGGAAGGATATTTTGTGGGCACAACCACAATATCAATATTAAGCGTGGTGCTGCGCAGAGCCTCTTCAAGAACGCGGATCGCATGTGCCTTGTTATCTTCGATGCCGATTAGAATATGGGTCGGATTCAGCAGGTAGCTGATGATCTCAATCCCGCCTACTATCTGATCGGCACGTTCCCGGATCAGCATATCGTCAGCGGTAATATAGGGTTCACACTCTGCTGCGTTGATAATTAGTGTGTTAACAATATGATCATCACCCAGATGTAGTTTTACATCGGTCGGAAAGCCTGCACCGCCCATACCGGCAATGCCATGATTACGGATGAAATCGATGATGCTTGAGCGTTCGAGTGCGCGGTAGTCTCCGAGTCCCTGATGCTCGGTCCATAGATCTTTACCGTCTGTCTGAATCGTAATGCATGTCGCGTCAAGGCCAGAAGGATGAGGCACGGCCTTGGGACTGATTTCTACTATCGTTCCCGAACTTGAGGCATGTACGGAGACGCTGATTCTACCTTGCGCTACAGCGATAACCTGGCCTTTAAGGACATGCTCACCCGGTTTGACGCAGGGCTTTGCCGGTGCTCCAATGTGTTGTTGTACCGGAATAACTAATTGTTCAGGCACGGGGGCAAGGCGGATGGGTGCACGCGTCGACTGCTTTTTATTCTCAGGCGGATGAATGCCACCATGAAAAGCAAAAATCTTACTCATGAAACCGCCTTCTCTTTGCTCGATGCCTGCTTGTTCAATGCTTGTTTGTTCAATGCCTGTTCACTCGATAGCGGGTCAGAGCTGTAGCCAGTATCTGTCGCAATAAGTTCTATACCCGGCACGGGAGGCGTCCATTTCCAGTTATTCAATGTGGTTTCAATCGGTAACATATCGATACAGTCAACAGGGCATGGCTCTACACACAAATCACATCCTGTGCATTCAGAAACAATAACGGTATGCATCTGTTTGGCTGCACCTAAAATGGCATCAACAGGGCAGGCCTGTATACACTTTGTGCAGCCGATGCATTCATCTTCACGGATGTAAGCGACCGTCTTAACACTTTCCTCTCCATGTTCGGCATCCAGAGCGACGGCTTCCACATCCAGCAGATCAGCCAGTGCTTCAATCGTAGTCTGGCCGCCCGGAGGGCATTTATTGATCGCTTCGCCATTAGCAATCGCTTCTGCATAAGGGCGGCAGCCAGGATAGCCGCATTGGCCACACTGCGTTTGCGGTAAAATATCATCTATCTGATCGACGATCGGATTGCCTTCCACTTTAAATTGGACGGCGGCATACCCAAGGATCAAGCCAAAAATGATCGCTAAGCTGAGTAAAACAAGAATGGCAACTAATACGGCGCTCATTAATAAATCCTGCTCAAAACTTAACCAGACCGGTAAAGCCCATAAAGGCCAGAGACATTAAACCGGCGGTGATCATGCCGATGGCAGCCCCTCTGAAAGGAGTCGGTACGTCAGCAACCGCTATGCGTTCGCGTATAGCAGAGAATAATATCAGTGCGAGAGAAAAGCCTACTGCGCCGCCAAATCCATAAAAAATGGACTCCATAAAACCATTCTGTTTTTTGATGTTGAGTAAGGCTACGCCCAGTACCGCACAGTTTGTGGTGATCAGTGGCAGGAATATACCCAGTACTTTATGTAGCAGTGGGCTGGTTTTTTTGACGACCATTTCGGTGAATTGTACAACAACAGCAATCACCAGAATAAAGGAGATGGTTTTCAAATAATCTAATTCAAAAGGTATCAGTAGGTAGGTGTAAACCAGGTAGCTGCATACGGAGGACAGCGTCAATACAAAAGTGGTGGCTAGTGACATGCCCATGGCTGTTTCGAGTTTATTCGATACACCCATGAAAGGGCAGAGCCCAAGAAACTGAACCAGTACAAAGTTGTTGACCAGCACGGTGCTGATTAAAATGAGAAGAAAATCTGTCATGAACTCTGCATCAAAATGCGAAAATCTATCCGGCTTTCCCTGATAGATATCTGAATTTAACAAAGGCTAAAGTTTGCCTTCATCTGTGTTTGGCAGCACAGCGAAAGGCTTAATCTAAAGCAAAGAGAGGGTAGCCTGGGCTACCACTCCCTGCGAGCCGGTATTATATCAGATTCTTCTCGCGCAATTGTTTTATTGCAAGGTTAATCTGATCGCTGTTCTGCGACTGCTCATCTGCCTGTATGATCAGATCAGCGCTATCAATATCGGTGTTGGTTAATACCAGCAGGCCATTCTGCTTTAACAGTGTAGCCACGGCTGAAGGCTGTTCAGATAGTGTAGAAGGAAGCGCGCCGTTAATCAGTGTTGCGACGGCGCGACCTGATTTGAATAGTGCGTTTTCTAATGAGTAAATCAGTGTTTGTGCTGCGGTTGCCGATCCGCAAATCTGAATCACGGCGGCTTGCTGACCAAAGCTACGTGCTTTTTGTGCTGCATCCACTTGAGGTGCTGTAAATAGCGCTTGTTGGTTATCATCATTGCTTTCAATGATCATGCCTGCCGCTACCGTAGCATTACTCAGGCGATCGACAACGATGAAGGAACCCGTGCCGCGGAACGCTTTGTAATTATCGGCCAGAATAGGGCGTTCAAGTGTTATTTCACAACGGCCAATTTCGTTTAATTCAAGCGTGCTACTCTGCGCTGTTTCGAGTGTGTTGACGTCGATTTTATGACGGATAGCCGTGATGGCGCCGGCAGTGTGACTTGTTAGTAATTTTATATCGTAGGTTTTGCCCTGAGCCAGCGGTTTTTCATCCATCCAGACGAGCGTGGCATCAAAGCGATTAGTCGCTTTAGGAATATTCTGGCTATGGACAATAATGTCACCGCGAGAAATATCGATTTCGTCTTCCAGTGTCAGCGTAATGGACATCGGCGGAAACGCTTCCTGCAACTCGCCATCAAACGTCACGATGGACTTAACACGTGAAGATTTGCCGGAAGGCAAGACCGTTACAGCGTCACCGGGTTTTACGATACCGGATGTCAATGTGCCGCAATAACCACGGAAATCAAGGTTAGGGCGGTTAACATATTGTACTGGAAAGCGCAGATCTTCGACGTTTTTGTCACGCGCAATCTTAACGGTATTCAGCGTTTCCATTAAAGGAAGGCCGGTATACCAGGACATGTGCTCAGAAGGATTGACCACGTTGTCGCCCTTAAGAGCAGATAACGGTACAAACTGAATGTCGGGCAGATCAAGGTCGGCGGTGAATGCCAGATAATCTGCTTTAATCTGTTCGTAGCGCGCTTCGCTGAACTCGACTAAGTCCATTTTGTTGATTGCGACAATCGTGTGTTTAAGACCCAGCAATGACACGATGAAGCTGTGACGCTTGGTTTGCACCTGTACGCCATAGCGGGCATCAATCAGAATGATCGCCAGATCGCAGGTAGACGCGCCTGTGGCCATGTTACGGGTATACTGCTCATGCCCCGGGGTATCGGCAATAATGAATTTGCGTTCAGCGGTCGAAAAGTAGCGATAGGCTACATCAATGGTGATTCCCTGCTCGCGCTCAGCTTGCAAACCATCAACCAGTAGTGCCAGATCCAGTTCTTCTCCGGCGTTGCCGACTCGCGCATTTTCGCTTTTAATAGCCGCTAGTTGATCTTCATAGATCATTTTTGAATCGTGAAGTAATCGGCCTATCAAGGTCGATTTTCCATCGTCTACGCTACCGCAGGTTAAAAAGCGCAGCAGTTCTTTATTTTCGTGCTGATGAAGATACGCTTCAATGTCTGTAGAAATTAGTTCAGATTGGTGGCTCATGGGTATTGCTCTCTAAATTCGGTATCAGAAAATGGCTAAGTAATGGGTGTTAGAAGTAACCTTCCATTTTCTTTTTCTCCATTGAGCCAGATGAATCGTGGTCAATTGCTCGGCCTTGTCGCTCAGACGTTGTGGTCAGCAGCATTTCCTGAATGATCTCCTGTAACGTCTCAGCTTCTGACTCAACCGCGCCCGTCAATGGATAGCAACCTAGGGTTCTGAAGCGGACTTTAAGCATTTGCGGTTGTTCGCCTTCAGCTAAAGGCAAACGATCATCATCGACCATAATAAGCATACCATCGCGATTAACCACAGGGCGTTCAGCCGCTAAATACAAGGGTACAATGGGAATGCTTTCCAGATAAATGTACTGCCAGATATCCAATTCGGTCCAGTTGGATAGTGGAAACACACGGATGCTTTCTCCCTGATCAACACGGGTATTGAAAATATTCCACAGCTCAGGACGTTGATTTTTAGGATCCCAGCGGTGGAATTTATCACGGAAAGAGAAAACGCGTTCTTTCGCACGGGATTTCTCTTCGTCGCGACGCGCACCGCCGAAAGCGGCATCAAATTTGTATTTTTCCAGCGCCTGTTTCAGCCCCTGTGTTTTCATGACATCAGTATGCTTAGAAGAGCCGTGTGAGAAAGGCCCCATGCCCATATCAACACCTTCCTGATTTATGTGGACGATCAGATCCATGCCGGCTTGTTCCGCCATTTTGTCACGGAATGCGATCATCTCCTTAAATTTCCACGTCGTGTCTACATGCATCAGAGGGAAAGGTGGCTTGCCTGGATAAAAGGCTTTGCGAGCCAGATGAAGCATCACTGCAGAGTCCTTCCCAATAGAGTAAAGCATGACTGGGTTATCAAACTCAGCGGCTACTTCGCGAATAATCTGAATGCTCTCGGCTTCCAGCTGTTTTAAATGGGTAAGACGGCGCTCTGGTAAAGATGTCATCTGTTTCTGCCTGCTCGATATAAAGCTAAATTAAGGGAGTGCGTAACCGAGGTGAACGCATTCGCCATATATTGAGCGTATTATCGCAAAGAGTTTTATCTATTAAAAGTAATAAATAGCAATCTTGTTAGAAGTTTTTGGAATAAGAGGAGGTGTTGGCTGTATATTTCTTAATCGAATAACAAAATGTAAAACTATTATTTTCTGTTATATAAAAAAATGAGTATGATAGCGCCTGATTCGTTTAGCGTGATAGGTGCTCATTTTATGGAACTTGCTTACAGCTTAGCAGGGCTAGTTGTAGGGTTTATTGTTGGACTTACCGGGATCGGTGGCGGTGCGCTAATGACACCTATTCTGATTGTGGTCTTCGGCATCCCTCCTATTATTGCGGTTAGTACCGATCTTATTTATGCTTCCGTCACTAAATTCGGAGGTGTTTTTGCCTATGCGCGTAAAAAGCTCATTGAGTGGCGCATTGTTATATTGTTGCTGTCTGGCAGTATACCCGGCAGTTTGCTAACACTTGAATACCTAAAAGGTTTAGCTGCACTGGATCAGATTGAAGGCTTGATGAACCTAACCTTGGGTGTCTCATTGATACTGACATCTGTTGCGGTTTTTGGTCGCAATAAAATTCGTGAATTTGCACTGAAAGTGGAAGGGCGGCCTTGGGTTGTTCGTGCGAAAAAAATACGCCCGGCTGTCACTGTACTCACCGGTATTTTGCTGGGAGGGCTGGTAACATTGTCCTCTGTGGGCGCGGGTGCGTTAGGGACGGCCATGCTGATTACCTTGTACCCGAGAATGAGTATGCCTGCCATCGTAGGCACTGATTTGGTACATGCTGTGGTCTTGACAGGTATCGCCGGTGCCGGGCATTACACGATGGGCAGTGTTGATTTATCATTGCTTACTTATTTGTTGGCGGGGTCTTTACCGGGTGTATTTATAGGTAGCCACTTCGGAGCCAAACTTTCTCCAAAAGTGATGCAACCTATTATGGGTTCATTACTATTGATTATTGGCGTACGTTTTGTGCTTGCGGGTTAGCAAAACGGTAAACAATAACGAAAAATGATTTTTTAATTTTTAAGTATTATAGCGGGCAGTACCGCTGCTAAATGGGTGAAACATTCATGTATCAGTATAATGAAGTCGACCAGACCCTGGTTGACGAGCGCGTCGAACAGTACCGTGATCAAACACGTCGCTATCTGGCAGGAGAGTTGCCGGAGGATGAGTTTCTTGCTCTACGGTTGATGAATGGTCTTTATATTCAGCGATATGCGCCGATGCTACGCGTAGCTATTCCTTATGGTCTGATGTCTTCGCTACAGTTGCGTAAAATGGCGCATATAGCCCGTACGTATGATAAGGGATACGCCCACTTCACGACCCGTACCAATATTCAGTATAACTGGCCAAAACTCGAAGAAGTGCCTGATATTCTTGCTGAATTGGCACAGGTCCAGATGCATGCAATCCAGACGTCCGGTAACTGTATCCGTAACACCACAACCGATCCTTATGCCGGTGTTCATGCGAATGAACTGGAAGATCCGCGGGCGTATTGCGAAATTATCCGCCAATGGTCAACGCTGCATCCTGAGTTTGCGTACTTGCCGCGTAAGTTCAAAATTGCAGTAACCGGTAGTTTTGAAGACCGTGCCGCGTCACAGGTGCATGATATTGGTTTGCATCTGGTACAGAACGATGCCGGCGAAATTGGTTTTGAAGTACTGGTCGGTGGTGGCTTAGGCCGTACGCCTGTTATTGGTAAAATGATTAACGAGTTCCTGCCAAAAGAGCATTTGCTGTCGTATCTTGATGCCATTCTGCGTGTTTATAACCTCAATGGTCGTCGTGATAACAAGTATAAAGCGCGTATTAAAATTTTAGTTAATGCGTTGGGTGCTGATGAGTTCCGTCGCTTAGTGGATGAAGAATGGCAGCATGGACGTGATGGTGAATTGACACTGACACACGCTGAAATTGAGCGTGCAAAGTCTTTCTTTACGCCATTTGACTATGATGTGACAGCCGCAACTGATACCTCATTGGCGTTGCAGCAGGCCGAAGATAAAGGCTTCAATACCTGGTACGAGCGTAATACGGTCGATCATCGTGTTGCAGGCTATCGGATTGTGATTGTGTCACTCAAACCTTATCTGCAGCCCGCCGGTGATATTACGGATGCGCAGATGGATCTGGTCGCTGATCTGGCAGAGAAGTATAGCTTCGGTGAAATTCGCTCTACTCATGATCAGAATCTGGTATTGGCGGATGTTAAAAAATCCGATCTATATACTGTGTGGCGGGCACTGGAAGCTCATAACCTGGCGCGTCCGAACATCGGAACCTTGTTGGATATGATTGTATGCCCGGGGTTTGATTTTTGTTCGTTGGCTAATGCTAAGACTCTGAACATTGCTGATCAGATCAATGAGCGTTTCGATGATCTGGACCATCTGTACGACCTGGGCGATATTCAGCTGAATATGTCAGGTTGTATCAATGCGTGTGGTCATCATCACGTTGCCGATATCGGTATTCTGGGCGTCGATAAAAAAGGTGAAGACTGGTATCAGATTACCTTGGGCGGGTCTTCTCGTGAAGATGCGGCATTAGGTAAAGTATTGGGTAAATCAGTTGCGACTGATGATGTGGCTAATACCCTCGAGAAAATTTTGGAAGTGTTCGTAGAGCGCCGTCAAGAAGAAGAATTATTCCGTGATACGTTTAAACGTATCGGTATCGACCCGTTCAAGGAGAATGTTTATGCCACTGCTCATTAATCAAAAAGTCGTTGCGCAAGACAGCTGGCAGTCGGTTGATGTTGAGACGCTTGAATCAGTGCAGAACCTTCCTGATGGCGATGTTATTGTCCCTTTGACATTTTATCAGGAACATCGCGAGCTGTTGTTGAGTCGCTCGGGCCGTTTAGGTCTTCAGGTGAATGGTGATGACGATTGGGTGGCATTATCTGCAGAGCAAGCCAATGTTGCCTTGATTGCCGTTGAGTTCCCGGTTTTTCGAGATGGTCGTGGTTTCAGTATTGCTCGCCAGCTGGTGCGCGCTGGTTTTAGTGGCGAAATACGCGCGGTGGGTGATGTTACGCGTGATCGTCTGGCCTATATGCAAAGCAGTGGCTTTAATGCGTTTGTTATCCCGGAAGAGCGTTTTTCTGCTGATGATCTCGGCGCGTTTACTGAAGTTAGTGTTAATTATCAGGGTACTGCGGCCGATCCACGGCCTCTGTTCCGCCGTTAAGATATTATCATAGTCTTATATTTTCATAGTATGATCTGAGCTAAAACCTGTCAGGCTTTAGCTCAGAAAAGAGAGAGAATAACGATGAGTATTGATCTGGTTGCTGCTAATAAAGCACTCGAAGGTAAATCACCACAAGAGATTATCGCATGGGCTATCGCTCAATCTGACAATCCATTAGTGACGACTAATTTCCGTCCTTATGAATCTGTGATTCTGCACATGGCCGTGCAGGCAAAGCCTGATATTAAAATCCTGTGGGTTGATTCGGGCTATAACACATCTGCTACTTACCGTTTTGCAGAAAAAATGATCCAGGATTTTAACTTGAATGTGGAAACCTATATTCCACAGCAAACATCAGCACGTCGTAATGTATTGATGAAAGGTATTCCCGATGTTGATGAACCGTTGCATGATGAGTTTACCCGTCAGGTAAAACTGGAACCGTTTCAGCGAGCCTTGGCGGAAATGAATCCTGATTTTTGGTTGAATGCTATCCGTAAGGATCAAACCGAGTTTCGTCAATCGTTGGATATAGTATCCGCCAGTAAAGATGGAATTATTAAAGTAGCACCACTGTTCAACTGGAGTGAAGCGGATCTGGAGACGTATCTGGTGGCTAATAATTTGCCAAATGAACATGACTATTTCGATCCGACAAAAGCACTGGAAACCCGTGAATGCGGCTTGCACACGCAACTTTAAAGTAGCTGAATCACTAAAAATTCAATCAGTGGGCCCTATGTAATCAGTGGTTATTGGCCGGATTATGCTAATCTGGGCTCATACATTAACTGAGGGCGCATTGTGGATTTTTTACCTCTATTTTTTAATCTGAAATCACGTCAGGTGTTGTTAATTGGCGGTGGTGATATCGCCTTACGCAAGGCGCGTTTGCTGAAGCGCTCAGGTGTTCACCTAACGGTTGTTTCCCACGTTGTTGATGATGAACTTAAAGCGCTGCTGATTGATTCTCAAGATCAGATCATTATTGGCGAATATCACGCTGAACTGCTGGAAGGCAAAACGCTGGTGGTAGCGGCAACTGATGATCATAATCTCCATGAGCGTGTGCATTATGATGCGCTAGAGCGCAATATTCCTGTCAATGTCGTTGATACGCCTGCGCTCTGTACCTTTATATTTCCTGCCATTGTTGATCGCTCTCCCATTGTTATTGGCATCTCTTCCGGTGGAGAGTCTCCGGTACTGGCGAGGCTATTACGTGCGCGTCTTGAGACCCTCATTCCTAACGGCTATAGCCGCTTAGGGTCTCTGGTAGGGCGTTTTCGAAATCAGGTGAAAGCTACCTTCGGATCGGTTAATGAACGCCGCCGCTTTTGGGAGCATGTGCTTGAAGGGCAGATTGCTGAAAAAGTTTTCTCAGGGCGTCATGACGAAGCGGAGGCTTTGCTGGAAGCGGCCATAGAAAAAGGTGAAACGGGCCATCAGGTTGGCGAAGTCTATCTGGTGGGAGCGGGGCCTGGTGATCCGGAATTACTGACATTCAAAGCGCTGCGCCTCATGCAACAGGCGGATGTGGTTTTTTATGATAATCTGGTATCGGCGCAAGTACTGGATCTGTGCCGACGCGATGCCGATCTGATTTATGTAGGTAAAAAGCGTGATGATCACGCGGTTCCACAAGAAGGGATCAATACGTTACTCGTAGAGCATGCCCTGCAGGGTAAACGTGTGGTGCGGCTTAAAGGCGGCGATCCTTTTATCTTTGGCCGTGGTGGCGAAGAATTGGAAACCCTCAAATCACACGGTATTCCGTTTCAGGTTGTTCCCGGTATTACCGCTGCCAGTGCGTGTTCTACTTATGCCGGTATACCACTGACGCATCGTGGTTATGCTCAATCGGTTAAATTTGTTACCGGGCAGCTTAAAAACCGTAAAGACAAGCTCAACTTTGCTGAATTGGTACATCCTAATCAGACCGTTGTGTTTTACATGGGTTTACATACGTTAACAGAGCTGGTCGACGGTTTAATCGGGCACGGTAAGCCTGCTGAAACGCCTGTTGCGATTATCTCTAAAGGCACATCGCCCGATCAAAAAGTACTGACTGGAACGTTGGCAGATATAGCAGCGAAGCAGTATGAAGCTCAGTTAGTCGCACCCGCATTAATAATCGTAGGTGAGGTTGTTACCTTACAAGATAAGTTAGCATGGTTTGGCGATCGAGTGGAAGAACAAGCCCAGACGCATGCGCTAGGTATGATCAACACAGGCGTGGAATAAACGGGCAGCTTGTGCATGAATGCGCTGTTAGCGTATAGCTCAATATAACCAGTACAGTTCAAAAATAAAGAGCGTCGTTCTAAAATTATTTGCTCAGATAAAAAGCCGAATCATATATTGATTCGGCTTTTTTATGACTGCTCTTTGTGCTGCGAGCCTTTAAGAAAATTTTATTTCGCGGTTAATGGCCCGGCGCTTGTTGCGTTCTGTCAGTGCCTTCAGAAAAGACTCGAGCTCTGTTTCGCCCCACGCTTGTGCTTCCTCTGCAGAGGTAAAGCCATCCTGACTTTTGGATACGATGGTCTCTTTTGCTGTCTTCTGTCTGATTATTTCTACCGTCCAGCCAGTGTCGTTTTGCACTACCCGTAGCTCGAACTTCTTGCTTTTAGACATATTTACTTAATTTCCTACACTATTTTTCGTGGTGTGAGCGCGCGAATATTGTTAGAAGACGCATTGTTTGCCAGAGCAGAAGAACCGCTTCTGCGTTTCAGAGCGCGCGTGCAGTGGGAATGAGTGATCGTTCGGCACTTGAATGATGTTATTAGATGTTAACTGTGCACGAATGGCAAGTGCTGGCTGAATAGTTAGCGTGGCAATGGCGGGTATGCTATTAATAAAGTTGATCGGAACATAGCGTGTTATGTTTCTTAGAAAGCGATGCTGGAGCCTGGGGAAATCCGCCAGTAAGCTAATATTTGTTTATCAAAGCTCTTTAGAGAAATAGTTTAGTAGAGCTTTTTATCAAAATAAGGGAAATTCATCATGAGTGAAAAAGCCGTCATTGCACAAAAGGCACCTTATGCCGCCGACGTTGTCGAAGGTGAAACTTACCGTTGGTGTGCTTGTGGGCATAGTGCAAAACAGCCGTTCTGCGATGGTTCGCATCGCGGTTCTGAGTTTAAGCCAGTTGTCTTTACGGCAGAGAAAACAGCAAAAGTGTATCTGTGCGGCTGCAAGCAAACAGCCAGTCAGCCTATGTGTGATGGCACTCATAAGTCGCTATAGAGGTTAAGTGACTGCGTTGTTTATAAGTAAACAGCCAGTCGATGTTCGATGTGTGATGGAACTCATAAGTCGCTATAGAGGTTAAGTGACAGCGTTGTTTATAAGCAAACAGCCAGTCGATGTTCGATGTGTGATGGAACTCATAGGTCGCTATAGAGGTTAAGTGACAGCGTTGTTTATAAGTAAACAGCCAGTCGATGTTCGATGTGTGATGGAACTCATAGGTCGCTATAGAGGTTAAGTGACTGCGTTGTTTATAAGTGCTATTCGGATTTTTTCTGTGGCATTAATTATATATAAATTTTCAAGGAGGGTATGCAGATGCGGATTAAAGTTCAATTTGAAAGCAATGGCCACACGCTGGCGGGTATGCTTGAAACATCTGAAGCAGAGATCCGCTGTTACGCACTGTTTGCACATTGTTTTACCTGTGGAAAAGATATTGCGGCGGCTTCCCGTATTGCCAGAGCGCTTACACAGAAAGGAATTGCTGTACTGCGCTTTGATTTTACCGGATTAGGCAACAGTGATGGAGATTTTGCCAATACTCATTTTTCATCTAATATTCAGGACCTGTTGGCCGCCACAGATTTTTTACGGCAGTCCTACCAGGCCCCCGCACTATTGATCGGGCACAGTTTGGGTGGGGCCGCGGTCTTGGCCATGGCTAAACAGGTGCCCGAAGCGCGTTGTGTGGTGACAATCGGTGCTCCTCATCATGCTAAGCATGTGGTGCATAACTTTGCGGCGTCATTAGATGATATTCAGAAAAACGGAGAGGCTGAAGTCTGTCTGGGTAACCGGAAATTTCTGATTAAAAAGCAGTTTCTGGACGATATTGATTCGCATATCGATAATGATATAGGGAAGCTAAAAAAAGCGTTACTGGTGATGCACTCTCCGTTGGATGAAATTGTGCCGATATCAGAAGCAGAAAAAATTTACCGTGATGCTAAGCACCCTAAAAGCTTCGTCAGTCTGGATAGTGCAGACCATCTGTTAACAGAAAAACAAGATTCAGAATATGTAGCTGAAACGATTGCAGGTTGGGCTAGTCGTTACCTGCCAGCGTTGGAGCATCATCAGCGTCAGGTCAAGCAAGGGCATGTACTTGTTGAAGAGAAAAATCATGTTTTCAGTCAACATGTAAGTAGCGATAGCCATTATTGGTTGGCAGATGAGCCTATTGCTGTGGGTGGTAGTAATACCGGACCAGACCCTTACGAGCACCTACTAGCGGGTTTGGGGGCTTGTACCTCAATGACCATTCGGATGTATGCCAGTCGTAAAAAAATTCCGTTAGCGCATATCAAAGTAGAGCTCAGCCATAGTCGCAACTACCACCGAGATTGTGAGGGATGTGATGAGGTTCCACAGGCAATAGAGGTAATTGAGCGCAAATTGATCTTAGTGGGAGACCTAAGCGATGAGCAGCGACAACGCTTATTAGAAATTGCAGATAAATGCCCCGTGCATAAAACGCTTCATAGTCATCTTCGTGTAGAAACAGTATTGGTCCCACAAGTATGAGCAGTGAAAACTCAGGTAGCCCGAGGGGTGAACAGTACTAACCGCTATTACTCCTCAGTAACGAGAGGTATGCGTAAACTAAAGCAGCTGCCTTTGCCCACTTTGCTCTCAACAAGAATCTCACCGCCATGCTCTTTAGCTATACCATAAGCAATCGAAAGACCCAGGCCTGTACCTTCTCCAACCGCCTTGGTTGTAAAAAAAGGGTCGAATAGTTTATGGATTTGATTCTCAGGTATCCCCTTGCCTGTGTCGGACACACTGATCTCTAGCATTTTTTCATCTTGGCGCGATCGTACATAAATACTCCCATGTCCTTCAATAGCGTGGCCCGCATTGATGATCAAGTTGAGTACTATCTGGCTAATCTGCCCAGAGCAACAGTAAGTCAGTGGCAAGTCAGCGAGGTCTTTTTGAATATCGCAGTGGTATTTAAGCTCATTATTGGCCATGTTAAGTGCGGATTTAATACAGTCATTTAAATTACACATAATATAGCTATTCATAGTATCAATGTGAGAAAACTCTTTCAGGCTTTTAACAATATTGCTCACTCTGACCGTGCCTTCAATAGATTCCTGTATTAGAAAGTCAAGATCTTCATTCATAAAATCCAGATCGTATTGCTGGCAGAGTTGATCGATTTTAAGCTGCTGAGCTTGCCTTTTGTCTGCATCCGTCAACGTCGTTAATAACATATATTCATCAATCAAGCTGCGATAGCTTTGTACGTAGTGTTTCAGTGAATGAAGGTTGCTCATCACGTAACCAACCGGGTTGTTTATTTCATGAGCGACGCCTGCGGCCAGTAAACCGATTGATGACATTTTTTCTGAGTGTAGCAGTTTCAATTGGGCTTCTTTTATATTCTGATTAGCTTTTTCTAATTCTATGTTTTTTGCTTGGATTTGCTCTGAACGACTGAAAACACGTCCTTCCAGCGAGCGGTTTAGCTTCTGGAGCTCAGCCTCATATTGATCCCGGCGAGTGCTGGCTTCCTTTAGGCTCGAAGCCATAACATTAAAAGCAATGGCTACATTGGCTATTTCGTCGCGCCCTTTAATAGGGATATTAATTTCCAGATCACCTTCTGTGATTGATTTAGCGGCAATACTTAGAATCTTTAACTGTCGTGTTAAGTAACCACCCAGCAAAAAAGAGAATAGCGCCACAAGCCCCATTTCAATAACAGCTATAACTGCACTACGGTTTTCTGCTTCAGTAATAATGGTAGTGAGATTGCTTGTATCCAGTCCGATTTCAACCCGACCATATATCACTCCCTCTTCTGATATTTCAGAAAAAGTATCAAATACATCATCGGATACAGACTCTACGTGATGGTCGGCGACAAATGCTTGTTCTAAATATTCTGACTGACCAGCTTGCGCAAAAACATTTCCATCAGGCCCTAATACCCTCGCATAAAGTAGATCACGATGAATTAAAACTTCATTAACAAAAGACTCAAGCGAAGCCAAATCATAAGAAAGCACGGCATCTTTGGTGGTTGCTGCAAACAATGCTGAGGTAGTAGAGGCATGCTTAATAAAAGAGTCATAGTTACTGGTTCTTAGGTAATCCAGCGTCATCATGACTAGCAATGCTAATAAAACAGCCTCAATACAGGCGATACCAATGATGGTTTTTACCCTAATCGACAAGAGATATTTCCTACAATAGAGTTAATAAATTATTTAATCAGTTCATCCAGCAGTTTGATATTAAGCGCTCTTATATCATCCCAATCGGAATCATTGGCCAGTTCAATACCTTGAAATTTCATTGTCTTAAGTAAAGCCAAACCTTTAGGGTCATCATTCATTCCTAAAAGGGCGTGCTTCAATTCTTCAACGGTCTCGGCACTGACGCGCGGGTGAACGGCAATAGCATGAGGCGTGTAACCAGGCGAAGCCCAAAGCACGCGTAACTGTTCTCGAACTTCAGGTGTCGTATTATTAAACGTACGCATAATACCGCCACCTGCAACAAAGAAGCCGCGAGCCACGCCAAGATACACGGAGTCATGAGAAGATACGTATTGCGGGGTAAAATGGATATTCTGCCATTTCATGACAGAGCGCGGAATAACACTGGCCGCAAACGCAGTGGGCGAAGGGAACGCCAATTTTCTGTTATTTAACTCGGCCAGTTCTTGAATTGGGCTGTCTTTGCGCACAATCATAATACCATTAACGCGTTGATTTTTTTGCCGTGCGATTGCTTCATAACCAGGCGTGTTATGGAAGACCGTATAATGATAAGGATTCATATATGCAATGTCGTATTGGCCGGCCAGTAGACGCTCTTCAAACGTCGGGATATCTCGAGCTGTAGCAAAGCGAATATTTTTACCCATTTTCGCCCCGAGATAATTTAAAATAGGCGTCCATATTTTTGCTGATTTGTTGGCTGATTGCTGTGGTACTACTCCGAAACTAAGCCGCGTGTCGGCATTGACTGCAGGTGCTCCGAGCAGGATTGTCGAAACCATCAAAGCAACAAATATCGTTCTCATATGATTCAATTCTCTCCCTGTTCTTCTGATTCAAATTGATTAATCCATAACACTACATCATCGTGTAACCCTTGCGACTGCAGTAGTTCATAATTAAGTCCTGACGCTTCGCTAAGCGCACTTATACCATTTTTTTGGGCGTTATTGACGACTTTGGCGACATGCAGTCGACAGCATAGTGGTGTGATGACATCCGAATTTTGTGGTGAATTCTGGTATAAAACGGCTTTCACTAATTCCTCATCGAACTCCCAAAGAGCCAATAAGTATGCGCCGACAGCATTTTCTTCACAATAATCCGTAGTATCGTCATTAGCTTCTATTTTAATAAATGACATGCTGGACATCAGGCTACCTATGTTATGCAGTAGCCCCAGGACAAAAGAGTCATTTGTTTCTTTGAACAGGCAGCCACATGCTGCGCTTAGCTGTCGAGAAATCATGGCAATATGCATAGCTTGCGCTAATAATTCATCACGCAGTTTTATATCTGTTATATCGCATTGTTTGGAGATGCCAAAAAACAATACCAGGTTTTTAACTAATCCCTGACCTAATCGGACAACCGCCTCGTGTGGATGCGATACAGGACGGGAAAAACCAAAAAATGAAGAATTTGCCAGTTGTATGATTTTAGCCATAATAGTTGAGTCGTGGCTGATAATTCTGGCAACTTCATGCAAATCAACCATATCATTTTTCAGGTAGCTAGTGAGGCGTGCGTAGACACGTGGTAAAACGGGAATACGCTTTATTGAACCTAGTTGTTTGCGCATGACCGGAGAGACAGGAAGTTCATGCAAACATTTAGCGCGATGTAAAAGCTCAATCAAGGATTCGGGTTTAAAAGGTTTAGCAATCAACATATGTGCGATATCAGCCAAATCTAACGCTACCTCAGAAGTTATAGCACCAGTTAATAGCACTCTTACCACTTCTGGTGACTGATTGCTTACTAAGTGTAAGAAATCAGCGCCATCCATTTCACATATTCGCTTTTCACTAACAACGATCCAAGGAGAGAATTCAGACATCAGCGAAAGCGCTGCCGCTGGCGACTGGCAATACTCAATGTCCCAGTCGTTACAATGTCGGCGCAAGACCCTTCGAAGAGAATTCAAAGTGTTCAAGTCATCGTCAACAAAAATAGCTTTTGGAGTGTTGCTCAATTATTGCCCTCTCGACTTCGTCTCTTCTGATGCTGATAATCCATACCCACTAATGGCTGGTTTTCAAGCAATATACGAAACTGTTCCGCACTTACCGGTGGGCTAAAAAAATATCCTTGAATTTCATCACAGTTAAGCTGCCGTAACATATCAAACTCAGCTTGTGTCTCCACTCCTTCAGCGACAACAGATATACCTAGATCATGTGACATTTGAATAACATGCTTAATCTGGCTTACCATCTGTTTTGATTTTGTAAGTTCTTTTACAAACGATTGATCAACTTTCAATGTATCTATAGGTAAGCGGCTCAAATAATTCAATGATGAATCCCCTGTACCAACAGTATCAAGCGCTAATTTTATTCCGAGGCCTTTCATTTCGTGTAACAATTTAAGGCTACTCTCTATATCCTGCATCAGAAATGACTCTGTGATCTCGAACTCTATCTGAGTGGGAGAGATACCTGATGAGCGCAAAATATGATCGATTTTTTTAGTCAAATCTTCTCGTTGTAATTGCCGACCTGACAGGTTAATTGACAGTGAAAAAGAAGGTAATCCCTCTTTTTCCCAGGCATTTATTTGAGTGCTGGCGGTAGACAGTAGCCATTCGCCAAATGACTCAATCAAACCGCTCGACTCTGCTAAAGGAATAAACACAGAGGCAGCAACCATGCCAAGCGAATCATGTTTCCAGAGTAACAAGGATTCCGCACCAACGATACAGCCAGTAATCACGCATACCTTGGGCTGATACGCGACCGATAATTGGTTAAGGTCTATTGCCTTATGAAGATTATTTTGCAATCTCATTAATTCACTGTTTTTAAGGTGCATTGATGCTTGATAGCGAGGAGGGCGAGTAGCCCCTGGCTGCTTTGAGTACTTAACGGTAGCCTGCGCATTGCGCAGCAATAGCTCAGGAGTCCTTCCGTCCTCAGGGCTGATTCCGTAACCGACACTGAATGAGATATGCAATTCTCGTCCGCCAATATTGATCGACTCCTCAAAGGGCTGTAATAAGTGCTGTATCAATCGCTCGCTATCTTCTTGCGAGTAACTTGCCGGCATAATAAGTACCAACTCATCATCACTCATTTTCCCTAGTACACTACCTGCAGGCTTATTCTGTATGAGCCTCCGGGCAATTGAAGACAATAGCTGATCTGCTAACTCATAGCCTAAGTTGTCGTAATAACTACGAAAATTATTAACGTCCAAGTAAAATGCAGAAACCGGCATGTCGTGTTCTATCCAGTCATGGAGACTGAGCAGCAGTTTGCTCCGTGACAAAAGTTGATCGACGCCCAGCGGCGCGAAATGCTGCTCTTTTAGTGTGCTGTAGCGTTCAAAGGCCTGCTCCACTGTTTCTCTTAAGAGGTTCTCATCCCAAGGTTTCGCAAGGAACTTATAAGCTGTGCCATTATTTAATACTTGGAACACTTCCTCTAATTCAGCATGGCCACTTAAAATAATGCCAACCACATGAGGAAAACACTGCCTAACCTGTGTTAATAATTCCCCTCCTGTCATATCGGGCATTCTGAAATCCGTTAATACTACTTTGATTTCAGGATGTGCCTGTAAAATATCAAGTGCTTCAACGCCACATTCAGCAGTTAATATTCGATAGTCAGTACGACGAAAAAAACGTTTTAACGTACTGATAATCCTCCGTTCATCATCAACCAGTAACAGTGTTTTCTGCGCACCCATTTATGCTCTCCTTGTCTCTGGCATTATCCGTTTTTTATCTGCGTCGATATCTTGATTTTATATAAACGTAAACTAGTACATATTATAAATATATTATTGTGTCACATTAGTGACATTAGTGACATTATTTATTATGAAATATAAAATAGGGAGTGAATATGATCACCAGCACCGAAACTAACACAGGGACTCATTTCGCAATTCCCTTTGTACTGTCTGAAATTCTGTGTGTTGATGATGGGCCCAGCGTATTAAGTGCGTTCAAACGTTTGCTAAGCGCGACTGTTTATGAAGTTTTTCATGATAAGCACATTAATGTAAATCTGCAGATTAAAAGCCGCGTTCAGCGGCGAGCGTTACAAGTTCGTAAGCTAGGGATATACTTGAAGAGAAAAATAAAATAAACGAAGAGAATTACCTGCTCACAATCTAAAGCTAACATGATGCTCTCTCGGTATGTTATCAATAATAAAGAAATTTTACGGGCAGATGAAGGCCATAAGCTTACCAAAGAAAGCATGCCAGTTTATGTGTCTGTGAAAATACAGACGAACAAGTTTTGAAAATATATGCTCTAGAATTAAGCCATTATAAGTGACACTCGTTCGTAATCGACCCGGTAGCGACAATAATGCTAATATCTTATAATTATAATAAGTCATGTGTGAAAGCACTAAAGAATTTTATTAGCGCTGGTCTAAAGAAGCTTCCCAACACGTAAAATTCAACTCAATTCGAGTAGACAATGAAAGCCAAGCAGCCTATTTCTATTTTAAAACTTGTCTGGTTTTCTTACATTAAAAGTGCATTAATCCCTATCTTTTTTATTGAATTTGCATTGGTTAGCGCCTATTTTTTTACCAATGACGTGATTCGCGATCAAAGCATTGCCTCCGCAAAAATGAACGCTCAGTCGCAACTACAAGAAATATCAAAGCTTGAGGCTGCTAATATAGCGGTAGAGTTAAGTTCTGTTGCCAGGCTCACCACTCTTTATGCCGCACAGGTAGCTGAAGCTTACGCAGTCAATATCACGCCGTCAGAGCAAGAAACTTCACGCTATGGACTGAGCAAGCTGGGCGCTTGGTATACGTTAAGTGATAACGGTGGTTCAGCACTATTCGCTTCATCTTTTACGCCGATTGACGATGTGAAACGAAACAAAGCGTGGCAACTCTCGCAACTTGATCCTCTTATGAAAAGCATTATTGACTACAACCCAATCGTCACACAAATCTACTTCAATACTTATGATTCCATCAATAGAATTTATCCTTATTTTAATGTTATAGAGCAGTACCCAGAAGATATGAATATCCCCAGCTACAATTTTTATTATGAAGCTGATGCCGAGCATAACCCGGAAAGAAAAACGATCTGGACTGACGTCTATGTAGACCCTGCAGGCCAAGGATTTATGGCTTCAAATATTGCGCCTGTATATCGCCAAGGCGGTGATTTTCTGGAAGGCGTAGTCGGACTCGATATTACCGTCGACAAAATTATCCAGCAGGTATTATCCCTTCAGCTTTCCTGGAATAGTTATGCTTTATTGCTCGATAAAAACGGAACGATCATGGCGTTACCCGAGAAAGGAGAAGGCGACTGGGGATTGAAAGAATTAACCAATATTACTTATGAAAATGCGATACTAAAAGACACCTATAAACCCGCTGACTTTAATTTGTTTAAACGCCCGGACACTCAGCATATTGCCAAAAAACTCCAAAAAAGCCCTCAAGGGATTGTTAGCCTTGCACTTAAAAGTCACAGCAAGTTAGCCTCATGGTCTACGGTTGCTGGTGCTGAATGGAAATTGCTCATCATTACGGATGAAGATAATCTATACGCCGATGCATTAAAAATGAATGCCAAATTTGAGCGTATTGGTTATGGCATGCTTGTTGCGCTTCTTGTTTTTTACATTCTCTTTTTTATCTATCTTTACCGTAAAGCGGCTCGACTCAGTACTCGAATTTCTACGCCGATTTTATCATTGGAAGGTATTATTACCGACATTGGCAACGCCCGGTATCCATCTTCACACTCGCTTACTGACATAAAAGAGATAAAACACACGGCGGATGGCCTTGTTTCCACCGGGCTGCATCTTCAGGAAAGTAATGTCGCCTTGCAGGTAGCCAATAGCTCGCTGGCGATACTCAATCATCAGCTTGAAGCACGTGTCCAATCAAGAACAAAAGATCTAGAAAGCAGCAACCAGTTGTTGGAGCAAGAAAAGCGAGAGCAAGCCGTGCTTATTGATAAACTGCATGAGACGCAAACGCAGCTGGTGCAATCGGAAAAAATGGCATCGATTGGGCAATTAGCAGCAGGTGTGGCCCATGAAATAAACAACCCGCTTGCTTATATCAGCTCCAATATAAGCTGTTTACGTGATTACACGCAGAATCTTGTCGAGCTCATCGATGGATATGCCTCTTTAGATCTCACAGACCAGCAATTAGCGTTATTTAAACAGCTGGCTGATCGTTCAGACTATGAAGCCATTAAAGAAGATCTGGACGCAGTATTTGATGAATCAGTGTCAGGCATGGAGCGTATTAAAGTGATTGTAGATAACTTACGCAGCTTTGCTCATCCTAGCCAAAACGACTGGCAGATCACTGATATTAATGAATGTATTGAGTTCTCATTAGCGATGGCTGGCAACCAGCTCAACCTTAATACTCGAATATTTACCGATCTGTCCGATATACCTCAAATAAATTGTATTCCTTCTCAGATCATCCAGGTATTTTTAAATTTATTAATCAATGCCGGCCAGGCTATCGACCATGATGGCGAAATCCATATTTCAACGAAATCCTTTAACCATGGAGTATCCATCCAAATCACAGATACCGGGTGCGGTATTTCAGCCGATATTCTGAATAAAATATTTGATCCTTTCTTTACAACGAAGGACATAGGTTCTGGCACGGGTCTGGGCTTATCCATTTCTTACGGTATCATTCAAGCTCATAATGGACAGATATCTGTTAAAAATGAAGAAGGTAAAGGGTGCTGCTTTAATATTTGGTTACCCGAAAATAATATCTCGGAATGAACCAATGAATAGAATCCCCGTCTATAGACGACTACGTGGCATACCTGAGATAATAAAAACTCACATTGGTCGCTAATGTTTTTTGCACGTACTGCTGCTTTTTTATCTGTATATAAACAGGATTGTCTATAAATGAGAACATTAACAACGGGAGAGATCGCGAAGCTATGTGACGTGCATCTCAGAACCGTTATACGCTGGATTGAACGCGGTGATCTTAAGGGTTTTAAATTACCGGGACGGGGTAATAACCGTGTCCGAGCTGAGGATTTTATAGATTTCCTTAATCATCATGGTATGCCCGTGCCGCAAGAGTTCGAAACTAAGCGCTCTAATCTGATTATGATTGTAGATGACGAGCCAAATATTACTAAAGCTATACAGCGTGTGCTGCGAGGGGCTGGGTATGAAACATCTATTGCCACAGATAGCTTTTCGGCTGGCAGTAAATGTATCAGTGAAAAGCCTGCCCTTATGACACTTGATCTAAGTATGCCGGGGATTGATGGTTTTCAAGTCTTAAAGTTTGTTCGTGAATCAGAAGAGCTCAGTCATACAAAAATTTTGGTTATATCCGCGCTTGATGAAGAAAAATTACAAGAAGCTGTTACAAAAGGAGCTGATGCTTTTTTACAGAAACCTTTTGCAAACGATGATCTTTTAAAAGCAGTTGAGTTACTTATTGGATAGGCGGCGTATAAAGATCACACTGTATTCATAATTAAAATAAGTAGAGAATTTAACCGTTTATGGCCGATAATCGCGGAAATAAACGGTTTTTATTGCCATCATGCAAAGTTGCATCTAAGAATATTGTGTTTCATAAATGTCAGATGATCCATTGCATTGCGACCTGATGTGGTTCCTTGTTATACGTTTTTTTTGATATTACTAATAGCGCTGCTTTTAAATAGTGATGTTCTTGCTGTTATGTAGTGGTTAGCAGGGTCCGTCGGCATTTTTAATACAGGCTGTCCGTTGAAAGTCTGTGTTTTTTGTTGATGCTGACAGTTGGTAAAGACAAGTCATTTGAGGTTGTGCGCAGTACGTGTTGAATGACGTGATTTTGCCGGTTAATGAGGCGTGCCATGCGCTTTAACTGGTAGCCATATCAGCCCGTAACCGGTAGCATAAGCGTTTGTTTTTCTGGTGATGGCGTCTTCTATTTATGAGTTATCAGGTTCTTGCACGTAAGTGGCGTCCTAAGCGTTTTGCTGAAATGGTGGGGCAGGAGCATGTCCTCAAAGCGTTGGTTAATGCGCTGGATCAGGATCGGTTGCATCATGCTTATCTTTTCACCGGCACGCGTGGTGTAGGTAAGACGTCAATCGCTCGGTTGTTTGCTAAGTCGTTGAATTGTGATGTGGGTGTGTCATCCGAGCCATGTGGGCAATGCAGCGCCTGTCGGGAGATTGCTGAAGGGCGGTTTATCGATTTGATTGAGGTCGATGCGGCTTCACGGACGAAGGTTGAAGATACGCGAGAGCTACTTGAAAATGTTCAGTATGCTCCTACGCATGGACGCTTTAAAGTTTATCTCATTGATGAAGTTCACATGCTTTCCAGTCACTCTTTTAATGCCTTGCTGAAAACGCTGGAAGAGCCGCCTGCGCATGTTAAATTTCTGCTGGCAACGACTGATCCTCAAAAACTCCCCGTCACTGTTTTATCGCGCTGTTTACAGTTTAATCTTAAAAATCTGATACCCGAGCGTATTGTAGGGCATTTGCAGTACGTGCTGGCTCAGGAAAATGTGAGTTTTGAAGATCAGGCATTGTGGTTGTTGGCACGTTCTGCCGATGGTTCTATGCGTGATGCATTGAGTTTGACGGATCAGTCAATCGCGTTTGGTAGCGGCACGGTGCTTGAGGCTGATGTTAGGTTGATGCTCGGCACCATCGATCAGCGTTTGGTGTATCGCATACTGGATGAGTTGACGGCGCATAATGCCCGTAATTTACTGGGGGTTGTTGCAGAGTTGGCACTATTTTCACCTGATTATATGAATGTGTTGGGTGATTTGATCAGCTTGCTCCATCGTATTGCTGTTGCGCAAGCGATACCGGATGCGATAGATAACAGCATGGGTGATCAGGAGCAAGTTGCCAAATTGGCACAGCAGCTGACGGCAGAAGATGTGCAGCTATTTTACCAGATTGCATTGATGGGCCGAAAAGATCTGCCCTATGTGCCGGATGCGCGTGAAGGACTGGAAATGGTGTTGCTGCGAATGCTGGCTTTTCGTCCAGCTGATTCTGCACCGCGTTCTGTGCATTTAAATCCGCCAATATCGGCTGCAGATACTGGACAAAGCCGTCTGCCTGAAACAATATCCTCTCCAGCTCCAGCTCCAGCTCCAGCTCCAGCTCCAGCTCCAGCTCCAGCACCAGCACCAGCACCAACGCCGGTTTCTGATTTGGAGCCGCCTCCGTATGATGAGAGCGATATTCCGGTTTCTGATGAAGAGTATGAGGTAAGCCCCGGAAAAAAGTCACAAGCTAGGCCTGTTGAGCCCGCATTTACCGGGCATTCCACTCATGAATTAAAAGAGACGCGTCAGCAGTCAGAGCTAAGCCCGGTTGTAATCTCTGGGCCTGAAGTTGCTGTTGACGCTGTTACAAGCACTGCTAGCCCGCGTGTTATTGAGAAGCCGCTTGAGCCAGCGTTGGTAGAAAAACAACAGATATCCGTTACTGTACCCACTGTTGCAGTAACGAGCCTGCCTGCCGATGTGCCGAGTGTGCTAAGCGATTGTCGCGAAGCGCATTGGGTTTTGTTATTAGGGTATATCGGATTGAGTGGTATGACGGCTAATATTGCCAGTAACCTCTCTCTTGAATCGGTGTCTGATACGCAAATAGTCTTCCATTACCGGGCAGAACAGAATGCTGTGATGAATGATGTTCAGAAGCAGAGAATACAAGATGCGCTTTGTCATTATTTTAGAACCTCACTTGAGGTAGAATTTGTTGAAGCAGTACAAACAAGAGAAACGCCAAGCCAATATTTTGCGCGTTTAAAAGCAGAGCGATTGATTGTGGCTGTTTCCGCATTCGAGAGTGATGCCATCGTACAGATGTTAGTGTCACACTTTAATGGCACGATAGATCGTGATTCCATTGTTCCAATTGACCCGTAATAGATGAGGTAAGAGTATGATGAAGGGTGGTATGGGTGATCTGATGAAGCAGGCGCAAAAAATGCAGGAAGACTTGCAAAAAGCGCAGGCTGAAGTTGCTAATTTGGAAGTAAACGGTGAGTCTGGCGCTGGTTTGGTTAAAATTGTGATGAACGGCCGCCATGATGTTAAAAGCGTTTCAATTGATGATAGTTTGCTGGAAGAAGAAAAGGATATTCTGGAAGATCTTATCGCCGCTGCTGTTAATGACGCTGTACGTAAAGTTGAAACGCAATCCCAGGAAAAAATGGCTAAAATCACAGGTGGTATGGCTATGCCTCCTGGTTTTAACATGCCGTTTTAGATAATGTCTTTTAGTCCTCTAATACAGCAATTAGTTACTGCTCTACGTTGTTTGCCGGGCGTTGGGCCTAAGAGCGCTCAGCGCATGGCTTTCCATTTATTGGAAAGAGATCGTAATGCTGCGCTTGAGCTGTCCTCAGCGCTTCGCCTGGCTGCTGAGCAAGTATCACAATGCCAGCAGTGCCGGACACTCAGTGAGACGGATCTGTGTCAGCTTTGTGCATCCTCAAGTCGTGACCGTAGTTCACTCTGTGTGCTTGAATCACCTATGGATGTTTTGGCTATCGAACATACTAATAGTTTTGGTGGTGTGTATTTTGTGCTGGGAGGTCATCTCTCTCCCATTGATGGTGTAGGGCCTGATGATATAGGTATTCAGCAGTTGCTGGAGCGTATTAATGAAGGGGAGATAAAAGAGGTTATTCTTGCAACTAATCCGACAGTGGAAGGGGATGCTACCGCTCATTATATTGCTGAGCAATTAAAACGTGAATCACTTAAAGTGACCCGTATTGCTCATGGTGTACCGGTGGGTGGCGAACTGGAGTACGTTGATGGTGGCACTCTGGCGCATGCATTGGCTGGACGTCGGCTGCTGTGAGGTAAATGAATGAAAGATAATAGTTATGATTGGTCTGTATTGGAAGCGTCGGCTCAGCAGCCAGTCCATATTACAACCAATGCATCTCTCGCCGAGTATTGCGCCCATTGGCAATCTTTGCCCATGATCGCCCTGGATACTGAGTTTCAGCGTATTGATACTTTTTATCCGATTCCCGGGTTGATTCAAATAGGTGATGATCAGCATTGTTATCTGATCGACCCTCTGAGTGTCGATGATTTTACGCCACTGTGCCAGGTCTTTCAGAACCCTGATGTGCTGAAAATCATCCATGCTGGTAGTGAGGATTTAGAACTTTTTTATCATACGTTAGGTGTGGTTCCTTCGCCTATTTTTGATACTCAGCTTGCCGCTGCTTTCGTGGGGTGGGGATTTACAATGGGGTTGCAACGTTTAGTTGAGCATACGTTGGGCGTCCAGTTAGGGAAAGGTGAGACAACATCCGATTGGCTTAAGCGTCCTTTGAGTTCTGAGCAGGAAGTGTATGCTGCGCTGGATGTTGCTTACTTGCCCGCGATTTGTTTGATGCAAAAAGCAGAGCTTGATGCGCATGATCGAGAGGCCTGGTTTGTGGAAGAGTCGGAGGTTGCGTTAAGAAATGCGATTGACGTCGACCCGGAAGGAAAAGAATATTATCGGCGTTTTAGTCAGATGTGGGGTCTGCCAGACTATAAGCTGGCGGCACTGCGTGATATCACGATGTGGCGCGAGAAGGAAAGCCGCTTAAGGAATACTCCTCGTAATTGGGTGCTGAGAAATCAGACGATACTCTCTATTATTCATAAATGGCCGCGTAATAGTTATGAGTTAGGTCGCACAGAAGATATCCGGCATAAAGTGGTGCGTGATGAGGGCGAGGCAATTCTTGCTATTTTGTCCAATGCGCAAATCAGTCTGAAGAATGATCCGTTTCTCTCGATTAGTCGTCCACTGCCTATTGTCTGGAATAAGCGCCTTAAGAAACTCAAAGCGGTTGCCCGGGAAGTCGCGACTCGTTTGGGTATGGCTCAAGAAGTGTTATTACGTAAAAAGGATTTGGATGCATTGATACGTAGTGGCCTGGATACTAACGAGTATCAATTGCCTGATGATCTAAATGGCTGGCGACGTGAAATTATTGGTTTTCCTTTGCTGGTTCAGCTTAAACAGTTTGAAAATAATGGTTAGAAATACATGATAATCTGTACAATTTTCAAAAGCCCCCGTAAGGATGAAATGTATCTTTATGTGGATAAGCGGGAGCAGTTGATTCGTGTTCCTGACGTGTTGATCGAGATGTTTGGTACACCGTCTCATCTGATGGATATGCCGATCACTGGTAAACGAAAGCTGGCGCGGGTTGATGTAGAAAAAATGCTAGCGGATATCGCTGAAAAAGGTTTTTATCTGCAGATGCCGCCTCCTAAAGAAGACTACTTGCTCGATCTTTTTCCAAACCGCCCTGAAACGGGAGTTCGCTAGTGGCTCAGGAAGTTTTCTGGCGTACTAAGTCGCTAACGGAGATGACGGATCCCGAATGGGAATCGCTATGTGATGGTTGTGCGCTATGTTGTTTACAGAAAGTTGAAGATGAAGATACGCAGGAAATTTTTTATACCACAGTGGTTTGTCATCTGCTGGACTGTAATAATTGCCGCTGTACTGAATATGAAACGCGTACTCAGTTGGTGCCTAACTGTGTGAAATTACGTCCTGAGGATGTGAAGACTTTTCATTGGTTGCCACCTACGTGTGCTTATCGTCTCATCGATGAGGGTAAGGAGTTGCCTGATTGGCATCCGCTGATGTCAGGAAAAGAAAACTCTGTTATTGATGCTGGAGCTTCTGTTCTGCATGTCTATGAAGTTAAGGATAATGAGATCACTGAAGATCAGTTGATTGACTATGTATTAGATGAATAAAAGTCAGAATATAACCTGATAGATTTAGCGTGCATTTTGTCAAGAGGCGCGGCGGCTAGAAAACAGATAAAAAAAGGAGCACTAAGTGCTCCTTTTTTATAGCTTAAGACAACTGATTAGCTGTTTTTGTTAGCCATTTGCTGCTTGATCAAATCACCGATAGTGGTTGGGCCAGCAGTTTCAACTTCCTGAGTGCGAACAGCTGCAATAGCGGCTTTCTCATCAGCTTGGAATTTAGCTTTGATCGACAGTGTGATAGCGCGGCTACGACGATCGATGTTGATGATCTTCGCTTCAACTTCTTCACCTTCTTTCAGTACAGTCGTAGCATCTTCGATGCGGTCTGTGCTGATTTCAGATACTTTCAGTGTGCCTTCAATACCATCAGCCAGTTCAACAACAGCGCCTTTAGCATCTACAGATTTAACGATGCCTTTAACGATGGTGTTTTTATCATTTGCTGCTGCGTACTCAGCAAATGGGTCGCTGTCTAGTTGCTTGATGCCCAGAGAGATACGTTCTTTCTCTGCATCAATAGACAGGATAACGGCTTCAACTTCGTCGCCTTTCTTGAACTGACGTAGCGCTGCTTCAGCATCGCCTTCCCAGCTAATGTCAGACATGTGAACCAGACCGTCAAGGTCGTTTTCCAGACCAACGAAGATACCGAAGTCAGTGATTGTTTTGATCTGACCCGATACTTTATCGTTAGTTGCGTATTGTTCAGCGAAAGCAACCCATGGGTTAACTGTGCACTGTTTAATACCCAGAGAAATACGACGACGCTCTTCATCAACATCTAAGATCATAACTTCAACAGCTTCACCGATCTGAACAACTTTAGATGGGTGGATGTTTTTGTTAGTCCAAGACATTTCAGAAACGTGAACTAGACCTTCAACGCCATCTTCGATAGAAGCGAAGCAACCGTAGTCAGTCAGGTTCGTGATGCGTGCCTGGCATTTAGTGCCGGATGGGTAACGATTTTTGATAGCTTCCCACGGATCTTCAGACAGCTGTTTCAGACCTAGTGAAATACGACCCGTTTCTTTGTCGAATTTAATGATCTTAACAGAGATTTCGTCACCTGGGTTCAGCATTTCACTCGGGTGAGAGATGCGCTTCCAAGCCATATCTGTGATATGCAGCAAGCCGTCAACACCACCCAGATCAATGAAGGCACCGTAGTTGGTCAGGTTCTTAACGAAACCTTTAGCAACTTGACCTTCTTCCAGAGCAGCCAGAATTTCATCGCGCTGAGCGCTGTTGGCTTCCTGAAGAACGGCACGACGAGAAACAACAACGTTGTTGCGTTTCTGGTCCAGCTTGATCAGTTTGAATTCGAGTTCTTTGCCTTCCAGGTGATCGATATCGCGAACAGGGCGAACATCTACCAGAGAACCAGGCAAGAAACCCTGGATGTTGTTGATGCTAACAGTGAAGCCGCCTTTAACTTTACCGTTGATAACACCGGTAACAGTTTCTTCAGCTTCAAATTTAGCTTCAAGTACTTCCCAAGCTTCAGCGCGCTTAGCTTTTTCGCGAGAAAGTTTTGTTTCACCAAAACCATCTTCTACTGCTTCCAGAGAAACTTTAACGCTATCGCCGATTTTGATTTCCAGCTCGTTAGCGTCGTTTAGGAACTGTTCGCGAGGAATAACCGCTTCAGATTTAAGACCAGCATTAACAGTAACCCAGTCACTGTCGATATCGATAACTTCACCGATAACAAGCGTACCTGGTTTCATGTCTACATTTAGAAGGGATTCTTCAAACAGTTCTGCAAAGCTTTCGCTCATGAAAGTGTCCTATAATTTTTGGCCGGGGATAGAAAAATCCGGCACGTAACCTGTAACGCCAGCGTACAGGGTCAGATTAATTAATGTGCAATTGTATTGCTGGCAAGCAGTTACACATTAGAGAAAATTGAGCGCACATTGTACAGCAGGAAGTGTTATCAAGGTAGGGGGTAATAGATTTAAACGTTGTCGTTATCAAGTTTTTGACGCACAGATAATTGACAAGGGCTCAGTACGGATGAAAGATCCTGTAATAATGCTTCTGATAAACCGGAAGAGTCATTAGTTCTGAAAAATCCTGCGAGCTCGCGTTCTTCTGAGCGTGTATTGGCCGCAATATCAACTGCATCGCCAACACAGAAAGCATAAGCGGGCAGGTAGTCGCTGACTACTATCTGCTTTTTATCTTCCGACAGCATCAGTCGGTTACGTGTGATATAGACTTTATATTCTGCAGCACCTGCTGCTGACATTATTTCTATTTGCATAGTGCTGAAACGCTCGGCTTCAGGTGTGCGGATCAGAAGCGCCTTAAGTTGATGCTCTACGGATTTCAATTCATCCTTAAGGTGCTGTGGTGCAAAGTGTTCATTGAACTGTTTGTAGTTCGTTAGCTCTGTTAGTTGCGCTTTTAGTGTTTCGATATCATTCTGTAACACTTTGTTTTCTAATAATAAGTTATCTTTGTCACGAATGAGGCCGTGTATCACTTTTTGCGTCGGAGTGAGTGTTTTTTCATCAAAAGTTGGTGGAAGTTGGTTGGTGCCGGTTACTCCGACGCTGGCCATGCTCTGTGAAGATGCCACCATCCCATAACCAAAAAGTTCCAGATCTTTCGTGTTAGTCGCCTGCTGTGCATTAATGCTTTGATAAAGAAAATAACCTCCGATACCGAGTCCCGCGAGTATCAGAGGCGCTAAGATTATAAATATGATGGACTTTACGGAGCGCGCCATAAGTGTCGGCCAGTATTTATTGTGGGTTGTATGTTATGAGTTGATTAGTTAAATCAACCATATCTAATAAAACTTGACCGCTTTCTACCAGTAGTGCTTCTGATTCGGCTGAAATAGGTCGGCCTTTTTCGTCTTTCTGTAGTAAATCTTCGAGTTCAGTCAGTTTCACGATAGGCGTTTGTCCTTTGGCTAAGCGGCGTTTGTTTTCTGAATTCACTTGCCATTTTTCAGCTTCGTCACGTTTAGCCAATAGTTTTACTTTATTCAGCGGTATTGTTTCGTCTATTTTGGCTTCAGCCTGTCGGGTAATTTGCTCGCGAAGAAAGTTAAAGTCGGGCTGATTGTCTGTACGCATGGCATGACGTTTTTCCAGCTCGGCTTTGAATGTTGATATTCCTTTATAGATGCCATGTCGTGCTTCTTTAACTTGATCCCAGGGTAGCGCGCCATCCAGTGCGCTTTCGCCTATTTCGGCTGTGTCATATATGCCCGGGAAGGCGATGTCGGGAATAACTCCTTTATGTTGTGTGCTCTCACCTGAAATGCGGTAAAACTTGGCATGGGTCAGTTTTATCTGGCCGTGATCAAGAGCTTGTAATGTTTGCACGGTACCTTTACCGAATGTTTGGCTACCCACAATAATGCCGCGTTGATAATCCTGAATAGCACCGGCAAAAATTTCTGAAGCGGAGGCGCTTAAACGGTTGACGAGGACGCTGATCGGGCCGTTATAGGCAACTTTCGGGTTGAAGTCACCGAGTATGTCGACGCGTCCATTTGGATCTCTGATCTGAACAGTAGGGCCTCTGTCGATAAAGAGGCCAACCAGTTCGTTCGCTTCGCGTAAAGAGCCACCACCATTGTTTCTGAGGTCGATAATAAGGCCGTCTATTTTCTCTGACTGTAGCTCTGTAATGAGATTTTCGACGTCACGGGTCGTGCTTTTATAATTTTCGTCACCGCGTTGTAGTGCTTCAAAATCAATATAAAAGGCAGGGATATCAATAACACCGACTTTATAATCTTTATTATTGTGCTTAATTGTCAGAATGCGCTTCTGTGCCGCTTGTTCTTCCAGTGCAACGGTATTACGGGTGATAGGAATGATTTTCCGTACCGCCTGATCTTCGCTATCAGACGGTATGATTTCCAGTCGAACGGTAGAATCCTTAGGGCCGCGAATCAGATCAACGACATCATCAAGACGCCAGCCCACAACGTCTTCAATCTCTCCGTCAGCACTTTGTCCTACGCCAACGATCAAGTCGGCGGGTTTAAGCAAGCCGGTTTTATCTGCAGGTCCTGCTGGTACTAAACGCACGATTTTTGTGAATTCATTCTCACTTTGTAGAACGGCACCAATGCCTTCAAGAGAAAGGCTCATGTTAATTTTGAAGTTTTCGGAGCTGCGTGGAGAAAAGTAAGAGGTGTGTGGGTCGAAATGTTTAGTTAGTACGTTTGCAAAGCGTTGAAAAACATCCTCACTCTTGTTCTGTGAAAGTCGCTTAAGCTGATTGGTATAACGCTTAATTAGCACTTCCCTGGCTTCTTGTTCTGTTTTGTCAGAAAGCATGAGGCTTAATAGCGCGCTTTTGTTGCGTTTGCGCCATAAATCGTTCATTTCATCCTGAGAAGATATCCACGGATCATTTTCACGATCGGTATCTAGTGTTTCATCTACGTCAAAATTAAAGGCTTCGTCGCTGCTTAATCTATCGATAGTCCAGGTTAAGCGTTCGATTACGCGCTGTTGTTGACGATTGGATATGACAAATGCACTGTCCAGATCTCCTGCAAGAACCGAATCATCCAGCGTATATCGATAAGCTTCAAATTCACTGATATCAGACTGATAAAAATAGCTTCGGGAAGGATCTAATTCAGCAAGATACTCGTCCAGAACACCGCTGGACAGCGTGTCATCAACACTGATTTTGTTGTAGTGACCAATATTAAGCGATCCGACAATTTCCTTTAGCGTCTGCTGCTGAACCGCTTCAGGGCTTAATAGATTAATGTCAGCTGTTGCTAATGCAATAGCAGGCGCCAATAAACATACTGCGAGTGAGGTACGTAAACCTTTCAACATATTATCCAATCTATTTCCAGTTCTGGTTGCTAATGAGACATGAAGTATCTTCTATTGTTCCATTAATCATTTATTCTGAGTGTAGCTATCGGTCTGACTAATGTAAAATCAATGCTTTAATTCAGCGCTTTAATTCAATTTTTCTGAAAGGTTACTGATGAAATCAATATTTATCTCAATGGTCATCGTCTCGGGTCTGTTTTTGGGGGGCTGTGGTGAAGATCCGGAGAAACAGGCTTTTCGCCAACAGTTAATAGAAAAAGCATTGAATGATGATACGCACAAAGCCGGAACTCTATTTTTAGCTGAAAATGAAAAGCGTGAAGGTGTCGTCGTGACATCGTCAGGTTTACAATATCAAATATTACACAAAAGTGAACAGGGGGAAAAACCCGACTATTTACATTCGGTTGTCGTAAATTATGAAGGTACCCGTACCGATGGTGTGGTATTTGATAGTTCTTACGTGCGCGGCAAACCTTCAACTTTTCCACTTAAACGGGTCATTAAAGGATGGCAGGAAGCATTGCTGAAAATGCAAACCGGCGATATCTGGATGTTATATGTTCCGGCTGATCTTGCCTATGGCGCAACCAGCCCATCGAAAGCGATTCCTGCTAACTCAGTATTAGTTTTCAAAGTAGAGCTTCTTGCTATTACCGACAATAAGGACAGTAAATGAGTGATAAAAGTAGCACGTTGAGCCGCCTGATTAATTTTCTTAACGCTTCACCGACGCCTTTTCATGCGGTAACACAGATGAAAAAAAGGCTGCTTGAAGCCGGTTATCAGTCGCTTGATGAGAAAGATAGCTGGATATTGAAAGCGGGTGGACGTTATGTTATTACCCGCAATGATTCATCTATTGTTGCCTGGCAAATACCTAAAAACCGTTTGTTATCTGAGTCCGGTTTCAGAATGGTCGGTGCGCATACCGATTCACCTTGTTTGCGCATAAAGCCTAATCCTGAATTACACAAGCTTGGCTATTTTCAGTTAGGTGTTGAAGTGTATGGTGGCGCATTACTGGGCCCTTGGTTTGATCGGGATTTATCGATTGCGGGCCGTGTTAGTTTTGTTAATGATCAGGGGGCGTTAGCCAGTGCGTTAATTGATTTTACGAGTCCTGTTGCCATTATTCCTAGTTTAGCTATTCATCTGGATCGTGAAGCGAATAGCGGTCGTGCGATTAATGCGCAAACGTTTTTGCCGCCGCTGTTGGGGCAGGCTGAAAAAAAGCCGGACTTTCGGGCGCTTTTAAAGGAACAATTAGAAAATGCCGGTGAAAAGGTATCCAGCGTTCTGGATTATGAGTTATCACTATATGATACCCAGTCAGCGGCCTTAATAGGCTTGCAGCAAGAATTTCTTGCTTCGGCTCGTTTGGATAACTTGTTAAGTTGCTTCATGGGGCTGGAGGCTTTGCTTCAATCTGATAGTGATGAAGGGATCCTGCTGGTGTGTACTGATCATGAAGAAGTAGGAAGCATGAGTGCTGCAGGCGCTCAAGGGCCAATGCTGGAGCATCTGTTTGAACGTATTCAGGCAGATTCAGAAAGCAGAAGCCGCATGCTGGCGCATTCTATAATGATCTCTGCTGATAATGCTCACGGCATCCATCCGAACTTTTCGGATAAGCACGACGCTAATCATGGTCCTGTTCTAAACAAGGGTCCGGTTATTAAGCTCAATGCTAATCAGCGCTATGCGACTACCGATATCACCAGTTCTTTATTCAGGATGCTGGCTGCACTGGATAATGTGCCGGTACAAGAGTTTGTTGTACGCTCTGATATGGCATGTGGCAGTACGATTGGTCCGATAACGTCAGCCGAAATTGGAGTCAAAACGATTGATATCGGTGTGCCTCAACTGGCGATGCACTCAATCAGAGAACTGGCAGGTACGGACGATTTGATCAATACGATTAAAGTCTTTAAGCAGTTTTTTAAATTGAAAGCGCTTTAACGGGATGCTTTAAAACATAGGCTCTGAGGGTTCAGGTCTAACTGCTGGATTCAGAGGCATTGATAAGACCGCTGCTCTGTAAAGTGGCGGTCTTCTGGCAATGATTGAAATTAACCATTTTTAAGTATGGGCTAACCAGCCGCTAGCATGTGAGAGTTGGCCGCTAGCGTATTCGATAATCTATCGTAATATCCTTCGATTAATACTTCCCATTGCTGGTCATAGCTGTGCAAATATGCATGGCAGGAAGTGCACTTAAATAGGCGGCTGTTAGGGAGTGTGCTGATTAGAGTTAAAAATGAATGAGACTCTTTATTCTTATGCTTATTCTGTGTGTTTGTTACTAAATTCTGACACTCTGGGCAGATGTTATCCATAACGTTGAGCTCCTTGTTGCATGCCGATTAAGTTATCTATAATAGATAACTTAATGAAATAAATAGATAGGAAAAATTCCTATTTCTTGAATCATCATTCAATATTATTTAATAAATTGACGTTTAGTCGAATAGGCACGCATATCATCTAAGGATGTTCTTACTTTCCTGTCTGAATCAGGGTGGACGTTTTTATACATGCAGGTTAGGATTACGCCAGATTCCTGTGAGGGTATTTTGGGTTTGTTGGCGATCTGACGACATATCTGAGCCTCCGGCTATTTATTAATTATTTTATGTAAGGAGTTTCTCATGCAGATTGCTGAAAATTCAGCTGTTACCATTCATTACACACTCACGAATAGTGAAGGTGAAGTACTGGATTCATCACAAGGGCAAGAGCCTTTGGCTTATTTGGGTGGTGCTAGTAATATTATTCCCGGCCTTGAAAATGCGTTAATAGGTAAGGCTGTTGGTGATAAATTGGATGTGACTGTTGAACCTGAACAGGCATATGGCCTGGTGCGCGAAGAATTGGTTCAAAAAGTAGATCATGAGAATTTTCAGGGTGTTGACGATATTCATGTAGGTATGCAGTTTATGGCTCAAGCCCCTTGGGGAGAGCAACCTGTAACTGTTATGAATGTTGAAGATGATGGCATTACATTGGATGGTAATCACCCTCTTGCTGGTCAGACATTGACGTTCTCTGTTGAAGTTATGGAAGTGCGTGTGCCAACAGAAGAAGAAAGTTCTCATGGACATGTCCATGGTGAAGGCGGTCATCAGCATTAAAATTTAAGATTTTCAAAAAAACGCAGCATTGGCTGCGTTTTTTTTGTGCCAATTTTCAGTCTGTTCTCTACACTGATAACATCGATACAACATATTTTTGTTAAAAATATGATATAGCTGTTTTAGAAAGAGGAATGTTATGCGGGACAGGATCGAGCAGGTAGTGAACGCCGTATCGTCTGTTGTTTTAGGTAAGGAGGATACTGTCAGGCTTGCAGTTGCCTGTATGTTAGCGCGGGGTCACTTATTAATAGAAGATCTCCCTGGTATGGGGAAAACTACGTTGGCGCATACATTGGCTCATGTCTTTGGTTTGGAATACCGACGTGTGCAGTTTACCAGCGACATGTTGCCAGCAGATATTCTGGGTGGGTCTGTTTTCGATCAGCAAGCCAGTAGCTTTACGTATCATCCCGGGCCTATCTTCACGCAGCTGTTGCTGGCAGATGAGATTAATCGCTCAACGCCTAAAACCCAGAGTGCTTTGTTAGAGGCGATGGAAGAAGGACAGGTTTCATCGGACGGGGTAACTCGTCAATTACCGGTACCATTTTTTGTTATTGCGACACAGAACCCCGGTAGTCAGTCCGGTACTTTTCCATTGCCTGAATCGCAATTAGATCGTTTTTTAATGAAGCTCTCACTAGGTTATCCCGATGCGGATACAGAAAAAGTGTTACTCAAACATGGAGATACACGTCGCGATATCAGTCAGTTACCTGTTTGTATTGATAGTGCGTTGCTTCTGGATGCGCAGATAGCGTGTCAGCAGGTACGGGTGTCTGATCCTGTTGTTGATTACATCCAGCGACTGGCTCAGTTCAGCCGGGATTCTGATGATATCGTATTAGGACTTTCACCTCGGGGGGCGTTGGCGTTGATTCAGGCCTCTAAAGCGTGGGCGTACCTGTCAGGACGTGATTATTTGATACCCGATGACGTGCAAAAGGTTTTTTCTTCTGTTGTTGATCATCGTCTTATTGTGAGGCTCGATCATGACAGTAAAACTAATGCCGTCCGGAATATTTTGGCTAAGGTCGATGTGTTGAATTGATCATGCTAAAGCAAGGCATTGTCCGTGAGTGGATTAAGTCATGGCTGGTGAATCGTTATCCGCCAGAGCAGACTATTAAGCTGACACAGAGTCGAATCTATATACTGCCCACGCTAGCGGGTATGGCGTATTCAGTGGTTGCGATGCTGGTCTTATTGCTGTCGATTAACTATCAGAATAATTTAGCCTACGCCGTTTGTTTTACATTGTTGTCGGTATTTATTACAGCGATCTTGCATACTTATGCCAACCTATCGGGTGTGAAAATAACAGCGTTGTTAGTCGAACCTGTATTTGCAGGTGACGTAGCACACTTTCGTTACCAGCTCTATTCTGCGCGTGAAATACACCAATTAACGCTGTGTTTCAAAAATCATCCGACGGTAACGGTTGATTTACAGGTGAATAACCCCGTTAAAATTGAGATACCGTTTTTGTGTGGAAAAAGAGGCTGGCAGCATACTGAGTTGGTTGAAATCAGAACCTTATATCCATTAGGGCTGTTTCGTGCATGGAGTTGGTTGCGTTTTGAACAACGTGCTCTGGTATACCCGAAACCTATCTGTGGTGGTGAAATCGAGGCGCTAAACAGTGGCGGTGATCCGCACAGCGCTCAAGGCAGGAAGGGTGATGATGACTTTCATGGGTTTACGCGTTATCACTCAGGAGTATCAAAAAATAGAATAGCCTGGAAATCCTTCGCCAAAGGGCAGGGGTTGCATGTTAAGGAGTATCAGGGGCAATCGGGAGAGGATATTTGGTTGGACTGGAATGCCTGGCCTGCGTTAGAGGTAGAGGAACGGTTGTCGCGTCTTTGTTATTGGTCTAAAACCTTGTCTCAACGCCATGTGCTTTATGGATTGCGTCTTCCTGGTTGTGAAATACTCCCTGCAACGGGTGATGCGCACAAAGTGAAAGTACTGAGATTGTTGGCATTGCATGGAGGTGAGGCGTGAGTGTGCTAAAAGGAGTCAGTCAAAAATCGGCCTCTTTAGATACGCCTGTGAAAACCGCATTGATCGTTATGTTGCTGGTGATTTGTGTTCCTCAACTGGTGATTATTCCTCTTTGGTTAGCGATTATTGCGGGCTGTATTTTGGCTTGGATACTACTCTCGCTTATAAGACCAGAGCGTTGCCCAAACATGCCCCGATGGGGGAGAGGCGTGTTGGTGGCGGGTGTTATTTTAGGTGTTTTAATGTCCGCGGTTGCTGCGCAGGGGTTGGGTGGACTTTCTACTCTACTGGTAGCCGCCGCTGTGCTGAAAACCCTCGAATTGAAGACACGGCGCGATGGCTGGGTATTGGTACTAGTGGCTTGTTTTATTGCCGCGGTGGGTTTTTTATTCAATCAATCAATGTTGGCTGCATTGTATGGATTGATATCACTGGTCGTTATTTTTACTGCTTTAATTATGATGCATCAAGGGGATCAGAATGGGAGCTTGGGCTTTCGTATTGTGATAAAGAGCGCAGGGTCGAAGAGTGCAGTGATCTTACTGCAGTCGATGCCGTTAATGTTGATTTTGTTTTTGATTTTTCCGCGTATTAGCCCTTTGTGGAGTGTACAGTTGCAACATTCAGCAGCAAAAACGGGCTTGTCTGATTCGATGAGTCCTGGCGATATCAGCCAGCTAGCACGCTCAGATGATGTTGCTTTTCGCGTTAGTTTCTCAACTGACCGGCCGCCCCCACCGGCAGCGCGTTATTGGCGTGCAATGACCTATTCTGTTTTCGATGGCCGGCGCTGGTCTATGGGAAAAGACACGTTAATCCGTACGGCAGGAAATACGTTACAGCAGGGGGATATTGAATATCAGGTTATTGCTGAACCCTCCGCTCATGTATGGCTCTTTGCTTTAGATTACTCGGTTGGGGCTCCTTCACAAGGCGTGCTTAGTGTAAGCGATGGTTCTTATCGAGCAGGATCGCCACTGCTTGAAAGAATAAATTACCATGCCTACGCTGAGGTAACACGGCGTTATAACGGTGAGCCATTGAATGAACGTTCGCGTTACCTTTTTGTACCTGAAACGGGAAACCCTAAAAGTAGAGCGTTGGTTAATCAATGGCGTAAAAAAGGGATGACCTCTGAAGAGATTATTGATGCACTTTTTATGCGTTTTAATCAACATTTTTACTACACATTATCTCCTCAGCGGCTTACTGACGATCGTATAGATCAATTTTTATTTTCAACGCAGGAAGGTTTCTGTGAGCATTTTGCGAACGCAACGGCATATACCTTAAGATTGGCGGGTATTCCCACGCGTATCGTGGCGGGTTACCTGGGTGGCGAGTGGAACCCTTACGAAAAATATTTACTGGTACGACAATACGAAGCACATGCCTGGGTGGAAGCCTGGGTGGAGGGTAAAGGCTGGATTAGGCTTGACCCCACAGCGGCGGTGGCGCCTGAAAGAGTGACACAACCCTTTGATCTGCTATTTGCAGACGCGCCAGAATTCATGGCAGACAGTCCCTTATCAGCAATCAATCTACAGCATAATTTAACATGGTTAAGTGCCGGGCGTCTGCGTTATGAAGCATTGAACTATAGCTGGCATCGCTGGGTTCTGGGCTATCATCAGGAACAGAATAGTCTGTTAGAGGAATGGTTTGGTCGTCTTAATTTCATCAAAATGCTATTGCTGCTTTTTATACCGGTGGGATGTGTATTAGCTCTCGTAATTTGGTGGTTGCTGAGAGCTAGACCTCATTCGGTAAGCCCATTGGATAAAGCGGCCGTAACGATGTCTGATACGTTAGGCCGTTTGGCTCCTGCGCTGCAGAGAGTCCATGGAGAAACGATCTCTCAATACAGCCGTCGATTAAAAGAAGTATTACCGGGGCTGAGGGAGGAACTAGAGGAATGGCACACCCTTTACCAGCGTGTGCGGTATGCACAAATATTGAGTGATGAAGCCGTCTATTACAAAAGCAGCCGGCAGTTAGTGTATAAAATTAAACGTTTGGAAAAGCATGATATTGATACTGATATGGATGTCCGAAGGAGTGTACGTTGAGTAAATTGGCATTTGAATGCGAGGGGCTTAGTGTGGAGCCTATCGTAATAAAGAGTAGCCGCAGAAAAACGGCATCTCTGGAAGTGAAAAATGGTGAGTTAAAAGTACGTGTCCCGAAGGGAACATCTGAGCATTGGATACAACAGTTTATTACACAGCGTCATGCCTGGATTATTCAGCATATTAGCTCCCAGTTAGATAGGCAGCAGAGTTATCAGGTCAACCCTTATAAAACAGGCAGTGTTCCGTTTTTAGGCGAAAATTTTCCACTCAACATACAAATGGTCTCTGAAAAAAGTAGTATTAGTTTTAATCAGGACAGGTTTGATATACATCTTAATCGGCGTATCAGTCGAGATCCTGAAGTAGTGACTAATGAATTACTTCAGGCATGGTTAGTTGAGGCCGCTAGAGATCATTTGATTTCCCGCACGCGGGTACTCTCTGAAAATATGAAACTGGTGCCTGTTACGATTGACATCGGTAATTTTAAAAGTATGTGGGGGCGCTGTTCAGCTAAAGGTGACATCACTTTAAACTGGCGCTTGATATTGGCCGAACCTGATGCCATCGATTATGTCATTATCCATGAGATCTGCCATCTACAGGAATTTAATCATTCAGCAGCCTTTTGGAAAAAAGTGGGCGGTTATTGCGCTAATACGCAAGTATGGCGTCATTACTTTAAAGAGCGCAGTGTCTGGCTTAGCTGGAGATAGTGCGCATCACCCTTTTACCCGTAAGGTGTAGAAGCATAGGTATTTAGTAGTAATTTTTATTTTGAATCGGCCAGATATTAAAACCACTGCTACACTGATTGTGATTGTTAGCTTTACTATCGGTAAAGCCATAACACCTTAACTATATAAAAATAATCGAGATTGGTAAGAATGGGGCTATATAAAACGATAGAGCGCATCTTTTTTAATTCGTTGACAAAAAAAATTGTGGGGAATGTACTCTTTCTGCTTTTTCCGCATTTTATTTTGTTAGCGATTGGATATTATTATTCAGACGTAATAGTCCAGCGGGTCCAAGGGCTCAATCTTGATACTCAGGTAACAGAGCAACTGTTAACAACACTGGATGATTTTTGGCACATTGGCGCTATTACTGTTGTGGTTGCTATTTGCATCGGGCTATTAAGTATATTTTTTATGCGCCACTTATTCTTACAGCCTATTAACGCTATTACGCATATTTTGAAGCAGATCAAAGAAAATGACGGTGATATTTCCGCAACATTACCTGAGTTTACTTACGATGAAATTTCTGAAATGGCGAGTAGCTATAATCAGTTTGCCGACAGTTTGAAAAAAATGATTTCAGAATCCAGGCGCCGTAGTGTCAGTGTTGCGTTAAGTGCAACGCAGTTGCAAAAAGTATTATCTCAGGCGTCTGTTTCTGTTACCCGTCAAGAAGAGCAAGCGCAACTGGTTTTCCAGTCTAGCCAGGAGTCCACTCAGGCCATTGATGAAGTGGCGAGCAGCACACTGATGTTGAATGAGTACAATAGCTCTAATATGCAGGATGTCAGAAACTCAAGTGATGAGCTGATGAAAGTGTTAGTGCAAGTCCGTTCTATTCGGGATTTGGTGACTAGCTTTCAGGACACAGTACAAAAACTCAGTGAAAACTCTAACAATATTACTAAGATTTTAACGATGGTTCAGGAGTTTTCTGAACAGACCAATTTATTAGCGCTTAATGCATCCATAGAAGCGGCCAGAGCCGGAGAGGCGGGCAGAGGCTTTGCAGTTGTCGCTGATGAAGTGCGTAACCTTTCGCAGAAAGTTAGTGTGGCAACGCGTGAAATCGATTTGAATATTGGTCAAATGACATCGTTGGTAGAGCATACCCGTAGTAGTGCTCATAATATTCAGACATACGTTATCAGTACTGAGGGTTTTATAGAAAACACTAATGCGCAATTTATCAAACTAGTGGATGATTTTGAGAGTGTTAATTCACAGCTTTCTGGTATCAGTGCTGCAATCGATGAACTTTCTTATACGACCAAACAGTCGCATCAACATGTGACAGAGATCACAAATATCGCCCATGATATTAAACATGAAATGGATGAATCTAAGACCCATTCAAATCATTTAGAACTCGCCACTGAAGAGACTCAAGAGCTGTTGTCTCGTTTTAATATTGGCTATGGCGGTTTTGAAAGTATGATTAAAGCCGGACGTCACTGGGCAGAGCAGACAACAGTAGCGCTTCAACAGCTGGCTGAGAGTGGTCAAAATGTTTTCGATAGTAATTACCAGCGCACCAATGAAGGACAGTTACCTGAAAAATATGATGTTAGTTATGTGGATGCATACGAAACATTATTACGACCCATGTTTGATCGTTTTATCAGTGAGCGTCCTGAGTTTATTTATGCGATTGCGGTGGATAAAAAGGGTTATGCTCCCGCGCATCATACTAAAGTTTCTAACAGATTGACGGGTACTTTTGAGGTCGATAATGTCAAAAGCCGGCATCGCCGTATATTCGCGGGTAATCGGGCAGAGAAACGCCGTGCTACACATACCGCTCCATTCTTATTGCAGACATTTATTCGTGATACGGGAGAGGTACTGAATGATCTCTCTATCCCAATCTACATTGATGGCCAGCATTGGGGTGCGTTAATTATGGGGTTTAACCCTGAAAGGTTGCTTGAAGAGTAGTCTTTTTTTCTAAGCTGGCCGATGGTTCATTGAAGAATAACATTTTTGAAAAAAGATAAATTTAAGCCCGGCTAGCCGGGCTTAAATTTATTCAGGCGTTAGCAAATTAATCAGATGTCATCATTCAATACCAGTTGCTCTATCACTTTCTTCATGATGTCGTAAGAGAGTGGTTTTGCACAAAGAGCGGATACGCCGGCATTTTGTATAGCGGCTAATTGATTCTTATTCTGTTCTGATGTGACCATCATTACTGGAATTGTTGGCTGCTGCCCGTGGGCGCGAATATATTCCACCATCTCACGGCCATCAATATTAGGCATATTGTAGTCGGAAATAATCAGATCAAATGTTTGTTGTTTGAGTGTTTCCAGCGCCTCAGCGCCATCTTTCGCCTCGGTGATTTCATGAATACCGATATTTGTCAGTGTTTGGTGCAGATACTTCCGGGAAACGCTGCTGTCATCAACGAGTAGTATACGAATATTTTCAAAATCTTCCGGTTTACTGTCATCCGGAGTATCAATGTCAATAAGGTAGTGCAAGGTGCTTTGTAGTGCTACTCCCAAATCTTTACGTGTAAAAGGCTTAGGCAAAATGGCTATAGCGCCTGACTGGCGGATGGGTTCCAAATAACGATAATGGGTTTCAGAAGATACCAGTAGAAAAGTAATATCAGCCAGGGATGTATCCTGACGCATTATATTTATAACGTCAGTGCCAGTCATATCAGGGAGGTGCATTGAAGAAAGTACAATGTCAGGGGTTTGGAGACGTATTGCAGTTAGTGCGCTCTGGCCTTCATCGTATTCATCAATATGGGTTATTCCGAAGCTTTTCAGATGGTTAATGATAATTGTTCTTTGTACTCTCGACGGTTCGATGATAAGTACAAATAGTTCTGAAAAATTCATAAATGAGTCTCGGTATATGCCAGAAAACGTATTTTAACAGCTGTTTAGTTTAGCATTCGTTACTTGAGTTTGCGTAGTTAGATAGATTTAAAAAGATAAATAAACTAAACAATAGCGCCAATCATGTGGTGTTTTCTCTATAAATGATCACGTATAAATCATACATAGTTGTGATTGCTGATATGAGCCGCTGTTGATATCTTACGGCGATAATTTGGCTATAAATTCAACTACAAGGACTGTGGAGTGCAGATGAACCGAAGCGTTTTTTTACTATCATTATGTCAGGCGCTATTGGGGACCGGGAATGTTCTTTTAATTTCGGTTAACGGGCTCATTGGTCAAGAATTGTCACCATCAGCAGCGCTGATCACTCTGCCAATTGCAATGCAATTTGTTGGCTTGATGCTGGCAACTATTCCTGCTTCTTTTCTGATGCGGAGTATCGGGCGTCGTAATGGCTTTTTTCTGGGTAACTCTTTGGGCATTCTTGGCGCGGCTGTATCCGCAGTAGCATTGATATATCAAAGTTTCTTTTTTTTCTGCGTTGGCACCACATTTATTGGCATAGGTATTGGGTTTGGAACACTCTATCGTTTTGCTGCCGTGGAAGCATGTGAGCCGGAATATAAGAATCGTGCTATTTCTATGGTGATGTTGGGAGGTGTGTTGGCGGCGATGATGGGGCCTGCGCTGGCGGTTGAAAGCCGGGACTGGATCTCTTCTCAGGCGTTTGTCGGTTCTTTCGTTGGTTTGATTGGTTTATATATATTGGCGTTACTCCTTTTGACGGGCGTATCAATTCCTCATTCTGTTAGTTCCAACCTTAAAAAGAGTATACAGAGACCTTTATTTGAAATCGTTACACAACCGGTTTTTATCGTGGCGGTGTTTGCCGGTATGGTGGGTTATGCGGTGATGAATTTGTTAATGACGGCAACGCCATTGGCTATGGCCAGATGTGGTTTTTCGTTTCCGCAAACGGCCTGGGTGATCGAGTGGCATGTACTGGGTATGTTCTTACCTTCATTTTTTACTGGCCGGTTAATTCAACGCTTTGGCTCAGTACCTATGATGTTGTCTGGTGGGTTACTGATGTTGGCGTGTATCGCCATTAACCTGAATGGTAATTCGCAGTGGCATTTTTTGAGTGCTTTATTTTTACTGGGAGTAGGCTGGAACTTCATGTTTATTAGTGCGACCAGTATGGTAACGGGGGCTTATACGGATTCGGAGCGGGCTAAGACACAGGCAACTAATGAATTTATGGTGTTTGGTATGGTGACGCTGTCTGCACTGAGTTCAGGCTGGCTTGAAGTGAGTGTGGGTTGGGAAACCATGAACGTCATCATGATACCTGTTGTTGTCTGGGCCATGCTGATCATTGCGCTATTCTCAAGGAAAATAGCGGTGCCAGTGATCGCTTAAGTTAAAAAAGACGGGGCTGCCCCGTTGCTTAGAGCCCCAGTTCCTTTAGTTTCTTCTGCAGTATTTTGTGGATCTCCGCTTCATCTTCGGCGGCATTCGCTTTAACCAGAATCTTCAGCAAGTCGGCACGATTAACCTGCCTGATTAGCCATTTTATCTTAGGTATCTTGTGCGCACTGAGGCTGAGTCGATCAAATCCCATGGCAATTAATAATAGTACAGAGGCGGGGTCTGCTGCCATCTCTCCACACAGTGATACAGATAAGTTTAGTTCAGAGCATTTGCTTCTGATCATCTGTAAGGCCACTAAAACGGCGGGATGCAGATTGTTAAACAAGCGGGACACTTTGGGATTGTTACGGTCTACGGCTAACAGATATTGGGTTAAATCGTTTGAACCAATGGATACAAAATCAATATAAGGGGCTATTTTGTCCAATAATAGCATGGCTGAAGGTACTTCAATCATAATGCCCAGCTTAGGCTTAGTGACTTGTTTCCCTTCCTTGTTGAGCTCTGCTAACGATTGTTTAATGAGTTCTTTTATTGCTTTTATTTCTTCAATACGGCTGACCATAGGAATCAAAATCTGCAGGTTTTCCCGACCGTGGGCCGCGCGCAGCATGGCCCTGATCTGAGTGACCTGCAGTGCCGTGTTATCCAGTGTGAAGCGAATGCCACGCCAGCCTAAATAAGGATTCTCTTCTTTGAATTCAAAGTACGGGAGTTGTTTGTCGCCACCAATATCGAGCGTCCTCATGGAGACGGGACGTGGACTGTAGGCATCGATAACTTCTTTATAAACGTGATACTGCTCTTCTTCTGTAGGGAAGCTGTCATGCACCATAAAAGGTATTTCTGAGCGATATAAGCCAATCCCCTCTGCACCGTTACGTAACCCCGGCGATACATCCGCTAGCAGTCCGGTATTCGTATGCAGAGTGACGTGAAAACCATCCAGTGTGACTGCCGGTAAGTCTTTATATTTTGCCAGTGCTTTATTGAATTCTTGTTCGTTTTTTTCCAGCTGGCGATATTCCCTTATCATCTCGGCAGGAGGGGAAATAATAACTTCGCCACGGTTTCCATCGATTACAGTTAATTGGTGGGCATAACGTTTGATGTCTAGATCAGAAACCCCCATGACTGCAGGTAAACCGAGGGCGTTCGCCACGATAGAAGTATGTGATAGAGCTGAACCGGATGTGCAAATAACACCTTGAATTTGATCGGAATTGTATTCAGATAGATCAGCAATGCTAATCAATTCACCGGCTAAGATAATGGCTTTGTTTTTATCTGGGGAGACTGATCGTTCTCGTTTGGCCATTTGCGTCATCAGTTTAATCGCAATATGCCTGACGTCTTCTCCCCGGGCTTTCATGTAGGGGTCTTCTGCCATTTCAAAAACGTCGGCCAGAGCCAGAGACGTTTGTCTGACAGACCACATAGCACTGTTGCCCTGTTGAATGTGTTTTGTCGTACCTTGGCGTAACTCAGGGCTTTCCAGCATCATCCGATAGACAGAAAATAATGATGCGATATCTTCAGGGAGGTCTTTTTTTATTCGGTTGGAGCCCTGTTCCAGATCCTTGATGACTTTTTCCATGGCGGCTTCAAAGATCGTCAGTTCTTCTGTTACTTGTCCGCCCGTTTTCTCGGGTTCTTTTTGCAGGTCAATATGCGTATTGATATGAATTAATTCGCCGATACCTACACCTGACGAACTGACAACGCCGTTAAAACGCTTATACAGTTTTCCGGGTTTACGGGAAGGGATCCACTCCCCGGATCGTTGTATGTTATAAAGTGTTGCGGCTAACTGCGACGCAATGGTAGTAAGGAATGCTTCTGCTTCCTGAGAAAAGGGTTCCGTTTCGGTTCCCTGAACGACAATTACACCAATAAGCTGGCGAAAATATATCAATGGTACGCCCATAAACTGACGATAGGGTGTTTCATGTGCCTTTGGGAAAAACACAAAGTTATCATGTGTCGGGGCGTCGGCTAAATTGAGCGGATGCTTGGTTGAAGCAATGACCCCCACAAGCCCTTCGTCTAAACGCAGCTTTATTTTGCCAACTGATGAAGTAGAGAGTCCTTGTGTGGCGGCTAAAATCAATTTGGCGCGCGAGGGTGACTTTAGATACAAACTGCAAACAGGTACATCCATTAACAGGCTAAGTCGTGCCACAATAATCTGCATGGCACTCATGGCATTTTCAGCACCCGAAATCTCTTGTACAAGTGTTGTTAAAGTAGCCAGTGAGGGTTGCATACAAACGTCCTGTGTTAATGGTAGTCAAGTTAGTTATAGATGATTTAAAAAAACATAATCGCACATAAAACAATTATTTATCAATGGCTGCACCAATTGAGTTCCAGTAAGATGGCACAATAGTTGTCAGCATGTTTGATGCGGATAATAAAACAAATACTTACGTTAAAATAGATGATGTTTTGATGTTGAAAAAGCAGGAGATTGAAGTGAAAAGTTTTCTGTTCGCGACGCAAGATGAACGTGGTGGTGTGATGTTGTGTGAAATCGACACACTAGAAGATGCTGTTACGTACTTGGGTAAGCGCTTTACCGGTGTGGTCCGGGTTGAACAAGGTAAAGATGTATGGACAACTGAAGGTGGCTTTGTGTTTGTCGATAAATCAGAGGAGCTGAGTCAGTCAGGCATTCCTCCTGCCGGTTAGCGATCGCTTTTATTTATCACAGGGCTGGCGATGATAAGGCGAGCTATCACGGGACAGGACCATGTTAAGGATTTATCACTCAAATGCGCTGGATACTCTGCGCGATATACTGGTTGAGATGATCAAAAATGATCCGCAATCAGATCCCTTTCTGGCGGATCAGATTTTGGTTCAAAGCCCCGGAATGGCGCAGTGGCTAAAATTAGAGTTAGCTGAACGCCTGGGCATTGCTGCTAATATTGAGTTCCCTTTGCCGGCAAGTTTCCTCTGGAAAGTCTTTGTCGCGGCACTTGACGATGTTCCTGAGCGCTCCGCGTACAATAAAGCATCGATGACCTGGGTGTTAATGAGGATTTTGCCTGAGCATCTCAATGATGATCTGTTCAGTATTCTCAGACAATACCTTAAACAGGATGATGATCCGCTGCGCCTTTATCATCTCTGTGCAAAGGTAGCTGATCTATACGATCAGTATCTTGTTTATCGCCCTGACTGGATTGCTGCCTGGGAGCAGGGTGATGATCAGCCCGCCGATGACCAGGAACAGCGTTGGCAACCGGTTTTATGGCGGGCGATTGTTGCCGATACAAGTGCCAGAGGATTACCGCACTGGCACCGTGCCAATATGTACGACACTTTTATTAGTGCGCTGTCTGATAAAAGTTCAGTTTTATCGGGCGTGCCGCAACGCATCTTTGTGTTTGGCATCTCTGCATTACCTCAAAACTATATTGAAGCACTCGCCGCCTTAGGTGAAAAAATTGATGTTCATTTAATGCTGGCGAATCCATGTCGACATTATTGGGGTGATATCGTCGATCCCGCTTATCTGGCGCGGTTGAATAGGCTCTGGTTATCGAAGGGGCAGGATGCCGACAGTACCTACCAAACAGGTCATCCTTTATTAGCGTCGATGGGTAAGCTGGGGCGTGATTATCTGTATCTGATTCAACAAATGGAGTTGCCGGAAGTCGGGCTGTTTAACGATGCCTGCTATGACTTGATGCTAAGCGCTTTACAATCGGACATTCTTGAGCTGAATAACCGAGGGTCGGTTTTAGAGCACTTACATCAAGATCCTGATCTGATGCCTATTAGCTTTGCTGCAGACGACCAGAGTATTCAACTGCATTCGGCACACAGCGCGTTACGTGAAGTGGAAATTCTGCAAGATCAGTTATTGGCGATGTTTAACGACAATGCCACACTGAAACCGCGCGATATCATTGTGATGATGCCGGATGTGGCGCATTACGCGCCCTATATTGATGCGGTTTTTGGTAACGCTGAACAGAAATGTTTCCTGCCGTATTCCATATCAGATCGCTCTGCGGAGCAGGAAATTCCGCTGCTGAGCAGTTTTATGCAGCTTATTGCGCTGAATAATAGCCGTTTTAGCGTATCCGAAGTGATAGCGCTGTTAGAGTTGCCCGCCACGTTGCGGCGCTTTGGTTTAGAGCAGGAAGACTTTGAGAATATTCGCCATTGGATACATGAAACCGGTATTCATTGGGGGCTGGATCAGGCGTCCCGTGAGGATGTCGGTAGCGTTCAGTTTGAGCAAAACAGCTGGCATTTTGGCATGGATCGTCTTTTTAGCGGTTATGCGTTAGGTGCAGCTGATACGGTATGGAATGATATTGCACCTTACGATGGGGTAGGCGGCTTATCGGCGGCAGCATTGGGTCAGCTATCTGCATTTCTGACCCAGCTAGGCCAGTTAAAGGAGCTGTTCTCGGGTGAGCAGTCGCTGACTGAGTGGATCGTGCAGATTCATCAGATGATGGATTCAATGTATCTGCCTGATGAACGTGATCATGAAGCGCTGGAGCTCATCTATCAAGCGCTCGAATCTTTACGTGAAACCTTTCAGGAAGTCACTTTCGAAGGCAGCATCGATGTGGCGATACTGCGGGATTATTTACAGGAACAACTCTCCAGCCAGCGTTCGTCACAACGGTTTTTATCCGGACAAATTAACTTCTGTACATTGATACCGATGCGGGCGATTCCGTTCAAGGTCGTTTGCTTGCTTGGCATGAATGATAGCGATTATCCGCGCTCATTGCCGCCCATGGGGTTTGACCTGATGGTCGACCATCCTCGCAAAGGCGACCGCTCTCGCCGTGATGATGATCGATACCTGTTTCTCGAAGCACTGTTGTCCGCACGTGAAACACTTTATATCAGTTATGTGGGACGCTCGATTGCGGATAATTCCAAACGCGTCCCCTCGGTGTTAGTCAGCGAAGTCTTGGAATATTGTGACCAGGCCTATCGGATTGAGGGCTTAGCGTTGCTCGTCCAGCAGCATTTATTACTTGAACATCCGTTAACGGCCTACAGTCCTGCTTATTTTGATGCCTCGTCTGAGCGTTTATTCAGCTATAACGCGCGTTGGGCTATTCCTCAGGCTGAGGCGGCTCAAGTTGCAAGAGGTCAGGCTGAAAATTTTATCAAAGGTAAGCTTCAGGAAACAGAATGTGAGCAGCTGGAACTGGAAGAACTCATCATGTTCTACCGGCATCCGATTCAGTATTTTTTTCAGAAAAGAATGCAAATCTATTTCCGTGATGATGAGCTGGTCTTATCTGACGAAGAGCCATTTCATCTGGAGCCGTTGACCGATTACCATTTACGCAAGCGGTTGTTGAAATCTGCATTGCGGGGCGATGGATTAGAAGCGACCGGACAATACATCCGTCAGTCTGGTGTATTGCCGGTAGGTAAGGCGGGTGATATTGAACTATTCAAACGAACCCGTGATATCGGTGAGCTGTATGAAAAAATGCAACCACTGATGACAGGTGAGCCACGTCGTTTAGAGATTAAGCTGAGGTTTCCGGGATTAGGAAAGCTTTCAGGGTCAGGCAAACTTTCAGAGTCAGGGAACTGCGGTTCTACTGAGATGGAAGCCTGTGACCTGACGCTGCAGGGCTGGGTTAATGATGCTTATCAGGGTGGCGTACTCAAATATGATGTATCCAAAGTATCTGGCAGACACCGTTTTATTACGTGGATACAGCATTTGGCGACCTGTGCCGCAGGCTTTGCCGAGCGCACTATTTATCGGGGTTTGAGCGAACAGTTTAGTTTTAAGCCGGTATCTGCTGAACTGGCTCATCAAGAACTCACACAACTCATCAGCGTTTATCGGGAAGGGCAACGCCTCCCTCTTAACTGGATACCCGAACCTGCCTGGAAATGGTTAAGCCTTCGCGAGAAGGATGAAGATCGTGCCCGCAAAGACGCCCAGAGTCGTTTTGAAAGTGACAGAGGTGGAGATGGCAGCAATCCCTATGTGCGGCGGGTTTACCCCGAGTGGCGTATGCTGGAATCCGGTGTATTCGCGTATTCTGATCAGCTGTTTAGTGAAATGATGAACTATCTGGAAGTCGATAAAGATGACAATTAAGCTTCTGGATCCGATCACTCTCCCGATCACAGGCCAATGCCTGATCGAAGCCAGCGCAGGAACGGGTAAAACCTACACGCTGGCCGCTTTGTATCTGCGTTTACTGCTGGGCTTAAGTTCTGGTTCTGGATCAGGGGCTGATTCAGATAAGGAAGCTTTGCAGCAAAGCCAAACCCCTTTGGGCGTTGAACAGATTTTGGTCGTGACCTTTACCGAAGCGGCAACACAGGAGTTACGGGATAGAATTCGGCAGCGCATCAGGGAAGCCCGAAAAGCGTTTATAGCGGGCGAAAGTAAGGACCCGTTATTAGCGCGGTTATTAGATCACACAACAGATCATCAGGATAAAGCCCGCTTACTTGAGCTGGCGGCAGCGGAGATGGATCAGGCGGCGATCTTTACGATTCACGGGTTTTGTCAGCGGATGCTCAAACGGCATGCGTTTGAGAGTGGTGCGCTTTTCAATCAGGAGCTCACCACCGATGATGCTCCCCTTATTCGTCAGGCGTTGCTGGATTATTGGCGCGATGCTTTTTATCAGGCCTCTGATGAACTGGCAGGTGAGATGCTGCAGCAGTTCAAAACGCCGGATAACTTGCTGCCTGCTATTCGTAGTTTTTTGGGTATACCTGATTTGGTACAGGAGCCGGACTATAGTCAGTTTGATCTTAAGGCGGGCTGGCAGGCGCAAAAACAGGCGTTGCTGCTCTTTAAACAATCCTGGCTGGCCGCGGTGGCCGATTTAGCTCCGTTGATCGACGCTTCTGGTATTAATAAGCGCCGTTACAGTAAGCGTAACCTGCCGGGCTGGCTGGAGGTTGTTTCCGCGTATGCGCAGGGCGATGAGCCGCATGCGCCCTGGGATAAACTGAATTATTTCCGGGCTTCAATTATTGAGGATGATTGCCCCAAAGGGTCACCGCCACAGCATCCGGTTTTTGTGCAGATCGATCAATTGTTCGATCTTCGTGTACCGGTTGAAGCTGTCATTATTTCGCAATCCCTGGGCGAAGTGAAGAAACGCTTACAAGCTGAAAAGGCACGTCATCAATTACTGGCGTTTGACGACCTGCTGACTCAATTGGCATCAGCTTTACGCAGAGACGGCGGTGAAAGGCTGGCAGAGGCCATTCGTAAGCAGTATCCGATCGCGATGATCGATGAATTTCAGGATACTGACCCGCTGCAATATGCGATTTTCAATCAAATCTATCCGGCAGCGCCTTCGGCGTTACTGATGATAGGTGATCCGAAACAATCTATTTACGCTTTTAGGGGCGCTGATATTTTCACCTATATGCAGGCGCGTAAGCAGGTAACGGCACATTATACGCTGGACACCAATTGGCGCTCATCTACGGCCATGGTTACCGCCGCTAACGCACTGTTCGGATACGTTGATTCGCCTTTTATATATGATCAGGATATTCCGTTTTACGCCGCTAAAGCATCGGCACAGGCCGATAAAACACCTTTTAGCAGTAATGGCCAGGTTCAGCCTGCGCTGAATTTTTGGTTGGCTGATGAATCGCTAAGCGCAGGGGACTACCTTAAACGTTATTCGGCTGCCTGCGCGCAGCATATTGAATCGGTATTGAACTCTGGCCAGTATCACATAGGCGAACGACGTGCTTTACCCGCCGATATCGCGGTATTGGTGAGGGATCGTAAAGAGGCCAAAGAAATTCAACAAGCACTGCGTGGCCGTGGTATTGCCTCGGTGTTTCTGTCTAGCCGCGAAAGTGTATTCAGTACGGTAGAAGCGCGTGAGTTGTTCTATATTCTGCAGGCGATTGCTGAACCTACCGACGAGCGTACGCTGCGGACGGCGTTGGCAACCGGCTTATTTCATCTGAATATGTCTGAGTTGGATCACTTATGCCAGAGTGAGCTGGAATGGGAAGCGCTGGTGGCTGAGTTCCAACAATATCGTGAGCATTGGCAGCGCTTAGGAGTATTGCCTATGCTGCATAATCTGCTGGCTACGCGGCGCTTGTCTAACCGAATACTGGCGAATGAAGAGGGCGAACGTCGCCTCACCGATCTGTTACACCTGGGTGAATTGCTGCAACAGGCCAGTCAGGATGTAGAAGGTATGATGGGAACGCTGCGTTGGTTAGCTGAACATCTTGCCAGCCCCAATCAGAACTCGGATGAACAACAGTTGCACCTGGAAAGCGACCGTTCTCGTGTGACGATTATCACCATCCATAAATCTAAAGGGCTGGAATACGAGCTTGTCTATCTGCCTTTTATTTGCCGCTATCGGGATAGCTCCTCGTCGCTCTATCACGACGATGACGGGCGTTCTGTGCTGAGCCTGGAGCCCGATGAAGAGATCAAAGCACGGGTCGAAAAAGAGCGTTTAGCGGAAGATCTTCGCTTACTTTATGTCGCGATTACCCGTGCCGTACATGCCTGTTATTTAGGGGTGTGCGATATCCGTTACCGCAACAGCAAAAAAGGAAAAACTGTCAATAGTGCGTTGGGTTATCTGTTGATGGGAGCAGAGCCCGACCTGGCTGAGGCGGTTAATCGGTTCGCCGCTGCTTTTCCCGCATTACATGTGGAGCCATTACCAGAATCTATACCGGCTCATAGTATGGGTACGCTGGATATGTTTGCTTCACCAGAAGAAGTTCCCGCTGCCCCCGTAACGCGAACATTTACAGGCATGATTCAGCGTGACTGGCGTGTGACCAGTTACTCAGCATTAAGTCGGTTTCATACACGTGAGCCTGTCACTGAAATTAATATTGATCTTGAAGTACTCGAAGAGCAGGACATTACTGAAGATGATAGGGCGGGCGTTTTCAATATTTTCACGTTTCATCGTGGCGCGGCAGCCGGTACTTTCCTGCATACGTTGTTTGAAGAGATTGATTTTGCGACGGTAACACCTGAACAGTTAAATGAAGTGCTTGAAAAACATCTGCTATTAAGCGGTTTTGAGTCTGAATGGCAGCCGGTGCTGGCTGATTTTATTCAACAAGTATTGCAGGTGCCTTTAATGCAGGCCGACTGTCGATTGATGGATATCGCTCATCAGGACCGCTTGGTTGAGATGGAGTTTGTACTGCCTTTTGCCTCAATGAATGCACCACAGCTGAATCAGTTATTACGTCAGCATGACCCCTTAGCGATGCGGGCAGGCACGCTGCAGTTTGATCAGATACAGGGGATGCTGAAAGGTTACATCGATCTGACTCTGCGTTATGACGGCCGTTATTATGTGGTGGATTATAAATCGAATCATTTGGGCTACACCGCAGAGGATTATAGCCAGGAGGCGATGGCCGGGGCCATGATTGAACATCGCTATGATCTGCAGTATGTGTTGTATACGCTCGCGTTACATCGATTGCTTAAAATCCGCTTGCCTGACTATGACTACGAAATTCATATCGGAGGCGTGTATTACCTGTTTCTGCGAGGGATGCATCCAGATAATCCAGAACAAGGTGTGTTTTATACCAAGCCGGATTTCGCGTTGATTGATGCGTTGGATCACATGTTTATGGGAGTATCGGTATGAAACTGTTGGATGATCTTCATACGCACGGTTATCTGCGGCCGTTGGATATTCATTTCGCTCAATGGCTAACAAGGCAGCAACCCGAGATGCCTGAATTGTTGGTCTTGCTGGCAGCGTTGACCAGCCAGCAACTGGGAGAGGGGCATATATGTATCCATCTGGGTAAATTGGAGGTGATCTGGTCTGCATGGCCTGGCTTATTGCGGGAAGAAGCTAACGCTCTTTTGGCGGGCGGTTCAGTCGATACGTTAATCGATTCTCTGGTTCTGGGAGATGGTAGTGAATTAACGCCTATGGTCTTGGATAAAGACAGAATGTATCTATATCGTTATTGGCAATATGAGTGTCAGGTTGCCTGTGACCTGTTAGCCAGAGCGAAACCGATTGAATTTGATGTTGCGTTCCTTAAAGAAAAACTGGATGTGCTTTTTAAGCAAGACGTTAGCCTGAACGTTGATCAGAACATTGACCAGAGTAGCAGCAATTCGCAACCCGACGGACAGCGCGTAGCGGCAGCGACTGCCGTGATGCAATCTTTAGCGATTATCAGCGGTGGACCTGGAACCGGTAAAACCACGACAATTACACGGATGCTGGCAATCTATTTACAGATGCAGCGTAACCTTAATCCAGAGTATGTTCCGGTAATTTGTCTGGCGGCCCCGACAGGAAAAGCCGCCGCGCGATTGTCGGAATCGATAGGTCAGGCACGTGCTGCCCTTGATGTAGGCGAAGATATTAAGAATCTGATACCTGATCAGGGGACCACTTTACATCGGCTGCTAGGCGCACGTCCTGGCCAGGCCGCGTTTAAGTATAATCTTGATAATCCATTGCATCTTGATCTGCTGGTGGTTGATGAGGCCTCAATGATTGATTTGCCAATGATGGCTGCATTATTGGCCGCATTGCCGGAACATGCCCGGCTTATTTTAATTGGCGATAAAGAACAGTTAGCGTCTGTGGAGGCTGGCAGTGTGTTGGGTGATCTTTGCTCCCTCCCTGAGCAAGTGAGAGGCAGCAATCACATGGCTGAATTATTACGCATAACCTGTGATTTGCCAGAGTCTGCTCAGACAAAAAAACTATTATTTGCGGACTCCGTGGCATTCCTTACACGTAGTTATCGTTTTTCAATGGATAGCGGTATTGGCGCACTGGCACGCGCGGTTAACAACGGCAGTGCAGAGGAAGTGCGGCACGTGTTGCAGTCAGGTTATCCAGATCTGCAGCAACTACCTGTTAGCGTGACGGATAACTCCCAGCTGCTTCAGCATATGCTGGATAAATATAGAGCCTATCTGGCCGCTGTGACCGCTCAGGAATCGCCTGAAGCGATTGTAAAACGCTTTTCAGCTTTTCAGGTGTTATGTGGTTTGCGCAAAGGGATTTTCGGTATTGAGACGCTGAATGCCGATTTTGAAAAACTGGCGCAAAGCCGTGGTCTTATTGACATGAATGGTCGCTGGTATCCTGGCCGTCCGGTAATGATTACCCGTAATGACCGTTCTCTGCAGTTGTATAATGGTGATATCGGTATTGCGTTAGTCGATTCTGAAACACAGCAACTCAAAGTATGGTTTGAGCAGGGGGGGGCTTTAGTTCCGTATATTACCAGCCGTTTACCACAGCATGAAACTGTCTTTGCAATGACGGTGCATAAAAGTCAGGGATCAGAGTTTGATGATGTAACACTGGTGTTGGTAGAAGAAGCGAAAGTAGTCAGCCGGGAGTTAGTATATACCGGTATTACGCGTGCGAAAAAGCATTGCACGTTGTACGGTTCATTAAAAACTATCACCTCATCAATTGATAAACCCACGGTCAGGATGAGTGGGTTGGCGGCGAGAATATGGGGCGTTTGATGTAAATCAGACCGCCCTTAATCCAGAATAAGCAGAGACGTGTTAAAACGCCTCTATGTTCTTATTAACGGCGACGTTTAGTGTGAAGACGATCTGTAGGGCTATCATTCTTAATCCGAATGGGCTGCATTTTTTGTTGATGGTTATGATCAAGTAATGCTTTACCTATATAAACGGCAATTGCTGCGCAGATGATAGTTGCCATAATAGTCATATATTACCTCGTCTGTTTTCATCAATATCTAATTACACCCTGAGAAGATGTAATTACACTTTAGCCTCTAAAGTCCTGTTTCAGCAACTTTTTTGGCGAACTCTGTGTATCCGCCAATATATTCTTTGCCAATAAAAATCTGAGGTACTGTATTGACAGGCTTGCCGATGGTTTGTTCCAAATCAGCCTGACTAATATTTTCCTGATGGATATCCAGATACTTGAAAGCAAAATTATTCTGCTCACATAGCAGCTTAGCTCGTTTACAAAAACCACAGCCTTCTTTGCCAAAAATCGTAACGCGTTCCATAAATACTCCCTGATAAATTCAGTTCAGCTAGACGTTCTCTATCAGACACCTGTAAGGAATAGTTTGCTAATGGTATATAACTATTTAGTTGATAATGAAAATTAATGGCGATTTTTATATCTATAAAATGTGTGTGCTCAACAGAGACATATTCTTTATCAAAAAAGTTCCACTGAACTAATCTATAAATATTAACGAATTAAATAAAAATCGAGAATTTTTAACGGGTTAAGGTGCTTGCTTAGCGGTACTCAATATCGTTCGATAATGATTGTATACTACGAATTGACCAGTACTAATGGCTCAATTTTTCAAGACTTTTGTAAAAGAACCCGTATAATTCGCGCAAATATTCCCCATATGAAGGACGAAATGTCATATTCATATGCTTTTAGTCAGTACGAAAATGCTGGGGTAGGACATCCGGTTATTGATGAAACCAAAAGTTTCGTTACCGTTTGATTTAATGCTGATATACCAGTATTGAACAGAACTATCGGATGTGATTTTCAAATCCCATATTTATATTAGAAATGGTGAAGAGCAAAATGACAGCAAAATCGGTAGACGTGTTGTTGGTGGGTGCGGGTGCGATGAGTACTACCCTGGGCATGCTTCTTAAGCAGCTCGACCCTTCCTTTAATATCGTGATGGTTGAACGTTTAAACCACGTAGCCCACGAGAGTACTGATGGTTGGAATAATGCCGGCACTGGGCATGCAGCCTATTGTGAGCTGAACTATACGCCGATGTTACCTGACGGTAGTATCGATACCCGCAAAGCTTTCGCAATTAATTCTGCTTTTGAAGTTAGCTTGCAGTTCTGGTCTTATCTGGTGCAGCAGGGTGCTTTGCCTTCCCCTGAAAACTTTATCCATCCGACACCTCATCAGAGTTTTGTCTGGGGTGAAGAAAACGTAGCTTTTCTGCGTAAGCGTTATGAAGCACTGAGTCAGTCACCGCTATTTTCTGATATGGAATACAGTGAAGATCCAAGAGTGTTGCGTGAGTGGATGCCACTGATTCTTGAAAACCGCAACCCTATGGAGAGCATTGCAGGTACGCGTGTTCGTTATGGATCCGATGTAGATTTTGGTTCTCTGGCACGTAATATGGCGAGTTATCTTGAATCGCAGGATAATTTTGAATTGTTGCTCGGTCATACGGTTAAAGATCTTGAGCAGCGGGATAACGGTCAATGGCGCGTCGAACTAAAAAATAAAACGACAGGTGATGACGAAGTTATTAATGCTCGTTTTGTCTTTTTAGGTGCCGGTGGTGGTGCTTTACCATTATTACAGTTATCGGGTATTCCTGAAGGTGATGGTTACGGTGGCTTCCCTGTTAGTGGTCAATGGTTGGTATGTAAAAAACCTGAAATAGTTGAAAAACATTTTGCTAAGGTTTACGGCTTAGCGCCTATTGGTGCGCCTCCTATGTCTGTTCCGCATCTTGACACGCGTATTATCAGCGGTGAGAAAGCCTTGTTGTTCGGACCTTTCGCTGGTTTTACTACTAAGTTCCTGAAGCAAGGCTCTGTTCTTGATTTACCTAAAAGTTTGCGGGCTAATAATCTTAAATCTATGCTGTCTGTTGGTAAAAATAACATGGATTTAACACGCTATTTGATTAGTGAAGCAATGCAGTCACATGATGCCCGTATGGACTCTTTGCGTAAATTTTATACTGACGCGGATAATGACGATTGGACATTAGCGACCGCGGGCCAGCGTGTTCAGATCATCAAAAAAGACAAAGAGACAGGCGGTAAACTGGAATTCGGTACTGAAGTAATCACTGCCGCTGACCATTCTCTTGCTGCGCTGTTAGGCGCTTCGCCGGGTGCATCGACTGCTGTGAGTACTATGATTAATATCGTAGAGCGCTGCTTTCCTGAAAAAATGGCAACGCCGCAGTGGCAGAAAAAGATGAAGGAATTAGTGCCTTCTTATGGTGAGTCACTGACTGATAATACTGAATTGCAAAAACGTGTTCGCCAATACACACTTTCAACTTTAGCGCTGGATTAGTCATTTTTGTAATTGAATGACACCAAAAAAAAGCCGATGTACATCGGCTTTTTTTGTTTTTTGCTATAGCCAATCATCGCGGCGTTTTTTCTTTTTAGGCATATAGGGTAGAAGTAGGCCTAAAAACACACCTCCTAGCGCAACCAAGCCACCGTAAGTGAACCAGCGCATAAGATTACTTTCATCCATATTGTCTATCTGACGGTTCAGCTCTTCTATATCAGTGTTTAATTTGGATAACTGATCTGAATAGGTACCATTTTCTGCTTTAAAGGTGTCCAGTTCACTTGTCAGACTCTGAATTTCGGTTGACTGCTGTTTTACCAGTGTTTGGCTACTTTCGAGCGCAGATTCGAGTTTAGGCATCCGAATCTGGATACTATCGCCATTCTCAATATTGTTGGCATCAACCCAACCAACTGATCCAGCGCTTGTGCGTACCTGAATATACTTTCCATCATTGCTTTTTTTGAGGATATCTATCGGGGAGCCGCTATGTACACGTCCGGAAATTCGATATTGATTACTGGGCCCACCGTGCATAAATACAAACACATCATCAGCGATGTGTCCTTTCTCCGCAAATGCAGGGAGGGCAAAGATAGTTGTTGATATGAGCGCTGTTGCTAAAACGTATTTTTTCATAATTCAGAGAGCCTTTGTCTCAGATAAATATTGTGTATGGATGTCTCTGAGTAGAATCTTATAGTAAAGCATTTTATGGATTATACGATGGAAAGTACGGACTAAAGTTCCTTTAAAAGTATGTTTTTTTACTTCCGCAAGGGATAATAGTGCCCCCATATTAATAAGTCCGATTAGACGAAGGAGTCATAGATGGAAAATTTTTTGGATTCAAACCAGTTAATCGCCCTGCAAAATGAATATATCGTACCCTGGATCATCAATGTTCTGACTGCTCTAGCCGTATTTATTGTTGGGCGTATGGTTATCGGCCTGATGATGAGTTTAGCCAGAAAGCTGTTACGTAAGTCAAAAATGGATGATATGTTGATTAATTTCATCACGTCTATTTTAGGTGCTGTATTACTGCTTTTTGTGGTCGTCGCTTCTCTTGATCAATTAGGTGTTAATACCTCTTCGTTGATCGCGATTGTGGGTGCCGCTGGTTTGGCAATAGGTTTATCACTGCAGGATTCTTTGAAAAACTTTGCCGCTGGTGTGTTGCTGGTGGTGTTTCGTCCTTTCCGTGCAGGTGATTTTATTGAGGCGGCGGGCGTTTCAGGTGTTGTTGAGAGTATCTCAATTTTCAGTACCGTTATGCGTACCGGCGATAATCGAGAGGTCATCGTGCCTAATGGGCCGATCTACGGCGGCGTAATTACCAATTATTCGAAACGTGATACCCGTCGGGTCGATATGATATTTGGCATTGGTTATGATGCTGATCTGCTGCAAGCGAAGACATTGTTAGCTGAAATCATAGCTGAGGACGAGCGTGTTTTGCTGGAACCAGCACCGGTGGTTGCTGTTTCTGCGCTAGCTGATAGCAGTGTTAACTTCGTGGTACGCCCTTGGGTTAAAACGGCGGACTACTGGGCGGTGCTTTGGGATACTAATGAGAAAGTTAAGTTACGTTTTGATGAGGCGGGTATTTCTATTCCCTTTCCGCAGATGGATGTACACCTGCATAAAGAAGAGTAATTGATTAATATCAGGTGGCAGAGTCATGCCACCTGATATTATCGTCTTTTATTAGTTTAGCTGCTTTCTTTTGGTGATACGTTTACGTTGCGTGGAAGTAGATTTGCCTGATTTCTAAGGTCATCATTTTCTTGTTTAATTCGTTGTGATTCTGTTCGGTATTTAAATATCTCTTCGTACCGGGTGTCTAGTTTTGTTTCCAGAAGCACGATCTCTTGTTGTTGCGCAGTGATGGTGGCTTCGAGTGTATCTATTTGTGACTGAAGACTCGATAGCATTCCGAAGCCATTCGGTAAATGATCATCGTCATCATCAGCGTCTTCATTGCCTTGTTTCTGTACGACACTCTGGGTGCTTAACTCATTGACTATATGGCTATAAAGCGCTTTAAGATCACTGGATTCCCGCTCAGAATAGCGAATTGTTTGTTCGAGTGCGCTATGCGCACTGGCCGCTCCAATGGAACCCGCCAGTAGATGCTCAATCATCCGATGGAACTCAATTAATTCAATGATTGTTATGTAGGCTTTGCCAAGTACCTGTAAGTCTTCTGCGATGGTGTATACCGACTCTCGCGCTTTATCTGCCGTTAAGTATTGGGCGAGTAGGTTTTTAGCTTCTTCTATTTTGATGCTTAGTGTTATGTACGCATCCAGCCCTGTTGGGCGTGCTTTCTTGTTTATGATTTGTGGTTGCAACGCCGCCATGAACTCTGTCGTCAGCGTGCGTTCATCTTTATGCGGGTGGTATATCAATGAGCCAATAATGTAGAAGCTGATGTTAAATAGTAAAGTCCATATAACACTGTGTGTGAGTGGGTTAAAGTCGTCAAGCCCAAGCAGTGCTTCCGGCTTTAGTTGCTCTATGCCCCAGGGACCCTCCGTCAGAATAGTTGGACTCAACCAGCCTTGTTTGATGAAAGTAGGCAAGCCTAAGGTGTAACACCAGATAAAAAATCCTGCGAGCAAGCCTGAAAAAGCACCCCCGCTATTGCCCCGATGCCAGAACATACCACCAAAAGCGGCGGGTGCGAACTGTAAAATAGCGACAAAAGAGAGTAAGCCAATGGCGACCAGAATGTAAGAATCACTGAATTCGCGTTCGAACCAATAACTGCCTGTTAAAATCAACGCCACCAGTACCCAGCGAATTTGCAAGAGGTGAGCGCGCAAGCGCTGCGTGGCGGTAACAGATTCAATAATGGGTAATAAAAGATGATTCGAAACCATGGTGGCTAATGTCATGGTGGTAATGATGATCATACCGGTCGCGGCAGAAAAACCGCCAATAAAGGCAAATAGCGTAAGCCCCTGGTAGCCTGCTTGTTGTGGTAATAATAAAACAAAAAAGTCAGCATATTCAGCAGGAATGCCTGACATCAGGCCCGCCGCTGCCAGCGGAACGACAAATAAGTTGATAGCTATAATATAAAGCGGGAATAACCACATCGCGGTTTTTATATGTTTCTTGTCAGTATTTTCAACGACCGCGACATGAAACTGTCTTGGTAGGAGATAGATACCGGCAAAACTCAGAATGATGAGTGTCACCCACATGCTGGCACTATTATCCACAACATCGAATTGGGTCAGATAGGAGAGGTTTGCTTCTATCATGCGAGCATAAATGTCGCCTGGGCCATCATAGAGAATAAAACAGACAAACAAGCCAACACTGACAAAAGCAACGAGTTTTACAATGCTTTCAACCACCAGCGCAACGATCATTCCTTGATGCCGTTCCGTTGGATCAAGTTTACGAACACCAAATATAATGGTGAAAGCGGTCATTATTAATATGACAAACAGGCCGCTGTATTCCCATGCAGGGCCGTGGTCTTGCGTAATGATCTCAAATGAATTGACGATGGCTTTTAATTGCAGTGCGATATAAGGAAGGATGCCTATTAAGGCAATTAGCGTGACCAGCCCGGCAATTTTTTGTGAGCGCCGATATCGGGTTGATATAAAATCGGCGATACTGGTTATACGAAAGGTTTCTTTAATAGCAACCATTTTTCTGAGCGTGACCCACCAGAAAATAATACCGATTAACGCCCCAACATAGATACCCAGAAAAAGTAGCCCTGATGTGCTTGCAAAACCTACGCTGCCATAAAACGTCCATGATGTGTGGAATACCGCAAGGGAAAGCGCGTAGATCCATGGGCTTTTGAGGGGGGTGCCTGTTTTTGCTACCCGTCTCTCAACGAGTTGAGCAACCGTAAAGAGCAGAAGCATATAGACAATGACGGTTGAAATGACAGCTAAGGGCGAAAACATCAAGGATAGCCTTCCAGTGAATGCTGTTTTGTTGGATCGTATAAGTTCATAGAGGTATGCGCGTATTGTAACGCGTTTTTGTAGGAAGGCTTAAACACTATTTAGCTTTGCGGAGGAGGGGTGTGTTTATGCGTATCACATTGGCACGCCGGTGGAACCGGGTCGACTCCTCCCTCGTGCCATGGGTGGCATTTGAGAATTCTAAGAGTGCCAAGCCCGGTGCCTTTTAAAAGGCCATGTATTTCAATTGCTTCAAGCATGTAGTGAGAGCAGCTTGGGTAGAAGCGGCAATTGTTACCTAGCAGGGGGCTGATTGCATATTGATAAAGTCGGATAATACCGGTGAATACGGTTTTTATTGCTTTTACGAACATGTTATAGCTCACCGCAGTTTGTTTCTGCACGCACTAGGTAGAAGGTCATCAAATGTTACCTGGCAGGGGGCTGATTGCATATTGATAAAGTCGGATAAGACCTGTTAGTACGGTTTTTATTGCTTTTACGAACATGTTATAGCTCATCGCAATTTTTTTCTGCTCGTAATAGCAGGTTATCAAATTGGTGGTCAGTAACATTATCGAATTGAGCGTGACCGTATGCCAGTTCAATAGTAATAGCGGTATCAGCAATAAGAATATTTCGTTCGCTAATTACTGCGTTTATTCGATTGGCAACGATCTCTGTTTGCTCAAGTGTTGCGTCTATCAGGCAGATTACAAAACTCTTATTATCGAGTCGCGCGGCGTAGTCTGACTCTCTAAGCGCGTCTTGTAACGCTCTGGATACATTGATCAATACATGATCACCCATGGCGTAGCCGTAGCTTTGATTGATGCTGCGAATATTGGCGATGTTGATAACAAGCAGGGACAAAGGGGTGCGATAGCGTTTAGATCGGGCAATATCCTGAGTCGCCATCATGAATAATTGTGGTCGATTAAAAAGCCCCGTCAATGAATCATGAGTCGTGTTGGTTTGTAGTGAACGTTCTGTTTGAATCAGAGCACTAATATCCTGAAAATAGATATAGATACGATGACCATCAGGATGAAAAGTGGTTGAGTAATAGCGCAGACCTGCACCGCTCATTAATGCTATCTGATAAGTTTGAATAGTCTGTTCTGCGATGGCCGCTTTCGCATAATTAAGCAGACTCTGTAGCGTTTCCTGCGATTGATTTAAATCAGACAGTGTCATTAATATGAGTTCAGATACCGGAGTATAGAAAACATGGCTTGCTGCTTCGTTGGCATAAATAACGTGAGCATTATCAACTACCACTATTCCATGTGGGCTGAAATCAACAAGTGGGTTCGATGAAAACTCTGCGCCAGCGATATCGTTACTCATTTTAGAAGTCCATATGTTTGATTATGCTTCAATCATACGAGCTAATAAACCGAATGAAAATAGAATAACAGTTGCCGAAGCGATATTCTGACAACTGTTATAACCGTTAATAACCTGATTTTAGAGGTGCTCTTCTGCATACTCTGCCAGTTTTGAACGGAATATGCCTTCAAAGTGAACGTTAGCCGCCCCGTCAAAACCTTTGAAGCGTTCGACAATATAGGTTAACCCTGACGTTAGCGGTGTTAGATAGTTGGAGTCAATTTGTGCCAGATTTCCCAGGCAAATCATTTTAGTGCCTTTGCCTGAACGCGTGAGAATAGTTTTTAGCTGTGATGGCGTTAAATTTTGTGCTTCATCAATAATGACAACCGCGTTCTGAATACTTCGGCCGCGAATGAAATTAAGAGATTTAAACTGAATATTCGCTTTTTCTATGGTGTATTTAACACTGCTCAGAGGGCGTTCATCATTTTCATGCATCGCTTCCAGATTGTCATTTATTGCACTCATCCACGGAGTCATTTTTTCTTCTTCCGTGCCCGGAAGAAAGCCAATATCTTCTGCAACCGGTGGTGTTGAGCGTGTCACAATAATTTTATTATAACGCTTTTCCTCTATGACCATTTCGAGTGCAGATGCCAGGGCGATTAAGGTTTTTCCTGATCCTGCGGCGCCATTGAGAATAGCCAGATCAATAGCGGGATCGAGAACGGCTTGCATGGCAAATGCCTGATAGATATTAATGGGGGAGATACCCCAGCAGCTTTGCTGCATCAGGTGATCGTAGCCAAGATCCAGTAAGGTGATCTGTTTATCATCGATGGAGACTACGCGCGCTGCAAAATCTTTAGAATCATCAAAAATGTATTCGCTTACATACGCGTTAGGGATAAGCGTTTTATCAATATAATGATAAGTGTTCCCCTCTTCCTGAACACTTTTTACCTGATCTACCTGTTCCCAGAATGTACCATCTAAGTGGGCATGACCGGCAGGCAGCAGGTCAATGTCAGAGACGAGTTGGTCGGTGCGATAATCTTCAACGCGTTCCAGGCCAGCACCCATTGCCTTTAAGCGCATGTTGATGTCTTTTGTGACTAAAATAACTTCTTGATGTGTGGTTGTAGACTGTAAGTGCAGCGCACAGTTTATGATTAAATTATCTTTTTTATTACTGCTGAGAAAGCCCGGCTTTGTTGTGAGCTCATGATCAGGAAAAATACTGAGTTTTCCGAGTCTGATCTCCCGGTCCTTACCCGGTAAAGCAATTTGTACTCCTTTCGTTATTTGCGATGGAGACGTTGCCGTTGATAAAATATTGTCTATGGCCCGAATCGCATAGCGAGCTTCCTGAGCAACATTTTTTTTACGATCCTTAATGTCGTCCAGTTCTTCAAGAACGGTCATCGGAATACAGATGTCCTGTTCTTTAAATGCGAACAGGCATTTAGGATCATGCAGCAGTACGTTTGTGTCGAGAATATAGAGTTTTGTTGCGCTCATGGCTCTATCCTTTTGCAGCCGAAACAGAGAATGACAAACTTAATAGACCTTCAATATCCATGATAGTCTAATGTTTGAGGCTTGCGGTCAACTATTGGGGAAGTAAATGAGTTATCAGTCAATCGTCGTGTTAACGGGGGCGGGTATCTCTGCCGAGTCAGGAATAAGGACATTCAGAGCCTGTGATGGATTATGGGAAGATCACCACATTGAGGATGTAGCAACGCCTGACGGTTTTCTTCGTGACCCGGAACGAGTGCACCGTTTTTATAATGCCCGGCGTGCACAGTTATCCGATTCGAGCGTTGTGCCAAATGAAGCACATAAAGCCTTAGCGCGTCTGGAAAAAGCATTTCAGGGCGAATTTCTTCTGGTTACACAAAATGTGGATAATTTGCACGAACGTGCAGGCAGTGAGGCGCTTATACATATGCATGGCGAGCTGTTGAATGTTCGTTGTACTCGTTCTGATTATGTTTTTGAAGTAGCGGGTCCTGTCGGGCATGAAGACCGATGTGTTTGTTGTGGGCTAAGGGGAACTTTACGGCCTGATATTGTCTGGTTTGGAGAAGCGCCGAAGCAAATGAATGAAATCTATCGGGCCTTAAGTCAGTGTGACTTGTTTTTGTCTATCGGAACGTCCGGGCATGTGTATCCGGCTGCCGGGTTCGTTGAAATTGCCAATGAAACGGGTGCTCACAGCGTTGAAATTAATCTGGAGCCTTCAAGAAAAGAGTCTCATTTCAAGGCACATTATTATGGCCTTGCCAGTGAGCAGGTGCCGGCGTTTGTGGATAAAATAATTGCAGATCAGCAATCTTGAGAAAATATAAGTTTTTGTTATATATAGATATACCAACGTGACAAAGTGAACTATGTTGAATGGTATATGGATAATATGTTGAAACGCTAGGCGGGTAATCGACAACGCCTATCGTAATTTATTTTTAAGGAGAGTGGTGTATATGATCACCGAATATTTTATCAATGCAAGTGTGACGCCTTTGGAGAGCATGGATACCCTCTCTCCACATGAGGTCGAAAAATTACAAGATATGAGTCAGGGCGGTTTGTATCGGTTATTTCGTCAATGTTGCCTAGCTGTTTTGAATACGGGAAGTGAGCTTGATAGCACGCGTACTGTACTGCATCGCTTTCGTGAGTTTGATATTCGGATTAAAACTAAGCATAGAGGTGTACAGCTGGAGTTGATTAATGCGCCTGCTTCGGCGTTTGTTGATGGTCAGCTTATTCAAGGTATTCGTGAGCATTTGTTCACCGTGTTAAGAGATTTATTGTATGTCGGTGACGAACTGGATCAGGGTTCTGCCGGTTTGAATGCGTCGGGACGTATCACCAATACAGTGTTTCATATTTTACGTCATGCTGCCGCTATGAAGCCTCATGTGGAGCCCAGCCTGGTTGTCTGTTGGGGAGGTCATTCTATACAGAGGGACGAGTATGACTATACAAAGACGGTAGGTTACGAACTGGGTTTGCGATCATTCGATATTTGTACAGGGTGCGGACCTGGCGCGATGAAAGGACCCATGAAAGGAGCCACGATTGCCCATGCGAAACAGCGGAAACATAATCCTCGCTATATCGGCCTGACTGAGCCCGGGATCATCGCAGCAGAATCACCTAACCCTATCGTCAATGAACTCGTCATATTGCCTGATATTGAGAAGCGATTGGAAGCATTCGTACGTTTAGGGCATGGCATCATTGTTTTTCCGGGGGGAGCAGGTACGGCTGAAGAGATTCTTTATATGCTGGGGATTCTTCTGCACCCTCAAAACCAAAATGTACCCTTTCCTCTGATCTTTACAGGGCCAAAAGGCAGTGAGGCATATTTTGAGACGGTCGATCGTTTCATTAAAGCAACTATCGGAGCGCGCGCGGCACAACGTTACGAGATCATTGTCGGGGATCCGCATGATGTTGCTGTGAAAATGAAGGCGGGTCTTGAAAGTGTATTAGCTTATCGTAACCAAACAGACGAGTCATATCACTATAACTGGCAGTTGCACATTCCTCATGAGTTCCAGCAGCCTTTTGAACCAACGCATAAAGAGATGGCGCAGTTAAATCTCAGAAAAGGTCAGCCTGATTATATTTTGGCGGCTCAGTTAAGAAAGGCGCTTTCAGGTATTGTTGCAGGTAATGTTAAAGAGCCCGGCGTATTGGCTATTGAACAATATGGTCCTTTTGAGCTGACAGGGGATAAGGATATTATGCACTCATTAGATGAGTTGCTATCTTCATTTGTTGAGCAGAAACGTATGAAAATCAACCACGAAGAATATGAGCCGTGTTACAGAATTGTGAATGATGAAATAGTAGAGAAGTCAAAGGACGTAATATAAGGCTATATGCTGTCTTAAAATAAAAATGACGTAAGCTTGAAATGAAAAATCCTTAAAAAAAGGGAGCCTCAAACAGAGGCTCCTGACGCTAATATCTGAAACAGATATTAGCCGCTCTTAAGTTAAATGTGCTCTAGCAGTTAAGTTAAATACGCTCTAGCAGTGCGGCAATCCCCTGACCACCACCGATACACATAGTAACAACCGCATAACGTCCTTCAACGCGTTGCAGTTCATACAGTGCTTTAACAGTGATAATTGCACCAGTAGCACCAATTGGGTGGCCCAAAGAGACACCCGAACCGTTAACGTTAACCTTATCGGCAGGCAGGTCTAAATCGCGTGCCACAGCCAGTGCTTGCGCTGCGAATGCTTCGTTTACTTCCCAAACATCGATATCGCTGATAGAAAGGCCCGCATTGTCCAGTAATTTACGAACAGCGGGAATAGGGCCTATACCCATGTACTTTGGTTCAACACCTGCAAAGGCATAACCAGCCAGACGTGCCATTGGCTTAAGGCCGCGTTTTGCTGCTTCGTCGGAACTCATTAGAGTAACCGCTGCTGCTGCATCGTTCAGGCCTGAAGCATTACCGGCCGTTACACTACCGTCGCGCTTGAATGCAGGACGTAATTTCGTCATGTCTTCTAATGTACAGCCCTTGCGAGTGTGCTCATCGGTATCGAAAAAAGTACTGCCCTTACGGCTTTTCAGTTCAATCGGTAAAATCTGATCTTTAAAGCGACCTGAGGTTGTCGCTGCTTCGGCACGCTGATGGCTTAGCAGCGCCAGCGCATCTTGATCTTCACGGCTGATCTTCCATTTCTCCGCGACGTTTTCAGCGGTGATACCCATATGAGTATCATCGAATGGGCAGGTAAGGGCACCTACCATGGCGTCAACGATTTCGGCATCACCCATACGTTGTCCAAAGCGAGCGCTTGGGATCCAGTATTGAGAGCGACTCATTACTTCGGCTCCTCCAGCGACAGCTGCAGAGCACTGGCCTAACTCGATCTGTTGGGCAGCGGTAATAATTGCTTGCAAGCCACTACCGCACAGGCGGTTTACAGTAAGACCCGGTGTTTCATGTGGCAAGCCACCATTAACAGCAGCAACGCGGCCTATATACATATCACGGCGTTCAGTGTGGATAACATTACCGATAACACTGTGCCCAAAAGCAGCGGGCTCCACTCCAGAGCGTTTAACTGCTTCTTCTACAACGGCTGCTGCAAGCTCACATGGGGTTTTAGTTTTCAAACTACCACCAAAACCACCAATGGCTGTACGTACGCCACTTAAAAAAACTACATCATGCTGACTCATACCCTACTTTCCTTTTTTAATATAATAACATCACTGATTGGGGGGAAACCGATTCAGAAATACAGAACATAAACCATATTTTCCATCGGAGTCATAGTCGCCTATAAGCAATTGGTTTAATTTTTAGACTATTGGGTAACATCCAAAGGTTAATATCAGGGTGTTTTATGACAATTCTAAAATTTATGCGTATATTTGCAGCTGCCTGATGAAGTTTTAGGGATCAGAGATTGAAGAATAAATTGATCGTTACGTTAACGACGGTACGTGGTTCCCGTCAATACTCTTTGGGACAGGTAGCTCGCTATCTGGTGATATTTTTTATAGCGTTATCTGCTGTCAGTTTTTTTATTTCGAACTGGTTGTTGGTGAAGACATCGGATGATCTGGCGGATTTGGTGGAAGATCATGAACAGCTTAACGATCAATATGAAATGATGCTGGGAACGCAGAATCTATATAAAAATGAGTTAGACCAGCTTAGTGTATCGCTGTCGCGTGTGGCCAGCCAGCGAGATAAATTAAAGGCTGAAAACATTCGTATGGGAGATGAACTTTACGAAGGCAATAATCGTATAGGTGAGTTGAGTGCGACACTAGGGACAAGCTTAAATGGGTTGGAAACACTTTTAAATGTAGAACCAACGGGTGATTTGTCGACAGAAAGGTTGGAATCACTAACGATGATGGCAAATCAGCGTTTATTTATGCTGAATAGTATCCCGAATGGTGTGCCCATACAGGCTATACGGATCAGCGATAGTTTTGGCATGCGTATGCATCCGACAAAACATAAACGTATCCTGCATAGTGGTATAGATTATAAAGCCGATGTAGGTACGCCGGTGTATTCAACCGCTGATGGAGTGGTTGAATCTGCCGGTAATCAACATGATGGTTATGGTAAACAGGTGGTGATTCTGCATGATTTCGGATTCAAAACTACTTATAGTCATTTGAATGACATCGATGTGAATAGCGGCGAGTTCATTCATAAGGGGCAAAAAATAGGTGAAAGTGGGAATACGGGTAGAACCACAGGCCCTCATTTGCATTATGAGGTCAGGCACCTCTATTCAGCGATTAATCCGGCACCTTTTGTTGCCTGGAATATCGCTAACTTTGACTCAATTTTTACAAAAGTGAAGAGTGTTAAATGGGCATCTTTAAAAAATCTGTATCCTCTAAATCAAATCGCTCAGCCATAACCATTATTGCTGAGGGGAATAAGCTTTCTGGTGAAATGAACATCATAGGAAAGATGCATATTGATGGCGTATTTGAAGGAAATATTAAATCGCTGGATAATATTTCGATTGGTGCGACAGGGCATGTCTCAGGCATCATTAAAGCCAAGCATATGACTGTCAGTGGCCTGCTTGAAGGTGAAATTGTTTGCGATGAGTTACACATCGAAAGAGGGGGGCGAGTGCGTGCTACCGTGCTCAGCAAATTAATGAGCATCGATCCGGCCGGTTGTTTTGAGGGTGAGCGTCGTCAGAATGAAGCGCCTGCTTATCCTGCTATTAAAATTCCTGAATTTGAATCCGGTGTTGACGCTATAGATTCGTTACCGGATAAAATTACGTTGACATCATCCGATAAAAAGACGATCTGAATTATGTGTGAATTACTAGGCATGAGTGCCAATGTGCCTACCGATATCTGCTTTAGTTTTAGTGGTTTGATGCAGAGAGGAGGTGGCACAGGCCCGCATCGTGATGGATGGGGTATTGCATTTTATGAAGGAAAAGGTATCCGGGCGTTCCATGATCCGGCGCCTAGTTGCCATTCTGTCATAGCCCAGCTTATAAAAAACCACCCCATAAAAAGCCTGGTTGTTATCAGTCACATTCGTCAGGCCAATGTAGGTTTGGTTTGTTTGGAGAATACTCACCCGTTTATTCGTGAGTTATGGGGCTATAGTTGGGCGTTTGCACATAATGGTCAGCTGGATAAGCGAATTTTTGATCTGCCTTTGATCTTCTATAAGCCGGTAGGTAGTACCGATAGTGAGTATGCATTTTGCTGGTTGCTTGATCAGATACGTCTGACATTTCCAGAACGGCCCGATAATTTTGATGAGCTGACTACGTTTATCCATCAGTGTTGTGAGCAATTACGATCAATGGGCGTCTTTAATATGTTGTTATCGGAGTCTCAGTATTTATTTGCTTATTGCTCTTCAAAATTGTCATGGTTAACGAGGCGAGCTCCTTTTGGGGAGGCGAGCCTGAAAGATGATGACTTAACCGTTGATTTTTGCCAAGAAACAACGAACAACGATGTCGTCACAGTGGTTGCGACGGAACCCCTGACGGCTAATGAGGCCTGGACCAGACTAAACGCTGGCGAGTTGGTGGTTTTTCACGAAGGGCTGGCTCAGGATCATCGAGCGCCTTAATCAGGGCGCTATAACCTCAGCAGTAATCAGTGATTATTGTTATAGCAGTGCTTCTTTAACTTCATTGGTTATAACCGTTTCCTTTACCGATAATGGATCGTAATAAATAGTGGATCGTAATAATTTGAGCCCGAAAATGGATTTGCCCGTTTCAAACATTACTGATTTGCTGGTATTGACCTGTCATCGCTATGCAGATCATCCAGCGTTTAGCCATGCAGGCGCAACGCTGAGTTACTTTGAACTGGACCGGCTCAGTTCATCTTTTGCCAGTTATTTGCAGCATCATACAGGATTGGTGCGGGGTGACCGCATTGCTCTTTTATTACCTAATTTGCTGCAATTTCCTATCGTCCTCTTTGGGGCATTAAAAGCAGGTCTGGTGGTCGTTAATATGAATCCGCAGTTTACGCCACCTGAATTGCAATATCAGTTACATGATAGCGGCGCTAAAGCGGTAGTCCTACTCTCTGATCTTGCGGGTAATTTAGCAGAAGTTCTGAATGCCACCATGATAGAAGAGGTTGTTGTTACGGGCGTCGCTGATTGCCATTCTCCTTTTGTTCGATATTGGAATGTTATAACTAAACGCTTAACTAAGCCTTGGGGTAGTGCACACAAAGCGCTGCCTAAGGATCTCGTTCATGCGATTAATTTCAGACAAGCGTTGAAAATAGGCGAGGCAAGGCGGTGGGAGAGCGGAGCGACTTTATCTGACGATCTGGCTTTTTTACAGTATACCGGTGGTACCACAGGACGGGCACGAGGTGTGATGCTGACACACGCTCAATTGATAGCAAATATGCAGCAAATTAATGATTTACTTGAGGATATGGTTGAATCCGGGGCTGAAATCGTATGCGTACCTTTGCCTATGTATCATATATATTCTCTGACCTTTCATTGTCTTGTTATGTTATCTCAAGGCAGTCACATGATTTTAGTTCCTAATCCCAGAGACCTTGATTCGTTGGTCGCTGAGTTTGCAAAGTACCCCGTTACATTTTTAGCTGGCCTGAATACCCTTTTTGTTGGCTTATGCCAACATACAGTTTTTGGACAATTGGATTTTAGCCGCTTGAAAGCGACTATCTCGGGTGGCGTTGCATTGACTCAATCAACGGCCGTTGAGTGGCAAGCTGTCACGGGTAACAGGATTTTGGAAGGCTATGGTTTAACCGAGGCGTCTCCCGTGGTAACCGCCAATCGTCCGAATGCCATTGCGCACGGAACTGTGGGTCAGCCATTGCGTGATACGCAGGTTCGAATAATAGGTGAAGAAGGTGACATACTTTCCTATGGCGAAACGGGAGAGTTATGGGTTAAAGGTCCACAAGTGATGCAGGGTTATTGGGGGAAGCCAGAAGAGACTGACCAGGTTTTAGTGGATGGCTGGCTTAAAACAGGGGATGTTGCCAGGCTTGATCAGCAGGGTAATATTCAGATCGTTGATCGTAAAAAAGATGTGATTAACATCTCAGGTTTTACGGTATACCCGAATGAATTGGAAAAAATCATTAGCTGTCACCCCGATGTATTAGAGTGCGCAGCCATAGGTATACCCGATGATGTCACGGGCGAGCATATCAAGGTTTATGTTGTCTCATCAAACCCACGGTTATCGATACGTGATATCCGCGGTTATTGTCGTGAGCGTTTAACCTCTTATAAAGTACCACGATTAGTCGAATTCAGAACGCATTTACCTCATAATGCAGTAGGAAAAGTACTGCGGCGACAGCTCAGAGAAGAAGAAATCTATATTTTGCAGCATTCGAAACATGGTCGGCATCTATAAAGTGTTTTCAATATATTGACGCCTAATAAGCATCATTTATAAAAGCACCTCCCTTTACGCCCATCTCCCTTTAAAACAGTTTATGTGAATCTAGTGAAAGACAATACAGAACGACTATCTCCGTCAACATCGCCGCCGTCAACATCTGAGCCAATGTCTGCATTTATTGAGCGACTTGATACCTGTCTGACGATGGATCAGCCTCGTCTGCACAATAGTATCCGTAAGATGCTTGACCGGATTAAAAAGAATCAGCCGATTGATGAGATGCGATCACACATAGAATCGCAGATTGACGCCAGTCAGAAGCGGGTCGAGTTACGTCGCGTGTCGATCGGGACGATTCATTACCCCGAGCTACCGGTAGCGGATCGCAAAGAAGAGATCAAAGACGCTATCAGCAAGCATCAGGTAGTGGTAATTGCGGGCGAAACAGGGTCAGGTAAAACTACTCAGCTACCTAAAATATGCCTTGAATTGGGTTATGGTTCGCAAGGCTTAATTGGTCATACACAGCCGCGTCGCTTAGCGGCCCGTACAGTGGCAACGCGTATCGCTGAAGAGCTGCAGTCGGAGGTGGGGGCAAAGGTCGGTTATCAGGTTCGTTTTACCGATCAGGTAGGTGAGTACTCGCTGATTAAGTTGATGACCGATGGTATTTTACTGGCTGAAACTCAACATGACCCATTATTGAGAAAATACCAGGTCATCATCATTGATGAAGCGCATGAAAGAAGTCTGAACATTGATTTCCTGCTGGGCTATATCAAGCGAATTTTGCCACAGCGGCCTGACCTTAAGCTGATTATTACCTCCGCAACCATTGATCTGGAGCGATTCTCCGAGCATTTTGGTAATGCTCCTATTATTCAGGTGTCAGGTCGGACTTACCCTGTAGATGTGTTATACCGGCCTCTGCTAAGTGATGAAGAGGATCAGCAGGACAAAACCATACAGCAGGGCGTTTTGAGTGCCGTAGAGGAAATAACAGATCTCGATAAAGCCGATAAACGCACCGGCCCGCGCGACATATTAATATTTTTCAGTGGCGAGCGTGAAATCCGAGAAGCCGCAGAGCTACTACGCAAAGCGCAGTTACGCGATACCGAGATCATGCCGTTGTATGCGCGTTTAAGTGTATCCGAGCAAAATAGGATCTTTCAGGGCGCGCGCGCTACCGGTCGACGCATCGTATTAGCCACCAACGTGGCTGAAACGTCGGTGACGGTACCGAATATCCGTTATGTGATAGACACAGGTGTCGTACGTATTTCGCGTTATAGCTACCGCTCCAAAGTGCAGCGGTTGCCGATAGAGGCTATTTCTCAGGCTAGCGCTAATCAGCGTGCAGGCCGCTGTGGACGTATTGCGGCCGGTGTCTGTGTGCGTCTCTACAGTGAAGAGGACTTTACACAGCGGGCAGAGTTTACCGACGCCGAAATTCAGCGTACCAACCTGGCGGCTGTCATTCTGCAAATGCTTAACCTGAAACTCGGGCATATTGCTGATTTTCCTTTTATTGATCCGCCTGATAGTCGTTTTGTCAGCGATGGTTTTAATTTGCTGGAAGAGCTGGGGGCGGTGAATGCTCGCCGACAGATGACGCCTGCCGGTAAAAAGCTTAGCCAGTTACCGGTTGATCCGCGTATTGGCCGCATGATTCTTGAAGCAGAAAAACAGGGTGCGCTGAAAGAAGTTTTGATTATTGCCAGTGCGCTAAGTGCTCAGGACCCGCGTGAACGTCCAATGGATAAGCAGCAGGCTGCCGACGAGAAGCATAAACATTATACTGATGATCAGTCTGACTTCGTCACGCTGTTGAACCTGTGGGGTCTTTACGAGGTGCAGCGCCAGGAGCTTACGCAGAACCAGTTGCGTAAATACTGCCAGCAACACTTTCTTTCCTTTATGCGCATGCGTGAATGGCGTGACGTGCATCGTCAGTTGCACCTTGCTGCTAAACAACTGGGATTAAAGGAAAACGCAGAACCGGCAGGCTATAGGGAGCTGCATGTATCCTTGTTATCCGGCCTGTTAAGTCATATTGGTTTTAAGCAGGAAAACAAAGAGTTTCTGGGTGCCCGCAACCGCCGTTTCAATATATTTCCGGCCTCGGCGTTGTTCAAAAAACCGCCTAAATGGGTCATGGCGGCGGAAATGGTAGAAACTACCAAGTTGTATGCACGTATGGTGGCGCGTATCGAGCCGGAATGGGCGGAGCCCCTGGCCGCGCATTTGGTCAAACGCACTTACCTCGAACCTGCGTGGCAAAAAAAGCGGGCGCAGGTGGTTGCGATAGAGCAGGTGACGTTGTTCGGACTGCTGATTATACCCAAGCGGCCAGTACATTACGGCGTGATTGATCCCGAAAAATCACATCAGATTTTTATCCGGTCAGCCTTAGTCGAGGGTGATTTTGATACCAAAGGTGCATTCTTTAAGCATAACCAGGCCTTGCTTGGTGAGATAGAAACGCTGGAGGCCAAATCAAGGCGTAAAGATCTGCTGGTGGATGAAGACACCCTGTACGACTTTTATGCGCAAAAATTTATAGAACTCGATGGCACGCACATTGTTAATGGTGCGGGTTTTGAAAAATGGCGTAAAGGCGCAGAAGCCAAGCGTGAGAATGCGCTTTATTTGACCGAAGCCGATCTGCTGCAACGCTCAACCTCTCATGTGTCTTTGAGTGACTACCCCGACGAGCTATCCTGGAAAGGTATAAAACTGGCATTAAGTTATCATTTTGAGCCGGGAGCTATTGATGACGGCGTGTCAATTTCTGTACCGCTGGCATTATTAAGACAGCTACCGGTTAAGCGTCTTGAGTGGTTGGTGCCGGGTATGATTAAAGAAAAATATATGGCACTGCTCAAGGGTTTGCCAAAGCAGCGGCGTAAGAACTTTGTGCCTGTACCTGATTATGCGGGTGCGCTAGCGGAGGCTATCGTTTTCGGAGATGGCGATGTGTATGAAGCCATGGCGCATCAATTATTGCGTATGAGCGGTGTAAAGTTAGCAGTATCGGAGTTGGCAGAAGTTCAGCTGGATGATCACTACCGTATCAATATTAAGTTAGTCGATGATACCGGCGTGCTAGTAACGCAAAGCAGGGATTGGGGCGTGTTGTGTGAGCAGTATGGCTCTCACTCAGATGCGGCGATTAAAGAAGGGCCAGAAGATAGCTGGGGTAAAAAAGGTATTACCGAATGGGACTTTGGTGATCTGGCCGAGAAAATACAATTACGCCAGGCCGGTGGAATCATGCTGGATGCCTGGCCTATGCTGGTGGATCGTAAAGATAGCGTGGAATTAACGCTTGCCATGAATAAAGCAGAAGCTACACAGCAGTCTATTCATGGTGTTACGCGTTTAGCTATGTTGGCAATGGGGCAACAGATTCGTTTTTCCCGGTCAAAAATACCGCGTCTCAATGAGAGTGTTTTGTTTGCGAGTAAAATTTACACTAAAAAAGAACTGGAAAACGATATCATTCTCCATGCTATTCGCCGCGCTATGCAATTAGATATAAACTTACCCAGCTCTAAGAAAGAATTTGAGAATAGGGTGGCGATAGCCAAAGTAGGGCTGCATGCGGCGGTGCTTGAATTAGCGGGGCTTGTTTTTAAAATACACCAGCAGTATCACGCTATTCTGAAGCAGGTAAAAAGTAGTGTTTCTTTTGAAGCAGTGACAATTTTAAATGACATAAAAAGCCAATTAGAAAATTTACTGCATAAGCATTATTTATTGCATCTATCGTGGCTGGAGCTGACTCACTACCCAAGATATATGGAGGCTATAGTTATGCGCCTCGAAAAGTTCCCGCGGGAAATTCCACGTCAACGCTTATTGAGTGATCAGTTACAGCAGCTATGGAACGGATATAATACGCTGCAAGAGCATAAAAATAAAATAGGTGGAATGACGGAGCAAATAAGTGAACAGCTTAATAGTTTTCGTTGGTATCTTGAGGAATACCGCGTTTCGCTTTTTGCGCAGCAGTTAGGTACAGCAGAAAGTGTCTCTGAAAAGCGAGTAAAGCAGCGCTGGAAAGCGATACAAAGTGATTAAGGTCAACGTAAGATTGGTTTCTGTTATAAAACAATTATAGGAAACTTTAATAAGGTTGCGGAGTCTGCTTCGCTGTGTTGTAATGCATCCAATTTAAGCATAACCATTAAAACATAGTTTTGATGGAGTAAAGGCTTAGATAATAACAGGTCAGGATTTTCAGCGTTACATGGCTTTGTTAGAAGAAAAAATTAGAGAATTTTATAAACATATGAAAGAAAAATTGAAAAAAACACTTTCATCTGTTTGAAATATTTTAAATTTATAGTACTTTCTTAGTTCGTACTGTTCTGTAAAAGAGCGGGCATTAAGAAAAACTTGAATTCACTACTATTATGTTGAATCTTGAAGGGGAAATATTGATGAAAAAGTCACTGATCGCTCTAGCTGTTGCTGGTGCTCTGACTGCTCCAATGGTTGCACAGGCTGACGCTACACTTTACGGTTCTTTACGTCTGATGGCAGTAGCTGAAGATGGTAAATCACTGGACGTTGCTGATAACGCTTCACGTGTTGGTATCAAGGGTTCTGTAGACACTAACATTGATGGCGTAAAAGCTATCTACCGTGGTGAGTGGAAAATTAACGGTTCTGGAGCTAACGAAGCTAACTTCGGCGAAGGTCGTCTGGCTTATGTTGGTTTGACAGGTGGTTTCGGTACAGCTGCAATCGGTCAGCAGTGGACTCCTGAATACAGCTTCGTAACTGGCGCTGTTGATATTCTGGATGGTACTTCTACTGCTGTAACAGTAGATGTGTTCCGCGCAAGCAATGTGATTTCTTATGTTACTCCTGCAATGGGTGGCTTTCAGGCTGCTTTAGCTGTTGTAGCTAACGACAACTCTGTAACAGGTGCAGCTGCTGTTCCAAACACTTCATTTACTGTTAATGCTGTAGCAGATGACGAAGATGCTGATTCTTACCACGTTGCTGCTAAGTACTCTGTAGCTGGCTTCACTGCTGCTGCATCTTTCATTGGTGTTGAGACTGCTCAAGACATGGACAGAACTGCTGTTTCTGTAGCTTATGCTGCTGACGCTCTGTATGTTGCTGCTTTGTATCAGAACCATGAAGATTCTGTTGCAAATGATGATGATGATAGCTACGAGTTAGCCGGTTCTTATGCATTCGGCGATACTAAAGTATTGGCTAACATTGCTGATATGGGTAACGATGCTCAAATATACGGTCTCGAAGTTCAGCAGACTCTGGGCAAGCAAGCTCGCTTATTTGCTAACTACAAAGAAGCAAACGACGATGCAGAACTTGCTGGTAACGGCGATACTTTCTCTGCTGGTATGCGCGTAGATTTCTAATCTGAACTTAGATTAGTTACTCTCTTAAAAGGCTCCTTCGGGAGTCTTTTTGCGTTTTAGCAGAGTTTAGAAGAGTTTACTAAAAGTTAGGTAAGAGTTTGATTTTATTTTTCAGCACAGTGCCTTACAATTAATAAAGTTTATGTTGTGGCAGGAATTTCCGATGGTGAGTAAGCGAATGGCTGGGTTAAGTAAAAACGTTGTGTTAGGTGGCTGTGCTGCGTTAAGCGTTGTTTTTGTTGTTTCTGGCGCACAGGCAAGTGTTAAAGCAGACCCTTGGGAAGGTATGAATAGAGGTATTTATGGTTTCAATAAGGGCGTTGATCGTATAGTTATAAAACCGCTGGCGAAAGGTTACCAGGCGGTCACGCCTGACATCATCGAAACAGGTTTCCATAATTTCTTTTCAAACCTCGGCGATGTAACCTCGTTAGCGAATAATCTGTTGCAGTTTAAGCTAGAGGCCTCAGCAACTGATTTTTCCCGTATTGTCTTTAATACTACGTTTGGCCTGGCTGGTTTAATTGATGTTGCTACGCCAATGGGACTTAAAAGTACAGATGAAGACTTCGGGCAGACATTAGGTTATTGGGGAGTGACGTCGGGTCCTTATGTTGTGCTGCCGTTTTTAGGTCCTAGTTCGGTGCGCGATGGTCTTGGAAGAATACCGGATAGCTATACCAATGTGTGGGCGAGTGAGGTTGATCATATTCCTAGCCGTAATGCGGGATATGGAATTGATCTGCTGGATACGCGCGTAGGCTTCTTCTCGACAGAAAAACTCATTGCCGGGGACGAATATAGTTTTGTTCGAGATGCTTATCTGCAGCAGCGTAAGTTTGTTGTTAAAGACGGGCAAATGGATAGTAAATTTAACCAGGAAGATTTTTAACGATAATTAGCGCTGACAGATTATTCCACTTTATATGATGAATCACTTATCAAGCATCCAACTCATTAGCTTTAATAATGAAGATTTGATTTTAGTCAGGTCAGTGCTGGGTGGTGCAGATGTTAATGCTGTTGATCAAGGTTTATCCGTTACACTCCCGTTGTTTAAGCACTATGGTATTTATATCATTTGTATTGAAGATCGGTTGAGCTTGCAACAGATAGACCGATTAGCTGAGGATGAGCGCTTTCCCGTTATCGTCATCTTGCGTGAAAATAGTGTGGTGTCTGTCATTGAAGCGTTAAGAGCCGGTGCCGACGATGTGTTTTATCTTGAAACTCTTCAGTGTGAGCAGTCCACGTTTAATGCTTCAATAGAGAAAAAGCTAACCCGATGCCGCTTGCTTTATGAGCGGCTTGTGTATCGGCAAGGGCTTGAAATGTCTCTTGAGGAGCTAAAAAACGATCAGCGCGCAGCCTACCAGGTTCAGGGGCGATTGCTTCCGGCTCCACAGCAAGTTATTCACGATATAGAGTTTCAATACAGCATTACACCGTCATTAATCGTTAGCGGAGATTTTGTGGATGTCGTTGCTATTGATGATGAGTTGACGTTATTTTATCTTGCAGATGTCTCTGGGCATGGCGCATCCTCTGCGTTAGTAACGGTTCTCCTGAAAAATCTAACAAGCCGATTGCTGCGTAATTTCAAACGGGCTTCCAGTTATGATATTTTGTCTCCTCTAAAAACGCTGGATCGAATTAATTCAGAAATATACTCACTGGCACTGGATAAACACCTGACGATTTTCTGTGGCTTAATTAATCATGTTGAAAACACCTTAACGTATGCGGTGGGTGGGCATCATCCTATGCCGATTTATAAGTCTGCGCATAAAACAGTAGTGCTCCAGGGTAGAGGCATGCCGGTCGGTTTATTTGCCGAGGCTATATTTACTCAGAAGATGATAGATCTGGATAATGATTTTTCTTTATCTCTTTTCTCAGATGGCGTTTTAGATCTGTTATCCGGGTCTTCTATTAAAGAAAAAGAACAAAATTTATTTGATTGGGTGGATAATAACGCCGCTGATCTTGAAGGGCTCAAGTCTCATATTTTTCAAAAAAATAAACATCAGGATCAATATCCCGATGACATCACCATAATGTCGGTTTCGAAAATTTCAGCGGGAGCTTCATCGGAAGTTTCATCGAAAGTATTAACGAGAGTATTATCATGAGCTGCGGCACTATTTATTATGCGACTCTTGATAATCACTATGTTATTAAGTTTGTTGGTGAAGTACGTTTAACCTTGTGCTCTGCTTTAGATACGCATCTTGAGAAGGTTTTAGCATCAGATAAGTGCAGTTATGTGTTAGTAGATTTAACGCAAGCCACTTGTCTGGATAGTACAACCCTTGGTTTGATCGCTAAATTAGCCATTCGGGCGCAGCATTGTGCTTTACCTAAGCCTATTCTGGTGTCTACTCATGAAGATATAACCCGAACTTTATTAAGTATGGGGTTCGATCAGATATTTGTTTTACTCGATACGCTTCCTGACACGTTATATGAGTTACAACAAATACCTATGGTTCAGGAATCTGTTGAAGAAACCCAAAGGCGTATTATTCATGCTCACAAATTATTGATGTCATTAAATGATTCAAACTACGAAGCATTTAATAGTCTGGTGAGTGTTCTTGAGAGAAAATAGGAGTTTTTCCTATGTTCTTTATTTATCGCATCTGTAAAATATCAATTGTCAGGGAAGTAGCAGGGATGTTGTTTATACGAATGGATTTGTGCTTCTGACCATTGCTCCGGGATTGTTGCGATGACTTACAGGATGTAAAGGAAGGGCTCGCTGCAGGATGCATAAGAGCCCTTTATTTTATCTGCTTTTTAGTACTTTATTCAGAGCGTCATTCAGAACTTTAATCCGGACTTTATTCAGAGCTTCGCTAAAACCTGTTCTAATTTGACCTGATCTGCCGCAAACCCTCTTATGCCTTCAGCCAGTTTCTCTGTTGCCATTGCGTCTTCGTTCATTAGCCAACGGAAAGTAGCCTCATCATTGTCAGGTATTGATATCTTTGAAGAGGCTGATTCAGCGCTCAGTTTTTGTAATAGAGGTGCATGACTATTTTCTAACTCAAGCATAAGTTGAGGACTGATTGTGAGTCGGTCGCACCCTGCAAGCTGCTGTATTTCCGTAATATTTCGGAAACTGGCACCCATTACGATGGTGTTAAAACCGTTAGATTTATAATAGTTATAAATACTGGTAACTGATTCAACGCCGGGATCTTGTACGCCCGAGTAGTCCTGATCTGGTTTATTCGACTTATTCCAATCGAGTATTCTGCCGACAAAGGGCGAGATCAGATAGGCACCCGCATCGGCACAGGCGGCTGCTTGAGCAAAGCTAAACAGCAGTGTCAGGTTGCAATTAATCCCTTCCTTCTCCAGCGTTCTGGCTGCTTGAATACCTTCCCAGGTCGATGCGATTTTGATTAAAATCCGATCATTGCTAATCCCGGCGTCATTATAAAGCTGGATTAATTGATAAGCCTGTTTCAGTGTTGCCTGGGTATTAAACGACAAGCGTGCATCTACTTCAGTGGAAATTCTCCCCGGAATTATTTTAAGAATTTCAAGGCCAATTAAGACGCTGAGTTTTTGCGTCATAAGGCTGAACTGCTCGTCTGCATCATTGCTTTGCAGTAGCGCCCAGGATTTGGCTTGTGCAAGCAGCGGTGCGTAAATAGGGAGGCTGGCCGCTTTGAGCAGAAGAGACGGATTGGTGGTTGCATCGACAGGCATAAACTGAGCGATTGCTTCTATATCGCCTGTATCCGCAACTACGGTGGTCATTGATTTAAGTTGCTGTAATTGGCTTTCCATTAGCGGATTTCCATAAGTTAATGTGTTGATGATTAAGTAAAGTCTTTGATTTTCGACAGCGCTTGGTGAATGACTTCTATACCAGCACCTGGCTTGTGCGCTTGCTCGCTAATCAGGCGCCGAAATTGTTTACCCCCGGGCATTCCATGGAATATATTCAGAATATGGCGCGAAATATGATTAAGGTAAACGTCTTGTTTTAATTGTGTTTCGATGTACGGTAAATAGGCTTCTACGCTTTCTATACGACTCATCAGGGCATGGTTATCATCATATAGCCGGTTATCTACCTCAGCCAGTATATAGGGGTTTTGGTACGCCTCACGGCCCATCATCACACCATCGATATGCTGGAGGTGATGCTGACACTCATCCAGTGTTTTGACGCCTCCGTTGAGAATGATTTCCAGCTCAGGGAATAATTGCTTGAGTTGATAGACTCTCTCGTATTGTAGCGGCGGTACATCTCTATTCTGCTTCGGGCTGAGTCCCTGCAAAATGGCTTTGCGGGCATGCACAATAAAGGTGGTGCAACCAGATGCTTTAACGGTATCGACAAAATGATGGAGATGCTCATCGCTATCAAGTTCATCAATACCCAGGCGATGTTTAATGGTGACGGGAATCGTTGCAGCGTCGAGCATGGCAGACATACAATCCCGTACTTTTTCGGGGTATTCCATTAAACAGGCGCCAATCATATTGTTCTGAACGCGATCACTGGGGCAGCCCACATTCAGATTGATCTCATCGTAACCGTATTCCTCAGCCAGGCGTGCACATTTAGCCAGATCAGCCGGATCGCCTCCACCCAATTGTAAGGCTACGGGATGCTCGCCTTCGTTATAGGCAAGGTGGCGATGTTTATCACCGAAGATTAACGCCCCTGTAGTGACCATTTCCGAATAGAGAAGCGCATTTTTGGAGAGTGTTCGATGAAACATTCTGCAATGCTTATCGGTCCAGTCCATCATCGGCGCAACAGAGAAGCGGCGATTCACGCTATCCCGGGTAGCTACTGTAGTTAAAGGAACAGGCGTTGCTGGGCTTGCCGGATTTGTGCTTGTTGCTATTGGATTATTCAAAGCCTGTATTTGTTCCTAAGTGTTTTTTGTCATAATCAGACGTAATGGCATGATTATATATCAGGCGTCAAAAAGATTCGATCAGCGAAAAGCAGCAGCGCGATGATTTAGCTTTTGATCGAGAGGGAGCGGTATGAGGAGATGATTCAGTGAATTTAATAAATAAAGCCCTGCCGGCAGGGCTTTATCGGATCAGTAGCATCTATTCAGATGTCGATTTAGCGTTGATCGAAATCGACCACGACTTCATCTGAAATAGGATGTGCCTGGCAGCTAAGAATGTAACCCGCTTCGATCTCGTGTTTTTCAAGACCATGAGTGATGTCCATGTCGACTTCACCTTTCATCAGTTTACACTTACAGGTAGAGCACACCCCGGCTTTACAGGCGTAAGGTAACTCGATGCCGTTATCCATACCGGCATCGAGAATGTTTGAGCCTACGGTTGCCAGTTCAAACATGATCGAACGGCCATCAGCAATAACCGTCACTTTGCTGAGTTTTTCTTCACCAAACTCTTCGATACGTTTCTGGGCTTTGTCCAGAATCGCCTGAGAGTCGGCTGATGAGTTAGCAAACAGCTCATAGTGAATCTGGTCGTCGTTCAAGCCTTCCATACGGAAACCGCGGGAAATTTCAGACATCATAGACTCAGGGCCACAAATAAAGGCTTCATCTGTCGTTTTGATGTCGATAAGTCCGCTTTTCTGCAGGGCGTATCCTTTTTTGTTATCGATGCGGCCATTCAGAAGATCTGCGCCCTGATCTTCGAAGTCCATAATATTGATCCACTGAAAGCGATCCATATAACGGTTTTTGACGAAGTTCAGCTCTTCTTTAAACATCACTGAGTTACTGCGACGGTTACCGTAGATCAGGGTAACACGGCTATCCGGTTCAACGGACAGCACGGATTTGATGATCGAAATCATCGGTGTAATACCTGAGCCTACTGCGATGCACATATAGTTCTTGGCATTGTCAGCTTTGAGTTCAGTGTAGAAGCTACCCTGCGGAGGCATCACTTCGATATCAGTACCGGCTTTAAACGTATCATTGGCAAAGTTTGAGAACTTACCGTTCTTTACGCGCTTGATACCGACGCGCATATGCCCGTCGTTAATACCTGAGCATATTGAATAAGAACGACGTACTTCTTCACCGTCGATCATTGCCTTAATGGTCAAAAACTGACCCTGGATAAATGTAAATTTTTCTTTCAGAGCTTCTGGAACATCGAATGTTACACAGATAGCCGTATCCGTTTCCGGTTGTACGTCAGCTATCTTTAATGTGTAGAAATTGGTGTCAGACATCGCTTCACCTATATCTTTTTAAAATAGTCAAATGGCTCGCTGCAATCATTGCATTGGAACAGTGCTTTGCAGGCGGTAGAGCCAAACTCACTGATCCTGCGAGTGTTTCTGGAACCACAATGAGGGCATCGGGCATGCGCTTCAGGTGTTAAGCCATCTTCACAAAGATCGGCATCTTCCGGTGGCGCAATACCATATTCGCGAAGATTTTTGCGGCCTTGCGGCGACATCCACTCTGAACTCCAGGCTGGCGAGAGTTGGGTGTTTATAACCACCTCTGAATATCCTGCTTTGTTCAGTGCGGTTTCTACATCGCTACTGATGGTATCCATAGCCGGGCAGCCGGAGTAGGTGGGAGTGATGGTCACTACCACGCTGCTTCCATCGCGCTCTACATCACGTAAAATGCCCAGATCCCAAATACTGAGTACAGGTACTTCAGGATCTTTTACCTCATCAAGAATATCCCAGAGTTCTTTTACCTCTGCGTTATTGCGTTGTTGCAGACGTTGATATTGCTCGTCTGGCATCAGTGAGATCTGTTTCATCATCAATTACCACTGACAACCAGGATGGGAGCGGTGCACAATCTGTAACTCGGTCAGCATGTGACCCAGATTTTCAGTGTGATAACCGGTGCGTCCACCCCGTACAGCCCAGCTGTCTTCAGGTACTGTGATGGTTGCTTCGGTGAGAATAGCACTGACATCTTTGTGCCACTGATCACGTAGCTTAGAAACATCCACACCAATACCGTTGTCAGCCAGCAATTGCTCAGTGTCATCCATGTCAAACATCTCATGGGTATAACCCCAGAGTTGATCGACGGCTTTCTGGGTGCGTTTATGGCTTTCTTCGGTACCCTCTCCTAAGCGATGCACCCAGTCACGACTACGGCGTACATGGTATTTGGTTTCTTTGATGGCTTTGGCAGCAACGGCGGCGAGTCTTTCATCTTTTGATTTCACCAGTTCCGGTAGTACCAGGCTGTAGTAAACATCAGCAAACAGTTGGCGAACCTGTGAATAGGCAAAGTCACCACGCGGCATTTCGAGTAATAGCAGGTTGTGATAATCGCGATCACTGCGCATATAGGCAAAGTCGTCTTCGGTGCGGCCATCAGCAGCGAGTTCTGCCGCATAGGTGTAGAACATCCGTGCACGGCCTACGTAATCTAGTGATACGTTGGCGTAGGCGATATCTTCTTCCAAAAATGGACCATAGCTTACCCATTCAGATATGCGGTGTCCCAGTACAAGAGCGTCATCACCTAAGCGCGTCGCATATTCCAGTGTGGCTGCTTTAATTGCATCACTCATCTTAAATAGTCCTCACTGAATTACATGTTGTTGACAGGGTCAGGCAAGACATAATAAGTCGCGTGACGGTAAGGTTTGTCATCTGAAGGATCGTAAAAGCTTTCAGCATCATCTTCTTGAGAAGCGCAGATATCGTTCGATTTCATCACCCAAATGCTAACGCCTTCACTACGACGCGTGTAGCAATCCCGCGCGTATTCCAGTGCCTGTGCGTGATCTTCTGCGTGTAAGCTGCCGACGTGTTTATGATCAAGCCCACGTTTTGAGCGGATGAATACTTCAAACAGTTCTAGTTTTTCAGTTGTCATGTCAAATACCCCTTACGCCACGTTTTTTACTTTGTTGGCATTTTTTTTGTCGTTATATGCAGTAATAGCGTCACGTACCCACGCGCCTTCTTCATGAGCGGCAACATGATGCTCAATACGCTGGCGGTTACAGTGGCCATTTCCATTGATTACGCTGTAGAACTCTTCCCAGTCGATGTCGCCATGATCATAATGGCCGCGCTCTTCATTCCATTTGATCGCTGCATCCGGGTGCTCTAATCCTAAAAATTCGATCTGTGGCACTGTCTGATCGATAAATTTCTGGCGCAAGTCATCATTGGTTTCACGCTTGATCTTCCACTGCATCGACTTAGCAGAGTGTGCTGATTCTGCATCGTGAGGACCAAACATCATGAGTGCGGGCCAGTAGAATCGATTTAATGAATCCTGTGCTATCTGTTTCTGTTCTGGTGAGCCTTTAGCCAATACCAGAAGCGCTTCATAACCTTGACGCTGATGGAAGCTTTCTTCTTTACAGATACGGATCATGGCACGCGCATAAGGGCCGTAAGAGGTTCGCTGCAGCGATACCTGATTGACAATGGCTGCGCCATCAACCAGCCAGCCAATCGCGCCAACATCACCCCAGGTAAGGGTCGGGTAATTAAAGATAGATGCGTACTTAGCCGTACCTTTTTGCAATGCTTCAATCATTTCTGCGCGAGAAATGCCCAGTGTTTCACAAGCGCTGTAAAGATACAGTCCGTGACCTGCTTCATCCTGAACCTTAGAAAGCAGAACGACTTTGCGACGTAAGGAAGGCGCACGAGTGATCCAGTTTCCTTCAGGCTGCATGCCGATCACTTCAGAGTGAGCGTGTTGAGACATCTGGCGGATAACATTTTTGCGGTAAGCATCCGGCATCCAGTCCTTGGGTTCGATTTTCTCTTCAGCGTTGATCTTACGCATGAAATTTTGTTCTTCTGGCGTCATCATTCTGCTCTCCGATCTTCTTGTTCGTTTGTCAGACTATGAAATTTTTTTATTGTCTTCATAGCGGTCACATCTATCGGTCTTGTCGTTAAGAATAAATGTACCTCGAAATATTTTTAAATGATACATAAAAATACTCAAAAATGTAAATTAGTGTATCACTTAGTCTGTTTTTATTTTCTCATGCAGGTGTTTATAAGACTTAAGGTGAGGGTTGAGGCTAGCGTTGAGACGAAAGTTGAGGCGATAAATAACATCCAATGAGATGATGCGGTTTTTAATCATTTAGTCTGAAAAAGGCTTATAGCAGCCACCGCAAGGTGGCTGTTTGTAGTGGTCAATTGGGTAGCAGAATAGGTGTTGGATCGATTCAGTTTAGCGAGGAGAGAGCAGGTGCGGGACGTCTGAAATAATACTATCGACACCCATATGCCAAAGTTTTTTGGCTATATCAGGGTCATTGCAGGTATAGATAAATAATTGATAACCGGCGGTTTTAATGGCGATCGCGAGTGGTAGGGTTAAATGCTGCCAGTCACAATGTAGACTGACGGCTCCCAGTTCCTGCATCGTCGTGTGCCAGTTCTCTTCTATTATTTCATATAAAGGGCCAAGCAGTTGTTGCGGGTCACGCTGACGATAAAGGCGAAGTATCTCATGATCAAAACTACTGATTAAGAGTGGTTTATTGCTTTTCCAGTGGTTTTTTATCAATGGGTATATCAGGTTAACTGTCGTGTGGGGTGTAACACCTTGCTGTGCTTTTAATTCAAGGTTCAGTCCAATATTTAGCTCAGACAACAGCACGAAAGCCTCAATCAGTGTAGGGATGGGTTCGCCTTTAAACGTATCAGAAAACCAACTGCCAGCATCGATCGTGAGCAGGTCTTGCTGGTTGATACTGAGGAGAGAACCTTGTCTATCGCTGCAGCGGTTTAACGTGTCATCATGGCATAGCACAATAGTACCATCACCCAAAATGCTGGCATCCACCTCGATCCAGTCTATTTTATGAAGATGAGCGACTTTAATGGCCGCGAGGGTATTTTCAGGGGACAGAGCCGAGAGGCCCCGATGGCCAATAATGGCGCTGGCTTGTATCGTTTTACCCATATCGATTTTCTTATTTGTCATACTCAGAACCTCACAACAGGTGCTTTTTTAACATCGGCTGATTCTATTTCATCCAGTTCAAAGAAATCAAAGCGGTTAAAGCTAAAACGCTGAGCGACTAAGTTGGATGGAAAGCTATCAACCATAATATTCAGGTCACGGGTCGAGCCGTTATAAAAGCGTCGTGCCATCTGGATATGATCTTCCAGCTCTTTTAATTGTTCTTGTAAATCCAAAAAGTTGGTGTTGGCTTTTAGGTCCGGATAGTCCTCAGCGAGCGCAAATAGCTGGCGAAGCGCGCCGCTTAAAACCGTTTCGGCCTGCGCCGTACTTGCCGTACTGGATTGTCCTGTTTTAATGGCGTTGTTGCGTGCATTGACGACTTTTTCAAAGGTTTGCTGTTCATGTGATGCATAACCCTTAACGGTTTCTATTAAATTAGGAATAAGGTTATGACGACGCTTTAGTTGCACTTCAATGCCGCTCCATGCTTCCTCTGCCCGCGTTTTTTTATCAACTAAGCCGTTATAAAGACTGATGACATAAAGTGCGCAAGCTACGATGAGAGCTGCAGTAATCGAGAGTGTTATCACAGGATGTATTCTCCGCCAGCGTGGGTTAAAAGCAATAATCTAATCAATAAGTCGGGGCTCACCATCCGCCACCACCCCCTCCGCCACCACCACCGCCAGACGAACCTCCGCTAAACCCGCTACCTGAGGAGGAGGGAGGGGTAGACGATGATGCGATAGCGCTGTCGAGTCCGTTGGACATATTCGATGTCAGGTTTGAAAAGTCGTTATTCGTGTGACCATGGTACCAGTTCATTGCTGTACCACCGCTCAACGCAGAAGCCGCCAGTAACGCAGTAAATTTTTCCCCCCACTCATTCTCAACGCCCAGCGATATAGCGTAAGGCAGATAGCGTTCGAACAGCTCAGGTGTTTTATCCGGCGGGTGCTGAAAATTAAGAAGGTCTTTCTCGGCCACGGATAGGTAATGTTTAAAGCCTTCTATCTTATCCAATGTCGCCCGGCCGGCAAGGGTCGGTGCTTCTAATAGCCAATAAAACAACATGAGTAACAACGCGGATATCAGATAATATGCAGGAATAGCCATGCTGTTGAGATCAATACTCAATGTATCAAAAGAAGAAAGGAAGGGTCCTCCTAGCGTAAAAATGAAAATGACCGGCAAAAGGACAGGGATCAGCCTGATGAGCGTCTTAACGGGCGAAGTGGATTTTACAGCACGAATTGAGCTGCGAATGGATGTAACAAAGACGACACCGAAAATTCCTGCAGATGCGGATAGAAGAATCAGTTCAAAACGCTGGTCTTGAATCGCCATCATAGCCCCAAGAACAACGCAGATAACAACCCCCATAAAAAACCAAAGACGATTATTGATGAAATTTTGCTTTGCATACTCTTGAGTAAGCGTGTGCTTAAGTTCTGTCTTTGCGTTAGCAATGGTTGAGGAGTATTTCCCGCCAATAGTTTGCTGCTGCAGGTTATTACTAAACAAATGGGCCGCTAATGTTTTTTCGCTGGGAAAGAAGTCAGTTGTTTTTCCTGTTCTGCTTAGTGTGTAAGTGTTTTTTGAAGGTGATGCTTCAATGGTCAAAAAACCTTTTACTGCGAGGTTGACCAGCGCTCCTGTAAAAGCGGACGGTTTAAAGCGACGGTCTTTTATGAATTGGCAGGCAGCCGGGGATAGACCTTCAGGCGGTGTGAAAAGAGGAATAATAGTACTACCTTTAGGGTCGCGCCCGACGACAAACCATGCAATGAGCAAATACACAAAAACAATCAAGGTGGAGATTGCAGCATAAATCGTTTCACGGTAATCCTGCATACCCCATTCTATGTGTTGAAAATCTGAAGGCGGAGAGACTACGCCTTTGTTCCAGGCCAGCAGCACGGTCATCCCTTCGCGGCTATTGAGGGGTCGACTGGTTTTAAATTCTACTTCGAAAGGCAGGCTTTGGTATGTGTCAACATGGCTGGCTGTACTGCCTTGAGCGCCGGTAAAGGCTTTATATTCTTTAATGTATGCCGATGAGGGAAGAGAGATAGTGGTGCTGGCATTATCGATAGGAAAACTAAAGCCATGGCCTATGGCATTAAAATAGAGTTCATCCCGCTGATCGAGAAATTGTATCTGGCGATTAGTGCGATAAAAAATTTGGTAACTATGTTCGCCCTTAGAAACATATTTTTCACTGTCGCCGATATAGATACGCGTACCGTTTTGGCGTTTTTCGGTATGAAACGGTTCGCTTTGGCCATCGCGCAAGATGCTGATGATTTCAAAACCGACATGCTGCGTCTGATGGTTAGCTAAGGTGTAAACAGTGGGGATATCCCGATAGATGCCGCGCCGAATGACCGCATGTTCAGCATTGACCTTAATGCTCTCTGTTATTAGCAGCTCACCATCTGCTTTGACCTGAATATGAGTGTTGTAGTCGAGAATACGTTCCTCAGCCGATGTTAAACCTATGCTCATAAATATGATGCCGAGCATTACCATAAAACGTGTTAATACAGTTACTTCCACGGTTAGATCCTAAGCTAGTTCGCTATGATATTGTGATTTAGTCTACCGCTATCCTTGTCGTTAGTCTGCGGCGTTTTGCCACATTTTTTAAAACATTAGCCGCTGCTAAAATGCTTTTTTCTAATGTTTTGAGGTGAAAGGTTTGAAAAGTCAGCGGAAGATGCTCTGTATTTGTTGTTCGTTAATATCAGTGGGTGTGCAGGCGGATGAAAGCCCTCTGATGGTTGAAGTCACTCGCGGAGTCTTGCTTGATCAATCCGCTAGTTATTTTACATCAGAGTCGATGGCTTATAAGCCGGGTGCTGATATGGCGGAGCTGTTACGTTCAGTCAATGGAGTATCAGGCACGAGAATGGGCGGACGTGCAATTGATCCTATTATTCGTGGTCAACGGGAGACGCAGCTCAATGTTCTGCTGGACGGCGCTTATATTCATGGTGGTTGTCCCAATAGAATGGATCCGCCAACGACTTATGCCTCAGGCGATAGCTATGACTCAGTCACCTTGATTAAAGGAAGTCAGACGGTTTTATATGGCAGTGGTGGTAGTGGCGGAACTGTGATTTTAACCCGCGAAAAACCGCTATTTAATGAGCAGGGATATGCCGCCACAGTGACGGGGGTTGCTCGTAGTAATGGCGAAGGAGGAACGCTATCAACCGATATAGCCGCTGGAAATGACCAGGGTTATTTTCGCTTTATTGGTGAAGTTGCCGACATGGATAGCTACGAAGATGGTAATGACGATAGTGTGCGATCCGCCTATCGATCTCGTTCCGGCGCACTGATTGTGGGAACGCAGATGGGTGAAAATACCGATCTGACGATCAGCTATGATCGTAATGAGGAGCGTGATGTACTGTTTGCGGGAGCCGGTATGGATTCTCCCGAGTCGAATGCGGATATTTATCGCGTCAAACTTGAGCATAGTTTTGATGGTGGGATGATTCAGAGGATGAAGGCTGAGTTATTTCAGAGCAATGTTGATCATCTGATGGACAGTTATTCACTCAGAGATAAAACGGCAGGTATGTTCGCCCCTAGTAGCTCAGATACCAGCGGTGGTCGGGTTATCTTTGATGGCTGGTTTGGCGCGCATCAGGCCTCGTTTGGTGTGGACTATCAAAATAATACGCGTAATGGCGTGGTGTATAGCTATCCGGCGAATAAGTTGATGGGGCAGTTATGGCCTGATGTCAGCATTGAACAAATGGGGATTTTTGGTGAAGTAAGTCGTTCACTGTCAGCAACGAACCGCGTGAAGCTGGGGCTGCGTTACGATTACATTACGGCTGATGCGGATAACGACAATGACGTCTTTATGATGAATCAGACGGCGGCAGTGCTTTATGGCGCATCGCCTGAACAGCAGAGTGAGCATAATATCGCTGGTTTTGTCACCTGGCAGCACTCGCTTAATCAGAGCTACCAAGTGGAAATGACCGCTTCACGTAGTGTGCGTACGGCAGATGCGACTGAGCGGTATATGGCAAAAAGTAATTGGATTGGTAATCCCTGGTTAGCACCTGAAAAACATCACCAGATCGAATGGGTATTGAGCAATACTGCAAAGTCTCCGTGGTCACTGTCAGCTTATTACAACCGCATCGATGATTACATTCTGCGTTATCGCGACAGTTCGATAGAGCGCTATCGTAATGTAGAAGCGGAAATATACGGCGTTGAGTTTGAGCATCAATACCCGCTTAGTCAGCAATGGTTATTGAAAAGCAATCTCAGCTATACCGTTGGTAACAATCTGGATAATGATCAGGCGTTGTCGCGTATATCGCCACTCTCTGCACGTCTGCAGGCACTGTATCAATCGGGGAAATGGGGGGGCGGTATCATCAGTAGTCTGGTTGCCTCACAAAACGAGGTTTGTCTGGCGTCATCAGATTGTGCGGGTTTGGATGTCACTCCAACAGCAGGTTATGGATTAGTTGACCTGTTTGCTGATTATAAGATCTCACCTGCCGTGACGCTGGCTGCTGGTATCGATAATGTGTTTGATAAAACGTATCGGGTGCATGAAAGCCGTGATGATGTGTTTGATCCGACACCGTTGCAGGTAAACGAACCCGGCCGGTCGGTGTGGATGAAGCTGTCGGCCCGATTCTGATAGTAACCCTGAACTGAAAGACCCTACTATTATCCGTGCCTATTTCGAATAGGCGCGGATAATATTGTATAGAGATACTTTGTTTTATAAGAACCTATTCCAATAAGAACGTATTTTAATAAGAATAAGCAACCGTAAACGAGCCGTAACTTTGTGCATCTTTCTGAGCTTCAAACTCTTTAGTGCGATATACCTGCGCGTAGGATACTTTCCATTTGTTATAAACACCGGCAATACCGAAGGCCGCATCGGCGACTAAGTATTTTTTATCAACAGAGTGGCTGCTCTGAAAAGTATTACCATCAAGAAATATATTTCGTGCAACCAGGCGACCGTCTATCGAGATAAAAGTGTGTACTCCCCAGCCTTGACGTAGGCGTGGATCTGCATTTCCCGGCGCGCTGTTATCACCACCGGGACGCAGTGCAGAGGTGCCGAAATCATCCGGCAGGTGGAAACCAAAACGTATTTCTGCCCCGGTATTAGCATAAATGCCGACGTTGCCGAAGCTGCCACCATAATGGGTGATTACATCATATCCAAAGCGGCCAAAAAGTGGCTGCTTGGCTATTCGATGCTTGTACTCCCATACCAGTTGAAGACCCAATTCATTTTTTAATTGATTATCCCAGCCCTGAAATAAGTCGATACCGCGGGCGCGATGTATCAGGTTCTGGGCGTCTTCTGCCAGTGATGCAGGGCCCACAACACCAATATTAAGCTCAACAGAGTTTAGCTTGTTGTTGGTTTTTGCATGGTAACCAAAACCCGCATAGAGCCAGCCTGCATAGGGCCGGTCGTTTGGGTCGAGTGTGACGCGTGCTTTATCTTCGGGGGTATACATCTGTTGGCCAATCGTAAATACAAGATTACGATGAATATCATCTTTATTGTTTTCAGGATGTGGGTACAGAGGAGTGAACCAGTAATTGACTTCGCGTAACCATGCCGGAAGTGCCGGATCATACAAATAGGTGTCAATGTCAGGAGATACCCAGGCAAGCCGGATACCGTTGGTATAACTTTGATCCGTGTCGGCAAAAAGATCATTTTCAAAATACAGATTTTGTGTCCATGGTGCGGCGATAGCGGGCACGCAGAACAGGTGTAGTGATGCCAGCAATGTTACGTGTTTTAGTGTCATTTCAGAAGAATAGTTTAGGTATAGGGCGCCGGATTAACAGCCGCCAAGTGATTAGGAACAGGAGTATAAATAAGCCTGCAGTTACTTGTGATAGTGATAATCCCATGAACTGCCATGTAATGCTAAGACATTCGTTCTGGTTTGCTAATAATACATCAGGTAAAAAAGGTAATTTTTCAGTCCACGCTTCCAGACCTGTATTACACAATAACGATGCATCGGCTGGTTGTGATTCCAGCCAGATATAGCGTCCGGTAGTGATTATACCCGCGATAGATAAGAGCCAGTTTAGCAGCCCATAGACGCGTTGTCCGAACGTTGAGGGGTTGTGTATAAACGCCAGGAAGAACAGTGCGCTCATGCATAGTAAGCACAGGCGCACGATAGTGCATAGCGAACAGTTAACCGCGTTTAGTTGTTCTTCAAGTACTATTGAGGCATACGCCAGTGCGGAACCTGTAAGCAATAAACCCGCTAAATTGAGTCTTCGGTAAGAAAAAAACGCATTGTCAATTTGTCGTTTCACAAGCAGCCCTACACATAATTATTGTTTTTATTGTGATCACGATTGTATTGGTGTGTGTTATTTCTGCTGCCACTGCCCGTTCGGGGTTTGTAAATAAGTACCTTTGGGTGCAAGTTCATACAGGCGTTGGCTTATACGGATTTCTATGATGTCTATCGTTACGCCAGCATTGGCTGCGCTCTCTGTAAAAGCAGCCCGACGTTTAGTGTTGATCTCATTAATCAACTTAATGACATTCTGATCCGCTGTGGGTTTTACAGAGGCGATATAACCGGTGGGTGTTTCGCCAACGATGCCTTTTGTTTTAGCTTCATCAAGTGACATCGCCCATGCGGGTATGGCGATAACCGAGAGAGCCAAAAAGAGAGTCGCCAGGAGTGAACGTATTGTATGTTTCATTAAATATACCCCTAGAATAAACCACTTTTATCATTAAGCAGATCATCAATTTCACGATCAACTTTAATCAGAATTTTATGTTCGATTTTAACATTCAGGTTAATGGTAATAGGCTCATTCGGAACAGAAACCTGAACCTTGGGTGAGCATCCCCACAGTAGCGTGCTACCGAGTAGCAGCCCCGCGAGAAGCGTGATATGTCGTTGCATCAGTATCTCCTTTCAAAGCTATCTAAGGTGTACGGTAACGCTTCTCTATCGTCTCCGTCAATTTATCCGTGAATTGGAGAGTTTTCAGGAGTTTAAGTAAGTTTTCTTCAATATTCACTGAGAAGTTTACCGCTTGTCCGTTATTCCAATCGGGGTTCGTACCTTCAATATTATTTTCTAATAATAAGGTTCCGTCGGGAGCGTAATTGGCCTGAATCGTTAAGTGACGATAATGGAAATTTGATAAGGCATCCAAGGCTATTCCTAAACCGATATACGAATCCCGCAAAGCTTGCACGCCTTCATCCGGCTGGTAACGAATAATGCCGGGCCCGCGCGCGTTGATTTTACCGTTCTTTACATGAAAGCCCGCATTATCATAGCGTAGTGGCAAGTTACCCTCTAAGCGCCCTTCGCCGGATAATCCGGGTTGTTGCTCTAGTTTGAGTAATTCATCAAGAGAAAGTTCATTGAGTGTAATGTCAGTATTGAGATTAAGCGGGTTCAGGTTTGTATAGAAAGGCGCTGCCTGCCATGTGCCACCGAGTATGTTGCCGGATAAATGACTAATATTGGCAATGCTATTATCTGTTCCGAGCTTATTAAGACGAAATTCGGTACGCAGGTTGGTTATATCAGTACCTGCAATGATTTTGTCTATCTTTACTGAGCCCTGCTCCTCTATACGATCGCCTCTAAGATGAGTGCTGCTGTTAATAAATACACCTGACACGGCGATGCTGTCTTGGGCAAAACTAAGGTTGTCGATTGTGTGAGTAAGACTGCCATCCAAACGTCCACTGAACCATTGAAAATGACCTGTTTGAGTATAGCTGCCATTTTTTAATGTTAATTTTTCAGGCCATTCAAAAGGAAGATAAGGACGCCATTGTGACTGGCTTTCAGAAAGTGGAATCTCTTTAATTCGCCATTGCGCATCAATATGCTCTTTGTCAAGATTCGCGGTTATGCTAATGGTGCTGTTTAATGGAAACGTCTTACTCGCCAGGCTTATTTCTGTTTTGATTTCCGGGAGTTTTATGTAGATCTTTCCCTGTGCCTGAATCGCCGGTAACGTTATCTTATTGAGCGTGCTGCGTACCTGTTCCGCGTTAAATACAATCAACGCTCGTTGCTGTTTAACATCAATATCACTGATTGCCAGGCTGATAGGATGGCTGCTTAGCTGGATATCAGTATTAACCGTCGGCTCTGGGGTAAAGATTACTTTAAAAGGCGCAATGGAAATTTCTGAATCAGAACGGATATTCAGCGGGGTATCCAGTTTCAATTCCATTTTTGCCGTTACCCAATCGCCTTGTTGGGCCTGGTAAACTATCAGGCTGCTATCGTCGGCTATTTTTATAGTAAGGTCCTGGCTGCCGGAAAGTGATATTTCAGACGATAGATGCGTGTCCAGTCTACCGATACTGGGGTGTGGATGTTCAAGCCACATAGTTAGTTGGTTGTGCTGTGTTACTTTTATGCTGGCGAGCCATTGGGTGGTGTTGCCCGTAAAGTGTCGCGCCACAGAAAGTTCAGTTTTTCCCGAGTAAGCGCCGTTGCTAGAGGGTATTTTTTCTATTTCTGATAATTCCAGCAGTTTTATTGCTTGATGCGTTTTACCTATGTCCAGCGAGTGCAGGGACTGCAGGGTGATCGAAGTATCGTCGTGACCTAGTTGCCCGACCATTCTGAAAATCGGATTAGTAATAGGGATGTTTTGGTCAATGACGTTGATTTGAAAACGGTTATCTGCCAGCAGCGTTATATCAGAATGTGCGATTGGATGGTTATTAACGCTACTTAGGACGCGGGTTAACAGCTGCTTCTGAGTGAGGTAAATGTTTCCGGTGAAGCGGTAATCTGGTTGATTCGGCCCGTGCCAGTGAATATCCAGCTGACCGATAACCAGTTCTTCAGCGGGTGCAAAGCCTAGCCATTGATCGGGTAGCAGGTCTGCAATATCGAAGCTTGGCATGTCAGTTTCTTTTGGCTCACCATTAGCTTGTGTGCCTGACATTGCAATATCAAGACTCGCCGAGGGAATGACAATGCGCGTGAGTTCACCCGTTAACAGCAATGCCCATGGATCATATGTAATGGTGATGGGCCCGGCAGACAAACTCGAGACTCGGTTTTGCGTCTGTTTTTCAACACTGAGCTGAGAAATTAGCAGCGCTTTGTGACTGGGATATTCTACGGTAAAGAGTGGTTTCTGAAATCCCTGTTCCACCAACCAACTCTCGACCACGTTTTTGGCAATGAATGGCAGCGAGAAATACGCCATAACGGGCAGTAAGAATGTTGCCAGCAAGCAGGCGATTAGGCCACGTTTCATCATGCTGGTATTGTATCGTGCGGCCGTTTTCTCATGCTGCCCCTTCCTTGTTCTGCCGTTTTCTCATGCTACAGCTTTCCTATTCTAAGTCCGCTGTTTAATTAGCTGATCTATTAGCGGATTTTTCTGACCACGTTCACGCCGTCGCGTACCGTTAGGAATACGTTTTCAACATTGGGGTCTGTGGCAATCAGTCGGTTCGTTTCAACCAGCGCGTCATCAATTTCAGATTCAGGTTGAATGACTTTTCCAGACCAGAGGACATTATCAAGAATGATCAATCCTCCTGGGCGGGTAAGCTCCAGCACTTTTAGATAATAGTTCAGGTAGTTACGCTTATCGGCATCAATAAAAGTGAAGTCCAGCGGTTCGGTCAGCGTTTCCAGTGTTTCTAACGCTTTACCGAATATCACATCAATTTTATGACCATGTTCGCTGCGATCAAAAAAGGTTTTGGCAAACTCGATGGCCCGCGGGTTGGTTTCACAGCAAATCAGCTTGCCATCGTCAGGCATTCCCTCGGCGATAGACAACGCTGAGTAACCGGTGAACATACCAATCTCAAGTGCATTTTTTGGTTGTTGGAGTGTGCTTAGCATTTTTAGCGTACGTCCTACCAGTCTGCCCGAGAGCTTTTGTGGCCATCCCATGGTTTCGTTGGTGGCAGCAATCAGCTCCTTTAGCAAAGGCGGTTCTTCGCTGGTGTTCAGGAACGCGTAATCTTCAATGGCTTCGTTAACCAGGTATTCCATTAGTGCGGAATCTCTCTCAATAAGGCTTTACTGGCCCATCCACTTATAGATGTTCCAGAGATAGTGTGAAATGTAAATTGGCAGAGAATAATATCACTTTCTACGCAATCAATAATGGTTACTCGCGCGCCAGTGGGTGCATTGTTACAGCCTGATGCCGGTTTGTTGCCAACACCATACAGGGAATAACTGAGTAACTGGCGATACTGTTTTTCGGAGTCGCATATTTGATAGCCACCGTCGGCTACCTCCCATTCATGCGCTGCCACTGTAGATGTCAGGCTTAATAGTCCGAATAAAACGATAACGGCTTTAATTATATGAAATTTCAACGCCAGCATCCAAGCGATAGTTTGTTAGTCGAATGGTAAACGGGAATAGGGCATCTGCAAAGTTATGAATGTGATTAAACATAGTGATAGGTAGGGTTAGCTAGCGAATTCCTCTACAATCACGTCATCAACCAGTTGAAGTGGAGTAATAACGCGTGGATCCGATGTTTACCTTTTTAATTATCTTTTTAGTGACCGGTTTTGTGTCGATGTCTGCCGCATTGAGTGCCGGTGCTATTAATAAACGACCGGCAGAAGAAAAAGTCGGTAAGTTGGCTGAACGTAATACGCAAGTTGCGATTATTATGGCTGGTAATCTTGCGGCGTTAACCTTGATTGGTGCGATGGCGTTTGGCATGTTGAATCTGGAGTGGTGGATACCTCTGGTCTGTATGTTTGTTTCTTTTCCAGTGGTTCATCTGTTGGTGATGCAGCGCCTGTTGGGAGATGTTAAAAATCTGATCCTTATGACTCCTCTGGTAATAGGATCGATCGCGACCCTCTATTATTACTGGTAAACAATGATGAACTTTGCTGAATTTATCGCAGGCTGGGATATGGCTACCTCATTGATAACCCTACTGGCGCTGGGTTTGGTTGTGCTGGTGTTGTCCCACATCGCGCGATCGGGCTGGATGCGACAGCGTTATCAGTTAGAAGCACAATTACATCAGCAGCAGTTGAAAGAGGTTCAGTATCAAGAGCGTTTGTCTTATCTGGGTAAGCTGGAAAATGCTCTCGAAAATATGGAGTTTGACCGCTCGGACTTAAGAGAGCAGCTAGCGATTCGTCAGGCGCAGGTCGCGGAGTTGGAAGCACGCTTGCATGCAGACAGGGAGTCAGCAGAAGAGAAATTGTCGCTGCTGAGCGATGCGCGTGATCAGCTGAAGCAGGAATTTCAGAATCTGGCTAACCAGATCTTTGATGAAAAATCTCAGCGCTTCTCAGAAACCAATCGCCAGGAAATGGGGCTGCTGCTAACGCCACTGCGGGATCAGATAGGTGACTTTAAGAGCCGTGTTGAAGATGTCTATGATCGTGAAGCAAAAGATCGGCGTGCGCTGCATACCGAAATAAGCCAGCTGAAACGACTTAACGTACAGATGAGTCAGGATGCCATCAATCTCACCCAAGCGCTCAAAGGCGAAAGTAAAACGCAGGGGAATTGGGGCGAGATCGTTCTTGAACGAGTGCTTGAAGAATCCGGTTTGAGAAAGGGGCATGAGTACGAAGTTCAGGTGTCTCTTAAGGATCAGCAGCAACGTTATCAGCCTGATGTGATTGTGCATTTACCTGATGGTAAAGACGTTATTATCGACGCTAAAGTATCGTTAACGGCTTACGAGAAATATTGTTCGAGCGACGATGAAGCGTATCGTCAACAACAGCGAAAAGCGCATACGGTCTCTTTGCATAACCACATTAGGGGATTAGGCGATAAGGCTTATCAAAAACTCGAAGGCGTGCGCTCGCTCGATTTTGTATTGATGTTTGTGCCGATTGAAGGTGCTTTTTTATTAGCGCTGGAGCATGATCCGGAGCTGTTTCGTTTTGCCTTTGATCGCAATATTATGTTGGTGAGTCCGACAACCCTGTTAGTCACATTGCGTACCATTCAAAATATTTGGCGGTACGAGCATCAAAGCCAGAACGCTCAAGAGATTGCGAAACGTGGTGCCGATCTTTACGATAAGTTTGTCGGCTTTATCGAATCTCTTGAAGACGTAGGTAAGCACCTAACGCGTGCGCAACAAGCCTACGATGTATCGTTTAGCCGTCTCTCTTCAGGTAGAGGCAACTTGATTCAGCAGGCTGTGGCGCTCAATGAATTGGGTGTGAGTGGTAAAAAAGTACTGCCTAAACGTTTTACTGATGTGGCTGAGGAATCAGCTGTTAATAACGATCCTCCGTTGGAGTAGTCGTTTTATTTAGCGACCGCGTCGCATTTCTCGATCAAATTGGAATTTACGTGAGGTGACGTGCTTCTCCATAGCGCGGATACGCTGATCTACTTTAGCGAGCCGATCCCTAATTTCGTCAAGCTTACTCGAAGCCGATGTGCCGTAATCAAACATCCTCTGTTTAAGGTTCGGTCTGCTTTTTTGTTGAAAGTCGTTCGTGTTTCTGTGATAGCCATTACTGCTGTCACACTGAGTACGTCGGTTTGCTGCACTATCAGACCTGCTGGCTAAAAGAAAAACAGCAGCTATATAGGCAAGCACGGCAAAAGCTCCGGTAAACATAAAAAGCAGGACGGCACATATCCTGACGCCCATTACTGACCATTGCATGTTTTCTGCAATGCCTCCACAAACGCCGGCTATCCAGCGCTTATCTGTGCTGCGGTAAAGGTCAATATCATAACCTCGGTCTTTAGCGGTGGACATGTAGCCTCCTTATTCTGCTGAATTTTTAGTGTGCCAGTCAGGCTGTTCTGCATCCAGAATGGTTTCCAGGGTTTCAATGCGGCTTTCAAGCCGTTGTATTTCTACCATTGCTGCGTCCAGTGTTTGTTTTTCCTCTTCCGAAAGCCCTTTGGATGTGCGCCATTTGCTAGCGTAGTACAAGGCTAACCAGAGCGGTAATACCAGCCCTAAAAAGATAAGGGTTGGTATGAAAAAAAACACGAAGCTAGACATTAGTGATCACCAGGTTTCTTTTTGTTCATCTGAGCTTTCAGTTTTGCCATGGCCTGGTCAATCTTTTCGTTGCGCTCGAGGTCTTCAATCTCGTTGGCAAGATCTTTAGTGCCCAGATCGTAGCTTTCTACTTCAGCTTCCATATCATCCATTTTACGCTCATAACGTTCGAATTTATCAAATGCTTCGTTGAGTTTGTCGCGGCTGAAGCGGCGGCGTATTTCCAATCGGGAGCGTGTGGTCTGCTCGCGCACCAGCAACGCCTTCTGTTTGGCTTTTGCGTCGTCCAGTTTGTGCTGTAATTGTGATATTTCACTGTGCAGGTCGCTCAGGTGTTCTTCTATAGCGTCAAGTTCCTGATGTGCCATTTCAAGCGTTTCCGTGGCGGCCGCTTGTTCTGCCAGTGCGGCACGTGCCAGATCTTCGCGGCTTTTGCTTAAGGCTAATGCCGCTTTTGTTTGCCACTCATCCGCATCTTTTTGTAGCATCATTGCTCTGCGTTCAAGCATTTTTTTGTCGGCAATGACTTTTGCGGAGGTGGTGCGGACTTCGATTAACGTCTCTTCCATCTCTTGAATCATCATGCGGATCATTTTTTCAGGATCTTCAGCGCGGTCCAGCAATGAGTTGATGTTGGCGTTAATAATGTCCTGAAAACGTGAAAAAATACCCATTGTTACTCTCCCTTCTGTTCGTTAATTCTGGTTGGTTACATGCTTGCTCATGCATGAAAGAGATGAACTTACTATTAGTAATGATAAGGCTATTTTCGTGCCATTTTTTCAAGTGTTTGATTTATATGTTTATTGTGGTTTATTGGATATTTTGTTTGTATTTAAAATGGATAAATTAGCTAAGTAATAGTTTTTATAGCTAATATATAGTTTATGAGACTATTAAATAAAAAAATAAAGCTGGGCGAATCTCCTTTAATGCTGGATCTCTCTGATCAGGTTTCCCGAATAGCGCCGCTAAATAAGCCGGTGTTAATTCTGGGAGAGCGAGGCACGGGTAAGGAGTTAGTCGCTGAGCGAATACATTTTTTGTCAAAGCGTTGGGATCAGCGCTTTCTGAAAGTGAGCTGCGCGTCGATGAATGATAATTTACTCGACTCTGAGTTGTTTGGTCATGAGGCAGGTGCGTTCACAGGAGCGATCAAGCGCCATAAAGGTCGGTTTGAACGCGCAGAAGGGGGTAGCTTGTTTCTTGATGAAATTGCTACGTGCTCTACGCAGGTGCAAGAGAAGTTGCTGCGCATTGTTGAATATGGGGAGTATGAGCGCTTGGGAGGGCAGGATGTGCTCCAGGCTGATGTGCGCTTGATTGCAGCGACCAACGCTGATTTGTCAGGCATGGCTGACAGGAATGAATTCAGGGCTGATCTGCTGGATCGTTTGGCATTTGACGTTATTCATATCCCGCCGTTGCGATATCGTGAGGATGACGTGGTTATTTTGGCTGAACATTTTGCTTTGAGTATGTGTTTCGAGCTTGAGCGTAGCTATTTTCCGGGTTTTACCGACAATGCAAAAAGCCAGATGTTGGCTTATGCATGGCCGGGTAATGTAAGGGAGTTGCGTAACGCTGTAGAACGGAGTGTTTATCGCCAGGAGGCGCTTGATGAAGCGGTTGATGAATTAATTATTGATCCTTTTGCCGTGCCTTGGCTATCTAAAGAGGATGCCAAAGCTGAATCAGGGGGTGATATGTCCGTTGCTCTTGATAACGCAGAGAATATGACCGATCAGATTGGGGCGTTGGAGCAGCAATTGCTGCTTGATGCGCTTAAAAGCAGTCGTTTTAATCAAAAAGTGGCTGCTGATAAGTTGGGTTTGACGTATCACCAGCTAAGATCGCAGTTGCGTAAGCATAAAATGATCCCTTTAAAAAAATATATTGAGCATTCTTAAAAAGATTCTGATTTTTCTGTTAGATAAAGTTTTACGGTTTCCAGGTGTAAATAAGCGGTAAAGTTGTGAATAATTTAAAATCAAAATCAGGTTTTGATATGTGTGTGATTAATCAAGAGTCGATTTTGATGTTTTAATTATAAATCAAAACTTAAATTTGATTTATATGTTTTTTGCAAAATCTGATTTTGATTATTAGAGGGGATTTTTATTCGGTGTATTAAAGTAAATATAATAAATAAAACGGCAACTTTTTGCATAGCTGTGGTGACTATCTGATTGAAAAATCGAGAAATATCTAAAGAAAGGCAAATTATTGCCGATTAAATGAAATACTTACTGGTTGTTTTTTGTACATTAATATTTATTATGCAGTAATGACTACAATTGCTGAATTTAAAAGACGGTTGGCTTATAATTTGCAAATTGATAGTGGTTGATAAGCCATTAATGAGTTATTTGGTAATTGCACACTGCATATTTTGATGACGCGCTTTGATAAATGTTTTGAGTAAGTGTTTGTAAAAAGTTTTACTTTTATTAATTAACGGTTAATTGCATGAATAGTGACCACAACATGATCGTTGCACTGGATATCGGCACCTCTAAAGTGGTGTGCCTGGTAGCCGAGGTAATGCCGGATGGCCATATCGAGGTCGTGGGTATCGGCTCGCATCCGTCGCGGGGTCTGAAACGGGGTGTCGTAATTAATATAGAGTCGACGGTCGGGTCGATTC
>NZ_LJSI01000019.1 GCF_001305295.1 Neptunomonas antarctica
GGCGTCGGTGCCCGACAGGCTGTTGCCCGTGACGGTGATCGTCTTGCCGTCAGCGACATTCTTGTCGGCAAACAGGCCGCTGGCGGTGCCGCCTACAGATACGTCATCGCTGCCCAGCTTGGTAATTGCGGCGGTGCCGCCCAGGATAGCGTCGGTAGTGGCATCGTAGGTCTTGGCGGTAGCGGCGAGGCCGGTGACTGACAGATCCGCTTTGCTGATATCGGCAGAAAGACCAGCTTGTTGCAGCAGGTTGTAGTTTCCGGCATCGGTGCCCGACAGGCTGTTGCCCGTGACGGGGATCGTCTTGCCGGTATCGACATTTTTGTCAGCAAACAGGCCGCTGGCGGTGCCGCCTACAGATACGTCATCGCTGCCCAGCTTGGTAATTGCGGCGGTGCCGCCCAGGATAGCGTCGGTAGTGGCATCGTAGGTCTTGGCGGTAGCGGCGAGGCCGGTGACTGACAGATCCGCTTTGCTGATATCGGCAGAAAGACCAGCTTGCTGCAGCAGGTTGTAGTTCCCGGCGTCATCGCCGCTGATGCTGTTGCCCGTGACGGTGATCGCTTTGCCGGTATCGACATTTTTGTCAGCGAACAGGCCGCTGGCGGTGCCGCCTACCGTCACGTCATCGGTACCCAGCTTGGCAATGGCTGCGGTGCCGCCTAGCGTTGCGGTGGTATTGGCGTCATAGGTCTTGGCGGTGGCGGCGAGGCCAGTAACCAACAGATCGGCCTTGAGGATATCCGCCGTTAAATCTGTTTGCTGCACCAGGTTGTAGTTGCCGGCATCAATGCCCGACAGGCTGTTGCCCGTGACGGTGATGGCTTTGCCGGTATCGACATTTTTGTCAGCGAACAGGCCACTGGCGGTGCCGCTTACAGAGACGTCATCGGTACCCAGCTTGGCAATGGCTGCGGTGCCGCCTAGCGTTGCGGTGGTATTGGCGTCGTAGGTTTTGGCAGTAGCGGTGAGGCCGGTGACTGACAAATCCGCCTGGCTTATGATCAGGCCCCCGCCCTTGATGTCAAAACCTTGTTGGGTGGAGTGGTAATCGTTATAAATACCTGCGTTGGTTTCTGTGGCGGCGGCACCCAATACCTTGTCGATGGACGTAAAATCACCACCGCTTTGAGCTGCGCTATTGTAAGTCACTGCCGTATCAGCGAGCGTCAAGTCAGTCATGAAATGAGTGAGCAAGGGGGCAGAGTGGTCCTCGTAGATACGCCAGACGGCACCGCTGCCGCCGGTATCGGCCAGATCCCATTCATCTGAAAAGCTCGCCTTCTTGTGTATATCTGCGGTGCTCAAGCCAGTGCCGCTGTCTTTGTTGCCTGCTGATGTCGATTGCCCGGTGGTCGCTGTATCCCAGTAGCTGAGTGTGATCGTGCCCGTATCACTGCCCACCAATCCGCCTACCTTCCCGTCAATTCCACTGACGGGGCCCGTGGCGTAGCTGTTGATGATCTTGGCATTGTTGTAGTTTACTCCAACAAGCCCGCCTGCGAATTGGGTGTTGTTGGTGACAGAACCCGTGGCGTAGCTGTTGCTGATCTCGGCGTTATAGCCGTTGTACCCCACCAGCCCGCCGGTTTCGTAGCTACCGCTGACGGTGACATCCGCATAGCTGTTGGAGATTTTGTTGTTGTTATTATTGAACCCCACCAGCCCTCCGAGCCTTTGGAGGCCACTCACGTTGCCCGTGGCGTAGCTGTTGCTGATCGTGCCGTTGTTTTCTCCAATTAGTACACCGGCAATATCACCGTTGACGCTGCCCGTGGCGTAGCTGTTGTTGACCGTGCCGTAGGTAGATCCGGCCAGCGTGGCGACTCTGTTGGCGCCAGTCACGCTGGCGTCGAGCAGCCCGAGATTGTCGATCAATGAGCCCGCTGTCGTGTCTCCAAACAGGCCGATGTAACTGGTTGAGGGTCTATCGATGCTGAGGTTGGAAATTGTATGCCCCAGGCCGTCGATGCTGCCGCTGAATCCAGTCGAATGATTGCCGATGGGAAAGAAACCTGCGCTGCTGCCACCCCACAGTCCGCTGGGGTTGGCCAGCTCAGTGGCCAGATCAAGGTTGTTGGTCAGGGTGTAGTCGGCCGAGAGGTCTATCGCCATCAGCTGCAGCTGGTGGGCATTGGTGATTGTGGTGCTGTATTCGCTGCGCAGGAAGGGGCGGGTCGAGCCCTCCACCATAAACCAGGTGTTATTGAAGTCGAAGCCGCGGTACGTCGCTTGCGTCAGCAGCTGTGAAGTGGTCCTGTCAGCACCGCCGCCTGCCGATGTGGATTGCCCGGTGGTGACTGTATCCCAGTAGCTATTGCTGATCGAGCCACCGCTGACGGAGCCCACCAGCCCGCCGGCGGAGCCGCTGGAGGCGGTGATGCCCGTAGCGTAGCTGTTGCTGATTATGCCGTTGTAGCCGCGCCCCACCAGCCCTCCAGTATTACCACCCGTGCTGCTGACGCTGCCCGTGGCGTAGCTGTTGCTGACCGTGCCCTCTACTATTAACCCCACCAACCCGCCGACATCATAGCCTTCGCCATGGACGCTGCCCGTGGCGTAGCTGTTGCTGATCGTGCCGCCGTTGCGCCCCACCAGTCCGCCGACCTTGTCATTGCCGCTGACGCTGGCGCCGAGCAGCCCTACGTTGTCGATCACTGAGCCCGTGGCCGTAAAGCCAAACAGGCCGACGAAATTGGTTGAGGGTCTATCGATGCTGAGGTTGGAAATTGTATGCCCCAGGCCGTCGAAGCTGCCGCTGAAACCATAGCTGATGGGGGCGAAGCCGCTGGTGATGCCCGTTGCCTGGCTAGTGCTCGCCGTGCCCCACATGCCGCTGGGGTTGGCCAGTTCGGCGGCGAGGTCAAGGTTGTTGGTCAGGGTATAGTCGGCGGCCAGGTTCAGGCTCATCAACTGCAACTGGTGGGCGTTGCCGATGCTGGTGCTGTATTCGTTGCGCAGGAAGGGGCGGGTCGAGCCCTCCACCATAAACCAGGTGTTACCGAAGTCGAAGCCAGCGTAGGTCGTTTGCTTCAGCAGGTCAGCGGTGGTCTTGCCCGAACCGCCGCCTGGTGATCTGGATTGTCCGGTGGTCACCGTATCCCAGTAACTGTTGCTGATGGTGCTAGAATCAGTGGATTCAGCCACCAGCCCGCCGATACGGAAGTCTCCGCTGCTCAGGCTACCGCTGGCGTAACTGTTGCTGATCTTGCTGTTATTGAAGTGTCCTACCAGCCCGCCGGCGTTGTTGTCGGTGGCAGTCACGTTGGCCGTGGCGTAGCTGTTGCTGATGGTGGCTAAGTCGGAGCTTCCCACCAGCCCGCCGACTCTTAGCTCGCCAGCTACGTTGCCCGTGATGTAGCTGTTGCTGATCGTGCCGCCGTTATCGTATCCGACCAGCCCACCGACGTGAGCCTTGCCAGTCACGCTGGCGTCGAGCAGCCCGACGTTGGTGATCACCGAACCTGCAGTCGCAATACGGAACAGGCCGATGTAATCGGTTGTGGGGCTATTGATGCTGAGGTTGGCGATGCTATGCCCCAGGCCATCGAAGCTGCCGCTGAATGTCCCGAGGGTGTCAAAGCCCGCGTTATCATTCCACTCTAAGGTGTCAGCGGCATCGATATTGTCGCCCAGCGCATAGTGACCCGACAAATTGCCGTCGATGCCCTGCAGGTCTGTGGTGGTGGTGCTGCCAGCCTCCCCGAGGCTGGTGATAACGATGAATTCTTTAACAGTGCCTGTGGAACCCAGCTGGGTGCTGAAGTTGTTACCAGCCTGCAGATTGACCGGCGCATTGACGTTGTAATCAGCCGCAACGCCACTGATCACACCATCGGTTGCGTCCTGGCCGTATTCCAGCACCAGCTTGCCGTTTTCCCCGGTCGCGGTGATGGACTGGTTAATGTTGATGTCTCTATGAGCATCTAGGGTCAGGCTGTTATCGGCACCCCAGGTGACGGCGTCGTTGACATAAATATCACCGTTGGCTCCCGTGGTTTCAATCCGGATGTTGCTGCTGGCCAGGTTTCTGCTGACTGCTGCTCCCGTGATATTGCCGCCGCTGGCGGCAATGGTGTAGTCGCTAGGGTCGATCAGCCATTGGCCGGTTTGACCGTTGGCCGCTAGGGTGGTGACAACCGTGCCGTCAGCAACGTTGACATGCGCCGCACTGGTTTCGATAAAGCCGCCGTCGCCGCCATCGGGCGCGCTGGCATCTAGGGTGCCGGCGACCTTCGTGGTGCCCGCCGCCATGCCGCCGAGCAGCACGATCACGCCGTCGTGGTTTTCTACGCTGCGCGCTTCGATCACACCCGTATTATTGACCACGCTGGCCAGCAGCGAGTCCCTGGCGCCGGCGCTCAGCAGCACCCGGCCACCGTTCGCCTGGATCAGCCCGCCGTTGTCGGCCAGGTTGTCCAGCAGACTCTCATCCACCTGCATCTGCACCAGGCTGTTGTCCGCGAAGGTCAGGGTGACTGCACTGCCGGCACCCAGCGCGACGCTGCCACCGGGCGCGGTAATTGTGCCCTGGTTGCTAATGCTGTTGCCCAGCAGTGCCACGTAACCGCCATCGGCCGCGTTGATGGTGCCCTGGTTGATCACGCTACCGGTACCCGCGCCACTAAAGCTGCGGCTGTCGCTATTCAGGCTGGCGTCATCCAGGTCCAGGGTGGACGCGACCAGCGCGCCAACGTTGACCTGGGCATTCTGGCCAAACAAGATGCCGTTGGGGTTGATCAGGTAGACTTGGCCGTTGGCATTGAGGTTACCGAGAATCTGGGTACCGTTGCTGTCCATAATGCGGTTGACTGCGATGGCGGCGGCCGAGGGCTGGTTGAAGGTTACCGTTTCCCGGGCGGCAATATTGAAGCTATCCCAGTTCAGCGACAGGTTCCGGGTCGTCTGAGTGATGGTTGTGGTAGCACCGGACTGGGCAATGCTGCCCGTGCCCGACACCACAAGTCCACCTTCGGGCGAAGCTTGGGCGAGCGCCGAGGATAGCCCCACGACCGCTACCAGCAGTTTCCGGCTGGAGCCTTTACCCTGGCCCCGGGTCGTTTCGGCGACCGCAATCCAGGCCCCCTGTGTCTTACTCCAGACTAAACGATACAGATGATTCAGTGATCCATGTCCAAGCATTGTGATGCCCTTCTTTGTGATTTATTTCTTGGCGCCGCGGTTAAACCACGCACCAGACAACCCATTCCCCACAAATGGAACAATTTAATAATTGATCAAAAAAAATTGACCAAAAATTAAGTAAGCTTGCATTAATTTAAAAAAAATATTTAGCATAGTAGCTTTATCAGAATACGCAAATAAAGTATTGCCACTTTAATCTACATTGTGGACGCCACTCACCAGATTCGATTCTTGATGAGTCGTCCTCGTCGTTTTTCCAGATCGCCTAGACTTTTTAAAGCACTAACAACGCCGCTGTTTTATCCAGAAACTCTTATTTTTATGTCTCTTTTATCGCTTTCAGAAAACTACAGGTCGTAAATTGGCATACGCCATTTTTGAGTGAGAACATAATTCATCATCTATCAGAATAATAATTTACGCACCTTGTGTGGAGGCGTCATGTCTATCAGTGTTTTTGATCTTTTTAAAATTGGTATAGGTCCGTCCAGTTCTCATACCGTGGGTCCGATGTTAGCGGCGGCTGAATTTGCGAACTATCTACAGCAGCATGCACTGGCCTCTGACGTACATCATATCCGTGTTGACCTGTTCGGTTCACTCAGCGCAACGGGCATAGGGCATGGCACTGATAAGTCGGTGATTGTTGGTTTGATGGGCGAGCGTCCCGCTACCATCGACCCTACTATTATTGATCCTGTTGTTGACGCTGTAAAACAGAACAATACATTGAAACTGCTGGGTCAGTATAACGTCGAATTTATCTGGTCCAGAGATATGAGGCTCCTCGAAGAGAATCTTCCTTATCATCCTAATGCTATGGTTTTACGTGCGTCGGCTGTGGATGGCTCGCTGTTATATGAAAATACTTACTACTCTATTGGCGGTGGTTTTGTTATTGATGAAAGTGAAGCAACTGCCGATGCGCATTTAGTCCCGCAAGTGGCGCTACCCTATGAGTTCAATAATGCCGTACAGCTACTGGCGTTATGTAAGCAAAACAAGCTGAGTATCAGCCAACTGATGATGGAAAACGAAAAATTCTGGCGTCCCGAAGCCGAAACTCGGGCAGGGTTAAAGATTATCTGGCAGGCCATGCAGGATTGTGTCAGCAGTGGTTTAGTTAATGAGGGTGTTTTGCCAGGTGGATTAAATGTGAGGCGTCGTGCCGCAAGTTGGCATAAATCGTTGCAGCGGGGGATGCAGCCTAACGTAATAAGTAGCACATTAGGCGCTATGGATTGGATAAATCTATATGCGTTGGCCGTTAATGAGGAGAACGCAGCCGGTGGCCGTATGGTCACAGCTCCAACCAATGGTGCTGCGGGCATTATCCCCGCAGTATTGATGTATTACATGGAGTTCACAAAAGATCCTAGCGAAGAATCGGTGGTCGACTTTATGTTAGCCGCCGCTGCTATTGGGGCGTTATGTAAGAAAAATGCCTCTATTTCTGGTGCTGAAGTGGGTTGTCAGGGGGAGGTAGGCTCGGCCTGTGCCATGGCAGCAGCGGGTCTGTGTGAAATATTAGGCGGTACCCCTGAGCAGGTAGAGAATGCCGCTGAAATTGGTTTGGAACACAACCTTGGATTGACTTGCGACCCTGTAGGTGGCTTGGTACAAGTGCCCTGTATCGAGCGAAATGCGATTGGTGCCATGAAGGCCATTAATGCCACGCAAATGGCGTTACGCGGTGATGGAGAGCACTTTATCTCATTGGATAAAGTGATTCGCACGATGCGCGATACCGGCCGTGATATGCAGGATAAATACAAGGAAACCTCACGCGGTGGTTTGGCAGTGAATGCCATTGAGTGTTAATTTTTGGCTAGCATTAGCTCAAACCAGATCAGCATCTGTTTTGGTCTGTATGTATTAAGAAATAGCGGCTCCTTTTCGCTTTAAATTATATCCCTTCGATTTTTCATATAACTGAATCTCGCATTGCGGCTTCGTACAGCCGCAATCTTCTTTCATCTGCCTCTTGTTAAATAAGAAGTGACGCTTTTGGTAACAAGAGAGTCGCTTCCAGCGTCTTGAAGATCCCCACTAAATTTTACACTGGCCTGAACGTTGGGAGATTAAATATTCTGATTCTCCCTCAGTCCTGTAAGCGTATCCGTTGGAGCGTTATTAAATCAGGGTTATTAATCAGGGTTTGCGCAATAAGCGACAACCCGGGATAGAAGGGTAATAAAAATGAACGCCGCTGAATTGCATCAAGACGCCATCATCATTGATGGTCTGATCTGCGCGAAATGGAATCGTGAGCTTTTTGAAGATATGTCAAAAGGTGGGCTGACTGCCGCTAACTGCACGGTTTCTTTCTGGGAAAACTTTCAGAATACAGTCAACAATGTCGTCGAGATGAATCAGCTGATTGATGCCAGCAGCGATCTGCTCATTAAAGTACAGTCCACCGCCGATATTCACCGTGCTAAACAAGAAGGCAAGACGGGCGTCATGATGGGTTTTCAAAACGCTAATGCGTATGAAGACCAGATCGGCTATGTGAAGGTCTTTAAGGACCTGGGCGTCGGTATCGTGCAAATGTGTTACAACACTCAGAATCTGGTCGGCACCGGTTGCTACGAGCGCGATGGCGGTCTGTCTGGCTTTGGCCGTGAAATTGTTGGCGAAATGAACCGTGTCGGCGTGTTATGTGACTTATCCCACGTCGGTGCTAAAACCTCTGAAGAAGTAATTCTCGAATCCAAACAGCGGGTCGCGTATTCACACTGCCTGCCAAGCGGTTTAAAAGATCATCCGCGTAACAAATCGGATGCTGAGCTTAAATTTATTGCTGATCACGGCGGGTTTGTCGGTGTCACCATGTTTGCTCCTTTCCTTAAAAACGGTATTGATTCAACCATCGAAGATTACGTCGAAGCGATTGAGTACATCTACAACATCGTTGGTGAAGATAGCATCGGTATCGGTACCGATTTTACCCAAGGTCAGGACCAGAATTTCTTCGAATACCTGACGCACGATAAAGGCTATGCGCGACGTTTGACGCGTTTTGGCAAGATCATTAACCCTGAAGGCATCCGTACCGTTGGCGATTTTCCGAACCTGACTGAAGCATTGCTGCGTCGTGGTTTTTCCGAAACACAGGTTCGCAAAATTATGGGCGAAAACTGGGTGACGCTGCTTAAAGATGTCTGGGGCGCCTGAGCTGATAAATATATAGCTGGTGCGCTGCGTGATACGGCGTTAGAGCCATAAGTATTAGAACGAAATAATTTAGCAAAAGTATTAATACAAAAGAATTTTTGAGGTTAGAAATAATGAGTGTACATGCACCAGAAATGCCGATCGTAGTAGATGATGAAACCGGAGTATGGACCACCGATGCACTGCCGATGTTGTATGTGCCGCGTCATTTTTTCGTGAATAATCATATGGGTATTGAAGAAGAGATCGGTGCTGAGAAGTACGCGGATATCCTCTATAAAGCGGGTTATAAGTCAGCGCATTACTGGTGCGAGAAAGAAGCGGCTGAGCACGGTATTTCAGGGGCGGATGTATTCGAGCATTACATGAAACGTTTGTCTCAGCGGGGTTGGGGGTTCTTTATTACTGAAGAACTGGATCTTGAAAAAGGTACGGCCAAAGTCCGCCTGGAACACTCCGCTTTTGTTTATCAATACGGCAAGGTGAACCGCAAGGTGGATTACATGTTCACGGGTTGGTTTGCTGGTGCGATGGATCAGGTCGCAGAAAGCCTGGGTTATGACGTACGCACTAAAGCAATCCAGACGCAGTGTGCAGCAGAAGACGGCTGTGATGTGGGTTACTTTGAAGTAACCGCGCTCTAAAGAGAACTGAAAGCTATTAAGTTTTCATTCGTCTTTTTAAGTGAGCCATAAAAAGTGAACGCAGCTAAGCACCGCCTGCGCCAATAATAAAATCGAAATCGGTCATCAGACTAGCGTGTCCTAGTATTAGATGGCTGGTTAATAACGTAAAGGTGGGGTCCGATCATGTCCCAGTTTGATATCCTGTTTGAACCGCTCAACATTAATAAACTGACTATCCGTAATCGTATCGTCAGTACCGCTCACGCAGAAGTTTATGCAACTGACGGCGGCATGACGACTGAACGCTATATAAAATATTACGAAGAGAAAGCCAAAGGTGGTTGTGGTCTGTCGATCTGTGGTGGTTCCAGTGTGGTCTCTATTGATAGCCCGCAGAGCTGGTGGAGCTCGGTTAACCTGTCGACTGATCGGATTATTCCGCATTTCCAGAATTTGGCGGATGCTGTGCATAAGCACGGCGGCAAGATTATGATTCAGATTACCCATATGGGACGTCGCTCCCGTTGGGATGGTGGTGATTGGCCTAATCTGATGTCGCCTTCCGGCATTCGTGAGCCGGTTCATCGTGCTACCTGCAAGACCATCGAAGAAGAAGATATCTGGCGCATTATCGGTGACTTTGCGCAGGCAGCGCGACGTGCCAAAGAAGGTGGATTAGACGGTGTTGAACTGTCTGCTGTGCATCAGCATATGATCGACCAGTTCTGGTCGCCGCGCGTTAACAAGCGTACTGATCAATGGGGCGGTAGTCTGGAAAACCGACTGCGTTTTGGTATGGAAGTACTAAAAGCCGTACGTGCAGAAGTAGGCCGTGATTTCGTGGTGGGTATGCGTATGTGTGGTGATGAATTTCACCCGGACGGCCTCAACCATGAAGATCTTAAACAGATTGCCAAGTACTACAATGATACCGGTTTACTGGATTTCTTTGGCGTGGTTGGTTCCGGTTGCGATACGCACAATACGCTGGCAAACGTTATTCCGAATATGAGTTATCCACCCGAGCCATTCCTGCATCTGGCGGCCGGCATTAAAGAAGTGGTGGATGTGCCGGTTATTCATGCGCAGAACATCAAAGATCCCAATCAGGCAAAACGTATACTCGAAGCCGGTTATGTTGATTTTGTGGGGATGACGCGTGCGCATATTGCTGATCCGCATATTATTGCCAAAATCAAGAATGATCAGGTTGATCAGATTCGTCAGTGTGTCGGTGCTAACTACTGTATTGACCGTCAATACATGGGGTTGGATGTGCTCTGTATTCAGAATGCAGCAACATCCCGCGAACATATGGGCATGCCGCATATTATTGAAAAAACCACCGGTGTTAAGCGCAAAGTCGTAGTGGTGGGTGGTGGCCCTGGTGGTCTTGAAGCCGCACGTGTTGCCGCAGAGCGCGGCCATGATGTGACGCTTATTGAAAAAGAAGAAGAGCTGGGTGGCCAGGTGGTGATTGCTGCCAAAGCACCGCAGCGTGACCAGATGGCAGGCATCACTCGCTGGCTGGCAATGGAAGTGGCGCGTCTGGGTGTTGATGTTCGATTAGGCACCAGTGCCGATACGGATCTGATTCATGAACTTAAACCTGATGTCTGTATTCTGGCAACAGGTGGCCGCCCGTTTATTGATCAGGAAGCGGCATGGGGTGCGGCTGAAGGGCTGTGTGTTTCTAGCTGGGATATTCTTATGGGTAAGGTCGTGCCTGGCAAAAATGTGCTGATCTACGACACCATTTGTGAATTCTCCGGTATGTCGGCAGCAGATTATCTGGCGTCAAAAGGCTCGTTGGTCGAACTGGTGACTGATGATATCAAGCCGGGTGTCGGTATCGGTGGCACCACCTTCCCGACTTACTATCGTAACTTGTATGAAAAAGAGGTGGTCATGACCTCCGACATGTTGCTGATGAATGTTTATCGCGAAGGTGAAAATCTGGTAGCCGTGTTGGAGAACGAGTACACCGGCCAGAAAGAAGAGCGGGTAGTTGATCAGGTGGTAGTCGAGAACGGCACGCGTCCAAACGAAGAGCTTTATTACGCACTCAAGCAAGAATCCTATAACAAGGGGCAGTTAGATAATGAGGCGCTGTTTGCTGCTGCACCACAGCCTGTGTTGGCTCTTTCAGCTGAAGAGAAGCAGGGCAGCATGATCTTGTGGCGTTTGGGTGATTGTGTCTCGCAACGTAATACGCATGCGGCGATTTATGATGCCTTAAGGCTTTGCAAGGACCTCTGATCAGAGCTATTGCACACGCCAGCTCCAAAACCGGAGCTGGTAAAAATAACAGGGCAGATTTCGCTGCCCGTCCACCTGCTTGATGAGGGTGAATTATGGTTTTTGAGTGGTTACACCCCGTTCTTATTGCGACAGCATTGCTGCTGGCAGCGATTGGCGCTGTACGTCGAGTTAACCTGTGGCGCGCTGGCCAGGCTGAATCAGTGGATTTTGTCGCGGGCTTAATCGCAATGCCGGGTCGCTATCTGCATGATCTGCACGATATTGTTGAACGCGATAAATATATGTCCAAAACACATGCGGCCACTGGCGGTGGCTTTGTGTTGTCGCTGGCCATGATTGTATTGGTCCATCTGTTGGGTTTGGAAAGCCAGATCTTAGCCTGGGCGCTGCTCGTTTCACTGACGTTGATGTTTGTCGGTGCCGTTTTTGTGTTTAAGCGCCGCTTGAACCCACCGAGCCGATTATCAAAAGGCCCGTGGATGCGTTTGCCAAAAAGCTTACTGGCGTTTTCGGGTGCCTTTTTTATTCTGACATTACCTATGGCAGGCGTGTTACCTGAAGGCTTTTTATCTTCGTCAACAGGCGGCTGGATTCTAACCGCTGTGCTCACCGTATTTATTGCTATGGGTTTGTCCGAAATGCTGTTGGGTATGACCTGGGGCGGGCCGATGAAGCACGCCTTTGCGGGAGCGCTGCACCTGGCATTTCATCGTCGTCCTGAACGCTTTGGGGGTGGTCGCTCAACGGGATTAAAACCGGTTGCTTTGGATCAACGTGTCTTAGGTGTGCAGAAGCCGGAAGATTTTAAATGGAATCAACTATTGGGATTCGATGCGTGTGTGCAGTGCGGTAAGTGTGAGGCCGTATGCCCGGCATTTGCAGCGGGACAGCCGTTAAATCCGAAAAAACTGATTCAGGATATGGTCGTTGGCATGGCGGGTGGCAGTGATGCTGACTATGCTGGCAGCCCGTATCCCGGAAAAGAGATAGGTCAGGCGAATGGGGGTCCGCTGCTGACGATTACGGAGGGGTTGATTGACCCACAAACGCTCTGGTCTTGTACTACCTGTCGAGCTTGTGTGGAAGAGTGCCCCATGATGATAGAGCACGTTGATGCGATTGTTGATATGCGGCGTTTCCTGACCATGGAGAAGGGCAGTACCCCTAATAAGGGTGCAGAAGTACTGGATAACCTGATTGCTACCGATAACCCTAATGGTCATGCGCCTAATAGTCGTACTAACTGGGCCGCTGATCAGAACTTACCATTATTGAGCGATGTAAAAGAAACCGATGTTATATTCTGGGTATCTGATGGTGCCTTTGATATGCGTAGTCAGCGTATCTTGCGCGCCTTTGTTAAGTTGCTTAAAGCCGCTAACGTAGACTTTGCTGTGTTGGGCGCTGAAGAGCTGGATAGTGGTGATGTCGCACGCCGTTTGGGTGATGATGCGACGTTCCAGAGTCTGGCTAAGCGTAATATCGCAACGCTGAGTCAGTATAAATTCAAACGGATAGTCACCACTGATCCCCATGCTTATCACTGTCTGCGTAATGAATATGCAGATTTTGCCGAAGGCATAGCGGATGACTTGTTCGATAATATTGAAGTCTTGCATCACACCACTTTTTTGAATCAGCTGGTACAGGCTGGCAAGCTTAAGCTGAATCCCTACAAGGGTGGCACAGTCACTTATCACGATCCTTGTTATCTGGGACGTTATAACGGCGAATATGAGGCGCCACGCGAATTGTTGCGCTCACTCGGCATTGAAATTGCCGAGATGGAGCGGTCTGGCTTTCGCTCGCGCTGTTGTGGTGGTGGTGGGGGTGCTCCGATTACGGATATTCCGGGAGAACGCCGTATTGCCGATATGCGTATGGAAGATGTCCAGACAACCGGTGCAGAGTTAATAGCAGTAGGGTGTCAGCAGTGTACGGCGATGCTGGAAGGCGTGGTTGAGCCACGCCCGCAGGTAAAAGATATCGCTGAGATTCTGATTGAGTCGCTGGTTGAGCCTCTTGCTAAGGAGCTGCACTGATGTCTGATGATCATTATTCAGAAATTCTTCGTCGAGACCCGCGAGCCGAGAGGATAGCGCGTAATCGCTTACATGCGTTGCATGTTGCCGTTAGTGTTGGCGGACAGGCGACTGAGGTACGTGGGCCTTCTGGCTTGCTGCGCAAGAATCCTCACACGGTTGGCTTTACTGGCCCTAACGGTATTAAACGTATTGATCGGCTTAAAGGTAATGCGGTGGCTATTAAAAATGGTCGCCGTAATGCGCCAGGCAGCCAGGAAGCGCTATTGCCGTTACATGTCATAGCAGAGCCCGCTTTCACGATTGTCGTCGTGCCGGACATGGTGGGCGGGCGACTGACCGCGCATGATAAAGATGTGTTGGGGCAGGCGCATAAACTGGCCAGAGCTATTGAAGCCGATAGTAATGAAACCGGCGTGGTGATGGTGGTGGCTTTTGGTGTGTGCAAAGAAGAAAACTTTGATAAAGCCGGCGTCGACCGTTTGTTATTACTCGATAGTGCGGAATATGAAGGTTACTGCCCTGAGCAGCAGATCGCTGCGTTAGCGCAGGTTGAGGTACGCTTTAAGCCGAAATACTGGTTGTTCCCCGACAGCGTTCATGGCGGTACTGATTTAGGATCTCGTTTAGCTGCACGTCTGGGCGAGCGACCTGTTGCACAGGCGTGGCAGGTGGATACTAAAATATCGATCTGCCGTGGTGCCGGTGGGTCAGTCGATATTACACGGGCAACCCCGCGGTTGCTGATGCTGGCAGAAGAATGCGCAAATCCAATTGATGAAAGCCGACATGAGGTGTTGCCGGTAGCATGGGAATCTATCCCTGTTGTTTCGCCACAGTTGCTCGATAAAGGACAAGTTGCTGTCGATCCTAATGCGATTCCTCTGGCGGAAGCTGAATTTATTCTGTCGGCCGGCAACGGTATTAACAACTGGGACCAGTTCCATACAATCGCAGCGGCATTGGGTGCCACTGAAGGCGCCAGCCGGGTAGCCGTGGATGATGGTTATATGCCACGTTTTCGTCAAGTAGGTGCTTCTGGTACATGGGTGACTGCAAGGGTCTATCTGGCAGTGGGTATCTCGGGTGCGATTCAGCATATGCAAGGTATTGGTCAGTGCGATAAGGTCGTCACCATCAACACCGATGCAGGATGCGACATGGTAAAGCGGGCTGATCTGAGTGTGATTGGTGACAGTGAAACGGTGCTCGGCGAATTACTAAGCCTGATTGAAATGTTTCGTCAGCAACCACACCAAAGCCAGAATAGTGTGAGTAATAGCGTAAAAAACGCCGTGGAAAATGGCGCTAAAGAAGGAGCTGAAAATGCAGCCTGATTCGAGCACAGGACTAAATGGAAAAGGCCAGGATTTAAAAATAGTCTCGTTGATTTCAATCGGTCAACACCCTGCCTCAGGACGTGCTCGCCGCGCAGAGCAAGATGGCAGGGCCGTTGAGCTGGGAATGACATTGGCAGCATCCAGTAGCACGCAAAATTTAACCGTATTACATGCCGGCGACTCTCAGCAAGCAGCATTGCGCAGCTATGCGGGTATGGGGTTAGAATCTGTGCGGGTACTGCAGTTACGCGAGAGTGCTGATGCAGTAAAGACTCTGAGTGAATATCTGCATAAGCATGCCCCCGATATCATATTGACCGGTGTACGTGCTGAAAGTGGCGAGTCTTCTGGCATGATGCCCTACCTGTTAGGTGAGTCGCTGGGGTGGCCGGTAGTGTCGCGTATCGCAGATATCGTGTCGATAAAAGAGGGTGTCGCTGAGATCTTGCAGGCACTGCCGCGCGGTCAGCGTCGGGCGTTGACGGTGCGTTTGCCGTTTATTGCCAGTGTTGATAATGCGGCACCAGAACCACGTCAAAGTGCGTTTGGCCCAGCCAATCGGGCGTTCATGGAGCAGCAGCAGTGCCATAGTGAGCCGGATACGGCGCGTAACGGCTGGAGTATAGTGTCTGCTCGTAAGCGACCTAAGCGACTGAAGATCGTTAAGGCCAAGACGGCGGCTGATCGCTTTAAAGCAGCCACTGCTAAGCCTCAGGGTGCGGGAGGAAAAATCATGAAAAATCAACCCGCTGCAGAACAGGCACAGGCTATCTTTGATCTGTTATTGGAAGAGGGCGTGTTGCGTTAAAGAAGCCTCCTTTAAGCTCGCGACCATACTTTGGTCGCTAGTTTCTTCCGGTTTTGATATACTTCGCTCCTGGCTATACTGCTTTATTTGTGGATTTTATCGAAAAGCGTCAATCATACGATGAGATCTGTCGCAAACTGCAACACTGCATCTCTGATCTCTTCGTAAGATAGAGGCGAACGTAAAGTCATCATTCATCGATACATAATAAAAAAGCGGAGTAGTACTATGGACGATAGCACTCGAAGTGCGACGGCGGACGTGAAAAAAAGGGCGGAATACACCTCCGATTACAAAGCAGGACAAGATAATGTAACAATTCTGGGTTTGGATGTTCTTAATCCGGTGTTTAGTACCAGTGCATTTCTTATTCTGCTTTTCATCGCCACGACTTTAATCTTCCCGGCTGATGCAAAAGAAATGTTGCTGGGAGCGCGTACCTGGTCAATTGAAACATTTGATTGGCTGTTTTTGATTAGCGGAAACATCTTTGTTTTATTCTGTTTGGCCTTGATTGTATTGCCCGTAGGCAAGATCAGGCTGGGTGGGAAAACGGCAACACCTGATTTTAACCGTATGTCCTGGTTTTCCATGCTGTTTGCAGCGGGTATGGGTATCGGTCTGATGTTTTGGAGTGTGGCAGAACCTGTCGCCTATTATACCGATTGGTACGGCACACCACTGAATGTGGCAGCTAATACACCAGAAGCCGCGTCCTTGGCTATGGGCGCTACCATGTACCATTGGGGACTTCATCCATGGGCAATATACGGTGTAGTGGCATTAGCGCTGGCTTTCTTTACTTATAATAAAGGCTTGCCACTGACTATTCGTTCTGCTTTTTACCCGCTCTTAGGCGAGCGCGTGTGGGGGCCGATTGGTCATGTCATTGATATTGTAGCGGTATTAGCAACGATCTTTGGTTTGGCGACCTCACTGGGGTTGGGTGCATCACAGGCAGCGGGTGGTTTAAGCTTCCTGTTTGATATTGAGAATAATATTACTACGCAGATCGTGATTATCGCAGGGGTAACCTCAATAGCGATCTTCTCTGTGGTACGTGGCCTCGACGGTGGGGTTAAACTGCTTAGTAATATCAACATGTTAATTGCGGGCATACTGCTATTATTCGTCATTGTGGTGGGGGGAGTCAGCGGTTTCCTGGGGCATTTTTTCGGTATTCTAAGTAGTTATGCAGAAAGCATTATCCCGTTGAGTAATCCGGTAGGACGTGAAGATCAAACCTGGTATCACGGCTGGACAATATTCTACTGGGCATGGTGGATTTCCTGGTCACCATTTGTAGGTATGTTTATTGCTCGTATCTCAAAAGGCCGTACGGTACGTGAGTTCCTGATGGCTGTACTGCTAGTGCCAACACTGGTGACGGCTGTATGGATGGCTGCTTTTGGTGGTAATGCATTGGATCAGGTCCAGGGTCAAATCGGCGCGCTTGCAAACGGCGTGGGTGATGTATCGCTGGCGATGTTCCAGATGTTGGAAAATCTGCCATTAACTGAAATCACTTCGGCATTAGCGATCATTCTGGTGTTGGTGTTCTTTATCACTTCATCAGACTCAGGTTCGTTGGTAATAGATTCTATTACCGCCGGTGGTAAGGTAGATGCTCCGGTACCACAGCGTATATTTTGGGCCGTATTAGAAGGTCTTATTGCTGCGGTATTATTATACGGGGGTGGTTCTGAAGCCCTGACTGCTTTGCAGGCAGGCGCTGTGACCGTGGGCTTACCGTTCACGATTATACTGCTGCTTATGTGTGTTAGCTTGTATAAAGGTTTGAAAAGTGAAGTGTACTAATTAGCGTTTAATTGGTAAGATCACGAACCTGAAAAAAGCCGGCATTTTTGCCGGCTTTTTTATGCTGAATCGCCGGCTTTTCAGGCGTTAATATTTGATTTTTATGCGTTCAAACTTATGCGTTCAAACCTTATATTTTTCAAAAAAATATATTAAATGATGCCAGGGGAGAGGTTCTGATGATGATTGCTGATCTGGTAGATCAGGACGATTTTTATAGATTACTACAATCAGTGGGCATCGCTGTTGAAAGCCATTGGACACCTGGGCAATGTGCACAGGCCGCTTTAGATTGGCGCTGTAATTATAAAGAGAGTTATGAAAAAAGTAGTAATAAGAGTAGCGATAACAACAGCGCCAATGTCGATAAAGCGAATGAGTTGGACAAGATTATCAGCGAACTCAAACAGAACGAAGTACTCTTGTTGCCGGAAGTAAAAGAGGCGCTACAGATGCTGTTATAGCCAGCGACTGTGCGAGTAACGATTGATAATAGCTATTTACCAGTGATTATGTCCTCAATAGAGAGCATGACAGATAGATTTTTTAGTGTGAATTAGAGAGCATTTACGCGTGCGAACAACCTTAGTACCACTGATTTCCCTTTTCATCAGTTGCTTTATTTTGCTGCTGGGTAACGGTCTGATCAATGTCCTCATCCCAGTAAGAATGGGCTTAGATGGTCTCAATACGAATACCATTGGTATGGTATTGTCGCTCTATTTTGTGGGCATGTTACTGGGCGCTATCTACAGTAAAAACCTGATTAGACGGGCGGCGCATATTCGTGTGTTTGCCGGATGCGTTGCGTTAGGAGCCGTGAGTATATTGGTTTGCAGCCTGTATTCAGACCCGGTTCTCTGGGGAGGAATGCGCATTGTATTGGGTTTTTGTAATGCCTGCGCGTATACAGCGATGGAAAGTTGGTTGAGTGACAGCTCGACAAAAGAAACACGCGGTAAAGTGTTAGCCACTTATAATGCTGTTGTGTTAAGTGGTCTGTTTTTTGGTCAGTTTTTTATGAATATGGCAAGCCCGGAGGGCACTGTCTTATTCGTTTTTAGCGGCATATTATTGTGTGCGGCCGTGATTCCAATGGTCTTGAGCCGTAACAGCGGTCCCCTGATCTCAGAAGTTAGCTCAATGTCACTGTTGGCACTGTATAAAATTTCTCCGCTTGGGGTTGTCAGTTGTTTAGCGTCCGGCGTGATTTATTCCGCTATCTTTAACTTGTTGCCTGTGTTTGCTAAAGATTATGGCATCGTTACTTTTCAGTTATCGCTTTATATGGGAACAGCGATTTTAGGGGCTTTTTTACTGCAGTTTCCCGTAGGCTACCTATCAGACCGATTTGATCGGCGTACCGTCTTATTTGTTTTGTTATTCATATCGGCCGTGGCAGATTTTGCGGTGCCGGTGTTGGCATCACAAGGTATATTCACCGGTGTTTTTGTCGGCACGGCGATTACTACTGGTATTATTGCCTGTACTTATCCGCTGAGTATCTCTGAAGCGTTTGATAAATTGCGCCAGAATCAGATGGTAGCCGCGATGGGAAGTATGATCCTGGCATTTTCTATTGGCGGTATATTGGGGCCATACACGGCTTCTATTGCAATGGACTATTACGGCAACGCTGCACTTTTCTACTTTGTCGCCTTGATACAGTTACTATTAGGGGGCTTTGTGATGTATCGCATGGCCGTTCGTGAAGCCTTGCCTGTAGAAGAGCAGGAGCACTTTGTTATGCAAGGTGCCTCTATCATGGCTTCGATTGATCTCGATCCACGTACCGAATATGTAGCACATCAGCATGCATTGAGTTCAGAGGCGGAAACAGCAGCAACGATTGCTGAAACCGACCCCGCCGCTGCCGTTAAAATGGCACGCGCTATTGCGATGGCAAATCCGGTGCTGGGGGTTGAAGTGGCTGCCGCCGTCGCGACGGTGCCGGGCATTAATGTTCTGCGTTTATATGAAGTCATGAAGGAAGCTGTCCCCGACCAAATACTCGGCGTTACCCGGGCAGTTGTTACTGTTCGCCCTGAACTAGCCTATGAGTTAATCTCGAAGCTGGCTGAATGGTATCCCGAGCAAGTCGTTTCTGTGGCGGCTGAAATTGGCCATGCTTTACCTGAGCTGCGAATAGAAATGGCAAGAGTTGCGGTTGAATCCGCACCTGAATCGGCCACTGAAGTCGCAGAGTATTATGCGCATGTATTGGCCGAAGAGCGAGACGCCATGCGACCTGCCGATCGCGCGGAGGATACCGGAGATGAGGCGGCAGCAAGTATCGCTTCAGAATTGTGGAATGTAGCCCCGGAGCAGGCAATGAATGTTGCCGTAGCGATGGTGGATGCCATGCCGGAATCAGCCGTTTTGATAGCGGAAGAATATCTGGCCAGTAATATCGGAGCAACAGACGAGGAGGTTTTAGCCGCCACGGAATCTGAAATACTCGTTTCTGCAGAGCGAACCGAAGAGCACAAAGAATGGAATCAAGAGTGGAGCCAGGAATGGAATCAAACGCACGATCAGGAGTGGACACCAGACTACCACAATACCGTTGAACTCGTTTCAAAACTGGCAGAAGCAGCTCCGGAGCAAGCACTGGATATGGCCGTGGCAGTAGTAGAAGCGGTACCCGGAAGTGCGGTAGAAGTGGCTACCGAATTGGCGCACAGCCTGTTCGATAAAATGTCTGATGATACACATGATGCTGAAAAACAATCTGACGAAGATCAAGAGACCAAGCCGCAAGAATATGAGGACGCGGTAGCTCTGGTGCAACGTTTATCAGACGCGTCCCCGGAACATGCCATGAATGTCGCCGTTGCAGTAGTTGAAGCTATTCCAGAGTCAGCCTCAGAGGTCGTGGATTCTATCAGTAAAGGAACAGAGTCCTCAGAAGGTGAGTGGATCAACTCAGTGGACCATAAACCTGCCGATTAAAAATGTATTAATGCTTTGACGAGGCTTTTAAGCCGTCTGCAGCGTCAGAGTATTTCAGTGTTTTATTTCTGATTAGATTCTAATTGTTGGATCTGATTCCAGATTTCTTCGGCCTCAGCGGTTAGCGATGAATAGCTATGTATGTCGCCTTTGCGTTGTGCAAGCATCGCCTCCTCAAGCTTTATACCGTAGATTTTATGCAGTTTTTTTGTAGGGTTGGATTTAAATATAGAAAACATAAGATTGCTCAATAATTAGTCGATGCTATTTATACGTGCAAAAACGAAATCAGATTAGTTTTTATTTTTTTAAACAATGGCACTCATTTATCGTTGAAGTAAGGAGCTGCTCAAGAAAATTTCGCGTTTGCGATATCTGTTGTCTGATGAGTTATCATCACAATCATCCTCCCAAGAATAGTAGCGGCATTACGCCGGGTAATATTGCTGCGGGCTATCTTCTGTCGTCTTACCTTGTACCTGATGGTAGTGTGGTGGTAGATTTTTAATTATTCATCCCAATTTGTACTGATGTATCTGTGAAATTTTTTACCCACTCAGATCCGTATATAGAGAACATAATGGAAGCAGAACATATAGAAGTTGCTGGATTTTTAAGCCAGTTTCAGCCCTTTAACGGGTTGCCTGAAGACACCATTAATAATATCGCTCAGCAAGTAGAAATTGCTTATTACCGGGCCGACAGTGATATTTTTAAGTTCGGTGATGAAATTCACGATTTGTGTATGATCCGTAGCGGTGCAGTGGAAATTTATCGGCGTAACGGTGATCTTCATAATCGCCTCAGTGCCGGTGGGTTGTTCGGGCAGATGGGATTGTTGATGAATAATCGTATCCGCTTACCAGCCAAAGCACTTGAAGATACTCTGATTTACTTCATTCCTGAGTCTGTGTTTATTGCGTTATGTGATGAGTTTGAAGCGTTTGCTTATTTTGTAGAAATGGATGATCACTCAAACTTACAACATGCTGTTGCCGGTAAGGATAGCAATAATTTAATGGTCTCTAAGGTGACCAGGCTGATCTCCCGTGAACCTGTGACCATTGCTTGTACGGCGACTATTCGCCAGGCAGCTGAAAAAATGACCGAAGAAGGCGTTTCTTCTTTGTTGATTGTTAGCGCAGCTGAACTGTCGCAAGGGCCTCAGCACGCGGCTGGCCGGATGATGGTGGGGATGATTACGGATTGGGATCTGCGCGCGAGGGTGGTAGCAACCGGTTTTTCCATCGACGCGACGGTTGAAGAGGTGATGTCTACCGAACTGATTACCATCGATAGTGATGCGTATGCGTTTGAGGCAACGCTGATCATGCTCCGTAATCATTTACATCACCTGCCAATTCTGGATCGTGGCCGGCCGGTAGGTGTGATTGCGATTTCGGATATTGTGCGTTACGAGTCTCAAAGCAGCCTTTATATGGTCGGCTCGGTCTTTCGTCAGAACAGTTTAGAGGAGCTTCAGTTGCTGTCTGAGGAGATATCTTCCTGTTTTGTGCGCTTAGTCAATGAGGATGCCAATTCGCATATGATTGGTAGCGCCATGTCTGTTATCGGCCGTAGCTTTAAGCAGCGTTTACTGGAGTTGGCTGAGGCGCACTTAGGCGCGCCGCCCATTCCTTACTGTTTTCTTGCGTTGGGATCGATGGCAAGGGATGAGCAGTTGATTATTACTGATCAGGATAACGCTCTGATTCTTGATAATCAGTATGATCCGCAGTTGCACGGCGAGTATTTTGAGGCGTTGGCAAATTTTGTCTGCGATGGTTTAGCGGTCTGCGGTTTTAGTTACTGCACCGGCGGGATTATGGCGACGAATCCGCTGTGGCGTAAAACCCGACAGGAGTGGGAGGCATGTTTCGCTGATTGGATAGATAACCCTGTTCCGGAAGCCTTGTTGAACTGTTCAATCTTTTTTGACCTGGAAGGCGTGTGGGGAAAAGTCCTGTGGGCTGAACAGCTCAATACTTTTATTGCTCAAAAATCCTCTCGCGAGCCGCGCTTTTTAGCCAGTTTGGCGCGCAATGCGTTAAGCAGAACACCGCCTTTGGGTTTCTTTAAAAACTTTGTGATGGAACAGGATGGCCAGCACCGCAACTCCATTAATATGAAGCGCCGCGGAACTGCACCCTTAGCCGATCTTATTCGGGTACATGCGCTGGCGGTAGGCTCCAAAGCCAGAAACTCTTTTGAGAGGCTGGATGATATTGATAAGGCCGGAATTCTGCAGGAGGGGCGTATTTCAGATCTGAAAGATTCGCTGGAGTTTATGTCGATGGTCAGAATCAAGCACCAGGCTCATGATATTGAAGCGGGGCGTACAGCGGATAATAATATTGAACCCGAGCACCTGTCTGAGTTTGAGCGGCGTAACCTGAAAGATGCTTTTCAAGTGTTGAGTAACAGTCAGCGCTTTCTTAGATTTCGCTATCCTTTATAGCTGAATAGCTTAATTGTCCATAATACATGGGGTTGAGAATGCCGCGCGTTAACAGTACAGATCAACACAGTCTCAACTGGTCGCTCAGGTTCAATGAGCAAGCAGAGGCCGCCTGTGATTTTCGTTTACGTATGTTTTATGAAAAAGGGGCGGTTACCCCTGATACACCCTTAAAAGATGTCCCTTTTGTCGCGTTGGATTTTGAAACGACGGGTCTGAATGCAAAAAAAGACGATATTGTAAGCATTGGTTTGGTGCCTTTTACGCTGCAGCGTATTTATTGCAAAGACGCTAAGCAATGGATTTTAAATCCTCAGCAGCATTTGGCTGAAGAGTCGGTTGTTATTCACGGCATTACGCATGCGGATATCAATAATGCACCGGATTTGATTCGCGTGTTGGAGCCTGTATTGGAAGCCCTTGCCGGGCGGGTAGTGGTCGTACATTATCGTTATATAGAGCGGGAGTTTTTTCATACCGCATTAAAACAAAGACTGGGGGAGGGTATCTGCTTTCCCGTGGTTGATA
>NZ_LJSI01000020.1 GCF_001305295.1 Neptunomonas antarctica
GAATCGACCCGACCGTCGACTCTATATTAATTACGACACCCCGTTTCAGGCCCCGCGTCGGATGCGAACCGATACCCACGACCTCGATATGGCCATCCGGCATTACCTCGGCTACCAGGCACACCACTTTAGAGGTGCCGATATCCAGTGCAACGATCATATTAGCATCTGACATATTTTCTTAACCCGCCTTAACCTGTTCTTCTAGCTTACGCCACTTCACAGCAACGCCATTGGTATAACGAATATCTACTCTTTCAATTTGAGCTGCACGTGACGCCAACTCTTTTTTGTAAATATGTAAAAAACGCTGCAACCTCTCCCTTAACTGCTCCTTCCCGATAACCACTTCTATGCCGTTATCCAACAAAAGCGTCCAGGCACCCCGCGCTTCCATAGATAGACCTGTCATTTTAACATTTGCGCCCTGAAATAGCCGACTCAAATCGTGATACTGTGCCATCAAATGTTGTGTTTCTGTGGCCGGACCATTCAAAACGGGCAAGTTTATGTATGCATCAGTTGCCGGAGGCCAAAAAATATCACCCTGGTGGTTTAGCAGACCTTTTAAACCCCACCGAGCCACCGGAATCTGCTCACCAATAATCACTTCTACGGCCGGTGGCCAATCTCGTCGAATCTGCGCACTATGCACCCATGGCTCATCAAGAATTGACTCATGTAAAGATTCAATATCAATATTCATCAAGGGTGTGTTAATCCCCGCCGCTAGCTTCTCAGCCAAAACACGCTTATTCAGGTATTTTGTTGCTCCCAATATTCTGATTTCGGTGATGGGCTTATCTAACCACGCCATCATCTGTCCATAAGCACTCAGCACTAAACTGCTGAAAATCAAAAATGCGGTTAATATCAATAACGGACGCCAATAACCTTCGGATTCCCGGACATCTGCCTCATCGTCATCCTTCGCTGCCATTGGAGGCAACGAGGATTGATCAAACACTTTCAGTCTATGGAGTCCTACCGCCATATCATTGGGCCTCTTTCAGAATTTCAACGACCAGTTGCTCAAAACTCAGACCTGCTTGCTTCGCAGCCATTGGCACCAGACTATGATCGGTCATACCCGGCGTGGTATTCACCTCAAGCAGATAAAACTGCCCGGCCTTATCCTGCATTAAATCGACACGCCCCCAACCTTTGCAGCCCAGCGCCTGAAACGCCTGCTCAGACAACCTTAGAAGCTCAGTCGCTTTTTCTTCACTTAAGGTATCGTCAAACAAATAACGCGTATCATTCGCCTGATACTTGGCTTCGTAATCATAAAAATCATTGGGTGTTTCTAAGCGAATAGCGGGTAGCGCATTATCATTCAGAATCGCTACCGTAAACTCCGCACCGGTGATCCATTTCTCTGCTATCACGCACTGGTCATAGCCACAGGCATCGGTCCATGCTGAGGCCAAATCCACCGCATTATTGACCTTGTGCATGCCAATACTGGAACCTTCATGGGCGGGTTTGATCATCAATGGAAAACCAAGTTCCTGCGCGCACAACAAATCATTCTCCGTGCGCAAAACTCTGAAAGGAGGCGTCGGAAGACCCGCACCAACAAACACTTGCTTGCTACGTAACTTATCCATACCTAGTGCAGAAGCGGCAACCCGGCTTCCGGTATAAGAAATTTGCAGCATTTCAAGCAAACCCTGAATCGTGCCGTCTTCTCCACCACGACCGTGCAAAATCAAAAAAGCACGATCAATCGGTTCCTGTTGTAATTGTTGAACGGGGTTTAAGTCGCCTTCTGCGCCATACAGATCAAGGGGAAAAGCATTCACTCCCGCCACTAGTAATGCTTTTAAAACTGCCGTGCCGCTATTTAACGAAACCGCACGCTCGGCTGAGTTACCACCGTAGATAACAGCGACCCGACCAAAAGCAGCCGCTTGCTCTTCGCTTATCCGGTAGGTCATACTTTGGCTCCTGACAGATCAAGCCCTGATAGCTGATGAGCCAGTGCGGTTATATTCCCGGCTCCCTGTGTCAGCACTAAATCACCCGGACGCAGCACATTTCTTAAGAGTTCCGGCACTTCATCGGCACCTTTCACATAGACAGGTTCAACAGTTCCCCGCTGACGAATACTACGACACATACTACGGCTGTCAGCACCGGCAATAGGCTCTTCACCGGCGGCATAGACTTCCATCAACATTAAGACATCAACGCCAGACAACACCTGGACAAAGTCTTCATACAGGTCGCGGGTTCGTGTGTAACGATGCGGTTGATTAATCATGACTAAACGACGCTCAGGCCATCCGGCTTTGACGGCTTTGATAGTCGCTTCGACTTCACGCGGGTGATGTCCGTAGTCATCTACCAGCATGGCAGTACCACCTTCCAGCGTAATATCCTCAAGTACCTGGAAACGCCGTCCGACACCGGAAAACTTCTCCAATGCAGAAGCGATAGCAACGCCATCAATACCCTCATCGGTCGCTACAGCAATGGTCGCCAATGCATTCAGCACGTTATGAACACCTGGCATATTCAGCGTAATATCCAGATCAGAATGACCGTCAGGACGCTTAACAGTGAAGTGCGTGTGCATCCCTGTCTGGCTAATATTAATAGCGCGGTAATCAGCACCATCATTAAGGCCGTATGTCACTACAGGGCGACTGATCTCAGGCAATATCTCCTGCACAATGGCGTCATCAGTACAGAGTACCGCTAAGCCGTAAAACGGCAGGTTATGCAAAAATTCGACAAAGGTGCGTTTTAGCACATTAAAATCGCCACCATAAGTATCCATATGATCGGCATCAATATTGGTCACAATCGAGACCATAGGCTGCAGATGCAGGAATGACGCATCACTTTCATCAGCCTCAGCGATCAAATAACGGCTGGCGCCCATACGCGCATTAGTGCCCGCACTGTTAAGCCGACCGCCAATTACGAACGTCGGATCTAATCCTGCTTCTGCAAAAACAGAAGCCAACAAACTCGTGGTGGTGGTTTTACCATGCGTTCCGGCTACCGCCACACCATGACGGTAACGCATTAACTCTGCTAACATTTCTGCACGACGTACAACGGGAATGCGTGCTTCACGTGCTGCTTTCACTTCTGGGTTGGTATCATTAACGGCGCTGGAAATAACAACAACATCAACACCCTGTATATTTTCTTTCGCATGCCCGATATGAATAGTGGCACCCATCTCGACGAGACGATCAGTAGTCACTGATGCCCGGATATCCGAACCTGAGATCTGGTATCCCTGATTACATAAAACTTCGGCAATACCACACATACCTACCCCACCAATACCGACAAAGTGAATGGTACGGATACGTCTCATTTCAGGTACTTCATAGACCGTCGGTGCTTGTGCAACTAAACTCATTTCATACTCTCCAGACAGATTCTGGCAACCTGGTTACTGGCGTCGGGCTTTGCCACACTGCGTGCGTTAAGTGCCATTTTCGCCAGTGAACTACGATCTGCCTTGTTACGTAAAACCTCAATAATATCATCGACTTTCAAATCAGCTTGCTGGACGATCCATGCCGCGCCAACCTGCTCCAGATAATGGGCATTAGCCGTTTGATGGTCATCCACCGCAAATGGGAAAGGAATCAGCAACGCAGGTACACCGGCAATTGCCAACTCACTCACCGTTAACGCGCCCGACCGGCAGATAACAAGGTCAGCCCAGCCGTATGCTTCATCCATATGTTCGATAAAAGCATCAACGCGCGCCTCAACCTGCAGCGCTTTGTATTTTTTCCGGGTTGCATCGATGTGCTGCTTACCCGTCTGATGCCAGACATTCGGGCGCTCATCTGCACTTAGCTGCGCGAGCGCCTCAGGGACTAATTCATTAATACCTTTGGCACCCAGACTGCCGCCAACGATCAGCAAATTTATCGAGCCACTTCGCGCCGCATAACGCTGCGCAGGCTCGGGCAGATCTAAAATAGCCCCTCGCACAGGATTACCCGTCTGCTCAACCTTAACGTTTGCTCCAAAAGCATCCGGAAATGCCACCAGAATACGCTGCGCCAATTTTGCTGAAATGCGATTAGTCATACCCGCAACCGCATTTTGTTCATGAATCACTAAAGGTATACCCAGCAATCGGGCCGCCACCGCACCGGGGCCAGAAGCAAAGCCCCCCATCCCCAGCACCACATCAGGTTTTACCAAACGCACGACCTTAACCGCCTGCCAAATAGCTTTAAGCAATTTAAACGGAGCCAGCACTAAACTCAGCCGACCTTTACCGCGCAACCCCTGCACATCAATCGTATGCAAAGGAATACCTGCGTTCGGCACCACCGTTGATTCAATACCTTTCTGCGTGCCCATCCAATGGATGGTAACGCCTTCTTGCTGCAGACAGTTGGCTGTGGCCAAAGCAGGAAACACATGGCCTCCGGTACCGCCTGCCATCACCAATGCTGTTTTATTACTTTTCATGACTACCCCTGATTGGTATAGATGAAGGGGGTTTCTTAGATGTTTTGTTAGCCGTCTTGTTAGGCATTCTCTTAGCCGACTTGGAAACTGTCTCTGAAGTACCCACTGATGCCGTCATTTCTGGCCCGGCAATCCTGAGTTTTTTCAATTCATAATCAACACGCAAAATAATGGCGATCATCACGCTACAGACCAACAAACTACTACCGCCATAACTCACTAGCGGTAAGGTCAGTCCTTTTGTAGGCAAAGCACCAACATTTACGCCAATATTAATTAATGCCTGTGCAGCAAAAATCAGCCCGAAACCGTAGGTGATATAGCCCATAAAAAACTGCTGTTGCTTTTCTGCCTGGCGGCCAATAATAAAAATCCGACAGATCATGATGCCGTATATAATCACCACCAGCAGAGCACCAACCAAACCGAACTCTTCGGCGAGCACTGAGTACACAAAATCCGTATGCGCCTCGGGTAAATAAAATAATTTCTGGACACTATTGCCCAGGCCTGTGCCAAACCACTCACCCCGACCAAAAGCGATTTGGGCCTGTGATAGCTGATAACCACTACCAAACGGGTCAGCCCACGGGTCCTGAAACGATTTCAACCGAGCCATACGATACGGTTGCGCAACAGCCATCACCACAATCATCCCGACGGCACACAACAACACCATGAGAAATTGGGCAAAACGCATCCCTCCGAGGAAAATCATCCCCATGACAGAACCCATCAATACCACGGCTGCACCATAATCTGGCTCGACCAGTAACAAAGACACAAAAAAGGCTAACGGCAAAACCGGCTTAACCACACCGCCCCAACTGCTTCTCACCTCAGATAAGCGGCGCACCAGATACCCTGCAACGTAAATCACCATACAAAACTTCGCGATTTCGGAAGCCTGTAGGTTTAACAGCCCCAGACTAATCCAGCGACGGCTACCATTCACTTCCCGACCTATCCCTGGAATCAGTACCAAAATCAATAAGACAAAACCGACCCCTAATAATATCGGACCATATTTCTCCCAATACTTAATAGGTATTCTGACGGCAACGATGGAAGCAACCATCGCTAATAAGATAAAAAAACCGTGCCTTGCTGCGAAAAAGAAAGGACCACCGAATTTTTCCGCCGCAACATCCATGGATGCCGAAGTAATCATCACAAAACCCGTCAACACTAACGCTATCGCCGGACCCAACAACCAAGGGTCAAAAGGTAAAACGCCCTGTTTAGGAAATGAAAACCAAGCAGGTTCTCGCAGAGCATTTACGGCATTCATAACGCACTCACAGCGGCAACAAACTGATGCCCACGATCAGCATAACCCTTGAACATATCGAAACTGGCACACGCAGGAGAAAGCAGAATAATATCGCCGGGCAAAGCAACATTAACTGCACGCTGCACGGCGCTTTCTAATGTGTTTTCTAGCCGAATGTTCGCACTAGTTTTAGCCATACCCTCTGCCTTAACCGCACCTTGATTATCAGAAAGCGTCGCACGAATTTTTCCTGCATCTTGACCAATCAGTACTACTGCGCGTACATAACGATTTACTGGCACGATCAGATCATCGAAATCAGCACCTTTACCATCACCACCCGCGATCAAAACAATACGCTGCCCGGCGACCAAACCAGCGCCAAGCCCATCAAGCGCTGCCACGGTTGCACCAACATTGGTACCTTTGGAATCATTATAAAAAGTCAGATCATTCTTTTTCGCAACCCACTGACAACGATGTTCCAACCCACCAAATATTTTCAGGGTATCAAGCATCGCATCCATTGGAATATTAACGGCACGCCCTAACGCCAGTGCAGCCAATGCATTAGCAACATTGTGTCGACCCGGCATTTTGATATCGCAGCTTCGCATCAATTTCTGATTACCTATTGCGAGCCACTCAACGGCAACGTCTGAACCTGACTCAGCTTCATCAATCAGACCAAACACTTTCAAATCCGGCTTACTAAGACGATACCCCACTAATTCAACGCCTTTAGGCAATAAAGGATGAGTTAACGCATCATCACGGTTTTCAACGGCACTACGACAACCACGAAAAACCCGATGTTTAGCCTGATAATACCCCTGCATGCCCTCGTAACGATCCAGATGATCAGGGCTAATGTTCAGTACGGTTGCCACCTGCGCACGCAGATCATGGACTGTTTCAAGCTGAAAACTAGACAACTCCAACACATACAGCGACTGTTCTCCCGCCGTCAGCATATCCAGTACCGGCGTGCCCAAATTACCACCGACACCGACATCAATGCCGGCCGTTTTTGCCATTTCACCCACCAGCGTCGTCACTGTGCTCTTAGCATTGGAGCCCGTAATGGCAACAATTGGCGCGCTAACTTCACGACAAAACAGATCAATATCACCAATCAGCGCCACACCACCGGCAACCGCCGCTTTGATAGCCGGTAACTGCTGTGATACGCCAGGGCTGAGTATCAACTCACTGGCTTGCATAAGATAGACAGCATCCAACTCACCTAATCTAATATCGATCCCGACAAATTCTGTTTTAATCTCATCAAGATTGGGTGGATTATCGCGGGTATCAACTAACGCAAAACGTAGTCCTTTTTTCGCCAGATAACGCGCACAAGAAAGCCCGGTTTGCCCTAAACCGATCACTACCTTCAACTGATCTGACGTAATTAATGACATTCGTTTTCCTGCTATTTGTCTTTTAATATCAAATTTACTAACTAACTTTTGTTATCTTTGACTAACGTAATTTTAGCGTCGCTAAACCCACCAGCACCAAGATAACGGTAATAATCCAGAAACGAACAATGACACGCGGTTCTGGCCAGCCTTTTAATTCAAAATGATGGTGTATGGGTGCCATCCTGAAAATTCGCCGCCCGGTCAGCTTATAAGAAGCAACTTGCAGGATGACCGACACCGTTTCCATAACAAATACACCCCCCATAATCACCAGCACCAATTCCTGGCGAACCACCACAGCGACGGTACCCAATGCCGCGCCTAACGCTAACGCACCTACATCTCCCATAAAAACCTGAGCGGGATAGGTGTTAAACCACAGAAACCCCAAACCGGCACCCACAATGGCGCCACAAAATACAATTAACTCACCTGACCCTGCGATATAAGGAATATTCAGATAATCCGCAAAACGAATATGCCCACTCAGATACGCAAAAACAGCCAACGCACCGGCCACCATCACCGTGGGCATAATAGCCAAACCATCAAGCCCGTCTGTCAGATTCACAGCGTTTGATGTGCCCACGATAACGAAATAGGTAAACACAATGAAAAAGATGCCCATATCGATCGCAACATCTTTAAATATCGGTACGATTAACTGCGTTTCTGCCGGTGTCTGTGCGGTAAAATACAAGACACAGGCGGCACCCAGGCCACCCACCGACTGCCATAAATATTTCCACCGCGCCGGTAAGCCTCTGGAGTTTTTCTCAACCACTTTACGCCAGTCATCAACCCAGCCAACGGCACCAAAAATCAGTGTCACTATCAAAACAATCCAGACGTAGCGATTAGACAAATCAGCCCACAGCAGCGTACTGACGGCGATTGACAAAATAATTAACGCGCCGCCCATGGTCGGCGTTCCCGCTTTACTCAAATGAGACTGCGGGCCGTCATTACGTACCGACTGGCCAATCTGTTTTTCTTTTAAATAACGGATCAACTTAGGACCGATAAAAAGTGAAATAGACAGCGCGGTTAATACCCCCAAAATCCCTCTTAAGGTCAGATACTTAAAGACAGCAACTGCCGAGAAATACTCCGTAAGATAATCAGCCAGAATTAGCAACATCTCTTTTACACCTCTTCCGTTAAACGGCTAACAACTTTATCCATCCCGGCGCTGCGGGACCCTTTAATCAAGATCACCATGCCGGGATGCGCACATGGACGAATCATATTTACTAAGCTTTGCTGGTCGGAAAAATGCTCAGCCATCAAGCCTTGTGCGTCTTGATAACCTTCAACAGCGGCTTTACTTAAAGGCCCGACAGCCAATAATTTATCAATCTTGTGTTCTGCTGCAAACTGCCCGATATCACGATGCATTTGCTCAGCATCAGCGCCTAGCTCACCCATATCTCCCAAGATCAAAACCCGTTCGCCTTTTAATTCATTTAGTACCTGTATTGCCGCCTTAACTGAACCGGGATTTGCGTTATAACTATCATCAATAACACGCGCCCCCATAACACCCTCAAGACTACACATCCGACCTTTCACTGCCTGAAACCGCCCTAAACCCGCTGCAGCTAATGAGAGAGGCAATCCCGCCGCTACCGTTAACGCCGCCGCGGCCAAAGCATTCGACACATTGTGACGCCCCATGACATTCAGATGGACGCTTTCACATTCGTCATCATGACTCAACGTAAAGCTGTAACAACCGTTATCATGCTGCAATAACTGAAGCGCTTTAATGTCTGCATCCGGTACATTCTGCGCGAAGCTAATGATGCGTCTATCGCCGCTGCGTTTAATCCACTGATCGGCATGCGGGTCGTCCCGATTAATAACTGCGATACCCACCGCACTTAATGCGTCGTAAATTTCACCTTTCGCTTCAACAACGCCCTGTAAAGAGCCAAACCCAGCCAGATGCGCACCCATTGCATTACTAATCAATGCAATATCAGGATGCGCCAGATGCGCGGAATAAGCGATCTCGCCTGCGCCACTCGCACCCATTTCAATCACAGCGTATTGATCACCGCCAGACAGACTTAACAGTGTAAGCGGCACGCCGATCTCATTATTAAGATTACCCTTCGTCGCCAGCACCTGGCCGGCACCTGACAGAATTTCAGCCAGCATCTCTTTCACGGTGGTTTTACCACTACTACCAGTGATAGCGAACAACGTACCCTCAAAAAAAGTGCGATTATATTCGGCTATTTTCCCTAAAGCGATACGGGTATCAGTAACGATCAGCTGAGGAATATCGACATTAAGTTCGTGATCGACAACCAGAGCGACAGCCCCTGCTGCTTTGGCCTGCTCCGCAAAATCGTGTGCATCAAAACGCTCACCTTTGAGCGCAACAAACAGATCACCTACGCTGATGGCACGCGTGTCTGTAGTGACGCGCAAAAATTCAACATCCTGATGTGACTTGTTTTCAAGATGCGACTTACTTTCAAGACTTACTAGCCTGGCATCTAATACATCAACCAATGCGCTGATCCGGCAACGATTTAATATCATGCGTCAACGTCTCCTAACAGACTTTCAACGACAACTTTGTCACTGAACGGGTATTTAACACCCATGATCTCTTGATAATCTTCATGCCCTTTACCCGCAACTAAAACCAAATCCTCAGCACTTGCCTGCTGCATCGCCATGTTGATTGCTTCGTATCGATCGGCCAGCGTAACTACCTGCCCCGGCCGATTAAAACCCCGCATAATCATCTCAATAATAGCGTCGGGGGATTCGGTACGCGGATTATCACTGGTAACAACAACACGATCAGCAAACTGTTCAGCAATGGCAGCCATTTCTGCTCTTTTGCCGGTATCGCGATCACCGCCGCAACCAAACACAATCCATAACTGTTGCGAACAGTGTTTCCGCGCTGCTAATAGTGCTTTTTCAAGCGCATCAGGTGTATGCGCGTAATCGATGACAACGGCTGGTCGCCCTGCACACGTCAAACATTCCATACGCCCAGGCACAGCAGACACCTGCGCCATCGCCATTTCAATCTGCGCTGCAGACAAGTCCAACTGACTTAATACTGACACCGTTAACAATAAGTTAGATACATTAAAATCACCCACAACAGGCGCCTCAAAGCGAACCCTGCCGCCTGGAATTGTTAGCGACAATTGAACGCCTAGGCGGCTTAACACGCACTGATTAACAGCAACATCAGCTTGTTTAAGCACTCCGCTATTTAACTCTGTGTTAGTAAGTTGCGTATTATTCAGATCCGAGCTAAACAGACAGAACGGCACGTTACCTGCGGTTAGCTGCCGGGCCAGTTGACGGCCGAAATCATCATCTGCATTCAAAACGATATTGCGTTTTTTGTGCACTACGCCAATAGCAACATTCTTAGTTGTAAATAAGAGCGACTTAGCCTCGGCATAAGCATCCATAGAGCCATGATAATCCAGATGATCACGACTGAGGTTTGTCAACGCCACCACATCAAACTGAACGCCAGAAACACGCCCCTGATCCAGCGCGTGCGAACTCACTTCCATCACCACTGCTTGCGCACCCTGAGCATAAAAATCAGACAGTAAGCGCTGCACAGTAATCGCATCGGGGGTGGTATGCGTCGCCGTATTTAATGCATCAGGAAAACCATTACCTACCGTGCCGATCAGCGCCGTTTTTGTACCTAATGCAGTTAATGCCTGTGCTATATAATGCGCACAGGACGTTTTGCCGTTAGTGCCGGTCACACCGATCAACGTCATTTTCGTACTGGGTTGACCGAGCATTGCCGCGGCAAAAACACCGGCTTTATCAGCCAAATTTTCTATTCGAATAACAGGAATACCAAAACAACTAAGGTCATCCTGCGATGTTGTCCAAGCTTCAACTACAGCAGCAATAGCACCGGCATCGACCGCCTGCTCGATAAAATCAACACCGCGATGAGTGATGCCATCACGCGCGACAAAAAGATCACCCGGCTGAACATGGCGACTATCCGAGGAGAGCCCCATTACCTTACAATTTGCCGCCGCATGATCGGGAGCAACAATAGAAAGCGCTTGTAATGTGGTTGGCATAAATTTAATCATTTCATCACGACCGTATCTTTCGGATCATCCGGCCACTGGTCAGGCGTCACATTCATCAAACGTAATGCGTTACTTGAAACACGCGAAAATATAGGCGCGGCAACTAAGCCACCGTAATACTCCTGACCTTTTGGATTATTCACCATCACAACAACAACGAATCGCGGATCAGAAACCGGAACAATACCCGCGAACACAGAAAGGTACTTGTCATCCGCATAACCACCCTGGCTACTCTTATGAACGGTGCCGGTTTTACCCGCTACACGATAACCATACACAGCAGCACGACGTCCTGTACCACCCGTCTGAGTAACCGTTTCCATCATGCCCAGCACTGCTTTTGAAATCGCCGCAGGCATGACCCGGTTACCCTTAACCACACCCTCTTGTTTTAACAAACTAACAGGCAGAACCACGCCATCATTAGCCAACGGCAAGTACGCCTGTGCCAATTGCAATGGCGTTACTGATAAGCCATAGCCGTAAGACATAGTGGCCCGTTCAACCACGCGTTTTGGTGCATAATAAGGGAGGCTACCATTACGCTCTCCGGGAAATCCGGTACCCGAAGGCTGCCCCATACCGACATTATGAAACAGGTTACGGATGGCATCTTCATGTAAGCTCAGTGCGATTTTTGTTGCACCAACGTTACTCGATTTAGTGATGATTGATGTTAAATCCAGCTTTCCATAATCACGGTGATCGCGAATCGTATTGCCACGTACGCGAATATAACCCGGCGACGTATCGACAATGGAATCAACGCTATACTTACCACTCATTAATGCCGCAGAGATAGTTAAAGGCTTGACGGTAGAACCGGGTTCAAACAGATCCGTAAGCGCACGATTACGCAATCCGGCCAAGTTCATTTTACTGCGGTCATTGGGGTTATAGGAGGGCTGGTTGACCATCGCTAACACCTCTCCTGTTCGCGCATCCAGAACCACAACAGAAGCAGAATCTGCTTTATGTACCTGAACCGCAGCCTTCAATTCACGATACGCCATATACTGAAGACGCAAGTCGATACTTAGCTGTAGATCCTGACCAGGCTTAGCGTGCTCAATAGATTTAATATGTTTAATGGTCCGCCCAAGACGGTCCTGCATGACCAGTTTACGACCCGGTTCACCGTGCAATACATCATTATAAGCCAGCTCCATACCTTCCTGACCTTCGCCGTCCATTCCGGTAAATCCAACCAGATGAGTTGAGACCTCACCTGCCGGGTAGTAGCGTTTATACGCAACATCAACATGAATACCCGGCACATTAAGTGCATCAATTTGATCAGCTAGTTCGGGTGTCACCTGGCGTTTTAGATAGATAAATTGACGTTCGACATCTTTTTCAAGATCAGAAACCAAATCGCCACGTTTCATATCCAACAAAAAGGCCAGCCTTGCCATTCCCCGGTGATGCGTATCTGCTTTACTTGGATCAGCCCAAATAGTGGCTACCGGCGCACTCACCGCCAATGGCTCACCATTTCTATCTGTGATCAGGCCACGATGAGCAGGAATCAAGGTCGTTCGCAAACTACGGGCATCACCCTGACGCTGTAAAAAATCCTGATCAAGCGTATACAATGAAACCAGCTTTGTAACAATACCACCCGCGACCAGAAGCAAAAGCACTGACATAAGAATCAATCGCCAGCTGCGTCCCGCAGACTCAACAATAACAGGAGCTGTATTATCGCTCATACTGAACAATCTCGATCATACTCGGCTGCGGCGCTATCATATTCAACTGTTTTGATGCCACACGCTCAACTCGGTTATTCGCACCTAACGCACTTTGCTCTAGCAGTAACTGGCCCCACTCAACTTGAAAGCCATCCCACTGCTGAACAATAATTTGCTGTTTATTAAAAAGATTCCTATATTGAAAAGCCTCATACGTAACAGCCAAAGCACTACACACAATAAGAACAACCAAAATGGCAACAACAAATACAGGACGAGCCACAGCCTCAACACTTAGCATCGGTTGTGGTATTGCTTCCTTCTCTTTGTTTCTGCTTAACCATTTTGGTGTGGAAAACAAAATGCGCACCTTTAATGACGAGACAAATGACGATATGAATGACGACGACATGCTAACGCTACCCTGTCGTATTACGCGATTTTGGTGGCTATTCGCATAACCGCACTGCGAGAACGCGGATTAATATCCACTTCCGAAGAACTGGCTTTAACCATCTTCCCGACCGCTTTCAATCGCTGATTCAACATATCAGTGGTAATAGGAATGCTCATCGGAAGATGATCATCACCCTTCACATGCTTACGAATAAAGCGCTTAGCGATGCGGTCTTCTAATGAATGGAAACTAATAATCACCAGACGCCCACCCACTTTCAATGAATCAAGCGACTGATCCAGACACTTTTCCAGGTCTTCCAATTCACGATTAACATGGATACGGATAGCCTGAAATGCGCGTGTGGCAGGATGCTTACCTTTTTCCCAGGAAGCATTAGCGTCAGTTATAATTTTTGCTAATTGAGCCGTTGTTTCAATCGGAGCAATAGCCCGGGCTTCAATAATAGCCTTAGCCATACGTCGACCATGACGCTCCTCACCATAGGTGTAAATCACATCTGCGATTTCATCTTGGGACGCACGCTTAATCCACTCTGCCGCACTTTGACCTGAGGTCGTATCCATGCGCATGTCCAACGGACCACTATTCTGAAAACTAAAACCACGTGAAGGGTCGTCTAATTGAGGAGAGCTCACGCCCAGATCCAGCAGAACACCATCAACTTTACCGAACATGTCTCGATCGGTAACAAACTGCTGTAGTTCAGAAAACGAACCATGTGCGATTTCAAAGCGCGCATCATCAGCAAACCGAGTGTGAGCGCAGGTAATGGCTTCAAGATCTTTATCAATGGCCATTAACCGACCTTCTGAAGATAACTGCTTTAAGATCAGATCAGAATGCCCGCCTCGCCCAAATGTTCCGTCTATATAGAACCCATCAGGATTTTGAACCAAAGCAGCGACGGCTTCGTCAAGCAGCACGGTAATATGTTGTAATGTTTCAGTACTCACAGAAAGATCCTATTTTAAAAATTAAAGTGACAAATTAAGCAATGCTTCTGGCAGCGCTTCACCTTCGACTTCCTGTAAGTATCTGTCGCGAGTCGTATTCCAATTAGACTCGTCCCAAATTTCAAACTTCCGCCCCTGACCTAACAAAATGGTCTTTTTATCTAATCCTGCGTAATCGCGTAAAAGCGCCGGGATCAATAGCCGCCCATGACTGTCCATATCAAGATCTGAAGCATGCCCCACCAACAAACGCTGTAAACGGCGGGCAACTGGATTCAGACTGGGTAGCGCATCAATTTTGGCCTGTATAATGTCCCATTCATCAATGGGATACAGAAGCAAGCAGCGCTCTTCGGTATCAATCGTCAACACCAGATGCCCGGCACACTGCACCGAGATTTGATCCCGGTAGCGGGCAGGAATGGCCATACGGCCTTTCACATCCAGATTTATCTGATTAACTCCGCGAAACATTAGCCATTCGCTCACCTAAACCCATCATAAAAACCACAATTACCCACAATTACCCACTAACACACACTATAGAAACTACCCCTCATTTATGCAAGTGTGGTAAGGCAGCGACATACGGCTAAAATCAGATATAAAGGAAAGGATTTTGAAGCGAATCAAAGCAAGAAAACACAGCACATAATAAAGACCTTAGAATTCAGTCAATTATTAGCTGTTGATAGGACCTGACTCTGTTTCACGAGTAATGTTATGAATGGTTCCAAGCAGATATTAAATTAAAAAAGGCAGGGAAATTAACTACAAATCAAACCAGAAAAGACCAACCAGGTCACCCTGGTCAGAAAAATCTGAATGATGCAGACAATCAAAGATGTGAATCAAAGACATAAATCAGAAGCTTAAAGCTTAGTGTTAAAGCTCGAAACGAAGAAAAAAGTAAGAGTCCGCCTATAAGCCGGGTTTTGTAATAGACAGTCATTCATCTGGGACGTACATCACTGCACGCCTCAAGCGACCTACCCGGATCCGGTGCGGGTCACACCTATATGGATCCCTATTTGGTCTTGCTCCGAGTGGGGTTTACCATGCCATGGAATGTTGCCACCCATGCGGTGCGCTCTTACCGCACCCTTTCACCCTTACCGTTATCCGAAGATACTTGACCCTCAGATACTTAGGCGGTCTGCTCTCTGCTGCACTTTCCGTCGGCTTACACCGCCCAGACGTTATCTGGCACTCTACCCTTTGGAGCCCGGACTTTCCTCCCTCCCGCTTACTTACACAAGTGCAAATAAGAGAAACAGCGACTGTCCGGCGAACTCTTGGGCGCAAGGATACCAACAATCAAGCGATTAGCAACTACTTGCGCGCTAAAGCCTCTTGATATAAGGCATTTTTCTTTTCGCCGGTAATTTTAGCGGTCAATGCGGCCGCCTGCTTAACCGGCAACTCGGCCAACATGATGTCCAGAACCTTCAATGTTTCGGCTGAAAAGCCTTCCATCACGACCGGCTCAACGCCTTGAATCAATACAACAAACTCTCCCTTTTGCTGGTTATGGTCCTGCTTAACCCATTCCAGTAACGCCTGCACATGATCACCGTGTATTGTCTCAAACGTTTTAGTTAATTCTCGCGCCAACACCACATACCGATCAGGGCCGAATACATCAATCATATCCTGCAGAGAATCCAGAATACGGTGAGTCGACTCATAATAAATCACCGTTCTGGTTTCACCGATAATCTCCGACAACTTTTGCTGACGTCCCGAGCGCTTTGCCGGTAGAAAACCTTCAAACACAAATCGATCCGTCGGCAAACCTGCGGCACACATCGCCGTAATAACAGCACAACACCCCGGAATAGGTACAACTTTATAGCCCGCTTCACGCACTCCCCGGACCACAATAAAGCCCGGATCAGAAATTAATGGCGTTCCCGCATCAGAAATCAGTGCAATACTGTCGCCAGCAGCTAATTTATCCAGTATTGTCTGCAGTCGTTGACGCTCATTATGATCATGCACTGAAATCATAGGTGTTTTAATGTTAAAGTGCCCCATTAAGCGGCCACTGTGTCGTGTATCTTCGGCAGCAATCAGGGCAACGGACTGTAAAACATCCACTGCCCGGGGTGTCAAATCCCCCAGATTGCCGATAGGCGTGGCTACAACATAAAATACCGCGTCAGACATAATTTTTCCATCCATCATCAGGGTGATAGAGTATATGATGATTTTGAAACGCCTGTCTCTAACTGTCGCTCTAACCAGCTTTATTGCTGGCTGTGCAATGCCGCCTATATCGCCACCGCTGGTTATCAGCAGCCAATCATCAACGGCCTACCAGGATATAGATATTGATTCGCTTCTCACACAGGCGCGCCAATCCACGCCTATTCGCGCCGCCGAACTTAAATTACAGGCAGCACAAATACTGGCAGACCAAGGTGAACCCGAGCGCGCAGCAGACATCCTGAAAGATATTGACACTTCGACACTACCCCCAACGCTACAATTCAACGTCATCAGATTGCAAACCCAGCAGGCGCTGGAAAACAATGATGGCCAGCAAGCCTTAAGCTATCTTGCTTATATGCCATCGCTTAGCACATTACCGGAAGGGGATGCTTTATTATCAGAGCAACTCTACGCCGATGCTTACAGCCTCAACGGACAGCCTTTGAACGAAGCGAAAATTCTGATCGAAGGAACTAACTACATTCAAGATCCCGAAAAGTTGCAGATGCTGCATGATAGGATCTGGCAAGCGCTGCAATCGACCAACAACGCAGATCTCTATACCGCTCTTCAGCAGCCCAATAATAATTACCTGCTACAGGGCTGGCTTGAACTGGCATTAGCTGCCCGTTCGATTGCCGATGTCACAACACAAACCAACAACATCGAAAACTGGTTAAACCTTTGGCAACTGCATCCTGCAGCACAATTGATGCCAGGTACGGTAGCATCTCCGCAGAGCGCTGAGCTAATCAACGTGGCACGCATCGGCATTCTTCTGCCCAGCAGCGGAGCACTTGCCTCCGCCGCTAAGGCGATTCAAGACGGCATAATGACTGCCCACTACGCACAACAGAACACAGGCAGCAGCGCACCAGAATTAATATTTATAGACAGCTCGTTATATACATCAGCTGATGAAATACTTCAGAGCGTTGTGGATAAAAACCTACAGCTTGTGATTGGCCCTCTCGACAAAGATAAGGTCAACTCACTAAGCCAATACGGATCGCTTCCCATCCCTTTTCTGGCACTTAACTATATTGACGAAAATGCAGAGAACCTCTACCAGTTCGGGCTCTCCGCCGAAGATGAGGCACGCGATGCAGCAACTCAAGCGATCAATGCCGGCAAACGCATGGCTCTGATACTGACACCTGACACGGACTGGGGGAAACGATCTGAAACCGCCTTTGCTGACACATTTACTCAACTCGGTGGCAGTGTGGTGGAGCGCAAAACATTCATTAAAGATTCGCTGAATCAAGACATCGCAGAACTACTAAAAACAGATGAGAGCAAAAATAGAGCAAAAAGCCTCAGGCGGGTCACCGGATTAAATTTCGAATTCGAAGAACGACGCAGGCAAGATGCTGATGTCATCCTTCTCTCCGCCCGTCCGCAAGATGCGCGTTTAATCAAGCCTATCCTGTCTTATTATTTTGCAGGCGACCTACCGATCTATGCAACCTCTCAGGTATTCTCAGGAGAGATCGACCCTGCCTCCGATCTCGACCTTAACGGCATCATGTTTGGCGATATCCCCTGGGTTCTATCACCGCCTTCACCCAACCGGCTTTCACTCAGCGCCATTCGGGACAACACCGATACACGTTTCGGCAGACTTTACGCTTTAGGTATTGATGCCTACAATCTCTATCCTTATTTACAACAACTAAGCGCAGCACAGGGAGCCATCCTGCAAGGCGAAACAGGCCAGTTATCCTTAACCCAGAACAACAAAATACACAGACACTTGCAGTGGGCCGTATTTGATAACGGCACACCTAGAATCATTGAATAGCGGACTATCATGGACAGACAAACACGCGGCAAGGATGCCGAACAAAAAGCCTGGCACTGGCTCATTCAACAAGGCCTGAAGCCAGTCACCAGAAACTACCTTTGTAAACTAGGTGAAGTTGATCTGATACTCATCGACAACAACATACTGGTATTTACAGAAGTAAGATACCGTGCGGATAAGCGTTATGGTGGCGCAGCAAACTCTGTAACCATCAGCAAACAACGTAAAATAATCCGTGCTGCACAACATTTTTTGATGACGCATCCTGACTTTCAGCAGCATAACTGTCGCTTTGATGTCATTGCTTTTGAAACACCTTCTGAAGAAAACAAACCAATATGGTATAAAGACGCCTTCAGACTTTAAGACCGGAAATAATGAATGGAACTTGAAGAACGAATTGTAACTCTTTTCCACAATTCGATGGACACCAATGCTCATACGATTGAGCAGTACACTCCGATGATTGCTCACGCCAGCGAACTTATGCTCGCCAGCCTGGCAAACGAAATGAAAATAATCTGTGTCGGAAATGGCGGATCAGCAGCACTGGCACAGCATTTTTCAGCGCTACTGTTAAGCCGCTTCAGAAACGAACGCCCTGGCCTGCCCGCTTTAACCGTCGGCGCAGATAGCGCGGTACTAACCGGTATTGCAGAAGAAAGCAGCTTCAGTGAAGTGTATTCAAAGCAAATTCGTGCGATTGGGCAACCCGGAGATATCTTATTGGTCATCTCCAATCAGGGACGCTCAAACAGCCTCGTACAAGCGATACAAGCAGCCCACGATCGCGATATGTCAGTCATCGCAATCACCGGCCATGACAGCAGCAATATTTCTGCACTTTTAAGGCCGGATGAAGTCGAAATATGCGTGCCATCTGATGACAACGCAATGATTTATAGCGCACACTTGCTGATACTTCATTGCTTATGCGATTTGATTGAATTTCAACTATTTGGAGCCTGATACTATGAACACCACCATCCTGAAATGTATCACTGCGGCATGCATGCTAGGCACTCTGGCAGGCTGTTCTAACCTGATTAGCGCATCACGCGAAGAACCCATTCGAGAAGACCAGGGTAGCCGTACGATAGGCGCCTATGTTGAAGATGAGGTGATCGAAAACAAAACGCTGGTGAATTTAAACAAAGGTTCAGAAACTGTCAAAAATTCACATATCAGCGTAACCAGTTACAATGGCATACTTCTACTGACCGGCCAGGTTCCCAACGAGTCAGCTAAACAGGAAGCAGAACAGATCACCATGCAGACGCGCAAAGTCCGCAAAATTCACAACGAACTTGAAATTTCAGGCCCGACATCCAGCATCGTCAGAGGTAATGACGCCTATCTTACCAGCCGCATAAAACTGCAATTACTGACAGATGAAACGGTAGAGGGTAGCCGCATCAAGGTAGTCACCGAAAACAGCTCTACTTATTTGATGGGATTAGTGACAGAAAAAGAAGCAGATAGGGCCGTCAATATCATTCGCACCATCCCTGGCGTACAGCGGATCGTCAAAGTGTTCGAATATATTCCGCGCCGATAAATCGATAAAGCAACAAGCAGATCAATTCAACAGATCTGCTTTCTACAATATATTACTATAAAAACTACTTAACAATTTTCAATGATGGCCGCCCACCCGATGGCTTGGGCGGCTCAGGATTTTCACTGCCGTCCAATTCCTGCTCATAATAATCAGCACCCGGCTCCATACCAAACCCCATACCCGCGCCTGATTCTCTGGCATAAACAGCCAGCACGGCCGCCATGGGCACATAAATATTCATAGGAACGCCGCCAAAACGAGCATTAAAACTAATAGCTTCATCATCCAGAACAAAATTTTGTATAGCCGAGGGGCTAATATTAAGCACGATTTGACCATCAGAAATAAACTGTTCAGGCACCATAACGCCTTTAACAGCTACATCTACAGCAAGATACGGCGTACAGTCATTATCAAGCAACCATTCCTGTAAAGCCTTAATCAGGTAAGGACGACTCGGTTTCATAAACACTCCATCCGTATAAAAAGCATAACCCACCTATAAAACGCTTATAAAAAAGGGATGATAATATCATCCCTTTAAAATCTAAAGCACCCTGCAACTAATTAGTCGCGCATTTCACGCTCAGCTTCAGACAAGCTCTCACGGAATGCTTCACGCTCAAATAAGCGATTCATATATTTGTGCAAGTCTTTACACTGCGCTTCAGGCAGATCGATACCCAAAGAAGGCAAGCGCCATAACAACGGGCCAAGACAGCAGTCAACCAGCGTAAACTCTTCACTCATGAAGTAAGGCTTTTCTGCAAAAATCGGTGAAATAGCAACTAAACTATCACGTAATTCTTTACGAGCCGATTCGAGCTCTTCAACAGATGCTTTACCTGCCACCAAAATATCAACATGTTTGCACCAATCTTTCTGGATTCGATGCATATACAAGCGACTTTCTGCACGAGCAACAGGATAGACAGGCAACAACGGTGGATGAGGAAAACGTTCATCCAGATATTCCATCATTACGTTTGGCTCATATAGAACCAAATCTCTATCTAGGAGAGTAGGCAAACTATTATAAGGATTCAAACCTGCTAAATCTTCAGGCAGATCCTCAACTTGACAATCAATAACGTCAACCGCTACCCCTTTTTCCGCTAATACAATGCGAACACGATGGCTGTAATGATCAGAACCATCAGAGTAAAAGGTCATGGAAGAACGTTTAGCCACAACTCCCATCAATATATCCCCATATCACTTAATGCTGAAAATAAACAAGCACGGCCTGAGACAGGCCGTGCAAAAAGCGATTCTAACAGATTCACACTGTAAAATCAGTGAACATCTTTCCAGTATTCTTTCTTCAGTGCATAAGCAACAAAGAAGAACAAGAACAGGAAGATTAACACTTTTGTACCGATACGGTGAGACTCCAATTTAGAGGGCTCACCAATATAAGCCATAAAATTAACCAAATCAGTCACAGTTCTATCAAACTCTTCTGCTGACTGCTGGCCTTTTTTACTAATCGTGAGACATCCGCCCATCTCTTTACCGGTTAACGGATCGATCTTACCGGTTTCATGATGAAGCTCGTCAAGAGTACAGTGAAGAGTCTGCTCACCCTGCAGATATTCCAAAGCATTCGGCATACCGACACTAGGGAATATAATGTTGTTCACACCCCAAGGACGCTCAGTATCTTTATAGAAACTATGCAGATAGGTATAGATCCAGTCAGGTCCACGCAAACGCGCTTCAAGCGTCAAATCCGGCGGCGCATTACCAAACCATTTATTGGCATCTTGCTTAGGCATAGTGTTAGTCATTTGCTGACCCACTTTCTGATCACCTAACAGCAAGTTCTGCTCAACCAGCTTAATCGGCATGCCCAAATCTTCAGCAGCACGACCATAACGCTGATACTGCGCTGAGTGACAACCCAAACAGTTGTTAACAAACGTCTGCATACCGCGCTGAAGAGAAGCCTGATTATGCAAATCAATTTCTACATGATCCAATTTCGGACCCGCACCTGAAGCTACCGCTGTCATTGGCAACAGGGCAATAACGAATGCGACTAAGTACTTTTTCATTATCCTGTCACCCTTTCTGGTACTGGTTTAGTTTTCTCCATCTTGGTGTAGAACGGCATCAGGAAGAAGAAAGCAAAATATAGTCCTGTACAGATCTGAGCAACGATTGTACGCCCAGGAGTAGAAGCAACCACACCCAAATAACCCAGGATCACAAAACTTACAGCAAAGATCAGCAACATGACTTTGCTCATCATGCCTTTGTAACGCATTGATTTAACAGGACTACGATCCAACCAAGGCAATACAAACAGAATAGCAATCGCTCCACCCATCACAACGACACCCGGAAACTGTGAAGCAGCAATTGGCGGAATCGCACGCAACATTGCGTAGAATGGCGTGAAGTACCATACAGGCGCGATATGCAGAGGCGTTTTCAGCGGATTCGCAGGCTCAAAGTTTGGCGCCTCGATCAAATAACCACCCCCTTCCGGAAAGAAGAAAACAATCGTGCAGAAAACAAACAAGAAAACCACAACACCCACAATATCTTTCACTGTGTAGTAAGGGTGGAAAGGAATACCATCCAATGGCACACCATTTTCGTCTTTATTGTCTTTAATTTCGATACCATCAGGGTTATTAGAACCGACTTCATGCAATGCAATAATATGCAGAACAACCAACGCTAATATCACGATAGGCAGAGCAACGACGTGCAAAGAGAAGAAACGAGTCAGAGTAACACCTGAAATCAGATAGTCACCACGAATCCATTCAGCCAATTCAGGCCCAATCCACGGTACCGCCTGGAACAGAGATACAATTACCGCAGCACCCCAATAAGACATCTGACCCCATGGAAGCAGGTAACCCATGAAAGCCTCAGCCATCAGCGCCAGATAAATAGTCATACCGAAAAGCCATACCAATTCACGCGGCTTACGGTAAGAGCCATATAACATGCCACGGAACATATGCAGATAGACCACCACAAAAAACGCAGTAGCACCGGTTGAATGCAAATAACGCAGCAACCAACCGTAATCAACGTCACGCATGATGTATTCAACTGAGGCAAATGCGCCTTCAGCAGAAGGGTTGTAACTCATAGTCAACCAGATACCGGTAAGGATCTGGTTCACCAAAGCAAGCATGGCCAAAGAGCCGAAAAAATACCAAAAGTTAAAGTTTTTTGGCGCATAGTACTTAGATAGATGATCTTCCCACATAGCCGTTGCAGGGAAACGATCGTCGACCCAGCCCATGAAACCGCCTTTGCCTTTATTACGGTAGCCAGCCATTACACTTTCTCCTGATCTACACCAATGATAAGAATATTATCACTCTCAAAATTATAAGGAGGGACCACCAAGTTGGTAGGTGCCGGAGACCCTTTTAGCACTCGACCCGAAAGATCGAAACGCGAGCCATGGCACGGACAGTAATAACCACCGACCCAGCTAGCGCCTAAGTCTTCAGGGGCTATTTCAGGGCGATACGAAGGCGAACAACCCAAGTGAGTACAAATACCCACAAGAACTGAAATTTCCTTGTGAATAGCACGGTATGCATCTTTAGATACATAGTCCGGCTGATGCTCTACCAGAGAATTTGGATCTGAAAGCGTATCCACATCAAAATTCTTCAGATTAGCCATCGCTTCTTCGCCACGCTTAACAACCCACACGGGTTTTCCACGCCATTCAACAATCATCTGCTGACCTGGTTCCAGCTTGCTAATATCAGCTTTAGCTGGTGCGCCAGCGGCTTTCGCCTTGGCACTTGGATTCCAGGAAGCTACGAACGGGACTGCCGCTCCTACTGCACCCACTGCTCCAACGGCAGAAGTGGCACCAATTAGGAGACGACGCCGACCCTTATTCACGCCGTCATTGCTCATCAAGTATATCCCCTCACTCGACCAGGCTATTGCAACTGCAAATAACACCAGCCATTAAGTATAAAAAAAACACGAAATCAGGTTCTGTAAAATGGGCCAAATAGTAAAGAGAATACCCTTATATTACAAGGTGAATTATCCCTTAAGGAGTACCTATAAGACTAAGTATTGACCTGAACACAGATAAAAAAAAACGCCCGGGCCACAGGGGCGCGAGCGTTTTCCAAATTGAAGGCCGGAAACCGGCCAGCAATTAACGTTTAGAGAATTGTGGTTTCTTACGTGCTTTACGCAGACCAACTTTCTTACGTTCAACTTCACGTGCATCGCGGGTAACAAAACCAGCTTTACGCAGTGCAGGACGCATAGTTTCGTCGTATTCCATCAATGCGCGGGTAATACCGTGACGGATAGCGCCCGCCTGACCGAAATTACCACCACCTTTAACAGTAACGTAAACATCGAATTTTTCGAGTGTTTCAGTCAGCTCAAGCGGCTGACGAACGATCATACGTGCAGTTTCGCGACCGAAGTAAACTTCGATAGTACGATCGTTAATAGAAATTGTGCCTGTACCTGGACGCAAGAATACACGGGCAGTAGACGTTTTACGACGACCTGTACCGTAATACTGAGTAGTTGACATTATCTACTATCTCCTAGAGTTTCAGTTCTAAAGGCTGCTGAGCCTGGTGTGGATGATCAGTACCTGCATACACTTTCAATTTAGTGTACATAGCACGACCCAGAGGACCTTTAGGAAGCATACCTTTAACAGCCAATTCAATTACTTTTTCTGGCTGGCTGGTAATCATGGTCTCAAAGTTAGCCTGTTTCAGACCACCAGGATACCCTGAATGACGGTAGTAAATTTTAGCTTTACGCTTATTACCGGTCACGTGTACTTTCTCAGCGTTTACTACAACAATGTAGTCGCCAGTATCAACGTGTGGAGTGAATTCCGGCTTATGCTTACCGCGCAGACGTCGGGCAATTTCAGTAGCCATACGGCCCAGAGTTTTACCTTCTGCGTCAATCACGTACCAGTCGCGTTTTACCTCGGCTGGTTTAGCAACAAAAGTAGTCATCTATTGTTCGCCTATATTTAAATTAAGTCTGGATAACGGATCTGACCATCAGAATAGCCCGTGCCCGACTTACCTTATAATTATTGGTTGTCTGACTCTTGGAGATAACGCCCTAACAAAAGGAACGGTAAAAGAGAGAAAAACAACGTACGTTACCTCGCCCTAAAACAAGGAGCGCAAATTATAGTCAAAAAGGCCCGTCAATGCGAGCCCTTCTAACACTAAATTACCTAGATATGCCGCTTTTTTTCAACGGCATACTTAGCAACCCGCCAGATCAGGATTTATGTGCTTTTGCCAGATACTCATGCGACTGCATTTCCAGCAAACGACTTTGCGTACGCTCAATTTCAAACGACAAGCGTCCACCCGTATAAATTTCATAAATAGGCACAGCGGCAGAGATAATCAGCTTCACACCACAATCGTAAAACTCGTCGACCAAATTAATAAAACGACGCGCAGCATCATCATTCGAAGCACCCAGCTGGGGGACATTCGACAACAGCACCGCATGATAAACCTTAGCCACTTCAATATAATCATTCTGAGAACGCGGCCCTTCACATAGCGCAGTAAAGTCGAACCACACCACATCCTCACACACACGCAGAGAAGGAATCCCACGACCATTAACATCAATCAGCTCACCGTCTGCAGCTTCTTCCAGATCAGGAGCAAGACTCTCGAAACTGGCATTCAGGCTTTTATCGGCATGCACATCCAACGGATAGTGGTAAAGCTCCGCTTGCTCCAATGTGCGTAAACGGTAATCTATACCGCCATCAACATTGACCACTTCAGTGTATTTATTCAGCAACGCAATCGCTGGCAAAAAACGAGCTCGCTGCAAACCGTTTTTATAAAGACCATCAGGAATAATGTTTGACGTAGCCACCAGCGAAACACCGTTAGCAAACATATGCTCAAACAAACTACCGAGAATCATCGCATCCGTAATATCAGACACAAAAAACTCATCGAAACAGATAATCCGAGCCTGGTCCGAATACTTTTTCGCGATCGCAACTAACGGGTTTTTAGTACCGTCCAGCAAACGCAAATCAGCATGAACTCCTTGCATAAAGCGATGAAAATGCGTGCGTCGTTTACGTTCAAACGGCAAACTATCGTAAAACGTATCCATCATGTAGGTTTTACCGCGGCCGACACCACCCCAGAAATACAACCCTTTAACCGGCTCTGCTTCCTGCTTTTTGAACTTCCCACTAAAACGCTGTATAAAAGAAGGAGGCTGAACATTTTCAGCCGCAATCAGATCATCATATAAGCGCTGAAGATGCCCAATAGCAACTTCCTGAGCCGGATCGTACGAAAAATCATCACGCAACAAGTCTTGTTTATAACGTTTTAACGGCGTCATTCTTCCACATCACCCTGATCTATAGACACTCAAAAAGAAAGGTGCGAACTCTAGCGAGCCACACTTCATTTAGCAAATTGGACAATAGGACAAGTCGCCTAAAAACCCAACAATGAAACAACAAGAGGCAGCAGAAAAGCTGTCAACAACCCAGTCAACCCCATAGCAAGCCCAGCAAAAGCACCGGCAAGCGCACTGAATTCGAAAGCATAAGCGGTACCCATACCATGCGCCGCCAGCCCTAAACTGAAGCCTTTCACCACATCATCATCTACTTTAATTAACTTGAAAACAAAAGGCGCTAAAACACCTCCCATAGCACCGGTAATCAATACCAAACCCGCCGCCAATGAAGGCAAACCGCCAATTTTTTCAGCAATACCAATCGCAATCGGAGACGTAACCGATTTAGGTGCCAATGACAGTAGCACCGCATCAGGTAAATCGAATAAATAGCCTATCGCCAACACTGATAAAATCGCCGTCAGTGCACCCGTCACACAGACTATCAGCAACGGCAACCACATTTGTGCAATGCGAGAAAAATGGTCATATAAAGGCACAGCCAAAGCAACAATAGCAGGCCCTAATAAAAAGTGGATAAATTGAGCCCCACCAAAATACACTTCATAACTGGTATTAGTTAGTAGTAAAAAACTAATAATAATAAGCATAGATACCAATACCGGATGCAAAAAAGGCGTGCCTTGCATCAAACGGTTAAGGCGGACTGCAACAATAAATACCGACAACGTAACAACCAGCCAAAATAAAGGCTTAGTAGCAAAATAAATCCAAAACTCCATTAAAGAGCCTCACTTTTTTTTACTTTTTTAATAAGTATTTTAAATATCCATGCGGTTACCAACAGCGTAATAAACGTACTCACAAACAGAGAAACCAGGATAGCCAACCAATAATCAGATATGATTTCCAAATGCAGCATCAAACCAACACCTGCAGGCACATACAAAAAGGCCAGATAACGAAGTAAACTTTCAGATACGCTGCGTACTGACTCAGGTATTCGCTTATTGAACATCAATAAAACAAGCAGCATCACCATACCTACAACAGGCCCTGGCACCGGTATGGATGTTGCCAATACAACCCATTCACCCAGTAACTGACATAACAAAAGCGCTAAAAAACCATTTAGCATAGTCTATCCCCTCAAATAACAATCAACTGTCTGCCAGACTCATACAAAGCGATGCAACCAAAAAATGATTATATATTATAGGGTCACAGCCAGCCATTTGACTATCGCAGTGCAACACGAACGTTAAATACATCACGATGGTTTATCTTATGGAGCAATAATTGATACAATTTAATGCTAAATGTGTGAGCAGGTTACGTAATGAACGAACAACGCAGAGAAAAAGGCTCGTCAATCACACGCGTATTAGAAATAATCGAAGCGATATCCCGCGCAGAACGTCCCATTTCTGCTACTGAATTATCATTTGCTTTAGATATCCCTAAACCGAGTATTCACCGACTCTTACAACAACTCGAAGCCAGCAATTATATTCAAACCAACATGCGCGGCCTTCTGGTACCGGGGGCTCGGATGCACGGAATCGCTTTGGGCGTTTTACACAGCAGCCGCTACAAAGCATTAAGACAGTCCATTTTAAAAAATCTGGCCCATAAAGTGGGAGAAACCTGCGGCATAGCCATACCCAACGGCACTGACATGATTTACTACGACAGAGTAGAAACAAACCAGCCTCTGCGTATCCATCTTCCGATTGGTAGCCACACACCCGTTTCATGTACCGCAAGCGGAAAATTGTATCTCAGCACGCTGCCGAAAGAACGGCGTCACCGTATTATTCAAAACCTATCGGTAGATAAACTAGCCCGCAACACACTGACAGACCTAGACAAGCTAGAGCAGGATATTATCAATATCGCCGAGACACAAATAGGCACCGACAATGAAGAATTCATCGACGGCATGGTTGCCTGTTCGGTCCCTATAAAAGATCAGACAGGTAAACTATTTGCCTGCTTATTTACTCACGCCCCCGTTATCCGCAAAAGCCTTACTGAACTCATCACATTCGAGCCTCTCATGCGCGAAGCCGCCTTAGAATTAGGCAGTTTAATCACGACCGATTTATCTGATCACGACTGAGTTATCACCCGATTATCAATTTTTAGCAAAATCTGAGCTCAATTCAACATGCAGGCATAATCGATTGCCGGCATCCTCTCAGCACCAATAATTGATTGTGCAATTGCAATAATTAATTCCTGAACACGACATAGCCTCCTCCGCCAAACACGGTACTTTTTCTCTACAACAGCGATCATCCCGCGCCTGTTGTAGAGGTTGCCACACGGCTGACTCTGTAGCTCTTTAACAGCGCAACCGCAGCATTTTTATGTAGCCAACCTCATCACAAAAAAAAACTTATAACGATACGATTAGTATCAGTATAAATAATCATTTGACAGAAACAAAAATATACATAATGATAAAAACCGTATCGTTATACGTAACATCTATCTAATAAATAAAAAAATATGCTGGCTGACAATCACTAGCATGAGATGAACGAAGGAATTACTAATGAACGAGATATCCTCCACCTTAAGAAAATGCCTGGTTAATTTTACAGCCGCTAGCTGCGTACTTACCGCAGGATACTCCACAGCACAAGCAGCCGATGCAGAAACTATCCGCTGGAAAGTACAAGCAGTGTTCGGTACACATTTACCCGCGCTTGGAGACCCGATAAAACTGGTCGCAGAACAAATTAACGCCGCGAGTGGAGGCAATATTCAGTTCAAAATATACGAACCGGGTAAACTAGTGCCTCCCTTTGGTATTACTGAAGCTGTTAAAAACAAACAGCTCAACGCAGGATACACCTGGCTGGGTTACGATCAGGGGAAAATACCTGCGTCTGCGCTTTTTGCAGCGGTTCCCTTCGGAATGGAACCATGGGAATACGCAACATGGTGGTATGAAGGTGAAGGCAAGGAACTGGCAGAAGACCTCTACGAAAAGCATAATGTTCACCCCGTACTTTGCAGCGTCATCGGACCAGAAACAGCCGGTTGGTTCACCAAAGAAATTAAAACAATGGAAGACCTCAAAGGCCTGAAAATTCGTTTTGCAGGCATTGGCGGAAAAGTACTCCAAAAAGCAGGTGCATCCGTTACTTTGATACCTGGTGGAGAAATATTCCCGGCTCTGGAAAAAGGCGCTATTGATGCGACCGAATTCTCAATGCCCGCCATTGATCAGCTAATGGGTTTTGATAAAGTCGCCAAAAACAACTACTTCCCGGGCTGGCATCAAACCTTTACCGCATCACATCTGCTGATCAACAATGAATCATGGAATGAACTGTCAGATTCTAACCGGGCAATGATTGACATGGCTTGTACTGCAGGAGCCTTCCGCGCTCTGACCCGTGGTGAATCACTGCAGGGTGCAGTACTTAAAGGCTACGCGGCGAAAGGGGTAACTGCACGCCAGGTACCGACCGAGATGCTGAAGCAGCTCAAAACGCTGACCGATGAAGTCATGCAGGAGCAAGCCGCTGCAGATGCCGACTTCAAGCACATTTATGAATCACAGCAAGCATTCATGGCCGAATACAAGCCATGGAAAGAACGCGCCTACTTACCACGCGACTTTTAACTGAGCCTCAATAAAGCGGGGAACACCTCCCCGCATTTACCCTACACACAAGGTCAGGTAACCAGTAAGTCAACGGAAGCATTATGTATAATGAAGATAATATCGGAGCGCCCGAAGTCAAGCCGCATCCCCTTAGTTTAGACGAACTAGTTCACCACACAGAATACCCCGCTACTCGCTTATCCACCTTCATCGACTCGGTGATAAAGATCATCGGCAATGCCATGTCATGGGTATGGGTTGTGTTGATGCTCGTTATCATCGGCAATGTTCTGATGCGCTATGTTTTCAATCAGGGCCGCATAGAGTTTGAAGAAATTCAGTGGCATCTCTACTCAATTGGCTGGTTAGTCGGCTTATCCTATTGCCTTGTCGCCGACGACCATGTTCGTGTTGATTTAATTCACGACCGACTGTCTCTTAAAGCGCAGGCTGTTATTGAATTTTTTGGCATATTATTCCTGCTTATGCCCTTCGTGATAGTAGTGCTTTGGTATTCCATACCGTTTATTTTGTACTCATGGAGCCTAGGCGAAGTATCTGATGCTCCCGGAGGCTTAGCCTATCGCTGGCTCATAAAATCAGTTCTGTTCATTGGCTTTGCCTTGTTATCACTGGCAACTCTGTCTCGATTGTACCGGGTGAGTCAATTTTTGTTACAGCGCTCTGATACCAATGCCACTCCCCCGTCTACGAAAAAACCCTCTTAGGAACCGACATGGAAACGAATGAAATTCTAGCCATTTGCATGTTTGGCAGCTTTATCTTGTTACTTTTCACAGGCTTTCCAGTTGCCTGGGTATTAGGCGGTGTTGCGATTTTATTTTCGGTAATCGCCATGCTTACAGACCATTGGTTTGATGCTTTTATCGGTATCGACTGGAACTATGTCTCCATCGTCATCCCTCGCATGTGGGCCGTGATGACTAACTGGGTATTAGTAGCCCTACCCATGTTTGTGTTCATGGGCCTGATGCTCGATCGCTCAGGCATAGCTGAATCCCTCATGTCCAACCTGGCTCGTTTGTTCGGCAAAGTCAGAGGTGGCCTGGCCGTCACCGTTACTTTTGTTGGGCTATTACTGGCAGCATCAACCGGTATTATCGGTGCGTCAGTGGTATTACTGGCCGTCCTTGGCATACCTATGATGATGCGCGAAGGCTACAGCAAAGAACTGGCCTGCGGCACCGTATGCTCAACCGGTACACTTGGCATCCTTATACCGCCCAGCATCATGCTGGTAATGATGGGCGATCGAATCGGTATTTCTGTTGGCGACCTGTTTCTTGGCGCGCTATTTCCCGGTTTATTACTGGCCGCGCTATATGTCACCTACATCCTGCTCATCGCTTATTTTCGTCCTTCACAGGCACCCACGCCCGCCAATGCTGAAAAGGTAACGCTCTCACTTTTATTTGGCGTTATCTGGTCAGTATTACCCGCACTCGCATTGATCCTCACCGTTCTGGGCTCAATATTCTTCGGCATAGCAACGCCTACCGAAGCATCCGGTGTCGGCGCATTAGGCGCCACTCTGCTGGCATGGAGTAAAGGCCGCTTATCGCTTAGCGTATTACGTGACGTAGGCCGCGAAACAACAAAAACAACCTCGTTTATCTTTGCCCTACTGCTTGGCGCAACCGCATTCTCGCTGGTATTACGCGGCTTAGGCGGAGACGAAATGATAGAAGGCGCACTGCTGGGATTACCATTCGGGCCAACAGGCATTGTCATCTGCATTCTGGCCGTGACATTTCTATTGGGTTTCTTTCTCGACTGGATAGAGCTCACCCTGATCATCCTGCCACTGGTTGCCCCGGTTGTAGCAGCATTAGGCTTTGATCTGGTGTGGTTCACTGTCTTGTTTGCCGTTTGTTTGCAAACATCATTTCTTACGCCGCCCGTCGGATTTGCACTCTTTTACCTCAAAGGCGTCGCACCCGAAGGGATTACATTAGCTCACATTTACCGGGGTGTTATACCTTTCATATTGATACAGATTTTTGCCCTCTGCATCGTATTTTACTGGGAAGGTATTGTTACCTGGCTACCGACTACAGCCTACTCCTAATAAATCAACCTATTCGACCAGGAGACATTTATGTCTATTCAAGTAATTCTTCCCCGCATTATGCAGATTGGTGAAGGGGCTAGCTTAGCAATACCCGATATTCTTAAAAGTCTGGGATGCCAGAAACCACTCATCATTACTGATGAAATGATGGTGAAACTGGGTTACGCAGGAACACTCCAGCAATGTTTATCAGAACAGCAGATAACGGCTGAAGTATTCTCAGATACCGTACCTGAGCCAACGATTAGTTCGATTCAGGCCGGTGTGGATAAAGTACGAACAGGCGATTTCGACAGCATTATCGCACTGGGTGGCGGAAGCCCGATCGACAGCGCCAAAGCGATTAGCATATTGAGTAAATTTGGCGGCAAGATGCAGGATTACAAATTTCCTACTATCGTCAATCAAACCGGATTACCGATCATTGCTGTACCCACTACGGCAGGTACAGGTTCAGAAGTAACGCGCTTTACTATTATTACAGACGAAACGACTGATGAGAAAATGCTCTGTGTGGGCATCGGCTTTATGCCGGTCGCTGCACTGATCGATTTCAGTCTGACCCTCAGCATGCCAGCCCGTATTACAGCGGATACCGGCATCGATGCGCTCACACATGCAATTGAAGCCTATGTCAGCAAAAAAGCTAACCCCTATAGCGACTGTCAGGCGCTATCTGCTATGCGTTTAATTGGCCCTAACCTGCGCAAGGCGTACCATAAAGCCGACGACAAGGCCGCGCGCGAGGCGATGATGCTCGGGGCAACATTAGCCGGCATTGCTTTTTCCAATGCGTCTGTTGCCATGGTGCACGGCATGAGCCGCCCTATCGGAGCAGCCTTCCATGTACCTCATGGATTGTCTAACGCCATGCTGTTGCCAACCGTGACTGAATTCTCTATCCCTGCCGCTCCATCACGCTATGCAGACTGTGCCCGCGCTATCGGTGTAGCCACACAGCAAGACACGGATGATACAGCCAACAGCAAGTTGCTTGACGAACTCCGCTCACTCAATGATGAACTTCAGGTGCCGACACCGGAAGCGTTCGGCATCAATCGTGATGAATACTTTGCATCACTGCAGTCTATGGCTGAACAAGCACTCGCTTCAGGCTCCCCCAACAACAACCCTCGTGTACCCAGTGCCGCTGAAGTTATCGAAACCTATAAAAAACTTTGGTAAACCAACTAACAAATAGAGAGTAAGACACATGAATACTGTAGGACATTTAATTAACGGGCAACATCGCCCTGATGCTACCCGTACACAAGATATATATAACCCTGCTACCGGTAAAGTCAGCAAACAGGTTGCACTGGCGTCCAAAGAAACAGTTGAAGAAGCTATCACAGCGGCACAAGCAGCTTACCCGGCATGGAGAAATACGCCGGTCGGGAAACGCGCTGCAGTCATGTTTCGCTTTAAAGCATTGCTTGAGCAAAATGCCGATAAAATATGCCAGATGATTGGTGAAGAACACGGCAAAATCAGCCACGATGCCGCCGGAGAACTACAACGCGGTATTGAGAACGTCGAATATGCTTGTGGCATCGCCGAGTTATTAAAAGGCGAACACAGTAAGAATGTCGGCCCTAATATTGATTCATGGAGTGAGTTTCAGCCACTCGGCGTGGTGGCTGGCATTACACCCTTTAACTTCCCTGCCATGGTACCGTTATGGATGTACCCAATGGCTATTGCCTGTGGTAACACCTTCATTCTGAAACCATCCGAACGTGATCCAAGCTCCACCTTATATATTGCTGAACTACTGCAGGAAGCAGGTTTACCTGATGGTGTAATGAACGTCGTTAATGGTGATAAAGAAGCAGTCGATGTATTACTCACCGATAAGCGCATACAAGCGGTCAGCTTTGTCGGCTCAACGGCTATCGCAGAATACATTTATGAAACAGCCAACAAAAATGGCAAACGCTGCCAGGCTCTGGGCGGCGCAAAAAATCACGCGATCGTGATGCCTGATGCCGATATGGATAATGCAGTTAATCAGCTATTAGGCGCTGCATTCGGATCTTCGGGTGAACGCTGCATGGCGCTTTCTGTTGCTGTCGCTGTTGGCGATACAGCCGCTGATGCACTGGTGTCTAAAATGACAGTAGCCATGCAATCACTCAACGTAGGCGCTGCCACCGATAGCAACAACGATTTTGGCCCGGTTATTACCCGCCAGCATCAGCTTAAAGTAAACGGCTATATCGACAGTGCAGAAAAAGATGGCGCGCGTATCGTAGTCGATGGGCGCAACCCTCAGATTGCAGGGTTTGAAGAAGGCTTCTTTGTCGGTGCCACGTTAATAGACGCGGTAACACCTGAGATGGTCAGCTATAAAGAAGAAATCTTTGGCCCTGTGCTACAAGTGGTTCGTGTCAACACTATGGACGAAGCCATGCAGCTGATCAACGATCACGAATACGGCAACGGCACCTGCATCTTTACTCGTGATGGTGAAGCCGCACGCTACTTCGCTGATAACATATTAGTCGGTATGGTTGGCATTAACGTACCGTTGCCTGTACCCGTTTCATATCATAGCTTCGGCGGTTGGAAACGTTCTTTATTTGGAGACCTTCACGCTTACGGGCCTGATGCCGTACGTTTTTACACGAAACGCAAAACGATTACGCAGCGCTGGCCTTCCAGCGGTGTTCGTGAAGGCGTGTCTTTCGCATTCCCTAGCTAAGCACTAAACATAGAAGGTGGCAGTTATCATAACTTCACCTTCTATCATACTTCTGCGCTAAGAAATCTACAGTCGCTTAATATTATTTTCTCAGCAAGACTTGCCACTAAACTAAACTAAAATAAATTGAGTAACCGACTCATACAAAGCAACACAACCGAACACGACAAACAAAACTCCACTGCCACGATGAATCCAGCACAATGGAAGCTTATATAGCAGCTTCCTGCCAACCAACACACCTAACAAGGTTGTCAATAACAACGCCAAAGTTGCTGCGCCCCATACAATCCATAAATGATTAATACTGCCCAACGCAGCTACGGCCAACTGCGTCTTATCACCAAATTCAGCCATGAATATCAGTAAGAAAACGGATATTAATAACTGCTTACCCACTTTAACATCACCGCCATCATCGGCCTCTTCATCAAAACGCAACGACTGAAAACCAAAAACAAAGAACAACACAGCAACCACTATCGCTACAATCCAACCCGGCACCCACTGCGCCACCGCAGCACCAAAAATCACCGCCAGTAAATTAAGCACCGAGAAAGCAACAACAGCGCCAATAATCACCGGCGCAGGACGATAGCGCGCTGCTAAGGTCATCGCAACCAGCTGACTTTTATCACCAAACTCAGCTAAAAATACTAAAAAGAACGTTTCAAAAAAAGGTGTAAATAAATCCATTACAGATGCCATGATAGAGTACGTATTAACACTCGCTTGAGAATTAACCGACAATAAAAAGCCGGTATTGTAAACCGGCTTCCTTCATAACTGCACACTTTTATCGCACCGCAGCATTACTTATCAACCAAAGAAGCGCCGGGTATATTTTTCCTTAGGTAAAAAGTACACACGTGATCGTGGCTCTGATAACGCATCACTATCTGTATTAAAGGTTTTCAGAAAAGCCCCAACCGCGACGACTAATCACCACATGATGGCGTCGAGTGATTTGAGCCAGCAATGAGCTAACCCTAAAGCGAACTGTCACAGCGGTAGTTTTTTGTTACCTTAAGCATGTTAATATCGGTGCATTATTTTCGTCACATTAAGCCAACAGAATCGACAGGAATTAAATGGATGTCTGTACTTATATATAGCAAGCTTACTAAAATTGTTATACCCGTCGCAGGATTAGGCACACGCATGCTGCCGGCCAGCAAGGCAATCCCTAAAGAGATGCTGACCGTTGTTGATAAGCCGGTGATTCAACATGTGGTTGAAGAAGCGATTAAAGCAGGCTTCACAGAGATTATTCTGGTAACTCGTAATGGCAAAGCATCGATTGAAGATCATTTTGATAAACATTACGAATTAGAAACCGAGCTCGCCCGTAAAGGCAAAGATGCTCTGCTGCGCTCGGTGCGCGATATTTTACCAGAAGGCGTGACTATTTGTGCTGTGCGCCAAAACCAGCCACGGGGCTTAGGCCATGCAGTTTTGTGTGCGGCAGCGGTGGTGGGTAATGATGATTTTGCGGTGATGCTCCCCGATATGCTGATTCACAGCACGCACACGGGCCAATCAGACCTGGCCGATATGGTAGCCGGCTACCACAGCAGCGGCGCCGCACAGATTATGGTTGAAGCGGTACCTTTTGAGCATGTTGAGCGTTATGGCGTGGTCGATTGCGCTGGTAAACCGTTAAGTCCGGGCCAGAGCCAGGCGATTGTTGGCATGGTTGAAAAACCCCCTCAGGCAGAAGCACCGTCTAACCAGGCGATTGTTGGCCGTTATATTTTACCTGCACGGGTGATGGCACTGCTGAAAGAAACCCAGCCAGGCGCGGGCGGCGAGATCCAACTCACCGACGCACTGGACCAACTGATTCATGAAGCACCGGTACATGCCTACAGCATGCGCGGTAAAACCTACGATTGCGGTCATAAGCTGGGCTTTTTGCAGGCTAATGTGGCATTTGGTTTAGACCATGCGGAAACCGGCGCAGATTTTAAGAATTTTTTAAAATCACTCTAATTAACAGCTCGCAATAAAAATTTTGCGCCTAACAGCCAGACTAATTCATCGGAGATGGAAATTTGAGCGTAACTGAAACAGCGGCCTGGAAGGCATTAGAAGATCATGCAGCCATGATGCAAAACACACATCTGCGTGATCTTTTTCTAGCAGACTCTTCAGACAAAAAACGCTTCGATGAGCTTAGTCTGAGTCATGAACACCTACTGCTGGATTTTTCCAAACAACGCATTACCCAAAATACCTTAACACTCCTAAAGGCACTGGCAGATAACTGCCAGCTTAACGACTGGAAAGCGCGGCTGTTTAACGGCGACCATATCAACACCTCCGAAGATAGACCCGCCCTGCACACAGCACTACGCCAACCGGAGGATAGCCATTTAGCGCTGGCAAATCACAATATTATTGGAGATGTACACGCTAATCTGGCACACATGGCCAGCATGGTCGAGCGTATTCATGCCGGCCAGTGGCGTGGCTATTCCGGACTGCCGATTGATACCATTGTTAATATCGGCGTGGGCGGATCAGATCTCGGGCCTCTAATGGCATGCAAAGCGTTAAGTGATGCGCAACCACCCGAAGGCCACCAGCTCAAGATGCATTTTGTGTCCTCTATGGATGGCAGCCAGATTGCTGATCTATTGGACAGGTTAGTGCCCACCACCACCTTATTTATCATCTCGTCCAAGTCGTTTACTACCATAGATACACTGTCCAATGCCAACACGGCACGTCAATGGCTGAAGTCGGCCAGCGGTGTAAAAACCGAGCTACTGAACCGCCGCCACTTTATTGGTATATCCGCCAGCGCCGAAAAAATGAACCAGTGGGGCATCCCAGAAAACAGCCAGCTTAATTTCTGGGACTGGACCGGTGGGCGCTACTCCATGTGGTCGGCTATCGGCCTGCCTATTGCGTTACGCATCGGCATGCAAGGTTTTAAAGCGATGCTCAGTGGCGCACATGCCATGGATGAGCATTTTAAAACAGCCCCCTTTGAAGAAAATCTGCCGGTACGGCTCGGCATGATCGGCATCTGGAATATCAATTTTTTAAATATCCACGCTCACGCTATCCTGCCGTACGACGGTCGTTTAAGCCATCTGCCTGCCTATCTCGAACAGCTCGAAATGGAAAGCAACGGCAAAAGCGTGAGCCGCCAGGGCGAAGCGATTGGTTATTCTACCTGCCCGATTCTCTGGGGTGAGATAGGCCCCAATGCTCAGCATGCCTTTTACCAATTACTGCATCAAGGCTCCGAGTCCGTGATGTGCGATTTTATAGCACCCGCCAGGCGCTACGATGATTTCAACAACAAAGGTCTGCAACAACAGCACCAGTTATCACTGGCCAATTGCCTGGCACAATCTCGTCTGTTAGCACTCGGTGATGCGGCTATTGCCGGCAATGATACCGCCCCCATCCACAAGCGCTATCGCGGCAACCAACCCAGCACTACCGTACTGCTGGACGAACTCAACCCCTACTCTTTTGGCCAGCTGATTGCCCTGTACGAGCATAAGGTATTTGTGCAGTCGGTAATCTGGGATATTAATCCGTTTGATCAATGGGGCGTTGAGCTGGGCAAGAAGATGGCAACCGATTTGTTAAAACCACTGGAAAATGAGCCCTCATACAGCTCATTTGACAGCTCAACTGAAGGGCTGCTTAACGCTATTCTAAATAAACAGGAGCCAGGCCAATGAAAATAGCTATCTGGGGCCTTGAACTCACCGCATGGGCCACTGCTGGCATACTGGCGCAATCGGGCAACGATGTATTTATTGTTAATGACACATCGATCACCGACCCAGTGATACTCATGGGCAGCAGCATCCGCAATGAACCGGGATTAAAAGATCTGATCGCTGATCAATTTACCAAACAACGTTTACAGTTTATCAACAGCGACTCAGCCGCTTTACTCTCCATACACATATTAAGTATGAACCCGGCCGCATTCGAAAACGCCACTATTGTGGTGGATGACATAGCCAAACTGAATTCAAAAAAACTACTCATCATCAACCAGAGCCATTTTGGCGTAGGCTGCACCGATAAACTACAAACCCTGCTTGATCACGACAACGATCAAGTGGTGGCGTATTTAGCAGAAAATATATCAGAAGGCGAAGCACTCAACAATCTGCGTCACCCAAAATCAATCACCTTTGGCTGCACTAATGAATGGGCCAGCATGATGATTAGGGCCCTGTTGCGGCCGTTTAGCGCGCATCTTGAGCAACTGCTGGTGATGACGCCCAAAGAAGCCGAGTTTGCCAAACTCTCGATTACCGGCATGTTAGCACTGCGCATTGGCTACATTAATGAACTCGCCAATCTGGCCGAACAACTGAATGTCGATATTGATGTGATTAAGCAAAGTATGGGCGCTGATCCGCGTATCGGACACCATTACCTCAATCCTGGCTGCGGATTTGGCGGCAACACCTTTTCGCAAACCATTAAAGGACTGGCTAACCTGCTCGCAGAAAAGCGCCAATCGCATCTACTCGACATGGTTTTGCAGGAAAACGAAAAACAGAAAGAACAGCCGTTCCGTAAACTGTGGCAACATTATGAGTGTGATATCCATAATTTGAATATCACCATCTGGGGCGCTTCATTCAAACCCGGTTCTGCCGCTCTCGACAGCGCGCCCAGCCTGCGCATTATCAGCGCGCTAATCGCACAGCAAGCCCATGTACATATTCACGACCCGGAAGCACTGGAGAATATCGAGAAGCTCTATGGCGATCATCCGCAAGTGCATACCTATCGGGATAAATACGAAGCACTCAACAATGCCGATGCCTTACTACTGCTGACCGAGTGGCCAGAATACTGGTCACCCGACTTTGAGATGATGCACTCACGCATGCAAGCGCCACTCATCATTGATGGCCGTAACGTCTTTAACAAAGCCCTGCTGGAAAGCCTGAACTTTATCTATTACGGTATCGGACGCTAGCTTTTAAAATCAGCAGTAGTAACAATGCGATAGCTACGCCCAACAGATTCGCGTAGCTATCTTCAATACTGTAAACCCGTGACGGCTGCCACTCGCCCTGCAGGTACTCCAGCAACGGGGCCAAGGCGACCAATACAGGCCAGAAGAAAAACCAGCGCGCTCGCAGAACCGCCAACCGGGCGGTTAATGCCAGGCTAACAAACGCCAACACATGCCCGACTTTATCTGACTGATGAAAAAACAACGGCGGCGGTGTCGGCCGGAAAATGCCGTAGGCAACCGCGCTGGCACACAACAAAAATAAGCAGTACCGGAACCACGGCGAGCGCCAAACTATCCAGTTCATAAAACTCTCTTATTCATCAACAGCTCACTCATACGGAATCCACACCTTAGCCTCTGGCACGATGGCTCGCAGCTTAGTGGCCAGCTCTGCTTTGGCATCATCATCACCATGCACAATACGAATCTCTTTCGGTTTACGATAAATACGTTTAATAAAATTGATCAAATTAGCCTGGTCAGCATGTGCAGAATAACCATTGATGGTATAAATGCCGGCACGAATATCAATCCGCTGATTATCCAGAAACACATAGCCCCCTCTTGGTCCGTAGGTTTGAATATCCCGCCCCGGTGTACCTTGCGCCTGATAACCAACAAACAGCACCTCAGTACGAGAATCCGGTAACAACGCCTTAAGGTAGTTTAGCATCCGCCCACCAGCACACATCCCACTGGCCGCAATCACAATCGACGGACGACCGGAAGCTTTCAGATGTGCCACCAATTTCATGTGATCCTGATGACTCTCGATAGTAATCAACTGCTCAAATGACAACGGATGGCGCCCTGCGGCCAGCTTCTTGCGGGCTTCAGCATCCCACAAATGACGCAGATCGCGATAATGCGCTGTAAATTTAGAAGCCAAAGGTGAATCAACGATCACGTCGATACTTTTCCATAGGCTCTGACTTTTATCAGTACCCTTAGCACCCTTATTAACACTTTTGGATTTAGCAGCACTACGATGAATAATCTCTTCAATCTCATACAACAGCTCCTGAGTACGACCAATACTAAAGGCAGGAATCAACACCGTGCCTTTGTCTTTAAGGCAACGTTCAATAATCGATTTCAACAGCTTACGACGGGTACGGCGGCCTTCATGTAATTTATCGCCATAGGTACTTTCGATGACGACAATATCAGCCTTATAGGGCGATTTGGGCGCAGGTAGTAATGGCGAATAAGGCGCACCTAAGTCCCCCGAAAACAACACCCGTTCACCTTGTGCATCAAACTCGACATAAGCAGAGCCCATAATATGACCGGCGACCCGAAAGCGCCCACGGGTTTTGGGCAAACCATCAACAACAAACCACTGGTCATAAGGAATAGGCTTTATCAATTGCTGTAAACGCTGCAATACCTTCCGAATTAAACGCTCATCGCGGGAGACACCCACTTTAATCGCATCTTCAATAACCAAAGGCAACAGCCGCGCTGTGGCTTCGGTCGCATAAATCGGCCCATCAAAGCCAGCCGCGAGTAAAAACGGAATACGCCCTACGTGATCAATATGACAGTGCGTCACGACTAACGCTTCAATATTATCCAGAGGAAAATCTATCTGCTTCTCGCCTAATTCTCTTCCGGAAGACTCCGCACCCTGAAACATACCGCAATCAACCAACAATGCTTCGCCACTGGCTAATGTCATTTGATGACACGAACCAGTCACCCCCTGTACTGCACCGTGATGCTGAATAGATACCATATAGCCTCCTTGCTTTTAAGATAAAAATTATAACCTATCCTATTTAGGGTTCCATTGAACAGAGATCCCAGCCTAAAAAGCCCAACGATAGTTTTTACTGACTCCAAATAATCATTTGTTAAACTAAAGTAAGCACCTTACCCATCACAACCTACCGTTTCGTTTACTTGAGGTTCATACGCGAGCGTTTATAGTGGTCGTGGGCTCATGATGAACCTATAGTATGGAAGGCATTCTCAGGAAGAGAACTCGCAAAGGATGGTTGGCGTTACGGAGGTAACTGTCTTCCTGCTATTTTAAACATTCGCCCACGGTAACAATGTCTCCAAAACTCGCAAAAAGAATTGATGGTTAGTGGTTGAGCTATAGGGCAGTTTAACTGCTATAGACATACTCAAATACGAGATGCATACAACAAAGAGTTAGGTCTGGAAAACCCAAATAGCACAGACAGACCCATTAACTCTCACTATAACCGTTCGGATTATTCGACTGCCAACGCCAGTGGTCTGTGACCATACGTTCTATATCAAATTCAGCAGTCCAGCCTAGTTTTTCGGCGCTATAAGCGGGATCGGCGTAGCAGGTAGCGATATCACCGGCACGACGTTCGGCTATGTGATACGGAACTTCGCAGCCGCTGGCCTGCCCGAATGCATTCACCACCTGCAACACAGAATAGCCATTGCCGGTTCCCAGGTTATAAGCCTGACAACCGTGTGCCAAGCCTTCAGCATCTTTTATAGAAAGCGCTGCCAGTGCCTTTAAGTGCCCCGCCGCTAAATCCACCACATGAATATAATCACGCACACCTGTCCCATCAATGGTGGGATAATCACCACCAAAAACATTCAATTTTGCAAGCTTACCAATCGCTACCTGAGCTACAAACGGCATCAAGTTGTTCGGGATACCGTTCGGGTCCTCGCCAATCAAGCCGCTCTCATGTGCGCCGACCGGGTTAAAATAACGAAGGATAGAAATTTGCCATTCGGGATCAGCCACGGCTATATCACGCAGGATGTTCTCGATCATCAACTTAGACTGACCATAAGGATTGGTCGCTGATAACGGAAAACCCTCGTGAATAGGCACCGTTGCAGGGTCGCCATAGACGGTAGCAGACGAGCTAAACACGATACGCTTGCAGCCATGCGCGGCCATTGACTCAAACAGATTAATAGAACCGGCAACATTATTTTGGTAATACAACACAGGCTTAGCGACAGACTCACCCACCGCTTTAAGCCCGGCAAAGTGGATGACCGCATCGATGTTATAATCAGTAAATACCCGCTCCAGCACGGCTTTATCAAGAATATCACCTTCAACAAACACAGGCCGCTTACCCGTAATAGTTTCGATACGGTTAAACACCTCGGGATGGCTGTTACAGAGATTATCCAACACCACCACATCAAAGCCGGCTTCCAGCAGCAACACATCTGTATGGCTACCGATATAACCCGCACCACCTGTTACCAAAACTGCCATGTTCAACTCCTTTACTGTTTACCGTTCATTACTTACCGCTGACTCCATAGCATTATTCTATGGGATTTTTTGACGTAATAATTTGACGCAATAAAAAACCCCGATATTCTGGGGCTTTTTCTTTTCCTTTTATTGATAGCTTCAGACATAAGCCTGGTTGAGCTAAACCTTCACACGTCCGTATCTATCTTCAAAACGCACGATATCATCTTCGCCCAGATAAGAACCAGATTGCACTTCAATCAATTCCAAATCAACCTTACCCGGATTTTCCAGTGCATGTACCGCCGTGATCGGGATATAAACAGACTGATTCTCGGTGATAAAGTTTTCAACCTCATCAATAGTGACCTTCGCCGTACCCGATACCACAATCCAATGTTCGGCGCGGTGATGATGCATCTGCACTGATAACTTAGCTCCGGGACGCACCGTAATCCGCTTTACCTGGTAACGCTCGCCATTATCAATCGAATCATACTTACCCCAGGGACGATAGACCTCACGATGCTGAAAATGCTCGGTACGATTTTCTGCTTTTATTTGGCCAACTATCGCTTTTACATCCTGAATTCTGTCTTTATGAGCGACCAGCAACGCATCTTTAGTATCGACAATAATCAGATCATTCACACCTAATGTGGTCACTAAACGATTATCAGACATCACAAATGAATTTTTCGTGTGATGCGCAATAACATCGCCGGATAAAACATTACCCTGCACATCTTTGGTTTTAATTTCCCACAAGGCTGTCCAACTGCCCACATCACTCCAACCCGCATCCAAAGGTACGACCACAACAGCATCATGACCTTGTTCAGCAGACCCTGGCTCAGCACATAGCGGTTCCATCACCGCATAATCAACAGACTCATCAGGGCAGGTTTTAAATGCTTCTGCATCGACACGAACAAAATCAAAATCTACCGACGTGGATTGCATAGCCGCCTGGCAGGCGCTAAGTATATCGGGCCTAAAACCTCCCAACACCTCAAGGTAACGATCGGCACGGAACATAAACATTCCACTGTTCCAGTAATACTCACCCGATGCCAGATAGGCCTCAGCCGTTTCGCTATCAGGCTTCTCGACAAACGCCTGAACAGGAAAGCTACCCGCCCCATCATCATTACCACCACGCTTAATATAGCCGTAACCGGTTTCAGCATGAGTGGGAACAATACCGAAAGTAACAAACTTGCCCGCTTCCGCCAACGGTGCCGCTATTGCTACCACATCCCTAAATGCCTGTTCATTCTCAATCACATGGTCTGCCGCCAACACTAACAATACTTCGCTGCCACGGCCTTTTGCCACAGCATCCAACGCAGCCAACGCAATCGCAGGTGCCGTATTACGCCCAACGGGTTCCAAGAAAATAGAACACGGCTGCTCTATTTGACGCATCTGTTCCGCCACTAAAAAACGATGCTCTTCATTACAAATCACATTAACAGTTTTAATATCACCCAAACGCGATACTGTTTCCTGCAACATGGTTTGATCGGAATTTAACGGTAAAAATTGTTTAGGGTATTGTGTACGTGATAACGGCCATAAACGCGTACCGGAACCGCCAGAAAGAACCACGGGAATCATATTGCATCCTTACAACCATTATTTCGGGAGTTTTTATTTTAATTCACAAATGATAAAAGAAAAACATCAGACTTCATTAACATGATTTTAACAATAATTACGGGCATCAACAAACCCAAATAATAGCTCAACACAATATTCATCCAACCCTAATATCGCCGTCTGGCATGTGCTTTTTACACCCCTATTAATTTTAATCTGCTGGGGCGCTTTATTAATCCACCAATACACTCCTCATTACTCCCCAACTCACTACACGCTGACGTTTTTAGGTATAATCTGATTTATTTTTAGGCTAAAAGGATCTTTCATGAAGATTACGGTGTTTGGTACAGGTTATGTTGGCCTGGTCACAGGTACATGCCTGGCAGATGTGGGCCATGATGTATTGTGCGTTGATATTGATGAAACCAAAGTTGAAGGACTTAAAAACGGTATTATTCCTATCTATGAGCCCGGCCTTGAAGCAATGGTTATCCGTAATCACAAGGAAGGCCGCCTTAATTTTACAACGGATGCCGAAACCGCTGTTAAGCACGGTACATTGCAGTTTATTGCGGTAGGTACGCCGCCCGATGAAGATGGCTCTGCCGACTTACAATACGTGCTGGCGGTGGCCAATACGATTGGCCAATACATGGACGGCTTTAAGGTCGTGATTGATAAATCAACCGTCCCTGTTGGCACGGCGGATAAAGTAAAAGCAACGATCGCTACTGTCTTGGCAGCGCGTGGCTACGATACAGATTATGCTGTTTGCTCTAATCCGGAATTTTTGAAAGAAGGCGCCGCACTGGATGATTTTACCAAGCCGTCGCGTATTGTAATTGGTACCGACTGCGAGCAAGTGCGCGAGTTAATGCATGAGTGCTATGGCCCCTACAACCGTAATCACGACAAACTTATTTTTATGGATGTACGTGCTGCCGAGCTGACTAAGTATGCGGCCAACGCTATGTTGGCAACTAAAATCAGCTTTATGAATGAGATGTCCCAACTAGCGGAATGCCTTAACGTTGATATTGAGCAGGTACGCTTGGGGATTGGTTCTGATCCACGTATTGGTTATCAGTTCATTTATCCTGGTTGCGGTTATGGCGGTTCTTGCTTTCCAAAAGATGTACAGGCACTGGCACGCACCGCTGATTCGGTTGGTTACGATGCGCAACTACTTAAAGCGGTTGAAGCCGTTAACTATCGCCAGAAAGAAACCTTGTTTGCCAAGCTTGAACGCGCTTTTGATGGCGACCTTGCCGGTAAGACTATTGCTATCTGGGGTTTATCATTCAAACCCAATACGGATGATATGCGCGCTGCGCCTAGCCGTATATTGATGGAGTCACTGTGGAAAGTTGGCGCTAAAGTAGTAGCTTACGATCCTGAAGCGATGAATGAAACCCATCGCATTTACGGTAAGCGCGAGGATCTATCACTGGTAGGCACACGTGAAATTGCGGTGGAAGGCGCCGATGCGCTGGTGATTTGTACTGAGTGGAAATCTTTTCGTGCTGTTGATTTCAGCTGGTTAAAAGCCAAACTGAACTTCCCGGTGATTGTGGATGGTCGCAACCTGTACAATCCGGACGAAGTGAAAAAAGCAGGCTTGATGTATTACGCTGTTGGCCGTGCTGATTCTTTACATAAAAGCATTTAATATGCTGAGTGCGCTTTAAAACATAATTAACAAATAATTAACAGTTAGCGCATTGCTGAGCAGATGAGATAAAAAAAGGGGTTCTTTTAAGAACCCCTTTTTTATTAGTCAGATTTTATTAACTAAGAGCTTTATTTACTTACGCTTCATTAACCCAGTTCTTTATTAATAAGCTTCCTATCAGCTCTTATTAACCAATAATGCCACGTGTATCGATCACTACCTTAGTAGCAAACTGGGTTTTATCGGCGGCTTTAAACTCTTTATGATCGACTAAAATAACGATCACATTGGCTCTATCCAGTGCACTTTCCAGGCTTGATAATGCAATACCCGCTGTTGCCAGCTTTTCTGGTAATGCTTTGATATTGGGCTCTACCGCGATAATTTCGCCAATATTCAGTTTGGCTAATTCCTGAACAATCTGTAATGCCGGGCTTTCGCGCAGGTCATCAATATCGGCTTTAAAGGCCAGACCTAAACAGGCGACCACCGGACGCTTAAACTCATCCGCCGCTTTAACCACCTGACTTACCACGTAGTGCGGTTTGGCATCATTGGTTAGGCGCGCTTGCTTGATGATTTTAGCTTCTTCTGGGCAGCTATCGACGATAAACCAAGGATCAACCGCGATGCAGTGCCCACCCACACCCGGACCCGGGTTAAGAATATTCACACGCGGGTGACGGTTGGCTAGCTTGACCAGTTCCCATACGTTGATTTTTAGCTTGTCGCAGATAACCGAGAGCTCGTTCGCAAAGGCGATGTTAACATCGCGGAATGAGTTTTCGGTGAGTTTGGCCATTTCGGCGGTACGCGCATTGGTGATGATGCATTCGCCGCGCACGAATGTTTTATACAGCTCGACGGCGCGGTCGCTACAGGCTTTGGACATACCCCCGATCACGCGGTCATTGGAAACCAGCTCCTGTAATACGTAACCTGGTAATACGCGCTCGGGGCAATGCGCAACTTTAACATCGGCGGCGCTGCCTTTATCTTGCGGAAAGCTCAGGTCTGGACGTGCTTCTGCCAACCAGGCGGCCATTTTTTCGGTAGTGCCTACCGGTGAAGTCGATTCCAGCACAACCAGGTTACCTTTCGCTAATACTGGCGCGATGCGTTTTACGGCCGATTCGATATACGACAGATCCGGCTGATGCCGACCATCGTCACTGGCGATAAAGGGTGTAGGGACAGCGATCATAAACACATCGGCCGGCTCTGGCGTGGTAGTAGCGCGCAGGTTGCCGGTGGTAACAACACTGCGTACCACGATATCCAGATCTGGCTCTACTATATGTATTTTGCCGGCATTAATGGTATCCACCGCTGACTGGATAACATCAACACCAATAACATTCATACCGCGTGAAGCGATGATAGCGGCCGTTGGTAATCCTATATACCCCAACCCAATAACCGATACTGTTTCAATACTCATCTATACATACCTGTTCAAATAAAATGTGAAATTCTGTACGGTGCCAGCACTGTTTCTGTGTGCTTATTTAGCATTGCTAGCTTAGCTGTGCTGACTTAATTGTGCTTTAACGTTTCTACGATCTGCTGGCAGGCGGTGCCGTCACCGTAAGGGTTGATGGCACGTGCCATGGAATCATATTTTTCTTGTGACTCCATAAGCTCAACCACACCGGCAACGATGCGCGCATAGTCAGTGCCCACAAGCTCGACAGTACCCGCATCTACCGCTTCCGGACGTTCGGTATTATCACGCATAACTAATACTGGCTTACCTAAGGAGGGCGCTTCTTCCTGGATACCACCAGAATCGGTCAGTATCAGGTAGCTGCGGTTCATCAGGTAGACGAAAGGCAGGTAATCTTGTGGGTCGATCAGGTAAATATTATCCATACCCTTTAACAGCCGGTTAACCGGTTCCTGCACATTGGGGTTGAGGTGCACAGGGTAAACAATTTGGGCATCGGGATAGCGTGCGGCGATGTCGGCCAGCGCTTCACAGATGCGCTCAAAGCCATCGCCAAAAGATTCGCGGCGGTGACCGGTCACCAACAATAGTCGGCGATTGCTGTCCAGAAACGGGAAACGTACCGACAGCTGCGCTTCCAGCGTACTGTCCGTTTTAATTCTGTCGACCACCCAGTGCAGCGCATCGATCACAGTATTGCCGGTAATACTGACATGATCTGCCGGAATTTTTTCGTCAATCAGGTTTTGGTAAGACAACTGCGTCGGGGCAAAATGCCAGGTTGCCAGAGTAGCAGTGAGGGTGCGATTGGCTTCTTCTGGCCACGGCGAATAGATGTTGCCTGTTCTCAGACCTGCCTCAATATGCCCTACGGGTATTTGTTCGTAAAATGCAGCCAACGCAGTAGAAAATGTAGTACTGGTATCACCATGCACCAGGACTATATCGGGTTTGAATTCACGCAATACATCACGAATACCCAGCAGTATGCGCGTGGTGACATCAAAAAGATCCTGGCCGGGTTTCATGATATTGAGATCGTAATCGGGCTGAATTTCAAACAGATCCAGTACCTGGTCCAACATTTCCCGGTGCTGGGCAGTCACACACACCCGACTCTCAAATTGAGATTCTTGCGCAAGCGCTTTCACCAAGGGCGCCATTTTAATCGCTTCCGGACGCGTGCCGAATACCGTCAATATCTTTTTCATAGCATCCTTTCAATATAAATAACAGCCGAAATAAAAGCGCTAATAAGCGCCGATTGAACAACTTTTTATAAATTAACTTTTTAGAGTATATGTTACAAGGTTAAGCCCTGTACTCATCCCTATAATACCAATATTTGGTTAAAATTTGCTAACAGGATGAACAATATAATGAACTATAAGCTAATAGATGAATATAGTGTCAGTTTCTGATAAAAGACACAAAAAAACGGGGTTCCTTTCGGAACCCCGTCAAGCTAGCCAAGGGACTTGCTAAAACGTTACGTGCATTACAACATCAGACAAGACAGACATCACTCAGCAGGCTGTTAACGTAGGTACTTACATCACAACATTAGACGACGGATGTCACTCAGCAAGCTGTTGAGGTAAGTTAAGAATCGACCTGCATCACTGCCATTAATAGCACGATGATCGTATGACAAACACAATGGCAACATCATACGGGGCTCAAACTCTTTACCGTTCCAACGTGGTTTAATATCTGCTTTAGACACACCCAGAATCCCCACTTCTGGCGCATTAACGATAGGCGTAAAGCCTGTTCCGCCGATGCCGCCTAAGCTGGAAATTGTGAAACACGCGCCCTGCATTTCGTTTGGCTTGAGTTTGCGATTTTTTGCTTTACCCGCCAGTTCGTTCGCTTCTAAAGACAATTCGTAAATTGACTTTTTATCCGCATCTTTGATCACCGGTACCATCAAGCCATTTGGCGTGTCGACTGCCAAACCGATGTTGATGTATTTTTTGTAGACGATGTGTTCACCGTCTGCATCTAGTGAGGCATTGAATTTTGGATTTTCAGCCAGTGCTTTAGCGACCGCTTTGATCATGAAAGGCAGCGGCGTTAATTTAACACCGGCTTTGAGTGCTTCCTCTTTCATCCCTTTACGGAACGCTTCCAGCTCGGTGATATCAGCATCGTCAAATTGAGTAACGTGCGGGATATTCAACCAGCAGCGCGACATATTGGCGGCGGTTAATTTACCGATTTTAGTCAACGCAACTTTTTCGATCTCACCAAACTTACTGAAATCAACCGCTGGAATAGCCGGGATACCCGAACCACCCGTAACGGCTGCGCCCGCTGGTTTTGTTTTCAGCTGTACGAGTGCATTTTTCACATACGCCTGTACGTCTTCTTTAAGAATACGTGCGCTACGGCCCGTACCTTTAACGTCCACCAGATCCACTCCGTATTCACGCGCTATAGCACGTACTGCAGGGCCTGCATTAACGGTACGGTTTTTCTTTTCAAGTTCAATCTGGCTAACAGTGCTGGCCGGCGCTGCTGCTTTAGCAGGAGCCGCTGGAGCAGAGGCTGCTGGCGCTGAAGATGCTGCTACCGGAGCAGGAGCCGCTGCAACTGCTGCGCTACCCGCCACTTCCAGCAGGATAAGCACATCACCTTCGTTACAGGTGCTGCCTTCTTTGATCAATACTTCTTTGACGGTACCGCCTTTAGGGGCAGGTACTTCCATAGAGGCCTTGTCGGTTTCGAGTGCAATCAGGCTGTCGCCTTCTTGAATAACGTCACCTACTTTGACCATCACTTCGATAACGTCAACGTCGGTGGCGCCACTCAGATCGGGCACTAATACGTTTTCAACACCACCGGCGACAACAGCTATGTCAGGCGCGGCAACCGCAGGTGCTGCAGCTGCTGGCTGAGCCGCAGGCGCTGCTACGGGAGCCGCTGCTGATCCGCCAACTTCCAGCATAATCAGCACATCACCTTCGTTACAGGTAGTGCCTTCTTTGATCAGAACCTCTTTAACCGTACCGCCTTTAGGGGCCGGCACTTCCATGGATGCTTTGTCAGTTTCCAGCGCAATAATGCTATCACCCTCTTCAATGACATCGCCTACTTTAACCATGACTTCGATGACATCAACATCGCTAGCACCGCTCAAGTCTGGTACTAATACCTGCTCGACATTTGTTGAAGTTGTCACTGCTGCTGGTGCTGCCGCAGGTGCAGGTGCCGCAGCTACGGGAGCTGGAGCCGCAACCGGAGCAGCTACCGCGCCTGTTTCCAATGTCAGAATCACGTCACCTTCGTTGCAGGTATCGCCTTCTTTAATCATCACTTCTACGATAGTACCTGCTTGCTCTGCCGGCACTTCCATAGATGCTTTATCGGTTTCCAGTGCCATCAGGCTATCGCCCTCAGCAACAACATCGCCGGCCTTAACCAGCACTTCAATAATATCTACGTTTTCTGCGCCGCTTAAATCTGGAACTGTAATTGTGATTATGCTCACGATAATGTCCTCTCTTCGTTATTCGCCATTACGTTCAATTCAACTTTCAAAATCAGCATGCCTGAGCTGACGCTCAGGCAACTCTCAGCGCTTATACAGTCCAGGGCGCTGGTTTTTCTGGGTTGATATTGAATTTCTGCATGGCTTTAGCGACGACTGATCCTTCAATTTTGCCGTCTTCCTGCAGCGCTTTAAGCGCGGCAATCGTGACGTAATAACGATTCACTTCGAAGAATTCACGCAGTTTTGAGCGCGTATCAGAACGACCGAAACCGTCAGTACCCAGTACTTTATAACGCGCTGGGATGTATTCACGTAGCTGGTCTGCATACAGACGCATATAATCGGTTGCTGCAATAACCGGACCCTGACGATCTTTCAGGCATTCAGTCACATACGCTACTTTTGGCTCTGCTTCCGGGTGCAGCATATTATGACGTTCAACGCCCTGCGCATCACGACGCAATTCGTTAATCGATGTAGTGCTCCAGATATCAGATTCGATACCAAACTCTTCATGCAGAATAACGGCAGCCGCCTCTACTTCACGCAAGATAGTACCGCAGCCCATCAACTGAACTTTGAGTTCAGCATCTTTGCCATTTTTAAGCAGATACATACCTTTAATGATGCCTTCTTCTGCACCTATCGGCATCTCCGGATGGCCGTAGTTTTCGTTCATGGTAGTGATGTAGTAGAAACGGTTTTCACCTTTTCCGTACATACGCTCTAAACCATCCTGAACAATCACTGTTAATTCGTAACCATACGTCGGATCGTAAGATACACAGTTAGGGACCATCTGTGCCATCAAGTGGCTGTGGCCATCCTGATGCTGCAGACCTTCACCGTTCAGCGTAGTACGACCAGCGGTTGCACCGATCAGGAATCCACGCGCTTGCATATCGCCTGCCGCCCAGATCAGATCCATAACGCGCTGGAAGCCGAACATCGAGTAGAAAATATAGAACGGGATCACAGGACAATTGTTGTTTGCATAGGAAGTAGCACACGCAATCCAGGCAGACATCGCACCGGCTTCGTTGATACCCTCTTCCAGAATCTGTCCGGTTTTAGACTCTTTGTAGAACATGATCTGATCACTATCATGCGGTACATAGCGCTGACCGACAGAGGTGTAGATACCCAGTTGACGGAACATACCTTCCATACCGAAAGTACGCGCCTCATCCGGAATAATCGGAATGATACGATTACCGATATTTTTATCTTTAACCAAGGTATTCAGTACGCGGTTAAATGACATCTGCGTAGACAGCTCACGCTCGCCACTGCCTTTCATGTTGTTAGAGAAAGCCTCAAGCGCAGGAACCTCTAATGTCTCTACCTGGCTGCGACGCACCGGATAAAAACCGCCGAGTTTTTGGCGACGCTCGACCATGTACTTCATTTCGGCTGATTCAGCTGATGGACGGTAGTAAGGCACGTCTTTCAGTTGCTCATCATCCAATGGAATGGTGAAGCGATCACGGAAATCTTTCAGATCATCAATCGCCACTTTCTTCAACGAGTGGGTGTCGTTTTTCGCTTCGCCGGATTTGCCCGTGCCGTAACCTTTAACGGTTTGCGCCAGGATAACCGTTGGACGACCAGTGTTGTTCGATGCTGCATGATAAGCGGCATAGACTTTATAAGGATCGTGCCCGCCACGGTTAAGATTCATTATCTCGTCATCAGACATGTCCTTAACCATTTCAAGCAGTTCAGGATATTTACCGAAGAAGTGTTCGCGTGTATAAGCGCCGCCGTTGGCTTTAAAGTTCTGCAGCTCACCGTCGCACACTTCGTCCATACGTTTTTGCAACAGACCATTAACATCTTTTTCAAACAGAGGATCCCAGTGACGACCCCACAAACATTTGATGACATTCCAGCCTGCACCACGGAAGACACCTTCCAATTCCTGAACAATTTTTCCGTTACCGCGTACAGGACCATCCAGGCGCTGCAGGTTACAGTTGATTACAAATACCAGGTTTTCCAGATTTTCACGTCCGGCCAGCGCGATCGCACCCAGAGATTCTGGCTCATCACACTCACCATCACCCAAAAATGCCCATACTTTACGGTCACCACGGTCGATCAGGCTACGCGCTGACAAATAACGCATCACGTGTGCCTGATAGATGGCCTGGATTGGACCCAGACCCATGGATACGGTTGGGAACTGCCAGAAATCAGGCATCAGCCAAGGATGCGGATAAGAAGGCAAACCGTTGCCATCGACTTCACGACGGAAATTATCGAGCTGTTCTTCCGTCAAACGGCCTTCCAGATAAGCGCGGGCATAGATACCAGGAGAGATATGCCCCTGGAAAAACACCATATCTGATTCTTGCTCGCCTTCATTACCACGGAAAAAGTAGTTAAAACCGATATCGTATAATGTCGCTGAAGAAGAGAAGCTGGAAATATGACCACCCAGACCTTCTTTATTATCGTTAGCACGCATAACCATTGCCATTGCGTTCCAACGGATAAACGAACGGATGCGGCGCTCCATGAAAAGATCACCCGGCATACGGACTTCATCTTTAGGGGAGATAGTATTCCGGTAAGGAGTGGTAACAGAACCGCGACTCTCTACACCCATATCAGAGGCTTTACGGCCTAACTGAGCTAGCAGAAAGCGCGCACGGTCATCGCCGTCATTTGTCGCCACAGATTCTAGTGCTTCTAACCATTCTTTTGTTTCGATCGGATCGATATCATTAATATATTGTTCTTGCACGTTGCCTTCTCCACGTATGCGTTAAGCATTTATCCCTTGTTGTTATAAATCCAGACTTTTAGTTGCCTGTGGGTGCCTGCCGGCCGCTATATATGTCGCTGCTATAGCAATCTGCGCAGCTAACCCGTCTGTTTTATTATCTTGAGAGAACTTCTCATGCCGCAATGCAGCATTATTCTCTTTCTTTTTATTTGTAGTAATACTACAAAATTTTACAGAATCTGTCTATAAAACGGTCTAATACTATATGCTATTGATCGATAAATAGATTTTTTGTAGTTTTTATACATACATCTATTTATAGACAAACGTCTTAAAATACAGCTAACCTTACTATGCTTTCACGCCCGGCTATGAATTGCCTGAGCGCCGCATCGCTCTTTCAACACGGGTATTTTCCCGCCCCTGCTCTAGCAAGGATTCTTCGACATACGCCAAATGATCATGTGCTGCACGTTGAGCGGCATCCGGTTCACCCGAAAAAATTGCCTGCATCAGTTTGTAATGCTGATCATGAATTTTTTGCCTATAACCTGATTTCGGGTAAATATTCTGTAAATTATCGCCAATATGCTGACGCAACAAACTAAACAATGCCCGCATCATATGCAGAAGTACCATATTATGTGTGGACGCGGCAATAGTCAGATGGAAGTCCACATCCGCTGACACCTCCTTCTCAAAATCCTTGTTTTCATGGTGCACCTGCAGCGCATCATAGCTGGTTTGTATGGCTTGCTTATCGGTTGCAGTACTTCGCAGCGCAGCATAATACGCAGTCACCCCCTCAAGAGCGTGCCTGAATTCAAGCAAATCATATTGTGCCTCTGGATGACTTTTGAAAAGCTCAAGCAACGGATCCATAAAAGAGCCGCCCAAATCTTCAGAAACATAAGTACCGCCCCCCTGCCGACTTACCAACAAGCCTTTTGCTGTTAATTTTTGAATGGCTTCACGCAATGAAGGACGAGACACTTCAAATTGCTTAGAAAGCTCTCTTTCAGGCAATAGCTTTTGCCCGGGTTTTAAGGTCCCTTCCAATATCATCTCTTCCATTCGCTCGACAATGACATCAGATATTTTAGGCTGCCTTACCTTTTGATAGGCCATATTCACACCTTCTAAACACTTAGTATAAGCACTACATCAGCACTTAAAAATTTAATATTACGCAACTGTATAATTGGTATTACCAATAATGTTAAATTTAATTAAATGTAAAACTAACTATTATTAACAAAAAAGCCAATATATATTTGGCTTATAAAAAACCATTGACAAACACTGGTCAAAAAAAATACAGTAACACTTCAACGCATGGTAAATTGGTCTTACCAATATAACAAGAATGATCGTTTTTGCACTGTTATAACAACGTATCTGTTGTATATTCAGTCACGGATCTAACAAAAATAAATATCGCCATTGAGGATGAGACATGAAAAAGTTCGCCAAGTCTGTGATATCTACTGCTGTACTAGCAGGTGTAGCCGCTACTGCTTTTGTGCCTGTACAGGCAGCTGATAAAACGTTACTGAAAACCCCGATTGCTTTCGGTTCTCATCTACCTGCTTTGGGTACGCCAATTGTCTGGGTGTCTGAACAATTGAATCTTGTTAGTGACGGCACTATCAGGATGAAAATCTATGAGCCGGGCAAATTGGTTGCTCCGCCTGAAATTCTGGATGCTGTTTCATCCGGTAAAGTTAACTCAGGCTATGCCACTGCTGGTTATTGGCAGGGTAAAATGCCTGCTGCTGGTTTCTTCTCTGCTGTGCCTTTTGGTCCTGAAGCAGGCGAATACATGGCGTGGATGTATTATGGTAATGGCCTGAAACTGTATCAGGAAATGTACGACACCAATGGCTATAACGTAAAAGTTATTCCATGTGCGATTATTTCTCCTGAAACATCGGGCTGGTTCAATAAAGAGATCAATACACCAGAAGACCTTAAAGGCCTGAACATGCGTTTCTTCGGCCTGGGCGCTTCGGTTATGGAAAAAATGGGTGTGTCTACATCACAGCTACCTGGCGGTGAGATCTTTGGTGCGCTTGAGAAAGGTGCGATTGATGCAACTGAGTTCTCTCAGCCAGCAATCGACAAGCTTCTTGGTTTCCAGAAAATCATGAAATACAACTACTTCCCTGGCTGGCATCAACAAGCAACAATTTTCGAGTTGCTCGTAAACAAAGATGCGTGGGGCAAAATGTCTGCAGGACAGCAAGCGACAGTTGAAAACACCTGTAAAGCATCGATGACCAACTCTATTGCTGAAGGTGAAGCGATGCAGTTCCCTGTGATGGCTGACGCAAAAGCAAATGGCGTTGAGATCCGTTACTGGAATGACACCATGCTTAAAGCCTTTGAAGAGAAGTGGGGTGAAGTAGTTGTTGAGAAGTCTGCTGAAGATCCGTTCTTCAAGAAAGTATGGGATGATTTGAACACATTCCGTACCGGCTATAACCTTTGGGAATCTAACGCATTCCTACCACGTAGCCGTTAATACTCTTTCAAGCAGCGTTATGTAAACTGAGCCACGTCAGCTGAGTTACATAAGTTAAGCTACCCAAGTTAAGGCAGACAGTGTTTCATTGTCTGCCTTTCATTTTTACAATAATAATCGATGTAGGTACCTTCCTGTGACTGAGAACGATACTCTCCCATCAGTACCTCTGGCTGATAAGATCGACCGCTTTATCCAGCGCGTCGGCATGTCGGTTGCTTGGTGCTACGTCCTGCTGATTTTTGTAATCATTTTGCAGGTCGTGCTTCGAAAAGGATTTTCAAGCGGTTTAATTATATTTGAAGAGTTGCAATGGCATCTTTATGCGATGGGCGTGATGTTCGGACTCTCTTATGCGCAGACCACTAACTCACATATTCGCGTGGATCTTTTTTATGCGCACTTCAGAGCACGCACTAAACATATCATTGAGATTCTTAGCATTCTCCTTTTAGTCATGCCTTTTATTGTGATTGTATTCGCGCACAGTATCGAATTCTTTTATGACTCATACCGCATCGGTGAAGGCTCACAATCGCCCTCTGGCCTGCCTCACCGCTGGATTATCAAGGGGGTCATTCCATTGAGTTTTGCATTACTGGGCCTTGCTATGCTGTCTCGATTGTACCGTGACACCGTTTTACTGATACGTGGAGAATGATGATGGACGTCAATGAAATTATGGTCATTGCGATGTTCTTATCTTTCATCGCTCTATTATTTACCGGTATTCCTGTTGCCTGGGTGTTGGCCGGCGTAGGAATTATTTTTGCTTTTATCGGTCAGTTCGCCGATGTTTACCTGGATACGATGACCGGGTTGGATTACACCACTCTGGGCCTGGTGGTAAACCGTCTTTATAAGATCATGGATAACTGGATTCTGGTCGCATTACCTATGTTTATCTTCATGGGTATTATGCTGGATAAATCCGGCGTTGCTGAAGAACTGATGCACTCGATGCAAGAGCTGTTCGGCCGTGTTCGCGGTGGGCTTGCGGTAACCGTAACGGCTATCGGTATTATTCTTGCAGCCTCCACTGGTATTATCGGCGCATCCGTTGTGCTGTTGGCCGTGATGTCTTTGCCATCGATGACGAAACAGGGTTATTCAATGCCATTAGCATTGGGTACGATTGCCTCAGCCGGTACGTTGGGCATTTTGATTCCGCCCAGCATTATGCTGGTCATCATGGCTGATCAGCTGGGCTTATCGGTTGGTGATCTGTTTATGGGCGCGGTTATTCCTGGTTTGATGCTGGGCGCTATGTATATCGCTTACATTCTGATTTACGCCTATATAAAACCAAATGCTGCACCTGTGCCTGTGGATGCTAAACCGGTTAGCTGGCCTGTTGTGCTCAACGTGTTGAAAGCGGTATTACCAACGTTATTCCTTATTTTTGTGGTGCTGGGTTCTATCTTTGCTGGCTTTGCCACACCGACAGAAGCCTCAGGCGTTGGCGCACTCGGCGCAACGTTACTGGCAGTGTATAATCGACGTTTCAGCATTCCTGTACTTAAAGAGGTCATGGGCGGCACGTTCAACACCACAGCCTATATTTTCGCCATCTTTATTGGTGCGACTTGTTTTGCACTGGTGTTACGTGAATTGGGCGGTGATGAACTGATCGAGTCGTTCCTGACAGGTCTGCCTTTTGGCCCGTACGGTATTGTCTTCTTTATTCTTGGCGTGATTTTCTTACTCGGCTTCTTCCTCGATTGGATAGAGATCACTTTGATCATCCTGCCTCTGTTGGCGCCGGTTATATCCGCACTGGGATTAGATATCGACGGCTATGGGGTGGTAGATAACCCAGAACTGGTGTGGTTTGTAATGTTAGTGGCGATGGCATTACAGACGTCGTTCCTGACACCGCCGGTAGGCTTTGCACTCTTCTATCTGAAAGGTGTTTGTCCGCCAAATGTTAAGCTGTCTGATATTTACAAAGGTGTTATTCCTTTTATCGGCCTGCAATTAATCGCTTTGTTTATTCTGGTTTTTTGGCCGCAGCTGGTGCTTTGGCTTCCTGCCGTCGCTTACGCCAAATAATTCAGAACAAAACATAAAGAAAAAGTAAATCGCGTTACCCGTGGTATCCCTGTTGATACCACGGTTTTAAACGCGGCTTTAATAATAGTTCCAAGCCCGATTTCAAACGATGCTCTATCATCTGAGCTAGCCTCACTTAACAAGCGTCCACGCAGGTGGCCAGTGAATAATATGAAACAGACACATCGTGATTTTCTCACCGAGCTTCAGACATTTATTCCTGAAGAACGCTTAATAACGGATGCTTTACGCACTCTGGCGTATGGAACAGATGCGAGTTTTTACCGCCTGATTCCACAGATAGTGGTCAGAGCTGAAAGTGAAAGTGAAATTGCCAGCGTTGTTAAATTAGCGAATAAAATGCTGGTTCCTATTACCTTTCGTGCCGCAGGAACCAGTCTCTCCGGGCAAGCAATAACTGACTCAGTATTAATCCAGTTAGGCGATGGCTGGAAAGGCTATCAGATCAATAAAGACGCCACAGAAATCAGCTTGCAACCCGGTGTTATTGGTGGCCAGGCAAATAGTTATCTGGCACCGTTTAATAAAAAAATTGGCCCTGACCCTGCGTCGATTAATGCGGCCATGATTGGTGGTATTGCTGCTAACAATGCTAGTGGTATGTGTTGTGGTACGGCGCAGAACAGTTACCGCACGTTAAAAAGCATGAAATTGATCTTAGCAGACGGCACACTGGTCGATACCGGCAATCCTGATTCTGTGACTCAGTTTAAGCAATCCCATAAAATGTTATTGGATTCTTTAGATGCGCTAGGCCAGCAAACACGCGCGAATGACACGCTACGTGAGCGTATCCTGCATAAATACCGCCTGAAAAACACTACCGGTTATGCGCTTAATTCACTGGTAGATTACACTGATCCTATCGATATTCTGCAACATTTAATGATTGGTTCAGAAGGCACACTCGGCTTTATGTCCGAGATTACCTATCAAACCGTTGATGAACACCCCAACAAAGCCTCTGCTCTGATCTTTTTTGACAACGTACGCACCACCTGCGATGCCGTTGCGATTCTGAAGAAAACCCCGGTCTCTGCGGTAGAGTTGATGGACCGTGCCGGTTTGCGTTCGGTAGAAGACAAGCCCAGTTTGCCGGATTTTATTCGCGAACTGCCCGAACATGCTGCCGCATTATTAGTTGAAACACGTGCGGCTGACCCCGCTACGCTGGCCATGCAAGTTGAGGCCATTAAAGCCTCCATTAGTCATCTTGAAACCATTCAGCCGTGCGAGTTTACGACGGACCCTGAAGAATACGCCAAATACTGGGCTATTCGTAAAGGCTTGTTTCCTGCCGTGGGTGCCGTGCGCTTAACCGGCACCACCGTGATTATCGAAGATGTGGCATTTCCGGTAGAACAACTGGCTGATGCGGTACATGACTTACACCAGTTATTTGATAAATGGCATTACAACGAAGCCTTAATCTTTGGGCATGCGCTTGAAGGTAATTTACATTTTGTTTTCACTCAGGCGTTCGACACGCAAGAGGAGATCGACCGCTACGATGGCCTGATGGTGGATGTTGCTAATATGGTTGTCGGCACGTATGACGGTTCATTAAAAGCAGAGCACGGCACGGGCCGTAATATGGCACCGTTTGTTGAGTTGGAATGGGGCAAAGAAGCGTACGCGTTGATGTGGGAACTTAAAGAGTTGCTTGATCCGCAGCATATTTTAAATCCCGGTGTTGTGCTAAACAAAAACAGCCATGTGCATCTTGAAAACTTCAAAATTTTACCGGCTGCTGATCCGCTGGTCGATAAGTGTATTGAGTGTGGTTTTTGCGAACCTACCTGTCCATCACGCGCACTGACATTAACACCACGTCAGCGGATTGTTATCTGGCGCGAAATTGCCCGGCTGGAATCGATTAGTAACGGCCCGAATGCCGATCCTGAGCGCTTGGCAGAACTGCGGAAAGAATACCAATACCAAGGCACCGATACCTGTGCTGCCTGCGGCTTATGCTCAACAACCTGTCCGGTTGGTATTAATACTGGCGACCTGACACGTTCTATTCGTAATAAGAATAATGAGAAACGCACCAAGATGGCACAATGGTTGGCCGACCACTACGGCACGTTGGCTAAGGCCAGCCGTGTAACTTTTGCTGCCGCCGATGTCACTCACGGTTTACTCGGCACCAAAGCGATGACGGCCATTACGGGCACTGCACGTAAGCTCTCTGGTGGGCTGATTCAGCAATGGACACCGTCAATGCCTACGGGTGCGCCAAAAATCAAACCAAAACCTTTGGACGCGTCCAGTACGGCACCCAAAGTTGTTTATCTGCCCAGCTGTGCCAGCCGTACGATGGGCCCCGCACGTGGCGATGAAGACCAAACATCATTAGCGGATAAAACAGAAGCACTGTTACGTAAAGCCGGTTATCAGGTAATTTATCCACCCAATCTTGATAATCTTTGCTGCGGTATGCCGTTCCAATCGAAAGGTATGTTTACTGCTGCCGACTCTAAATCAGCTGAAATTGAAAAGATATTGCTTGAGATCACAGAAAACGGAACACTTCCTGTGTATTCTGACACCAGCCCTTGCAGCCTGCTACTAAAGGATAAATTAGACCCGCGTATCAAGTTATACGACACGGTCGATTTTATCGATGAGTTCCTGATGGATCGTTTGCTATTTACTGCCGGAACCGAACCGGTCGCCCTGCATATTACCTGCAGCGCTACCCGCATGGGACAGGCGCCAAAACTTAAACGTATTATGTCAGCGTGCTCAACACAGGTAGTTATTCCTGACCAAATTACCTGCTGTGGCTTCGCCGGCGACAAAGGCTTCTCAACCCCGGAATTGAATGCATCAGCACTACGTACATTGAAAGATGCCGTACAAAGTTGTGATGCTGGCTATTCAACCAGTCGCACCTGCGAAATTGGTTTAAGCCATCATAGTGGGATCGATTACAAATCAATCATCTATCTCGTCGATCGCTGTACCCAGCCAAAGCTGAGTCAGGTAGCATCGACTGAAGAAAATAGCCGCATTCAGACGCAAAAAGTCTGAACGGATACCTAAACAGTGCATTGTGAGGATTACATCATGGCTTTACCTGAAATCAATACCATTCTCTATACCACCTCTCTTGGTAAGCATATGCGCCCGGTGTTTCGCCACACCGTAAAACTTGCGCAGGCGCTGAAAGCAAAAATTGTTATCCTGCACGTGGTTGAACCGATTGGTGAAATGGGGTCTGCGCTGATTAAAAATTATGTCTCTGATGATCTTATAAAAAAGATGCACGATGAAGGTATTAATGAGATTCATCAGCAGATGCACGCACGTATTGAAAAATTCTACGAGGACGAACTCGACAACCTTTCCGAAAAAGTAGACCTGGATATCGAATACGCGCTTGTTGAGGGTAACCATATCGATTCCATTCTCAAAGAAGCGATAGACCGTAACGTGCATATGATTGTTATGGGTGCAGAAAACACCTTCGGCCACCATAGCCATACGACTCAGAAAGTAGTTAAGCATGCTAAGGTTCCGGTGGTGGTTGTTCCAACGGGCAAACAGTACGACTAATCATCAGCTAAACACTCTACCGATTAGCATCACTTATTGAGTATATGTATGGATAGCACCACGCTGGCACTATTGGAAAAGATTTTTCTAACCGTTTTTCCTCTGGTCGCTATTGTCAGTGTGGGCTTTTTTTATGCCCGCAAACGTCATACGGATATGACGACCGCTAATACCATTAATATTGATATATTTGTGCCCGCCCTGATCTTTTCGGTGCTATCTGCCAAATCTTTCGACTTACCGCAGTTCCAGATGCTGGCCGTGGGGGCTGCTATTATCGTTCTGGGTTCCGGTCTGTTATTACTGCCTGTCTGCAAACTGCTTAAGGTTAGCCCCAAAACTTTCTTGCCGCCGATGATGTTCAATAACAGCGGGAATCTGGGGTTGCCTTTAGCGGTGCTGGCGTTTGGTGAGCACGCATTACCCGCCGCGGTAGTGCTTTTTCTGGTTGAGAATCTGCTGCATTTTACGGTCGGTTTATATATTCTTGACCATAAAACTAACCCTATCAACGTACTGAAAATGCCTATGATTCTGGCCACTATTGCCGGCTTAATCTGGAGCACTTTTGATCTTCACCTACCCGTTGCTGCCGCGACTTTCATTGAAATGCTCGGACAGATTTCCATTCCACTAATGCTATTCGCATTGGGTGTGCGAATGACAAGCGTAGATCTGACTCATTGGAAAATAGGTCTCTGGGGGGCCATTCTATGCCCACTTAGTGGACTTGCTATCGCTTTAGCAATTCAACCATTATTGCAGCTTGAGCCACTGCACTTTACCTATCTTGTACTGTTTGGGGCACTCCCACCTGCCGTATTAAATTACATGGTATCCGAACGTTATCAGCAGGAACCCCATCAAGTTGCCTCTATTGTCTTACTGGGCAATATCGGCAGCCTGATTATCATTCCGGCCACGCTATTTTTTATTCTTTAGGCTTAGATAAGAACCCGAATCAAATAAAAGGCGCGATCTCTTTTTCTATTGCTTGCAGCGCCGCTAAAGGATTGCTTACCTGAGTGATCGGACGACCAATAACGAGATAAGTACTGCCTGCCTGAATCGCTTCAGAAGGTGTCATAATCCGCCGCTGATCGCCTGTCACACTGTCAGACGGACGAATACCTGGAGTAACCAGACTAAACCCACTGGAAACAACCTCTCGCAATGGCATCACTTCATGCGCGGAGCAGACGACTCCATCTAAACCACAGGACTCTGTTAACACGGCTAATCGCTTGACGTGATCAAGTGGGTCAATATCCAGACCGACTTCTTTAAGGTCTTCACGCTCCATACTGGTTAACACGGTAACTGCAATCAGCAAGGTGCTGTTATTGCGTACCTGATCCAGTTCATTGCGGGCCGCTTCCATCATGCGGCGCCCCCCACAGGCATGCACATTCACCATCCACACACCCAGCTCTCCTGCTGCACGTACCGCTTTAGCCGTTGTGTTTGGGATATCATGGAATTTCAGGTCAAGAAAAACATCAAATCCTTTATGCTGCAGCTGTTCGACTACCGTCGGGCCACCTCTTGTAAACAGCTCTTTACCCACCTTCAACCGACACTGCGCCGGGTCAAGCTGATCAGCCATCATGACGGCTTGCTCTACCGTTGGGTAATCCAGTGCGACGATGATACGCTTTTTATCTGCATTCACTTTAATCTACTCTCTATCGCTTTATACTGATTATTCACCTTCCAAGCCCTGAATAGGTTTGGTAGTACCCCATGTTTTACAGGATGGACATTGCCATACCAATGTTCGCCCGGAAAATCCGCACTGCTGGCAGAGATAACGGGGTTTATTCGTTTCAAGCGTGCCGATAAGGCTACGTAAGGTTTTCAAACTATCTTTGGCATTTTCACTTCCATGTTCGATATGCATCGCTATTAAGCGATTAAACCCTTTAATAGAGGGTCGATGTTTTAGCTCATCAGTAATAAATGTGCCTGCCGCATGAACACCCTGATCATCTTTAATCAATTCCGCGAGCGCCAGGATAGCAGTCGCCGAAGGCGTATGCGCGATACAGTGACGTAAAAAAAATTCATACTCTACTTTGTCATGTAAAGCGATGTAACATTGCTTCAGATCTTTAATAGCTTCCGAGAGAAAAACAGGGTCTTGTTGTTCAATTTTACGTAACACACGAATTGCTGTTTTCCACTGTTTTTGTCGCATAGCGACCTGTGCCTGGAGAAACGAGATACGTACTGACAGAGGATCCAGCAGCAACCCCTGTTTTAAATACTCCGCTGCCTCTTTATAATGTTTTTCCTTCAAGAGTTTTTCAGACAGTTCACAATAATAATGTGCGCATTCATGGCGAATGTTAAGCATTTCATCCGAATTCAGGTGTCGAGCGGTCTCTATCGCTTGCGCCCATTCTTGCTCTTTTTCATAGAGTTTTGTCAGCAGGGTTAACGCTTTACGGTGTGTTTCACGAGGGGGATTTTGTTTAATAATTTCTTTAAGCAGGTTTTCTGCGCGGTCTAGCAAACCGATAGAGTCATAGTCCAGCGACAGCGCCATTTGGATACGCAATGAATCTGAACGCGAAAGATCCAGGCGAGCCAGTAAATCCTGATGAATGCTGATAGCACGTTGCACATCACCTTTTCGCCGAAATAGTTTTGCCAACGCCAGATGCGCCGGTATGGTATCACTATTAACCTCTAGTGCCCGGATAAAGCTTTCGATTGCTTCATCCGTTTTTTCATTTAATAAATAATCCAGACCAACAAAATAGTCCCGATTTAATATACTGTTCGAGCTTGGCTTGCTGACACCGACAGCGCTATTACGTCCGAGTAACCATCCAATAAAAATAGCGATGACTAACGGGATAAGAAGCCAGATGTCAGCCATGCTATCTAGCATACGGTCTGACATGCTTTCGATCATGCTTTGCCATGCTTTTTGTTATGCTCTTTACCACTCTCTCTGCCACAATCTCTGTCGCGCTATGCGACGTCTTTGAGTGTTGTTGTCCTTAGCTGATCGCATTCTTTTGTCAATGCTTTGATCTTGCGACGGCTCGACATTAAGCGGGTTTTCAAAGCAACCACGGCCACACTACTGAGTAAAACCCCTGTTACACCACCTAATACAAATGCAGCGATTAACCAGAGAGATAAACTCGCCTCAGGCAACGTCAGGAATACCAGATCAATTGATACTTTTTCAGTATTATGAATTGTAAACATAATGCCTACCATCAAAATCACAATCGATAGCAGGAACACTATTAACATTTTTAGCCAACGCACTATTTTGCCTCCCTATACTATACAGCTGCTTATAAGCGATCTTTACTATTCGTCAGTACTTGCTTATAAACCTTGTTCGATACTCTCATTTACCTGCTCGCGAAGCTCTTTACCTGGCTTAAAATGAGGTACGTATTTAGCTGTCAGCGAAACAGAGTCACCCGTTTTAGGATTTCGGCCTATTCTTGGCGCTCTAAAATGAAGAGAAAAACTACCAAAACCGCGAATTTCAATACGGTCACCATTGGCTAGTGATTCTGTCATATGATCAAGCATCGCTTTAACGGCAAGCTCTACATCTTTTACAGAAAGCTCAGGATGCCGATCAATCAGATGTTCTATTAATTCTGATTTTGTCATTATACTCCCTCCACTGCTCCACACACACTATTTTCCCGACCATGCTAAAGAGAAAGGCGCCATTAGAGGCGCCTTAGCAATCAGGAACCCTTTTGCTTCATCTGCTGTTTAATCAGATCGCCAATGGTCGTTGGACCGCCGGTTTCAACTGTCTGCTGCTTGACGGATTGCATTGCTTCTTTTTCTTCCTGCAACTCCATCTGTTTAACCGACAAATTGATTACTCGGTTTTTACTGTCAATTGATGTAATAACCGCTGTAACCTGATCTCCCACCTGAATTTTTTCTGATAGATCATTAATACGATCACGGGAAAAATCTGCCACTTTCAATGTCGCATCAATACCATCAGCCAGTTCTACTGTCGCCTGCTGCTTGTCAACAGCAGTGACCTTACCTGACACTTTACTGCCTTTACTGTTTGTGGACAGGTATTCACTGAAAGGATCGCTAGCCAATTGACGAATGCTCAGAGCGATACGGGCACGCTCAATATCAATAGAAACGATAACGGCTTCTACTTCATCGCCTTTATGGTATTGCTTGACAGCCTCTTCACCGGGTAGATCCCATGACAGATCTGAAAGGTGAATTAAGCCATCAATATTACCTTCAAGCCCAACAAAAACACCAAAATCAGTAATCGATTTGATCTTTCCGATCAGCTTATCGCCCTTATTGTATTTAGCAGCGAATGCATCCCATGGGTTCTGCTGGCACTGTTTCATCCCTAATGAAATACGGCGGCGCTCTTTATCAATAGCCAGAATCATGACATCAATTTCTTGTCCGGCCTGCACTACTTTAGAAGGGTGAACATTTTTATTCGTCCAGTCCATTTCAGATACGTGGATAAGACCTTCAATGCCTTCCGCTATCTGTGCAAAGCAACCATATTCTGTAAGATTAGTGACACGCGCACGTGTTTTATCACCGACGTTTAACGCAGCAACCGTTTCTTCCCATGGATCAGCCATTAACTGCTTGATGCCCAGAGAAACACGGGTACGTTCAGGATCGTATTTGAGTACTTTCACATCGATTTCATCGCCGACGGTGAGTACTTCGCTTGGATGCTTGACGCGTTTCCAGGCGATATCTGTGATATGCAACAAACCATCAACGCCGCCTAAGTCAACAAAGGCACCGTAATCGGTCAGGTTTTTCACGATACCTTTAAGAACAATACCTTCAGCCAATGTTTCGATCAGCTTGTCGCGATCGGCACTGTTCAGTTCTTCCAGCACGGCCCGACGCGATACAACGATGTTGTTACGCTTCATGTCGAGTTTAACGAGCTTAAACTCCAGCTCTTTACCTTCAAGATGAGCGCTATCACGTAAAGGTCGGATATCCAGCAACGACCCTGGCAAAAAAGCATCAACGGAGCCAAGTCCCACGGTAAAACCACCACGTACTTTGCCGGTAATGGTGCCTTTGATGATTTCACCTTTTTCAAAGGCCTGATCCAGAACATCCCAGGCTTCTGCGTTTTTAGCTTTCTCACGCGAGAGTGTGGTTGATCCATATCCATCTTCAACGCTTTCCAGCGCGACCCTTACTTCATCTCCGACGACGACGGTTAATTCACCTTTTTCGTCATGAAATTGTTCTCGTGGGATTATGGCTTCCGATTTAAGTCCGGCGGTGACAACAACAAAGTCGTTTTCAATCGCAACTACTGTACCTGTCACTATAGATCCAGGTACCATCTTCAAGCCTTTCAGACTCTCTTCGAACAGATCAGCAAAACTCTCGCTCATCATCTAAATTTCCTCGCAGTTCACGCTGCTAATTATCAAAATTCTGTTAGCGCAATTCTTTAACGCAATCCTTTATGGCGAACTTCTTCCAGGACTGTATTCAGAACAGCTTCAATCGTCATACTGGTTGAATCCAGTACCAACGCATCACTTGCTGGCTTTAAAGGCGCTACGCTTCTGTTCATATCACGCGCGTCACGCTCTTGCAAGTCATTCATTATTACACCAAGGCTAGCATCGAGCCCCTTATTTATCAACTGGTTATATCGTCTACTTGCTCTTTCTTCCACACTGGCATCTAAATATATTTTAAGGGGTGCATCAGGGAACACGACAGTACCCATATCACGGCCATCGGCTATCAGCCCCGGCATCTCAACAAAGGCGCGTTGCCTTTCAAGCAAAGCAGTTCTGACGGATCCAATCGCAGCAATAACAGAAGCATCATTACCAACCGTTTCGCTTCGAATAGCCTGCGTAACTTCTTCACCTTCAAGAATAATTTGTACAACATCGTCATGCGTAGTAAACCGCACATCCAGGTGCGCAGCCAACACAACCAATGCCTCTTCGTCATCTATGGACACACCATGATGACTCGCTGCAAGCGCTGTCAGACGGTACAGAGCACCACTATCTAACAGCAACCATCCCAGGCTTTTTGCCAGCAACCGGCACACCGTACCCTTACCTGAACCACTGGGTCCATCAACTGTAATTACGGGTACACGGGTGTTATTTTGAGACATCAAGTCTCCTCCTTATGAATACGTATTCCTGCTTTCTGAGCTACTTCAATAAAATCAGGAAATGAAGTCGCTACATAATTACAGTCTTCAATCATTACTTCACTAGTGGCGATGGTTCCTGCAATGGCAAACGCCATCGCTATACGATGGTCGTTAAAACTACAAATTTTTGCACCTTGTAGTTCACCACCTTTAATCAAAATAACATCACCGTTAACAGTGATGTCTATTCCCATACGCGTGAGACCTTCTGTCATTGCCTGAATTCGGTCGCTTTCTTTGTATCTTAACTCACCCACTCCGCTCAGACATGTCGTACCCTTAGCAGCCGCGGCGGCCACAAAAATCGCAGGAAATTCATCAATAGCAACTGACACTAACGCTTCCGGAATAGTAATACCGGTTAAAGGCGCGTAGCGCACATGGATATCGGCGACAGGTTCACCGCTGCGCTGCGTGTGGTTTTCCAATGTCACGTCAGCTCCCATGAGCTGTAATATTTGCAAAACACCGGCGCGACCCGGATTCACACCCACCTGTTCTATTATCAGATCTGAATCGGGAATGATCGCTGCAGCGACTATAAAAAAAGCCGCAGAAGATATATCCGCCGGGATTTCAAGATCGGTCGCGGTTAATATCTGTCCTGACGCAATGCTTACTTCGCCATTATGGGTATTAAGCTCTACACCGAAGCTGCGCAGCATCCGTTCAGTGTGATCACGCGTCATCGCCGGTTGCTTGATACACGTAGTGCCCCGCGCATATAACCCCGCCAACAATAACCCTGACTTAACCTGCGCACTGGCAACCGGCATCTGGTAGTCAATACCCATTAATGTCTGCCCTCCCTTAATAACAACAGGAGCAAATCCATCAGTTGCCGTTTCAATAGAGGCACCCATTTTGCGCAAAGGTTCAGCCATACGCTCCATGGGCCTTCTGGAAAGCGACTTATCACCCAATAAAACACAATCAAACGCCTGCGCGGCCAATAAGCCACTTAACAAACGCAAAGAAGTTCCTGCATTACCTAAGTACAAGGGTCCTGGTGGTGAATACAAACCGTGTAGACCCACACCGTAAATTTTAACTTTACCCTGATGCGGGCCTTCGATAACCACACCCATATCCCGGAACGCTTGTACAGTCGCCATACTGTCTTCACTTTCCAAAAAGCCACTGATATTCGTCACACCTTCAGCCAATGCACCCAGCATGACAGCACGATGTGAGATAGATTTATCCCCTGGAACGCGAATACGCCCATGCAACGCACTACCAGCACGAACATGGAAGGTTACATGAAGATTGTTATGCGTTTGTGAATAGGCGGTGCCACTGAGCATTTTATTAAAGTGCTCACGAGCCGATTTAGCACGGGTGAAAATACCGAGCATCGACTGACTATCACTCGTTACTATGGCCTGACGTAAAACAGCCAGTCCGTCGGTGAAGTTATCAATCTGGTTGATTAGTTCTTGTTTATTGGCGATACAGACATCGTGCCACATGGTAGGATCCGAAGCGGCTATTCTGGTGAAATCGCGAAATCCACCGGCTGCATAGCGAAAAATATCTGTGCTGTCTTGTTCTTTAGCCAGTGTATCTACCAGGGAAAACGCAAGAATATGCGGAAGATGACTAGTGGCAGCAAGCACTTCATCGTGCCGTTCAACACCCATCTGTAATACTTCTGCACCAGTACTTTGCCACATTCTGGCTATCAGGCGTGTTGCACTTTTATTCGATTCAGCGAGCGGTGTTAAAATCACTTTATGTTTGACAAACAATTTTTCATCTGATGACGCCACACCGCTTTTTTCAGAACCTGCAATCGGATGCCCGGGTATGAAATTGACAGGAACCGAACCGAAGACTTTTTGTGCAGCCTGAATAACATTAGCTTTGGTACTTCCAGCATCAGTGATAACTGTATTTACATTAAGGTAGGGCTTAATAGCGGATAAAACAGCTTCGGTCGCCTTAACCGGCACCGCTAAGACAATAATATCAGCGGTACTTACCGCCGTGGTCAGATCACTAACCGCCTCATCAATAATTTCAAGGTCAAGGCCTTGCTGAAGATCATCAGAATTGCGGTCATAACCTGCGATGACGCGTGCAAATCTTTTATTTTTTAATGCTTTAGCTAAAGATCCACCGATCAGACCCAGGCCAATAATTAGCACACGATTTACCATAAAACTCACAGAGGCACACTCAACGGCAAGCTACACGCCGCCCGCCGCTGTAAGTTAAACACACGATTTACCATAAAGCTCACAGCGCACTCAACATACCACTGCAAGCTACACACTCGAAAAACTGACGTCATAAGCGCTCTGTATAATTCTTATAATACCGCTTTTGGGTAGGAGCCTAATAATTTAAGTTCTACTGAACTGGCTTCCAGGTCAGATAGTACTTTTTGTACTTGCGGCTCATCTGCATGCCCCTCAAAGTCTATATAAAACAGATAACTCCAACCACCTTGATGCGCCGGACGGGTTTCTATTCGTGTAAGACTGATCCCATGGCGATGAAAAGGTTCAAGTAACGTATACAGCACGCCCGGTTTATCATGAGCGCACATTAAGATTGATGTTTTATCATCACCACTTGGCCCCACATCCTGATCACCTAAAATCAGAAAACGCGTACTATTATCAGACTGATCTTCAATATTGCGCTCAAGAATACGTAGCCGATAAAGATCAACAGCCATATCCCCGGCAATAGCTGCCGCTCCCACTTCTAATGAAGCCAGGCGTGCGCCTTCGGCGTTAGAGCTGATGGCCACATGATCTACGCGCGGGTAATTAGCTTCAAGCCAACTTCTACATTGGGCAAACGACTCTTGATGGGCATATATACGGGTAATCAATTCTGGATCGGTATTGTCATTAATCAACAAATGATGATGGATTTTTAACTCCAACTCACCACAGATACGCAGATTAAAGCGTTTGAACAGATCCAGCGTATGCGTTGCCATGCCTTCAGTAGAGTTCTCAATAGGAACCACACCATAATGTGCGGCACCCGCTTCTACTTCCCTGAATACCAGATCCAAGGTAGTCATGGGTGCGCTTTGCGCGGAGTGGCCAAAATGTTTAAGGGCAGCCTGCTGTGTAAATGTACCCTCAGGGCCTAAAAAGGCGACGCGCATGGGCTTTTCAAGCGCCAGACATACGGACATAATCTCCCGAAACAGACGGGCGACTTCTTTATCAGCAAGTGGCCCTTTGTTGCGCTCCATCACGCGTTTGAGTACTTGCGCTTCGCGCTCAGGCCGATAAAAAACAGCAATTTCATTACCTTGATATTGCTGTTTTACTTCTGCAACTCGCTGGGCACAGGTTGCACGCTGATTCAACAAAACGTGTATTTGCTTATCAATCGAATCAATCTGGTCGCGCAATACCTTGAGCGCCTGTTCCTGTTCAGTCATCCAAAGATCCTATTACCAGAAAATTAGCCATGCTTACTTTCAAAATATTGCATAAACTCAATCAGAGCATCAACCGCCGCTTCTGGCACCGCATTATAAATACTGGCGCGCATTCCACCTACAGATCGATGCCCCTTCAGATTTAATAAACCAGCCTGCTCTGATTCTTCTATAAAGAGATTATCCAGATTAGCATCAGCCAGCGTAAACGGCACATTCATCCATGAGCGATTTGCTATCGCAACAGGGTTTGCGTAGAAACTGCTCTGATCAATCGCCTGATAGAGTTTTTCTGCTTTACGTCTATTGATAACTTCCATACCTTCAACGCCACCCTGACGCTTCAGCCACTGGAAGATCAAACCAGCCAAATACCAGCCAAATGTAGGCGGTGTATTATTCATTGAGTCAGACGCAGCATGAACAGCGTAATCAAACATCGTTGGCGTACCTGCTAGCGTCTGACCTATAAGATCATCCCTTACGATAACTACCGTCAAACCCGCAGGCCCGATGTTTTTCTGCGCGCCAGCATAGATCAATCCAAAACGGGAAACATCGATGGCACGAGAAAGAATGCTTGAAGACATATCAGCGACCAAAGGTACGCTACCTGTATCCGGAATATAGTCAAATTCCACACCACCAATGGTTTCGTTGGGAGTGTAATGAACATAAGCGGCGCTGGCATCCAGTTTGAGCTGATTTTGAGTCGGTGCAGATGTGAAGTTATTGTGCTCTGTGGTGGCTACAATATTAACATCGCAATAACGCTGTGCTTCTTTAATGGCCTTTATAGACCAAACACCTGTATTGATATAGTCAGCCGTTTTTTTACCACGCAACAGATTCATTGGAATCATCGAAAACTGACTGGTAGCACCACCCTGTAGAAACAGGACTTTATAGTTATCCGGCACGTGCATCAGATCACGAAGATCCTGTTCAGCCTGTTCAGCAACTGATACATACTCTTTACTGCGATGGCTCATTTCCATTATGGAAAGTCCATGACCATGCCAGTCGAGCATCTCTTCCTGCGCCTGCTTTAATACTTCTTCCGGAAGGGCTGCAGGCCCTGCACTGAAATTCAACTTACGGCTCATTTCTACCTGTTCTCTTAATGTTCACTCAGCAGCCTAAATAAAAAGCGCGGCTTGCGCCGCACTTAACTTACTCTGCTTCCGGGGTATCGTCAGACAGCTCTTGTGGAGCATCGACAATAGTTTCTACACCTTCTTCAGTACTCTTTTCTTCAGAGCTATTTTCTACAGCGCCTTCTTCTATAGCGCCGTCTTCACCTTCAATAAGACTTTCTTCCAGCACTTCCGGCTCTTCTATACGCGCCAGACTGACCAGTTTTTCATCGCTGGCAACACGAATCAGCATAACGCCCTGCGTGTTACGGCCCAGCACTGAAATCTCAGAGGTGCGGGTGCGTACCATCGTGCCCTGATTACTAATAAGCATAACGTCATCGCCTTCAAAGACCTGAACAGCCCCTGCCAGCCCACCGTTACGCTCGGTGCATTGCATACCAATAACACCCTGGTTACCACGCCCTTTACAGGGAAAGTCTTCAACCGCTGTTTGCTTACCAAAGCCGCGCTCTGAGGCAGTCAATACTTTGCCACCTTCCTGAGGAATAATCAGAGAGATAACACGGGCATCGCCTTTCATTTTAACACCGCGTACACCACGCGCTGTCCGGCCCATCGAGCGCACTTCTGCTTCATGGAATCGTGCCACTTTACCTGCGTCAGTCACTAACAGAATGTCGTTATCACCTTCCGTTATAGCCGCACCAATCAGCGCATCATCATCCAGTAAATCAACGGCAATCAAGCCCGACGATCGTGGACGCGAGAAGTTAACCAATGAGGTTTTCTTAACGATACCGCTGGCCGTTGCCATAAAGACATAACGATCTTCACTGTATTCGTTAACCGGCAGAATCGTTGAAATACGCTCACCCTCACCCAGCGGCAGAATATTAACAATCGGACGGCCACGAGCAGCACGGCTGGCTGGCGGTATTTCGTACACTTTTAACCAATAAACCTTACCTTTATTGGTAAAGCACAAAATAGTGGCATGTGTACTGGCAATTAACAGATGTTCAACAAAATCTTCATCTTTAACGGCGGTTACCGACTTACCTTTACCACCACGGCGCTGTGACTGGTAATCGGTCAGCGGTTGCGTTTTCGCATAACCACCGTGAGAAATGGTTACCACCATATCTTCTTCGGTGATGAGGTCTGCCACGGTCAGATCTAATCGAGACGATATAATTTCAGTACGACGCTCATCACCATATTCATCATAAATGGCTTGTAATTCTTGACAAATTATTTCCATCAGACGCGTATAAGAACCTAAAATCTCAAGCAGTTCAGCGATTTTAACCAGTAGTTCCTGATATTCATTAATCAGCTTCTCATGCTCAAGACCGGTCAAACGATGCAGACGCAGATCAAGAATAGCCTGAGCCTGAACAGGTGACAGGTAGTATTTACCTTCACGCATACCGAACTGAGGATCAAGATCATCCGGACGACAGGCATGCTCGCCTGCACGTTCCAGCATCTCAACAACCGAACCAGGCTCCCACGCCATCGAAGACAGGCGTTCTTTTGCTTCTGCAGGCGTTGGCGACTGTTTAATCAGCTGAATTACTTCATCAATATTCGCCAAGGCAATAGCCAGACCTTCGAGTACATGGCCACGTTCACGTGCTTTACGCAACAAGTAAACGGTACGACGCGTCACCACTTCACGGCGATGACGGATAAAGTTTTCCAGCAACTCTTTGAGGTTCAGAATTTTCGGCTGACCATCAACCAATGCCACCACGTTAATACCAAACACACCTTCCATCTGTGTTTGAGCAAACAGGTTATTGGCAATAACTTCTGGCATTTCACCGCGCTTCAGCTCGATATAAATACGCATACCATCCTTATCGGATTCGTCACGTAACTCACTGATGCCTTCTAGTTTCTTCTCTTTTACCAGTTCAGCGATCTTTTCGATCAGACGCGCTTTATTAAGCTGGTAAGGAATCTCTGTGACAATAATGGCGGTACGGCCTTTACTGTTTTCTTCTACATGGTATTTAGAGCGGACATAGATACGACCACGCCCGGTACGATACGCAAGAAGAATCCCGGCACGACCATTAATAATAGCGCCCGTCGGAAAGTCCGGCCCCGGTATATATTCCATCAACTCATCGACACTGAGCGCTGGGTTCTCTATTAATGCCAAACACCCACTCACAACTTCACGTAAATTATGTGGCGGAATATTGGTCGCCATACCTACGGCAATACCTGATGAACCGTTAACTAATAAGTTAGGCACACGCGACGGCATAACTTCGGGAATAAATTCGGTGCCATCATAGTTAGGCACGAAGTCGACAGTTTCTTTATCCAGGTCAGCCAGCAACTCATGGGCAATTTTGTCCATGCGAATTTCGGTATATCGCATGGCAGCCGCAGAGTCACCATCGACAGAACCGAAGTTACCTTGACCATCTACCAGCGTATAACGCATGGAAAAGTCCTGCGCCATACGGACGATGGTGTCATAAACAGCACTATCACCATGTGGGTGATATTTACCTATAACATCACCCACCACACGTGCAGATTTTTTATATGGTTTATTCCAGTCATTGTTTAGCTCACTCATCGCAAATAACACGCGACGATGGACTGGCTTCAAGCCGTCTCGAACGTCAGGTAGCGCGCGGCCAACGATGACACTCATGGCATAATCAAGATAAGACTGCTTCATCTCATCTTCGATATTTACCGGCAAAATCTCTTTGGTTAAATCACCCATGCGTTTCAGCTTTCCTTGATGCGGTCTGCTAATATTGATTCGTTCTACCCAATAAGCCCTAAAACAGAGCCTATTTTTAACCGCAAGAGTATACCACAAGATTTTGAAAAGAATCCCGCAAAATGAATATGTTGCACTACCTGTTTTAGACCGCTGACGAGTGCTAGAATAGTAATAATCGAATTACAATTCAGATACCCTTTCTTATGACTGATCAAACCTTCTCAGCCAATATCGACCCTGCTGAAATTGCCAAGTTTGAAGAGCTTGCCAGCCGCTGGTGGGACAAAAACAGCGAATTCAAACCTCTGCATGACATTAACCCGCTGCGCGTGGGTTATATTGACCGTATCGCCTCATTGGCAGGCAAAAAGGTACTCGATGTAGGCTGCGGCGGCGGCATCCTTTCGGAATCCATGGCACAACGCGGCGCTGAGGTTTCAGGTATTGATATGGGTGCAGCGCCCTTAAAAATAGCCAAACTGCACGGCCTTGAAAGCGGCGTTGCTGTTAATTATCAACAAATTACCGCGGAAGAGATGGCCGAAGCCAACCCAGAGGCATTTGATGTAGTAACCTGCATGGAGATGCTGGAACATGTTCCAGACCCATCCTCTATTGTCAGAGCCTGCGCAAAAATGGTTAAGCCGGGAGGTCATGTGTTTTTTTCTACACTGAACCGCAACCCCAAAAGTTATCTGTTTGCTATTCTGGGAGCCGAGCACTTACTAAAACTGGTCCCAAAAGGCACGCATGATTTCAAGAAATTCATCCGCCCTTCCGAGCTAGCCACCTGGGTTCGTCAAACAAACCTCAAAACCAACGATATCACCGGCATGACTTATAACCTGCTAACCAAGCAATATCGACTCGACTCAACCGATGTTGATGTCAATTTTATGATGGCAACTACCCGGCCTGAGCTATAAACGTGAAAGCAAGCTTCAACAGAAAACCCGAAGCCGTCTTGTTTGATCTCGACGGCACCTTGCTCGATACCGCTCCGGATTTTCACTGGGTAATAAACCAACTTCTGGCAGAACATAACCTGCCAGAACAGCCTTACGCTGAACTACGAAAACAGGTATCGAATGGCGCGAACGCTATGCTTAAAGCCGCGTTCCACTTTTCTGACGAGCACACCAACCTGCCAGCCCTGCATTTACAAATGCTCGATCTTTACGCCCAGCATGTTGCGACGGATAGTCAGCTTTTTCCGGGCATAGCCAACCTTCTGGAAACACTTGAAGCCAACCAGATCCCCTGGGGAATTGTGACAAATAAACCCGCGCGCTTTACGACACCTATTATGGCAGAGCTACAACTAAGCCAACGCTGTGCCAGCGTTATCTGCCCGGACCATGTAAGCCAGACAAAGCCAGATCCCGAGGCATTATTACTCGCCTGTCATCAAATAAAAACAAACCCTCAACACTGCATCTATATTGGCGATCATAAACGAGATATTGAGGCCGGAAATCGCGCAAATATGTTCACAATTGGCGCACTCTATGGCTATATTAACAAATCAGACAATCCCTCAGACTGGCATGCAAACAGCTATGTTAATCATGCCGACCAGATTTTATCAGCAATAGACGCGCATTTTTGAGAGCCGTCACAACCAATAAGGACGTTTTCTATGTTTGAATATAATGCTCCAGATAATTTGCTTGAAAATAAAATTATTCTTGTGACTGGCGCGGGCGCGGGCATTGGCCGCGCCGCAGCACTCGCTTATGCCGCTCACGGCGCAACGGTTATTCTTGTAGGAAAAACCACCGCAAAACTGGAAAAAGTCTACGACGAAATTGAAGCGGCAGGATGGCCAAAAGCCGCTATTGTTCCACTAAATCTCGAAACAGCGACTGAACACGATTATATCGACCTCACCAACATTCTTGATAATGAATTTGGCCATATTGACGGGCTATTGCATAACGCTTCACTACTAGGCGTAAGAACAGCTATAGAGTCTTATGATCCTATTATCTGGCAACAAGTGATGCAGGTGAATATCAACGCCCCTTTCATCCTGACACAAACTTTAATGCCTTTATTGCATCGCTCCGAAAACGCTTCAGTCATTTTCACTTCATCTGGCGTTGGCAGAAAAGGGCGCGCCTATTGGGGCGCTTATAGTGTTTCTAAATTTGCTACTGAGGGCCTCATGCAAGTATTAGCTGATGAAGTCGACAACACTGCCAATATTCGCGTTAATTGCATAAACCCCGGCGCTACCCGCACTCAAATGCGTGCCTACGCTTACCCGGCAGAGCTACCAGAAACCAATCCGGAACCAAAAGAAATAATGCCTCTGTACCTGTATCTTATGGGTAAAGATAGTCATGACATTAACGGCCAATCACTCAATGCACAGGAAACATAACAACGATTATTATTTGGCGATCGCCAAATAATAGCCATAAAAAAACGCAGCCAATTGTGAAGTGACCCCATAAAGTTGGACTCATTTTTAAGCGGCTACCAA
>NZ_LJSI01000021.1 GCF_001305295.1 Neptunomonas antarctica
CCGGACGCCTAAACGCGCCGGCCAAAAATAGGCCGCCACATTTAGTCGCTACTGTTGGCGACGTTATGTGTAAAGAGGAAGCATGGAGTCAATAATCGTAATTCTATTCTTAGCGTCTTTGGTCGGTATGGGCTTTTTCCTGATCAAATATTTGCACGTACTCGCTGCAATAGTCGATTGCTCTAATGCGTCAGGTGTCGAAATATTTGGTGCCCATTATAAAAATGTATACCACCTCATGGCAGACGTTCGCTTTCTAAATACACTTTGGGTTAAAGGTTGTCATGAGCAGGTAGCTGATTCTCAGCTATCCACTTTAGTTGCCAAAGCACATCGCATGTTGAGGGCAGGAGTTCTTATAGGGCTACTCATCTTCTTTGTCCCATTAATAAATGCGGTGGTGAAAATTGGAGCGTAAAACACACAGCAAAGCGTTCAACTTCGGCCAGCAAGCTGGCCTGGACTTCCAAACCGCTGCGCGGTTTTCCAGCCCGTTAACGCGGCGTTAGGCGATCATCTATTCCATCACGCATGAGGGTTACTATGTTAATAGGTCGTGTTTCTGAACTGACGGGAGCAACTCGTAAAGCTATTAGGCACTATGAGTCAATTGGTTTGATAACGCCTCCAGACAGAAAAGGTAGCTATCGTATTTATAACGACCATGATGTAATCGTCATAAGTATGATTTGTCGTGCCAAAACTCTTGGGTTTAGTCTCTTTGAAATCAAAGATATAGTGTCTAAAAAAACGAAGGAAAAGAAACTTCCTATTGATTTGGTTTATCGACTAATAGATAAAAAAATATCAGATCTAAAACAAGAAGCTGAGGATCTTTTACTCAAAATGGAAAATTTGAAGGAATTTAAAGTGGATTTAGTTAAAGAATTCACTTGACCTTCCCCCAAAGGGGAAGGAATACAGTTAGTTTTTAATTAGCTGACTGGATGATTTATAATGAAAAAACTGAATTTTGAAAACACAACCATGTTAATAACAGGCGCATCTTCTGGTATTGGGAAAGAGTTTGCGAAACAACTTGCTAGTAAAGGGGCTAATTTAATCCTAACAGCTAGAACGCATAGCGACCTAATAAATTTAGCGGAAGAGCTAGAGTCTGAACATACGAATATTTGGGTTAAAACTATTCCTGCCGATCTAAGTGAATTAAATGGTTCTAGAAAATTATTTGAAAAAATAAATGATTTAGGCCTGTCGGTTGATTATTTGATCAATAATGCGGGTTTTGGAAAGTTTTGTGAGTTTTCTGGTGAGAGCTTTGAAACTTATCATGAAATGTTGATGTTAAATATTAATGCATTAGTAGAACTTACTCATTTATGTTTACCTACAATGATAAATAAAAATAGTGGTGGAGTTATTAACGTAGCTTCTATTGGTTCTTTTCAACCTCTACCATACCAAACTGTTTATGGTGCATCTAAAGCTTTTGTATTAAGCTTTTCAGAGGCTCTTACAGGGGAGTTATTAGATACAAATATTCGCGTCATGGCCTTGTGTCCTGGAACTACAGAGTCTCGTTTTATGGAAAATGCTAATGCTGATACAACCAATATGAACTTAGCTCCTGCAAGCAAGGTAGTCAGCTCCGCACTCACGGCTTACACAAAAAATAGAATGTATACAGTATCGGGAACAATTAATTACCTAGTCTCTTTAATACCCCGATTAGTTTCACGTAAAATGACAGTCAAAATAGTTGCGAACATGTTTAAGGATAATGTATTAGGAAAATCAGCTTAGTTTTAAGAATCGCCTAACAACAAGTTGCTCAAACGGACAAAAAACAGTTGGCTTTTACTCGCTCCACGCTTATTTTAGCCAATAATTTTTCGCCGCTTAGCAAGGCATTAGAAATAATCGAGAGGATGCATGGAAATCAAATTTAGGGAAGCTACCGTTCAGGATTCTGAAGTAATTGGATCTTTAGTTGTAGAGCTTACAACTGAAATCTGTGAACTAACAAACACAAAGCATTTCGATATTGATCTCAATGGCACTATTCAACGCTGTAATGAACTAATTAGTGATGGACACTATGCTGCAATTATTGGGGTCTATGAAGGCAACCCAGTTGCAGTCGTTACGATGACAGAAACATATGCATTATATGCTGGTGGTAAAATCGGTTTAATCCAAGAGTTTTATGTTTCGCCTGAATTCAGGGCTTCTGGTGTAGGTTCAATGTTAGTTGAGCAAGTCGAAGGCTATGGTAAAAAACATAATTGGTCGTGTATTGAATTATGTACTCCGCCATTACCTGAATTTGAGCGTACGTTAAATTTTTACCAAAAAAATGGTTTAAATCCTGTAGGTGGTCGAAAAATGAGACAAGCATTGTCGTAAATCATTGCTAACAAGCAAATCAACAAGGACTCGTAACAGTTGGCTACGTTTCGCTTCGCTACACAATTTTAGCCAACCATTACTTAGCCCGTTATTTGGGCGTTAAGTGCTAAGGAGAGTCATGAATAATCGGTCAGCTATAATCACTATAATATTGCTTTCAGTTCATGCATTTTTTACTCATTTATTTACTGAGCACTTTTCACAAGCACCGTTAAAAGAAACTATTAATTTGAGTCAACCTGTTAATTCGATGTTTGATGTGGATATACCTATGGAGCAAACTTATCAGATCAAACTGCTATTTGACCGCGAAGAACAAGACTTTGAATATTTGAAAGGCGTATTGGGTAATATGACCAACAGTGATGAAAATGGCATACCGTTAGACGTTGCTTGGTCATTACATAAAGAAGATACTTTGGTAAAATCTACTAGTTTAGTAGCCTTAAATTCTTGTGGTTGGTCTCAGGCTCAAGTCTATCGTTGCCTTGGAAAAATAAAAGTACCCCCAGGAAAATACCGATTCTCAATTAGCATAAATCATCCAAATATTGAGTTTGCTAAATTTAGAAGCTACATCTCTATAAATTACAATTTTAAAAGCGGGGATACGTGGCATACCGGATACATGTTCTGGGGCATGCTATTTAATCTATTTATAGCACCCTTCGTTGGCGGTACTATTCTTCTAGCTTTGATAATTCGGTATATTAGGCACTTAACAAGCGGATCAACGGGAAGCTGCGCAGCGTCGCTCCCGTTAGCCGAGCGTTAGATTTCAAGTGAGTATGTACATTCATTATAGTAAAAACTACCAATAGTGTTTCTTTGGAAACGTGATGTAGACGTAAACTAGTCAAACAATAATGTTCCTTCATTTTAATTATTTTATTAAAGGACAAAGTATGAAAAAATATTCACTCATCTTTGGTGCCGTTTTTTTAACAACATCGGCTATGGCAGAACAACCAACTTTCACCATGGGCCCTGCAACTCAAACACATGCTGGCTTGATTGATTGTGGTGGAAAATCTCGCCCTAGTGCTGTTGGAGAAATAAAATCAGAAGATGGAAAAGTGTGGATTGTACCTGCAGAAAATAACTATGAAACAACTCCTAAAGCAGAAGATCTGTTTAACCAATGTGGTGGCAAGGTGTTAAAATCACTCGCTGAATTGGACCTAAATGATGTGCCAGTTATTAATGCGGGAGGTACAGAGGAATTTACGGCTTATATATTTCCTGATAATTACTTTGAGCTATACATAAACGGAATCCTAATTGCTGTCGATCCCGTTGTTTTCACGCCATTTAATTCTAATGTTGTGCGTTTTAAAGCTGATCGTCCGTTAACTATCGCTATAAAGATGGTGGACTGGGAAGAAACGCTTGGGTTAGGAATGGAAGACAATCGTGGTACTAAATTTCATGCTGGCGATGGCGGCTTAGTTGCCCATTTTCAAGACGCAAAAGGCCAGACTGTAGCTATTACAGACAATAGTTGGAAAGCTCAAACTTTTTATACTTCTCCCATCGTTAATAGAGATTGTTTGGTAATAAATAACTCTGTGCGCGATAGCTCAGCTTGTAACAAACAGAAAGTAACTGATGCAGATAAAACGTCAGCAGCCCATTGGACAGTTGCTGGAGACTGGATGAAACCTGACTTTGATGACAGTGCATGGCCTGCCGCTGCAACTTTTACTAATGATACCGTTGGAGTGAGAAACAAAAAATCATTCATGAATTTCTTAGATGTATTTGACACAAAAGGTGCTGATGCTGAATTTATTTGGTCGTCTAATCTGGTATTGGATAATTTAGTTTTACTGCGAAAAACCATTAAATAAGTCTAACAAGGTGCTGCATCGGAAAAACTACTCGCTCGCGCTCGTTTTTTCCGCTGAGCAAAGCGTTAGCGATCTGCATGGAAGCAAAGTACTGATATGATATTCAAACTCGATAGACAATTTCTAAGGCGCACCAAACTGAAAATAGTCGCCATCGGCATAGCCTTTATTGCAGCTGGGGCAACTTTCGCATATGCCATGGCCCTTGAAGAAGATTGGAAGTTTTTGCTAGGTATTTTCTTCGTCTATTTAGGCTTTAAGAAGATCAAAGAACTCAAATGCTGGGATGCCAACAACAGTAAAATCTCCCTAGAAATCAACCCTGACATCATATCAGTATCAGACTTCAATGAAGCTCGTTCTTTGAAGGTCGAAAGCATTACAAAAGCTGTTCTTCAGCCTATCCACGGCAAGATCAAATCTATTATCATACATAGCTCTGGTGGCGGCGAAACTAAGCTGGAAGGCTTTGAAGCTATGGACAAAGTAGCCGGTCAGCTTAAGGCAATACTTGGTGAGTCTAATGTCAAAACCGCAAAGCTATTTCATCGCTAACAAAGCAATTAACTATCGCTCGTGCCTCGCTGGGAATTCCGTCTACTGCGCAGCCGTCATTGCGGCGTTAGGTATATGATAGATGTTTGAACGCACAACAATAAAGGCGCTTTTGGTAATCGCTGTAGCATATGCGGGGATTTGGCTTCCCTATGTCGTTTGGCGAAACAATTTGCCAGCCTATCTGACCGCACCGTATGCTGTTTTGGGGCTCGCCCAGGCCATACCAGTTTACATCTTGAACGGTATAGGAATTCCCGGATTGCTCCAGAATAATGGTCACTGTGGATGGGGGTGGTGTGGCCCAACGGTTTTTGGTTACGTTGTGCTTGTGATTTTTTGGGTAGTGGTCGCATGGCTGATTGCTTGGTTCATTTCAAACCTAACAAGTGCAGGCAAGGGACGCTCCTGACGTCGTGCCCCTGCTGCAAGCGTTATTTACTAATTGGATTCCAATGAATAAATTTATCTTCCTAATTATAAGTATCTACTCAACTTTCGCCATGAGTGATGACTTTGATTGTAATAAGGCAATAACGACTATTGATATTAATTACTGTGCTGGAGTTGACTTAAGAAACTCAGAGCTTGAAATGGCGACGTATTTAACTAAAAGTAAAGAACACAATAGTTATGATTCTGAATTGATTAAATCGATTGATATAGCCCAAAAATCATGGTCATTATATGCTGAGGCACATTGCGACTCAATTTATACTATGTGGCGAGAAGGGACAATTAGAGGTGTGATGCATTTAAGCTGTAAAACTAAAATCACAAAGCTGCGAACACACGAAATTTGGGAAAATTTTCTTACTTACATGGATAGTACGCCACCCGTTTTGCCCGAACCAGAGTTATATTAGTGGCTGAACAGCCATACAAGGCAATTAACCGGAAAATTTACAGTGGGCTGTTTTTTGTGCCTCAAACATTTTAGCCCGCTATATTTTTCCGCTTATGGCGGCGTTAGGCGATTTCGTCATAATTATGGAGTTATATAATGTCAGAGTATTTTGCAAAAATTAATTGGGCGAGATCCAGTGATGAAAATTATATTGATAATAAATACAGTAGAGGGCATGAATGGATTTTTGATGGTGGTGCAACGGTTCAAGCGTCATCTTCGCCACACGTTGTTCCTTTGCCTTATTCTGTTGAGGAAAATGTTGATCCAGAAGAGGCCTTTGTAGCGTCACTCTCTAGTTGTCACATGTTATTCTTTTTATCAGTTGCCGCGAAAAGAAGATACGTTGTAGATTCATATGTCGACGATGCTGTAGGTATCATGGAAAAAGATAGCGATGGCAATATTTCAATGACTAAAGTTACACTTAGGCCTCATGTTCAGTTTTCCGGTGATAAAAAACCGACGATGGAACAACTTGAAAAAATGCATCATCAATCACATGCGCAATGTTTTATTGCTAATTCAGTGAAAACTAAAATTGTCACGGAAATTATTGCCTAACAAACCATTCAAGCAGGGCTTTTAACCGTTGGCTAGGTTTCGCTTTGCTTCACATTTTAGCGAACAATTATAATCCTCTTAATAGCGCATTATGTGTAAATCGGCATTGGTGAAAAAATAAAATGAATGTTGAAGTAAAGAATAAATATGAGTCATACCCTGAGCCTGCAAGAGATAAGCTTGCCCATATCAAAAAAACTACCAATGAAATAGCTGAAGTCGTGTATTTCAATGTCGCTGCGTTATCATAAAATAAAGCACTTGCCGCTACTAGCTGCATAATAGTAGCAACAGGTATCAAAGTTATAAAAAATCGTTCCGGCCCAACAAACGGCCTCTACTGGACCCGCTACCGCACGCCTTTTATAGTGAATCCTAGGGGACACATATGGTCCGCCCCGTGTTGCCAGACAAATTTTCAGGTGATTAGAAAAAGGTTGCTTCCCTACATTCGGCCTTGGGGTGAAGTTATTAAAACCTCTGACCCTGATGGAATTCGCACAGATCTGTCTCATCAGGTCTTCGGCTTCTAATGAGCCCGAGACCCCAACAGGCTTGCTGATATGCAGTTTTTACCTTTTTTCCGTCACTTGAACGTTATCTACGAAAATCCTAGGGTCTTGCATTGTGCAGCTGTGGATATGTTGTGTTATTTTTGATCCGGTTTATATGTTTAAAGGCTATTAGCTTAGGGGTTAATTCCCATGGGACATTATAGGGGTTCTCGATAATAATAATTATGAGGAAGTTTTTCTCAGAAACAGACTGTTAGTTATTAAGGAGGTTATTGTGGCAGGTGAGATAGATTTAATTAAGTTGCTGGCTTCAATGGAGCCCATACTTCTAGATGAAGAATATGTTTTTTGTACAATTCGCGGTGCGCAATATGGTGATTATACTGAAATTTCACCCCTAGCTTCATATCTTGAATCTGAAGGTTTAACGCTTTTGGTAACAAAAGATAATGCAGAAAAAGCTAATCTGAAATATGAGGGCGTATTTAAAGGCATAACATTAACGGTTCATTCTAGTCTTGAGGCTGTTGGTTTAACGGCTGCCGTTGCAAATAAGCTAGCAGAAAAAGGTATCAGCGCTAACGTGATAGCGGCTTACTACCACGATCATATATTTGTACAAGCCGAAAAAGCCGACATGGCTATAGAGGCTTTAAATGAGTTTGATTGCTAAGCAGACTGTTATACGCTCTTCATAATGTGGAAGTGTCGTGGAAATAATTAGAAGTAAAGATTTCAAATCTGAACGCGCTTGGGGTGCCAAAAACGTCGCAAATATGAAAGGTATCACGACGCGTTTGCATTGGACAGATCAGTCTTATAAGTGGCACGGCAATCCCCTCAAGCATGAATAGGCACGCTATTTTTACTCGCACTTTCATCCAGCCAGTACATATTGGCTGTGAAATTTTCGTCGATATAAAACGGGTTATTGATCGTCCTTGATACTGGTTGTTTAAAAAAGTATTGTCGATCCTCAATCACTAACGTCTGTTGTGTAATACCGAGTGAGTTGGAGATAAATAATGAATCGCAATACTTCCGAAGTGGGGCAAGATTCTCACGATGTAGTGATTATCGGCGCGGGGTTTGTTGGCGTCGCTACCGCTCTCTGGCTACAGCGGCAAGGGCATAAGGTAACCTTGGTTGATCAGGATCCCTTTACGGAGGGCGCCTACTATGGCAATGCATGTACTATTGCAACGTATGCGAATATCCCAATAGGAACGCCTGGGATTATTAAACAGGTCCCGGGTCTGCTTTTCAACCCGCAGAGCCCATTGTCTATCCGTTGGTCGTATCTCCCCAGATTATCTCCTTGGTTATGCAAATTTTTACTCGCCAGCACGCCCAATAAAGTTGAGGATATTGCCAGGCAATTAGGGATACTGTTATCCGAGGTTAATGGCGCTTTCGAACCTATATTTAAGGAGTCTGATGCACATGAACTCTTAGATATTAACGGGGCTATGTATCTTTATGGTAGCCAGCAAAGCTTTACTAACGCCCGGACTGATATTGAACTGAGGCGGCGTAATGGGATTCCTGTTCAGGAACTGAGTCAGGGTGATATTTCTGATTTAGAGCCGAATCTTAATCCGATTTACCATCGAGGCCTGCTTTTTAATGATGCCTACCACGTTCGTAACCCTTTGCTATTACTTAAGAAAATGGGGGATGCCGTGAGAAAAAAAGGAGGGCGGATTGTAACGGGTAAGGTGCTTCACATTAAACGCGTAAGTGCTACTGAATTAAGTGTCGACACGGATAACGGAAATATTCAGGGCAACAAGGTAGTGGTCGCGGCGGGTGCCTGGTCAAAACAGTTTGCCTCGCAAATTGGCGATAGCGTACCTCTGGATACAGAGCAGGGTTATCACGTTATGTACAACGGTGCGCAGGAGCTACTGAGCCGGCCGGTTGGCTGGGATGATGTCGGTTTTTATATGACACCCATGGACACGGCGCTGCGGGCTGCAGGGACGGTGGAGCTGGGAGGGCTTAATAATCCATCTAATCCCAAAAGAGTTAAGCTTATCGCTGATACCGTTAAGACACTGTTACCTCAGTTAAATGACTATGATTCGCAGTGGACAGGCTACCGACCTTCGATGCCGGATTCAATGCCAGTGATAGGGCCGTCGGCAAAAGACAAGGATGTGTTTTATGCCTTTGGTCACGGTCATCTTGGTATGACCTTGTCGGGAATTACCGGAAAAATTATTGCGGATCTGATTAGTCAGAAAGACCCCGTCGTCGATATACATCCTTTCCGTGTCGATCGGTTTTGATTGTGGACCCGGGTATTAAATCTCTGGAGGTAATATGAAGAACATATTGATCATTATGACTTTGTTGCTCAGCGGTTGTTTGGGCATGCCGGAATCGGTTAAGCCGGTAAATGATTTTGAATTAAACAAGTATTTGGGTAAGTGGTACGAAATTGCCAGGTTAGATCATTCTTTTGAAAGAGGTTTGGTGCAAGTTTCTGCTGACTATAGTGTGCGTGAGGATGGGGGTGTGTCTGTTCTGAATCGCGGTTTTTCTGAAACGGATGGGGAGTGGCAAGAAGCGCAAGGTAAAGCCTATTTTGTCAATGCAGAGGATGAGGCATATTTGAAAGTATCATTTTTCGGCCCGTTTTATGGCTCCTACGTTGTGTTCGACTTGGATAAAGAAAACTATCAATATGCCTTCGTTTCAGGCCCGGACACGTCCTATTTATGGTTGTTATCGAGAACGCCCAGCGTAGCGCCTGAGTTGTTAGAAAAGTTTGTGGCAATGTCTAAGCAGCGCGGATTTGATACCAAACAGCTGATTTTTGTTGATCAAAAAAAGTGATCAAAAATAAAAGTGAGCAGAAATAAAATAGGCTAAAAACCTTTTGTTCATATTTAATCATATAGATTTTCAATCAACGGAGAAGCACTCATGGCACAGCAACGCGCAGTTTTGGCAGGTGGTTGTTTTTGGGGTATGCAGGATTTGATTCGCAAACTGCCGGGCATTGACGCGACGCGGGTCGGTTATACCGGCGGTGATGTGCCCAATGCCACCTATCGCAATCACGGGTCGCATGCAGAGGGTATCGAGATTATGTTTGATCCGGCTCAGGTCTCTTATCGCGATATTCTGGCACTATTTTTCCAGATTCATGATCCGACTACACCTAATCGACAGGGTAATGATCAGGGACAGGCATATCGTTCGGCGATCTATTATGTGAACGACGAACAGAAAACCATGGCTGAAGAGACCATTGCCGATGTAAACGCTTCAGGTTTATGGCCGGGTAAGGTGGTGACTGAGCTGGAACCGGTGGGTGATTTCTGGGAAGCCGAGCCTGAGCATCAGGATTATCTTGAGCATTTTCCCGGTGGTTATACCTGTCACTTTCCACGCCCCAACTGGGTGCTGCCAGCACGCTAGCATCGGGCTTTACGCTTATCTTTGAATCATTTAACGGCTGCCTTTACTGGCGGATTTTCATTAGACTGTTTATCAATAGATGAATATTCACTGAGGATCTGCCATGTCCCTACGTATTGGGTGCTGTAAAGGGAATGTAGATGTCCGGCCGTCAGGTTTTATAACCGCCGCTTTTAACTATTTGGTGATGTTGTCGATTTTGCTCCTGGTGTCATTGACGACGGGCTGCTCGGAAGACGCACCCAGGGTGTTTGGAACGGTTGATCGGGATCGTCTTACACTGACATCGCCTGTGGCTGAACGGGTCGCGACGGTTAATGTAAGCGAAGGCGAAATTGTTAAAGCGGGCGATGTTTTGCTAACCCTGGATAGCACTGCAGAGAATGCGCGTGTCGCTCAGTATAAGGCGGAGCTGGCTGAAGAGAATGCTAAGTTAGCCGAGTTAGTCAAAGGTGCGCGTATTGAGGATATTGGCCGTGCGCAAGCCGTCGTTGCTGGCGCTCAGGCTACGCTGAAAGAGGCTGAGCAGCGCTTTGAGCGCACGCAGCGATTGTATAAAACCAAAGTGCTGACTCAGGCCGATTTAGATGCCGCTATTGTTGCCCGCGATACGGCTATTGCTAAGCAGACGGAGGCGCAACAGAGCTTAAAAGCATTACAAAACGGCACGCGTAGCGAACAGCTGGATCAGGCGCGGGCGGCGGTCGATATCGTGCGGGCTAAGCTGGCAGGCGAGTACAAGGCCTTGTCAGATTTAAACATGAGTGTTGCTCAGGATGCCGTGGTCGATATTTTACCCTGGCATGTGGGCGATCGGGTGGCGGCAGGGACACAGCTGGTAAGTCTGTTGGCGATCAACAATCCTTATGTTCGTGTGTATTTGCCTGCCACCTGGTTGGATAGGGTTAAGCCGGGAAGTGTCGTTAATGTGTGGGTGGATGGTCGTAGTACTGCGATTAAAGGCGTTGTCCGTAACATCCGTAGCCAGCCTGCTTATACCCCCTTTTATGCGTTAAATGAGCGCGATCGCGCCCGTCTTATGTATCTGACCGATATTGATCTTCCTGAAGCAGATAAAGACTTACACACCGGTATGGCGCTGGAAGTAGGGCTGCCAGAATGACGGCTGAATTTGCGATAGAGACCCACGGCATGACACGTATGTTTGGTGATGTAGCGGCGGTTGATCATCTGGATTTAGCCATCCCCCAGGGGAGTATCTACGGTTTTTTGGGTCCTAATGGCTGCGGTAAGTCGACATCGATTCGTATGCTGACCGGATTACTGCGGCCGACATCTGGGGATATTCGGGTGTTAGGTGAAAGCTTGCCCGGCGCTGAAGAGAAGCTGCGGCGGCGAATAGGCTATATGACCCAGAAATTTTCCCTCTATGAGAATCTGACAGTGCAGGAGAACCTGGAGTTTGTTGCACAGATTTACGGTTTAAGGCGTAAGGAAGCGCGCCAGCGTATTGATGAGCTGTTGTCGCTTTATGATCTTCTGGGGCGCGAAAAACAGATGGCTGGTTCCATGAGTGGTGGGGAAAGGCAGCGCTTAGCACTGGCAGCGGCTACCGTGCACCGGCCTGAATTATTGTTTCTTGATGAGCCTACGTCAGCGGTCGATCCGCAAAACCGTCGTGAGTTCTGGGAGCGGTTGTTTGACTTATGTGCTGTCGGCACCACGATTCTGGTATCAACACATTACATGGATGAAGCGGAGCGCTGCCATCATCTGGCGATTCTTGAGCGGGGCACTAAACGAGCGGATGGCTCGCCGCAGGCATTAATGGACGCGATGGGTGCGCGGGTAATTGAAGTGACCGGTAATGATCTGCGCACACTTAAGCAGCAGCTGATCAGTGAATCTGCGGTGATGTCTGTTGCGCAGATCGGCAGCCGGTTACGCATCTTGATTCGCAGCGACGTTATCAATCCTCAGGAGTGGCTTGAATCTCGTGTTAGCGGTCGATCGTTGGCTGAAGTCAGGCCGAGTCTTGAGGATGTTTTTGTTACCTGCACCGGAGATCGACATGTGGCGTAGAATGTTGGCGATCGTCATTAAAGAGTTACGCCAGCTTTCCCGTGATCGCATGACGTTTGGCATGATAGTGATGATTCCTTTAGTGCAGCTGATGTTGTTTGGCTACGCCATTAATACGGATGCCCGTCACTTACCCGCAGGGTTGGTAGATTTAAGTGGCAGTAGCTACAGCAGCCCTCTGATTCAAGCCATTAAAGCCACGCAGGTAGTCGATTTTACGACCCGCTACGCCAGTCTTCCCGAGGCTGAAGCGGCCATTACGCGGGGCGAAGTAAAAGTTGTGCTGTATTTACCGCCAGATCTGGGTGAGCGGCTTATTCGCCATCCGGGTTTTAGTGGGGGGCAATACATGGCTGAGCCTGTGGGGCAGTGGCTGGTGGATGGTTCCGATACGGTCCTGGCCGCGGCGATTCGCTCCCTCAGACAGATGCCACTGGATGAGGTGGCTGGTCGAGCCGTGAAAACCTCAGTGCCGAGTTTTGAGGTGGTGCAGTATTTTAATCCGGAACAACGCTCTGTCGTTAATATTATCCCCGGGCTGCTTGGTGTGATTCTTACGATGACCATGGTGATGTTTACCTCTGCGGCTATCGTACGTGAGCGTGAGCAGGGCAATATGGAGTTTTTGATTACCACACCGGTCAAGCCGTTGGAGTTAATGTTAGGCAAGATTTTGCCCTATGTGCTGGTGGGCTTTATTCAGGTGCTGATTATTCTGACGATGGGTCATCTGATATTTGCGCTACCTATTCGTGGCGGGCTGGACTCTATCGCGTTGGCCTCAATGCTGTTTATCTGCGCCAGTTTAACGCTGGGACTGGTGATTTCCACTATCGCTAAAACGCAATTGCAAGCCATGCAAATGACGGTATTTGTACTCTTACCTTCGATTTTGCTTTCGGGGTTTATGTTCCCCTATGAAGCCATGCCGATAGCCGCGCAATGGATAGCAGAGGCGTTACCTGCGACTCACTTTATGCGGATGTCACGGGCGATTATACTCAGAGATGCGGAAGTGATGTCGCTGGGTGCGGATGCTATTTGGTTGCTGGGTTTTACATGTTTGGGTTTGTTGGTGGCCAGCTTACGTTTTTCAAAACACCTGGATTGAGTGTTTTTGGTAATCTTGCTTAAAAACAGCTTTCTGATACTTAAGCATAATGTTCTTTGATGGTACTGGTTAACAACCAATGTTAGTATTTGTTAAATTGTAAGACAAATAGGAGATTGTGATGTTTAAAGCTCTGGTTCTGGATCAAGTCGAAGGTAAAACGGTAGCCGCGATCAAAACGTTGGATGTTAGCGATCTGCCTGAAGAAGATGTTCTGGTGGATGTGAAATACTCATCTATCAACTTTAAAGATGGTTTGGCGATTACCGGAACCGGAAAAATTGTCAGCCAGTTTCCGATGGTGCCGGGTATTGATCTGGTCGGTACGGTAGCGGAAAGTAAAAGTGATGCTTATAAAGCCGGTGATCAGGTGGTGTTAACGGGCTGGAGTGTTGGTGAACGCTTCTGGGGTGGTTTGTCGCAGAAAGCCTGTCTCAAGTCTGAATGGCTGGTGCCTTTGCCAAGTGGTATGTCTCCTGAAGTGTCTATGTCTATTGGTACGGCGGGTCTTACGGCCATGTTATGTGTAATGGCGCTTGAAGAGGGTGGCGTAACGCCAGATAAAGGCCCGGTTGTTGTATCGGGTGCCGCCGGGGGTGTAGGCTCTGTTGCCGTAGCTATTTTGGCGAAACTGGGCTACGAAGTTGCGGCGATTACCGGCCGTGCAGAAACAGAACCCTATCTGCGTGGTTTGGGTGCAACGACTATCCTGACGCGTGAAGAGATGAGCGAGAAAGCGCGTCCATTAGAACGTCAGCGTTGGGCCGGTGGTATCGATACCGTCGGTGATATGATGCTGGCGCGGATCTTAGCCGAAGCGGATTACAATGCGACGGTAGCGGCGTGTGGTTTGGCGGGGGGCTTTAAATTGCCAACAACCGTGATGCCGTTTATTTTGCGCAATGTGCGTTTGCAGGGTGTTGATTCTGTTATGTGTCCGGTTGAGCGTAGAATTAAGGCGTGGAATCGTTTGCAAACAGATTTACCTGCCACCGCTTTGGGTGAGATTAGTCAGGTTATTGGTCTGGATGATGTACCGGAGTATGCCGCGAAAATTGTTAACGGTCAGATTCAGGGCCGGACTATCGTCGACGTGAATAAATAAAATCTCCTTTTACTAAAGGGCTGTTATGCAAGATTAACTATTAAGAACCTGTTATTCAGGGTCAACTAATAAGCATCAGTGATGTGCCAAAGCCGTCCTGTGATTAACGAAAGTTATGAGCAGGGCGGCTTTGTTGGTTATGATAGGAGCATTATTAACAGTCTATGTTTTATCAGCAATTTTAATCGGAAGCCCTGCTATCGTGTTTTATCCGCTTTGGTTCATTTTATTATTTTCTTTATCGTCTGTGACACAGGCGTTGTCGGTTGTTGATGATACGGGGCAAGAAGTTATCTTGGATCATTCGGCGCAGCGTATAGTGACGCTGGCACCACACCTGACTGAATTGTTGTTTTCGTTGCAGGCGGGAGAGCGGATTATCGCCACCGTGGAGCACAGTGATTATCCTGAAGCGGCGCGTTTAATTCCTCGTATTGGCGGTGCAGAAGAGATCAGTGCCGAAGTGATTTTAACGCTTGAACCCGATTTGGTGTTGGCCTGGGATAAGGGAAGCCCTGCAGAGGTTATTGCACTGTTACGATCGCTGGGTGTGGTGGTTTACCGTGCGTCCAGCCAGTCGCTTGAAGGGGTTAGTAAAACACTGGCTGATCTGGCGGTTCTGACGGGTCAGTCTGAGTTAGCCGTGCCTTTAATAGCGGATTTTAAGTCTGAGATAATGCACACGAAAGTGCGTTATCAGCATAATAAAACAGTGAATGTGTTTTATCAGTTATGGAATGATCCTTTGATGACGGCCAATAAACAGCAGATGATCAATGAAATGATTACCCTGTGTGGTGGCGTCAACCTGTTTGCTGAGCAGCTAGAAGTGGTTCCACAAACTAGTGTTGAAAGTATTCTGTTACTTAACCCTGATGTTATTGTGGCGCCACAGCAGGGTACACCAGTGGATTGGCGGCAACGCTGGCAGGCATGGCCGGAAATCACGGCGGTTAGTCAACAACATCTCTATACGTTGGATGCGGATCTCATTAGCCGGCCTACCCTACGCAGTGTGCAGGGGCTTAAGCAGCTTTGTATTCTTTTAGACAAGGTTCGCTCAGAATAGATTTGTTTAGACTAGACGCTCTTCTTCTTCCTGTTTCCTCATAGCTTATCGATTGTCTACACCCATAATTAAGGCATATAGTTAGGGTATAAAGTTATGGCATCAGTAGTAGGTATGTTGTGGTTAAGTATCAGCAGACATTAAAAAGTATTCATACTCAGTTGGGGCGCGGTGCTGATCTTCCCGTGTTTAGTGCGTCACTCAATCGTATCCAGGAGTTGAGCCGCTCGCCTGAAGGTGATGCTATGGTGTTAGCCATGGCTATTTTGAAAGATGCCAGTTTGTCGGCCAAGTTGCTTCGTATTGCAAATACACCTGAGTTTAATCGAGGGATTGGTAAGGTTGCCGTTATTTCGCGTGCCGTCATATTGCTGGGTTTTAACCGTATTAAAAACCTCTCTATCTCGTTAAAGCTGATTGAAAATTTCAATGACGCACATCCTGATTCAGGGCTTGAAAAATTGCTGTTACGGGCCTTTCTGAATGCCTCTATGGCCCGCGAATTAGCGGCTAAAGCGGGTATTCGTGATATTGAAGAAACATTCTTGTGTGGTTTACTGTTTAACTTAGGGGAGATTATTGTTTCCTCCACTATGCCTGACGTTTATAAGAAAATGTGTGCTGCCAAAGCTTTAGGTAAGCAATCATGGAGTAGTATTCAGTTGTCGGAATTGGGCGGACAATTCAGTGATATCGGCCAGGATCTGGCTCAAAGCTGGGGCTTTCCTCCCACGGTGGTCAAAACGATGGACGAGATGACGGCCGGAAAATCAGATAAGCTCGTTTATGATCAGCACCTGTTGATCTCATTTAGTCACACTCTGATCGAAAAAGTCTACGGCGAGCAAGTGCATGAAGATAATTTTGGCCTGCTGAGTGATGCGCTGGAAACACGTTTTTCGCTGCTGGATCAGGATGTTGAAGCGTGCTTTGACGATGCCTGCAAATTAGCTGCAAATATGGTTGAAGAATACGGTATTGACTTACAGGGGCTGGTTCCCGTGATGCAAGAAACAGGTGATCCTAAGTTAGATGACTGTATTCGGCGTACCGCTTATTTCTTTCATTCCCGAAAGCAACTTACTCAGCCAGAGGGTATCGGTGTTAAACAACCGAAGAAGAAAAATGACAGCCCAGAGAAACAATTAAATTATCTGAATCGGCTAGCTGAATTAACGGCAGAGAACGGAGCCGCGCATACGATTTTGTCGCAGGTTGTTGAAGGGATCAAAGCCTGCACCTCTTATGACCGAGTGATATTTTGTCTATACCGCAAAGCACCGCCCATGTTAAGTATGAAAATTGCAGAAGGTGAGTCGTTAGAAGGATTGGAGTGTTTTTTTACTGAAGGACGTCCTGAAGTGGATATGCGTTTGTTTTTTCATATCATTAAAAAAGAGATGACGCTGTTGGTATCAGATGTCAATGAGGCCGGTTGGAAAGAACGTTTGCCCCCTGCTTTTATTAAGGAAGTAAATCCTCGTGGAATGGTCATTGCGCCGTTGGTTATAAGGGGCAAGGTGATTGGTTTATTTTATGCAGACAGAACCGCGCAACCCTTGGATGATACTGATTTTACATGCTTTAACCAGTTTGCCATTCAGGCAAAAATTGCGCTTTCCCATCGGGCTTAACGGTTTACTCTTGTAATTGTTATTTATGCCTGGGTTGCCAGCAGATTTCTTGGTTACCGTTACGCCGTGCCAGTATCCGGGCACAGACAAACAGCAGATCCGACAGGCGGTTCAGGTAGACAGCGCCCATAGGATTCTGATCTTCAGCATCGCACAGCCGAATCATTTGGCGCTCTGCTCTGCGGCAGATACTTCTGGCCTGATGGCAATAAGCAGCGCTACGGCTACCCCCTGGCAGAATAAATTCTGTGAGCGGTGGTAATTGCTCATTCAGCGCATCCAGGTGGTTTTCCAGCTCGGTGACGATAGCCGGCGTGATCGCCTGATACTCTGGATTGGCCATCGCAATCTCTCCTCCTAAGTCGAAGAGGTCATTCTGAACCTGAAAAAAGACCGGCGCTAACGCATCATCGTTTGCTAATTCAGTCCGTAAAATACCCAGCACTGAGTTCAGCTCATCAATATCGCCCAGCGTTTCAATACGCTCAGAGGTTTTTGACACTCTGCTGCCGTCGGCAAGACCGGTCGTGCCTTTATCGCCGGTGCGGGTATAGATGCGTGTCAGCCTGTTGGTCATTGTCTATTCCTGATATTAAGCAGGGCTGGCAGTACCAGCCCTGTGTGCAACTATTTAAAAAGCATAGCCTACAGTTAAGAGCATATTTCGCTCGGGCGCAGGATAATGGTTCGTTGATCCATAACGGTTGCCGATATATGCGTCATATTCTTCATTGAACATATTGTTGATGGTTAACTGGGTTGTCCAGTGGTTACGTTGCCACTTTAACGAAGCGTTCATAACAACATAACCATCAATTTTACTGAGCGCGTTGGCATCATCGCCCGCTAAATAACGTTCACCGGTATATTGTCCGTCAACATAGAGGTTCCATTGCTGATCAAAGCGGTAGTTGGCAAAAAGATTAAACGTATGGCGTGCAACAAAGGGGACTTCATTGCCTTTAAATGAACCTGCTAATAATTCTGAATCAGTATAGGTGTATGTACCACCAATTTTCAGGTTGTTCAACAATGCATGTTCTGCGCCGAGAATGATGCCTTTACGCAGGGAGCGGTCCATATTGAGATTGGCACCCCAGCCAGCATTGGCTTCAGCGTCATACAAAATTTCGTTATCAAGTTCAAGCCTGTAGAGATTCAGCATTAATTTAGTTTTCTGATAGTCACCTTGCCAGCCGAGTTCCCATGAGGTGCCTTCTTGTGGCTGAAGAAAGTCAATACCAGAAGGGGTGTAACCATTCTCTTCTACTGCTGCGAAACGTACGTTTTCATCGCGTCTTAAAAAGATTTTATGGTTAGGTCGTAGTTGCCAGTTAATACCAAATTCTTTAACAAAAGCAGAGTCTGAGTGTTCGGTGCTCTCCTTAATATTATTATCTTTAACGCGTGTGTTACGCGCACCTACTGTTGCGGATAGCGTTTCACTGACCGGATAGATAACCTGAGTATAAAAGGCGTGGGCGGTTTGTTCGCTATTGTAGTAGCCGTTCCATGCCTGGAAATCACTATTGCGGTAGTCATATCCGGCTGTCAGGATAATATCGCCGTGAATCGCAGGGAGGTGACCAGTAATACGAGGTGTAAAAGAATTCACTCGGGTATCTTGACTGTAACTGGAACCAAGAACACCTTTACCGTTACTGTCTCGTTGGCTGGCTTCTGCATGTAATGTAAATTGATCAGACAACGACTGAGCGAGTGTTATTTCGCTGACGGTTACGTCGTTATTAAAGAAATCATTGGGCGTGCCTGCAGCGCGTGCATCCGCTTGCACTTGTGCATCGCTTAGTGACCCCGGTAAACGCTGATTATCATTGATGACCTGATGTGAAAAGCCAATTTCACCGCTGTGATAGCGATAAGATAACCCAGCTTCTAAACGCTCAAATTCTTTCTCGCTGTTATCACGATAGCCGTTGCTGGTGTTGTTATTCATATTTAAGCGAACACCCAGGCCGTTTTCATAGCGATGCTCAAAACCTGCAGCAAGCTTAGCCGTGTCATATGATCCTGCTGAAACCTGAATCTGTCCGCTTGAACCCTCAATAGAGCGAGTGATGATATTGATCACACCGCCTACCGCATTTTGGCCATACAGCACACCTGCGCTACCTTGTAGCACTTCAATTCTCTCTACATTGTTAAGAGAAATAATGCTCAGATCGGGTGCTTCCAGAGTGGGGTTGTTCAGTGGTCTGCCATTCACTAAAATCAGTACGTTCTGGCTGCTGTTTTCACCAAAACCGCGCATGGAGACAACGCCGTCATTACTATTGCCGGTGTAGTTTTGTGTGATCTGTACGGTACCGCTACTGCGCAGTGCTTCAAATACATTGGAAGCTCCGCTGGCACTGATTTGTTGACGAGTAATGACGCTGACAGTTTTACCCGCCATCTCTTCCGATAATAATGAACGCGTGCCTGTAACTGTTATATTCAGAGGCTGATTGATTATTGAAGAGGCGAAAGTCATAGAGGAGATACTAGCAAGCGTAGTCGCTGCTAAAAGCGAAGGGGTTAATTTAAACATGTAAAACCTCAAACTATGCGCCCACCGCGCATCAGGTTAGAAATAAAACAGGCCGGTATCCGGACTCTCGATCTTTGTTATGAAGATCGATTACCGTTGCGGGGGCAGCGTCGGCGTTGTATTAGCTGTGTAGCTAAAGTAATACGCACCGTTCTTCCCGTTTAACCTTTACAGGCACCTGAATAACTGGAGGCGAAGTTTACAGGGCGGTTTTAGGTGATGCAATCAGCGGAGGAGGGATAAGGTTGCTCACTGGTAAATAATGATCAACCTTATTAATGACTTAACTACGCATCATAATGTTCGGCAAATTTACGTATTTCGTGAGCGAGTCGCTCGACACGATCCGCTGCTTTTTCGAGCTCTTCTAAGACGGCGGTGCTAATGGACGATTCGACAATTAACTCTAAAGCAACAAAATTTGACTCTCCAATCTGAAGGCGGAGTTCAGGTGTTAATTTTCCTTTAAAGGATTCAACAACATTGTGAGAGTGTTGCGTTTGTTTCTGTGACATGGAAAATCCCTTCGTTTGAATTATTTGTTATTAGACAAAAAGATGTGTTCATCTTGTTCATGAATATCACGTGCATTACCCACGATGAGTGAGTCAGGTGTTAATAAAATATCAAGATTCTTATTAGGGTATGGAAGTGAATTCAGAATAAAGCGCATGGCATTAATACGGGCGCGTTTCTTATCATCTGATTTAATAACTGTCCAGGGGGCGTCTGCTGTATCAGTATAAAAAAACATAGCCTCTTTTGCTTCAGTGTATGCGTCCCATTTATCCAGAGATGCCAGATCAATAGGAGATAATTTCCACTGTTTTAGCGGGGCGACTTTACGTGCTTGAAAACGCTCAAATTGTTTATCACGGCTCACGGAAAACCAGAATTTAAATAAACGAATGTTGCTACGAACTAACATTCGTTCGAAGTCCGGTGTCTGGCGCATAAATTCAAGGTATTCAGCAGGAGAGCAAAAATTCATGACTCGTTCAACGCCCGCACGGTTATACCAGGAGCGGTCAAAAAGTAAGATGTCACCTTTAGTCGGAAAGTGCTTCACGTATCGTTGGTAATACCACTGGCCTTTCTCTTCCTCGGTGGGTTTTTCCAGTGCGATTACTTTTGCACCACGAGGATTCAGGTGTTCCATAAAGCGCTTTATGGTGCCCCCTTTACCGGCGGCATCTCGTCCTTCAAATAGGATGATAATACGTTCGCCGGTTTCACGTGCCCAGCTCTGCATTTTTAGCAGCTCAATCTGCAGATCTTTTTTGAGGCTTTCGTATTCATTTCGGGAAAGTTTTTCTTGAGTCTTAGTTATCTCTGTACTGTTTTCAGCCATGCCAGGCGAATCATTCAGTTCAGATGTAGACTCAAGTGCTTCAATAGTTTCTTGCGGTTCTGTTTTTACAAGATGATCCATTAATGTCTCCTTTGAAAGGTTGCCTATAATTAATAATTATCCTCTCTCTCGTGGCAATTCCTTTGATCGAAGTCACTTAATTAATGAGATCTGAAGTGACAGTAGTGTAAGAATCGAAATATTTTATATTCCAGAGTGTGCTATTTGAACTTTTATGGGGGGGGAGAATTGCTTTTTAGTTTATGGAGGAGGTTAGATATCAGTGATTGTGACTGATATGAGATTTAAATTAGTGAGGTAGCGATAGTTGTCGAACCTGTTGTAACAAGGAACGATTTTCTGGCGTATGGCACTTGAGATTGTCTGCTTTCTTGCATAAAAAACCAGTAATTTGTTCGATCTCTGTTGGCCTTTTTTGCTGAATATCTTGTAGCATTGATGAGTAGTTTTCAGCGGTAGCTCTGGCTATCAACAGGGCCATTTCATAGAGAGGTTTTTCAAACAGCGGTTGCCCGCAGGCAGCTGCAATCATTTCTACTTCACTGCACACTTGTAGCATCTTTCCTGAAAGCTCTGGGTCTGACGCTAACATGCCATTTTTACAGTTATTTAAGGCAGTAAGCGGGTTAATAGCCGCATTAATAGCGACTTTACACCACAGCTTATGTTCAATGTCGTTGGTTAAAGTGATAGTCAGATCGCCTGACGGTGAAAGGCATAGTGTATTGCCAGACTGCTGCGCTTTGCTGGATAAAGCGCCAATTAATGTTTCTCCATAACCGGCCCTCACCACACGAAAGGGCGCCGATAGATATGCTCCGTCGGTTGTTGTCGCCGCCCAGATGGATAATGTGGGAAATAGCTCAACGACATCCTGTTGAGGTCCTAACCCATTTTGTAGCAAGACAACATTAGCATCGCAGCTGAGCCTATCGGTTACCGACTGTAAGGCGCTGATGGTGGAGTAAGCTTTGGTGCAAATGAGCAGGTTTCGGATAGGCGTGTCATTTTCTGCCAATTCAGCTCTAATGTTATACGCTTTGGCTTCATCATCTTTTGATTCGTAGACGATGCCGTTATTTTCACATAATTGTTGCAGGCGTTCTTTACTGCTTAAAATTAAAGTAACATCGTGTTTGGATTTGAAAAGCTGTACTGCCCAAGTGCAGCCGATGGCGCCAGCGCCAAGAATATGCCAATGCATTGGAAGAGATATCCATCAAATAAAGCATCATAATAACGATAATCGCTTTCTACGTTAATGCATAAGGTGAAAAGCGTCTGCCGCTTGGTTAAAATAGCGCAATTAACATTGCCATAAAAGTATTGAGGAAAACGAGTATGCCATCATTTGATATTGTTTCTGAGCTGGATAAGCATGAAGTCACCAATGCGGTAGACCAGGCTAACCGTGAAATCCAGACGCGTTTTGATTTTAAAGGTGTCGCCGCCAGATTCGAGGTGAATGGTGACGATGTATCGATGGAAGCTGATGTCGATTTTCAGCTTCAGCAGATGCTTGATGTGTTGCGCTCAAAACTGATCGCCCGTGGCCTTGACCCTAAATGTCTGGAAGAGCAAAAAGCAGATACTTCAGGCGTAAAAGCGCGTCAGGAATTGACGATTAAGCAAGGGCTTGATCAGCCTGTCGCGAAGAAGGTGATTAAAGTGCTAAAAGATGCAAAGTTGAAGGTGCAGACGCAAATTCAGGGAGAAAAAGTGCGTGTTACGGGTAAAAAACGTGATGATCTTCAGCAAGCAATGGCAGTGTTGAAAGATTCAGATATTGATATGCCACTACAGTTTAATAATTTTCGGGACTAGTTTTTCGGAATTAAGGTTCAGGGTTAATTTTTCGGGATTAGTGACAAACACAAGGGGCTGAAATTTACTGCAGGTTATCCGCCCCTTGGATATTAGGTAGTTAAACTACTTGCTTTTTTTCAGTTGTTTTTTTAGTTTTTTCAGTTTGTCTTCTTGCTTTTCAATTTTAGCTTTACGTGCTTTAATTTCGCTTTTTACTTCTTTAGCTTTTACTTTAGACATGTCGATTTTCTCCAATAATATATCGATTGATAATGTGTTGCCGACAGGTAACCTTTAGTCTTTGGTTCTTGCCCATGCTCCACAATAAAACCACGTATAAACCGGCGTATCTCTCGGGCTGCTTTCGTATCTGGTTCATCGCACAATGATACAAACTGATTGCGCTCATCTTCGTTAATACGAATCAAAAGAACATCTTATGTATATACGTTTAAATTATGATGAAGGGTGTGACTATTGAAGTCAACGCTTGAATAAAAGGTCCATAATCAAATATTTTCTTCCATGCATGAGAGAATAAAGAGTTCTTTTATGAGTTCTTGTTCATTGATTCGCAGATCAGAAAAGTCAGCAGGGCATAAGCTACCTAAGGATATCATCTCTTTAATTTGATCTGCGTTCCATTGAATCACTGGTATTTTACGTACCTTATGAGTGACTTCTATATAGGGGTCGGGGCGCTCCAGCCAAGCGTTGATTTGATAGGTCATCGTTCATCCTCCGTATTAAGTCGATGAAGAGTAAACGAAGCATAAATAAATGTAAATGATAATCATTACTATTTATAAGTGAAGCGACAATCTAGCCCAATATTATTTTGCTTTTATAGGCGTTATTTTGGCGGCCATCCATACCAGGATTAACACCGGAATACCCAGTACAGCAGTGCCGGTAAAGAACCAGGCATAATTCAGGCTATCAACAATACCGCCTGAGAACCCCCCCAGAAACTTAGGGAAAAGCAGCATAACAGAGCTGAATAATGCATATTGTGTGGCGGAGTATTGGATGTTGGTCAGGCTGGAAAGATAGGCAATAAAGGCGGCGGTAGCAATGCCTCCACTCAGATTATCAAGCGATATTACCAGCGTTAGTACCCTAGTGTCATGCCCGAGCGTAGCAAGCCATGCAAACAGTAGATTGGTGCCGGCGGCCAGTAAAGCGCCAGTGAAAAGGATTTTCATGACCCCGTAGCGATTCACCAGAATACCACCTAAACCTGCGCCAAGAATGGTCATAATGACACCATAAACTTTGATGATTGTGGCAACTTCTTGTTTGCTGAAACCCATGTCAACATAGAAGATATTGGCAATAATCCCCAGAATCACATCTGAAATACGGTACGTACCAATAAGCGCCAGAATAATCAGGGCCTGCTTTCCATAGCGCCTGATAAAGTCAGCAAAAGGGCAGATGACAGCGATATATCCCCAGCCGAGTAGACTCGATAACTTTTGCGGTAAATGTGCCAGTTGTTCGGCTTTGGCCGTGATTTTATGTTGTTGCTCTAATGTCTCCTGATCCATTTCAATAGCAGCCGGTTCTGCAATCATCATCGTTGTAATCAGGCCCGTACCCATCAGCGCGGCCATACACAGGTAGGCTACTTGCCATGAGTGCTGAGAGTAGATGGACGGATCAATATCAACCCAGGCGGCCAGTGCCAGAACACCTGCACCTGCAACAATCATTGCCAGACGATAACCGGCCATATAGGTTGCTGCCATGGCTGCTTGTAATCTCTCTCCGGCAGATTCAATACGGTAGGCATCAATCACAATATCCTGAGTGGCTGAGCTAAACGCAACAGCAATTGCTAATAACGCCATGTAATTGAGATGCAGGAGGGGATCCGAAAAGGCCAGGCCGGCCAGACTGGCAATCAGTAAACATTGAGAGAGAAACATCCAGCTTCTGCGTCGGCCAAGCCAGGTTGAGAGTATAGGGAGAGGGAGTCGGTCAATCAGCGGTGCCCATAACCATTTAAGGCCGTAGGCCAGGCCAACCCAGGAAAAATAGGTGATAACGCTGCGCTCGACTCCCGCTTCTCTTAACCAGAAAGAAAGTGTGCCGAACACCAGTAATAGTGGTAGGCCGGAAGAAAAACCGAGAAACAGCATGGCAACAGAGCGAGGGTGAAGGTAAATTTTAAGTGAGCTAAGCCAGTTGTTGGATAGCGAATCTTCTGATGACATGGAGACAACCTTTCGGGACCGATGCGCGCTATTGTGTCCGGCTTGAATGGAGATGTAAATGCCATCAAAAAAGCCGACATGAAGTCGGCTTTTTTGAACGAGGCATTTGGTTAGAGACGCAACGCGCCGTCTACTTCGATGCAACGACCGCTTACATAATCATTCTCAAGAATGAAAGCAACCGTATGTGCGATCTCTTCTGGTGTACCCAGACGCTTAGCAGGGATACCTGCCTCAACTTTTGCCAGCGCTTCTGGTTTCATGCTCAGTACCATTTCTGTACCGATGAAACCAGGAGCAATAGATGCCGCACGGATGCCGTAGCGAGCTAATTCTTTAGCCCACGTAACAGCCATAGCCTGTACGCCTGCTTTAGTAGCCGTGTAATTGGTCTGGCCCATGTTGCCTGAACGAGAAATAGAAGAGATGTTAATAATGCATCCCTGAGAGCCTGTCTCGATCATCTTAATAGCCGCTTCACGACCACACAGGAAAGTACCTGTCAGGTTAACGTCCATAACCAGATTCCACTGATCCATAGACATTTTGCTAACTACTTTACCGTCTTTCACTTTAATAAACAGGCCATCACGCGTGATGCCTGCATTGTTTACTAGTCCGTGCAATGTGCCGAAGTCTGCTACGACGTCATTGAAAAGCTTCTCAACGCTTGCTTCATCAGCAACGTTAGCGATGTATCCGCGAGCTTCTGCGCCTTTTTCTGCGCATAAACCAATAGTGACATCCAAGTCTTCTGCGTTGAGGTCGGCTAATGCCAGTTTGGCACCACGTCCCGCTAGTTCCAAAGCCATTGAACGACCTAACCCGCGGCCGCCACCGGTGATAACGATAACTTTATCTTTCAATTCCATCGTAGAGTACCTTGTTCTGATTGCTGCTTAATCTTAGTTACCTTATTGTGCACCGCGAGATTGTGCAGTGCAACAAAATTATTGCACTGCACAATATTGCAGCGCAACAAACATAGAGTGCGCGTGGAAAAATGTCTATTAATCATTTCAATTATAAGGGTTTTTACTTATTGGCATGGTGTGTGTATTCTTTATTTTACGGAATTAACTTATTGATTTTTAACTATTTAAAATAAAAATAGTCAATTAGGATATGTACAAAAGTCTAGTATTAGACCATAGTCTTACTCTTGAATTACGTTCAATCATCTGATTTGATGAGCAAAATAATATAGGTTTTGACTATGCCGTTTCTTTTTTTACTTTTTATCCTTATACCTATAATAGAAATCACTGTGCTCATTAATGTCGGGCAGGCTATTGGAACCTGGTATACCGTTGGATTGGTGCTGTTATCGGCATTTGTCGGCGTGAATATGCTGAGGTATCAGGGTTTGTCCACATTGGCCCGGGCGCAGCAACGCATGAAGGCCGGAGAGATGCCCGGACAAGAAATGGTTGAAGGTCTGGTACTGGCTGTCGGCGGCGCTTTATTGATTACACCGGGTTTCGTTACGGACGTTATTGGTTTCTGTTGTCTGGTTCCTTTCACTCGTCGCGCGCTGGTAACGAGTCTGATGAAGCGATTTACTGTTGTGGCGATGAAAAAGAGTCAGTCATTTGAGCAGACAGATACATTTCAGAACCCTCCGGCAGGTGGCCGCTCTTCTTTTAAAGATCATGAAAAACCGCCCAGACAGGGCGATATCATCGATGGCGAATTTCGTCGCGATGATTAATCTGTAAATATCGATAAAAATATTCTTAACGGGTGTTGAAATGCACCCGTGTGCCCCCACTTATGTATCAACCGGTAACCAGATGGTTACGGTCTTCGACTTATCAATAGCTTTATCGCATTTTGATTAAACCATCAGGAGAGAAATTAGATGAAAATTCGTCCGCTTCACGATCGTGTAGTAGTTCGTCGCAGTGAAGAAGAAAAAACAACCGCTGGCGGAATCTTGCTGCCAGGTTCTGCTGCTGAAAAGCCGAATGAAGGTGAAGTTGTTGCTGTTGGTCAGGGACGTGTACTTAAAAGTGGTGAAGTACAGCCTTTATCAGTAAAAGTAGGTGACAAAATCCTATTTGGGCAGTATGCAGGTTCTAACATTGTCAAACTTGACGGTGAAGAATTGTTGATTATGAACGAAAGCGAAATTTACGGTGTGCTGGAAAATTAATTCAGCCTCTTTTACTGTTTTCGCTTCATTTTTATTAAGAATTATTTGTAACAGGATTTAGAAACAATGGCTGCTAAAGACGTACGTTTTGGTAATGATGCTCGCCAGCGCATGCTGCAAGGTGTCAACATTCTGGCTGACGCTGTAAAAACAACATTGGGCCCAAAAGGTCGCAACGTTATTTTAGATAAAGCGTTTGGCGCACCTACCGTCACTAAAGACGGTGTATCTGTAGCGAAAGAGATCGAACTGGAAGATAAGTTCGAAAACATGGGCGCACAGATGGTTAAAGAAGTTGCTTCACAGGCTAACGATGTAGCGGGTGATGGTACAACTACAGCAACGGTTCTTGCTCAGGCAATCGTTTGTGAAGGCTTAAAATCAGTTGCAGCGGGTATGAACCCGATGGATCTGAAACGCGGTATCGATAAAGCATCTGCTGCTGTTGTTGCAGAGATTAAAAAGATGGCTGTTCCGTGTGCAGATTCAAAAGCAATTGCACAGGTAGGTACTATCTCTGCTAACTCTGACGAAGTCGTCGGTCAGTTGATTGCTGAAGCAATGGAAAAAGTCGGTAAAGAAGGCGTTATTACCGTTGAAGAAGGTACTGGACTGGAAAACGAACTGACTGTTGTTGAAGGTATGCAGTTCGACCGTGGTTACCTGTCTCCATACTTTATCAACAATCAGGAAAACATGACTGTTGAACTGGAACAGCCTTATATCCTTTTGGTTGATAAAAAAATCTCCAGCATCCGTGATTTGCTTCCAACACTGGAACAGGTTGCTAAATCTTCACGTCCTTTATTGATCGTTTCTGAAGACGTTGAAGGCGAAGCGTTGGCAACACTGGTTGTTAACAACATGCGCGGTATCGTTAAAGTGGCTGCTGTTAAAGCACCTGGTTTTGGTGATCGTCGTAAAGCAATGCTGGAAGATATCGCTGTACTGACTGGCGGTACTGTTATTTCTGAAGAAGTGGGTCTGAGCCTGGAAACAGCGACTCTGGAACATTTGGGCCAGGCTAAGCGTGTTACCGTGACTAAAGAAGCGACTGTTGTTATTGATGGCGCAGGTAATGCTGATGCAATCGAAGCACGTGTTGGTCAAATCCGTGTTCAGATTGAAGACACTACTTCTGACTACGACCGTGAAAAATTGCAGGAACGTGTTGCTAAACTAGCAGGCGGTGTAGCTGTTATTAAAGTAGGCGCTGCAACTGAAGTTGAAATGAAAGAGAAAAAAGCACGCGTAGAAGATGCATTGAATGCTACTCGCGCTGCTGTAGAAGAAGGTGTGGTTCCTGGCGGTGGTGTTGCGCTGATTCGTGCATTGCAGGCTGTTGAAGGTATGCAAGGTGATAATCACGACCAGACAATCGGTATTCAGTTGGCTTGCCGTGCAATGGAAGCTCCTCTGCGTCAGATCGTAGACAATGCTGGCGGCGAAGGTTCTGTTGTCGTAGCAAAAGTACGTGAAGGTAAAGGTTCTTTTGGTTACAACGCTGGTAACGATACTTACGGCGATATGCTGGAAATGGGTATCCTTGACCCAGCTAAAGTAACACGTTCTGCTTTGCAGGCAGCCTCTTCTGTTGCTGGTCTGATGATCACAACTGAAGCTATGATTGCTGACAAGCCATCTAAAGATGGTGGCGCTCCAGATATGGGCGGCATGGGCGGTATGGGTGGTATGGGCGGCATGATGTAATACGACGAGAGTCGTGTTGTGTTGACGTTGCCCTCTACGTAGGGTGATGTGACCCGGTGGAAAGAGCCTCTCAGGAGGTTCGGACTACCAACCCTAAAGCAGTTTCCAGGTATGAAATTAACTGCTACGAGAAATCGTTTACCGATTTATACAAAAGAGAACAGTCACTTTAGCGGCTAGCTCGTTGAAGTGACTCTATCTTCCTCCTGTTCCCTTGGCAGAGTTATTTATCTGTTGAGTTGAACGCTTACCTCCGGCTCATTTCGGGTCACACTCCATACCGCCTGATCAGCCATGATTAGTCGTACTTCCTCTATCTTGTAAAGTTGACTGAGATGCTTTTGCGCAACGGTGTAAAAACAATGACGTCCTGACTTTCTCGATCCTCTTTCAACACAGTAAGTAACAGCTGTTTTGATGATTGTCCGATTTTACCTAGCTAGTCATTAGCGCATCTAAGGAGGACTTGTTGTTCAGCCAATAATAGCCTCGGGATAGTGCGGCTCTAGTAGTCATGTGGCCTAAAGCTTTCTGGCAATGTGATCCCGGATTTTGGGTGTTCACATCCCATAAAGTGTGTAGCGAGTTGTTTTGTTTTTCATCTGCTGATAGCGCTTGCTAGGTTAGATTAGATCAGCATAAAAAATTGGTGGTGATTAAGTGTGATTATAGAAAGGTCATCTACACTTATGATATTCGACTAAAAAAACAAAAAATAGTATCGGAGTTTCTGGTGGGTAGTAACGAAATTCAACGTATGATCTCGGCGGCAGGTTTTATTCAAGGCATTATTGAGTTTGATATGCAGGGAAATATCCTCCATGCCAATGACCGCTTCTTAAAAATTGTGGGCTACCGAGATGAAGAGCTTCATGGCCAGCATTACAGCATGCTCTGTGGGCAGTCATTTATTGAATCTCCAGACTATCGCGAATTCTGGGCGCGGCTCAGTCGAGGTGAAATTTGCGAAGGTGTCTATAAACGACTTGGCAAAAATGATAAAGAAATATGGCTGAAAGCCTCACATTTAGCGATATTCGATGACAATGGCGACCCTTTTAAAATAGTGAAGTTTGCTGCTGACCTCTCCGAAGAAAAATATAATGCAGCGGTACTGAATAACTCATATGAATTGGTCAGGTCGATTGTTGATACAGTCGTTGATGGCATCATCAACATTACTAAGCAAGGTATTGTTGAGTCGTTTAATCCCGCATCCGAGCAAATTTTCGGTTATTCCGCAGATGAAGTGATTGGCCATAATATCAGCATGCTGATGCCGGAGCCTTATCGCAGCGGACATGACGGCTATCTTTTGCATTACATGACGACCGGTGAGAAAAAAGTAATTGGCAAAGGGCGTGAACTCGTTGCTCAGCGTAAGGATGGCAGCACCTTTCCAATTGAGCTTGCTGTCAGTGAGCTGATGGTGGGAGATGTTCGGTATTTTACCGGTATTATCCGCGACATCTCCGAACGCAAGGTGTTCGAGCAAAGTATTACCGACGAAAAAGCCCGGTTGTCGGCGGTGATAGACAATGTTGTCGATGGTATTATTACTATTGATGAGCTAGGTAAAGTGGAGTCATTTAATCCTGCTTCAGAAAATATATTCGGTTACCGTGCGGGTGAGGTAGTTGGGCAGAATATTAAGATGTTAATGCCCGAACCGTATCACAGTGAGCATGACGGTTATCTGTTTCATCATATCTCCACCGGAGAGAAAAAGGTGATCGGTATCGGCCGGGAGGTGGTTGGACTGCGCAAGGATGGATCAACATTTCCGATGGATCTTGCTGTCAGCACTGTGATGATTGGTCAAGAGCGGCATTTTGTTGGCATTATCAGAGATCAAACCGAACGAATGCAATCTGAGCATGCATTGACCACTGCAGAGATAAAGCTGCAAGGGGTATTTAATAGTGTGATCGATGGGCTTGTTATTATTGATGCTAAAGGCAAGATCAATGCTTTCAATCCAGCGGCTGAGAGTGTGTTTGGTTATGCTGAACATGAGGTTAAAGGCGAAAATATCAAAATTCTCATGCCTGAACCTTACCACAGCGAGCACGATGGTTATCTCAATAACCATGCTGCTACGGGTGAAAAAAAGATTATCGGTATTGGCCGGGAGGTCAGTGGTCGCCGCAAGGATGGATCAACATTTCCGATGGATCTTGCCGTTTCACCGATGCAGGTGAATGGGGAGTCTATGTTTGTAGGGCTGGTTCGTGATATCTCAGCGCGCAAGCAGGAAGAAAAGGAGCTGAAGCTTGCCAAACTGGCCGCTGAATCGGCCAATCGCATGAAATCCGAGTTTCTCGCTAATATGAGCCATGAGTTACGAACACCGCTTAATGCCATTATCGGCTATAGCGAGTTACTCAAGGAAGAGGCGGAAGATGATGGAAATACAGTCATTATCAAGGATCTGAACAGAATTAATGCAGCAGGCAATCAGCTTCTGAAATTGATCAATGATGTGTTAGATCTGGCCAAGATTGAAGCTGGACGTTTTGAGCTGGTACATGAAAGGGTTTCCATACCCGGCTTGTTGCAGGATCTTGACTTGGTGATTAAGTATCAAATGGATAAAAACACCAATCGTTTCGAAGTGGTCTGTGCTGAGGAGGTCAACAAGATCACCACCGATAGCATCAGGCTACGTCAAATTCTGATTAACTTACTCTCTAATGCTGCCAAATTCACCAACGCGGGGCTAGTGACACTTACTGTGAAATTAGAGCAATCTTCAGGTGTAGAGCTGTTGGCTTTTATTATCTCAGATAACGGTATTGGTATGTCGCTAGAAGAGGTGGGTCAGGTCTTTACCCCGTTTGTTCAGGCTGACGTGAGCACTACGCGTCGGTTTGGTGGTACGGGTCTTGGCCTGGCGATCTGTAAGGACCTCTGTCAACTTATGGGAGGTAGTATTGATGTCCGTAGTGAAGTAGGAAAAGGTAGTACGTTTACGGTACGCATTCCTGTTGACTCATCATTACTAGTGTCAGCAAGAGCTGAGGATGGAAAGTTTGGTAGTGCCTAAACAGGAACGGAGCCATCCAGTTACATCCCGGGAAACTAAAGGCAAAAGGGTAATAAGTGCTGTAGCTCGATGCTGCCCGTCGCGTAACGTGATAGCCCGCATTCTTGAGAGAGAGCTGCCTGGTCGCGGCTTCCAATGGCCGGTAAAGCATAGCACTGGCGGTCAAACTGAAACTCTGTCTATTATTTTACATTTCTGTCTACATCGGTGCCGTTAGTGATTAGTAAGGGCGATCTGAAAAATATCACGAACTATTTCCATAGTGCGTCGCTTTATGCGTAAACATGGATCAGTTAAGGAGCTGGAATGACGAAAATACTGCTTGTCGAAGATAATGAACTGAACCGCGACATGCTGAGCCGACGTCTTGAGCGCAAGGGTTTTGAGATGATGACTGCAGAGGATGGGCTGCAGGGCGTGAAGTTAGCCTGCAGTGAAGCGCCCGATCTGATCCTGATGGATATGAATCTGCCGGGGATCGATGGCTGGGAAGCAACCCGTCAGATCAGAGCGTGGGAAGAATATACGCACGTACCGATCATTGCCGTGACTGCCCATACTATGTCAGTAGATTATGAGAGGGCAATTAGTGCTGGTTGTGACCAATATGAGCCTAAGCCAATCAATCTGCCCCGTCTGCTTGAAAAGATGCACGACCTGCTCGGACAATAATGAATAATAGACAAGATCGCATCCTTATTGTTGATGATATTGAGGCTAACCGTGATTTACTGAGTCGAGTCCTTGCCCGCGCAGGTTATCTGGTAGATAAGGCTGAAGGCGGAGCCACCGCACTGCAGGTGTTGAATACAGGTGCCTATAGTCTTGTCCTGCTGGATATTCTCATGCCGGAGGTAAATGGCTTCATGGTTCTGGAATCTATGCGTCAGCAATCCGGGATTGCGAATGTTCCGGTTATTATGATTAGCGCCTTGGGTGAGAGGGAGGATGTCGTCAAGTCCCTAAAGCTAGGTGCCAATGACTACATCACCAAACCCTTTGATAAAGAAATCCTGCTTTCGCGTGTGCATAGGCAGCTTGAGACGAGTTATCTCTACCGGCAGCTTTACTTGAGTGAGGAGCGTTACAAACTGGCGTTTGCTGCATCCAATGATGGCTTATTGGATTGGGACATAGAGCAAGATAAAATATTCTTCTCGGGGCGTTGGCTGGAAATGATGGGCATTGCTGAAGAGACGCAGATGCATTCGATCGAGCAGTGGTTCGAGCGAGTGTATCCGGATGATGTAGCTGCTCTGCGCCAGGCAATCTACCATCAATTATCAGATCAAAGTGCCAGCATCAATCATGAATATCGGGCGCAGATTAGCGATGGCCATTATAGCTGGATGCTATGTCGGGCTAAAGTGCTGTTTACCGAAAGTGGTAAGGCGATTCGAATCACAGTATCACAATCTGATATTTCTGGTTCGAAGGTGTTTGACCCGATCACCGGGCTGCCAAATAGTCTGGTTTTCATGGATAGATTAACGCGGGTACATGCCAATGCTAAACGCGCGGGTAAGGTTGATTTTGCCCTGTTTTCGATGAGTCTCGTCAATAAGAAAAAAATCACTTCCGCGATAGGACCCGCGGGTTATGAGAGCCTGAGTACCGATATTGCCCAGCGGTTGAACGCTATGCTACTAGTTGATGATTATCTCACTAAGGGTTCCAGGCAGGCCATGCTCAGCTGTATATCAGACCAGCGTTATATGCTGCTGATCGAAGGAATTGATGAAAAGCATGCTATGGATCTTTTTAAAATTGGCGAGCACTTATGTGCGGCTGTTGAGCCACCCTTTATTGTTTTCGGTGAAACCATTCACTGTAGTCTGAGTGTAGGTATCTGTATACCGGTAGAAGTTGATCAGAGTGTTGATGATATTATCAAACACAGTGTGACAGCTGAAGCCATGGGGCATAAGGATAATTGTAGGGTAAGCTTTTATGATGCCACTATTCACGGCATCGCGATTGACTACTTGCGTTTTGAAAACGAATTGCGCACTGCCATCAGCCGTAATGAGTTGCGTACTTTTTATCAGCCCATTATTGAACTTGGCAATGAAAGGCAGGTGGGCAGTGAAAGCCTGGTGCGCTGGGAGCATCCTGACAGAGGGCTATTGTCACCGTCTCATTTTATCTCTTTGGCAGAAGAGATGGGGATTATTGGCTTCATTGACGAGTGGGTGCTCCGTGATAGCTGCGCCGAGTATATGCGCACTGCAAACAGAGAGGGTCGTTCATCAGGGTTTATTTCCGTGAACGTTTCGGTCACGAAGCTTAACCTGGCCTGGGTGGAACGGGTTCGTTCTATCGTCGAAGAATTTTCGATTCCGCCGGAATGTCTTCATCTTGAAATCACTGAATCAATTTTTATGGGAGATATGGAGGCAACCATCAGTCTGCTAAATGAACTGGTCGATATTGGCGTCAGCTTTGCCATTGATGACTTTGGCACCGGCTACTCTTGTTTTTCCTACCTTAGGCGCCTGCCAGCCAGTTACCTGAAAATCGATAAGAGCTTTATCGATGATATGGTTGATGACGTAAAGGCTAGGCTGTTGGTACAGAATATCATCCAGATAGGTCATGGGCTGGGTATGAAAATGATTGCCGAGGGAGTTGAAAAAAAAGAACAGGCAGATATGTTGTTAGGCATGGGCTGCAATTATGGTCAGGGTTATTACTTCGGTAGACCTGAGCCGGCAAAAGCAGTTTAAATGAGTCATTTAGATTCTCTATAGGCTCACTCGTAATCTCGATTGGTAAATGAGCAGGTATCCGGTAGTCTGTTTTTAGTCCTCATGACTAAAAACACCCTAACATAATAATCAAAAAGGGATACCGAGATGAAAAAGACCGCTTTGCTATTTGCAGGCGCAGCGCTTGCGTTAAGTATTGCCAGCGCTCAAGCTGCCACGTTAAGAATGGCTTATGATGCTGACCCTGTTTCTCTTGATCCATACGAACAACTTTCCGGCGGTACACTACAATTATCTCATATGACCTACGACCCGTTGGTTCGCTGGGATAGAAGCTTAGGCTTTGAACCACGTTTAGCTGAAAAGTGGGAACGTATTGACGACAACACCATGCGTTTTCATCTTCGCAAGGGTGTGAAATTCCATAGTGGTAATGATTTATCCACCAAAGATATTGCTTTCACTTTTAAGCGATTGCAGGAATCACCTGATTTTAAAGGCGTGTTTGCGCCCTTTAAAGCACTCAATATTATTGATGATTTCACCTTTGATATGGTGACCAATGAGCCATTCCCATTGATCCTCAATAACATGACCTACCTCTTCCCAATGGACAGTGCTTTTTTCACTGGAAATGACGCTGATGGTAAACCCAAAGACCAATTAGTAAAGCACGGCGACTCGTTCGCATCACGTAATATTTCCGGCACAGGTCCGTATACGGTATCTTACCGTGAGCAGGGCGTTAAAGTTGAATTTGATCGCAATGCCAACTACTGGGATACAAAATCACCAGGCAATGTCGATAAAATAATTCTGACACCCATTAAAGAAGCGCCTACACGTGTAGCGGCTCTGTTAGCAGGCGATGTTGATTTTATTGCGCCTGTGCCTCCAACTGATCATGACCGAATAAAAAGTAACGATAATGTTGATCTGGTGACGATGAGTGGCACCCGGATTATCACTTTTCAGATGAATCAGGATCGTGTTGAGGCGTTTAAAGATGTACGGGTTCGTCAGGCAGTTAACTATGCCATCAACCAGGAAGGCATCGTTGCAAAGATCATGAAAGGCTTCGCGACACCTGCTGCTCAGTTCTCTCCAAAAGGTTATTTAGGTTATAACGAAAACCTTAAACCCCGTTTTGACGTGAAAAAAGCACAAGCGTTGATGAAAGAAGCCGGTTATGAAAAAGGCTTTAATGTCACGATGATGTCGCCGAATAATCGTTATGTAAACGATGAAAAAATTGCCCAGGCCGTAGTTTCAATGCTATCCAAAATCAACATCAAAGTTGATTTGAAAACGATGCCTAAAGCGCAGTACTGGCCTGCATTTGATGAACGTGCGGCGGATATGATGCTGATCGGTTGGCATTCGGATACAGAAGATACTAACAATTTCTTCGAGTTCTTATCGGCTTGTCCTAACAAGGATACCGGCGCTGGCCAGTACAATAGCGGTAACTACTGTAATCCAAAAGTAGACGCTATGATGGTTAAAGCAAATACTATTACCGATCCGGCTAAACGTGCTGAAATTATGCAGACAATGGAGCAGGTGGTATTTGATGATGCTGGATTCGTTCCTTTGCATTGGCAGAATCTGAGCTGGGGTGCGCGTAAAGGCGTAGATATTGAGCCGATCGTTAACGGCATGGATTTTCCTTACCTCGGCGATCTTGTTATTAAGCAGTAAGCGTTCTCTTTTGCAATGCCTGAGTGGCTAATGAATCAGTGATTCAGGTGTTGCATATTATCTTTCGGGGAATATTTCTCCCACTTAATATAAAAAGAAAAAGCAGATTCAACTAAGCTTTGTGACTCACCACGTCAAATTCTAAGGCCGATAATCATGATTGCGTTTTTTGTAAAACGGTTTTTTCAAGCGGTTGTTGTGATGTTTGTCATCAGCCTTATCAGTTTCTCTATCCAGGATAATCTGGGCGATCCGTTAAGAGAGTTGGTAGGGCAGGCCGTGTCAGAAGAGGAGCGCCAGGCGCTTCGTGATGAAATGGGCTTGAATGACCCGTTTCTTGTGCAATATGTGCGTTTCGCTTCGAAAGCGCTGCAGGGCGACCTTGGAGATTCTTATTTTTTCAAGCAACCGGCCTTTGACGTGATTATGAAAAAACTACCGGCAACCCTGGAACTGGTATTCGGTGCAACCGTTATTATTGTTTTGTTTTCCGTTCCTATTGGCGTCTATTCTGCGATTAACCCGCAAAGCTGGTTTTCTAAAACGGTCATGGGGCTGAGTATTATCGGCATCTCTGTACCCGTATTTTTGACGGCCATCGGATTGATCTATCTGTTTGCAATCGAGCTGAATTGGTTACCGTCTTATGGACGGGGAGAAACTACTCAGGTGTGGGGCGTCTGGGAGACGGGATTATTTTCAGCCGATGGCTTGAAGCATCTGATCTTACCGAGTTTTACGTTAGCTTCCATCATGCTGCCGCTATTCATTCGCTTGATCCGATCAGAAATGATGGAAGTGTTGCAGTCTGAATATGTGAAGTTTGCATGGGCAAAAGGGATCTCGCCAAGGCGTATCTACTTTTTGCATGCGCTTAAAAATACCATGCTGCCGGTCATCACCGTCGGAGGTGTGCAGATAGGTACGATGGTGGCATATACCATTCTAACTGAAACGGTTTTTCAGTGGCCGGGTATGGGCTTTCTGTTTCTGGAAGCGGTTAACCGCGTAGATACGCCGCTGATTGTCGCTTATCTGATTATTGTTGGTGCGATATTTGTGGTCACTAACACCTTCGTGGATCTTATTTATGGTCTGGTTAACCCAACCGTTAAGCTGGCAGGTAGAAAGTAATGACTGATTCTATTCAAACAATGGAGCCGCAGCTCTCTACCTGGCAGCGTTTTCTGAAATCACATTTCTGGCATAGCTTTAAAATTGACCGGGTCGCGCAGCTGAGTTTTATGATCTTTTTGATTTATGCTTTTCTGGCTGTTTTCGCGTCATTTATTGCACCGTTCGATCCTTACGATGCGTCGCAGATCGATATTATGAACTCTGAAATTCCGCCTAGCTGGGAAGAGGGCGGTGATGAACTTTTCCTGTTGGGTACGGATGCTCAGGGGCGGGATATGCTCTCAACGATACTGCATGGTACGCGAGTATCTCTGACGATTGGCCTTTGTGCCGTCGCTCTACAGGCGCTGTTGGGTATTGTTATCGGGCTGACGGCGGGTTATATCGGGGGGCGGGTCGATAGTTTTCTGATGCGTGTTGCTGATATTCAGTTGTCATTTTCAACCCTGATGGTCGCCATCATAGTATTGGCAGTTTTTCAGGCCACCTTTGGTACCGAGTTGTATCAGCAGTTGGCAATGATTATGTTGATTCTGGTAATCGGGATTGCTGAATGGCCGCAATATGCGCGTACGATTAGGGCATCGGTGTTGGCCGAGAAAAAGAAAGAATATGTAGATGCCGCGCGAGTGATGGGCTTTGGTCGGTTACGAATTATGTTTCGCCATATTTTGCCGAATACCTTGTCGCCTATTCTGGTTATTTCAACGGTACAGATAGCCAATGCCATTATTTCGGAAGCGTCTCTGTCGTTCCTTGGGTTAGGTATGCCTGTGTCTCAGCCATCGCTGGGATCGCTTATCTCCAGTGGCTTTGAATATATATTTTCCGGCGCCTGGTGGATTACTGTGATCCCCGGTGTTGTTCTTATCGTACTGGTGCTGGTGATGAATTTGCTGGGTGACTGGATGCGCGATGTTCTTAATCCAAAACTGTATAAGGGGTAACGCATGCCTTTGTTAGAAGTTAGCAATCTGGAAGTGTGTTTTGGCCTTCGCAGTGGAGCGGTTAAAGCACTTCGTGATGTCAGTTTCACGCTGGAGCGGGGCGAGCGCTTAGGAGTGGTGGGCGAATCCGGAGCGGGTAAGTCTGTACTCGGCTTCTCTATTCTGAATTTACTTTCTAGGCCGGGTCATATCTCGGCAGGTAGCGTTCGCTTTGAAGGGAAAGATCTGGCAACGCTGGCACCTGAGGAACTGAGATCGATTCGTGGCAATCGTATATCAATGATCTTTCAGGACCCGATGATGACATTAAATCCGGTGTTGACCATTGGCGTGCAGATGGTGGAATGCCTGAAAGCTCATCGGAAAATATCAACCAAGGATGCCACCTATATAGCGTTACAAAAACTCAAACAGGTGCAGATGCCATCGCCGGAAACACGTCTGGAGCAGTACCCGCATGAGCTTTCTGGCGGGATGCGCCAGCGTATTGTTATTGCCATAGGTTTATTGCTTGATCCCGATATTATTATTGCAGATGAACCAACGACGGCGCTGGATGTAACTATTCAAGCGGAGATTATGGATCTGATGTTAAATCTTTGTGAGCAAAATAATGTCGCATTGATTCTGATTACTCATGACCTGGGGGTTGTTTCGCAAGTGTCCCAGCGAATGCTGGTGATGTATGCCGGACGGATTATTGAGCAAGGCCCCACCAAAGAAATCATTAATGATGCACAGCATCCTTATACGCAGGGGTTGATGAATGCGTTACCGCAGATGGCAATCCCCGGGCAAAAACTGAACCAAATCAAAGGTACTATGCCGCCATTACAGCGGATTCCTAAGGGCTGTTCGTTTAATCCGCGTTGTGAGTATGTGCTGGAAGTCTGCAAGCACAATCTACCGGCTTTTACGCAGTCAGGAAACTGTCAGGTTGCTTGTCATCTGGTGGCTGAGTTGAACCAAGAAAAATTGCTGGTTAAAGAGGTGTGATGATGGAAGCGCAAAGTAATTCACTGGTACAGATCAACGATCTGTATAAACGCTTTTCTATCTCTGGCGATTTTTTAGATCAGTTGCAGTTTAAAGGTGGCAAGCTGGTTCGCCATCAGGAACATGTGCATGCGATAAACGGCGTTTCTCTGGAGGTGATGCCCGGCGAGGCATTATGTGTGGTAGGCGAATCCGGTTGCGGAAAATCAACGGTAGCCAGAACCGTGATGGGACTGTTAACGCCCACTGCAGGGCAGGTTTCCTATCGCGGTGAGCGGATTGATAATCTGAGTGATAAGCAGATGTTGCCGTATCGTAAAAAGATGCAGATGATCTTTCAGAACCCTTATGCCTCGCTGAATCCGCGTATGACGATTATGGAAACGCTGCGTGAGCCGATCCGCTTTCATAACCCGGCGCTGACAGCGAGTGAGATTCGCGACAAAATACATGAAGTAATGTTTTCCGTGGGGGTTGATCCAAGCTGGGGAGAGCGTTATTCACACGAGTTTTCGGGAGGGCAGCGGCAGCGCATTAGTATTGCGAGGGCGTTGGCGGTTGATCCTGAATTTATTGTTGCGGATGAGCCTATTTCTGCCCTGGATGTATCGATTCAGGCGCAAGTGCTTAACTTGATGATGGAAGCGCAGGAGCAGCGCAATTTAACCTATCTGTTCATCACGCATGATCTTGCCGTGGTAGAGCACTTTGGTACCCGTGTTGCTGTCATGTATTTAGGCACGGTGTGTGAGCTGGCGCCGACTAAACAGCTGTTTTCTAGTCCGCGCCATCCTTATACGCAGGCGTTGATGTCGGCTATTCCGCGTCTGGAAGATAATCGCCCTGATTACATTAAGCTGACGGGTGAAGTCCCCACGCCGGTTAATTTACCCTCGGGGTGTGTTTTCCATGGTCGCTGTCCGCATGCCAATGAGCGTTGCAAGCAAGAGATTCCGATGCTGACTCTGTTGTCGGATGGCACTCGGGTGGCTTGTCACGGCGTTGAAGAAAACCGCTTATAGTTGTGTTAGTAAAGATAGCCACGTTTTATTAAAGATAGCTGCGCGTTATTAAATTTAGCGATGTTTTATTAAAGACAGCAGCGTGTTATTAAATTCAGAATCTGTAGAGGTGTTACATGCTTAAGGTCAGCAGTCAGTTTGATGCCGGTAATATAGAGGTTGTTTCGGCATCCTCTGTTGAGGATATTCAGCTAAAGATTCGTAAAGATCATCAGTCCGATTTTTTTCAGTGGTTTTATTTTCGGGTACAGGGCGGTACAGGCCAGTCATTACGCATGCGTTTACTGAACGCCGGTGAAGCGGCGTACCTTGATGGCTGGGATGATTATCAGGCGGTAGCGTCATATGATCGTCAGGAGTGGTTCAGAGTAGCGACTCGCTATACTAATGGTGAGTTAGTGATTGAGCATACACCCGAACAAGGCAGTGTTTACTATGCCTACTTTGCGCCTTACAGCTTTGAACAGCACCTTGATCTGGTGGCCGCCGCTCAGCAATCAGAGCGTTGTGAGGTGTTTGATATAGGCAGTACACTGGATGGACGTGATATCAATCTATTGCGCATTGGTCCTGATAACAAGGCCCGAATTAATATCTGGGTAACGGCACGTCAGCATCCGGGTGAAACCATGGCAGAGTGGTTTGTCGAAGGATTGTTAGAGCGCTTACTGGATGAAGATGATGCATTAAGCGGTGCTTTATTGGAGCAATGTACGTTTTGGGTCGTACCTAATATGAACCCGGACGGTTCGGTGCGCGGCCACTTACGCACCAATGCGGCGGGTGCTAATCTGAATCGTGAATGGTGCACGCCATCGCTGCAAAGAAGCCCGGAAGTTTTTTATGTCAGAGAGCAAATGTTAGCTAAAGGGGTTGATCTGTTCCTTGATATTCATGGGGATGAAGCGTTGCCGTGCAACTTTATTGCCGGGCAAGCCGGAGCACCGTCTGTTACGGATAAAATTCTGACAGAAGAAGAGCAGTTCAAGCGTGATCTGCGTCGGGTGAACCCTGATTTTCAGTTAGAAAGAGGCTATGAACCAGGAAAATTCGGGCCTGAAACGCTAACGGTCGGTTCCTTCTGGGTTGGCGATTATTTCAAATGTCCAGCGATGACATTAGAGATGCCGTTCAAGGATCATGATGAGCGTCCTGATTTAGTCTATGGCTGGTCTGCCGAGCGTTCTAAAAAACTGGGGGCCTCTATACTGAACCCCATTAAAGATTGGTTATCGAATCGATAATGCGCTGTACCATCGTGGCGCAGGTCGTGAATAGTATTATGGATAGTATTATGAATTATAGGGAGTTGATGATCGATGGAGCTTAGGTGGCTGGATGATTTTATCGCCTTGGCACGTACGCGGCATTTTTCCAGAGCTGCAGAGGAATGTAATGTCACTCAGCCAACCCTGAGTCGGCGTATCAAGTTACTTGAAGATGAAATGGGTGTCACGCTGATAGACAGAAACACTCTGCCTTTAAGCCTTACGCCTGCCGGTGAGATTTTTCTGGCTGGTGCGGAAAGTATGTCGCGGATAGCGCGTGATACCAAATCTCAGTGCCGTGAAATTCGTAAGCAGGTAGACAGTCGCTTGCGTTTTGCGACGACGCAGACCCTTTATCTGTTGTTTTATCGTAACTGGTTAATGCCTGCCTCAGAACGGCATGAGATTCCTATTGATCTGAACCTTAACTCAACCTCCTGGGCGGCCAGTGACTTCGTTGCTGCGTTAACACAGGGGCAATGTGATCTGGTGTTGTGTTACTGGCATCCACAGATCAACTTTATTCAGGGGTTTGACGACCCCGAATTTGAATATCTGGTGGTCTGTGAAGAGGAACTCGTTCCAGTTACGGCATTATCCGAAGATAACAAACCTCTTTTCCAGCTACCAGGGACGTCACGTCAGCCCTTACCTTATATCAGCTATCACGCCAGTTCATTTCTGCGTCCGCTGATTGATCATGCTTTACAGAAGGCACCCGAAGCGCCGAACCTCCTTACGATTAATGAAAATATGCTGTCGGTGAGCGTTAAAGCCATGATCAAAGAGGGTTTCGGTGTTGGTTGGTTACCTAAACGTCTGGTCAATGAAAACTTTGCGTATAACAGTCTCGCCCCTGCGGGTGATGCCCGATGGAATATTCCACTCCAAATCCGTTTGTATCGATTGAAAGACAGCCATCGCGCCACGCTTGATCCGTTCTGGGAAGGGATGCGTGAAGAATTAAATACAGTTGGCCTTATAGAGACGCATAATTAATTATGAAATCATTATTTACTGATCATATTGAGATACTTCAGCAACGCAGTTCGACGCTGCTGGAGCAGGAAAAATTTGATGCATTAATCATTCATTCAGGGAGTTCTAAAAACTATTTTCTGGATGATTACGCCGCTCCTTTCAAGCCCAACCCGCATTTTGTCCAGTGGATGCCTTTTTTGACAGAGCATCCTGAATGCTGGTTGGTGATTAAAGCGGGTTTCAAACCCTGCTTGTATCTTTACTCACCCGATGATTTTTGGCACATGACTCCTCAGGAACCGACTGATTTTTGGTGTAACCTGTTTGACGTGCAGTTATATACCGATCGGGATACCTTACTGAAAAAACTTCCGGGGCTGTGCGCTAGGTCGGGAGCCAGTACAAGCGTCGCTTTGATAGCCGAAGACAGTATGGATCTTCCGCAGGTAACCCTTCAGCATAATCCTCAAGTGCTGATGCACGGGCTGCATTATCTGCGGGCCAGTAAGACGCCCTGGGAACAGCATTGTTTGCGTGAAGCGAATCGAATTGCTGTTAGCGGACATCGTTTCACCCAGCATGGTTTTGATGAGGGACTGAGTGAATATGAGTTACACCAGGGATATATCAGCGCTATTACGCATCTGGAAAAAGACCTTCCTTACAATAATATTATCGGTTTGAATGAACACGCTGCTGTTTTGCATTACCAATATAAAGATCGCATAGCGCCTAATCAGCATCGCACGTTACTGGTCGATGCCGGTGCTGTTTATCATGGATATGTCGCAGATATAACCCGTACCGTATGCAAAGGCAGTGCTGATTTTCACGCCTTACTAGAGGCGATGGATAAAGCGCAACAAAGTTTGGTCGACAAGATTAAGCCGGGTGTTTCCTTTATCAGTCTTCATGAGATGATGCATCAGCAGCTTTTTCGGATTCTTTGTGACGCAGGCATTATCAAACGTGGTGATCTATTGGATGAAGCGGCGGCTTTATCGATTACTCGTACGTTTTATCCACATGGGTTAGGCCATTTGCTGGGGATTCAGGTGCATGATATTGGTGGCTGGCAGCAGGATAGTGTGGGGGGGATAAGCAAGCCACCTGAACAACACCCTTTTCTGCGACTGACGCGGACGTTGCAAGAAAACTTTGTTGTTACGGTTGAACCTGGATTGTATTTCATCCCGTTATTGTTGAATAAGTTAAAATTGACGCCTTTGGCTGCCCATATAGACTGGCCGTTGGTTGATGCCTTAAGCCCGTGGGGAGGTATTCGCATCGAAGATAATGTCTGTGTAACGGCTACCGGCGTTGATAATTACACGCGTGCTGCTTTTAATAATCTGAAATAGCGTTATCTGATAAGCAGGACTGTTGTTGCCTGATCAAAGCTGGTAATTTGTGATCAGTATTTCTGATAAGGCATAGTGTTCTGATGAGTCATGATAATAACCCTCTGCAGGTGCCTGACTTCGGGCCTGCGGATCGTAGCCCCACACCTGCAGTGCTTAAAGTTGACGTATCTGAAAAAAATAGTCATTCCGAAGCGCCACTTGCCCCTGCTGAAAATAGAGGTGGGGGGTTAATGACTTTTATTCTGGTCTTGCTCACCGCGGTTTCTGGTGGTTTGGGTTATCTTGGGTTTGGCATGCAGCAAACCATCGTGGCGCAACAGCAGACTCTGGAATCTGCCTCCGAGCGTATTAATGCACTGGAAAAGTTACTCAATGTTGCCAGCGATAGTGCCGATAAAACGGACCAAACGTTGGCGCAGTTTTTCACCCAGATTACTGATGATGCTGCTGTAAAATATACACTCTACGATTCTGAGATTGCTAAATTGTGGGATGTTGCCAATAAACGCAATAAGAACAGCATTGATCTGCTCAGTACTGAGGTGAAAAGCCTGGCTGATCGCGTTAACCAGACCGATAAAGTCACTACTAAGCTAAATACTGATCAACAAGCACAGTCTGTACGGATAACTAACGCAGAGAAAAGCGCCGCAGCATTAGATCAGTTAAGTTTACAGTTGTCCGTTTTTGATAAAAAACAGACGGCGTTGATTGCAACGAATAGTCAATTCTCTAAAGATCAGGCGGCTCTGAAAAAATCTGCTTCAGAAAACACTCAGTCATTAAAGCAAAATATAGCGACATTACAGACGCAAATTGCCATTCTGGATGAAACTCTGGGAGAGGAACAATTGACTCAGCAGGCTGTGCTTAAAAAATTGGCCAGGCGCTTAAGCATTGTGGAGCAATCACAGAAAAGCGGCGGCGGAAATGTTGAATCCCGGGTTAAAACAAATGAACAAGCGATACGTGCAATTGACGGGTCACGCAGACAGATGAATAGTGATTTGATGACACTGAATAAAAAATTAAATGCATTACAGTTGCGTATCGATAAGCGCTAGTTAACGACGTTGTCAGGAAGGTGTTTATGTTGAAAGTGTATGGCAGTGTGTTATCGCGGGCCGCGATTGTGATGGTAACACTTGAAACACTAGGGCTAGAATATGAGCTGGTGGACATGGGCACTCGAAGTGAAGCTTCTCAGTCAGATAGCTATCGTCAAATGAATCCGAGCGGTAAAGTGCCAACCTTGCAGGATGGAGATTTTGTGCTCTTCGAAACGCAAGCGATACTGTATTACCTTGTCAGAAAGTATGGCAAGGGTCATTTATGGGCGGAGACTCCTGAAGGTGAAGCTAATATTCTGCGCTGGTCGCTATTTGTCAGTAATCAGCTTGAAGTGCCGGCGTTAGATCTGTTACTGCAGTATAAGTATTCAGGTGGTAAGCCGGATCAAAGGATACAGGATAAAGCCGCGATAGAATTGAATCGTTTTTTACCTGCACTGGAAAGCGAATTGGAAGGGCAGGAATACCTTGCCGGCGGTAAAACCATAGCTGATATTCATGGTGCCATGATACTCAGTTGGGCAAAATTGGGAGGTTTTGATTATACGCGCTATCCAAATATCGATGCCTGGATACGCCGGATTCTGACTTCACCTGAGAATAAAAAAATTGCAGCGATGGCTCGGCCATAATTAGGTGTTAAAAAAATTGCGCAATAGTTGATGGCAAGGCAAAATACGCTTTCCTAATATACAAAGGTTTTAAACACGAACCCATGAGGATTCGAACATTTTTCGCTTTACGGCTAAATAACTCAGTCGTAAGGCAGTTGGCTGATCATGCTGACAGTTTGTGTGAATATGATCGCAAGTTGGAAGTAAATTGGGTCGATTCTGACCATTATCATTTAACATTGTGCTTTCTGGGTGACACTGCATTAGAGCAGGTCGAGCAGCTGGAAATATTAACGAAAAAACAGTTAAAGGATGAGCGGTCATTTCAGGTGTGTCTTGCCAAAGTAAGTTATTACGAAATCAGCCAACGGCTGTCATTAATAGCGGCATTGCCTGCTGAAAATGAAGCGTTAAAGTCGTTACAAAAAAGTGTGGCGAACATGGTTAAAACGGCAGGGATAAAGAGCGATCTTGCTGATTTTAAACCGCATATCACCTTAGGAAAGCTACCTAACACAAACAAGCTTAAGCACCCGAAAAAGTGGCCTGAACTGAATTTGCATAGTTTGGCAGATTCTGTGGTTCTACTACAGAGTAAGCAAGGCGAACATGGCTCCGTTTATACGCCATTGTTCGAAGTCGATCTACAGGATCTCGCCTGACGTTTTATTTAAATTCCAAGCAACAGCCAGACAAGTGTCGAGTAGGTATGCCGTATGCGAACCCCTGAATTATTGTCTCCGGCAGGGACATTAAAAAATATGAAATATGCATTTGCCTATGGGGCGGATGCTGTTTATGCCGGCCAGCCTCGTTACAGCTTGCGAGTGCGTAATAACGACTTCAATATGGAAAACCTGGCTGAGGGAATTGATTACGCACACCGGTTAAATAAAAAGTTTTTTCTGGCCAGTAATATTCTGCCGCACAATAGTAAGCTGACGACCTATATTGATGATTTACGTCCGATAATTGCTATGGGGCCGGATGCGATTATTATGTCGGATCCTGGTTTAATTATGCTGGTAAAAGAGCAATTCCCGGATATTCCGATTCATCTGTCTGTGCAAGCTAATACGATGAACTGGGCGGCAGTTAAGTTTTGGCATCAGGCGGGTATCGAACGTGTGATTCTGTCGCGAGAGCTGTCGCTGGATGAAGTCGCTGAGATTCGCCAGCGTTGTCCTGAGATGGAGATTGAAGTTTTTGTACATGGTGCGTTATGTATCGCTTATTCAGGCCGTTGTTTGTTATCCGGTTATATTAATAAACGTGATCCGAATCAGGGTGCTTGTACTAATACTTGTCGTTGGAAGTATGATGCACATGAAGCGAAACAGGATGATTCGGGAGATATTATACCGGTTCAGTCTTTTGATCCGGCAACGAATCAGGTCCAGCCAGCGTTAGGGCTAGGCGCGCCTTCCGATAAAATATTCCTGTTACAGGAAGAAACACGCCCGGGTGAATTCATGCCAGCGTTCGAGGATGAGCATGGTACCTATATCATGAACTCTAAAGACCTGCGTGCTATCCAGCATGTACACAAGCTGGCGGCAATGGGTGTGGACTCACTGAAAATTGAAGGCCGTACCAAGTCTCACTATTATGCTGCGCGTACGGCTCAGGCTTACCGTAAAGCGATTGATGATGCGGTGGCAGGCAAGCCTTTTGATATGGGGTTGATGGACGAGTTGGAGAATCTGGCGAGCCGTGGCTTTACCGAAGGCTTCTATCGCCGTCATGTCCATGATGAGTATCAGAATTATGAAAATGGTCACTCTATTGGAGTGCATCAACAGTTTGTCGGTGAAGTGACGAACCACAACCCAGACAGTGGGATGATGACAATCGAAGTGAAAAACCATTTCAAAAAGGGCGATACACTTGAATTGATGACTCCGTCTGGTAATCGGAAATTCACATTGGATGCTATGATCAATAAACGCGGTGAGTCGGTCGATGTGGCGCCGGGCTCTGGTCATGTGATGCAGATTCCTATCGATATTGATGTCGATATGACCTACGCATTGTTGATGCGTGATCTGCCTAATGCTCCTGGCGCTGGCTCAGCCGGCAAATAATATTATCGATATAAAAGTGCCGTTGAGCACCTTTTTTAGCGGCTTATGACGAATATCAGAAAAGATAAATATAAATTTAGCCAGGCACTCCGGCCTTTTTCTTTTGCGGTTGCACTCGTTGCGTGCGGCGCAGGGTTATCACTGGCGTGGGTTGATGGCAGCCATGATCCGGTCAAAACTCTGCTGGTGCTACTCGGTGGGGTTTTGCTGCAGGCGGGTGTTAATCTGATTAATGATTATTCTGACCTCAGTGAAAATGTCGCTTTAAATTCGATTCAGGCACTCGCCATTAAGCGAAACTTTCGGATTGGGCTTATCTGCTTTGTGATGGCCACCTGTATTGGTGTGTGGTTTGTTTATCAGGTGGGTGCTGCCTTTCTTGTTTTATGCTTTGCTGGGTTGATCGGAGCGTTGGGGTACACCTTAAAGCCGCTGAACTATAAAAGCCGTGGTTTGGGTGTAATACTGGTTTTCTGGTTGATGGGTGTCTTGATGGTGGTTGGAAGCTATCTGGCGCTAGCAGGGCAGTGGAATAGTGATGTTGTTTTGTTCAGCATCCCCATCAGTTTGTTAGTTTCTCTGCTGTTATTAAGTAATGAATTAAGAGATTTTGAAGCTGATAGAAAAGCACATATACACACTCTGGTTGTGCGTATGGGTTACGCTAAAGGCCGTTTACTTTATAAGCTGATTATATCTGCTGTGGCACTCAATGTGATCTTACTGGCTTGGTGGTTTAATCAGTTCTGGTTGCTTTCAGCCTTGCTTGCGTTTGTTTTGGTGCCTGGATTATTTACTCTGTTACAGGTGGATGCCGCTAAAAGAGGGCCGTTAACATCAGGAAGCGGCCGCTTGTTGCTGGTTTTCGGAGTGTTATTTAATCTCTCGTTACTCTTCGGGGTTGTTGTCTGATCTCTTCTCTGTTTCTCCGCACGACTGCGAGGATGCAGAAGGTAGAGCAACGCAGGAGCCGTTGCCGTGTAGAGTAGCGTTAAGTCCGACCGGCTGCTAGTGTGTAGATGACAGGCCAGAAAGTGGCTAACTGTATTGAAATATCGAGTCAATACAATGTCATGACGCGGTAATCACAGGAGGTGGCGATGCAATTCACTCTACGAGCAAATAAGCCTTTAGCTGAAGAGATTCGGCGTATTGCTTTTGAACAACTCGACGGAATAGATAAGCAGCTCACGCTACTGACACATGATCGCCAGGATGCGATTCATGAAATGCGCAAGCATATTAAAAGAATACGCGCCTTGTTGCGGTTACTGGGAAATACTTTTGGCAAGCGCCGTCTGAAAAAAGAGAATCGCCGCTTTCGGGATATGGCAAGACTCTTTGCTTTGCATCGCGATGAAGATGCCCAGCTTGAAACATTTGAACGTTTAACGCCGCGATTAATAGATACCTTTCCTGAAGTTGATTTTCAACAGTGCCGTGCGGTTCTGATCTCTCGTCAGCACAAAGCAGTAGAACAGAGCGTCAAGCAGCAGACCAAAAGTGCACAGAAAATGCTAGTAAAAGCACGCAAAGCGATTGCTGCGGCGCCGCTTAACGTGACGCATCAACAGTTACGTAAACATTTTATACAGACGTCTAAGCAAGCGCGGCATGCCTTTACGCTAGCAGTGAATGATCCTGTAGAGGATCATTTTCACGAGTGGCGGAAATGCATAAAGGATCTACTTTATCAAAGTGAATTATTGAAAAAGATTTGCTTATCGAAGAAGAGTGGCTTGCTAAAAAAGGGTATCTCGTTAAAAAACAGTAGCTCGGATATATCAAAAAAATATCGTATTCGTTTGGATCAGCTGGCTGAAATGCTAGGTGATTATAATGATATCTGCGAAATGCTCGTGCGGAGCAAAATGGAACCACAGTGGTTGGGTGACGGAATGAGTGAGGGCGCGCTGGAAGTTTTTTTAGAGGACTACCTTAAAGAGTTGGAACATCAGACCACGCAGTTAGGATTATCTATTTTCAGGCCGGATCGACATCTGCACGATTGATTTGGCAATAGAACCTGAAATCAGGCCTGGCTATTAAAATTAATTATTTTTTTGGTTGGATTAACATCTTCACGGTTGTTTTAGCAATCGCTTCTAAATCGTCACGATTCACATAGATACCATCATTAAATAACCGGCATAGGCCGTGTAAGGCAGCCCAACTGGCTTGTGCTATACGCAGAGCCGGTTCGTTGCGGTCAAATAAATCTTGTTGCTGTAATTGTGCGATCCATTCCACCCATCTCCTGAAACTGCTTTTCGAGATTGTTTTTAACGATTCGGTCGGCTTACCTGTTTTCCATATTTCACGGCCAAACATTAAGTCATACGTTTCTGGATGCTCATTCGCAAAGCGGATATAGGTCAGCACATAGTGCTCAAACAGCGCCGCCGCTGAGAAGTCAGGATAGTCTGCCGGCATCTGTTTTACGGTAAGGTCCTGCAATAAAAAACCTTGTTCAGCAATCGCGCAAAGTAATGCGTTCTTATCTTTAAAGTGGTGGTAGGGCGCGGTTCTCGACACGCTGACCTGGTCGGCCAGTTTTCTCATAGACAGGGACTCGACACCGCCACCGCGAATAATATCTGTCGCTGTATCTACTAATGTTTTACGCAGATCACCATGGTGGTAGGACTTTTTATCTTTCATATTATCTTTGATCTTCTTTAATAATAGGGCGGAATTTACCAAGCTATCTTGACAGTGTCAAAATAGAATATTATCTTGACGCTGTCCAGATAATAAAAACGGTAATACAATAAGGGAATTCTGATGCGCTACCAGACCTTCGAACTGACGCTGACAGGCAAAATTGCACACCTGCGATTGAACCGTCCGGATGCCTACAACTCGATGAATCGCGATTTTTGGCATGAATTTCCTACCGCTATTCGTGAGCTTGATGATACGGCGGATGCGCGTGTGCTATTGATTTCCTCCAGCGGCAAGCATTTTAGTGCAGGTATGGATCTGGAAATTTTTTCTAAGCCAGATCCACAGATGTTTAACGGCGAGGCAGGGCGAAGGGCGGAAGCAATGCGTCGTTTGGTTCAACAGTTGCAAGCCTGTTTCTCGGTTCTGGAAGACATAAGAATACCGGTGATCACCGCTATACAAGGAGGCTGTATTGGCGGCGCGCTGGATTTGGTATGCGCTAGCGATATGCGTTATTGCAGCGCCGACGCATTTTTTACCGTAAAAGAGACGGAGCTGGGCATGACCGCTGATTTAGGCACACTACAGCGTTTGCCGCAGTTAATAGCACCGGGTCTGGCGCGTGAACTGGCCTATACCGGACGTAAGATGCTGGCAACAGAAGCCGTGACGAGTGGTTTTGTTAATCAGGTTTATACGGATCAGGAGCAAATGCTGGAAGGCGTTATGGCGATAGCCGCTCTCATCGCGGAGCGATCCCCTTTAGCCGTGACAGGGTGTAAGCAAATGATTAATTACGCGCGTGATCACAGCACCGCTGATAGCCTGAGTTATATGGCGACATGGCAAGCAGGTATGTTTCAGCCTGCCGATATGATGCAAACCTTTGCTGCGAAAATGTCGGGTAAAAAGCCTGACTTTGAAAGTTTACGACCGATAGTCGCTGCGTTTCAGAAATAACTATTATAACGACTGCTTTACATAATCGAGCCCGACTAAAAAATAAGAGAGAATCGACATGAGTCATGCACATTACCCGAATTTGTTAGCACCGCTGGATCTTGGATTTACTACGTTAAAAAACCGTGTGCTGATGGGCTCGATGCACTTAGGGTTGGAGGAAGCACCCAACGGCTTTGAACGTATGGCTGCCTTCTATGCTGAGCGTGCCCGTGGCGGTGTTGCGCTGATAGTGACAGGCGGTATCGGGCCTAACTCAGAAGGTGCGGTGCATTCTGCCGCTGCACTGATGGCCAGTCCGGCCGATGTGACTCATCACCGCACCGTGACGGATGCTGTGCATGCTGAAGATGGAAAAATCTGTATGCAGATATTGCATACCGGTCGTTATGCATACAATCCTAAGCTAGTGGCCCCGTCTGCGGTGCAGGCGCCCATTAACCCGTTTCCGCCAAAAGAATTGACTCAGGAAGATATAGAGCAGCAGCTGCAGGATTTTGTACGTTGCGCATCATTGGCAAAAGAGGCCGGCTATGATGGTGTCGAGATTATGGGGTCAGAAGGCTACCTGCTCAACCAGTTCATTGTTACACGCACCAACCAGCGGGATGATGAGTGGGGTGGCGACTATGAGCAGCGTATTCGTTTTCCGGTAGAAGTGGTACGTCGTGTACGTGAAGCGGTAGGAACAGACTTTATTATTATCTATCGTTTGTCGATGCTTGATCTGGTCGAAGGGGGAAGTTCACACGACGAAATAATACAGCTTGGTAAAGCAGTAGAAACGGCCGGTGCCACGATTATTAATACCGGTATCGGCTGGCACGAAGCGCGTATTCCAACCATCGCCACGAAGGTGCCACGTGCTGCGTTTACCTGGGTAACAGCCAAAATACGTAAGGCGCTGTCGGTACCGGTGATTACCTCTAACCGTATTAATATGCCGGATATAGCAGAAGCGGTATTGGCGCGTGGTGATGCGGATATGGTCTCGATGGCGCGGCCATTTCTGGCTGATCCTGAATTTGTTACTAAAGCAATGCAAAACCGCGCTGACGAAATCAACACCTGCATTGGTTGTAATCAGGCGTGTTTGGATCATATTTTTGTTGGCAAGCTCACCAGCTGTCTGGTTAATCCGCGTGCTTGCCACGAAACAGAACTGGTTATCGAACGCACAGCGAATACTAAAAAATTAGCGGTTGTCGGTGCCGGCCCTGCAGGGCTGGCGTTTGCGACAACGGCGGCGAAAAGAGGCCATCAGGTCACATTGTTTGATGCAGCCAGCGAAGTGGGTGGGCAATTTAATATTGCAAAGCGCATTCCGGGTAAAGAAGAATTCTTCGAAACCATCCGCTATTTTGCCAAACAGGTAGAGCTGAGCGGCGTTAAACTGCAGCTGAACACGCGAGTCACGGCAGCTATGTTGGAGCAAGGAAGTTTTGACGAAGTGGTGATAGCCACCGGTATTACGCCGCGCTTGCCTGAGATTGACGGGATTAATCATCCTAAGGTGCTGACGTACCTGGATGTTATGAGTGGTGCGGAGGTTGGCCACAGTGTCGCGGTGATTGGTGCGGGTGGCATTGGTTTTGATATCAGCGAAGTACTGGTGCATCAGGGCGCGGCTACCAGCCAGGATATCCCCGCGTTTATGAAGCAGTGGGGCGTTGATATGACAATGACAGCACGCGGCGGTGTTGAGCACATAGAAGAGAACTTTGCACCCGCGGCCCGAGAGGTATTTTTGTTGCAACGTAAAAAATCTAAAGTGGGAAGTGGCTTAGGTAAAACCACTGGCTGGATTCACCGTGCTGATCTGGTGAAAAAAGGCGTAAAAATGTTAAATAACTGTGAATACCAAAAAATTGACGACCAAGGGCTGCACCTGCTGATAAAAGGCGAACCGCAGCTGTTAGCGGTAGATAATGTCATTATTTGCGCCGGACAGGATCCTTGCCGTGAATTAGCGGACCAGATCACCGGTAAAACCGTGCATTTGATAGGCGGGGCGGATGTTGCAGCAGAGCTGGATGCCAAGCGTGCCATCGATCAGGGAACGCGCCTGGCGGCTAGCATCTAGCGGCTATGGATCAACAGACTGGCTACTGCTACCATGTCACGCATTGGTTATATACGATCAGGCGGCTATGCCGAAGGAAATTACATGGACGAGTATCTGCTCTATATAACTATTGCGGCTGTTACAATCGCAAGCCCTGGCCCTGGGATTATATTGACGATTGCTAATTCATTAAGATATGGCTTTGTCGGTGCCATTGTAGGTATTTTGGGTGTCGCTTTGGGAGGGCTCTGCGTTGCCATTGTTTCAGCAACGAGCTTGGCGGCCCTCCTATCAACATCAGCACTAGCGTTCATCATTCTTAAGTATGCGGGCGCTGCTTATCTTATTTATCTTGGAATTAAACTTTGGCGGTCAGCCCCAACATTCACCACTGATAGTATGCATAAAGATAAAACCAGTTTTCAACGGTTCATTGAAGGTCTATCAATAACCTTGCTGAATCCAAAACCAATTTTCTTTTTTATGTCACTGTTTCCTCAGTTTATAAACCCGCAACAAGGTTATGTCAGTCAATTTATTTTGCTCTCCTTAACATTCAGTTGTCTAATCGTAGTGATTCACTGCGTATATGGAATTTCCGCAAGCTTTGCAAGGTCAAAGCTGAGTTCGCCTGGAGCCGGTAGCGCCATAAATAAGTCGATTGGCGGAGTTTTTGTGTGCTTCGGAATTGGATTGGCGACATCGGGCAAATAGGTGTGAAAAAGCAGACCTAAACTATGGCTCTGATGACTAAATATCATGAAGCGAGTATCAGTAATCAGGATCTGCTGTTAAACGCTTAAGCTCTCATTTTAGTTGAAATGAAAAGTGACACGAGCCGAGTTATTGAAAGCACTGTATTTCGTCAGTGCTTAAATAGCGCCATGTGCCTGGGGCAATATTTAAACTGACATCACCGATTTTTTCCCGGTGCAGGCTAACAACCCGGTTGCCCACGGCCGCAAACATACGTTTTACTTGATGGTGTTTGCCTTCAGTGATGGTGAGCAGCACCTCTTTATCGCTTATTATTTCTAACGTGGCAGGCAAGGTGAGTGCTTTTTCTCCCTGTAATTGGACTCCTTGTTCAAACCTGGAGGCAATATCAGCAGCAATGGCGTTACGTAAACCCACGCGGTAGACTTTTTTACATTGCTGTTTCGGCGTAATAATATTGTATGACCAGCGGCCGTCATCTGTTATTAACACTAAGCCGGTGGTATCTGCATCTAAACGCCCGGCTATGTGCAGATCAAAGGCTTTATCGACATCAACCAGATGTAACAACGATGGATAAACCTGATCGGCATTGGAGCAAATCGTATTGAGCGGTTTATGCATCATGATATAGCGCGAGGCGCGTGCGGTAAGTAATTTGCCATTAAGAGTAATGTGGTTGTTTTCATGTACCTGAGTGGCGGCATCTGTTACCACTTCAGCATTGACGCTCACGTTTCCTTCACTAAGCCATTTGATAGCGTCGGCTCGGCTTAATTCGGTGCTTTTACAAATGAATTTATCAAGGCGCATGCGTTACTACAGTTAATGGTTAAGGCAATTAATGGATGCTGTATTTAATAATTAACGATCAGTATTTTAATGCTCTTGAAACTGCAAGGTTGCCAGTCTGGCATAAAGAGCAGAGGTTTTTAATAGCTCTGCGTGCTTGCCAAGTGCCACGACTTTACCCTGATCCAATACCGCAATTTGATCGGCATGCAAAATGGTTGATAAGCGATGCGCAATAATCACCGTAGTGCGGTCTTGCATCAGGTTATCCAGTGCCATCTTAATAGCATGCTCACTTTCTGTATCCAGTGCGCTGGTTGCTTCATCGAGCAATAAAATACGCGGGTTGTTGAGGATAGCGCGTGCGATGGTAATACGTTGTTTTTGCCCGCCTGACAAACGCACACCCTGTTCGCCCAGATCGCTTTGATATTGATCGGGCAGTTGTAGGATGAAGTCGTGGGCATGCGCCGCTTTAGCCGCCGCGATCACCTCGGCTTCGCTGGCGTCTGGTTTACCGTAGCGAATATTGTCCATCACATTGGCGGTAAATAACGCGGGCTGCTGTGCAACCAGCGCCATCTGCTGGCGTAGTTGTTGCGGGTCCAGTTGACGCAGATCGGCGCTATCAAAACAGACCTGTCCCTTGGACGGGTCATAGAATCTCAGTAGTAGCTCAAAAACGGTTGTTTTTCCTGCACCTGATGGCCCGACCAATGCAGTGATTTTTCCTTCCGGAATATCTAGCGTGAAGTCGGATAGTGCTGACTGATCAGGGCGTGAGGGATAGTTAAAGGTAACATTCTCCAGGCTCAGACGGGCTTTTAGTGGCGTAATGTCCTGAACAGTTTGTGGCGGGAGTATTTCATTTTCAGCATGCAGTAGCTCCATTAGGCGTTCTGTAGCCCCTACTGCCCGCTGTAGTTCTCCATAAACCTCAGACAGCGTACCAGCTCCCATAGCGACAATCAGTGCATAGAAAACAAAGGCTCCCAGATCACCCCCTGTCATTACGCCGTTAATCACATCATGGCCGCCGACCCAGAGCATGCTGGATAGTGCGCCAAATACCAACAGAATCACCACCGCCATCAATAACGCACGCTGGGAAATACGCTGGCGTGCGATAGTGAATGCGTTATCTACTTGTGCCGCAAATGAGCGGCTTTCATACGTCTGTTGATGGTAACTCTGCACTGTTTTTATATGCTGAATCGCCTCGCCGGCATAACTGCCCACATCGGCAATAGAGTCCTGACTCTTACGGGCCAGCACTCTGACACGGCGTCCAAACAGCAATACCGGTAGTAATATAAGGGGGACGCCCGCCATAATAATTAAACTGAGTTTTACATTGGTAATAAACAGCATTATCAATGCGCCGCTGGTGGTCACTGTGCTGCGTAAAGCCAGAGAAAATGAGCTGCCGATAATCGATTGAAGCAGGGTGGTATCAGTCGTTAGTCGTGACATGATCTCGCCACTGCGATTGGTTTCAAAGTAACTGATATGTAGATTTATGATGTTATCAAATACTGCCTGGCGAATGTCAGCGGTAATCCGTTCGCCAAGCCAGGAGACAAGATAAAAGCGGATAAAAGTGCCTGCCGCCATCAAAATAGACATGGCTATTAATAGCAAAATTGATTGATTCAGCTGCTCTGTTGAGCCTGCAATAAAACCGTTATCAATCACTCCCTTTACACCTTGTCCGATGGACAGCGTGATGGCAGCGGTCAATAAAAGCGCCACCATAGCACCTAGCCAGTAGCGGCGATATGGCCGCATAAATTGGATGAGCTGGAACAGCGTAGAGAGTTTTTTCACAGGACGTTTACCCAATATGTCATCATGGCATGTTTGTTTATTTGATATGTGAAAGCGGCAAGGCCGTGCGGTTTAGCACATGGCGCATCACAAAGCTGGTACGGATACTGGACACACCCTCAATCTGATTCAATTCCTTGAGCAGAAACTTCTCATAATGTGACATATCCGGCATGACTACTTTTAACAGATAGTCGGCATCGCTTCCGGTAATTAAGGCGCATTCGATGACTTCTGTATAGGTACAGATACTTCTTTCAAAGTTATCGAGTGTTTTTGGCAGCTGCTTTTCCAGGCAGACATGAATGAAAATGGTTAGCGGTAGTCCTAAAGAATTTTGGTTAAGGAGTGTTACCCGTCGGTCAATAATGCCTGCTTCTTCGAGCTGACGAACACGTCGCGAGCAAGGTGAAGGCGAGAGACCAACCTTGTCAGCCAGTTCAAGGTTGCTGATATCGCCATCACGCTGAATCTCTTCCATAATTTTACGGTCAATTCGGTCTAATTTTTTTATTGGCATAATTTACTACGTTGTTGTTATTTTTTGAATTTGTGTGCCAATTTTAATTTGCTGGCGATGAAATAAGACCATATTGGCTACGCTAGGGTAGCTATTCTAACCACTTAGTTTTTTTGGAATCAACAGTCATTTCAGAATTGTTAACTCAGGCAGTTATACCTGTTGAATCGATTAATCTTTCTAGCGTGAAAAATGGAGTCTATGATGAACAACAATAAAGGCCTGTCTTTTTCAACCCGGGCGATTCATTCCGGCTACGATGCTTCTGCTAATGAAGGCGCGTTGAATCCTCCCGTGTATATGACTTCTACTTTTTGCTTTGATAGCGTCGAGCAAGGTGCCGCACGTTTTGCCGGTTCCGAGTCCGGTCATTTTTATAGCCGTATCTCTAATCCTACGCAGTCATTACTCGAAACCCGGTTAGCTGATCTGGAAGATGCGGAAGCCGGTTTGGCTACCGCATCAGGTATGGGGGCCATTACGGCGGCATTATGGACGCTGGTGGCACCTGGCGATAAAGTGATTGCGGATAAAACCCTCTATGGCTGCACATTTGCTTACCTTAAGCATGGTCTGCGAAAGTTTGGTGTGATTGTTGAATTTGTCGATTGTACGGATATCGAAGCCGTTGCCGCCGCGTTGTCTGAAAATACCAAAGTGGTGTATTTTGAAAGTCCGGTCAATCCGAATATGCGGGTGATGGATATTAAAGCGATCAGTCAGCTCGTGCATGACTATGATCCCGCCATTAAAGTAATGGTGGATAACACATACTGCACACCCGCGTTGCAGCGTCCTCTGAATCTGGGCGCAGATCTGGTGGTACATTCGGCGACTAAATATCTGGGCGGGCATGGTGACTTGATTGCCGGTGCGGTGCTGGGTAATCAGGCGACGATTGATCAAATACGTGTGTATGGTCTTAAAGATATGACCGGCGCGGTCATTGCTCCGTTAACTGCATTCCTGATTCTGCGTGGTCTGAAAACGCTGGAGTTACGTATGGAGCGCCATTGCAACAGCGCTCAGGAATTGGCGACCCGCTTGCAGCAGCATAATACCGTTGAAAGCGTTTATTATCCGGGTCTTGCTGATAATCCTTATCATGAACTGGCAAAAGCCCAAATGAAACGTAATGGCGGAATGATTGCGATGGAGCTCAAGGGTGGTTTTACCTCCGGGGTGCAGTTTATGAATCAACTTAAAATGATCAAGCGGGCCGTAAGTCTGGGCGATGCCGAGACACTTTGTCAGCACCCAGCGAGTATGACTCACGCGACTTATGCGCCAGAGGAGAGAGCGGCGCATGGTATCAGTGAGGGATTAGTAAGAATTTCGGTGGGTCTTGAAGATATCGAAGATATCTATGCGGATATTGAACAGGCGCTGCAATACGTTTAACCGTATTTTCTGGTCTCGTTAGCTTATTGACTTATCTGAAGCCGGCTACGTAGCGTAAGAGCCACGTAGCTATCTTTAAGGAAATTCTTAAGTAAAACTTTTTAAATAAAATAAAAAAATCCCAAAACAGAGGTGACATCTTGTTCATTTATCGGGCACTTTTCATCCATCATATCCTTGAAAGAAACACGATGGACTCCTCCTCACCTATCAGCTGATACGTGCCCAGCATAAACTAAAGTTAGCATCTTCTTATTTCCTCCACAATTTAACGTTATGCTGTATGGAGTTAAATTTATGCCTACACGCTGGCATGTTATGCTGCTTTTCAAGACTAGCGTTCCGATCGGAGAATCTGCTTGCGCTCCCGTATTTTTGTTAAATTACTGATAACGTTACTGTTGAGTTTTAGTTCAATAGTTATGTTTATATTAATTATCATTAACAGCTCTTTTCAGCAGGGTTTTGCCAATTATTTACAGCAAAAAGAGATTCGTTTAGCTAATGATATGACTGAGTTTCTTGTCCAGCATTATCAACAACAAAAAAGCTGGAAGCTTATGCAGCACAACCATAAGCTGTGGGAAGAAGCCTTAGAGTCAGCCAATATTTCGATTCCTCCCGGCCCGGGCCCTCGCAGGGCTCACGATAATCCCCCTCCAAAGCATTTGCCGCAGCAAGAGGAATCAAGCAGAGGTGCTCTGCCGCCTCACCGTCCCTTGGCGATGCGAATAAGCCTGTATGATGCTGAGAAAAAACTTTTTTTCGGGCCTCCGGATCAATCAGTAACTGGCCATTGGATAGAAATAAACACGCAAAAACAGTTGATTGGTTGGCTTTACCTTAGCCCTACTGAACTGATTGGCGAGCAATTAGCTAACAGCTTCGTTGAACAGCAGCAGCAGAATTTCATTGTTATAGCTGCGGCTGTCATGTTGCTGTCATTAGTGGTCGCCGCTATCTGGGCGCAACTCCTGCTGCGTCCGGTTAACCGGGTTATCTATGCTGTCCATAAATTATCAGCTGGCCAGTATGATATCCGGGTACCGGTTCGAGGCAATGATGAACTCACTGGTCTGGCACTCAATTTCAATCGTATGGCAGAAGCCTTGCAACAAAATGAACGGTTGCGACGTCAGTGGTTGACAGATATATCCCATGAACTTCGTACACCACTGGCGGTTATCAGTGGTGAAGTAGAAGCTTTACTGGATGGTATACGCCAGCCTACTAAAGAAAATATCACGTCATTACAAGAAGAAATTATCGCACTCACCCACCTTATTGAAGATCTTCATCAGCTAGCCATGGCCGACAATGACGCTCTGGATTTACACTTCACCGAGTGTGATCTGTATTCGATAATTGAGCATCAGGTTCAGATGTTCAAGCCTCGGATGAAAATGAAAAATCTGCAATTGAAACTGAAAACTGAACCTAAAGAAGGCTGTAAAATAAGCGCTGATTCCCGGCGCATATCTCAGCTGATGAGTAACCTATTGGAAAACAGCTTACGCTACACTGATCCCGGTGGTTCTGTAGAGGTGCAACTATATAATGATACCAAACAGTTAACGATAGTCGTCTCGGATACCAAACCCGGCGTCAGTAATACAGATCAGGAAAAGATTTTTGACCGCCTTTACTGTGCTGACAAATCCCGCAGCCGCAGCGCTGGCGGTTCAGGTCTGGGCCTGGCTATCTGTAAAGCGATAGTAACCGCCCACGGAGGTATTATTTTCGCTGAAAACCTTAATGGAGGTGGTCTCCGTATTACGGCTCAACTGCCACTGATCCCCGTCTAATTATTCAAGAAAACAGATCTTATCAGATGGACATTATGACCCAAAAAACTGTACTGGTAGTCGAGGATGAAAAGAAACTGGCGCGTCTGTTACAGGAGTATCTTGAACAGGCGGGCTACGCAACTCATTGCCTACACGATGGCAACCAAGTCGAACCCTGGCTGGACGAGCATCAGGCCGACCTGCTTATCTTGGATCTAATGTTACCGGGTGTCGACGGCGTTACCCTTTGTAGACAGATCCGTAGTCATTCATCAATACCTATAATAATGGCATCGGCTAAAGTGACAGAAGATGAGCGGCTCACGGGTCTTGATACCGGTGCAGATGATTACCTCTGTAAACCTTATAGTTTGCGGGAGATGGTTGCTCGGGTAAACGCGCTCTTTCGCCGCAGCGAAGCGGTTTTATTACCACCCGACAGATCAGCTAATCAACAGATAGGGCTATTCAGCTGTAATTCTGAAACCATGTCTATCCAGGTACATGGACACCTGCTTAACCTCACCCTTGTTGAGTTTCGCTTGCTTAATTATCTTCTGCACAACCCTGATGTGGTGTTTAGCCGAGATGAATTACTCAATCAGATATACAGTGACTACCGCCTGGTAACCGACCGTACTGTTGACACCCATATAAAAAATTTACGCCGAAAAATACAACAGATCATTCAGCATCAGGAAGTTATCCTCTCTATTTATGGCGTAGGCTATAAACTGCTTCTGCCAACGTAATATTTAAATTATTTACCGACGGGCGAAAACTTCACATTGTCTCCATATTTTAAACAATACTTTGAATTATGCTTAAATCCAGCCATCATTTACTATGGCAATAGCCAAGGAGATTAACCATGGTCAGCAGTATTTCAGGTAACAGTTTCCAAAGTTTCATGCCGCAGCAATCCACCCAGAGCAGCTCACTGACGGCAGATCAACAACAATTAGTAAAAGATACATTGGCCGAATTTGATTCTGAAGCGTTAACAGAATCTGATGCTCAGGCCATCGTGGAAGCCTTTGCTGAAGCAGGAATACAGCCTGGAAGAGCGCTAGAGTATACAATGGCTGCGGAAGGTTTTGATGCCCTCAGCATAGGGGACATGGCAGGTGTTCAGGAGTCAGGGCAAGGCGGTCCGCCGCCACCGCCACCACCACCCTCGGGTACGGAGAGCACTACACAAGGTCTTAATATTAGTGATGAGCTTTTGAGTGAACTGAACGATCTGCTGAACAACTACTACAGCGACGATCAGTCAGATGAGGAAAAAGTAAAGAGCCTGAATAGCATCCAGGAAATTTTACAAGCCTCAGCCCCGGAAGGCGGCCTGATTCATGTAACGGCTTAATGCCTCCCCCATAACATTTAACCTTTGACAGCTGTAACAAATTGAAAGCTATATCCGGAAGGTCTAGCAGCGAAATAAACCGTATCTTTATTCCCTATGCGGTTTATTTTGCCCTTTTGAACCTGATCAGGTGACGCAAAAATCCCCCCCCCCAGCTCCCATATCAAAAAACAGCCTTTCGGCTGCTTTCCTCTTTCATTAGATTTGACACCTTCAATATCGAGCAGTCGCCATTATTAATTCTTCTGATGTAGGTGCATCTCGACAGTAGGGGGATGTCTACAGTTTTCTCTGATTAACACCATTTTTGCTATTTTAGTTAATACTACGTTTTTAGTGCTAATTACGTAATTTTTTATGGGTTGTATCGCTAAAAATTACAGATTTAATGAAAATCTTCGCAATATAAAACTAACCAGCAGATGCTAGATTGTTTTAAGAATCGGTGATGAAAACCACCCCCTATCTCCCGGTTATACACCAGTTCACAAGACTGATTGCTTCTGTCCTTACAAGGGACGTCATACAGGGACTCTACTCAGGTCCCGTTATTACTCTGCAGCTAAGTGCCCTGTCGTTAAAGTGCTTTGCGTAAAGACCTTTGCTTTAAAAGTCCTTTGGGGAAATGCTATGAATACAATTAATCCTATAACTGAGTCGTTAAATATTGATGATTTGACTCATGAAAATAAAGAGTGGATTGAGGCTCTGAATGATATCTTGAGCGCCCAGGGAGAGAATCGTGGTCGCGACATTCTGAGGCTGCTACAGAATTACATGTTAAGTAAAAATATTAACTTAACAGAAGCAACGCTGAATACACCTTACCGCAACAGTATCTCGATACATAACCAGCCCGCTTACCCGGGCAATCCTGAAATAGAGCAGCAGCTGGAAAATATCATCCGCTGGAATGCGGCAGCCATGGTGTTAAAGGCGAATGATCAGGGTACCGGAGTCGGTGGACATATTGCGACCTACCAGTCTGCCGCGACTATGCTGGAAGTCGGTTTTAATCATTTCTTTAAAAACAAAACCGATAACTATGGTGGCGACCAGTTATTAGTTCAGGCGCATGCTGCACCCGGGTTATATGCCCGCGCTTATGTTGAGGGCCGTTTGTCTGAGCTGCAGATGCAAAATTTCCGCCGTGAACTGCAAGAAGGCGGCGGCTTGAGTTCTTATCCGCACCCGCGCCGTATGCCGGACTTTTGGCAAGGTCCAACCGCATCGATGGGGCTTTCTACTCCCTCTGCTATTTATCAGGCCAGATTTATGAAATATCTGGAAAACAGAGGTTTGAAAAAACCGGATGGTGGAAAAATCTGGTGCTTTATCGGTGATGGTGAATCGGACGAGCCGGAAGTGTTGGGTACGATCAACATGGCAACCCGCGATAATCTGGATAATCTGGTGATGGTGGTTAACTGTAACTTGCAGCGTTTAGATGGCCCTGTACGTGGAAATGGAAAAATCATCCAGGAACTTGAGCGTAATTACGGCGGTGCTGGCTGGAATGTTATCAAGGTGATCTGGGGTAGTGAGTGGGATGAACTGTTCTCGCGTGATCATGATGGTATTTTGCAAGCAAGAATGGACCGTGCTGTTGATGGTGATTATCAGTTTTATACGGTATCAGACGGCCCTACCGTGCGTGATCACTGGATCGACGGAGACCCAAAACTTGATGCTCTGATGAACTCTCTGAGCAATGAACAGATTCGTTGTATTAAGCGCGGAGGTCAGGATCGACGTAAAATATTCGGCGCTTTTGATCTTGCATTGCGTAGCGAAGGCAAGCCTACAGTTATCTTGATGAAAACCGTTAAAGGGGACGGTATGGGGGCGTCTGCAGAAGGGCAGAACACCTCTCATCAGAAAAAGCAGTTTACAACGATTGAGCGTATTGATATCGGGCGTCGTTTTGGTATTCCTTTGTCTGATGAGGCGCTGGCTGACGCGCAGTTATATAAACCTGCCGATGATAGCCCGGTGATGCAGTATCTGCATGAAAAACGCCAGGGATTGGGTGGTTATCTGCCTTCGCGTAAGGTGGCTTTCGAGTCTGTTGTGGCGCCAGAGTTAAGTTTATTTAAAGAAGCAATGGAGGGCACGACACGCGAGCAGTCGACCACCATGTCGTTTGTTAAAATACTCTCTCGTATGCTTAAAGACAAAAATCTCGGTAAGTACATCGTGCCGATTGTGCCTGACGAAGCGCGTACTTTTGGTATGGAGTCGCTGTTCAGGCAGTTTGGTATCTACTCCAGCGAAGGGCAAAAATATAAGCCCGTCGATTCGAGTAGCTTGCTGCCTTACAAAGAAGCCAAAGATGGGCAGTTATTGCAGGAAGGGATCTGTGAAACAGGTGCTATGGCATCATTCCTGGCGGCTGGTACAGCGTATGCGAATTACGGTGTACCTACCATTCCGTTCTATATTTTCTACTCGATTTTTGGATTCCAGCGCGTTGGCGATATGATCTGGGCGTGTGCTGACAGCTTGGCGAAAGGCTTTTTGTTAGGCGGTACAGCGGGCAGGACGACCTTGAACGGTGAAGGCTTGCAGCATCAGGATGGTCACTCTCAGGCCGTTGCTGCAACATTACCTAATATGTATAGCTACGACCCGTCTTTTGCCTATGAGTTGGCCGTGATTGTACAAGATGGTATCAAGCGGATGTATGAGCAAGGTGAGAATATTTTCTATTACCTAACGCTGTATAACGAAAATTATCCGATGCCCGCAATGCCGGAGAATGTTGAAGACGGCATTCTTAAAGGCATGTACCGCTTCAGACAAGATAATAGTAGTGGTTATAAAGTTCATTTGTTAGGTAGCGGTAGCTTAATGCAGGAAGTATTAAAAGCGGCTGAACTGCTGAAGGAATATGGCTGCAGTACTGATATCTGGAGTGTCACCAGCTATAACCTGCTGACACGTCAGGCGCAGTCAATTGAGCGACAGAACCTGCTGAATCCGGAGAATCCGCAGCAAAACTATATTGAGCAGCTATTGGATCGAGAGAAGGGTGCATTTGTCGCCGTCAGTGATTTCATGAAATCACTGCCTAATGGTATTGCCCGCTGGTTCCCGCAAGGGTTGGTTGCGTTGGGTACAGATGGTTTTGGCTTAAGCGAAAGTCGTCCTACGCTGCGCGATCACTTTGAAGTGGATGCACGCTATATCGCCTGGGCTGCGTTAACCAGTCTTTATCGTAAAGGTCAGCTGGCAGAGGCTGAATTAGCCCGGGCACGTGTAGCTCTGGTTATTCCACACGAAAAAGCTGATCCAGCGCTTTTTTAAATATTCGTAAACACTCTGGTGTGAAGCAAAGCCAGAGTGCCCACTTTTATGCGAGTGATATATGGCTATGGAAATAGTTTTAATGCCCGATGCGGACGGCAGCGGGGATGTAATCGAGTTTTGCCTTCAGGTTGGTGATCAGGTTTCAATCGGTGATTCGATGATTGTTATTGAGTCTGATAAGGCGTCAATGGAAATCCCTTCTTCCGTTGAGGGAACGGTTGTTGAGTGGCTGATTGAGATGGGTGATAGCATTGAGAAAGGTCGCCCTCTTGCTCGCGTTGATACTAGCGTAGAGACACAAGTCGAGCTCAAAACTGAGCGATCGGGTAATGACGTATCTGATATCAACGTTGAACGCCCGATTATTACGAACCTCAGTATTGATAATACGGCAATGATTTCTGTGCAGTCTGTTGATGCTCCAGCCAAAAAAGTGGTGGGTAGTACCCTAAACACTCCGCTTTTAATTGACGTTGTAGGAAGCATTTATGCTGGCCCTGCAACACGAAAATTCGCCAGAGAGCTGGGTGTTGATTTGTCGCGTGTGACAGGCAGTGGTACGCGTTCGCGTATTTTGAAAGATGATGTGAAACAGTTCGTTAAGCACTGTCTTACACAGCCGCTGGATAATGTTGCATCTGGAGCACTACCAGGACTCGCTCAACGCGGCATACCTACTTTCCCTGAGGTTGATTTCAGTCGATTTGGTCCGGTTGAGGAAAGAGCTCTCTCAGGGATAGCGAAAGCGACCTCTGCGCATATGACGCGCTGTTGGCTGAACATCCCGCATGTGACTTTGTCGGATGAAGTCGACATTACTGATTTGGAAGCGTTCCGCGCGACGATAAATCCTGATGTTTACGGTCTCGAGAAGAAGCCTACGTTGCTGCCGTTTATTATTATGATCGTCGCTAAAGCGTTGCGTAAGTATCCACAGTTCAACACCTCATTACATGTCGATGGTGAACGGATTATTTACAAAGATTATGTACATATTGGTGTAGCGGTCGATACCCCTGCAGGGTTGGTTGTGCCTGTCATTCGGGACGCAGATAAAAAGTCGATCAGCGAGCTGGCAAAAGCATTGGCTGATCTGGTTGTTAAGGCGAACGCGAGGAAGCTGAAAGCAGAAGATATGCAGGGCGGCTGTTTTACAGTGTCTAGCCTTGGCGTAAGTGGTGGTACCGGCTTTACGCCGATCATCAATGGCCCTGAAGTAGCGATTTTAGGGGTGGCCCGTTCAAGTATTAAACCGGTGTGGGATGGTCAGGTGTTTATACCCAGAAAGCAGTTGCCGCTGTGTTTGTCATTTGACCATCGGGTTGTGAATGGAGGGGATGCCGGTCGGTTTATGGTGATGCTGCATCAGTGTCTTGCCCAGATAGGTAATACGATCTTGTAGTGAAAGCTCAGGCTCTTTTTGAGTGGCCCGATGGGCCACTCATTTTTTAAGAATATGACAACCGCTGGATTTAAGTAAGCGATAATAGGGCATCTACCAATTTTTGTGGGTCGTAATAAGGAGCACTATCAGGAGTAACCAGGGGTAAATCAATTAACTGGATATTCTTAGCCCTTAGTGTTTCTCGGGTTTCAGCATCAATTTCGGTATAGCGCCCATCCAGCAAAATAATATTCAGACATTGGTTATCCCATTTTTCTGGCTGTCCATTTCTCAAATACTTTAGCAGTTGCTGAATCGCTGCGCGGGTGGTGGTGCCATACAATTCAGGGTCTTCTCCTAAGCTGGGAATATACACTTTTGGACAAATATTTTGCTGCACCGCGGTGGCTACGCCCGTGGGTATAAGGTTGGCCAGTATGCTGCTATAAAAGCTACCCGGAGGGTAACAAATCAGGTCCGCTTGCTGAATAAATGAAGTGAGTGTGTCGCTAAGCTGGCAGGGTGTTTTCTGGTAGTCGTCAGGATCACTGCTTAAACTAATATCCACTATTCTGGACGCTAACGGTGCTGTCTCTTTGCCCGTAATCCGATGTTGACCAATAATCTTCTGGCCGTCTTCCAGGTGTGCGACCAGATGTAAGCTTTCCTCTGTGATGGCATGCACTTCACCGAGAGTGTTGATCAGCTTGCTGAGTAAAAAGATGACCGGTTCCAGTTGTCGATGATGTGTTAAGTAGCCGCCGGCAATCAATAAATTACCGATGCTGGCACCCCGCAGGTTGAAATTCTCGGGCATAGCATCGATGAAAAAAGTCAGTAAGCTGCGAACCAGGTCTCGCATGGGTTGCTGAATGGACATGATCAAAGGATGGGTGCCATCAGCAATGTGATCCAGTTGAGATATTAAGTCGGTATCTGTTACTGATTCAGGCAGGCGGTAATTGAATAGCGCATAAATGGCGGGGTTACCTGTGACCGTTTCATCTGCTAACGCGAGTAAACGGCTACGTAAATCGCCAATCGCGGGCATATCAAAAGCATCACGTAATTTGGCAGAGCTGCCGCCGGAATCGAAGGCGGTCACCAGATGTACTGAATTGTGTGTGTAGTGTTTGAGTGTTCGGCTAACATGCTTGAGTGCACTGCCACCGGAAAAAAACAGCACACGTGGGCCACGTTCGGGGCTTTTACGGTAGCGGCTGATTCGCAGTAGATCCGGTAGTGTTGCCTGGCGCTGGATTAGGATCTTATCCATGTAGAGTTCCTGTAGAACAGATCTGCAAAAAAATATGAGACAGTAAAATCATCTCCAAAAAAGCTTTATTAAATGATAGCAGCAAAGGTGGGATAGCGTCTCCATGGCCAACATAATAGGTGAAACGGGATTTCAGATAATAAATGTAATTGTGGGCACAAAAATACATTTTATTTGTTAGGGCGGCTAAAAGAGGTAGGTATTTGGTGAGATAGTTAAGACTAACGCCCAACCCCGCATCATCTTTGATTTGGTGTATAATTTGCTCCACTCCGGCTCATCCGAGCCATTAAATGATATAGAACCAGAGTAGTGGGGAGCCTCGAATGAGCGTTATTCGCCAAGACGATTTCATCAGTAGCATCGCAGATGCGTTACAGTTTATCTCCTATTACCACCCGATTGATTTTATCAAAGCGGTCCATGGAGCCTATTTGAAAGAACAGAATCCAGCGGCAAAAGATGCTATGGCTCAGATTCTGATCAATTCACGTATGTGTGCTGAAGGGCATCGTCCCATCTGTCAGGATACGGGCATTGTTACGGTCTTTCTTAAAGTCGGTATGGATGTCCGCTGGGATGCTAAAATTGGTGTGACCGATATGGTCAATGAAGGTGTACGTCGGGCTTATATGAACCCTGATAATGTATTACGTGCATCTATTCTGGCTGATCCGGCCGGTAAGCGTCAGAACACCAAAGATAATACCCCGGCAGTCATTCATTACGAGATTGTTGAGGGTAGTGAAGTTGAAGTGCACATCGCGGCGAAAGGCGGTGGTTCTGAAAACAAATCTAAACTGGTGATGTTGAATCCGTCAGACAGCATTGTTGAATGGATAGTTAAAACCGTACCAACAATGGGTGCTGGTTGGTGTCCACCAGGCATGCTGGGTATAGGTATTGGCGGAACGGCAGAAAAAGCCGCCGTGTTAGCTAAAGAGTCCCTGATGGGTTCTATCGATATTCATGAACTACGTGAGCGTGGTCCGAAGAATCGTATCGAAGAGTTGCGCCTTGAAATTATGGATGCAGTGAATGCTTTGGGTATTGGTGCGCAGGGTCTGGGCGGCCTGACGACTATCCTTGATGTAAAAATCATGGATTACCCAACCCATGCAGCCTCTTTGCCGGTAGCGATGATCCCTAACTGCGCAGCAACACGTCACACACATTTCAAATTGAACGGTAATGGCCCTGCTATTCTGACGCCTCCAAGCTTAGATGACTGGCCAAAAGTGACGTTTGAAGTGGGCGCCAGCACACGTCGTGTTAATCTGGATGAGATTACACCAGAAGATGTGAAAGACTGGAAAGTAGGCGAAACCGTTCTGCTTAACGGTAAAATGCTGACCGGTCGCGATGCAGCGCATAAGCGCATGATCGAGATGCTGAATAATGGTGAAGAGCTGCCGGTCGATTTGAAAGGCCGCTTTATCTATTACGTTGGCCCGGTTGATCCTGTGGGTGATGAAGTTGTGGGTCCTGCGGGTCCGACCACCTCGACACGTATGGATAAATTTACACGCCAGATTCTTGAAAGCACTGGTTTGCTGGGTATGATCGGTAAATCTGAACGTGGTCCGGTAGCAATTGAGGCGATTAAAGATAACCAGGCGGTTTATCTGATGGCAGTGGGTGGTGCGGCTTATCTCGTATCCAAAGCGATTATTGGCGCTAAGGTGTTGGCATTCCCTGAAATGGGTATGGAAGCGATCTATGAGTTTGAAGTGAAAGACATGCCGGTAACGGTGGCTGTTGATGTAAACGGTGAGTCAGTTCACAACACCGGTCCTGCTAAGTGGAAAGATATTATTGCTAAACAAGCATAATATTCTGGACGGTGAAAAAGCGGCTTAGGCCGCTTTTTTTATGTGCGTATCAGCACAGGTAATATAGAAAATAATGAATTTTGCAAAACACTATTGATATAAATACTCTGTATATATCGATATATTTCGATATATCATATTAAAGCTTACAGGATGGAATAGATGATGACTGATGAAAACCTGGAACAGATTATTAAAGCGCTGGCAAATCCGGCGCGCCGTGAGATTCTTCAATGGTTGAAACAGCCTGAGCAGGAGTTTACGGAGCAGCCCAATGGTTTTGAGCAGGGTGTTTGTGTGAGCCAGATTTTTGCAAAGTCCGGGTTGTCACAGTCTACGGTTTCTTCTCATCTGGCTTTAATGCAGCGTACCGGTTTGCTGGCTTCTCAGCGTCGGGGGCAGTGGGTCTATTATCAGCGAAATGAAGCGGTTATCCGTGAGTTTGCTGAGCAAATTCAACAAACACTATAGAGCGTTTCAGGAGTATTTATGAGCACCTTGTTTAGCCCGGTTCAGATGGGTGATTTCTTATTGCCAAACCGTATCGTTATGTCACCTTTGACACGTTGCCGTGCCAGCGAAGGACGGGTGCCCAATGAGCTGATGGCCGAGTATTACACACAGCGCGCCAGTGCTGGCCTGATTTTTACGGAAGCGACGTCGGTAACCCCGATGGGTGTTGGCTATCCGGATACACCGGGCATCTGGTCTGATGCGCAGGTTGAAGGCTGGAAAAAAGTAACCAGCGCCGTGCACAACGCCGGTGGCCGCATCGTGCTGCAGTTATGGCATGTAGGGCGTATCTCCGATTCAATTTATCTGAACGGTGAATTGCCGGTTGCTCCCAGTGCACTGGTGGCAGAAGGACATGTCAGCCTGGTGCGTCCGGAGAAGGCATATGAGGTTCCGCGTGCACTCAGCACTGATGAGATTCGCGAGATTATTCTGGCCTTTAAAAAGGGTGCTGAAAATGCCAAAAAGGCCGGTTTTGATGGCGTAGAGGTGCATGGTGCAAATGGTTATCTGCCGGATCAGTTTTTGCAGGATTCGACTAATCAACGTACTGATAGTTATGGTGGCAGCATTGAAAACCGTGCCCGCTTCTTACTTGAAGCCACCGATGCAGCCATCGGCGTGTGGGGCGCCGGGCGTGTTGGCGTGCATTTGTCTCCTCGCTGTGACGCGCATTCGATGGGAGATAGTGATGCTGCAGCAACATTTGGATATGTGGCACAGGCACTGGCTGAACGTAACATCGCTTTTATCTTTACCCGTGAACATTTCAATGCGCCAGGACTGACGAGGATGCTTAAGCAGCGCTTCGGTGGTGCGGTGATCGTCAATGAGCAGATGGCTAAGTCTCAGGCGGAGCAGTTACTTGAAGAGGGGGTGGCAGACGCCGTTGCGTTCGGTAAAACCTACATAGCCAATCCGGATTTGGTAGAGCGGTTGCGCCAGGACGCGCCTCTTAATAAGCCAGATTCATCGACCTTTTATGCATCCGGTGCGGCGGGTTATACCGATTATCCTATGCTGCCTAAGGCACAGTTGTTTGCGGTATAGTTGTGTAATCTGTCTGTAGTATAAATTCTACTGGGCCTCTGTTTTATAGATGCTATGCATTGATAATCATTATGTGCCGATAGCAGTCCTGTTAGTAGCGCAGGACTGCCCCTATTTTTTGATAGCTTGACTAGCCGAGTGCTTAATCAATCGGCATCATCAGCGTAGAACTTATTTTTTGATCATAGAGAGTAATGCGGTTTCAATTTCATGCCAGGCTAAGGGCGTCTGGCTGATGATTTCAAGTCGGGAGTCGCGCCGCCATGCAATGGGCTGTGTCGTGGTTTCATCCAGTACCCGATTGTAAAAAACTCGGCTATGGCCTATCCGGAATACCCCTTTTAAGCGCCAGATTTGGGTCAATGAATTCAGGTATGCCAGTAAGCTATCGTGATCGAATTGATCATCAGGATGAAAAACCCAGCCGCAACTGAACGCCTCCTGATTAGCACCGGTGCGTTTGATCGGCTTGCCCGGTTCGGGTAGAAAGAGCGCCGGTAGCACTGGAGGTTGCGGAGGCGATTGTTTTGATGCTTGTTTTGATAATTGTTGCGGCAGTGGTTGCGGGTCGCTGCCGTTACTATGAGCGTCAGGGTAATGCGCAGAAAGCGCGGTGTTTCGGGTGTGATCCAACAGCTGAATGGGGAATTCGCCTTGTATTATCTGAATAACCTTTTGCTTAGGCGGGAACATATTTTCGGACAGGGTTTGAGCTTCATTAACTTGCGCCGTTGTAGCAAGATCGCATTTATTTAACGCGATGATATCGGCCAGGTTTAATTGATCAATAAAGGTCTGATGGCGCAACACTTCCGGTTGCTCTAGTACGCGAGGATCAAGCAGGCAGATAATGCTGCGTAAGGTGAGCACCTCGCGAAAAGATTCGCTTTGAAGTATGTCGATTAAGCCTTCCGGGTGGCCTAATCCAGTGGGTTCTATAATCACTCTGTCAGGTCGGGTGCGGCGCAATAACATGGCAAGACTAATGGTTAAGGCCGGGCCAAGCGCACAGCAAATACAGCCACCGGCAATCTCCTTAATTTGTATACCGGTTTGGTCTGTCAGAACGCTTTGGTCGATGCCAATCTGGCCGAATTCGTTGACAACAATTGCCCACGTTTCATTTTCAGGCTTTTGTTTAATGAGTTGGTTAAGGGCGGTGGTTTTGCCTACGCCCAGAAAACCGGTAATGATGTTGGTAGGGATATTTGATAGCATGAATAATGATCACAAGATTAATTGTTGTTATAATATAACGTTATTATAACGAGAGTATAACAACAATATGAACAATTACTCATGATCGAGCTATTTAATGCAAACCTTGTTCGTTTAGGCTATTTAGCCAAATAACGCTTTTGGGCAGCTAAATATTCAGGCATGGGTCCTGTATCTTGAAAAATTTCATCCCCATCTTCGATTCGAATGACCTTTTTGCCGGGTATATAAGGCATTCTGGCTTCCAATTCGTTGAGGGCTTCGTGAATCAGGGTCGCGATAATTTCATTTTGAGGTAATTTATAAACGTCAGCTAAAGCTGCTAGCCTTATAATATCGGTATCGTTGATGGATAAAGTTACTTCAGTTTGTTTGCTGACTTTTGAAGCGTGCTCTTCCCATAATTCAAGAAGTTTAGATAAGCTTTGGTTTCCCATGAATTTATTCCTTACTCAAAATACATAAATTAAGTATAGCGCCAACATGTAAATTCGCTACGAATAAATAGAAATATGAAGATAAAAAATGCGCGTTGAGTTTCACTGATTATTTATAGTATCAATAGTAAAATATGTTATTTCAAAATAGGATGATGCAGGATGGCCAAGGTTAAATTTTTAGTCGGTTCTACGTATGGTAATGCGGAGCAGGTAGCAGATGATGCAGCAGATCAGTTGGCAAATTTAGGGCATCAGACTCAGGTGTATAACCGTCCAACGATTGATGATGTTATAGCGAAAGATACAGAGGTGCTTATTATCTGTTCGGCGACCATTGGGGAAGGAGAAATTCCTGATAATCTGTTGCCACTGTACAGCCAGTTAAGAGATCAGTTTCCGATACTCGCACATGTAAGGTACGGTGTGATTGCTCTGGGTGACAGCTCCTATGATAATTTTTATGATGCTGGGCGCCAAATGGATGAACTGATGCAGGAGTTACGGGCTGAAGCCGTTCAGGATATGTTAGTGATTGATGCTTGTGAGACTCCGGATCCGGAAGAGGCCGTGAGCGAGTGGATTAGTGCATTACATTTGAAAATTTGAATTTAATGCTTGCCGATGAGATCGTAATGCTCATCGAGCCATTGAGAGAGAGCTGCAGCAGGTATCGGCCTGCTGATGAGATAGCCTTGTAACTGGTCGCAGTTCTCACCTCGCAGGAAGGCTTTTTGTTCTTCTGTTTCTACGCCCTCTGCGCAGACGCTAAGGTTAAGACTATGACTTAGTGCGATAATGGCTCTGGCTATTGCTTCATCATCGGGGTCGTTGGGGATGTCGCGTACGAGTGATTGGTCTATTTTGACTTTCTGCACGGGTAGCATTTTCAGATAGCATAGGGATGAATAGCCAGTGCCAAAGTCATCCAGAGCTAAGCGTACGCCGAGCGTGCGTAATTCATTCAATACGGGTTTGGCTGCATCGGCATGCTTCATGACAATGTTTTCAAGTATTTCGAGTTCAAGCTGATCGGGCTCAATCTCGTATTTCTCAAGCAACTCTTTTACAACGCTGACGAATCCATGGCTTAGAATCTGTTGGCCTGCAAGATTAACGGCTATGCGGAAGGGTGGATAACCTGCGTCCTTCCACTGAGACGCTTGAGCGCAGGCTTGTTCCAGCACCCAGTTGCCGACCTGAGTCATCAGGCCAATTTCTTCGATAATAGGTAAAAATAATCCTGGAGACATTAATCCGTTTTCAGGATGTTCCCAGCGAACCAAGGCTTCCACACCCGATATTTGTCCTGTCATTGCATCAATCTGAGGCTGGTAGAAAACCCTGAATTGATCTAACGCGAGTGCTCTTCTTAGCTCTGGTTCCAGACGAACCCATTGTTCAATAATTTGCGTTTGTTCTGGTTGATAGAAGGCGTAGTTATTACGTCCGTCATCTTTGGCCTGATGAACCGCCGTGTCTGCATTTTTAATCAGTGTTTCACTATCAAATCCATTTTCAGGATATAACGTGATGCCGATACTGGCGGTCGTGAAAAAATCATGTCCATCCAGATCAACCGCTGCTTCAAGTGCATTGACGAGTCGCATCGCGATGCGCTCAGCTTCGCCTTGATTCTGGCAATCTTTAATCATTATTGCGAACTCGTCACCCCCTACGCGGGCCAATAAATTATTGTCGGGTATGACATTACGCAGGCGTTTAGCGACTTGTATGAGTAACTTGTCTCCGGCCTGGTGCCCCATCGTTTCATTAACATGCTTGAAGCGATCCAGATCGATCATTAATACGGCGGGGCGCTGATCGTTCTGTTTGTGTTCGATTACATGATCCAGCAGTATTTTGAATAGTTGGCGATTGGGAAGATCCGTTAGCGCATCATGTTGGCTCATGTGACGTAATTTAGCTTCGGATTCTTTAATGTTGGATACATCAGCAGCAACATTCACATAGTGAGTCAGATTACCTTGTGTGTTGTAAACCGCGCTAATATTCAGCCACTGGGGGTATATGGCACCATCGTTACGTCGGTTCCACAACTCTCCTTGCCAAAATCCTTGTTCGAGTATGATGGCGTAGATGTTTTTGATGAATTTCAGCTCGTGGCGGCCGGAATTAAACAGGGAAGGTGATTGCCCAATGAGTTCATCCCGTGTATATCCTGTCATTTCGCAATAAGCGCGATTGACATCAACAATATGGTTGTTGGCATCTGCCACCATAATACCTTCGTTAGTCGATGCGAAGGCGATACCAGCTAGTTCGAGTTGTGCGTACGCCGCTTTTTCGCTGGAGATATCCAGCATGATGCTATTAATACGTTTAAGTTTATTATGCTTGTCCCATTCCGGAGTAGAGGCCAAATGTATCCATTTAATATGGCCTTGAGCGTCGAAAAAACGGCACTCGGTTGTCCATAGCGATCCATACTCTGGTTTACGGCTTAAAAAGCCATTGACCATATCACGATCATCCGGATGCAGGCGTTCCCAAACGCGTTTAAAGCTCGTTAAGGCCTCGACTGAGGTTACCCCGCAAAGGCTCTGAACACTGTCACTGACATAACTAAAATAAGGTTTATTCATGGCGTCGAATTCTGTTTGAAGAACTACGCCAGGAATGGAAGATACAATATGGGCGAAACGCTGCTCAGAATCTTTTAAAGCGACGCGGCTAAAATGGCGTGTGATGGCAATACCCGCCATATAGGCAGCACTTTCCAGTATGCGGGCATGGAATGTTGACGGGTTTCTTGGTAACGCGCTGGTAATCGCAATACTCCCCATAGCGTTATTGGCGGCATCATGCAGCGGGTAAGACCAGCAAGCGCCTGTTTCCATAAGTTCATGGATATGCTGAGCATTTTCCCAACGACTATCTGTATGTGTATTAATAACAAAAACAGGTTGGTCTGAATAAACAGCAGTGCCACATGATCGTGCTTTAGGTCCGGGAGTAAGGTGGTTAAGGAGGAGGAAATTCTTTTTTGGAATGCTTGGCGCACTTAAAAGATTCAGATCCCCATTCTTTTTATCCAAAAGCATAATGGAGGCGCAGCATTCGCCGACAATACCCTCTATCTCCAGACAGAGGCTGTCAAGCAGCTCCTTTAAAGGGAGATTGAGGGTTATTTTCTCAAGCAGATTTCTCTGCAGAAGGAGTAGACGGTTCAGGTCCTGAACAGTGGGCTGTGCATCACTGCTTGCCTGAAGCTTATCTGCAGATAAGCCTCTCTTCAGATTACTTAATGCGTCCATTAATACTCGCTGATAAAATATCTAACTTTCAATGCAATCTAGAAATAAATTCTATCTGCATAGGAAGTATTTGCTATTTATTTAAGTAAATAGCCACGTGACTGCAAATAAGACAGCATATGTGGCCGCGCTTCTTTTGTGAGCATTCCGGAAATCTGCTCACTCCAGCTCATCTCTTTATTACCGCCGGTACGCGAACGATAATACTCACGAATTATATTATCGTAATCGGCCATGAGTGTTGAATCTTGAACGTTTATATAAGAATCTTTTTTCAATACAACAGCTAAAGGCAGTCGAGGTTTGACTTCAGGTGCTTGATCGGGATAGCCAATACACATTCCAAAAACCGGGTATACCAGGTCAGGAAGGTCTAGTAGATCGCTTACATCCGCAATTTTATTGCGGATTCCACCGATATATACCACACCTAAGCCCAGGGATTCTGCGGCAATGGCTACGTTTTGTGCAAACAGGCCGCAATCCAGTGTTGCTGTTGTGAACTGTTCGGTGAAGCCGCTCATCATTTCTTCATCGTGCATCTCGCAGGCGAGTTTGTGGCGCTGCATATCGGCGCAGAAAACCAGAAAAACAGGCGCTTGTTCTACATATTTCTGGTTACCAGCGCACTCAGCGAGTTTTGATCTTTTGGATTTATCTTCAATCTGAATCACTGTGCAGGCTTGGATAAAACTGGAAGTCGCGGCTGACTGTCCGGAGGATACCAGCGTATTAATGATTTCCTGGCTGACGGGCTGCTCTGTAAAGGCACGAATGGAGCGATGGCTATTAAGTAAGTCGATAGTAGGGTTCATATATAGTCTCTGTCTCGTTATGGGTAAACATAGCGAAAGGTTAGATTGATTCGTTCTTCCTGAACACGTCTGGAAGAGGGAACAGTGTGTTGCCAATAGTGTTGTGTTTGTCCTGCCATTAATAATAGCGTCCCTTGACCCAGGTTCAGTTCGATTTTAGGCCGCTGTTTATCCCATCGATGCCTCAGTATAAATCGTCTTTCAGTGCCAAAGCTGAGTGATGCTATGACGGGGTTAGTACCGAGTTCAGGTTCATCGTCGCTGTGCCACCCCATTTTATCCTGGCCGTTACGATAACGGTTGATCAGCACGCTATTAAAAAGATGCTGGCAATGCTGCTCAATTCGCGTTTTAAGTGACAGTACAAGAGGATGCCAGAGCTTTGTCTCTAAAACCAGATTTGAATACTGGTAACGTATGCCTGGTTCACCCTGAAAGCTCTGGAGTCGTGGTATCTGATGCGTTTTTCCATATACCTGAATGGAATCTTGTCGCCAGTGAATTTCAGCACTGAGTTGGCTTTGTATTGCTAAGCTTTCGCTTGCACAAAGAAATTCCGGGTAGAGTATCAATTCGGTTTGCGGCGCGGTGATGGTCTGGGATTGCGTTTTAGATTGAATGCCAGGTTGAGTGCTCAGTTGAAATTGATTGTCAGTCATTTAACAACACCAGCGTTGCATCGGCGAGTGCCTGAGCAATATCAATCCTATTACTGGTGTGCGGAATGCATTGAGTTGTAATGATATCAGCGACCTGTGTCAGTTGTTCAAATGCATCGTCAGCAAAGATACCGTGAACGCCTATACACACAGGTCGTTTCATTCCTGCCCGAGTCAGATGTTGGATAGTTTTCAGCAGGGTATGGCCACTAGAAATAATGTCATCAATCAGAACCGGTGTGGCTTCTTTATACTGTGTTAGTTCGGGTGCTGATACATCAACCTCTCTATCGCCCTGTCGGATTTTTTGTAATATTTGAAAAGGCGCATGTGCAAAACGTGCCACTTCTGAAACCCACTGTTCACTTTCTATATCCGGGCCGATCAAAAGCGGTACAGATACATGTTGTTTAATCCATTGCGCGATCAATGGCGCGGCGGAGACGACGGTGGATTTTAATGTGTATATTTCATCAAGAGAGTGGTATCGGTGCAGGTGTGGATCCATCGTAACTAATAGATCCAGAGCGGATGACATAATGTTGGCAAAAGGGCGTGAACTAACGCATTCACCCTGATGAAACCGCTTATCCTGCCGCATATAAGGTAAATAAGGTGTGATTAATCCAACACGGTTAGCGCCCATCTCCTTGAGCGTGGAAACCAAAAAAAGTAAGCGTAATATTTTATCATCGGGCTTATAGAGGTTGCAGAAAATCATCACGTCCTGATAAGCGCATTCAGTGTGGACCCGCAGGTAAGATTCGCCGTCTGGGAACGTGCGCTGTTCAAGCTCGCCTCTTTTCGCTTTCAATGCATCGGCGAGCCCGTTAAAAAGGGAAGGATCAGAATCAAGATTAAATAGAATAAGTGGCATGATTATTTTTCCTGTTCCTGTTCCTGTTCCTGTTCCTGTTCTATAAGGATTACCTGTCGATGGTCCTCAAGATAGTCAACAGCGTAATTTAACTCACCTGCATTCGCCGCATGGATGGTCATCATGATCTGATTTTCTTCGACATGCTGGCCCAGCTTTACGAAAAACTCAACGCCCGCTTCAGGGTCTGCCGGTGCACCTGCCAGTTTGGCAATCTGTGCTAGTTGGCGATTATCAATGGCGGTGACTATGCCAGCTATATGGCAAACCAGACTATAGCGATAGGCTGCCACAGGTGGTTTGTGAAGGCCTCCCTGAGCGAAGCAGATGGCCTGGAATTTCTCCCACGCGAGTCCGCTTTCTAAAATGCTCAATGCTTTGGCTTGACCTGCGCCGGGCTTTTCTTCTCCAATCATTTCCAACATGGCTCCTGCCACCATGCAGGCTCGGTCTTTTAAATCTTTAGGGGCTCCCGGGCTGTTTTGTAAAACAGCGAGAATGTCATACGCTTCAAGTGCCGGGCCGATGCCTCTTCCTACGGGTTGAGAACCGTCAGTAAGAAGAATTTCAATATTAAGGCCTAGTTTTTTGGCAACGCTGCGAAAGCTTGCGGCAAGTTTCTCGGCGGCTTCAGGTGTGCGTATTTTAGCGGTGCTGCCAACAGGAATGTCGATTAATACATGCGTGGCGCCTGCCGCTATTTTTTTCGATAGTACGGATGCAATTAACTGACCCTCGCTATCAATATCGAGGGCCCGTTCTACCTGAATAAGCAAATCATCTGCAGGGCTTAAACGCATGGCGCCTCCCCATGCAAGACAGGCTCCTTGCTGTTTTACAACCTCTCGCATCTCTTTCTGAGTCAAACTTACATTCGTCAGAGTTTCCATTGTATCTGCAGTGCCTGCGGGAGAGGTGATGGCACGTGACGATGTTTTTGGCATCGTCAGGCCACAAGCGGCAAGAATGGGAACAACAATAGGTGTCGTTCTATTGCCGGGTAAACCGCCGACACAGTGCTTGTCGATAACAATAGGGAGATGCCAGTTGATCGTGCTTCCGGCTTTAATCATGGCATGGGTGAGTGCTGTTATTTCATTATCGTTGAGATGATCATCACCGCACGCGGTCACAAAGGCTGCCACATGCACATCAGCATAGCGGCCATCAACAATATCGTTGATGATGCTTTGAAAGGCCATTTCATCGAGCTCGTGACCATAGACTTTTGCGCGAACATAGGAAAGAGATTGTACGGGCTTCGGATGAGACAGCCACAGCGGATCACTATCGTGCAGCTGTAAGCGTTGCCAGGCCGATTCGGAAAAACCAATTTGACCTCTTTCAAGTAAGTCGCCGGTAACGATGTTAAGCGTGGCAATGGCGTGATGCTGATCCGAGGAAACGAGCACCCGGGACATGGCAGAAAAGCCTTCTGAGCGACAAACGGGGCAGTCAGCTCTCAGGTAAATTATTAACTCCTGATGGGTATCAATTCCCAGCCGAAGTGCTTTTAAGGGTGTCATGCGTTCGGGGGTGAAATGCATAAACAGGAAACTCCTTGGCCCATGTTCACTTTTTATAATAGCGGTAAATACACGAAATAACAGGACATCGGTGTTCATTATGGAGCTTTGAATCCAGATACAACTAAGAATGGATGCCGGAATAGGTTTGAAGCTGTTAGTATGATCAATCGAATTTAATTTTTACTGGAATGTGGAAGTAATGGAACGTCGATATCGGTTAATTTTGGCCTGCCCGGACAGAGTGGGTATTGTGGCAATGGTAAGTAATTTTATCTCTAGCCATGGCGGTTCAATTACCGATGCCAATCAGCACTCGGATCCTTCAATTGGCTGGTTTTTTATGCGAGTCGAAATCGGCGCGGTGATGCTGCCCTTCGAGTTAGATGCCCTGAAAAAGGCGTTTTCACCGATAGCTCAGTCGTTTGAAATGCAGTGGCGTATAACGGACTCAAGCAAACCGAAACGTGTTGTGTTGATGGCTAGCCGGGAGTCTCATTGTCTGGCTGATCTGTTATATCGTTTTCATTCAAAAGAACTCAGTTGTGAGATTCCTTGTGTCATTTCGAATCATGATGATCTGAGAAAAATGGTTGAATGGCATGATATTCCTTATCATCACGTTCCTGTGGATAAAGACAATAAGCAGCCGCATTTTGATAAGGTAACTTCCCTGATTAAGGAGTATCAGGCCGATGTCATTGTGTTGGCGCGTTACATGCAAATTCTGCCTTACGAATTATGCGATCAATATCCGCAGCAAGTGATTAATATACACCACAGTTTTTTGCCCTCGTTTGCCGGTGCAAAACCTTATCATCAAGCACATGATCGTGGTGTTAAGCTGATTGGGGCAACCTGTCACTATGTTACTCAGGATCTTGATGAAGGTCCGATCATTGATCAGGATGTCATTCGTATCAGCCATCGTGACCAACCGGAAGATATGGTACGACTCGGTCGTGATGTAGAAAAAAATGTATTGGCACGGGGGTTACGTTGTCACCTTGAGGATCGCGTACTGGTGCATGGAAATAAAACCGTAGTATTTAACTGAGATCAATACGGGTTAGATGTCTGCTGGTCTATTATATAAATACGAAGAGTATGTGTGGTATGGATTATTTTGATATCAGATAGAGGGATGTAGCATGTTAAAGTCTGTTAAAGTTCAGGATTATATGACCACAGGTCTGGTGACCTTTCATCCTGAAACCGATCTGTTTGAAGCGATTAATAGCTTATTGAAATTTAAAATTTCAGGCGCGCCGGTAACCAATCATCAAGGGGAATTGGTGGGGCTTTTGTCGGAAGTGGATTGTCTTAAGGCTATTCTGACACAGACCTATCATGAAGAAGAGATGGGGGGGTGTGTTGGTGATTGTATGACGGCTGAGGTTGAAACAATCAACTATGATGCAAATATTATTGCTGTCGCCAAGATTTTTATCGACAAAGGACGTCGGCGTTTACCTGTCATCCAGGACGGTAAGCTGGTAGGGCAGATCAGCAGGAGTGATGTCTTGCGGGCAGTAGAAGAGTTCGCACAGCACAGTTAATGTAGAGCAGGAACGCCGAATAAGGGGTTGCTGCTCAGCACCAACCCCTTATTCGGTATTTAAATGTCTATTACGATTCCAGAAAAACCATTACTTATTTATCCTTCTTTGGCGCGTAAGTTAGGCGTTGAAGCAGCGTTATTGCTCTCTATTTGTCATGAACAACTCAGTATTGTTGGTATTCCTGATTCATCGGGTACACGTGAAGCGGCATTGTCTGCGCAGCAATGGCTACGCGTGACTGATTTTTGGACGCGTGAAAAAGTCGCTGAACTGATGTTGATTTTATCTCAGCATCCTTGTATCCAGGTGGTTGCGCATCCTAGTGGAGCGGTAAGAATAACTGATGCTGCGTCGGTGTCCGTATCGTCAAATGGAGATCAACCCCACACTCACACTCACACTCATACGCATACCAATACGCATACTAAAACTCATACTGAAATTAAGGGTTCTGATGTTTTTCAATCCGCAGCACCCGTCCGGCCAGAAGTTGGGCCGGAGGTCGTGCATGAAGAACAAAAAACATCATGTTTGCCCGTGTTGGAAACACCTCCCATGTCTCCTCGCCGGCCTCTTCCTTCTCGCAATACTATGCGTGATCGGGGGCCTGCTCCCGCATTTGGTGGTAGTATTGGCTGGAAACGCGAGAAAGATGAACTGCAGCAGTTGTTTGATCGTCATGAAGAGCGTAACCAACAGCTACATATGATGCATATAGGATGGACGCCATCCAAAATGTTTTTCTCTATCTTGCCGAGGCACCAGATTCCTCGTGGGTTCGTTGAGACGTGTTTAGACGAATTTATTCTTTATTACATTGATAAAGAACGTAAAGAGAGTAACTGGGATCAGAAATTTCTGGCGTGGGTTAAGCGCGAATGGGTGCAGAAGCAAACACGCGATGCCCGTGAGCAGCGTAATGAACAACAACGACATACTCCTTCAGGTTCAGGTATAAATGATGAAAACACCCGCCGAGATACTAAAGAAAAACGAAAACGGGTTACAGCAGCCATCATGGATATCAAAGACACCGACTGGTAATCCAGAACAAAATAAAGAGCTAAGAACACAAAAGCAGGGCGTCGATACCATCGGTATCGAAACTAAGGCGATGGTAAACATGATCTTCGCCCGTTTTATGGCCATTTATGGCCATAAGTTCAAGAGTAGCTTTGAAACGCAGGATGAAATCCGCATTGCCAAGCGTGAATGGGCGCTGAGTCTGGCCTCGTTTACTGAAATGCAGCTAGTCTCTGCGGTTGATCGCTGTAAAGAAACGCTCGCCTGGATGCCGACTATTTCTGAATTCTTAAAGATTCTGGAAACGATTGGCGCTGGGGATGGTATACCGGGTGTACGCCAAGCCTATATGGAAGCGTGTCGTTATGCCGATCATCCTACCCAGCATGCATGGAGCCATCCGGTGGTTTATCACGCCGGCCGCGAAGCCAGTTGGTTTCGCTTACGTTCGGAGGAGGAGCGTGCGGTTTATCCGGTGTTTTCTTATCATTATGAGATGGTCGTGCGGCGCTTTCGTCAGGGCGAATTATTGGACCAGCCACATCCTCAGGCGATTACGGATAACCGCGATGCAACCTTATATCAGTTTATCCAGCGCTGGAGTCAGTCTCAGTCTGTATCTGAAGAGCAGGCCGCCTCATTGCTTTATTATTTAACCAAGCCGGAAGGTTCACGTACTCGCGCAACCTATAAAAAGAAAGCTGAGCAAAAAGTACGTGAAGCCGGATTGGATATTCAGCTACCTGATAATATTGATTCATCGGTTTAGCTTTTAGTACGACTTTAAGCACTGCCTCTTAGCTTTATTTTTTAATGCCGTTCTCAAATGAAGCACCAAACATCTGCCCAATCGCATGGGTTAAAGCATCGCTTCGTTCAGGGTTTCTGAACGCTTGTAAAATAAGCACGCGCATCACTGGAATAAACATCAGATCGGCCAGAATACGGGAGAAGCCTGTTTGCCCTGCTTCAGATACCGCTAACTTCTCAAGATAAAGACTCAGTAGCTCAGGATACTGTAGTGACTGATTGCAGCGTGTGGCAATGGCCGTCAGTACTTCGGCTTTATCGGCGTAATCAGAAAGAAGTGTCTGTTGAATAAGTTCTTTTTTGAACGTTTCATTATGGATGTTAGAAAGCCCACGTAGCAAGACTGCTATCAGATTCGTACTGTTAGCTTGTGTCAGGCTTTGTGCTAAGCGTTGCTGTAAGGCTTGGGCGATACGGTGGTCTGGTTGTACATGTTCCAGGCAGGTGCATAGCGCACTGAGTGGTTCTGCGGGTAACTGGGGAATCGCATTGAGTAAATAAGCGCTGTTGTTATCTGAATCAAGTCGTGCCACCAGATCAGCAATTCCCTGATAGCCGAGGGTAGCCCAGTTTTCCCAGCCCAGATCGCCGCTGAAATAGGCCTTCGCACCCGTATAAAATTGACTGGGTGGCTGGGCGATAATGGTGGCAGATTTCGCATGAAACATCGCCATTTTTTCCTGATCTGGTGTAAAGGAAAAAGGATTGTCTTTGAGTGCGTCGTTGCTTTGCTCGAGCTGCTCTTTTTGTAGCATCTGGCTAATGTTTTGCATCAAACGGTTAAGAAAGTCATCGCGTACCGCTTGTATCAGAAAACCCTGTTCATCCAGTGGAAACTTTAAAAACCACACCACATTCTGCTGCTTATCTTTGGTATTCCATAGCATCAGAGCCATCCAGGCATGATGTAGATAAGGATGTGGGTAGGGGATCATGCCCTGTTCTAATTTTTCAAATTGGTCGGTACTTACTTTTGATATACGACGTCCCATATCAAAGATGCGAAATTGTGCTCCGCTTTCACGTAGAAGATCGCTGATGCTATTGAACTGGGACATGTGAGCCTCGTTACCGATGGTTGAAAAAGCGCTATCTTACCAGTTACAGGCAAAAGGATCAGCTGCCTAATAGTGTCGCTTCCAGAAGATCCTGTTGGTCGGCAGGCATCTGGATAATCAGCGTGTCATTCGGTTCCAGTACCGTATCAGAGGGAGGTGTTTGCAGTGATCGATTCTGGCGTCGGATGGCCTGGATGCTGGAGGCATAGTGATCTAATTCCAGCGCCTTAATTGTTTTGCCACAGGCGGCACTGTCTGCCGACAGAAAAATCGGGTGAAGAATGGTGGTGGGTATGCCTTCGTCATCGATCTTTTTTGAACTCGTGCCGTGGTAGTAGCCGCGTAACATTGTGTAGCGCTCGGCGCGTACCTGACGGATTCGCTTGCGTATCTCCCAGGCAGGAATTTTCAGCATGGTGAGTACATGAGAAACCAGCATTAAGCTCCCTTCCAGTTTTTCAGGTATAACTTCTGTTGCCCCGGCTTGCTGAAGTACTTCCAGCAAGCTGTCGTCCCGGGTGCGCACTAATATAGGGACGCGCGAAAGGTGATGGCGCAGGCTGTTCAGCGTTTTAATGGCTTCTTCTTCATCCGGGAAGGTGATGATAATTAGTTTTGCTCTTTCGGCACCAATTGATTTCATCAAGTCATGGCGTTTAGCATCACCGTAGTAAATGCATTCGCCGGCCGCCGCAGATTCCTGCACACGTAAAGGGTCTGAATCCATAATCACATAGGGTATTTTCAGGGGTTTTAAAAAACGGGTAATGATCTGCCCGACACGACCGTATCCGCAGATTACAACGTGGTTATTCAATTCGCTGGTTTCTAATTGAAGAGTGTGTGTAGACGTAAATGGATGGTATGTCGGCACCGGTTGATCGGCGCTTAAATAAGGGGATAGCTTGCGTCCTAGCGTGATGAGTAATGGTGTGCAGATCATGCTGAAAATAATGGTGGATGTTATCACCGCGTTAAGTTGCGAGCTAACGAGTTGATAGCTCATGGCCAGCGTGAGTAAGGCAAAACCAAATTCTCCTCCCTGAGATAAACACATACCTGCACGAAAAGCGTTTTTAAGATCTTTGTGCAGAATAAAGGCTAAGCCTGTCGTGGTTAGTGTTTTCAGTGTGAGTAGGCTGATAGTAATCAGGATGACCCAGTACCAGTTATCCTGTAATGCCATGAGATTGAGTTGCATGCCTACTGACACAAAAAATAACCCCAGAAGAAGGTCGCGAAAAGGACGAATGTCTGCTTCCAACTGATGCTTATAACGACTTTCGCCCAGCATCATACCTGCCAGAAAACCCCCGAGAGCCATCGAAAGTCCGGCGGTATGCGTTAACCAGGCAGCCGTCAATGCTGCCACTAAAGCGGTCATGACAAACAGTTCATCGGAGTGAGCTTTGGCGACTTCGTGAAATAAGGTAGGTAGCAGTGTTCTACCCAATAAGAGCAGAATCAGCAGCAGTGTGGCCCCTTCCAATAGCATAACAATAATCGCTTCACCATCAATGTCTTGTTGACCGCTCAGGGAAGGCACAATAATTAAAAAGAAAACAGCCGCCAGATCCTGGAAGAGTAAAATGCCAATAGATATTTGACCATGCCCGGTATTTAATTCACTGGCCTGAATAAGCTCGCGTGTCACGATAGCCGTTGATGAAAGAGCCAGTGCTCCTGAAATAACAATCGCCGTCGCTAACGGAATACCCAGGCTAATGGCAATAAATAAAATAAGTAAACTGGTGCTGAGTACCTGTAAAAATCCGAGACCGAAGACTGTTTTACGCATGGTAATCATGCGGGGTAGAGAGAATTCCAGTCCCAGCATAAATAATAAAAATACCACGCCGAGTTCACTCAATAAATGAATAGTATCGGAGTACTCCACAAGGTTTAGCGAAAAGGGGCCAACAATAATACCCACTGATAAATAGGCCAGTATGGGCGGGAGATGCAAGTAGCGTAAGCAGGTAATGGCGATAACCGCACTCAACAGAATGATCAGAAACTGTTCAAAAAAACTTTGATCCATCATAAATGACCTCGCAGACAAGTCATGACTTATCATTTTCAGTGGTAATAGTGTATATCGATCAGGGAAAAAAATAACAGGGGAACTATCTGCTTTATTGATGTGGGTCGATACGGACCAATATAAAAAAGCTAAACTGAAATAAGTATTTGTTATACGGACAGTAAAAGGAATTGAGGGTAGGTATGGTTGCACTTTTTCGTTCAATGCTGGGTAGTTTTAGAGATCTATTGCCGATTATTCTGGTGATCACATTTTTTCAGCTGGTGGTACTGCAGCAACCCATTCCTGATTTCTTTGGGCTATTGGTAGGCTTGCTGTGTGTGATGCTGGGACTGACCTTTTTTATTTTCGGGCTGGAAATGGGGCTGTTTCCCATCGGCGAAACAATGGCCTATGCCTTTGCCCGAAAGGGTAGTTTGTCTTGGTTGTTGGTTTTTGCTTTTGCGTTGGGGTTCGGTACCACTATTGCTGAGCCAGCATTAATCGCGGTAGCCGCAGAAGCGGCAACGGTCGCAGCGGAAGGCGGGATGATTGTAAATGATGAGACGGCGCGTGCAAGTTACGCTTCTGGTCTACGCTTAACTGTCGCTTTTGCTGTGGGCTTGGCGATAGTACTTGGTGTATTAAGAATTCTTAAAGGCTGGTCGATCCAGTGGATGATTATTGGTGGTTATCTGCTGGTGGTGATTATGACTATGCTGGCCCCTCAGGAAATTATTGGCATTGCTTACGATTCTGGCGGCGTAACCACGTCTACGATTACCGTGCCTCTGGTGACGGCGTTAGGCGTGGGGTTGGCTTCCGCCATTGAAGGACGTAACCCTATGATTGATGGTTTCGGTTTAATCGCCTTTGCCTCGTTAACGCCCATTATCTTTGTGATGGCTTATGGCATGGTGATTTGATGTCTGATTTTTTTATTGAGCTGTGGGATGTTTTTTTTTCAACCATTAGAGATGTACTGCCTATCGCCGCGATTCTTTTTGGTTTTCAATTTCTGGTGATTCGGCGACGCGTCCCGAACCTGAAAAAGGTTATTATTGGTTTTGTCTATGTATTGGTAGGTTTGTCTTTATTTTTACTAGGGCTCGAAAAAGCGCTGTTTCCTATCGGTCGTTTGATGGCTGAGCAACTGACGAATCCAGAATTTATCCGCGAGTGGAGCGCTTCGGCGGGTGCTGTCCTGCACTGGAGCGATTATTATTGGGTATATATCTTCGCCTTTGCCATTGGTGCCAGTACGACGATTGCGGAGCCTTCTCTGATTGCTGTTGCTATTAAAGCGAATGAAGTATCGGGCGGGGCCATTGGCGTTTGGGGCTTACGTTTAGCTGTGGCCTTAGGTGTGGCGGTAGGTATTTCTTTGGGCTCCTGGCGTATTGTCACCGGTTATCCCATACATTGGTTCATTATTGGCGGTTATATAGTCGTTGTTATTCAGACATTATTTGCTCCCAGGTTAATCATTCCTTTGGCCTATGATTCCGGTGGTGTGACTACCTCTACAGTGACCGTGCCACTAGTGGCTGCACTGGGGCTCGGGTTGGCAGAAACAGTGCCCGGACGTAGTGCGCTGATTGATGGTTTTGGTCTGATTGCTTTCGCCAGTTTGTTTCCCATTATCAGTGTGATGGGTTATGCGCAAATGATCGAATGGATAGAAAAACGTGCTAAAAAAGCAAGCCTGCCAAATAAGTAAGACTGTTAGCAAGGAGATGGACAGATGCATTTCAAACTTTTGTTGGTGTTTGTAGAAGACAGTAAGACTGATGTCGTTATGAAAGCAGCACGTGAAGCGGGTGCGACAGGAGCGACTATTATTAATAACGCCAGAGGAGAGGGAGTGGTTAAAACCAAAACTTTCTTTGGTTTGTCGCTGGAGACTCAGCGTGATGTGTTGTTATTTATTGTAGAAGAGCATTTAAGTCGTAAAATTTTGGAAACGATCGCTAACGTAGCCGGTTTTGATGAAGCTCCGGGGCGTGGAATAGGGATTCAGCTGGATGTGGAAGATGCGGTAGGTGTTGCACACCAAATTGCTGCATTAACTGATGCCGTAGAGGAGGAGTTATGAGCAGCGAACGTAAAATTGTCCGTGTCCAGGACGTGATGACACAGGATTACGCTATGGTTGATGGTCTGACAACGATTCGGGAAACGTTGGAGATTTTTAAAGCACGTAAGGCATCAGTACTCATTATCAACAAGCGTCATGATAATGATGAATATGGAATATTGTTGATGTCAGATATTGCTAAAACGGTCGTCGCACAAAACCGTGCCCCTGAACGGGTAAATGTGTATGAGGTAATGGCAAAGCCGGTTGTGGCGGTTGATCCTCAAATGGATGTAAAGTATTGCGCCCGATTATTTGAGAACTTTGGGTTATCTACTGCGCCTGTGATTCAAGACGGTGCTATTTTAGGCGTTGTTAGTTATAACGATATTGTTCTTGAGGGGTTGCTTGTTTAATTATTCGGGTTGCATATGATGAGTTTTTAGTCGCATTCAGCGGACAGGTAATGTCCGCTGTCTGTTAATCTATTAATGTGTGATACGTAAACACGTATCAAGTCTGAGAATCAGGCTGATGAGTGGTTTTGTATTTGCATCAACGCGTTTAAATGCTTCCTCGGCCATCACAGACATATCGCTATTGCCCGGCAATGTTGTTTTTGATTGTGCCATCTGTTCCAGTCTGGGTAGCATAATCCACTGCGCCCATTCGCAGAAGGTCAGCGTATCCACACAAAAAGGTTCTTTACTACTCAATGCTGCATCGGACGGCGGTGTTTGTTGCCATAGTGCCTTATCCGCCATCTCTTCTGAGATGGCGCTAAGAATGCTTAATAGTTCGCTATGTTGATCTGTCATGTGTGATTTCTCGCCGCTTTCATCGTATCAGTAATGAGGAAGGCAAGTTCCAACGCTTGTTCACCATTAAGGCGAGGATCACAGAACGTATCATACTGATGTGCTAATCCTTCTTCAGTAATCTGGAAGGCACCACCGATGCACTCGGTCACATTATTACCTGTCATCTCCAGATGTACACCGCCAGCATGCGTACCTTCTGCACTATGCACCGCGAAGAAGCCTTGTATTTCGGCCAGAATGGCATCCACACTACGGGTCTTGTAACCGCTTGATGCCGTCATAGTATTGCCATGCATAGGGTCAGAACTCCACACCACATGGCGTCCTTCTTTTTTAACGGCGCGAATCAAAGGCGGGAGCTTTTCAGTAATCTGGTGGGCACCCATACGGGCAATCAATGTCAGTCGTCCGGGCTCGTTCGCTGGATTGAGAATATCTATTAACCTGATCAGCTCATCGGGTACGGTGGAGGGTCCGACTTTAATACCGATGGGGTTTTTAACACCGCGCAGGAATTCAACATGTGCATGATCAGCCTGGCGTGTTCTATCTCCAATCCACAGCATGTGAGCAGAGCAGTCATACCAGTCCTGTGTCAGGCTATCCTGACGCGTTAACGCTTCTTCATAACCTAACAGCAAGGCTTCATGTGATGTATATATCGACGTCTCTTTAATTTGAGGTGTGTTTTCAGCATGAATACCACAAGATTCCATAAAGGAGAGTGTCTGATCAATCTGATCCGCCATATGTTGGTACTTTTCACCTAAAGGACTGCTCTCGACAAAACCGAGATTCCAGCGATGCACCTGGTTGAGGTCAGCAAAGCCACCTTGTGCAAAAGCGCGCAGTAAATTGAGTGTCGACGTTGACTGATGATAGGCTTTAAGCAGTCTTTCAGGATCAGGTATACGTGCTTCTGGTGTAAAAGCATTATCATTGATAATGTCGCCACGGTAAGTGGGGAGTGTTACTCCGTCTTTTGTTTCGACATCAGATGAGCGTGGTTTGGCAAATTGTCCTGCCATTCGGCCCACTTTGATAACCGGGACACTGCCGGCAAATGTCATAACAACCGACATTTGCAACAATACTTTGAACGTGTCGCGGATTTTATTGGCATTGAACTCTGAAAATGTCTCTGCGCAATCCCCGCCTTGCAGTAAGAAGGCTTTGCCTTCCGCCACCTGGCCGAGTTTTTTATGTAAAGAACGAATTTCGCCCGCAAATACCAGAGGAGGGAAGGCTGCCAGCTGTTGTTCTACCACACGCACCTGTTCGGGATCAGGGTACGTTGGTTGTTGTACAATAGGTTTATTTCTCCAGCTGTTTGGGGTCCAGATAGTCATGGTGATCCGTCTATGTTGTCATTATTAAAAGAGCATCACAGTTTAAGGAATCATCACTAATAAACAAGTGTTGAGGTCATGAAATCAGATTAAGCTTAGTAGTTAATCGAAATCTTGAAAATTCAGATGCCTCAGATCAGTGATATCAGTACTGCGATAGCGTAAATAATTGAATACTTTAGCGCATTAGCGTTCATATAAAAGGAAGATGGCAACATGTCCAGAGAAGATTACGATAACGGACTAAAAGTACGTACCGAGGTAATGGGAGAAACGTTTGTTCAGCGTGCAATTGATAACACGACTGATTTGACTCAGCCTGTCCAGGATTGGATCAATGAGCACGCATGGGGCAGCACATGGCAGCGGGAAGGCCTGCCTCGCAGCACTCGTTCGTTGGTTACCATTGCTATGCTGGCTGCTTTAAAAGCACCTGCCGAATTAAAAGGGCATGTTCGTGGCGCCTTGAACAACGGTTGTACACCCGAAGAGATACAGGAAGTGCTGCTGCATTCTATCGTTTACTGTGGCGCGCCCGCCGCTCAAGAGGCATTCAGGGCGGCGAAAGAGGTATTAGAAGAGTACGAACTCAATAAAAATAATATTGAAAAATGATTGATTGTTACTGAGCAGAGAACGGATGAAGAACCTGAGCGATAATCGCTCAGGCGGATTTGATGCCGGCTAATGTGCTGAAGGATATCTCTTTAGCGGTATTCAGGAAATCAACCATGAATTCAGAGTTTTTCTGGTCTTCACGGATCGCTGCATACAAGGTGCACCACACACCTTTTTCGCCTAAAGGCCTGGCGGTTACATAGTCGCGCTGTAAGTACTCATGTAATGTCCAGTTAGGCAGGGCAGCAACGCCACGGCCACTGGCTACCAGTTGCAGAATCATTAAAGTAAGCTCGGCGGTACGAATAGCGGCCGGTTCAACACCGGCGGGGTCAAGAAACCGGGTAAACAGGTCGAGCCGGTTTTGATCAACGGGGTAGGTGATAACCGTTTCTTTAGCCAGATCTTGCGGGTGTATGCATTTACGCGCTATCAGGCGATGCCGCTTGCCAATCGCGAGTACTGATTCATAGCTGAACAGGGGTATGTAGATGATGCCGTTGCGATCTTCGGGATCGGAGGTGATCACCAGATCCAGATCGCCTCTTACCAGTGCGGGTAGTGGCTGAAATGTAAATCCGCTCGATAAATCCATTTCAATTTCAGGCCAGTTCTGGCGGAAATGATCAATCGTTGGCATGAGCCAGTCGAAGCAGCTATGGCAGTCAATACTGATGTTTAGCCGGCCGGTTTCACCGCCTGCCAGGCGAGCAATATCCCGTTCCGTATTTCTTATCATCGGGAGCACTTCTTCGGCCAGTGTTAGTAAACGCTGTCCAGCCGAGGTAAAGCAAAGAGGCTTGGTTTTACGAATGAAAAGAGAGCAGTTAAGCCGGTCTTCAAGATCTTTGATTTGGTGTGAAAGAGCAGACTGTGTCAAATGTACGCGTTCTGCCGCTTCAACCAGACTACCTGCATCCCTTAGGGCTGAAAGCGTTTTGAGATGTCGTAATTCAATCATACATCTGTCCTGAAATGGCCGGTGGCGTGTCACATCGACACAGTGTCGGCATAAAGGGAGAGCTACGGCCAATGCTGAGAGCTATTGACCGTATCTTATTATTTGACCAGCAAGAATTCCAGTAATGCTTTTTGGGCATGCAAACGATTTTCTGCTTCATCAAAGACGACGGATCTGGGATCTTCCATCATGTCATGGCTGACCTCTTCTCCGCGGTGTGCAGGCAGGCAATGCATAAAAATAGCATCGCTATCGGCCAAATCCATCAAGGCGGTGTTTACCTGATAACCGTCGAAGCGTTTGAGGCGTGTTTCTTGTTCATCTTCCTGACCCATTGACGCCCAGACATCGGTAACAATCAGGTGAGAGCCCTTTACTGCTTTGGCAGGGTCTCTGAAAATAGTCACACGGTCTTGATTTTCTGCTACGAGTGTCGCATCCGGATCAAATCCTTCAGGGCAGGCAATGTGTAGATTGAAATCTAATAATACGGCTGCATTAATATAGGACTGGCACATGTTGTTACCATCGCCAATCCAAGTCACTGTTTTACCCTGAATATCACCTCGATGCTCAAAAAAGCATTGCATGTCAGCTAATAACTGACAAGGGTGGTAATCATCTGTTAATGCATTAATCACAGGTACTTTGGAATACTTGGCAAACGTCTCGATGATGTCATGACTGAATGTCCTGATCATCACCACATCGACCATGCTGGAAATAACGCGGGCAGAATCCTCTACCGGTTCGCCGCGTCCCAGTTGAGTATCGCGCGACGATAAAAACATCGCGTGTCCACCCAATTGAGCCATGCCTGCTTCGAACGAAACGCGTGTGCGCGTTGATGATTTTTCGAAAATCATCGCCATCACTTTGTTCGTCAAAGGTTCGTGTACTTCGCCTCTATTACGCATGGCTTTAAGTTCGGTGGCGCGATTAATAATCTGTTTTAGCTCTTCGGACGTAAGGTCGAGAAGTGTTAAAAAATGTCTTGGGTTCATATACTTTATGCCGTCGTATCGGCTTCCATGTTGTACCAGAACTAATCTTTAGTTTCTGGGTTTTGAACGCTCATCTGCTGCGTATATTTTGATTAATTTCGAAAGCGTATTAACCATTAAATCTGCTTCAATATCTGTCATGATCAGTGGTGGCAATAAACGGATAACATGCCCGCCCCCTGTGATATTCAGCAAGATACCTTTTACTTTAGCCAGCACCGCCAGTTCAGGGCCAGCTTCGCTAAGCTCAATACCGATCATTAACCCTTTGCCGCGGATATCTTTAACATACTCCATATTACCCAGCTGTTCTTCAAAACTACTGAGTATGCGCTGGCCGAGGGTGGCTGCACGATCGCAGAGATTGTCGTTCATAATCGTGTCGGTAACAGCCAGACCAACGGCGCAGGCCAAGGGTGTACCGCCGAATGTAGACCCATGAGAACCAGGGACAAAGGTATTGGCTGCGCGACCTTTAGCGATGCAGGCGCCTATTGGGAAACCGTTTCCTAATCCTTTGGCAGTAGTTACCACATCGGGAATAATATGAGTGTGTTGATAGGCGAAGTAGCGACCTGTACGGCCATTGCCTGTCTGAACTTCGTCTAGCATTAACAACCAGTCGTTGTCGTCACAGATTTCTCTGAGTTGAGCCAGATAATCGTCTGCAGGGATCACGACACCACCTTCGCCGAGAATGGGCTCGACCAGAATAGCAACGACATCTTTATTGTTGGCAGCGATGGCGCGAATAGCATCAATGTTGTTGTAGGCTGCACGTACAAAACCGCTCACCAATGGCTCAAACCCGGCTTGGACTGCCCGGTTTCCGGTCGCACTAAGGGTTGCCATGGTGCGGCCATGAAAAGAACCTTCCATCACAATGATGGCGGGCTTGTCGATGCCTTTGTTGTGTCCGAATTTACGGGCTATTTTGATCGCCGCTTCGTTTGCTTCGGCACCAGAGTTGGAAAAAAATACTTTATCCATCCCTGAAATACTGCTCAGGCGTGAAGCGAGTTGTTCTTGTAACGGAATACTATACAGATTGGATGTGTGTATTAGCTTGCCGGCTTGTTCGCAAATAGCGTGCGTGACGGCCGGGTGTGAATGCCCCAGGCCGCAGACAGCGATCCCTGATAATGTATCTAAATATTTATTACCGTCAGTATCGTAAAGCCAGCAGCCTTCCCCGCGCTCAAAACTGACGGAGAGTCGTTTGTAAGTATTCATTAAAGGCTGGAGTGCCATATTATTCTCTCCCTACAACGAAAAAAGGCAGCTGTGGCTGCCATTTAAAGAACTTCATTCTATTGATAGTCTTCTTTTTTCGCAACTATGGTTGATGATCCGCTTGAAATCCTTAGTAGGAGACACCATAAAATGTCTTATAGCGAGATTATTACACAGATACCCGATGAATTTTTTGACATCTTATCCGAGTAATTTAGTTGGTTATGTGATAATATTTTTTGCAAAGATTAGTAATAAGTCCTTATAACTCCAGAGACTTTGGAAGGTAGAAAAATGAGCGTAATTGACACTATTAAAGAGCAGATCGAGAGCAATACAATCCTGTTATACATGAAGGGTACGCCACGCTTCCCGCAATGTGGGTTTTCATCAAAATCATCAGAAGCTCTGATGGCCTGTGGTGAAAAATTTGCGTTTGTGAATATTCTTGAAAATCAGGAAATTCGTTCTGAGCTGCCTAAATATGCTAATTGGCCTACATTTCCACAGCTGTGGGTTAATGGCGAGCTGGTAGGTGGTTGCGATATTATCTGTGAAATGGCTGAATCAGGTGATTTAGAAGCCTTGGTGAAAGCTGCTGCTGCCGATAAAAGCACTGAAAGCGAGTAATATTTTCATAGGATATCACTTGATGGATATCCTTATTTAGCATTTTAAACCGAACAATATCGGAGAAAGAAAATGGGCGTACTTGTAGGAAAACAGGCTCCTGATTTTACAGCTGCTGCTGTACTGGGCACTGGTGAAATTGTTGATGGTTTCAACCTTAAAGAAGCTATCAAGGGAAAGTGTGGACTGCTGTTTTTTTATCCACTGGATTTTACTTTCGTTTGTCCTTCTGAGCTGATTGCACTTGATCACCGCTTAGGGGCGTTTAAAGAGCGTAATGTAGAAGTTATTGGTGTGTCTATTGACTCTCAGTTCACACATAATGCATGGCGTAACACGCCTATCAACGACGGTGGTATTGGTCCTGTTGGATATACGTTGGTAGCCGATACTAAGCATGAAATATGCAAAGCTTATGATGTTGAGCATGATGCTGGTGTTGCTTTTCGTGGCGTATTCCTGATCGATGAGGCAGGTAATGTTCGTTCGCAGATCGTTAATGATTTGCCATTAGGCCGCAACATGGATGAGTTGATCCGTTTAGTTGATGCCTTGCAGTTCCATGAAGAGCACGGTGAAGTTTGTCCAGCCGGTTGGACTAAAGGCGATAAAGGTATGAATGCCTCTCCGGATGGCGTTGCGAAATATCTGTCAGAAGAGTCTGATAAACTGTAATTATCTCTAAAACAGATAAAACCCGTACTTGAAAAAGCGCGGGTTTTTTTTGTTCATTTTTTATCAGGCAGTTACGTGCTCTGGGTTTTCAGATAACTCATGAGCGTAGCGTTTGACGAATATCAGCCAGCAAAAAGGGGATAGATCCGACAGGATTATCCCCTTTTCTGTCTCTGGTATCTGGCCAATAAGGCGCGTGTTTATCGCGTTAATGACGCAGAAAAGAGGTTATTCATCATGGTCTTGTAGTGCTAATACCATGTCCCAGCCGCCCAGATCTTTCCAGCGGTTAATGATGCCACAAAATAGCTCTGCTGTTTTTTCTGTGTCATATAGCGCCGAATGTGCCAGTCTGGCATCAAATGGAATGCCCGCTACTTCGCATGCTTTCGCGAGTACGGTTTGTCCATAAGCTAAACCCGCCAGCGTCGCTGTATCAAACGTTGAAAAAGGGTGAAAAGGATTACGTTTTATGTCTGCGCGTGATGCTGCTGCGTTAACAAAGCCTTGGTCAAATGATGCGTTGTGTCCTACCAGAATGGCTCGTTTGCATCCATGTGCTTTTACCGCTCTGCGAATCGGCGTGAAGATGTGTTCCATTGCATCAATTTCAGGAACCGATTCCCGGTTAGGGTCATACGGGTCGATGCCCGTAAAATCAAGGGCGGCTTTTTCCAGATTGGCACCTTCAAAAGGTTCAACTTCTGCCATAAAGCTCTGGTCAATAATCAGATACCCTTGTTCATCCATGGTCAGGGTTACCGCCGCAATTTCCAGAAGTGCATCTGTGCGGGAATTAAAACCAGCCGTTTCTACATCTATTACCACGGGTAGATAACCGCGAAAGCGCTCAGCCATCAACTGAGAGATTATGTTATTACTCAAAAGGAATCCTTAACAATGACTGCTTGAAATGTTTTTTTATTCAGGACATTCTAGCAGCCTGAATTGTTGTTAGCCAAACAGAAGTGCTACTAATAAGCATTAAGCCTTCCCGTCGATATTGATTTGTACGTGGTTTTGCTCTGGGATTATTGTCTGGATTATGAAATTAAGACTTAAGTTATTCTTTTTATTGATTTTTTTGTGTTCGTCTTCGATGTCTTATGCGCTGACTTTTATGGCAGATATCGATCAGTCTAAATGGAATGTGGAAGCCTCTCAGTTTTTTTGTCGGCTTGAGCAGGTTGTGCCTTCTTACGGTATAGCCCGGTTTTTTCATGAAGCTGGAGAAAAAGTGGTATTTAAACTAGAGCCAACGCAAAAAGAGAGTATGGCTGGAGTGGTTAGATTGGTTGCTGAAGCTTCGCCATGGCAGCCTGGAATGGCACCTGAAATCATAGGGACGGTAAAAGTTAAAGCTGATGATAAGCAGATCAGCGTGAAATCTGACTATGCAGGTGAAATGCTGATTGCATTGTATCGAGGGATGTCGCCTACTTTTACTATTAATGGTTGGCTTGGATCTGACGAAGTTTTACGTGTGGCGTTGTCTGCTGCTAATTTTCAAAAATCTTATAACGACTATATTGAATGCGTTGATCGTCTTCTTCCTGTTAATTATAGGCAGGTAGCCAGAACAGCGGTCTTGTTTCCTCCGGCTCAATGGCGTCTGTCTGATTCGACAAAAGAACGATTGGATTTGATAGTCCAGTATATTAAAGCAGATAACAAGGTGGCTTCGGTTTATGTTGACGGCCATTCGGATAACGCTGGTCGTCGGTTATTAAACCGTGATCTATCAAAGCAACGTGCGGAAGAGGTGACGCGTTATCTGGCAGCTCAGGGGCTGGACGAAAAAGTTATTACGACGCGCTATCATGGTGAGCGCTATCCGGTTGTTGCAAATACGTCTGCTTCCAATCGTGCTCGTAATCGCCGCGTGACGATTCGCCTTGAACGAAATTGATGATGTGTTTCTTCTGTATAAGAGCTGCTACAATATTGCGCTTTAAAATGTTTATTCGATCTGTCGTGTGAGTGCACGGCAGATATTCAGTGGAGTTGATTGATGTCCGATATTAAAAAAGTAGTACTGGCTTATTCTGGTGGATTGGATACATCGGTTATCGTCCGCTGGTTGCAGGAAACTTATAATTGCGAAGTCGTTACTTTTACTGCTGACCTTGGTCAGGGCGAAGAAGTAGAGCCCGCGCGTGCTAAAGCGGAAGCATTGGGCGTAAAAGAAATCTATATTGATGATCTGCGTGAAGAATTCGTACGTGATTTCGTTTTTCCAATGTTCCGTGCTAATACGATTTACGAAGGTGAATACCTGCTGGGGACTTCAATCGCGCGGCCTTTGATTGCTAAGCGTTTGATTGAAATAGCTAATGAAACAGGCGCTGATGCTATTTCCCATGGGGCAACCGGTAAGGGTAATGATCAGGTCCGTTTTGAACTGGGTGCTTATGCACTTAAGCCGGGTGTTGCTGTTATTGCGCCATGGCGCGAGTGGGATCTGACGTCGCGTGAAACGCTAATGGCATATTGTGAAGAGCATAATATTCCGGTTGATTTCTCAGGCGGTAAGAAAAAATCACCTTACTCTATGGATGCTAACCTGCTTCATATCTCTTATGAAGGTGGTGTTCTTGAAGAGCCGTGGGCTGAAGCAGAAGAAGATATGTGGCGCTGGACGGTTGCTCCTGAGCAAGCACCTGACGAACCAACCTATATCGAGCTGACCTATGTTAACGGTGATATTACAGCTATTAATGGCGAAGTGTTATCTCCTGCGACGGTTTTAGAAAACCTGAATAAGATAGGTGGTGCTAACGGTATCGGTCGTTTGGATATTGTGGAAAACCGTTTTGTCGGTATGAAAGCGCGCGGTTGTTATGAAACACCGGGTGGTACCATCATGATGAAAGCACATCGTGCTATCGAATCCATCACACTGGATCGCGAAGCAGCGCATCTGAAAGATGAATTAATGCCACGTTATGCTAAGCTGATTTATAATGGCTTCTGGTGGTCTGAAGAGCGTAAAATGCTGCAGCAGATGATTGATTATAGCCAGCGTTATGTGAACGGTGATGTTCGCTTGAAGCTGTATAAAGGTAACGTGATCGTTGTTGGCCGCCGCTCAGACGATAGTTTGTTTGATGAAAGCATTGCCACCTTTGAAGATGATGCTGGCTCATATAATCAGAAAGATGCAGAAGGCTTCATCAAACTGAATGCGTTGCGTATGCGTATCGCCTCCAGTAAAGGCCGGAATTTACTTGAAGACTAAATATCTAAAGTGAAGGATGATAAAAACCCGCACCTTAGCGGGTTTTTTTGTATAAAAAGCGTTTTTCTAATAGGCTGATTTGTATTAATTTATTTTCTAAAGATACGAGTGCATGACGAATAGCCGTTTCGGAAAATCTGTCTTGATTGTCGACTATAAGCTTGATGAATTATCTGGGCTAAGAAATATCGTGTCGGGTTTGGGGTTTGAGAAAATAGAAGCGGCTTCTTCTGTCAATATGGCGATGAGTTACCTGAGGGAAGAATCTTTTGATCTTGTGTTGATTGCCTATGATTTGGGTAAAACCGAGAAGAATGGCCTGCAGGTTATTCAAGAAGTTTATGCAGAAAAGCTACGTCTTTTTCAAACATTATTTTTACTTATTGTCGATGCTGGTCCCTCTTCATTATTAGTGGGTTCACTGGAAAGTGCGCCCAATGCTTATATTTCACGCCCTTATGAGCGCGCTAAAATTCAGAATCTTCTGGAAAAACTATTGCGAGTCAAGAAGGCAGTCGTGCGTGTTGATGAATCCATGGATAGTGGTGATTGGAATCGCGCGTTAGAATACTGCACTCGATTGATTGATATTTATCCTGGATTGAAAGTTTATCTGGAGCGCCTGCAAGGGATTTGTTTGCTTGAGTCTGAGCGTTATAGGGATGCGGAAGTACTCTTTGCTGGTCTGGTAACCTCCCGTAAACAGGTATGGGCTCAGGTAGGTCAGGGTATGGCTTATTATTTTATGGGCTATCATTCGAAAGCTGTTGATGTCTTGCAGCAAGTCGTAGATCAGCAGCATATCTCTGTTGAGGCTTATACCTGGTTGGCGAGAAGCCTGCAGGTGTTAGGTAATTTGTCGCAGTCTGTTTTACTGATGCGTAAGGCGGTGATGTTACAGCCTTCTGTGCCGCAGTTGCAGTCTGAAATGGGAAATATGGCGGCCTATGCTGAGGATTGGGTGCTGGCTGTTGATGCTTTTCGTGCTGTTATTAAATATTCCCGCTACTCTGTATTCCAGAATCCTGACCACTATTTCGCGCTTGTGCGGTGTCTTATTGCTCGTTATCAGATTAAAAAAGAAAACCTTGCCGAGTTTGAACTCGAAGCTATAAGAGCCATGGAAGATGTTATCAGAGATTTCGTAAGTGATATCAGTGTCCAGTTTCGGGCGCATCTGGTTATCGCTGAATTGCGGGAAGTGTTGGGAAATACTGTTTTGGCGCAAGCAGAATTAAAACAAGCACTGGGCCTCTTTGAGCAGTTGCCGGTTGATGAGCAGTGGCGTTGGTTAGATTGGATAGTGGATGCTTCTGAAGGTAAAGTTATAGCGGAGCCTGTGAAAACCTTAAAATCACAGTTGCTGCATAACGAACATCCAGAGCCTTGGGTCGTGTTAATGAAAAGCGGATTGCAGCAGTATCAGAAGGGTGAGCTTGAGACGGCATGCGAAAGTTTTCGACAGGCTGATTTTGCACAGGCCGAGTCTGTTGCTGTCGTATTGAATCTTGCTCAGGCGACCCTGGAGCTGAAAGCTAAGGATAGCAGTGAGCTGTCCATGAGGCACTGGGTTGATTGTCTGGTGCGATTGAATCGTCTGAACTACGGTGCTTTTTCACTAAAGCAGCAAAAGCGTTATAAAACGCTGATGCAGCGTTATTCAGCCATTCAAATACAAACAGACACGGGTTAGTTTATAGCCAAGACTCATCATCAGAAAGAATGGAGGTGTTTTCATCCTCGCTTTGTGAATCGTCATCGTCTTTGTTAATCAGTTTACGTGCCAATTTTCGTGTCAGAAGTTTTCTTTGTGCTGCGCTAGGCAAGTCTGTAAAGATAATTAAATTTCGGGAAACCATCAGTTCAACGAGATCTTCAACAATTCGAGCAATGTTAGTATCTGATTGATCCAGATAAGCATCGGGTGTCATATCACCATTCATCGACAAAAAAGCCATAACTTCCGGATTTTTCAGGTCGACGACCTCCGCCCCTTCTTGAAGTGTTTCTGATAAGCTGGTAATTCTACCAGCGGTATTACGAAGTACATATAGCATAAATTATTCTACTTTCAGTCACTTGGTTACATGTTAGTATGTAGCCTTTAATGGATATTGGTCAAGAAAATGGATGTAGTACAAGACCCTCTTCTCAATTGTTTAGTTCACCTTAGTCAGCAAAACCATCGTCCTATGTCTGCAGATGTTCTGAAAGACGGGTTGCCGCTGGTTAATTATAAGCTAACACCTAAGTTATTTGTCCGGGCTGCTAAAAGAGCAGGCTTCTCCTCACGAATAGTCAAACGTGATTTATCAGATCTATCGCTTCTGACATTGCCGGTTGTATTACTGCTTAATAATGATCAGGCCTGTATTCTTCAGGAAGTGGATAAAGAAACAGGTGACGCCATTATTATTCAGCCCGAAAGCGGCGGTGCTCACCAGTTGTCTATGGTGGATTTGAAAAATGAATATTCAGGTTGTGCCATTTTTGTGCGTTTGGAATATCGTTTTACAGAAAGGGTTTCTCGCGTATTAGACCAGCAAGAAGGGCATTGGTTTTGGGGGACTATTTGGCGCTCAGCAAAAATCTATAGAGATGTGCTGGTTGCTTCATTTCTTATTAATCTATTCGTTCTGGCTAATCCTCTATTTGTTATGAATGTTTACGATAGAGTGGTGCCTAATAATGCAATAGAAACACTGTGGGTTTTAGGGATTGGTGTTTTTGTTGTTTATATGTTTGATTTCGGCCTTAAAATGTTACGTGCTTATTTTATCGAATTGGCAGGTAAAAAAACCGATATATTATTGTCATCAATGCTCTTTGAAAAGGTGATGTCATTACAATATGGGTCGATGCCACGTTCAGTAGGGGCTTTTTCAAATAATTTACGTGAATTTGAGAGCATTCGCGTATTTCTTAGTTCTAGTACTAATGCTGCTTTGATCGATCTTCCTTTTTCCGTAATTTTTCTTATTGTTATTGCTATGCTGGGTGGCCCACTGGTTATTGTGCCGTTAATTGGGGTCCCTGTTATTATTATCTATTCATTGTTTATTACCGGAAAACTGAAGGTAGCCGTAGAGAAAACGTTTGCCTCATCAGCGCAGAAAAATGCAACGCTGGTTGAGTGCCTTACTGCCATGGAAACAGTGAAAACGCAACGCGCATCATCTGCGCTTCAGCTTCGTTGGGAGCAGGCTGTCGGTTATATTGCGAAGTGGGGATTGCAGGCGAAAATGCTGTCTGGTTCAGTAATGAATTTTGCAGGATTTGTGACACAGATGTGCTCAGTGTCGCTGGTAATATATGGCGTTTATTTAATTGCTGAACGTGAATTGTCCATGGGGGCGCTAATTGCCTGCGTTATGCTTTCGGGGCGCGTACTTCAGCCGATGTCTCAGGTGGCAGGTTTAGTCACTAATTTTCATCAATCGCGAACCGCACTGGAAACTCTCGATAATATTATGAAACTCCCTGACGAGAGGGATAAAGATCGTCAATTTGTACATCGTCCAGAATTAAAAGGGAAAGTCGAGTTTAAAAATGTGTTTTTTAAGTACCCGGGTGCCGAGCAGGCTTCTTTGGAGAAGGTCTCTTTTACGCTTAAACCTGGAGAGAAAGTGGCGTTGATTGGACGCATTGGCTCTGGTAAAACCACAATAGAAAAACTGATGATGGCGCTGTATAAACCGGATGAAGGGTCAATCAGGCTGGATGATATAGATCTGAACCAGATAGACCCTGTCGATCTGCGTAGACATATCGGTTATGTGCCTCAGGATATTATGCTCTTTGATGGCACTGTAAGAGATAACATTGTTATGGGTTCACCCGAAGTGGGCGATGATGTTCTTTTAGAAGTCGCCGAATTGGCAGGTGTTGGTCAGTTCGTGAATCGTCATCCTTTAGGGTTTGATTTGCCTGTTGGTGAACGTGGAGCGGCTCTTTCTGGCGGCCAGCGCCAAGCAGTTGCCATTGCGAGGGCATTGATTCATAAGCCTGCTATTTTGATTTTGGATGAGCCGACTAACTCGATGGATAATGCGTCCGAAGAGTACATACGTAAGCAGCTTGAATCTTATGGGGAGGGGAGAACCCTTATGCTGGTTACGCATAAAATGTCCCTGCTTTCATTAGTTGATCGGATTATCGTCATGGATGGAGGCTTGGTTGTTGCTGACGGACCTAAAGCCGTTGTTCTTGATGCCCTGAAGCAGGGTCGGTTGCATATTCAACGTTAAGGAATCGGTATGAGTCAGAACCAGAAAATATCTCCAGATGATCTACTTTATATGCCCAGTGTGAGCGAAGCGCTTCTGGAGCAAGCACCTAAAGGTGCCCGAACGCTATTATGGGGTATGGTTGCTTTCATATGTATTGCGATTGCGTGGGCTAATTGGGCTTCACTGGATGAAATAAGCAGGGGCGATGGCGAAATAATTCCTTCTAAGCAACTGCAGGTTGTGCAGAATCTTGAAGGCGGCATTATTTCAGAAATTTTGGTGTCAGAAGGCGAGCTTGTTGAGAAGGGGCAAGTTCTGCTACGTATAGATGACACACGCTTTGCTAGCTCGTTTAAAGAAAATAAGGTTCGTGAGCTCGAATTGCTTGCTAAAGCCGCCAGGTTAAAAGCAGAAGCAGTAGGGAAACCTTTCGTTATTCCTGATGACTTCCCCGATGAATATCGCTCTTTAATTTTACAAGAGCAAAACTTACATACTGCAAGAAAAAATGAATTAAACGCCACGTTGGATATCCTGGGGCAGCAGGTTGCTCAAAAACGTCAGGAGTTACGTCAGGCGGAGTCTAAGAAGACTCAACTGTCGCGTAGTTATGGGCTGTTAAACCGCGAGGTTACAATCACCCGACCCTTAGTCAGTGAGGGTGTTATTTCTGAGGTTGAGTTTTTGCGCTTGAAGCGTCAGCTGAATGATCTTGCTGGTGAGCTTGACGGTATTCGTCTGAGTATTCCGCGAATTGATGCTGCATTAAATGAAACCCAGCAAAAGCTAGCCGAAGCTGAATTACAGTTTATTAGTGTTGCCAGAGCAGAGTTAAATGAAGTCTTATCTGAGGCTGCGCGATTAAAAGAGGCGTTGGGAGGTATGCAAGATAAAATCACGCGTACTGAGGTTCGGTCGCCAGTAAAAGGGACGGTCAAGCAGCTTTTAATTAATACAGTAGAAGGTGTTATTCAGCCGGGTGATGAACTGATTAATATTATTCCCTGGGAAGATACTTTATTAGTAGAGGCTAAATTAAAACCCTCTGATATTGCTCAGGTAAACACCGGACAAAAAGCTATTATTAAAGTATCGGCATATGATTTTGGCATTTACGGTGGTGTTGATGCTAAGGTAATGTTTATCTCGCCAAGTACGGTATTAGATGAAGAGGGAATGCCGCATTATATTGTCCGTTTGAAAACTGATAGGCCTTATATTGGGAAAGATGAAACTCGTTTGCCGCTTATTAGTGGTATGACCGTCGGAGTCGATATACTCACGGGCAAGAAAACGGTGATGGATTATATTCTGAAACCTATTCTTAAGGGTAAAAACCGTGCATTAACAGAACGTTAAGTTACATAGTGCTAATGTTTTTGGCTGTGTACTTACATTCCGTAATATAAATAGGGCGCTATAAAATGGCAAATTTAGTTTTTTCAACTATATTGCTGGAATGATGATAGTTGTAATTAATGGAATATTAAAATGAAGCTGTACATTGTTTCTGACAATAAGGAAGTTAAATCACGCTGGGCTAGTTTCGCGGGGGATAATTCAATTGAAATTATTGACGCTGATCAGTTATTATTGCAAAAAATTGATGTTAAAGGCTGTGGCCTGATTCATGTTAATTCAATAAAAAGCAATATTTTAGATTTAGTTTGTTCGCAACAAATGAATGTCCAATGGATTGCATTAACTGATAACCCTAATGATGCTGAGGGACTTGGTTTTTTACAGCAAGGATTTCGCGGCTATATTAATACCTATGTAACCGCATCGATATTTCGTGAGCTTCTTGAAGTGATAAGGAGGCGCGATATTTGGGCTGGACCCTCTATTACTCAGATGTTACTAAAACAGTTTTTAGTGAGCCCTGATCGGGTAGCCGCTGCGCCGTTAACATTAGATTGTGAAGAATACAGTTTTACGACAAGAGAAGAAGAGGTGCTCGATTCTCTTATCACTGGTGCTTCGAATAAAGAGATTGCACGAAAGCTGGGCATTACCGAACGAACAGTAAAAGCGCATGTAGCGTCGCTTTTAAGTAAAACAGATACAAAAGACCGTCTGTTGTTAATTCTTAAATTAGCACAGCAAACGGTATAATCATCAATTATCAGGAGACCTAGCGATGTTTAAAAGGACCTTTTTAGCGTTAATTATTGTGATTAGCCCCGTGGAATCGATCTATGCAAGCCAGTTGGTAGATGTTGTCACACAGGCGGTGTTGTCCAGTCCAGAGGTCAAAAGGAGTATGGATGCACGCAATGCTATTTATGAAGAAGTACGTCAGGCGCAAGGTGGATTTTATCCGACAATTGATATAGCAGCAGGTGCCGGGTATGAGTGGACGAAGAATACAACGACCGCTAATGCCGGAGATGGAGATGCCGAATTACAGCGCAGTGAAGCGAGCGTTAGTTTGCGTCAGATGTTGTTTGATGGTTTTTTGACAGGCAGCGAAGTTAATCGTCAAGCGTTTCGTTTAGAAGCCGGAAATCATCACCTCAGAGAAGTATCTGAAGCAAAAGCACTGGAAGTCACCCGCGCTTATCTTGAAGTGATAAAACGTCAGGAATTACAGAATCAAGCCAGCGAAACACTTTATAATCATGTACGAGTCTATGATCAGATACGTAGGCGCTCTGAATCTGGGTTAGGCACATTGGCTTCTATCCAGCAGGCACAAGGGCGTTTGGCGCTGGCTGAAGTGAATTTACTTTCGGCTGAAAATAACCTGCGTGATGCGCAAGTTTCGTTTCGTCGGCTTACAGGAGAAAAAGCTCCGGAAGTTCTTGAAATACCCGCGTTCGATTTGACCGCTCTTCCTGCGTCATCGTCTGACTCTGTGGAGCGGGCGATGTTAAATCATCCTACACTAAAATTGGCAAAAGCTGATGTTCAGGCTGCTGAAGCTCAATATGATTCAGCGCGGAGTTTGTTGTATCCAAAGGTGAATTTTGAAGTAGATCGTAGCTGGAATAACAATATTGATGGCGTTGAAGGAGATAACGAAGATCTGACCGCGATGTTCCGACTGCGTTATAACCTGTATAACGGCGGCAGTGATAAAGCACGTATTCGCCAGACACGTCATCAGATAAATGAAGCTCGGGGTGTTCAGGATAATGCGAATCGTCAGGCCATCGAAAGCGTTGAGTTATCCTGGAATGCTTATGAAATATTGGGTCGCCAATTGGCATTTTTTGAGCAGCATGTGAATGCAAGTACGCAAACGCGTGACTCCTATCTGAAGCAGTTTAATATAGGGCAACGCTCATTATTGGATTTGCTGGATACCGAAAACGAAGTATTTGCTTCTAAGAACGCTATGATTGCAGCTAAATATGATTACCTGCTTGCTCAGTATCGTTTGATCAATGGCACGGGTGAAATGCTGGATTTACTTAAAGTAGATCTTGAGCCGTTAGCTTCGACTTCTTTGGAAGGCGAAAAATCAATGACGGAGCAGACTGTACCTAAATCATAATCTGAATTTTCCCTGCTTGTGGTGGGGAGTTTGCAATATAAAGGTATCGCCGATAAAATCGCGCGTGCTTGAGTCTTTGAAAGGGTTGCTGAGAAGCGGCCCTTTTTCGTTTATATAGGTCATTATGAAATCACATAAAATTTTACAAGCGCCTGTACCGATGCGTTGGGTCGGGCCTCTGAAAATTTCAGGGCATGTGCTAGATGAGAAAATCAGTGTTCCTTTGGCCACCTATGAAACGCCTTTATGGCACTCTGTTGGCCGGGGTGCACGTGTCTCTGTATTAACAGAGGGCATCAAAACGACGGTGATTGATGAGCGAATGACGCGTTCTATTTTACTGGAAGGCGATGATGCTCTGGCTGCTCATTTGGCGGTAGAGTCGATTAAGTCCCGACGTGATGATCTGAATGAAGTCGTTTCTACCTCTAGTCGCTTTGCTAAATTGATTGATATGCACAGCCAGATAGTCGGTAATTTAATTTATCTTCGTCTTGAATTCAGTACGGGCGATGCGTCAGGTCATAACATGGTGACCAATGCTGCCGATAAAATTATTCCCTGGCTACTGACTGAATACCCGCAGCTACGTTACTCGTCTATTTCGGGTAATTATTGCTCTGATAAGAAAGCGACGGCTGTTAATGGGATTCTTGGGCGTGGAAAATACGTTATCAGTGAGATTTTGATTCCGCGTGAGCTGTGTGAACGCCGTTTATTAACAACCCCTGAAAAAATTGTTGATCTGAATATAAAAAAGAATCTGATCGGCACTATGATCGCGGGTGGGTTACGCAGTGCTAATGCGCACTTTGCTAATATGTTATTAGGTTTTTATCTGGCAACAGGGCAGGATGCAGCCAATATCATTGAAGGGTCTCAGGGCATTGTGCACGCGGAAGTACGTGACGGTGATCTGTATTTTTCATGTACGCTTCCTAATTTGATAGTAGGTAGTGTGGGTAATGGTAAAGGCATCGACTTTGTAGAGGAAAATCTGTCAAAACTCGGATGTAAAGAGGCCCGTCAACCCGGTGAAAATGCGCGTCGTTTAGCCGCTATTTGTGCAGCAACCGTGTTATGTGGGGAGCTTTCTTTGCTGGCCGCGCAGACTAATCCGGGTGAGTTGATGCAAGCACACCTGAAATTGGAACGCTAATGACTGATCCGACAAATGACAGAAAAATCGAGCATATTCGCGCCTTTGATCGTGACCCGGCGATAGAGCGGGATGCCCGCTATTTTGATAGAATTCATTTGTTGCACCGTGCTTTGCCTGAGCTGGATCTTGCAGATGTAGATGCGTCGGTAAAACTGTTTGGAAAAACCCTGAGCTTTCCGTTGCTGATCTCTTCAATGACGGGCGGTAATCATGAACTGGTCAGAAAAATAAACATGAATCTGGCGTTGGCCGCAGAGCATTGCCAGGTGGCGATGGGAGTGGGGTCTCAGCGTGTTATGTTTGTTGATGAACAGGCCAGGGCGAGCTTTGAGCTAAGACAATATGCACCTTCGACGGTATTGATCAGTAATGTGGGTGCTGTGCAGCTTAATTATGGTTTCACTGCACGAGAGTGTCAGATGGCTGTTGATGCGTTAGGGGCTGATGCTCTGTATTTACATTTGAACCCGTTGCAGGAAGCCGTGCAGCCAGAAGGTGATACTAACTTCAAAGGGTTGGCCGCAAAAATTACTGATCTATGTGCCAATCTATCGGTTCCGGTTATGCTGAAAGAGGTCGGCTCGGGGTTGTCACCAGCAGATGTTCAGTTGGGTTTGCAGGCAGGCATTCGTTATTTCGATATTGCCGGTAGCGGCGGTACGTCGTGGAGCCGAATTGAGCACCAGCGCCGGAGCAATCCGCAGGATAGTCTGGGGTTGACGTTTCAGGATTGGGGTATCCCTACCCCCCTGGCGCTTAAATTGATGGATCCTTATCAGTCACAAGCTACTTTTGTAGCGAGTGGTGGTGTAAGGGATGGGATTGATATGGTGAAATCTGTTATACTCGGCGCCTCGATTTGTGGAGTGGCGGCTCCGTTATTACACCCCGCCATGGAGTCGGCAGACGCTGTTATAGACGTGATTGAACGTTTACGTCGTGAGTTTATAACAGCGATGTTTTTACTGGGAACGCCTGATGTGGCGTCGTTATTCAGGAACCAAAATCTCATTCTTGAAGAACGTTGAGGAACATATTTAAATATGTCATCAGTTGGTATCGATCAAATCAGTTTTTATACGTCTAATTATTTTCTGGATTTGAGGACACTTGCTCAGATTCAACTCACCGATCCTGATAAATACTATCAAGGGATTGGTCAGGAGAAAATGAGTATGGCCGCGCATGATGAAGACATCGTGACGATGGCGGCGAGCGCTGCTTATCCCTTGGTTCAAAATGGTGAAAGCGAACAGATTTCTACCCTGTTATTTGCAACAGAAACCGCTATTGATCAATCCAAAGCGGCGGGAGTTTATGTTCATCGTTTGCTGGGGTTGAATAATAACTGCCGTGTTGTTGAGTTAAAGCAGGCGTGTTATAGCGCGACAGCAGCACTTCAAATGGCGTGTGCGCTGGTGGCCAGACAGCCTGAAAAGAAAGTCTTGGTTATTGCCTCGGATATCGCACGTTATGATCTGAATACGCCGGGTGAAGCCACGCAGGGGTGTGGTGCTGTTGCGATGATGATATCAGCGCAGCCTCGTATTTTGAGTATAGCCCCTGAAGTGGGTAACTATACTGAAGATGTTATGGATTTCTGGCGTCCTAATTATCGTAAAACGGCTTTGGTTGATGGTAAATACTCCACTAAAATTTATTTGAAAGCATTGAAGCAGGCGTGGGAAAATTTTCGAGAAAACAGCTCGCTGACATTCAATGATTTCACGCATTTTTGTTATCACTTACCGTTTAGCCGTATGGCTCAAAAAGCACATAAGCACTTGGCGCGGGTTAATAAAAGTGAGTTAGATGCCAGCGACTTAGAGCAGCAGATAGCCGATACCTTGTTGTATAACCGGATTATCGGTAACAGTTATACCGCCTCCATGTACATTGGTCTGGCTTCTTTGCTGGAGAACTGTCAGCAGAACCTGACAGGAAAGCATATTGGCTTCTTTAGCTACGGTTCGGGTTGTGTTGCTGAATTTTTCTCCGGAACGGTCGTGGAAGGTTATTTGGACGTATTATTTAAAGAACAGCATCATGCCATGCTGGATAAACGCCAGGAAGTTACCTACGAGGAATATCTGGAGCTTTATCGGGCCCCTGATCCTACAGATGGTGAATCTCATAGCATTGCAGCAGACACGCAAGGGCGTTTCCGTCTTGCCGCTATTTCGCATCATAAGCGTGAATATGTAGCTATTTGATGCGCGCCTGTGCTCCGGGAAAAATTATTTTGAGCGGCGAACACTCTGTTGTTTACGGCGCTCAGGCTATTGCTGTAGCGATAAATAAGCACACTAGCGTTAGCTTTAAGCCTCTATCTGAAAGTAACACCATCAATACGCTATTTTCAGGTATATCCTCAGGTGTTCATTACCCCCTGCATGCCTTGGGTACGTTGAAAGACAAGTTAGACTCACGTTTTGACTCGTTTACTCAGGGCCTCTTGCCGATTCAGAAAATCCTGAATACACCGGATGACCTGTTGGTCTACACATTATCTTCCTTAGTGCATCATCTTCCTGTGCCCGGGCGGGTGTCCAGTCAGAGCTACCTGCCGATTCCCGGACGTCTTTCCAGTACTACACAATTGTCTTTGGGGGCGGGCATGGGCTCTTCTGCTTCTGCTATTGCCGCTACCCTAGTACTCTTTGAGCATCTGCTTGAAAAACCTTTAGGTATCGATCAGCGCTTTGATATGGTGCGTTTTTGCGAGCGCTTGCAGCATGGCCGCGGCAGTGCAATTGATGCGGCAGCCGTGACTTATGGCGGCATGAATCACATCCAAAATGGAGTAGTGAAACGCCTCGATGTATCGCTGGGTTCTGGCTGGTATTGGATTTTTACCGGCAAGCCGCAGGTCAGCACGGGTGAGTGTGTGCATCATGTGCGTGACCGGTACGAAAAAGATACGTCGCTCTGGCACGCCTTTTCTGAGGTTACGGCTACTATTGTCGATAATCTTGGCGATCTGAATAGCCCCGGCAGCCCTCAGGCTATGAACGACGCCATAAAAGAAAACCATCGGCTGTTATGTCGGATTGGTGTGGTGCCCGCTTCTGCGGTCGCCTTGATCAACAGCATAGAAGCCTACGGCGGGGCGGCTAAAATTAGTGGCGCGGGTGCGCATAAAGGTGATGCCGGTGGTTTAGTACTGGCTTATTTTCCGGAAGGATCAATCCAGGATTTACTGAAAAACTATCCCGGCTATCAATGGGGAGTAGTTGAGGAGGATAGGTTAGGTGCACGCTATATCGGTGATTAAGGTCACAGCGCCCGGCAGTATTATGCTGATGGGCGAACATGCCGTATTATTTGGTCATCGGGCGATTGCCTGTGCGGTTGATAAAAGAATACAGGTCACTCTTACGCCGAGGCCAGACAGAGCGATTGTGATCCGCTCTGCGTTAGCAAATTATCGTTCCGATCTTGATGGGCTGGCAAAAGAGCCTCGGTTAAGTTTTGTTCTCTATGCCATTAGACAAGTGTGTAGCGATCTGGCCTATGGCTTTGAGCTGGATATTACCTCCGAGTTTTCCCACACTGTCGGTCTTGGATCGTCGGCGGCGGTAACCGCTGCTGTAGTGAAAGCACTGTCGGTGTATACCCATGAAGATCTCTCGCGGCGCCTACTATTTGACCGGGCGTTAGGTGTTATTCATGGCGTGCAAGGGCGTGGTTCGGGTACCGATCTCGCGGCCAGTGTGTACGGTGGTTTGATTGGTTATACCGTGAAATCACAACATATATCCGCACTGAATGGACTGCCACCTATTTCGTTATTTTATGCGGGTTATAAAACCACTACGCCTGATGTACTGGCAAGGGTTGAGCAACAGGCAAAAGTATTCCCCGAACTCTATCAATCACTCTATCAATTGATGAATGCAACAACGCTCAAAGCTGAAGATGCTATTCAGCAACAGGACTGGAACGAGCTGGGTTTGTTAATGAATATTTATCAGGGATTGATGGATGCGCTGGGCGTGAATGATGCAGTGCTATCCGATATAATTTATTCACTGCGTAAATCTGACGCTATTCTCGGCGCTAAGATATCAGGCTCCGGGTTAGGTGATTGTGTTATTGCGCTGGGTGAAGATGTATCACTTTCTTTGCCTTATGAATTAATACCGGTAGCGGTCAGTGGAAACGGAGTAGAGATTTATGTCGACTGAAATAGCCTCTGATAAAGTGACCAAAGCCGATGTTGTAGGGCGGTATTTATCGGCTCATTTAACACCGCTGGAGCACGCTGAAGCCTTTGCGCCCAGCAATATAGCATTGTGTAAATACTGGGGTAAACGGCAAGACGAATTGAATTTGCCGGTCAATTCCAGCTTGTCCATTTCATTAGCGCATCTGGGCAGTCGCACCGTCATACGTCCTTCAGCGACCGGGGAAGATAAGGTCATACTGAATGCTAAAGTGTTGGATCTTGATGCACCCTTCGCCAGTAAAGTGATTGCTTTTGTTGATTTGTTCCGCCGTCAGCAGGATCTGCCGGTGATTGTTGATACTCGCAATAATATTCCGACAGCGGCCGGGCTTGCTTCTTCTGCATCTGGTTTTGCTGCGTTGACGTTGGCGCTGAATCAGTATTTTCAACTACAACTGCCTGATAATGTACTCTCTGCGTTTGCCCGGATGGGGAGTGGTAGTGCGTCTCGTTCCATCTTCAGCGGCTTTGTTGAGTGGCAAATGGGATTGCATGAAGATGGTATGGACAGCCATGCTTATCCTTTGGATGTGGTTTGGCCTGATTTTCGAGTCGGACTCGTAAAAGTAAGCACAAGTCAGAAAGCGGTCGATTCCCGCTCGGGTATGAAACGTACCGTCGCAACGGCAAGTCTCTACCAAAGCTGGCCGGCACAAGCAGCGCAAGATTTAGAAAAATTGCACCAGGCGTTAGCACAGGGTGATTTTACGCTGTTAGGTTCGACCGCTGAGCATAACGCAATGTCTATGCACGCAACGATGATTGCATCCTGGCCGCCATTACTCTATTGGCAGCCGGATTCGGTCGCGGCGATGCAAAAAGTCTGGGCATTACGTGAGGCTGGTATCGAGGTTTATTTCACGATGGATGCTGGCCCCAATCTGAAACTGTTATTTCAGGCAAAAGACCAGGCGCTGCTGGAAACTGAGTTTGCAGGGCTTGAAGTGGTTGCACCTTTTAGCGGAGCGGCAGCACGCGTATAGATGGAACACTTGCGTGGCTTTGTGCTGACACGCCATCAGCAGGATCTTCCATCGGGTATCGAATTAAGGTACTGGATTAAAAGTGAACAAGATGTATCGCTAGTTACTATCGGCGAGCAGGAAACCGTTTTCTTTATTCATGATTCTCTGGTGGATAAAGCGCAGCAAAGCTTAGTCGGTATTAAGGGATGGCGTCTTGAAAAAGTTCAGTTGACTGATCTTGAGCAACAAGGCGTTCATGGGATTTATTGCCGTTCATTAGCGTTGCAGCGAGATGTGATTGCTCGGCTGACGCTGTCAGCTATCCCTATGATGGAAGAGGATATTCGCCCTGTAGACCGGTTCTTAATGGAGCGCTTTATTTTTGGCGGAGTCGAGGTTAGCCAGTCACCCTCATCCGAAGGCGCGCTTCAATCAAATCCTAAGCCTCGCTTCAAACCCTGTGATTCTCCCGTACAGCTAAAAATACTCTCTATCGATATTGAAACCACCATGCAGGCCGATCGCATACATTCCATTGGTTTGTATGGCTCAGCGCTATCATTAGTGATGATGCGCGGAGAGGGTGTAGATACACAGACGCTGCGTTTTTATCCTGATGAAAGGACGCTTTTACAGGCCTGTATCAGGCAGGTTGCTCTTTATGATCCGGATATATTTATCGGCTGGAATGTGATTGGATTCGATTTCAGAGTCTTGACTGAACGAGCCAACGCCTTAAAAATTCCACTACTTTTCGGCCGGGATCATCAGCCCCTTCGGGTGGTGCAGTCTGAGCGTGGAAAGTGGTACGTGCGGCTGGAAGGTCGGTTGGTGATAGATGGCATCGATACGCTAAAGGGCGCTACTTATCAGTTTGAAAGCTACTCGCTGGAATACGTATCTCAACAGCTATTTAAGCGCGGTAAATTGATTCATCAGCCCAATGATCGTGGTGCAGAAATTCAACGCCTGTACCGCGAAGATAAGCCGGCACTGGCGCGCTATAACCTCGAAGATTGTAAGCTGGTGTGGGATATTTTCGAAGAAACCCGCTTGCTGGAATATTTGATTGAGCGTACCCGGCTAACCGGATTGTCTCTTGATAAGGTGGGCGGTTCTGCGGCGGCGTTTGATTTTCAGTATTTGCCTCGCTTACATCGTATTGGCTATGTCGCGCCTGAATATGCGTCAGGTGCGCGGGGGATGGATGCGCCCGGTGGTTATGTGATGGATTCACAACCGGGTCTGTACCATCATGTGCTGGTGCTGGATTTCAAAAGTCTGTATCCGAGTATTATCCGGACGTTCAAAGTAGACCCTGCAGGGCTGGCCGAAGGGTTTAAAGCAGAAGCAGGGGAACAGGATCTTATCCCCGGGTTTAATGGTGCTATTTTCAGTAAAACCAAGTCCATTTTGCCGACGATTATAGAAGAGTTATGGGCCGCCCGTGATCAGGCTAAAAAGAACAAGAATAAGCCGCTGTCGCAAGCCATTAAAATCATCATGAATGCATTTTATGGGGTGCTGGGTTCGACGGTTTGTCGTTTTTTTGATCAGCGCCTGGCAGGTTCCATTACGTTACGCGGGCATCAGATACTGCAGCAAACCCGTGATGAGATAGAGCGCTATTTTGGTTATCGTGTTATTTATGGTGATACTGATTCGGTATTCGTATTATTGGGCGAAGATTGCAGTAATGCCGATGCGGACAGTAAAGGGCAAGCTTTAGCGGAATATTTGAACCTGTGGTGGTCGGATCAAATCCAACAACGTTTCAGTACAGAAAACTATCTTGAGCTGGAATATGAAACGCACTTTACCCGTTTCCTGATGCCGCGTATGAGGAACTCGGAAAAAGGCAGCAAAAAGCGCTATGCCGGTTTGCAGCAGTTGGCTGATGGTGCAACCGAGTTAGTCTTTAAAGGCCTTGAAAATGTACGTTCTGACTGGACACGGTTAGCCCGTGATATTCAAAAAAGATTATACGAGGCTATTTTCAGAGATCAGCCCTACCATGATTTTTTAAAGCAGTTAGTAGTGGATCTGCGGTTGGGGCTGTTAGATGATCAACTCGTCTACCGGCGGCGTTTACGGCAACCACTGGATGCGTATATTCGTATGAAGCCGCCTCACGTGCAGGCGGCACTCAAAGCGCAGCAGTACTGGCAGAAAAAGCACTTAAAAAATCCATATCAGCCGGGCCATCATGTGAGTTACATCATGACGGTGAATGGGCCGGAACCCGTTGAGCATATTTGCTCGCCGATTGATTATGAACATTATGTCGAAAAGCAGTTGCAGCCTGTTGTTGATGCTATTTTATGCTTCAAAGGGGAATCTCTGGATGCTTTGATTGCAACTCAGCGAGATTTTTTCAGCTAGTTTTTTAGCTGATATTAAGCCATTTTAAAAGCGTATCGGCGCAGCTCTTACGCACCAGTACTTCATAATTATCAGTCGCTTCCACTGAGAAAATCTGTATTGCGTTGTGTTGCAGGCAATCCATGCTTTTTTGTCGATAAAGCGTACTATTGGCACTTAATTCTTGAGTGTTTTCCGAATTTAACAAGTAGGTTAGCGCGGCGTTATTCAAGCGGGCAGTTAGCTTGCCTTCATGGTAATTAAGTTGAATATCATCACCCCAGCTTTGCGAGAGTAATTGTGGCAGCGAGTCTTGCTCGCCCGGTGCTCTGAGAATCAGCCAGCGGGTGTGATCCAGCCATAAAATAACCATGTGTTCTAAACAGGTGATTCTGCAGGCGCTTAACGGTTGTTTTACCCCCATCATTTCGCCTACGGCGATTAACAATGCCGGGTCATCGGGATCTGAGTCGAGTTGTAAGTCGCCGATAAAAGACCGTTCATGCACAACGATGCTTTGTAGGCGATTCTCCTGATTTACATGAGTGCCGATGGTTAAATGTACCAGAGGATTAATGGGCATAATATTCACATTCTCACACATACATAGTCTGAAATTTCACGTAACAAAAGCCATGGCAGTGACTGCCACGGCTTTTGTGCAGTATGGCCTTAGCCACGATAATAACGTTGTTCGATAAACGGCATGCGTGAAACAGTCATGGGTAATTTTTTACCACGTACTTCAGCAAAAACTGAAGTGTCCAGCGCACTAAAGGCGGTGTCGACATAACCCATAGCAACCGGTGCTTCAATGGTTGGGCCATATGTGCCGCTGGTGACGATGCCGATTTTGTTATCTTCTGCATCAAATAACTCGGCGTCTTCACGGATTGGAGCACGGCCTGCGCCTAATAAACCAACGCGCTTACGTGTCCAGTTTTTGTTGCTGATCTGATCAAGAATTTTGTCAGCACCAGGGAAACCACCAGCACGTTCTCCTGTAGCGCGACGGCAAGGCGAGATAGCCCAGATCAGGCTGGCTTCCAGAGGCGTGGTAGTATTGTCCAGATCGTGCCCATACAGGCACAAGCCTGATTCAAGACGTAAAGAATCACGGGCACCTAAGCCAATGGCTTCAATTTCTGGCTGATCTAAAAATAAACGTACTAAGCGTTCAGTATCAGCAGAAGGAATTGAGATTTCGTAGCCATCTTCACCGGTATAGCCAGAGCGAGAGATGATGCAATCAACACCGTCAATGCTCATTTCACGAGAATCCATGAACACCATGCTAGCGACTTCAGGTTGGATGCGAGCGAGAGCTTCGGCAGCTTTAGGGCCTTGAATAGCGATAAGTTCACGATCATCGAGGACTTCCAGCTCAATGCCGTCGCCTAAGTTGGCACGCATATGAGCAATATCTTGTTCTTTGCAGGCCGCGTTAACTACCACGTAGATCCAGTCGCCGTAGTTGGCAACCATCAGGTCATCCATGATGCCGCCGTCTGTGTTCGTGAACAGAGCGTAGCGCTGTTTGCCGATTGGTAAATCAATAATATCAACAGGCACGAGTGTTTCTAAGGCGGCAGCCGCATTAGCACCGGTTAGTTTTACCTGGCCCATATGAGAAACATCAAACAAGCCAGCCTGGTGGCGAGTGTGGAGATGTTCTTTTTTGACACCTAGTGGATATTGAACTGGCATTTCGTAGCCTGCAAAAGGCACCATCTTTGCGCCGAGTTCAACATGCAGGTCAAACAGAGCCGTTTTATTAAGATTATCTGATTGAATCTCAGCCATTTTTTATCTCCACAAATCGATAGTTAAATAAATAGTTAAACAAATAATTAAATAAATAGTTAAACAGTATGTTGGGTTGCGCAGTTTATTGGATCTAACAACACTTTGGGTCGATCAATACGTCGGTAGAACAACACCCGGGTGATACAGTTTTTTAAATGAGGGAGAGCCGGCGCTCCCCCTCGTCTATCTATATCGTTAATCAATAGCGATTAAGCAGACGTTGTTTTTCTATTAAAATACTCTTTGGTCAGCTTGAACACCACAGGACTAAGCAGTGCTAAAGCAATCAAGTTCGGAATAGCCATCAATGCATTTAGTGTATCTGCCAGTAGCCAGATGAAATCCAGACTAACACCTGCACCGACAGGTACGGCAATGATCCAAAGCACGCGATACGGAGTAATGGCTTTAACACCAAACAGGAACTCTACACAGCGTTCGCCATAGAAAGACCAGCCGATAATGGTAGTGAAAGCAAAAATAGCCAGTGCAATAGCCACTAAGTAGTTACCGACACCCGGTAATGCTTGTGAGAACGCTGCTGATGTTAGCGCTGCACCGGAGACACCAGAGGTCCACTCTCCCGACGTGATGATAACCAGACCTGTGATAGAGCAGATGATGAGAGTGTCGATAAATGTACCCAGCATCGCTACCAGGCCCTGACGAACGGGTTCTTTTGTCTGTGCTGCCGCATGAGCGATAGGTGCAGAACCCAGACCCGCTTCGTTAGAGAATATACCGCGAGCCACCCCAAAGCGGATAGCCATCCAAACAGCCGCGCCCGCAAAGCCGCCTTCAGCAGCAGTACCGGTAAACGCGTGTGTGAATACCAGATCAAGTGCCGCAGGAATAGCGTCAGCGTTAATAGCCAGAACAACCAAGCCAGCACCCAGATAAGCGATCGCCATTAAAGGCACCAGTGCACCCGCAACACTACCGATCCGCTTGATTCCACCCACCAGCACTGCACCCACCAGCACCATCATGACGGCACCGGTTACCCAGACATTAATACCGAAGTTGGCGTGTAAGACGTCGGCAACAGAGTTGGACTGTACCGTGTTACCAATACCAAAGGCAGCAACGGCACCAAAGATAGCAAACAAGGTGCCCAGCCACGCCCATTTAGCGCCTAAACCGTTTTTGATGTAGTACATTGGGCCACCGACGTGACGGCCTTCTTCATCTACTTCACGGTATTTAACCGCGAGAACCGCTTCAGAGTATTTGGTGGCCATGCCGACAAGAGCGGTACACCACATCCAGAATAGGGCGCCCGGTCCGCCGAGAAATACTGCGGTAGCAACACCGGCAATATTACCGGTACCCACAGTAGCAGAGAGCGCTGTCATCAAAGCCTGAAAGGGTGATATTTCACCTTCCTTTTCTTCGCCTTTCTTAGTGCTGCGGCCTTCGAAAAGCAGCTTGAAGCCAGTGCCGAGTTTCAGAATTGGCATTAAACGTAAACCAAGCATCAGAAAAAGTCCGACACCCAGAATCAGCACCAGCATGAAGGGACCCCATACGATGCTATTAATTTGTCCTATGAAAGAAGAGAGCATTTCCATTTATGAATTACCTGACATTTATTTTTATAGTGACTGGTGAGTCCAGTTCGGTTTTATTGGAAACATTACTACAAAAAAGCAACAAAGTTTCCAATAGGAAACAAATTTATCTTATCGGGATCAGTGTTGCAACTGTCAAATGGGAAGTGAAAATGTCTGATTACGAAGTCGATCTGCTAATTTTCGTCGTTAATAAATAAAAATCGCGGAAAATCATATAGATATCTGTAGAGATAGAATTCCCTGAGTTTCCTATAGGAAATTTACTTTGATTTTAGGAAACTTATTTTGATTTCAGGAAAAAAAGTTGCTAATCTAAATCCAAATTAAGTATTAGTGAGTTCCTTACTGTTCACCAAGTGTTGCCCAAAAAAGCGCTGTTTAGAAAGTATTGTTCAGAAAACAGTGTTCGAAAACGATGCTTCGAAAAATGATAAAAATAATACGGAGACCGCACCATGGCGTTAAGTATCTTTGATCTGTTCAAAATTGGTATAGGGCCTTCTTCTTCTCATACCGTGGGGCCTATGGTAGCGGCTAACCGGTTTCTTAACGAGTTAGAGGAGCGTGGCCAAGTGGCTCAGGTCAGTGCTGTTAAAGTTGGTTTGTATGGATCGCTGGCAATGACAGGGCATGGGCATGCAACGGATATCGCAGTGATGCTTGGGCTGATGGGCGAAAAGCCAGATTTAATTGATTCGAATAAAGTGCCAGATTACATCGAGCAGATTAAGCAGTCGGGCCACTTAAAACTGGCAGGCCAGCAGTTGATAGCGTTCACTAAAGAGCAGCATATTCCTTTTCATTTCGGCCTGTCATTACCGAAGCATCCGAACGGGTTACGGTTTCAGGCGTTTGATGAGGCCGGCATCATTATTCACGATGCCATTTTTTATTCAGTGGGCGGTGGATTTGTACTGGCTGATTCAGAAACTGATGAAAACGGTAAAGGTAATGCGGCCGTGACGGTTGATCTGAAATACCCGTTTGAAAATAGTACCCAGCTGCTGCAATACGCAGAAGATAATGGCATCACTATAGCTGATGTCGTTATGCAAAACGAAGCAGCATGGCACTCTGAAGAAGAGATTCATGATGGATTACTGCATTTGTGGCAGGTGATGAATGATTGTATTAATCGGGGGTGCGAACAGACGGGTGTGTTGCCGGGTGGATTAAAAATTAAGCGCCGTGCGCACGCTATGCGTCAGGAATTGATCAACAGTCCTGAGGCCAGCCTTAAAGATCAGCTAACGGTGCTGGACTGGATTAACCTCTATGCAATGGCGGTCAATGAAGAGAATGCGGCTGGTGGTCGGGTAGTGACCGCTCCAACCAATGGTGCAGCAGGTGTGATCCCAGCCGTGTTGGCTTACTACGTACGTTTTGTTCCAGGTAGTAATGAGGCAGGCATAAAACAGTTTTTAGCAACGGCGGCCGCGATTGGCATGTTGTATAAGAAAAACGCCTCTATTTCGGCAGCAGAAGTCGGCTGCCAGGGTGAAATTGGTGTCGCGTGTTCGATGGCCGCGGGTGCGCTTTGTGCGGTGATGGGCGGTTCTAATAGCCAGGTCGAAAATGCCGCCGAAATAGGTATGGAGCATAACCTGGGCCTGACCTGTGACCCTATTGGCGGGCTTGTACAAGTGCCGTGCATTGAACGTAATACCATGGGTGCGATAAAAGCAGTGAATGCGTCGCGCTTAGCATTACGGGGTAGCGGTGAGCATCATGTATCTTTGGATAGTGTGATCGAAACAATGCGTCAGACTGGGCTTGATATGCAGGACAAATACAAGGAAACCTCAACAGGTGGCTTAGCCGTCAACGTTGTGGCGTGTTGATTCAATTATTTTAAACAAGAGAATAAAAAATATGAGCCTAACTGAATTGTATATCGATGCTGCACATGCAGATTTTTTCACCCGCGATCTGGCAGAAAGCGATAGCGCTATTACTGCGGCGGTAGAAGAAGAATTTCAGCGTCAGGATAACCAGATAGAATTGATCGCTTCAGAAAATATCGTATCTAAAGCGGTTATGCAGGCACAGGGCACCGTACTGACTAATAAATACGCAGAAGGCTATCCCGGCCGCCGTTATTACGGGGGGTGCGAGTTTGTTGATAAAGCCGAAACACTGGCGATTGAACGTGCTAAGCAGTTATTTGGCTGTGAATATGTCAACGTGCAGCCTCACTCCGGTGCACAGGCAAATGGTGCGGTATTTATGGCGCTGCTACAGCCGGGTGACACTATTCTGGGCATGTCGTTAGATGCCGGTGGACATCTGACACATGGTGCACGTCCGGCACAATCCGGTAAATGGTTTACTGCAGTGCAGTATGGTGTTGCTGAAAAAACTTTGCGAATCGATTATGATGCAGTTGAAAAATTAGCAGTCGAGTGCCAGCCCAAGCTTATTATTGCAGGCGGTTCTGCTATCCCGCGTGAAATCGACTTTGCGCGATTCCGTGAGATTGCAGATAAAGTAGGTGCTTACCTGATGGTAGACATGGCACACATCGCTGGTTTGGTGGCAACCGGTGCTCATCCAAGCCCGTTGCCGCATGCGCATATTGTGACAACGACTACGCATAAAACCTTGCGTGGCCCGCGTGGTGGTATGGTGTTGTCGAATGATCTGGAATTGGGCAAGAAAATCAACTCTGCCGTATTCCCTGGCCTGCAAGGCGGCCCGTTAATGCATGTGATCGCTGCTAAGGCGGTTGCGTTTGGTGAAGCGTTGCAGCCAGAGTTTTCTGCATATATCGATCGTGTAGTGGCCAATGCTAAAGTGTTGGCAGAAGTAATGATTGAGCGTGGTTGCGCGGTCGTTACTGAGGGTACAGATACTCACTTGATGTTGGTTGATCTGCGCCCTAAAGGATTAAAAGGTAATCAAGTCGAAGTTGCGCTGGAGCGTGCCGGCATTACCTGTAATAAAAACGGTATTCCGTTTGATACTGAAAAGCCAATGGTGACGTCAGGGATCCGTTTAGGGTCGCCGGCAGGTACCACCCGTGGTTTCGGTATCGAAGAATTTCGTTTGATCGGTAATCTGATCAATGACGTACTGGATGGTCTGGTGGCTAATCCGGAAGACAATGCAGAAGTAGAAGCGGCGGTGTGTGCTCAGGTCACTGAGTTATGCCAGCGTTTCCCGCTTTACCGTTAAAAGAAGATAAAAGTACACAGCACTTAATACATAAATTAATACACAGATGAGTTGTATCGGCAGTTCATCTTCTCATTCCGACTATTAAGATAGGAAATATCATCATGAGTAGTGTTCCAGCAAACTTAAAATATACCGCTTCACACGAATGGGTTCTGGATAACGGTGACGGCACCGTTACTGTGGGTATTACGGACCACGCTCAGGAGTTGTTGGGTGATGTGGTTTTTGTTGAAGTGCCGGAAGTAGGCCGTATGGTTGAGAAGGGCGAAGAATTCTCTCTGGTTGAATCCGTAAAAGCCGCGTCAGATATCTATTCACCGGTAACGGGTGAAGTAATCGCCGTTAACGAAGAGTTGGAAGACTCACCTGAAACGATTAATGAATCCGCTTTTGAAGATGGCTGGATTGCTAAAGTTAAACTTTCGGATGCATCTGAACTTGACGATATGCTGGATGCAAATACATATGAAGCTAATGTAGGCGAAGAGGGGTAAGACACACGTGGAAAAACGTACTCTGAGTGAACTCGAACAACAGCATGACTTTACGCGTCGTCATATCGGTCTTCATGGCGAAGATCAGCAAGCGATGCTGGAAAGCCTGGGTGTCTCTTCTCTGGACGAGCTGATTGAGCAAACAGTACCCGGATCAATTCGTTTGGATGATGCGCTGGATATGGCTGATTCTGAAACAGAAGTCCAAGCACTGGCTTACCTGAAATCATTGGCGGCACAGAATAAAGTTAACAAGTCTTACATCGGTATGGGTTATCACAACACCCTGGTGCCGAATGTGATTCTGCGTAATGTATTGGAAAATCCGGGTTGGTACACGGCCTATACGCCGTATCAGCCAGAGATCGCTCAGGGCCGTTTGGAGTCATTGCTGAATTTCCAGCAGGTTGTCATGGATTTGACCGGTATGGATCTGGCGAACGCCTCCATGCTGGACGAAGCCACCGCCGCTGCAGAAGCAATGACGCTGTGCAAACGTTCTAACCGTAAAAAATCTAATACCTATTTTGTGGCTGACGATGTTCATCCGCAAACCATTGACGTCATCAAAACCCGTGCTGAATATTTCGGGTTTGATGTGGTGGTTGCACCGGCGTCTGAACTGGCAGAGCACGATGTATTTGGTGTTCAGTTGCAGTATCCGGGTACCTTTGGTGAAATTACTGACATCAAGACTCTGATAGACACAGCAAAAGCTCAGCAAGCGATGGTCGCTGTTGCCGCTGATCCGATGGCATTGGTATTGCTTAAATCACCCGGTGAGCTGGGTGCTGATGTTGTTCTGGGTTCTACTCAGCGCTTCGGCGTACCGATGGGCTTTGGTGGTCCGCATGCTGCATTTTTCGCTGCCAGTGACAAACTGAAGCGCTCTGTACCCGGTCGTATTATTGGTGTATCGGTTGATGCACGTGGTAATCAGGCATTTCGTATGGCGATGCAAACCCGCGAGCAGCATATTCGTCGTGACAAAGCGACATCAAACATCTGTACAGCTCAAGCGCTGCTGGCCAACATGGCGAGCTTCTATGCGGTTTATCATGGCCCTAACGGCCTGAAAACCATTGCTGAGCGTATTCATCGTTTGACCGCTATTTTAGCAACCGGCTTAAAAGACAAAGGCGTAAAGGGTAACGACAGTTACTTTGATACATTAACGCTGAATGTTGCTGATAAGCAGGGTGCTATTTATCAGGCAGCACTGGATAAAGGCTGTAACTTACGCCGTATCGGTGCTGATAAACTCGGTGTTAGCTTAGATGAAACAACAACCGCAGCTGATGTAGCTGAGTTGTTCGCTATCTTCCTGGGCAATGAGCATGGTTTAGATATCGCTGCGATTGATGCACGTGTCGCCGCTGGCGATACTGGTATTACCGATGCACAACGTCGTGAAGATGCAATTCTGACTCATCCGGTATTTAACAGCTATCACTCAGAAACCGATATGCTGCGTTACCTGAAAAAGCTGGAAAACAAAGATTACTCATTGGTTCACGGTATGATCCCGCTGGGTTCTTGTACCATGAAACTGAATGCCACTGCTGAAATGCTGCCGGTGAGCTGGCCTGAATTTGCCAACATTCATCCGTTTGCACCAGATGATCAGGTTCAAGGCTACCACACCATGCTGCGTGAGTTAGAAGAGCAGCTAGTGGAGATAACAGGCTACGATAAAGTCTCGTTGCAGCCTAACTCAGGTGCGTCGGGCGAATACGCTGGTTTGCTGGCTATCCGCAAATACCAGGAGTCTATCGGTGAAGGCCATCGTAATATCTGCCTGATACCATCGTCTGCCCACGGCACTAACCCTGCCTCTGCAGCGATGATGGATATGAAAATCATCGTTACCAAGTGTGACGAAAAAGGTAATGTTGATGTAGCAGATCTGGCTGAAAAAGCAGAGTTGCACGCTGAAAACCTGTCTACCCTGATGATCACCTATCCATCGACTCACGGTATCTACGAAGAAGATATTGTAGAGATTTGTGCATTGATTCATAAGTTTGGCGGCCAGGTCTATATGGATGGTGCCAACATGAATGCTCAGGTGGGTATTTCCAAGCCAGGCCTTATTGGTTCAGATGTATCGCATCTTAACCTGCATAAAACCTTTGCTATTCCGCATGGCGGTGGTGGCCCGGGTATGGGACCTATTGGCGTGAAGAGCCATCTAGCTCCTTTCCTGCCAAATCACAAAATAACAGCGGTTCAGGGTTCTGAGTCAAATGTAGGTGCTGTTTCTGGAGCGCCGTATGGTTCGGGTGCGATCTTACCGATCAGCTATATGTATAACCGTATGCTGGGTAAATCTGGCCTGAAAGCATCGACACAGAACGCGATTCTGGGTGCTAACTATCTGGCTGAAAAACTGGGTGAGCATTACCCGATTCTTTTCCGTGGCCGTAATAACAAAGTTGCGCATGAGTGCATCGTTGATATCCGCCCATTGAAAGAAGCGTCGGGTATTACTGAAGAAGATATTTCTAAGCGCCTGATGGACTACGGTTTCCATGCGCCGACGATGTCATTCCCGGTAGCGGGTACCTTGATGATTGAGCCGACTGAATCTGAGTCTAAGATGGAGCTGGATCGCTTCATTGAAGCAATGGTGATGATTCGTCAGGAAGTCGATAAAGTACAGCGTGGTGAGTGGTCTTTAGAAGACAATCCACTGCATAACGCACCGCACACCATGGCGGATATTACCGCTGCTGAATGGGGCCGCGCTTACTCTCGCGAAGAAGCTGTATTCCCCACGACGGCCACACGTCAGAACAAGTTCTGGCCTGCGGTAAACCGTGTGGATAATGTGTACGGCGATCGTAACTTTATCTGCTCGTGTCCGCCTATTGAGTCTTACCAGGACTAAAAATTCGGGTTGAGGTTAGGTAATGAAGTTGGTTAACGATTTAATTAAGATGGTTATCTTAATAAAGTTGGTTAATTGATCCGGGTAAAAACTAAAAAAGGCGAACCAGTAATGGCTCGCCTTTTTTCTTTTCGTTGACCCATCCTAAATAAGGTTGTCATTTTCCAGCTGTTGATTTGGAGAGTGTAATGCAGCCAATCACTAAGCTTTCGTGTTGCTACAAGGTATAAATAGAAAAGAGCCGTCGATTGTATAACCTATGGCTTTTTATTGAGCTGTATATGTCTACCTTGTGGTAAGCGACCTAAATGACTTTGAGCAAAACCTGTAGTGAGACGACGGCCACTGCCTAAGTCACTTGATGCTTATAAGGAGGAACACACTAATAAAAATACTTTCATTATCAAGGCATATGAGAGCAGTGGATATACGTTAAAAGAAATAGGGGACTATATTGGCTTACACTATTCAACGGTAAGCGGGATTATTAAAAGTCATAAATCAAAGACCTGCCCCCCGCTGCGCAATGTGCTAAAAACATTTCTGTTGAGGATAGGCCATTGCCTACTCAGCTTTCTGCTACCAACTGGTTTTAGTCACACCCCGTCACAAGTGCTTATCGAAGAGCATAATCTATGTCACGATTGAAATTTTGTATGCCATCCTCCAAGGCAAGTTTCGCCAATGCCATACTTGAGAAGTGCGAGATAAACTCCGATTTCGGCATCCACTTCGCGTAACTACCATGGAATATTTGTTCTCCCGTATTTTGGTCTATTGCTTGAATTTCAATGGCAGCGCCGCCTCGATCTAATGGAATAAACGCTAATAATGTCGTCATAACATTAAGAATAGGAGATGCCGTTTCCACGCGTGTAATGTTGGCACGAACATACATGTTTTTTTCTGCGTGATTTTGGATGACACTTTTTAGCAGTTTACTTACATGAAGCTCAAGTTCAACTTTCTGATCATCAGATATATTCTGGTGTTCAAGCTGCCAAGAAACATGAGGATTGATATCATTCGATTTGGCTTCAAAACCACTGAAACCGTGCTGGGTCGGCTGCATTGTAGAGCACGCTGCAATACCAAAAAAAAGAAGGGTTATAGTAAATTTTCTACAAAGTAGTGCTGTTTTATATTTAATAGTCACTGATTAATCCTTCGATAATTAGTTTTGTAACACTAATTTTTTGTTATCGTTTGATTTACTTAATAGATGGCGTTCAAATGTCGACACCGACGCCAGCTTCATTCTGCCACTTAACTTTGAATCAACTCTGAAATAAGCCGCCTCGGGCCGTGGGGGGGTGTTTCGGCTCTCCCCAAGCGAAACAGCATCTGTACGGTATCGTTCGGCTTAATATTGAAAGCTTTTTTGAATGCGACTTGTAACGGCCGCATCTCCTTATACTCCTGCAAAACTTGGCTCATGGGGTGCTGCGCGAGTCCCATCGCGGTGGTCTTGAGGTTGATACGGCAGTAATCTCTTCCCACTCTTACTTGATCTAGCCGGCTGTTAGCCGTGGTTGCAATCCAGACAAATGTAGCTGTTGAAGTGGTGGTAGCCCTTGTCATCTCCACCGCCTGCTCACCAAATTCGGTGGGATCTTTTTCGACCTGCTCCCGCGACAGTAAAAATGACTCAACGACAAATTTTTTGATTCCGCTTAAGCCTGCCTGAGACACTCCAAACCCGTCCCGGTACTTTTGCACCTCTTCCTCATTGAAGCGAAACATCGCAATGGTTTCATGATCCCGCTCTTGATCCCCTACTTCGATCTGCATGGCATCCGTCAGTATCTGCTCGAAACGATGCTTTGCCTCGTCAGACTGAACAATAGTTAGGGGGGCAGTGCTTTCCTGACCATGAAAGTCATGCAGCGTATCGATTTCTGATTGGGCTAAACGGCGGTTATCGTACTCACGTTTATTAGTGCGTCGAGTTAACAGGTGAGCGAACAGCGGATCAGGCGTGAGCCCTGGACGTTCAATCAGTTCAATGGATGCAACCGGTTTATTGATCAGTTCCGTGTTGCTATACATGCCTTGGGGGAAGTAGTCGATGCGCGCCTCATGGCCAAGTCCGGTCGCGGCGATGGCCAGGGTTTCCAGAAAGGTGCCTTGACCTATATGAATCTGGCGGTGGAGCGGGTCTGTGGCGGGTAATAACCGGTCTGGGTCAACATAGAGGTCAAAGCTGTGAGGGCCTGTGAGGCGGATGATCCAGGGTTGTTTGTTGTGAGGATTTGGACAGAGTATGGCGTAGGCCAAAACCTGCATGCGGATATCTTTTTCCGCTGGATCCGGGCCTTCCCAACCGATGCTCAGGGTGGGCTCCGCGATGCCACAACCTGCGATGGTACTACTCAGGGCAATGGATCCGAGTCCTAGACCAAAGACCTGAATGAAGTTTCGACGATTCATCATGCGCTCCTATGTGTTTACATTCCTGGGAATCTATATTACATTCCTGGGAATTAAAGCACAAGATTAATTTTAGTTGATGGGAAAAGACGCCATGGAAAATAGAATCCAGACAGAAGTTAGAGTGACGGTGTTACTCGGCATCGTTCGACAATTGATGGCTACCCGAGAAGCCAAGCTTTTTGCGGGCAGGTCGTTGAATCCCTCTCAGTTTGGGGTGCTGAATCATTTTACCCATCACCCAAAACGAAGCTGGACAGTGACTGATCTCGCGCAAGTGATGGAGATGAATCAGCCGGGCATCACCAAAATCGTCAACACCCTGCTCGATCGGGGACTGCTGAAAGCACACAGCGATACCGAGGACAAACGTAGACGGCACCTGCTAATCACCAACCAAGGACTCAAGCTGTGTGACGAGACCCTTACCGCGCTGCTGCCCGATATCGCTCATACCCTTGGAAGCTGGGACGATTCAGAGTTGTCTCAGCTGCACCAGCACATGGAGAAACTGATGCATTGGCTCGATGAGCACCGCGATGACATCCTGCGGACATAAACATGACGGGACCATATATGACCCCGCTGTGTGACCCCCGCTGTGAGCAAACCAAGATGATCCCGCTGCTTGTCGACTGATACTAGGGGGGGGCGTGTTTTACACGCGTAAATATATGACTGAAGAGCCGGATGCGGTAGTTCCGCACGTCCGGATCTGTGTGGGGTCGGTCTGGTAACAGGTCGCTCTACCACGATTGCATGCCATGATTCGAACTAGAGAGTGATATGAAACTATCTGAAACGATTAAGATCCTTACGAAATACAAAGGAATGACAGGGTCAGGTCTTTGATTTATGATCCCGTGCTCTGATAAAAGCTGATAATCTTATCGATTGTACTTTCAAGGAAGAAAGGAGATGCTCAATGGTCAGACCCTTACGATTGGAGTTTGCCGGTGCCTTATATCATGTGACGTCACGCGGTGATCGACGTGAAGATATCTACGAAAATTATAATGACAGGGATGATTTTTTATCAGTATTAGCGACGGTGTGCGAGACCTATAACTGGGTCTGCCATGCGTATTGTTTGATGAACAATCATAGTCATGGTCGTGTGGGTCATGTTTTTCAAGGGAGATACAAAGCTATTCTGGTCGAGAAAGAGAGCTATCTGCTTGAGTTGTCCCGCTATATTGTTTTGAACCCAGTGAGAGCAGCCATGGTGCTTACGGCGGGCGATTGGCCATGGAGCAGTTATCGTGCAACCGCAGGGTTAGCAGAGCCCTCTGGTTTTCTGACGACAGACTGGTTACTTTCAGGATTCAGTCTTAGAAAGAGTGAAGCTCTAGCACGTTACCAACAATTTATTTCAGAAGGAAAAGGGCAGCCCTCGGTATGGAAGTTATTACGTAACCAAGTGTTTCTTGGTAGTGATATGTTCGTTGAAAGGGCGCAGTCATTACTTGAAAAAGACAGTATGTTAAGTGAGATACCATCATCGCAACGACGGCCACTGCCTAAGTCACTTGATGCTTATAAGGAGGAATACACTAATAGAAATACTTTCATTATCAAGGCATATGAGAGCGGTGGATATACGTTAAAAGAAATAGGGGACTACATAGGTTTACACTATTCAACGGTAAGCGGGATTATTAAAAGTCATAAATCAAAGACCTGACCCTCCCGCTGTTCCGCTGTTGTTTCTTGACAGTTCTTGTCAGTAATAAGGAAATTTTATGAATTCAGATAGTAATCAATTGGTGTTAAACCAGGCTCCAAAGCACATCACTATCCAGCGTAGATATGAAGTGTTGGGAGCGATAAATGATTTTTTGATAGCAATGTGGTTTTTGATTGGCAGCTTTTTCTTCCTCACCGCCTCCTTGGTTGAAAGTGGTACTTGGTTGTTCGTAGTCGGCAGTGCTCAATTGCTTATTAAGCCAACATTAAAACTGATAAGCCTAGTGCACGTAAGCCGGGTTTATGACTCAAATAACGAGTAATTGAGTGCTATTGCTTAAGTTTCAATGGTTAAATATAACCTGTCAAAGCACCGGATACATTACGGCTATCATCATTTTTTCTTAAAGAAAAACCAGCAAAAACAACGCTAGCCACTGCGCCAGTGTTTGAGGCGTTAAGTGTTTAAATGAATTACGATGAATATATTGAAGAGGTGAGGATGTATTCAAGTGATGAAGTGGTTGCTCGTCTGGTGTCGTACCTGAGCGACTGGAAATCTGATGATACGAACGCGATAGAACTAGCCGATTCAATCGAAAGGTTCTTCGGTAATTCTTGGATAACCAACGAGGAATCTCATAGCCATCTTTATAAACTCTGGTCGGGTTTCAAAGCCGAGGCAGTTTCAGGTATTGGCGGCATGACCATGAATGAGAGGCTTTGTTGGTTTGGTCTGTTCGAGCGTTTTGACAATGCTTCTGAAGCAGAGCAACAGGTTATCTATGCAAAATTGTGTGCAAACACTTAACAAGCACATGACGCTCAGGTCTTTGATTTATGATCCCGTGCTCTGATATAAACTGATAACCTTATCGATTCTACTTTCAAGGAAGAAAGGAGATGCTCAATGGTCAGACCCTTACGATTGGAGTTTCCCTGTGCCTTATACCATGTGACGTCACGCGGTGATCGACGCAAATTTATCCAAAGGTATGCGGCAACTCAATGGGTAACCCTAAAGGTAGGCCGCTATTCGATCATGCATAAAAGCTCTCATTTCAGAGCGCTACGAACTCAGTTAATTTTTACCCTTTATTTGAGTTCAGTAAGTGCTTAGGCATTGGAACAATTATGATGGAGTACTCTAAAATGACAATTTTGTCATCCTTGTTGCGAGCACCGCGCATCAGATGGGATACTTTTATGCGTTGTCTAAGGATTAAACTCAATGAATATATTGCTTGTCGAAGATGAACAAAAAATTGCGGATTTTATCTGTGAAGGCTTGCGTGCGAAAGATTTCAGCGTCACCCATTGTGCCGATGGGAATCAGGGTTATGAGATGGCAAGCAATAATACTTTCGATGTTATCATTCTCGACATAATGCTTCCGGGCCGCGATGGACTGGATATTCTTCGTTCTCTTCGTCAGGCTGGTATCGATACTCCCATCATTCTTCTTACTGCACGCAACGAACTGGGCGATCGTGTTCAGGGCTTAGAGATGGGCGCTGACGATTACCTAGCAAAACCTTTCTATGTGGAAGAACTGAATGCTCGTATCCAGGCGTTACTCAGACGACGTGGCGGCACACTACAGCATGTGATTGAGGTCGGCTCACTGCAACTTGATTGCATTAGCCGAAGTCTCAATTGTCACGGTCAATCTGTCGAACTCACTAGTCGGGAATTTAGCCTGCTAGAGCATCTGATGCGTTCCCCGAATCAAGTATTAACACGCGGACAGCTGTTGGAGCATGTTTGGGGGTACGATTTTGATCCCTGTACCAATGTTGTGGATGTATGTATTAAACGTATCCGCCGTAAGATTAATTCGTTGGAGAGTACAGGGAAAATACTGGGTGTTATTGAGTCGGTGCGCGGTACCGGCTACCGTCTGAGCACTCGCTGAGGTTGTAAGATGTATTTTCGTACGCGTATTTTTGCAATATCCATTCTAACGGTCAGCGCTGTGCTTGCGGTTGTCATCACCTTAAGTTGGTCACGTATAATGAAGGTGGAACTTGATCACCTTGATGCTCGCCTTTGCATGGAAGCAAAGCGCATAATGCCCAGTCGTTTACAGAAAAAGCTTGATGCAAATAATTCGCCATCCAATTTGAGCATTTCAAGTGATACTCAGCTTTCAGGTAGCAGGCTAATTGATGATTTAGTGGATAAGCTACGCGTCAGCTCACCTGGCCAGTTAATGATATTCGTTGAGTCCAGTGAAAGTGGCATTCTGACGACGTCGGAAGGTACCAACGTACAAGATATAATAAGCCCATTAAACTGGGTTAGCGCAGATTTATCAGAACCAACCAACAAAACCACCCCCCTCTGTCAGTTTGCCTTCTTTGAACATCAGCAAAACCAATGGCGGGCCAGTTTATTTCAAGCCTCACACACACAAAGCTTTATCGCTGTTGATGTCGCCGCCACAACCAGTCAGTTAAGAAGCACCTTGCGAGCCGCACTTATTGTTGTTATTCCTTTCTCTCTGCTTCTCAGTATTCTTGGCGCATGGTTTATCGCTGCCACTACCATTCGGCCTATAAAACGCCTGCATAAATCAATGGATATGGTGACAGAAAAAGACCTCAGCCATCGCTTACCTGAGCATAAAGAAGACAAAGAATTTAAAATGCTAATCGATGCGTACAATACAATGCTGGATCGACTTGAGGATAGTTTTCAGCAAATTTCTCGCTTTACCGCTGATGCTGCTCATGAGCTGAAAACACCGCTCACTGTTTTAAGAGGGAAGCTTGAGCAAGCGGTTCTCTCTGAAAATCCATCGCAATTGGACCTTAATGCCATTCTTGATGAGGTAGGACATTTATCGGCCATCACGCGAAAATTGTTGCTTTTGTCACAGGCAGATTCTGGCTCTATGGCGCTTCATTTTGAACCGATCAATATTACCGGGTTATTAGATGAATTGACCGACGATATGGAGTTGTTGTCGGATGAATTAGTACTCGATTGCTCGATTGAACGAGCGCTAATGACAAAAGGTGATAGTGTCCTGCTGAAGCAGCTTTTAAATAATCTGCTCGTTAACGTCATGCGCTATAGCCTTCATGACAAAGGTGTCACTATTCAGGCCAGACAAAACGAATCCGCTATAGAAGTACTTATCAGCAACGTTTGTTTTCCGATGTCGAATGAAATCAGGAGCAAACTGTTCGAACGCTTTTATCGTGGAGAGCCAGAACATACACAAGGCAAATCCGGTAGTGGTCTCGGTTTAAGTTTAGCCCGGGAGATAGCACGCGCACATGGCGGTGATCTCACGCTTGAACCCAGCGTGAAAGAGGTTGTTACTATGCGGTTATTATTGCCCATCGTTAAATGACAACATTGTCACTCAGTCTGTGGCGTCTAATTGATAAGATGAAGACTACAGATATCTTGAGGGACACAATATGAAACCTTTTATTCTACAAATTTGTGCTATTTGTTGTTGGCTTTTTAGTACAGGTGCGACTTCAGCTGAGCTCAATAAATATCAAATTGATGTATGGGCTGATAATTGGTTTGCTGCGTATATCGATGGCGAATTGCTCTTGGAAGACTCCGTCTCTATTACAACTGAGCGTTCTTTTAATGCTGAGACGCTGCAGTTTTCCTCATCATTTCCTTTTGTATTAGCTTTTATTATTAAAGATTTTAAAGAAAACGATACCGGACTCGAATATATTGGTTCAAGACGCCAGCAAATAGGAGACGGTGGTTTTATCACTCAAGTTACTGATCTGGATTCTGGCAATGTTGTGGGTGTTTCCAGTGCCGCTATGCACTGTAAAGTCATCCATAAGGCACCACTGGATAGCAACTGTGCTAGTGAATCCGATCCGATAGCAGGAGAAGGTCAATGTCAGTTTATGACAGCCGAAGAACCGGTTTCATGGAAAACGCCAGCCTTTGATGACAGTTCATGGCAACATGCTACTGAATATACTGCCGCACAAGTAGGGCCGAAAGAGGGTTACGATAAAATAAGATGGGCCTCAGCCGCAAAGCTAATCTGGTCAGAGGATCTGAAAAAAGATAATACCTTACTTTGTCGGCTGGTCATTGATGGTAAAAGCGATATGGCAGCAACGCAAAGTGAGGCTGTGTTAAGCCAAAGTGAACACTCTCACAATGAAATACATGCGTACTTTGCGCACTTCGACAATGTTAAAACCAGTGAAGATTCAACTTACGTAAAGATAGAATCCAATGGTATGCCTGAACATAAGATGATGGAAGGCATCACAAGTTGGCAACAGCAAGTGCCATTACCCCAAGACTATACCGGCAGTAATAGCTGGAAAATCCCGTTAAAACCGGTTCTGGCTGATAACCCTATGTTAACCAAAGAGCACTTTCATAAAGGTGCGATTGCTATCGCAGTGAATGGCGTTCCAATCTTTAATGCCCTGAATAATCGGGGCGTATATTCTGCTGATGTCGGTGAGCTGGACGCATGGGGTGGCCATAGCGGAAAAGCTGATGACTACCATTATCACCTTGCTCCCGAACATTTAGAAGCGATCGTGGGTGAAGGTAATCCCATTGCCTACGCACTGGATGGCTTTCCCTTATATGGTAAAACCGAAGCACCATTGGATGAGTATTTGGGGCGCTTTAACCAAGACGGCACTTACGAATATCATGCCGTTGCTTACCCTCCCTATTTAATAGCGGGCTTAAGGGGAGAGGTGCAAGTAGATTCGCTCTTAAATGCTCCTGAAGACCAGATTGTGCCTCAACCCAGATCTTACCCAGTGCGGCATGGTGATTACGGCCCTTTAAGGGGCGCTAAAATCACAGGGTTAAACAAAATTGCAGAGACTGGTTATGCATTGGAATACACATTAAATGGCAAACAATATCAGCTCAACTATAGCTGGAATGAAGACCTGCAATATCAGTTTGTGTTTGTTGACGAAAATGGCAATCAAACCATTGAACGTTATCAGAGAAAAGAACAATAGACGGAATCATTAAATAGTTACCTTAATCGCTACGGAGATTGATCGATGCATACGAAAATTATTGTCTCCATTATAACCTTGATGTTGCTTGTATCTGCGGCAACTAAAGCCAGTGAATCCCTCGAACTCACCAGTCCTGCATTTACCGAGAGTGGGTCGCTTCCCATTGAATTCACGTGCGAAGGAGAGGGGTTATCTCCTCCATTAAACTGGCGTGGTGTGCCAGATGGCACGCAGTCTTTGGTGGTGATTATGGATCATATGCCAAATCACAAGCCAGAGCCTGACATTGCCAGCAACCAAGAAAGTACCGCCTTTCCTAAAGCAGCTGAAACACCTGAAACAGCTGAAACAACTACAGCACCTGAATCAAGAAAGCCGGAAGGGCTGCGTTGGTACTGGAGTGTATACAACATTCCGGCGCACGTTTCGGGTATTGTTTCTGGAATGAGAAGCGGCAAATCAGTAGGCACATTTGGCAGCAATGTCGTGAATGATAAAAATGAATACGCGCCGCCCTGTTCAAAAGGTCCTGGCCCGAAAAACTACACTTTTCATCTCTATGCACTTTCAACGTCTTTAGATATGGCTCAATCAGATGAGATTTCAGCAGCGACTTTGCGAAAAAGTATGAGTGGCTTAGTACTGGATTCTGATTCCCTGACCGTTAGTTTTGCACGCAGCTGCCAGACTCCACTAAAGCCACATCCGGAACACAGCAGCCAACAAGACAAAAAGAATCCGCCGTCAGCATTGCCGCCATGTGGACAACCCATGGGTCTGCTCACTCCAGCGCCTATCGAAGAAAAGTAACCAAGAGATTTACATGAAACGTAACATTAAAAAAACATTGGTATTGCTCCTTCTCGTCGGTGTCGCCGCAGGCGTTGGGTACAAATACACCGTGGCACAGCAGATTCAGCCGGTATTTATAACCGATGTTGTTAAGCGCGGAAATATTGAAAGCGTTGTTTTGACGAACGGTGTTCTATATCCGTCGAAACTGGTCAGTGTCGGTGCTCAGGTGTCGGGGTTGATAGAAAAAATTGATGTCCAGGTAGGCGAAGAGATAAAGCAGGGTGATTTGATTGCTCAGATAGACAACCTGACACAACAAAACGCGCTTAAAGAAGCAGAAGCTTCGCTAAAGAGTATTAATGCTGAATACCGGGCAAAGCAGGCACAGATTAAAGTCGCGACGTCTGAATTTAGCCGTAAGAAAGCGTTGTTGGTGAGTAGGGCCACCTCTCAATCGGAATATGACACGGCAGAATCATTACTGGCGGTCTATCAGGCAGAGCTGGATCAGCTAAGCGCCGAAAAAGAGAAATCGATCATTAGTGTCGATAACGCGAAACTCAATCTTGGTTACACAACCATAGCATCGCCTATTGATGGCACCGTGATTTATGTATCGGTCGAAGAGGGACAGACCGTCAATAACAATCAAGGTACGCCGAGTATTATTGAGCTGGCACAACTGGATGTGATGACCATCAAGGCACAGGTTTCTGAAGCCGACATTATTAATGTTCGTGCGGGGCAGGAAGTCTATTTCACTATTTTGGGCGCAACGGGTAAGAAATACCCTGGTGCTTTACGCGCCATTGAGCCTGGCCCGACCTTGCTCAGTGGTGACGACAGTACTCTGAAAATTGGTGATGATGAAGCTATCTACTACAACGCCCTGTTCGATGTAGAAAACCCGGAAAACCTATTGCGCTTCGGCATGACCGCGCAGGTATCCATTATTCTGAAAAGTGCGGAAGATGCATTGCTTGTTCCGTCACAGGTATTAATCGCAAAGTCCGGTTCGAATTCTTCCTATCAGGTGCCTGTGAAAAACGATGGTCAAGTTGAATATCGCCATGTGGAAGTGGGCATCAACAATAAAATCTACGCTCAGATATTGTCAGGTCTTAACGAAGGTGAAGCGATCATTATCGGTCAGTCTTCTGGTGATAAAGCCGCTTCCGCTAACTCTATGGGGAGTTCTATGGGAAGTTCGATCGAAAGCTCGATGGGTGGTTTGTCGGGAAGTAGTGTGCCTGGACAAGGTGGCCCGGGCTCAGGCAAGGACACGAGGTTTTAACGTATGGCTGAAGCACTGTTAAATATTGTGGGTGTACGCCGCACTTTTTCTGCCGGTGAGCAGGAACTAACGGTTCTGAAAAATATTAACCTGCAGATTCATCGTGGTGAGATGATCGCTATTATCGGAGCTTCCGGGTCGGGGAAATCAACATTAATGAACATCCTTGGCTGTCTGGATAAGCCAACTAAAGGGAGTTACTTCATTAATGGTCAGGATACCTCCGCTATGGATGAAGATGAACTGGCGGCACTGCGACGTGAGCACTTTGGATTCATCTTTCAGCGTTATCACCTGCTGAGTGATTTAACCGCGTTAGGTAATGTGGAAGTGCCGGCCTTGTATGCGAATCAAGGTCAGCAGTCCCGACAGGAAAAAGCCAAAAAATTGCTGACCCGCCTGGGTTTGGGCGATCGCTTAGAGCATAAACCAAACCAGCTCAGCGGTGGCCAGCAACAGCGAGTCAGTATTGCCAGAGCCCTGATTAATGGCGGTGATGTTATTCTCGCTGATGAACCGACCGGCGCGCTGGATAGCAGCAGCGGCGAAGAGATGATGAAACTTCTTCGGGAGTTACACCGTGACGGCCACACCATCATCCTGGTCACGCACGATCCGAATATTGCCGAGTTTGCTGATCGCGTTATTGAGATTAAAGACGGGGAAATCATTGGCGATACTCCCAATTTCAATAAGCCCAGTCGCAGCGCTGAAGAGGGTTGTCAGCGGGTAGCAGAGAGCAAAGACTCCGAAGATAAAGCGCATGACCCTAAGACTCATGACCCTAAAATCCATTACCCTAAAACCTATGAAACGCAAAAAGCTAAGTCGGGTATTAACTGGTCGCGTTATCTTGAAGCCTTGAAAATGGCGCTAATTGCGATGTCTAATAACCGGCTGCGTACGTTTCTTACCATGCTCGGCATCATTATTGGTATTGCTTCCGTTGTATCAGTGGTCGCATTGGGCGCGGGGTCACAGCAATCGATTATGGACAATATCGCTTCAATGGGCACCAATACCATTGAGATAAAGCCTGGTACAGGGCGCGGAGATCGCCGTTCCGGGCGAGTTCGCACGCTCACCGCAGAGGATGCCAATGCGCTTAAAATATTGCCGTTTGTGGATAGTGTTACGCCAACGGTCAGGGCTAATGTCGCTATTCGTTATTCCAATGAAACGGTGACGGGTTCGGTTCAGGGTGTTGGCACCGAGTATTTCCGTGTGCGGGGCTATACCTTAGCGCAGGGGCAATATTTTGGTGAAGACAGCGTCGAGACGCTGGAGCAGGTCGCTGTTATTGACGCGAATACCGAACAAGAGCTTTTCCCTGACGGTGATGCACTCGGTAGCGTCATCTTTCTGGGCCGCCTTCCTGTGCGCGTTATTGGCGTCACTGATCCTATTGAAAGTGTGTCCGATAACAGTGATGAGCTGAATATCTGGCTGCCTTATACCACAGTATCCGGGCGTATATACCGGCAGAATTATGTCAGCGATATCACCGTAAGAGTCGCTGCGAATGTCTCCAGTGATGTGGCAGAACAAGGAATTATTAGCTTACTGAGCATGCGTCACGGCGTGGTTGATTTCTTCACTATCAACACGGATACGGTGCGAAAAAGTATAGAAAAAACATCTGAGACCATGACATTGCTTATTTCTGCTATCGCGTTTATCTCTCTGTTAGTGGGGGGTATTGGCGTTATGAATATCATGTTGGTATCCGTAACTGAGCGCACGGGAGAGATAGGTATACGTATAGCGGTAGGGGCCAGACAGACGGATATCATGCGTCAGTTTTTGATTGAGGCGGTGCTGGTCTGCTTCTGTGGTGGCGCATTGGGGATCGGGCTCGCCTATCTGGTTGGCGTGATATTCACCTACACAGGTAGCGATTTTCAGATGATCTATTCCAGTTCGTCTATCATTGCGGCTTTTGCCTGTTCGACCTTAATCGGCATTCTATTTGGCTATCTTCCTGCCCGTAATGCCGCAAAACTTAACCCTATCGAGGCACTCTCCAGAGATTAGTGTGGAGGATAAACAATGAAAACGAGCGTTATCATTACGATGTATTCGTAATTTTTTGCTTGGGTGCAACCCAATACTCAGTGATTATCAACAGCCGGATTCAGGGGATAGTTTACTTAATTCCTCAGCTCTGGAAGGCATATTCGACAAAGATGTATCAAATACAAGAAGCAAAACAATGCCCAGGAAGGCTAGAGTAATGGTTTCGCCTTTGTTTGACCGCTTGGGGGCGATAGTGACTTAAATGGTTCTGAGTCGAACAAGATCAAACGTTAGGGCAGGTGGGTGCCAAATGCGGTCATAGTCAGTAATTCTAAAGATTGGCAACCGTATATTGTCCCCGATGATTAACCCGCATCACGTTAATCCAATCATATAAATGTACCCCGATCCATTTATTGATTGTTGATCGCTTACGGTGCCTGACGTTCATCTATGTATGCTGCTCTTTTAAACAGAATACCTGAATAAACCTGACTAATCGGGCTGCTTCGGGTCTCCATTCATTTACACAACATTCATTTTTTTTGATCGGTGTTGACCACTGCATAGGCGACCATTTCAACTAACATTTCATCCCGTGCCAATCCGGCAATGACCAAAGCCGCCCGATTAGGAAATGGGGCGCTAATATACTCGGCATAGACACGGTTTACAGTGGCCAGGTAACTTTTGTCCGTCACGTAAATAAGCACTTGTGTGAGGGCGGATAAATCTGCTCCTGCGCATTCCAGCGTGTGCTTAAGGTTGTCTAGAGTTTGGCGTGTTTGTGCTTCAATACCGCCTTCAACTACCTTGCCTGTGGCGTCTATCGGAATTTGTGCAGTGAACAGAATACCGTTGCCAATGGTTGCCCATTCTAGTGGTGAGGGTGAGTCGTAGAGTTCTGTTTTTACAATGCTGATCATTGAGTGGGCTTTCCTGTTAGGTTGTTAATGTTGACTAGTAGCCGGGGACGCGTTACTAACAGCGCCACCGGCGGGGCAATAAAACCTCTCACTCGGCGTTGGCGAGTAGCTCTTTCCAGTTGCCCGGATAGACGGCGTAAAAGATGCTTGCCTGCTCGCCCTCATATTTTAATTCGGTGCCTTTCGGAATCCATATAATGTCGCCGGCATGTCCCTCGAGTATTTCCCCGCCAGTCACCAGGCGAAAAATGCCGTCGATAACGTATATCACTTCGTCATAGAGCACCGTCCAGGCAATAGAGCAGGCATCGAAGCGTGCAACGCCCGCCGCCATGGTCGAACTGAGTTCGCCCCCGACCGCGCGGGCTACTTCTGAATGCCCCGGAGGGCCACCGCGGTGGGCAAAGTTGAGACTGGTCGAGCTAATAAGTTTGGCCGTCATAAATTTTCCAGTTTTTTCTAGATGGGTCAGAATGGCGTTCGTTACATGACGCCAAGCATCCGTGGGATGAACAGCGAGACTTCCGGAATAAAGGTCGTAACCATCATCACGGGTAGGCCTACAACCAGGATCATCCAGATTGCCGGCATAATTGCGTGGTGGATTGAGACCTGACCTATACGGCACGCCATGTACAGTATTGGCGCGACCGGCGGACTGTTGGCACCGATCACTACCGAGCATGCGACTATGGCGCCATAGTGAATTGGATCAACGCCTGCGCTCACAACCAGGGGCATCAGCAACGGGGCGATAACCACGGTGACCGATAGGTCATCCATTATCATGCCGGTGATGATCAGGAAGGCATTGACTATCAGTAGAATCAGGAGGGGATTTTGTACTAGTGTGGTAATCCACTCGGTCAGTTCCTGCGGTACACGTTCGGCGGTCAGAATGCGGCCGATCATGAACGAAAACAACAGAATCAGCATGATGGTACCGGTCGTTTCGGCTGACGCTACCACGCTATCCCTCAAACGGCTGAGGGTTAAATCTCTGTAGAAAAAGAAGCCGATAATAATAGCTGCAACCACTGCCACAGCGGCCGCTTCAGTTGGCGTGCAGATACCACCGTAAATCCCGCCAAGAATAAGAAAAGGCAGCGACAGAGCTGGCAGAGCTGACTTTGTAATACTCCAGCGCGAGGCTATCTTTTGTCCCGGCATCGTGTCGTCGGGGTGGTTTTCAGTAAACAGGCGTCCGGCGCAAAAACGGTTGAACAGGGTCAGGCCAAGCATCAGTAGCAGAGCGGGCCCTATTGTTGCGGCGAACAACGCTGTAATGGACTGCCGTGTGACTACACCAAACAAGATCATGGTGACCGAAGGCGGAATCAGGATTCCCAGCAAAGACGAAATGCCCAATAGTGCGCTGGCGTAGCCACGAGGGTAGCCGCGCTCGGCCAATGGGCCAATCATGATGGTGCCGATCGAGGCTACGGCACCACTGGCGGTACCTGAAATTGCGCCAAAGATACCTGAGGCGTACACCATAGAAGCACCCAGGCCGCCGCGCCGTCCTCTTACCAACATTTCGATGAAGTCAACCAGACGTCGAGCGATGCCACCACTCTTCATTAGGTAGCCAGCGAGTACAAAGAGCGGCAGTGCTAACAGGATAATATGGTCCAGCGAGCGAAAACCCTGCAATAGTAATGTTGTCATGTTCACGTCATAGATGAACACCAGATACGCAAGCACGGCGGCAAATGACCAGGCAACGGGCACGCCGATGGTCATTAATACGATCAACAAAAGTATGGCCAGAACACCCATTATTTTTCACCTTCTTCTTTTGGATTGTGGCATGCCCTGCCGGTAATCAGGTCACGCATGGCGTAGGCGAAGCAGCCAATGCTGGCGAGTGCCAGGGAGCTAAGTGGAATCAACTCGGGGAGCCCGAGTCCGGGTGTGGTTTGTGGACGTTTGATTGCGAAGCTCATCATGCGCCAAGCCAGATAGATAAAGAACACAGTTGTTGCGACCATGATCAGAGCAACCACTCGCTGGTGCAGGCGAAGTAGAAAAGGCGAAGTGAGCTGCTGCGGCAGAAAGTCGACTACAAGATGCTCTGCACGCCGACTAGCTATGATTCCACCGACCATGTAAAGCCACATGGCACTGATCAATGCCAACTCATCAACACCGACAATGGACCATTCCATAGCGTAGCGGGCAATAACCATGAAGAACACAAGCCCAGCCACTACTACGCTGGCAATAATCGCGATGAGATTGAGCAGGCGAGCCATTACGCGATCAATCGAAGAGAAAAAACTAAGCATGGATACCTCCGAAACAGGCTAAAGGCCCTGCCTTGCGGCAAGGCCTGTCAATCGTTAGAGCTTAGGAGCGTTTTCCCGCACTTGTTGTACGAGTTCTGGACCCACTTCTGCTTCCATCTGCGGCCATACCTGCTCTCGTGCAACTTTTGCCAGTGCGCGCAGCTCTTCTTCCGTCGGTTCTATGTACTCCATGCCACCGGCCACTGCTTTGTCTACGTAGCTTTGGTCAAGGGCTTTGGCATCGGCGAACTGTTTCTCCATAACGAGTAGCGCGGCATCGGCAACGATCTTTTGCTGGTTCGGATTTAGCTCTTCCCACGTTTCCGTATTCATCGATAGTACGCCAGTTACGAATACATGCTTTGTACGGGTGTAGTGGGTCAGCACATCACGAAAGTACTCGTAGTCCCAGTAGATGATGTTGCCCGCATCGCCATCGACTACCCCGGTCTGTATTGATGTGTATACCTCACCCCAGGTGATGGCTGTCGCTTGATACCCCAGCGCTTGCATGGTCTGCGGGTTCGGGAAGTTAGATGGCACGCGAACTTTGATCCCCTTGGCACCTTCGACGGTGGTTGCGTACTTGCCGCGGGTAGCTACACCGCCAAACCCTTCGGGCCAGGCCCCGAAAAAGGTCAGTCCCTGGTCGTTATGTACTTCGTTATAGATAGTGTTGAGCCAACCACCCGGACGGTAGGCATCAAATGCCTGGTCCCAGCTAAGGAACATATAGGGCATGTTGCGCAAGCCCATACGCTTGTCATAGGAAGTGAGGGGCCAGTTGAGCATCATGTCTACTTCGCCGGCCATGAACAGGTCAAACACTTCTTTTTGGTCGCCCAACTCATCCTGATAAAAGATGTTGATTTTTATCTCGTCGGGTGTGCCGGCTGTTTTTTTCTGGATTATTTCAGCCCAGTTATCAAGGGCGTTGCCTGTCGGAGACCCCTTGGATCCAGTGTCGGTGGCCATCTTCAGCTTAATGGTGTCAGCAGTTGTCACCATAGAAAAGACCACGGCAGCAGAAATAGCCAGCACCTTTGTAATATTGAATATGTTCATTTAGCCTCTCACTTATTTAGATTTATTTTGTGTTGTTGGCTCGCGCATTCTGCACGAATATTGTTAAGCACCGGATGTCATATTTCCGTCCGGCTTGCCAGCCGTGCCATTGCCATACGCAGTGGCACGCCTATTCGAAGCAGCGGTTTGGGCGGCAAGCGTGAAGGGCTGCCCGATACCTCCTGCATGTTGGTGAGCAACTTACTGTGTCTGCCTGATAGCATATCAGCTAGCATCATGCCCGAAATTGTTCCTCGTGCGGCTCCGACACTCTGATCGCAGCCCGATGAGTAGATACCCTCTTCGAGTTTGCCAAAGTAAGTCTCGAAATTGGCTGACAGACTGGTTGCGCCGCCCCAGGTGTATTCTATGCCGACATGTTTTAGCGTCGGATAGCGATGCTCAAGGCCTTCGCGGTGCCGCTCTTGGATGCCAGGGATGACAGCAGCGGGGGTGTTGTAATCCGGAGCATAGCGGTACGAGTTTCGAATGATCAGTCGGCGATCCTGTGTCATGCGCATGGTCGTGCCGGCATGATCCGCTGGTGTCATGCCCCAGTCCAGCTGGCCGCCGTATAGCGACATCTCCGCGTCGGTCAGTGGTCGCGTCATGCTGGCAAAGGTCATCACCGGTAATATCCGGTTTTTCATGAACCCTAGCTCCGGTGTAAAGATGCTGGTTGCGACAATGAGCTGTTTGCAGGTGATAGTGGCGTTGCGGGTCTTCAGTTTGAAGCCGCTGGGCTGACGACAGATTTCCAACACCGGTGTATTTTCGACGACACGAACATTGGCTGGCAGCGAGTCCGCCAGGCCGCGCATCAGAGCCGCTGGTTGTACCAGAGTACCGCCGGGCGTATAGATTGCGGCGTTGTAGTAGTCGGTACCGAAAACCGCCTGAGCTTCGGCTTTAGACAGTCGTTCATAGGGCTCGCCAGAATTGCGCAGAAGCTGCTCATAGTTGTTGAGGTATTTTTCGCCGCGCGGGCCCACCGCGCCCTGGTACTTACCAACTCGGGACCACTGGCAGTCAATTCCGAAATTATCGATCTGATGTTCCAGGTATTCAATCGCCGCCCGATTGAGTTGAATAATCTTGTTCTTGAATACATCGTCAGCGCGTTCGAGATCGCGTTTGTGGGGTTGGTCGATTACAAAACCGGAATTTCGTCCCGAAGCACCCTGGCCGACTTTTAATGCATCGATCAATAGCACCTTGTCATCTGGGCAATTTTCGGCGAGGCGACGTGCGGCGGCCGTACCGACAAAGCCGCCACCAATAACAACGGTATCGAATGTTGTATCATCGTTGAGTGCAGAGAACTCGGAAACTGAGCCGAGTAGCTCGTACCAACCACAGCGACCATCGTATTGCGGTAAAATCACGTCTACTCTCCTGTTCGAGCTTGACAGATGATGGACAGATAAGGGCTGTTGGCACCTCGTCTGCCCAAGTGCGAGACAATAGTGCACCTTGAATATTCATTTGTCTTCATTAGATCTCTGTTTTAAGCTAAAATTAGCTTCTATATAAATAATATTTATTTTGAAGCTAATTAATACACGAGAGATACCATGAAAGATGGACTCCTTATCGACACCCATGTACTTAATTCTTTCGTCACCATTGCTGAAGCTGGGTCCATGACCGAAGCGGCGAAGCGGCTCGGTGTCACCCAACCTGCGGTATCCCAGATTCTCAAACAACTGGAGGCGCAGGTCGGTACTCAATTGGTGGTTCGTCGTACCAGCCCTGTACGCCTCACGGTCGCAGGGCATGTGCTTAAGAAGAATGCTGATGCCATTCTGGGCGAATTACGCAGGCTTATCGCCACTGTGCGCGAAGCGGCGGATAAGGGGTTGGTGCAGTGTCGCTTGGGGTTTGTTACCTCATGCGCAGAGGTATTTGGCAGCAAGCTTATCGCTGCGCTTGGTCACCAGACGGAACGGCTTACCCTGCGTAGCGGGCTGACTTCAGGAATGGCTGAGGCTTTCCTCAATCGGGAGATAGACGTCTTGGTGTCAGACGAGACCCTAGCCGGAGTGGAGGGGCTCGAGCGCTTCGCTGTGTTCCGTGATCCAATGCTACTTGCCGTTTCGAGTGAGCACATAACCGACTCGGACTTTTCGCTGCAAGATCTCGCAACGCGCTGGCCCATGATCAAGTATGGTCGTGATGCGAGCATTGGCCGATTCAGTGAAGTCGTGTTGCGGCGTATGCAAATACAGGCCAACGTACGCTATGAAACCGATGATACTCATACCCTGATGAGCTTCGTGCGCGACGGTCACGGCTGGGCCATTCTAACGGCGACCTGTTTGGCTCAGACGCTCAATGCCTCGGGTGGGGGGGCGGGTGTTAAGGTAATGGAGCTGGGTAACAGCCGGCACTACAGAACTATTCAGCTGATTGCGCGTAAAGGAGAGTTGGGGGCTATCCCAGGCAATATCGCTGCGTTGATTCAGTCGATCCTCATCAGCGATATTTTGCCCAGATTGCAGGCGCAGGCTCCCTGGATAACTGAGGAGTTATTCAACGTAACGTCCGAACTCCGAGGGGGTGACGATCACACTTTGTGATGCAAACGACGCGCTGTAAGTTAGATACCTAAGTGCGCCTCGATTAACCGATGATTTTCGCTCAATAGAGTAGACCAGTAACCTCATGCCATTCATCACATAGGCAACTCAAACCGATCTTTCTCTGTGGATTGATCTTACAATCATATAGATCAGTCCATGGAAGTATCGGTTTCCAACTTGATTGGTCGTTATCAGTTGGTTGAGGCTCACCATATAGTTGGTGACTTATTTAGGCTATAAAATAAACTCTCTACGTCAATCCGTGTGGGTACTACTCTTCAAATGTTACGTTATACTTTTTGAGAATCATTTTTTCTGTTTTGCCCTTCATGGACAAACGTCCCTCATTCCAAATTCTTATCAGTTCCTGTCTTTTTACATCAGGAATTTTTTTTGAGAAGATCGGCATTTCAACCAATTTTTTTTCTAAGCCTGGGTGCACAATCCTAAGGTCATCATTAAAGTTCAGCCGATTTAAAACATGCTGAAGGACAAGATCATTATCCGCATATAAGTCGACTCTGTTTTCTTTAATCATGCGGAAAATCCGGTCAACCACATCATCGTAACCAGCGATCACTTCAACGAAGCGAGCATTTTTTGGGTCATCGATATGCTTTTGATAGTCGGCACTCATTGAGCTGTAATCCCAGCCCGGCCCCGTTGCGATGCGTTTACCTTTTATAGATTGAATACCATGATAGCGCCACGGATCATCTCGTCTGACGACAAAGGCTGTTGTGTATGCAAATGTTGCTTCGCGGGCATACTCGAAGTCCTTTTCTGCATTCTTTGAAAATAGGTATTCCGGCAACATATCGCAAAGACCCTCTGCTACCATAGCCAGTCCTCTTGCCAGAGGCACTTCATAATATTCCAGTTTATAGCCTTTTGATGTGTATATTTGATCCAGCATATCTATGACAACACCCCGCGCAGAAGACTCTTCTGATGGAAATATTGTCATAGGGGCCCATTGGTCATAGCACACTTTTAATGTCGTAGCATGACTCATGCCGGCTATGCTTGTTCCTGTTAAAAAAACCATGAGGAACAACAGGCGAACCATTTGGTCACCTTTTGATTTTTTGTTTTTCGGCTGCTTATTTTTCGACACGGTCACGACCCTTCTCCTTAGCACCATAAAGTTTCAAATCGGCGCGTTTAAATAGTTCGGAAATTAAATGGTCTTTTGGCTCCGATGACTCAATGCCAAGACTCACAGTGTAGGTGACGGTTTTACCATCAACTTCTAAAATTGCATTACGAATGGTCTTTCGTATTTTGTCGGCAAGCTGGAAGGCGTCATCAATTCCGGTATCCGGGAGAAATATGGCAAACTCTTCTCCACCCAGTCTCCCAATGAGGTCAGACTTTCTTAAGAAAGTTTGAATTGTATCTGTAAAATGAATGAGTACTTTATCACCAGTGAAGTGGCCATAGGTATCGTTGATCAATTTAAAGTAATCTAAATCCATCAAAATAAAAGATACTGACGATTTTTGGCGCTGAGAAAGAACGAGCAGATGTTGCGTTCTTTCAAAGAAACTGCCCCGATTTAATGTACCCGTTAAAGAATCCTTTGTTGCTAGCTCTTTGAGTTTTTCATTCAAAATTTGTAATGCTTCTGTACGCTTTGCAACGGTCTCTTCTAACCAATTTCGCTTGGCTTGTTCGTCTTCCAATAATCGTTCCCTGTCCCTTTCCATGGCAGAGAGCATCTTATTCATATGTCCTTGAAGCAGGCTGAGTTCGTTATTCTCAATGTTTGACAGGTTAATCCGTTCACTTATGTTTTGGCTCAATTGAACCTTATTTAATTGCGACATCAATTCTTTCAAGGGGCTTGCCAAATAACGATCAAAGGCCCAAATAAACAGCCAGAATAAAATAGATAACTTGATGATAGCCGTCATTGCAATCAAGGAGAAACCGAACAAAACCCGATCTAAAACGACTTCCGACGAGGAGTAAAGTGTAAGCGATCCCAGTAATACTTTTTCATTATTAAGTGCCCAATTTAAGTCTGATTTTGTATCGAAAATTGACAAGGGGACTGAGGCCGGCGTGTAGGATCTTTTAGATATTATATTTTTGGCATTCTTATCGAAAATATCCACACCCTCGATAATTGGCATTTTGATAAGCCCGTCAATGAGTGCATCCAGCTGTTTCTGGTTGTATTGCCATAAACTAGTAGAAATTGGGTCGTGGACTGTTTCTTCTAACTGTTTTAATTCATTTAAGATTGAATCCTGCGTTTTCAAATACTCGCTCAAGAACTGCATGCTTGTGATTAAGCAGGTTACGCCCAAATAGATGGAAAAAATAACACGCATCATTTTTTTGGACAGATTGTTAGGGCGAAGAAAACTTGTAAACACTATAGACAACCCTTCCCGATAAACTTTTAATTATAATTAAGCTTAGGTTACTAATGTGCTTAATGAAAGCTTAATAGAATAGAGTTTGCTTTACCGCCATCCAACAGCTTCAGCTTGATATCATTAGATAAAAAAGAACTTAACTCAATGATGAACTAGTCTGTCCGGTCTGATGCGAAATTGGATAAGTTGCCGGTAATTAGATCGCGTTGACTTTCCAAAACCGAAACCAAATGCTCTTTACATGCCCTTACTCTCGCTGTTGTTCGCAACTCGACATGATTCAAAATCCAAATTCCCCAATCAGATGGTGGTATTTTGAAATCTAAACGAACCAGTCCAGGTTGGGTGTCGCCGATAAAACAAGGTAATTTTGCCAAGCCAAAACCATTGGCCGCAGCGACTGCCATCGAACCGACGTCATCGACTCGAAGTGAAACTTCAGAATCGCCAGCATATTTTTTGACCCAATCCGTTCGCTTATTTTCTGATTGAAAAAGTACCACTTTTGTTTTTTTAGGACGATAGTGTAAATGCTCTTGAGAAGCATAGATCCCGTGATGCAATTTCATGATTTCATGACCCACTAGATAATCCGGTGGACTAGGTGTCATTCGAATGGCTAAATCGGCTTCCATGGCGGCCAAATCAACTAGGCTTTTGGTCATGAGTAACTGCATGTCAATATCAGGAAAACGTTCACAGAATTTTTCCATCTTCGGAATGATCAGGCGATTAGCAAGTTCAAACGCTATGGTCAGTTTTAATGGACCGGCTAATGCAGAATCCTGATTTGCCGCTTGTCTATTTATGGTATGTACCTTCTCCTCCATTGAAACGACCTGTTGGTAGAGATTCTCTGCCGCTTGTGTCATAGAGTAACCACTCCTGCTTTTATCAAATAATCGCGTGCCCAGGCTGATTTCAAGGGCTTCAATTCTCCTCGCTACGGTAGTATGTTTTACATTCAGCAGCCTGCCAGCACCACTAATCGTGCCTTCTCTTGCCAAAGCCAGAAAATACTTCAGATCATTCCAATTCATAAACAAGCACCTCAGCTAGTTTGGATTTGATGTGCATATATGCACATGATTTGCCAATATTAACTCATTTATTGTCTTTGTTGGGTGGAGTAAATTGATTCTGTAACCTAACAAACTCCAAGGTGCATTCCATGAATTCGCATACATTACAAAAACTAGCTGCATTTACTTCCAACCCTCAAGGTGGCAACCCAGCAGGCGTATGGATTGGTGAGACTTTACCCGAACCGAGGGAAATGCAACGCATTGCGGCTGAAGTTGGCTTTTCAGAAACAGCTTTTGTCGCGCCTGGCACAGGAAGTATCAGAACTGTACGTTATTACAGCCCAGAAGCTGAAGTCCCATTTTGCGGGCACGCTACGATAGCAACCGGCGTAGCTTTAGGTAAAAAATCAGGTAGTGGCACCTATCAGTTTGAAACGACTATAGGGACTATTCCTGTGGATGTCAGTGAGGATAAAGGTGAAATGAAGGCCACGCTTACGTCAGTGGAGCCTAAGTTTGAATTGGCATCTGACACTTTACTTAAAGACGCTCTGTGTGCCCTCGGCTGGAGTTCGGATGATCTGGATACCAAGATTCCGCCGGCACGAGCGTTTGGGGGGAATTGGCACTTAGTATTGGCAGTGAAATCAAAACAACGCTTAGATGACTTAAACTACGATTTCGAGAAACTTAAAAAAATTATGCTAGATGATGATTTGACCACTCTACAATTGATCTGGCGTGAAAACGATGAACTCATTCATTCTCGGAATCCATTTCCGGTTGGTGGTGTAGTCGATGATTCTGCTACGGGCGCTGCGGCAGTTGCTTTAGGTGGTTATTTACGAGAAGCAAAAATAATTAATGCACCGAAGGATATAAATATTCTGCAAGGCGAAATAATGGGAAGGCCAAGTCAGTTAAATCTTTCTATTCCGAAAGTTGGCGGCATAAAGGTGTCGGGTACGGCCGTCCAATTGACTGATTAGCTCGACCGAATCAACATTCGGGGCCGCCAAACAAATCAAAGGTTGGCCTCTGGACTCTTCAAATATTTATGCGGACACCTAAAGGAATAATCGTGTCCGCAACGGAGCAGTCTGGGGCAGAGTAAAGTTAAATCAATTGTTATATAAAAGGCGTGATGTTTTTCATGGCGCGCTCTACGTACTCTTCTTTTTCACCCACGGGTGCTACGTAATGAATTGCACTTTTTGCTGCTTCTAACCCCTCTAAACGAGTAATTATCCACACCGCAAGATATTGGGACGCAAGGCAACCGCCAGCAGTCGCTACATTACCTTTAGCAAAAAAGGGCTGGTTTAGTACTTCAATTCCGGCCTCTTGTACCCAGGGCTTCGTCGTCAGGTCGGTACACGCAGGCACCTCATGTAACAGACCGAGCTTGGCTAAAATGAGCGTGCCGGAGCATTGCGCGCCCAGTAATTGCCGGGATGGATCAAGCTGTAATTGCGCCATGATTGATTCATCCGCGACAACGTCGCGTGTTTTCATGCCGCTACCAATAATAACGGCATCCGCAGTACTCGCCTCATGAAGTGATATCTGGCTCTCTAATACAACACCGTTCATCGATTCAATACGTGCAGTAGGGCTGGCTATCGATACGCGCCAATCCGGTTTTTTAATCCGATTCAGGATGCCAAGTGCGATTAGGGAATCAAGTTCGTTAAAACCATCAAAAGTCAGAATAGCGATATGCATAGTGCTGAGCCTCGTTTAATTGTTGTCATGGATACATTAACGTCTGGATTAAACCTGAACTTCTTCAGTCCCGGCGCGCACGTGCCCCGGGCCAACACCCATAACGCGCTTAAAGGCCTTGGCGAAAGAAGACTCACTTTCATAGCCGCAGCTTAGTGCTGCATCCAGGGTCGTGATGCCTTCATCGGCCAGCGCGCGATACGCCTGAGTCATACGCCATTGTGTTAAGTAGTCCATGGGTGTTTGCTGGACAACCTCTTTGAATAAGCTGGAAAATGCAGAGCGGGACATCGACGCTGCACTGGCTAGATCATCTAAGCTGAGACGCTGCCCGCTGCGCTGTTGATGGATTAGCTCCATAGCTGCGCTCAGCTGTGGATGCGTGAAGGAGGCAAACACGCCAGTGGCAGTATCGAGACTGCCTCTTACCAGTAGATAAAACAGACAGTCGGCTAAGCGATTTAATAGCACATTAGTGTGTTGGCCCGATGTTTGGGCTTCTTCCAGAATTAATTCAATAATCCGGCGAGTAGCGCCATGGTCGCTGTGTCGCACGACTATTAGCTTAGGCATCTGCGCGACGAGTTTCTCAAATATCGGATGTCGGTGGGTAAAGTGGCCGCATACCAAGCCAGTCGACTCTTCCTCCAGGCTTTTCGTCATGGGTAGCGCTTCAATCTGATTCGCCGCAGGGGTGCCATTAAGCAAATTGGTGACGCAGTGTTGAGTGTCAGAAGGCATAAAGACCGCATCCCCTTCGCTCAATTCAATGGCCTCACCCTCAAACTTAAAAAAACATTTTCCTTTTGATACCACATGAAAAGTCATCTGGCGTGAACCTGAGGTATCTATCGCCCAATCGCCGCAAAACTGGCCATTGTTATACACATTGGCTTCTATTTTTAAACTGTCGAGTAATTGGTTAATTGCATTCATAGACGATCAGACATAACTCTTGGTAAATCGAACCTACCGATTAATAGAAGATTCTTTAAGATTTAACACATCAAGACTGTGTGCTTGTTGGGTAAAACCTAACTTTGGTTTTAATTACAATTTTAACTCTAACTCACAACGCAAAATAGGACTACAACAATGAAAATATCATCCATTATGGCTCCAGTAAAAGCGCTGGTATTGCTGGCAGCTTTTACTATTAGCAGCCTTAGCTTCGCGGGTGTTGAAGTGCAAACCGACGAAAATAACGTAACACTTGCAGGGCATGATGCCGTAGCCTATTTCACTGAAAATGCACCGGTTGAAGGCGATGCAAACATCAGCGCAATACATAACGGCGCTATCTATCGTTTCTCATCAGTAGCAAACCGGGACACGTTCAATGCTAACCCTGAGAAGTATGCTCCACAATTTGGTGGCTACTGTGCATACGGTACATCACTGGGTAAAAAACTTGCGATTGATGGCAAAGCGTTTGAATTGATCGACGGTAAATTGTACGTTCAAAAAAGCAAAGTCGTACAAGAAGTCTGGTCAGAAAATCCTGTGGCTAACTTAGCTGCAGCAGATAGAAATTGGCCGAAAATAAAAGATGTAGCTGCTGATAAGCTATAAGGCTAGACATCTCATATAGATCGACCAGACTGGCGCGGCATACGGTAAATATCGTCTGCCGCTTTTTTAATAGGAGGAGTTAGGCGTATTAGCAGGATCAATCTCGCCATACACTTCATCAGGATCAACATCGTTGATCAATAAGGTTTCTCTTACTTTTTCAATATGATCAAGCACTGCTTGGTATCGATCACCGTATTCGTACTTGGTTACTTCAATGGCTTTGGGCATATAGGTAAAAGCAATTTTAAGTGCCAGTAAAGCGTCGTCGTTTATTTTTTCGGTCATAGTGATCTCATTTATTGCCGTTGAATATTGCTGCATCTTAACGATGCTAGCTTATTTTCTTGTGTTTTATAATCGGTTATTTGTGCTTATCTGAAATTGACTCTGCTGTCTGGCGTTATTTCCAGTTCAATTATTTTGTTATAGTGCTCTGCATATTATGAGTCTATAAAAAGGATAGGTAATGAGTAATGCCCCGCTGCGATTATCCGGTCACTTGTGTTGGCTGTTTTTATTCTTGCTATGCAGTGGATCGCTATCTGTTAAGGCGGATAGTCAACCAGCGCTCGAGCCAGCGTTACAAGCACCGCTCGAAAATACCGAGCGGGTTATTGATGTTGATAAACAAGTTAAGGATGCGCAGATACAATCCAGAATCGAGGGGATCCTGACAACGGTTGATAAATATACGAGCTTAAGTGTTGAGGCACGACAAGGTTTGGTGTTTCTTGAAGGGCGGGTAACTGACGAGCACTTTGTGGGTTGGGCTACGGATATTGCTAAAAACACGCAAGGTGTTGTTGCTGTCATTAATAACATCTCTCCGCTCCCAAAAAGTGTGGTGGATATGGCGCCGGTGCGCGCTGAGCTGACACGGCTTTGGTATGCTTCTTTAAAAGTGTTACCGATGGTCGTGATTGGTTTCGTGGTGCTGATTATCTGCATCATGCTAGCGCGACCACTTGCGCACCTATTAATGAAACCTTTTAGCGGAGTGAACCAGAGCCAGTTGGTGCAGGTTGTCGTCAGCCGTACCATTATGCTGTTCATCATTTTATTTGGTTTTTATTTCTTCTTAAGGATAGCGGGCTTAACGCAAGTCGCTGTGGCGATCATTAGCGGTACGGGTGTTATCGGGCTGGTGGTGGGGTTTGCATTTAAAGATATTGCTGAAAACTTTATTGCTAGTTTGTTATTGAGTGTGCAACGTCCGTTTCAAATGGGAGATGTAATCGAGATTAGTAGCCATAAAGGCGTTGTGCAAAAAATGACAGCGCGGGCGACGACCTTGGTCGACTTTAATGGCAACCATATTCAAATTCCTAATGCGACCATCTATACCAATGTGATCAAAAACTGGACTGCCAATCCACTCGCACGAGGGAGTTTTGTGTTGGGTATTGGTTACGATGCCAGTATTCGTAAATCTCAATCTCTGGCATTGAAGGTGCTCATCCAGCATGACGCGGTGCTGGCCGATCCTGAACCTCAGGTGCTGGTTGAATCGTTAGGCTCATCGACTATCAATCTGCGAATTTACTATTGGGTTGATCAGCGTATGCACAGTGGGGCTAAGGTCGGATCTATCATGATGCGCTTAATTATGCGGGAGCTAGAGAGACATGGCATCAGTATGCCGGATGATTCACGAGAGATTATTTTCCCGCAGGGTGTGCCTGTCGTTATGAAAGATGTAAACGATGTTAAAGAACAGGATTCTACAGCCAGTTCTCCTCTGATTGTTGCCCCTGTGACTGAGCCATCCGTGCCATTTTATACCTCGCAGGTCGGAGCTGATCTTGAAGTGAGTGCGCATGATGATTTGAGCAGTGATACGGATGATATACGACAACAGGCTGCTGCCTCCCGCGATCCGGAACAAGGCAAGAATATTCTCTGATTTTAAAGCGTTTCTGCAGGTAACAGGCCTTTGACACGCGCTTGTGTCTGGTTTGTAATTCGTTCGTGGCTGCCGCGGGTTTATCTGTTCCAAAGTGGCTTCTGTCTTATGTTTGAAACCTATGGCTGTGGATAGGTATTAGCTGAATAGTGTTGCCGTTTATTGCGTACTTTTTGTTTATACTGTGCCCAGTGAATGCATTAAAATAACGTCTCAACTTCGTAGCATCGATATTTGTTACGTGGTATATAAACAGCCGATATTCCATGCATCACTCTGTCGTGATATCAACTAACCTGCATTAGACAATATAAAGGGTGCTCTAGACTTATGAAAATTTTCAGCTGCATTTGCGGCGTAACCAGTACCCTTTTTTTTGAAAGTACTCAATGTACAACCTGCGGGCGTTTAACAGGATATTGTCAGGATATAAAAGCAGTCATCGGCTTTGATGCCACTGAATCCGCTGGAATATATACTTCTACAGTCAATGAAAAACAATACCGACAGTGTGATAATTACAGTCAGCATCAGGCGTGTAATGGCATGGTGCCGACTGACAGCATCAAGGCCGACGTTCTTCCCAATCAAATGTTATGTTTTAGCTGCCATTTTAATGAGAATATCCCTAATTTGTCTGTGCCGGGGCATACCGCCTTATGGCGTAAGCTGGAAACGGCTAAACGTCGCACGCTCGTGACACTCAGTGATCTGGAGTTGCCTTTGCTGGATAAACAGCAATATCCGGAACTGGGGCTTAGCTTTGACTTTTTGGCGGATAAACAGGTCAGTGATCACTTTACTACGCCGCTGGACGGTTATGATCCCGTCTTTACCGGGCATAATAATGGTCACATCACGATTAATATTGCCGAGGCTGATGATGTCGCGCGTACATCGACCCGCTTGGCAATGGGTGAACGTTACCGCACCCTGCTTGGGCATTTTCGCCATGAGATAGGCCATTATTATTGGGATGTGTTGATCGCTCGTCATCCTGCAGAATGTAAACGATTTCGTGCTCTTTTTGGAGATGAACGTGAAAGTTATCAGGATGCTCTGAAGTATCATTATGAAAATGGGGCGCCTGATAACTGGCAGGATAACTTCATTTCTCCCTATGCAAGTATGCACCCGTGGGAAGATTTTGCTGAAACCTGGTCACACTATCTACACATGATTGATACACTGGAAACGGCTCAATCGTTTGGTTTGCAAGTCAATACTAATAACCACACGACCGATAATACCGATATGAAAGAGTTGCACTTACCGCAAGCCATCAACTATTTCGATAAAAAATCATCGTTGCTGGATATGATCGAGACATGGGTGCGTTTCTCGGTCATTCTTAATTCACTCAACCGTAGTATGGGGCTGCCTGATGCCTACCCCTTTGTGTTGAATGAAGTGATTGAGAAAAAACTACGTTATATTCATTACATCATACATACCTCTGTCAGCAACCCGCACACTAAACTCCCGGCTGCTGCGAAAGCGTTGCTTAACAACTCTGCTTTATAAGCGCTGATGATTTACGAGACAGCAGGCATAAAAATGCCTGCTGAATTGACTTTTGTTATGTGTAAAGCCAGCTTGCGATAAGATGATTTGCCATAATGCCCGTGCTGTAAACGGTGAGTTTCAGAGCACTTTTATACTTAGCAGGCCTCTGCCGCGTTCTTGTATTTGTTGTGTTAATTCGCTGGCAGATGATGCCGGTATGCTGACGGTAAGCGTAACGGATTCCGCATATTGGCTGTCTATTACCTGAGTATCAACAGTGTGTAATACTGCGTCAACTGTTGACGACAAGGTGTAAGGGTAAGTGAGTTCGATCGTACAGCGAGGGTGTACTTCTTCAAATATTGCCTGTGCGATCGCTTCTTTGACGCTCGTTGAATAAGCGCGCACCAAGCCGCCCGTACCAAGCTTTATACCACCAAAAAAGCGTGTTACCAGCACGCACGCTTGGCCAATGTTTTGTCCTTGCAGTACATTAAACATGGGTTTGCCTGCGGTGCCGGACGGCTCTCCATCATCACTATAGCCAAAGCCTTCTTCTGACTGAGGAGCCCCTGTAATAAATGCGCTGCAATGATGGTTTGCTGAGGGCGTGGCTGCTTTCGCCTGTTGAATATAAGCGCGGGCGGCAGGAACAGTGGAAAGGGGTGTTAGCGATACATAAAAACGGCTCTTTTTGATTTCATATAGCGTTTCTGTTGTCGCAGTAGGTTTTAGGTAAAAAGGCTGGGGCACGTGAAAAATCCCGTGAAGATAAGAGGGGAGTATAAAAGAGAATATAAATGAAGGTTACTTTAACACTGAAGTGCAGTCGCGCAGAATTATTCTAAATGGGCAGGGTCATATGTAGCAGGATGATTTGATTAAGCGTTCACGCAAGAGTAAATTGTTTGGGATGCAGTAAAGTTTAAGTGACGTTGCTGACGTGATGCTAAGCTAATAGCGAAACAAGGTCAGGAGAGGCATATGGATACGGTTAAGCATAATTTTGAAAATTTATTTCTTCAGTTAGGTTTAAGTGTTGAAGGGAAAGATATCGAGACGTTTATTCAACAGCATGTTCTGGATGCAGAAACTGCTTTGGAAGATGCGTCATTCTGGTCTCCAGGGCAGTCTGCATTCATTAAAGAAAGCCGTGCTAATGATGCCGATTGGTCCGAGATGGTGGATGCGTTAGATTCCTTGTTACGTAAAAAAAGATAGTCAGTTTGGCCATATTAATTACTTGGAATAGTCGATGAATAAGTTATACATAGCTCTGGTTGCTGTTTTTTTTAGTGCTGTAATGTCGGGTTGTAGTACCGTTGAGGGGTTTGGTAAAGATCTCAAAAAAGGTGGCGAGGCGATCGAAGAAGCATCTAAAAAATAGCCTCCGAACAAAATTTGAAAGGGTGCCGATGGCACCCTTTTTTATGGCTAAAGCTCGGCCAGAACTAAAGTAAAAGCTAAGGAAAAAGCTAAGATAAAAGCTCTGGAAACAACTTAATCGTTAATTAGTAAGATAATCAGATCTTTAGGGCCATGTGCGCCCATTTGTAGTGTCTGTTCTATATCTGCACTGCGAGAAGGGCCTGTAATCATATTGACGGTGCGTGGTAATTCGCCTTGGGTTTTATCCCGCAGTTTTTGCCATGCGTCTTCATACGGGCCGACGATGTCGGATCGGTTTAAAATCACAAAGTGATTATCCGGCAAGAAATTCAGCGTTGTCGGGCTATCTTTACCTGAATGCAGCATCAGTGTTCCGGTTTCAGCGATACCCGCAAAGCTGGTGGTCAGGCTAGCCGAATCTCCCACTTGAGCTACGCGCTGCACACAGGTTAGCTCCGCTGCAGAATCCCAGTCGAGTCCTAAAATAGCCTCATCACTGGCCGTTACCAGCGTATCGATGTGATGGTCTTTCAGCCAGGTAGCGCAAATTTGCGGCACCTCAGTAATACTGTTTAGCTGGAATAACTCGGCCGCTGCTTCTGTTGCCATAGCAATGAAAAGTTCTATCTGTCCTGCATGCGACAATTGGGAGCGCTGTGGAATCAGATTACGTGCATGCTGGTTGATGCGGTTTAATACGGCCTGTTTTTGCTCTTCTGAAGCTTCACCGCGTTTCAGGCCACGGCGAATGTTGCCAAGAATTTCTGCTTTACTCATAACATATCCCCCGTTAGCTCTGTTTACGTGATTTGTACTGTGACATAAATGTTTTACCGCTGGGTGCTGGCATATCCCGCCAGTCGGTCCAGCCACCCGCCATCGGGATTTTCTTGATGCGTCCTTTTTTCCCTGCCATCAGGCGTAGAAATAGATTGGAGCTAACGGCGAGCAATCGATACAGGGCAGGGCGTTTAGCAAAGAAGGCCCAGCCGCCAATCCCCCAGCGTACCGCTTTCGGGCTTAAATGCTTGGCGAACTCATCTTCGCGCCAGTGACGCATCAGCTTCGGCAGTGGAATGCGAACAGGGCAGACTGATTCGCACTTACCGCAGAAGGTTGATGCATTCGGCAGTAGGCCTGCATTCTCAATTCCTACCATTTGTGGTGTCAGTACCGATCCCATAGGGCCGGGGTAAACCCACCCATAGCTGTGACCGCCCACGGCACCGTAAACAGGGCAGTGGTTCATGCAAGCTGAACAGCGAATACAGCGCAACATATCCTGAAACTCGGTGCCGACCATTTCACTACGGCCGTTATCGACGAGGACAACGTGAAAGTTTTCAGGTCCGTCCTGATCTTCTGCTCTGCGAGGCCCTGTCGACAAGGTGTTATAGACGGTAAATTCCTGCCCGGTGGCTGAGCGAGCCAGCAAGCGCAGGAAGAGTGTCATATCTTCGAGGGTGGGCACTACTTTTTCGATAGAAGTAACCACTATATGAGTTTTTGGCAGTGTTTGTGTCAGGTCACCATTACCTTCATTGGTAACAATAATGGTGGAGCCGGTTTCTGCGACCAGAAAGTTAGCGCCGGTAATGCCTACATCGGCACCGGCAAACTTCTCGCGTAGCATTTCGCGGGCTTCCTGCATTAATACGGCAGGATCACTGGATTTTGGTCGATTGTGCTTTTCGTGAAAAATCTCGGAAACGTCTTCCAGATTCAAATGGATCGCCGGTGCAATGATATGGCTGGGATGGTCGCCACGTAGTTGCAAGATGTATTCGCCGAGATCTGTCTCGATTGGCTCTACGCCATTTTTTTCCAGATAATCGTTCAGGTTGATCTCTTCAGAGACCATCGATTTACCTTTGGTGACGGTTTTAGCATCAACTTCTTTACATATTTCCAGAATTTTTTTGCAGGCATCATCCGGCGTTCGACACCAATGGACGTGTCCGCCATTTTTGATGACATTCGCTTCGAACTGTTCCAGATAGATATCCAGATTTTCCAGAATGTGGTTTTTCAGCGCGGTGCCTTCGTCGCGTAGTTGATCGAATTCAGGCATCCGGGCAACCGCAGTAGAACGCTTAACGGGAAAACCTGCTTTGAGATTGCCTAATGCTTTCTGTAAATTTACATCGTGTAAGGCAATGCGGGCGTTTTCTTTAAATGCAGGGCTCTTAATTTCCATGATGTTATCTCCTACGCCGGTTGGCCAAGTTCGTAAGCTGAATCGCCAATCGCAGGCTCATCAGTCATGCCTGCCAGTACTTCAACGATATGGCGTGTTTCAATTTTATGGCCCTGACGTTTGAGTTTACCTGCCATATTCAGCAGGCAGCCCAGATCGCCGCCCAATAGGGTAGTTGCACCAGAGACTTGAACATTAGCCGATTTGTTTTCCACCATGCGATTGGAAATTTCCGGATATTTCACACAAAAAGTCCCACCAAATCCGCAACAAGTCTCGGCGTCTTCCATTTCGGTTAATGATAAATTGGCAACGTTTGCAAGGAGTTTACGGGGTTGCTGCTTCACACCCAGTTCTCGTAATCCGGCACAGGAGTCGTGATAGGTTACATTGCCCTCGTAAGACGCAAGCATTGAATCGAAATCGATCACATCAACGAGGAATGAGGTGATTTCAAAGGCGCGGTTACGCAGATCTTCCGCGCGCGCTTTCCAGGGATCAGTGTCATCAAATAGATCAACATATTGATGTAGCATGCCAATACACGAACCAGAAGGGCCGACTACGTATTCAAAACCATCAAATGCCGTGATGGTTTGACGGGCGATGTCTTGAGTCGTTTTTTTGTCGCCGCTGTTAAACGCGGGTTGCCCACAACACGTTTGTGCTTCGGGTACAGTGACGTTACATCCTGCGTTTTCAAGCAGTTTGATGGTGGCGAAGCCGATACTGGGGCGAAACATATCGACCAGACAGGTGACAAATAGACCGACCTGAATAGGCTTTTCTGATGCGAGCATGGCGTTTACCTAAAGTGTTTGGACGTTAATTTTTGTTATGTCATCTAAAGACTGTATATCTGTTAACCAAGATAGGTAAGGTTAAGCGTAAAAGAAATGCTAAACTAAAAACTGGTCTGACCAGAACGTACATAACGTGAATGTTTAATCTACGTAAGGGAATAAGTATAAAGTCTATGTTGATGAAGCATACAGTGTCGACAAAAGAGCAGCTTTGCCGCTATCTGAAACAGAAGATTCTGTTAGGCGATATTATTCCTGATCAGGCGTTGCTTTCTCAGCGTCAATTAGCGGCGTTGACAGGCTTGGCGCGCTCTACGGTCAGAGAGGTGATTCAACAGTTAGAGCTTGAGGGCCTGATTAAAACAGTGCCGGGTGGCAGAAGTATTTGCCAGAATATGATGCTCGATCATATAGAAATGCCGCTGGAAGGCGTGGGTGATAATCTGGATTTTCAGCTTCAGGTCTTAGAAGCCAGAGCGTTTCTTGAAGGTGAGGCGGCCTATTTTGCAGCACTGCGCGCCACAGACCAGCAACTACATGACATTGCCGAAGAATTTAAGCGCATGCAGTTACGTAGCAAGGGACTTAGCACGCTCGATAAGGCAAAAGCCGATCTTCGTTTTCATATGATGATTGCAGAATCCAGCCATCATGTTCTGATCACCTCCTTTAGTCAGCTCTTTTATAATCGTTATTTTAATGCGATTTATGGCGTACTCAATAACACCCTGATTAAGTTTGGTCGTTACCCCGATGGGATTCGTATGCAGCATGAACAAATTTATCATGCGTTACAAAAAAGAGATGCGCAAAAGGCCCGTAAAGCCGCGCGTGAGCATATTCTGTTTACCCGAAAGCTGCTTGAAGGTGCTGATTAAAATAGGGCGCCACTTTGGCTGCCTGATAAGGTACCGGTACTGTTCGATAGCTGGATCAGTGTTTAATTCCCGTCTAATAATAGGTTAATCGAATAGCTGCCATGGCTTTATCGTGAGGGTTTGGTAAAATGCGCCTCCAGCGCTGCGTACCTGGTTTGTACGATGTGCATAAAGTATTGAAATTGAAGTGGCCTGTCGTAGGGGTCACCACTGATAAACAAGGAAAAGAAATGCCTGTTATTACCCTCCCTGACGGCAGTAAGCGCGAGTTTGCTAACCCCGTTTCCGTATTTGACGTCGCCGCTGATATCGGTGCTGGCCTTGCTAAAGCTGCCTTGGCAGGAAAAGTGAATGGTGAGCCCGTTGATACTTCTTTTATCATCAATGATGATGCCGAATTAGCGATTATCACGGCACGTGATGAAGCCGGCGTTGAGGTGATTCGTCACTCATGTGCGCATTTGATGGCGATGGCAGTACAGGCATTGTTTCCAGGAGTTCAGGTCACGATCGGTCCTGTGATCGAGAACGGCTTTTATTACGATTTTGCTTATGAGCGTCCTTTTACTTCTGAAGATCTGGAAAAGATTGAAAAGAAAATGTCTGAGCTCGCTAAGCAAAATCTGCCGGTATCCCGCTCTGTTATGAGTCGTGACGACAGTGTTGCTCTGTTTGAAAAAATGGGTGAGAAATATAAGGTCGAACTGCTGAGTTCAATTCCTGCAGATCAGGATCTCTCTTTCTACTCACAAGGTGACTTTATCGATTTGTGTCGTGGCCCTCACGTTCCTTCAACGGGTCATATTAAGGTCTTCAAATTAATGAAGGTGGCCGGCGCATACTGGCGTGGTGATTCTAACAACGCCATGTTGCAGCGCATCTATGGCACGGCATGGGGTGATAAAAAAGAGTTAGCCGCTTACCTGCATCGTTTGGAAGAAGCTGAAAAGCGCGACCACCGTAAGCTAGGAAAGCAGTTAAACCTGTTTCATTTGCAGGAAGAAGCACCCGGTATGGTGTTCTGGCATCCGCATGGTTGGACGCTATATCAGCAAATCGAACAATACATGCGTACAAAACAACGTAAACATGGCTATCAGGAAATCAAAACACCTCAGGTGGTTGAACGTAGTTTGTGGGAGAAGTCCGGACATTGGGATAAGTTCTCCGAACAGATGTTTACCACGCATTCTGAGAGTAAAGACTTCGCGATTAAGCCTATGAACTGTCCTTGTCATATTCAGGTGTTCAACCAGGGTCTGCGTTCATACCGTGATTTGCCACTGCGTTTGGCTGAGTTTGGTTCGTGTCATCGTAATGAGCCTTCGGGTGCTTTGCATGGCATTATGCGTGTGCGTGGCTTTGTACAAGATGATGCGCATATTTTCTGTGCTGAAAATGCTATTCAGTCTGAAGTTGCCAGTTTTATTAGGTTTTTGCATGAAGTGTATGCAGACTTTGGTTTCACAGAGATTATCTATAAATTGTCGACACGCCCTGAACAGCGTGTAGGATCTGATGAGGTTTGGGATAAGGCGGAGAAGGCATTGGCTGATGCGTTAGACGCTGCTAAGCTTGATTGGCAGGAATTACCCGGCGAAGGTGCGTTTTATGGTCCGAAAATTGAATTTTCTTTAAAAGATTGCCTAGGTCGTGTCTGGCAATGTGGTACAATTCAAGTAGATTTTTCAATGCCGGGGCGTTTAGAAGCTCAGTTCGTTAATGAAGTGGGTGAACGTGAAACTCCCGTTATGTTACATCGGGCAATACTTGGATCCTTTGAGCGTTTTATTGGTATCCTGATTGAAAACTATGCAGGCGCATTGCCGGCTTGGCTTTCACCAGTACAGGCTGTTGTGATGAATATCACAGATAAACAGGCCGAATATTGTCAAGATGTAGTAAAAACACTGGAAAATAATGGATTTAGAGTCGTTTCGGACTTGAGAAACGAGAAGATCGGCTTTAAAATCCGTGAGCGAACTCTTCAGAAGGTTCCTTTCCTTTTGGTAGTTGGTGATAAAGAGGTTGAGAACGGGTGTGTGTCCGTAAGAACGCGCTTGGGTAAAGACCTCGGCTCAATGAGTATAGAAACATTCACCAGCTTCCTGAATAAAGACGTGGATCAGAAGGGTTGCGAATAATCATTAGGAGATATAACAATTAAGCGTGATAATAAAAGAGGTGCGCGTCGTGATAATCGCACACCCATTAATGAAAATATCAAAGCTCAAGAACTACGTCTAATTGGTGCTGATGGTGAGCAGGTAGGCGTCGTATCGATTACTGAGGCACTTGAGATGGCTCAAGCGGCCGAACTTGACCTGGTTCAGATTTCTGACTCAGATCCTATTGTTTGTAAATTGATGGATTTTGGTAAACACCAATACGAAATCAAAAAACAACAGGCTGAAGCTAAAAAGAAACAGCATCAGATCCAGGTTAAGGAAATGAAATTCCGTCCTGCGACGGAAGATGGGGATTATCAGGTAAAGCTACGCAACCTGGTACGTTTCCTAGAAGCAGGGGATAAGGCTAAGGTAACTTTACGTTTCCGCGGCCGGGAGATGGCTCATCAGGAACTGGGCATGAACCTGTTATTACGGATCGAAAAAGATCTGGAAGAACATGGTGCAGTTGAACAGCGTCCTAAGATGGAAGGTCGTCAGATGATCATGGTGATCGCCCCGAAGAAGAAAAAGTAATCCGTAAGGCTGCTTAACCCGTATCTGCCTTTTTGGTAGTCGCGGGTTTTGTCGTTTTTTCCGGATGAAAAAAACTAACGAATGCGTGGAGATTTGTAATGCCTAAGATTAAATCTTGCCGCGGTGCGGCAAAACGCTTTAAAAAGACTGCAAATGGCTTCAAGCACAAGCAGGCCTTCAAAAGTCACATTCTGACTAAGAAAAGCACTAAGCGTAAGCGTCAGCTTCGTCCGATGTTACAGGTTCATGCTGCAGATCGAGCTTCGATCCGTCGTATGTTGCCTTACATCTAGTCGTTTTTTCACTAACAGAATTGAATATAGGAAGGTAAAGAATGGCTCGTGTAAAACGTGGTGTTCAGGCTCGTCGCCGTCACAAGAAAATACTGAAACAAGCTAAAGGTTACTATGGTGCTCGTAGCCGTGTATTCCGTGTAGCTAAACAGGCTGTTATCAAAGCAGGTCAATATGCGTATCGTGACCGTCGCCAAAGAAAACGTCAATTCCGCGCTCTGTGGATTGCACGTATCAATGCTGCGGCACGCTTGAATGGTCTGTCTTACAGCCGTTTTATTGCTGGTATGAAAAAAGCTAGCATTGAAATCGACCGTAAAATACTGGCTGATCTGGCTGTTCACGAACAGGTTGCATTTACTGCTATTGTTGAAAAAGCGAAAGCTGCTTTAGCGTAATATGCTTCACCTCTGCTTACAGAGGTCGCTATTCATTGAGATAGCAGCGTAATTTTAAATAGGGGACGGGTGCAAACTCTTCCCCTATTTTTTCGGTTATTGCGCTGAGTTTGGGCTGATGCTTTTGGTCGCAACAATTCAGCAGAATAACTTAATTTCGAGTTGATAACTCTCCTCTTCCTCCTAATCAATTGGAGCCGGAAATGGAAAACATGACAAGTCTCCTTGAGCAGGCTGTCGCTGCCGTTACAGCAGCCAGCAGTGTTCAGGAGCTGGATCAGGTACGTGTTGATTACCTGGGTAAAAAAGGCCCGTTAACGGCGTTGCGTAAAGGCTTAGGTAAGTTGTCTGCTGAAGAGCGACCACTTGCGGGTGCAAAAATTAACGAAGTGATTCAGCATGTCTCAGAGCAGCTTAATGCGCGTAAAGAGACGCTGGAAGCAGTGGCGCTGGAATCAAAATTAGCATCAGAGACCATTGATGTAACCTTGCCGGGACGCGGTCAGAATCTGGGTGGTTTGCATCCGGTGACGAAAACCCTGGAGCGCATCGAAGCATTCTTCGCAGGTATCGGTTACAGCGTTGCTGAAGGTCCTGAAATTGAAGATGATTATCATAACTTCGAAGCATTAAACATACCGTCGCATCATCCTGCGCGCGCGATGCATGATACCTTTTATTTTAATGCCAATACTTTGCTGCGTACGCATACGTCCGGCGTGCAGATTCGCACCATGGAAACTCAGCAGCCTCCGATTCGTATTATTTGTCCTGGCCGTGTTTACCGTTGCGATTATGATCAGACGCATTCACCTATGTTTCATCAGGTTGAAGGGTTACTGATTGATAAAAACATCAGTTTTGCTGACCTCAAAGGCACGTTGGAGCAGTTTTTACGTGAGTTCTTTGAGGACGATGTGAAAGTCCGTTTCCGGCCATCCTATTTTCCTTTTACTGAACCCTCAATCGAAGTCGATATTGATCGTGGCGATGGTAAATGGCTGGAAGTTCTGGGTTGCGGAATGGTGCACCCAAAAGTATTTGAAATGTCCGGAATCGATCCTGAAGAATATACCGGATTTGCATTCGGTATGGGTGTGGAGCGATTGGCAATGCTGCGATATGGCGTAAATGACTTACGTCTTTTCTTTGAAAACGATCTGCGTTTTCTGGGTCAGTTCAACTGATTCTGAGCGGTTACTTTCAATTGTAGAGCAGTGAAATAAAGATTTTCGGGATAGCAGCATGAAATTCAGTGAAAAATGGTTACGTGAACTGGTAAATCCAGCCATCAATACACAGGCGCTGGTCGATCAAATTACGATGGCAGGCCTTGAAGTCGATGAGGTAGCAGCAGTTGCGCGTGATTTCTCGCGTGTGATTGTGGGTGAAATACTCACAGCCGAGCCGCACCCTAATGCCGATAAGCTACAGGTGTGTACGGTGTCTGATGGTGTCGATATTCATCAGGTGGTCTGTGGTGCACCTAATGCGCGTGCTGGTTTGAAAACAGCTTATGCCACCGTGGGAGCGATGCTGCCAACACCGGATGGCGGTGAGTTTAAAATCAAAAAAGCTAAACTCCGTCAGATTGAATCCTTTGGCATGCTTTGCGCCGAAGATGAGTTGGGTCTTTCTGATGATCATGACGGTATCATGGAGTTGGCTGCAGATGCGCCCGTGGGTGTTAGTTTGCGTGACTATCTGAATTTAGATGATAAAATTATTGATGTTGATCTGACGCCTAACCGTGGCGACTGCCTGAGTATTAAAGGCTTAGCGCGTGAAGTTGGCGTGCTCAATAAAGCGCCAGTGACTTTCGTAGATATACAGCCGGTTGCTGCGACAATTAATGATACCTTTTCTGTTACGTTAGATGCGCCAGCCGCGTGCCCGCGTTATTTGGGACGCGTTATTCGCAACGTCAATATGCAAGCGGTATCGCCTTTATGGATGGTTGAAAAGTTACGTCGCTCAGGTATTCGTTCAATAGATCCGGTTGTCGATGTTACTAACTATGTCCTGCTTGAATTAGGTCAGCCATTACATGCGTTTGATCTGAACAAGCTACAGGGCAGTATTACTGTACGTATGCCCGTCGCTGGTGAAAAGCTAACGCTATTGGATGGCAACGAAGTTGTATTGCAGTCAGACACACTCATCATTGCCGATGAAAATGGCCCTGTGGCGATGGCTGGTATTTTCGGTGGAAAAACCACGGGGGTCACTGCTGAATCCAAAGATATCTTTCTGGAATGTGCCTTCTTTGATCAGATCGCTATTGCGGGTAAAGCGCGCGCTTATGGATTACATACCGATGCCTCGCACCGTTACGAACGCGGTGTTGATTGGCAGTTGCAGCAACAAGCGATCGAACGTACAACACAGCTACTGCTCGATATAGCGGGTGGAGAGGCGGGTCCTGTCAGCGAAGCGGTGAGTGATGAACATTTACCAAAAGCACGTACGGTTACTCTGCGTCATAGCAAAGTCAATGCGATGCTGGCTTTTGAGATGCCGGCCGCCGAGATCGAAGAGATTCTGACGCGTTTAGGTATGCAGATTGAGCCAGCAACAGATCAGAGCTGGACGGTGGCTATTCCATCTTATCGCTTTGATATCAGTATCGAAGTGGATTTGATCGAAGAGTTGGCACGTGTTTTCGGATACAACAACCTGCCGGTCAAATTGCCGACATTGGCATTGCCGTTTACACCGAATGATGAATCTAAAGTCTTGGTGCATGATCTGCGTCGCACGTTGATCTCATTAGGCTATCAGGAAGCTATTACTTACAGCTTTATTGAAGCAGGTTTGCAAAAGCTCTTCGATGATCAATTCGAAGCGTTGGTATTGGCTAATCCTATCTCAGCCGAAATGGCGGTGATGCGTACCAGCATTTGGCCAGGTCTGGTTAAAGCCTTGCAATATAATCAGAATCGTCAGCAATCGCGTGTGCGGTTGTTTGAAACAGGGCAGCGTTTCTTGCCAATCAACGATGACTTGGTTCAGGAAAATGTATTGTCAGGTCTATTGTCAGGTAATCGTGACCCTGAATCCTGGACGGGTAAATCGCAATCGGTAGACTTCTACGACATTAAAAGAGATATCGAAGCAGTATTGAGCTTAGGCGGTTGTCTCGAGCAATACACCTTTGTTGCCGATAAACATGTCGCGTTACATCCTGGACAAACCGCACGCATAGAACGGGCGGGAGAAGTCGTAGGGTATGTGGGTGCATTGCATCCTTCGTTGCTTAAAAAATTAGACGTAAACGGTCCTGTGTATTTGTTCGAGCTTCGCTTGGATAGCTTGTTACAAGGGCGTATTGCACGTTTCTCTGAACTGTCGAAGTTCCCTGAATCAAGACGTGATCTGGCGCTGATTGTCGATGAGACTACAGACTATGAAACGCTTCGTGATATTGCCGGGAAAAATGCAGGCGAGTACCTTAAAAAAATCACTCTATTTGATGTGTACCAGGGCCAAGGTGTTGAAGTGGGACGAAAAAGTCTGGCTTTGGGCTTGACCTGGCAGCATCCATCGCGCACTCTTAATGAAGACGAAATTAATACAGCTGTACAGTCTGTGATTTCAGCCCTGAATAGTGGTGCTGGAGCAACATTAAGAGATTAAATAGCAAAGGTAGAGTTCATGAGTTCTTTAACAAAGGCAGACATGGCAGAACGTTTGTATGATGAGTTAGGTCTGAACAAGCGTGAAGCCAAGGATATGGTTGAATCCTTTTTTGATGAAATACGTGAAAGTCTTGCAGCTAATGAGCAGGTCAAATTATCAGGTTTTGGTAATTTTGATCTGCGCGATAAGCGCCAACGTCCGGGTCGTAATCCAAAGACAGGTGATGAAGTGCCTATTTCTGCTCGTAGGGTCGTTACTTTTCGCCCAGGACAAAAGCTAAAGGATCGCGTAGACGCTTATGCAGACACCCGATCTGAAACAGCCTGATCTCCCAGCAATACCCAATAAACGATATTTCACGATTGGTGAAGTGTCCGTTTTGTGTGAGATTAAAACGCATGTATTGAGATATTGGGAGCAGGAATTTGAACAGATAAACCCTGTTAAGCGTAACAATCGGCGTTATTATCAACAGCAGGAAGTATTGTTATTACGCCAGATAAAAAGTTTGCTGTATGAGCAGGGTTATACTATCAGTGGTGCTAAGCATTGGTTCACCAGCCAGCAAGGCAGCGATGAAAATTTCCGTTACAAAGAGCTGTTACGTCAAACCATTAGTGAGCTGGAATCTATTCTGGTTACACTCAAAAAGCGCTGATTTCACCTCCTTCATCAGCGTTTTCTTTCTTATCAGCAAAGTATTAAAACACCTCTATAAAGCTAATATCAGCGTATTATCTGGTACTAAATTAAGCAAAATCAGGTGGTTGTGACGCTTAAATTCACTGGCACCTGCTGTGTAAATCATTATATATTTAGTCTTATTTTTCGTAGACGAAAAAATTACACAATAAAAGCGGCTGTAGTGAATAAAAACCTTCACATATTCAAATACTTTGGTTAGTATTACCGCCTCTTTGGTAAGGTGATTTATCATCTTGTCATGTGTCGGGGCGTAGCGCAGCCTGGTAGCGCACTTCGCTGGGGGTGAAGGGGTCGCAGGTTCAAATCCTGCCGTCCCGACCAATAAAACCAAAGAGTTAAAGAAATCGCCATAGGGCGATTTTTTATTGTCTGTAAAAAATCGATAGAGTTGCTCTGGCAACCCTATCGATAGCTTCTGTGGTTTAGTAACCTTGTGCTGACGATGTACTACGTCGGGGATCAGCCGCACCGTACAATGTACCGTCTTCTCCAATCATAATGCTCTGAATGGCACCCATCGAAGATTTTGTATGGAGGGTATGCCCCATGCCTTCTAAAAGTGTTTTTGTATCAGGGCTTATGCCTTCTTCGATACGAATTTCATCGGGTAACCACTGATGGTGTATTCGAGAGGCCGCGACGGCTGATTGAATATTCATGCCGTGATCAATCACATTCATTATTACCTGTAAGGTAGTAGTGATAATGCGGGAACCGCCCGGGCTGCCCGTGATCATGAAATTTTTATCATCTTTCTTTACTATCGTCGGTGACATGGAACTCAGCATGCGTTTTTCAGGCTCTATTTTGTTAGCGTCACCACCAATTAAGCCGTAGCCATTGGGTACGCCTGGTTTTGAACTGAAATCATCCATTTCATTGTTGAGAATGAAACCTGCTCCGGGCACGACAATACCTGAACCATAACTGAAGTTGATGGTGTAGGTATTAGAGACGGCATTACCCCATTTATCGACAATAGAGAAGTGCGTCGTTTCATCACTTTCGTAGGACGTGGGCTCGCCAGGCTTAATATCTTTACTGGCTTTTGCTTTATCAGGGTCAATTAGCGTGCGAATGTGGGCAGCGTAGTCTTTATTGGTTAGGCCTTTCACCGGTACTTTGACAAAGTCACTATCACCCAGATATTCAGAGCGATCAGCATAAGCATACTTCATTGCTTCTGCCATCAGGTGGATCGTTTTGGCTGAGTTATGGCCATATTCCCCGATTGGATATCCTTCAAGGATATTTAGAATCTGTACCACATGAGTACCACCGGAACTGGGCGGAGACATAGAATAAACATCATAGCCCCGGTAGCTACCTTTAACGGGTTCGCGGATTTGCGGCTGGTAATCCTTCAAGTCTTGTGCGGTGATCATGCCGTCATGCTTGCGCATATCGTCGACGATCAATCGTGCTGTTTCACCTTCATAGAAGCCCTTAACGCCTAGATCAGAGATGCGCTGTAAGGTTGCAGCCAGATCCGGCTGTTTAAAGACTTCACCCGGCTGATAAGCGCTGCCATCGGCTTTATAGAATACTTCGAGGGTGGAAGGCCATTTTTGCAGTCGGTCTTTCGTGGCTTCCAGTCCTTTAGTAAAACGTGCCGGTACTTCGAAGCCATCATTAGCAAGCTTAATAGCAGGCGCTAATGCCTGCGGCAAACTAATGGTGCCGTATTTTTCGAGTGCTAACGCAAAACCTGCAACAGTGCCGGGTACACCGGCCGAGAGGTGAGAAAAGCGACTGCGTTCTTGAACGACATTGCCGTCATCGTCCTGAAACATTTTTTCATAGGCTGCTTTAGGGGCTTTTTCACGGTAATCGATAGCGACGACATCATTCGTTTTTTCCCGGGAAACCAGCATAAAACCACCACCGCCAATATTTCCTGATCGGGGTTGCGTAACAGCCAGTGCAAAGCCTGCAGTAACGGCGGCATCAATAGCATTGCCGCCATTTTTTAATACGTTAAGTGCGACTTCCGTTGCTAAATGATGGCTAGTGGCAACCATGCCTTGCCGAGCTTCGACCGGTTGGTTGCGCTCTCCTTCGATAATGTTCTGAGCATATACGGGGCTGATTATGAGAGCCGTAGTCATCACAAGAACTTGCAGCGGGTGTGATGTCCATTGTCTTTCAGAGGCTAGTTTCAGAGTCATAAATTAATCCAATAAAAAGCTAATATCGTTTAACCTTGGGAAAAGGTTCATGTTGTTAAAGTACTGGGGTAAGTAAAGGCGCGCTTTCGAAATGTTCCGTCAGGTTACATCGCTTCAGTTAACGCGCTTTTAAGGGCAATTCTTTGCTGATTATTCAGGTAGGTGGTGCAAGCTACGCGTAATAGCGAACTAAAATTACTGATGTCGCCGGTAGCGTCCAGGCGTTCATGGTAGACGCGTGTCAGAAATGTGGAGAGCTTCAGGTTTGCTTCTTCTGCTATCTGATTAAGAATTTGCCAGAATACGGCTTCCAGACGAATGCTCGTGACGTGGCCATCAAGGCGGATGGAGCGGGTTTTTATTTCAAACAAGGCTGCTTCCGTACCTGAATAAAGTTCACACATGATATCCCCCTTTTAGTCTAAAAATAGCGCATTGTTGCGCTAAAAAGCAAGGCTAGTGAGATATCGAGTTTAAAGTGTTTGTGTGTAAAGACTGTGTATATAAAAGTGTCTGTAATAGAGCAGAATAGAAAAAAGTGCCAGTATTCAAAAGAATTCGGGCACTGTTTTATATGGTGTTAAGAAAGTAACTGATTGAACTGTTTCAACCATTCGGGATGAGCAGGCCAGGCGGGTGCGGTTACTAAGTTGCCATCGGTAATGGCGCTATCAACAGGGATATCTGCAAACTCGCCTCCTGCAAGAGTGACTTCAGGCGCACAAGCGGGATAGGCAGAACACTTTTTGCCTTTCAGAACGTTAGCGGCGGCTAACAGTTGCGCGCCATGGCACACCGCGGCAATGGGTTTATTCTGGTTGGCAAAGTGCTGCACCATACTAATCACGCTTGGATTTAAGCGTAAATATTCTGGCGCACGTCCTCCGGGGATCAGCAAGGCATCGAAGTCGGCTGGATTTATCTCGGCAAAAGTACCATTAAGTGTGAAGTTGTGGCCGGGTTTTTCAGTGTAAGTCTGGTCTCCTTCAAAGTCGTGAATGGCGGTTTTAATCGTATCGCCCGCGGCTTTATCAGGGCATACCGCAGTGACTTGATGGCCCATTGCCTGCAGGCATTGGAAAGGCACCATGTTTTCGTAATCTTCTACAAAGTCGCCGGTAATTATCAGAACATGACTCATGACACACCTCTTATTTTTTCGCATGGTTTTTATTACATTTGAATCATAGTAAGCCGTTACTTCTTCGGGCAGGTAGTAGCTGACTACTACCCTCTTTTTTATTATTAGCTTTGTTGTTGCCTCTTATGGCCCAGCTGCAATGCTCACGCTAAAGTGTTTAAGTAAAAGCATTCAAGCTGCTTAAAAAATTTGAGGTTTTTTTAAGCTATTTATTCCGACAGGCGTAATGAATACAGGCAGGATTCTTGCCGTTCGCGGTAGTGTCGTGGATATTCGGTTTGATAAAAAATTGCCCCCCATTCATTCATTATTGCGTGCCGGAGATCAGCAGCAGATCGTTATCGAGGTGTTGGACCAACACGATGTGCATAGTGTCAGAGGTATTGCGTTAACCCCGACACAAGGGCTTGCCAGAGGAATGCTGGTGCAGGATACCGGTGGGCCATTGCAAGCGCCGGTAGGTAAAGGGATTCGATCACGGATGTTCGATGTGCTCGGCAACACGATTGATAACCAAGGGGCGCTCAATGATGTGCAGTGGCGCTCTGTTAATCAGGACCCTCCATCATTGGTGAGACGTTCGACCCAATCCGAGATATTTTAAACGGGCATTAAAATTATTGATGTGCTTATGCCGCTTGAGCGAGGTGGAAAGTCCGGGCTCTTCGGAGGGGCCGGTGTCGGTAAAACAGTGCTGCTTATCAAATGAATGATAAATGGTTACTGGCTATGGAGTTGAACTGGATAAACTGGTCAGATGCCATGAAAAACGTGGTGTTAACTGCAAAAAGTCCAGATAGTTCAGCTGTTGCTGATATTCAATCTACAACAACAATGGATTGGAATGACCAATGGGTTCTCGCTACGGGCATAGCCTACAGCTATTCAGATAAGACCACGATTTATGCTGGTTACAATTATGGTAAAAACCCAATACCTGCCCAGAATAATAATCCTACTCTTGCCGGTATCTTTGAGCATCAACTCACTTTTGGTGCTGGCTATCAATTTAGTCCACTATGGACCGTGTTCGCAGGTATTGAATATGACGTTCGTAAGAAAGTCGATTACACCAATTATGAATTACCTTTTGGTGAAAATTCCCAGCTACGAAATGAGGCAATCTGGTTACATATGATGGTGAGCCGACAGTGGTAGGTTTACCATATCTATAGCTTTTATTTACTCAAAAGGTGAGTATCAAATTTAAATACCTTGCCTGCCCAGATAAATATCACCCAAGCAAGTATGCCAAATGGCATATAGCCCATATAGCCAAGTAATGGCATCTCGGAAAAAAGGTGAATCACGTTGATGTAGGGGATATCGTAAACCCAGTAATTAGGGTTCGTAACTGGCGTTACAGGATGAGCACTGCCATAGTTCCAAAACTCCCAAAAGAATCCATTTACCATGGCAGATAACGCCATGAGTAAAGCAGGTGACCAGTTGCCTTGAGCTATTTCACTGAAGGGTGACCAGATAGATAAACGAATTAATATTCCAGCGAACACCAGCAATGGACCAATCCATAATACCCAAAATAAGGGGTAAGGCCAGAACACCATGAGGGTGATCAATATCAAGCCAAGTGCAATTAATAGATTACCACTCAAAAAGATCTTAATGCCTTGAGCGTAACGACTTACCAAGCTTTGGCAGGTATTAAGTAATGAATACCATTCGAAAATAGCTGGCCAGACAGTGGTGTAAGCCAGTAAGAAAATGATCACAATGGTTTCGTGAGACAGCTCGGGCATAGTGCTATTTGGGTAATACCAATTACCTAAAGCAAAATAGTTAAAATATTCAAACAGATACCAGCCAGCAAGAGATACTAAGGCAGTGATAATAAAGGTTTTGCGTTTAGTAGCGAATAAAGATTGCTTATGTGAGTAGCGATAGACTAAACCATCCAGTACAAAGATAAATCCCCACCACATGGGCGTAAAAGCATAATAGACTAAATTGCCAAATGGCGTTTCTCGTGTCCACATTAGCCACCAAAAAAATAAGGTAACCACAAGACCTATCCAGAACCAGATAGGTAAAGCGACAGGGATGGATGTCGGTTCTGGCGTGACTTTTTTAAAGCCGAACTTGTCTGGGAACAGATATATAGCCGCGATGAGTAGTTCAGCAAAGGCAATAATACAAAAAATGATTAGATTAAAGCCGGGGGCATCTGCGACATATACGGGTGGGAAGGCGCCAAATTCAGGAGGAAGATGTGTTAGCGGATAGGCAAACCAGCTAGTAATAAGCGGCAATATTAAAGCAAGTAATACTGGGAATATAAGTTTTGACATAACTCCATGAGCCGTTAGTGAATATGTTCACGTCGTTTGTGTTGATACATTCTGTTATCGGCAAGTGAAAGTAGTTCATCAGCATCGCGAGCCTCATTCATAAAAGATAAGCCAAAACTTATCCCTGCTTTTTCAAACCCATTCAGTTGCATGTGCTGCATTGTTTCTGAAATTGATTTTTTTATGTTATCGGCAAAGTTAGCGTCTGCACTTGTTACAACAAATTCATCCCCCCCCATTCGGTGTAACACGCCATAATCACCCAGTTTTTTAGACATGACTTTGGCAAACATTTGTAGCAATTCATCACCCTTTTGGTGACCGAATAAGTCGTTACACATTTTTAAGTTATCCATATCCAAGAGCATCAGCATGGCATTCTTATCGAGTTTTGTGAGTGCAAGATCCAAGGCGTAACGGTTAGGTAAGCCTGTGAGTGAGTCGTGGTGAGCAATTTGTAAACTATGCTCAATCATACGCAGGTTATGCTCTTTTTCACGGTAAATTTGAGCAAATTGATAACCTAATACCAAACCGATTAACAATACTTCAGTTGTTACCGCCAATAAGCCAATATGCTCGACATATATCGTATAGATACCATCTAGATCACTGCTCGATATGGCAATCGATCCGATGATAAAAAAAGCAAAGACGGCAATTAGGTAGAAATAGGCGATTTTGTAGCCTTCATAAGCTCTGTATAGGGCGGCAATTAATCCGTAGCTCATCATCAATCCAACCCCCAACCTAGCACATTCTAAAATCCAATTCTTGTTCAATAAGGCAATCAGTAACAACACGCCAAGTGCTATCAGAATGAGCAGTGCCAAACGATCTAATTTGGGATGCGTATGCTGACGTATTTGTAATAAACTTTTAGCAAATAACACGTAAGCCATATTACTAAGTAACAATGGTGCGCCAGCCAAGTAAAACCAGTGTAAGCCGAATAGGTCTGGCGTAATCAACATGCTTGTACAACTGAAAATAACATTCATCCAGATAAAAGTGGTGTACATGATTTCCGCGGTACGTTTTCTAACATATGCCAAAATGGCATAGTAAACACCTAAGCTTAACAATATGCCAATGCTGACGAGCCCGATGAAATTACCCCATTTAATCGCTTGTCGATAATGACTTAAGGTGTCCCAGTAAGGTTGTGGCTCAGCAATAAAATAGGGTGAGCTTAATAACGTAGTTAGCTGATAATTACCTGGAGGCAATGTAAATTCACGACCATGGCGCATAAAAAAGAGGGACACAGTTTTTGATTGAATTCCGCCATCAAACTCAGCAACAAGCTTGCCTGAACTGTCTGTAATATAGTGATGAAAATAACCAAGAACACTGGCATTTTTGAAATCAATTACCCGTGCTTGATTAGCGTCTAAAACATCAAAACTGGCTTGAAAAACAAAATTCCCGCCAGTGAGAACGGGAGTCTCAATTTGATGTGTAACAGCTTCAGAAAAACCCCATGAGGCATTGACTTGATACCATTCACCTTCAAATTGTTGCTGAGAAAAAGCAGTTAAAGGTAGTAATAGAAGGCAAAGACAGAACAAGATATATTTTAGGTGATGTCTTTTTCCAGCAGGTATTGATGTTAATAAACGCATGATCAGCGCCACATTACATGAGGATATAATGACATTATATTAGGATGACCTTGCTATTAGTGTAATAATTTAAACAAAAAATACCATAATTCCCGGCTATGTTCCCGCTAAATGTTGAAAACGTTCTGCCATCATAAAATCCGCCATAAAATCATAAGGTTGATTGTTTTTTGATAGATAATGATCGAACCATCGAAACCAGCCAAGATAGTGAGGTAGATAATTGGTGGAAACACCGTGAAAACGTTGGATCCAGTCCTTAAGTCGTTGGTGGTATCTTGAATCCATTATTGGTAAAGAGTCGCCTCCCATAAAAACCGTCTTGTTCAGGCCGCCTCTTGTTGCCTCATATTACCCCGCGGCAATGCTCACGCTAAAGTGTTTAAGTGAAAGCACTCAAGATGATTAAAAAATTTTGATGTTTTTTAAGCTATTTATGAGTGATGCGGCGCGTTGCCGATCATGTTTTGTTTTGCTGACTATGTAATAGTAAATAAACAGAATAATCATTAAGTTGAGCGTAGATTAGTAAGGCATATGGACATTCCGGCAGGCGTAATGAATACAGGCAGGATTATTGCCGTTCGCGGTAGTGTTGTGGATATTCGTTTTGACAAAAAGTTACCCCCCATTCATTCATTATTACGTGCCGGAGATCAGCATCAGATCGTTATCGAGGTGTTGGATCAGCACGATGTGAATAGTGTAAGGGGTATAGCATTAACTCCAACACAAGGACTTGCCAGAGGAATGCTGGTGCAGGATACCGGTGGGCCATTGCAAGCGCCGGTAGGTAAAGGGATTCGATCACGGATGTTCGACGTGTTCGGTAACACGATTGATAACCAAGGTGCGCTTAATAATGTGCAGTGGCGCTCTGTTAATCAGGCTCCTCCGTCCTTGGCAATACGCTCGACCCAGTCCGAGATATTTGAAACGGGTATTAAAATTATTGATGTGCTTATGCCGCTTGAGCGAGGTGGAAAGTCCGGGCTCTTCGGAGGGGCCGGTGTCGGTAAAACAGTGTTGCTGACTGAAATGATTCACAACATGATAGGGCACCACGAAGGTGTGAGTATATTTTGCGGTATTGGCGAGCGCTCCCGTGAAGGAGAGGAGCTATACCGTGAAATGAAGGCCGCCGGTGTGCTACCTAATATGGTCATGGTTTTTGGCCAGATGAATGAACCGCCCGGTAGTCGTTTTCGTGTAGGCCATGTTGCGTTGACCATGGCTGAGTATTTTCGTGACGATGAGCATCGTGATGTATTGTTGCTCATCGATAATATATTCCGGTTTATTCAGGCCGGATCAGAAATATCGGGATTAATGGGGCAAATGCCCTCGCGCATGGGTTATCAACCGACCATGGGAACCGAGTTATCTGAATTAGAAGAGCGCATCGCTAATACCGACACGGGGGCAATCACCTCGATTCAGGCAGTATATGTTCCTGCCGATGATTTTACTGACCCCGCTGCGGTACACACGTTTTCTCATCTCTCTGCCTCTATTGTTCTGTCGCGTCAGCGTGCCAGTGAGGGGTTTTATCCCGCTATCGATCCGCTGCAATCGAGTTCGCGTATGACAACACCCGGTATTGTGGGCGAGCGCCATTATGCGTTGGCACAAGAGATAAGACGCACGCTCGCTCAATATGCAGAGCTTAAAGATATTATTGCGATGCTTGGCTTGGAGCAGTTATCGCTGCTAGATCGTAACCTGGTAGCGCGGGCCCGCCGTCTGGAGCGCTTTATGACACAACCTTTTTTTACTACTGAGCAATTTAGTGGCAACAAAGGAAAGCTGGTCACACTTAAAGACTCGTTGGACGGCTGTGAACGGATTTTGCGGGATGAATTTAAAGATTATCCAGAGAGTGCGCTGTATATGATAGGTTCGATTAATGAAGCTAAAAAACCGGTTCAACATGCGACTATGATGCAGTCATCGGAGGCCGAACATGGCAGTAGCAAGCATCAATCTTAAGGTACTTCTTCCCTCTCAGCTTTTTATAGAGCAAACCGGCATATTGCACATGGTTGTTGAGACCTGCGACGGTGCCTTTGGATTCTTGCCGCATCGTCTCGACTGCGTGGCGGCGCTTGTACCTGGCATTCTGAGTTATGAAACAGCCGCGGGTGGAGAAGTATTTATCGCGGTGGATGAGGGTGTGTTGGTCAAAACTGGATTTGATGTGATTGTCTCTGTGCATCGTGCGGTGATCGGAAAAGAGTTAAGCGCATTGCATGATCTGATACAGCAGGAGTTTTTGACGTTAGATGAAGAGGAGAAAAGTCTACGCTCGACGATGGTAAAACTGGAAACGGGTTTTTTACGTCGCGTCGCGGGTGTTGACCATGAATAGGCCGCACTTAAAACGTCTGTTGCTGAATAGCCTGTTAAAGATATGAATGATGATTCCGGCAAGCGTGAAAAAAACAGTGAGGAGTTTGCCAGACGAGTAGGTGTAAAGGCCGCACGTAAAGTAAAAGCACGGCGTAACGCAAGGGCTGGGGTATGGTTTGGTTTAGGTATGTTTGGGCTGATTGGTTGGTCGATAGTGATACCGACGTTACTGGGAACAGGGCTGGGTCTGTGGTTAGACAGCCATCAGGTGGGTAAGCATTCCTGGACGTTGGCACTTCTGATGGCTGGATTAACGCTCGGCTGTTTCAACGCATGGCACTGGATTTCCAAAGAAGATCAGGCGATGCGGGATGACTCGGAGGTAGATGATGAACACCATAATGAATGAAATAGTTAACATGTCGATCTCCCAGGTAATTATGTTTTTTGTGGTTCTGTTAATGGGAGGTTTACTCGGTAGTATTTTTTTTGGAGGCTTATGGTGGACTGTACATAAGGGCGTTATATCTAAGCACCCTGTATGGTGGTTTTTGGGTAGCCTTATACTGAGGATGGGTATTGTGCTACCAGGTATTTATTGGGTGGCAAATGCTGATTTGCTGCGGTTATTCATATGCCTGCTGGGTTTTATCATGGCGCGCTTTATGGTGATAAGACTGACGCGTCTTTCCTCACATGCATCCTCACATGCATCCTCACACTCATCCTCGCAAGCACCATCACAATCATTGTCACAAGAATCGTCAGAAGGCTCCCCTCCATGCATATGAGCCCTGATGAAATTATTTTTTGGCAGCTTGGCTTTATAAAGCTGAATGCTACGATTGTATATACTTGGGGATTGATGCTGCTACTCAGTGTCAGCTCAATATGGATCACTCGAAAACTGTCAGGCGAAATTGAGCGTTCACGTTGGCAAAATCTTTTGGAGATCATTGTTACAGCCATTACGCAGCAAATCGAAGACGTAGGTTTGCATCATCCTAAGAAATATATCGGCTTTTTGGGAACACTTTTTCTTTTTGTTGCGATAGCGAGTTTATGTACGATTTTGCCCGGTTATGAAGCGCCGACAGGCTCGTTATCAACAACCGCTGCTCTGGCGTTATGTGTGTTTGTCGCTGTTCCTTTATTTGGCATTCAGGAGCAAGGTCTTGCTGGCTATCTGAAATCCTATTTGTCTCCGACCATTATTATGTTGCCGTTTAATCTTATTAGTGAAGTATCAAGAACCCTGGCATTGGCGGTTCGATTATTCGGCAACATGATGAGTGGCGCAATGATTATGGGTATCTTGTTGGCGATTACTCCCTTCGTGTTTCCGGTTGTTATGACGGCTCTGGGGTTACTAACCGGAATGGTGCAAGCGTATATATTTTTTATTCTGGCTACTGTTTATATCGCGGCAGCTACCCGTACAGGGAAGGCTCAGCCCCTTCAATCACAGCATTAAGATAAGGAAATACGATGGACAGCATGACTTATATAGCAATGATCTCCATTATCATTGCGGGCATTACCACCGGCTTCGGCACTATGGCCCCCGCTTTGGCAGAAGGGCGATCTGTTTCTGCTGCATTGGCTGCGTTGGCGCAGCAGCCGGACGCCTCTGCCACTATCACCCGGACACTGTTTGTTGGCTTGGCGATGATCGAATCAACCGCTATTTATTGTTTTGTGGTCTCTATGATTCTGTTGTTTGCCAACCCTTTCTGGAACTACTATCTGGCGCAAGCCGCAGGACAGTAATATGCTGGTTGACTGGTTTACTGTCGGTGCGCAAACGCTGAATTTTCTGATTCTGGTGTGGTTGCTTAAACGTTTTCTCTATCGCCCCATCCTCGATGCTATTGATTCCAGAGAGAAGAAAATTGCAGCAACACTCGCCGGTGCCGATATGAAAAAGGCGGAAGCGCTTGAAGAACGCGACGATTATGTTCGGAAAAATGCGGAATTTGAACAGCAGCGCGCCGTATTGATGCAAGACTCTATTGAGGAGGCAAAGAAGCAAGGTCAGACGCTTATGGATGAGGCCCGGAAGCTAGCAGATGCGCTGTCTGAAAAACGGCGTAGCGCGTTGCAACAAGAGCAACAGGCTATTCGTGCTGATATTAGCCGTATGACGCGCGAAGAGGTGTTCGCTATCTCACGAAAAGTATTGAGTGATTTGGCGGGAATAGAGCTGGAAGCGCGCATGGTTGAGGTATTTACGAAAAAATTAGCATCCTTGGATGAGCCTCTTAAAACATTTACCGATGCGTTTACTCATAACCATACCCTGAAAATCTCGCACGATAGCGTTCTTGTACGCAGCACCTTTGAGCTTACGGCGGAGCAGAAAGGCGCAATACAGGAAATTCTGCATAAACTAGTATCTGATGCAAATAAGCCAAGTGACTTTTCCATCCGTTTTGAAACAACGCAGGCGCTGATAAGTGGCATTGAAATGATCGCTAACGGACGAAAAATTGTCTGGAGTATCAATGATTATGTCGACACTTTGGAAAAGAGTGTGAGTGCTCTATGGACTGATGCGCCAGATGCAAAGATGAGTACTCACACGATGGACGCCGTTTCAGGCTCTCAAGTACCAGGCTCTCAATTATCAGGTTCTCAAATATCAGAGAAGTCCGTAGCTGATAACCCTATAGCTGGAAAATCAGAATGAGCACGCCGCCTGACACGTTGCATGATGCTTTTGAAAACGCCTTTGTGCGGATAGGGCAAGGGTGCGCACAGGTTGACGCTCAACTGATCTTGCAGGAAATCGGTACCATTATTAGCGTATCAACAGGGATAGCCATGGTCTCTGGATTACCGGGTGTGGGTGCTGATGAATTGTTGGAATTCAAGGATGGAGTTTATGGTATCGCCTTCAATGTGGATGAGGATGATATCGGCGTGGTATTGCTGGGAGAATACTGGCGGCTACACGCGGGCGATGACGTTATGCGCACAGGGCGGGTAATGGATGTAGCGGTTGGCGAGGCGTTACTGGGTCGGGTTATTGATCCGTTGGGCCGTCCTCTTGATGACAAAGGCGCTATTCTGGCCAGCCAGCGGTTACCCATTGAGCGTCGCGCTGCGCCCATTATGGACCGTGCGCCCGTCACAGTACCCTTACAAACAGGTATCAAAGTTATTGATGCACTGATTCCTATCGGGCGAGGTCAGCGTGAGCTTATTTTGGGCGATAGGCAAACCGGTAAAACAGCCATCGCTATCGATACCATCCTTAATCAACGCGGGCAGGGTGTTATCTGCATTTACTGTGCAATAGGTCAGCGTGCTTCCTCAGTCGCAAAAACCTTAGCTGTTTTGAAACAAAAGGGTGCGATGGAATACACGCTTGTGATGGTGGCTGAGGGTAATGATCCCCCAGGGTTGGCTTACATAGCGCCTTACGCAGCGACCAGTATTGGTGAATATTTTATGCAAGCGGGGCGTGATGTGCTGATCGTATACGACGATCTCACCCATCATGCCCGTGCTTATCGAGAGCTCTCCTTATTGTTACGCAGACCTCCTGGTCGTGAAGCGTTTCCGGGTGATATTTTTTATATTCATTCACGCCTGCTGGAACGTGCTACGCATCTGAATAAACACCAGGGTGGCGGTTCACTAACGGCTTTGCCGATTATCGAGACAGAGGCGCAGAATATATCGGCTTATATTCCGACTAACCTGATCTCAATTACGGATGGGCAGATTTACTTGTCGCCATCTTTGTTTGAATTAGGAGTGCTTCCGGCCGTTGATGTTGGGAAATCTGTGTCACGTGTGGGTGGTAAGGCACAACGTTCTGCTTATCGTATTGTGGCTGGCGACCTTAAGCTCGCGTACGTGCAATTTGAAGAGTTAGAGACGTTTGCCCGATTTGGCGCCCGATTGGATGATAGCTCGCGTAAGGTTATCGAGCATGGCCAGCGTATTCGTGCCTGTTTAAAGCAAGCCGCGTTTTCACCTGTTTCGGTAGCGGCGCAAATATCAGTGTTAATAGCATTAGCGGAAAAGTTATTTGATAGCGTTCCGCTTAACCAAATGCAGGCGGCTGAACAGGCCGTTCGGGATGCCGCAATGGATATACCTGAGCAGGTATGTGCTCGCTTTGATACGACCGAACAGTTAAGTGATGACGATAGAGAGGTGATTATGCTGATTGCACAGCATGCACTCGCCGCTTTTCAGTCTGAATCATCATTTGAATCCGAACCTGCCAGTGCCAATGACAGTTCCCGGGACGACGTGTCAGATGAGCAATCCTAATGAGTAATGCTCATGAGTAATACGATAGCCAGTCTGAATCGTAAGCTAAATAATGCCGCCGACCTTAAGGCCGTAGTACGAACAATGAAGGCAATGGCGGCATCTAACATTAACCAGTATGAACAGGCAGTGAGTGCCTCCGATAACTATTTCAGAACGGTGCAGTTAGGCTTGGCGGCGTGCTTTCATCAGCGCGAATTTATTTCCGTTTCAGCTCAGCCTCAACACAAAGGTAGCGGGGTGATTGCTGCTGTTGTATTTGGCTCAGATCAGGGGTTAGTGGGCCAATTTAATGATGTAATAGCTGAGTTTGCTATCAATACTCTGGAGGCATTGCCCGGGCGGAAAATTATTTGGCCAGTAGGGGAGCGTATTCAATCACGCGTAACAGGGAGCGATGTAGAGGAAGGATCACGATTTTTGTTACCCAATTCAACGGGGGCTATTACTCCTTTGATTGGGCGAATCCTGGTGGAGATAGAAACGCAGCGTGAGAAAGGTAACATTTCACAGGTGTATCTGTTTTATAACTGCCCTAAAACGAACGCCAATTATACGCCAATGTACCAACGACTATTGCCGCTCGACGCTAGCTGGCAGGAGAGTCTGGCGGCTATTCCCTGGCCAACACACAGCCTGCCAGAAATTTTGAATCATACAGAAGAGATGTTAAGTGCATTAGTTCGCGAGTATCTATTCGTGTCTCTTTTCAGAGCCTGTACCGAATCATTAGCCAGCGAAAACGCCAGTCGTTTAACGGCGATGCAGCGTGCGGAGAAAAACATTGAAGAGTTACTGCAAAGCCTGAATCAGTCCTACCATCGTTTACGTCAGAGCAGCATTGATGAAGAGTTATTCGACGTCGTGTCCGGCTTTGAAGCGCTTGGCGGTGTTTCTCACGGCAAGCCTTTCTAGGTATTTATTCTAGGTACTCAATGTCGGCACCTTAGGTATTTAATGCAGCTATCTTATTGTCTTTTTTACGTTTTAATAATGTATCAGCGCATTGGTCTTCGCTGTTTAAAATCACGATACATTCCAAGCATTGAACGCACTCATTATAGTCGATATCACCATCGCGTTTTATCGCTTTGATTTCACAGCGGTGATGGCAGGTTTGGCAGGGAGAGCCACAAAAAGGGATGCGTTTGAGCCACTCGAAACGTCGTAAAGCGCCAATAATGGCGAGCCCTGCACCTAAAGGGCACGCATAACGGCAGTAAAATTTGTGAATAAACATACCGCCCGCTAATAATGCGATGGCATACAATACAAACGGCCAGTGCCTATCGAAGACCAGTGTAATACTGGTTTTAAACGGTTCGACTTCTGCCAGCCTTTCCGCCAGCGTCAGTTCGTAAAAAGAAACGCCGATCAGTCCCAGGAGTAGTGGATATTTTAGATAAATGAGTTTTCGATGCAGCGGATCAGGAATACGCACTTGTTTTATTCCAAGCTTTTTACCACACCATGAAGCCATCTCCTGAAGAGCCCCAAAGGGACATAACCAGCCGCAGAATAAGCCTCTTCCCCAGATGAACAGGCTGACAAAGGTGAAGACCCAAAGAATGAAAATAACGGGGTCGAGTAAGAAAATACTGATATTAAAGCCATCACGTATCGAATGCAGTAGCGTGAAAATATTAACGACGGACAGCTGCCCCTGAGCGTAATAGCCGGTAAACAGCAGCGTGAACCAAAGGTAGCCCCAGCGGAACTGATGGAACCGTACCGCATATCGGCTGAACTCTTCTTGCTTGATGAAAACGACCGTCAGAATAACCAGAGATGTCAGTAATATAAGAATCTGAGGAATGCGATCTTGCCAGATTCTGATCCAAAGCGGCGTGTTGGCCTGTTGTTCTACGATCACAGCAATCCATTCAGAATCGGGTAGCTGGTAGTGATCCGTTAGCGATAACGAGTCAGTCGAGAGGTGGTTACGTGGCAGGTTGATATTCAGCCCTATGTCGACAACACCGCCTAAGTTGAAATTTGATATCCCTTTGATACGAAAAATAGAACTCTCGGCAATGGCTGGTGCGTTGGCGATTGTTAATGTTTTTTCGTCGTCGGAGGCATTGGTGTCTTTGATTTCTGTATTGAGCCCTCCCTGATGCAATGATATGCGGCTGGGTACTGTGCCTGGCATGAAATCATCTGGAATATGCGGATAAAGTCCATTTGAGCCAATCCATAGAAGATGATCGCCAGGGGGAAGATTGGCCATCAGTTTTTTATAGGTTTCCTCACCCAGTAAATTCTGGCCGATATCCGGGGCGTTTAAATACGCGTAATACAGGTCTATAAAGGTGTCTTTGTTGTCGGCTAAATTGCCGTCTGAATTGAATAAGTGACTATAGTCAGCGTACTTACGCCCGAGTTTAGTGAAAACCACCTCACTGGAAACGTGCCATTTGTGAACCAGTCCGGTGGATAACAGCGTTGACCAGTCCATGGTTTCAGTACTTTTATTGCGCAATGCTGATTGCGCCGGCAGAGTGAATCCATCCAGTTTGTCGCGTGCTACCTGAAGGGCTGTAGCGAGTACTACATCATTGACAATCATGACGGAGATGGTCGCTTTAGTTACGCCATCAAAGAAAACAGCGCCTGCCGAATTGGTGGACGATTTACTCTTTTGCGCGCTGGATATAATGACCTGTTCTGTAATCGAGTGCCCTGTATATTGATCGACAAACTGGTCCAGTGCTTCGTTACCAAGGCCATGTAAAAAGACAGGTTCATGATGTTCAATGACAATAACCTTGCTAAAAACTCCATCGGCTTTCAGTCCAATCAACAGCGAAATAGGGCGGCCCGAAAAACCCGGCAGATTATTTATCTCATTAGAGAGCCAGGCGTAGCCGAGAAGTTGATCTAGTTGATAGACAGGGTAAACAGGCAGGCCATTTTGTTTGTTATCGATGCGTGTGGCTTTTGGAAACAAGGTTTTAATCGGCAGTGTAGTTTTATCGTATATCGTTGTCGCATGAGCAACGTGAGCCGTAAACAGCAGCTGAGTACAGAGTATTACCTGCGCCACTAGTATGCACAGTGCTGTTAGTGAAATGGGTAAATTGCAATAGGTTTGCAGTTGCTTGAAAAACCTCATTCGTCTCTTATTCCGTCACTTATTCCACGTGCTAATGATTCTCGATATCTACAGAATAATTTGAACTGGAATGGCGTCTGGAACAATGACCCGAAGGATGGGATTTTATACGTCTAAAGGTCTGGTTTTATCAGGTGTAGTTTATATGAGGTAGCTTATAAGATATGGGGTTATGAGTCTTTATGGTGCCTTACGTAATGCCTCCCACGCCGCGTATTGACTGAGAAACACCTCGCCTGTCAGATCGGTCAGCAGATGACTGCGTTTTAGTTTATCCATAACAGGGCCTTTTACCTCTGAAAGGTGGAAAGTGACACCGCTGTCTTTGAGTCGGGCGTTGATCGCCTCGAGACTTTCTAGTGCGGAGGCGTCAATAAGGTTGACGGCGGGGCACATTAATATCAGGTGCTTAACATCAGAATTATGCGAAATAAGCGCGTAAATCCTATCTTCCAGATAACGTGCGTTGGCAAAATAGAGACTTTCATCGATACGTAGCGTGAGGATATGTTTTTCTGTATTGACTGAGTGGCGATCAATATTACGGAAGTGTTCGGTACCGGGTACCAAGCCAACCAATGCACTGTGAGGTGTGCTGGTGCGGTGCAGGTGGAGAACAATCGAGAGGCTGATACCGGCAATAATACCCAGTTCTACGCCTTGTACCAAGGTCACGATAATGGTTGTCAGCATGGCGGCAAAATCGTTACGCGAGTATATCCATGTACGTTTTAGGGCCCCCAAATCGACAAGTGATAATACAGCGACAATAATGGTCGCGGCGAGGGTTGCTTTCGGCAGAAAATATATCAGCGGCGTTAACAATAGTGTTGCCATTGCGATGCCTACCGCCGTGAATGCGCCAGCAGCTGGCGTTTCGGCCCCCGCATCGAAATTGACAACAGAGCGTGAAAAGCCACCCGTTACGGGAAAGCCTCCGGAAACAGCGGCGGCAATATTTGAAGCGCCTAATCCCACTAATTCCTGATCGGGAGAGATTCTCTGGCGTCGTTTGGCGGCCAGTGTTTGGGCAACGGATACGGATTCAACAAAACCGACAAGGCTAATTAACAGAGCGGACACGAACAGCTGCTGCCAGAGATCTGTATCGAAGGCAGGCATTGCCAGTGAGGGTAACCCTTGCGGAATATCACCGATAATTTTCACGCCCAGGCTTTGTAATTCACCAGACCAGGTTGCCAATGTGGTAATAACGACAACGAATACCGGCCCTGTTTTTGCTAATAGGTCTGCCAGGCGCTGATTAATCCCTATGCTTAGTAGCAGCGTTTTCAGATGTTTACGTGACCAGTAAAGAAACACAATGGCACTGATGCCTATTACCAGTGTGGGATAATTAACCTCACTTATTTGATGTTCAATAGAGATAAGAATGTCGAGTAAATTGTGGCCGCTGGCATCGATGCCGAGTATATGTTTAAGCTGGCTGGCGGCGATAATGATACCGGAAGCGGTAATGAAGCCTGATATGACGGGGTGGCTTAAAAAATTTGCCAGCAAGCCTAGCCGGAAAATTCCCATCAGGATCAATATCACACCAGAGATAAATGCCAACGCAATGGCTGCAGTTAAGTAAGCCTCTGTGCCCTGTATAGCCAGGTTGCCGACGGCAGCGGCGGTCATCAGTGAGACAACAGCGACCGGCCCTACTGCTAAGGTGCGGCTGGTGCCGAATATTGTATAGGCGACTAAAGGCAGAATACTGGCGTAAAGCCCCACCTCTGCAGGCAGGCCTGCCAGCAGAGCATAAGCGAGAGATTGCGGGATCAGCATAATGGTAACGATAATCGCTGCTATAAGATCGCCGCTCAGCATCTGGCGATTATAGTTTTTTGACCATTGCAGGATGGGAAAATAATGTTTAAACATCCATTCAAATCCTCCAATCTGTTCCGTTTAGCGACGACGTTTTCTTGCTTTTCAGGTTTGGATTTTATGCTTCATTCTGATTTTAGATATTAAGTTATAATAATATAATAAAAAAGAATATGTCAGCATTTAATGAAGAGAATTTTTGAATAAATAGCTGAATAAAACAAATAAGGCCAGTCAGAGTAGCTGACTGGCCTTATTTTTAGAGCGGTAATAAAAGATGCTGACATCGTATCAAACGAAAACACATCACCGTTTATTAATGGTTTTGCATATCCGGCATGTTACGTCCGTAGAAAATTTCGTTCATCTCTTTGAAAAGACGTTCAGAAATTTCTTCAGCGTCATCACTATCTAAGTCCGCAATATCGGTTCCGAATAAATACTGGTTCAAATCGCAATCAGCCAGCATCATTTTAGTATGGAAAATATTTTCCTGTAAAACGTTTACATCCAGCATCCTGTATTGGTCCCGGATATCATGACTGATAAAATTCTGAATCGAATTTATATCGTGATCAATGTAGTGCTTCACACCTTTAATGTCGCGGGTGAAACCACGTACTCGATAGTCGATAGTGACGATATCTGATTCAAGTTTGTGAATCAGATAATTCAGTGCTTTCAGCGGGGATATGATACCGCAAGTAGACACTTCAATATCAGCACGAAAAGTACAGATACCATCATCTGGATGGCTTTCCGGATACGTATGCACGCAGATATGGCTTTTATCCAAATGTGCGACAACCGAATCAGGTAAAGGACCAGGCTGTTCAGTCTGGTCGACATCTTCTGCATCTTTAACGGGCTCTTCGGATACCAGAATCGTAACGCTGGCGCCTTGAGGTTCATAATCCTGACGGGCAATGTTGAGAATATTTGCACCAATAATATCGCAGACTTCAGAAAGAATTTCTGTTAGACGGTCAGCATTATATTGCTCGTCAATATACTCAATGTATTCTGCTTTTTGCTTTGCGGTTTGTGCATAGCAAACATCATAAATACAGAAGCTCAGGCTTTTTGTAAGGTTGTTAAAACCTTGTAATTTAATTCTACCGTTCGATGACAACGTCGTAATTCTCCAACCGTTGCAGACCGCGTAAATAACGCACTTAATAAAGTTCAACCTGGTTTAGGTTGAACGCGATCTGTATTTTATTCGAGCGTAGCACAAAGACAAAGAACAATTTTGTTAAAACTAATATCTTGCTGATAAATGAGAAATAAAAAATAGTTTTTATATTATGATTTATTTGTTAAGTTGTTGTATTTTATGATAAAAATAATATTATTTTTGATGAGCCCTAAGTTTTTAATAAAATAAAGACTAATAATTTTAGTCCGTTGTCACTCACATCAATGTGTGATTAAAAAAATAGCGATAATATTAAAAAGCAAGTAATTCTTACAGAAGAAGTTGATACTAATTATCTGAAGTTCTGGTTTTCCATTGATAGAATAATAGAAGTATTAACAAGGTTTAGCAGAGAGCTATGACGATGTTATTACAAAAAAATTACAGTCGTGTTGCAGGGAGGTGTTGAATGCTGGAAATTTTCACGTTATTCGCTGATTGGTTGGTTTATGATCTGCTGGGGTTGAGTGCGGCCACTAAACTTGGCGATGCATTACATTTTTTTGTGGAAGACACGACCAAGATCTTTGCTCTGCTGGTGGTCATGATTTACCTGATAGCACTGCTGCGGGCTTCGATGAACATTGAATCGGTACGTGCTTGGCTTGTGGGTAAGAATCGAATTCTGGGTTATTTTATGGGTGCTGGATTTGGCGCGGTAACGCCGTTTTGTTCCTGCTCGAGCATTCCTCTGTTTCTTGGCTTTACATCCGCCGGTATTCCAGTGGGCATTACGATGTCATTTTTACTGACATCTCCCTTGATTAACGAAGTTGCCATTGTCTTGTTAGGTAGCTTATTAGGCTGGAAATTCACGCTTATTTATGTGGGTGTAGGGATCGGCGTTGGTGTTCTTGGTGGTCTGTTTCTGGATCTTATTCGTGCTGAAAAAATGCTGCAACCTTTTGCAGCTAAGGCTTATGCTGAAGCGAAGCAGGCTGATGTGAAAGCTGAAGTGAGACGCTTGAACATGGCAGAGCGCCATCAGTTTGCAAAAGATGAATTGATCGATATTTTTAGTAGAGTCTGGAAGTGGGTCATTGTCGGTGTGGGTTTGGGGGCTGCATTACATGGATTTGTTCCAGAAGGGTGGTTTGAACAGCATTTGGGGCAAGGACAGTGGTGGTCTGTGCCTGCCGCTGTGTTATTGGGTATCCCTCTGTATTCGAATGCAACCGGTGTTATACCTGTGATGGAAAGTTTGATTACTAAAGGCTTGCCGGTAGGGACCACGCTGGCTTTTTGTATGAGCACTGTGGCCGCTAGTTTTCCCGAATTTATTTTGTTGAAGCAAGTGATGCAGTGGAAGTTGTTAGTTATTTTGTTCTGTTTGTTATTGTTTGCTTTCACGTTGGTTGGCTGGATATTTAATGGTATCGGGCTGCTGTTTCTTGCTACGTAAACAGCAACCATCAATTGAGATGAGGAGTATCGTATGAAAACAATTAAAGTGTTGGGCTCAGGGTGCACTAAGTGCCAGAAGACCGCAGAAATGATCAGTCGTATTGCCGCTGAATCAGCCATAGAAGTCTCTGTCATAAAAGTGACAGATCCTGCTGTTATGATGGAGTATGGGGTGATGAGCACGCCAGCGGTTGTCGTAGACGAACAGCTTATGCATTCGGGTTCCATTCCGCACCGGGCAGATGTTGAAGCGTGGCTTGTTAAAGCCTAGGAGTTAACGCTCAGCAGCTAAAGAATAAAAGGATAAGGATTCAGAAATGGCGATTAAAGTAGGTATCAATGGTTTCGGTCGAATCGGCCGGTTGGTCTTGCGTTCGGCGTGGACATGGCCAGATATCGAGTTTGTACATATTAACGATCCTGGCGGTGATGCAGCGACGTTGGCACATCTGTTGAATTTTGATTCAGTTCACGGACGATGGGCACAAGAAGCGTGCGGCAAAGGGGATCGGATCGTTGTTGATGGACACGCACTTACTGTGAGCCATAACAACACGATTGCCGATACAGATTGGTCAGGCTGCGATGTTGTTATCGAAGCTTCAGGGAAAATGAAAACTACAGCACAGCTGCAAGCTTATCTGGATCAGGGCGTGAAGCGTGTAGTGGTGAGTGCGCCGGTCAAAGAAGACGGTATATTGAATGTTGTGATGGGTGTCAATGATGATCTTTATGATCCTGCCTGGCACCGGATAGTCACCGCCGCGTCATGCACCACTAATTGCTTGGCACCAGTGGTAAAAGTGATTCATGAAAATTTGAAAATCAGGCATGGATCAATGACGACTATTCATGATGTCACTAATACCCAGACAATTTTGGATGCGCCGCATAAAGATCTGCGTCGAGCCCGTGCCTGCGGCATGAGTTTGATTCCGACGACGACCGGTTCAGCGACAGCAATTACGCATATTTTTCCTGAATTGAAAGGGCGTTTAAATGGTCATGCCATACGTGTACCGCTGGCGAACGCCTCACTGACAGACTGCGTATTTGAAGTGGAGCAAGTAACCACAGAAGCGCAGGTAAATCTGTTATTTAAAGAAGCAGCACAAGGCCCTTTAAAAGGAATTCTTGGCTATGAAGAACGCCCGCTAGTCTCTATCGACTACAAGACTGATCCGCGTTCGGGCATTATCGATGCATTGTCCACCATGGTGGTGAATGGCACACAGGTAAAAGTGTATATCTGGTATGACAATGAATGGGGCTACGCGAACCGTACGGCAGAGTTAGTCCGAAAGGTAGGGTTGCTTGATCAGAAGTAATATAGGCAAGCTTGCAACGCTTTCTACTGATGTCCGACAGTACTTGCTGATAACGGCTAACTACTGGGCCTTTACACTAACCGATGGTGCGCTGCGCATGTTGGTGGTACTCCACTTTCATGCGCTTGGGTACTCGCCGTTAGATATTGCCCTGCTGTTTATCTTTTATGAGATTTTTGGTGTTGTTACCAATTTACTGGGTGGTTGGCTGGGCGCACGTCTTGGGCTGAACCGCACTATGAATATAGGCTTAGTGCTACAAGTGGTGGCATTAGGCATGCTGGCCGTGCCTACAGTCTGGTTGACGGTTCCCTGGGTAATGGGCGCGCAAGCACTCTCTGGCATAGCCAAAGACCTGAATAAGATGAGCGCCAAAAGTGCCATTAAATTGTTGGTTCCAGGCGATGCTCAGGGCAAACTCTACCAATGGATAGCCTTGCTGACAGGATCGAAAAACACACTCAAGGGTGTTGGTTTCTTTCTGGGCGGTATTTTGCTGACGGTGTTCGGATTTTCACAATCCGTGCTGATCATGGCGGCTGGTTTGTTACTTGTCTGGATCGTTTCGGTTTTCACGCTCAAGAAAGCCTTGGGGAAAACCACCAGCAAGCCAAAATTCAGAGAAATCTTCTCAAAAAGTAGCGCGGTTAACATCCTATCGGCGGCGCGTCTGTTTCTGTTTGCTGCTCGGGATGTCTGGTTTGTGGTGGCTATTCCGGTTTTTCTCGGTGACCAGCTGGGATGGGATCACTGGACGGTGGCTAGCTTTATGGCCAGTTGGGTGATGGGTTACGGTGTTATTCAGACATTAGCTCCTTATGTGACTGGTAAGCGGGCAGGTGTGGTGCCTGATGGCAGGGCGGCGGTTATCTGGTCGGTTCCTTTGTTCTTGATACCGGCCGTGATGGCTGTGCTCCTCAGCGCAAGCATGAATACAGATATGAGTACAAGCATAAACACTGGCTTAGAAGTATCGTTTGCCAATGAATGGTTAGCCCCCTTATTAATTGGCGGATTGATGCTATTCGGCGCCTTTTTTGCCGTAAACTCCTCACTGCATAGTTATCTTATTGTGAGTTATGCCAAAGAAAACGGCGTCTCGTTAGACGTGGGTTTTTATTACATGGCTAATGCCATAGGCCGCCTGATAGGCACATTGCTGTCAGGCGGGGTATACCAACTGTATGGATTAGAAGCCTGTTTATGGATCTCGTCACTGTTTCTACTGATAGCCTGTATTATTTCGTTGAAATTACCTCGGAAAAAATCGAGCTACTAAAGTAAACTGAGATTTAAAACAATCGATTATTGCTGTTTTATGATGAAAATAGCGATGATTGAATTGAGGTGTAAGGTAATTTCCCGCAAGTGGAACCACAGCTACTATGAGCATAGATACCTATGTATCTATGCGTTGCTATCTGATTCCTGTCTCAGTTGAAGTGAATAGTTGTTATTCATGGTCGAAATCTATTTTTTAAAAAAAGTGTAAGGTTTTGATGTTTTATTCGACTATAACTAATAATAGCTAATGAATAACGAAGGAATTGTCGATGCACGAAATGCTGCCACACCTGATTCAGACGGATTTTCCCTCTATACAACGTAAGCAATTGGATACGTTGCAGGCCAATTTGGGTTATCGCTGTAATCAGTCTTGTCTCCATTGCCATGTGGCGGCTAGCCCAAAGCGCACCGAAGAGATGGACTGGGATACGATGCAGTTGATGCTCGACTTTATTGAAAAATTTGGTGTGACTACGCTCGATTTGACGGGCGGCGCACCCGAAATGAATCCGCATTTTAAACGTCTTGTGATTGAGGCCCGAAAACTAAACGTGAAGGTTATCGATCGCTGTAATCTGACGATTCTCTGTGAACCCGGTTACGAGGATTTTGCTGAATTTTTAGCAGAACATGAAGTGGAAGTGGTCGCTTCATTACCTTGTTACCTCGAAGATAATGTCGATGCTCAACGAGGCGATGGTGTTTTTCTGGCGAGCATCGAAGGGTTGAAACAGCTGAATAAGCTGGGGTATGCGCAGGGTGCTTCCGGCAAGGTGCTTAACCTGGTTTATAACCCGCCAGGTGCTATGTTGCCGCCTGATCAGCAAGTCTTAGAAGCTGATTACAAACACCAGTTGAATGCGCGTTATGGCATCCAGTTTTCGAATTTGTTTACCTTAGCTAATCTGCCGATCCAACGTTTTGGTAGTACGCTTATTTCTAAAAACACCTTTATCCCTTATATGGAGCTGCTGCGTAGCTCATTTAATGCTGCAACGCTGGATAATCTGATGTGCCGTTCACTTCTCTCGGTCGGTTGGCAGGGATATGTGCATGATTGCGATTTTAATCAGCAGTTGAAAATGCCATTAGGCAGCAGCCGTGAACCAGTCCATCTAAGTGCGTTATTAGAAAACGGTTTACAGGAAAAGAGAGTCAGTATTGGTGATCACTGTTACGGTTGCACCGCAGGTCAGGGCTCAAGTTGCGGTGGCGCGTTGAGTGCTTAATTTATAAAACTAGCTCAGAAAAGAGTACAGAGTCGCTCATACCGCAAGTCTCAAAATGTTTGTGAATAGTGATTTTAAAATAGATTCAAATAATTACTATCGGGAGTAACCGATGAAGCGCTTGGTCGTTATATTTTTAATTCTTATTGTTTTGCTGATTGTCTGGCAGACCGGTGGTTTCGCGCTATTAACATTGGAAAACCTGAAATCACAGCAGGCGGCGTTAACCTCATGGCGTGATTTGCATCCTGTGGGCGCCAGCGTTGCTTTTTTCTTTTTCTATGTGCTGGTGACGGCGTTGTCGATTCCCGGTGCGGTTATTATGACATTAGCCGGGGGCGCGCTTTTTGGCTTATTATGGGGCGGTATTCTCATCTCATTTGCCTCTGCATTAGGCGCTACTCTGGCGATGTTGGCATCGCGTTATCTGATTAGTGATTGGGTTCGGCGTCGATTTGCATCGTCAATTGCACCTATCGATGCAGGTGTGGAGAAAGATGGGTCGTTCTTTCTGTTTACGTTACGTTTAATTCCGATATTTCCCTTCTTCATGATTAATCTGTTGATGGGCCTGACGCGCATGCCGGCTAAAACATTTTGGTGGGTCAGTCAGCTAGGCATGCTGGCCGGAACATTGGTGTTTGTTAATGCAGGAACCCAGTTGGCTAAAATTGATTCGTTGTCAGGAATTCTGACCTTCGAGATATTCAGTGCGTTTGCTTTACTGGGAATATTTCCTTTTATCGCCCGAAAAATTGTGGAGATAGTGCAGGCCAGAAAAGTGTATGACGGCTGGAAAAAACCGAAAAAATTCGACACTAATCTGGTTGTTATCGGTGCTGGCAGCGGTGGTTTGGTCAGTGCGTATATTGCCGCAGCAGTGAAAGCAAAGGTTACACTGATCGAAAAAAACCAGATGGGTGGCGATTGCCTGAATACGGGGTGTGTACCGTCTAAAGCATTAATTCGCTCAGCCCGGCAAGCCTATGAGATGCGACAGGCAGAGCAGTTCGGTATTCAGGCAGTTGAGCCTCAAGTCGATTTTCCTGCGGTGATGGCGCGTATCAAAAACGTGATTCAACAGATTGAGCCACATGACTCAATCGAGCGTTATACCAGTCTGGGTGTGGATGTTATTCAGGGAACTGCCAGCATTGTTTCTCCGTGGGAAGTGTCAGTTACCAAAGAAAATGGTGAACAGCACACCTTATCAGCGAAGTCCGTCATCATTGCGACCGGTGCCCGGCCTCGCATTCCCAATATTCCGGGGCTGGATCAGGTGGATTATCTAACCTCTGACAGCTTGTGGGAACTGAACGAACTACCGAAACGTTTTGTCGTATTAGGCGGCGGACCGATAGGCTGTGAGTTGTCGCAGGCGTTTGCACGGCTGGGAAGTGAGGTGAGCATTGTGCAGCGAGCACCTCACTTGATGCCACGCGAAGATCAGGAGGCTCAAGAACTGGTAGAGCAGCAATTTTCAGAGGAAGGCATCGTTCTTCATCTGTCGAGTACCGCAAAAGAAGTGATAGTACGAGAAGGACAGGCTTATCTGCTGGTAGAGCAGGCAGGGGAAGTAGTCGAACTGCCCTTTGATAAATTGCTTTTAGCGTTAGGCCGGGAAGCTAATACCAGCGGCTTCGGGCTTGAAACGTTAGGCATTGAAGCAAGAAAAGATGGAACGCTGGATTGTAATGGCTTTATGCAGACCCGTTTCCCTAATGTGTATGTATGTGGTGATGTGACAGGGCCATTCCAGTTTACACATGTGGCTGCTCACCAAGCATGGTTCGCCGCGGTTAATGCGCTGTTTAGTGGCGTAAAGCGCTTCAAAGTCGATTATCGAGTTATCCCGTGGGTGACATTTACCGACCCGGAGGTTGCCCGGGTGGGCTTAAGCGAAAGTGAAGCTGTCGCACAGAATCTAGCCTATGAAGTGACGCGATACGGCCTTGATGATCTTGATCGCGCCATTGCTGATGGTGATGATCACGGCTTTGTGAAAGTGCTGACAGTGGCAGGAAAAGATAAAATATTAGGGGTGACGATTGTCGGAAAACACAGTGCTGAATTATTAGCTGAATTTGTACTGGCCATGAAATATGGCTTGGGTATGAACAAGTTGCTGGGCACGATCCATACCTATCCTACTTTTTCGGAAGCCAACAAGTATGCCGCCGGAGAGTGGAAAAGGGCACATGTGTCACCCAAAATTATGCGGTGGCTGGAACGCTTTCATACATGGCGCAGAAGCTAGTCATGAAGGTTCAGGAGCAGGCTCAGACGCTAACATGCAGAACGCATTGATGCAGAGCGAGGTATGATTCAGGCTGGCTTTTTTCTTTGGCACTTTCTTTATTTGTGCTGGGTTTGAACGGCTACGCCCGAATCGTGACTGGCGTGATTCTATAAGATTGAGTCACGGTATGATCACCAGAAGATGCAACTTGGCTTAGCTGAACCCCGATACCTATCGGCGTTAGATTTTTTAAATTGCTTAAATTACCGATGATGCCTCTGACGCACGCCGAGAATTTTTATGAATAATCCGTTAATTTCCATCGTTATTCCAATGCTCAATGAATCAGAAATTATCGTATCAAAGTTAAAGGCATTGCAGCCTTTAAGGCGTCACTGTGAACTGATCGTGGTGGATGGTGGCAGTCAGGATAATAGTCAATCGCTGGCTTCTCCCTGGGTTGATTATGTACTGGAAGCGCCCGCAGGTCGTGCCCGACAAATGAATGCAGGCGCGGCTATAGCGATAGCTGACTTACTGTTGTTTCTGCATATAGATACTGAGCTGCCCGATAATCTTTTAGAATTATTGCCGGTTGTGGATAACGCTAATGGTAAAAGCACTAATGATAAACGCTCTAATGGTCACAACAGGGAGTACTGGGGGCGCTTTGATGTGGTTATTACCGGTAATCACTGGATGCTGCCCTGCATTGCTTTTTTTATGAATAAGCGTTCGCGTATAACAGGTATTGCTACCGGTGATCAGGCGATGTTTATCAGTCGAAAATTGTTTGCTGGCGTTGGTGGATTTCCCGATCAGCCTCTGATGGAAGATATTGCTCTGTCGACACAGTTGCTAAAATTTTTCCGGCCGCATTGCCTTGCTAGTACTGCCACTACCTCGGGGCGACGCTGGGAGCAGAAGGGCGTATTCAGAACTATCTGTTTAATGTGGTCATTAAGGCTTGCCTATTGGCTGGGAGCGCCGCCGTCAACCTTGGCTAAGCGATATGGTTACCCTGTTGAAGGCGCATCATGAGGGCGAACGTATGAGCATGCCTTTAATTATCTTTGCTAAAGCGCCGAAGCCTGGTGCTGTTAAAACTCGTTTAATTCCAGCGTTGGGCGCAGAGGGTGCCGCGTGCTTATACGAACGTCTTTTAGAGCATACGATTCAGCAGGCGGTTAGCTCTGCGTGTTTTCCTGTGTATCTTTATACCCCTGATGGCCTTGATCATCCCTTTATTCAGAAAATGCTGTCTCAATATTTGTTGATTCATCGACATCAGCAGGGTGCTGATTTGGGCGAGCGAATGTGTAAAGCTCTCTCGGAATGTGAGCATGGCGCTCTTTTGATTGGCAGTGATTGCCCTGCTATTAATATGGATATGCTGGAGCGTTGCAGCTATGCGCTTAATACTCATGAAGCCGTTTTTTTACCGGCGGTAGATGGTGGATATACGCTGGTGGGTCTTAAACAGGCTGATATAGATCTTCGTGATGCAGGCGTTGAGATGCCGTACTACAGGCTATTTGAAGGTATTGAATGGAGTACCGATCAGGTAATGGAGCAGACACGCGAACGCCTGGAGCAGTTATCAATCAGCTGGGTGGAACCTGCAGTATTGTGGGATGTTGATCAGCCTGAAGACCTGAAAAGGCTGGCTCAGCAGTTTCCTGAGCTCTTTCCTTAGATCGTTCCTTAGTTCGTTCCTTCGTTATTTTTTAGCTGTATTTAAAGTCCCTGCCAGTAGCACAGGGATTTTAGGTGTCCTTTATGTATAACCTCATGTTTATCTGATCTCATTTGTTTTTTATAAAGCATTAAATTGTTATCTTATGTAATGAAATTCTGCTAATTTTCAACACTGCGGTATGCTTTGGCTAGGGTTCAGCTAATATTAAGTTATGGTTAATTTGGAAATTAGCTGTGTTTTAATCTTTCTTAGTTAATATGATGAGCTTAAATATGGATATGAAGCCTCTTAAAACAGTGCGCGTTTCTCTTCTGAGATTATTGAATAGTCTCTTTCTTGGCACCTTATTTTTTGTTACCTCCTATACGTGGGCTAGTCGGCATGCTGTTGATGATGAGGGTTTTGCATCGTTGATTGATCAGGTCTCACTATTTTCGCCGGTGAATCAAGAAAAACAGGTCAAAATAGCGATTGTTTACCCTGGGTTACAATCGTCAGACTATTGGCAACGCAGTATCTCTGCACTAAAAGGTCGGCTTGATGATCTCGGTGTGAAGTATGTGCTCGACATTCGTTTTTCAAAACCTCATATCGAGCAAGCTCTACAGGAAGAGCAGATTATAGAAATGCTGGAGCTCGCCCCGGATTATCTTGTATACACCATCGATTCGATTCGCCAGCAACGCATGGTTGAAGCTTTATTACAAAGAGGTAAGCCTAAGTTAATTATTCAAAATTTAACACGCCCAATTGCTGATTGGTACGATATACAGCCCTTGATATATATCGGTTTTGATCATGTGGAGGGGGCGCAAAAGTTAGCAAAGCATTTCATGAAGCGTTTCCCCGAAAATACCCAATATGGGATTATCTTCTGGGGTGAAGGTGTTGTCAGTGATCAGCGAGGTCTGACTTTCGAACGTGAAATAGGTAACTATCATCAATTAAAAACAAGTTATTTTGCAGTCGATCCTTTGCAGGCTAAGCGTGCAGTTTTAGCCATGCTTAATGATTATCCCGATCTTAAATATATTTACGTCTGTGCGACCGGTGCTGCGTTAGGTGCAATTGACGCATTACAAGAGTTAGGTCGATCAGATGTAGATATTAATGGTTGGGGTGGAGGCCAGGCAGAACTGGATGCGTTTCAGAAAGGGCAGTTAGATGTAGTGCTGATGAGGATGAATGACCAAAATGGAATAGCCATGGCTGAAGCAATCAGATTGGATATGCAGGGGTGGTCGATACCAAACGTTTACGCGGGCGATTTTCGTCTGCTAACTCAGGGAATGGAAACTGATATTGTTGAAAAGTTGATCAAAGAAGCTTTTGTTTATTCAGGAGACAGTGCGAAATGATGTTACGGTTTCGCACGCTCACGTTTCTTCTTTTTCTTATTACCTTGTGCGGTTTTCTTTCCGTTTTTGCTTTAAATGCTTATCAGTCCATAGGTCGGATTTTACAAGATGAAACCTTAGCATCGTTATCTCAGAGTTCAGATGCTATTCAACATGAACTTAATACTCATCTTCGATTGATTGATCAGGAGTTAAGAAATCTGACGGCCTTGCCAGCGTTGCAGCAAGAAATGGAAAATGGTTCGGAGGCTGCACTGCGTCAATTGATAATGGAAGTTGATCATTCTAATTCAATGCAGCGATATCAATTTATTATTTTAAGCTCGCTCGATAACAAACAATGTTATGTGTTTAAAAGTCGTTTAAGTAATCTGGGACCAGAAGCCTGTAGTCATATCTATAAAAACTATACTAATGCTATCAGTCAGGAATGGAATGTTTTTCGTAATGGCGCGCAAGTACTGTTGGCTAAAGATTACCTTGTAACTGATAGTCATCAAAAAGTCATAGGACGAATGATAGGTGGGATAAAGCTGTCTGATAATGCGTTTTTATTGAACCAATTAGCGAACCGCGCAGTGGTTAATATTGATGGTATTCGATTGTCATTTACCGGTATTGAAATTAGTGAATACCATCAATTCCCCAAGGTTGTCGAACAGAACTACTCCTGGTTACGAAACAACGTTACTGAAAAGTACATAAAGTCTTTGTATCAATTTGGTCCGGACTTGCAGCTAGAACTCACATCATCTGAACAGAATGTTCACTCACTTGCTATCCAGTTAATGAAATTGCTGCTAGTGGGTGCACTTATTGGTTTGCTGGTCAGTGCGGGGGTTGCTGCATTGTTATCCTGCGCACTTGATAAACAGTTACAAAAATTGATGCATTATATTCGTGATCTCGTCCGGGATGGAAAAGACGTAGGGTGGAAGCAAGGGGCAATCCAGGAATTTAATCTCATAGGTAAAGAAATTTATGTCATTGTCGACGAGTTGTTTAAACGTCGATCTGAGCTTAAAAACACTAATGTGATAATTGAGAGAACGCTGCAGGAAAAACGTGCAATTTTACATCAATTAATTAAAAGTCAGGAGCAAGAAAGGAATCACCTTGCTCAGGAACTTCATGATGAATTAGGCCAGTTATTAACAGCGGTCAGAATCGAAACAGTTCTCCTTGAATACCAGGTTGGTTTAAGTAGTCCGGCATTAGTTCATAGTTCGAAAATTAAACAGTTGGTCTCTGATATGTATGCAACTGTATATGGTCGAATCATGTCTCTGCGGCCTGTGGAACTCGATGATATGGGCTTATGCCGATCTATTCAGCAAATTCCAACGTTAAATAGTTTGCGGCAAACCGGTGTAAAGGTGTCGTTGGATATTGACGACGTAATCATGCCTCAAGGAACGGATATTCATCTTTATCGAATAGTACAGGAAGCATTAACGAATACCATGAAGCATGCGTTGGCAACGGAGGTGGCTGTTTCATTGTATTGTGACGAAGACCAAATAGTGTTGAGTATTACTGATAACGGACAAGGGTTGAATCAGTCAAAGGATCAAACAGTGGAGCAAGGAGGGTTTGGTCTTTTAGGTATTAAAGAGCGTTGTGAGTATATGGGAGCAACGTTAACGATTGAGTCAGAGAATGGGCTGAGTTTACGGATAATATTACCGCGGGGAAGCGCCGTATAAAGCATTAGATTGGTTGTTTTTTGATCTATAGCAACGCGTTTGTATTTAATTTTCCTTATTATTAACGATTGGAATTAGGCTTCTCTTAGGAGAAGTCTTTTTTGTCAGTACATTTTTATATTCTAATTAGTTATATCCTTATTGGTTATATTTTCATTCTTATGTGAGGCTGTCAGTGTGGATTTTGAATTTCTTATCTCTCTGTTTGGTGAGGCAGGTGCGACGGCTTTTGGTGGTTTAGTATTGGGCGTTTTATTTGGCGTCTTTGCTCAAAAAAGCCAGTTTTGTTTACGTGCAGCCGTCGTGGAATTTGCCAGAGGCAATATAGGTAAAAAAGTAGCGATTTGGCTACTCACGTTTTCTGCTGCAGTAGGAGGGACGCAGATACTTATTACGATGGGTGAGTTAGATATTTCCGATTCAAGAATGCTGGCTAGCTACGGCAGTTTGTCGGGAGCGATTGCCGGTGGTTTACTGTTTGGCGTAGGGATGATTTTGGCGCGAGGTTGTGGATCCCGGCTCTTAGTATTGGCCGCGACAGGAAACCTGCGTGCATTGTTTTCGGGGTTGCTGTTTGCAGCAGTGGCACAGGCATCGTTGCGAGGAGTTTTGGCGCCTATCCGTGATAGCGTTGCCGGGGCGTGGCTGCTGCATAATGATGGTGGCTTGGAGCTGATTTCATTTTTGGGTTGGGGTTCTTATACAGGCATTTATCTAGGCGCTGTCTGTATGGTCATTGCCATATTTTATGGTATCAAAAATCGTTTAACGCCGTGGGCTTGGATCGGGTCTATTGGCGTGGGTAGCATGGTTGTCGGCGGGTGGTGGTTTACCTATAGCTTATCCTATCAGACTTTCGAGCTTACGCAGGTTGAAAGTATGACCTTTACAGGGCCCTCCGCTGATACTTTGATGTACCTTTTAATGCCGAGCGGCGCTGCTCTGGATTTTGATGTAGGTCTGGTACCGGGTGTTTTTTTAGGGTCTTTTTTAGCAGCATTGCTTTCTCGCGAGTTGAAGTTACAGGGGTTTCAGGACGGGCAGGGCATGATTCGTTATATCATCGGAGCATCGTTTATGGGAATGGGAGGCATGCTGGCAGGCGGTTGCGCCGTAGGAGCAGGGTTGACCGGTGGTTCTGCGTTTTCTATTACTGCCTGGATCGCATTGGCGTCTATGTGGGCGGGAGCGGCCATTACGGATGCATTGGTAGATAGGGAGTGGAAGGTAAATCAGGATGTCAGCGTAAATTAGATACCGTGAAATGGACGTCAGGTAAGGTTAAGTATTCAAGCATTAGTCTTATTGCTTACATCATGGAAGATGGAGTGAAAAATGCGTCAGTTTTTAGCAGTGTTATTATTACTTATAGCAAATCAGGCGTATGCATTACGCTTACCTAACGGGCAGCTTTTATCATCGGGTGATGAGCTTTCTAAAGTATACGAGAATCTGGGAAAGCCCATTATGAAGTATAAAGCCAAAACCCGATGTGGGTCGGGTGGTATCTGTTCGGTCACACGCATGGTATATCGTTTTGATGGCCGCAAATGGTTTATTGATATGCGTAGCGGCCAGATCATGAATATTGAATGGACCTATCGTTAGTCGTCCGAACTAGCTGCCTAATATTTTCCTGAGAATGGCTTTTTCAGACGTCAGAATTTTTTCAACAGCTAGTTTCTGTTTAAAGTTTTTGTAAAATAGCGAGAGTTTTGGCCATTCCTGTTCAGGAACGGTTTCACCCGCATGTTCATAGGATATTAGCTGGCTGGCGATGGCGATATCAGCGAGGGTTAATCTGTCGGCTACAAAATAATTGCCCTGCAATTGTGACTCAAGATAATCAAAGTGAGGGGGGAGCTTGTCATGAACGGCTTTGTGTATGGCTTCTTCATCGGGTTGTTGTCCCGCTATTCTGGATAAAATTCGTTGGCTAAATGCTGTGAATGTGGTGTGTGGTGCGAGTTCATAATCGGCATATTTTTCAAACCATTCGCAACGAGCTTTGAGAAAGAAATCGTCTGGGATGAGGGCGTGATCAGGGTATGTCGCTTCCAAAAAATGAGCAATCACCGCTGAATCTGCCAGAGTATGCTCACCTAGTGTAAGAGCAGGTATCCGTTTTAATGGGTTAAATTGCTCGTAGCCTTCGGGAGTCGCGTACGGAACAATCATTTTAGAATCATATTCAATCCCTTTTAATGCCAGCAATAATCTGACTTTACGAACAAAGGGAGAGAGTGGTGCGCCGTAGAGTACTGGCTTCATAGTAAGCGACCTTTTTCTGCGTGGGTGAATTAATATTGCTTGTCGATTAAGTAATAATATAGCTTAAGGCGTCTCCTTGTCTTTATGCAGAGATGTTGGTCGGGAATAAAAGCGTGATTGATTACTTTATGTGCCAGAAGAGAGCAAAACTATCGTTGCACAGAGGGGTGTGTACGTCGCTCGCATTTAATCAATAGGCGTTTTTTTGCTGATTTTCTAGACTCTGAATAATAAAGGCGCAGCGGCCAAAATAGCAGTTGTTGCGATGATGATAAAACTTGTTTGTGATGGGGACATGCGAGTGCTATCTCTTGAATAATGAAGTAATTGATTTCATAGGAAAAGTATTCCAAAAAAATGCTTGACGTAAAAGCATGCTAGGAATATTATACGCCCCGCATTTGAAGTAAAGATTGAATGTTTTAGCGTCCCATTCGTCTAGTGGTCTAGGACACCGCCCTTTCACGGCGGTAACAGGGGTTCAAACCCCCTATGGGACGCCAATTATTCTGATAATTGATATTGAAGTTAATATTAATAGTTATCAGGTAATGTTGCGGGAATAGCTCAGTTGGTAGAGCACGACCTTGCCAAGGTCGGGGTCGCGAGTTCGAATCTCGTTTCCCGCTCCATATTTACAAGCACAAGTTATAACAATACTTTTTCTAAAAGTATTTGCGATATGTCCCATTCGTCTAGTGGTCTAGGACACCGCCCTTTCACGGCGGTAACAGGGGTTCAAACCCCCTATGGGACGCCATCACTTTCTAACAGAAAGTATCAGCGGGAATAGCTCAGTTGGTAGAGCACGACCTTGCCAAGGTCGGGGTCGCGAGTTCGAATCTCGTTTCCCGCTCCAATAAACATTAGCAAACATCTATATACTTAATCCATATTTGTGTATCTTGTGACTTAGTCGTTATTGTTGCCCTTGTGGGTGCCATCGATAGGCACGGATGCAGCTCATGAAATATTTTTTATTCGCTTTCCTCAGTTTTGTTATTTTTTTCTCTTTAAGCGCGCATGCTGAAAATATGTGTTCTGACGCCTCGAGTTCCGCTTCGTCGGGTAATCTGTATGATTCTGGTGGTAGTGGGAACAAGTACTCGGAGCATGAAGACTGTACTTTTTTAATTCAGCCTGCTGGCGCATCTAGCATAACGCTTACGTTTTCTGATTTTAAACTCAAGAATAAGAAGGATTTTGTGTACTTGTATAACGGTACAAGTACAGGCTCTCCTCTAATCGCTGCTTTGACAGGTAACAGCGCAGGCGTTTATACGGTTAGTTCAGGTGCTATGCTGGTGCGTTTTACAAGTGAGAAAAAAGATAAGGGTTTTTCCGCAACCTGGGCAGCAAATATCCCGACTCCAAGCACGCCTGTAGTTCAGGCTGCATGGTATTTTGATGAAAATAAATGGGCTGCAGTTTCTGGTGAAGTTCTGGACTCAAGTGGAAATAATTACCACGGGGTAGCAAGTGAGCCGATGACTAACTCTACTGACGGAGTTGTCTGTAATTCAGCAGATTTTCGTGATGACGGTACAAGTGATTATGTGTCTTTAAATAGTAGTGCTCTTAACGGCCTTAATGATTTTTCCGTCTCTGTCTGGGGGAAATTAGATTCTACGCGTAGAGGAGCGCAAACGATTTTCTCTGCGGCCTCTAGTTCGGATAAAAATGGTGTGTTGATGTTTTTTTCCAGCACCAGTTCTTTGAGTTTCTATTTTCGAAATACGGTAGTGGCCTCTTTTTCGTTGACTGCAATTAGTGATGATCTTTGGCATCATTATGTCTGGGCGCGCAAAGAGGGGAAGCACTGTTTATTTCTTGATGGCGAGAGTCAGGGCTGCAAGACGTCATCTGATGCCGGTGCTGTAAGTATTGATCCTGGCGGGTTGATTATTGGCCAGGAGCAAGATTCTGTGGGTGGTAGATTTGATGGTTCACAGGATTGGGAGGGGTTGGTTGACGAGCTTATGGTCTTTGGGAGCGAACTTAGTGCTGCCCAAGTCTCTATTATTTATGATAATCAGGCAGCAGGTAAAAACTATGATGGCACAAGTCGTCGTTGTGATCTTCCCTCGCCCGTAGTCGACTATCGTTTTGATAGTTGTAATTGGACTGATGCACAAAATGTTATAGATAGCAGCCCTAATCATCTGGATGCTTATGCGGTTAATGGTGTGTTGTCGACTGTTGGTGGGCAGGTGTGTGGTCTGGCCCGGTTTGATAGCGCCAATGATTACGTTAGGTTATCGGATTCGGGCTCACAGCAAAGCCCTGTTGATTTGCCGGATACGCTTACGGCGATGGCATGGGTTTATTTAAAAAACACACCCTCTGGATTGAAAAGCATCCTTTCTAAAGATACTAATTACGAGTTTCATATAGACAGTAATCGGCAGGTTAATTGGTGGTGGCGCGATTCCGATAATAGCGCTCACAGTTTTTCTTCTGGTACTCAGATCGCTCTGAATCAATGGCATCACGTGGCTATTGTTTATCAATCGGGTCTTCAGATTATTTATGTCGATGGTGCGGAGGCTGCGCGCCAAACATTTACAGGTGCTCTGCTGACTAATAATAATGATCTGCAAATAGGGCAGGATCAGGGTATCCAATCACGTTTTTTTGATGGCGATATTGACGAGGTTAAAATTTTTAGTATTGCCTTGACGCTTTTTGAAATTGAAGATATTTACGATAATGAGAAGGCTGGCCTGAATTATGACGGTGAGCCGCGGTCATGTGCTTGTGTTGAGCCCGTCGCTGTCGATCACTATGCTATTACTCATGATCTTTTCTTGGTTAGCTGTATGGTCGGAGATGTTACTTTTACTGCACACGATAAAGATCATCGTTCTGTAAATGCCGGCAGTGCGCAGCTCCAAATCTCGACTTCTACCAACAAAGGTGAGTGGTCATTGGTTGATGGTGCGTTTGGTGATTTAAATAACGCAGGGTCTGGGAGGGCGACTTATCAGTTTGGAGAGAATGAAAGCACGGTTACATTACGTTTCTCCTACCCTGATTTGGCTTCTGATCCTGAGCTGGTTAATTTTAACGTCTTTGATGGATTCTCCTCAGATAAACGCGTCTCTTCTGATGTAGAGGATAGAGATTTATCAGTTTCTGACTCGGGTTTGGTTTTCACTATTCCCGACACTGAGTCGTGTCAGTCATCGGCGACTGTGAGCGTACGTGCGGTTAAAAAATCTGACAACTCCTTGGGTTGCAGTAGGGCAGTGGCGGGCGATCGGACGGTTAATTTCTATAGTCAGTATATTGCTCCGGAAACAGGCACCCACGTCCCGGTAATTACTTCTCAAGGTGAGGATTATACTCTGGCAACAAATGCTTCTGGTACCGCTGTTACGATGTCCTTTAGTGATCAGGGCGAAGCAAGCATGAAGGTGAGGTATTCGGATGCAGGTTTGATTGGTTTACATGCTTCGCTAGTCACTGACGCGAAAACATTAACGGGCTTTGGCTCGTTTGTAGCGTACCCGGCGCAGTTAAAAGGGACAGCGGCAGCGAAAAGTCCAGCAGGGGATGTAATGACGTTAGGTAATTCAGACGTATCTGGAGGGGCTGTGTGGGCCTCCGCTAGACCTTTCTCTCTGGGTGTTGCCGGGCAATGCGCGGACGGTTCCGTTACGCCTAATTATCAACCGTCAAATGCAGAGTTGGGTGCTACTTTAAATGCGCCGACGACAGACGCGACAGGTGGTCTGTTATCTATGTCATCAGGAACTAATATTATTGTAAGTGATGCCGTGGGTTGGGTTGGTATATCGGCAGGTTTTAGCGACGGTGTTTTTCAGGATTCTGCAGCAAAATATTCGGAAGTGGGAATTATAAATCTCTATGCCAGAGATGCTGATTTTTATGGGCATAATATTACGCAGTCAATCATGCCTATTGGTCGGTTTATTCCCTGGTTTTTTAAGGTAGCGGCGAATACGCCAGCATGGAGTTCACATTGTCCTTCAGGAGATTTTTCATACTTAGATGAAAAGATTGAATACCAAACCCCGCCTGAGTTGACTGTTTCTGCCTACAACGCTGCAGGAAATAAAGTGAATAATTATGGTAATGATTTCTGGAAGTTATCGCCTCAGCGTGCTTCCCGATTTTATACAGATCAAGCTGCAGCAGGGGTAGCTGCTGTGTTAGTAGTAAGCCCGGTTAATGCGTCGATGGACAAGTGGGGTGGGACAGAGTCTGACTATGATGGTGTTGCTATTAATACACTGTCAGGTGATACCATTATGTACAGTCGAATTGGATTAGAAGCCCCGTTTTATGGATTTACTGATCTGACGTTTACTAGCGCTGATCTTACTGATGAAGATGGCGTGTGTTATCGCGTTGATTCAGATGGTGATGGAGATTGGTTGGATGAAAGCTGCGAAAAATTTACTATCGTTAATATTCCAACAAAGGAGTTGCGCTTTGGGCGTTTGGGTTTAGTGGGTGCTTATGGTCCGGAAACAGAGGCTTTACCTGTTCCCTTGTTAGATGAATATTATAATGGGTCAGGTTTTGTAACGAATACAAGTGATAGCTGTAGTGCTTGGTTAATAACACCTGAAGTGTCGTTGTCGGATATAGATGGCACATTAGTGGCATCTGGTCAGACGGTCGCTTCCTATGCTTATCCTGCTGCTGATTTTAGGGGGGACGTGGGGATGACGATGAGTTCTCCCGGAGTGGGGAATATAGGTGTGGTGAGGGTTGATGTTAATCTGACTCGATTGCCCTATTTTTACTTCGACTGGGACGGTGATGGTAGTTACGATGATGAACCATCGGCTAATATCGTGTTCGGTCAGTATCGTAACCATGATAAAGTGATATTTCAGCGTCAGTGGTGATAATTATTCTTGACATAGGTCCTTGGAATCAATAAGATTTGCGCCTCTTCAGTGAGGTGTGATTTTGCTGAGGAGTTTCAAGTAGTAATTGTAAATTAGTCCCATTCGTCTAGTGGTCTAGGACACCGCCCTTTCACGGCGGTAACAGGGGTTCAAACCCCCTATGGGACGCCAATTATTCTGATGATTGATATTGAAGTTAATATTAATAGTTATCGGGTAATGTTGCGGGAATAGCTCAGTTGGTAGAGCACGACCTTGCCAAGGTCGGGGTCGCGAGTTCGAATCTCGTTTCCCGCTCCAAATTTACAAATAAGGTTATAACAATATTTTTTTCTGAAAATATTGATGATATGTCCCATTCGTCTAGTGGTCTAGGACACCGCCCTTTCACGGCGGTAACAGGGGTTCAAACCCCCTATGGGACGCCACCACATGTGTATACTGTTCAGGTATATTGCTAATGCAATCATCTGTCGTCTGGATAATCAGTTTATTCATGTGTACTTTCTAGCCGATAAGCATTCAGCGCACCATCCTTTCGTTAAATCATTTTTAGCAATATGTCCTTGCCCATTACGTATAATCGTTCTGTTTGCGGCGCAGTGTCTGAGAAAGCTTAAGCTTTCCATTCAAAAAAGACTGCTGCGTGTATAAAATATACCAAGTACCATTGGTTATATGGGTGACGATACTTGTCTCTTATCGAGAGGCTAATGTCCCCGAATGTTAACGGTTGAAAATGGGTCGATTAGCCTGTTGATTTAATGAAGCAATCCTAATGCCATTGCTCTTTCACGAGAATATTCAAAAGCGTCGCCTTTGGCTTCAGCCGCATAGCGTTTTTCATCAAGTTCCTGAAACGTCTGAAGCTCATCATCGGGCATGAAATGTAAACACTCTCCTCCGAAGAAAAACAGTAAATCTCTGGGCATGAGAGGAGCAAGTTCTGGGTAGGCACGAATCCACCCTGTCATTAGCGCCTGCCCGCTTTCTATATAACTTGCCTGAACGTCTGTCGTTTCAGAAATGAGTTCGTTAAAGCGTTGTAAAAATTCACTGTCCTGCGCCGACATTTCATCCTGGCAAAAAGGTGAAAATTGCAAAATGTGGTTATAAGTTTGCTTGAGTAACTCTATATGAAATTGATGGTAACTATTATGCATCGGGGATAACTCTCATCGGGGATAACTCTGTTGCTTTTATCAGGCGGGTAATTTTACCTGATACAATAGCACATAGGTTGAAAATATCTCATCTACCACATAGCGATTGGTTTCAATTAACAGGATACAGAATAATGGCAACGGCGTTATCGATCAAAGATTTGAGTAAAGTCTATGGAAATGATTTCGAGGCTCTCAAGGGTGTTTCGTTTGATGTTCAGCAAGGTGATTTTTTTGCTCTACTCGGACCTAATGGTGCCGGTAAATCGACGACTTTGGGTATTGTGTCCTCTTTGATTAATAAAACCAGTGGATCTGTTGAGATTTTTGGTTTTGATCTTGAAAAGGATAAGGCTGCCGCAAAGCGTAGCTTGGGTGTTGTACCCCAAGAATTTAATTTCAATATGTTTGAAAAAGTCGGAGATATTTTACGTACCCAAGCAGGTTATTATGGTATCCCGGCAGGCATCGCAAAGCAGCGTTCGGAGTATTATTTAAAAAAACTGGGGCTGTGGGATAAGCGGAATGATAGTGCGCGGATGCTGTCCGGCGGTATGAAAAGACGTTTAATGATTGCGCGGGCTCTGGTTCACGAACCTAAACTACTGATTCTTGATGAGCCGACAGCGGGTGTCGATATTGAGTTGCGACGCTCAATGTGGGCTTTCCTGCAAGAGATCAATAAAGCCGGTACCACCATTATTCTAACCACTCACTATCTGGAAGAAGCCGAAAGTTTGTGCCGCAATATTGCGATCATTGATCATGGATCGATCATTCATAACACCTCGATGAAATCTTTATTACAGCAGATGAATACCGAAACGTTTATTTTCGATGTGCAGCCTGCTCAAACGGCAGATATCGTGTTTGAAGGCTACACGGCACATCTTGAAGATCCGAATACATTGGTTGTCGATGTCGAAAAAAACAAGGGGATTAACGAACTGTTCATTCAGCTGGAAGCGAAGCAGATTAAAGTAACCAGTATGCGTAATAAATCCAATCGACTGGAGGAGCTTTTTGTTGCCATGGTTGAAAAGAATTTGGGGAATAAAGAAGTATGAGTCATCGTGAATTATGGGTTGCATTCGTTACTATTGTTACTAAAGAAATACGTCGTTTTACGCGGATATGGGCTCAAACCTTATTGCCACCAGCGATCACTATGACCCTGTATTTCATCATTTTTGGTAATTTGATTGGTAGTAGAATTGGTGAAATGGGTGGCTTCAACTATATGGAGTTTATCGTTCCTGGCCTTATAATGATGTCGGTCATCACTAATTCTTATGGAAACGTGGTGTCGTCCTTTTTCAGCACAAAATACCAGCACAGTATTGAAGAGCTACTGGTATCACCTACGCCTAATTGGATCATTTTATCGGGGTATGTGTTGGGCGGTGTTGCCCGTGGTTTGGCGGTAGGTTTTGTCGTCACCTTGTTGTCATTGTTCTTTACCAAGTTGCAGGTGCACAGTGTTGGAGTAACGGTTGCGACTGTTGTTATGACTTCCGTGTTGTTCGCCCTGGGTGGTTTTATCAATGCGATCTATGCCAATTCGTTTGATGATATATCAATAATCCCTACCTTTATTCTGACACCCTTGACCTATTTGGGCGGAGTCTTTTACTCGATTCAGCTTTTGCCTGAATTCTGGCAGAGTGTTTCTCATCTGAACCCCGTGCTCTATATGGTTAATACTTTCCGATTTGGCATTCTGGGTGTGAGTGATATCAACGTCGGTTTCGCGTTTGGGGTCATCATACTGTTTACGGTAGCCTTATTCTCATTCGCATTAAGATTATTGAATACAGGCAAGGGGATTCGGCAATAATGAGTGAGCAGAAGGTACTTGATCAATCACCCTTAGGCAGTGATACCGCCTATGTAAACCAGTATGATCCGGGTTTGCTTTTTCCCATACAGCGTGATCTTAATTGGCAAAAACGTGGCGTGGAGCGAGAGGATTTACCGTTTCAGGGAACAGACATCTGGAATGGCTATGAAGTTTCCTGGATCAACCTTAAAGGTAAGCCTGTTGTCCGCATCGCTGCTTTTTTTATACCCGCCAGTTCCAAAAATATTATCGAGTCAAAGTCGTTTAAGTTATATCTTAATTCGTTCAATTTAAGCCAGTTTGAAAGCGAAGACAGCGTTAAACAGTTAATGCAAAAAGACCTGTCTGATATTGCGGGAGGGGAGGTCAGAGTCGAGTTTTATCACCCAGACCGGATGCCGGACCTAAGCCGATTTGATGGTGAGTGTCTGGATGAACTGGATATCAGCGTAGAGCACTACCAGCCAGAGCCTGGGTTATTACAAGTAGGCGAGCGGCAAGTAGAGCAGGCGCTGTACAGTCATCTACTAAAATCAAACTGTCCTGTGACAGGCCAACCTGACTGGGCATCGATTCAGATTACTTATTCCGGTCTGGAAATTAATCAGGAAGGTTTACTAAAATACCTGATTTCTTATCGTGAACATGGTGATTTCCACGAACAATGCGTTGAAAATATATTTATGGATATTTGGCAGCGTTGCCATCCTGAATCACTCACCGTCTATGCGAGATATGTGCGACGCGGTGGTTTGGATATCAACCCAATACGTAGTAGTGAGCCTGTTACCGCTATTAATTTTCGCCTTAGCCGCCAGTAGGAAGAAATATTGATGAATGCCATTGAAATGTTGCATAACCGTGTATCTGCCCCCGTGCTTATGGCTCCCGCGCCTAGCCCCGAGCAATTAGATGTTATGTTCCGGGCCGCCTTAAGAGCGCCGGATCATGCCGGACTTCGGCCTTGGCGGTTTTTGGTTATTGAGGGTGAAGCGCGTGAACATCTGGGTGATCTGTTTGTTAAAGCTATGCGTGCAAAAGAGTTGGAACTAACAGATGAAAGCGCGGGTAAGCTACGAAAAAAACCGTTGCGTGCGCCGATGATTATTGTTGCTGTTGCTAAAATACAGCAGCATCCAAAAGTACCCGAAATTGAGCAGGTCATTACAGCAGGCTGCGCTACACAGGCTTTGTTGCAGGGTGCTTATGCTCAGGGGCTTGGCGCTATGTGGAGAACCGGTGAAATGACATTTGATCCTGTCGTAAAAGCAGGATTAGGATTACAGGCGCATGAGCAGGTGGTTGGATTTATTTATCTGGGAACGACCAAACGCATGCGGCAGATCTCTGATAGTAAGCTAGAGAGTGATCTTGAGAGTATCGTTTCTGATTGGCAGGGCGTAGCGTCGAATAACGTAGAGACGAATCAGGTAAGTAGTGAGTAACCTAATGACAACCTCCCAAGATCCCGTTGCTTTTCTATGCTGGCTTAAGACTCAGATTCCATTACTTAATCATATGGGGTTGGGCGATCTTAAGTTTGATGGCCATAAACTTATGCTGCCGGCGGTATTAGCCCCCAATATCAATGATAAGGGAACAGGATTTGGTGGGTCATTAGCGACCCTGGCTACTATTTCAGGTTGGTGTCTGACCACGCTTCTTCTGAAAGACCAAATGCTCGATTGTGATGTGATGATCAGGGATTGTGAAATTCGCTATCTTGCGCCAGTAACGGGTGATTTTCATGCTGAGGTTGTAGTGCCATCCTCTAATGATGTAGAAGGTTTTGTTTCGCGTTTAAGAGATAAGGGGCGTGCACGTCTTACCTTAGAGGTTGTTGTTATTCAGAACGGTAACAAAGCGTTGGTGATGCAGGGTAATTATGTGGCGATAGAGCGTAAAGTACAGGGTTAGACGAAACTGCTCACTTTGCAATAATTAATCAAAGTGAGCAGTTAAAAAATAAGGGTATGTTAGTTTAAAGGCGTTTGGCACTCAGTATAAGAATAGGCTCGATAGGTACGTCTCTATGGCCTGAACTCATGCCCGTCTTTGTTTTTGCCATTGAGTCCACAATATCCATACCTTCCGTCACCTCACCAAAAACGGTATAGCCCGCGCGGTTGCCAACTTGATTCAAGCTCAGATTATCAACGAGATTGATGAAAAACTGACTCGTAGCACTGTCAGGTGCCTGTGTTCTTGCCATGGCGATAGTCCCGCGCTTATTACTTAATCCGTTAGCTGATTCGTTTATGATAGGTTCATGATTTTGTTTTTTTGACATTTGCTTCGTAAACCCTCCGCCCTGAACCATGAATCCACTAATGACGCGGTGAAATTGCGTATCAATGTAAAAATCTTCATCGATATATTGTAGGAAGTTTTTTACAGTCACTGGAGATTCTTCTGCAAATAACTCAAGCGTGATGTTGCCCATTGAAGTTTCAAAAGATACTTTCGGATTGTCGGCTAAGCACATAGAGCTAAAAAAAATCACAGTGCTAATTAATAAGAGTTTTTTGATTTGAGCGAACATAATGTCATCTATCCATTCTGATTCGAGAAAGGGTATCAGTTTAAGGTAAATAAGCTCTGTAGAGTAGACGTGATAAAGCTGCTCCCACAAAATTGCATGTTAATGCATGTGTTTTCAATTTTATTGACTAGACTCTTGTTAGAAATACATTTTATATGCTTCGTATCAAGGCGTTTGCCGCCTATTAAGCTTTCGTTTAGAGGCAATCTTTTGGTTTATAGAGTAAGCCTAAGTGTTTATTATTATAACTATTATGGAAAAGTCAGTACGTATGCTGCTTTTATCTTGGAGTGGGCAGGTGTTTATGCGCTAAACAATGGAGTTGGTTTTAACATAGCTATAAAAAATAACCATGTAAGTTGAGGTTTTCAACATATGAGTAAATTAACGCTTAAACATAAAATGCTATTGCTAACAATCATTCCCTTAATTGTGGCTATTTTGGTTGTCATGCTGGTCGTAAAAATAAAATTGGTAGAAATGGGTGAGCAGGAAGTTACTCATATTCGTACCAGCATGATGCTGTCCAAGCAAGAAACAGCAAAAAATTATATAGATCTTGCGTTAACTGCAGTGCAGCCGATTGTTGATCGTGCGTCAGGCGCTGATGATAAGGACGCAAAGGAAAAAGCGGCAGAAATTTTACGATCATTGGCCTATGGCGAGAAAAATGATGGTTATGTTTTTGTCTACGACTATTCAGGCACTGGTGTTGCTATGAGAGTCAAAGTTTCAATGGAAGGTGAAAACTATATTGCTCTGAAAGATGTTAATGGCGTCAGTATTATTAAAGAGCTAATCGGTCAAGCACAGCAAGGCGGTGGTTATCTGACTTATACATGGAATAAACCGTCTAAGAATGCGGATGTTAAAAAATTAAGTTACGCCGCCGGCATTTCTAAGTTTGGTTGGATGGTAGGCACCGGTTTTTATATTGATGATATTGATGATGCTATTGCGGCAGCTCAGCTGCGTGTCCAGTCTGAGCTTGCTAAAACTCAGCTTATCATTGCAGGAGTAGGCTTGGTATTACTCCTTCTTGTTATCATGATTTCATTGTATATTGCGGGAAAAGTGACCCAGCCATTACGTGATACAGCGGCAGCCCTAATCGATATTAGCCGGGGTAAAGGTGATTTGACCCGTCGTTTGAGTGTGATGTCACAGGATGAGGTGGGGCAGGTTTCGCAAGGTTTTAACGATTTTGTGGATAAGATCCAACACTTAGTGATCGATTTAAAAACAGGCATAGAAGACCTATCTAATTCTACCCAGCAAATGAATAGTGTCGTCAATAAAACCCATATGGATGTTCAGAAGCAGCGGGATGAAACTGCTCAGGCGGCAGCAGCCGTTCATGAGATGGCCGCTGCTGCACAAGAAGTTGCGGGTAATGCAGTGGGTGCGGCGACGGCTGCACAGGAAGCGGATAATGAAACGGTCAGTGGACAAAAAGTTGTTGAAGAAACAATTAGCTCCATTAAGGCATTGTCTGATGAAGTGAATCGTGCCTCTGATGTGATTGCTCAGCTGGATCTCGATGCCGATAAAATTGGCACCGTTGTGAACGTTATTAAAGAAATAGCAGGTCAGACTAACTTGCTGGCGCTGAATGCCGCCATTGAGGCGGCACGTGCGGGTGAATATGGCCGTGGTTTCTCTGTGGTTGCGGATGAGGTGCGGACATTAGCCAACCGTACACAGCAGAGTACCCAGGAAATTCAGAGTATGATTGAGCGCTTACAGGTAGGTGCCCGAGAAGCCGTGGGCGTTATGGATACCAGTAAAGCGCAGGGTGTCGCTACGGTAGGGCGAGCAGCCAAAGCCAGTGATTCATTGCGTATCATTACGGGTTCAGTCAGCACCATCACGCAAATGAACACACAAATTGCCAGTGCTGCTGAGGAGCAAACCGCAGTGGCTGATGAAATTAGCCAGAATGTTCAGCAGATAGCCGATATTGCTGAGCATTCAGCAACTAATGCTGATGCTTTGTCACAAACCACACAGGAGATGTCTGCGTTAGAGCAGCGCCTGAAAGTAATCGTTAACCAATTCAAAGTGTAGCTTCTTGTAGATACTTTTTGTAAGAGCCTTTCTATGATTTAGAATGCCGGTGGTGTGCTGACGCGCTACCGGCATTTTTGTGTCACACTGGATAATCAATTGATAAACACAGGACGTATTATGATGATGCAGTGGGATAAACTGCTTACCGTAAAACGATATGGGCATGAGTCAATGGTGTCGCCGGAAGCCGGTAGAAGCCATTTCCATAAAGACCATGATCGTATTGTTTTTTCAAGTGCGTTCAGACGGTTAGGGCGCAAAACACAAGTCCACCCGTTGGTGCTAAATGATCATATACACACACGCCTGACGCATTCCATTGAAGTGGGGAGCGTCGGTCGGACTTTGGGTATTCGAGTCGGAGAATTACTGGCGTCCACGTTGCCTGAATGGGTGAATCCTCATGATATTGGCATGATCGTTCAGTCGGCATGTCTGGCTCATGATATTGGTAATCCCCCGTTTGGTCACGCGGGCGAATATGCGATACGGGACTGGTTTAAACAAGCCCGTGATGCAGAATTTCTGACTTCATTATCTCCGCTCGAACGTTTGGATCTGGAAACGTTTGAAGGTAATGCGCAAGGATTTCGAGTGGTTACCTGTATCGAAAATCATCTTTATGATGGTGGCCTTCGGTTAACATATCCTACCTTGGGAACATTACTTAAATACCCCTGGACCGCTGAGCATGCGACTGAAAAAGGTAAATTCAGTTGTTATTTGACAGAAATAGAAACATTGGAGAAGTTAGGTCAGGAGTTAGGTTTGGTTTCACAGGGCGAGGGTGGCAATCATTGGAGCCGCCATCCATTAGCTTATCTGATGGAAGCCGCCGATGATATTTGCTATGCCATCCTTGATCTGGAAGATGCCATTGAACTGAATATCCTTACATTTGAAGCCATCAAGCCGATTTTGTTACAACTCTGTGGAAATTTGGATTTTGAAGATGATATTTTCTATAGTCAGGCTTCTGCACGCCGCAAAATATCAGCGTTACGCGGCAAGGCGATGGAAAATATGGTTAATTCAGCGGTCGCTGCTTTTATGAAGCACTACGAAGATATTATGACAGGTCAGTATCAGGGCGAACTACTGCGGGATGGAGATATAGGCGTAAAGGAAGGCTTGCACGCCGCTAAAACTCTGGCTAAAACAAAAATATTTCCTGATACCCGTAAAACTGAATTGGAAGTGGGTGCCTATAGTTGTCTGGGAATTTTGTTAGACGCATTCTGTCATGCCGTCTATGAGCAATATCAGAAACAAAGCTGTGAAGGTTTAAGTTATCGTAGTGAGAAAATTATTAGTTTAATGGGTATTCATGCGCCAGATCCACGTTGGCCGTTGTATCATGCTTATATGCGCGCCTTGGACTTTATCAGTGGCATGACAGACAACTACGCTGCCTATCTGGCCAGACAGATTGGTGGTTTATCACGTTAGGATCCAACACATGGCTTCACTAAACGATCAATTAAGTCGGCTGGTCTATTCAACGCAAGCGGGGGATATCTGTCCTGCATGCCGACAAGCTAAAAACGAATGCTGCTGTCAGGAAAATTCTGATCAAGAGCGTATTGCTTCTTTAGATGGAATTATACGAATTCGTCGGGAAACATCCGGGAGAAAAGGTAAAGGTGTCACGACCGTTTCAGGTGTGCCACTTGCTGAAGCGGAATTGAAAAAATTGTTGAAACAATTAAAACAGCATTGTGGTACGGGTGGTGCGCTGAAGGATGGCGTCATCGAGATTCAGGGAGATCATAGGGACACCATTAAGGGGCTACTTGAGAAATTGAAGTATAAGGTTAAATTGGCAGGAGGCTAAGCCAAGTGGCGAAGAAAAAATGTGTACGCTGTCAGCAGATCAGAATGGTGGCGATTTTTGTCAGTATGATCGCCATTTTACTGTTGTTAATGATGGCTAAGTCGCACGCTGAAATTTATAAATATACGGATGATAGCGGCAAGCAAATATTTGTTGGCAGTATGAGCCAGGTGCCTCAGAAGTATCAGCTCCAGATTGAGCTTCAGGCCCCTTCTGACGAAGTAAGTAACTCCAGTCATTTCTCCGAGAAAAACAAAAAAGCATCCGCATCTTTAAAGGCTCATTCAACACTAAAACGTTTAGAACGCGCGCTAGTACAGATGGAAACGCCGGTCACTATTCTAAAAAATCAGGTTTTAGTCCCCGTCAGCCTGACTTATCATGGAAAAAATGCACATGTGAACATGCTGATGGATACCGGCGCCACCAATACGGTGTTTCATCGGGATGCATTGGCGCGGCTTGATACGACGAGTCAGGCCGCCGGCTATGCACGAGTCGCTGGCGGCAGTGTGATCAAGGTTAGTAGTATTGAGTTTGACCGAATCAAGGTTGGCCCTTTTCAGGTCAAAAACATACGTTCTTTTGTGATCGATAATAAAGCAGGCGATACAGCTTTTGATGGTCTGTTGGGTATGGATTTTCTGATGAACGTTAAGTACGAATTGAATCCAGAGCGAAAAGTAATTATCTGGAATCCGGCGCGTTATAAGGCGATGGAAGCTCTATTGAAAGAGATGCAATCCACGCCCTGAGTTGTCAGTGAATTAATAAGTCTAGCAGCGCATATTAGCTGATGGTTTGAATTGACTGTTCTGCCAGCTTCAAATCCAGTGTGGCTTTCAGTAATTTGAACAAACGAATGGCCGCATCAATTTCGTCTTTACGGTTGGTCAGACTCTCAATATTCAAGCCTAAAGGAATACCGAGAGGCAGACAGGCTTCAATGATTTGCTCTAAGTTGCCACGACAGATACGAATAGACTCAGCTAATGGGCTATGTGCGTCAAGGATACGGTAACGCGTTGCTTCAGGAACGGATATACCGAGCCATTCCATAAAGTCTAATGTTTTAGAACTTCCGCAGGGTGTAAAGGTGAGAATGACGCGTTGTGGTGTAATACCCTGTACTTTGCATTCACGCGCATAACGACTCAGCATATCAATGGTTGCTTGAGCATTGTAAACCGCCTGCGATACAAAGAAAGAACAGCCTTGCGTACTTTTCTTCAGCAACCGTTGGTGCTCATCCCCTTTTTTAGCATGCCTCTCAGCGATAGTGACACCGCCAAGATTATAATCGTGTTGATGTTCAGCTAAGGCTCGATAAGCATCATTTAACGATAAACGTACATCACCTTCCGATGATGGGCTGCCTACCATCACAATATCGCGAATGCCATATTGGCTCCAGGCTTCTTCAAGCCACTGTTCAAAAGCCGGTCGGTCTTTTTGTGACACGCTTTTATAGGTAATGACAGGATGGTGTGATTTTTCACGAATCAGGCGTGAATAATCACGAGGGTCGTGTGTCTGCATGAAGGGAAAAGGACGAGGTTTATCAATTCGACTGCTTTCATCCTGAATGTCGTACACAATCACACCATCAAAATCGATAGAGGAAAGACGCCCCAGCAACTTATCAGCGATTTCACTGACCTGCTCCGCAGAAGTGTTTTCTCTGGGCGGCGTGGTACCTATAAAGTACACACCGCGCTGCGGATCGGAGAAGCGGTCTTTCAGTGATGATTTCATAAGTGCCTAATGTCTTGGGGTCATTAATATCGTGCTATTCTAACAGTGAATATGATTCATATGATTAGATGTAAAGATGAAATTTTTTCGATACAAGTTGAGATAATTTAATGAAGGATAGAAAGTCATGATAACTATCTTGAAAAACACCGATACGAGGAAGAGCAAATAATGAAAGTAGATAAGCCCACTTTTGACTTTGCAGAGATTAGCCGGCAGATAGATAAAGCGGAGGGAAAAGACAAGCCCGCGGTGGATAAATGGAATCCCGAATTTTGTGGTGATATTGATATGCATATATTGCGGGATGGAACCTGGATGTATAACGGTACCCCGATTGGGCGTCCTGCTATGGTAAACATGTTTGCAACCGTCTTATGGAAAGAAGATGACAAATATTTCCTGAAAACACCGGTTGAAAAGGTAGGTATCAAGGTCGATGATGTGCCTTTTCATTTTATTCATGTTGAGTCAATTGAGGATGGCGCAGGGCCGTCACTGTGCTTTATCAGCCTGACAGGTGACCGTGTTATTGCCAGCGCAGAAAACCCAATCCGTGTCGTTACTGATGTGGTCAGCGGAGAGCCTTCTCCTTATCTGACTGTCCGGTTTGGTATGGAAGGCCTTATCAATCGTTCAGTGTTTTATGAATTAGTTGAAAAGGCCAATGAGGTGCTAATTGAGGGTGTGCCACATCTGGTTATCCAAAGTGCGGGTGAGCAATTTGTGCTAGGTCGCGTCGATTGATTCAGGTTGTGGGTGTGCTTTTGCCAGTCACTTCTTGGTTATCCAAAGTGCGGGTGAGCAATTTGTGCTAGGCCGCGCCGATTGATTCAGGTTGTGGGTGTGCTTTTGCCAGTAAACTATCCAGTTGATTGGCAAAATTTCTGCGGTCTTGTTCACTGAATGTTTTAGGGCCGCCAGTTTGTACACCGCTGCTCCTTAGCGTGTCCATAAAATCCCGCATAGAAAGAAGCTGGCGAATATTTTCCTTAGTATAAAGCTCTCCGCGAGGGTTTAACGCCATGGCTCGTTTTGCTACCACCTCGGCGGCTAGTGGAATATCTGCCGTGATGACAAGATCATCAGCTGTGAGTTTTTGGACAATATAATTGTCAGCAACATCAAATCCTGCGGGCACTTGCACTGCCTTAATTAGCGAGGTGGGCGGGGTAGCAATCAGTTGGTTAGCGACCAGCGTCATTGAGGTATTAGTGCGCTCGGCGGCTCTGAAAAGAATCTCTTTAATGACACGGGGGCATGCGTCTGCGTCGACCCAAATATGCATTTTATTTCCTGATTAATCAGTTCTAATGGTTAAATGTGAGTCTTGGTGTCACGCTTATACAGGAATTGCCATTCCTTTTTGTACAGCGGCGAGTGCTTCCATCCTGACCATCCAGTTTTTCACATGGGGGAAGTCCACTGGATCAATGTTTTGCCATTCACAGCGTGCGGCCCAAGGGTAAATAGCAAAATCAGCGATACTTAGTTCGTCTACTATATATTCTCTATCGGCTAAACGCTTATCCAGCACGCCCCATAATCGTAGCGCTTCGCTGTTGTAGCGTTGAACAGCATAAGGGATTTTTTCCGGCGCAAAGCGATTAAAATGATGAGCCTGTCCCAGAAAAGGTCCAAAACCACCCATTTGCCACATAAGCCATTCCATCATTTGATATCTTTTTATTGGTTCAGCAGGTATAAATTTCCCGGCTTTTTCCGCTAAATAAAGCAGGATGGCGCCTGACTCAAAAACAGATATAGGCTGATTATCAGGTCCGTTTGAATCAACAATCGCGGGGATTTTATTATTCGGACTGATATTCAAGAAGTCGGGCGTAAACTGTTCATCTTTTAAGATGTTTATCGGATGTACGGCGTACTCAAAACCAGTAGCTTCAAGCATAATTGATATTTTTCTTCCATTCGGCGTTGCCCAGGTATAAAGATCAATCATTCTGTTTGTCCTTGTTGTGCGAAGTTGCGGTAAACATCTAGTAATTCTTCCTCTGTGAACGTAACAATAATGAGTTGTTGGCCGGGTTTTATCAGATTGGGATTTTGTCCTAATAAGCCTTCCTGAAAATTATAGATATGTGTTGTTTCCACTTTGTTATGTAATAGCTTGCCTAAAAAAGAACTTTTGCTATTGACCAGTGTTTCATCTGCGAAATGCGGAATGGTCGCTTTAACGAGGGTCTTCTTCGTGGATATTGTTATACCTTTAGCAAAGGTATCTGTTAAGCCGCTTTGTAAAATGCCCCATATGCCTTGCGCGTCATTCTGATTAACCGCATGAATATAAAAGATGCGTTTACCCTGAGTGTCAGACTGGTCTAGTAATTCTTTCAATCGGATCTGAGTACCTATGGACGGCCTTCCTATATTCTTAATCTGTTGTAGCGAGGTATTGTTTTCTGATGGTTGATTACTGTGAGGCGTAAAGGAGGGTGGAGTGACACTAAATGTTTGCACCGAGGTGTCGTTCTCTACATCATTAGTTTGCAGAATAGATACACGTGCATCTGAGGTAGCGGGCAGCCGAATGAGTTGGTCACCTGTTACAAAATGATGCGCTGTTGATGCATCGATAGCTATCTCTGAAGGGGCTATCATTTTTTCGATTTTGGAGATGGCCTGCGCCCGCTCTTTGTCGTTCAGGGTCGTCAGATTAGGTGTTTTTGGTTGGAGAGATGTTTTGTCGGTGGTCTTGTTATTAACATCGTTTACGCCTGTGGGTGGTAAAAATAAATAACCTGTTATGACAATAACGATAATCAGTAAAACCAATAGTGACCGATACATGTACTCAACTCCTTATGAATCCTGAACGCGCATTAATATACGACTCTAATTCAGTTTCAATATTGAATAAAGAGTGGAAATGAGGAATAGTTATTTTACCCATGTTTGTGAGACGAATCCTTAGGTGTGACACCATTAATATTGGTCGGAAGGAGCGTGTCAGGGTCTTAAGCGTTTTTAAGGTGGGGGATTTGTCATGAGAATAGAAATTGATGAAATTTTACAGTTTTGGTTTGGTAGCTTAAAGAACGGTTTTCCCGTGACTGACCGGCGTCATCTCTGGTGGCAAGGTGGCACTGAAATAGACCGTGAAATTGATAAACTGTTTGGTTGTAAAGTACACGCCGCACTACGTGGAGATTTGACGGCGTGGAAACAAACCCCTCGTGGTCGGCTAGCGCTGGTCATTCTGCTTGATCAATTCACACGGCATATATTTCGCGGTATGACAGAGGCGTTTAGTGGCGATGAAATGGCACGAAGTATTGTTATGGAAAGCATTGAACAGGGGCATGATGATGCGCTTGAGTTTGCTGAACGTCTTTTTTTCTACATGCCTCTGGAGCACAGTGAATCGTTGGCGGCTCAGGATTTATGTATTAGCCACCTTGAAAACATGTTGTGTGAGGTGTCGATGAAAGATCGACATATCATCGACGCTGCCATTGATTTTGCGACACAGCACCGAGATATGATCGTAGGCTTCGGTCGCTTTCCACACCGTAACCAAGTGCTGGGGCGAGAGTCAACAGAAGAAGAACTTGCCTTTTTGAATCAATCACATAATCGTTGGGGGCAGTAATTATCTGAATGCCCCGAGCGCTTTATGTCGATATGTGTAACAAGGTGTAATAAGCGCGAAAAAATGCCTTATAAGTATGTAATGTGTAATCAATAAAGCCTTGAAGAATCTGGGTTATACTTTAACAATAATTTCTAAAAAGAAGCCTCATTACATGAAGTCTCAAAAAGCGATAAGAAATCTGCTCATACTGGCAGCTGGGGTAATGATTGCTCTGTTATGTTCAGTACTGCTGTTACTGCAAATGGCGTGGGTATCCTCGATTCTGTTCTGGGTTCTATTGATGACTTTGTCTGCATCGGCAGGGTTGGTTTATTTCCTGGTAGCGTTTACTCAGTCATTTAAACAACTGGAAATGCGTCTTGATATAATCAATACCGGTAAAGATAGCGTCACTGGGCTGCCTGATCCGCATAAATTTGAGGCAAGAGTGGATGTAGAATGTCGGCGCTGCGTCAGGGAATTCATGCCATTGACGCTTATGTATGTTGGCTTTGATACTGAACAATTAGAAGATTCGGTTGCTATTGATGTGGCAGAAAATTTAATGCATGAGGTGTATCGTCCGGGAGATATGGTAGCAAAAGTCGATAGCACTACTTTTGGCTTTATTTTGCCTTCTACCAATGAACTGGTGCGTCAGTTAGCTGACCGCTGTCTGGATCACATCCGGTTACTTGAAATCAATCATACGGTTAGTATAGGCATCTGTACGTTTCAGCCGACCTCAGAACTTAACGTTACGGTTGCAATGAAACATGTTGATGCACTGTTAAAGCAAGCTAAAACAGAAGGGGGTAATCGGGTTGTCGCGGATGCTCAGGAAACGCTTAATCCGCCTGTTACTTATTCTTATTGATAGGCATGTCAGCTTTAGTGTCAGATGATTTTGGTATGCTTGTTGATCGTCTGAGGCAGTTGGCCCAGCAAGAAAATATTAGATTTCCCTGTTGGCTTACTGGCTCAGCAGAGTGGACTGCCGCTAAAGTTCAGCAGTATATAGAAGCTGATAACACGCTTACCTATTCTATTATTTCATCGCGTATGTGGCCCGGACTGCTCACCTGTTCTACTCACCAAGCGCATCGTTTGCTCGGCCAGGAAATGAGCATGATCGTCTATGATGGCTTTAGTGGCATCAACCCTGATGCATTAGGCCAGATATCCGGTTTGATTAAAGGCGGCGGTCTCTTCGTGTTGCTAACGCCCCCGCCTGAATCCAGCGCTTTTTATAATGACCCTGAGAAACAGCGATTACGGGTTGAACCCTATGAAGCCACGGATGTTGGTAATAATTTTCTTAATCATCTTAAATATCGTTTTGCAGAAGATCAGGTATTGGTGCGTTTTGATCAACAGCAAGGATTAATGTCGGTACTGCCTGAGCTGGCATCAGCAGCAGGATCAGAGCGAGAATCATACTCACATTCACACTCAGTAATAGCGCCAGAATCGGTCGAAAGGCGTTCAATTGACATGGCGTTAGCGGATCAAAACACGCTGACTAACAACATTATCAGACAGTTTAAAATACCTGGGGCGCAATGTTGTGTGCTCACCGCTGCGCGAGGCCGGGGTAAATCCGCAGCGTTAGGGATCATTGCCCGGCAGTTGCTGAGCGAAGGTGAAAACGTTGTCGTTACGGCTCCGCGTTCTGATGCGCTAGAGAGTTTATTTCGACACGCCGCAGGTGAGCCCGGGTTTCAGCGATCGCGTTATCAAGTAGTAGGCCCGCAGTCCATGCTGACTTTTCATTTACCAGTGGACGTCTGCCGAGCAAATGTCGATGCAGATATTTTATTAGTAGATGAGGCGGCCGGAATTCCGGTAAATCTTCTTTCCAAATATCTGCATTATTACTCCAGGATTATTTTCGCGACAACCACGCAGGGGTATGAAGGCACAGGGCAGGGGTTTACTTTGAGGTTTGTATCTGAGTTGAAAAAACAGGGTTCTGCGCTGCATTGTTACACACTGGAAAAGCCTATTCGGTGGTCAGATCAGGACCCTTTGGAAGCGTTCTTTAATCGCGTACTGTTGTTGGATGCCGCCTCAGATCAGCCTGATAGGGAGGCGGTTGAGTCCCTAGACGAGAAGACGTTTTCTGTTGGCTTGCCTTGCGTTGAATACCGACTCGTTTCCCCTGAATGGCTGGTCGCGCATCCCGATAAACTAAGAGCATTGTTTGGTCTGATGATTGAAGCTCATTATCGGACCACGCCAGGTGATCTGCGTATTATGCTGGACAGTCCCAATCTTAAAATTTGGATTGCGGAATTGGCGGGCTGCATTGTAGGCGCATGTCTGGTAGCACAAGAAGGCGGGCTTGATGATGAATTGGTCAAGCATATCTGGGAAGGGCGGCGGCGTCCCCGGGGGCATTTGATTCCTCAGTTGCTGATTGCTCAGGAGGGATATATTGAAGCCGCCTCCCTTACCGCGTTACGCATAGTGCGCATTGCTGTGAGTGATCAGCATCGTCGTCAAGGGATAGCGCTTGGTCTATTGCAGGCGATCGAAAAATGGAGTGAATCGCAGACCATTGATTTAATGGGTGCATCGTTTGCAGTAACGCCTGCGCTGCTTGATTTTTGGCAAACGGCTGGGTATCAGGTAATCAGAATAGGGTCGCAACTTGACCCTGTAAGTGGCTCTTATGCAGTATTGGTACTGAAAGGCTTATCGGTAATCGCTAAGTATGAGTTATGTTTATGGCAAGCTGAGTTTCAAAAACGCCTGATCTATTTACAGGGTGAATGGCTGAAGGATCTTGATTCTGAGGTTCTTCAGCGGGTACAGCTGCATGTGCCAGAACATCAAGCGCGATCTGAAATAGACGACTGGCGTGATTTAGCAGGATTTGCTTTTCATTTTCGTGCTTATGAAAGCAGTGCGTGTATTTTTTCTCGCTTGGCTATTACATACCGTTCTTTGTGGGATCAGCCCTCAGCTGATTTTCATATTAAATATTTGATTGAGGCGCGGGTTATCCAGCAGAAAAATGAGAGTGAAGTTCTGGACAAATGTCACCTGCCTGGCAGTAAAGCTTTGGTTCACTCATTGCGTTTAGCCGCCGCTTACTTCTATGAGCAAGCGCAGCGGGCAGATGTTCTTATTTAATGCTTTGCACATTTATCTCATGCCTTTTGAAGAATCACTATTTCACCGACAACCGGCAGATTTTTTTCCAGACGCAGCTGACATGCTGATGAGTGAAGCATGACGAAACCACAATCGCGTGCCAGAGATTGGATAAAGCCATGGCTATGTTGATAACGCCCCGAGGATGATAATTGCCATTGTGAATCGCAGGACTCTATGCTGAAAGCAAATAATCCATCTTGTTTCAGCGCTTGATATGTTTTTTTAAATAGCGCAGTTAAATCTCCGATATAAATCAGCACATCAGTTGCCGTGATTAAGTTTGCGCCATCTGTCGAATTAAGGTTTTCGAGTAAATCCCCATGAATAAGACGCTGGTAGCGCTGGGTTTTAGCGGTTTCTTTGAGCATTTGGCTAGATAGGTCAATGCCTGTCAGTGATGTGATTTTTACATGGGGCGGCAGTGCTTTACCCAGCAAGCCGGTGCCACAGCCCAGATCTATAATAGTCATTGGCGTGGTTGGCATAAATGGGAGTAACTTATCGACCAATTGTGCCGGGAGTTGATAGTGCAGTTGACTGACTAAGCGCTGTTCGAACTGCGTCGCACAACTATCGTACAGCGATTCAATATACTCACGTGGCGCTTGCGCCGAGGCTATGCCTTGTAACGCATTGAGCTGATGCATAATGACCGGATGCTCGGGTAAAACCTGTTGTGCTATTAAATAAAGAGAACGAGCAAGGTCCGCGTAATTTTGCTCCACGGCATAATCACCCAGTGCGATGAGTGAGTCTTCAGAAATATTCGCAAAGGCAGGGGTGGACGCAGAGGCCGGTATAAAGTGTTGCTCTACTTTTTTCAGTTGCTGATTAAGACCACATAATAGCGCCCATTCATTCAGCCAGTCTTGATCAGTTGCATCGGGGTGTTGTTCTAACAGTGTGAGTGCGTGTCCCTCGTCATCCAGATGCCTCATGGCAATGGCCAGGCTTATATAGGCATCGGGTATCTCATTTGATGATAAAGAAAGCGCTGTCAGTAAGTCATGTTTCATGTCAGACCAGCGAGACAGCTGTTCATAGATGTTAGCTCGGTTGCAATAAAACAGAGGTTGTTGCTGTTTCAGCTCGATAGCCTTATCAATGCTTGATAGGGCTTCTATTAAGCGTTGCTGGTAGGTAAGCGCTAGTGATAGATTATTGAGCGCTTGAGCTTTGTCATGTACGGTTTTGGCAGCGAGATTGGCTGTGCTTAAATGCTTTTCTGCTAAAGAATAATCCTGCGTGTTCAGGGCCATGACGCCGGCTAACAAATTTGCCTGATAATGGAGAGGCGTTAGCGACATGATCTTTTTGCAGATTAATTTTGCCTGTCCAATTTTACCTTGGTTCAGTAAAGTGATTGCTTTACTGATAAATTGCTCGGTATGCTTCATAGCTGTATTTGGATCATAAATATGGGCTGCAATTTTGTACGCTAACCTGATGAAAGGCAACGGCACATTTCATGACATCTCTACAGCCTCAGCAGCTTAAAAAGCTGGCTACGATGAAAATGCCTTTTGGAAAATATGCAGGCAGGGTTCTGGTTGACCTTCCCGAGCCTTATGTTTGTTGGTTTGAGCGTAAAGGCTTCCCTAAAGGCGAGCTGGGCGCACTGCTTCAGACACTGTATGAGATTAAAGTGAACGGCCTTGAATACCTGCTACAGCCCTTAAGGGAGGGTTCATATGTACCTAAATATGCATCTCATTCTCATATTAACTACGAGAAAAAACGATGACGCCGGCTGTTAATGCGGCTAAGCGCGCGAAGTTGGCATATACCTTACATGAATATGCACATAATCCAGACAGCGCCTCATACGGTGAAGAGGCCGCGGCACTATTGGGACAGGATCCAATTAGAGTATTCAAAACTCTGTTAGTCGCTATTGAAGGAGATCAGAAAAAATTAGCGGTAGCCATTGTCCCTGTAATCGGACAGCTGAACCTTAAAGCGATGGCAAGCGCACTTAACGTTAAAAAAGTAATAATGGCAGAAGCGCATGCTGCAGAGCGAAGTACGGGATATATCGTCGGAGGCATCAGCCCCTTAGGGCAGAAGAAAAAATTGCCGACCGTGATTGATGTAACGGCTAAGGAGTTTTCGACTATCTTCTTCAGTGCTGGCCGCCGCGGATTAGAACTGGAAATGTCAGCGGGTGATCTGGCCACACTGACATTGGCTTGCTTTGTGGAAATAGGCCGTTAATATTAGTTCGCCTTGCGCTGCATAATATTTACGCTGTGAGAAATTTCTGCTGCGGAGGGTTTGAATGCAGCGGCTTCAATTGAATGCCGGTTCAGTAATTTATAAAAATCTGTTCGATTTCTTTGAGCAATACGTGAAGCATGCGTTACATTGCCTTCAGTTACCTGCATTAGCTTAATTAAATAGCGCTTTTCAAAATTAGCGCGCGCTTCATTAAAGGACGGAATAATTAAGTCCTGATTGGATAGCGCGTTAGCGACTAAGCCTTCTGAAATAACAGGACTTGCACTCAGTGCTACCACTTTCTCCATCACATTCTGCAATTGGCGTACGTTACCAGGCCATGCCGCCTGGGCGAGCAGATGTAATGCTCCCGGAGAGATGTTGCGTACTTTACGATTGTGTTGTTTTGTCGCTTTAGCCAGGAAATGCCTGGCGAGTACGGGTATGTCTTCTGGACGGTCACGTAATGGCGGAAGTTCAATGTTGACGACGTTTAATCGATAATAGAGATCTTCACGAAAATTTTCACTCTGCATTGCCTGATCCAAATTGCGATGAGTCGCTGAAATAATGCGCACGTTAATGGCAATGTTTTCAACGGACCCTACCGGACGAATCACTCTTTCCTGTAATACTCTTAGAAGCTTAACCTGCAGAGGTTGTGGCATATCACCAATTTCATCTAAAAACAGAGTGCCTCCATCGGCGGCCTGGAAAAGGCCTATATGATTAGAAATAGCACCGGTAAACGATCCTTTTGCATGTCCGAAAAGTTCTGATTCGAGTAATTGTTCGGGTAATGCTCCGCAGTTTATAGCAATAAACGGATGCTTTGAACGTGGGCTTGCCTGATGAATAGAGAGTGCCATTAGTTCTTTACCACTGCCGCTAGGGCCGGTAATTAAAACACTGACATCTGATTCTGCAACACGATGTGCCTGATCCAGTAATTGTAGCATTACAGGACTTTTCGTTATTATTTCATCGCGCCAGTGGGTATCTCTGCGACGTTCAGCAGAGACCAGTGCGGCTCTGACAGTATCCAGTAATTGGATTTTATCAATGGGTTTGGTTAAAAAGCCAAAAACACCTTGTTGTGTGGCAGAAACAGCCTCTGGAATTGAGCCGTGGGCGGTAATGATAATAACGGGCAGAGCCGGCCAACTTTGCTGGATATGCTTAAACAGGGTCAGCCCGTTCATTTGGTCCATACAAAGATCAGTTAATACCAAGTCTACACGCTCTGTGGGCAGCACACGCAAAGCCTCTTCGGCACTTATTGCGGTCAACACTTCATACCCTGAAGCCTCCAGGCGCATGGATAGTAATGAGAGTATGCCATCATCATCGTCAACCAGAAGAATTCGGGAATGTAGAGTCATGGCTTAGTGTTCCTCTCTTTGGCGAGTAATGGCTGGTTCAATTTGCGTGAGGGCATTAATTTGCTGCTGCTGTTTTTCTATCGTTTGTTCGGCTGAATTTAATTGGGATGAAATCGTTTTTAGCTCCTCTATTATACTTAAGTGTGCCTGAGTTTGCCTGAACCTTAAATAAAGATAACGATCAGCAGTGCATACTTTCTTGGGTAATAGGGGGAGTTGCTTGAACAGAAGCAGTGATTTTTCAAGTGATACTTTATTATTGCCCGTGCTGCTGAGTAAATTAGCTAGTCGTGCGGAAGAACCGCTAATATCGATTAGCATTTTTTTTTGTTGTGTTGCATCAGACATAATGTATAGATGTTCATCTTCCAAAAATTGGCTCAATGCATTGTCCGATACGAAACAATTAGGATTAAATGGTACGGCCAGTTTATCTCGTATAGGGAATTGCTGACAGCCGCTTAAAAAAATCAGTGGAGCGATAAATAGAATAGTAATCAGTCTCATACCAGATAACCGATTCATAAAGATAACTTACATAAAGATAACGTATTCATAGTTGTTCCAGTGGTAGTGTCAGGCGAAAAACGATTTTATCAGCTTTATTCGTTATCAGTACAAGTTTACCATGCATAGCCTTGCTGGCTTCCATTGCAATACTTAAACCGATGCCTGTACCTTTTAAGGGGCCACTGCGTCTTTTTTTACCTTGATAAAAAGGCTCAAAAATTCGTCCTGCATCATCAGGGAGAATAGCTGAACCACTATTTTCTACATCAATCACTAAGCAGTTTTTGATAACTCGGGTAGCAATAATGACATGCCCATCTCGCTCAGTATAGTAAATGGCATTGGAAATCAGGTTGCTCAAAATCCGATGTAACATATTAGGATCAAGCTGAACGACGAAAGATTCATCTGGTAGTGACAGGTGTATCGATTTTTCTGAAATTAATAGCTGTAGCGGTGTGATCGTTTCTGCTATGGCTTTTTGAATGTCGACGCGCTGTAACTGTATGGTATTAGGTTGTTGAAGTCGGTTGTAATCCAGTAACTGCTCAATAAGTTGTTGTAAGCTAATACTACTGCTTTGCATGAGAGACACTACGCGCTTTTGTTGTGTATTTAGCGGGCCAGGGACTTCTTCTGCTAACAGGTCTGCCCCTTCACGCAGCGTGGTTAATGGTGTTTTTAATTCATGAGAAATGTGCTGAATAAACTCGTCTTTGAGTTGCTCCAGTTGATGCAAATGTTTATTTAACCAGAGTACCTGATTATTGAGCTGAACGATCTCCATTGGACCATGGATAGGTTCTTCGGGTACTTTTTCCCTACGCCCAATGGCTTTAATACGGCTAATAAGTTCAGCGATTGGACGGGTAATCAGAGATGAAAAAAACAGCATTAATATCAATGTGGTTAACACTAATAAACCTGTTTGCCACCAGAGGGCTTGCCGTGTTTCGCGGGCCTGCTCTTGTAGGTTTGTCAGCTCCAGAGCGACTTGCTGGTGGCTTTGTTCTGCTAAATCTCGAGTGAGTTGAGGGAGCGAATTAATAATCTCATTAAAGGGGTCTGTCTGTACTTCACTAAAAAGTCGCTGAAAACGTTGCTGGTACTGACTTTTTTCAGTCAGGAACATTTGAATGGATAATTGATTATTGAAGCTCTCAATTTGCTCATTGAGTCTTTCTATGAGGGGGGGCGATTTTAAAATTTTATATTGAGTAGCTGAACGCACGATATCTTCAGCTAAGCGTTCAAGTACGTTGTTTTGCTGGCTCAATTCAAGTGCTGTTTGAGTTTGCTGGTAGCTTTGTTGAAGTTGACGCTCTAAAACGTTACTGGTTTTGTACAGCATATAACCGATCGGGGTAATAATCAGGAGAAAGGCAATAAATACCAGTTGTTTTAATGACATTGCCTGCCAGGCTTTTCGCGTCATAATACCTGATTCTCTTTGATTACGATTAGTGGATATTCCTTATTTTTATCGATGGGTTTTAGGATAAGGATGACCAGATATAGATTATCGCATCCATATCCGATCAAAATCCTTTTTTTATCATATTAAATACACTGGAGTGATGCGAAGGTCATTAATACCTTAAATTGATTGGCATTCATTCTTTTAGGCTCTCTCAGCTCCTTTATGCTTAAGAAGCCATTCTTATTCAGATCCATTTGGATAAACTTATCTGATATTTCAGTATCACTCATGGCTTCCATGTAATTCAGGCGCCCATCAGAGTTTTGATCTAAATCCTGCATGATAGTTTCCGCATCCCAGTGGCTACGAGAGCTGGTGTTTGGTGATGGCGTTTTTTCTACTTGTGCAGAAGCAGGTATTGCTATTGAGATGGATATTAATAAGGTGATGACTAAGCGCATGCTGATCTCCGGCTAGCAGGAAAATGTAATGCTGCTTAATCAATATTTGTGCCGCTTTTTTAAAAACTTAATATTATCAATGAATTGCGAGCATTATATTGCTCAAATAAATTAAAGATAGAGGTTTAATTTATAAAAATGTCTCTTTTTAGAGTCTAATGTTTTTTATATGTGTAAATCTGTTGTAAAACAATGAGTTAGGTTGTCTCTGTTAAGCGACGTCAATAATGTTATTACGCCTCAATAAATTATTTAGCGCTTAACGACAGGAAGTGCTGAAAGTAAGTAGCTGGTAATACCTGAATAGATAGTAATATCTGGGCGGGTGGTACTCATTACCCGCAATCCCCAAATACCCGTCATGAGCATTTTTGCCAGGCTGTCACAGTCTGCATCTGCTTCTATTTCACCCTGCAAGCGAGCCTGCTCTAATCGAAGATAAAAATAATGTTCAATGCTGCTGAGGTATTCGGTTACTTTTGTGCGAATTTCATCGTCTTCAGTGGCCATCTCAAGTAGGGTGTTTACCATCAGGCACCCCTTACCGATCGTATCGCATTCTATGTCCTGGCATAATTGCGAGAAAAAGTGAGTGATGGATTCAACGGCAGAATCGGATTGTTCCATGCATTCGCTGATGCGTGTTAAGCTGCGATTCGCATAATTATCGATAACCTCAAGAAAGAGACTGCGCTTGCTATTGAAGGCGCCGTACAACGATCCCGGTTTAAGGTTAGTCGCACGGACAAGATCAGTGATGGAAGTAGCGGTATATCCTGTACGCCAGAAAACTTCCATAGCTTTATTAAGTACATCGCTTCGATCAAATTCTGCTAGCCTTGCCATCCTTATGCTTCCCTTCGTGATTTGTGGATATACGCCACATTTTTATTCTTACTGTCTAGTTATGGTACATAGAAAAGGTTACGTCAACTATGCAACTAATAAATAAATATATGCTGCTTTGTATAGTTTTTTCTCTTTTCTTAACGGGTTGTGTTAACTCCCTAAGGATCTGGCCTGATACTGCTGAAGAGGCGTTTGTCAGGGGTATTGTTAGCAGAGACGCCGGAAGGTATGTGATAACCCCTTGTTTTAGCCTGGAAAGACGTCGCTTACAGGATACGAATGGGCAGTTAGGTAAGCTATATTACGAACAATCGCCAGATTTTGAATTGCCGGTTTATATGGAAATGAAAGCGGCACAGGGGACTGATCTTGTATGGCATGTGAGTGATGTTACCGTTGCGGGTGGTGGTATGGATGCATGTCAGATCAATCTTGCTAATATCCGCTTTCGCGCCCAGGGGAGTGACCCCCGATGGATGGCAGATGTTTTATCTGACATTATTCGAGTGCAATCGTTTGAGCATTTACGGACATTAAATTTTTCTATTGAGAGACAGGAAAGCGCTCAAAGTGTTTGGAGAGGGACGTTAAAAAATGTGGGGGACCAATCACATATTTTTAGATTAGCTATTCGTGACCAGCCCTGTAGAGACGCTAACAACATCTGGTATCGTTGGACATCCGAGTTGTCATTGGATGGCAATATTTTTCACGGTTGTGCTCGAGAAGGCAATCTAACTAACCGCGCATTATTAGGGCGTTATAGTAATGAACTGAATGATAATGAAGTTTTTGCTGTTCTGGATTTACGTCAGAATAATAGTGCAAAAATGCTGCTGGATTATCGAAACGGGCAGCCACTCATAGTGATGAGTGGGCGCTGGGAATGGAGTGACAATAATAAGTTGGCGCTCTATTTCACGGATCAGGATGGCCGTGAACAAGAATCTATCTTGTTATTAAGGCGTACACGTTCTGGAAGTTTTATACAGGAGGGGTTTTCCGCTGAGTTTGGCCGTACGGGCTTTGAGCTTAAACGTTCTGAATAACAGTTTGTTAAGATGACTTTTTCAAGAGGCACTCTCTTGCTTCATTAACCTGAGCAGCCAAAAAGCTATTACCTCCATGATCGGGGTGTAATTTTTGCATCAGTTGACGGTGTGCCTGAATAATATCCTCCTTAGTACATCCGTCCTCTAACCCGAGGACTTTTAGTGCATCCTGGCGTGTTAACTGATGATGTTTCTGGGAACCCGGTTGTTGATTGCCGCCGACTTGGTTACCGAACATTCTGCGTACAAATGCAGCCACTTTAAATCCAGCGCTGTATTTTTTGTAAAGAAGAATAGCGCCAGCCAGTAATGCCCCTATCCAGGGAAGACGGCCAGTGACTGTCAGAATAACGATGATGGCCACTAACAAAAGAATCAACAGTTTAAAGAGAGCGAACCCTCGCCGATGTGCAGGTATGGCTCTTATCCATAGCATACCTGCCAATAGTAGGGTACCCAGAATGATAATAACAACAGGACTCATAGCAAACTCAACGATTAGAACGTCAATACAGAATATAGCGACTTCCCGTTTTAGGGAAGTGCTAACCGTTTATACTGACTTCTCTTCTAAAGCCTGCTGTTCTAAAATCAGCTATTCCATAATCTATAGCTATAAAATCGATTGATCCAAGGCGCTTACTTTAGGCTGTTCTGTCTAAGATCTGATGCTCTGAGGCCTTTTTCTTCAAGGTCGCGGGTTGTTCTTTAATTCCCACATAGCGCTGATATTTTTTCTCTTTAACAAACTCCATATCTACCATGACCAGCCCATCAACGCAGTAATTAAAATCGGCATCTACGCCAAAATCCATAAAACACACACCACCTGTGGTGCAAAGCTCGCTGTACTGTTTGTAAAGTGTAGGAACGCAGACCCCCAGATAATCCAGCTGCTCTTTTAATATTCTAAAGTCCGACAGGTAGTCGTTTCCGGAGAACAAAAGACCTAGATTATCAGCATCATCGAGAGAAAGGGTGTAAGACAAATTGGCTTTTGCCAGCTGCTTTTCATCACCAAAATAGTGTGTGTAAAACCACACCAGCATATCTTTAGCAGGTTTTGGGTAACTATTGCTCAGGCTAACAGGGCCAAACATATATCTGACCTCAGGATGCTTTTTCAAGTAAGCACCAATACCGTACCAGAGGTAGTCAAGGCTGCGTCTTCCCCAGTAACGCGGTTGAACAAAACTCCTTCCCAGCTCTATACCCTGCTCGAAATACGGTTGCATCGCTTCACTGTATTGGAACAATGTCTGGCTGTAGAGCGGGCTTCTTTCGTCGTGAATAAGCTTGTGTGCTTCTGCCAGTCGGTAAGCGCCTACTATTTCCAGGTCTTCTTCGTCCCAGAGAATAAGGTGGCGGTAATATTGATCATAACGATCCAGATCTTTCTTTTCGCCCGTGCCCTCACCTACGTGTCGGAATGAGATTTCTCGTAACCTGCCGACTTCCTGCATAACGGCGGAGTCTGGCCGGTAGTCAAACAGGTAGATTTTTTTACCATCCCCGGTTTCCCCTAATAGCTCGGCTTCTTTCAGTTCTTGTTTCAGCACACGTCTGTCTTGAGGGTGGGCGATAGTTTTTTCCGTGATAAAGAGCGGGCTTTTTCGTTTGGCGATGCGATATAGGTGTTTACGCAGTAATTTAGTCTTTTCTGCTCTTGAGACAGGCAATGCATCGATATGGCTATAAGGAATGGCTTGGCCAATGTGTATCGGAATGGTCATCGATTTTTTATTAAACATCTCCCGCGCCAATAAAAGAGCCGATAAGGATTTGTTGATATATGACATACCGTAAAATAAAGATGAGTTTTTACCACCGAGATAAACCGGCAAAATTGGCGCATTAGCTTTACGCGCGAAGCGTAAAAATCCGCTGTTCCATTTTCCATCTTTAATGCCAGTCATACCGGCACGTGAAACTTCACCCGCAGGAAAGACGATGACGGCCTCTTCATCTTGTAGTGAGGTTGTTATGCGTTCAATGTCTTGTTTGCGAGTGCTTTTACCCAGATTATCAACAGGTAAAAACAGAGAATTTAATTGTGCAACGTTGCTCAGTACATCATTGGCAATAATTCGGACATCGCGGCGTACTTCGCCAACCAACTTTAAAAGCGCTAATCCATCCAGTGCACCCAGCGGGTGATTAGCCACGATGACAACACGGCCAGACGAAGGAATGTTCATCCGATCATTATGGCTGAGGCTATAACTGAAGTTGAAGTAGTCCAGTACTTTGTCTACAAACTCGAAACCTGTCGCTCCGTGGTTCTCTACTAAAAATTCATTGATCTCATTTTCATGCACCAATCGCCGCAAACAAAAGATAGCGGAGCGACGAAAGGGCGCAGGTTTATCTGAAAAAGCGGGGTACTTGTGGGTTAACACCTGTTCAACATTAATCACGTGGTGATCCTGTAATGCAACTTAGATGGGAATAAAGAATATGGCAGTGATGTGGCAATCAGTTGACGAGAAAGTGACAAAAAGATGACAGCCTGGCTATTCGGGATAACGTTACTGTCAGAAAAAGTATTAATCTAAGTAAGTATTAGGTCAGATGAATATTTGTATATACACTGTGATTACATACAGTTTTTCTGGTTTCTTACGTATGAAAAAAATTATCCATTGTGACTGTGACTGTTTCTTTGCAGCGGTTGAAATGAGGGATAAACCTGAATATAAAAATATTCCATTAGCTATTGGCGGTCGTGCCGATCGTCGTGGTGTTATTGCGACCTGTAACTATCCTGCGCGGCAGTTTGGTGTGCGTTCTGCGATGGCTACCGCCCATGCATTAAAACTTTGCCCGTCATTAACCGTAATACCAGGTGAGATGGAGAAGTATCGCAATGTGTCTGCCCAAATTATGCAGATTTACCGTGAAGTGACCGAGTGCATCGAACCGTTGTCGTTGGATGAGGCCTATCTGGATGTGTCCGGCAGCAATTTGTACAAAGGCAGTGCAACCCGTATAGCTCAAATGCTACGATCCAGGGTATTACAAGAGACGGGTATTACTATTTCCGCAGGTGTTGCGCCCAATAAATTTTTAGCAAAAGTGGCAAGTGACTGGAATAAACCTGATGGACTCTGTGTTATTACGCCAGATCAGGTAGAGAGTTTTGTTGAAAATCTACCGGTAAGAAAACTACATGGTGTGGGCAGTAAAACAGCTGAAAAATTACAATCGATGGGGGTGGATACCTGTGGTGATTTAAAGACGCTGGCACTCAGTCAATTAACGGAAAATTTTGGCCGTTTTGGTCAGCGCTTATATGAGTTAAGTCGAGGTGTTGATGATCGTGATGTCGTTACACATCGGGTGCGGAAATCGATTAGTGTAGAGCATACGTTTGCCGCTGACCTTTTATCACTTGATGAGTGTTTATCTCATATTCCTGAGCTTTATCGGGAGCTGCAGCAGCGATTTAGTCGTTATCAAGATGAACGTTCAATTCAGGGCTTGTTTGTTAAGCTTAAATTTAGTGACTTTACACAAACAACGATCGAACATCGTACGATGGATCATAATGTATTGTTCTTCTCTGATTTAATGACGCGGGGGTATAAACGCGGTAATAAACCGGTGAGATTGTTAGGTTTAGGTTTTAGGTTGAAGGATCTCCCGTTAACTGAGCCGCTTTTACAAGGTCCTTTCTTACCCGGTCCGTTGTTGCAAGGTGCTATGTTACAAAACGGTATGTTACAAAGCGGTATGTTGCAAAGCGCTATGTTAAAAGCCCCTCGGTTAAAAGGTTTCCCATTAAAAAACACCTTTTACAAAAATAAGGAATCAGAAGGGTTTCAGCAACTATCATTTTGGTATTAACTTCTAATTATTGATTTTATTATTGCCTTAGTAGAATCGCAGGCTTAAGTATGTGCTACACGCACTTAAATTGAGTCTCCAGGGTTTATCAGGAGATATATGGAGTTAAGCGAGCTGGTTCAGCGTGTTAATGATTACCCGGTTAATGCTGACTTTCGGGATGATGCAATAGGGCTTCGTTGTTGTGAGCTTGCTCTTGATGCACTTACCTCTGGCAATTACGGCGTTGGTGCGGTTTTGATGGATGGGGCGGGTAATATCCTGATAGAGGAAAAAAATCAGGTTTTTGAAGAAAAGTTTTGCTCTGCAGGCCATGCTGAAATGCGTGTGATTGATCAGTATGAAGAGATATTTCGGTCTCAGTATCCAGCGTATCAGCTTAAATTAGTCGTTTCACTAGAACCTTGTCCCATGTGCCTTTCTCGTTTAATACTGAGTGGCATTGGTGTTGTTAAATATATGGCATCTGATTCTGCTGGTGGTATGGTGCATAACATAAAGGGAATGCCGCCTGCATGGCAGAATCTGGCATTTACGCAATCTTTTTATCATGCTCATATTAGTTCGCAGTTACGTCAGCTAGCCCAGGATTTGTCGCAGCATAATATTGACCAGTTAAGGACTCGTCTGCTGAATCAGCGTATCTGATGTTGAAAATGAAACCTGACAATAATGTATCCGGTTATTTTTTTGTCATAAGTTTTTTAGAGGTTCGTCGCCATCGTATGGTGTGCTAATAGGAGTCTTTCCTGACACTGGTCAGCATATCTGTTAAAATTGGTCACTTTTTTAAGTGCTTTCTCAGCATGAGCCCTCTGCTCATGCTGGACCGGTGCTTTTGCTCAGTGCTTTCTTCCGGGCTTTTTCTGTCAGGTATTGTCTCTCGGACAATATCTCTCGGGTATCGTCATGTGGAGTTTGGCAGAAACTAAAATCGGGGCCATGAATGTTTCAACTGCTCGTTTCTAAATCTCAAAGTATGAAAAATGATGTGCTATCGGGTCTGACGGTGTCGCTTGCGTTAGTACCAGAAGCGGTTGCATTCGCTTTTGTTGCGGGTGTTGAGCCGTTGGTGGGACTCTATGCCGCTTTTATGGTGGGTTTAATAACGGCCGCTATTGGTGGCCGTCCGGGTATGATTTCCGGTGCAACGGGTGCATTAGCCGTCGTTATGGTGAGCTTGGTGGCGCAGCACGGTGTTGAGTATCTGTTTGCTACCGTGGTGTTGATGGGCATATTTCAGGTGTTGGCGGGTGTGTTCCGCCTCGGTAAATTTATCCGCTTGGTACCGCATCCCGTGATGTTAGGCTTCGTCAATGGTTTGGCTATTGTTATATTTTTGGCACAGATGAAGCAATTTCAATTCTCGGATGAGAGTGGCCAGCTGCAATGGCTACAAGGGAATGAGATGGGCATGATGCTGGGGCTAGTTGCCCTGACGATGGCGATAATCCATTTTTTGCCGAAATTTACACGCGCTATACCGTCGCCTTTAGCGGCGATTCTGGTGGTGACTGTGTTGGTTATCTCGTTGAACCTGGATACGCGTACGGTTCAGGATGCGCTGATTAACCTGACGGGTGATGCACAAGCAACGATTGCCGGTGGTTTGCCTGCTTTCAGTATTCCGAGTGTCCCTTTCACATTAGAAACATTTTATATCATTCTTCCTTATGCCATTATTCTGGCCGCCATTGGCCTGATTGAATCGTTATTAACGCTCACCTTGATTGATGAAGTAACCGAAACACGTGGTCGGGGTAACAAAGAGTGCATGGGGCAGGGCGTTGCTAATGTCGTGACCGGTTTCTTTGGTGGGATGGGTGGTTGCGCCATGATTGGCCAGAGTATGATTAATATTAATGCGGGTGGGCGTGGGCGCGCATCCGGTATCTCAGCGGCCTTGTTTCTGTTGACCTTTATTTTGGTGGGTTCAAGCCTGATCGAAATTATTCCTGTGGCGGCGTTGGTGGGTGTGATGTTTATCGTCGTTATTGCCACGTTTGAGTGGGCCAGTTTACGGTTGTGGGGTAAGGTGCCTAAAGCTGACTTGCTGGTCGTGCTAACGGTCACCGTCGTCACTGTGATGACTGATTTAGCGATTGCCGTGGTGGTGGGTGTGATTATGTCTGCACTGATGTTCGCCTGGAAGCACGCTAAGCATGTTGAGTTCGAAACCTGGTCTGAAGACGAAGGCAAAACCAAGGTTTACCTTTCTCATGGTCCGTTGTTCTTCGCATCGGCACAGAGTTTCCGGGATAACTTTACGCCAAAAAGTGATCCTGATGACGTGATCATCGATTTTAAGGGTTCTCGTGTGATGGATCATTCGGGCATTGAAGCTATTGATGCGGTCGCTGAGCGCTACCTTGCTGCCGGTAAATCGTTACATCTGCGTCACTTGAATCAGGAGTGTATCGACTTACTGGAAAAAGCGGGCAGCCTGGTCGAAGTCAATCTGATAGAAGATCCGCACTATAAAATCGCAGATGATCGACTGGCTTAATAGCGAGCCGATCTCTTCTTACCAAAACGCTTGTTAAGCCCTTTTAACAAGCGTTTAACAAGCGTCTAATCAGTGTTACAGGTATTTACTAGAGTAGTTTCGCAGTAAGCGCCTGTCCTTCAAATTCAATACCCTGCCAGCCATCACGCATAAAGTTACGTATATTCGTATGGTCTTCGCCTTGTGGCGTTTTCAGCACATCCTGATAAAACCGACCAAAGCACTCTAATGTTTGTTCTTTACTCAACTGCGTTAGTTGGGCAAAGGCAAAAATCTTACAGGAGCCTTCGTTCTGTCCTGCCGGATTGCTGATGTTAGTGTCCCCTAAGCCATTCGAGAATGGGGTAGGGGTGTAATCAAAAAGAGTATTGATGATAGCCATAGTATCTTCAAATTCTACCTGCCCAGTCGCGTTAAGCTGAGCAATAAAGCTTTCGAGTGTCATAGCGTTTCCAAAAATGTATGAATAAAGTGTGCCGGGTGTTTTAGCATGAATCACGTTGAGGATCATTGCAAAAGTGCATAAAAAAAGCGGCCAAGTGGCCGCTGGAAATCGTATTCTCTCAGTTAGTGCTGGAGAATCTGACTGAGGAAAAGCTGAGTACGTTCGTGTTGTGGATTATTGAAGAATTCGTGAGGTTCATTTTCTTCAATAATTTGCCCCGCATCCATGAATATAACGCGGTCGGCAACGGTTTTGGCAAAGCCCATTTCGTGCGTAACACATAACATGGTCATACCGCCTTCATCTGCCAGTTCGATCATAACGTCGAGTACTTCTTTGATCATCTCCGGATCAAGTGCAGACGTAGGTTCATCGAACAGCATGACATCGGGATTCATACACAGTGAACGGGCAATGGCCACACGTTGCTGTTGTCCACCGGAAAGCTGACCAGGATATTTCAGCGCCTGCTCAGGAATCCTTACGCGTTCCAGGAATTCCATGGCAGTGGCTTCGGCTACCGCGCGAGGCTGTTTCTTTACCCAGATCGGTGCTAAGCAGCAATTTTCCAATATGGTCAGATGCGGAAAGAGATTGAAGTGCTGAAATACCATGCCTACTTCTTTACGAATGGCTTCAATATTTTTCAGGTCGTTCGACAATTCCGTACCATTGACAATGATATCACCCTGTTGGTGCTCTTCTAGTCGGTTAATACAACGAATCATCGTTGATTTTCCTGAACCCGAAGGGCCACAGATAACGATACGTTCGCCTTTTTTTACTTGTAGATTAATGTTTTTCAGAACGTGAAAGTCACCATACCACTTGTTGACGTCACGTAGTTCAACCATTAATTTTTCTGAAATGTTACGTTCTTCTTGTTTGCTCATAAAATAATTCTCCACCTGTCTGGCGCGTGTTAGTAGCCGGTTTTAAGGCGCTTCTCAAGATTTTGGCTATAACGCGACATACCAAAACAGAAAATCCAGAAAACAAAGGCAACAAAAATATAGCCTTCAGTTGAATAGCCGAGCCAATCAGTATCACTATTGGCTGATTGAACAATCGCCAGGATATCGAACAGACCAATGATCAATACCAGACTGGTATCCTTAAACAGCGCGATGAAGGTATTCACTATGCCCGGAATCATTAGCTTAAGTGCTTGCGGCATTATGATCAGTAACATCGATTTCCAGTAGGTCAGACCTAATGCATCAGCCGCTTCGTATTGGCCTTTAGGGATGGCTTGTAAACCACCACGAATTACTTCGGCCATATAAGCAGACTGGAACAGAATGATCCCGATCAATGCACGCAGCAGCTTATCGAATGTGATCTCTTCAGATACAAACAGTGGTAACATCACCGACGCCATGAAGAGCACGGTAATAAGCGGTACACCTCGCCAAAACTCGATGTAAATGACTGAAAAAGCTTTTACGATAGGCATCTCTGAGCGTCGACCGAGTGCTAGCAGAATACCAAATGGCATCGCTGCAACAATACCGATAACGGCAAGCACCAAGGTTAGGCTCAGCCCCCCCCATTTGTGCGTATCAACGACTTCTAACCCAAAACTACCGCCATACAGCAGATAAAATCCGATGATAGGGTAAATAAAGAGTGTAAAGAATGCTACGTAGCCTTTATAAGGTGTTTTTTCAATCACCATCCATGTAACAGCGGCGGCAAATAGGAACAAGGTAGCATTGATTCGCCAGTAACCAGTCTCTGGATAGAAACCGTACATAAACTGGTCCATGCGGTTGGTAATGAACGCCCAGCATGCGCCACCACTGGTGCAAGCGGCCGGTGAGTCACCAAACCAATCAGAGTCGATAAATGCCCACTGCAGCGCAGGACCGAGTAGGGTGATTAGAAAATAGCCGATCAACAGCGTTGCGATAGAGTTTTTCACATTACTGAATAGATTTCTTTTTAGCCAGCCCAGCAATCCTGTCGTACTTGAGGGTGCTGGTAGCATAGGCTGTAATTCATATTTCATAGTTCATCTCCACCTATCGCTCAATCAAGGCTTTACGGCTGTTATACCAGTTCATAAAGATCGAGGTCAGAATGCTCAGGGTCAGGTAAACGGCCATGGTCATAAAGATCACTTCAATCGCCTGACCTGTCTGGTTAAGCGTTGTGCCGGCAAAAACTGACACCAGATCGGGATACCCAATGGCCGTAGCAAGAGATGAGTTTTTAGTCAGATTCAAGTACTGGCTGGTGAGAGGTGGGATGATGACACGCAGTGCTTGGGGAAGAATAATAAAACGTAATGTTTTGCTACGGGGTAGCCCCAGAGCAGTCGCGGCTTCCAGTTGTCCGTGGGGTACAGATAAGATACCGCCACGCACGATTTCGGCAATAAAAGCGGCGGTGTAGATGGTTAGCGCCAGCCAAAGAGCCATGAACTCAGGAATAATGGTAATACCACCTACGAAATTGAAACCTGTTAACACAGGGTGGTCAACGGTCATCGGCATTCCCATCAAAAAGAATGCAATCAGGGGTAAGCCGAAAATCAGACCTAACCCGGCATATAGCATAGGGAAGTCTTGTCCGGTAACTTCTTGTCTTTTATTGGCCCAGCGTTTAAGTAGCCAGGTAGCACCTAATCCAGCGAAAAACATAACCCACACAACATTAAAACCTTCGCCGCCCACAGGTTGCGGTAGATAAAGCCCGCGAACATTGAGGAAGCTACCTAAAAACTCAAGGCTTTGTCTTGGGCTCGGTAGCGTGCGCAGGACGGTGAAATACCAGAAGAAGATTTGTAATAACAGCGGGATATTACGAAATATCTCAATATATACGGTACATACCTTGGATATTAACCAGTTTTTGGATAGACGGCCAACACCCAGAAAAAAGCCAAGCACAGTGGCGGCTATAATACCTAAAACGGATACCAGAACAGTATTTAGTAAGCCTACAAAAAATGTACGACCATAGGTGTCTGTTTCTGTATAGGGAATCAATGACTGCAAAATACCGAAGCCCGCTTCTACGTCAAGGAAAGCAAACCCTGTCGTAATACCGCGTTGTTCAAGGTTACTCAGCGTATTATTGATAATAGATAACAGAAAAGCTGCAAGCCCCAAGACAAGTAAAATCTGGAACATTAAGGCACGTTTGTCAGGATCATTCCAAAAACGACTACTGCCTGATTTTATTGCAGAACTCTCTGAGGTTGGTCGATCAGATAGCGACATCGAACTCTCCACGTAACAATAGTAAGGAGCCTCTGAAAAACAGAGGCTCCCGACTCACATCATATTAAGAAAGGTACAGATCAATGATCCATCCCTTATCGCTATGATTAACGCATAGGCGGAGCGTATTGCAGGCCGCCATCAGACCATAACGCGTTGATACCACGGCTTACTTGTAGAGGGGAGTCTTTACCTACGTTACGATCAAAGACTTCTCCATAGTTACCCACCTGTTTGATGATTTGGTATGCCCAATCATCATTCAGATTCAAGCCCGTACCTTTAGGTCCTTCCAGACCCAGCAAACGTCGGACATTGGGGTTTGCTGACTTCAGCATTTCATCTGTATTAGCGGACGTAACACCCATCTCTTCAGCATTCAACATGGCGTTGTGTGTCCACTTAACGACGTTAAACCATTCGTCATCACCCTGACGAACCACAGGTCCGAGAGGTTCTTTAGAGATAACTTCTGGCAATACCATTGCCGCTTCCGGATCGACTAACTTAATGCGTAAAGCATACAGTTGAGACTGGTCAGATGTGATTGCATCACAGCGGCCTGCTTCAAAACCTTTAACTGTTTGGTCAGATGTATCGAATACAACAGGGGAGTAGCTCATGCCATTCATACGGAAGTAATCGGCTAAATTCAATTCGGTAGTTGTACCGGCCTGAATACAGAAAGCAGCACCGTCGAGTTCTTTTGCGCTTTTAACTCCCAGTTTTTTTGAAACCATAAAACCCTGGCCGTCGTAATAGTTTACACCAGCAAAGTTAAGGCCTAATTGAGTGTCACGTGTTTGAGTCCAGGTAGTGTTGCGCGATAATATGTCAATTTCACCGGACTGAAGCGCTGTAAAACGCTCTTTTGCTGTAAGTGGGATGAATTTAACTTTTGTTGCGTCACCTAGTGTTGCTGCGGCTACGGCACGACATACATCGACATCTAACCCTGCCCACTGACCTTTTTCGTCTGGATTTGAAAAACCGGCAAGTCCAGTCGTTACGCCACACTGAACAACGCCACGTTCTTTGACTATGTTCAAAGTACCTTCAGCCATCGCTTGACCGGAAAAACTGGCAGCTAGGACAGCGGCTGTCATTAGAGTTTTTTTCATCATTGGTGTAATCCTCCTAGGATCAGGGAAGTTATTTTTTTAATGGTCTGATGTGTGTTGCATTTGAATGCAACACGTTGGGGGGAGTAATGCAAAGGTCGTACCTATTTTTATTATTGTAGGTTTCAGTGTAGCTTATTTTTTCAAATTTCCCTTTTTAAAGGGCTTTGTCTTAACCAGTAAACAATATTTCCAAAAATAGACATTGGTTACAACCCTTAAAATACGTAGGGGTTAATACTTATTCTTGGGTATTGCGTATTATATTGGCTATTCAGGTCGTTCGTAGATGAACGATTTCAGTGCATCTGCACCCTATAAGCGCACACTTATTATTATGAAATGTAGTCAAGGAAAGGATATATGTAAACAAAAACAGGTGAAAAAAAAGGCCCGAATGGGCCTTTTTAATGATCAAATCAGGATTGTTTGATTATTACTTGATGCGCATGCCAGGTTGCGCGCCAGTATGAGGTTCGAGAATCCAGATGTCTTCCCCTCCAGGTCCTGCCGCTAGCACCATCCCTTCCGAGACGCCAAATTTCATTTTACGGGGCGCTAAATTAGCCACCATGACAGTTAGCTTTCCTTCCAGATCTTCCGGGGCGTACGCAGACTTTATTCCCGCCAGGACATTACGTTTTTCACCGCCCAGGTCCAGCGTCAGTTGTAACAGCTTTTTAGCGCCATCGACGTGCTCTGCTTTTACGATACGAACGACACGAAGATCAATCTTAGCGAAGTCTTCAAATGAAATGGTCTCAGCGATAGGCTCGCTACTCAAGGGCGTTGTTGCATCAGTAGCTTCAAGAGTGTTTGCAACCGGTTTTTGAGGTGCGGCCGTTGCTTCCATCGTTTGTTTACTTTCTTCGATTAGCGCGGCTATTTTGTCTTCGTCGACACGTTGCATTAACGGTTTGAATTTGTTGACCGTGTGGTTAGTCAGTGGCTGTCTGACTGTGTCCCAGGCTAAGGTGTCGAGATTCAGAAAGACTTTCACATCATCAGCAACCTGAGGTAAAACCGGTGCCAGATACGTGCATATAACCCGGAACAGGTTGATACCCATAGAGCAGCAATCCTGGACTTCCTGTTGTTTACCTTCCTGTTTGGCCAGAACCCAGGGTTCTGCCGTATCAATATATTGGTTGGCTTTATCCGCAATAATCATGATCTCACGCATGGCTCTGCTGAACTCACGTTTCTCGTAAGCATCGGCAATGCTGTCACCCGCAATAACGGCCTCTTGGTAGAGCTCGGGTGCTGACAGTTCAGCAGATAACTTACCGTCGAATAACTTATGAATAAAGCCTGCACAGCGAGAAGCGATGTTGACCACTTTGTTGACCAGATCTGCATTGACTCGCAGACGGAAGTCTTCAAGATTCAGGTCAATATCATCGATACCAGAACTCAGTTTAGCTGCGAAATAATAGCGCAAGTATTCAGGGCGTAAATGATTTAAATAGGTCTCTGCCATGATGAACGTGCCACGAGACTTAGACATTTTCTGGCCGTCAACGGTCAGAAAGCCATGACAGAAAACGCCATTCGGCTTACGGAAGCCCGCACCTTCAAGCATGGCAGGCCAAAACAGGGTATGGAAATAGGCGATGTCTTTACCAATAAAGTGGTAAAGCTCGGTCGTCGATGCTTTATTCCAGTATTCATCGAAGTCCAGATCGCTTTTGTCACACAAGTTTTTAAAGCTGGCCATGTAGCCTATCGGCGCATCTAGCCAGACATAGAAATATTTGCCGGGGGCATCAGGAATTTCAAAACCCCAGTAAGGTGCGTCACGAGAGATATCCCAGTTTTTTAAGCCTGATTCAAACCAGTCGTTGAGTTTGTGAACCATCTGTACTTGGACATGCTTATCGACCCAGGTGCGAAGAAATTGTTCGAAGTCGCCGAGGTTGAAGAAATAGTGTTCGGATTCTTTCTCGATCGGTTTGGCGCCAGAAATAGCGGAGTATGCATTTTTCAGTTCAACCGGACTGTAGGTGGCACCACATTTTTCGCATGAATCGCCATACTGGTCCAGAGCACCGCATTTTGGACAATCACCTTTAACGAAGCGATCCGGCAGAAACATCTGTTTTTCGGGATCATAAGCCTGCGTAATGGTTTTCTTAGATATATGTCCGTTTTCGCGTAAGCGCGTATAGACCAGAGAAGCAAAGTGTTTATTTTCTTCGGAATGGGTCGAGTAGTAGTTGTCGAACCCTACCATAAACCCAGAAAAATCACGTTGATGGTCCTGACTCACCTGTTGAATAAGAGTCTCAGGTGATATGCCCAGCTGGTCGGCTTTGAGCATAATTGGCGTGCCATGCGCATCATCTGCACAGACATAAGTGCAATGATGACCGCGTTGTTTCTGGAATCGTGTCCAGATGTCGGTCTGAATATATTCAACCAAATGGCCAAGATGAATAGGACCATTGGCATACGGAAGTGCGCTTGTGACGAGTATTTTTCGCTGAGTATCTGGCATGGTTTCTAAAGACATTGCTATGTGGGTGAATATAAAAAAGAATAGTCTACGGTGTTAAGTGAGGTTAATGAACCTAATTTATATAAAAAGTGGACACTTTGCAGAAGCTTGGCTAAACCTTATAGCATTAAGTAGTTAATATTCGGTTAATTAAGGTATGTCTATAGATGCAAAAGTGAAGCTTCCTCTGCATGACAGAAACATACTGGTCTGTCGCTCTGCTTATCTCAATGATAAACAGATTGATACTGTCGCTGATCTTAATCATTGGTCGGTTAGTCGTGTCGATTCCGCTGACGAGATGCTTGAGCGAATTCAGGATTGTCATTATGACATTATAATAGTGGGTATTTCTGAGAGCCCGGAGTTAATGTTGGGCGCATTAACTCAGGTTATTCGTAAAAGCCCTGAGGCGGTGCGGATCGCAGTGACGGGTGATTTATCTTCAGCCTTCGCCGCACGGGTTTCTGAGGTTGCACATTCTTCCTTACCCGAAAGTTGCACTGATGTGCAGCTCTCTCTGGCGATTGAGCAAGCATTAAAAGTGACGGGTTTGATTAAAAAACCGGAAATCAAAGCGTTTATTGGGCGTATTGAGCGCCTGCCTTCTTTGCCTGATATTTATGAAGCGCTGAGCAATGCATTGCTTTCCGGTCAATCTAGTGCGCGTGAAATTTCCCAGATTATTGAGCGTGATCCTGTCATGTCAGCTAAAGTGCTGCAATTAGTTAATTCGGCGTTTTTTGGTTTAGAGCGTCAAATTTATCGATTAAATGAGGCCGTAACCATTTTAGGTGTCCGGTCTATAAGGGATCTGACACTGGCTTCGCATATTTTTGAAGCTTTTCCTCAAAGCAATGCGTGGGCTAGTTTTTCATTCTCGCAAATACATAGTCGTTCTATGTTGGTGGCAAGATTAGCTCAGGATATTTGCCGCTCAGTGAAAGTAGATAAACACGTGCAGGGACAGGCTTTTCTGGCGGGTCTGCTGCATGATTTCGGTATGGTTATGCTGGCTTCGCATGACCCGGAAAAATATCGGCATATTATGAATAAAGCCGCAGAGCTATCTCAGCCACTCTATGTTGTTGAAAAAATGAATCTGGGCGTTTCTCATGCTGAAATAGGTGCTTATCTTCTTGGCTTGTGGAATTTGCCCCCAAAGGTGGTAGAAGCTGTATTGTTTCACCATTTTCCAGGAAGTAGCCCTTCCAATAAATTCCAGCCATTAACCGCTGTGCATATTGCGGATGCGTTATTACCGTCGGTAAATAGCATTAATGGTTGTGCTATTTCTAGCCAGTTATCGTTTAAATACATTGAGCGATTAGGTTTTAAGGACCATTTAAGTCAATGGGAAATTATGGCCAGTAAATATGCGGTCAAAATGTCCGATTAGCAGTGAGTGTTTATTTCTAGTGAATCCAAAGAGGCATTACGCCTCTTTTTTGTTTTAGATTGACCTATAAGCAAGGGCTGATAAAATGCGTCGCTCTGTTTTTACTCCCCCTTCCTTTGTTTAGAGTTTAGAGGTTTTTATGGCACTATCTGATATTCAGCCCGAACGCTATGATGGACTACTGGCCGACAAGGTTGCAGGTGTGCGCGATAGTTTTGTTGATTTTGAATTGCCTGAAGTAGAAGTTTTTGCGTCACCGAAGACGCATTACCGGTTACGGGCAGAGTTTCGCGTGTGGCATGACAATGATGATCTTTATTATGTGATGTTCGAACCAGGTGATAACCGCAACCCGATCCGAGTGGATGAGTGTGAGATGGTTGCGCCGCGTATTCGGGAAGTGATGTTCGATCTGCTTGATGTCATTCGGGAAAATCCCCTGCTGCGCTTTAAATTGTTTCAGGTTGATTTTCTCAGCACCCTGTCTGGTGAGTTGCTGGTTAGCTTGCTTTACCATCGTCAGATTGATGAGATTTGGGTGCAAGAAGTACAAAGTTTACGAGAGCGTTTTAATATTGATATTGTGGGTCGCTCACGCAAGAAGAAGATGATTGTAGAACGGGATTTTGTCATCGAGAAGCTCGATATTAATGGCAGGATTTACGAGTACAAACAGGTAGAAAATAGTTTTACCCAGCCTAATGGTAAAGTCTGTCGCGATATGATTCATTGGGTGCTGGATGTGACTCAAAATGCTGGCGGTGATCTTGTCGAGTTTTACTGCGGCAGTGGAACTTTCACAATACCGCTAGCGCAGAATTTTGGTCGTGTGGTCGCTACCGAAATATCCAAAACATCGGTGCGCGCCGCTGAATACAATATCGAAGTGAACGGCATTACTAATCTTGATGTGCTGCGGATGCCTTCTGAAGATTTGACGTTGGTGCTTCAGGGTAAAAAGCAGACCCGTAAAGTAGAGGGGCTGAATCTGGAAGCGTGTCAGTTTTCAACAGTGTTAGTTGATCCGCCACGTTCGGGTTTGGATGACGAAACGGTTACGCAGGTAGCGCAGTATGAGCATATTGTTTACATCAGTTGTAACCCGGTCACGCTACATGAAAATTTAAAATCAATTACTCAGACACATAAGATTGAACGCTTCGCGGTATTTGATCAGTTTCCTTATACTCACCATATCGAATGCGGTGTTTATCTGACACGTATTTAGCACACGATAGCAGCGCGGCATTAGACCGTCATCATTGCTGTATTTTTATGAATCAGGGGCTGTCGATCAGGTATGCAGTGATCTGAATTGTAATTCTAGTAACGGTGACGGCCGCCATCGGAGGTTATATGTTAAGTCTGCTGAAAGTAAAAGGCTTTGTCGCATTTGTTGCGGTTGCTTTCATCAATGCATTCATCGATTTAGGTCATAAAATCATCGTCCAGAATACCTTGTTTAAAGTCTATGATGGACCTGAGCAAGTTGTTTTGACAGCTGTAGTCAATGGGCTGATTTTACTGCCTTTTATTTTGCTTTTATCGCCTGCCGGTTACCTCTCCGATCGTTTTTCCAAGCCGCAGGTGATGCGTTGGTCGGCACGGGTTGCTGTTCTGATTACACTATTAATTACCTTGAGTTATTACCAAGGTTGGTTTGAAGTGGCATTTGCCATGACCCTGCTTCTTGCTCTGCAAAGTGCGCTGTATTCGCCGGCTAAATATGGTTTTATTCGTGACTTAGTAGGCACGGATAAACTGAGTGAAGGCAATGGTTGGGTGCAGTCAGCTACCATGATAGCGATTTTATCGGGCATCGTGGTTTTTTCATTATTATTCGAAACTCTGCTTTCAGGCATAGATATTTCCAGATACGGCCCTGCTGAAATTCTTCAGTCGATTGCTCCACTGGGTTGGGTTTTAGTGATCGCGTCAGTGATAGAAGCACTGCTAACACAGCAGCTCCCGAATCAGCATAACGCTCATTCTGAAGTCGCTTTTAACTGGTCTGCTTATGCTAAAGCGCAGTTGTTAAAGCACAACTTGAGCGCTATTTGGCAGGATAAAACGGTTATTCTCTCTATCTTTGGTTTGTCCATTTTCTGGACGATTAGTCAGGTGATGCTGGCGGTCTATCCTTCTTTTGCTGAAACTGCCTTGGGTGAGGTCAATACGTTTGTGATTCAGGGCGCCATGGCGTTGGCGGGTATCGGTATTATGCTGGGTTCCGTGCTAGCCGCTAAGTTCTCTCGTCATCATATTAATAAACGTTTGATTCCAGTGGGTGCGATGGGAGTAACGCTCGGTCTTTTCTTGTTGCCGCTCCTTGATTCTTTGATGTGGGCAGCCGCTGATTTTTTCTTAATAGGGGCGAGTGGTGCATTGATGATTATTCCATTAAATGCACTGATTCAGTTACATGCGCCTGATGAGCATAGGGGTAAAGTGTTAGCGGGAAATAATTTTATACAAAATATATCGATGCTGTGTGGACTTATTTTAACGGTGATTTTTTCATTGCTGCAATGGAGTGAGTCATGGTTGCTCTATGGTCTTACACTCATGGCATTTGTCGGAACTCTGTTGGCGATACGAATGCTCCCCGGTGGTTTGCAATCCCTGAAAATCAAGGCATAATAACCGACAATATTACTAGGTTATAGACGGTTTGACCGTCTTTCAGTGGAGTTAAGCATGCAAGCACCTGCAAAAGCATCAGGTTTGCCTGGCGTAAAACACATCATCGCTATCGCCTCCGGTAAAGGAGGTGTAGGTAAGTCGACAACAACGGTCAATCTTGCATTAGCTCTGGTTGCTGAAGGCGCAAAGGTTGGGATTCTTGATGCGGATATTTATGGGCCGAGTCAAGGAATGATGCTGGGAATACCTTCAGGCACCCGCCCAGAACCCGTGGGCGATAAAGGCATGAAACCTGTTTATATTCATGGTATTCAGGCGATGTCTATCAGTTTACTGATTGACGAAAATACCCCAATGGTGTGGCGTGGCCCTATGGCCAGTGGCGCGTTGCAGCAACTTGTTACGCAAACGCAATGGGAGAATCTGGATTATCTGCTGATCGACATGCCACCAGGTACCGGCGATATTCAACTGACGCTGGCGCAGAAAGTCGCTGTTGATGGTGCCGTTATTGTGACAACACCGCAGGATATCGCTTTGCTGGATGCTAAAAGAGGCATTGAAATGTTCCGTAAAGTCGACATTCCCGTACTGGGTGTTGTCGAAAATATGAGCACACATATTTGTAGTCAGTGTGGGCATGAAGAACACATTTTTGGAGCAGGTGGCGGGCAGCGAATTGCACGTGACTATGATACAGAGCTGCTTGGGTCATTGCCGCTGACGCTAAAGATTTGTCAACAAGCGGACTCGGGTCAGCCGACCGTTGTTGCCGAACCAGAAAGTGATGTGACGATGGTTTATCGTGATATTGCAAAACAGTTGATGGTTAAGATGGATGATAAGGCGGGAAGTGCTAAAAAAGTACCGCAGATTAATATCATCGAAGATTAAGCGGGCCGGTTTTTACTGGTCGGATTTTAAGTTACCTGTCATGTTTTAAGTGGCTTGTAGTGTTTTCAATAGTCAGGTGTAAATAAGCAGATATAAATACAAAGCATTAATTAACAGAGTATAACCGCATTTTTCGTAGATAAATGCGGTTTTTTCATCTAAAAAACTCTATAATTACGCGCTTTTAATTTTTACTTCGTGGAAGGTGTAATGGGCATTAAATCAGATAGCTGGATTCGCCGTATGGCGCAGGAACATGAGATGATCTCTCCGTTCGAACCTCATCAGGTCCGGACTACCGATAAAGGAGCAATCGTTTCTTATGGTACCTCAAGCTATGGCTATGATGTTCGTTGTGCTGACGAGTTTAAAATATTCACGAATATTAATTCTACCATTGTCGATCCTAAGGATTTTGATCCTGATAGTTTTGTTGATGTACAGTCTGATGTTTGTATTATTCCACCTAATTCCTTTGCGTTAGCAAGGACGGTTGAATACTTCAAAATCCCACGTGATGTACTGACAATATGCCTGGGGAAAAGTACCTATGCGCGTTGCGGTATCATAGTTAATGTGACGCCACTTGAACCTGAGTGGGAAGGTCACGTTACGCTGGAATTTTCGAATACAACTCCATTGCCTGCAAAAATTTATGCCAATGAAGGAATTGCTCAAATGCTATTCCTGGGTGCTGATGAAGTCTGCGAAACGTCATATCGTGATCGTAAGGGTAAATATCAGGGCCAGACTGGCGTTGTTGTGCCACGTACCTAATGCAGCAGCATCACAATAAAAGAATACAAGATTTCTGGCACCAGTTGGAACTGACGATTGATCAGTTGTTGACGAGTCGGCAGGATAATCAGTTTGATGCCGATAGCTTGCTCTCAGAGTACCGCGATACATTGCAGAAGATTGATGAAAATCTAACGTTTCATTTTGAGCGGGATGAGGATGACGGGCCAGTAGAGATGATCTTTGGCTGTGATGGTTATCCTGAATCTATCCATTCGGTTTTGAGTCTGGTCGGTGCAGCCCCGGATCTGAGTGGCATACGCTTTACCGCATTTAATCATCGCTATGATCCGATACCCCGCTTTATTAATGTGGCGGATGAAGTGTGTGAGCTGTCCGATTACTGGTATTCGCTAAGCTCTATTGAAAATAAGCTTCACCTTGCGATTTATATGCATGATGTTTCTTTTATGCTGGATATGGATCCGAGAGTCGAAGCGGTGATGATTTTTCTGGATGCATTGATTGGTGAATATGAACTCATGACGCGTGTATGGTCACTCGATTGGATTGAGCTGCCGCCAGATCCTGTTGATTATAGCCTGAGACCGTTATCTGAATTACGGGAAGGGTTTGATGAGCTTAAACATGCCATTTCGCCTATCGGGATTACGATTCATTAGTATTCGTTATCATCCTTGAGCCATACCTTTCAATAATACTTTTTACAAACACGATCAACCGGCTGAGAGACTTACATGAGTCAACTACTGACTGATATCCTTGAAGATGTGCGTAAGGAATACCTGCAACGCATGGACGCTAATAATTTTTCTCAGCCCTTTTTGACCGCTGAAAAGTTATGCCATGAAAAACTTTATCTGGCTACTGATCTGCTGGCAGACATTGTGAATGAAGATCCTACTTTATTGGCGACGCGGGCGAGTGATTTAATTGCAGACTCGCGTGAGCGTGATAACCCTGCGGTGGGTGCTATTATATCCAGCAATATAGTGATGGCAGCATTAGAGAGTTTATTAGGCTTAGCGGTTGCCAATGGTTGGCTGGATGTTGATGATGACGGCCATATTCTGGTTGAAGATGCTGAGCTTGATCCGAGTCGCAATTATCCAGTGACGGCAGACTACAGTCGCTCTGATGCCGCCACAAAAAATCTTTCAAAAAGAGGGCCGAGTCTATTAACGACAATATTTCAGGCCGCAGAAAATGAGTTTCTTGAGTTGCTGGAAACTGAAGTCCATGAAGCCTATCAACTAGCGTTACAGGTGTCAGGTAACTACGCTATTTTTGCGCCGGAAGATATCGCACCGTTAATCGTTGAAAACCCTCTGCTGTTAGGTTTGCGCCCTGATGATATGGTTGATGAAGAGTTGTTTGAGGGAGATCCGCCCGCAGGTATTATCATTAGCGGACACTTGACGCATATTTTGTTGGACCAGCTATTAGAGCTGGCAGAAAGCAAAGGGGCCTTAGGGAAAGACGGTGCGGGCCATATTATTCTTCCTGAAGGTGATGGCGACAATCCCATTGTCCATTAAGAAACTGTTCATTAAAAAATAGTTCATTAAAAAAGCCCGCAAATGCGGGCTTTTTTATGAGCTGCTCAGGTCTTCAGAGCAGATTAACCTTCGCTAACAAGCCATTGATCAAGGCTGCTCAGGTCTTCAGGGCTGAGTGTTCCAATCTGCTGTTTGAACGTAAACAGGTTAAGAACATAATCAAACCGCGCGCTTGCATAGTCGCGTTTAGCCGCATAAAGAGCCTGTTCAGCAGCCAATACATCGACTACGTTGCGTGTGCCTACATTGAAACCTTCGCTCGTCGCATCCAATGCGGCTTGGCTGGAAACAATGCTTTGCAGGCGCGCCGCAACACTTTGTACATTCGTTCGAATGTTACGCAACAAGCTGCGAGTCGATTGCGTAACACTGCGCGTTGTATCTTCGTGTGTTTGCAGGGTTGCATCAAGCTGAGCATAAGCCTCACGAGCTTTCGAACTCGTGGCTCCGCCCTGAAAAAGAGGCAGGCTAAACGTCAGTCCTACGATATTGCTATCATTCCATGTATTGCTGCTGCTCGTACCTTTGTCACGGTCATAGGTTGCATTCAAATCTACCGTAGGATAATGACCTGATGTTGCGATCTGAGCATTTTTCTGCACGACTTCAATGTCTGTTTTTGTTAATTGTAAGCTGATGTTCCCAGCGAGCGCTTTTTTTAGCCATGCTTCGGGATTGCTCGGCTGCAATTCCTGGATTGGATAGGTTTCACTCAGTAGTTCTATGTTAGTAATGGTTTCGCCTGTCAGGCGTTCCAGTGCTTCATAGCTATTATCCAATGCGCCTTCTGCTTCAATCAGGCTGACACGTGCGTTGTCATAAGAGGCTTGTGATTCTTGAACATCAGTAATGGCAATCAGACCGACTTCAAACTGCGCATTCACTTGATCAAGACGTCGTTTGATCGCACGCTCTTGTGATTCGGCGGTTTCCAGATTGCTCTTGCCGCGTAAGACGTTAAGGTAGGTTTCTACCGAACGCAGAATGAGATTTTGTTGTGCCTGATCAAGGCGAAAAATCGCCTGATCATCCAATGTTTTTCCCTGCTGATAAGTAAACCACTTAGCGGCAGAAAAAACCGGCTGAACCAGGCTGACCGAATAACCATGGTTGTTAAACGACGCCGCATCACTGTCGGTATAGGTGGTATTAGCTGACGCATTAATGCTGGGCAACAATCCTGCACGTGCTTGAGGCAGGGCTTCTTTGTTGACACGGTAAATCGCTTCAGCGATCTTTAATTGCGGGTCATTTAAGCGTGCTTTCTGATAAACGTCTTCCAGTGAGCCTGCCGTTGCACTGAAGGCCGTGCTGCACAGGCTGGCAACAATGATAGAGCGAATGGTTGATGATATAAATTTCATTAAGCTAGTCCTTACTGTATCGATTCGGCATATTCTTGTTCAACGGTATTTGGGCGGCGTTTACCCAGGAAATTATAAACGGTCGGGATGACAAACAACGTCATTAACGTACCGAAAAGCATTCCCCCCACAATAATCCAGCCTATCTGTTGGCGCGATTCTGCACCCGCGCCTGTCGCCCATGCTAAAGGCAGTGTGCCCAGTACCATTGCGCCGGTTGTCATCAAAATGGGACGTAAGCGCAAGGTTGCGGATTTCATAACAGCATCACGGACTTGGTAGCCTTGTTCCTGCAATTGATTAGCAAATTCTACAATCAGGATACCATGTTTCGCAATCAGGCCAATCAGGGTAATGATACCTATTTGACTATAAATACTGATAGACCCTCCGGAGTAATATAATGCAAAAAGTGCACCACAAATAGCGGGAGGAACTGACAGTAAAATGATGAACGGATTTTTAAAGCTTTCAAACTGAGCCGCCAGAATTAAGAATATAAAGACCAGTGCCAGAATGAAGGTGGTTTGTAATCCTCCACTTGAGTCTTTGAACTCGCGTGACTGTCCGCCATAGTCATAGCTGGCTTCGGGTGCAACTTCTTGCAGTGTCGTCTCAAGGAAGGTGAGTGCTTCACCAATACTGAAACCAGGCGCTAGCATTGCCTGTAGTTTTACCGCTTTAACTTTATCGAAGTGATTCAGTTCGCGAGGCGCTACTGTTTCACGGATAGTGGTCACATTTGACATCTGAACCATGTCACCGCTGTCACTGCGTACGTATAGTCCGGAGAGGTCGCTAGGGTTATTGCGTTGCGGTTTCTCGACCTGAATAATCACATCATATTGATCACCATCTTTCTTAAAGCGGGTGACGTTGCGGCCGGCAATGTAGCTCTCCAGTGTGCGCCCAATACGTTCAACCGGCACGCCGATTTCAGAGGCTTTATTACGGTCTATATCAATCTGTAACTCAGGTTTGTTGAGTTTAAGGTCAGTATCAGGCTGGACGAACATCGGATTTTTATAAACTTCTGCCATCAGCTTATCGGTAATTATCTTCAAATCAGCGTAGGTGCCGTTAGATTTGATCATAAATTCAACCGGGCGGGAGATAATACTTTGACCGAGTGACGGCATATTCATGGCAAATGACATGTTGCCGGTCACGCCGCCATACAATTTAGGCGTGAGTTCAGCCGCTATGGCTTGTTGTTTGCGGTCGCGTTCGTCCCATGGTTGCAAGCCTATAAATGACAATGAGTTTGTTTCAGAAGGGAAACCCACCACGGTGAAGTAACGCGTCTGTTCCGGCACGCCGGAAATGATGCGCTCAACCGCTTTAGAGTAGCGATTAACATAATCAACAGATGAGCCATCCGGGTTGATTGAGAATGTCATGATTGTGCCGCGATCTTCTACCGGGGCGAGCTCTTTCGGTAGCTGATCATAGAAGTACCATGCGCCATAAGTGCTGCCTACCATGATGACCACTGCAACGAAGCTGTAGCGCAGTAACGCGCCCAGTAAGCGCTGGTAACCGTTGGTGATGGCGTTCAATAAGCGTTCTATCAGGTTAAATACAAAAGAATGTTTCTTGTCATGTTTTAGCATGCGAGAACTCATCATAGGCGATAAGCTCAAGGCTATAAAACCTGAAATTAACACAGCACCGGCCAGTGTCATTGAAAACTCGGTAAAGAGTTTTCCTGTCCGGCCCGGTGTCATGGCGACAGGTACATATACGGCAACCAATGTGAGTGTGGTCGCGACAATGGCAAAACCTACCTCGCGGCTACCGACAAAGGCGGCTTTAATGGGAGACATGCCTTCTTCTACATGTCTGAAGATATTTTCCAGCATGATAATGGCATCATCGACTACCAACCCAATCGCCAGCACCATGGCGAGCAAGGTCAATGTATTCACCGAGTAATCGAGCGCATACATGACCGAGAAAGCACCGATCAACGATAAAGGTATAGTTACTATCGGGATTAACGTAGCGCGCAGATTTCTGAGGAAAAAGAAGATAACAATCACCACCAGAATACCGGCTTCGAGCAGTGTTTTGAAAACGGAATCAATGGATGCCTGGATAAATATGGAGGAATCGTAGGCGATATTAACTTGCATGCCTTCGGGTAGAATCTGTTTGATGCGTTCCATTTCGACTTTTACACCGTTGGATACATCCAGTGGGTTAGCCGTTGATTGTTTAACCACACCCATAGCGACGGCATTCTTGCCATTGAAGCGGCCAATAATGCGCTCAGATTCAGGCGCAATCTCGACGCGGGCCACATCGCGAATGCGAATAGGGTAGCTGTCATCATTACGAACGATAACGGACTCAAACTGGGCAATAGTATTCAGGTCGCTATTGGTCAGTACACTGAATTCGCGTTCAGTGCTTTCTATACGACCTGCAGGCACTTCAAGGTTCTGCGCGCGCAGTGCTGTCTCTATATCGCCCGGTGTCAGGCTGTAGGAGGTTAAACGGTCCGGGTCTAGCCATAGGCGCATTGAGTAGCGGCGTTCACCCGCAATGCGAACATTGGCAACGCCCTGAACCGTTTGTAACGGGTCTTTGACGCGGCGGTCTGCAAAATCAGATACTTCCATAGGCGAGTGACGGTCAGAGGAAAATGCCAGCCAGATAATGGGTTGTGCATCCGCTTCTGATTTTGCCACGATAGGCTCATCAATATCATCAGGTAGCGCGCCACGCACGCGTCCCACACGGTCGCGAACATCGCTCGCTGCCGCATCGGGGTCTCGATCCAGTTTGAAGTTGATCGTAATCTGACTCTTCTCAGATCGGCTGATCGAGGTCATAAAATCTATGCCTTCGATGCCCGATAGAGAGTCTTCTATTATTTGCGTGACCTGTGTCTCAATAATCGTTGCGCTGGCACCGGCATAATTAGTTTCTACGGTGATCACGGGTACGTCAATTTTTGGATATTCCCTAACGGTTAGGCGATCGTAAGAAATAATACCCACTAATAAGATTAGCAGGCTCATAACAATCGCCAGTACGGGTCGCCTTATGCTTATATCAGATAAAACCATGAGCTATTAGCCTTCCTGTTGAGCCGTGTTTTGAGGTTTAGGGAATAGTGGTGTAATGGGCATGCCAGGACGTAGTTTCATGTGTCCGGCCGTGACTATTACATCGCCTGCTTGTAAGCCGGTTAGAATCTGAACTTGTCCACTCTGGCGTACACCTAAAGTGACGGGTACCATTGCTACGGTGTTATTTTCATCCATACGCATCACTAAAAAAGTGTTGTTGTTTGGAATGATGGCTTCTTCGGGAACTAACAGTGCATTATCGTCTGCACCCAGCGAGACATTGATAGTCGCGAATAAACCCGGGCGCAATTGCCCTGTTTCATTATCAATACGCGCTTTAACCTTAACGCTATGGCTACGCGAATCGATGGTGGGGGATATTGCATAGATCTCGCCAGAAAAAGGGCTGTCTGGATAGGCAGCAACCAATAATGATACGGTCTGGCCGTTTTTAATTTGGCCCAATACTGTTTCGGGTAAACTGAATTCGACTTTCATCTGGCCAATGTCAGACAATTGCACAAGATCCTGCCCAGCTGATACGTAATCACCGGGGCCTACATTACGCAAGCCGATAACACCGTTGAAAGGGGCTTTAATCGTCATCTTACGCAGTAGCGTGCGGGCTACTTCAAGCTGCGCTTCGTCTACACGCAACTGCGCAAGGGCAGAGTCCCGATCATTTTCAGAACCAACGCGCCGCGTCAGGAGTTTTTCGGCACGTTTGTATTCATTCAGGCTTAAGCTAACCCGCGCTTGCGCTTGCGCGACTTCTGCGTGGTAAGAGTCTGCATTCAGTTCAAACAGAACGTCACCTTTGTTGGCGGGTTGACTCTCCTTGAACAGGATTTTGTTAATCAGGCCGTTTTGCTCGGGGCGAATGATCACACTTTCGCGTGCTTCCAGTGTGCCGACGGCTTTTAGTGTATGAGTTAATGTGGATGTTTCGACTTTAACCACTTCAGCAGGAAGCCCACGAGGTTTTTCGTCTTCGGCTGCCAGCAAAGGAGTGGAGGACATTAAGAGTATGAGTGTGGGGACTAGCCACTGTTTTTTAAGTGTGATCATCGATTATTTCTCTTTGGGTGGCAGTAAAATATGGTTCCAGTACAGATCAACCAATTCATGTAACGGAGCGGTCGAGCTGTTAACTTTCATGCGCAGTAATGCGCCTTGCCAGCTATCCCAGAAAAGACGGGCGAGCTGTTTGGGTGTTAAATCATCCCGGACACTGCCGTCTGACTGGCATTGTTTGAAGTCTTGCTCAATGGCCTCCAGTACATAGGCTGTTGAATGACGGATAGCTTCTTTAAAAGCGTGAGATGCATTGCCCAGCTCTCCGGAAAGGTTGGCGATCAGGCAGCCATAATTATCATCTTCAGATTCAAATTTATTAATTTCTTTCTCAAGCTGTATGCGCATTTTTTGAAATTGAAGACCTTCTATTTTCGCGTATTCTGATTCCCAGCGTTTACATTCAATAGAGTGATAGTGTTCAATTATTTCGACTGCAAAATTTTCTTTATTGCCGAAAAAATTATAGAAAGAACCTTTAGACACTTGGCAGGCCTGCAGAATGGCGGCTAAGCCAGTACCGTGATAGCCCTGCTGCTTAAAGAGTTCCATGCCTTTTTCAAGAAGGTTTTCCCGGTTGTGTGCGGTGTGTCTGCCTTGTGCCATAATATTTAACTAGACCGATCGTTCTAAATTTAAAAATCATTATAAATTAATCGTAACGAGGTTCAAGTGAACAGAAGGGTAAAGATTGTTGTTTTTTTGACAACAGACCGTTGAATGGCGGTTGATACTTGGCAGACTCGAAAACGCCGGAAGAATCCGGCGTTTGATTGACTGTTAAAATAGCAGTGAATTTAGCTATTGAGCGCTGTTTTTATGCGGCTAATGGCGTCTTTCAAGATATCCATACCGGTGGCAAATGAAAGGCGCATATTGCCTGGAGCGCCGAAAGCAGAGCCAGGTACCAAGGCTACGCCTGCATCGTTAAGCAGAAACTCGGCCAGTTCAATGTCATCATTAAAACGCGCGTCGTTATCAATGATTTTCTGGAAACTCGGAAATGCATAAAAAGTCCCGTCCGCCGGGATGCACTCAACGCCTTCAATCTCATTCAGTGCGGCTACCACATATTCGTGACGCTGCCTGAATGCAATAACCATCTTCTCTACGCACACATTACCCCCTTCAAGGGCTGCTTGAGCAGCGACTTGTGAGATAGAAGTCGGATTAGAAGTGCTCTGTGACTGTACCTTTTTCATAGCGTTAATCAGCTTGAAAGGACCTGCCGCATAACCGATTCGCCAGCCTGTCATTGAATAGGCTTTGGACACGCCGTTCAGCACAATAGTGCGATCATACAGGTCAGGACATGCATTCAGAATATTGCAGAATGGCAAATCATTAAAACGAATGTGCTCATACATATCATCGGTAGCGACTAATATATTCGGGAATTTTCTCAGTACTGCGCCTAATGCTTCAAGCTCTGCCAGCGTATAAGCCACACCTGTCGGGTTCGATGGGCTATTAAGCACCACTAAACGGGTGCGGTGAGTAATAGCTTCTTCCAGCTGGGCGGGTGTGATTTTGAAGCGCTGCTCCTGCGTCGTTGTGATGATCACAGGTTTGCCGTCAGCCACCAAAACCATATCAGGGTAAGAAACCCAGTAAGGTGCGGGAATAATGACTTCATCGTCTTTGTTCAGCAATGCCAGAGATAAGTTAAAAAAGCTCTGCTTGCCGCCACACGAGACTAAAATCTGGTTAGCTTCGTAGTGCAGACCGTTATCATTTTTAAATTTGTTAATAATTGCTTTTTTCAGACCTGCGGTGCCATCGACAGCGGTGTACTTCGTGAAGCCATTATGCAGCGCTTCAATAGCCGCCTCTTTAATATGCTCAGGGGTGTCGAAATCGGGTTCGCCAGCGCCAAGACCAATAATATCTTTGCCTGATGCACGCAGTTCTGCAGCGCGGTTGGTTACAGCTAATGTAGGAGAAGGTTTAATGCTGTTAACGCGGTCTGAAAGTTGGACGTCCACTTCATAATCCTCTATGAAAAATTTAAGGAAAGTCGCTCAATTAAGCTGAAAAATTATACAGGAATGTTCAAGCAGTACACTATATTATAAAATTCGTAACATTCCGTCCCTCCGCTTTTATCCATCCGAGATCAATAATTAAGACGTTATCGTATCGAGTGCGTATACTAACGCGTTCGATTCTTTGACTGATGTGATCCACGAGATAGTAGGTAATATGAAACAGCGCTTCAGAGTTAACTCACCTTTCGAACCTGCAGGCGATCAGCCTGAGGCCATCAAAGGATTGGTGGAGGGGCTTAATGACGGCCTGGTTGCGCAAACGTTGCTGGGTGTGACCGGGTCAGGTAAAACTTTCACCATCGCCAACGTGATTGCTCAAGTGCAACGTCCTACGATTGTTTTAGCGCACAATAAAACATTGGCTGCGCAGCTCTATGGCGAATTCAGAGAGTTTTTCCCCGATAATGCTGTTGAGTATTTTGTTTCGTATTATGACTATTATCAGCCGGAAGCGTATGTGCCTTCATCGGATACCTTTATTGATAAAGATGCGTCGATTAATGAGCATATCGAGCAGATGCGTCTATCGGCCACAAAAGCGCTGCTAGAGCGTGAAGATGTCATTATCGTAGCAACGGTGTCGGCAATTTATGGTTTGGGCGATCCTAAATCTTACCTGTCAATGATGCTGCATCTGGACAGGGGTGATGTGGCTGATCAGCGCCATATACTGCGTCGATTGGCTGAGATGCAATATAAAAGAAACGATGTGGAGCTGCATCGGGGTACCTATCGCGTACGTGGCGATGTGATTGACATTTTTCCGGCTGAATCGGAAAAAGAAGCGCTACGTATCGAGCTGTTTGATGATGAAATTGAAAACCTGAGTTATTTTGATCCGTTAACCGGTGAAGTGTTACGCAGAGTACCGCGCGCGACGGTTTATCCCAAATCGCACTATGTTACCCCTCGTGAAATTTTAGAGGGAGCGGTTGAAAAAATTAAAGTAGAGCTGCACGAGCGTCTCGAGTATCTGCGTGAAATCGACAAGTTAGTAGAACTGAAACGCCTTGAACAGCGCACTATGTATGATATGGAAATGATCATGGAGCTGGGTTATTGCTCGGGGATTGAAAACTACTCGCGCTATCTTTCAGGCAGAGAAGAAGGGGGGGCGCCGCCGACATTGTTTGATTACCTTCCCGCTAATGCGCTCGTGGTAATTGATGAATCGCACGTTACCATTCCACAGTTAGGTGCCATGTATAAAGGCGACCGTTCACGTAAAGAGACCTTGGTTGAATATGGTTTTCGTTTACCGTCGGCATTAGATAACCGGCCGCTGCGTTTTGATGAGTGGGAGAAGCTGGCACCGCAAATGATTTTTGTATCAGCGACACCCAGCCGTTATGAAGCCGCGAATGCCGGTCAAATAGTAGAGCAATTGGTGCGGCCAACAGGCTTGGTTGATCCTATCGTTGAAATTCGTCCGGCCTCCACGCAGGTAGATGATCTGCTGGAGGAGATCAATCGGGTGGTCGTCGATAACTGTCGGGTTATTGTCACCGTGCTAACCAAGCGAATGGCAGAGGACCTGACCGAATATCTGGCCGAGCATAATGTCAGAGTACGTTATATTCATTCCGATATTGATACAGTTGAGCGGGTAGAAATTATTCGTGACCTGCGTATCGGTGAGTTTGATGTGCTGGTGGGGATTAACTTGCTCAGGGAAGGTATAGATATGCCGGAAGTCGGGCTGGTAACGATTCTGGATGCTGATAAAGAAGGCTTTCTGCGTTCTGATACGGCGCTGATACAGACAATAGGCCGCGCGGCGCGGCATATTAAAGGACGGGCGATTCTCTATGCTGATCGCATTACCGGCTCAATGGAGCGAGCGATTGCAGAAACAGATCGACGTCGTGAAAAGCAAACGGCTCATAATAAGCTTCACGGTATTATACCGAAGGGAATCACTAAATCAGTGGCGGATATTATGGAAGGTGCTTCGACTATACCCGGACGTAAAGCCGCACGTACCGCGAAAAAAGTAGCGGATAAAGCCGGAGATTACCAATTTGATCCAGCTACAATGACTTCAAAGCAGTTACTTAAAGCGATGAATCAACTCGAAGATAAAATGTATGAGGCGTCGAAGAATCTGGAGTTTGAACTAGCCGGGCATTACCGTGATCAATTAGAACAGCTCAAGCACGCCGTCATCTGACTTTTGTCAGCCATAACTATTACATGACCGTACCCGTTTTAAACGCTGAGATGATAGCGGGTGCGGATGAATGGCTTGTGTAGATAGTGATTAAGAATGAATAGGGGGGCCTAGTTCCGGAAAATCTTTGGCGAATAGGTTGATCCACTCATCTGCGGCATCTTCAGGTGTTAATACACGTCCCTCCATTTTCTCCATTTCTTTACGGTATTGCTCTATATGGCAGATCTGCTCAATCATTCTGACCGCATAAGCGGTATCAGGGTCATCAAAAACCAGACCAGTACGAAAGCGGCCATTTTTTTCGGGAATACACCAGGTTGCATGACCTGAAGCCCTAAAACCAGGATCTTTAACAGATATTTCAATGGTTAACGTCGTACCGATAGCATAGAAATTATCTGTTGAGACGCTAATGCCAATTTTCCCGGAGCGATTGGCTGTATTCGAAGATATAGTGGCTTGTGAGCAGAGAGATATCTGAGCAGGGATGTCATGTGGATGACGGATGTAGCCTTGCATTAGATTTAGATTAGAAGCCATCTTGTCGCACCTTTACACAAACTTTCGAAAAAAGTGTTTAAAACATTATCGTTTAATCGGCTAATTTTTGTACAACTTTATTATAAAAATATTCTACATCACCTTAACAGAAGATGAGTAAGTAACTATAGTCTACATCACAGGGTTAATACGTAGTAAGCCTCCTGATTACTACCTAAAGTTGGATTAATAGGTGGAACAAAAAAATAAGGTAAGGCAAGATCTGTTTAGTTTTAAACAAAATGCGTATCTCATGCCCCTTAAACTCAAAATATTGACCTTGGCTCTGTTACCGCTTCTGTTGGTAACGATCATTATTACATTGATTAATATTAAACAATCACAGTCACTCTCTGAGCTTGAAATTCAAACTTTCGAAGAGAATTTGCTGGCGTCCAAGCGTAACGAATTAAAAAACTATGTCAGTTTGGCGCTTACCGCTGTTTCTCAAGTTACGAGCAGTCCCTGGAAGCGGGATTTTGAAGCCAAGGAAGAGGTGAAGCGTATTCTGAATGGTTTGACTTACGGCGAAGATGGGTACTTTTTTGTATACGATGGGCAGGGTGTTAATTTAGTACATCCTGCGCAGCCTGAATTAGTCGGTCAAAACCTCATCAATATGCAAGATGAAAATGGTACTTTCGTGTTTCGGGATCTGCTGGCTGTTGCCAAACAAGGGGGTGGATTCCACCGATATGTTTGGCGAAAACCCTCCAAAGGCGATAATGAAGATAAGCTCAGCTATGTTGTCCTTTTGCCTGAATGGGGCTGGATGCTGGGCACCGGCTTATATGTCGACGATATTGCAAAAGAGGTTGCCCGGGCTCGTCAGGAAGTTACAGAGAATATCCGTAATACCTTCTTTACTGTGCTGGTAATAATGGCCGTGACCACCATCATTATAGTGATGATTGGTATCGCCATTAATGTACATGAGAGCCGACTTGCCGATGCCCGGTTACGCCATTTAGCCCACAAATCAGTGCAGTTTCAGGTAAGCCAGCGACGGCGATTTGCCAGGGAGTTACATGACGGCATTAATCAGTTAATGGTGTCTGTAAAGTTCAGGGTTGAGCTGGCCATCAATAAGATGAAAAAAGGCGATTGCAGCGCGGCGGTTGATTTAGAAAAAGGCATGGATGTATTGAATCAGGCAATACAGGAGGTGCGTCTTATCTCCCATGACCTTCGCCCAAGTTTGCTTGATGATATGGGGCTAACGTCGGCTTTGAGAAGCTTGTTGCATGAATATGAAGCACGCACCGGCATTATTGTTGAAACCGAGCTGAATTTCCCGGAAGAACGCTTGCCTGATGATATCGAGATCACCCTCTACCGAGTGATTCAGGAAGCACTCACCAATGTAGATAAACATTCCGGTGCGGATGAAGTGCGGCTAAAAACCTGGGTACAAGGACGCTATGCCTGGGTCACGTTAAAAGATAACGGCGAAGGGTTTGATGTCGTTAATCAAGTTCAGTCCAATGGAATTGGGTTGCGTAATATGCATGACAGAATCGAATTATTAAGCGGAGAATTTGTACTAACGTCTGATATAGGTCATGGTACACAGCTGCGCGTTAAACTACCTTTAGTGTGACAAATTGATGGACAATAAGATGATACGGGTTTTGTTAGTAGATGATCACCCACTCGTGCTGGATGGTATAAATGCCTGTTTATCCGGGGAACCTAATATTGAAGTGGTGGGCCAGGCAAACAACGGCCTGGAGGCACTGGAATTAGCTGAAGCGCTGTCACCTGATGTTGTTTTAATGGATGTGTCAATGCCCGTCATGAATGGGCTTGAAGCGACCAAAGAGCTAAAGTTACGATTTCCGGATTTTCGGGTACTTATATTATCGATGCATGAAAACCGTGAATATATTTTACAGCTTATTCAATCGGGCGCGGCGGGTTATGTTTTAAAGGATGTATCATCGAAAGAACTGGTTAAAGCAATTGAAGTTGTACACCAGGGAGGGACTTATTTCAGTTCACGTGCCTCGGATGCCCTGATCAGACCGTTTGACTCAGGCCGACGAAATACAGGTGTGAGCGACAGTCGACCAAGCCTGACAAAGCGAGAAGAAACTGTTCTTAAACTGCTGGCAGAAGGTGGCAGCAACAAAGATATCGCCCGCCAATTGGATATTTCGGTCAGAACAGTAGAGACACATAGACAGAACATAAAACAAAAACTGAACATACAGACAGCAGCCGGTTTGGCTAAATATGCGATTGAAAATAATCTGGTATAACCGCTGTTTTCATGAAGTAACCGAACTTTTTAATTTATTCATCACTCTTTCCGCGCCTTGATAATTGTTATATATCAATAGAAATTCAGTTTGCTCATAAACCTGTTCTATTTTCATATTCATATATTAGAATCAACGGATAATACAGCTGTCATCCTGCTGTTATGGAGAGTATTTGAAATGGCTAGTCTTCGTTTTTCAATGAAACTATTCGCTATCGTTGTTTTGTGTTCTTTAGTGGTTACAGGTGCGTGGATTTATTATCAACGTCATCTTGAGCCGGTAATGCCTGATTTTATTGCGTCTGGAAATGGCCGGATCGAAGCGGTTGAATATGATATAGCCACTAAATATCCGGGGCGACTGGAGAAAGTGTTGGTTAATGAGGGGGATATGGTCGAACAAGATCAATTGCTCGCTAAAATGAATACGGACTCGATAAAAGCTCAACTGAGAGAAGCGCAAGCGGGTTTGCGTGAAGCAAAGGACGGTCGGGACTATGCGCTCGCTATGGTGACGGTTAGACAAAGTGAGTTGGTCTATGCTCAGAGAGAACAAACCCGTGCCGCTAAATTAGCGAGTTCAGGTCATGTGTCTCAGGAAAAGCTCGATCAATCTAACACTCAGTATGTGACAGCAGCAGCCATACTCAAAGCAGCTCATATTCAGGTCACCCGTGCGCAATCGGGTATTGAAGCGGCTGAAGCAGCTGTTGCTCGCCTACAAGCTGAGTTGGATGAGACAAACCTTTCTACTCCCATTAAGGGTCGTGTGCTATACAAGCTGGCTCAGGTTGGTGAGGTTTTAGGATCGGGTGGGAATGTGTTTACCATTCTCGACCTGACCGATGTATCTATGTCTGTTTTTGTACCTACAGAGCAAGCAGGCAAGATACAGGTGGGTAGTGAAGCACGCATTATTCTCGATGCTATTCCTCAATATGTTATTCCTGCGACGATCTCATTTGTGGCAGCCAGAACTCAGTTCACACCAAAAGCAGTTGAAACCCGATCCGAACGTGAAAAACTGATGTTCAGAGTAAAAGTTACAATAGACCCCAAGCTCTTGAGAGAGCATATAGAAGCGGTTAAAACAGGTGTGCCTGGTGAAGCTTATATCTTGCTAGACCAAAAACAGTCTTGGCCAGAGAGTCTGCTGGTTAATTTGCCATAATGGTTAACTCCGGGAAGTGTGTTGCTGTCTTGTCAGGCGTATCTCACCAGTATGGTGAGACTTATGCTCTAAAGCAGGTTGATCTGGAAATTCCATCTGGCTGTATGGTTGGCTTGATAGGGCCAGACGGAGTGGGTAAATCTACTTTGTTAGCGTTAGTGGCGGGTGCCAGACAGATTCAGGAAGGCGCTATTCGTGTGTTTGACGGTGATATTTCGGCCGCTCACTATAGGAATGAAATAGCGCCGCGGATTGCCTTTATGCCACAAGGCTTGGGCAAGAATCTATATGCGACCTTGTCAGTTTTTGAAAATATTGACTTCTTTGGTCGTTTGTTTGGTCTGCCTTCTAAGCAGCGACATCAGCAAATTGATGAGCTCTTATCTGCAACGGGTTTGGCTGCTTTTCGTGACAGGCCTGCCGGAAAGCTATCCGGCGGTATGAAACAAAAACTAGGGCTATGTTGCGCGTTGATCCATGCCCCGGATTTATTGATACTGGATGAGCCAACAACGGGTGTAGACCCATTATCCCGCCGCCAATTCTGGGAGTTGATTGGGCATATTCGCCAGCGTCGGGCGGGAATGAGCGTGATTGTTGCCACCGCTTATATGGATGAAGCGGAGTTGTTCGATTGGATTATCCCCATGAACATGGGGAAGGTGCTTGATACTGGCAGCGTAGCCGATATCAAACAACGCACCAATACCGATAATCTCGAGTCTGCTTTTATCAATTTGTTGCCTGAAAGTACTCGCAATGAGCATCAGGTGTTATCTATCCCTCCGTTAAATATTAAAGATAAGAAAATCGCTATTACGGCACGGGGTTTGACTAAAAAGTTTGGCGATTTTACAGCGGTAGATAACATTAATTTAGAAATTACTCAGGGTGAAATATTCGGATTTTTAGGCTCAAACGGCTGCGGTAAAAGCACAACAATGAAAATGTTGACGGGTTTATTGCCTGTCAGCAGCGGAGAAGGGTTATTGTTTGATCGGGCAGTAGATCCCAATTCGATGGCGATTCGCCACCGGGTAGGGTATATGTCCCAAGGCTTTTCGTTATATGGAGAGCTAACCGTACTACAAAACCTGGAACTCCATGCCAAGTTGTTCCATATGCCCGCAGACTATGCAAAAGAGCGTATCAGTAGTTTGCTGGACCGGTTTGCATTGAGCGCTTATCAAGACGTTAATTCTATGGAATTGCCTTTAGGTATTCGACAGCGCTTATCGTTAGCGGTAGCGGTTGTTCATGAGCCTGAGTTGTTAATTCTTGATGAACCCACGTCCGGTGTTGACCCTGTCGCGCGTGATAGTTTTTGGGCGTTGCTAATCGATCTTTCACGTAATCATGGCGTTACTATCTTTATTTCTACCCACTTTATGAATGAGGCGGAGCGATGTGACCGTATCTCACTGATGCATGCTGGAAAGATATTAGTGACGGATACCCCAGATGCCATCAGTAAAACTCGCCATGCCAAGACACTTGAAGACGCATTTATTGCTTATCTCGAAGAAGCACAAGGAGGAAAAGAAGAAACTCCCCCAGAGCAGAAGCTCGTCGATAATGCATATCCTATTCCCGTTAATCATGCCTTTAGCTTACGCCGCTTATTTGGTTTTAGTTATCGTGAAGCATTAGAAGTATTACGCGATCCGATTCGTCTGGCATTTGCTTTATTGGGCTCAGCTATACTCATGCTGGTACTGGGATACGGTATATCGCTGGACGTTGATGATCTGACGTTTGCTGTGTTAGATCAGGACCAGACCCCACAAAGTCGTAACTATATTCAGAATATTTCGGCTTCCCGGTATTTTATAGAGCGTGCGGCGATCGGTACGACCGATGAACTTGATCAACGGATGCGAAATGGCGAGTTAAGTTTTAGTGTTGTCATACCCCCGGGCTTTGGCGTGGACCTGAAACGTGGACGTGTGCCTGAAATAGCGGTTTGGGTAGATGGAGCGATGCCGTTTCGAGCGGAAACGATTGGTGGTTATATGCAAGGCATGCATACTGCTTATTTGACAGACCTGACATTAAAATCCCTGGGTTATGTTCCCACGGTTCTGCCTGTCAGCATGGCGTCACGTTACCGTTTTAATCAGGACTTTAAGAGTATTTATGCCTTAGCTCCCAGTGTGATCCCGTTACTGCTGATGTTTATTCCGGCTATTTTGACGGCTTTATCGGTAGTCCGGGAAAAGGAAATGGGCTCTATTGTTAATTTATATGTTAGCCCGGCCACGCGGCTGGAATTTCTGTTAGGTAAACAGCTTCCCTATATTCTTATTAGCATGGTGAGTTTTGTCATACTTCTGTTTGTGACAGTCTATATTTTCCAGGTGCCGATTAAAGGCGATCTTTACGCTTTGTACCTCGCCGCTTTTATTTACATTATTGCTACCACCGGCATTGGTTTATTTATGTCAACATTTACGCAAACGCAAATTGCGGCGCTTGCTGGCACGGCCATTGTTACCCTACTTGTTACCGTCAGTTTTTCGGGCTTAACCAGCCCGGTATCTTCTTTGGAAGGGGTAGGACGTCTGATGGGTGAGAGTTGGCCGGCAACATATTTTATTATCATTATTCGGGGCATAGTAACAAAAGGCTTAGGCTTCACCGAATTGGTCTCACATTTTCAACACTTATTAGCTTTTGCCCCGCTATTTACTTTAGTGAGTGTGATGTTATTAAGGAAGCAGGGAAAATGAAGTTTCGCGCTTTAGACATGAATATCCTGCAGTTAAGCATCAAGGAATTCCGCAGCTTATGGCATGATAAAATCTTGCTGATACTGATAATCTGGGCGTTTAGTGGTGGTATTTATGTGGCCTCAACAGCGTCATCACAGGAGCTGAACAATGCTCCCATCGCTATCGTTGATGAAGATGGTTCACCGCTTTCCAAGACTATTGGCAATGCTTTTAATGAGCCCTATTTTAATAAACCGGCCTATATTGATTTCAGTGAAGTGGAGCCTGCTTTAAATTCGGGGCAATACACGTTTGTGGTCATTATACCTTCTGGATTCCAAAGTGATCTGATGGCTGAAAAGCAGCCGACTCTTCAGATAAATATCGATGCAACCCAGATGTCTCAGGCAGGGATTGGTGATGTATATATCCAGAACATTATCGGTGGAGAAATTAATCAATTCGTCACTGGCAAACTAGACGCGTATGAACTGCCGGTAAAATTGATAGTCCGCAATAAGTACAATCCAAATCTCACCAGTAGCTGGTTTGGCAGCATCATGGAAATTATCAATAATGTCACGATGTTATCCATCATCCTTTCCGGGGCCGCTGTAATAAGAGAGCGGGAACACGGCACACTGGAGCATTTGCTCGTTATGCCCGTTAAACCGCTGGAAATTGTGCTCTCCAAAGTACTTGCCAACGGTCTTGTTGTGCTTGTTGCTGCCACTCTTTCTTTAGTTTTCATCGTGCAATATGTATTACACGTGCCTATTAAGGGCTCTGTTTATCTCTTCGTCTTAGGTGCCGGGCTTCATTTGTTTGCTACCACGTCAATGGGTATCTTTTTAGGGACTATAGCGAGGACGATGCCGCAATTAGGCTTATTGTTTATCCTGACAGTGCTACCCCTGCAAATGCTATCTGGCGGTATTACGCCTTATGAGAGCATGCCGCAGATCATACAAAATATTATGCTAATAGCGCCGACTACTCACTTTGTTAATTTATCACAAGCGATTCTTTATCGCGGGGGAGGTTTCAGCATTATTTGGAGTCAACTACTGGTACTGGTTTTGATAGGCAGCGTCTTTTTATTGAGTGCCGTTAGTCGCTTTAGAGCGTCGGTAGCCAATGCTTAAATAGGTTTATTTGGCTGGTTTTTTAACGTTCATGTTTTATCGGTAATTTTTATAGGTGTTTATTTATAGTGGCTTTATTAGCTCACTGAAAAAGCAAGAGTGGGTAGTATTCGTCCAGTAACGTATGATGTTGTAATTAAACCACTATTTAGATCCGATATTTAGATTTTAAAGTTGCACGGGCGTCATTTTTTTGGTCTAATACTCCCGCTTCATAGCAATAGGACTATAGCTCAGTTGGTTAGAGCGCTACCTTGACATGGTAGAGGTCGGCGATTCGAATTCGCCTAGTCCTACCAAATTCTACAACGAAAACAGCTGCTTACGGATCATCCCGGGCGGCTTTTTTTGTATCTGATTTCCCGTGTGACCAATATGTGACCAATATATTTGTACTCATAGAGGTCTGTTATGGATGTCAGGGTGTATTTTTTTGTGTTGGTTACCCAAGTGCGGTAGTTCACGCACAGTAGAGCGCGTGCTCCAGAGCGATTATGTAATCCTCTATTATCTGCTCAGTTACTTCATGCGGCATGTTTAGCTTTAAGCTGAATGCTTGTATATCTTCAATACTCAAGCCGTTAAGGCTATTACAGCGCCTTGCTGGTGGTTGTCTTGTTGCGTTGCCATATATCCTCCTTGAATGCTTTAAGGCTTCCTGCCTCTGTTCCGTATCCGATAAAAGAAAATCTAGTGTCTATTATCTGAATGTATGAGATAGGGATTGCTATTACTTGTTGCGTAACAACTCAGAGCGAGCGTATCTGCAACCAGAACCAGCCCTTAAGGGAGCATAACGGTTACACTACAAGCGCTGAGTTCGCCAAATACAGATCCTACTATGATATAAAAAAATCAGTATTTAGCAGCATGACGAACTGTTAGGAATAATGGAGGCAAAAGAATTTAGAAAAGGTGGCATATCATGCGTTACTGGTGGATTAATCAAAACTAAACATACAAAAGTGAAGTATCCGGTGGCTTCCTTTGGTCCCCAAAAACCAAGTCGAACGGTCACCGTAACCAGTTCTACCAGAATATGTGTGAAGTAGTTCCAGAAGATGTCGTATTCTCATTTTGTGATACACGGATCAAAGCTCTTGAGCTTGCTATGGAGGCAGCGCAATCAGCCCCCAAGCCAGATTTTGGTTTAGTAGGGGATGCTACGGAGATGAGCGTTTTGTAGCACCTGCTTCCACAGCGGGGGACCAAGGGAGTAGTAAACCATCATGAGGTTGCTTGGTGCCAAAGCTGACATCATTATCGATCACACCGCTGGCAAGGAAACGCTTCTCATCCGGCTTTAATAATTTGGTTCCAGCCTATGTGTTCTTTCCATAAACCGCTAGCGACCCAAGGCTTATAGTAATTAATAAGGTAACTGCGATATAGTTCTATCCGATGGGTAACAGGAGTACCCGCATCGTAGACTGTAATTTTGATTAACCTGTGTGCTTATAAAAGTAAAGTCAGGCGGATTTGTAGGATGTATATCATTAATGCTTTTTCCTCTCTGGCAGCTCTTGCCTTAGCATGCTTGTTTTGGTGTCTACAGATTCTGCGCTACATTAATTTCACTGCCTCTGGCTACTCATGTACTTTATAAAGTAGCTATGTTTGCAAGTTTCTAACCTTTAATGGGTGTAAAAACAAGTTGTTAGCTGCGATTGGCAGGTATCGTCATTCTAAATTTCTATTGTTAGGGCAATTATGAGCATTCAGTTATTAGAAGAAATTGAAGATTGGAAGTTAGAAGCTAAATTGGAAGATAGTGAGCGATATTTCTACCACACCAGAGTGGTTTCTCGTATATTGAAGGGACAAAAGCTATACATTGTAGGCAGAAAAGGAACTGGGAAAACTGCAATAAGTGAGCATTTAGCTACCTTGAAAACATCTGGGTTACTGCCAGTAAAACTAACCTTTAAAAACTTCCCGTTTAACAAATTGTATGAACTTCAGGATAAGGGTTTTACGCAACCAAACCAATACATTACCCTGTGGAAATATGTAATTTATTCAACGACATGTAAACTTATGGCCGATAATCCCTCTATTGAATTAGAAACACGCCAAAAGCTTAAAAAAATATTTAATGATGATATTGAAAACGCGTTACCTAGCGCGGTTGAGCGATGGACAGGGCTTGCATTTGACTTAAAGATTCTTGGTAGCGGCATAGGTTTTGGTAATACCAAGGAAACTATTGAAAATACCAATTCGGATTGGACACGTCGTGTAGATATTTTAGAAAAGTTTCTTTATCAGAAAATAGGGAGTGATAAATATATCATCATGTTTGACGAACTAGATGAGGATTATAAGGATATTATCGAGCCAGAAAAGTATAAACAATATACGGAGCTGTTAACTAGTTTGTTTAAAGCTGTTCAGGATGTAAGAGCTAAATTCTCAAAACATAAATTCTTTCCGATTATATTTATTCGAGACGATATATATGAAGTAATGCAAGATCCGGATAAAACAAAATGGCTTGACTATAAGATTGACCTTGATTGGGATGAAGCGTCAATAAAAAACATGTTAGCGTTTAGGCTGTCGAGAGCTGTAAATGAGCATGACCAAGTAAAGGAATTTAACGATATTTGGCAACAGTTGTTTGAGCCTGGTGGGGTGAAGTATGGTGATAGACAACGTAAAAGCATGCAACCCTTTGAGTATATTACTAGAAGCTCGCTTTTGAGGCCGAGAGACTACGTACGGTATTTACAAGTTTGCGCTGAATATTCACTAGAACATGGCCATGATAAAATTAAACCACCAACAGTGGCTCATTCAGATACTGCATTTTCAAATTATTTACGAAGCGAACTTGAAGATGAGCTTCATGGTGTGATTCCGGATATTCATAGAATTCTAGATATATTTACAACACTAAGAAAGCAAACTCTGCGGATTGACGAGTTCAAGCAAGCTTTTGATGAGGCCGTTTCACAAGACTTGATTAAAACAAAAGATTTTCAGTTTGTCTTACAAATGTTATTTCATTTTAGCCTTATTGGGAATCAGCCTTCACAAAAGAGTCATCAAGTTTTTCGTTATAAAAATAAAGAAGCTCGATTTAATATGAAGGAAAACATAATATTGCATAGGGGGTTGTTTCGTTCGCTTCAAATTTTATAAACAGGTAATGATCGCTCACGATAGGGCCTGGTCAAACTAAAATGAACGTCTTGACTAGGCCTGATTTAACAGCCAGTGTTTGATTAAGTAAGAATTATTCACCATATTTAAGTAATAAACTATTAATTAACGCTACGGATAATGGGGTTTTCGAGCGCAGCGTAGAAAATTGTTCGAGTTAATGCGATAGTTAGGAACATTTTTATAGCTCAAGTTCGTGTTCTATTTTAACTTTTTTCTTCTCAATTAAATCCGAGACAAAATCATGGTAATCTTTGAATTTGTCACCTTCTATCATGGCCCTAAATCTTGCCGCCGCAGTAAAGCTATTGCTACCTTCTTGTGTTCTGTACAGTTCTTTTAATTGCTGAAGGTGTTCTGATAAAGCCATTACGTGAGTTGATGAATATCCAGTTTCAATTCTTTCATTTATTATTTTTTGCAGATCATCGTGCGTAGCTTCAGTTGTACTCGTTCCTCTACGTACATACACAGTATTATCTGTTAATCCATCACCTGCTTTTAAACATAAAAAAGGAATAGACTGTGCAATATATTCAACTAGTAATACTTGGAATTTTTTCCCTTTTAATGCCCCGTACTCTGACTCCTCATAAGTAAATGAAAAAACATCCCATGAAACGTCAGTTGGTAAATGTTTCGCAACTCCTTTACTAATTTTTTCTTTATCTTGAAATTCATCAAGCCCTACTGATGTAGCGGTGCCATCCTCATTTTCTTTTACACCAACAATAATTGCGCCGCCGCCAGAATTTGATAGCGCCAAAATGTGCTTTGATAATTTTGGAAATGGAACCCATATTTCTTTAAAATCGAGATAGTCTGTTTCTCCAATATTATCTTTAAGGAGCGTACGTAGTGATTCCCTAGTTGGTTTCTCAAAGAATTGTGCGAATCCTTCGTGTTGTTGTTTGGATAGGCTCATAATTTTCCTGATCGATTTTTAGCGCACCATATTGCTAATAGGGCTCTATTGAATATTTGGGATTTCATTCTCTGTGGTGTTAACTGCTGCGTGTCTATAAAAGTAATACAGTCGAACGGATCATTAAATTCTAGTGGATTAGAAAATTTGATAGTCGATTCGGTGATTATTTTGAGAGCGCCATCTGGGTCAAAGGGTAGATATTTGTAACGGTAGATATAGTTTTCCACAAAGCGCTCCTTATCTGATGCTCGCAATTAGTTTAGAGCTTCGTTAACAAGCGTATCGGTCAGCAGCAGTTGAGTTTGCTGGTTGTGTTGTAGGCGCTCTTTTAGCTGGTCGCAGAGGGTGAATAGTTCGTTGATTTTGACGACTATGCGGTGTTGTTCTTCCTTGGGTGGGACACAGAGCAAAAAGGTTTTAATACTCTCTTGAGTAATGCTAGCCTGGTTGGCAGTCCCTTGTGCTTCATGGACTAAATAACTTTTGAATATTGGAGAGTTAATACATGCAAATAGATACACCGGGGCCAGCTCTTTCCAAGGCCTTATCCTGACTGCATTTTGATTTAGTAAAGAATTATCAAACAACTTATTGATTAGGAATGATCTCCCTACAGCAGATATAGGGGCTGAAAACCAACTACCGACAGTCGTCATAACAATATCACCTTCGTGAAGAAGGTATTGAGCGAATACCAAAGCACTATCAGGGGCAATGTATACAGAGTTTTGAATATGATTTTCAGTGAGGTTCTGAATTTTTGTAATCATCAAACCACACTCTAAATAGTCTTTAGATTTGAAAGCATACCCTTTCTGATATTGAACTAAGTCTCCCATTCTAGACCAAGCCCAACCATTAGGTGGGTTGAAACCGACCTCCTCATCATTTATTTCAGTAAGGGGCTTCTGCTTTTTAATTTTCCCTTCCTTGATGAGCTTTGCCCTATCAGTAGCAACCTTCTTGAGTAATTCGCTGGCGGGTTCGTCGTTGGGGTTTTGTGGGACGAGTTTGCCCATGACGGCCAATTGCAGGATGGTTTGTTTGAGCTGGTCGATACTGGCTTCGGTGGTGAACAGGGTGTCAAAGTGTTGGCTCAGGCGTGTCCAGCTGTCGGCTAGTTCGTTGGCATTTTGGCTTTGAGTGAGAGTGCCTAGCAGAGTGTCCACCAGCAGCTGATGGGCGTCGAGTTGCTGTTCGGTTTGTTGCTCTAGCTGGTCGCATAGGGCCATTAGTTCATCTACTTTGGCGACTATGCGGTGTTGTTCATCTAAAGGAGGCAGAGGCATAGGTAGATGATTAATAGCTTTCAATCCTAAGTTTTTGATAGTCGAGCCAGTTGCATTAGCGCGAGCATAATCAGAAAAATATGGAGCCATTATTAGTTTTTTTATAAATGTTTTAGATAGCTCTGTTGCTAGATTGAAATAACATGCGCTTTTTCCAAGCATGATGGCTTCTCCAGCATAAAAAGCAATATTTCCAAGTGTGCCGTTTATTGAAACTAATACTGTTCGGGAGTTTAGGTGTTTTTTGTACTTTTGATATTCTGCTTCATTTACTCGTTTTGTTTCTGGCTTAATAACGATCATCCCGTCTTTCAAGTTATTACCATTAACAAAGTAATATTCGCCTTTATCATCGTAGTTCGGCGTGCCATGCAACCCATCACCTAGTAGCGTGGTGAGGCCCTGTAGCCGCACCCATTTCCATCCCTTCGGCAGTTCAAACGGTTTTTCTTCATCGCTGATTGGTGGCAATGTTTTTTGTTTTTTGATCTTTTTATCTTTAATCAGCTGATCCCGTTCGGCTACAATCCGTTTCAGCAAAACTTCCGCCGGCTCATCGTCTGGGTCTTGTTCTACCAGCTTACCGCGCACCGCTAATTCTAATATCAGCTCACGCAGCTTTTTAATGCCATAGAGACTTTTCTTGCGACTGTTGCCACGACCGGCGCTGCTTTTGTTTTCGATGGCGCTGGTCCAGAGGTCGATATGTTCGGTTAGCAGCTGTTGTATGTTACGGGTCATGGTTATTATTCCCCCGCCTTGCCAGCAAAGGCATTGCTCAGTATCGCTTTAATCTGGTCGCGTAGTTGGTCAATGTCGGTTTGTTGCTGGTGGTAATCGGCTAACAGTTCGTCCGGGTTGTGAATGATCTGTTCTTCCTGATGTGGGTTTTTAATGTCCAGGTTGTAGTTGCGCTGGATAATCTCATCAATGCTGACTTTCCACGCCTGTTCATTTTCCTGGCGATTTTGGCGTCGTGCTTTTTGTGCCATGGTATCGCCTTCGCCCCACCAGTCGCGGCAGCTGTTCAGATCTTCTAGCTTCATCGGTTTGGTTTTGTTAAAGGCTTTTATGCCTGCTGGCAAAGGTAGTTCGTAATACCAGACGTCTTTTGTCGGTTCGCCTTTTTCAAAGAAGAGGATATTGGTTTTAATGCTGGTGTAGGGAGCAAACACCGAATTAGGCAAGCGTACCAGGGTGTGAAGGTTACATTCGTCGAGCAGTAGCTTTTTGATTTTGGTTTTTACGCCTTCACCAAACAGGGTGCCATCGGGCAACACGACAGCGGCACGGCCTTTTGTTTTTAATACTTCGATAATCAGCTGTAAAAACAGATCGGCTGTTTCGCGGGTTTGATATTCGGACGGAAAGTTCTTCTCGATACCGTCTTCTTCGGTGCCACCAAACGGAGGGTTGGTGACGATAACATCCACCTGATCTTCGATATCCCAGCTTGAAAGCGGTTTATTCAGGGTGTTGGCATGGCGGATCTGTACCGGTACTTCAATGCCATGAAGCAGCATGTTGGTGGTACAGAGCAGGTGTGGCAGTTGTTTCTTTTCAACGCCGCGGATCTGCTGTTGCAGTGTCTGATGGTCGTTAGCTGTTTTTACATAGTGATCTTTAACATGATCAAACGAGCAGGCTAAAAAGCCACCGGTACCGCAGGCTGGATCAAAGATAGATTCGCCCAGTTGTGGGTCCATCATCTGAACGATAAAACGGGTGACGGCACGCGGCGTATAAAATTCACCGGCGTTACCGGCGCTTTGCAGATCACGCAGGATTTGCTCGTAGATATCGCCAAACAGGTGGCGCTCACTGGCGTCGGTAAAGTCGATTTCATTAAGCTTATTGATCACCTGGCGCAGCAGTGTGCCGTTTTTCATGTAGTTGAAAGCATCGCTGAAGGCTTCTTTCGCGACAAATCCGCGTGGATTGGTAGCGATGGGGGCGACTAGGTTTTTAAGATCAGGGAAGAGTTCATCATTCACAAAGTCGAGCAGTTCATCGCCGGTGATACCTTGTCCATCGGCGGCCCAGTTGCGCCATAGGTACTTTTCAGGAATCGGGACTTTGTAGTTATCCTGCTCAAACTCCAGCATCTCTTCCTGAGCATCAAAAACTTTCAAAAACAGCAACCAGGATAGCTGGCCAAGACGTTGAGCGTCACCATCAACACCGGCATCTTTACGCATAATGTCTTGGATCGATTTTACAGCGGAACTAACGGACATAGGATTCTCTTATAAAACAGGGCAAACAGACCGTTAATGGTCTGCCTGCTAACAATGAGGTCGATCGGGTCGAGAGTCAGGCCGAGTGAGGAAAGTCGCGGTATAACTCGGCTTCCAGTTCGGTAATGGCTTGGTGGTACTGCGGCTTGCCACCGAAGCCGTTTTTAATGATTTGTAGGGTGTTACCGAGTTGATCCAGCGGTTTAACCTTGAGCACATCCATGCTTTCGATCTCTTGAATGCCAGCATCGGCATATTTATCCAGGAGCGCTTCGAGTACTTTTTGGGCGGTATCTGAGTACTTGGTAAAGTAGTTACGCTTTTTGACGTTATCCACGCGCTCTTTACGGGTGAGCGGTGGTTGATCAAATACCATGTGGCAGATAAGGTCGAAGGGGTCCATCGTATTATTGATGTCGCCCAGCAAGGCTTCCCAGATCACACCGTTCTCGGCCAGCTCGTCGATGACAGCCTGTTTGCGATCAGCCGCTTGCCACTTACGCGTAAACGCGTCCAGTGATGCAAATTGCTGTTTCACGGCTTTGCGGGTGTAGTCTTTAAAGGATTCGGTCACCAGCTTGCCATCGGTATCGTAATATTGGACCCGTTCGGCGAGTTTTTTTACCGTCACACCGGACACCCGGTATTTTACATAATCTGAACCCAATTCGCCGCCAGTGGTTTCACCGTCTTGAATCCATTCGGATATGTCGGCTGTATAGTCGCCGTGTTCGTCGGCAATATCGTTTTGTTCTGATGGCTCGTCAGCATCCTGGCGGGTCGATTCGCCGCTGTTCAGCTCGTCAATAAAGGTGGTGTCGTCTTCATCGGTGATGCGCTCTGGCTTAACCACTAAGATTTTCTCAGGTACGCCATCAAAGCGCTCATCGGCAAATAGCTCGGTTGCCTTTTTAAAGTCGAGAATGGTAAACCATAGCTTGTTGTAACGGTCATCAATACGCGTGCCACGCCCGATAATCTGCTTGAATTTGGTCATGGACTGGATGTTCTGATCCAGCACCACCAGCTTGCAGGTTTTGGCATCCACGCCAGTGCTCATCAGCTCAGATGTGGTGGCAATCACGGGGTAGGCTTTTTTAGGATTGATAAAGTTATCCAGCTGCGCTTTGCCGAGTTCATCATCACCGGTGATCTTCATCACATATTTTTCGTTCTTGGCTACCTGCTCCGGGTTGAGATTCACCAAAGCGCGACGCATACGTTCGGCATGATCGATATCGTTACAAAAGACAATGGTTTTAGCCATCGGGTCGGTGCGCCTGAGGTAAGCGGTGATCGTTTCGGCCACCAGCTGGGTACGCTCATCCACCACCAGCGTACGATCAAAATCTTTAAGGTTGTAGATGCGATCTTTTATCACTTCGCCATTGTTATCGACCTGGCCTTTGGTGGGGCGCCAACCCTGAACATCGATGTCGATATCGACACGCACCACCTTGTAAGGGGCTAGAAAACCATCTTCAATGCCTTCTTTCAGCGAATAGGTATACACAGGATCACCGAAGTAATCGGTATTGGATACTGTCTCACTCTCTTTAGGGGTGGCGGTTAACCCTATTTGGGTGGCGCTGCTGAAGTACTCCAGTATCTCGCGCCACGCGCTATCTTCTGATGCGCTGCCACGATGGCACTCGTCGATGACAATCAGATCAAAGAAGTCTCTATCAACCTGCTTATACGCCTTTTGCTGTTCTTCCGGGCCGGTGAGCGCTTGGTAAAGGGCAAGGTGGATTTCATAGGCCGGGTCGACCGTACGGCCGGTGATTTTGGTCATAGCCTGGCCGAAAGGCTGAAAGTCGTTTAAGCGGGTTTGATCAATAAGAATGTTACGGTCGGCCAAAAAGAGAATGCGCTTCTTCTGCCGTGCTTTCCATAAGCGCCAAATGATTTGAAAGGCGGTGTAGGTTTTACCGGTTCCCGTGGCCATGACTAACAAGATACGGTTTTGCCCTGACGATATGCCTTCTATGGTTTTGTTAATGGCTTGTAGCTGGTAATAACGAGGCGCTTTATCGCTGCCATCATCGTAGTAGTCTTGAGTTATGATAGGCAGTTGCGCATCGGTGTAGCCTTTCCAGGCACAATACTTGTGCCAAAGCTGCGCGGGGGTTGGGAAGTCTTCGAGGCGAATCTCTGTTTCGAGTGCCTGAAGATTTGTTTTATCGTGAAAGACAAAACCATCACCGTTACTAGCAAAGATAAAGGGCACATCCAACAAACGGGCATAATCTAAGCCCTGTTGCATCCCTTTGCCGATCTCGTGTTTGTTGGCTTTGGCTTCGATGACTGCCAGCGGCATATTAAGCTTATGATAGAGGACAATATCGGCTGATTTAACGGTTTTACGAACGCCCAGCTGACCACGGACAATCACCTTACCATCACGAAGTTTTACTTCCTGACGAATCTGAGTCATTGAGTTCCAACCGGCTGATTCCAAAGAAGGTAGGATAAACTTACTGATGATATCGGCTTCGGTTAGCTGCTTTTTATCCATACTGAACGTCCTGTGATTATGTCTTCCCTATATAGCGAATTAATATAGCACAGGATGTTTAGATAGATGCTGTTTGTGAGCTCAGCGCTAATAAGGGGGGGCTGCTGGTTATACATCACAAAGGCGGTGCTTCAAGGAGGATATATGGCACTCTTTGCAAATACCGTAAGTAAATAGGTGAGCGCATTCTTAGCATCCTGTATTGCAGACAATTACCCTGTTTAAGGGTATTAACATCCAAACCACCAATGGGGGCCAGGAGTGACATGTCACAAACTCTAATAATGGGAGGTTAAACCTGTCATGGACTTAGAGTTGGTGAGCACTTACAGGAATCATTTTTTAAATAAGTAGTACAACCAAAGAGCCACCAGCAAAAAGGCAATATTGGGATTTGCCAGAGCGCCGGCTACTATAATAATTAATACAAGATCAGACATTAGTCGCGTCCTAACCAAATGCTTTTTTTGTTGTCTTGGATGACAATATGTTAACGCTGGTCCCTGTGACCACCGATAATGGGCTTATGCTGATTGCAAGCTGTAGGTGCTTAGTGTGGAACAAGTTTTTTAATGCGTGAATATAACCGTCTATCATCTGTTCTGTGACATCGTGCGGCATATTTAGCTTTAAGCCAAAGGTTTGTATGTCTTGAATGCTCCAGCCGTTGAGAGCCATTACAGCGCCTTGCTGGTGGTTGTCTTGTTGCGTTGCCATATATCCTCCTTGTATGCTTTAAGGCTTCCTGCCTGTGTTCAGTATCCGATAAAAGAAAACCTCGTGTCTATTATCTGTATGTATGAGGTAGAGGCATGATGTTCTCAGTGTCAATAAGATTTAAAATAAGACACAAAAAATACAGAGCAGGAAAAAATAGTGATCACTCATTGATCTTTAAAGCAGCTGCTTTAAGATCATGGTAAAGGAATGAATAACAACAAGAGCATGGAAGCGTCTTTTGTCGTCGATCGACACTACTCCATTATATCTTCAAGTTATTGATTTATAAATTTATGCGCCTCCAGTCCTAATATGTGTCCCTTTGTTAAGGGGGCAAAGCGTTATGAAGCCCTGATCTTTATTATTAGCTGTTGGAACATTTATCGGAAGCCTTCGTGCAAAAGATTCCTTCAATGCTGCGTAGGTGCTGGTGCGGATAAAATTGTCCGGCTGTTTGTCGATGAGCCAAAGATGCGGATGCTTGGGAAAATGTTCTAACGAGGTAAACAGCATGATGTTATGGAAGGGGACTTTTGGTATTAGGCTGATAACTTCATAAATATAAAGGAATATATTGTGCTTAAAAAAATATGGTTTATTGGAATTATCTTAGCCATTGCTTCGAGTGTTTGCCATGCGGAGTACAAGGCATACGATATTGATGGGAAATATCGTGCTGTATTTGGAGGCGTACCAATATATGAAGCAGAGCTTGGTGCTGGTTCAGGCAAGCACAGAAGCTACAGTTATACTGACGAAAACTCATTGATTATTTATACTGCCACCTATCAAATCGGCAAAACAAATTTCACAAATGCAACCTTGGCGAAAGCTATAAAAAACTATGTTCACGGTCAGTCACTTGCTGTTGGCGGTAGTGTATTGTCTTATATGCAAAAAACCATCAATGGAAACCAGTCCGCGATATTTGAAATTCAATATAAAATGCAAGGCGTAATAATTAACAAATACGCAGTTGTTTCCTATAAAAACGGACATTTTTATCAATGGGCAATTCAGGAATTACCAGTACACAGTAAGTTAGATGGTAATCATATTTTTAATACTCATCTGAAAAGTTTTTTGGTTCACTGAATTTGACTCAAACCATACAGGTTACTTAAGTACGTTCTGCTCACAAAAAGACATGTCCTTCAGCGGAAGGTTTAGGTGAGCAAGGAATAGAACCTACAGTTCCTTGCAATTACGGGGGGTAGGATTTAAAACAAGGAGGGGTTATGGCAGCGATATTTTTTGACTTATTAATTGCACACTTGATAGCAAACAAACAAAACAGCCTTTGGGTTCAAGTGCCATTAGTAATAGTTGGCGGGATAACAGCATCATGCTTGGGAGCGTATATCCTGTATTTATTGCCTGATGATCTTTTCATGGAAACAGCAAGGCAATCCGCAGTCAGGGCAATATCAGGACTTCTTCCGCACATGCTTATAACAACGGTTTTCTTTATTATCTTTAAAACAAGAAAATCAAAAATAAATAATGCGGCGTCAACGGATGACGTGCGCAGTTAATCCAGCAATAACAAGGAAATGTTATGAAGAAGATAGTTTTAGTGGGTTTGTTTTTTAGCTTTCCTGTGAGCGCAGGATGGTTTGATCAAGATCCAGCTAATTATGATGAATGTGTGCTTAGTATGATGGGAGATAAAGATAAAGTCCTGATCTATCACGCACGAAAAGCTTGCGAAAAAAGATTTCCATTTGTTCGAGAGCTAAAAAATGATGAAGCTGATGTCTCCTGGGGTGCAACCGACACAGGGCTCATTTTGGCGCCAGAATCAAAATGGTCTGATTATAGAATAAAACAAGTAACAGCTGATTTCTCTACTACTCCATGTGGGGTAGAAAAGCCTTGGGGCAATATCACAAAAACTCTATCCGTTTCTTTTATTTCTGACGGCTCCTACGGAGAAATTGAAACGCAAGAACGTAATTTTAAGTGTATGAGTAATAAAATAATATACGGGATCGTGAAGCCTTTCTAGTTTTAAGATTAAGCAAGAGGGTTTGTGATGTTTGAAGAGCATAAAGGAAAATACGACAGCGAGCTGCCAAAACGTGACTGGTTCGGGGATATAATGTTGTGGGGATTTGGTGGAACGGTTATCGGTGTTGTGCTAATAGCAATATTTGATAGCCCTTTACTGCGACAGATATCATCCGTCCCTATGTTTATATTTTCGGCTTTATGCCTTGGGGTTGTTGTGTTGTTTTTATTGAAAACACTAATCGATGTTTGGTCTTGGGTATAGCAGATTGACATAGCAACGGATGGCTAGATGGCCGCTGAAGAAATAGTGATAGGGGAAAGCTTGCTAATGATTTCGGATAAAAAATGGGAGAAATCGTTTGGGTGGTTCGGGTAGTGGGAGACGATTAGGGGCGGGCAATAAAGCGACAACGGATACAGTAAACCGGATTGATATACGCTTTATGCGCAAGCAGGGGTTTTTAGTGCCCGGGGTTACAGGTTCGTTGAATTGGCTCCGAGGTAGTCGGCCTTGTGGGAGCATATCGTTTCACAGTTACGAAGATGAACTGGTTTTGCAGTACAGGATCAATGGAATAGGGGAGCCTTATTCTGTTAAACAGATGGTAGCGCTGACACGCACCGCTTGTCATTTTGGTGGAGACCGGTTGTGGTTTAGCTGTCCTTCCTGTCATAAGCGTGTAGGGCTTCTATACGGGTTACATGTCGAGTTTAAGTGTAGGCACTGCTACAAACTTTCTTATACTTCACAGCAGCAGGGGTATATGGACCGAGTGATTAATCAAAAGCACGCGCTAGGGCAACGCATATTTGAGGATTACAGCAACGGTCGCGGATACATCAAGCGTAAAGGATTGCACTGGGCGACGTTCGAAAAGCTTCATGCGCGTTATCAGGCGCTTGAGCAGGTATGGTGTAAGTCTGCGCTTAATTATATTAATTCTTGAATAAGCGGTATGTTCTGCGCTGTTCCCCATAGGGTTTCCTTAGGGGTATTTGACTGCTATGTGGCCTTGTTTTGCGCGCACTGCTCGTTCCATAACTATAGTGTTGCATTAGTGTCTTTTTGGCGTGTGATTCGCTTTTCAACCATAACAAAACTTAACAGATCAGGCATTGCAAAAATCATTGTGTGTCTGGCTGGAAGTTCTCTGCTAGGGCTTGGTTGCTGTACTCTTCTAACCATTCATCAGTGCTTTGGTTCTCTAACCTACTAACGCTATGATTCATCTCCTTTACTTCTTTACTCTTAATTACTTTATTCTTTATTACGCGCTTTTTAGTACACGTACTATAAACAGGCTCAAGCCCTTGTGATGCGTGGCTTTGAACTATTTCCTTGTCAGGTCTTCTTGTCAGGCTGTTGTCAGGTAATTGACCGGTGCTTGTCAGGCGATTGTCAGGTAATTGACAGGTATTTTGTATCTCTTCAATGCTAATGTTTAGCGGTTTAAATGAATGCTTACTGAGTTTTCCATTTACAACTTCACCGGTAAAAACAATCTCTTTCAGCTTTCCCATACAGTCGTGATAACCGGAAGGGCGCTTAGGTTTATTTAAACCAGTTGAGCTCCAGAATTGTAGAAAGGCTCTGCTTTTTCCAGCATTGAACCGACCATTCGGAAGTGCTTCGCCTTTCTTGCCTGAATTTGTGCTTCTCTCGCGCTTTAGGCTGACATTGTAAGAAATAAAGCTGCTTATGCCGGTCACAATGTTATTAAAATTCAACGTCAGCCCACCAGCTCCGTGAGCTCCTTTGTAATAGCCGGTTGTATAGGCCGCAAAGATATAACCCTCTTTAGCTGTTGCGGTTAGGATTTCTTGAATTACCCACTCGCGGTTTTCTTTTAGCCATTTGTCGCTAGTGGCAAGGTCGCCACTCTTAGGACGTAAGACTATGAGACCGTTTTCAACGGCCAGATAATCTGACCGCTGAAGTAGTTGAGGAATGATATCTAACACGGCTACTCCTCGTTATTTAACGAGTCGCTTATATCTGAAAGACCACGGTTTGCTTGTTGGATTAAAAAAGTCTCTTTTAACTCATCGAGACTCGCTCCATCTTTTTGAGCACCTGCGGCCAACCAGTCTTCAAGCGTAGAAAAGAACCCTACGGCTTGCCCTTTGATCGAATCGTCACTTGTTCCAGTCTCAAGCATATAGAGCGCAATTAGTTGAAGAGTGCCGCAAGTTGAGCTTCCGTGCTCTCGAAGGTGTTTCAGGTAGCTATAGGCAAGTGCTTCACCAGTATTGCAGCCTCCCCCATAACCTCCGGTTTTTGGTACGCTCCAGAATGACATGCCGCCAATGTTAGGTGATTTTTTGCTGATAAAGGGTAGGCGGTGTAATGGTATTTTTGCTTCTGGTGAGTACTTCAGCGTTTTGATAGTGGTCATGCTTCTGCTCCCTTGTAGTGCTTTACAAGAGCCTCGGCTGTTTCGCGGCTGTCATCGCTTAAGGTGTAGCGCGTAAAATAAACAGAGCGCCCGTGCCTGTGCTGGTGGGTTACCCTTTTACGGTGGAATACTAAGCCGTGTTTATGGGTTAGGGTGCTTATTGTGGAGTGAAGCGCCGTATCGCCGTATAAACTCGTAGCCTCCAGTGTAATAAGCGATCGTTTCAATAGGTGAGTTAGTGCTATGATCTTCAGCGGTAATGGTTTTGCTTTATTGCTGGTGGCCGCTGTCGGGGCGGCTACTAGTTCCTTTTTCATATCCTTCCCCTTAAGCCGCTGTGTTCGGTTGGTTTTCAAACTGGCTTAACCACACTTCAAGAACGACACGGTCATACACAACCTTACGGCCCATCTTGCGATATGTAGGCGAATTGACACCGGCTAAAATACCAGTAACCCGGGAAAGTTTTAGTGTGGAAGGTTTGAAACCAATGAAGTCAGCCGCTTGATGAGTATCAAAGCGTAGTGGCTGATTATTTGAAAGTTCGCTGAAGTTTGTCATGTTGCTGCCTCGTTATTTAATGGGAACGAGGCAATGATGTTGTGATGAGTTCTTTCGATCATTCTAACTAGGGAAGAGAAAACCCTAGTTAGGGTTTTAAAGTATTATGAATTTGCCTTTATTGCCTGATTAGCCGCGGCAAATTTTTTGTCTAAGTTCGATTGTGATATACCATCTAGGGTTCCATATTCCTCTATTAATCTCGTACTTACAGCTGATTGATTAATTCGAGGTGAGTCTGTTAATTGCTTAAGCAGGCCGCCAATGATGTGTAAGTAAGTGGTTTCTTCTCTTTGCTTTAAAGGCTTTTCAGCCTTGGGTTCCGCCGCCGAAAGAGAGTCAACGAACCTTTGGATTTCTTTCTGTCGGATAATGACAACAGCATCTTCAGGCAAGCCGTCGGCAGGGTAGTACTTGCTCTCGATGTCACTTTCTTCTTGTTTGGTATTTTTATCTGATTGATTTTGCAGCTGTGCCCATTGTTCATTGTTTTCACTGACAAGCCACGTGCCGTCTAAGCTCACTAAATCGATTTCCGGTCCGCCAAGTAGTGTATGGAAAAATGTATTGTGTAAATCTAGCGTTTCTGCGCCTATAAGAGGTAGATCCCATATGCCCTCAATAGAAGGTACGGACATGGGTTCATCCAACTCAATCACTATGTTTTTTTTAGGTATGTGCTGTCCTTTATAACCTAAACTTATTGTCGTGCCTTCAGGTAGCTGATAGGTAAGACTTTCTAATGCTTGCCGTTGATCATCATTCAAACCCAACTCAGCTAAAGCTCTATGGGCTGCAATTTTAACTTCTTCGGAAAGGTCCTTATCTTCTAGTATCGGGTTCGAGTATCCATTTGACATTGCGTTTAACATACCACCGGGATAATGGAGGAAAATGAGTAATTTTGCCTGCTCGCTAGGGATGGGTTTTCCTATTCGGGCTTTCGCATGATTAATTAGATTGATGGATAAAGCGATATGCTTCTCCATAGCTAATTGCAAAACGTCTGCGACTGTTACCTCTTCTTCGAAAACTGCTGATAGATAATCAGCTGTAGCGTTAACAGTGAGAAAATTTTTAAGTTTAAACAGCTTGCTCATAAAACACTTTCCTTAGTGCCCCTGATCAATACAGCGCCAGCCTGATAGGGTTTCAGGCTTTCGGGAGCTACCCTAGGCGCTGCCAATTTTTAAGATCTAATTCCGAGCAACCTTTGTTATAACGTCATTATCAGCCGCAAGAACTTCAGGTGTATTCTTACTGGCGAACAGGTCAACATAGTCACGCGCCAAGTCTGGCTTTAAGTGCCCATAGTGCTTGATAGTCGTTTGTATGTCTGTATGTCCCATCAACTTTGAAACCGTCAGGAGATCGGCTCCTAAGAGGATCAGAAGCGAAGCAAAGTTATGTCTTAATGTGTAAAGGTCCATATCAGAAGGAAGGCCCGATAGGTCTTTGATTTTTCGCCAAGGCTTTTGCATTGATGTTTTATCCATGCGGCCGCCAGTGCGAGCACTTGGGAATACATAACCAGTAGCTGGGTTGCCGTTTTGTTTCTTCCAGCTTTTCAGGATGGAGATCAGTGGGTGAGAAATAGGGAAGGTACGTGGCTCAGGTTGATGGTGTGCTGTCTTTTCAATAGTTTTCCTAATAGTGCGGAAGTCTAAATTTACTTGATCCCATCTAAGGCCAAATAGATCGCCCGGGCGTAGCCCGGTGTAATACATCGTCATAATCCAAGGTTTGACATGGTCTGCGAATTCTAAGGAATCAAGATCTGGTAAAGATGGTTTGCCGTGGGCAAGGGTGTTTCTTCTCTGCCTGCGTTTTTCTTCTTGATAAGCCTCGATACCATTAAAGAAAAGTATTGTTTCTTTATCACTCATAAAACGGCGGCCTGTACCGGATGCGCCTAATTCATCTTCTGTCAGGTGTGGTTTATCAAGCTGGCATCCCGTGAGCTGGTGGGCTTCAATAGTGCCAGTTTTAACAGCATGATTCAGGCATGTTTTAAGAGCACCAAATGTCCGTTTAATCGTTTCATGATGGAGGCCTTTGGTTTCTTTTTCTGCCTGCCAGCGCCTTACGTCTTTAGGTGAAATGCTACCCATTGGAAGCGGCAACCAAGCCGGAAAGTGTTTTTTAATAGTGGAGATTGTTTGTTCACCGGACTTTTTGCGTTTTTGGTAGGCTATGTATATATCTTCGATGTAAGCGCCCAACGTTTGAAAATGTCGGTTAGCGGCTTCCGTTTTTATACCCTGCTTGGCTTCCTGTACGTCTTCACCTGAAGTAATGCGGCCAATGATTCTTTTAGCTTCTCGTTGTGCTTGGTTTAGTGTGAGGCCAGGGTACTTGCCTAAAGTAAAGGTTCTTTGTCTACCTTCAGTGTTGCGGTATTTTAAGCGATAAGAAATAGCAGTCTTTAATCTGATGACATAAAAACCCCCAATGGCCGTATCCCATAGTTCCTCACGTTCTACTGAGGTATTAGCAAAGTTGGAAAGTACTTCAACAGTGAATTTTTTATTATTCATAAAGGTCGCTTCTCCGTGTGACCAATATGTGACCAGAATCTACATACCTCTGTCAACCTTAATTACCCATGGCAACACATAATGTGGTATTTAAGCTTCTGATATTATTGAATTTATAATTACTATTTGGTTAGTCGTGGTATGCGCTGTATTGTGAAATTAACCCCTTGACATGGTAGAGGTCGGCGATTCGAATTCGCCTAGTCCTACCAAATTTTTAACGAAAACAGCCGCTTACGGATTACTCCGGGCGGCTGTTTTTGTTTGTGCTTTCCTGTGTTAGCAAATAGCCTTGAGTAAGCGTCTTCAAATTGATGCCGAGTAGATCAAGAATCAATCTGAATTTGCAAGACAACGATGCGATGAACCAGATTCAAGGATGCCGTGGGTTCGAAGCGAAACGGTTTGAAATTCAAATATAAACAATACTCATGAACCGCTTGGCTTAAAGAAATAATTTTGACCCAACTGATTCTGATTTGTCAGTTGTGCAAGCTTAGTAACATTTGAATGTCACGATGATCTAAATTTTCAAGTAAATCCTGCTCTTCCTTTGATAAGTTGCCTGTTGTATCAATGTAGGTTTTGATTTCAAACGCAACTTCGGATGTAGAAAGGTAATAAAAAGAAGGATGAGCGTCAGAAATTTTAGCTATGATTTTATTAATCATGGTTTTTTGCTTTTCGCTCTTTAAGTTTTTATGTCTTTCTTCCATTCTTTAATTAAGCCTATTCAGAGTTAAATAATATAAAAACTATAACATCTAGCTGCCGGCTCTGGAAGTGATTGTAAAAGGCACTATTTTTCGTAATAGATTGGACGTAAAAGAGCGTTTATTCTGCCTTTACTCGTCAATAATATTGATCCGGAACACTCGGCTCGTGCATTGAAAAATTATTCGCTTCATTTTCAACTCGTTCAAATTGCCTTGTGGTAGGCTTTCAACACGAACTAAAGCGCGAATTCAACTCCCAAGAGCAACACCGGCAATTGGAGCTACTTTTAACACTCTGTCCCGGGCAGCCGGGATATTTATAATTCAAATCGTATTTAAAATGAGTAAAGGGTAAAAATGGCTAATTCAACAGAGAAAACTTCTCAAACACCCATAGATAACTTGGGTGCTGTGAATGCCATACAATCAAGATTTCCAAGTTCATATACGATTCTTTTCGGCCTGATTATTTTTATGGCTGCGCTAACCTGGATCGTGCCGGCAGGGCAATTCGACCTGATATACAATGAAGAGCTCGCTAGAGATGTTCCTGTGCCAGGGACCTATCAGCTAGTTGAGGCTAATCATCAGGGTATCTCCGATATTCTGATGGCACCTATAAAAGGTTTTTACGATCCTGATTCAGGCGTAGCAAACGCGATTGATGTGGCACTTTTTGTCTTGATCATTGGTGGTTTTCTCGGCGTAGTTACTTCTACTGGTTCTATTAATACGGGTATAGCACGGGCGATGTCTGCCATGAAGGGTCACGAAATATGGATGATTCCGATCATGATGGCGCTGTTCGCCGTCGGTGGTACTACCTACGGTATGGCGGCAGAAACACTCGCGTTTTATATTCTCATTATTCCGGTAATGATTGCCGTAGGATATGATTCTATAACGGGCGTCGCTATCATCTTGCTCGGTGCTGGAATTGGCGTGCTGGGTTCTACTATCAACCCATTTTCAACCATTATTGCTTCTAATGCTGCAGGTATTCCGTTTACTGATGGCCTTAATTTACGTTTAGTTATTCTTGTTTTGAGTTGGTTGATCTGTACGGCTTATGTCATGTGGTATGCCACGAGAGTGCGCAAAGATCCTTCAAAATCCATAGTGGCAGAGCAAAAAGAAAGCAATCAGGATTTTTTCCTTAAGTATGTGGCTGACGCTGATGCACGCCTTACCACAACCCAGAAAATTATTTTGGTGGCGTTTGTACTGACCTTTGCTGTCATGATTTGGGGCGTATCCTCACAAGGTTGGTGGATGGCAAAAATGTCGGTACTGTTCCTTGGTTCTTCAATTGTTATCGGTTTTATTGGCAGGATCGGTGAAAAAGGATTTACCGATGCCTTCGTTGACGGCGCGCGAGATCTTCTCGGTGTTGCCCTAATCATTGGTATAGCCCGTGGCATCGGGGTGGTGATGGATGCCGGACATATTACAGACACTATCCTGAATACGGCAGCCGAAGCGGTGAAAGGTTATTCGTCAGTGGTGTTCATCAATGTCATATACTGGATCGAAGTCTTACTCTCATTTTTTGTGCCTTCAACGTCAGGTCTTGCGGTATTGAGTATGCCAATAATGGCTCCGCTGGCTGATTTTTCATCTGTAGGTCGTGAGCTAGTTGTCACAGCCTTCCAGTCAGCCTGCGGTATCGTGAATCTGATTACACCGACTTCGGCGGTAGTGGTCGGTGGTCTCGCCATAGGTCGGGTCTCCTATGAGAAGTGGTTACGTTTTGTTTGGCCGCTACTGTTGATCTTATCAATTCTAATGATGGTGATACTGAGTATTGGCGCAATAAGCTTGACTTAAAGAGCAAGAAGAATGCTGCCAGAACCGAGAGCGTCAAGGTTATGGCATTGATAAGCGGCTGTCCTTTTAGGACCTACTACAAACCTTCGATGGGCAAGCTTAATAAAATTATAAACTGGAATTAGCCGATTACTTTAGCAAAATAATTTTTGCATCGCCCTCAGCGCTACAAACCTCGCCAATTTTAACTGCATCGGTATTAGCCATAATTTCACGGCCTACGTTTGCAGTAACCGACACGAGTAAGCCGCCATTTGTTTGCGGGTCTAGCAAGCATTTAGTCATCGCAATATCGATGTTGTCGGTATCGCATTGATCGAGCATCCAGATTAATTGTGGCATTAATGTGGACGCAACCCCCTGACGACTGAGCTCAAGCGCGCCGCTGATGAGCGCAACATTGCCTGTTGTGATTTTTACAGAATAGGGCGTGCCTTTAAGCATTTCTAACAGATGCCCGATAAGACCAAAACCGGTGACATCGGTAGCGGCGTGTATTTTTTTATTTTTTATCGCCAAAAAAAACGCACGATTTGATTGCAGTAAATGACACCATAGCGCTTCAATACTTTCAGTTGTAGCGACACCCTGGGTATCTGCCGCGAGCACAATGCCTGTGCCCAACGGCTTGTTGAGAAGCAGCCAATCACCTTCTTGCAGGCTGTTCTTCTGCCAAGGGGATTTACCCACTCCATTGACGACTAACGCTAAGTGCGTCTCTATGCCCTCGGTACTGTGGCCTCCCACTAAAGTGGTATCATGCTGAAGCAAGGTTTCAGTGACGCCCTGCATCAAACGTTTAAAATCTCGTTTGATCAAGCGCGGATGTTCAAACTTTAAATTTGCCCACACTTGAGCGCTACATGGCTGCACACCCATGGCGTATAAATCGTTGACGGCGTGATGTGTCGCGGCGATACCCAGCTTGTAATAATCGTCACTAAAGCTGCGAAAACCATCAATGCTTTGCAATAACGATGTGTTGTTAATGACGGCAGCAACGGCGGCATCTTCTGCTTGTGTTAAATCGGTATCAAAGTGTTTGTTTGGAAAAATACTAAGCTCTTTAAGTGTGTCGCTGAGTAATGCGGGTCCGATTTTACTGCCGCAGCCTCCGCAATGCATGGGTTCGTTATCCATCGTAGGCATGGCGGGCAGGTTTTTAGAAAACAAGGCCATAAACTTTTGGTCAATTTGATCTTTCCATCGCCAGACCCATTCGCCACTCACGCTAAACCAGCCGCGTTGACCCACTGCACTTTTGCCTCCGAGTGAAATCAGCGATAAAAAATCGGTTTGCAGTGACACCGGCTGCATCGTCTGCCGGCTAAATGCCGCCGTTAAGTTTTTAGTCAAAAACGGCGCCGAACGCACCGCGTAGACTCCCGCCTTGGGTCGAGGTGATGTAACCATTGTCGCCACATCACCACAGGCAAAGACATTCTGATGCGAGGTACTTTGCAAAAATTCATTAACCGCAATAAAGCCGCTCTCATCGGTATCGAGTCCTGCAAGCGCAGGCCATGCCGGCGCAGTGGCAGGCGTGCACCAAATAGACTGATCAATACTGAGTGTTTTGCCCGCGTTAGATTCAATGGCATTTTTTGTGACCCGGGATACTCGAAAACCAGTGATTAATTCAATGCCGTACTGCTTGAGTGCCGTAGCCACTTGTTTTTGCACATTGCGATGATAACCCGGTAGTAATGTAGCGCTCGATTGTATTAATGAGAGCTTTAACGTATCGCCTGCTTGCCTAAATCGATGAGCAATAGCCAGTACCATTTCGATACCTGCCGCACCGCCGCCAATAACAGCCCAATGTGGCGTGCCCTGTTGATTTTTTTGGGCCAGTAGTTTTTGCCAGGTAGCGGTGAGTTGGCTGACAGGCTTTACGCCAACGCCAAATTCACGCGCACCGGCAATGCTTACGTTAGGTGTTGAGCCGGTATTAATAGATACTTTGTCGTAGCCGATGCTCGCCTGGTTTTCTAATTGAATGGTTTTATTAGCTAGATCAATACCGTTGACACGGCCGTGAATCAGGCGCACCTGGGCGGCTTTACAGAGTTTGTTTAAGTCTAAATGCGTTTCTGCGAGGCTGTAATGTCCGGCAATGTAACCCGGCAGCATGCCTGAATAAGGCGTTAGCAGCGTATCGGTAATGAGCGTTAGACGCACATTTTTTATGGGTTTCATCGCCAGCATTCTTAGCACTAAAGAATGAGTATGCCCGCCGCCGATAAAAACTAAGTCATGTTCATGCATGGTGATGGTTTCTTATAAAGGCACTGGCAACCGCTTTGTAGCCTAACCAAAGTGTTCCCACGGGAATAATAATACTCTTGAACAACATGCCGACAATAAGCGTCACCACAGAGCTTGATATTTGCGCCCCTAGTTCTTCGTTTTTGAGTACGGGTATATCAGAACCAAATATTAATTCACCCAGATTGATGCTTGTTATCGATTCTTTTAAATTTTCTACAACACCAATTGTCGCCTCTAAAACCGACAACGCTGCTTTACCCGTTGCATCAAAATAAAGCCAATCAAATAACCAAACTACGCCAACCTGAAGTACAAATATAAAACGAATAAAAATAATTAACAGCGTCCATTTTAATAGTCGGGGTAAGTAATCGGGCTTTAGCCATAAGCTCAATCCGCACGCAAATGCCATGGCAGTAAATACAATTTTTACAGGCAGTGACAGCGTGAATAATAACAGTACTTGCGCAATACCCAATGCCGTCAGCGTAGCTAACAGTAAGGCCGAAAAACGTTCAATTAAGTCATTAACGGGGTCGAGAATCTCACCGACACTCACGCTGGCGACGCCAATGCCGATGTCAGTCGATTGAATCACCGAGATAACACCATTTAAGGTGCGCACAACGCCAAAAATAATGGCGTTACTGCTGATGCTATCGGATAAAAACCGTTGAGCAATCAGATCAATTTGTGGCAGCCAGTTTGTCATAATCACAAGCAATATCGCTAATGTGATCAGTATCCGTGTTGAATGATTGAGCTGCATCATATTACCTTGTGGCTAGCCATTGAATGATCTCAGCATGTGAGCCTTTGAAAATAGTTTTATCGGCCTGTTTCTGGTACTGATATTCATACATTGGATCGTAATATTGACTCAGTAGTGCATCAATAATGTCGTCAAAACCAGACCACTGATTTTGGCTTTTCAGTGCGATAATTGCCGCATCAAGTGTTTTGATAATAGACGTAAAACGTTCTCCCCCTAAGCGTTTTTTAATGCGCAATAACGCCTCTCGAATAAACGCATCTAATAAATCGTGAGCCGTGTTGGGGTCATTTTTATGGTAATGCTCGAAAGCATCCATAAAGTAATCGCGTCGAATACGAGCAATGCGTTCTTCGAAGGGCACTTCGAGCAAAATATTACTGGCAAACTTAGTCGCCGCTAAATACTCTTGCAGCACGACAACCCGGCCGATCAAATGCCCTTCGTCTTCAATCAGTATTGGGGAGCTATCCACCTGAATACGCTTTAACCATGCGATTGACCAAGCATTTTCGAAGTCAATTTGCGCGGGCTGCGGCACAAAGGTTTTACCAAAGGCACTGCCTCGATGACAGGCTAAGCCTTCAAGATCAATAGCATGCGGCCAAGCGTTGATGACTTCTGTTTTACCGCTGCCGGTTTTACCCGATAATACAAGAAACTTGCCGTCGTTGACTCGCTGGTGCAATTGCTTCAGCAGATAAGTGCGCATAGCTTTATAGCCACCTTCCACATAGGGGCGGTCTATGCCGGCGTCACTGAGCCATTGTTGCGCAATACGCGACCGTAGGCCTCCTCTAAAGCAATACAAGACCCCGTTCGGGTGTTTGTTAGCGAAGTTTTGCCACTGTTGTACACGTTGAGCTTTTATCTCTCCAAAAACTAACTGGTGGCCAAGTTCAACCGCTGCATCTGCACCGTGTTTTTTATAACAGGTGCCGACTGCTTTACGTTCATCGTTATTCATCAATGGCGCATTAATGCTGCAGGGAAAAGCCCCGTTAATGAATTCGACAGGCGCACGCACGTCTAACATCGGGGTATCGGATAAAAAGAGCTGTTTGAAGTCGGTGATAGCTTCCAAAGTATGGGCTCGAATGATGTAAATACGTATTATGGCGCGCTACGGGGTGTTAACTCAAATAAGATTGAGCTTTTGTCGGGCGCTGACACGTTAACTCGTATTGTTGGATATTCAGCAGATGAGATCATCCCAAGATAAGTATAAGCGCCACCGATTCCTGTCAATCATCATCCAGCATGCCGTTTGTTGTACTTTTATTTCAATTACCCGTAGCGGGCTGTTGATCAGGATGGCGACGAGACTGATGCGTTCAAACGGGGGAACCCGGTAAGATTGTTACCGATAAATCAGGGTGTTATCGTGTTGCTCACTGCGAGTTAATGCCTGATGTTATTCATTACACATCAGGGTATGGTTTCAGCAGAAAATTTATCGAAATTTCAGGGAAGATGTGTTTAGAGAATGGATAGCAGCTACCGCTTAACGCTTATTTCCTCATTTTAATTCGGCTGTTGGCGTTAACTTGTCAGCACTATATTGGGCCCACTATTAAGTACTTCTTGTTAGGGAACTTACCGATCGTATATATCGTATTTATTCCTGAACTCAGCTTCTGGTTACCGGGTTTCATGGACGCTTAATAGCTTATTAGCCGCACAATAGAGAATTGTCATGACATGAGTTATGGCGTTTTTTATGGCAAATCAAGGATGTAACAATGCGTGAACTTATCGTGCTCTGTTCTGCTTATTCGATCAGTTTATTTTATCGTGGCATGATTGCGGTTATAGCTCCTGAAATCTCAGCCGATCTGGCGTTGGATGAGGCGATGCTTGGCGTGTTGGCTTCAAGTTTCTTTTTAAGCTTTGCTGTGGCCCAGATTCCGACTGGTATTGCGTTGGATAGGTTTGGCGGGCGTATAACTATCGCTGGTTTTATGTGGTTTGCTGTTTTTGGAACCTGGCTTTTTAGTGTCGCGACAACCTACTATGAAGCGTTATTGGCACAAGTGTTAATCGGTGTTGGCTGTGCTCCCGTGTTTGTTGGGATTATGCTATTTATAGGCCGCCGATTCTCGCCTCAGCGTTTTGCCTATGTTACGGCACTGGTGTTAGCCGTCGGTAGTCTGGGCGATTTAATGGGCACTACGCCTTTGGCAATGTTGGCTCAATGGCTAGGGTGGCGCTCCTCGCTGCAGTTAATCATGCTGGTTCCGGCACTGATATCCTGCCTGTTTTTGTTCGCAATGGAGAGTGATAGGCCAGAGGTTTCTCAGGAGACATTGGTTCGAATGCTAAAGGGGATGGCTAAAATATGCAGCATACGTAGTTTGTGGACGGTGATGCCGATGTTCCTGGCCAGCTATGCTGTGTTAATGGCTATTCGAGGCTTATGGAGTGGCCCTTATCTGGCAGATATCTTTGCCGCCAGTGCTACCCAGCGGGGTTTTATTCTGATGGCCATGTCGGTTTCTATGGCTGTTGGGACATTCCTGCTTGGATTGGCGGATCGCAGATTCCAGCAAACAAAGTGGGTTGTGCTGTGTACTTCAATGTTGACGCTATTGGCACTAATGCTTCTTGCTTATTATCCCGCCAGGGGCTCTGGTTTCGCTATGGGATGTTTCATTGTGATTGGCTTGTTTGGTTATAATTATCCGCTGCTGATGTCGCATTCCCGTACCTTTCTTTCGCCTCAGTACTATGGTCGCGGCATGGCGGTGCTGACGGCAATAAGTATGATCGGTGTCGCCATTATTCAGAGTGGTAGCGGATGGCTGATGGAGTGGGCTACTTCAGCCAAACTCTCATCGGTAGAACAGTACCGAATGTTGTTTGTTTTGTTAGCTGGCGTACTGGCAACTGCCATGTTGGCGTATAGTTTTAGCCGTCGTGAAGGAAGTGCGGATCAGCCTACGATTAAGTAATTAGCTTTCACGTCGGCTACGCACTTAAACTCAGTGGGGAATGTCAGTTGGTCATGGATCACTTCAACTGTAGTGATGATTTTATCTCTAAGTTGCTGTCTGGTATTAGTAGAGCGCTACAAATGCGGATTTCATCGAGGAACAACATCAAATTAGGCCAACAAGGAAAAGGACTAAACAAGCTATTGGGCTCACTCCCTCATCATGTTCTGAGTAGTCGTTGTGAGGTGTTAATAGTACTGTGAATAGTACTGTGAATAGTACCAATTCATGATTCAACGTTTTAAGTTATTATTTATTACCGACGGAGTATCGAAATGACCGATGTGCAAAATATAGAAATTGAGCGCTATCACGAAAGAATCACTAAAGACTTGCGTGACATGATAGAAAAATACCGAGAAATAATGGATTGGGACGTTCCTGAAAATGATACGGTTGAAGCCGATCGACTTATTTTTCAGGCTATTCATACCGCTCTTGCAGAGATAGAAAAAGCTCAGAAGGCAGGGTGAGAGTCATGAGAAAAAGTGGTTAACATAGCAGCAAATACACCCGCACTTTCACATCATCCAGGTGGATGTGCACGCAGAGCAGGTATGAATTATTTTCATATCTGCTCTTTGCTAAGCAGGTATGTCTGGCAAATTCTCTTTCAGAAGTTTAATTAATTGATTGCCTGACCAGTTCCGTTTATAGACCAAACCAAAACTGTAATTGAATGCTGGTTTAAATGGTTTAATGACAACCCGGTCCAAGGCAGCAAGATCATAAGCAGTGATTGGGTTTATCAGGCTAATGCCAACACCATTGGCGACTAAGGAGCAGATAGCCGCAATATTAGCCTCGGTTTTACCGGAGATTCGTATATTATTCTGGGCAATTTGCATTAATAACTGATCGGCTGCCAGGTTAGGTTGATTCGGGATAACCAGATGCTGATCCTGTAAGTCTTCAATAGTAATAATATCTTTACTGGCCAACGAATGATTCAAAGGGATCAGACTAACCGCTTCTACTTCACATATTTTATCCACAATCAGAGTCTGACTATTTACCGGTAATGTAACAAATCCGGCATCAAAGTGACCTGATTCCACCGCTCTGACGACTTCTGAACTGGGCATTATATCGAAGTAGATATTGTAACTTGGATTTATTTGTAGCACCGCAGCAATTATCTTGGGCACAAAAGCAAAGCCCAATCCAGGCACCGCCGCCAGACGCATTCGTGACGCACCAAACTCGCGTAACGCCACAATACTATGCTTCATCTCCTCAAGATTACCTAGTAGCGCCAGAATCTCACTGTAAAGTTCGTCTGCTTCCGGCATCGCTACCAATCGCTTTTTATGCCGGATAAAGAGCGGCATACCTATATTCTCTTCCAACTGCGCAAGTGAGCGGCTAACGCCAGACTGGGTAATACTAAGATCCTTAGCAGTACGGGTAGCTGTGCCAGTTTCATAAAGTGTCTTAAAAATAACTAAAGATTTCAGTGAATTAAGATTTATTTGTGACATCGGGCACCTCTTTGTTATGAGACTGAATTCGTGATTTATGTAACCGGGTTAGCAAAGAAATATACAGAATCATGACTAAATATCATCAACTAATGAAAAAACATTATAATTTACAATATATTTATTTCCTGCATATAATCGATTCATAGATCAAAAAATGAGCACTTGCTCTGATCGTAACTCATGAAATGAATTTCACCCGCAAAGTAGCGGACCGCGTTATTTTTATGGATGGCGGTTAAACCCTCAGCATGAACGTACCCAGCAATTTTTGGCAAGTATCTACCTATGAATAAGCAACAGACAATCGAACAGGCCATCGCTCAGATTCCTGCAGGCGCGGTGGTTATGGTGGGCGGCTTTGGCTGTCCCGGCACACCGTTCTGCCTGATCAATGAACTATTGCGCCAGGGCCAGCGTAATCTGACCCTGATTAAGAATGATGCCAATGAAAGTGGTATTGGTATCAGCAAGCTGATTGAGAATGGCCAGGTCGACAAACTTATTACCACTCATCTGGGCCTGAACAAGCCCGTGATTGAGATGATGAACGACGGCCGGCTGGAGGTGCAATTCCATCCTCAGGGAATTCTGGCAGAAAAGATCCGGACCGCCGGTGCTGGCACTTTCGGCTTTTTGTCAGATATTGGCATCGATTCAGAAATCATCCAGCCAGAACAAATTATGGAGTGGCAAGGGCAGCGTTACGTTGTAGAGATGGCACAAAAAGCTGAATTTGCCCTGATCCATGCGGCCCAGGCCGATAGTTATGGCAACCTGGTCTATCAGGGTTCAGCAATGAACTTCAGCCCGCTGATGGCGATGGCTGCAGATAATGTCATTGTTGAGACGTCGTGCTTTGGAACCCCCGGGTCAATACATCCAAGCCGGGTACATACACCTTCTATTTTTGTGAATGCTGTTGTTGTACTGCCGCAGTTGTCTAACGAATACGGAGTTCTGGATCATCATGTCAGATATTAATCGCATAATTGAACGGGCTGCGCAGGAAATTCGGCCTGGTAATGTTGTCAATTTAGGTATCGGACTGCCGACTCAGGTGGTGCACTACCTGCCTGAAAATCTGGAAGTGCTGATTCATTCCGAGAACGGCGTCCTGGGCGTTGCAGGGCAGCCATCGGTAGATGTGATCGATCCGTTCTTGATTGACTCCGCCGGTAATTATATTTCCACCCGACCCGGCGGCAGCTATTTTGACAGTGCTGTGTCCTTTGCCATGATCCGTCGTGGAAAGCTGGATCTGACCATGATTGGAGCCTTCGAGGTAGACCAAGCCGGCAATCTTGCTAACTGGAAAATTCCAGGTAAATTCTCGCCTGGGATTGGTGGCGCGATGGAACTCGCCCAGAAAACACCACGAATCATTGTGCTAACCACCCATTGCGATAAAAAAGGAAACTCTAAAATTTTGCGCCAGTGTCGTTTGCCGCTCACAGCGAAGCACTGTGTATCGCGAATTATAACTGAGAAAGCCGTGATGGATGTGACCGAACATGGGTTGGTTTTGAGGGAAAAAGCTGCCGATATCAGTATTGAAGAGCTGATCTCCATTACCGAAGCCGAACTGATTATTCCTGATGAGGTGGGTGTGCTATGAGCTTAAATGAAACGGAGCAGGCGATCCTGAAACCCTATGCGATCTTTATTAGCCGCTGTTGCACACTGGAGTAACGATGAAACCTGTATACCTGACTCATTATAAACGGACCGCATTCAGCCGCGCCAATCCTAAAAAGACAGAAGTGGATGCTCTGGCCGGCTTGCGTGGTGATACCCTGCTGGCAAAGCTGATTGATAACGCATTGCAGGAAACGGGCGTTGGCGCCGATAAGATCGATGACCTTTCTGTGGGTTGTGCCCTTAGCGTCATGGATCAGTGGAGTTTCGGTGGCCGTTACCCTCTATTTCAGAGCGCGCTGGGTGATCAATGCGCCAGCCGTAGCATTGATCAGCAATGTGGTTCCGGATTGGCTGCTATGCGTTTCAGCTCTTTGATCATTGCCTCTGGAGCGGCTGATATTGCCTTCGCCGGTGGCTACGAGAATATGACCCGGATTCCCATGGGACCTGCTTTGTTCAAAGCAGGTGTTTTGACGGTCCCTGAAAATACTGCGCAGCGCTATACCATGAGTGTCGCTATGAATATGGGCCTGACCGCCGAAGCCTTGATGGCGAAGGGAAAGATTGGCCGCGAGGAGATGGATCAATTTGCCCTGAGTTCCCATCAAAGATCCGAAGCAGCCCGGCTGCGGGGTTATCACAGCGGTGAAATCCTCCCGGTTGACGATTCCGATGGTAAAGCATTCGACCAGGACGCGAATATTCGTGCCGCCACCACTTTGGAAAAATTAGCTGAGTTGAACCCGGTATTTACCGAAAAGGGTGAAATAACAGCAGGAAATAGCTCTCCGTTAACCAGTGGTGCTGCTGTGGCGATGCTGATGTCAGAAACTGCCATTGCAATAACCGGCGCTGTACCTACGGCCCGGATTGTTGCCTGTGCAGATAGAGGTACTCAACCAGAATTGATGGGGCAGGGAGTGGTGCCGGCGATAGAAAGGGTATTGGCAATGGCAAACCTGAGGGCTGATCAGATCGACTTATGGGAGATTAATGAAGCGTTCAGCGTCGTACCCTTGTATGCCATGAACAGGCTAGGACTAGAGCATCATAATGTGAACGTTAACGGTGGTGCTATTGCCTTGGGACACCCTCTGGGTGCTACGGGCATTCGTCTGGCCGGAACATTATCACGCACGCTCCATGAAAAGAATGGACGTTACGGTATTGCCGCGGCCTGCATTGGCGGCGGACAGGGTATCGCCATGATTATTGAGCGACTCTAGGGCATAGGGTTAAGAGCTCTATAGTTCTGGTCATTTAAACCGAATAACCGGCGGGGCCTATATGATCAAAAACGCTAAAGACAAGCTAACTCGTGTGCCGGTTGTTGTGTGAATCTAAGATTAGCCGGGCGCGGAATTACTGTTAGGTAAGTTACCGTTATTTATGATGTGTTCAGGCGGTTGTTCATAATCTCTTCCATCCTGGTCGAGCTATGGTTTCAGCCGAAAATTATCGGAACTTCAGGAAAAGTGCGTTTGACGAGTGGGGGTAGCGATAGCTCAAGGTTTATCGTTTAAATCTGGTTTGGGTGATAAAGTTAATTTGTCAGTGTCAGTGCCCGTTCGCGAACCACTATCAACTTCCTGATTACCTACAAGCTCAGCTCGTCGAATTGCCTGATAATGACTGAGGATAACTCCGACCGCAACAGCCATCACAGTATCCGTTATCTCTGGCGATGGACCAACAAAATACACCTGTAATTGTTCACTAAAAAAAAGTACTGCAGCCACAAGAACGGTAGAGGTGCGCAAATGAAGTCCCGACTCCGCTAGCAACCAGATCAGACTAGCGTAATAGGCCAACTTCCTGAAGATAGACATGGCGTTCAGTAGTATGTTGCTGGAAAGAGCACCGGAAAATGGCACCCAGCTGAAAGAATTAGGATCCTGGTGCAACTCAAATGGAACAAAGGTTGTTATTAAGAGTGACACCGCAAACAGGACTGCCAGTATCGAAGCTTGACGAAGAGGTCGCAAAAAGTACCAGGCTGGAAGCGCAAGTAGTCCTCCTAAAATATGCTCGGCACCCGGAGCATGGCCAACAATGAACAAATTTACCGACAATACAACGACAACAATCAGAGGATAGAGTTTTTCATTGCTTAACCAGGTGTCCGATGACCGCAGGAAGCGAAAAATCACCAACCATAAGGTGAATTTCTGCAATAACCACCAAGGACTGATGTCGGGACTAAAAATAAACTTAAGGTTGTCTTTAAGTAACTGGAAATCCAGTGATGGCACGAAAGGAGCCCAACTATAGGCAATGCAGGATAGGGCTAGTATCAGGGGTATGGGTGGAAAGCGGGCCGCGTCTTTTGATTTCGGTAATAAGTGTAACAGAGGTAACAGCGCCAGACTGTAGCCTATAAGGCATCCCAGCATATTCCACACAGCATCACTACCGCTGGGTACCCGGCCAGGGATCACCAGTTGCGCTACTTGCAGACCGAAAGCAAGTAGCAGACCCGCCAACATGATGTGGACAAATCGCAGGATACTGTTCTTAGCTGGATAACTGTGCCGGCAGAAAAAGCCGAATGGCACGAACAGGAGAATATTCGCTACCGTATCCCCTCTACCGCTTTGAGTGATATCGACGTTAAGCAATGCATGCCACTGACTAAGTGCATCTGAAGACAGCGCAATATGAAAAGGGTACAAAGACCCGTACACAATAAAAAAGGTAAATAGGGCCAGAAATATTTTCAAGAGCGTTATGCCTGCCATCGCCGCGTGAGTATAGGCAGAATACACGCGCTTTTGCGTCCAATCTACTAGAAAAAAGTGCCTTTTTAATTACCGTTTCAAGCTTAGCTATCGAGACATTGAATATCCCTCTATTTGTCTCCAACATAGGTTTCGGAGCGCTGTCAGAAGAAGTAAAACGGGCTTTATCAAAAGGGCTGCTGATTGACATTTCTGACTTACGAATACGCGCATGACTTTTAGTATTTGGCTCTATCTCGGTATCATCCATGCACAAAAAACCCCCATCATTTCTGATGAGGGCCTTTTTAAAAGCAGCTTAAATTAAACAGCTTTTTTGCCAAGCATTTAGCAGCAGAAGCTACTTGCCTTGAGTCAGGATAGCCTGAACTTCAGCAAAGTAAGCTTTGCTGCTTTCTACAGACACTTGAGCTTCGGTCTTTAGGGCTTCAAGGTTAGCTTTGGCTTCTTCAGACTTAACGGTAACAAAAGACGTTAGAGCTTCAACATCTTTGATTTCAGATAGAGCTTTAAAGTCAGCTTGTGCCTGAGCAATTTGCTTCTCAGCAGTAGCTTTCTGAAGCTCGAATGCCTTAGTAAAAGTTGCTGTGTTTAGTTCGATTAGCTTCTGAACAGGAGCGCCGAAAGCAGAGAAGTCAGCATTAGGAATATTCTTAAACATGATTTATACCCATATAGAAAAGTAGTTGATGAGTTAATGGTATAGTGTTTTATGTTGCGGTGCAACAATTTGTCTGTTTGTTGGTTACTGTCTTTTGTTAACTGTATAACGATCCGGTCATATTGCCGAGTACTCAATAGCGCTAAATAGCTTTTACACAATTGTTCCAACTCATTTTTTTCTCGAAGAGCTCAGTGAACAGAGGCGTTCTCCTGTGGGCAGTTTCTAATACCCGGTAGTACCATTTTTAGATTACGTCTGACATGATCACGGAGGCAATATGTGCATTGTCATATTTATGATTCACTTTCCAGCAGACTCTGTGTCGATATGTTTTCACCAAGAGAGCCGGGTTGAAAACGCTCGCTAAGATGGGGAAGGGCCGGTTACAGTACCGCGTAATGATAGACCGCTTTTTCCGAGGGTGTTTTAAAAATCCCCGTAGCGGTATTCCCCGGGCCTATGGTCGATAGCTCGCTGATATAGATATCGAATCTCATTTAGCTTGAAATAGAAAATCCCAAAAAATCTGCTATTTCACTCTAAGTGAGAACGGGGAGAAGGGTCTAAATCTCATATAGCATGAAATATTTGGCAGGAATTCTCATATAGGATGAAATGACCTTGAAGGTCAGCTTTCAACCCCAAGCGGATATTCTCTTAGGTCTCTGCTAAGTATATTGAGTAATGATGAGTGCGAACAAGTGTAGTCAGGCCATCTAATAGTCCTATAAAGCCTAATCTGCTCACTTGAATTCGGGACTTGTTTGCAGATTACCTAGCAATTGAAACCTCCACTAGAATCTTCGATTTAGTGGAGGTCGAGTGTCAATTTTTATACATCTTTATTATCGTGAGCCCAAGGTTAAAATTGTTTTAACCAGAGAGAACCAACAGGATACAAGGTATATGTTGCTGCTTTCTTTTTAACTAGGGGCATTCCGTCTAATATTTTTTTAGCTTCTTCATCTGTTTTTGCTTTAATAAAAAACATTACTCTTGCCGTGTCACCTTTACTCACAACGTCATGTGTTTTTTTACTGTCAATATATACATTTTCTATAGTGCCATTTTTCCATAACTCTAGCACTTCTGTAGAATGATCGGCGATCGTATTATTGAAAAGCTCGGCATCATCGGTATCTATGGACCATACAACAGCATAGGTCGTTCTTGCATCAGTATTTTCAGCGAATACTGAAGATATTGAAAAGAAACCAAGCAGCATAATTGAACAAATATAAGTAAATAATTTTTTTCTCATAATGACTCTCTCAGGTTGATATCGTTATTGAAATAAAAGTAGATTAGGTTTTTCTCTCCGTTGTTTTATTAGGAATTATTTATCCCACCACTCATTTTGAATCTGAGCGAGAGTGAAACTTTTACGGTCTTGGGCACGTTGGTAATAACTGCCTAGAAGCGGGAAATTATGGCCGTTAATCCAGTCGGTATAGCCAAGTAAATCAAGCCTTGAGAGCACCACTGTCCATATTACGTCAGCTAGGGAATAGATATCGCCCAGTAGGAATGCGTTGCCGTTCAACTGCTTTTCAGCAACAGAAAGGGACTCTTCAGCGCTTTGCTCAATGTCCTTGATGTGCTTTGCATCCACCCTGAATGTTTTACTTTTTTCAGATCTGGCAGCACAAGCAAGATAATTACTCTTAAGCTCGGGATGCTGTTCAGCGAGTGATAATGATTTATCGATACGCGCATCCAGAATTTTTTCAGACTTTTCCATGGAGGGATGACGTGCATAACTGAGAATCTGAAGATCTACCTCATCAGCCAGATCAATTAGTTTATTCATTAACTGTAGATCACGGTTATTGGTTGGTAGCAGTGAGTTACTTTCAGGCAGTGACGCGATAAACCGAATGATGCTGGCTGAATTAGTGACTACTTCTGTTTCGCCGTTGTGGAACTCCAGCGTGGGTATGACGCCATTGGAGTTTAACTTTACATACCATGGCTCTAGCTGTTCTTGCTCTCGTACAATATCGATTACATTAGAAGACCAATCTAACCCCTTCTCTTCTAATGCAAGGCGAACTTTCATTGAGCAGACCGACAGTGGATGATGATGAAGTGTTAGTGAATACATTGCGTTTACCTCAACTTTAAAAATACTAGACGCGTGGCTTTAATGGCATCATCCGGGGAAGAACATCTGCTTCCGGAGCATCCAGGAAACGGTGTTTAAGTGCCCCGGCAATATGCATGAATATCGCTGCTATTAATGTGTAGACTAAAATCCAGTGGGCTTGCTTAGCCAGCCCTGCCATTTCAATATTTTTATCAAACAGCTGCGGCAGCTCGATCAAACCAAATATACTGACGGGAAACCCTGCAAAGTTAGTCATGGCAAACCCGCTAAAGGGAATCGCTAGCATTAATATATAGAGAGAAGCAGTGACAGTGCGCGAGAGTAACCTCTCCCAACCAGCCAGCACTTCTGGCAACGCGGGTGATCGGTTGATACGGCTCCAGATCAAACGAAGAATGGCAAACTGCATGAAGATGACACCAAAAGATTTATGCACCCCCATAATCTGCAAACGACTGGGATCTGACTTATCCAACCCCGTCATATAAGTACCGACTGAGACAAGTACTATCAACATCAGGGCCATTCCCCAGTGAAGCCATTTCGCTAACTTTCCATAGCTCTGCACGTCAACCTGTACTGTATTCATAAGTCACCTCCATAAGAATTTTGTTAGCACCTAAAACCCGGTGAAACCATATGTGTTAAGCTTATTGTGTTCTTATAGATTGATATACGGTCTGCGAGTAAACTAATTGTTTTCTGACAGGCACTAATGTGAACACTTTAACGTTGATGGAAACCTTTGCAGTCGTTGTGGAAGCGGGCAGCTTTACAGCGGCAGCAGAACGGCTAGGACTCTCCAAATCGTTTGTTAGTAAGCAGGTGTCCCTGCTGGAGCGAGACTTAGGCGCCCGTTTACTGTACCGCACAACGCGTAAGCTAAGCCTTTCAGAGGAAGGGTCCCAATTTTACAATCACTGCAAACACATCATGGCAGAGGCTGAAAATGCTCGTGCCGAGATAATGGATAGCCAAAGCGCACCTCGGGGAAAGATCCGCATTACGGTACCTCAAAGCCTTATAATCTCGGGCGTCGGCCTGCTGTTTATTCAGTTCCAGCATCAATATCCTGATATCGATCTGAATGTCATTGCCAGTGGACGGGTTGAAGATCTAGTGGAAGAGGGTATCGACATTGCTCTGCGGGTCGGTCAACTGGAGGATTCCAGTCTGTTATCCCGCCGGTTAGCAGAATGTACTTTCCAGGTAGTTGCATCTCCTGAGTATGTAGAAAAATGGGGAGAACCAATTCAACCCGCGGATCTGACACAACACAACTGCCTGATCTATGGTGATTCAAAATTGAACCGTGCTTGGCCTTTTCGTATGCCTAGTGGTGAATCAATCACGGTAAAAGTAAAAGGCAACCTAACCAGTAATGACGGGACATTAATTGTTGATGGAATGTTAAATGGTCTGGGTATCGGTTTTGGTCCCAGCTTTTTGTTCAAGAAACATGTTGAAGAAGGTGCTTTGCAGCTATTACTCACTAGATATTATCAACAACCAACCACCATATCGGCACTCTACCCGCTCAGTCGTAATTTACCTAGAAGGGTAAGAATATTGATTGATTTTTTAGCTAAGCATTTATCTGGCTAGTACATATTTTTTAAACAAATAGTCTCTCTTGGGTTCTAGTAATCAGTGTATACCTCTAGGTTTAAGTCCTTTTTCCGCTGATCGGGGTAAATTAAAAGTACGTTAGAATATCGGATACGGGGTCGTGAATAGTCAATTTTTCATATCACGCCATGTCCGCTTCACGCACCAAGCTGGCCTTTCCTGAACCTGGATCGAAATAGAAAAGCAGCCATTGTGAAGTGA
>NZ_LJSI01000022.1 GCF_001305295.1 Neptunomonas antarctica
CTGACAAAAAAAATGATGCCAACATGGATACAAGTCCTGGAAAAGTAATGGTAATCCTCCTATTTTAATAAAAAAATTGCACAAAAAATAATAAAAGTTAGTTTCATAACATTTATTTTTACTAATCCCTAAGTATTATACCCGTAGTGATTGGGGTTTAGTTTAAAACATAACGCCCGCATTTGCGGCTGTTTTGAAGCGCAGCGGAAAAACAGTCCGGCAACATGCGCTTGTTAGCTTTTTAACCTATGCAAATTTGCTTCTGCACTTAGCAGTTTTAAACTTGCCTTTCTTTGATGAAAAGAACACCAATCATTAAGTAATTTTTGGTCCGTTACCTGACCTCTCTGATCAGTATCAACTGGTTTAGGGTTTGTTAAAGCAACAGACTCAATATCTATGTGACACTGCTGCAAAAATCCAATTAACAGGTCATCAAATGAAGGTGATAAGTAAGACACATGACTGTTTTCATAAGTTAATTTAGTTCCAAGAACTGGGCACACATCTACTTTATCCAAGGAAGCAGATTTGTATGCCATAATAGTTTCTTTTACGGCTCTCCGAAAAGCCATAGAGACAACAGTTTTCTGAGAAGCAGGCTGTATACAATGAACCCAGCTACAATCTATGCTCGTACCATCTACTCTGTGGATATAAAGACAACGATTATTGTGAAAGTCCCTTTCTACAGCTATGTAATCTATTCCAGCACCTTTCTTTTCTGAGTACTCAGAATGCAAGGTAAATAATGAAACGAAAAAATTCTCATCTTCCAACCGTAGACGCTCACCTGCTTCATATTGGTTAATTCTGTTCCGAGCCTCTTCAGTGGCACTTTTCTTGGTCTTAAACTGATATGTTCCAAATGCTATCGGTTTTGCCACATCACTCTCCTTAAAAAGCTAACGCCGCGCTAAGCGGACTAAAATAGTTGGTTATAATGTGTAGCGAAGCGAAACCTAACCAACTGTTTTAGTTCCGTTTAAGCGCCTTGTTAGCTGTTGATTTACTTCATGTGCAACTACGGTAAGACGCTTAGTCATGTTATCATTCTCTATTTTAACCAAAGAGCGTGTTTCATGATCAGGCTTATCTGCTGCTCTTGAATAAGTTACTATTTCATTGCCATCAATATCTGTACTTACATTTAAGTTTATTGCTTGGCTACCAAGGTGTTTAATATAAATAATTTTTACACCTTCTTTCAACTTACCTGCATATTCAAGCATTGACACAGAAACTTTCGCATTCTCACCACACGCAACGATATACTTTGAAATATTTTCAATTTCAGAAGCGAGTCGATTCAAATTACTTACTCCCAACACTTGTTGTAACTCAGCTTCAGCTCTTTGTGTTTTTTTAATATATTCTACCTGAGCCCACGAATTCGTTACTACAATATCAGTACGAGTAAACCCACTCCTATTAAAATCATTCGTTAAAATATTTAGAATCGCATTTAAATTCGTACCTGTTTGTCCTTTTGCTGGACCTTGAGGGGTAGCTTCTTCTTCATCTTTCCCTGGACACGATAAAACAATTGCAATCTCTTCTGACAAACCTGATTCAAAATGAACTGAATTCACGAATATACTCCTAAACAGCTAACGCCCGGTTAACAGGCAAAAAATAGTTGGTTAAAATTAGCGACGAAGGAGCAAAACCAACTGTTTTTTGTCCTTGTTTAACAGCTTGTTAGCATACGCGTGCACTATCGTTGTTTTAATGCTGCTACAGCTAAACCTGATGTAATAAAGGTTAAACCCGCACCAATATTTAAGCCATTTATAACTTTAGGTTTTTCATGAAGCCAGCCAGCTAAGCGTGATGCAAAAACTCCCATTAACGCGAAGCCTACTGCCGTTAACAAAGCAAACCACATACCATATACAATCATTTGAGTTGTGACTGAACCGAGTTCAGGATTAACAAATTGTGGAATAAATGCAAGCACAAACATCCCAGGTTTCGGGTTGAGTGCAGCAGATAAGAATCCAGTTGTTAAGATACTAGTAAATGGTTGTTTTTCAGTTGGTGTTAGATTTATAAGGCTTCGAGATCTTAATACTTTTATACCTAACCAAATTAAGTATCCAGCACCGATTAACTTTACAATGATAAAGGCTAACTCTGAAGTTTGTATTAATAATGTAAGTCCAAATGTAGCAGTTAATATATGAAATAAAATCCCCATTCCAGAGGCTGCTCCAGAGAAACACGCAGCAAGCTTACCTTGGCTTAAACCGCGGCCAATAGCCAAAATATTATCTGGGCCCGGTGATATAACCAAAAGTAAACACGCTAGTGTATATGTAATCCAAACTTCTATCGGAAACATCAATCATCCTTAAGTATGCTAACGCCCCATTAAGAGGCTTTTAATTGTTGGTTAAAATGTGAAGCGAAGCGGAACCTAACCAACTGTTAAAAGTCCTGCTTGAATGGCTTGTTATAAAGCTATTGGTAAATACTACCGTTATGCTTTAACCAACCGCCAATATGGTGACCATTTGGGTCTCTATGAGTCCAATGAACTACGCCACCTTTATTATTCCATTCATATTCACCATAGAATTGAACTGTATCACCTTTTGAAATCGAGTTGACTCTTGGGGCAAGATCAATATTATGTGAGATTAAGATAGTGTTACCAGCGCTTAATTTAAGGATGAATTTTTGATGACGCGAACCTTGATTATCATCGCTTAATATACGAATAACTTTGCCAGCGCCTTTGACTTGAACATTACTTTGATGATTTTTATATGCTTCATTAAGAGATGTAGAATTTGCAAAACTTGACCACTGTAAAAAAGTGAAACCTACTAAAATCAATATTAATAGTTTACGCATACACCAAACCTTCCCTAGCTTTATAACGCCTCGTTAAGAGGCTAAAAATTGTTGGCTAAAATGTTGAGGAACGAAAACAGCCGACTGTTTTTTGTCCTTTTAAACGACTTGTTATGTAAGTGGTATATCTCCATATCCCCAAATCATTGTTCCTATAATTGCTAGTATAGGACTTAAAATTTTTGCCACACTGTATGACGTTTTCCATGCTACTTTTAAGTTTTTGAAGTTCTCATTACCCTGCAACAAAATAGACTCTGCAACAATAGCGAAAATAACTAATAAAGAGCCACTGCGCTGAAACCATATGTGCGGAGGTTCTCCTTTCGGAGGTTCAACAATAGAAAACAAAACTAACATAGGGGTCAAAACCCCAAGGAAAACCAAGAAATAGCTCATGAAAATTAAATTTTTTCCATTTAAATTGAAAGTTTTTCTCATAATTAGATTCCTTTCTCGACTCACATAACAGTCTGTTTATGAGGTACGTATCCTCATAATAATTATTATCAGGAATCCTTATAATTCCGAAAATCATTTATCATGAACACTAATTACTTGATATTCATAAATAATATACACAGAACTGCCGCCAAAAACTAATAGAGAAAAAATACGCGAAATTTTCATTGGCTTTCTTAAGCAAAATTAAACGGTATAAATAAACAGATTTTGAGAAAAGACTACTCAATGACTCACTCCCCATTCCTTCTGTCTATCCGCGAGTACATGCTTGTTAGGCGCTATAGTCGTAGAACCATAGCGGCATATTTATACTGGATCAAGCCCATATGTTTTTCAATAGTATCATGAATGACTGCTGTCGACCCCTAAGCTGACATTAACGCCCGCATTTGCGGCTTGTTTGGAGCGTAGCGGAAAACAAGTCCGGCAACATGCGTTTTTTAGGCTTTAAGTTTTCGAATGAATTGATAATCTTTAAACCAATCTTTGCATCCAGTTGAAACGTGTCTAGTACGATTAAGCTCTACCTTAAATTGCTCGTTGTTAGTAGTATTTGATAGCATTTCAATTAATTGCGGAACACTAAAGAACCTACAATTAAAAAATGGATTATTTTCTCCACAATATAAACTTGAGAAAATATCAGTTCGATATTGATTCTGAAGCTCCGCAAGGTGTTTATTTATTGTTTTATCTTTCTCTACATTACCGCTATCAATTTTCGCATTCATTAGGCTGCCAAGTACTTGGTGTACAAAAGAGCCATCTTGAACACCAAAGAACCCAAACAAGGACAAAGCTACGCGTTCAACCTTCCTACCTGATAATTCTATTATTGAACCATCATCAAATTCAATTTTCCCATTGCGCCTTAGCATATATTCATGACAACCTGTTTGGGCCAACGCATGTAATAAAGACTGTGACAAGTCAATTATCGACCTTAGTGTATCTCCAGCCCGTGCATCAGAAGTAAGGGTTTTTCTTTTTAGCTCAATAATTATGATTGTATCATCCGTTTCTACAATGAAATCACATTCACGTTTTTGGCTTTGAATACACAACTCTCTCGATACAAGTTTCGGAACCTTATACTCTTTATTCGAATGGAATTTCACTCCGCTTCGCTCAAACAGTTTTTCAACCAATTCTTCTGCCACTTTACCTATTAAATTTCCATCTGCTCCATTTATTTTGCACAACTCTATCAAGCAGTTATAAAACCCATAATTGCAAATAATAGGATTCACATATAAGTATTTACCTTCAACATAGACAAAAGGTTTCTCGAAATAATTTCGTTTAGATATTTCATCTGGCTTCAAATATGAAGCATTGATTTCATCGACTTGAAATGACATAAAAAACAATGCACCTTCAATATCTTTCACAAAATACTTGTAGTTTAGCCCATGAGTAATTTCATCTACTGAGAACACTAACGGTTCATTATGTTTGGCTTTACTTGAAACCCACTTCAATATATCTATGTAAATTCTTATATTAATATTTAGAGATTCAATTAATGGAGAGGTAAACATACCTTCAATCATTTTAATAATGTGATCAGAACTTACTTGATCTATCGAGAAGTATTGATCATAAAGAATATGCTTTTGTATGGCAGGCAAAATAGTGTCATATCTATGATTTGTATCGCTGAATTTATTGAATGTTTGCAAATTTTTAATACAGAAATAGTGCTTTGATAGCTCTATACATTCAAGAAAAATCTTGTCAGATCTTTTGATCTTCTTAACGTTGTGTAAATTAGTCAAGCTTACATTGAATAAGTACCCCCATGGTATATCAACATTATATTCGAGAGAAATAGAAGGTTCAGAGCGTAAGAAATACCGTTTAGCATCATGATCATAATGCCGTGAAATACAATTAAGAGTTAAGTATATCGACTGATAGCCAAGCTTTTTAAATCTATAGCTAATCGCTGACAGCAATCTATTCTCAGAATCTTCACTGACAACAATATTTCCAGCTTCAATCGTTGTTTTAAACCCCTTATTGTTTAAAAATCTTATGGAGTTTGAAATTAATTTTTTTTCATTATATAAAGTAAAATGAAAATTATTATCATTACTGTGATTAGAAAGACATAAGTATGCTTCTAGGTAGTCCCTCACCAAAACCCATGAATCTAGAGAAACTGAGTAAGATTCCAAACGATTAATAACGTATCTAATCAATCCTACAAATGTAAATGCATTTTTGCACTCAACCTCACCTGATGAAAAATATCTTAGCGCTAGGTGATCTTGTACCTTCTCAAAATCGATCTGACTAAGATCATCCCCATAAAGTTCTTTTTTTATTTTTTCCTTTAAAAATTCCTGCACTTCATGAGTGGTTTTTTGAGTTTCAAACTCATATCCAAATGATTCTGCTACATGTATGAAGCTATCATAACGATCAAAGTTCATTGACCAATTACTATCATCACTTTCTAAAAATTCTAATACAGATTCCATTCTTCAACCTTAAGGAAGCCTAACGCCCTAATAACTGGCGCGTAGGTTGGCGTTGTTTTTGCCATGTTTTTCTTTTGCAAAAACGATGACAACCGTTATGCGTCCAGTTGATTAGCTTGTTATGTGCTTTTTTATTAGCACCTTAATTTTAAGTTGAGAGTCTTCAAACCAAATATGAATCTCTTCATTCATTTCCATAAAAGGATGATCACTCGGTATGGTTGCACCATTTCCTAATTTAGGCTTATTTAATTCCTCCATACCAATGCTGATGATGTCTGCTGAAATACTGGTATCGATAGTCGAATTATTAAAATATAAACTACATAGAGTATCAATCTTTATTCCAAGCCCTATGAACTTATCAATAGCTTTCTCATCATACTTTTTACTTAGATGTAAGCATCGATTAACCTCAACACCTAATGAATAAAATTCATGTATGGCACTTGTAAGATCTTCTAATTTTTCTATCAATCTTTCTTTTCTAGCTCTGTTACCAATAAACCACTGATTCATTAAAAGAAGTGTAACGGCAAGAATAGTTGAAATAGCAACAGTAAATAACTTTGCTTGCTCTGTTGGCCCAGAAAATACTACGTTGAACCATTCAAATATCATAATTAGTTCCTAAATGGATACACCCTGGCACATAACAGTTAGTATACGGATTCCTCGTATTCGGGCCACGTATTGGCCTATCTGAACCCTTTCGTTTATATATAACTTATTGATTTACAGATTTTTTCTATTTTTTACAACAAATTTTTTTAACCTATTTTTAGAGATATGTGGAATAGTTCAATATAAGTGCGTTATATTGTCTGATACGAGGAAAAGCACTGTATATAACATCAGCAAATGGAATTGCAAATGATACGAAAATATAAATCTGATTTATTAGAGTCAGTCCGTCGGGCCATTCTGGTTCGTCATTACAGTATTCACACCGAACAGGCGTACATTCAGTGGATTCGCCGTTATATTTTCTTTAACAACAAAAAGCATCCTAATGAATGTGGAGCTAAACAGGTTGAAGATTTTCTAACTTGGCTTGTTGTCCATCGGCAGGTTTCCTCCAGTACTCAGAATCAAGCTCTTAATGCTTTAGTTTTCCTTTATCGGGAGGTATTGAAACAGCCTTTCGAATATGAAGTTGATGCGGTTCGCTCGAAAAAACCCACTAAAATACCTGTTGTGATGACTCAGGCGGAAGTAGCGATGGTCCTTCAGCAATTAAAAAATACACATTGGCTTATGGCCGCGCTGTTATATGGATCGGGTTTACGATTGATGGAGTGCGTGCGGTTACGCGTTAAAGATATTGACTTTGATTACAGGGCAATCACGGTTCGTTCTGGTAAAGGGAATAAGGATAGAGTCGTTGTTTTAGATGATCATTTAATTCTGCCTATTCGTAATCATTTAAAAAGAGTGCAACAGCAGCACGATGCCGATGTTACTCAAGGCTATGGGGCTGTCTATATGCCGGAGGCGCTTAGCCGTAAATATCCTTCTGCTAATAAATCGTGGGGGTGGCAATATGTGTTCCCTGCTACTCGTTTAAGTGTGGACCCCTATTCAGGCGTTATACGTAGACATCATTTGGATGCATCCTCTTTACAAAAAGCGGTTAGGGCTGCTGTCAGAAACACTGGTATGACTAAGCTAGCGACATGTCACACCTTTAGACATTCTTTTGCTACGCATTTACTGGAACAAGGAGCAGATATACGTACCGTTCAAGAGCAGTTAGGCCACCGAGATGTGAAGACTACTCAAATCTATACACATATTTTAGAACGCGGGGCTGGCGGTGTGCGTAGCCCCTTGTCTGCTTTGTTCAGTCAGTCTTCTTCTTTAACTTGATACAGTGGCTTAACATTCACATCGATAACCAGTCTTTTCCGACCGGGTTCAACCGATGTGAGTGGTTCGACTTCGCGCATGGTATTTAAGCTACGGATGGCTAAGTCCTGATATTGTGCGGTGCCCTGGGATTTCCACGTGATTTCTTTATCAGATAGTTCACGGATAATACGGGCGGGCGAGCCTGCCACCAAGGTGCGATCAGGCACTTCAAACTTAGCTTTTACAAACGACATGGCGGCAACAATCGCCGATTCACCGACCACGGCACCATCCATTATCACGGCGTTCATGCCGACCAATGCGTTCTTTTTAATAATGCAGCCATGCAGTACTGCGCCGTGACCGATGTGGCCATCTTCTTCTACCACGGTGTCACTGCCCGGAAAGCCATGCATAACGCAGGTATCTTGAATATTAGCGCCCTCTTTAAGCACTAACCGACCAAAATCGCCACGTAAACAGGCCGCAGGACCTACATAACAACGCGGGCCTATAATCACATCGCCAATTAAAACAGCGCTTGGGTGTACGTATGCAGTGGGATCAATGACCGGCGTCACACCATCAATTTCATAGACTTTCATTTTGCTCTCCAAACCAGATAATCAGGAAGAATGCCTGATTATAAAAATAGGGTTATCAAAAAGGGGATTGCACATATAACTTAGCAATCCCCTTTTATAACGGAAACAAATACATGAATACCAGTATTTATTAGACTATTCTAATTTTATGCATCCTTTGCTTACTTCGCGTGGCGGCGGCTCTGCACCACCCTAAAACGATTCGCGACATAAGCCAAGTCAGACAAACAGGCATTCGCGGCCGGATTGCAGCCCGTGGCATGGAAGTCACTAAAGGCGGCACTCTGGTTGACGAATACGCCACCGGTGAGGTTGCAGCTCAGTGCGACTCCGCCGTCTAATGCCGCTTCTTCGATCTGTTCCAGTACGCTGTCGTTGCTGGCGTAACAGCCCAGAGTGATTGCACCATGCTGCTTCACGGCTTGTGTTGCCAGGGCAATAGAATGCGCAGTGCTGTCGGTTTTAACGACGAAGCTGATCGGACCAAACAGTTCCTGCATGTAGGTGTCTTGCTGTGCTGCATCAATGCTCATCAGGAGCGGTGAACGCACGCGGGCATTCGGAAAATGCGGGTGCGTCAGTGTTTCTGATTCACGCAGCACTGTCCCCAGGGTTTTGCTGTTGTCGATACGCTCGGCAGTCACCTGTGCCTGAATCGCGCCCAGCACCATGGCGGCACGTTCGGGATCAGAGAGAAATTTACTGACTGCCGTGGCGATATCAGTCGCGACATCATCAAAGCTCTTGTGGCCCTGATCGGTCTCAATTCCGTCTTTGCTGATAAAGATGTCCTGTGGTGTGGTGCACATCTGGCCGGAGTACAGACTCAGGGTAAACGACAGGTTACGCAACATGCCTTTGTAGTCATCGGTGGAGTCGATAATCACGGTGTTGACACCGGCTTTTTCGGTATACACCTGCGCTTGCGTGCAATTCGCTTCGA
>NZ_LJSI01000023.1 GCF_001305295.1 Neptunomonas antarctica
TAACCCTGACCGGTAACGGTCAGGGTTTTTTTATGTCTGGAAATTAGCATTCATAATTTGGTGCGCTGCAAAATAATTCATTGGGTTATAATACGAAAGTAACATATTTGACTTGTATATCATGTATGTTCTTCTATATTGCAGTGCAGCATATTAATTTTCAGGAGTTTCATAATGAGCATTCCTTTTTCATTAGAAGGTAAGCGCGGTATTGTATTAGGTATCGCAAATCGACACTCAATAGCATACGGGTGTGCAGAAGTATTACGTGAATTGGGTGCTGAGCTTTGTGTCACCTACCTGAATGAAAAAGCTAAGCCTTTCGTTACCCCTCTTGCTGAAACATTAACCGCTAAGCTGTTTCTTCCGTGTGATGTTAGTAAACCGGGTGAGCTCGAAGCTGTTTTTGCCGAAGTAGAGAAAGAATGGGGGACGATAGATTTCGTGGTTCATTCAATTGCCTGGTCTCCTTTGGATGAATTGCATGGCCGACTGGTAGACTCTTCAGATAAGGGCTTTAGTATGGCGATGGATATCTCATGCCATTCCTTTATTCGAGCGGCCCGTTTAGCAGAGCCTTTGATGAAGGAGAACGGCGGAGCGTTAATAACGATGACTTACTACGGATCGGAAAAAGTAGTCGACCATTATGGGATGATGGGGCCAGTAAAAGCCGCTTTAGAGAGTTCGGTGCGCTATTTGGCGTCAGAGCTTGGCGGGAGTGGGATTCGTGTGCATTCGGTGTCTCCAGGGCCTATGCCGACGCGTGCGGGCTCGGGTATCACTGATTTTGATGGACTTATGACTGATGCCGTTACTCGTTCCCCGTTACACCGTTTGGGTAGTCCCCAGGATGTGGGCCGTTTAACTGCATTTTTGATTAGTGACTGGGCTTCAAGCCAGACAGGCAGTCAGCTCTTTGTTGATGCGGGCCATCACATCATGGCATAAATAATACGGGTTTGATTAAACTATCTGCAAAGGCCTCATTAGAGGTCTTTTTTGTGTTTAAACAGCTTTCTGTCTTACTCGGAAAGCTGTGCGCCAGAGTAAAAAACTACTAAATCAGTGTGATCTAGCACCTTTATTGGCACATGTATAAGCGGGAGTATCTGAAATTAAGCGGTAACCTGTGGGCACGGAATACGCGGGGTGTGGGCCGATACTGATACATAATAGGGCAATTAGGCTTCAACACTTTTAGCGCGCCGCATCTGCAAGACTTGATAATTTGGCGCGCTTTTTGTCACTTTAGAGTTTGCTATTCAACTTCTCAATCTTCCCATCAATCCTTTCGAGTGCCGACTTCATAGATTTAAGGTCGTTCAATCGTTTGAAATACTTATAGCTTATGCCTCCAGCAGTCGCCCAAACAAAAAGGCTTACAAGAGAATAGTAGGCAGATCCCGCAGACTCGACCAATCGAACGAAATGCGGAACCCCCTCAGCAAACGAAAATATCATCAACAAAGCAAAAATAGCTCTGAAAGAAACGCGATTCATTTCAACACTAGAGCGCTTCATCCCCTCAAGATGCTCTTTCTCATATGTGAGAATTTCGATATCAGAAAGAATGTTCGATCTCTCAAATTTTTTATAGTACCCATGCCCAGCCAGTACAATAACACCACCGACTAAACCTATAATCAGCGCCTTAGCATCTTCAGGTCCTAATTCCATTTACATGATTCCTTTATATACACCAACTAGCAGCCCATACGACCTGACCAATAACTTCGAGTTCTTCTATACGATCCTTTGGTACCGACATTGCCTTGTAAGCCTTGTTAGTACTTATGATATCTATTCCATCAAACGTGCGCTGCAGACGTTTGGCGTAAAGATGGCCGTCCAGGCGGATCACGTATATGCCCTCTCCTTTTACATCTGTCTTAGAGTGATCAACCATCACAGCATCACCGTCAGATAGATCGCCTTCCATTGAGTCGCCGTCTACACGGATGGCTGACAGCATTTTAGACTCTAACCCTTTCTTTCTTAAAGAGTAGCTAGTGAAGGCCAGCTTAGTTAGGACTTGAGCATTCTCATTCCAGGAACCGTTACCTGCACTGCACTGGGCATCGTAAAGCGGTACAAAGTCATATTCTTGAAGATGCTCTGCACTATCACTATCAGAATCATTACTACCTATCGCTAGCCAGGTCACAGAAACACCTGTCGCATTAGCAATAGCCACCAGCGTTTCGATCTTAGGGCTGCTTTCTTCTGCAATGATTCGATACAGCTGGGCTTCAGATATATCAATCATTTTTGAGAGACCACGTTTGCCACCTACCTTGGCGGCAGCCTCTTCAATGCGCGTTCCGATTCCATTCGTATTAAAAGGAACTGGGGAGTCTTTCATTTTTGATGCACCATTCAAGTTAAAAGTATCGAAACATCAAATACTTAGAGCATAAAAGACAGATGCCTATCAGAAATAAGAATAGGAACTATCATAAATGCTTTACATGCCTATCATTTATGAGTTAAATTAATTACAAATATGAATGACTATGATTAATTACAACTCACTAACGCAAGGCCAAAAAAATGAGCAAGCCAAAAACTCACTCAATTACAAAAGATATGCACCATCAAGACATCATGGCGGCTATCCGTAAAAAGGGAGCCAGTCTTGCCGGACTGGCCCGTCATCATGGGTACAAAAACCCGCGAACTCTTAACAGTGTATTCCGTGCGCCTTACCCAAAAGCCGAGCGAATCATCGCGGAATTCCTTGATATGCGACCTGAAGAAATATGGCCATCGCGTTATCAAGATAAACGTGGTTTCAAGTCTATCACTGAAATCGCTGACAAACAGCTTCATGTCGCATAAATGCATTGTAAGTCTCTCCTGATTGCTTAGATACAGCCTAATCACGAGAAGCGAAGCCGCATAGAGGCAAAACAGATTTTTGTTTGGAACAACGACTCAGGTAATAACCCCAATGGCCAAGATCAATTGGAAAAAAGAACGCGGAACCAGCATGCGTCATGCGATGGAACTCTGTATCCGATTCGCAAAAGACACGCACAACCTGTCCGTCGATCAAATAGCAGACCTGATGGGGGAGGCTAGCCACTTCACCCTCTATAAATGGCTTGAATCAGGAAGGATGCCTGCTATCAAAATCCGCCCATTCGAGCACGCCTGTCGCTGCGACTACGTCACATACTACTTAGCCTGCAGTGCCAATAAACTTGTCATAAATATGCCGACAGGCCGAAAATCCCAACATAAAGAACTCAACGAACTCAGCATTTTCAGCCATACCGTTATTGCGCAGCTGATTAATTTTTGGGAAGGAAAAGAAGAACAAGACACCGTCATTCAGTCGATCACCCTTTTAATAGAAGATCTCGCACACCAACGAGGCAACGTAGCTAAACAGCAGCAACCAGAACTCAACCTGGAGGCGGCAGAATGAAACACTGGTTTACATCCACAGAACTTACCAGCATCAAAGGACTACCAAGTACCGAACGAGGCATAAATAAACTTGCTGAGCGCGAAGGCTGGGAGTCTCAAAAGCGTGCTTTTGGTAAGGGCTACGAATACCACATAAGTAACCTATCCATTGATGCCCGCAAAGCGCTAGAAACCCAAGCGATCGAGCAACTACTGCCCACAGTAACAACGAGCAACGTCGTGGTAACAGCAAACGACACCGGCCTAACACACCGTCAGCGCGAAGCGACCGACGCCCGCACTACGATTGTGCGCACGATCGAGAGCATGAATGCTCAGGGCATCACTAAAGAAGCCGCAATGACGACCTTATTGTCACAAGCCGCCATGGGCGCGTTAGAAGGCAGTAGCCCCGTGTTAGATAAAGCCCTGCGCATGGCCAAAGACCCACGAGGTCGGGGCGATAGCGCCTACCCAAGCGCACGCACCCTAAAGCGCTGGCTGTCGCCCAACACCAAAACGCTCGCCCCGAAAGGCAAGCGTGAGCTGGTGATACCCGACTGGGCCATCACCTTTATGGCCTGCTACCAACTCCCCGAAAAACCCACCGTCGAACACGCCTACCGCACGTTTGCAAAACAGTGGCCCAACAACACTCCGAGTATTCACTCCGTGCGTCGCTTACTTAAAAAAGTGGGTAACGTCAGCCGTGAGCGAGGCCGTATGGGTCCGCGTGAGATTAAAAACCTAATGCCCTTTATACGCCGCACCTTTGAAGACCTGGTACCGGCCGACATCTACACAGCGGATGGTCACACCTTTGATGCCGAAGTCTCACACCCGCGTCACGGTCGCCCGTTTCGCCCTGAGATTACGACCTTTATCGACATCGCTACGCGCCGTGCGGTTGGCTACTCGGTTGATTTAGCCGAGAGCGGTATTGCCGTACTCGATGCCCTCATCGATAGCTGCACCCAGGCCGTACCCGCCATGCTTTATGTCGATAACGGTTCCGGTTACTGCAACGCCCTCTTAAAAGACGAATCGCTGGGTGTGCTGGCACGCCTGGGCACCGATATACGCCATTCGCTACCGTACAACTCACAAGCGCGTGGTGTGATTGAACGTGTGCATCAGACCCTCTGGATTGACGGGGCTAAATCGATTGCCGGATACATAGGTAAAGACATGGACCGCCAAGCCGCGCAGCTGCAGCACAAGCTCAGCCGCAAAGCGCTTAAAGAAAGCGGTAAAACCCATCTTCTGGGCTGGGATAATTTTATCGAATTTTGTGAAGATCGCATGGACTTCTACAACAACAAGCCGCATTCCTCACTGCCAAAAATCACGGATAGCGCAGGCAAGCGCCGCACCATGACACCCAACGAGTCCTGGATCTCTCATGAGAGCAACGGCTGGATAGCCCACTTGCTGACTCAGGACCAGGCCACCGACGTATTTCGCCCTCGGATGACCCGCAAAGTGCTGCGCGGCGAAATTCGCCTACTCAACAACCGCTACTTCAGCCGCGACCTCGAAGAGTTTCACGGCGACAGCGTGCAAATCGCTTTTGACTTTCGCGATGCGCAATTCATCTGGGTTTATGACCAGGATGGCCGCCTGATCTGCAAAGCCGAGTGGAACGCCAACAACGCCCACTACATGCCGATGAGCTACGTCATGCAGGCCCGTGAAAAACGCGCCGATGCGCGTATCAAACGCGTAGAAGTGAAGATTGATGAAATTGAAGCCGAGCGCCGAGGATACGGATCAATCGATCAAAACACGCCAACATTCATACCCGGCATAGGCAACGTCCACGACATACAGACGCGCCTCAAAGCCAAGCAGCCAGCAGACATCATCGAAGTAGAGGTGAATGGACCACGGATGCCAGAACAAATGACGCCCGACGAGCGCTTACAAACCTACCAAGCCTATGAGCGCGGCACAGACGTACCCGAAGAGCATCAGCGCTGGGTAACAACCTACCCGCGCTCGAAAGAATACAAATCGTTAACACAACGATACGCAGAATTCTGAGGGTCGGGGCTAAGCGCAGCAACGCCGCCCCGATGCTCACTAAAACGCTAGAGAAAGGAGCAGTAAAAGTATGAATGTAGTTAAACCCATGGTCAACGGCATAGCCGACATTGTGAACTTGAGTCTGTGTGACGTGGCCTTAGAGCGCGCCATCTCACGCACCACCAACCTGCCAGGCATGGTGTGTATGTATGGCCCATCCGGTTTTGGCAAGTCCGTAGCGGCCACGCATGTTGCGAATCGCCGCCGTGCTTACTATGTCCAGGCAAAAAGCGTTTGGACAAAAAAAGCCACGCTCAAAGCGATCCTAGACGAAATGGGTATTCGCCCCCTGTTGACTATCCCTGAGATGCTGGATCAAGCCGCCGAAGAACTCGCCAAATCCGGCCGTCCGCTGATCATTGACGAGATGGATCATCTGGTTGACAAGAAAGCCGTTGAACTCATCCGTGATCTCTACGAAGCCAGCCAAGCGGCGATCCTGTTGATAGGTGAGGAGCAGTTGCCAAACAAACTCAAAAAATATGAACGCTTTCATGGCCGAATACTGGCGTGGGTACCCGCTCAGCCTGTCACGTTAGAGGATGCCAAAAAGCTAACCCCCCTCTATGCACCGTTTGTTGAGATAGCAGACGACCTGTTGCACCACGTTGTGAAGCTGTCAGCCGGTAGCGTGCGTCGTGTTGCGGTCAACATGGAAATGATTCAGGAAGAAGCCAACGCCACCGGCTGGTTAGTGGTTGACCTCGCCGCCTGGGGAAAGCGCGAACTGTACACAGGCGAAGCGCCTAAACGTCGTATTTGAGAGGGGGATGATGATGCAAGCAGAACAGCAACACACAACGGAATTGAAACGCACAGGCCATCGCAAACCCCTGCAGATGGAACTGATAGGCGGAAAAAATGCCCGTCAACGGATCTGGGAAGAGCTTCGTAAAACCAGCGACGCCACGTTTGAGACCTACCCAATAGCGCGTGCTGCGAACGTTGATGACGATGCGTTGCGTACTTACCTGCAATGCCTCACTGCGGGCGGATTTGTAGAGCATGTCAGCGGCGTGCGATATGAGCGCCGTGTTTATCGGCTGCTAAAAGATACCGGTATCGAAGCACCGCGTCTGACCCGCAAAGGCGAGCCGGTTAAGCAAGGGCAGGGCGCCGAATGCATGTGGCGCACACTGCGCATGCTGGGCGAAATGGATGTGACCAGGCTGGTTTCACATGCCGCCGCTTCCGGTATTGATGTCGCGCCAAGTTATGCCAAAACCTATATCTCATTGCTGCGCAAGGCGGGTTATCTCATCACCACATTGCCCAGCACACCGCACAGGATGGAGCGGTTTCGCCTCAGTCCTCAGATGAATACCGGCCCACGGCCACCCCAAATTCAACGTGTGAAAACCGTCTACGACCCCAACCTCAACAAAGTGATGTGGGCAGAAGACCCCGAGGAATTGTCATGAGCATGAAAACCGATATCAGCGGATGGGGCGAGCAGCCTCCCGAGTTTATACGGCTACTGGTCAGAGCCGTTGAAACCGCCGGTTCTATAACGGTTGTGGCAGAGCGTATGGGGTACGGACGTACCGCTATAAGCCGAGTATTAAGCAATAAGTATGACGGTGGAACGACCAATATTGAGGCGAGGACTCTTGAACTGTTTGCAAAGATTCAATGCCCCGTGATGGGTGGCATAAAGGCAGAAGAGTGCCAAAAACACCGCAATGCAAAATTCACGCCCAGCAACCCACAGCGGGTAGCGCTGTATCGCGCCTGCCAAACCTGCCCCAACAATCACCAATGTGGAGAAACCGCATGAGCACACTCAACAAACAAAACGCCCACATCCTCAGCAAGCTGCAGGAAACCCAAACGGCGGTAGCCAACCTGGTTAAAGCAGGCATGACCGTAACCCACATCAGCATCGAAGGCTGCATGCCACGTATCAACTTGCAGCATGCCCCACGTAACACCGCCATGCAGGTGTGCTGGAAAGCCATCCGCCCCCGTAAAACCGGAGGCCGTGAATGTGAAATGGCCGCCATTGTTAACGGCTGCGAAGTTCGCTGGACCGAGGAGAACCACTGATGATTGAGTACTACATCATTGACCTGACGCGCAGCAACATCCGCAAAGGGTTGACGGTTTTTATGGCTAAAGACCTAAAAACCCGCACCCCATTTTTAGAAGAGGCAGGCCGCGTGCCAGAGGCTATCGTTAACGCCAATTTAGAGCGCTTTGATAATGGCCAAACGACCCGCGCCATGCTCACTAACGCCATTCAAACCAGCAGCCGCCGCATCGTGCCGCTTGAAAATCTGAACATAAGCCAACTGCTCTACACCCCCGATGCACTAATAAAGAGGCAAGCACTATGAACCAGCAGCATAACCAAACAATGAGTCAGCAACTCAGCATTCCTGTGGGTTACCTGAAAGACAATCTGGGCCGCTTGGTCCCGGTTGAAACCATCGATCCCATCGACATAGAACGCAACGACATGGTGCAGGATCTGGTGACCAAAGCCAAAGAACTGCAACGCGCCATGCTGCAATTTAAAGTGGATTCCATGGGCGACATCGCGGCACTGGTTGAGCTGTCAGCAGAACGTTACGACATCCGTATCGGTGGAAAAAAAGGCAACGTCACCCTTACCACCTTTGACGGACGCTTCAAAATTCAGCGCGCCATCAGTGAATACATCGTCTTTGACGAACGCCTGATCGCCGCCAAAGAGCTAATCGACCAATGCATCCATCGCTGGGCACAAGGAGCCGGAGTCGAGATTCGCGCCCTGGTAGAACAAGCCTTTCAAGTGGACCGCGAAGGCAAAATCAGCACCGGCCGCGTACTCGCTCTGCGCCGTATCAAAATTGACGACAAACAATGGCAAAACGCCATGGAAGCGATCGCCGACAGCATCCAGGTTGCGGGCAGTAAAACCTACCTGCGCCTCTATGAACGCAGAGGGGATTCCGATCAATTCGAGCCGATCTCGTTAGATCTGGCATCGCTCTAGGAGACTTTATGGCCATTTATGTCAAACAAGCAGCCATCAATTACGTGGCAGGTAAAGCTCGCCTAACCCAAGGGCAAGCCACGGCTGCCGTAGAGGCTATGCAGAACATGATCGTAGAAGCCTGCAAGCGTGGCGATGAGTTGCACCTGGATTGTGGAAAGTTTGAAAAGATCCAGAAAGACGGCGTTAACGGCATCGTTTTTCGTCAAACCCAAGACGTTAAGGAGTATCTCAATGAGCCCGCAAATTCAGGTAAGTGAGAGCGAAGTGGCCGACGTTATCGCGTGGGCAGAGCAGCACCGTGCCGGTGGAACTACCGACCATGAAGATGGAGCCTACGAAGACGGCGTACATGACGCCCTCATGTGGGCGCTCGGCTACATTCAAACACGACCCGACCAATAGGAGCACAGCATGGCAAAGCAAAAGATAGTGGATCGAGATGCCGTAGCGCGATTCATCCGTGCCCATAACGAAAACATGACCAGCGACAGTATGGCGAAAGCGCTGGGCATATCACCGTCGATGATCACGCGGGTAAGGAGCCAGATCGGGATTAAATCACCGCGCATGGAGGCCCGGCGTAACTCCACAAAAGACAGTGATGAAATGATAGCCAGCGCCATGTCCGGACGCATGAGCCTGGATGGATTACGTCACCCCTGGTAGATACCACGATATAACCCCGCGAAACGCCCACACCTTAACGGGACGGGCGTCTATCCAGCGTGGCAACTGGGTACTGATGAGCAGCCACTAAAACCAAAGGAAATACCATGAATAAGTCTGAATTGATTGAAGCAGTAACCAGCAAAATGAAAATTGAGCACGACCGCGTCGTCAACAAAGCGGATGTTGAAGCGCTGTTAAATAGTCTTACCTCAGTGACAAAAACAGCGTTAGTAGCAGGTGATGAGGTAACTCTAATAGGCTTAGGAAAATTCAGCACCGGCCATCGTGCAGCCCGCACGGGCCGTAACCCTCAAACGGGCGCGCCTTTGGATATTGCAGCAGCCACAACCGCCAAGTTTACACCGGCCAAAGCGTTGAAAGACGCCCTCAACTAACCACACGAAAACGATTACCAGTGGTCGCCCAGCGCGACCACTGCTGTTTAGAGACCATTCTATGAAAAAAGAACTCACGCCCTACCAAAAGAAATTAGCTCGCAATAGACAGCGCCGTAAACGTGCACGTGATATCGCACATAAGGCGGCGGTTGGGGCGCATACCATCGACCTTAAATTCGAGATGTATCGCGGCACGGGTGAGGCGCTGGAGTATCTGCGCAAAGAGGGCAATTTCGAAGAAGTTGAAGAAGTCATCACGCTTCTGATACACGGCGCTTATTTATTATCTCAGCGTGACCCGTCACGCCTACAAGAACTATACAGCGTGACAAGTCACGCACAAGCGGAGCCAACAAATGATCACTAAAGAGCAATGGGACAAGATAGAAAACGACTTAACCGGCATGTTTGCATCGGTTAAATTTCAGTATGGCGAGCATGTGTTGAATGTAGCTAGAGTAAGAACTGGCGAAGCCAAGCATGAGCTGATGGTTTACGTGGATGGCTATATTAAAGGCCCGTGGCATATACCCGACCATAAAGACTTTTTGCCCGTGATTAAAGACGTATGGCGCATCCGTAAGAAGGCACAGTTCTCACCTCAAAGGAAAGCAAAAATGATTAAGAGCTTGGGTAAGCGATTAGCTAAATCAACCTTTGGATATATGGATAAAGTGACAATCTACTACAGGCCCGATTTCACCACGGCTAAATCACTGGTGCGTCAGTATAAAAAGCTGGAAGGGTTAACGTTGATTGAGCGGGAGGAAGTTGCCGCGCCTTAAAGGCGCGGGCTTTTTACCCCACCGGGCACGATCCGTGTGCAGCCGGTTGTTGCTTCGGGATCAAGCAATCAACTTAACCAACGTTCTCGCAGATAACCATAGGAAAAATTCCTAAAAGGAGTCTTTTTAATGACTGATAAACGCGACACCCTACCCACCAAAGATAACCGTAAAGCCATAACAGCACGCATCCACATCGCCAAAAAAGAGCTAGGGCTGGATGACGAAACCTATCGCGCTATGCTCCAACAAGTGACCAAACATAGCAGCTGCGCCGACATGCACATTAGCGAGCTGTACCGGGTGATGGAGCACCTTAAAAAGCTCGGTTATAAACCCGCTACGCGTAAATTTGGCAAGCGGCCTAACCCTGCTAAAGACAAAGCGGCGCTCATGGGAAAAGTAGAAGCGCTATTAGCAGACAGTAAGCTGCACTGGAACTATGCGCACGCTATGGCCCAGCGAATGTTTAGCGTAGCCAAAGTAGACTGGCTGGATAAAGATCAACTCTGGCGCTTAGTCGGCGCGTTAGAAAAAGCCGCTAAGCGTTCGTAATTACCGGCTGTGCTCTAATCAGCACAGCAAATCCCTATCGAATTTTAGAAAAGTAAACGGCATACTATAAACGGATACTGTCATTAACGTTTTGATCTCAAGGATCAGAGATATGAAAAGCCCTATCACTGCATTATTTAAAATAATCGCAGCCATTGTTGCAATTTTAGTCATCACATTCCTGGTTGTTATAAGTATTATAACTGTTCAGGACTACTATGCCGATTTTCAAAAAGAACGTGAGCTGGTCGCACAAAAAGAAGCGGATCAGTGTCGCTCAGATATAAGCTGCTGGGCTGATAAAGAATCGGTCATGGCCACGCTGCTCTGTATGAAAAATATAGAATTGTTTGCTAAATATGATTACCGCTGGTCAGATTCACGCTCCAGGATAGTATTGTCGCGTCACACCTGGGCTAATCAAGAGGAGGGCCTAGTCCGATATTTTGGCGATAGCTTGCAACTTCAAAACGGTTTTGGTGCGTGGCAGAACTATATTTATTCATGTGATTTTGACCCCACTGAGCAAAAAGTCGTTGATATAGGAGCGGAGCCGGGGCGTTTGTAAAATATTAATCCCGTAGTGCCAAAAACCCCGCTAACAAATAACATTTTTTTCTAACGCACCGCCCCCTTACACTGAACAGCATCACCCTTGAGGCTGTTCTTATGACCACTCAAATCGCACAACTGCAGAGCCTGCTGCCCGACTCGATACACGAAGTCGCGGCAGTCATTGGCATGCCTGCTACGTTGCGTCTGGTCGAACGTTTTGGCGGCACGACGCTGCCACTACCTCGGGGTGATAACATCATTGGGCGTGCGTCGTTGGCGGTGTTAGCTAAACAGATTGGCGATGATGATGCGCAAAAGCTGGCACACCACTGCGCCGGTGAGCCCTTGTATATTCCCCGTTGTGACGTTGCTTTACGCCGCCTGCGTGATTTATCCATTTGTGATCAGTTTGCGGGTGCCGTGCGCACCGGCAAAACAGCGATTAAGGTCGTCGCTGAACTAGCGCTCGCTAACAAACTCACCGACCGCTGGATCTGGAAAATAGTAAAAGAAACGCCGCCTGACTCTTCACCGACCACGCCTGATCTATTTCACTGATCCATTTACCACTAGCCACTGAACCTCTTCCTCTAATCCCCTAGCGCCTCCCTTTATACACTGCTGACATCACCACTATTGATCTGTGATTTTTTAACAGTTTTATAAGGAATATCAGTATGTTTGAAATCCGGTTGCCGCGTTTGTTTTTTTGGCTCTTGATCACCGTAGCGCTGACGTTAGCGGTGGCGTATCTAGCCCCGTATCAGCTCACCGTTACGCTGTATAAAATCAGTTTGGTATCGCTGGCAGCCGTGCTGGGATATTGGATCGACCGTGCGGTATTTCCGTATGCACGGCCACATCAATTGATGAGCAGCAAGGATGTCGCAGGAGACTGCGCCACCATTAGGCGGGTTATTTTGATGTCCGCGATTATCATTGCCATTGCGTTGGGTGCATAACATGAAGCCATTCGCGGTAGTTGTGGCCGCTCTTATGCTGTTTTGGATACTGCTGATGGCTAGCTGTTCGGCTGCATTAGCCGCCGGTATTCCGCATGAGTCCAACCGCTACCGTAACGATTTAACCCGCCAGGCTCGGTTGATATGGGGCATTGATGCCCCTATTGCCGTGATGGCGGCACAAGTTCACCAAGAGAGCGCCTGGGATAAGAGCGCCGTGAGTGCCGTCGGGGCAACAGGACTTGCCCAATTTATGCCGGCCACTGCCCGTTGGATTCCGGTAATCGATAGCCAACTGAGCAACCCTCAACCGACCAACCCCACCTGGGCGCTGCGTGCGCTCGCCCGCTATGATTTTTGGCTGTATTCCCGCTTACGTGCCGATACCCACTGTGACCGCTGGGCTATGACATTAAGCGCCTATAACGGCGGTTTAGGCTGGGTGCTGCGTGATAAAAAAGCCGCTAACGCGGCCGGTGATAGCCGCTGGCTGTGGTGGGATAACGTCGAAAAGTACAACGCCGGACGAAAGAACGATTCGTTCTTAGAGAACCGTGGCTATCCACGCCGCATCCTTCTTATGCTAATGCCTCGTTATCAGCAGGCGGGATGGGGCCAGGGGATACAGTGTGGAGGTACATTATGACGCTTAAAAATCAGTTATTCAGTTCACTTTTTATCGTGTTTTTCTGCTCTGTCGGCGGTTATTTTTATGGCCTGCGCGCTGCGAATGAGGCCCACGAGGCCCAGCAATCCAAAGCCATGGCCGCCGTAGAGCAGACCCTACGCACCTACTACGAACAGCAGCTAGCCACTGCCAATAACAGTGTGGCAACACTGCGCCAGGAAAAATCCGCACTGGCAAAAGCCGCCAGCGAACTAGAAAAGAGGATTGCCCATGTATCGCGCCCTGATTGCCCTATCACTCGTGGTTTTGTCGGGCTGTACAACCGCGCCATCGGTGCAGATTTGCCCCCCTCTGATCATGCCACCGGCGCTGATCGAGCGGCCAGCACCGCCGTTACCCCTGCATCATCAGCCCCTCAACAAAAGCAAGACACCACCGTTAGCGATGTTAACCAGCAAGACATCCTGCGCCATGTTGTTAACTACGGCCAGCGCTGCCAATCGCTTGAAGCGCAGTTAATCCAACTGATCGAATATGAAGAGACAGTGTATGAATCACGAAGACCAACTGGAGCTAGCCACCCAGAACATACAGGCCGCGACCGATGACCGTGTCGCCTCTATTTGTAAACGCCTGCCTAAAGGCGAATCGGCCACCCATTGTGTTGATTGCGGGTTAAGTATTGCCCAGGCCCGTCGTGATGCATTGCCCGGCGTGCAGCACTGTATTAGCTGTCAGGAGATAGAGGATCAGCATGGAACTCATCGCTAAATACTGGGCACCGTTGTGGGCCACTATCACCACCATCGCCATGGTGATTATGGCGTTATTGGCCAAAACCTACGCTAAGCGAGAATCGGTCGACACCTTACACAGCGAGATAAAGCGCCTAGATCAGCGCTTGGATGATCTACCCAGCGAGCGAGAGCTGCACCGCTTGCAGCTGGAGATTAGCGAATTAAGGGGAGCCATTCTCGCCTTAAATTCTGAGCTGCCACAAGTGCGGCGCTTGGCTGATCTGTTGTTAGAAAACGAACTGAAGGAGCGCTCGTGATGCGTCAAATGTTGGATGAAGACCAGCGCCTGGTAATTCTGCGCGGGTTATTAGACTTTGGCGGTAATGCCAATGAGTCGGTTATACAGTCGTGCCTTGATGCCTACGGCCACCGGATCAGCCGCGATACGGTGCGTACCCACATGAAGTGGTTAGAAGAGCAAGGGCTGGTGCGTATTGATGATGTAGCCGGTTGTTATGTCGGCACGCTTACCGCACGTGGACAAGATGCCAGTGAAGGTCGTGCCGCCGTGCCGGGCGTTAAAAAGCCACGGGCACGCTGATATGACACATAACAGCGCTGATAAAAGAACCCGAGGCCGTCGCTCTAAAATTGACCTGTTGCCCGAAGATATAAAACGTGAACTCAACGCCATGCTGCGTGATGGGCGCTTACAGCAGCAAGAGATTCTGGACCTGGTTAATGTGCAGATTGAAGAAGCGGGCTTATCGAAAACCGCCAAGCTGTCTCGCTCCGGCCTCAACCGCTACGCCTCACGTATGGAAGAAGTGGGTGCAAAGATTCGCCAGGCCCGCGAAGTAGCTGAGGTGTGGACGGCCAAACTCGGCGACCAGCCCACATCAGAAGTCGGCAAACTGCTGCAAGAAGTCGTGCGCACCATGGCGTTTGAAACCGGTATGGCCATGAGTGAATCCGGCGACCCGGTCGAGCCTAAAGCCCTAAGCCAATTAGCCTTGGCTATTCAGCGAGTCGAGCAAGCCGCGATGGCCAGCCATAAGCGCGAGAAAGAGATTCGCACCGCCTTTGCCGCCGAAGCCGCAAAAATGGTGGACGAGGTGGCCACCTCTCAAGGTTTGACTCGCGAAGGAGTTAAAGCGATTAAGGCGCAGATTTTGGGGATTGTGTGATGACTATCCTCGATCAACCGCTAGGCGCGATTGCTGCCAGCAACTTCGAAGACCTCCAACAATTCGAGTCCACCGAAGTCTTGCTTGGTTATCAAAAGCGCTGGATCGCGGATGAGTCGCCGCTCAAGATTGCTGAAAAATCCCGCCGTACTGGGTTAACCTGGGCCGAAGCGGCCGATGCTACTTTGTGCGCCGCCACCGCGAAAAGCGAAGGCGGTTGTAACCACTTTTATGTGGGTAGTAATAAAGAGATGGCGCGGGAGTTTATCGAAGCGGCTGCCATGTGGGCCAAGGCATTTGATAAGGCCGCTGGCGAGATCCGCGAAGAGATCTTTATAGACGATGGTAAAGACGGCAAAGAGATCCTCACCTTTGTGGTCTATTTTGCATCCGGCTTTAAAGTGCAGGCGCTCAGCTCCAACCCTGCCAACCTACGGGGTATGCAGGGTAACGTCACCATTGATGAGTCGGCCTTTCATGATCGTCTCGCCGAAGTGTTAAAAGCTGCACTGGCACTCACCATGTGGGGCAGCCGTGTTCGTCTCATCAGCACCCACAACGGTGTGGACAATCTCTTTAATACCATTATTACCGACAGCCGCGCCGGGCGTAAGCGTTACAGCGTGCATACCATCACGTTAGACGATGCCTGTAACGAAGGGCTGTATCAGCGTATATGCCAAATAACCCGCAAAATATGGTCGCAAGCATCCGAAGACCAGTGGAAGGCGGACTTATTGCGCGATACGGCTACCGAAGATGACGCGCTGGAAGAGTATTACTGCGTACCCAAACAAGGCGGCGGGGCTTATATCAGCCGTGGTTTGATTGAGCGCGCCATGCATCCGCACAATCAGATTATTGCATTCGAGTCCCCTAAAGATTTCGAAAAGTGGCCAGTGGTACAGCGTGAAGCCGACGTCAGTCAGTGGCTAGAGGATCAGGTAGCGCCGGTGTTGGCACAGCTAAACCCCGAGCATAACCACGTATTCGGCGAGGATTTTGCACGTAAAGGCGATCTCTCTATCTTTGCGATCGGGGCCATCCAAGCCGATACCCGCATCCGTGTGCCGTTTCACTTAGAGCTGCGCAATGTGCCCTATTCACAGCAAGAACAAATTATGTTCTATGTGATCGATAACCTGCCGAGGTTTACCGGTGCGGCCTTTGATGCGACCGGTAACGGGGGCTCGTTGGCCGAGAAAGCCGCCGATAAATACGGCACAGAGATGATAGAGCAAGTGATGCTCAATCAGCCCTGGTACCGCGAGTGGATGCCTAAGCTGAAGGCGAAATTTGAAGACAACGATATCGAGATCCCGAAAAGCCTCGATGTCGTTAGTGACCTGCGCAAAATCGTGGTTAATCGCGGCATACCGCAAATCGAAAAAGGCTCCGGTACCGGCGAAGATGGCAAGCAGCGCCACGGTGACAGTGCCGTTGCTTACGCCATGGTAGTTCGTGCCAGCTATATGGAAGGCGCACCGATTGAATTTACGCCACTACCCGATCGGCATGGCGGTAGTGACCCCGACAGCGATGATGATTCAGATAATAGTTATAAAGGAGGTGCCTGGTGAGCAGCAGATTAATCGACATTAGCGGCAAGGCGATCCCGTGGCCCAGCGAAAATGAAATGCAGACCGACGAATCAAAACTCAGCCATCTGCAAAAGCATTTTGCCGAGCACCCCAGCAGCGGCTTAACGCCAGCTCGCTTAGGCAGCATCATGCGCGAAGCCGAGCAAGGCAATATTATTGCTCAGTCCGATTTAGGCGAAGATCTCGAAGAGAAAGACGGCCATATTTTCAGCGAGCTGCAAAAGCGTAAGCTCACGCTGCTGACGATTCGCGGTAGCGTCGAACCCTGCCGCAATGCATCTGAGTCTGAAAAGAAAGACGCATCAATGGTGCAGGAATTACTGGATGAAATCCCAGACTTTGAGGATGTCATCACCGATATGGCCGATGGCATTCTTAAAGGTTTTAGTAATATAGAGCTGGACTGGCAGCGCTGGGGCGATGATTGGCTGATCAACCGAGCCCACTATCGGCCGCAAAACTGGTTCCAGCTCAATCCAAATAATCGAAACGAAATACGCCTGCGCGACAACAGCCCCGAAGGTGCGCCGCTGCAGGCGTTTGGCTGGATCAAACACATACACCGCTCTAAATCCGGCTACCCTGGGCGCAACGGTTTAACCCGTGTTTTAGCCTGGCCGTTCCTGTTTAAAAACTATAGCGTGCGCGACCTGGCCGAGTTTTTAGAGATCTACGGCTTGCCGCTGCGCCTGGGTAAATATCCTTCCGGTGCCAGCGATAAAGAGAAAAGCACGCTACTGCAGGCGGTGATGAGCATTGGTCATAACGCCGGTGGCATTATTCCTAAAGGTATGGAGATCGAATTCCAAGAAGCGGCCAAAGGGGCCAGCTCTCCGTATGAAGCCATGATGAGCTGGTGTGAGCGCACTCAATCGAAAGCCATCCTGGGCGGTACGCTCACCAGCCAGGCCGATGGCAAATCCAGCACTAACGCGCTGGGTAATGTGCATAACGAAGTACGCCAGGAGCTGCGCGATTCAGATCTTCGCCAGATCGCCAGCACCCTCACGCGGGATATCGTCTATCCATTATGGATGCTCAATGGCCGTGCGGCCGGTGACCCACGCCGCCATCCAAAGTTTGTCTTTGATGTATCAGAGCCGGAAGATATCGCCACCTACAGCGAGCGCTTGCCGGGGTTAGTCTCCCTGGGCATGCGTATCCCGCAAGCCTGGGCACACGAAAAGTTGATGATCCCGCAAGCCGAAGATGGTGATCCGATACTGGCGCTGGCTTGCGCTGTTCCTGCTCCTGCTCCTGCTCTTGAATCTGAGCTTGAAAAAGAAAAGGACAAAAAGGCCGCCAATCCAAAAGCCAAGCTAGCAGCACTCAAAGCACAAGAAACCACCGATGTGGTGGAGGCTTACGTCAGCCAGCTGCAGGGCATGGCCAACAAGGCCAGCAGCGAGATGATAGAGCAGATTAAAAGCCTGGTAGATAACGCCCGCTCGTTAGAAGAGATCCGCGATGGCTTGTTAGCATTAGATATGCCGCCCGATGCCTTGGCCGATGCCATGAACCAGGCATTGTCGGCAGCTAGTTTAGCCGGGCGTTACGAGCTGCTGCAGGATGCTAACTGATGCCAGATTTTGCGGACTACGGCAGTCGGCCATTTAACGAGGCGATCGACTACTTTAACCAGAAGCTGCCTTTGCCCACCAACGGTTGGCAAGACGTCTACGGCCAACAGCACGATCACGCCTTTATGGTGGCTGGCGCTACTAAAAAATCGATCGTGGAGGGCTTTGCTAATGCCGTGCAGGGCGCGATCTCAGGCGGAGAGACGCTGCACGACTTTCGCAAGCGCTTCGATTCTATCGTTAAAAGTGAAGGTTGGGATTATCACGGCAGCCGTAACTGGCGCAGCCGCCTGATTTACGAGACCAATATTCGCCAGGCCTACAATGCTGGGCGTGAAGCGCAAATGGCCGATCCGGCATTCCAGGAGCAGTTTCCTTATCGCGAGTATCGTCACTCAGGTGCCGAGAACTTCCGGCCTGAGCATAAAGCCTGGGATGGCTTGTTATTACTCGCCAGCGATGCGTGGTGGTCAGTGCATAGCCCCTCGAACGGCTACGGCTGCAAGTGCAAAGCGTTTCCGCACTCCGAGAGATCGATGCAGCGCAACGGCAAAACCGCGCCCGAGCAAGCGCCGGCCGATGAGTTTAAAGAGTACGTAGACAAGCGCACCGGCGAAGTTAGGCAGATCCCCTTAGGTATCGATCCCGGCTTTGAATATCGCCCTGGTGAAAGCTGGCTGCGCCATAGAACGCTGAAACCGGCCAGCTCTTTGGCCAGTTCTGCAACCAGCGCGTCAGCACAAATCCCCCTGGGTCCGGCGGCTAAGCCGTCACTACCCGCACCCGCTGTCGTGCCTAACGCACGTCTGATGCGTGCCGATCTGCCCGATAGTGACTATATAAAGGCGTTCGTCGGCGAATTTGGCGCAGCCGGCACCGCTCTTTTTAAAGATATAAAGAACGACGCTGTGTTGATAAACGCGGGGCTGTTTAATAATGCCAACGGTACAGCGGCACTATCAACGGCGATCAAAGACAAACGCTATACGACGTTACTCGCCAGAGCCTTAATCCGCCCTGATGAGATCTGGAGCCTATTGTTACCCGATCTGGCGCGCCCTGGTAAATATAAACTCACGCGTCGCTATATAAATAATTTCAAGATAGCCGGTGAAAAAAAGCCTTCTTACAGCGTCTTTGAAACCAGCGCCGGCACCTGGTCGGCCAGCATTATCGTCGACGCTGCACAGGCCGATAAATTACGTCAGGGCGTGCTCATCTATCGGCGCGCGGAAGGAGAGCAGTAATGGCCGGTTCAGAGCTCAGTATTCGTGTCAACATCGACAGCCAGCCCATTACCGACCGGCTGCGGCGGCTCGCCGCTAGCGCGCGTGACGCCCAGCCGGCAATGATGGAAATCGCCGAGTTTCTGCACGAACGCACCCGCGACCATTTTGACAACGAGCAAGATCCCGACGGCAACCCCTGGGCACCGCTCGCCGAGTCCTCGCAAGGCGCAAAGCGGCGAAAAGGCGTGCCGGTCGACCAGATCCTGCACGGCCAAAGCCTGCATCTGCGCGATACTATTTTCCCGTTTTGGAGTAATAACGAAGCCGGCGTCAGTACCGGCCTCGGCTCAGAGGCTTATGCGGCTACCCATCAGTTCGGCGCAGACAAGCGCAAGATACCCGCCAGGCCATTCTTAGGGCTAAGCGCAGAAGATGAAAACGAGATCGTCGACATCCTGAATCAGTTTTTAACAGGCGGCCTGTAGGCTGTTTTAAGGCGTGATATGGGCAAAGGCGGCTGATGATACGTATTTAGTCTGAAAAGGATTTCTAACGCGGGTCTAACGCTGTTAATCTTGGCTTTACCAATTAATCGTAGAGCGTGAATATTTAATGAGCAACAAGGATAGTAAGCCAGATGATTCGATGGATATTATTAATTCAAAGAAAGACAACTCACAATTAGTTAGTGATAGTTTGCCTAAAACTATTAGTCCACCAACTAATTTAGATTCTCATATAATAGATAATGTCTTGAAAGCTAATACAGCTTTAGATGCGATGAAAGCGATTAGTCTGAAAGAAAGTTTAATTCACAAAAATTATTCAGATAACGCCCGAGTGGCGGCTGAACAAGCTGCTATGTTCAATGATAACATTCAGCGCCTGCAGCAGGCAGAACTTAGTAAAATTAATTATTCCGAATTATTCGCTAAAATAAAAACCCCAAATTATTCCGAATTATTCGCTAAAATAAACACCCCAAATTATTCCGAATTATTCGCTAAAATAAAAACCCCAAATTATTCCGAATTATTCGCTAAAATAAAAACCCCAAATTATTCCGAATTATTCGCTAAAATAAAAACCCCAAATTATTCCGAATTATTCGCTAAAATAAAAACCCCAAATTATTCCGAATTATTCGCTAAAATAAAAACCCCAAATTATTCCGAATTATTCGCTAAAATAAAAACCCCAAATTATTCCGAATTATTCGCTAAAATAAAAACCCCAAATTATTCCGAATTATTCGCTAAAATAAAAACCCCAAATTATTCCGAATTATTCGCTAAAATAAAAACCCCAAATTATTCCGAATTATTCGCTAAAATAAAAACCCCAAATTATTCCGAATTATTCGCTAAAATAAAAACCCCAAATTATTCCGAATTATTCGCTAAAATAAACACCCCAAATTATTCCGAATTACTCGCTAAAATAAATACCCCAAATTATTCCGAATTATTCGCTAGTACAAGCATCCAAAATATAGCTTTTACTCAGCAAAGAGATTTTTTAAAGCTCAATGATTTGATGGATCAAGTTGCAGGTTTTCAAAATTTACCTGATAACTTGCACAGCCTTATAGCAGAGGCCCGCGCGTACAGCGAGCGCACTGCATCATTCGAAGAGGCCGAACATGAAGTTGCTGAACAAAGCGCATCTGGTCGAGATTTTTCGAGACTGTCACCGGCAATACAGAGCCTTTTAGCTAACCTATTTTGGTTTTGGCTAAATTACCAGCTTGCCGCAATATCACACGCTGAACTTATGGAACACTTTTCTATAGTTGAGCATAAAATTGAGGAAGTAATAAACATACAGAACTCTAATCAGAATGATTTGGCTGATATAAAAATGCAATTAGGAGAGCTGAAGAAAGGACAGTCTGAAATAAAGAGGAGTATCAATAAAGTACTTAGAAACCTACCGACCCCAGAAAAACAATCCATCCGAGATTATCGAATAGTTATTGACTCTTCGTTACATTTGAGGAGCGGTAACGGCAAAAAGTATCAATCGCTTGCTCTAATACCGCAAGGAGCCTTTGTAAGAATAGTAAGCTCTGATAATCGCTCATGGCTTAAAGTTGAGGTAAGCATTGAAGGTGAGTTTTTAGAGGGTTGGGTATATAGGTCATATACAACCTTCCCAAAACTACCGCCAGGCCAAGCTATTGTTGACGAGTTTTATAGTATAACCCACTGAACCCCTTCCTCTAATCCCTTGCCGCCAGATCTCCTAATCTGGCGGCATGAAGACATCAAGCCCTTTCCCTCTTGCCGTATTAAGTACCACACCCGAGCCGGTGGCGGTGCTTTCGCTCGATCTAAACGTAGACGATAACGGCTGGCAGCAGCTGCTACCCGCTGGCCTCTTTCGTGCCGTGGATGGTCGCCCGTTTGATGTGCCGGGTCATCACTGGTTTATCGATGCAGATATTGCCGCCGACCTTATCGCGCTGGCGAACGATCGCTTAAACGAGGTCGTTATCGATTACGAACACCAAACCCTAAAAGCGGAAGATAACGGCCTGCCGGCACCCGCTGCCGGTTGGTTTAAAACAATGGAATGGCGCGAAGGCTCCGGTTTATGGATCAAACCGCAGTGGACGCCCCGCGCTACCGACTTTATTAAAAACGGCGAATACAAATACCTCTCTGCTGTTTTCCCTTATGACGCTATCACCGGCCGCCCCTTGCGGCTGCATTCGGCTGCGTTGGTTAATCGCCCTGGCATTGATGGCCTGCAAGCCGTTGAGGCGCTGGCAGCGCTTTCTCTTAACACAACACTGACTACAACCCATCCAACGGAGCATTCCATGAATGAACTTTTAAAAAAGATGCTGGCTCAGCTTGGCATCACAGTAGAAGACGGCAAAGAGCCTGATCAAGCCGCTGCATTGGCCGCACTTAGCGCGCAGATCACTAAAGCCGCTACGGTCGAGTCGCTGGCCACGCAAGTTGCGGCACTTAAAGCCAATGATAACGGCGGCACAGTCGACCCTGCCAAGTATGTACCGGTTGACGTGATGCACCAGCTACATGCGCAGATCGCTGTTTTATCGGCTGAAGGTAACGCCTCCAAACTCGATCAAACGATTGATAAAGCCAAGCAAGAAGGCCGCATTGTTCCGGCGATGGAAGCCTGGGCGCGTGATCTGGGTAAGCAAGATATGGCGGCGCTGCAGGCGTTTCTGGACAAATCCAAGCCCATTGCCGCATTAGCCGCGATGCAGACCGATGGCACAAAGCCAGATGCCGACAACGTTGATCCACTGGCCACCCTCAGTGCTGATGAGAAAAAGGTGTGCCTGGCCACCGGCATCTCTGAAGCAGACTTCTTTAAAACAAAAAAAGGTGATGCGTAATGTCAGCTCTCACAACTAACCGTAACACCCAGCGCCGAGCTCAGGGTTCGCATGTTGACCCGGTAGCTGCCGGTGTCGTGATTCATTCCGGTGCCTTGATTGTGCTCAACGCTACCAGCTTTGCACAACCGGCCACGGTCGCTACCGGCTTACGTATTCGTGGGGTAGCAGAACACGCCAGCAATAACGTTGCCGGTGGGGATGGTGCGGGCAACGTTGTCACTCGCATGGGTTCGCACTTTTTGGCGAATGCGGGTGATATCGATCGATCGCACATTGGCTCTACGGCCTATATCGCAGACGACCAAACAGTGACGGCGGTGAGTACTGGCAGCTCTGCTGTCGGGCGTATCGATGATGTGGCGTCTGGCGGCGGCGTGTGGGTCTTTATCAGCTAATTGATAGCTAACCGCTGATTAGCACCCCTGACTAATTTTTTGGAGAGACACATGGAAATCAATGCTAACAACCTCGGCATTCTGAACACGGCGGTTAAAACTGCCTTTAACAATGCGTTTGCCGGTGCCCCGTCGCAATACCAGCGCGTGGCGACGGTGATCCCGTCCACCGGTGCGGCCAACACTTATGCCTGGTTGGGCAACTCTAGCCAGATTCGCGAATGGTTGGGCGAACGTGCCATCAACCGCCTGAAAGATCACGACTTCACCATCAAAAACCGCAAGTTTGAAAAGACCGAAGCGATCCCGCGTGATGTGATCGAAGATGATCAGTTTGGTGTGTATACGCCGCTGTTTGCGCAGATGGGCCAAGATGCCGCTGAGTTCCCGGACGTCATGACCTTTGCGCTGCTAAAAGACGGTTTCACTACCCCCTGTTACGACGGCCAAAACTTTTTTGATACCGACCATCCTGTGGGTAACGGCGAGGCGGTCGTATCGGTATCTAACATGCAGGCCGGTGCGGGTGAAGGCTGGTACCTGCTCAGCACTAAGCGCGCTATCAAGCCGCTGATCTGGCAAACACGTCGCCCGTTCAACCTGGTGATGAAGAAAGACGCCAACACCTCCGATCATGTGTTTATGACCGATGAGTATATCTGGGGAACCGATGCCCGTTGTAACGCAGGTTTCGGCCTATGGCAGTTAGCGTTTGCCTCTAAAGCAGACCTGAGTGCCGCCAACTTCAACGCTGCCCGCACCGCCATGATCAAGCAAAAGAATGATGCCGGTTCGCCGCTGGGTGTAATCCCCGACCTGATGGTAGTAGGCCCCGACAATATGTCGAAAGCCGAGCTGCTGCTCGAAGCGGTGAACAACGCCAACGGTGCCAGCAATACCAACTACAAAAAGGTAGAGCTGCTCGTTTGTCCTTGGCTGGCGTAAGCCCGCCGTCATGTAGCGCCATGTTAGTCGGTGAGGCGTGTGCCTCACCTCCGGTCCATCAGGAGATAAAATGAAATGTCTAAACCTACTATCGCTAGTCATGTCCGTATTACAGCCGCTATTCAGGGGTTTCGTCGTGCGGGTGTTGCGCATCCGGCAGAGCCTACAACGTATCCCGTGTCTGAGTTTTCAGAGACTCAGCTGGCGCAGTTGCAAAAAGAACCGCGCCTGGTGGTTGAGTTTGTCGATGCGCCTGAAACGGATTCAGACGACGCGCATCAGAGTCAGGAAGGGGCCGTGGAGCCGGACAGCATGGAGCCAGTGCTAAAAGATATGACGCTGCCTGATCTGAAGCTGATAGCGGGCACCGGCAATATTGCGGGGTACGCGAGCATGAATAAGCCCACGCTAATCAGCGCTATTGAAGCGGCGCGTGCCGCCCAGGCTGGAGCCTAGTATGTACTGCAGCACGCAGGATCTGACCGACAGGTTCGGCAGCGATGAGCTGATTACGCTGACGGCCGTGGCCAATGCGTTCGGTGAGTTTCCGGAGCAGGTAAACCAGGTGCAGGTGGATCGTGCGATAGCAGATGCCTCGGCCACCATCGACAGCTATCTGGCGGCTCGCTACCCGCTGCCGCTGCCGCAGATCCCGCCGGTGCTGAATCGTTTTGCTTGTGATATGGCGCGCTATTTTCTGCATGACCGTAGCCCGTTGGAGGAAGTGACGGCGCGTTATAAGGAAGCGGTGCGTTATCTTGAAAAAGTAGCGATCGGCGCAATCACGCTGGGCATAGATGCTCAGGGGCAGCGTCCCGAGACCATGGATGGTGCGTTCGTTACCTCGGCTGGCTCTGTTTTTGGTCGCACCGATAAAGGATTTATCTAATGTTTTTGGTGGTGGAGCAAGGCATCAAGGATGCGGTGGCGGGCGCGCTAGGTCGTGCCGTGCATAAGATTGAAACCCACCCTGGGCGGTGGGGCGCGGAAGTCGTCAAGCACATGCTCATCTCTGCGCCGAGCGTCTATATAGGTTTTTCGGCCGGCAAGCTGCAGGAAAAAGACGGCGACCAGCTGCTGGGGCTGTGGCATGTATATGTGGTCGCCCGCACGCTTAACGGCAAAACAGAGGTGGGCGTCTATCAGCTAATTGAGCGCTTATTGCCGGTGCTGCACGGTCTGGATCTGGACCAGCCCGACGTGCTGCGCTTCCTGCGGGTGAAAAATTTATTCAGCTTTGCCGAAGCCAAGCAGGGTATTAGCTGTTACGAGATGACGTTTGAGCTACCGATGCGCTGGCCAGATGCTCTCAGCCTGGACGATATCGATAATCTGGACGACTGGCAGCGCTACACCGCCCGCCATTATGACGAAAGCGATGCTGAACACCTGATGGCGATCGATGCTGTCGAAATTCCCGACATTCCTTAAGAGGATTGACCCATGCAAAACCTGCTAAATGTACGGCCGAACGTTGGCCAGGTACGAAAGGAAGACGGCTCCATCATGCCGGCCGACGGCTGCCGCGTACCGAACCACAGCTACTACCGCCGCCGCTTACGTGACGGCGATCTGCTAAGCGTCGGTCAAGCCGCGTCTTCAGAACAGTCACCCCAGCCGCCCGCCGCTGAAACAGCGGTGCTGGCTAAAAACAGAGGCGCTAAATAATGGCGATTTCATTCGATAGCATCCCCGCTAGCCTGCGCACCCCCGGCGCATACATTGAGTTTAACAATGAGCTGGCCGGTGCGGCTGGCATCATGCATAAGATAGTCGCGGTCGGGCAGCGCTTGCCGACAGGCACACAGGTCGAAGGCGAGCCGGTGCGCGTTACCGATCCCAGCCAGGCAGTCAGTCTGTTTGGCCGTGGTTCTATGCTCGCGCTGATGATTGCAGCGGCGCTGGGTGCCAATGCCAATACCGAGCTCTGGGCTATTGCCCTAGACGATGATGCCGCCGGTCAGGCCGCAACCACGACTATTGAGGTCTGGGCGCCACCGACGGCTGCCGGCACCCTGATGCTCTATATCGGTGGTAGCCGCGTAAAAGTCGGCATAGCGTCGGGTGATGATGCCGCTGCAGTGGCGACCAGTATCAACGCGGCTATCAATGCCGATCTGGATCTACCGCTAACGGCAACGGTCTCGACCGACACTGTCACGCTCACGGCGCGTCACAAGGGCGACGTGTTTAACGCGCTGGATATCCGCACCAACTACTACGCCGAGGTGATGCCGGCAGGCCTGGCATTGACGATCGGCACTATGGCCGGTGGCACCAGCAACCCTGATCTGGGCCCGGCTATCGATGCATTAGGCGACGAGTGGTTTAACTGGATCATCAACCCTTATACCGACACGTCTAATCTGGTCGCGTTAGAAACCGAGCTGGGCGACCGTTGGGGGCCGATGCGCCAGATTGGCTGTCGTGCTTTTAGCGCCTTTTCTGGCACTCATGCCGTTACCGGCACCTTCGGTTCGGGGCGTAATAACGAGCACATCACTTGCCTGGGCACAGGTGCCAGCCCCACCCCGACCTATAGTGCCGCCGCTATCAACTGTGCCGTGGCCGCCTTGTCGCTGAGTATCGATCCGGCCCGTCCGCTGCAGACGCTGACCTTGCCTGGCATGCTGGCACCGGCGCGGCATGAGATCTGGACCCGTCAAGAGCGTAACTTGCTGCTTTATGACGGCATCAGCACCTACACGGTCGACCGAGACGGCACCTGCCGCCTCGAGCGCCAGATCACCATGTATCAGACCAACAGCGCCAGCCTGGCGGATGCCTCATATCTGGATATCTGCACCCCCGAAACGCTGGAGCGAATACGGTTTGAGCAACGCTTGCTGCAGTCGCAGAAGTACCCGCGCTATAAGCTCGCCGACGATGGGACCGCCTTTGGCGTAGGTCAGGCGGTGATTACGCCTAAAATCTGGCGCGGTGAGCTGCTGGCGCTGTATCGAGTATTGGAGCAACGCGGCTGGGTCGAGGATTACACAAACTACGATCGACTCTTGATAGTCGAGCGCGATAGTGATGATCGCAACCGTTTGAACTGGCGCGATACACCAAACCTGGTCAATCAGGCGCGGGTGTTTGCCGGTAAACAGCAATTCATAGTGTGAGGTGAGAGATGGCTAAAGTAGCGAAGAAAATACTGATCACAGTGCCCGGCATAGGGCGCGTTGAGAGCCTGCCGGGGGGCTCATTTAACCCCGGCGGGAATAGCCGTGCGGCGGTGGTGACCGAGTCTGATCGCGTGCATTACAGCGAAGAGACGGCACCGGCAACCCTGTCGTTCCGCCTGCCTAATCTGCCGGATACTTTCGACCAGGTACGCGATATGGCGGGCGTCAATGTGAATGTTCAGGACGATAGCGGCCAGAGTTGGATAGTCACCGATGCCTTCACTACCACACCCGCATCACTCAGTAACGGCGAGATCTCGGTAGAGATGTCCGGCAACCCAGCAGAGAAGGTATAACCATGAGCACTATTACCGGCACCCTGACCCACGGCTTTAAATTTAAAGAAAAGCTGCAGAAAACCTTTGAGATGAGCGAGGTTGAAACCGCCGGCGCGCTGTTCGATGCCGAGATAGAGAGCGGTGGCTTAGAGAACCAGTTGGCCTTTAATGGTGCGTTGATTGCCCGCCAGCTAGTGCGTATTGGTGATTGTGACGGGCCGTTTACGCTATCTCAGATCCGCGCGCTAACCCCAGGCGACTTTCAGGTGCTACGTGAGGCGCAGGGAAAGCTCGACAGAGCTGCCAGCAGCGGCTCGATGCGCGAAAGCGAGGCTGGGACTGCATAGCGTTAATCGCGCTGAAGACGCACTGGCCGCGCGCTGAAATACGGGCGCTGCCGATCGATGAATTCAATCACTATCTAGAGATGTTTAGCCGTGACCGATCTGACAACTAGCCTCCGGCTTGACCTGAGGAACTCACAGTTTAACCGTGGCTTGCTGCAATCAGGCCAGCAGGTGCAGCGGTTTGCTAACGGCTCGACGCGTGAGTTGCGCGGTTTGAACCAGCAGTTCAGGCAGCTGACCGGCGGCGTAATGGGCAGTTTTCGCAACCAGTTGCTGGCTATCGGTGCCAGTTGGTCGGGGCTACGAATCGCTAAAGACTCGGCGCTGTTAGATAAGAATTTGACGCGCATGTCACAAACCGCCGGCGTGGCCCGCACCGAAACGAAGGCGCTACGCCAAGAGCTTTTCGCGTTACAGCAACAGTACGGCGTGGCGGTTGATAGCTCGCGGACGGCCAACGATACATTGCTGGCGTCTGGATTGAGTTGGGCTGAGGCGCTGAAAGCCACCCAAGCGATCGCGCCGGCCTCAGCAGTCACGGGTGCCAAATCAGACGCCCTGGCCGGTGGCCTGGCGGTAGGCAGTGAGATATTCAACTTCGATCTGGCGCAGGCCGGTGTGGCCACCGATATACTCGATAAGATGACAGTCGCGGGGCGAGCAGGGAATGCCGAATTGGAAAATCTGGCGAGCATCTTCGCGCGGGTCGGCGGCAATGCCAAAAAAGCCAATCTGGATTTTGATCAGACGTTAGGATTTATCGAACAGCTGTCGTTTATCGAGCGCAAACCCGAACGTCTAGCGACGCTGGCAGACAGCACCCTGCGCATCTTCACTAATAATATTTATCAGCAAAAAGTCCACGATTCGCTCGGGGTCGATTTCTACAACAAAAAAGGTGAGCGCCGCGATTCATTCTCGGTAATTGGCGACATCTCTACTATTTATCAAAAGCAAAAAACCGATCAGCAGCGCGATGCGCTGATTGCCGCCGCGTTCGGCAAGACGGATCTGGACACCCAGCGCGGCATACAGCAGCTTTTAAGCGGTGATAATGTGGCTGGCATGCGCGCTATTACTGGTAAGTCGCGGGGGGCAGCGGGCGCTATCGCTGCCGATGTCAAAGACGCCCTGGACAATGCGATCGACCAAACCGGCCGGTTGAAGGGCGCATTGGGTCAGGCCGCCGATGCGTTCGTTATGCCCATTAATGCCGCCATCAGTAAGATAATAAAGCACACCCTAGACAGCAAAAAAGAAGGCGGCCTGGGGCTGGACGGCAAGGATCTGCTGCTGGGCGGTGCGGCGACACTGGTCGGCGGCGCTGCACTCTATAAATACGGCGGCGGTGTGGCGAGAAAACTGTTCGGCGGGGCCGGTAATCTGGCGGGTGGCGTGGCAGCCGGTGCCGCATTAGAGGAGATGGCGGGTGTTACACCGGTTTATGTCGTCAATATGCCGGGTAGTTTGGGTGGTATGCCTGCTGCCGCGCTCCCTACCACACCTACCGTACTGCCTTCTGCTGCCACTTCGGTGTTTAGTCGGGCGCGCACCGCTGCCGCCTTACTCGGCGGTAGCAATCTGTCGGCCCTGCCTATGTATGGCAGTGCGGCGCTGGGGTGGGCGGGCGTCGGCGTAGCAGGAGCCGGAGCCGCTGGCTATGGCGTTGGCTCGCTAGTCAATCGCGGTTTTCAGTACTCAGACGATAATTTTGACACCAGCATTCAGTCCGCGCTGGCCGACACCCTCGGCAAAAGCCTGGCTAAAATAGCGGCGGCGCTGGGCAATGATAATGCCAAGGCGGCACTGGATGCCGACGCCCGCGCCCAGGCGACGTTAAAAATCGAAGTCGACGACAGGCGCGTTAATGTACGTAAAATTGATGCCAGGAATATAGCGGTCGATATGGCCGGCGTATCTATGATGATGCCATGACGAGCTGGCGCGCGCGTTTACAGCCCGGTTCATTTCGGGGCGTTAGTTTCTCGATAGACCAGGCAAGCGGCCAAGGGGGGCGTCGGGTCGCGCTGCATCAGTATCCGCAGCAAGAACAGCACTGGGCAGAGGATCTGGGCAAAACAGCGGAATCGGAACGCCTGCAGATGTTTGTGGTAGGGCCTGATTATGATCTGGAGCGTGATCAGTTAATTGAGGCCCTCACGCAGCCAGGGCCGGGCACATTAGTGCACCCTTATCTGGGCACACTACGGGTGCAGATTCAGCAATATAGCTGGACCATCACCACACGCCGGGGCGGTTTCTGTCAGATAGATATTGAGTACCTGCGTGCCGGCCAGCGTCAGTATCCCATTGCTATGGCCGCCAATGCGCACGCGCTGAACAGCGCCGCAGAGGCTGCTAGCGTCGCCGTGCAGGATGAATTTGCAGCAGAGTTCAGTGTAGAGGGTCTGCAGCAATCTGTACTAGACGCGGCGACCGATCAACTTGCGTCTGTCACCGACACCCTGGGTAGTATTAATGGCCGCATCAGCAGCCTGATGCAGCCGCTGGACACCCTGGTTACTCAGATCAACGAGTTTACCGACCAGCTAAAAGACCTGGTGCTGCAGCCCCTGAAATTGATCAACAAGCTGGGCGCGATCGTGGTGTCTATTATCGGCGGTGTGAATGATATCGCCGGGGCATTCAATAGTTACCATTCGCTGCTGTCGGCGTTCGGTATTTTTGAGTCAGTACCGCAAACCACCCCCAGCAGAAAGCAGCAGGCTGCGAATCAGGCGGCCCTCAGTAACGCGCTGCTGGGGCTGGTTGTGATTGAAACGGCGCGGCTTATTGCCAACAAACCCACCCCCTTCACTACTTACGACCAGGCGATAGCGAGCCGCGATAGTATTCTTGAGCAGCTCGACAGCTTGATTGACGCTGGCAGCGATGCCGAGTACTACGCCCTAGCAGATCTGCAAAGCGCATTAATGCGGCGGGTGGATGACGTCGCACCTGGGCTGCAGCGTATCGAACAGATACGGCTACAGCGTCCGCTACCGGCATTAGTGCTCGCCCATCAGCTATACGGCGACGCTGATCGCGCCGAGGAACTGATCCAACGTAACAACATCAGCCATCCAGGCTTTATGCCTGCCGGTGTCGATATCGAGGTGCTGCAATGAGCGATCAACTGATCCTAATGATGGACGGCAAGCCGCATCGCGGCTGGACCCGCGCCACCGTCGGGCGCTCTATCGAGCGTGGCCCGCAGCAGTTTGATGTGAGTCTGACCGATACCTGGGGAAATACAGAGGGCATTAATCCCCGCTCGGTTCAGATCGGCATGGGGCTGCAGGTCTATGTCAATGACGACTTGCTGCTGACTGGCTATATCGATGATGTCGATCCTGAATATGGCGCTACCACCCATGCCTTGAGTGCCCGAGGCCGTAGCAAATTGGGCGATCTGGTGGACTGCTCCACCGAAGGCAAGCAGTTTAGTGGCCAGAGTCTGGCGCAGATCGCGACGCTGCTCTGTAAACCCTTCGGTATTAGTGTGCTGATAGACGCGAGTGCCAAAACTGCCGCTAATCAGCCCTTCGTGGGTAAGACGCCGACGTTAGATTTAGGCCAGCCCATTTGGGAATTTTTAGAAGAACAAGCGCGGATTCGTGCCGTGCTGCTGATCTCTGACGAGCAGGGCAATCTGCGTATCACTCGCGCCGGCACTGCCCGCGCCGATGTCGCGCTCGCCCTGGGGAAAAACATTAAGAGCGCGTCCGGGAGTTTTAGCGCGCAGGCGTTGTTTAGTGATTACATAGTCACAGGTCAGCAGCCCAACACGCCTCAGGTCAAGCTTGAAGGCGTTGATAACAGCCAGCCTAAGGCGGCGATTTCGTCGTCGGCGACGGTTGCCAGGCACCGGCCATTCGTCGTTAGCTCTGATAACCCGCTCGACATCGCCGGCTGTAAAACCCGTGCAGAATGGCAACGCAACGTGCACGAAGGCCGGTCGGTCGGTGTTGTATATACGGTGTCAGGCTGGCGCCAGACGTCGGGCGGCCGAATCTGGACGCCGAACGAGTTGATACAGGTCACCGACCCTTGGATGGGGTGGAATGACCAGCGCTTAATCGTCGAGACTCGCCTGATGCTAGATGACGACGGCAGTAATACCGAGATCCGGGTCATGCCAAAAGAAGCGTTTGCGCTGGTGCCAGAGGTCGAGACGGTCTCGCGGGGGTTTATCTTATGAGAGAGTTATTACGCCAGGCATTTCGTAAGATTCGCCGCATCAGCCAGCGCGCGTTGCTGCGCCGCGTTAGCTACGCCAACAAAATCCGCTACTTGCAGCTGCAGGTGGAAGGCGGCCAAGCACTGGCCGATATCGAACATCTGGAGCCCTTCGGTTTTACTTCGCATCCACTGCCGGGTGCCGACGTGATAGCGCTGGCGTTTAATGGCAACGGTTCTCACACAGTCGCCCTGTTAGCCGGTGATCAGCGCTATCGATTGGTCATAGAAGAAGGCGAGGCCGCCGTCTATAACCAGCACGGCGATAAAGTGCATATCCGCAAGGATCGCGTCGTCGAGATAAAAGCCAGTGTACAGGTCCTCATCGACACCCCCGAGGTCGTCTGCTCAGGCGTAGTCAAAGCGGCTGACTTTATCACCCACCGTGGAGCCAGTGCGGATCAGCATACACACCCACAAACCGCCAGCGGCACAACAGAGGAGCCTAACCTATGACCATGCTCGCACTCGCCTGGAGCGATCTAACCCAGCAGATAGATCTGCAGGCGCGTCCATCCGATCGACTGACCTGGCTGGAAAACGCCGTCACTATCAGCCTCTTTACTGATGCCCGCGCCTCGGCCGATGACGCACTGCCGGATGGTGGCGTCGAACGGCGCGGCTATTGGGGCGACATTGATCTGCCAGAGGGCGAGAGTTTAGGCAGTAAGTTATGGCTGCTGGCACGCGAAAAAGTGACCCCGCCTGTGATTAACAAGGCGCGTGATTATTGCAGCGCTGCACTCAGCTGGATGGTCGATGACGGCCATCTGTTAGCGGTGAATGTCGATGCCCAGCGTGGCGCGCTGGATAGAATTGAATTTGAAATCAACTGCCAGCTGCCTGACGGCAGCTGGATAGCGCTATTACGGGAGCACTACCATGTCGTTTAGCCGTCCATCCCGTCCCGATCTGCAACAACGTGTCGCGGCGGATATTGAACGCCATGGCGATCAGAAGTCCAGCCGCCGTGGCGATATCCACTACCCGCTCTCGCAAGCCGTGGCCGGCGTTGCCCATGGTTTACATGGTCACTTGCAATATAACGTCGCTCAGCTGTTTGATGACACGGCCGACGCTACCAACCTGCTACGCCGGGCGGCTGAAGTCGGCATTTATCAGATTGCCGCCAGCCGCGCCGCCGGCACAATGACCTTCAGCGGCACCGATGCGGCGCAGATCCCGGCCGAAACCTTGCTCCAGGACGATAGCCAGCTAATCTATCGCGTCACCGTTACGGCTGTCATAGTTGCGGGGTCGGCGGTTGTTCAGGTAGCGGCCGCCGCTGCCGGCGTAACTAGCAACCAGCTAACGGGCGCTAAGCTCCGCCTGATGCAGCCGGTGCTGGATATCGACAGTGAAGCCACGGTTATCAGTCTCGCGGGCGGAGCCGATATCGAGTCGATCAGTCGCGTCAAGAAGCGTCTATCAGCGCGCCGCAAAAATCCACCCATGGGCGGTAATCAATCGGACTATATCGCCTGGGCTAAAGCCGCCCACACCGACGTGACCCGTGCTTGGTGTTATCCCAACGGCATGGGCATTGGTACTGTGCTGGTGCGGTTTGTTACCGATAACCTGTCATCAGCGATAGCCACCCAGGCGCACATAGATGCAGTCACCAACTATATCGACAGCCGTCGCCCGGCAGGCATGGCGGGGTTTTATATTGGTGCGCTAACCGCCAAGCCCCTAGATATCACTTTTACGCGATTAGAGCCCCTCACCGCTGCCGTTAAAGCCGCCATCGCCGCCGCGCTTAATGATTTGATCAGCCGTGAAGGCGAACCCGGCGGTGAGTTGCTCTTGAGTCAGATCAACGAGGAAATATCGCTGGCCAGCGGTGAGCGCGATCACAGAATCTCCTTGGCTGATAATTTTAGCTGCGCGGCACATGAGTTCCCTGTGCTGGGTGTACTTGCCTGGCCGACATAAGCCATTAATTTAATTGTTATATAAGGAACGCCTAGATGGATTATCCAAAAACCGATGTGAGTGCACGGTTATTAAACGACAAATTCACAGACGGTGACCCGGTGGGTGGCATCCCCGCTAGCCGCGATTCTGCTGATTATCAAAATATGGTTTTTGATGAACTGATTAATCTCATCGAAGGGGCGGGCCTGACACCCAGCGAAGACGATCAGACCTTAGTGCTGCAGGCCGTGCAAGCGCTGTCGGCCACCCGCGCGCTGGGAGAGCCATTTTATCACAGCGGCGAGACACCGCCGGTGGGCGCAATGGAGTATGTTGGCCAGCTGCTCAACCGTGCCGATTATCCAGAGTTGTGGGCCTATATTAGTGATGTGGACCACGGCTTTACACTCGTCACTGATGCTGCATGGAGCGCAGGACGGCTGGGTTGCTGGTCGACGGGGAATATGTCAACTACATTTCGCGCACCCAAAACCCTGGGTGAGTTCGTGCGCGTCTGGGACAGCGGCGGCAGCGTTGATGCAGGGCGAGTGCTGGGTAGCACGCAAGACAGTCGAAACAAGGCTCACACTCACGTATACGGTAAGGTCGTCAGTCAGCAGATTTCGGGGGATGGGCAGGGGAATACCCACGCCCGCAACAATAACGGCACAGGCACAACAGAATCAGAAGGCGGCACAGACGCTCGCCCCCGCAACATTGCCCTGATGCTGTGTTTTTGGTACCAGTAAAAATCATAAGGAGAGCATCATGCAGCATCACTTTGATCACGCCACGCGTCTATACACCCACTCATCAGACATGATGGTGAATCCGCGTAAACCCGCGCAATTTTTATCCCTGGCGTTTGCTACCGCCGATGCGCTGCCCGCGCTGAAGCCGGACGAAGTCGCCCAGCGCAACGCCGACGATACCGCCTGGCTCGTGTTTGAAGACCATCGCGCTAGCCTGGCTTGGCATACCGAGACAAAAGAGCGTATCACTATTAATGACGTCGGGCCGCTGCCCGCTCACCTGACCGTTAGTGAGCCAAGCGCGTACGACAGCTGGCAAAATGGCGCATGGGTAACGGATACAGCGGCGGTGCTACAGGCCGCCCGCGATGCAGCGGCAAACGCCGTGCGCGACGGCTTTAGCGCGTCAATCAAACAGCCGGTGGCGGCTAACGATACTACATGGAACGGCGGTATGGACAGTGCGCTTGCGATCGACGGTGCGGTGCGTCTTGCCGAGCAAATGGGCCAGACAGAGATTGACCTGTTTGATGCAGCTAACCAGGCCTACAGCCTCGATATCGGCACCGGGCGCACCATCGCGGCCGCCGTCGGCGCGGTCTACCAGGTGAAGCTGGCACGCAAACAACAGCTGCTGCGTGATATCGCCAGCGTCTCCTCTAGTGAACTAGACGCGCTTATCTGGACCGATTGAGATGCCACATAGCTTGAGTGACTACCGTGACACACTGCTGGCATTGCTGCCCCGTGGCGATGCCTGGTCCACCGATGCCGACAGTGCCCTCGGCCAGCTCATGAGCGGTGTCGGCGAAGAATTTGCACGCATCGAACAGCGTGCAAACGATCTGCTCACAGAAGCTGCCCCCAGCCAGACGTTTGAGTTACTCGACGAATGGCAGCAAATGTACGGCCTGCCCGATACGTGCAGTGGCGAGCAAGTCTTTCAGCAGCGGCGCATCGCTCTAGTGCAGAAATACCAGCTGATGGGCGGCCAGAGCCGTGAGTTTTTGCTGGGTATCGCCGCCGTACTGGGCTATGAAATCGCCATCACAGAATACCAACATCGCGGATTTGGCGCGGATTTTGGCACAAATTACGCAGGCCACGATTGGAATAACGTCGTGCAGATCAACGCGCTACTAATCAACTACCAAGAGCGCAGCCACGGCCAACCGCACGGCGAAACTTACAGAACATGGGGCAATGCCGGACTAGAATGCGTATTCAACCGCCTGATCCATGCACATCGCCACATCATCTATAACTACCAGGAAACGTTAGACTGATCCTCGCTACAGACCTTCACTAACAGCCCTCGCCATCAACAGCGAGGGCCTTCATAACCCCTTTAAACCGCTAAATTCCCGCTAAACCACTGAACCCCTTCCCGTAAGCCCAACACCTCCGATCTGTTTTTATATAACTTGCAAACTACAAACAGACCGGAGCGCCCGATGAGCAACCTGTTATATCCAAAATTCAAAGAAGCCGCGTTAAAAGGCGAAGTCGACCTTTTGACAAATGATGTAGTCGCGGTGCTGGTTGATAGCGCCGACTATACCTATGCAGCAACCCATACCACGATGGCAGATGTACCCGCCATCGCGCGTGTTTCGATGACAGCAGTACTGACCGGGAAAACCGTTGTTGACGGTGTTTTTGATGCCGCTGATTCAGTTTACCCCTCTGCTACCGGCGACGAGTCCGAAGTTGTGATTTTAGCCACGGGTACCGGTTCAATAGAGACCTTTAAACTGGTCGTTTATATAGACACCGCCACCGGCTTGCCTGTGATCCCCAATACTGGCGATATCAATGCAGTGTGGGATAACGGCGCTAATAAGATTTTTAAGCTGTAACTATTATGATCGAACTCGAACCTATTGGCTGGCGAGTTAGATACAACGCCGATGGGCATACTTTTAGCGCATCATGCGAAGTGATCAACTGCCTCAATGAAACAGTTGAAGTTCACATGGGTATGAGCCTGACGCCGGGTGCGTTTATGCGGTTTAGGGTCGAGCTGCGCAAAGAGTTTGCCGCTATGGGGTATCGGGTAGCGCGATATATGCACAATGGCCGAGTGATTGAGGAGCAAATAGTATGAGTTTATTTCCAACAGAATCAGAAACGATTGCTAAAAATGTTCAGATAGAACAAAAAGCGATTCAGACTCAAATCGAGCAGGCGACTACGGCGCTATCGACGGCACTCAACCGGGCACGTAATTTGGGTGTGTTTGCCTATCGTCAGTATTTGAACGGCGCTGCTACAGCCTCCGATTTGCAGGTTATTGCGGATAAATTCGCCGTGGGTGCCGCTCCAATTATCGGATTCAGTAAAACTATTACCGATCTTGGCGCGATAAAAGACGCCGATGAGGCGGTATTTCTATCAAATTTAAATGCATATGTGACTGATCCTACTAATCCTGTTGATGAGGCAGGGTACCGCACTAGATTCCTGGTTGAATAATGCCTAGGTATGGTGCAACGCTAACGCTCCCAGCGATAACGGGGAGCCATACAAATTTTGCTGTTTTATTGACGAATGCCTCTTTCCCCGTTGCGGCTATAGATGGTGGTGCTACCTCGATTGCCAATGGTGGTGGGAACTTACGTGCTTACACTGACGACACTAAAGCAACCCAACTGCCTGTTGAGGTTATTAGTTTTGTCACAGGTGGAAGCCCTCAGATTCAGGTTAGGGTTAAGACTACAGCGTATACAGGCGCTACAATCTATATCGAGTCTGATACTGTCGCTTCATTGCAGCCAGGAGAAACTGAGGACTATGGCCGTAACAATGTATGGACGGATTACTTAGCAGTCTTGCATCTAAACGATTCATCTTATGTGGATTCTACAGGGAATGGTCACGATGGTGTCGCGTACGGGGCAGTAACTCAGACTACTTATGGGGCTCCTTTTGGAAGCACATGGACTGATTTTGGGTCAACTACTAGCAAACTAACCCTTACCGACACAGCTAATTTATTAGACTCTAGCTTCTTTACTATAACCACATGGAACAGGAGAGACGTCTTACATTCTGGCGGCATAATATCTAATAGGCATGAGTCAATTTCTGCTAACTGGTTCCAGCTAAATGCCCGCGGCTCTTCCAATGAAGAGCTGCAGGGCATTGTCCAAGACGGGGCAGGAGAGAGTGGAGCAATTACTGGTCCTCAGTATGTAAATATAAGCCCAGTAACAAAGACAACAAGGTCGTGCCTGTCTTCAGATGCAATAAATTGCTACATATATGTTAATGGTGTTATTGCCGCAACTAATGCTATGCCGGGGAATGGGCAGCTTACAAATAGTCAACCAATATTAGTTGGTAACTACTATAACGGAAACTTAGCATTTAATGGGAAAATAGGCTCAGTCACTATTAGATTGGGGTCTATTGACCCGAATAGAGAGGCGGCGGAGCACTCGAATGAATCCAGCGATACTACGTGGTTAACTGTAGGTGCATGGGATGATCAGGATGTAGGCGGTGCGCCAACTTATACAATAACACTAGATAGCATTGCCTCTGGCGCTACTGTTGGGCAATCTGCACTAGCTCCTTCACCCGTATCGGTTCAGTCTTTGTCCGTGGCTTCTGGTGGCAGTGTTGGCGAGCCTTCATTTATACCGATTCAATCAATCAGCGCCGAAGGTGTCGGTACTGATACGCAGGTAGGTGGGGCTGTAATCACACCTGGCCCAGTGGTGGTTGAGTCTGTAGGGGTATCGAATCCTAGCGCTGTTGGTGCTCTTGTATTCAATCAAGGTGGCGCACCTAGTCAGGTAATCAGCGCCGAAGGTGTCGGTACTGATACGCAGGTAGGTGGGGCTGTAATCACACCTGCCCCAGTGGTGGTTGAGTCTGTAGGGGTATCGAATCCTAGCGCTGTTGGTGCTCTTGTATTCAATCAAGGTGGCGCACCTAGTCAGGTAATCAGCACCGAAGGTGTCGGTACTGATACGCAGGTAGGTGGGGCTGTAATCACACCTGCCCCAGTGGTGGTTGAGTCTGTAGGGGTATCGAATCCTAGCGCTGTTGGTGCTCTTGTATTCAATCAAGGTGGCGCACCTAGTCAGGTAATCAGCACCGAAGGTGTCGGTACTGATACGCAGGTAGGTGGGGCTGTAATCACACCTGCCCCAGTGGTGGTTGAGTCTGTAGGGGTATCGAATCCTAGCGCTGTTGGTGCTCTTGTATTCAATCAAGGTGGCGCACCTAGTCAGGTAATCAGCACCGAAGGTGTCGGTACTGATACGCAGGTAGGTGGGGCTGTAATCACACCTGCCCCAGTGGTGGTTGAGTCTGTAGGGGTATCGAATCCTAGCGCTGTTGGTGCTCTTGTATTCAATCAAGGTGGCGCACCTAGTCAGGTAATCAGCACCGAAGGTGTCGGTACTGATACGCAGGTAGGTGGGGCTGTAATCACACCTGCCCCAGTGGTGGTTGAGTCTGTAGGGGTATCGACTTCTGCTGCTGTAGGTGAGTCATCATTAAGCGCCGGTACCGTTAGTTTTACGCCAAGTAGTATTGCCTCTGGCGCTACTGTTGGGCAATCTGAACTAGCTCCTTCACCCGTATCGGTTCAGTCTTTGTCCGTGGCTTCTGGTGGCAGTGTTGGCGAGCCTTCATTTATACCGATTCAATCAATCAGCGCCGAAGGTGTCGGTACTGATACGCAGGTAGGTGGGGCTGTAATCACACCTGCCCCAGTGGTGGTTGAGTCTGTAGGGGTATCGACTTCTGCTGCTGTAGGTGAGTCATCATTAAGCGCCGGTACCGTTAGTTTTACGCCAAGTAGTATTGCTGAAACAGCTACTATAGGCGTGCCTGCGTTAATTTCTCAAGAACAAACGCTTCACTTAATAGGGCTTGATAACAGCAGTGCAGCGGGAGTGCCGCGCATTGGTGAAGTTGTTTCCGCCTGCCCTATCGCCTGTTTGGATCTTGTTGTATCACAAGGAACGTTAGAACTGCTGGTTTGGCGGCCCACACTAGATATTGAAATTCAAAGGATTTGCCAATGAGTATAGTAATCAAACAAGGCGAATCATTCTCGGTAACCGTTACTCCGCGAGATGATAAACATAGAGAATATAATATTACCGAGGGCGTGTGGGAGTGTTGGTTGGGTATCTATGATGCCGATGGTGGGGAGTATTATGCTGTGCAAGTTTTTGATATCGCCGACAGCGATAAAGCGTATATAGCGAATGTAGAGACGTCTGTAACAGCGGCATTACTACCACGAAAATACATCATGGCAATCAAAGTAAAGCGCACTGATAGTACACCCGCGCTGTCTATCGAATCACACGGGCAAATAACTATTCAAAAGGGGTTTATTAACTAAGGAAAGAGGAAGCGGCTTGATCTACTGAGCATAGTTAACCAAGCCCCAATCCACAGTGCGCAAACACTGTGAACCAGCTAAGGCTCCCTCACCACGACGTCATGGCGGAGGTAGCCTATCAAATCTAACGGTAGGTTCACACATGCTAAACGAAATACGTTGTATTAAATGCTCTAAATTATTAGCGAAAGCTATTTTTTCTGAAATCGAAATCAAGTGCCCACGCTGTCGGCACATACAGAGGGCCATGAGCCCCATCACAAAAGATGGAGTACTACATGGCAAAACCTCTAACACCTTGGATAGGCGGCAAACGTCGCCTGGCTAAACATATCCTACCGCTGTTCCCTGATCACCAATGCTACGTTGAGCCGTTCGCAGGGGCGGCAGCTCTCTTCTTTATAAAGGAGCCATCCAAAGCCGAAGTGTTAAACGACATCAACGGCGATATGGTGAACCTCTATAGAGTGGTAAAACACCATCTGGAAGAGCTGTATAAACAACTCAAATGGATGCTCTGCAGCCGTCAAAACTGGGAGTGGCTACACGCCACCCCAGTCGCAACGCTCACCGATATACAACGAGCTGCTCGGTTCCTCTATCTACAAAAGCTGGCCTTTGGCGGCAAAGTAGCCGGACAAACCTTTGGCTCCAGCACCACTAATCGCCCCCGATTCAACATCTTCACGATGGAGCAAGATCTGGCCGACGCCCACTATCGATTAGCGGGAGCAACAATAGAAAGCCTCGACTGGAAAGCCGTCATCAAAAAGTACGACCGACCTCATACGCTATTCTACTGTGATCCACCTTACTGGCAGACCGAAGGCTACGGCGTGGCCTTCCCATTCGAGGAATACCAAGCGATGGCTGAACTAGCCAAATCGATACAAGGAAAAATGATAATCAGCATCAATAACCACCCAGACATACGGGCGCTTTTTGACGGATTAAACCTTAAAGAAGTAGATCACAAATACACAGTAGGAGGAGGATCAAAAGCAGTAGCAGTTAAAGAACTAATTTATACGAATTTCTAACAGGGGATTTCAACAAACGCGGCGTGAAAGGTATGACAAAAAGCGCGTTAATCCGCGCCAAAAGCGCCGCGAATTTACAATCAGTGAAGTGATAATTATATTTTTAAGTGAGATACAAAAAAGCCTCACATATCTTATAAAGAATAGCGAGGCTTCAATGTACTGAGATGGTGCCCGGACTCGGAATCGAACCAAGGACACGAGGATTTTCAATCCTCTGCTCTACCGACTGAGCTATCCGGGCATCTCAAGAGGGGCGTATTCAATCATTTTATGTCTTTAATATCAAGCCAAATATAGATTTTATATAAGAAATTCGATTAGCTAATAATGAAATGTCGTCTAAACTATCATGTATAGTTGCCGCTACCCTTAGAAATGCAGCATTCAATATTAATATTCAGCAGTTATCATTTGTATATTGGTCCTTATTATATGAAACATAAGGCATGGAGTGGCAGATTTGCTTCCTTTCAGGAAAAAAAATAACAAGTCAAAAGAGTTGGTTGCTATTCATATTGCTCCAGAAGGTGTTGCTATTGCTTCAGCCTCTGTTGTTGCCGGCCTGCGTAAATTATCCTACGTCGCCTTCCTTGATGTCTCTGAACCCTTAAATAATGCGTCGTTGGTTGCTTCTGAGGTTTCAGAGGTCGGGTTGTCTGATAGTTGTTGCTCCTTAGTACTATCAACCGGGGAGTATCAACTCTTATTAGTAGAGGCTCCGGAAGTGCCTAAAGATGAACTGAAAGAAGCTCTTATATGGCGTGTAAAAGATTTAATCCAGTATTCGACTGATGATGTAATTATTGACTTTTTTGAGTTGCCTGATGATGCATTCCGGGGACGAAGAAAAATGCTGTATGTCGTTGCAGCTGACCGTAAATTGATTGAAAAGCGTATATCTTGGCTGGAAAGTATTAAGCTGACGCCTGTGTATATTGATGTGCCTGAAATAGCACTGCTAAATATAGCCGAGAACCTTAGTGAGTCTGAAGCGGGTACAGTAATTCTCTACTTAGATGAGAAGCAAAGCATTGTTAATATGATGTCGGGTAGCTGGTTGTACCTTTCTCGAGCGTTGTCTTATAGTCACAGTGCTCAGTTAGATAATACCGTTTTAGATTTACAGCGCTCTATGGATTATTTTGAGAGTCAAATAGGCAAGTCTGCATGTACACGGATTATCGTTTTACCATTACAAATAGGTGAAACGCCTTTAATGATGGAGCTACGTCGTAACTTGGATGCCGATGTGCAGTCGCTTGATCTGGGCGATGTTATCGAATCAGATGTGCCATTAGCCATTGATCTTCAGCAGCGCTGTTTTTTGGCGATTGCTGCTGCATTACGTAATGAAGCAGGCGCATAAGTCATGAAGCAAAGAATTAACCTATTACCGCCGAGGCCCATTGTTGAGCGTGATTTTTTGAGCTTTGGATACGTGATTTCAGGGGTCATGAGTGTATTGGTTTTGTGTTCATTGATCTCGGGTGGGTTATGGTACGACATTAATGATACTAATTTACGCTTGAATCAACTTGATGACGAGAGGCAGCAGCAGAAGCAGCAGTTAGACAAACTCGGCGTCATGCAACGTCAGCGAACACCTGATGTTGAATTAATGGCTTATCGGGATCGGGTAAAACAAACAGTTTTATCCAAACAACGTCTGGCCGGCTTGTTAGAGACAGTGCAACCGGATCGTCGACAAGGTTTTTCAGAAGGGTTGCTCGCTTTCTCGAACAGTACTCCGGATAAAGTATGGATAACCGGTTTTAAAATGACCACGGGCTCTTTGGTTTTAGATGTTGCGGGAGAGAGTGCTGATGTCTCGCAGATCCCGCTTCTATTACGACAACTAACGCAACAGAGTGTTTTTCAGCAGATCAGCTTTGCTGAATTAGTAACAGAAAGAACGGAGGCACAAACTTATTTGTTTAATGCTCATGGACTAATATTCGGGGATGACCATGACTAATCCTATGGCAGAAAAATTTAATGTATTAAACAAACGAGAGCGTTTGTTGATTACGGCTACTGTTATCGTATTAATTATAGTCATGTTTTTTATGTTCGCGATTGAACCCCTGATGAAAACCTCATCTGCACTGGATGCGCAGATCGAGCATCAAGAGCGTATAACGAATGAGCAGACGATTGAAATAGAGTCTGTTTCAAAAGCTTTGATCCTTGATCCTTCTGAATCCGTTCGACTAGAGATAAAAGAATTGGATCTGCTTGATCAGAGTTTGACGGTTCTACTGAAGAAGCGTTCTGTCAATTTGATGGTTCCATCACAGATGAGTCATGTACTTGAAACAGTGCTGCATAATAAACCTGGTCTTATCTTACAGCGGCTTTCTTCATTACCATTGGAACCGTTACGATTGTCTTCTGAGTCAGAATCGGATTCTACGTCTGTATCAGCGTCAGCAAGTAGGGATGCTTCTTCGGTGTTGAGCGCTGCGCCTGTTTATTCTCATGGTTTTGAAGTGGTCTTACGCGGAGGATATTCCGATATTTATGATTATCTTCGTCGACTTGAAAGTCTTTCCTCTTCTTTTTTCTGGGATTCGCTGGAGTTTAAAGTGGCTAATTATCCTGATTCAAAAATAACGTTGCGTGTACATACGTTAAGTGCGGTAGAGGGCTGGCTGGGTGGCTAAATTTTTGGTTATGTTGTTGATGTGTTATTCGGTTAACGGGGTTGCAGAATCACAGCTCAAAGATCCTACGCAGCCTTACCGCGCTAAAACGTCTGTATCCAATGTTGTTGATATACATACGGATTATCAGGTTTCTGCCATTCTTAAAAGAAAACAGGCAGCGTGGGCTATCGTAAATGGTATAAAAGCGGGAGTAGGGGATCAGGTTGATGGCGCAAAAATTCTTCGGATAGCGTATGACCGGGTGCTGTTAGATGTAGGGGATACTCAGCGCTGGGTATCTCTTTCCAATTATTATGGGCTGAAAAAGAGCCAGTAACGTTATAAGGTTTGCTCATGAAGTATATGCAACGACATCTGATTCTTGTGATGGCAGGATTTTTGGCAGGATGTCAGTCTATTGGACACGTAACAGAAGAGCCTCCTCAGCAGGAATCAGAAAAAATTCTACAGGCGGCTGTTGATGCTGCTGAAAGGGTCCCGTCTGTGGCGCTGCCCATGTTGTCATCTTTAGCCCCGCTGCGTTTAGATGATTTAGCAAAAGTACAGGAAGAGCGTTTTGATGTATCGGCTAGGCAGCTTTCTGCCAGAACGTTTTTCATGGGGTTAGTGGAAGGCTCCCCTTACAACATGATTGTACATGAGGGGATCACCGGTCAAATTTCGTTACAACTTAAAGATGTGACCGTTGCTGAAGTAATGAAAGCGGTACGTGATGTCTATGGTTATGAATATAAGCGTACGGGTAATTTGTATCAGGTCGTTCCGGCAAATATTGAAACATTGATTTACCAAGTCAACTATTTAGATGTACAGCGGGAAGGTCAATCACAAACATCGGTGAGTGCTGGTTCCGTTAGTCAGGCAGGAAGCACTAATAGCTCATCGGATAGTTCTTCGAATAATAATTCGTCAAGTGATTCAAGTGGGAGTTCCTTGATCGGAACGCACATCAGCACACGCAGTAAAACAGATTTTTGGGGCGGGTTGCAGGAAACACTTTCGGCTATTATCGGAAGTGAGAAAGGCCAGCGGGTTGTCGTGACACCACAGGCCGGTGTGGTAGTGGTGAGAGCGCTCCCTAGTGAACAGCAGACCGTACGTGAATATCTTGAAAAAGCAGAGCTGATTTTGGGTCGTCAGGTAGTGATTGAAGCAAAAATCCTTGAAGTTAAGCTGAGCAATGGTTTTCAGGCGGGTATCGACTGGCAAGCTTTCGGACAAATTAATGACAAGAATTCCGGAACATATAGCCAGAGTGGTGGTACATCAAAAGTCATCAGTCCAACCCTGGGTGGTATATTTAGTGCCAACTTGAAGTTGAATGACTTTACTGCCCTGATTAGTCTGTTAGGCACGCAAGGTGATGTACAGGTACTGTCGAGTCCGCGCGTATCGACAATGAATAATCAAAAAGCGGTGATTAAAGTAGGTACTGATGAGTTTTATGTGACCGGTGTTTCCAGTACGACGACAACAGGCACAGCGACAACCACAACGCCAGAGGTCGAGCTCACACCCTTTTTCTCGGGTATTGCTTTAGATGTGACACCACAAATCAGTGCAGACAATGAAATTATTCTGCATATCCATCCATCGGTCAGTACCGTTGAAGAAGAGCAAAAATTGATTAGCGTTGGAGGTAGTCAGTTCGATATACCGTTAGCGTTGAGCTCAATTCGTGAAACCGATAGCATCGTGCGTGCGAGTAGTGGGCAAGTGATAGTTATTGGCGGGCTGATGACGTCTGGCAGCACCGATACATTTGCTAAAGCGCCGGGGCTTGGCGATATTCCTGGTTTAGGTAAGCTTTTTCAGCAGCGTAGCCAAGGTTCGAATAAAAGTGAACTGGTTATTCTGTTAAGGCCGGTTATTGCAAATGCGACAGGCTGGCAGCAAGAACTGCAGCGTAGCCTTGAAGGTTTTCAGTCATTGAAGCAACGTTAATCAGAAATATCAGAGCTGGCCTATAAAGTGGTGGATTAGAGATTTATGTATATTGATCACTTTGGGATGCAAGAGCTTCCGTTTACATTAACGCCTAATACGCGTTTCTTTTTACAGTTGCCCACGCATCAGGAAGCCCTGAATTTATTGCTGGTAGCGCTAGGAAGCGGCGATGGTTTTATTAAGGTAGTGGGAGAAGTAGGCACGGGCAAAACAATGCTGTGCCGCACCTTGCTGAATACGCTGGAGAAAGAACCCTGTATCACAGCCTATATCCCCAACCCTTATTTGAGCCCTGAAGGATTGCGTCATAATTTCGCATTAGAGATCGGAATCGAAAATGCGCTGCAGCTACGGGATTTTGAACTGGTCAATCGAATAAATCAGCGCTTGGTCGAGATTGCAGGGCAAGGACTCTATACCGTGTTAATTGTCGACGAAGCGCAAGCGATGCCAGAAGAAACAATTGAAGCATTACGGCTGTTAACGAATCTTGAAACTGAATCTAATAAGCTTTTTCAAGTAGTGCTCTTCGGGCAGCCTGAGTTGGATCAGTTGCTACGACGACCTTCATTAAGACAGTTGCTGCAACGGATCACTTTCAGTTGTTATTTGCATACACTCTCGGCAGAAGAGATCCGCCATTATCTTGAACAGCGTGCCACCCGAGCGGGTTATAAAGGGCTTTCATTATTTTCCTCAGGGGCCTCAAAATTGATAGCAAAAGTAACTGGTGGCGTTCCTCGATTGGTTAATATACTGGCCCATAAGTCGTTGATGAGTGCTTATGGGCGTGGCGACTATGTTATCGGCAAGCCTCATGTGATTAAGGCGATAGAAGATACCGAAGGTGTTTCTGTGCCTGCCATGACTGGCTATATGCCATTTATATTTGGGTCTGTCATCCTTGCCAGCTCGGTTGGCGGGTTACTTTATTGGGCGGTTATGCGAGGCCTGATATGAGTCTGGTTAATGATATGTTGCGCGACTTGGATGAGCGCAAAAGAGACAGTACCGCAGGCTATCGTGCTGTTCCCAAAAAAGCTTCTAAAATCTGGCGTTGGATATGGGTAGTTTTGACGATATTCCTGTTAGGAATAGTCCTGTTTTTGATGGCTCGGGAATTGAGTACTAACACAAATCCTCGCTCCGATATGCTGGCTTGGTTCAGTAAGGTCCAAGATACTAACGTTGTTGTTGGAACCCGCGCTGAAAATAGCATTATTAATAGCGCTATCACTCCTTCGATGAATAGCTCGATTAAAAGTATGGCAGAGGAGTCAAAGGGTGCACTTGTTAGTGGCAATATAGAAATTTTGCAAACAGATAACAATTCCGACGCACTCGTAGTTAAAGCTCACTCGCCAGTGAATAGCATCAGTGTGATTAACTGGACATCGCAGGCTCCACATCGCGGGCATCTCACATTCTGGCTGGACCAGGTGACGCCTTTCGTTGTCTATGAAAAATCCGCGACCACATTGGATATCGGCATTGCTGAAACCCGCATAATCGCCGAACTGCCTGATATTGATTCGACATTATTATCGACGCTCGAAATTATCCCGGAAGAGGGTAATAGTCGCTTCAAACTGGTAACTAATGCTCCGGTGCAGTTCACCGTGAAACTCAAACAGAATCCTGCTCGTTTAAAAATAGAAATCGCGGCCTCTGAAGTGATTCGATCGGAGTCGTCAGAAGGAACAGAAAATTCAGACGTAGCAATAATCGAAACGGCGGCGATAACATCAGGCGGCTCACAGGCCCAGGTATTGGTCGTCCCACCTGTTGATAACAAGGTTGATAATTCAGCTGCTACAGCAGTTGTTAATACGAGGCAGGCAGCAGGCACGCGCAACGCTGTTCAGTCATCAGGCCACTGGAAAAAATCACTTAATACCTTGCCAACAGACAGCTCGACGGTACGCAGTGCACGGCGCTTATTAAACGAGCAGCATACCGATGAAGCGCTTAGTTTACTGCAACAATTTGTCAACCAAACACCTTCATCTTTACAAAGTCGATATTTGCTCGTGCAATTGTATCTGGCCACTGAGCAGTACGAGGTTGCCGCCGAGACACTACAAAAATCACCGAATAATCTCTCCTGGACCCTGCTGAAAGCCAGAGCACTGTTACAGCAGGGACAAGCCCGAGAAGCGATACAGCTCTTGGAAAGATTGCCAGATGGGCAGAGTCGTCAGGACTATCTGGACCTGCTCGCCTCTGGCTATCAGCAAGTGGGGCAGCACACCGAAGCAGTCAGCCGTTATTTAGATTTGTTGGCGCTCAACCCGCAAGAAGCACGATGGTGGATTAATATGGGCGTGTCTCTTGAGCATTTAGATCAGCGCACAAAAGCATTGGATGCTTACCGTAATGCGCTTCAGATACCGAATATTGATACACCATTGAAACTGTATGCACTGCAACAGTCTCAGCGATTGATGCAACCACTCAAATAAGGGCACAGAGGCATGGCATCACCAAAGATGAAAATCCGCATCGGCGACTTGATGGTTCAGAATAATGTTATTTCTGAACAGCAGTTGATGAATGCGCTTGCCAAGCAAAAGGAAACACGGCAGAAGCTGGGGCGCACATTAGTTTCCCTTGGTTACGTTGAAGAGCAACAGTTTCTGGAGTTTCTTGCGCAACAATTGAGTGTTCCATTGGTCGAACTTTCACATTACAACTTTAAACAGCAGGATGTGTTGCGTCTTTCAGAAACGCATGCCCGCCGTTTTCGTTCGATTGTACTCAAAGAAAACCCCGATCATTTTTTGGTGGGGATGTCTGATCCTCTGGATATTTTTGCGTTTGATGAATTGCAGCGGCTCTTACCTAAGACCATCGAATTAGCAGTGGTAGCGGAGAGTCAGCTGCTACAGACACTCGATATTATGTACCGTCGCACTAATGATATTGACTCGCTGGCAGGGCAGCTCAGCGACGATATTGTTGAAGACAGCTTCGATCTTTCCCGTTTAACGGCAACAGATGAAACAGATGCACCCGTAGTACGCTTGCTGAAAAGCCTTTTTGAGGATGCTGTTCAGGTAGGCGCGTCAGATATCCATATCGAGCCGGATGAGCACGTGCTACGTATTCGTCAGCGTGTGGATGGCGTGCTGCATGAGCATGTCATGAAGGAAACCCGTATTGCGGCCGTACTGGTATTACGTCTGAAGCTGATGGCAGAGATGAATATATCCGAAAAACGTCTGCCTCAGGATGGGCGTTTTAATATCACCGTTAAAAATCATAACGTCGATGTACGTATTTCCACGCTGCCGATTCAGCACGGTGAGTCCGTTGTAATGCGGTTGCTGGATCAGAGTGCAGGGTTGATCAATCTGGACAAAGCGGGCTTGCCACCTAAAATGCTGCTCAAATTACGTAAAATAATCAGAGAACCTCATGGTCTTCTACTGGTAACGGGGCCGACAGGTAGCGGTAAAACCACCACACTGTACGGCGCCTTAAATGAATTGAATGATGCGTCGAAAAAAATTATCACCGTTGAAGATCCTGTTGAGTACCGCTTGCCTCGGATCAATCAGGTTCAGGTACATACGCAAATAGGGCTGACGTTCTCAAAAATACTGCGCTCATGTTTACGTCAGGATCCCGATATCCTGCTAGTGGGCGAGATTCGTGATCTGGAAACGGCTGATATTGCGATGCGTGCAGCGATGACAGGTCACTTGGTGTTGTCCACCTTGCATACCAATGATGCAATCTCAAGTGCGATGCGGTTGGTTGATATAGGTATCGAGGGTTATCTGGCCGGTACGGCATTACGCGGTATTTTGGCGCAGCGACTGGTGCGTCGAATCTGCGAAAACTGTAAAGAACCTTACTTTCCAAAAGTCCAGGAACAAGTATGGTTAGATATTAAAGGTGAAGAATTCGACCTGCCTATCGCGGATTTAAAGCATGGTGAAGGCTGCACTTATTGTAATAATACCGGCTATAAAGGGCGCATTGGTATTTTCGAATTATTGGAAATTAATGATGAAATGGCTGATGCCTTACGTCGTAATGATAATGCTGCTTTTGCCAGGGCGGCTAAAAAAAGTGAAGGCTATCAGCCTTTAGTGGTTAGTGCATTAGCATTGGCATCGAAAGGAATTACTTCTTTAGACGAAGTCTTCCGGGTAACAGAGCAGATGGATGAGTCAGTCTTTATGGAGGATGATACGATTGAATCGACTCCGCCGGGCCATCATCTGGAACTGGAATAGATATGGCTGCTTTTCAGTATTCAGGACGACATAGTGATGGTTCTGCTGCAACAGGACGAATTGAAGCGTTAAGCAAAGCAGCCGTGGCTACGCAGCTGCTTGAACAAGGTATTACTCCGGTTAAAGTAGAAATAGCCTCTCAGAGTGCGAATGAGAAAAAAACCGCTAAAAACGTCCCGTTACGTCTATTTGAGCGAGTGTCGTTGGATGAATTGATCATGTTCAGTCGTCAAATAGCCAGTTTGACGCGTGCCGGTGTACCTATCACAAGTGGTATGCGCGGCTTGGCGAATACGATTCGTAATCCGCTACTTGAGCGAACCTTGCATACGGTCGCAGATGACTTGGAAAGAGGTAATTCGCTGTCCAGTACGCTGAATAAACACCCTAAGTTATTTAATGATCTGTATGTCAGCATGGTGCATGTTGGCGAAAATACAGGGCGTTTGGATGAGGCCTTTAGTCAAATGGCCTCATACCTCGATCTTGAGCGTAAAACGACCCGTAGCCTTAAGCAGGCAACTCGTTATCCCATGTTCGTTATGATCGCAATTTCCATTGCGATAGGTGTTATCAATGTCTTCGTTATTCCTGCTTTTAAGTCAGTATTTGAAAGCTTTGGCGGGAATATGCCTTGGCAGACACGTGTGTTAATTACTATCTCTGATTTCTTTGTTAATTGGTGGTATCTCGTTCTGGCAACCTTGATTACATCAGGTTATCTGTTCGTACGTTGGAAGAAAACAGAAAATGGCAGGCGTAAATGGGATCAGATTAAGTTGCGATTTCCGCTAGTCGGTGGGATTTTTTATCGGGCGATTCTGGGTCGTTTTGCACGGACGTTCAGTGTGGTACTTAAAGCGGGCATCCCTATTGAACAAGGATTGTCGATCGTCTCACGCGCCATGGGAAACGTTTATATTGGTGAAAAAGTAGCAGATATGCGTAAAGGTATTGAGCGTGGTGAGGGGTTTACCGCCACCGCGCACCGCACCAATATGTTTAGCCCGTTAGTCATGCAGATGCTCTCCGTGGGTGAAGAAACCGGGCGGGTTGATGAAATGCTTGAAGATGTGGCAAATTTTTATGAAGAGGAAGTAGAGTATAATCTACAGAATTTATCCAGTGTGATTGAGCCTATTCTGATTGTTGCGATAGGCATCATGGTCCTGGTGCTGGCATTAGGTGTATTTCTTCCCTTATGGGAATTAAGTACCACCATCAATGGCTAGAAATAGAGGAAGTCGCGGTTTTACCCTGTTGGAGCTCATTGTCAGTTTGCTGGTAATCGTGGTTCTGTATGGGGTGTTGTCAGTACGTTTGGGCACGATAGCCGAATCAACTGAACGTGCCTCTGTTTATGGTATGTTAGGCCAGATTCAGCAGCAGTTAAATTTTCGGGCAACAGAATTCTATATAGACGGAACACCCGATAAATTCGCAAATCTTGTAAAAGAAAATCCTTTTAGCTGGTTTCCTGCTCATCCAGCACAGTATGCGGGAGAAATAACAGCAGGTGATGGCAAAGAGATATTAGCGGGGCGTTGGTACTTCGATGTGGCTCATCGAGAGCTGATTTATCGGGTTCAACGCAATAAATATTTAAAAATTAAGGGGAATGACAACAGAAATCTCAGATTTGTGCTTAACTTAAGTAGTAATTCTGCCGATAACCAACAGTATAGCGCGGTGTACAGTGCAAAGATTCAAACGGTACAACCGTTTGTCTGGGAAATAAATGCTCCGTCCGAATGAGACTGGGTTACTTTTAAAAGATGGCGATACTCGTCGAGTATAAGTGGAGTAGTAGTAATGAAACGACAGGCTGGTTTTACAATTATCGAGTTAGTGGTAGTCATCGCGTTACTGGGTATTTTGGCGGCAGTGGCATTGCCACGCTTTATTAATGTGACTGCCGATGCTCATCGAGCTGCGGTTCAGGGCTCTGCTGGAGGGTTAGGGGCTGCTGTTGTTTTAGTTAAAGCCCAAGCAATTGTTGATAATACGCCAGAGGGCGCTACAGTAGATCTTGATGGCAACTTTATTCTTATTAACGACGCTAGTTTCCCCGCAGGCACTTCAACAACATCCATTGCTGCTGCTGATGCTGATGCGACACTAGTGGCCGCGCTTACTGCTGATCAATGTGTCGAGGTGTGGAATGCTGTTTTACAGGGTAGCCGACCAACGGTAGAAGTGACTCCTGATACAGGTGTTGATATCGTAGCTGATTATGTCGTGACTGCTGCGTCAACTACTTGTAGCTATGCCTATCAAAAAGATAGCGCTGAAACTCGCAGTATTGCTTATGATACAAATAATGGTGAAGTAACCACGGTCAACCCATAAAAGCCTGCTGGCGTGATGTGATGATGGTTTTGATATGAAGCACAACGTACGTCAGCAAAGCGGTTTTACGCTAATTGAGTTGGTCACTGTGCTGGTCCTGTTGGGGATTATAAGTGCAGTGGCCTTCGCGCGTTTAGGCGGTATCTCCAGTTATAGTGAGTCCCTCTTTCAGCATCAAATGCTGTCGTATTTGCGTTTGACGCAACGAACCGCTGTTGCCCATCAAGGCAGCGGTGCTCAGTTGAATATCACGCGTACGACCGCCGCCGGGTGGGATATTACATTGGAGTTCGACGGCCAAACAGCGGCGTATCAACTGGAAGGTGACCACTCCTTTACGTTTGCTACAGATGCCAGTTCCAGGGTGTTAAGCGCGGGTGATACCTTGTCGTTGGTCTACCGTGATAATGGCGACTTGGCTCAGCTGACATCGCCAGTTGCAGTTACTATTAATGAAAGTCTCGCCCTGCTTATCGGAGGGAGTCGTCCTACATGTGTTTCACCTACCGGGTTTGCGTATGAAGGCTCCTGTTTCTGAATCAGGCTTCTCACTGGTTGAGACTATACTGACTATTGTTATCATCAGCATCGCGCTGGTGGCGTTGATCTCTGCCTGGGGGCAATCAGCCAAGCACAGTGGCGATCCATTCTGGCATGCAAAAGCGGCCTATCTTGGTGAGGCTTATATTGAAGAAATTATTACCAAGCGTTTTGACGAAAACACACCTGTCGGAGGATATCCTGCTTGTACCATTGCTAGCTGTTCTTCCACATTAGGGGTGGATAAGCTGTCAGACGGTGTTACCGATGAAACGCGCGACCTGTTTGATGATGTGGATGACTATCACGGTTTGAGTGAAACCCCGTCATTAAACACCTTGGGCGCTATCCGACCAGAATATGATCGCTATCAAGTGAATGTAAGCGTGACTTATGCTGGGGGAGAGGTGCCACTTACAGGGGGAGGTACACGTCCAGAGAAAACAGTGAAACGTATCAATATCACGATTACACCACCAGGCGAGTCATCTCAGCTTTTTGTCGTGTATCGAGGTAACTATTGATGTGTGCCTCACAAGCACATAAACAGCAGAGCTTACAAAAGTGCTCACAAAAGGGCTTTACCCTGCTTGAGCTGATTGTGGTGATTGTATTGCTGGGCATAATCTCAGTCGGTACCACCGGTTTTATCGTCAATTCAGTTAAGGGTTATACTGATATGGCCCGCCGTGATGGGATTGCAGCTACTAGCAGAGTCGCCATGGATCGTATGGTACGTGAACTGCGTAATGCATTGCCGAATAGCCCGCGCGTTATTACGGATGGTGGTCCATGGAGTGGGCTATGCCTTGAATATATACCGATTCTGGATGCCACCTCATACCTCTCGATACCTATTGCTAGTAGTGCCACCTCCTTTTCGATCATCCCTTTTACTGAAGCGCCGGAGTTGGGTAAAGCGGCTATCTATCCGATTAATACCGATGCAGTTTATCAGACCGGCTCGCCCGCTGTGATATCTCCGGATATCAGCTCATCAGCAGACAGTTTGGTCGGGTCGGGTGCCACGACATTAGAATTATCAAGTGCGCACCAATACCCAGAGGAATCACCCGCAAAACGGATGTTTATTGTGGACGGGCCTGTAAGCTTCTGTCTTGTCGGTGACCGGCTGTACCGCTATAGCCATTACGATCGCACAGCCACGCAGCCAACGCCTGATACCTTGCCGGCGTTGCCCGGTACCGAGCCAAACAGAGCCTTATTGGCCTACCCGTTAACCGGTACGCAGCCATTTACAATAGAGAACGCAACATTACAGCGAAATGCACTGGTCATTCTGCAGTTTAGTGTAGAGCAGGGCTCAGAAAAATTATTGATTCAGCAGGAGGTACATACCCGCAATGCGCCCTGAGATAACGCCAACGCATAAACACCAGGCGGGATTGGGTTTGATCTCTGCTATTTTTGTCATTGTGGTATTGGCCATGCTGGTGGTAGGGATGAGTGGTATTATGACAGCCAGTCAGACCTATCGATCGAAGGAGATATTAGCGTTGCGGGCGTTGTCTGCCGCGCAATCTGGTTCAGAATTGCATTTGTCGGCGTTATTGCATCCAGAGGTTGCAGATGGATGTACAACAGATGCATCACCGGTAGCCCTGGCGACACCGGGGCTGAACGACTGTAGTTATCAGGCGAGTTGCGCGTCAGTGACAGTGAATACTAAAATCTATTATACGATCAAGAGTGTCGGGCGGTGCGGCTCGGGTGTCGATTCAGCTACCCGGGTGGTTAAAATCCGGGTAGCGCTTTAAAAACGTGGTTTAGATGCCGTACTCTTTACGGTAAGCCGTAATTGCCTTCACAGCCGCCTCATAGCCACCCACCTCGACCAGATAGTCGACAACATCCTGAAGCGATACGATACTGATGACCTGCATCGTGTAATCACGTTCCACTTCCTGAATCGCCGATAACTCACCTTTACCACGTTCCATGCGGTTGAGCGCAATCATCACAGCAGCAGGGGTTGCATCCGCCGCGCTGTTAATGATTTCCATTACTTCACGAATGGCCGTCCCAGCAGTAATGACATCATCAATGATCATGACGCGGCCTTCCAGTGGAGCACCGACTAAGCTGCCGCCTTCACCATGGCTTTTTGCTTCCTTACGGTTGAACACATAAGGCACATCACGGTCATAATCGTTCGACAGCGCAATCGCAGTAGCAGCGGCCAGTGGGATGCCCTTATAAGCGGGCCCAAACAGTACATCAAATTCAACCTTGGCGTCAGCGATGGCTGCCGCATAGTAGCGTCCTAGTTTTGCCAGTGCCGTTCCGCTATTAAACAGGCCCGCATTGAAAAAGTAAGGGCTAACCCGGCCAGACTTTAATGTGAATTCACCAAAGCGTAAGACATTTTGTTCAATCGCAAACTGGATAAATTCTCTCTGGTAATCAAGCATGGTAGGGTCTCATCTCGGATAAAAAGCGTATTCTATCATCAGGATGTCATATGAACGATATTTTCAGAGGTTTGTAAATTTCCTTTTTGCTGACTTCACTATACAATTCCTACTTAACTTTTTTGTGTGCTTTACAGGAAGAATTAATATGCGTGTTATCTCCTTCAATACCCAAGGTATTGAACAGGCGGCTGATAGAGGCTTCTTTGACTGGATGGTCAAGCAGGACGCAGACGTGATCTGCCTGCAGGATCTTCGGATAAAAGAATATCAGCTCGACGGTGACCGCTATCATCCAGAAGGATACTACCCTTACTTTTTTGATGCGTTCGAGGATGGCTTCAGCGGCGTCGCTATTTATACCCGCCAGGTACCGAAAGCTATTATGACCGGGTTAGGTTTTGAGCTTTGTGATACGCAGGGTCGCTTTATTCAAGCCGATTTCGAGAAGGTGAGTGTCTCTTCTTTACACTTTCCATCGGGCCTTAAAGGTGATGTCGCGCAGCAAACCAAAGAAGAGTTTATGTTGCATTTTATGAACCATCTAAAGAAAACATTGCGCAAACGCCGTGACTTTATCTTTTGTGGGACGCTCAATACCGCTCATAAAACAATGGATCTCAGCAATTGGTATGCGAACCAGAGTGTCTCCGGTTTTCTGCCAAATGAACGTGCATGGATGGAAGAGATGCTGGGTGATTTAGGTTTTGTTGATGCTTTCCGTGAAATTAACAAAGCAGAGCGTCAGTTTACCTGGTGGCCGGATTACAATCGTGCCCGTACGCTGAATGAAGGTGCACGGCTGGATTATCAAATTACAACGGCTAACCTGCGTAAACTCGTCAAAAACGCCTCTATCTTTAAAGACGAATTGTTTTCGGAGCATGCGCCGCTAACTATCGACTACGCTGGCGACTTCTAAAAAATCGGCAGACAGCAAAAAGGGTGCATCTGCACCCTTTTTTAATATGACAAAAACTTAGCTTGCGAGCGCTACTTTCTGTAGTTGAATAATTTCTTTAATGCCTTTGTCGGCTAGCGCCAGCATCTTGTTTAACTCATCCTGAGTATAGGGAGCACCTTCTGCTGTGCCCTGAACTTCAATAAAACCACCCTGGTCGGTCATGATGACATTCATATCGGTCTCAGCAGATGAATCTTCTGCATAATCCAGATCGAGTACCGCTTCACCTTTATACATACCGACAGAAATAGCCCCCAGCATATATTTGAACGGGTTGCCTTTCAGCGCACCATGCTTATCTTTTTTCAGAAAAGCAATCGCATCCATCAGCGCGACGCATGCACCAGTAATAGATGCCGTGCGTGTACCGCCATCCGCCTGAATCACATCGCAATCTATAGTGATGGTATTTTCGCCCAGCTTTTTAAGATCCAGAGCCGCGCGCAACGAGCGGCCGATAAGACGTTGGATTTCAATAGTACGGCCTGTCTGCTTACCGCGTGCAGCTTCGCGATCATTACGGGTGTTAGTTGACCGTGGCAACATGCCATATTCAGCAGTCACCCAGCCCGAACCGGAACCCCGTAAAAAACGAGGAACACCGCGCGCGACAGAGGCGGTACAGATCACTTTCGTCTCACCAAACTCAACCAGCACCGAACCTTCTGCATGCTTAGTGAAATTACGTGTAATACGGATCTCACGTAACTGGTCGGGTTGGCGACCACTCGGACGCATGCTGGCAAGACCCAGGTTTTGAAGTTGGTCTGATAGGGTAGGACTCATCTGTAAAATACACCTTAACGATAATGAATGATTTGCTGCATAGAGCATCGGTCTTCAGACTGTTAAACTATCCGAATAGGATAATTCTAATCGAGATACGCCAATATGACACGTAGTATGACCGCTTTTGCACGGCAGGAAAGCCAACAAAGTTGGGGAACACTCACTTGGGAAGTGCGTTCCGTCAATCATCGCTTTCTTGAGCCCCACCTGAGAATCCCTGAGTCACTAAAGGAACTGGAAGGCGCACTACGGGAAGGTCTGCGTAAATGCTTAAGCCGTGGCAAAGTCGAGTGCACATTACGCTTTGTTCCAGAGGAGCAGACACAAACCTTACAGGTAAACGAAGCCTTCGCCCGACAGTTGCTAGCCGCGACCGAACAGATGGAAAAGCTGCTGCCGGTATCTCAAACCCTGAACCCGCTTGATCTGCTGCGCTGGCCGGGGGTGCTGCAAGATATTCCGATGGATATGAGCGCCGTAAAGAATGAAGCACTGCAGCTATTCAACCGCGCGTTGGATGACTTACAAGCCGGACGCGAACGCGAAGGTAAAGAGCTGGCGCTATTGATAGAGCAACGTCTGGATGCCATTAGCTTTGTTGTACAAGACGTGCGTGAAAAAATGCCGCTTATTTTGCAGAATCAACGCAGCATGCTCAGATCCCGTGTAGCCGATCTGGGTGTAGATCTTGAGCCTCAGCGCTTAGAGCAAGAAGTAGTATTACTTGCCCAGAAAGCCGATGTGGATGAAGAGATGGATCGTCTTGATACACATGTTCAGGAAGTTCGCCGTATTTTAAAGCAGAAAGAACCGGTAGGGCGCCGTTTAGACTTCCTGATGCAAGAACTCAACCGTGAAGCCAACACGCTTTCATCAAAATCGATAGTTACCGATACCACAAAAAGTGCGGTGGAGTTAAAAGTGTTGATTGAGCAGATGCGGGAGCAGATCCAGAATATAGAATAAACTTATGCTCTCATCTGAAAGCGTTGTCCATGTTAAATATGTACAACGCTTTGTCCTTAATTATAGGTGTCCATGGTGACGTGAGCTATCCGTCTTTTTTTATCGCTTTTTTTATCGCTTCTTTTATCGCTTTTTTGATCAGTCGCTAAAATGCCAATTGTCGGCTATGAATTTGCAGTAACAGTGCTTGTTTATCATCCCAGTTATCGATGCCATCGACACAACAAGTGTTATTGTCGATACAAGCGCAAAAAATCATCAGGTCTGTGGTTCAGGTCGATACTATCGATACTGCCGATATTTCGAATAATTTCTCTTAAGCGTTGAATTTTTTCCATCCGGCGCTATCTATAGACTGTCTATTTAACAATGACTTGTTATAAGTAAGCCGCTGCCTGTTAGTGAAGGTCATTCCGATACAAGCTGATTTGAGCTGAATAATGTAAAGTCATTTAATTTAACATCATATTTCGTCACAGGAAAAACTCATGACTGCAGAGGTTGTCTTTAGCAAGAGCACCGGAAGCGCTGAAAAAATTGAGAGTGCTATTAGCGAATGTCAGGCGGCATTAGCAACGCTACGCGAAGCGCTGCAGAGTAAAGTGGTGGGTCAGGATGGCTTAATCGAGCACTTGTTGATTGCCTTGTTGACCGATGGCCATGTGTTGTTGGAAGGCCCCCCTGGTTTGGCTAAAACGCGTACTATCCATGCGTTGAGTGATCTGCTGGAAGGTGAATTTAAGCGTGCCCAGTTTACGCCGGACTTGTTGCCCAGTGATATTACCGGTACTGAGATCTTTAATGCCCAGAAGGGTGAGTTCCAGTTTCGCCCCGGCCCGCTGTTTTGCAATATGTTATTAGCCGATGAGATCAACCGTGCACCGGCTAAAGTGCAGTCGGCGTTGCTTGAAGCGATGGGTGAGCGTCAGGTGACGGTGGCTGGGACGACTTATCCACTGCCGCGTTCTTTTATGGTGATGGCTACGCAGAATCCGCTGGAGCAGGAAGGCACCTATCCGTTGCCCGAGGCGCAGCTGGATCGCTTTATGTTACATATACGCGTGGATTACCCGCAACATGCGCAGGAAAAACTAATATTAAAATTAGTGCGTAATGAGAATACCGAGATAGCGGATAACAAGCCGGCAGTGAAGGCCGTTTTGTTGAGCGAAGCGGCTCTGCGGGAAGCTCAGCGTGAAGTGATGAGCGTCTATCTGGCCGACAGCCTGGAGGATTATTTAGTAGCGCTGGTAATGGCGACACGCAACCCGGCGGCTTACGGCGACGATTTGAAAGATTGCTTAACATTCGGTGCCAGCCCGCGGGCCACTATCGCACTCGATCGTGCGGTGCGGGCGAAAGCGTGGTTACAAGGGCGCGATTTTGTAACGCCGGATGATATTCAGGAGATGCTGCCCAGTGTACTGCGTCATCGTATTGGACTGAGTTATATCGCTGAAGCGAATGGGTTGGATAAAGATCAGCTCATCGCCACTTTTATTGCGCGTGTGGCAGTGCCTTAGGCGAAGAGGTCTCGATGTTTTCTTCAGATAATAGCCCACGTCCGGTGCCGCAACAGCGCCACTGTATCTCGTTGGATGAGCTAATCAGCTTACGCCACTGGCCTCCGGCACGTAACCCTGGCCGGCAGCGTATGGCTATTCGCGAGGGCCATCACCTCAGTAATATTCGTGGCCGTGGTATGGAATATGATGATGTGCGCGAATACCAGCCAGGCGATGATATTCGGCATATAGACTGGCGTTTAATGGCGCGTACCGGTGAGGCCCATACGAAGCTGTATCACGAAGAGCGGGAACGTCCGGTTTTTGTGTTGGCAGATTTACGAGCACCTATGTTTTTCGCGACGCAGGGGCATTATAAGTCGGTATTGGCATGCTACGCAGCGGCGATGACGATGTGGACTACGTTAGCCAATGGTGATCGGGTTGGTGGGCAGCTTTTAGGTGCTGAGAATGAACAGCTCTTCCGTCCGTCTAGTAATCGGCAGCAGGTGATGGCAATGATCGCTGCATTAGCGCGCGCTTCCTTAGGTGCCACCGCTGACTCAACTGTAAGCTTACCTCCTTCAAATCAGCATTTGTCGGATGCGCTAGCCGCTGCCGAGCGTTATATCAGTAGTGGCACTTTGCTGTATATCTTCAGCGATTTTCATGATGTGGATGATACCGTGCAACAGCACTTAATGCGTTTAGCACAACGTTGTGAATTAAAATTGGTGTTAATTTCAGATCCTCTGGAGCAGCAATTACCTCAGGGACGGCGTTATCGGTTTATGGGCAGCGGCCGCGAATTAATGGTCGATGCGAATAGTCAGCAGCAATCGAGTTATCAACAACAGTTTCAGACGCGTATCGATCTGCTGGAGCGTCTGCGTACGCTGCGAGGAGTCGAGTTTGCACACTGGCAGACGAATCAGCATCCTCTCTTCGCCTCACCTATAGCCGCATCTGTTACAAAAAGGGCGCTGTGATGGCTATGAGTGATATTCCTCTGCACCCGATGCAATTACCTGCCCCTATTGGCTGGTGGCCGATGGCACCCGGTTGGTGGTTTCTGATTATTTTTAGTGTGATGGGTATTGGCTGTTTGATGTGGTGGTTACGCCGTCGTTATGCTGATCCACGTCGCTATGCCTTGGCTGAATTAGAGCAAATTAAGCAGCGTTATAACGACTCCGAGAATCAGTCGGCGTTGCTGGCGAGCTGTAACATACTACTGAAACGTACGGCGTTAACTCTGTTGCCACGACACAATGTGGCGGCGTTATCAGGGGATGCCTGGTTAGCTTTTTTAATGCAGAACAGTAAAGGTTGCCAACAGGACTCACTGCAATGTTTAGCTGATGGGCCTTACCGGCCCAATATTGAATGTGATGCGGCCTATCTTTTGGCAGGGTGTTGCCAGTGGTTGAAAACAGCCGGAAAAGGAAAACCCAACGATGTTTGATTTTGCCTTGCCCTGGTTGTTATTGCTGGCGCCTGTGCCGTGGATTGTCCGCTATTTTACAGCGTCAGCTACGTTGTCGCGTCAGAGTGCGCTGCAAGTTCCTTTTATTGAGGCGATGGAGCAGGCCGTTGGCACTTCGGGTAACGGCCTCAAAAATAACCGTTTATGGATGAGTCTGATTGCCTATCTGGCGTGGTGCCTGTTATTGGTTTCTGCGGCGCAACCGCAGTGGTTAGGTGAGCCGGTTCCGCAGCAACGCGAAGGGCGCGATATGATGCTGGCCATTGATCTGTCTGAAAGTATGCTGGAAGAAGATTTTGAGCTGGGAAATCAGCTGATCAATCGTCTGGTGGCGACTAAGGTGGTTGCCGGTGATTTTATCGAGCGGCGTAAAGGTGATCGCATTGGGCTGATTTTGTTTGGTTCGCAGGCGTATTTGCAGGCTCCTCTGACACGTGATCGTCACACCGTAAAGCTACTATTAGATGAGGCACAAATCGGTTTGGCCGGTAAAACAACGGCGATTGGCGATGCGATTGGCTTAGCGGTAAAACGTTTTAAAGCGATGGATAACGAGCAGCGGGTATTAGTGTTAATCACCGACGGGACTAATACGGCGGGTGCTATTGAACCTGATAAAGCGGCTGAATTAGCGGCCGCCGAAGGTTTGAAAATATACACGATTGGTATTGGCAGGGATCGAAGCCAGCGTGGCTTGCTGGGGCAGTTCTTTGGTGGCGGAACGCCAGCGATAGACGAGCTGGCATTGCAAAATATCGCAGAAAAAACCGGCGGTCGTTATTTTCGGGCGCGTGATTTAACACAGCTGTCCAAGATCTATGCATTGCTAAATGAACTGGAGCCGGTAGAACAGGATTCTGAGTTTTTTCGCCCGGTAGTGTCCCTCTACCAATGGCCTCTGTTCGGCGGGATAGCTCTTTTGTGCCTGCTAGGATTACTACAGCGCAGGAGAGCATAGATGTTAGCTGCGTTTCATTTTGAGCAACCCTATTGGCTGCTGTTATCGCCGTTACTGATTACGTTGGGGTACGTGTGGTTAAAGCGCGCTAACAACACACGTCAGTTCTGGTCGCACGTCTGTGATCCGGCACTGCTTCCTTTATTAGTGAAAGATGGGCAAACAGCGTCAAAAAACATGCCGTTATTAATGATGCTGGTTAGTGTGTTGTTGGCTATTGCGGCGGCGCAACCGGTCTGGAAGCAGCAGCCGTCGCCGTCCTTTAAACAAGGGGGCTCGGTGGTTATCGCCTTGGATCTTTCCGCATCGATGAATGCGACGGATATTAACCCCAGTCGCATTCAGCGTGCGCATTTTAAGATTGAGGACTTATTAGGACGTTTAGGTGACAGCCAGGTAGCGCTATTAGTGTATGCCGGTGATGCTTTTGTCGTGACGCCCTTAACTGAAGATACGGCTACTATTCTGGCCCAGTTGCCCGCGATGATTCCTGACATTATGCCCTCTCAGGGTAGTCGTGCTGATCGCGCCATCACACAGGCAAATGACATGCTGGATCAGGCCGGCGTTCGCGGTGGTGCGATATTGCTGGTCAGTGATGAGGTGGAGCCGGCTCAAATTGCTGCACAGGCGAGCCGTTTAGCGCAACAGGGTCGGCAGCTCTCTATTCTGGCGGTGGGTTCTGCTCAAGGCGCACCGATACCGATGCAGTCCGGGCCATTAAAAGACAGGCAAGGTCAGGTTATTCTGGCGCGTACTAATATGGAACAGATGCGTGAAGCTGCCGTCTTAGGTCAAGGAGTCGCTGTTGAATTACGCAATGATGGAGCGGATGTAAGCGCATTACTGGCGACTTTTAACACGGGTAAGCGCGAGTTGGTGAAGTCTGATCAGGAAGTTGAGCGTTGGGTGGCTGAGGGGCCATGGTTTGTCTTACTGGCGTTGCCGTTACTCTTGCCTCTGTTCCGGCGGGGGATGTTGACGTTGTTATTACCGCTAGTGTGTGTGATGGGAATAGTGACGCCACAAGAGGCTAAGGCGGGTGTCTGGCAGGATTTATGGACGTCCGCTGACCAGCAGGCCGCCGCGCGTTATCAGGCCGGAGATAAGGAAGGTGCGGCGCAAACTTTTTCGGATCCGCGCTGGAAGCAGATTTTACAGTATGAAACGAAGGATTACGCTGCTGCGTTAGACAGTGTTGCTGAACCGGAAACCGCCGCTGACTGGTATAATCGAGGCAATATTCTGGCACAACAGGAAAAGTTAGATGAAGCGATTGCCGCCTTTGACCAGGCATTAGCACGACAGCCTGAACATAAAGATGCTACCTATAATAAGCAGTTGTTGCTGGATCTGAAAAAGCAGCAAGAGCAAGAACAAGAACAAGAACAAGAACAAGAACAACAGAAGCAAGAAAAACAGTCACAAAATGATCCATCACAAGATAAGCAGGACTCGGATCAGAAAGAGTCCGCTGAAAATCAAACGCAGCAAGATCAGCAGAATAAAGATAACCAGCCATCTGACAATACTCAATCAGGCAAACAGGAAGGGCAGGATGAAAAAAACGCTTCGGCCAAAACGCCATCACAAGCTGAACAAGCACAGAATGATTCACAAAGTGAGTCGCCCGATAAAACTGCAGAGCAAGCCAAGAATGCCGAAGCGGAGCAGGCCGATGATCAGAAAAAAGCGGCCAATTATCTTAAGCAACAACTGGATAAGAATAGGCAGAATGATGGCCAAACGCCGGCCGGTATTTCTGATGACCAACCGTCTGGAGCTATCAGTGAATCTGAACAAGCCCGACAGCAGCTCCTTAATCGAATAGTCGATGACCCTGCGGGGTTATGGCGTCGCAAATTTATCTATCAGTACCGCCAGCGGGCAGAAACGAATTCAGGTGAGGAAAAAACATGGTGAGGTCTTCCCGTGCATGGCTGATGGTTTTTTTACTGTGCTCCAGTCTTAATGTGCAGGCTGTGATTAAAAGCCAGATTAATCACAGCATGATCGAACAAGGGGAAACTATTCGTCTGAGTATCAATATAGCAGACGTCAATGCTGATCAGATCAACCTGCAACCGCTTGAGCAGGATTTTTCTGTGCTCGGGCGTAGTCAACAGTCCAGTACCGTGATTCGCAATGGCAAGATAGAAAGCTCAACAATCTTGGTGCTTACGCTGTTACCGAAGCGTACCGGCGATCTGCAAATACCGGCTATCAATATTGATGGCGATCAGACGCAATCTCATTCGTTACGTGTGACTGAAGTGACGCAGGCGACGGCCGTTGAGGGGGGTATAGAAATGCTATCTACCCTTTCCAGTCAGCAGCCAAAAGTGCAGCAACCGCTGATCTATAAGACTAATTTGCTGGTGGGCCGTCAGATTTTTAATGCGACGTTACAAGGCCCAACGATTAAAACAGGTAAAGCCTTAATAGAAGCATTGGGTGAGCAGAAGCAGTCTCAGCAAACATTGAAGGGTCGGGAAATCACCGTAGTTGAACAAACCTGGTTGATTACACCGCAACAGAGCGGGCCTCTGGAGATTACTCCGGCACAGGTGGTCGGCCAGATTGAGACCGGTCGGCGCATACAAGTATTGGCACAAGGGTATCAATTGGACGTTGAGCCGATACCGAAAAATTTCAGTGGTACCGTTTGGTTGCCTGCTGAAAGCTTAATGCTGAACGATGTGTGGAGCGATGATCAATTTGCAGTGGGCGAGCCAATTACACGCACTATTACACTTAAGGCCCAAGGGATAAGTAGTTACCAGTTATCCGCTATTACTCTGCCTGAAGTCGATGGTCTTAAGCAGTATGCTGCGACCCCAGACGTGAGTCAGGACTATCAAAGTGACAAGCTGACCTCAACCATGACGCAGGAAGTGACGCTGATTCCCAGCGCTGCCGGCGCAGTGGTGTTGCCAGAAATAAGCATTCCCTGGTGGGATGTGCAGAGTAACAGCGAAAAAACAGCCGTCATTGCAGCGCGAACTCTACTTGTGGGTCCTGCTAAAGTGGTTGCATCGTCTACGCTCTCAGTTTCTCCGCCTTCTTCTCAGCTTCCTGTTCAATCAACACCTTCACCTTCACCTGCAACTACAGCCGAAGCAATTCAGGCCACGCTTCTCTCTCAGTCGGCTGCATCTGTCCAGCTGCCGGTTGCATCAGCTATTAATGCGTGGTGGATAGCAATCATAAGCGCCGTGGCCGGTAGTGTTGTCACCTTGCTTGTTGTGATGTTGCTCATCAAGCGCCGAAGTCGTCAGCCTAATAGCGGAGCCGATAACGTGGGAGAAGGTGCCGGTAATACGTCGCCTGCGCGGTTGTCTGCAAGTGCGCTGGCGATCAAGAAAGCTTGCGCTTCTAATGATTCAGCAGCAGCGCGTCGGGCTCTCATTGCATGGGGGCAACAGCTGTGGCCGCCGTGTAGCAATCTGAATCAACTGGCCGGGCATGTTTCTCCTGAATTGCAGCAGGCAATTGCGGTGCTGCATCGGCAGAGCTATAGCCAGACACCTGAAAGCTGGTGCGGTGAGCCGCTATGGCAGGCGATTCAGGGATATAAGGTTCAGCAGAAAGCCACGGCAAAACCACACACTGAAAAGCTGGAACCCTTGTATCTGTCGTCATAACTTTTATAAAGAGCGCTTTGTAAGATTTGAGAAGTGAATAGGGCTTAATGTCGCTCAATACGGCATTGGCTACCGGGTACGTGGCTGTGTTCAGGCTGAGCCTCTGATGATTCTTCTATAGGATGATCAAGCTCACGCAAAATACCGCAGTCCCGGGTTGTGTGAGCTGCACGGCACTGGCTGCGTAATTCGATTAGTTGTGTTTCCAGTATCTGCAGTTCGGCCATTCTTGCCTGCACATGGTGAATATGTTCGTCGATTAATTCATTGATAGTCTCACAACTGGCATCGGGCTCAACGCGCGCCTGCAGCAGAATCTTAATTTCGTTATGCGTCATCGCCAACGTGCGGCAGCGACGAATAAAAATCAGACGTTCCAGATGGCTATGATCATAGCGGCGATAGTTGTTCGCAGGGTCGCGCAGGGCCGGATGCAATAAGCCTTCGCTTTCATAATAACGGATAGTCTCAACGGTGATGCCTACCTGTTTCGCTAATACACCTATTTTCATCAACCGCTCCCAAATTGCTCTGCATTCGTCAACCTATATTCTAGGCTCTTGACCCTAAAGCAGCTTCAGGGTGTTTAATGTTAAGCATACGACAAATTGAGGTTGGTCACTATGGATAATTCGATAAGCAGTTGTTGTGGTTCAGCTACGGGTAATACCCCTCAGGAAAAGGAGCAAGGCAATGCTCCTCATATCGGTGAGACTTCGTGCTGTGCTGCTGAGCCTGTTATTGCCAGCCCGTTATCAGGATCGGTGAAAACCGCTGATGGATTACGTACGCCGATTCGTATCCTGCAGATGGATTGCCCGACGGAAGAAGCACTAATCAGAAAAGCGCTTGGTGAAATGTCCGATGTAATCAGTATGGAGTTCAATCTGATGCAGCGGGTCTTAACCGTTGTGCATAAGGAGAATTCACTTGAGGCGGTTCTGGATGCGATTCGATCACTGGGTTTCGAGCCCGAAGTGCCGGATGCAACGGGACAGCATTCGGCGGTGGTTGAGTCGAAAAAACCCTGGTGGCCGCTGGCGGTAGCGGCGGTTGCCGCGATAGCTGCCGAAGCGGTAGTTTGGATGGGACAGCCTGATTTGTTGGCTGCTGTTTTGGCTTTGGTGGCAGTGGCGTGCAGTGGTTTGACGACCTACAAGAAAGGCTGGATGGCGATTCGTCATGCTGATTTGAACATCAATGCCCTGATGAGCATCGCTGTAACGGGAGCGCTTATTTTAGGGCAGTGGCCGGAAGCCGCTATGGTTATGGTGCTATTTACGCTGGCTGAGTTGATTGAAGCTAAGTCGTTGGATCGTGCACGGAATGCGATTTCGGGGTTGATGCAGTTGACGCCTGATAATGCCACCGTGCAACAAACTGACGGTTCCTGGCAGGTAGTCGATGCCAAAAGTGTGCTGGTTGGCAGCATCGTGCGTATTAAGCCGGGCGAGCGGATGGGTCTTGATGGGCAGATCATTCGAGGCAGATCAACCGTCAATCAAGCGCCGATTACCGGAGAAAGCCTACCGGTGGATAAAGCCGAGGGTGATTTAGTTTTTGCAGGCACCATTAATGAAGCCAGTGCTTTTGAGTATCGCGTCACCGCTGCAGCGAATAACACGACGCTGGCACGTATTATCCATGCGGTAGAAGAGGCGCAAGGTACCAAAGCGCCGACGCAGCGCTTTGTCGATAAGTTTGCACGCATCTATACGCCCACGGTGTTTGCGGTTGCATTAGGTGTCGCTATTTTACCTCCCTTATTGATGGCAGGCCTGTGGTTCGATTGGGTTTATAAAGCCTTAGTACTGCTCGTTATTGCGTGTCCGTGTGCGTTAGTCATATCTACGCCCGTGACGATTGTGAGTGGTTTAGCCGCTGCCGCGCGTCGCGGTATTCTGATTAAAGGCGGAGTGTATCTTGAGACGGGCCATAAGCTGGCATGGTTAGCGCTCGATAAGACAGGCACTATAACTTATGGCACGCCGGTACTCACAGATGTTGAGGTGTGCTCTGGTCTTAGTGCTGCACTTAATGAAGATCCAGGTGCTGGCCTGAATGCGGGTCTGGGTATTGAGTCTTGCCGTCGCTTAGCGGTGAGTCTGGCGGGTCGTTCTGACCATCCTGTATCGCAGGCCATCGCGAAAAGCGTTGGTAATGAACGGCATGCGGACGTTGACGAGTTCGAGGCTATTTCGGGCCGTGGTGTCAGGGGGATTATCGATGGGAAGCTCTACTCGCTGGGTAATCATCGTTTGATCGAAGAGTTAGGGATGTGCACTCCTGACCTTGAAAAGCGTTTGGATCTGCTTGAACGGCAAGGAAAGAGTGTTGTGATGCTGGTCGATGAGCAGCAGGTATTAGCGCTGTTTGCTGTGGCTGATACGGTAAAAGAGTCCAGCCGGGAAGCGATTGCCGAGCTGCATCAGCTGGGCATTAAAACGCTGATGTTAACCGGAGATAACCAGCACACCGCCACAGCCATTGCTCAGCAAGTAGGTATTGATCAGGCGCGCGGTAATTTGCTCCCCGAAGAGAAGTTAGCCGCCATTAAAGCACTGGAAGCTGACGGTATGGTGGGCATGGTCGGTGATGGTATTAACGATGCACCTGCACTGGCACGTGCGCATATCGGTTTTGCGATGGGCGCGATGGGAACGGATACCGCGATTGAGACAGCGGATGTGGCGCTGATGGATGATGATTTGCGTAAAGTATCCGCCTTTGTCCGGTTGTCGAGGAATACCCGTGCAATACTGATACAGAATATTGCGTTGGCGCTGGGTATCAAAGTGGTGTTTCTGCTACTGACATTGATGGGGATGGGGACTATGTGGATGGCGGTATTCGCGGATATGGGCGCAAGTTTGCTGGTGGTCGGTAACGGCCTGAGATTGCTGCGCAAGTAGCTCTGTGATGGCGCATAGGCTTCTGCAAAAAGGGGCTGCTGTATTGTAGCCCCGTCAATCATAAAGCGAATGTTTACGCCATATACTGGCCACCATTAACCGACATGTTGGTGCCCGTAATAAACCCGGCATCATCGGCTGTCAGGAAGGCTACTGCACGTGCGACCTCTGCTGGCTGACCCAGGCGTCCGACCGGGATGCCTGCTACGATACTGTTCAGAACTTTTTCAGGTACCTGGCGTACCATCGGTGTATCAATGTAGCCAGGTGATACGGCATTCACGGTAACACCTTTTTTAGCACCTTCCTGAGCAATGGCTTTGGTAAAACCATAAATTCCGGCTTTTGCTGCAGAGTAGTTGGCTTGTCCGAATTGACCCTTTTCGCCATTTAACGAAGAGATATTAACGATGCGGCCCCAGCCACGGTTACACATCGCTTCAAAGACTGGCTGGCACATATTAAACATAGAGTTCAGGTTCGTTTGGATAACCGCCTGCCATTGCTCGGGTTGCATTTTTTTCAGCGGTGCGTCACGGGTAATACCTGCATTATTCACCAAAATATCAATGTGACCCTCTGTGCGCTCAATTTCCTCCAGCAAGCGTTTACAGTCGCTATAGTCGCAGACATCAACGGCTTTCATGGTGATATCGAAGCCTTGTTGCTTCATCTCCTCCTGCCAGGTGGCGGCTGCAGCCTCATGGCCGAGCGCAAAAGTTCCAATAACCTTACGGCCCTGTTCAATGAGTGCTTTACACATTGATTCGCCCAGTCCTCCGTTAGCGCCAGTGACGATGGCAATTCGTTGAGTCATCTTTTTATCCTTATATTTTGAGTAAATGCGTATTAAGGTTTGTGATTGAGTAGTGTTTTAATCGAAGCAGAAAGGTGGCGGATTCCTTCACTGCTATAAGCCTGGCTTCGCTCTTCAATGTGAGGCAGGTCGTATAGATAGTTCACCATGAAGCCTGCCGATTGGCTCAAACCATTGTTCGAGGTATCCGCCATCCAGTTTAATTGAGCGATCTGGGCGCCGTTGCTCAGGTGAAAATGAGTCACCGAATCAGCAGTAGTGCCTCCGGCTCTTTCCGCTTTAGCCAGATAGTAAGCTGCCAGCTTGCTCAGTTCTGCACGTAGGTAGGAATCATCCCGCTGCGCTAGGGTTAGCGTCAGTGGCTGCAGCTGTGTGTGAGGTGGCTGTGTTTGTGATAACGGTGCCTGAGACAACAGTCCCTTAGATAACAAGATCTTACCGCCGGGTAGTTGTTCGAGTTCTGTAGGCGATTGCTGATGGATCCAGCGCATCAGACCGGGAATCGGGGATAACGTGGCGAACTGTTTCACATGTGGGAAATCATGCTGTAATTTTGTAACAACCCGTTTGATAAGGAAATTACCGAAGCTAATCCCGGCCAGTCCTCGTTGCGCGTTGGATATAGAGTAAAAAATAGCCGTATCTGCGTGATTAATATCGCCTACGGGTGCCGCTTCATCCAGCAACGTCTGGACGTTGTCTGAAAGGCCTTTCACGAGTGCCACTTCTACGAAAATAAGCGGCTCGTTAGGCATGTTGGGGTGAAAGAAGGCAAAGCAGCGACGGTCGGAGTCCAGTCGGTTTTTTAAGTCGTCCCAGCTTTTGATGGCATGCACGGCTTCATAAGCGATCAGTTTTTCCAGTAACTCTGCACTGGAGTTCCAATTGATCTGCTCTAGCTGCAGTAAGCCGATATCAAACCAGCTGATCAGTAGACGTTTCAGATCGGCTTCCAGCGGTTTTAATTCGGGGTGCTGGTTTTTTAACGTGAGTATCTGAGCCCGCATGTCGACCAAAAACTTGATCCCTTCGGGGAGTTCATTGAAAAGCGTCAGGAGCTTCGTTCTTGGCGGTTCGAGTACTTTTCGAAGTTGGCGGGCGGCTTCGGCGCGGTTGTCATCAGATGACGCTTGCCAGAGGGCGATATGCTGTTCAACATCCGCTGCATTGGTATCGTAATGCAACGCAAGAATAGAGAGAAAGCGTTGTTGTCCGGTTGGATTTAACTCAAGGTAGCTTTTTCCTAAGGTGGCTGCACGGGCGCGTGCTGCCACTTCTCCGCCTTTATCTGCAAGACAATGATCAATCCATTCTCTGAGTATAACTTCATCATCGCTGCTTAATGTAGCGGATAAGTTGAGTTGTTCGAGTGTTGTTCGATTATCCGTTACGTCCCGCCATGCGAGCCGTAAATGACTCAATGTGCGTTCCAGGAAGCCGCTATTTGACGTGCTCTCCATGCTTCACCTCGTTTAATGAAAAGGGACGGATCGTGCTTACTATCCACAAAGTAACAAAATAAAACAACAAAACCAAGGGTTAGTACTTGGTTTTGTTGGGTAAAACCATTAGGTTGATAGCAATCAATAACGAAAACATGATGATGCAGAGAGTATTTATGCAGGATCTACACGGCTTTTATCTTGAAGATTTAGAAATTGGGCAGTCAGCCAGTTATGCAAAAACCATTACCGAAGCAGATGTAGTACTGTTTGCCGGTATCTCCGGTGATGATAATCCGGTGCATATCAATGCCGAATATGCGGCCCAAACCCCGTTTAAAGAACGCATCGTACACGGCATGTTCAGTGCCGCACTTATCTCTGCTGTGCTCGGAACGCGTTTGCCGGGGCCCGGTGCAATCTATGTAGATCAGCAGCTGAGTTTTAAAGCACCTGTGTATATTGGCGATACGGTAACCGCGATGGCCACGGTGACTGATATTAACCATCAGCGGCGCCGTGTTACGCTGCAAACGGTGTGTTACGTGAAAGGTAAGGTAGTGGCAGAAGGTGTTGCGACTAACATGGTTGATCGTCGTCCTGTTTAGGGAACTAAGTTTAGGAGAGCTAAGATGATGCTACAAAAAGAAAACTCGTGCCTGATTGTAATTGACGTTCAAGCGCGCCTGTTACCTGGTATTTATGAGGGTGAGCAGTTGGTTCAGTATTGTGATTCGCTGGTGGAGCTCGCACAAGCATTGGATATTCCGGTGTATGGGACAGAGCAGTATCCAGAAGGCGTTGGTCCCACCGCAGACGGGTTGCGTGAACGTGTAGGTCAGGATCAGTTTATCGGAAAAACTTTTTTCTCTTGTGTTGATGCGCCGCAGTTTCAGGACAAATTGGCGTCAATTTCGCAAGATCAGGTCGTTCTTTGCGGAATGGAAGCACATGCCTGCGTGTTGCAGAGCGCAATGAGCTTTAAAGCGATGGGTAAGCAGGTGTTTGTTGTGGCCGATGCTATTTCAGCCCGTCATCCAAAAGATACCGACTATGCGATTGCCCGGATGCGTGACGAAGGCATCAAAATCATTACCCGTGAAATGGTAGGTTTTGAATGGCTTCGCCGCTCGGATGCTGAAGGGTTTAAGTTGTTCAGTAAGAAATTTCTGCGCTGACAAACGCCTCTCTGACAAGTGCCCGTCTTTTGGTATGATAGGGGGTGAATGATACTGAGTCAGAGGGGTTCGCTCATCAAGCAACAATCTTCCACGTCGCAGCAGGGGCTCGGCGCCCTGACAGATGATGCTGAACGCAATCGCTTGTTGGCTGAAATGGCTGAGCAGTCTACCGACATGATATCGCGCCATACGCCGGATGAATGGCGCTTTATCTACGCTTCCCCGGCGGTTACGCATCTGCTGGGATATAGCGTCGAGGAGATCATCGGCATGTCGGCTTATGAGTTGTATCATCCCGATGAAGTAGAAGACTTTAAGCAGCGTCGCCCAAGTGTTTTCTACGATAAGGGATTTTATACCCATACTTATCGGTTTCGTTGTAAAGATGGGCATTATACCTGGCTGGAAAGTACGAGCCGCTCGATTCGTGATACGACAACCGGCGAGTTAAAAGAGACGCTTGTCGTATCGCGGGATGTGAGTCGCAGAATAGAAGCTGAAGTGCGCATGCTGCAGTATCAAAAAGAGCTGAATCGTGCGTCGCGTCTGGTTTCCATGGGAGAGATGGCGTCAGGGTTGGCGCATGAACTGAATCAGCCGTTAACCGCTATTGTTAATTATGCGCGCGGAATAGAGCGGCGCTTAGCCGCAAAAGAACCCCTTTCCCTTGAAGATATGACGCCGGTATTGCAGCGTATAACAGCGACAGCATTAAGAGCCGGTGAGATTCTGCACCGGATGATGGATTTTGCACGTAAGCAGGAACCTGTGCGGGAATCTCTGGATCTGTATGGTTTGATCAATGATCTGATCGGATTTTGTAGTAGCACAGCGGAACAGCATAACGTGGTACTGGAAAACCGAACTGTACAGGTTTTACCTATGGTGATGGCTGACAGAGTGCAGCTGGAACAGGTGCTCCTTAATCTTATTCTGAATGCTATTGAATCCAGCCACTCTGAACCGGGCGATATGCCGTTAACGGTTTGGATTGAGGCTTCTCTGCTGAATCACGAACAGGTTATACTTTCCGTTTTTGATCAGGGTGAAGGCATCGGCGGAGATGTTGAACAGTTGTTTGAGCAGTTTTATTCAACCAAAGCGCGAGGGTTAGGGATGGGGCTGTCTATCAGTCGTTCGTTAGTAGAAGCGCACGGTGGGCAGCTTACTGCTGAGAATTTGCCCGACGGCGGGGCTGTATTTCGGGTCTGTTTACCTTTGCCCTTATTACGTGTGCCGTCAACTGAGGAGCGGGATGAGTAACGAACCATTACAACGTATTTTTATTGTCGATGATGATGCCGATGTTCGTGACTCATTGCAGTGGCTGTTGGCGTCGGTTGGCTTGCATGCCGTCACTTATGAGACCGCACAAGAGTTTCTGGATAAGTGTCCCGTCGATGCCCGGGGCTGTATTCTGATGGATGTACGTATGCCCGGTATGAGTGGTTTACGTGCGCAGAAAGCATTAGCAGGTCGCAATATCAATCTCCCGTTGATTATGATTTCAGGGCATGCGGATGTGGATATGGCGGTCACGGCGATGACTCAGGGGGCGCTCACTTTTCTCCAGAAACCGTTCAATGATAAGACGTTAATTGATCATGTGCAGCAGGCGTTGGTGCAGGATCAGAATAGTTGGCGTCATGCCGCTACGATGCGTAATGTTCATTGCGATTATCAGCGCCTGACTAAACGGGAACGTCAGGTTTTTGAAGGTGTGGTGGTGGGGCAGGCGAATCAGGATATCGCTGATCATTTGGGCATTAGCCGTAAAACTGTTGAAGGGCATCGATCACACATGATGGCTAAAATGCAGGTGAGTTCACTATCTGAGCTGATTCAAATGTCCGTAGCGCTGGGTTTGGTTACAAAATTCGGGCAAAATTAAAACATTTTCTAAGCATTTAAGTGTGAGAGCTATATGAGCGTTAAAGGTACTCTTTATATTATTTCGGCGCCTTCCGGGGCAGGTAAAACCAGCTTGGTAAAAGCATTGCTGGAAGATAGCCGCGATAAAGATCAGCGGGTACGGGTTTCTGTTTCTCACACGACGCGCGCTATGCGCTCAGGAGAGCAGGATGGAGTGGATTATAATTTTGTCACCATGGATTGGTTCGATAGCTTGATTGCGGATAACCAGTTTCTGGAATATGCCGATGTTTTTACCAATAAATACGGTACTTCGCGTGTGTGGGTTGAAAGCGAGTTGCGGCAAGGTGTTGATGTGATCCTTGAAATAGACTGGCAAGGTGCTGCTCAGGTCCGACAGTTAATGCCTGATGCCGTCTCTATTTTTATTTTACCTCCTTCACAAAGTGAACTGCGTAAGCGTTTAACCGGACGTGGTCAGGATGCTGACGATGTTATTGATTTACGGATGTCTCAGGCGGCGAGTGAAATGCGGCATTATGCCGAGTTTGATTATGTGGTGATTAATGACGATTTTAGCGTCGCACTGGCACAATTGCAGGCTGTACTGACAGCCCAGAAGCTCAAATTGCTGAATCAGCGAACTCGATATGCGGATTTGCTGAATGATCTCTTGTCAGTATGAATAGTGTGGAGTAAAATTTCCGGTTCTTCCGATCACATCAAATTTTTGAGGTTTAGCATGGCACGTGTCACAGTTGAAGATTGTCTGGACAATGTAGATAACCGTTTTGAGTTGGTTATGGTTGCAGCAAAGCGCGCACGTCAGTTGGCAACAGGTGGTAAAGAGCCGAAGGTAGATCGTGAAAACGATAAGGATACCGTTGTAGCACTACGTGAAATAGCCGAAGGTTTGATCGATGCGTCTATCCTGGACGAAATCCCTCAGCGATAAATACCTCATTTTTTAATCGGGCATTGTTCCATCAGGAAGCATTAGTGGGTAAGTTATTACTAACGCGAATGCAATGGAGGAATAATGCCAACGATTGATTCCCTTTCTGACCGATTAGCTGAATATCTTGATCTATTACAGATCAAGGATGTTCGTCGTGCCTATTTTTATGCTGAACAGGCGCATGATGGTCAGCGTCGTAAAAGTGGTGAGCCCTATGTGACTCACCCGTTGGCGGTTTCCGGTATTCTTGCCACCATGCATATGGACCATCAAAGCTTGATGGCGGCCATGTTGCATGATGTTATTGAAGACACCGATATCAATTATGACGGCATTGAAAAGCAATTTGGCACATCTGTGGCTGATATTGTTGATGGCGTTTCCAAGCTGACTCATCTCGAATTCGAAACTAAAGCGGAAGCGCAGGCCGAAAATTTCCAGAAAATGGTGTTGGCCATGGCGGAAGATATTCGCGTTATTCTGGTTAAGTTGGCCGACCGGTTACACAATATGCGCACGTTGGGTGCCATGCCTCCGGTAAAGCAGCGCCGTATTGCTCGTGAAACCATGGATATTTATGCGCCCGTAGCCGCACGTCTCGGTATGCGGGATCTGCAGGTAGAGTTGGAAGATCTGGCATTTCAATCGTTTTATCCAATGCGTGCCAAGTATATCCGCCGCGCCGTCGTTCAGGCGCGCGGGCAGCGTAAGGATGTAATCAGTTCTATTGAAGAAGCCATTCGTCAGCGTCTTGCTCAGGAAAAATTGCCGGGTATTGTGACTGGCCGTGAAAAACATCTTTATAGTATCTATTCAAAAATGAAAGCACAGCGCAAATCCTTTGCTGAAATCATGGATGTCTTTGCTTTTCGAATAGTGACTGACACAGTAGATGAGTGCTATCGCATTCTGGGTGCTGTGCATAATTTATATAAGCCCGTACACGGGCGTTTCAAAGACTACATTGCGATACCTAAAGCCAACGGTTATCAGTCACTGCATACTGAATTGTTTGGTGCCAGGGATATCACCATAGAGGTGCAGATTCGCACCCGCGAAATGGATGCGGTGGCTTCTCTGGGGATTGCTGAGCATAGCCATTATAAAGTCTATGGCGATTCAGATAGTGCCGTCGGGTCTTATAACCGGGCCCGTAAATGGGTGCAGGGCCTGCTGGAAATGCAAAAGCGGGCGGGTGACTCGATGGAGTTTATCGAGAATGTTAAAAAAGACCTGTTTCCTGATGAAGTTTATGTGTTTACCCCTAAAGGCCGCATTCTGGAATTGCCGAGGGGGGCTACACCGGTAGATTTTGCTTATGCGGTGCACACCGATGTTGGAAACTCCTGCGTTTCCTGTCGTATTAATCGACGTTTAGCGCCGCTATCTGAGCCATTGGAAAGTGGTGAAACCGTTGAAATTATAACGACACGCAGTGCCCAGCCGAATATGGCATGGCTAAATTTTGTAGTCACGGGTAAAGCGCGTTCCAGTATTCGTCATTTCCTTAAAAATCAGCAACGCCATGAATCTGTTGAACTAGGGCGTCGACTGCTAAATCAGTTTTTAGGAAATTACGGTATCTCGGTTGACGAGATTGATGCTGAAAAACTACAGACGTTGCTTCAAGGTGCAAGTTTCAAATCGATTGATGATCTGTTGGAAGATATCGGCATGGGTAATCGAATGGCCTATGTAGTTGCGCGTAAACTCAAGCCTGATGATAGCGTGGGTGATCCGCTTAAAAGGCAGAAACCCATCGCTGTTCAGGGCACCGAAGGGTTGGTTGTTCAGTATGGTAAATGCTGCCATCCTATTTCAGGCGATCAGATTATCGGGCGTGTCAGTAGTGGTCGGGGGCTGGTTGTTCACCGCACAGAATGCCGTAATATTCGTTATATGCGTGATGACCCTGAAAAGTGTATTTATCTGGAATGGTCGGATGTAACGGATGACGAGTTCACGGTGATGCTGAAGTTGGAAGTGGCTTCTCACCGGGGGGTGATTGCCAGCCTCGCTACAGCTGTGTCTGCAACCGGTGCAAATATCCTGAGAATTGATATGGGTGAAAAAGAGGGGCAGTTGGCCACAGTGGATATGGAGATTGCGGTGACTGATCGGATACATCTTGCCCGTGCGATTAAAAAGCTCAGAGCGTTACTTGCAGTGACGCGTGTTACCCGTCTTTGATAAGAATGATTTTCTAATGGGAATATCTTTTGCATGAAAGTTTACATAGTGCCATATTAGGTGACTAATTAAGCTACTTGCCTATATTCTAACGGGTAAAGCTATCTTGTTAATGTGATTAAGTAAGTCTCTACCGGAGGGAGTGGATTTGGCCATAGGTGTAAATACATTAGGAGAAGTTGCAGGGCAGGCAAACGATGTTCGTTTGGTGTTACTGCACGATAATGTTGGCAAGGTCTTAGTTTTGCTTCCGGCTACTGTGCTGCTTAATCTGGTGAGTATCTGGCGTGACACTGAGCGGCATCTGCAACCGGTGAAAGGGGATGATGTAAAACGATTCTTTAGTCAGGAAAAGCTATTAACGGAAGGAGGGCAGAAAAAGCTGTTCTCTCTGCCTGTTTTCATTGATGTAAAGTGTGAAGCTCTGGATACGCTTAATATTATTGAGCCTTATAGCGGACTGCGCTTTAGCGCGAATCGTTCCTGGTATATGGCCGGTATGCGTTCGTTACGGTTAGGTGTCAGTCTTTCTGATATTGATAAAGTACAGCCAAGCGGTGATGACGAAACTGTGATTTCTCACGCTGTTGAACGTTTCACTGCACTAAGAATTCGTCAACGTCTGGAAGATACCCTGGGTTTACCTAGTTTGGCGCCTACGACCCAGAAGATTATTATGCTACGTTCTGATGATGCGGCAGGTGTCGATCGTTTAGTTCCCGTGGTTAAGGTTGACCCCAGTTTGTCAGCACAGGTAATGAGTTGGTCTGTATCGCCCTACTATGCCGCGCCAGGTAGCATTCAATCGATAGATGATGCAATTATCCGCGTACTGGGATTTGATTTGGTGGTGAATCTGGCATTGGGAATCGCGATGGGAAAAACACTGTCGTTACCTGATGACACACCCCGAAACCAAACACCGTATTGGCAACAGGCTGTTTATACGGCGACACTGGCTGAACGTCTGGCGAAAAAAATGAGTAATGATATCAGGCCTAAGCCTGGTCTTGTTTATCTGGCTGGGCTGTTGCACAATTTTGGCTATATCGTGTTAGCGCATCTGTTTCCGCCGCATTTTTCATTGTTATCCCGTTATATCGAAGCCAACCCTCATTTGCGATTGGATTATATAGAAAAGCATATTTTACATGTGACGCGTGAGCAGGTGGGTGCCTGGTTAATGGAGAGTTGGTCGCTACCGGAAGAGGTGTTTAATGGGATTAGATATCTCAATGATCCGCTGAATTCCAAAGCGGATGCTTATTCACAGGTGATACATCTGGCAAATCATGCGCTGCGACAGAGTGGTTTGGCTGATGGTCCTGTGGATCACGTACTGAACCCAGAGGTGTTAGTACGAACAGGCCTGACTCAGGCCGAGATTACCGCAGAGGTCGAATTGATGCAGGTTGATAGTGAAAGCTTGCTGGAGTTCACTCATTCACTCGCAGACCACTAATCGGCCGCGAGTGTTTGTTCCAGCGTTTCTAAGTGCTCCAGTTGCTCCATCCATATCATTTCCGTTTCATCTATCAATTGCTTGAACTGGATTTGGCTAGACAGTATTTCCTTCAATTTTCCCTTATTCTCAGTGTCGTAAAGGCTACTATCACTTAGCAGTATTTCAACGGCTGCCAGTTTAGTGTGAAGCGTTTCCAGTTGCTGCTCCAGCTTGCCGACTTTATTCTTTAAGGGGCTTAGCGTTTTACGTAGTTCTGCTGCTTCACGTTTTTGATCTTTGCGTTCAGTGGCAGAGAGGGAGCGGTTTTCGCGGTTATCTGGTTCGCTGCTTTGTTGTTCAGAGCGGCGCTGGTCTACCAGCCATTTTTGGTAATCATCCAGATCGCCAGGAAAATCCTCGACGCGTCCGTTAGCTACCAGTAAAAACTCATCGACCGTATTACGTAGTAAGTGGCGATCGTGGGAGACTAAAATGACTGCGCCTTCGAAGTTCTGCATGGCCATCGTCAGAGCGTGGCGTACTTCGAGATCCAGATGGTTGGTAGGTTCATCAAGCAATAGCAGATTGGGTTTTTGCCATGCGATGAGCGCTAGGGCGACGCGCGCTTTTTCTCCGCCGGAGAAGCGCTTTACCGGCGCCAGCGCATCATTGCCAAAGAAACCGAAGGAGCCTAGGTAGTTGCGGACTTCCTGGTCGGTGGCCTGAGGTGATATGCGCATAATATGCAGTAAAGGCGATGCTTCCAGATCCAGAGCTTCAAGCTGATGCTGTGCAAAGTAGCCTACCCGCAGATGCTCTCCGGTATTACGTTCGCCACAGATCTGAGGTAAATCGCCGACCAGTGTTTTGATCAGGGTCGACTTCCCTGCGCCGTTCGGGCCGAGCAAACCAATCCGTGAGCCGGGAACTAACGTCAGTGATATATTTTTCAGGATAGGGCTATTGGCGTAACCACAGTCTGCTTTGCGTAGCGATAGTAGAGGGTTGGAGACCTTGTCGCTGCTGTCAAAACGAAAACTAAACGGACTATCGATGTGAGCGGCTGAAATCTGCTCCATGCGTTCCAGTTCTTTGACCCGGCTTTGTGCTTGTTTTGCTTTAGAGGCTTTGGCCTTAAAGCGACGCACAAACTGTTCAATCTCGGCAATTCGCAACTGCTGTTTCTCGAACTGCGCTTGTTGCTGTGACAGGCGTTCTGCTTTCGCACGTTCAAACGCGCTGTACTGGCCTTTATACATGATCAGCTGTTGCTGAAACATATGCGTAATATGGGTGACGACCTGGTCGAGAAAGTCCCTGTCATGCGAGATAAGCAGCAAGGTTCCCGGGTAGTTTTTCAGCCACTGTTCAAGCCACAGTGTAGCATCGAGATCTAAATGGTTGGTCGGCTCATCTAATAGCAGAATGTCTGAACGACACATTAATGCCTGCGCCAGATTCAGACGAATCCTCCAGCCGCCTGACAGTGCTTTGACCTCTTTCTGCATATCAGCCATCGTGAAGCCCAGGCCGGCTAAGAGTTGCTGTCCACGAGCAGACGCGCTGTAGCCTTCTATGGCGTCCAATTCGGCATGTAGCTCACCTAGTTGGTCATTAGCGCCGTTGGCTTCGGCCTGCACGAGTGCGTGCTCAATCCGGCGTAACTCTTTATCGCCATCCAGCACATAATCGAGCACGCTGCGATTATTCGCCGTGACTTCCTGCGCCATGTGGGCAATGGTGAGATGAGGAGGCAGGTAACAGTCGCCGGCATCCGGTTGCAACTCTCCCAGGAGTAATTTGAATAAGCTGGACTTACCCACGCCATTGGCGCCGATAATCCCTACTTTCCAACCGGGATAGATAGTTAGGTCGGCTAGCTCTAGTAAAAACTGAGTGCCACGGTGTAAGCTGAGTTTAGATAACTTAATCATAGGCGCGAGATTCTACCATAGCTATGCAATTACAAAATCCTCTTTGGGCGTTTGCGTTGAAAGTTTATTCACATTCCGAGGTCGAACAGTGCTGTTTGACCCTACAAAATGATTATGGAATGAGTATTAACCGGTTATTGTTTGCCGGCTGGTTAGCGACGCAGCATAAGCCGATCAATATTTTAGCTTTGAAACACAGTGCTGCAGGGCAGTGGCAGAACGACATCACGCATCCATTACGGGCATTGAGGTATCAGGTTCGTGGTGATCATAGCAGTGAACCCGCCTTCGCCAGTTTTTATAAGGCGATGCGACAGGCGGAGCTGGAAGCCGAAAAAATAGAGCTGGCCTACCTTTATATACTGGCGGGGGAGTGCTCTGGCGCTGGTGAATCTACAGAGACGTTAATGGTGGAAAATCTGACACAGTTGATATCAGACAAACAGTTTCCGGTTGACGTTGAATTGTATGACTTATTAGCCAGTTTAGGTCGTCAGATGTCAATCCTGGGATAAGATTGGCTTCTCTTTGAACTTTGCGGTCTAATCAGGCACTAATGCCGCAACGAATGCATTTATTAACGCACATATACACGATCTCAGGAGTAAGGGAACAGCATGAAAAAAACATTAATGGCCATGGCTGTGGCAAGTTCTTTGGTTGTAATGCCGCTCGCTCAGGCTTTTGAATTAAAAACCGATGATCAAAAAGTAAGTTACAGTTTGGGCTTGGTATTAGGTGAAAAGCTGAAGTTGGATCTGGAAACAATGGATCTGGAAGCTTTTCAGGAGGGTATTAAAGCTGTTTATAAAGGCACTACGCCGTTAATGGATTCGCAGCAAGTAGGTGAAACCATGCAGGCGTTCCAGATGAAAAAACAGGAAGAGCAGCGTCAGCAGATAGCTCAGTTGGCGCAGGATAATCTTGATAAAGGCCAGAAGTTTCTGACAGAAAATGGTAAGAAATCGGGCGTTACGACAACCGAAAGTGGTTTGCAGTATGAAGAAACTCAGGCGGGTACCGGTAAGCAACCAACGGTTACTGACACCGTTAAAGTTCATTATCGCGGTACCTTGATGGATGGTACTGAATTTGACAGCTCTTATGCACGTAATGAGCCCGTATCTTTCCCGCTTAACGGCGTTATTCCGGGTTGGACTGAAGGTCTGCAGCTGATGAAAGAAGGCGGTAAAGCGAATTTGGCGATTCCTGCTGCGCTGGCTTACGGCCCGGGTGGTATGGGTAATGCTATAGGCCCTAACTCAACACTGTTGTTTGAAGTAGAGCTATTAGAAGTTAATCCCGCTCCGGAATAAACACGCATCTCTTATGGTGTGTTTTAGATGAAAATGGCCGCTGATGCGGCCATTTTGATGTCAGAGCTGTTTATCTCAAAGTCTTTTATTTCAGAACATTCATGATGCCATTAGAGCCAATCGCGTAATATTCACCGGAACCAAAGCCAACCGAATAAATGCTGGTGCTGGTGGGCCCGTAGGCATCACGTTTGTGGGCACGCCAGCTTTTCAGTTCTTCGCCTGTCGCGCTATCCCATAATTGAATCAGGCCGGCGGCTGTTCCTGTCAGTAGCTGAGCGCTGTTTTGCGAAAAGCGTGCCGCAACATAGCTAACGCGCTTTGGGAAAAAACCTTCAGTGCCAGATAGTGTCTGGCGAATTTCACCCGTTTCGGTATCCCAGATAATAGCTTTGTCGAGATTACTCGCGCTAAAGGCGAGTTGGCCGTTGGGAGACAGGGCGACAACATCGATTATATTATCAAGTGATATCTGATGCAGAGGCTCGCCAGTGTCCATGTTCCACGCTGTTGTTTGGTAATCGTCGGAACCGGTTAATGCAATGTGCCTATCGGCGCTTAACGCAACGCTTCGCACACGTCCCTGGTGGCGCAATTTTTGACGCACTCCGCCATTTTTAATATCAAAATACACGGCTTCATGATTGCTCAGGCCTAAGAGTGCATAATCGCCCTCTGAAGACAGAGCCAAATCCAGTATTTCTCCGGGGGAGCTCCAGAACCATTCCGGTTGCCCGGTTAATGTGTGCCAGAGAACCAGATCCTGCTGTGTGGCGGTAACCGCAAAATTGGCTTCGGGGGAGAAGCCGGACTCAGCAATGATGGAGAGTTCACCTTGGCGGTGATTCCAGTCAAACAGACGCGCATTCTTCTGGATATCCCAAAGGCTGCCCCCTTCTTGCTGCGAACCTATTACTGCGTAATGTCCATCTGCCGAAATATCAGCACTGAAAGCGCCCAGTGTTGCGTATTCAAAAAAGGTAGTAGGCGTATTAGCCTGGTCGCACGCCGCTAATGTACTTACCAGCAAAGGAATAGCTAATAGCCGGAGTGATCGTTTAAACATCACTGAGCCTATCCTATGCCTCACTATGCCCCAACCATGACTGTATCGCGGTGTGCGGTGTGCAGTATCTCAATTAGCTGATCTTCTAAGGCGAAACGTTCTTCCAGATTTTCCCCTAGCGTTGAGAGCTGAAACGAAAACTCCCTGATTTGCTGTACTGTCGGGTTTTTAAGAGAAGCAAAATTATCATTGAAATCGAGAGCAGCATCCGTTGTAGGTTGAATCCGTGGAAAAATCTTTTGTGCTTCTTCCAGGCTGCCGTCATTAAATTCGCTACCTTCGTGGAGTAGCTGTTCATAGACTTCGAAATGTCCTGACGATAAATAATCCATCATGGTTGTACAGAAAGATTCGATTTTCCCTTCTATTTCCCGGACTTCAACAGAAGGTAGTGATACAAATTTACTGATCAGCTTCTGCCTGTCATCTAGCCAGTGATCGATAATGCTACTGACACCACCCCAGCGTTCGTGTGCACTTTGGCATTTTTCTAACATAATCGAATCCTTATTCGTTAATATGATTTAATACTAATACTAAGCGACTTTCAGGTGCAAGAGAGATCAATCTCTGGTGTAGTCAAAATAGGCGGTTATACTTACCTGACATTGATTTATCTCAACGGGAGCCTTCAGGTTATGCTACTACGTTTTTTCGCGATTGTTTTATTAAGTTTGTGGTTACCTGCCGTGTGGGCAGCGGAAGAAGAAGCGCCGGCTGCTGCAGAGTACGTCGGTTATGTTGAGCTCAAGCCTTTTATTACCAATTTTGGTGGTGAGGGAAAAGTGCGTTTCCTTAAATGTGAAGTGACTATTCAGGTGAGTTCAGAAGATACCAGCTATGCGATTAATCACCATATGGCAAATGTCAGGAATGATTTAGTCTTTCTGTTTAGTGCGCAGACGGAAGCAGATTTAGAAACGGTTGAAGCGCAGAAAATTCTGGCAAAGAAAGGCTTAGCGCTTATTCAGAAGCTACTAATAGAAGAGGAAGGTGAGGCGATGGTCACCGACCTCTTCTTTACCAGCTTTGTTATTCAGTAAGCCCTACAGGCTGCTAACAATGCTCAGCTAGCTAAGTAAGCTGCCAGGTATTGATCGAAGTCGAGTGTGTCGCTGGCTTCGATTGCATTTTGTTCTGCCAGTGATGCCTGCGCTTGCTGTGTGAAATCCTTCTGTATATCTTCAGGCAGGGTTGACTGATTGAACGTTTGTTTATGCTCCGCACTCTTCTGCAGCAACCATTCTGTATGATTTAAGCCGCTTTCTTTGAGAGCGCTTAATACTTGTGCAGAGGGCGTTAGGGAGACGTCGTCCAGTTTGCTGTGCTGTGCTGTGACCGCATTCTGATAATCGGCGCCCTGATGCAGGGTATCCAGCATTACGGCTGTCATCTGTACTTGTGCAAGTATGTTGTTACCTGCCTCAATCAGTGAAACAGGGCCGTCCAGTGTTTCCAGTGTCAGGCCTGGTTCGCGGCCTCGGGTCACAACTTTTTCTAAATTATCGCTAATCATGTCGCATTCAGTAATGCCGATTTCATCATCGCTCATTAACAGGCAGCTAATCAGAAAAGCATCCAAAAATTTGGCTTGCTGAATATCCATGCCGATCGGTAAAAATGGGTTGATATCGGTATTACGTACTTCGATATATTCAACGCCCCTCTGGTGCAATGCATGCAGAGGTTTTTCGCCGGGCTGGGCAACCCGTTTAGGGCGTATATCGCTGTAATATTCGTTCTCAATCTGCAGAATGCTGGTGTTGAGTTGTTTATACTGGCCATCTACTTTAGTGCCTATGGCTTCATAGGCAGCATAAGATGTATGGATCGCTCTATGTAATGAACTGATATAGGTATTAAGGTGATTAAAACAGATGCTCAATGACGCTTGGGCTTTATTTGAGTAACCCAAATCACTCATACGTAACGACGTAGCATAAGGCAGATAAAGGGTATGCTCGTGTAGCGTTTCAAGTTGATGTTTCTTTCCTTTAAGAAAAGAATCACACAACGCTGGAGACGCGCCAAACAGGTAGAGCAACAGCCAGGAATTACGGCGAAAATTGCGTATTAGTCTGAAATACGAGGCTGAACGGAAAGACTGCAATGAATCGGTATTTTTCTGCAATGTCTGTAAGGCACGCCAAAAGTCATCAGGTAACGAAAAGTTATAATGAATACCGGCAATAGTTTGCATCATTTTACCGTAACGATGCTCAAGACCCACCCGATAAATATGCTTTAGCTGACCGACATTAGAGGTGCCGAAGTGCGCGATAGGTACAGCGGCTTCGTTCTTAATATGGCAAGGCATGCTGCCTCCCCATATCAGTTCTTCATCTAAGTGCTGGTAACTGAAGCGATGTAAGTTCTCAAGATGGCTTAAAGCGTCCTCCGGCTTTTCAAAAACAGGCGTGATAAATTCCAGTAGCGATTCAGAATAATCGGTCGTAATCGTACCGTTGGTCAGTGCTGATCCAAGCCCTATAGGGTGATCTGACTGAGACAGTTCGCCTGTGCGATCAACACGTAAACCTTCTTTTTCGATACCGTGCAGCACACCCTTTAAGTATGTGTGGTTGCCGGTAGAAAGCAATTGTTCAAGCTGTTTTTTCAGAACGGATGCCAAAGCCTAGCCCTTCTTGGATGATAAAATGGCAGACATTATAACCAGAGTCGCCGGATTAAAGCACAGAAACAGTGCGTTGCATTATTTAACTTTAAATCCCGCCGCTTTTAATCCTGCTGTAAGGCTATTTAGTAAGGGCTTTTCATGGGGTACTTTGGCTCGTGTTGTGGTTGCTGTCATATGAGGCTTGCTGGATTTTTCTGAGGCTGATCTGTCTTGGTTTTCCATCGGTCTCTTGTGAGTGCTTTGTATTGCGCTTTTCATAGGCTGGCTTTTCATAGAGAGAGCAATGCGACGTCTGGCTTCATCAACGTCGGTCACGCGGACCTGCACAATATCACCGGTTTTAACAACGCTGTGTGGGTCTTTTACAAATTGATCCGCGAGTTGCGAGATGTGCACCAGGCCGTCTTGATGTACGCCGATATCGATAAAAGCGCCAAAGTTGGTGACATTGGTCACAACCCCTTCCAGTTGCATATCGATATGTAGATCTTTCAGCGTTTCTACTCCGGCCGCAAATTGTGCTGTTTTGAACTCCGGACGTGGATCTCTGCCTGGCTTTTCAAGTTCGGCGATGACATCGCGCACTGTATATTCACCATAGTGCTGCGACACAAATTGATGTGAGGTGAGGGTTTTAATCAGCGCGCTATTACCGATCAGTTCGGCTGCTTTACAGTGCAACGTGCTGGCCATGCTGTCGACCAGTGCATAGGCTTCAGGGTGTACGGCAGAGTTATCCAATGGCTGTTGTCCTTCGCGGATGCGCAGAAAAGCGGCACACTGCTCGAAGGCTTTAGCGCCGAGCCTGGGGACTTTGAGAAGCTGTTTACGATCGCCGAAGCGGCCTTGCTTGTCACGGTAATCGATAATGTTTTGCGCGGTTTTTTTATTGAGTCCGGCGACTTTAGCCAGTAATTCGCAGGAGGCGGTATTCAGGTCGACGCCCACATGGTTGACACCGTCTTCGACCACGTTTTCCAATGAAGCTGCCAGCGATTTTTGATCGACATCGTGCTGATACTGGCCAACACCAATCGCTTTAGGATCTATTTTAACCAGTTCCGCCAGGGGGTCCTGCAAGCGTCGGGCGATTGATACGGCGCCGCGAATAGTGACATCCAGATCGGGGAACTCATGGCTGGCCAGTTCCGACGCTGAATACACAGAGGCGCCTGCTTCGCTGACGATAACGGCGCTGAAATTTAGCTCAGGATGGCGTGTGCCAAGATCTTTAATCAGCTGTTCCGTTTCTCTTGAAGCGGTACCATTACCGATACTGATTAATGAGACGTCGTGTTTGGCGACCAGCTTTGCCAGCGTACTGAGCGATTCATCCCAGCGCTTATGCGGCGCATGCGGGTATAGGGTGCAGTGATCCAGTAATTTCCCAGTAGCATCAACCACGGCAGCTTTGGTGCCGGTGCGTAGTCCAGGGTCCAGCCCCAGGGTGATTTTTTGCCCGGCGGGTGCCGCGAGCAACAGATCTTTGAGGTTACGTGCAAACACCTTAATCGCTTCGCTTTCTGCTTCCTCACGTAAGCGCTTCAGCAGATCCGTTTCGATTTGTTTATGGAGTTTCTGTGTCCATGTCTGCGCAACACAGTTTTGTAACCAGCGTTCACGACTACTGTTACCGGTAGGGATGCGGGTATGGTGTGCAATAATCTGTACGGGTTCGTTTTGCATGGTTGCTTCGGGCAGCAGGGATATTTTCAATTCACCCGCTTTGTTTCCCCGGAACATAGCTAAAGCCCGATGTGATGGCATTTTTCGGAGAGGCTCTCTATGGTCGTAGTAATCGCGAAATTTACTGTCATCCGTGGCTTTACCGCGCGCTACGGCAACGGTGGCAATACTATTGCCCCAGAGCCATTTGCGTAATTTGTCCAATAGGTCGGCTTGTTCAGAGAACTGCTCTATTAAAATTTGCTGTGCCCCCGCCAATGCACTTTCTTGATCAGGAACTTCTTTATCCGGATTAATATAATGGCTGGCGGCCTGCATAGGATCACAGGGTGTATTGAGTAGTTGTAGCGCCAGAGGCTCAAGCCCTGCTTCCCGCGCGGCCTGAGCTTTACTGCGGCGTTTAGGACGATAAGGCAGGTACAAATCTTCGAGACGTACTTTTGTCTCAGCGGTGGTGATAGCTGTCGTTAGTTCGGGTGTTAATTTTCCCTGTTCCTGAATACTTTGCAGTATCGTCTTTCTACGACTTTCCAGATCTCGGAGGTAATCTACGCGCAGGGCCAATTGGCGTAATTGGATATCGTCCAGTGCACCGGTGACTTCTTTACGGTAACGGGCAATGAAAGGCACCGTCGCACCTTCATCCAGCAGGGTAATAGTGGCAGAGACCTGTTGTGGGCGAACACCCAATTCCTGAGCAATTTGTGCAGCGAGATTCATAAGGCTATCCAATTCATGAGGTATATCCCGTTCATAAGGCCTATCCGGTTCAAGGCGACTGGGTGAGCGCGACATTTAGAAAATGCTCATCAGAATAGCATTCAAATATACGCCAGTAAAAAGGGAGGCGAATAGCCTCCGATCATAAAATAGTGGATTGCCCGGCGCTTAGGGAACTTGTAGTACCTGCATTGAGTTTGTTCCGCCGTGCTCGCCCAGTTTAGCGCCACGTGTGAGAATGATGAGATCGCCACTGTTGAGCAGATCTTTCGCTTTTAAACCGGCCATTATTTCATCATTTAAGCGTGCCTCAGGGATACTGGTAGCATCAAAGTGCATCGCTTCAACGCCTCGGTACAGGGCCATACGACGCATGGTACGGTCATGACGGGTAAGGGCGTAAATAGGTAAGCCTGAACGAATACGAGACATCCAGCGCGGCGTCGACCCCGACTCTGTCAGGCAGATAATAGCTTTGATACCGACCAGATGATTGGCCGTGTACATCGCAGAGCGGGCAATGGTTTCATCGATACGGTCGCCTCGCTGGGTGATGTTGGTTGTTGCCGGGCGAGCCGACTGATGGCGTTCTGCACCCTGACAGATTTCGGTCATGGACTTAACCACTTCCACCGGAAAATCCCCCGCCGCTGTTTCTGCAGAGAGCATGACGGCATCAGTACCATCCAGAATGGCATTTGCCACATCAAAGACTTCTGCTCGTGTCGGCATCGAACTTTTGATCATGGTTTCCATCATTTGTGTTGCTGTAATGACGGTACGGCTTAATTCGCGGGCGCGATTGATAATGTGTTTTTGTACGCCAATCAACTCAGCATCGCCAATCTCGACACCTAAATCACCCCGCGCCACCATGACGCTATCGCTGGCCAGAATCAGCTTATCCAGCACATCATTGTCTGCTACTGCTTCGGCGCGTTCAATTTTAGCAATAATTTCTGCACGGCTGCCTGCTGCCAGTAACAGTGCTCTGGCCTCATCAATATCGGCGGCGGAGCGCGGAAACGACACTGCAACGTAATCCATATCGAGTTCTGCGACCACCAGAATGTCACGCTTATCTTTAGCCGTGAGTGCTGCGGCTGACAATCCGCCGCCTTGTTTGTTGATGCCTTTGTTATTAGACAGTGGACCGTTGAGCAGTACTTCTGTTTCGACGCGGGATCCAATGACGTTAAGTACTTTTAGCTGCATGCGGCCATCATCCAGCAGTAAAATATCGCCGGGAACACAGTCTTTGGGCAATTCTTTATAATCCAGGCCTACTTGATATTGATCCCCGTCAGTACTTGATAGTTCTCCATCAAGTGTGAATTTATCACCTTTTTTTAGTTCGATGCGGTCGGTTTTGAATTTAGTAATCCGAATTTTAGGTCCTTGCAGGTCGCCCATCACAGCGACTATTTTGCCAATACGGCGGGCGGTAGCCTGCACTTCTTGCGCTCGTCGTCGGTGGTCATCTGCAGTTCCGTGGGAGAAGTTTAAACGTACCACGTTAACGCCTGAACGAATTAACTCTTCCAGCACACCGGGTCGGTCTGTTGCAGGTCCTAAAGTAGCTACAATTTTAGTACGTTTCAGCATAAGAGTTCTCAGTTAACTGTGTTTAAGAGAGGAGACAATCCAGAGAGCACCACTCGATCCTTCTGTTCGTGTGAAAATAAGATGTTTGTTATAGAATCATAGCAGCAGATAATTTCTACTTCATACTAAGATCTGTGTATTTTTATATTAAATTATTTGAAGGGGCGTGATTCTGGCAAGGTATTTTTCATCTTATCGTCCGTTAACCACTATAGTGTTGGTGCTTATCTTTATTATTTTGCTGACTCAGGTTGCGCTGCTGAGTCGTCAGCAGGCGATGCAAAATATGCAACAGAGAGCGCAGGCTGATATGAATCGCTATCTGCTGAGTTTGCAGCAGAAGCTGGATCGTTATAAAGATTTACCTCGTTTACTCTCAACGCATTCAGAGCTAACTAATACCTTACTATATGATCCGAGCAACGACGCCAAAATGAGGGCGAGTCTTTATCTGGAGCAGGTAAATGATGTGATCGGCGCATCCGACACCTACTTGATGAATGCGAAGGGTGTTGCTATTGCTGCCAGTAACTGGAGTGAGGATGCATCGTTTGTGGGTCGGGATTTCAGCTTCAGACCGTATTTCCAGGATGCGATTGAGGGACGTTCAGGGCGTTATTTTGCCTTGGGTACCACCTCTAAAAAACGCGGTTATTTTTTCTCTTATCCGGTGGCGCATCGTGGGCAAATTATCGGTGCAGTGATCGTGAAAATTGATCTTAATGAGATCGAGAAAGATTGGAATGATGCCACCACTGATCTGTTGGTGAGTGATGAAGATGGGGTTATTTTCATTTCGACACGTGAAGACTGGAAGTTCCATACGCTGACCCCTTTGAGTGAGACAGACGTGCAGCGTATCTATAAAAGTTTGCGCTATGGTGATTATCCCCTAACATCTCTGCAAATTATTAAGCGTCAACAGCGCGATGACGGTAGCCAGTTGATTACATTGGTAGACGGCAAGGTTATTCGTAATTCCGCATTGGATGGTGCTCGTACGGGTGAGTATCTGCTACAGAGCACGACGGTGAATGATGCCGGTTTTACTGTCTCTATACTGGCCAGTATGAAGCCGGTACATCGGCAGGTATTGAATGCCATCATGCTGGCGGCATTCATTTATATCGCGGTGATTTTACTGATAATGGTGGTACTTTCAAGGCGTCGGATTGTTAAAGAAAGAACCCGGTTCAAGCGGCGTGAGTTAGCGTCGTTGGAGAAAAATGAAGCTAGAATCCGGGACATTATTGATAATACCCACGCCGGACTGGTTACGCTGGATATGGGTGGGCTGGTTGAGTCATTTAATCGCACCGCTGAAAAACTATTCGGGTATCGTGAAGAGGATGTAAAACGTCAGCATTTCAGTGTGTTTTTGGTGGAGGCCGATCGTACAGTATGTTGGCAGCATATAACGACGATGGCTAAAGAGCCGGGATCTGATTTGATGATTGAAGCATCTGGCAAGCGCCAGAATGGTACTTGTTTTCCGATTGAAATTACCATCGGTAAAATGCCAAGAGAAGATGGGTTGCGCTTTATTGTGACTATTCATGATATTACTCAACGTAAAGAATATGAATTGGCACTGCAAAAAGCTCAGACAGAACTGGAATCCCGGGTACGTGAGCGTACGCTTGACCTGACCTGTGCGAATGTGAAGCTCAGAGATGAGATAGAGCTTCATCAAAACACCCAGAATGAATTGATTCAAACGGCAAAACTAGCCGTATTGGGCCAAATGTCTGCGGGTATCAATCATGAACTCAATCAGCCACTGACGGCGATCCGGGCGTATGCTGATAATGCCAGACAATTTCTGAAAATGGATCGCTTAGAGCCGGTTGAACAAAACCTTTCTGAGATCAGTCAGTTGACTGAGCGCATGGCGAAGATCATTCATCCTTTAAAAGAGTTCTCTCGTAAAACCAGCGGCCAGGCAGAGTCCGTATGTATGAAATCAGTCAGGGATGGCGCAATGTCTATTATGTATGGACGCTTGAGCCGTGAAAAGGTCGTGATTAGCTGGCCTCCACGGCTGGAGTCCTGCTTTGTTCTGGGCGATATCGTACGTATTGAGCAGGTGATGGTGAATCTGATTGGGAATGCTATACAAGCCATGGAGTCATTACCTGACAAACGTATTGATATTACGCTGACCTATCATGACACTAAACAGGTTCTTGACGTGCGTGATTATGGCCCGGGCATTCCTGACGAAGAGCTGGGGCGGGTATTCGAACCTTTCTATACGACAAAAAAAGCGGGTCAGGGGTTGGGTCTGGGATTATCTATTTCCTATCGTATTATTGATAGTCTGGGTGGAGAATTAAGCGTTTCCAACCATTCTGAAGGCGGCGCCTTATTTAAATTAGCGCTGCCTGCTGACACTGCGCGCGCGACTTTAATCAAAAACTGACAACCATATAGCGGGATAACGTATGCAGTCTCTGGATCTGAATCAAAGCACTTTGTCGCAAAACAATCTGCATCAAAATAATGCGGTGCTTCTTGTTGATGATGAAAAACATATCCGGCTCTCTGCCGGGCAGACTCTGGAACTGGCCGGTTATAGTGTCTTGGCTCTGTCGAATGCTGAAAAAGCGCTCGGGCATATTAGCGGTGAGTGGGGCGGTGTGTTGGTTACCGATATTAATATGCCGGGCATTGATGGTTTGGAGTTGATGCAGCGCGCGCATGTGATTGATCCTGATTTGCCGGTTATTCTGATCACAGGACATGGTGATATTTCAATGGCAGTCAGCGCCATGCGTAATGGTGCTTATGACTTTATTGAGAAGCCTTTCTCGACTGATCTGCTGGTGGATATCGTGCGCCGGGCGATGGATAAACGTGCGTTAACCATCGAGAATCGGAGATTGCGTCAGGAGCTGGACGCGCAAAATGCGCCGGGTCCTCGTATTATTGGTAATACGCCGGCGGTTACGCAGTTACGCCGCTTAGTTAATACGGTAGCCGATACGCCGGCTGATATTCTGATACTTGCCGAGACGGGTGCCGGTAAAGATTTGATAGCGCGTTATATTCATGAGCATAGTGGCCGACGGGATAAAAATTTCGTTGCGATTAACTGCGGTGCCGTACCCGAAAGTCTGATAGAAAGCGAACTGTTCGGCCATGAGAAGGGCGCTTTTACCGATGCTAAAGCCAAGCGTATCGGTAAATTTGAGCATGCGAATGGCGGTACCTTGTTTCTTGATGAGATTGAAAGCATGCCGCTGGCGTTGCAGGTAAAGCTGCTGCGGGTGTTAGAAGAGCGCACCATAGAGCGGCTGGGTTCCAATGAGCTGATACCTTTGAATATACGGGTCATTGCCGCCAGTAAAATGGATTTGAAAGAACAGGCCGAACGTGGCGCTTTTCGTGAAGATCTCTATTACCGTTTAAATGTTGTGCGGGTAGACGTGCCTCCGCTGAGGAATCGTTTGGATGATGTACCTATGCTTTTTCAGCATTTTTCAATTTTGGCCTCTGCTCAATACAACAGAGAAGTTTTGCCGCTGAATATGGAACGGATGCACAGTCTGATGACGCATGATTGGCCGGGTAATGTCAGAGAGCTACGCAATTTAGCAGAGCGATATGTATTGCTGGGTGAAAGTTGCACCTTTGATTTTGATAACCGGCCGATTACTGACAGTTCTGTGACGGGTAAAATGACACTGCCTGAGCAGGTGGAGCGCTTTGAAAAAATACTGCTACAAACTGAATTATCCAGACATGGTGGTTCTATCAAAGATACATTGGACAGTCTCGGGCTGCCGCGCAAGACGCTATACGATAAAATGAGAAAATATGATCTGGATAAAAACGATTACAAGGCGTGAGAAAAACACATAAAAAAGGCCTCTTAGTGAGGCCTTTTTAGTTTATATGTTACGGCTTTTATCAGAGCTTAAATCGGTTCACCAATGACTCAAGCTGCGTTGCCAGTGAACCCAATTCAGAAGATACTGATGTGAGCTGCGTAGCGCGGTCTGCTGTACGGCTCGCGCTTTGACTAATATCCTGCACGCTGCTTTCAACACTATCTGCCATCATGGATTGCTCTTTAATAGCACTGGCAACCTGATGGTTCATATCATTGATGATACGTACTTCTTCAGCGATATTAACCAAGGCATCCGAGGTTTTTTGAACGCTTACCACCCCTTTTTCTGCGCTTAACATCGCGCCTTCCATGACACTAACTGCGCCTTCGGCATCCTTCTGCAGGCGATTAATAATAGTATTGATCTCTTCTGTAGAGTGATGCGTACGACTAGCCAGTGTTCTGACTTCGTCGGCCACTACCGCAAAGCCTCGTCCTTGTTCCCCGGCACGCGCGGCTTCTATGGCGGCGTTTAAGGCCAGTAAGTTGGTCTGTCCTGCAATTTTCTGAATCACTTCCAGTACCGTGCCGACATTCTGGCTTTGGTCATTAAGTTGCTGAATGACGTGTGTTGCCTGAGAAATATTTTCTTTCAATGCTTCAATGGCATGTAGTGCTTCTTGAGTGATTTTTGTGCTGTTGGTAGTTTCTTGGAGCGCCAGATCTGAAGCTGCGACTGTGTGCTCTGCATTAGTCGCGACACTTTGAGTAGCGGCTCCCATTTGTTCCATAGCAGAGGCAACAGAGCTGGTCTGAATCTGTTGGTTATGCACGGCTTGTGATGCCATATTGGCGATATCATTGATTTGGAGACTCGACGTGCCGAGCTTCAATATGGTGTTGCTGACTTGTTTTAAACTATCGTGGAAGTGATTCAGCATGGAATTGAAAGCGGTCGACATCTGACCTATTTCGTCGTTCGACGTCACTTCAATTCGCAGGTTGAGATTGGCGTCTTTTTCAATGGTATTAATAGTTTGGCTGAGCCGGTTGATAGGCGTGACGACCAGACGACGTAATAATAAACTGATTATAATAATGCCGCCGATAAATAAGATCAGTTCAACCAAAGCGACAGCAGTAATATTGCTGAATACCGCCGCATCCAGATTTTCAAATGAGTAAGTCACGCGTACCGCGCCAAGAATCTGGCCTTCTGGGACCTGGTGGCACAATAAGCAATTGGTACCTTTGTAGCTACTTAATGCTTTCATCGGGGTGACTACGACGAGGCGATGGCCTTTATCGTCATTAATCTCTTCGATGATATGCTCGCCCTTCATTGCGCGGCGGTCAAAATCATCCTGTATGCCGGAGTCTGCTGAGCCCGGACCATAAACGGCTGTTACGGCCTTGCCTCGAATAATACGCGCTTCGATTAACTCTTCGTTGGTAGTGATTTTTTGTTGCAGAGTAGAACGGTTAGCCATAGCACCACTAATCATCAGCATATTGATGCTATCAAAGTAAGAGTCAGCAGTTGTTAATGTCGTTTTACGAGCGACTTCATCAATCAGTCCCGTTTGGCTTTTGAATATGGCTGTTAGACTGCTGATCAGAACAATAGTGAAAACGGCAATCAAAGAGAGGTTTACTTTCGTTTGAATGGATATCCCTTTATGTATAGTCACACCAACTCCTGCATTTTGAAAAGGATTTAATCCCATTAATGTTAGCTTAACATCGGCAAACTGTAGGGGATCTTGAGTCTTTTGTCCTGAACTTACATCAATGAATATCTGAATTTGTCTTGGTTCGTATCATCTCCTCAAAATAGATGTGTGGATTTCCGCCTATTTAGGGGTTAAAGGATGGGTGGAAATACGCCATATTGTTATGGTAGTAGTAAGTGATGTTTATTATAACTTATTGTTTTTGATTTAGAAAAAAAAGTTGGCCCTGTATTTGCTTTGTTAGTATTAGATGTCAGCGTTATATTTTTTATTAAATAGGCGCGGGCAACAAACGCGAAACAATCAGAATAAATCCAAAAACAGGAGATACACAATGCGTTTACTGACAGCCGCTGTAACTACGCTAGCGTTGGCATTCGGTGCTCAAGCCGCCGTAGCCTCGCCCGTCGAAATTAAATTTTCTCATGTCGTTGCTGAGAATACTCCCAAGGGTCAGATGGCGATCAAGTTTAAAGAACTGGTCGCTGAACGCCTTGCTGGTCGTGTTGAAGTTGATGTTTTTCCTAGCTCTCAGTTATTCGGCGATAATAAAGTGCTGGAAGCCATGTTGCTGGGTGACGTGCAGTTAGCTGCGCCATCATTGTCAAAATTCCAGCAATACACCAAACAACTACAAATCTACGATCTGCCTTTCCTGTTTAAAGATATGGAAGCTGTTGAGCGTTTTCAGCAGGGCCCTGATGGTCAGGGGCTATTAAGCTCTCTGGAGTCGAAAGGTCTGGTTGGTTTAGGTTATTTACATAACGGCATGAAGCAGTTATCTGCGAGTAACCCGATAAAAGTACCGGCAGACGCTGCGGGCAGAAAATTCCGGATTATGACGTCGGACGTACTTCAGGCGCAGTTTGAAGCCGTGGATGCCGTACCACTGAAAAAACCATTCTCTGAAGTGTTTACACTGCTACAGACAAAGGCGATCGATGGTCAGGAAAACACCTGGTCTAACATCTATTCTAAAAAATTCTTCGAAGTTCAGCCATTCATCACGGAATCTAACCATGGCGTGTTGGATTATCTGGTTGTGACCTCTGCTGAGTTCTGGATGTCTTTGGATGATGATCTGCGTATTGAACTGAAAAAAGCGTTGGATGATGCGATTGCATACGGTAATGGCATTGCTGCTGAAAAAGCTAATGAAGATAAGCAGCAAATTGTTGATTCTAAGCGTTCTGAGGTGATTACTTTGACCGATGCTGAGCGTCAGCAGTGGGTTGATGCGATGAAACCCGTTTGGAAACAGTTTGAAGCAGAGATCGGTGCTGACCTTATTGAGGCGGCACAAGCCTCTAATAAGTAAGATCGTCTTGCGATAAAGACGGGCCTTCCTGGCTCGTCTGTTTTACTCAGCGTATAGCTTTAAAAATCATGTGAAAACGATAGTGTTTAGCCGAGAGCTTCTCCTGTGCTGCTGTCTTCGTACTGGTGAGCTGCGTGAGTTGAGTTGTCCTGTAAATGTTATATCAAGATAAAAATAATCGATGTCTGTAGATGGGGACTGTGATGATTAAAAAAGTGGTTTCGCACCTGGAGGAGGGATTTATATCTCTGCTTCTGGTTTCAATGACCTTACTGGTGTTCGTTGAAGTGGTGGCCCGTTTCGGCTTCAACTCCGGTATTCACTGGGCACAGGAAGCCACGCTGCTAATGGCCGCCTGGTTTGTGCTGTTCGGTGCCTCTTATGGGGTAAAAGTCGGTGCACATATTGGCGTAGATGTCTTCGTCAAAATGTTACCCGCTAATACTCACCGGTTTTTCACCTTATTAGCTATCGCGCTCTGCCTGATTTACTGCGGCCTGTTCGTCTATGGCTCTTGGATCTACCTGAGCAAGATGAAAATGATCGGCATTGAGATGGCAGATATTCCCATTCCTAAGTGGATTCCGATGAGCATATTGGTTATCGGCTTTGTGTTGTTGATTATTCGTTTCTTACAGCTTGGCTGGAAAGTTATGATTGGCGAAGCGGAGGGCTTTCATTTTGCGGATGAAGCAAAAGAGTCAATGTCCATTGCTAATGAGCTGAAAGAAACCGCACTGGGTGACCAGGATAGTAATAATACTCATCAGAATAAGGGAGATAAATCATGACTATCGCGGTTCTTTTTATCACCTTGTTTTTCTGTATGTTTATCGGCATGCCCATTGCTATCGCACTCGGCTTATCGTCAATAACGACCATTTTGATGTTTTCAAATGATTCACTGGCGTCTGTTTCGCTTAAATTATTTGAGGCAACTTCAGAACACTACACGCTATTAGCGATTCCGTTCTTTGTATTGTCATCGGCTTTCCTGTCGACCGGTGGTGTGGCCAAGCGTCTGATCAACTTTGCCGTTGATACCGTAGGCCACATTAAAGGTGGTCTGGCGATGGCGTCAGTTATGGCCTGTATGCTATTTGCGGCGGTTTCAGGCTCTTCGCCTGCAACAGTAGCGGCGATTGGAACTATCTGTATCGCCGGTATGGTGCGTTCGGGTTATCCACAGTCTTTTGCGGCGGGCGTTATTGCTAACGCCGGTACTTTAGGCATCCTGATTCCTCCTTCAATCGTCATGCTTGTTTATGCAGCGGCAACTGAAGTGTCGGCTTCGCGTATGTTTATGGCAGGGTTTATTCCCGGCCTGATGATGGGTCTTATCCTGATGATCGCGATTTACATTGTCGCGCGTATCAAAGGACTGCCTTCTCAGCCATTCCCGGGTTTTAGAAAGCTGGCGCGCTCAGGTGTGATTGCCTTAGGTGGCATGATGCTGATCTTCATCGTGTTGGGTTCTATTTATGGTGGGGTGGCATCACCGACAGAAGCGGCCGCTGTTGCTGCTGTGTATGGTTACTTTATTGCGGTGGTTGGTTATCGTGATATCGGCCCGATGAAAGGCGTTCCCTGGCAGAAGGGTGGTGAAAACTTTGCCTCTGCTGCCGCACGTAACACCGCTCAAATGTTGATGGCGATTCCTAAGTCCTTTGCCGATCCTGAAGTGCGTAAAGTGATTCTGGATGCGTCAAAAGTATCTTTGATGTTGCTGTTCATTATTGCCAATGCGATGTTGTTCGCCCACGTGCTGACGACAGAACGTATTCCGCATACGATTGCAGAGTCTATTATTGCCTGGGGCTTGCCAGCATGGGGCTTCCTGATTGTGGTAAATATCTTACTGCTGATTGCGGGTAACTTTATGGAGCCATCAGCGATCATACTGATTATGGCGCCTATTCTGTTCCCTATTGCGATGAAGCTGGGAATCGATCCGATCCATCTGGGTATCATCATGGTAGTTAACATGGAGATTGGGATGCTAACGCCGCCGGTGGGGCTGAACCTCTTCGTGACGGCAGGTATTACCGGCCAGAATATGATTTGGGTAATTAAAGCGTGTCTGCCGTGGTTATGTTTGTTATTAGGCTTCCTGATGTTGATCACTTATGTACCGCAGATATCGCTGTTTCTGCCGGAGTATATTGATAAATTAAACGGCTACTAGCAGGTTGCCGGGCTTAAAGATGAAAATCTAATTCAGTTTTAGTGAGAAGATGTGCACTTGGCCGCCCTTATGGGGCGGTTTTTTTTGTTTAGTCTCTGCCAGAGTTGAGTACAATACAAAGCTCACATAGTTGAATTGGGAAGAGATACGAACGTGTTAAGGTATATTGCTGTTTTGTGGGGCATCACCGGTATCGGGATGTTATTGGGCAGTGCGATTTATCGCCTGGGCGCGATCGGCTGGAACACGTTTGACTACACGCTGCAATGGCACCATTGGTTGGCGATGGTGGCTTGTATCCTGTTTATGGGCTTTGCTGAAGGCTATCGCGGCTTTCAACAGGCATGGTCCCCGCGTGTTGCGGCACGTATTTTGTTCCTTTCTGAAAATATAACGCCTTTCAGGTTGTTTTTAGCGCCACTGTTTTGTATGGGTTTCTTTTCTATTGCGCGCAAACGCATGATTATTACTTACAGCCTGACGCTGGGGATTATCGCGATGATACTGCTTGTTCATCAGCTGGAGCAGCCGTGGCGTGGTATTGTTGATCTCGGTGTTGTGACCGGATTGATATGGGGGTTGGCCTCTCTAGTGTTGTTTACACTGCGGGCGTTCTTCGGCAAGAATTTTGCCTACTCTCCAGAGATGCCTTGAGGAAGGTGTGCCTTTCTCACGCTGAGAATAGCGATTCAGGCCAGGGCTTTTGCCTTATCTTTACGGTGTTCTCTGAGCGCGCCGCCACGATTACTGAATTTTTATCCTTCCGGCTTGTTGAACGTGATGTTCAACAGCTGCCGCTCTCTTTTGAAAAAGGCCGGATTGAAGTTGATGGCCTTGTCGCCCAGCCGGATCAATCGCTTTCTATCGGGCAGCGGGTAACACTTAACCTCCCGGGCCATCAGGAAGCATCTGTTGACGCCAACTGGCGGATTATCTGGCAAGACAATGAGCTGATGCAAGTCTATAAACCGGCATTGCTGCCGGTTAGCCGCACGACCCGTAACCTTTACAACACCCTAATCTCTCTGGTTCGACGTGAAACCGCCTATGCTGATGCCCGGCTGTTACATCGTATGGACACTGAAACCTCAGGTGTCCTGTTGATCGCGAAGGACCAAAATGCCGACAAAAAATGGAAAAAGGATTTTCATAAACTGGTGCGCAGCAAGGTTTATCATGCCTGGGTTGACGGTCATCCGACATGGGATCAGTTGATCTTTGAGTGCGAGCTGTCGGAGAAAATTGATAGCGCTATTCGTAGTCAGATGTATGTGGTCGAGCGCAACAGTGCCGCCTGCTATTCTAAACCCAAATACAGTAAAACAACCTTTCGGGTGTTAGCGAGAAAAATCGATAGAGCACTAATCGAATGCACGCTTTTTACCGGCAGAAAACATCAGATCCGAGCACATTTGGCGCATCTGGGTCACCCGATTATCGGCGATAAGATTTATTCACACGATGGTTACTTTTATCTGAAACGGCTGGAGCAGCCGTTGACGGCGGATGATATGGCCGTATTAGGATCAGAGCATCATCTGCTGGAATCGGTACTGCTTGAGTTGGATGATCAGCTACTGGCAAGTGCTGTTGAATCCAGCCCGGTAATAAGAGTGGGAATAAACGACTCGTCAGGCATAAAAAAACCGCTGGGTTAACAGCGGCTTTTATTCTTTCTCGCATACTCAGGGTGAACTTGGGGTTTATCCCAAAAACAGTTTATAAGCCGGATTGTTCGTTTCTTCCCAGAAGTTATAGCCGATCTCATGCAGGAACTCTTTTACCTGTCCTCTCTCTGCTTCCGGTACTTGCATCCCGACCAATACCCGTCCATAGGCCGCTCCGTGGTTGCGATAATGGAACATAGAGATGTTCCAGCGGCCACCGAGTGTGCTGAGAAATTTCATCAATGCGCCAGGGCGTTCAGGAAATTCAAAGCGATAGACCACTTCATTGGAGACTGACGCTGGCGCATGCCCACCTACCATATAGCGCACATGCAGTTTTGCCGTTTCATCATCCGTCAGATCAACCACCTCTTCCAGATGTCCACGCAGCTCTTCGAGCAGTTCTTCCTTGCCGCCGTTATTCTGTTGAATCTGTATACCGGCAAAGACAACCGCGAGCTTATCATCGCTATAGCGGTAGTTAAATTCTGTAATATTGCGCTTACCGAGCGCAGCAATGAATTTCTTAAAACTACCGGGTTTTTCAGGAATCTTCGCGGCAATGATAGCTTCCCGTTTTTCCCCCAGTTCTGAACGCTCGGCGATGTGACGTAAGCGATCAAAATTGACGTTCGCGCCTGAATCAATAGCGATCAGCGTTTTCGCTTCACACTGCTCACGTGCGACATATTTTTTCAGCCCCGCTACGCCTAATGCGCCAGCGGGTTCGCAAATCGAGCGGGTATCGTCGTAGATATCCTTGATCGCGGCGCATATCTCGTCAGTGGTGATAGTGATAACTTCATCGACATATTCACGACAAATTTCGAAGGTGTTTTTACCAATTTGTGCGACAGCAACACCGTCTGCAAAAATGCCGACCTGCGATAAAGTAACGCGTTTACCGGCTTTCATCGCGGCGGCCAGGCAAGCGGAATCTTCCGACTCAACGCCGATAACTTTGGTTTCAGGTCGTAAATATTTAACATAGGCGGCGATACCCGCAATCAATCCGCCGCCACCCACCGGAACAAAGATGGCGTCAATCGGACCGGATTCCTGACGCAGCAGTTCCATGGCTACAGTACCCTGGCCCGCGATAACATCAGGGTCATCAAAGGGGTGGACATAGGTCATACCCTTTTCTGCCACTAGTTTGAGTGCATGCGCTGACGCTTCGTCAAACGTATCGCCATGCAAAATAACCTTACCGCCTAGCCGACGTACGTTATTAACCTTCAGTTCAGGTGTGGTTTTTGGCATAACAATGGTTGCTTTCACGCCAAGGTGCCTGGCCGCCATGGCCAGCCCCTGAGCGTGATTGCCTGCGGAGGCAGCAATCACGCCGCAGGCAAGCTGTTTTTCTGAGAGCTGACGCATTTTGTTAAACGCGCCGCGAATCTTAAAAGAGAAGACGGGTTGCAAGTCTTCGCGTTTCAGTAAAACCCGGTTATGCAGGCGTTCAGACAGTCCTCTGGCTTCATCCAGCGGGGTTTCGACCGCGACGTCATAGACACGCGCTTCGAGAATTCTTTTGATGTATCGGTGAGCCATAATAAAAGTACAATCAACAGAGTAGAGCGAATGGCTTGTTTATCAGTCAATCCTGAATGATTTCACAAGAAGAGCAGGAAATCCTACAAGTTGTAATGCTTTTCGTCTACAAGCGAAGGCCAATGCTGCGTATAATTCACACAAATTCTTCATAAATGAGATGTGAAATAGCATGACACAAGATGAAATGAAGTTAGCCGTAGCCCAGGCGGCTGTTGATTACATTCGCCCACGCTTAGGGCGTGAAACGATTGTGGGTGTCGGTACCGGCTCTACAGCAAACTTTTTCATCGATGAACTGGCCAAAATCAAGCATTTATTTGATGGTGCCGTTGCCAGTTCAGAAGCGACAGCCGAGCGTTTAAAAGGTCATGGTATTACGGTGTATGATCTCAATGCTGTCAACGAACTGGAAGTCTATGTGGATGGCGCGGATGAGTTTGATGCCCGCCTGAATGTAGTGAAAGGCGGTGGTGGTGCGTTAACCCGTGAGAAAATTGTTGCCGCTGTCGCTAAAGAGTTCGTCTGTATCGTGGATGCCAGTAAGCAGGTTGATGTGCTGGGTGATTTCCCGTTACCGGTTGAAGTGGTTCCGATGGCGCGCTCTTATGTTGCTCGTGAACTGGTAAAGCTGGATGGTATGCCGGTCTATCGTTCAGGTTTTATTACTGACAATGGTAATGAAATTCTGGATGTTCATGATCTGTCTATTCTGGACCCGAAAGGGTTGGAAGGCATTCTGAATAATATTGTTGGCGTGGTAACCAATGGATTATTTGCACAACGCGGTGCTGATGTGATTTTGATGGCTACGCCGGACGGTGTGCAGACTATTAAGCACTGATATTGCAGCGCTGACTTATTATCTGAAGTCCTACTTAACTACACAGTTGATCCACTGTGCCTCAGACATAAAAAAGCCGCTTAGTTAAGCGGCTTTTTTACATCAATTAATAGGCTATTTAGCGATAAGCAGCCTATTACCACTGCACTACTTTTATCAGCACAATGCTCACTGGCATAGTCACCCATACTAAAGCAACCAGATTGATTACTATCCAGCCATAACCGGAATTGTCACTAAACTTCTCATCATGATGAGCCATGGAATTCACCCTAATAATTTAAAATTTGCATAGAACTTATATCGGACTTTCTTTTTTAAGTTGTTTTTTTTGCAGTGAATTCTAACAGTAAACAAAGGGTTTATATAGCTTTTTGGAATAACCACTACTATTGTAATGATACTTTGGTTTTAACCGGCTGGGTTTATGTATCGTTTATGTCTCTCTTTTTAGCGATTTTATGGCTGGATGAATTAAGTATTAAGCTCATAAACGAGAAAAGCAGTGTAAGCTTATTATCTATTAGTCTTGGCCTTCTCTTATTCATTGTTGGCCAGTGATGTGCTTGTCGAAGTTACAATTGAATATTTAGAATGTGTGTATAGAGGTAATGTATGAAATTTGTGTTGTCGATTTTTTTGCTGGTTGCTTTAGGGGTGTATTCACTACCTTACGTGATTCGAGATCAGGTAGTTATGTGGCTCAAAGGCCACGGCGCTGAACATGCTTCTTTTGAAAAAGTCGATATACATTGGCTAAGCGGGACTGTTGAACTGCTGCGACTGCAGGCTGATTCTGTCGGCGCGCCTCCTATGCGGGTCGGCCACGTAAAAGTGACATTAGATTACCCTTCGCTATTTGAAAAACGCATTTTAATTAATCAAGTTCTTCTCTCTGATGTCACCAGTGGCATATATCAACAAGGAGATGATCTCTGGCTGGGGCCTGTTAACTTATCCCAGTTTAAGGCGGATACAGAAATCGCCGAGCCTGCTACCCAGGCATCGGAATGGCGAGTCGGTATTGCCAATGTAAGTTTGCAAAACATCACCTGGACGTTGGATATACCGCAGCATAAACAGAAGTTAGTTATTGATAATGCAGGGCTAAGTTCCCTGTATCAGTGGGATGAACAAGCATCAACGCAATTGACCTTGGACGGTGTGTTGAATGGCTCCCGCATAACGCTGAATACCGATGCTGTACCCTTGCCTGAGAATAAAACTTCGACTATCAGGCTAGTGCTCGATCATTTTCCATTACAAAGCATCCTTAAGCCGTGGGTTCCTCAGTTAACAGGAAGTTTAACCACGAATCTTGAAATCATACTGGATCTGACCGGATCATCAGGAATGTTGTCGCATTCTGGTAGCGTGAGTCTTGATGGTTTTGCTTGGCAGGGTGCCCAGATAGCGGTAGCCGACCCGCATCTGGAATGGTCAGGTAAAGGTGACGTTGTGTTGAATGATGGCGCGTTACAGACAGTATCTATTGATGGCAGCCTTCAATCCCGTGATATTAAATTGGAGCAGGGTTCACAGTTGGCGTTGTTAATATCTCAGCTAAACTGGAAAGGCGCGCTGAATCTTGTCTTCAAAGATCAGCAGATCAGTGGTGTTAAAGGGCCGCAAAATTTAACGATTAAAGGGCTGCAGTTACGTCAGTCTGACCCTCTCTCTAACGCCGGCGAATCGAACACAGCCCAATCTGACACACTCCAGTTTAACGCCAGTAAGATAACGCAGAATGGCCCGCTGGATATGCGCTTTGAGGGCGGTTTACCACAGCAGTTGAATACACAGATAAAGCTTAATATCGCTGCGCCTGTACTGAAAAATGCGCAGCTAGATCTGGCTATGGAGCAGCTGTCGCTTACGTCTGCGTTGGCTATTAACTGGCAAGGGAATGAGTTGAGGGGCGTCTCTGCTACGCCGACGATCGTTCTGCAGCAGTTGAAGTTATCGCAAGATGGGCGTCTTGCTGTGGCATTGGGCTCTGCTGAAATGGCGGCCGTGTTGGTTGATATGCCAGTGAGCGAGCCAGCCGTTGAAAAAATAAGTCTTAAGGCGTCTTCGTTGAACGTGGCAATATTAAAAGAGCCATTGCAGTTGCTTGATTTGGGTTCTCTCGGGCTGACTAACGGGTTTTACTCAATGAAAAAAATCAGTGCTGAGCAGCTAACCTTTACGGAATTGAAAACCAATTATAAGCAAGGCCAGCAACCGATGAGCACTATCGGTGAAGTGCAGCTTAAAGGGTTGTTATTAACCGATCTTACCCGTTTAGTGATCAATGATGTTCGTGTAAAAGATACACAAACCTATGTATCAGTGACTAAAAAACAGGGAATAAAAGAAATTGATAGGCTCACGGATGCATTGGCAACACTCGATGTAAACACGCCGCCGGAAAAACCAGCCAAAGCAAAGCCGACAACGACGGGAGCCAGCAAAGAAGCGGCGTTTACCGCACGTTTAGAGCAGTTGATGATGACGGGTAAAAATCTGATCAGCATTGAAGATCATAGCGTTAATCCCGCCTTTAAATCAGTTGTTGATATCAAGGAGCTGAAAGTCGAAAAAATTGATACCGGTAAAGCTGAATTAAGTCCGTTTAATTTGTTGGCTTCTATCAATACCCATGCAAAATTAAGTGCTTCAGGAAAAATAAATTTGCTTGGGGGAGGCAAGAATGGTGAATGGAAGCTTGATCTGAAAAATGCAGAACTGCCTGTGGTGAGTCCTTATGCCGGAAAATATGTCGGCTACTTTCTACAAAGTGGCCAGATGGATTTCAGTAGTAGCGGAACACTTAAGGCTGGCGTGCTGGCAGGAACGAATCGCATCAAATTGAATCGCCTTGAGGTGCAGCCGGCACAAACCCAAGCCACTGATGAATTTAACAATACGCTCAGTATGCCGCTAGGAACTGCGATCTCTGTGCTACAGGACAGTAGCGACAACATTAAGCTGGACCTGCCCGTAGAAGGTTCGTTGGACGATCCGCAGTTTGGCTATCAAAGTATTATTAATAATCTGGCAACCAAAGGTTTGAAAAAAGCGGCGTTTAGTTTCCTGACCAAAGCACTACAGCCTTATGGGGCTCTCATTTCGCTCGCCAGCACTGCCATTGATGCTAATAAATCAGGTGCTTTTATTACGCTGGCACCGGTTAATTTCGACGTGGGCACGAGTACTGTTTCAGCTGATATGAGCGGTTATCTGGGCAAAATAGGTGAGATGATGAAAGCCCGTAAAGGCTTGCGTCTGAATGTCTGTGGTAACGCCGTGAAAGAGGATAGAACGCATCTCTTACCGTTGCTTGATAAAGAAAACCAAGCAAAAGCCAAGCCCTTGCCTCCTGCGGAGCTGGAAGCGCTCATGCTGGAGCGTTTGCAAACACTGGCTTCTGCCCGAGGCGAGCAGGTTACTCGTATGCTGTTGGACAGAGACGTTCCTAAAAACCGTTTGTTTTCCTGCTTCCCGGTTTTAGATCTGACAAATGATCAGTTAAAACCGGGGGTTATTCTGGGACTTTAAACCTTATATTTAGTTGAATCAGGGTTAGCTGTTACTGCTTTTTAGTAAGCGGTAACTGGCCGGTAGCGTTAATGCTTTGCGGGTTAGCAGGCCTGTTAGTGTAAACAGTAGCGTTGCCAGTAAGGGTAGGGTTATCCAGAGTAACAGATGAAATTGGGGATCTAGTTTCAGCAGGCTTTTATAGATGATGAAGAGTAAAGACTCGCTCATAACACATGCCATTACACCGCAACTAAGTCCCATCAGTAGATACTCCAGCAGATCCAATGAGCGTGTCTGGTTGGCTGATGCGCCGAGAGTCCGAAGCAGCGCGACCTCAAAGCGCCGTTGTGCTAAGTCTTGCTGCAATGTCGTAATCACGAGCACTAATCCGCTTAAAAGCGTTAATAAAAGAATCAGCGAAGCACTGTCACTGAGTTTGTTGATCAGATCTTGCGCCTGCAGTAATACTTGCTCTATATCGATTAAGGTTAACGTCGGGAACGCTTGCAGAAGTTCTGCGCTTGCTCCTTTTTGCTGAGTATTGATTTTAAAACTGGTGATATAGGTGGCGGGTAGCTGATCAATCACGCCGGGGGAAAATATAACGTAAAAATTTGGTCGGAACGAGGCCCATTCTACGCCACGGATACTCGTTATTTTACCGCTGAACAGGTCGCTGCCAACGCGAAAGCCAAGCTCATCTCCGAGTGTTAATGACAACTCCTCCGCCATCGATTTCTCGATTGAAATAGCCCGGTCTTCATTGCTCCACTGTCCCTCTATTAAGGTGTTATGGGTGGGTATCTGGTCGCCCCATGTCAGGTTTAGTTCGCGGTTCAGCGCATTGTGCTGGCGTTGTTCTGGTGTGAATGCTGTAGCGATGGCTTGTCCGTTAAGAGACTCTATTCGTCCTCGGATCATCGGGTAGAGCGTTGATGGGATACCTTTATCCGCGAGCCATTGCGTCACGGATTGTTTTTCCCAGGGTTGAATGTTGATAACAAACTGATTCGGCGTGTCGGCGGGTAGTTGTCCTTGCCACTGTGCCAGCATGTCCTGACGGGCAAAGAAAAGTACCGTCATCAATGTTAGCAGTAGCGTTAACACGCCACCTTGCAGTCGGTGCCATTGACGTTGCTGTCTGATCCGTAGAGTGAGCAATGGGAAAAGTCGGATTTTAGTTTTAAGTGATTGATTAAGCGTGTGAATTAGAAACTGTACACACAATCCGGCGACCCAGCCACATAGCAGCAGGCTAATGCTTAACAGCAACGCTAACGTAATCGAATCTACAAATAGCGCGATCAGCAAAAAGACTAATAGAGGCGTGAGCCAGTAAAGGCGTTTATCTGACTTTGCCTGATTTGTATCGTTACGTATCAGTGATAGCACTGAGGTATTACCCAATGGCAGCAGTGTCGCAAGACCCGCTATCATCAGAATAGCACCGGCCAATAATGGACTACTGAGCAGTGATAGCGTGCCGACGGGGGGTAGGGGTTGCGGCAATAATGTACCTAGTTTCCACATGACTACATGGTGTAAGCCCAGCCCTAGCAGGGTGCCCGGAATAGCCGCCAGCAACCAACCGGCCAGCAGCTGTGCGCTGAATAACTGGAAGAGTTGTTTACGTGATAATCCTAAACTCATCAGCAAGGCGGTACGCCTGTGTTGATCGGCACTAAAGCGGCGCAGGCTCAGATAAATAGAGAATGAGCCGAGCAGCAGCGCAAATAACGCGCTGAGTTTCAGATATTGTGCAGCGTTGTCCATCGCATTACGGCTGGTCGGCTGGTCACTTTTGGCGGCATAGAGCCGCTGCCAGCTTTTTAGCAGTGGCCTGAATGCCTGTTCAGTCTCCGTGACTTGCTTTGTTGGTCCGGAAAATAAAACGCGGTATTGAACGCGGCTACCAGGGGCTAAAACGCGGGTAGCTGCCAGGTCTTGACTGCGCATAATGATTTGCGGATTAAAACTGCGAAATCCTGTGCCTCTATCCGGGCTGCTAATAAGTATGCGTTCTATAGTAAAGGTGCTGTAGCCAATCTGTAATGAGTCGCCACGCTTAATTTTCAGGCGCTCCAGCACAGTAGCTTCAGCCCAGACTGTGCCTGCTGAGGGCAGGGCCGCGGATGGTTCTGTGGTCTTTTTATTCTGAGAAGGTGAGGTCTCTCTATTTTGAGCCGGTGAGGTAACGATCTTGCCCTGTAATGGATAAGGCTCATCAACCGCTCGGATAGACGTGAGTAGCAGCTCGTCGCCGGCTTCAACCATGCTGGAAAATTGTGTTACTTGCGTGGTGGTTAAACCGCTCTGCTTAATTCTGGCTGTCCATTCGGGGCTAAGCGGACGGCCGCTATTGAGCACTAAATCAGCACCCATCATCTCGGCACTTCGTGTAACTAAGCTCTTTTGTAAGCGCTCGCCCGTTAGGTTTAGCAATGTAATTAGGCAGGTCATCAAGAATATAGACATCAGCAAAGCGCGGCCATCAGGCCTTCTCCACTGTGTTTTTAATTGCCGTAAGGCCAGCTTAGTCATCATGACAGCAATCCTTCATTCAGGATGCCTTGTTCGAGTCTGAATTGTCGGTCGCAGCGTGCCGCCAGTGCTGAATCGTGGGTGATTAATACCAGCGTGGTGGTTTGTTGTGCGTTAAGCTCAAAAAGCTGTGTAATGATGTTTTCTCCGGTGTCGGCATCTAAATTCCCGGTGGGTTCGTCAGCAAATAAAATGGCGGGTTGTGTTACAAAGGCGCGGGCTATGGCAACACGTTGTTGTTCTCCGCCCGACAGCTGTGCAGGATAATGTGTTTGTCGGCTTGCTAACCCTACTTGCTCCAGAAGTCTGGCGGCGAGTTGTTCTGCTTGTTTGTCACCACGGATATCCAGCGGTAAACGCACATTTTCAAGTGCGGTCAATTCAGGCAGCAAATGAAACGACTGGAAAATAAAACTCAGATGGGCAGCACGCCAGGCGGCTCTGGCGGTGTCGTTTAACTGGTTAAGATCAATCCCTGATAACTTCACTGATCCTGACGATGGCGTGTCTAAACCAGCCAGCAGACTTAATAGCGTAGATTTCCCTGCGCCGGACTGGCCAATAATAGCGACACTCTCTCCTTGTCGGATGGTGAGCGATAAATCATTAAATAAACGGATAATACCTGCTTGAGTTGAAAAGGTTTTTGCGAGATGGTGTGCTTCAATAGCAAAAGAGGTTTGATCAAACATGGCAATTTTCCGTTTATTATTACTACTGTCCGTTATTGTGAGTAGCAGCGTATCTGCCAAAACGGTACTGGTTTTGGGAGATAGCTTATCAGCTGCCTATGGTATTAGTCCTGAGCAGGGCTGGGTAGCATTGCTTGAAACGCGCCTGAAACAAGATTATGCCGATATTAGCGTGATTAATGCCAGTATCAGCGGTGAAACAACCCAAGGCGGTATTACTCGTTTGCCTGCGTTATTAAAGAGACACCAGCCAGACTGGATAGTTCTTGAATTAGCGGCGAATGATGGTCTGCGAGGCATGCCGCTGAATCTGATTGAACGCAACATCACAACGCTTATCGCGATGAGTGAAGGTGCCGATGCAACACCGTTGCTGGTGGGTATCAAATTACCGCCAAACTACGGGGTTACATATACAGAGCGTTTTTATACGCTCTTCGAAATGCTGGCAACTGAACATAAAATCAGTCGGGTTCCGTTCCTGTTAGAGGGTGTTGCACTGCAGGCAGACCTCATGCAATCCGACGGTTTACATCCTAATGCGAAGGCACAGCCTATGTTGTTGGAAAATATATGGGCTTACCTGCAACCGCTGCTGGATGACTAGGTGGTTCGCAATGGTTAGGATAAGTACTTGTTCTCTTTTATATTATCTTTTATTTGAACGCTAGAAAGGTGTGTTATGGATTGGTATTTACAGGTCATCAGGAAATACACGGTGTTTACCGGCCGCGCGGGACGCGAGGAATATTGGTATTTTGTACTGATTAATATTTTGATCAGTATCGCGATGGGTTTTATTGATGGTTTTTTAGGATTAGGGAACGGTTATGGCACCGGGCTTTTAGCAGGGCTTTATTCTTTGTTCGTTTTATTGCCGAGTATAGCGGTGAGCGTGCGTCGTCTGCATGATATCGGTCGCACAGGATGGTGGGTGCTGATTATATTGATTCCTTTGCTGGGTTGGATTGCGTTACTGGTAATGATGGCGTTCCCTGGGCAGCCTGATAATGAATATGGATTAAAGATAAGTAATGCCGATTAATCACTCAGTGAAGTATCTGCTGTTGACCTGCGCGATAGGCATTGTTCAGGGATGCAGCACCATGAATCAATCGGAATGCGTGTATGCCGATTGGCAATTGATCGGTCAGGCCGATGCCTCAAAAGGTGTGCATTCCTCGCTTTTGGATGAATACCGGCGTGATTGTGCAAAGCATGCGGTCGTGCCCGATCGCGAGGCGTATCAGCGTGGATATCAGGAAGGGCTGAAGCAATTTTGTACCCGTGCCAGTGGTTTCTATTTTGGTAAGAATGGCCGTAAGTATCAGGGGATTTGTCCTGTCGCTTTAGAATCCGAATTTTTGGATGGTTATAACCCGGGCTATGAGCTGTTCATGATCAGCGATGTAATGACCACATTGCGGGTAAGCGTCAGCGATGCTGAGCATCAGATACGTAAAATCCGAACACTAATCAGGAAAAAAGAGCAGTGGTTGATTAGTGACGACAGTACTCCTGCGGACCGCAAACGGCTGCTGAGAGAGATCAAAAAACATCATCGGGAAATCTTTTGGTTACAGCAGGATGCAGAAGATTCACGTTTTAAGCTTTTGCAGAAACAGAGTGAATACGATAGTAAATTACACACCCTCACTTATTGATCCCTTGATAGGTCAACACAGGAAAAAGCAATGAAGCTGGCATCATTTATAATCGATAAGCGTTACAGTTTCGGCATCGTGCAAGACGGAATTGTTTATGACCTATCACGGCTGAACCCCGATAGCAGTGATCTGAAAAGCTTTTTGGCGAGTGCGCCTGATATGGATGCCGCTGCAGCGCAATTGGCGGATCTGCCGTCTTATCTGCTGGATGCTGTGCAGCTGCTACCGGTGATTCCTAATCCAGAAAAAATTATCTGTGTCGGGCTTAACTACGAAAGCCATCGCATAGAAACCGGCATGCCAGAGATGAAGCATCCTGTATTGTTTACCCGCTTTGCATCAACACAGGTAGCGCATGGCGAACCTGTTGTGCGGCCTAATGTATCTGAAAAATTGGATTTTGAAGGCGAATTGGCGGTAATTATCGGGCAGGGTGGCCGGCATATAAGACGTGATGATGCTTATCAGCATGTCGCCGGTTATGCCTGTTATAACGATGCCAGTATTCGAGACTGGCAGATGCATACCGGACAGTTTACTCCGGGCAAGAACTTTGATAATAGCGGCGCTTTTGGCCCGTGGATGGTAACACCTGATGAAATGACTGATCTTGAATCCCATACGGTGACAACACGTCTGAATGGCGAGCAAGTTCAGCATGCTCCTTTCTCTGATTTGATTTTTGATATACCGGCGTTAATCGAATATATATCGACTTTTTGCACGCTGGTGGCAGGTGATGTCATCGTTACCGGCACTCCGGGCGGCGTGGGCGTTAAACGTAAGCCACGGCTCTATATGAAGCCTGGTGACGTGATTGAAGTCGAAATTACTGGGGTCGGGGTGTTGCGGAACCCGGTGGTTCAGGAGCAGTAATTAGTTCAGGAATGATTGTTGCGGTTATTATAAAAGCTGATAAAACCTCATAAAAAAGGCCATTGAATCTGCATTCAATGGCCTTTTGCAGCTATCTAGCCGCTGCTTTTATTGCGTTAAAACTTATACAGCAAAGTTTTCGTTAGCGAAGTCCCAGTTTACCAAAGCCCAGTAGCCTTTCAGGTAATCAGGACGTACGTTACGGTAATCGATGTAGTAAGCGTGTTCCCACAGGTCGCATGTCAAAACAGCGCGTTGGCTATTTGTCATTGGCGTGCCTGCGTTGCTGGTGTTAACGATTTCCAGAGAGAAGTCATCGTTTTTAACTAACCACGTCCAGCTAGAACCGAAGTTGTTAACTGCTTTGTCGTTGAACGCTTCCTGGAATGCCGCGAAAGAACCCCATTTAGCCTTGATCGCATCAGCGATTGGGCCAGTAGGCTCGCCACCACCGTTTGGAGACAGGCTGTTCCAGTAAAAAGTGTGGTTCCAGATCTGAGCAGCGTTGTTGAAAACGCCGCCAGCAGGTGCAGACAGGATAATCTCTTCCAGAGATTTACCTTCAAATTCAGTACCAGGAACCAAACCGTTCAGTTTAGTAACGTAAGTGTTGTGGTGCTTGCCGTGGTGGAAGTCCAGCGTTTCAGCAGAAATGTGTGGTTCCAGGGCATCCTTTGCAAAAGGCAGTGCAGGTAGTTCAAAGCTCATATCGATTCACCTTCTTGTCGGCACGTTCAGCATAACTGTTGTTATGGACATCTTTTGTTATATGGACATAGGCCAGATGGCCTACGACTTATTAGTGCATTAGATGATATCACCCTTGGATTGTCTTTTCATGACACAATTTGTGTGGGAATAGGTGGGCTTACGACTAAAGTTGGCTGCAATTTAGCGGGTCTCACCCTAAAATAACGGGCCTTCAGTTTCGCTGAAGCTCCATTAACGAAAATAAGAACAGATAATTTATTATGGCTAAAGTGTTTCTTTGGATCTCAGCAGTGATGTTGGCGATCTTTGTAATCAAAACTCAGTATTTGACGTCAAAAACATACGAGCCATTCATTGCCGGCTGTGTCGCATCGGGCAATGCGACACCGGAGCAATGCACGTGTTTGTCTGATTACGTACATAAGCGTTACAGCGATAATGAAGTGCAGGCGGTTATGGATAACCGGCTGGGTGATGCTCTCTCACAAAGAAAGGTTGAGCAGGATATTCTCCGCGGATCACAGCTTTGCGCTAACGAACAGTAATCACGCCGCTGGCTAGTGTGGCAAAGCACAGGAAAGTCGCTCCTCTATTGAGATACAGGAAGCGACTCTCTTTTTTACTTTCTTAGCCCAGACTTTTGTTCAAGCATTTTTACAAGAGTCTCGTTCAAACTTCTTTTTCCAGAAAGCTGCGTGTCATATATAACGCAGCGATAGCACGGCCTTCTGTAAAGTCTGGGAGTGCTACCAACTCATCAATCCGTGACATTGGCCAGCGAGTGACTTCCATTGGTTCTGGTTCGTCGCCTTCCAGTTTGCAGGGATAAAGGTCACGGGCAATAATAGCCTTGATGCGGTGACCCATGTAGTTGGGTGCGGAAGTCATCTCTTTCAGAAAATCAAGACGCCTGGCGCCAAAACCTGCTTCTTCTTTGAGCTCGCGGTCGGCAGCGATTTCGGGTGTTTCGCCAGGGTCGATCAGCCCCTTGGGTAATGTCAGCGTATAATCGTCTATTCCACCGGCGTATTCACGAATCAGGATGACATTATCTTCTGCATCAACGGCGATGATCATTACCGCGCCATTACCACGCGTTGCTAAGCGCTCATATGTCCGTTCGACCCCGTTACTGAATCTTAATTGCAACTCTTCAACGGCGAAAAGACGACTGCTGGCGGTTTGAGTAACCTTCAAAATTTCGGGTTTCACGGGCATACTGTTAACCATTCTGTTTGGATTAATAAAAAAGGCATTGACGTGATTGTACCTGCTACGCTTGATTGGTCCAGTATTGATACTGTTTTGTTAGATATGGATGGCACATTACTGGATCTGCATTTTGATTCTTACTTTTGGCTGGAGCATCTGCCGGTTCGATACGCGGATATTCACCAGATGGATGCGAAGGCAGCACGGGAGTGGTTGCATCAGCGCATTATGCAGGAGCAGGGGACGTTAAATTGGTATTGTTTAGACTATTGGTCGCGTGAGCTGAATGTTGATATCGTCGCCTTAAAAGCAGAAGTAGCTGATCGCATTGCTTTCAGGCCCCATGTTCAGGGCTTTCTTCAGCAAGTAAGAGAGGCCGGACTGCGGTCAGTGATCGTGACCAACGCGCATAGAGGAAGCCTGTCTTTGAAGTTGGCGAGGACAGATCTGGCGGATCGGGTTGACGCTATTGTTTGTTCTCATGATTTTGGTGTGCCGAAAGAAGAGCAGATTTTCTGGTCAACACTGCAAGAAGTTGAACCTTTTAACCCTCAACGAACTCTGTTGATAGATGATAGTTTGGCAGTGCTCGCGTCGGCGAAACAGTATGGTATCCGCTATTTGTTAGCGATTAGGCAGCCTGACAGCCAGAGCCCAATCAGAGATATTAACGAATTTGGGGCAGTGGATCAGTTTAATGAGCTTGTGCCCAGAGGTTTAAAAGATGTCTGAATCGACAAAAACACGTCTGGATAAGTGGTTATGGGCAGCGCGTTTTTATAAAACCCGTGCTGTTGCAAAGCAGATGGTTGAAGGTGGCAAGGTGCATTACGAAGGGCAGCGGGCAAAGTGCAGCAAAGTAGTTGAACTGGGCGCTACGTTGCAAATTCGACAGGGCTTTGAACAGCGTGTGGTGATCGTTAAAGCGTTATCTGAACAGCGACAGGGTGCGGCTCAGGCCCAGTTGTTGTATGAAGAAACGGCAGATAGTGTGGAGCGTCGGGAAAAAGAAGCGCTGCAACGAAAAGCTCAGAAAGGGGTGGAGTTAAGCCCCGGGCATAAGCCTGACAAACGCAGTCGCCGTCAGTTAATGAATGTAAAAGAACTGCAGCGAGGGTGAGTGTACGCGTGTGTAGTAAAGGCGGTGATACCGTAACCCATGAACGTTTGTTGTAAATGATTTATGGTAAAGTTTGTCGTAAACGCTTGTGGTAAAATACCGCGCAATGATTTCGTTATCATCTCTATTTTTAAGTGAGAAACTGGCTATATGAGTAACCCTGATCAAATCCAGCGTATTTTATTTGATAATCTTGATATCCGGGGAGTGTTGGTTGGGTTGGAAAAGACCTATCAGGATATCCTGGATCTGCATCAATATCCGCCCGCTATTCGCAATGCGTTGGGTGAAATGCTCGCCGCCGCCGTACTCATGAGTACCACTTTGAAGTTTGATGGGCGTCTGTTATTACAGGCTCAGGGTAGTGGTAATGTGAGTGCATTGATGGCAGAAGTTAATAATAAGCAGGAATGTCGTGGTATCGCCCGATATGAAGGCGACATTGATGACGATGCCAGTATTATTGATTTAATTGGTGACGGGCACTTAGTGATTACTATCGAACCGGAAGTCGGACAGCGTTATCAGGGTATTGTACCTTTAGAAAAAGAGACACTGGCCGGTTGTCTGACAGATTATTTTTTGAGATCCGAACAGTTGTCTACGCAGATACATTTGGTTGCTGATGAACATCGCGCTGCCGGCTTCCTGTTGCAGGTGATGCCCGCCGCAGGTACTGCCGAAAACGATTGGGAGCACATCGCGACAATCGGTTCGACGCTGAGCGGGGGCGAGTTATTGACGCTGGATAATGATGCATTACTCTTTCGTCTATTTCATCAGGAGGAATGTCGTCTTTATGATCCTGACCCTGTGATCTTTAAATGCGATTGCTCGCGTGAACGTAGCGCTAATACGCTCCAGTTCATGACCCAGGATGAACTTCTTGAATTGATTGAAAAACAAGGAGTTATTGATGTTGGTTGCCAGTTTTGTCATGCCAATTATCAGTTTGATGAAACCGATATTCGTGCCATGTTCTCTGATTCGGCACATGTGACTCAATCGGATCAGCTGCATTGAGCCTATAATAATTGGTGATGAAGCGTGCGTGTAGTGTTTTGCGCATGGCATAAATCACAACTTTTTGTAATAATATGCGTCCCCAAATAATTACTCATTGTCGCTTATACGCAGAATAAAGGGGCTTTTTGCTTTTTAGGTAACGTTTTTTGGCGCTGAGCCAAGGGAATCCAGTAATGACCAAAGAAACTGAGAATACCGTACACTTTAATCTGAGCCGTGCTGAGCTCGTTGAGCAGGCCGTTCGTCGTGGTGAAGGTACGTTGGCAGATAGCGGCGCTCTGGTCGTCACTACAGGGACGCGCACAGGCCGCTCTCCGATGGATCGTTTCATCGTAGAAGAGCCGAGTACAGCTGATGCAATTGAATGGGGTGGTGTAAATCGTCCATTCAATGCAGACAAATTTGATGCATTATGGAATCGTGTAGAAGAGTACCTGACAAGTAAAGAGCACTTTGTTGCTAATGTTCATGTGGGCTCGGATCCTAATCAGTACTTGCCGGTAAAAATGTCCACAGAGACCGCCTGGCAGAACCTTTTTGGTCAGAATCTGTTTATCCATCCGCACGCGTACAATCCTAAAGCAAAAGAAGAGTGGCAGATTATTAATGCCGTTGATTTTGAATGCGTCCCTGAACGCGACGGTACTAACAGTGAAGGCTGTGTCATTCTTAACTTTGCAAAACGTAAAGTCCTGTTGGCAGGTATGCGTTATGCCGGTGAGATGAAAAAAGCGATGTTTTCTGTACAGAACTTTTTACTGCCGGAAAAAGATGTTTTACCTATGCATTGCTCTGCAAACATCGATGAAGAGGGCAATACGACGTTGTTTTTCGGTTTGTCCGGTACCGGTAAAACTACCTTGTCTGCTGACCCTACCTGTTATCTGATTGGCGATGATGAACACGGCTGGGGAAAAGGTGTTGTTTTTAATCTGGAAGGTGGTTGTTATGCGAAAACCATTAACCTGAGCAAGAAAAACGAGCCTATCATTTGGGATGCTATTCGTTTTGGCGCTATTGTTGAAAACGTTACTCTGGATGAAAACCGTACAGCTGACTATGATGATACGTCGTTAACTGAAAATGGCCGTTGCGCTTACCCGCTTGAACATGTTGAAAAACGTTCAGAAACTAATATGGGTGGCGAGCCTAAGGCTGCGATTTTCCTGACGTGCGATCTTACAGGCGTATTGCCTCCGGTTTCTATCCTGAGCAAAGAAGCCGCTGCCTATCACTTCTTGTCGGGCTATACGGCGCTTGTCGGTTCAACAGAAATGGGTTCGGGTGAGGGTATTAAGTCTACTTTCTCGACATGCTTCGGTGCACCGTTTTTCCCGCGTCCTGCACGCGTGTACGCTGAGTTGCTGATAAAGCGTGTAGAAGAGTTCGGTTCACAAGTCTATCTGGTTAATACGGGTTGGACGGGTGGTTCTTACGGTACAGGCAAACGTTTCAGTATTCCTACCACACGTGCCGTGATTGCCGCCATCCAGAGTGGGGCGTTGAAAGATGTTGAGACTCAGCAGTTGCCTGGCATCAATTTAACCGTTCCTACGTCAGTGCCTGGTGTTGATTCAGTGTTATTGAATCCTCGCGATACATGGGCTGATAAAGATGCGTACGATGCAGCTGCGCGTACTTTGATTTCTCAGTTTGTTAATAACTTTACTAAGTTTGAAGGTGTTTCTGCTGATATTATTGAAGCAGGTCCACATCTTTAATCGATTATTGTATTAACATAGAGTACTAAAAAATCGTTAAAAAATGCCCCGGCTTTTTTGAAAAAGCCGGGGCATTTTTATTGGCGTTATGAGCACATAAAATCGTGTTAGTTAATGCTTAGTTTTATATCCGCATTTTTCAAATATTCTATTTCTTGCTCAAGATCAGCCTGCGTTAATGGGTAGTTTGTAAGGACGCCTTCTTCAAAACAGAGTTCGAGTTTTTTCCCCTCTGCTTTTAAAGTAAAAGCGGGTAGGTCTGTACTGCTGCGGCTGCGGTGAAAAATCACGGAGAGTCTTAATAGTACGCAGAGCCGTTTATAGGCTTCTTTACTGCTTTCAGGTAGTTGTTTGTATTCTTCTTTAGGAAACTTACGACGGTTGCCACGTGCAAGAAAGGCTAGCAGTAACTGTTCTGGATTTGTGAAGCCGGCAAGATCAGAATGTTGCAGTAAGTAGGCGCTGTGTTTATGAAACTGGTTGTGTGCAATCGTTAAACCTATTTCATGCGTGCGAGCGGCCCAGCTTAACATTTCATGATAATCCGGATGCTTCAGCCCCCAGGTATGCTTCACTTGATCAAGCGCGGATAGCGCGGTCTGCTCAATACGTTGAGCGTGCGCTTCATTAACATGATAACGTTGGATTAATGCTGAAATAGAGCGCTCACGAACATCTTCGTGGCGTAAGCGGCCTGCCATGTCATACAGTAATCCTTCACGTAGTGCGCCTTCTGAGAAAGTCATCTCAGTAATATTAAGTGAGTTAAAAAGCGCTGTTAATATTGCCAAACCTGCAGGCAGAATAGCGGCTCTTTCCTGTTTTACACCTGCTATGTCTACCTCAGAAAGGTTGTTAAAACTCAGTACTTTCTCTTTTAGTTGGTGTAATGCGTCCCGGGTAATGTTTTCTTCGCTAAAGCCGCTGGCTATGCAGGCGTTTTTGATCGCTTTAATGGTACCCGAAGATCCAACGCTACTTGTCCAACCTAGTTTTTTGTAAGTTTCACGGATAGACAGTAATTCGCGCATCGCTGCATATTCGGCTTGGCGGAAGTTCTTTTCACTAATAATGCCGTCGACAAAGAAAAGCTGTGTATACGAGACGCAGCCCATATGCAGGCTTTCTAATTCGATTGGTTCGAAATGTTCACCGATAATGCATTCGGTACTACCGCCGCCGATATCTATGACTAATCTGGCACCCTGGGTATTAGCCAGCGTGTGGGATACGCCGAGATAAATCAGGCGGGCTTCTTCGCGTCCGGCAATAATCTCAATAGGCACGCCGAGAATTTTTTCAGCTCGCTCTGTAAATACGCGTCGATTAACAGCTTCGCGAAGTGCGTTGGTAGCCACGATCTTAACAGCGTCAGGAGGGTAGTCGTTCAGTGGTTGAGCAAAGCGGCTTAAGCAGGTAAGTCCTCGTTCCATCGCTTCTGAAGACAGTCGCTTGTCTGGGCCAATGCCCGCAGCGAGTTGGACTTTTTCTGACATCATATCAACGGTAGAGAGTTCTCCCTGGGAAAGCCTGGCCACTACCATGTGGAAGCTGTTTGATCCAAGATCAATAGCGGCGAGTAACGAGTCTTCACGTGTAGGATCAGCAGGGTATTCTGGATTTAGCATCGAGCCATCTTCTATTTAGCTGCAGAAAAGTTTTAAGGGTAGCAGAAGAAGATGACAGAATCAGTGATTTACAGCATTGCTTGAAGAGAGTTCACATTTTTCTCTCGCTGATGGTATCATTAATTTTTGTTTTTAGAGCACGCGGCGTTTCTGGTGCGTTTGGAGAGGTTAAATGAGCGAAAATATCGTTAATGTTACTGATGCATCTTTTGATGAAGATGTAGTAAAAGCAGAAGGCGCGGTGCTGGTCGATTATTGGGCTGAATGGTGTGGTCCTTGCAAAATGATTGCCCCCGTTCTGGAAGAGATCGCCAAAGAATACGAAGGCCGTCTCAAAATTTGTAAATTAAACATTGATGAAAATAGCGAGACCCCTCCTAAATTTGGTATTCGCGGTATTCCAACCTTGATGCTATTTAAAGGTGGTAATGTTGAAGCGACCAAAGTAGGTGCTTTATCAAAATCTCAGCTCTCCGCTTTTATCGATGCAAATTTGTAAGCTAGCCGTCTGTCGGATTTGATGGGTCGTAGCGAGGGAAAGATCGATTTTAGACAGTTTTTGAACTATTTAGAGGCGAATAGTGGTTTTATTCAACGAGAAATGGGACCAGAAATTGCCAAAATTGGCTTCTCCGCACGACTGCATGGATGCAGGAGGTAGCGCAGCGCAGGAGCAGTTGCTGAGTAATCAGCATTAAGTCCGACAGTCTGCCAGACAAAAACGGGGAAGAAATTGTCGTTTTAGGCATTATCTTTTCCGTTTTACTAGACACTCGCTGTACAACCTTCTATATTTGTTCTGTCTGGCGCTTATAATCAGTTTTTAAGCGTTTCAGTTCGTAGTATTTATTCTTTGTACTTATCCCCTTTTTGATTTTTCATCCTACTCAGCCACTCACCTCAAAATATATGAATCTTACCGAATTAAAAACTAAAAGCGTTCCTGATCTTCTCGATATCGCACAGGAAATGGGCCTCGACAATCTTGCCCGCTCTCGTAAACAAGATGTCATTTTTGCCATTCTGAAAAAACATTCTAAGAGCGGCGAAGATATTCATGGTGATGGTGTGCTGGAAATTCTCCAGGACGGCTTCGGTTTCTTACGCTCTGCTGACTGCTCATATCTGGCTGGACCCGATGATATTTATGTTTCGCCTAGTCAGATCAGACGTTTTAATTTACGTACCGGCGATACTATTTCCGGTAAAATTCGCCCTCCTAAAGACAGCGAGCGTTATTTTGCGCTTCTCAAAGTTAATGAAATTAACTTTGATCGTCCGGAAAATGCGAAAAATAAAATTCTGTTTGAAAACCTAACACCTTTATTTGCGCAAAAGCGTTTGCGTATGGAGCTGGGTAACGGCAGTACAGAAGACATTACTGCGCGCATTCTCGATTTAGTTAGCCCGATGGGTAAAGGTCAGCGTGCTCTGATCGTATCGCCGCCAAAAGCGGGTAAGACCTTAATGCTGCAGAATATTGCAAACAGCATTACGCGTAACAACCCTGAGTGTCATTTGATCGTTCTGTTGATTGATGAACGCCCAGAGGAAGTAACTGAAATGCAGCGTACCGTGCGCGGCGAAGTGGTTGCTTCTACTTTTGATGAGCCACCAGCACGTCACGTGCAGGTCGCTGAGATGGTTATCGAGAAGGCTAAGCGTCTGACTGAGCACAAGAAGGATGTTGTCATTCTGCTTGACTCTATTACGCGTTTGGCTCGTGCTTACAACACAGTGATTCCTTCTTCTGGTAAAGTCTTAACTGGTGGTGTGGATGCACATGCACTGGAACGTCCTAAGCGTTTCTTTGGTGCTGCCCGTAACATCGAAGAAGGTGGCAGTTTAACGATTATTGCAACGGCTCTGGTCGATACTGGTTCGAAGATGGATGAAGTTATCTTTGAAGAGTTTAAAGGTACAGGTAACTCTGAAGTGCATCTGGACCGTAAAACTGCAGAGAAGCGTATCTATCCTGCCATTAACATCCGTCGTTCAGGTACGCGTCGTGAAGACTTGCTGACCTCTGAAGATGAATTGCAACGTATGTGGATCTTACGTAAGTTGCTGGATTCAATGGATGATTCGTCGGCCACTGAGTTTGTCATTGATAAACTGAAAGACTTTAAGACCAATGATGAATTCTTCCAGTCGATGCGTCGTAAATAAATTTACGAACCATTTATAGAGTCATTAAAAGGGTGAGCTTGTGCTTGCCCTTTTTTATGGGCAACGTAGTAAGTTATTTTCTACATAGCGCTTAACTGGTTGTATACAAAGGTTGCGACCGGCCGTAAAACGTTGTGGTTGGTTGTAAAAAAAGAGTGTGGCCGATGTCGAATCTCAAATATAAAGACCTGCGTGATTTTATCTCTGTGTTGGAAGCCAGAGGTGAGCTCAAGCGAATTAAACAAGAGATTGATCCGAATCTCGAAATGACTGAAATTTGCGATCGTACCTTGCGTGCGGGTGGTCCTGCATTGCTGTTTGAGAATCCCAAAGGTTACGATTATCCGGTATTAGCTAACCTGTTTGGTACACCTGAGCGTGTTGCTTTAGGTATGGGTGAAGAAAGTGTCAGTGCGCTTCGCGAAGTCGGTAAATTGCTGGCTATGTTGAAAGAGCCCGAACCACCCAAAAGCATGAAAGATGCCTGGGATAAGTTACCAATTTTCAAGCAAGTATTGAATATGGGGCCGAAGGTCGTTAAAAAAGCGGCGTGTCAGACTCATGTGCTTGAAGGTGATGCCGTTGATCTGTACAAATTACCTATCCAGACCTGTTGGCCAGGCGATGCCGGGCCATTGATTACCTGGCCTTTGGTTATCACGCGCGGTCCTAATAAAGAACGTCAAAACCTGGGTATTTATCGTCAGCAGGTTATCGGCAAAAATAAACTGATTATGCGTTGGTTAGCTCATCGGGGTGGTGCCCTGGATTTTAGAGAGTGGCAAAAACAGCATCCCGGTGAGAACTTTCCGGTGGCTGTTGCGCTCGGCGCAGATCCTGCGACTATTCTGGGAGCCGTAACGCCAGTACCAGACACCTTGTCGGAGTACGCATTTGCGGGCTTATTACGCGGCGGAAAAACCGAAGTGACGGCGTGTATTGGTAGTGATCTGCAAGTACCGGCCAGTGCTGAGTTTATTCTTGAAGGTTACATTGCACCTGATGAGATGGCAGAAGAAGGCCCGTTCGGTGACCACACCGGTTACTACAACGAAGTAGATAGCTTTCCTGTGTTTACGGTAGAGCGCATAACGCATCGTGACCGGCCTATTTATCACAGCACTTATACGGGTCGTCCACCTGATGAACCGGCCATTCTGGGCGTTGCTCTGAATGAAGTCTTTGTGCCTATTTTGCAGAAACAATTTCCTGAAATTGTAGATTTTTATCTGCCGCCAGAAGGCTGCTCCTATCGCATGGCCGTTGTGACCATGAAAAAACAGTATCCGGGGCATGCTAAGCGCGTCATGTTGGGCGTTTGGTCTTACTTACGCCAGTTTATGTATACTAAGTTCGTGATTGTTTGCGATGATGATATTAATGCGCGTGACTGGAACGATGTGATCTGGGCCATTACTACACGTATGGATCCATCACGTGATACGGTATTAATTGATAACACGCCGATTGATTATCTGGATTTTGCATCACCGGTTTCGGGTCTGGGCTCTAAAATGGGTATGGATGCGACGAATAAGTGGCCTGGTGAAACAACGCGAGAATGGGGTGAGCCTATTCAAATGTCGGATGATGTTAAGCAACGTATAGACGACATCTGGGATGAATTAGGCATTATGCCTGATGTCAGCTAACGTGAAGTGTATACGCTTGAATGATATGGCTGAGCTATTATCATGCAACCCCGACGAAACGCTACTTCAGGTAGTGGAGCGATATGGGTATCGTATGCCTCGTAGTTGCCAAAATGGTGTGTGTCAGATATGTGAATATCAATTGTTGTCGGGTGAAGTCAGGCAACACTATCCGCAAAAGTACCTTACGGCTAAGATTGGCGACAGCGGAAATAACCAAAAGACGCCATTGCTGGGCTTGGCATGTACATCTATCCCTGTGAGTGATTGCCGGATAAATATTAAAGGGCTGAAAAGTCCCGGAGAGCAAGAAGTGAAACGTTTGAATTGTGATATTGCACAGATAGAGAAGCTCAACAAGGATGTATATCGGGTATCGCTGGTGCTGCCTGCCACGGCATCGCAGTCGGTTGAGTATTATGCCGGCCAGTATCTTGAAATTGTTATGCCGGACGGTCAGCAAGCGGCGTTCTCTATCGGTAGTGCGCCTGAAGCAGGGCGTAATATTGAGTTGCATGTAAGACATGCGCCTGACAGCGTCTTGTCGACGGCTATTCTGGCGCATTTGCAAAGTTCAAAAACGGTTACCGTAGAACTGCCGCAAGGCGATTGTTATCTTCGCGCAGGCAACGTGGTTGCTGGTCAAACGATTATTTTAGCGGCAGCCAGTACCGGATTTTCTCAGATCAAAAGTATGATGGAGCATCTGCTGGCGCAGCATGTGAAAAATCCAATACATCTCTATTGGGGCGCACGGGTGGCGGCAGATTTGTATCTCTCTGAACTGCCAAAGCAGTGGGCAGCAGAAAACGATAATGTTACTTACCATCCCGTCGTGAGTGAGCCTGGTGATAGCTGTGGCTGGACAGGAAGGGTTGATTTACTACCGCGAGCTATTCAGAGCGACTTTGATAGCCTGGCGGATGTTGAGGTATACACCAGTGGCTCACCTGCAATGGTTTATGCATTACTGGATGCGTGTGAAGAAAAAGGGCTAAAGCAGGCACAAATGCATTCAGATGTATTTGCGTATGCACCTCGCCCAGAAAAATAGTGACTGATTGATATGTTAGTGTTTCCAAAACGCCGGTCATTTGATCGGCGTTTTTATGTGACTAAATTGGTAAAGGGTTTGTAGAAGATGCCCGCTAGTATGAACTTTTGTATCTAAGTGTCTGTCGAATTTAAAGTCCTGATCTATAGGGCTCAATTATCAGCTAGCTGTTTATTGAAAACATTCATCAAAAAATAGGTATCAGATAATTTCCTATCTCTAAAAAACAAAAAAGGATTTAATATGCGTATTATCTTATTAGGCATTCTGTCAATTTTTGCACTTTCTTCACCGGTATTTGCTGATAATGGCCTTGTTAATGTGAAGAGTGCTCACGATGTGAAAATGACGGCTGATCGACTTGAAGCAGTACTGGTAGAAAAAGGAATGACGGTTTTTGCGCGTATTGACCACGCCGCGGGTGCTGAGAAAGCCGGGATGCAGTTACGCCCAACAGAGTTGGTGATTTTTGGTAATCCCAAAGTTGGCACGCCACTAATGCTGTGTGATCAAAATGCCGCGATTGATCTTCCACAAAAAGCGTTAATTCATGAAGATGCAGCAGGGCAGGTCTGGTTGAGCTATAACAGTCCCGCCTACCTGGCTGAACGTCATCAGTTGAAAGAGTGCTCAGCTGTTCTGATGAAAGTTGAGAATGCGCTTAGCAACTTTGCTAAGGCTGCCACTCAGTCTTAAACTCTGGATCCTAAATAAAAATTTATGGACAATAAAAAACCGGAACAGAATTCCGGTTTTTTTATATTCAAAAAAGCAGTAGGCTTATATGCTGCTTGCAGCTTTTTCTGTGTTTTGTTCTTTATTTTGTGCTTCGGTTGAGGTTGGCAGAGGCGAGAGGTTCTCTCCCGTCAGCGCTAACCCATCTTGCATCACTTTGAGTGAACGTTCAGTTTCACCCAAGTGTTGCAGTAAGCGACTCAACTCGTTATAGGTCTCTGACGATTTTTCAAGAGTCAGGCTTTCCTCAAAATAGTCCGCTGCTTTTCCCCATTGCTCGTTGCGCATGGCCAGTCGGCCAAGGGTGAGTTTGAGTGCCGCACTATCGGGGTTCTTTTTCAGCCAGCCTTTGGCTACCTCAAGCTGTTTATGTGCATTTTCACCCTTAATGCGACCATAAAGCTTAACCAGTTCTTCATCCCATTGATGTTTGATCTGATCTCGTAAAAAGCTTTCTGCTTTATCTTCTGAATCAGCGGTAATCAGCTGTTCAATATACTGTCGAACCATAGAGGTGTCATGTGACAATCTGGAAGGAATACTCTGCCACTCTTTTGTGAGTGCTTTCAGGCGGGTGTTGTTATCTGCTTCTACAGGCAAATTGGTGAGAGTGCTGTTGAGCAGGCTTGAATAGCAGGCTTGTTCCAGTTCAGAAATCTCTTCTTCTTTCAGTACTTTCAGTTTGCGCAGTTCAGGAATCAGATTGGTCAGCCCGTGCCAGTCCTGCAGTCGCAGATATACATCTTTGAGCAGGCGCAGCACATAAGTATGTTTCGGCGCTAAGCGACGTAAGCGCAGCAGGGTTGCGAGGCAAGGTTCAAGCTGACCGCGTTCCAGCTGAATTTGCACTTGAGCGATACCAATAGCAACTTCAGCCTGAGGAACACAGCTAAGTGCTTTTTGCAGCAGGTCATCGGCGGCCTGATCTTCGCCTTGTTCATGAGCGGCGCGGGCGGCAGCGATGTAGTTAATCAGCGGTTGGGCGGAGTTCTCAGCTGATTGACTGAGTAATCGCTGAGCTTTCGACCAGCGGCCTTCCGACAATGCCAGCAGGCCTTTGAGGGTTTTCCCCTGAGCATGGCTAGCATCACGGCGCTCGCGCCATGCGCGGAATTTACCGGTGGGAAGACGAGCTTTGAAGAACAGGTTCACTGCCCAGTGTATTGCTACAAAGCCAATAAAGAGAATAACCAGCAAAACCCACAGACTGGTTTCAATAGTGCTTTCATTATAAGCAACCAGAACATAGCCGGGATCCTGAACCATTTTTTCGCCGATCCAGGCGCCAGCCGCCAAAATGAGCAGCAGCAGCAAAAGTAATCTTTTCATTATGCTGCTCCTTCTTCCTTAAGTTTTGTGACCTGTTGAAGATAGCTCTTCAGGGCGTTCAATGATCCACTGATGTCTGGCATCACGGGTGCAATTTTCAGCTCTCTTAGTTCGGTGATCCCACGGAGCAGTGCTTGTGTAGTCGCATCCTTCGCTTCAAAATAAGTACTAAGCCATTCTTCTGCTCTGGAAAGGCTGTAATCAAAAGCGGTTTGGTTTTTCTGCAATAATGCTAATTGAGCTTGTTCCAGCATTAAGTGAAGGTTCTGTTGAAGGTAGTAATTCTGTGCGGGTGAGAGCAGCGGTTCTATTGCCTCATCACGATGCTGAATCACGACCAGTTGTTCTACTTTATCAACGGCTTTTGCCCAAGACTCTTTTAGACCACTGGTCCAGGTGCTGCTCATGGATTCAGGTGTGATCTCTTCGATTAGAGACGGTAATTGATTTTTATCTGTGAGTGGTATTAGCCGTAGGTGTCCCACTTGCTCATTGAGTGCGGCTAGTTTCAGATAAGAGCCTTCAATATCATAGGTCGGTACTGATTCAAGGGCAGCAATATCAGTGGCAAGCGATTTGCGAACAGCATAGATGGACACATCATCGGTTTCTTTCAGTATTTTGTCTGCCGACTTCAGCAGTGTGAGTGCGCCGTTCGATGTGTTCTCCATCAATATACGTTGGTTCGCTAGTCTTAACAGGTATTCAACTTCAGCCAATAGCCAATCTTTGCGTGAATTGCTCTGTTTAGCGGTAACTTGCTGGATGCTTTGGGTCAGGCGTTGCTGTAGTTCTTCAATACCCTTTTGTTCTTTAGACGACTGGGATTGTAGTAACGTAAGATTTTGATTAACAGAAGAAACCTGAGAGGCAACTAATGACTTGGTATCTGTCATCTGTGTTGTTGCATCAGCGACAGCCTTAGCTACTTCTTGCTTAAGGTTTTCAATAATCGCGCTGTCATTCTGCTGGGTTTGTAGTGATTGCCAGTACAGGTAGCCACTGCCGCCCAATGCAATAATAGATATTACAAGTGCGAGCTTGCCTGGCCAGGTTGCGCTCTGTTTCTCTTGATTTTGCATAATAGATGTCGTCGCTGCAATTGTCGGCTCTTCTTTTACAGGTGTCGTGCGTTTGCCTGATGTGGCATTACGTGCGGATTTTTTTTCCTGCTGTGGAGTCTTCTTTGTTGTGTTTGGTTCAACCCTTTGCTCGTTCTGTGCCGTTTCTTCGGGCGATACTGTAGTTGCGTTATCAGTTCTTTCGGCAGGTACTTCAGACGCCGTTTCAACTTTAGTTTTAGTAACATCAACCGTCGTTTCAGGTGAAGTTTTTGGCGAGTCCTGACCCGTCGTAGCTTTTGCTGCGTCTTGTCCGATGGCTTCTGCTGTCGGCTCAGCCGGTTTGTTTTTGGTCGTGGTATTAGTTTTGTTCTCGGTATTTTTCATTCGTCGGCTTCCGAGTCGTTAGCTGAATTTAGCGCTGTTACCATGGATAGATCATCCGGTCCTTGCGCTACCGTTATTCGCGAAAATCCTACTTGTCGAGCCTGAGCGGCAATCCGTTCGCTGGGCACTACAAGGCAGATAGAATGTAGTGAATCGGTACTGAATTGCTGTTGGCTACCTTGGGCAACTGTAACAAAATTGTTCAGGGCCTCGCCACTGGTAATCAGGATAGACGATAAGGGAAAGTTATAAATAGTACTTTTGATATGGGTATCGTCGTATTTCGGGCATGTTCTGTCGTAGAGGTTGGCATATTCCACCTCAGCACCCCGCGCGGATAAGGTATCGGCTAACTCGTTTCGGCCGCCAGTTCCCCGCAAAATCAGGATCTTCTTATCCTTGATGCCTTGTAAGTCCGGCATGGTCAGCATCGCTTCTGAGTCAAAACCGGCTGTGGAATAGGTGGCAGGGATGTCATAGTCGTTCAGGACTTGCGATGTTTTATGACCGATGGCGTACCATTGAATACCTTCAGGAAGCTGCGGCCAGTACTGATCAATCCAGTCGATAGCGAAATGGGCGGCATTAGGGCTGATGCAGATAATAATGCCATACATATCCAGGTTCATTATCTGGCTGCGTAGCGCCGCATAACGGGAGTCTTCTTCGGCAATCGGCCGTATCTCAAGTGCTGGCAGATGCAGGGCTTGTGCCCCGCAGCTTTCAAGCAGTTGAATTTGTTGTGTCGCCTGATGTTGCGGGCGTGTCACCAAAATCCGTTGGCCCTGTAAATCAGGCAGGTTAGCTGATGTTGAATGCATATACTTCACTCAGGATTTCGCCTGCTCCGGCGGCCAGCAAGCGTTCGGCAACAGTAATGCCGATTGCTTCAGCCTGGTCTGGGTGTCCGCGCATTTCATCCCTCAGAACAGTGGTGCCATCAGGACGGGCAACGAGTCCGCGTAAGTAAACTTCATCCTGCGCTTCATTAAGTGTTGCATAGCAGGCAATAGGTACCTGGCAGCCGCCTTCAAGACGCTTGTTAAGAGCCCGTTCGGCGAGAACACACCATGCGGTAGCCTGATGATGCAAAGGTGCCAGTAACGCGATGGTTTCTGCGTCATCCATACGGCATTCAATACCGACAGCGCCCTGTCCGCCTGCGGGTAAGCAAATATCGTCTGGAAGTTCACAGCGAATGCGTTCTTCCAGTTTCAAGCGAATCAGACCGGCAGAGGCAAGAATAATTGCGTCGTATTGCCCATCATCCAGTTTGCCGAGGCGGGTCTGAACATTGCCGCGCAGATCCTTAATTTCAAGATCGGGACGTTGTTCTTTTAATAGTGCCTGGCGTCTGAGTGATGATGTTCCGACGATGGCGCCCTGTGGCAGATCAGAGAGGGAGCTGAATTTGTTGGACACAAACGCATCGCTGGGTGTCTCACGCGGGCAGATAACGGCTAAACCAAGCCCTTCGGGAAACGCCATAGGGACATCTTTCATCGAGTGAACGGCGATATCGGCACGATTTTCCTGTATGGCAATTTCGAGCTCTTTAACAAATAAACCTTTGCCGCCAACTTTAGCCAGCGGAGTATCCAGAATTTTGTCACCCCGGGTTGTCATGCCTAGTAATTCCACCTGAATGCCCGGATGAAACTTTTCCAGTTCAGCTTTTACGTATTCAGCTTGCCAGAGTGCAAGTAGGCTTTTCCGGGTCGCAATGCGTACAACTTTTTTCTGCATAGTTCTGTCCTGAAATTCTTTTCTGAAATAAAAACGGCAATAGGCCTTATCTGATCAATGAACCGATTGTAACAGATCATTAGGATTCTGGGACTTGCATATATCAAGAGAGCACGCGTTTGAGCGCCAATACTGCTATAATCCCCCGCAAATTAAGACCAAAAAGGTCTGTAAAGTTTCAATAATGAGGTCCTGAATATGAGCAATAAAACCAACCAGCAATGGGGTGGTCGTTTTAATGAACCAACGGATGCCTTTGTTGCACGCTTTACTGCGTCAGTAGAATTTGATCAGCGCATGTACCGTCAGGATATTCAAGGTTCAGTTGCTCATGCCACGATGCTAACCGAAGCGGGCGTTCTGACGACTGACGAACGCGATATGATTCTTCAGGGATTGTCTGAAATTCAGCAGGATATCGAAGCAGGGCGCTTTGAGTGGTCTATCGCACTTGAAGACGTGCATATGAATATCGAAGCGGCATTGACCAATAAAATTGGTAACACCGGCAAAAAACTGCATACAGGACGTTCGCGTAACGATCAGGTAGCCACGGATATTCGCTTGTATTTGCGTGATGAAATTGATCTGATTCTGTTAGAAATAACACGCTTGCAGCAGGGATTACTGGGGTTGGCTGAACAAGAAGCCGATACCATTATGCCGGGCTTTACACATTTACAAACCGCCCAACCCGTTACGTTCGGGCATCATCTGATGGCCTGGTTTGAAATGCTCAGCCGTGATTATGAGCGTTTTACAGACACGCGCAAACGCGTCAATATTATGCCTTTAGGGGCTGCAGCACTGGCGGGCACCACGTATCCGATTCGACGTGATATTACCTGTCAATTGCTAGGCTTTGATGCGCCCGCCGAAAACTCGCTGGATGCTGTTTCAGATCGGGATTTCGCCATTGAGTTTTGTGCAGCGTCGAGCGTTCTGATGATGCATATGACACGTATGTCTGAAGAGCTGGTGCTATGGACATCAGCGCAGTTCAACTTTATTAACTTGCCAGACCGTTTCTGCACAGGCTCCTCAATTATGCCGCAGAAAAAAAATCCAGATGTGCCTGAACTGGTGCGAGGTAAAAGTGGACGAGTGTATGGTCACTTGTTTAGTTTGTTAACCTTGATGAAGTCGCAACCACTGGCTTACAACAAAGATAACCAAGAAGATAAAGAGCCGTTGTTCGATACGATCGATACGCTAAAAGGCTGTTTGCGTGCGTACGCTGATATGGTGCCAGCGCTTGAATCCCGCAAGGAATATATGCGCGAAGCGGCGCTACGTGGCTTTTCCACAGCAACTGATTTGGCAGATTATCTGGTCAGACAAGGTATGCCATTCCGAGATGCGCATGAGGTTGTCGGGAAATCTGTCGCGTACGGTATCAACACAGGTAAAGATCTGGGTGAGATGTCATTGGCTGAGCTGCAAACATTTTCTGATACCATTGCGGATGATGTTTTTGAAGTGCTGACGCTGGAAGGATCGGTCGCCGCGCGTAACCATCTTGGCGGTACGGCACCCAACCAGGTGCGAGCAGCCGTGGCACGCGGCCAGGAAAAACTAAAGCAGCGTTGATAATCATTAACGCTATTGAAAAGCGGGCATAATGCCCGCTTTTTCGTATCAGACGGGGACCAATTTTGTGCAGCTATAACACATCAGTGTTTATGTTTATGTGATAAAGCTAAATGCTTAACAAACCCAGCTAGTTAATTCAGCGTGATATCAACCATAAGGTCGCTGGCAATTGCTTCTAGCGCACTCTGTAAATCATCAAAATCCATGTTGTCTGGAGCTAACAGATGCGCTTCTGCTTTAAAGAGTAGTTCTGCAGACATGGATCCGGAAACGAGTTCAGTCGTTAGATTTTCAACATTGATATGTCGATGTGCCAGTGCTTGCGATATATCACGAACGATACCGGGTTTGTCGTGACCAATCAGCTCTAACGTAAATGCCTGTAATGTATCAGGTCGTTCCTGTTCGTCAGCAGCCTCAGCAATGATTTTTAATCCTGAGTTTTGCAGTGCTTGCAGCGCGTCTGTTAGCGCAGTAACCTTCGTTTCCGGTACAGTAATGACAAGAATGCCAGCGAACTTCCCACCCAGCCGGGAAAGCGATGACTCGAGCCAATTACCTTCATGTTGTGCGATAGTGTGTGACAAGCGTTCGACTAACCCAGGTTTATCGGGTCCGATGATAGTAAGTATGAGAGCAGTCATACAGTAGGCTCCTTCTTAGGCAGGATCAGATTATTAAGAATGATCAGAAAATTATCACTGCGATTAAAGTTATTATCTAGAAGCTGTTCTTTAGAAGCTATGGTCTAGAAGTTATTATTTAAAAGCTGTGATTTAAATTATTCATACTCAGGATAGTACACAAATATGGTTTCAGTGCTAAGTGCTTTATGGCCGGTTTTTGCATTATTGATTTTAGGGTTTGTCGCGCGAAGGACCGATTTTCCGGGCGATGCTTTCTGGGAGCCTGCTGAGAAGCTTACGTACTTTGTGCTTTTTCCAGTGCTCTTGGTTAATAAGCTGGGCGCGGCTGACATGTCGGATGTTGCCGTTGTTGATATTGCAGTAGCAGTGAGTGTGTTATTGCTGTCAGGTACCCTGTTCTGTTTTATTGCTCGTTACTGGATGGGGCTCTCGTCTGCTGGTTTTACATCGTTCTATCAGGGCTCTGTGCGCTTTAATACCTATGTGGCACTAGCGACAGCCGCCGCTGTTTATGGTGATGCTGCTGTCGCCATCTCGGCGGTTATTATTGCCTTCATGATTCCCTTGATAAATTTGCTGTGCGTGATGGTTTTTTCCATGTTCACCTCTAATGCGCCAACACTGAGTTCCTTGTTGAAAAACCTGATAAAAAATCCATTGATCATGAGTTGTTTAGTAGGCATCAGCTTAAATGTCAGTGGAATAGGTATTCATAAAGAGTTTGCCTCTGTTGCCGGGTTGTTGGGAGCAATGGCTTTGCCGTTGGGGCTGTTGGCGGTAGGTGCTGGCCTTAATATACATGCTTTACGAACCGCGCAATTAGCCGTGTGGTGTTCCTCGCTTATAAAGTTGTTGCTGTTGCCATTTGTGATGTACTGTTTCTGTATATTTATGGGTTTTTCTTCGTTAATAACAGGCCTGTTATTGATATTTTCTTCTGTGCCGACAGCACCATCAGGATATATTTTGGCGCGCCAGCTAGGTGGGGATGCATCCATGATGGCCGCCATCATTACAGGGCAGACATTATTATCAATGCTGACTCTGCCGTTTATATTGAGCACGTTTATGTAATATGACCGAGGTGCTAAATTGTTCATAAACTCCTGAAAGATTCATAATTTCAGCAGTTTTTATAGTAATTTAAGGTTTTTTCAGGAAAAACCTTAATTTGTAGCTATAATTTTGAGTAAAGGCTTGAATATTTCTGCGACTATGAAAAACTTGCATCGGCTTTTTGCCACAGATATAAAATGTTCACTGAGAATAAGAAGTTAAAGGTAAGTATGAAGAAAGGTCCTGACTTAGTAGTAATAGTAGTGATGGCATTTGTTGTGGGCTCTGTCCTGACAGGTGTGTTTTCCCAAACAGATTTTCAGTTTGCCTCGCTTGTAGAACAAGTGTTTAATCGACAGGGTTGATAATTGTAAAAAGATCTGAGGCGGTAGGTATTTTAAATCTAATAAAAACCGCCATCGGTTACCACTCCGGTGAGCGGCACATCCCAACTCTCCACGGGTAGTTTTTCTACTTTTTGTAACTCATGAGCTAACCCTATTAAACGAGGTTTTTGGGCATTGTATTGCCTGATAAAGCTAAACGTTCGGTCATAATATCCCCCTCCCATCCCAAGTCTGCCACCGTTTTTGTCGAAAGCTACCAAAGGCAGTAATACTATATCCAGCATCTTAGCGGGACGAATAAAACGGTAGGGTGTTGTAGGCTCAAGGATTCCGTATAGGTTCCGCGTCATCGGCGTGTATTGTGTATAGCGGACAAACCATAGCCGGTTATGTGAAAGAGGATGTAGTACCGGTAAATAAACGGTTTTTTTTTGTTGCCAGCACCATTGTATAATCGGAGTAGGATCAAGTTCGCCGTCATTGGGTAAGTATAGGGCCAGATGCTTGGCTTTTTGAATGAGAGGGCGTTTTTTGATCTCGGCCAGAAGCCTTCGTGCAGCGATGTTTTGCTGTTTAGGAGATAACGCACGTCGTTTTTGGCGCATTGACTGGCGAAGAGCCTGACGTACATTCATGTTTTTAGAAAGACTCCCCAAGATGCCGCTACTGGTTGTGGCCCTGAACCCGAAGGTTCAAGGAGGAGATCTCCGAAGTGTATCAGGCTTTCCGAAGACGGACATGCACACAACACTCACAAGAAAAATCCAAACTGCTAGTTATCGGCTCAAGGGACGTAACCAATGGGCAAACACCTCAGGGAGCCCCTGTAGTATAACGTGTTTAGCAGTAAAGTCAGCCCTTGTAATTATTTAAAAAGCTGCTATGGAATGAGTTCAACTATTTGAAATACTTACAATAAATCGACAATTAAAGATTATCCGGATGCTTTTTAGCCAGGTTAGCCATTGAGTTGTCAATTTTGTCGCCCAGTTTTTGGATACGTGCCTCAATTTGATCCCGCTGAGCTCCTTTCTGTATCATTAGCTCGTGAGATAAGTTGAGCGCTGTCATGACGGCGACGCGCTCAAGTCCTAAAACTTTACCTGAATCCCTGATTTCCCTCATTTTTTTATCCAGATAATCAGCGGAGGCGAACAATTCAGCTTCCGTGCCTTCCGGGCAGCCAATCAAATATTCCTTATCCATTATTTTAATGGAAACTTTGTGGCCAGTGTCTTTGCTCATTAACTTTGCTCCAGTGTTTTCAAGCGCTGAATCATTTTTTCAACCTGTACGCGGGTCTGATCATTTACCTGGAGAAGGCGTGCTTTTTCTTGTCTTGTCTGTAAGCCGCTAGCACGAAGTTGCTGGTTTTCTAGTTCAAGCTGTTCGCAGCGGGCGAGCAGTCGATCAATTTTTTGTTCAAGTGCGATAAAGTAATGGTCTGTCATTCGGGAATCCAACATAAAATCTAAAGTGGACTATAAACAGGCTGCCTTAGAGGGTCAATCAGGTCTGCATAGCTCTGTATAGATTACAATGCTAGGATAATCAAAAATATTTAGACAAATGTTCATATAAAATAGAGAAGAGAAGAGTAAATGATGCTGGAAGTAAATGAAGATCTGATCGGTTTTGAAGTGATTGCTAATTTGCTTGTGTCAGAAAATGTGTTCATCGTGTCGCCTGCGGAATTACATGGATTGCTGGCGGGTCAGCTGGCATCAGGTGCGCGAATGGTACCGGATATGTGGTTGAAAACGGTATCTGAATTATTAGAGATTGATGGATTAGTGCAGGAAACCAGTAAAGTTGGATTGATTGGGTTATATCAGCAAGCACTGAAACAGCTGGAAAGCTTTGGGTTGGAATTCTCGATGCTGTTGCCTGATGATGACGCTACGCTAGAGCAACGGGTTGAATCTTTAGGGCGCTGGTGTCAGGGATTTATGACCGGGTTTGGCTATCAGGGTAAGCAAACCGACAAATCGTTGTCGGACGAAGCTAAAGATGTATTACGTGATTTGTCGCAAATTTCACAAATTGCGAACGAAGTCGATGAAGGTGAAGACAGCGAAGCGGATTTGATGGAGTTGGAAGAGTATGTCCGCATGGCCGTATTAATGTTATTCGCTGAATGTAATGTGTCGAATGAATCTTTCAGCGCTGATAATGCCCCGCAAGTGCACTAATGGATAAGAATAAGATGAAGCAGCTCTGTATTAGTCAGCGTGAATTTGCCGAACGGCGCGCCAGTCTTGTCGCACAATTACCAACTAATAGCGTGGCTATTGTTCCCTCGGCAACACTGCAATATCGAAACAGTGATGTCGACTCGCCGTTTCGTCAGGATAGTGATTTTTATTATCTCAGCGGTTTTGATGAGCCGGATGCGTTAATGGTTCTACTCAAACGAGAATCACTTGTCACTTATCACCTGTTTTGCCAGCCAAGAGACCCAGAAATGGAGATCTGGAATGGTTATCGTGCCGGCCCTGAGGGTGCTCAGACTGATTATATGGTCGATAAGGCATTCTCCATTAATACGTTGGATGAGCAGCTACCCGTATTGTTGGATGGTATTGAATCTGTCTATTTCTGTATGGGCACACGCCATAAGATCGAATCCAGAATTGAGCAGTGTTTGCAGACGATGCGTAAGAAGCGGCGTCAGGGTATGCGTGCGCCTACCAAATTAATTGAGCTCAGTTCCCTGTTACATGAAATGCGCCTGATTAAGTCAACGCAGGAAGCACAAGTGATGCGTGCAGCGGGTGAGATATCGGCTCAGGCACATATTCGTGCCATGCAGGCTTGTCGTCCCGGATTGATGGAATATCAGTTAGAAGCAGAAATTATTTATCATTTCATGCAGCAAGGTTGCCGTTTGCCTGCCTACTCCAGCATTGTTGGCGGCGGTAACAATGGCTGTGTATTGCATTATGTGTCGAATAATTCTGAGCTTAAAGATGGCGACCTGGTACTGATTGATGCAGGGTGCGAGTGCGACTACTACGCAGGAGATATTACCCGCACGTTTCCCGTTAATGGACGTTTCTCGGATGCTCAGCGTGCGTTGTATGAGTTGGTATTGAAGGCGCAGCTGGCCTGCTTAGCAGAAATTAAGCCCGGTATTCCCTGGGAGCACACACAGGACATCTCGGTTCGGGTGATTACCGAAGGTCTGGTTGAATTGGGTATCCTGACAGGCCGACCGCAGGATTTGATTGCTTGCGGTGCTTACAAAGCATTTTATATGCATCGCCTGGGGCACTGGCTGGGGATGGATGTACATGATGTCGGTGATTATAAAGTTGAGGGTGAATGGCGATTATTGGAACCCGGCATGGTGATGACGGTTGAACCTGGTATTTATATTGCGCCGGATAATGAAAATGTAGAGCCCTGCTGGCGCGGTATCGGCATCCGTATAGAAGATGATGTGCTGATTACACACGATGGTTGTGAGGTTCTGAGCGCGTCCGTCCCCAAAACAGTGGATGCGATTGAAGCGTTGATGGCAACCGCGAGAAACAGATGAAAGCACATTACGATATTGTCATCATTGGGGGTGGAATGGTCGGCGCCAGCTTGGCTGCAGCGCTACTCCCGATTGCAAAAGAACTGAATTTGCAGATAGCAGTGATCGAGTCGATGGCTATGCCGTCAGATGATTTGACCTGTTACCAGCCCAGTTATGATGCGCGTGCGACGGCGCTGTCTTATGGTACGCGTAAACTCTACGAGCAGATGGGTGTGTGGTCTGCTATTGCTGAACATGCGACGCCGATTCAGCATATTCATGTGTCAGATAAAGGTCACTTCGGCGCAACGCGATTACACGCCGAAGATGAACATGTACCAGCGCTAGGCTACGTGGTAGAAAATCATTGGCTGGGACGTGTGTTGCTGAATCATATGCAAACCCATGCGGATGCAGACCAGCTTACATATTGCTGCCCTGCGGAGGTGATGAATGTCACGCCTGTGCCACAAGGTATGCAACTGGAGATACAGAGGGAGGGTGAGTCATTCCAGGTGTCTGCAGATTTAGTGGTTATGGCCGATGGCGGGCGATCAGCCCTGCGCGAAAAAATGGGCATAAGCTATCAGCAAGTGACCTATGAGCAACATGCGGTTGTAGCAAACATTAGCCCCGACCGTCCTCATAAAAATATTGCCTATGAGCGTTTTACCGATAGCGGGCCTCTGGCGCTGCTGCCGTTGCAGGATCAGGATGATATGGCACGTTGTGGTCTGGTATGGACGGTACCTGATGCTGAGCTGGATAGCGTGATGTGTTTAGATGATGCTGCTTTTATGGCGCAGGTGCAGGAACGTTTCGGATATCGTTCGGGTCGGTTCATTCATGCCGGTGAACGTTTTAGTTATCCCTTAAAGCTAGTGCTGGCAGACGAACAGGTCCGGCCGGGGCTGGCGGTGTTGGGGAATGCGGCACATGCATTACACCCTATTGCCGGTCAGGGCTACAATCTGGCATTGCGCGGTGTTGTTGATTTAGCGCAGCATATTATTGATGCACGACGAGCGGCTATTTCTGTGGGTGATTTGGAAATGCTGCAGGCTTACCATCAGTCCCGGGTTGCTGATCAGCGGCGCACCATTGGTTTAAGCGACCAGACTATGAAATTGTTCTCTAATCGTAATCCTCTGCTGGCACTGGGGAGAGATCTCGGCTTGCAGTTAATGGATATATGTCCTCCCGTTAAAACAGTTTTTGCGCGTGCCGCGATGGGGCTTGATGTGCCAGCTCCGCGTCTCAAATAAGGTGAACAGATGAGCACACAGTCAGCAGATATTATCATTGTAGGCGGCGGAATGGTCGGTTTGACCGCCGCATTGGCGCTGGCCAACTCCGGGCTGAAGATCGTTTTATTAGAAAGCCATGATGTAGCTCCCGGCGGAATGTCGGCCGACGTTATCGCCCAACAGCAGCGCGGCTATGATCCACGTGTGAGTGCGCTTACCTGTGCCTCGCAGCAATTATTGTCGCATTTGGGTGCCTGGCCTTTGATGCAACAGTGCCGGGTTAATCCTTATACCGATATGGATGTATGGGACGGCGAGGGTAGTGGTCATATCCATTTTTCTTCCAGAGATCTGCATGAACTGGCGTTGGGGCACATTGTAGAAAATCGAGTGACCGTTGCAGCGCTTTATCAAGTAGCTAGTCAGGTAGACAATCTGACGGTGGTCACGGGTACTTCTGTCTCTCAACTCTCTGAGCCCGAATCAGAGTCAGAAGTAGAGCTAAAAGTAGAGTCTGGCCGCGATAGCGGTAGGGTTTTTCGTACCCTGACCTGTGCGGATGGTTCTTGTTGGCGAGCGTCGTTGGTCGTGGCAGCGGATGGTGCGATGTCGAAAATTCGTCAGTTAGCCTCAATACCTATGTGGGAATGGGATTACGGTCACCATGCGATCGTCACTACCGTACGCACTGAAAAACCCCACCAAGACACCGCATGGCAGCGGTTTACCGAAGACGGCCCGTTAGCATTTTTACCCCTGAGCGATCCTTATTTATGCTCGATTGTCTGGTCTACCTCGCCGGATCACGCTATACGCCTGATGGAGCTGGATGAGATCGCGTTTTGTGCCGCCTTGAGTCGGGAGTTTGAATGTCGTTTGGGTGAAGTGCAATGGACGGATCAACGTCATGTATTTCCCTTACGGCAGCGCCATGCGCAGTATTATGTACAGACTGGGTTAGCGGTCATCGGCGATGCCGCGCATACCATACATCCCTTGGCAGGACAGGGGGTTAATCTTGGCTTAATGGATGCAGCCGCGCTGGCTGAGCAGGTGCTATCCGCTCTTAAGCGTGGCGAATCGATAGGCAGTGAAGCGGTTCTCAAGCGTTTTCAGCGCCAGCGCCAGGGCGCTAATCTACAGATGGCAGCGGGTATGGAAGCCTTTAAGCAGCTGTTCGGACACCAGCAACCCTGGCTGAAATTATTGCGTAATATTGGGATGAATGCACTGGATAAGCTCTCGCCTGTTAAACAGCATGTGGTTATGCAGGCGATGGGGTTAAGCGGTGACGTGCCTTTACTGGCAAAAAGATCTGTTGATCAATAGGTCTTTTTGTCAGGGGTTAGTTCGGTGGTGTAAGGGATTGTTTTTTAAATAATAGATATGTTTCGGCCTGCGTTTGACTGCTTTGGGTCGTTTTCGACTTAACGGGCTTAGACGAGGCCGGTCCAGCGTTTGGGCAGGTGCCAAATATAGTCTTTCAAGCTTGAATATCTATACTTAGGTTGTTCAGGTTATGTGTTCGTCATATACGACTATCGTGCCATCATCATTTCAATGATTTCCGCTTTTCTTTCGATATGACGAATACCCTTTGCTCGCAAACGAATACTTGATTGTTAATTAGCTTTTTTAAGTGATGCCTCAAATTCCTCAATCGGCACAGGTTTGCCAAATAGATACCCTTGATAGTGTGTACAACCCTTAGTCAATAATCGTTGCTGCTGTTCTTTCGTCTCTACACCTTCAGCAATAACACTTAATCCCAAACTATGCGCCATCGCAATGATAGTACGAACAATAGCCTGGTCATTATTATCAGTAACAAGTGTATCAACAAATGATTTGTCGATCTTAAGTTGATAGAGCGGTAACCGCTTTAGATATTGCAAAGACGAATAACCTGTACCAAAGTCATCCAATGAGAATTGAATGCCAATCTCTGCCAATGTATTCATTTTGGCAACCGTGTCTTCAATATCGCCTAGCAATAAACTCTCCGTCAGTTCTAACTTAAGACGAGCAGGATTAATATTATGCTGTTGAATGATCATTATGACTTGCGAGACGAAATCAGTCTGATGAAATTGCTTAGCACTGACGTTGACCGATAAGGTTAAATATCGAGTGAGTGCATTTTGCTGCCAGACTTTAAGTTGGGCACAGGCGCTATTGAGTACCCATTGACCTATTGCCAAAATAGTTCCATTTTTCTCGGCAAGTGGAATAAAATTTAAAGGCGGGATTAAGCCACGTTCTGGGTGAATCCAACGAATTAGTGCTTCAGCGCCTAATGGATAATCTGAACTATCCATTTGTACTTGATAATACAATTGGAATTGTTGATGTTTTATCGCCTGGTTTAGTTCTTTTTCAAGTTCGGCACGTGCTGTGATAGTTGACTGCATTTGAGGATCGAAGAAACGGAGTGTATTGCGTCCGTCATCTTTTGCCTGATACATGGCGATGTCTGCTTGTTTTAACAGATCCTCCCCATCAGATTGATGAGCCCTGAATAGTATAATGCCCATACTGGTGCTACTGGTGTAAGGGTGACCAGCAAGCTTGTAAGGGATGCTGATGGAAGACAAAATCTTGTTGGCAATTTCTTCTGTTTGCGTGGCAGCTTCAATCGACTCGGCACATAACCCTTCTAACAATACAACAAACTCATCACCACCAAAACGAGAAACAGTGTCTTCTTCACGTATACAGCCCGTCAGACGCTCAGCAATTTGCTGTAGCAATAGGTCACCCATATCATGACCCAGTGTGTCATTAAGGGTCTTAAAGTGATCAATATCGAGATAGAGCAAGGCGCATTCATTACCGGTTCGCGTACTCGTTGCCATGGCATGATGAATGCGGTCAATCATCAGTCGGCGGTTGGGTAAGTGCGTAAGCGGATCGTAGTAAGCCAAATCTTCAATTTCATGTTCAGCATTTTTTCTCAAAGTAATATCGGAAAGCGTCCCGACATAATTAGTAACAATGCCATTTGAATCTTTTGCAGCGGTAATGGTGAGTTTCTCGGGGTAGATTTCACCGTTTTTACGCTTATTCCAAACTTCACCTTCCCAGTAGCCGACGCTATCTATTTTTTGCCACATTTCGTCATAAAAAATCTTGTCATGTCGTCCCGAAGACAGCATATTTGCATTGTTACCGCATGCTTCTTCTGCGTTATAGCCAGTAATGATTGTGAATGCATTATTGACCCGCAGGATAACCTTATTGGCATCAGTGATTATCATGCCTTCTTGTGATTCGAAAGCCGTGGCTGCGAGGCGCAATTCGTTCTCAGCCTGCTTGCGCTGAGTAATGTCGTTCAACGTGATGCGTAGGCCTGACGTATTACTCACACAATCAAGCAGCGCCTGAAATACCGTACCATTGCCATGCTGTAAGGATAGCTCGATACTGAGCTTTTCCGTCTGCTTCCTCGCGACCATTAAATGCTGAACCCATCTACTCTGATCTTCGGTAATCACCAGCGTGCGCAAGCTTGTATTGATTAGCTTGTTGCGCTCTTGTCCCAGAAGAGTGACGCCGGTAAGGTTGATCTCGGTGATTAACCCTTTATCACTCAGCGTGAGATAACCAACGGGGGCAAATTCATACAGATCAATATAGCGGTCGCGCGATTCTTCCAAGGCCTGTTGTGTTTGCCGCAAGGCTTCATTTTGCATCTCCAGCTCGATCTGATGCACGTGCAACTCATGCAGTAGTTCTTCACTAGACCGTGCCATGGGTTCGGGCGGCAGACTATTAACCAGCTGTGCCTCGGCCGCTGGCCTCAGAGAGTGATCAGTAAGCATCTTATCGTGCAGTTTTTTGCTCATAGATCGCCCTTAATTTCTATCTCCACCATCGCCAGCAGAATTAGCTCGGTATCGCCTAGCGAGCTTTTGATACGACGTGCGTTGAGCACCATGCGGCGCTTGCCCAGCTCAGGAAAATCATGTTCCACCTCAAAGCCTTCTATCGTCTGGTGCTGAGGGAGGATCTCTTCAAGCAGTTCACGTAAGCAGGGGATGTTCCATTGGCCGTTACCCAGTTCGTAGATTTTATACCCTATGGTCTGCTCGGCCGTCACCATGAAGTGTTGCAAGAAAGCCCTGCTGGCCCTGACAACCTGCAAATCACTATTCAACACAATAAGTGGCTCAACAACGGTATTGACGATGCCCTCAGTCAACTGTTGCACTAACTCAAGCTCAGTCAGTTTGATGGTTGTTTGACGCAACGCGTCGATGTTAGTTAAGGATATCACCACGCCTTCGATCACGTTATCACTGGTGCGATAGGGTTGGATACGTGCCAGATAATAAATACCATCATGGGTTTGAACTTCGATTTCTTGCGGGATCAGCGTTTTCAGCACAGTGTGTAGTTCGGCTAACAGATTTCCGCCTTGCAGATTGGAGGTGATGTCGTCCAACGGCCGTCCTATATCCGTGGTGATGAGGCGGTAGGCTTTAACCGCCTCGAACGTATAACTGCGAATATTCAGGGCGTAGTCCAGAAACACGATGCCCGTGTTCACGTTATCCATTAGATTCTTCAGGTCGTTTTGCGAAATGCTTAATTGCTCGACCTTGGTGTTTAGCTCATTGTTGGCCGTGATCGCTTCTTCATTCAGCGATTGCAGTTCTTCTTTGGATGTCTCTAATTCTTCATTGGAAGACTGTAATTCTTCGATGGTGGACTGTAATTCCTCGTTCGACGATTTAAGCTCTTCGTTGGTCGCCTGCATCTCTTCGATAGTGGCTTGCTGATTTTCATGAGCGTATACCAAATCACGCTCCAGCTGTTCGTTGCGGCGATGCTCTTCTGAGCTTGTAACAGGTTTACGACGCTGACGTTTGGCCACAGACTGGCCAACCACGTCTTGAAAGCTGATCAGTAGTAATGAGTCATCGCCGTTGGCTTCAGTTATGGGCAGCGTTAGTCGACGCACATTAAAGTTAACCCTAAGCACGCCCTCTTTTGTGTTAATGGTCACTTCACGGCTCAAGGTAGGGTCGCCTTGCATCGCGGATTGCAGTGCGGTGCGCAGTGCCAGTTGCAATCCTGAACGCGCCATATCAACCACATTGGTGGTGACCGGGCCAGAGGGAGTGCTCAGGTAAGGGCTGGTGTCGCCATGTATGTAAAGGATGTTGCCCTTAGTATCTGTGGTGACCGAGGCGGGTGCGTAAGATTGGAGTAGGGTGCGATTAGTTAAAGCAGCGACGCTAATGGAGGATACATTGCTGATGGTGATTTTCTGCTGCACGGGTGTGTCTTTGTTGGGCATGGTGATGCTCTCGAATTGGGTCAGACTGAGCGTTGTCTCGGCTTTCTGCGCTTGGTAAAACTTCCATTTGCGATTGAGTTGTTTGAACAGATACAGATGGTTGATGATGCTTTCTGAATTGGATAGAAACAGCACTCCGCCCGATTTTAGAGCAAAATGAAAAATAGGGATCAGTCGATTTTGTTGTTCCTGTTCCAGATAAATCATCAAATTGCGGCAACTGAGCAGATCGAGTCTGGTGAACGGTGGGTCTTTGATAACACTCTGCACGGCAAACACCACCATCTGGCGGATCTCTTTGTTAATCTTGTAGCCATGGTCGTGAAGGGTGAAAAAGCGGAGCAGGCGTTCAGGTTCAACATCCTGCGCAATACCAACGGGATAGTTGCCGTCGCGCGCGCGGTTAATCACATCATCGTCCAGATCAGTGGCGTAGATTAGTATTTTAAAATCTTTATGCATTTCATCCATCAACTCGCGGAACACGATGGCGATGGAATAGGCTTCTTCGCCACTAGAGCAACCCGCCACCCAAATGCGAAATACATAGTCATCCGGCTTGTCTGCCAGCAATGCGGGCAGAATTTGTTGCTTAAGCGTAACGAAAGCTTCTGCATCGCGAAAAAAGCTCGTGACGTTAATCAGCATGTCACGAAATAAGCCACGTACTTCATTTGAATTCTGTTTGAGGAAACGTGCATACACTGCGATGTCATCGATGTTGTTCAGTGCCATTCTGCGCGCAATACGGCGACCGATAGTGCTCTTTTTATAGAGAGAGAAATCATGACCGGTGCTGCTGCGAATTTGCAGGAATATTTGGTTCAGGCTACTCAATGTATTGGTCGGTACGAGTGGAGGCACTAGTATGCGGTAGCCTGACTGACGCGAGAGTTCCTGCAACATCGCTGGCATGGCTTCCACATTCAGGATATGTGTGACATATCCTGAATTGATAGCGCTTTGCGGCATACCGTCAAACTTAGCGGTGGCTGGTGTTTGTACCATGCACACACCGCCGGCACAGAGTATGGCGCGTAGCCCCAGCGTGCCATCTGATGCTGTACCTGAGAGGATGATGCCGATGGCTCGCTCGGCTTGATCGTCTGCCAGCGAGCGAAAAAATCCGTCAATCGGCAAATGCAGGCCACGCGCCGTGTTAGTTTGCGAGAGTTGCAGCGCGCCATTAAGGATGGCCATTTCCTGGCCGGGCGGGATAATGTAGACGTGATTGGGGGCGACTCGCTCCTGATCAGCCGCTTGTGCCACCGGCATGCGGGTGATGCGTTGCAGTATCTCGGTGAGCAGGCTGTGATGATCGGGAGAAAGGTGCGACACCAACACGAAGGCCATGCCGGTATCTGCCGGACACGCTTTGAAGAACCCCTCAAATGCTTCTAAGCCACCCGCGGAGGCTCCGATACCTACAATGGGGAAGTGAGCGGCAGTCACTTGTTGATCTTCAGCTATGACAGACTCGGTTGTAGTAGATGCGTGGTTCTGATTGTTTTGTTTGTTGGACGCCATCAAAACCTCTGTAGTCTGTATAAACAGTTAATAATACTTCATTTGCTAAATTGTTTAGTGATTGAAAAAGGTCAGCCCGGTGAAAACAGGCGGTTTAGGAAGTAAAAGTATTTGAGGCTGGCTCTATTTATAATTATAGGCTACTTCTTGTAAAAGAGCAGAAAGACAGCGTCCAGTTTGAAGATGATCGATAACCCTGTGACAGCACCTGATGCGGCAAACAGCCGTTAATGGTGGCATGACTTCCATATATTTCATGCTATATGAGAGTTTTTACTCTTCCTCTGATTCTCACGTAGTGTGAATGAGTCGATTTTTTCGGACTTTTCTATGTCAATCCAAGGGAACTTCGGCGCTGCTTTAATGATCTGCGCACAGTTAAGGTATTTGTGTCATGAGCGTGATGTATTCATGCATAAGTCTTAGGTAGGTCGTTTGGAGGCGACTAAAGATTGATCTGTCGTAAAAATCCCTATAAATTGACCTCCCTTTTTTCCGCATCCGGCTATTGTTTAGTGTTATGTGTGTTAGTTAGCGATGCGATAACTATAAGAGTTTTATAACGATGACCAATAAAACCGCTTTGTATGATCAGCATCTGGCCATGGGCGCGAAAGTCGTCGATTTTGGTGGTTGGGATATGCCTCTTAATTACGGCTCACAGATTGAAGAGCATAATAAAGTACGTCAAACTTCAGGGATGTTCGATGTCTCCCATATGACAATTGTTGATGTGACCGGTGCCGATGCTGCTGAGTATCTTCGTTACTTATTGGCGAATGACGTCGCTCGTCTCAAGGTTAAAGGTAAAGCACTTTACAGTGGTATGCTTAATGAAGACGGTAAAGTGATAGATGATCTGATTGTTTATCGTATGACCGATCCTGGCGTGTCAGGCGAATGGTTTCGTGTGGTGGTTAATTGCGCAACGCGTGAAAAAGACCTGCGTTGGATGGCCGAACAGACAGCGCGTTTGGATGTCGCATTAACCGAGCAGCCAGAGCTATCAATGGTCGCCATACAGGGGCCTGAAGCGATAGAAAAGGTGAAGTCAGTATTGAATGAGTCACGTGGCCGTTTGATTGATGGCCTGAGTATTTTTCAGGGGCAGGAGTCTGAAGGGTGGTTTATCGCCAGAACAGGCTACAGCGGCGAAGACGGCTTAGAAATTATTGTGCCTGAAGATGAAATATCGGAGTTTTGGGCCGCCTTGGCTGACGCCGGTGTTTCACCTTGCGGCTTAGGTGCGCGTGATACCTTGCGATTAGAAGCGGGTATGAATCTTTATGGCGCTGATATGGATGAGACGGTATCACCGTTAGTGTCGGGTATGGGTTGGACTATTGCCTGGGAGCCGGAAAGCCGTCATTTCTGTGGACGTGCGGCGCTTGAGGCTGAGAAAGCTGCCGGCGTTGCACAAAAAATGGTAGGTTTGGTGATGCAATCACGCGGTGTTCTACGGGGTCATCAGAAAGTCATCGTAGAAGGTGTTGGCGAAGGTGAGATTACCAGCGGTACATTTTCGCCTACACTGAATCTGTCGATTGCACTCGCGCGTGTTCCTGTCGGAACAGGTGATCATGCGATGGTCGATATTCGTGGGAAGCTTGTACCCGTTAGTGTGGTGCGTCCCCCGTTTGTACGTCATGGTAAAAAAGTATTTTCTTAACACCCTGGATTAGGAATCGGAAGATGAGTGATATTCGTAACGAGCTGAAATATGTTGCCAGTCATGAGTGGATTCGCGATGAAGGCGATGGCACGGTAACAATAGGCATCACCGATCATGCGCAAGATCTGCTGGGTGATGTGGTCTTTGTTGAGCTGCCTGACGTAGGCACTGATGTAGCCGCAGGAGATGACGCAGGTGTTGTGGAGTCTGTAAAAGCCGCTTCCGATGTCTACGTGCCTCTTTCTGGTGAAGTTGTTGAGGTTAATGAGCAGCTGGAAGAGTCGCCTGAGCTGGTGAACAGTGATCCTTATGGGGATGGCTGGTTTTTCCGTATTAAGCTCTCTGATGTCGCTGAGCTTGATGATTTACTGGATGCAGACGCTTACGGTGAGTTGTGTGAGGGCGAATCCTGATCGACTCAATTCCCTTCAACGGGTAAGCTATACAGATTGATAATTCACTGTCCCGGCATCTGGCCGGGACAGTTATTTTTACTGCCTACAGAGAGTCCCATGTTATTAAATACGCTTATTCTCAACCAAGGTGCAGAGCGCCGTTTACGCGCCGGCCATGTATGGATTTATAGCAACGAAGTCGATAATAAGCGCACGCCGATTAAGAATTTTCAATTGGGAGAGCAGGTTCTGGTTGAAGCGAGTAATGGTAAGTCTTTGGGCGTTGCTTACGTCAACCCCAATACCTTAATCTGTGGCCGACTGCTCTGCCGTGACACCAAATTGAGACTGGATCGCTCACTGCTGGTACATCGTATCAATATTGCGTTGTCTTTACGTGAGGCTTGCTTTGATAAGCCCTGCTATCGTTTGGTCTTCGGCGATAGTGATGGTTTGCCGGGATTGGTGATTGATCGGTATTTTGATATTTTTGTGGTACAGATCTCCACCGCTGGTATGGAAGCGGTTGTCGAAGAAATTATTTCTGCACTGAATAAAATTTTTACGCCAACCGCTATCGTGTTGCGTTGTGACGGAAAAATGCGCAGTACCGAAGGGCTGGAAAGTTATATCGAAGTCGCGCAGGGTGAAGTGCCTGAGTTATGTCCGTTTGAAGAAAATGGTGTGCCCTTGCTGGCGCCCGTTTTAACGGGCCAAAAAACGGGTTGGTTTTATGATCACCGCGATAGTCGGGCAGCGATGCAGAAACATGTTAAAGGCAAACGCGTGCTGGATCTTTTCAGTTATGTGGGTGGATGGGGTGTGCAGGCATTAGCGGCGGGCGCAACGGAAGTGATATGTGTCGATGCCTCTGAAACTGCATTAGATGTGGCGTTGGAAAATGCACGCCTTAACAATGCAGAAGATCGTTTTGCCGCTATTCAGGGTGATGCTTTTGATGCTTGTAAAGAGTTGATTAATGATCAGGAAAAATTCGATGTGGTTATCGTCGATCCTCCTGCATTTATTCAGCGCCGTAAAGATATTAAAAACGGTGAGCGCGCTTATTCACGGATTAATAATCTGGCTATGCGCTTGTTGGAGCGAAATGGTGTTTTGGTGAGTGCCTCCTGTTCCAGTCATCTGGAACGTGCCAGTTTGGTGGATATCATTCGTTCGAATGCGCGCGAATTGGATCGTACCGCACAGATTTTTCATCAAGGGCATCAGGGAGCTGATCATCCTGTACATCCTGCGATTCCAGAAACCGACTACCTGAAATCTTTTTGTGTCAGAGTATTACCAAGTAGCTAATTAATCTTTAAGGATACCTCTATGCATTATCGCACACTGGGAAATAGTGATCTGAAGGTTAGTCGGATCTGTCTGGGAACCATGACCTTTGGGAATCAAAACAGTGAAGCTGACGCGCATCAGCAGCTGGATTATGCCATTTCTCAGGGTGTGAATTTTTTCGACCTTGCTGAGATGTACCCAGTACCAACGGCGGCTGAATTGCAAGGACGCACCGAGCAGTATATGGGTAACTGGATGCGGCAGCGAAATAACCGGGATCAGTTAGTGATTGCCACAAAAGCGGCAGGACCTGCAGACATGGTGAGCTACTTACGCCCTGATATCTGTTTTGATCGTCGCAATATCCGGGCGGCAATCGAAGGTAGTTTGCAGCGCTTACAGACAGAGTATATTGATCTTTACCAGCTGCATTGGCCTGATAGGGGAACCAATTTTTTTGGTCAGTTAGATTATAAGCATGATGCATCCAAAGACGGTACGCCTATTATTGAAACCCTCAAGGTGCTGAAAGAGCTGGTTGACGAAGGGAAAATTCGTTATATCGGGCTTTCTAATGAGTCTCCCTGGGGTGTGATGACCTTTTTGAAATATGCCGAGATGTATGACTTACCCCGTGTTATCTCAGTGCAAAATCCATACTCTTTACTGAATCGCAAGGATGAAATAGGTCTGACAGAAGTCTTGCAGCGTGAGCAGGTTGATCTGCTGGCGTATTCGCCCTTAGGTTTTGGTGTGTTGTCTGGGAAATACCTGAACGACCAGCGCCCGGAAGGGGCGCGTTTAACCTTGTTTCCGAGTTATGCGCGTTATATAAAGCCTAACGGGATTGTAGCAACGCAGGCCTACGTCACGCTGGCGCGTGAGCATGGGTTAGATCCGGCGCAGATGGCGCTGGCTTATGTGAATAGCCGGGGATTTGTCGGTGCGACGATTATCGGCGCTACCACGCTGGCGCAGTTGAAAATCAATATAGATGCTGATTCGCTAGTGCTCAGTGATGATGTTGTGCAAAGTATTGAGGCTATACATGAGAGTGCGCCAAACCCTAGTCCTTAATAATCTACCTTGTGTATGCAGGTAATCTACAGGGTGGATAAAACCACCCATGTTAGAGCGCTAGATTGGAATGCTAACCGGAATTATCGCAGGCTGATGATAGGCCAGCCGTTTTTTTGTGCGGTGAGTGTGAGTGTTTCATCCGCATCGACAGCAATGGGGTTGTCTACTAATTCAAGTAAAGGCAGGTCATTGCGCGAATCACTGTAAAAAGAGCTGCCAAGCAGCGTATGTTGGGTTTCTTTTAGCCAGTGATGTAATCGAGTTACTTTGCCTGATTGAAAGCAGGGAGTGCCGGCTACTTTGCCGGTATAGTTACCGTCGATAATTTCTGGATCCGTAGCAAGAATAGCATCCACACCTAAGCGTTCGGCAATAGGGTGTGTGACAAAGCTATTAGTCGCCGTGATGATCAGCAGAAAATCTCCTTGATCACGGTGCTTCTGCAGGAGTGCCAGTGATTTGCTTAAGATCATAGGTTCGATCTTTTCCTGCATAAAGGTCGCATGCAGTTCGACTAGTTGTTGTGCTGGCAGATTAGCGAGCGGACGCAGTGCAAACTCCAGAAATTCATAGATATCCAGAGTGCCCTGTTGATATTGTTGGTAAAAATAATCGTTAGCCTGGCTGTACTCAGTCGCATCAACAATGCCATGTTCGCATAGGAACTCGCCCCAGGCATGATCACTGTCGCCATTCAATAAGGTGTTATCAAGATCAAAAATTGCCAGACTCACGAATTATACTCCCAATAGTTACGCAGCCAAGCATAGAGTGAACTCTCCTTGTTTTCAAATTTTGTCTTTTTTCTGATCCCATAGACAAGCTGTTTGCGGATTGGAGGAAGTATGGAACAATAGGGCCATTGTAGTTATAGGATTTTCAACGTGATTGATTCAGACGGGTTTAGACCGAATGTAGGTATCATTCTGGCAAACCCACTGGGTCAGGTGCTTTGGGCGCGTCGTATCGGACAAGATGCCTGGCAGTTTCCACAAGGGGGAATAAACCCTGATGAAACGCCCGAACAGGCGATGTACCGTGAATTAAGAGAGGAGATCGGCCTCGGCGCGAATGATGTTGAAGTGGTGGCTGTTACGCGTGGTTGGCTCCGCTATCGATTACCCAGGCGCATGATCCGCAGACACTCGCACCCCATTTGTGTGGGTCAGAAGCAGAAGTGGTTTTTGCTCAGAATGCTGAGCCAGGATGATGCCGTAGCCATAGATAAGACTGACTCGCCAGAGTTTGACGGTTGGCAGTGGGTGAGTTATTGGTATCCCTTGGGACAGGTTATTTCGTTTAAGCGTGAAGTTTATCGCAAAGCGATGAAGGAATTATCGCCAAAGCTATCGCGTGTTATTGTTATTCAGCGCCAACGCTAACGCTAACGACAAAAGGATCGTAGAGATGCTGGAATTATTGCGCAAGATTGTACAAGAGGTCAGTACAGCACCGGATGTGGATGCTGTGCTAGATTTGATCGTGCGCAGAATTCAGCGGGGCATGTGTACCGAAGTTTGTTCGGTGTTCTTGTTTGAGAGCGTTTCTCAGCGCTATGTTTTACGTGCATCGCAGGGGTTGAATCGCGAAGCTGTGGGGCGTGTCTCGCTTTCCTCTTCAGAAGGTATTGTGGGATTGGTTGCGCAGCGTGCGGAGCCGATTAATTTGGAGGATGCAGAAGCACATCCGGCCTTTTGTTATCTTCAGGATACCGGTGAAGAGCGCTTTCATGCTTTTTTGGGCGTGCCGATCATTCATCAAAAGAAAGTGTTGGGTGTGTTGGTGGTGCAGCAACAGGAGTGTCGTCGTTTTGATGAAAGTGAAGAAGCGTTTCTGATTACGATTTCTGCACAGTTGGCAGGCGTTATTGCGCATGCTGAAGCGACAGGGGCTATCCAGAAAATCTCATGGAAAAGCCAGAAGAGTGTTAATCATCGTTTTGAGGGTGTTCCAGGTGCGCCGGGTGTCGCGATTGGCCGGGTAGTAGTGATTGCTCCGCAGGCTGATATTGATTCGGTTCCGGAAAAAGAAATAACTGATCTAGCACTGGAGATTTCACGTTTTGAGACCGCGCTGGAGCGTGTCAGGGCAGATATCCGCAAGGTGAGTGCGAAGCTTGCCAAGCGTTTGCGTTATGATGAACAGGCGTTATTCGATGTCTATCTCAAAATGCTTGATGATAATGCTTTGGCAGGAGAAGTGGTCGAGCAGATTAAGCAGGGGAACTGGGCGCAAGGAGCCTTGAGTCGGGTAATAACAACAAATGCCCGCCAGTTTTCACTGATGGATGACCCTTATTTAAGAGAGCGTGCAACGGATGTGCGTGATCTGGGGCGGCGTGTACTGGGTTATCTGCAGGAAGAGAGTAGTTCGCAGGATATTGAGCTTCCTGAGAATGGAATTCTTGTGGCAGATGAGCTTTCTCCGGCAATATTGGGTGAGGTCTCTGCTGAGAAGCTTGCAGGACTGGTGTCTGTTCATGGCTCAGGGAATTCGCATGCGGCCATTCTGGCGCGTTCGATGGGTATTCCCACCGTGATGGGGATGGTGGATCTTCCGTATCGCCAGCTGGATGGCCGTGAAGTTATATTAGATGGTTATGCCGGGCGCTTGTACATAGACCCCTCAGAGGATTTGCTGCGGGTGTATCGTGAGATATTACGCGAGCAGGACGAGGTGGCTGCCGAGCTGGCAACGTTGCGTGATCTGCCGGCAGTAACGACGGATGGTAAGCATATACCGCTATGGGTTAACACCGGGTTGATCGCTGATGTGTCGCGTTCATTGGAACGAGGTGCTGAAGGCATTGGTCTGTATCGAACCGAAATTCCATTTATGGTAAGAGATTTTTTCCCCAGTGAATATGAGCAGATGCAAATTTACCGTCGACAGTTGGAGGCTTTTGCACCATTGCCCGTGACGATGCGAACATTGGATATCGGTGGAGATAAAGCGCTTCCTTATTTTCCGATTAAAGAAGACAACCCCTTTCTTGGCTGGCGTGGAATTCGGGTAACACTGGATCATCCTGAAATTTTTCTGGTGCAGATCAGGGCGATGCTTCGGGCCAATGAAGGATTAGGCAATCTGCGTATTATGTTGCCAATGGTCTCTAGTGTGCATGAGGTTGATGAAGCTAATAATCTACTGGATCGTGCCATCGCTGAGTTGCAGGAAGAGGGATATATCATAGAACGTCCCTCTGTTGGAGTTATGATAGAAGTTCCGGCAGCGGTTTATCAGTTGCGGCGTTTTGCCAAACGGGTTGATTTTATTTCAGTCGGCTCTAATGATTTGACGCAGTATTTGCTCGCGGTTGATCGCAATAATCCACGCGTAGCAGATCTGTATGTAGCTTATCATCCGGCTGTGCTGATGGTGCTTGCTTACATTGCTAAAGAAGCTCGTAGAGTGGGTATTCAAGTGTCTATTTGTGGCGAGATGGCGTCTGAACCCGGTGGCGCTTTATTGTTGATGGCGATGGGCTACGACGCGTTATCGATGAATGCGACGAATCTTCCGAAAATAAAGTCGACAATACGCAGTGTATCAATGAAGCAGGCCGCTGAGCTTCTCGACATGGTCATGGGCATGGATGATGCGGTTAAGGTTCAGGTAGTGATGACTCAAGCCTTGCAGGCGTTGGGGATAAGTCAGCTAAGTAGTCCTGTGCTGCCAGAAGAAGTGCTGCCGCAATAGTGTCTACTCAGATTGGCAGTCCAGGCGGTTTATCCTATGAGCGGTATGTCTAGTGTGAAAAACTGCTCGCCAATTTTACCTGTTTGATCAAATTGAAATTCAGCCAGTTGAGTGACCCCCTGTTTGTTTTGTAACAGTACGCTAGTGGCACGTGTGCCATAGACGCCAGAGTTGATAAAACATGACGACAGCAGTTTTTCAAATGCGTAACTGACACCCGTATCAGGCAGTGAGTTATCCTCGGCAGTGTGGTTTGAGCTTAGCGTTCGGGCTAGTTTTTTTATCGTTATATCTCCGTGAAGTATTTGTTGAAGTTGTTGTTTTGCCTCCATTACTTTGGGCCAGGGTGTATCTAAAAATGCATTGCTAAGACCGTAAATACCAGGAGCTAACTGGCGTGATGCAGCGCCTTTGTTGGAGCAGTAATAAAGGCCTCTGGAGTCGCCCAGTAGTAGATTAAATCCCCCGTACTGATCACCCGTAGTCTGTAGTTGTTGCTGATAAGCCTTCGCACTGTTGTCTTGGGTCAGGAAGTCGCGAGTCAGATGACCTCTTGATTTTAGTTCTCCTGCTTTGTTATTCCCTTCCCTGAAATTTGTTACTGCCGTTAACTTGCCTGTTTTACTCATACCCAGCCACGTGCCTCTCTGCTCAAGATCACGTCCGGCAAGAATATTCGGGTGATCTTGCCAATAGTGCATTTTCATAGTTGGGCGAGCATAGAACTCGTCCCGATTGGCAACCATGATGAGCGGGTATTCAGGATGTTGTTGGTAGGCGAAGGTAATCAGGCACATGAGTATTTCTTTATCCTTTGTTTGCAGTACTTCGCTTTGCAGTGCTTCGTAAGGGTTAATTCGATAAACTAGCACATTATCATGAGAAAAAAGATGGATTTGAACGCATGTTGCTGGCTCTTTTGCTCTATTTGGTGCTCGGTGCTGCTGCAGGAATTGTAGCGGGCTTGTTTGGTATTGGTGGCGGTTTATTGATTGTCCCCGTCCTGATATTTAGTTTTGGGCTGCAGGGTATGTCTCCGGAAGTTCTGACCCATGCAGCGGTCGCCACATCACTGGCGACTATTGTGGTGACGTCCATTAGCTCTATTCGGGCGCACCATAAACGCAGAGCCGTACGCTGGGAGCTGTTTAAGCCCTTGGCTGTGGGTATTCTTGTGGGTGCATTTATTGGAGTATTTACCGCAGGGTTGATGAAAGGTACACATTTGCAGATTGCGATTGGTGTATTCGCAATGGTTGTTTCTATTCAGATGGCGTTTGGTCTTAAGCCAAAAGCGGGACAAGAGGCGCCTTCTGATAAAGGGCTGGTAGGTGCGGGTGGTATTATTGGTTGGGCTTCAGCGCTCTTTGGTATCGGAGGTGGAACCCTGACGGTTCCTTATCTGAGCTGGAGGCAGGTCTCCATGCAGGAAGCCGTTGCGACTTCAGCTGCCTGTGGGTTGCCGATTGCCTGTATGGGTGCATTAACTAATATCTATACCGGTTGGGGTGAAGAGGGCTTGGCAGATTGGAGCCTGGGTTATATATATCTTCCGGCTTTTATCGGGATTGTGGCCAGTAGCTCTTTGTGTGCAAAAATTGGTGTTAAGTGGGCACATAGCCTGCCACCTGATGTGTTGAAAAAAATATTCGCTGGTTTTCTTGCGCTGGTGGCTGCCCGGTTTTTATTGTCTAATTTATTTTAAGGGAAATTATGTGGGTTCATAACATTGATCCGGTAGCGCTGGATTTAGGTTTTATTCAGGTTCACTGGTACGGTTTGATGTATCTGATTGGCTTCGGTGGTGCTTTCTGGTTGGGTAGCTATCGAGCTAAGCAGGCAGGCTCCGGTTGGACAGAGGAACAGGTATCAGACCTCATTTTTTGGGGGGCGATGGGTGTGGTGTTAGGTGGCCGCATGGGTTACGTGCTGTTCTATAATTTTGATCAGTTTCTCTCGGATCCCCTGTGGTTATTTGCGGTGTGGGAAGGCGGGATGTCCTTTCACGGCGGCCTGCTGGGTGTGATGGTGATGCTCTGGTTATTTGGCAAAAAGCACGGTAAAAGCTTTATGGAGATGGGTGATTTTGTCGCACCGCTAGTGCCGCTTGGTCTGGGTGCCGGACGCGTAGGGAATTTTATTGGCGGAGAATTGTGGGGTCGTGCCGCCGATGTGCCCTGGGCGGTGGTGTTTCCGCGAACCGGCGACGGTATTGCACGGCATCCCTCGCAGCTCTATGAGGCGCTGCTCGAAGGTGTAGTTATGTTTATTGTGCTGTGGTGGTTCTCGTCAAAGCCGCGTCCCCGTATGGCCGTCTCTGCGTTATTTTTAATTTTGTATGGCGTGTTCCGGTCCAGCATAGAGTTTTTCCGTGAACCTGATGCACATATCGGTTATATCGCTTTTGGCTGGCTAACCGAAGGCCAGTTGTTGTCATTGCCGATGATTATTGTCGGCACATTGTTATTGCTGTGGGCGTATAAACAAAAATCATCGGTGGTTGCGACTCACCCGCGTTAGGAAAGCAAATGAAGCAATATTTAGATCTTTGTCATCGTCTGATTCAGCAAGGTCATTGGGTTGAGAATGAGCGCACAGGAAAGCGCTGCCTGACCGTTATTAATGCTGATATGGTTTACGATGTTCAGAACAATCAGCTGCCGTTGCTGACGACACGTAAATCCTTCTGGAAGTCAGCGATTGCTGAACTGCTTGGCTATTTGCGTGGATATGATAATGCGGCAGACTTTCGCGCTATAGGGACAAAAACCTGGGACGCGAATGCGAATGAAAACGGCGCGTGGCTGAATAATCCTCATCGTAAAGGTGTGGACGATATGGGACGGGTATACGGAGTTCAGGGGCGGGGCTGGAGAAAACCGGATGGCGGTAGCGTTGATCAGTTGCGTAAGCTGGTGGATGACTTGTCGCGTGGCGTAGATGATCGCGGTGAAATTTTGAGTTTTTATAACCCGGGTGAATTTCACATGGGGTGCCTGCGGCCCTGTATGCACACGCATAATTTTTCATTGTTAGGGGATAGGCTCTATCTGACCTCTTACCAGCGTTCATGTGATGTACCACTTGGACTGGTGTTTAACCAGGTGCAGGTGTTTGCCTTTTTGAAAATCATTGCGCAGATTACCGGACATAAGCCGGGGCAGGCATTTCATAAAATTGTGAATGCCCATATTTATGAAGATCAAATCGAATTGATGCGTGATGTTCAGTTACAAAGAGAGCCCTACGAGTTGCCGCAATTGCATATCAATCCTGATATTAAGTCGCTTGAAGATTTAGAAACCTGGGTGACGATGGCTGACTTTGAAGTCAGTGGTTATCAGTTTCATGATCCTATTCAATATCCATTCTCGGTATAGATTAAGGGAATAACGTTAACGATTGGAGTTTACTTTATGAGCCAGCAAGCATTTCAAGACTGTTATCCTGAAGAATTAAGTCATTGTTATGGGTGTGGCGTTAATAACGCAAAGGGGCATCAGCTGAAAAGTTATTGGCTGGATGAGGAGAGTGGCGAAACGATTGCACATTTCACGCCTAAGGCTTGTCATACAGCAGTCCCCGGTTTTGTCTATGGAGGTTTGATTGCTTCTTTAATTGATTGTCATGGTACAGGCAGTGCTTCAGCAGCGGCTTATCGGGCTGAGGGGCGCGTTATTGGTTCTGATCCCGCCCTTAGGTTTGTCACTGGTGCGTTGAATGTGAGCTTTTTGGCGCCGACGCCGCTGGGTGTGGAATTAACGCTCCATGGGAGAATTACCGAGATAAAAGAGCGTAAAGTGATCGTTGAAATTACGTTATTAGCCAACGATATTACCTGTGTTAAAGGCTCTGTTGTTGCAGTTAAAATGCCAGCAACTATGGGATAGACGGTTTTTTATTTTATTGTTTGCTGTGTGTTCGAATAGCGGCAGAAGCTTACTAAAGGTGTATTTCTATGAGATTGTCCATGATTGTCGCTCAAGCCCAAAATCGAGTGATAGGCAGGCAGAACAAGCTTCCCTGGTATCTGCCGGGAGATCTGAAATATTTTAAGCTAGCCACCATGGGTAAGCCTTTGATCATGGGTCGTAAAACGTATGATTCTATTGGTCGGCCATTGCCCGGGCGGCTGAATATCGTAATCACGCGTGATACGACGTATACGCTCGAAGGGGCTAAGGTTGTACATTCCTTAGCGGAAGCGATTGAGTTGGCCGCCAGTCAGGCGTTTATTGATGGTGCAGAAGAGGCAATGGTAATTGGTGGTGAGCAGATTTATGCAGAAGCATTGCCATTGGTTGAGCGTTTGTACGTAACTGAAGTACATGCTGTGGTCGACGGTGATGCTTATTTCCCCTCATTTGCTGTAGACGAATGGCAAGAGCTGGGAAGAGAGGATTTTAAAGCGGAAGGCCCGAATCCGTATGATTATAGCTTCGTTGTTTATCAGCGGGCGAGCTAGATGATAGATGACAGGTTATTGGCTGCACTATCGGATGGTTATTTTCATTCAGGGCAGGAGTTAGGCCGGCTTTTAGGGGTAAGTCGTAGTGCTATCTGGAAGCAGATGAAAGAGTTGGAATTACTGGGTGTGGATATTTATAGCATTCGCGGCCGCGGTTATCGTATTCCCGGAGGATTAGATCTGTTATGTGAAAAGCAGATCGCGACGGGATGTTCTGCGCTTGCCAGTAGTCGTTTGAGTACTATCTCCCTGGAAAGGATCGTTGACTCAACTAATATGATGGCGATGCGGGAGATACATCAGCAAGGCGTTATCTCCGGTCGCTTATATCTAGCTGAATATCAGACGGCAGGTAAAGGTCGACGTGGTCGTACCTGGGTGAGCCCGTTCGCAAAAAATTTATACTTTTCACTGGTGTGGCGATTTACTCAAGGCGCCGCTGCGCTCGAGGGGTTGAGTTTGGTGGTGGGTTTGGCGTTAGTGAAAACACTCAATACGCTGGGGATATCGCAGGTACAAGTTAAGTGGCCCAATGATCTGCTGGTACATTCCAGAAAGCTAGCGGGCATCTTATTAGAAATGCATGGCGATGCATCAGGTGAGTGTCAGGTGGTGATTGGTGTCGGTGTGAATGTTGCCATGCCAGAGCATGCGGAAGAAGCGATTGGTCAGCCATGGACGGATTTAAAAAGACTTTCTGCGGGTGCTATTTCTCGAAATCAGCTGATGTCTGAAATACTCAATCATCTGATCCCGGAATTGGATCGCTTTAGCGAGCATGGTTTTGCGGTATTTCGGGATGAATGGCAGGAGATACATGCGTACCAAAACCAGACGGTACGTTTGATATCGGGCGTTAAGGAAATAATTGGAGAGTGTCATGGGGTTGATGAGCATGGCGCGCTGGTACTAAGCCATAGTGGAATCGTTGAGCATTTCTATGCAGGAGAAATTAGTTTGAGGCAGCATGATGCGTCTTGAAATTGATGCAGGTAATACTTTTCTGAAATGGCGATTAATGGATGCGCAGCGCCTGGTTGAAAGTAATTCTATATTAACAAAAGATTTCAAAGCGCAATCGATGGCATCTCTGGCTACTTATGCGGTGCAGCAGATATTAGTTGGATCGGTAGCAGGCGTGGAGAATAATCATCAGGTGCAGGCTGCCTGTATTAGCTTGTGGGGTATTGATCCAATATTTGCAAAGACAAGTAATAATTGCGCGGGTGTGAAAAATAGCTATCTGGACGCCTCTAAAATGGGTGTTGATCGGTGGTTGGCGATGATAGCAGCGTATAAGAAAGTGAATAGGTCGGTTATTGTCGTGGATTGTGGTAGTGCTATCACCGTGGATTATGTGTCTGCAAAGGGGGTGCATCAGGGAGGTTATATCATTCCTGGATTGAGGCTCATGAGAGAGTCATTATTGCGCAATACCGCACAGGTGCGATTTGATCAGGATCACACAGGTATGGCAATGCGTCCTGGAGTTAATACGACAGAGGCTGTTATGCATGGGTGTTCTTATTTATTTCAGTCTTTAGCGCATTCGTTAAAAGACGAAGCGGATGCTGAAACCGAGCTGTTTATAACAGGAGGTGATGGGGAGCTTATGCATAGCATGATGGCATCAGGTCTGTTTGAACCTGATTTGGTGATGGAAGGTCTTGTTTGGGTTTGTCGATAATGCGGAAATGGGTAGTTATTTTTCTGCTATTAGCGAATGTTGTTACTTTCTTTGGTTTTACTATGCTTAATAATGAATCGTCTCAAAGCGTTGATATGGAAATTGAGCAGGCGTTTGAACTTAGATTGGTGAGTGAAGTATCGCCGCAAAGTCTGATTAAAATATCGGATCAAAAAGCGTCACAGCTGTCGTCGCTTTATTCCTCCATAGATGCCAAATGTATACAGTATGAAGGGATTAAAGATCAAAATGAGGCAGATAAAATTGTCGATTTTATGCTGGGTCAGGGGTTGGATCCGATAATTCTGGTGGGGTATTCCGAGGATATTCGCTACGAGTTGGTGTTGCCCGTTCCGCTATCCAGTGCTTCAGAAAAAGGCTTGGTTGAGCTCTTTCGTAAGAATAATATTTTATTAGCGCCGAGTAATAATTTCGCAGAAAAGTATCTGACTGTCGGTATTTATTCAAATCTCGCAGCCGCTCAGAAACGTATAGATGATCTGTTGATGGTTTCAACAGCATTGGAAATAAAGCAAACCATAGGTCGAGTGGAGTCTTATTTAATACAATTAAAAGGAAATATTGATCGTAAATTGATCAATAAAATCAATGACGTGATAAAAAATACATATAAAACGATAAAAATAGAGAAAAAAGAGTGCAAAGGGGTTGCAACAGTAAAACCTGATCAGTAATATGTGCGCCACTTCGTTAAGCCGGTATAGCTCAGCTGGTAGAGCAACTGACTTGTAATCAGTAGGTCCCGAGTTCGACTCTTGGTGCCGGCACCAACGAAGATGGTAAGGTGGGGTTCCCGAGTGGCTAAAGGGATCAGACTGTAAATCTGACGCGCAAGCTTCGGTGGTTCGAATCCACCCCCCACCACCATTTTAAAAGCTTAGTCGCGGGTATGGTATAGTGGCTATTACCTCAGCCTTCCAAGCTGAAGAGGTGGGTTCGATTCCCACTACCCGCTCCAGAGCTGGCAAGCCTGAAGGCAAATATGTTGATAAGACTTGCTCATGTAGCTCAGGGGTAGAGCACACCCTTGGTAAGGGTGAGGTCGGCGGTTCAAATCCGCCCATGAGCTCCATATATTCGAGAGGGTAGATATAGAGATATGTCTGCCCTTTGTTGCATTTGTGATCTTGCGGTTCTTAATTGACCGGTTTGGAGATAATAACGATGGCTAAAAAAGCATTTGAGCGTAACCTGCCGCACGTCAACGTAGGCACAATTGGCCACGTTGACCATGGCAAAA
>NZ_LJSI01000024.1 GCF_001305295.1 Neptunomonas antarctica
CCCGAAGGCGTCTGGTAAGAAACATGTTTCTCGTAACGATAAAATTACTTTTGGCGCTTGTTTTTAAACAAGACTTTCTTTCATCAAATCCACATTGTTAAAGAGCGTTTAAAGCAAAAAGCTTTAAATGTTATATTTTTTAAAGACATTACCGCCGTCTTCTAAACATAATATTTAAAACTTTATAAATTATGGTGGAGCTATGCGGGATCGAACCGCAGACCTCCTGCGTGCAAGGCAGGCGCTCTCCCAGCTGAGCTATAGCCCCATAATTTTGAGTGTGAACTGCTATCAATTTCTTGACCAATCGGAATTGGTAGGCCTGAGTGGACTTGAACCACCGACCTCACCCTTATCAGGGGTGCGCTCTAACCAGCTGAGCTACAAGCCTATCGCAGCGGTCGCCCGGCAGATGCCGAACCACTCGTTTGCTCTCTTTACTTCGGTCAGATAATTCGTGTGAACGCTATGCCAGGACTCGGCTTATCGTTTAA
>NZ_LJSI01000025.1 GCF_001305295.1 Neptunomonas antarctica
GGTCAGGTAGAGAATACTAAGGCGCATGAGAGAACTCAGGTGAAGGAACTAGGCAAAATGGTGCCGTAACTTCGGGAGAAGGCACGCTCCTGCTGGTGACGAGCTTTACGCTCTGAGCTGTCGGGAGTCGAAGATACCAGGTGGCTGCGACTGTTTATTAAAAACATAGCACTCTGCAAACACGAAAGTGGACGTATAGGGTGTGACGCCTGCCCGGTGCCGGAAGGTTAATTGATGGGGTTAGCTTCGGCGAAGCTCTTGATCGAAGCCCCGGTAAACGGCGGCCGTAACTATAACGGTCCTAAGGTAGCGAAATTCCTTGTCGGGTAAGTTCCGACCTGCACGAATGGCGTAACGATGGCCACACTGTCTCCACCTGAGACTCAGTGAAATTGAAATCGCAGTGAAGATGCTGTGTACCCGCGGCTAGACGGAAAGACCCCGTGAACCTTTACTATAGCTTCACAGTGGACTTTGACATTACTTGTGTAGGATAGCTGGGAGGCTTTGAAGCATGGTCGCTAGATCGTGTGGAGCCAATCTTGAAATACCAGCCTGGTACTGTTGAGGTTCTAACTCAGGTCCCTAATCGGGATCGAGGACATTGTGTGGTGGGTAGTTTGACTGGGGCGGTCTCCTCCCAAAGAGTAACGGAGGAGCACGAAGGTACCCTCAGCATGGTCGGAAATCATGCATTGAGTGCAAGCGCATAAGGGTGCTTAACTGCGAGACAGACACGTCGAGCAGGTACGAAAGTAGGTGCTAGTGATCCGGTGGTTCTGTATGGAAGGGCCATCGCTCAACGGATAAAAGGTACTCCGGGGATAACAGGCTGATTCCTCCCAAGAGTTCACATCGACGGGGGAGTTTGGCCCCTCGATGTCGGCTCATCACATCCTGGGGCTGAAGCCGGTCCCAAGGGTATGGCTGTTCGCCATTTAAAGTGGTACGCGAGCTGGGTTTAGAACGTCGTGAGACAGTTCGGTCCCTATCTGCCGTGGGCGTTTGAGATTTGAGAAGAGTTGCTCCTAGTACGAGAGGACCGGAGTGAACGAACCTCTGGTGTTCCGGTTGTCACGCCAGTGGCATTGCCGGGTAGCTACGTTCGGACGGGATAACCGCTGAAAGCATCTAAGCGGGAAGCCCCCTTCAAGATGAGATCTCGCTGGGAACTTGATTCCCCTAAAGAGCCGTTTAAGACTAAGACGTTGATAGGCTGGGTGTGGAAGCGCTGCGAGGCGTTGAGCTAACCAGTACTAATTGCTCGTGAGGCTTGACCATATAACGCCAAAGGCGTGTGGGAAGCATGTAGTAAAGATAAAGTTATTGAAGTGCTTGTTAAAACAGACAATCAGTTAAACCCAATTCATCAAATCCATGTTGTAACAGTTTATGCTTGGCGACCATAGCGAAGTGGAACCACCTGATCCCATCCCGAACTCAGTAGTGAAACGCTTTAGCGCCGATGGTAGTGTGGGG
>NZ_LJSI01000026.1 GCF_001305295.1 Neptunomonas antarctica
TTATTAAATAATTAATACTATTTCTACTCTTATAAATCAAACCTACTTAATGCCGTTATATATATACTTTTTAAAAATAAGATACTCTTAACAGCTCATAAACTCGCAGAATGACACCCAGTCAAATAAAAGCATATTAATATCAGGCTAGTTAAGTAGTTGTATGTTATTTACTTTTTGGATGTAATAGATGACCTTTCCATGTCAACTACACATGAGTGATAACGAAGCCAATTCCACCGATAATCACATGTAGTTGAATTAGCGGCTCAATACATCCAGCCGAAGATAATAATAAGCGAGACGGATAATGTATTTAGGCGTCGATTGCGGAACACAAGGTACGAAAGTCATTATTCTTAACCCTGAACTCGGCTGCATTATTGGCGAAGGGTATGAACCACATCAACTGATTAGTAACGCCCGGGGACGCAGAGAACAGCATCCAGACTGGTGGATTGCGGCGTTTAAATCAGCCTACCATCAAGCCATTGAACAATCCGGCATCGACGCCAAAGCTATACACGCGATAGGCGTTTCAGGCCAACAACACGGACTGGTTGCGCTTGATCAGCAAGGAAACGTTATCCGCCCGGCAAAACTTTGGTGCGATACGGAAACAGAACCTCAGAATCAGCAGTTATTAGCGGCATTAGGGGGTGAAAACTTATGCAAAAAACGCCTCGGACTCGTCATCGCCACCGGTTATACCGCCTCTAAATTACTATGGATGAAACAGAACTGTGCCGATGATTTTCGAAAAATTGCACACATCTTACTTCCGCATGACTATTTTAACTTCTGGCTAACGGGTAACACCGTCACTGAATATGGCGACGCATCCGGAACAGGTTATTTCAACGTTATAACACGACAATGGGATCGAGGCATTCTGGATATCATTGACCCAAACGAACAATTAAGTAAAGCGCTGCCCAACTTAATTGAAGCCCATCAACCCGCAGGCATTGTACGAAAAGAAATTGCCAGTTTACTGGGCCTGAGTCCGAACGTATTAGTATCGAGTGGTGGTGGCGACAATATGATGGGCGCGATTGGAACCGGCAACATTACGCCAGGCCTCGTTACCATGAGCCTGGGAACTTCGGGTACTTTATACGCGGCAGCCGATAAGCCAATCACTCCTGTCAATAATGGCTTAGCGCCTTTTTGCTCATCCACGGGCGGCTGGTTACCGCTAATATGCACCATGAATATGACTAATATTACCAGCGCCATGCAACAATTATTTGAATTCGACATTCCCACATTCAATCAACATCTAGCGTCCATTCCGGCCGGTTCTGACGGCCTGCTACTGATGCCTTTTTTAAATGGCGAGCGCACACCATCACTACCCAGTGCAGAAGGCATGTTACTGGGTATCAATATGCAAAACCTAACACCCCCTCACCTGTGCCGAGCGGCGGTTGAAGGTACAACTTTAGGGCTACGCTACGGACTGGAAATACTGCGTGATTCAGGACTGGACAGCGCATCAATTCGATTAATTGGCGGTGGTGCGAAAAGTAATCAATGGCGACAAATCACAGCAGACATGATGAATACGCCGGTAGAGTGCCCATCCATTGGAGAAGCTGCAGCACTCGGCGGAGCCATTCAGGCAGCATGGTGCCATTCCCATTGGCAAGGTAAAGAAACCTCGCTCAACAACCTGTGCAACCAATTTGTAGCCATAGACTCACGCAGCCGCGTAGAACCCAACCAGAGTGGTGTGCAGCACTATAAAGAGCTTTTCGAACAATACAATGAAGCCCTTCACCATCACTACAACGTCCTGTACGACACTGAAAAAAACAGAATTAATGTTTAGTTTTAAGCAGAAATCAATGCGTCAATTTGTTGAATAGCTTCCTCCAGAGATCCAGACACCAGGTCGTAGCACTCCACTTGTTCTATCCAATTAACCAAGGCGCTAGCGTCGTCCAAGGTAAGCGGTTTGGGTATTGAGACGCAGTGCTCCATCGCGCGTGCAAAGGCCTCCACTTGCGATATCCGTATTATTTGAGTGGTTTCGTTTTCACGATACCGAGGGAAAACCAGATGTGTGATTTGCTGTGCGCTGTCCAAGGAGGCAATTGAATCTAAGGATGGTGGCAAGTAAACAGCGCGTCGTCCGTCGTCCCGATCGTGAACAGGGTGCTCAGGAATTTCAGGGTAAAGTGTTTCCAGCGTACTGAAGGCTGTTGTTTTTACGCATATGCCCAAAGGCACCGGAATGACTTTACAGCTACCGCGCGCCAGTGGCGCCAGTTCATCGGTAAAGTATTGATAACCATGCTTTACCAAGCCCGCGACCAGAGTACTTTTACCATCGCCGCTTTGTGCGGGCAGTGCGATAAGCGCACCATTTTTTGCTACCACCCCGGCGTGCAGGTTCATGATATGGTCGTAGCAATCCAGCGCCGTTCGTACCAGTTGATATTTTATACAGGGTCCCAGTTGCGAGAGCTTCTTGTCGCTGTGGGCCAGCTCTCCATCCAGAAAAATGTAATGCAAATTGTCGTACTGATAGACGGTAAGCACGAAGTTCGGTTGCCGTTGGTCGTTGGTTTCAAAGTGCCTCAGAGCGGGCATTAACCAGGCGGCGTGATCCTCATCACAGAACTGTAAATTGAAGTGGGTCTCAAGAACGCAGTAGCGCTGTTCCTTGGCGAAATTAATCTGACCAGGCAGGGACAAATTGTTCAGCTCGGAACTGTCTTTGGGCTCATCGTCTCGCAAGGGTGCGAGTTCACTCTTACCATCTGCAGTCTCGTTGCCAAGCAACACACCCTGACCTCGCCAATGAATAAGTAGATTAGTTAGGGTTTTTTCAGCATCGGCCGCTGTCATGTCACACCGGGTAGACAAAGCCGTCACTAAGCGCTGCCAGTTAGCGTTTTCTTCCAGTAAGCACCAGACATAAGTGGCTGCCGTATTCAGGTGATAAATTTCGCCCCGGGAGGCTGAAAATAATAGCCCTTCGTCTCCAAGAATAAAAAGCTGTGCCTGGTCTGATACGGTAAGGCTGTAATGATCGGTACCCAGCATGGTAGTGACATCCGCGGTTCGCACATAGGGAAAACATTGCGCATAGCTGGCTATACTGCGGGCGCTGAAGTTAATGCCCGCATAGGCTTCATAGTCTTCCAGGGAGCGCTGGCTTCCGAGTCCGTAAATCCCCAGATCCGTACGGTCGCGTTCGGGCAGGGTGTTCGGGGTTAATAATTGACGCAGACGTAGTAATGTTTTCTGGTGTTTGGCATGCCATTTCGTGTCATCTGACCAAGGCTTCGCTGATTCGCTGCGCGTGTAGTAGTGGTAGATCAGTGTTTGATGTGGGCTGAACAGGTCAAAGCCATGTGTCCACAGTCGCGCAGCCAAGGCATGTTCCTCACCATGAAAATAGATGAGAGGGTCATGACGAAGGCGGCGTAGCCAGCGTGATGGTCCGAAAATAAAGCCAGCAGCCAAGCCTGCCGTGGGCATAGGGGCTATGGGTTGTACACCTTCTGGCGGCTGTATGGCTGAATAGAATACAATACCGGAGGCGTTGATATGACTGATGCGTTGAACGCGCGGCGGTGCTTCTGAATCAAGCTGATTCGGCGGGGTATAGCCGGGCGGATAAACAGTTAAAATCGGATTGGCTGAGTCGCACAACGCAAGAGCATTCACCATGTGTTCGTCCCAGTTATCGACGAAACGCATATGGCTGTCGATTTGCAGCGCGTAATCCTCGTCTCGAAGTAATGCTTGAGCTTGCGCTCTGGCCCAACAGACCCCCATGGATTCTTCGGGACGAAAATACACCGCGCTCACTTGATTTGGGCGCGTCTCGATTTGGAAGCAGTTTTTATCCTCCAACAGGTCGGCTTGCCAACAGACTCCCACGCGAATCTTCGCTGGATTTGCCGCCTTTTCAAACAAGTCCTTTATAGTCCATTGGCACTCTGTATCACGATAGCTGGCGATCAATACAAAAATTGTGGCTGCTGTGGTCATCTGGTTGCCTGTAAAGGAAGAACGCGATTTTCTACTCATTTATGTCAGTTTAGTTTACACTTATTTCCACATATATATGGAAATAGCCCAACGTATTAATTTGTATGGATATTAATATATTGGTTTGATAATTGTTTATTTGCTGCGCAACACTTTGTCTAACTAGGGATCGTTATGAAAGATAATAAAGATATTCTTGAAGAACACGGCCAACGCCGTCGTAATTTTGTGACTACATCGGCTAAAGTAACTGTTGCTGCCCCAGCTATTGCACTGCTGCTGTCACAGTCCTCAATAGCTAAGGCGGCTGTAGTATCGGGAAGTGGGACGGGGTTCGGCCCACCACCCCAAACAAATGCACCATCCCCAACTCGGATTTAATAACTGAGTGGCCTGTTCTAATGTAACGCCTCTTTTGGTTAACGAAAGGGTGTGTTACATGTTATGACGACACAAGGAAGCCTGAGTTCTAAAAGAGTAACTACAGAGTTCGGATTGCTCTGTGCGCTGTTTGCCCCTCATACAGCTGAATCTGAAAGTCGAGTTCGGGCTTTTTTTACAGGCGATCTAGATTGGAATAAAGCAGTGCAAACTGCTTATGATCACAGTCTGGCGCCACTTTTTTGTTCCATTCTTCTCTCTGGCTATCAGGACTTCATTCCGGCTGATCTTAAAGACGCCATGCAGTTTCATCTGGATCGACATTGTGCACAGGCGACTGAGCAAAGTGCTGCGCTGGTGAATTTACTCGGCCAATTGGAAGATCGGGGTGTTGAAGCTATCCCCTTTAAAGGACCGACACTTTCCCTGCGCGCATTTAACGATGCTAATCTTCGCCTGTTTGCAGACCTTGACCTTCTTGTTCGGGACACGGATGTAGAATCGGCTGTTGCCTGTCTGATTTCTCTGGGTTATCAGCATGCGAGCAACTTTAATCAGCGGACGGAAACGGCTGTGCGCCGTTACGGTGGGCAATATAATATGCAACACCAGGGGACGGGCGTTTGCGTGGAGCCACATTGGGCGTTAACCCCCAGCACTATGGCAATTGATCTCGACTATCCTTTGCTGTGGAGGAGGGCCGTCCGGAAACCCTTTTTGCAGCGAACGGTTTGGGCCTTTTCGCCCGAAGATGAAGTCTTAATGCTGTGCATACATGCAAGCAAAGAATGCTGGCGCTCCCTCAAGCCGGTGGTTGATCTGGCTGGTTTTCTGAATAAACATGCGCAGCTTGATTGGAACAGCCTGATTATGATGGCACGCCAAACGGGCTGTTTACGTATGCTATTGTTAGGAGTAGAGCTTTGTTACCGCTTACTGGGTGTCAATATAGAGCCCGATTGTCAGAATCTCATTGTTCGGGATAAAGTCATCAACTCTCTATCTGAAAAGCTTATCGACATCATGAATAAGTGCGATCCGCCGCCAGCAAACCCTTACCGGGTGGATCACTACTCTCTGGCAATTCGAGAACGCTATAGCGATAAGCTGCGCTTCATCCTGCGAACCACGTGTACGCCGCGAGCGACACATTACGAGTTGGTAAACTTGCCGCCTACACTGCGTTACTTGTATGTACCAATCAAACTGGTTTTTGATTATTTGATTTTGCCTGTTCATCGCACCGTAGCTCGAATAACTTCGTCCCTCTGCTCCTATTAATAGAGGGCTCAAATAATAGAGGATTCAAACGATGCTGGTGATCCTCTGCGGCGACTCAGAAAAACACATGAGTGACTAAGTTCGATTATAAACTCTGCCTAAATTGTCTTTCCGGCATGGGCTAACTGATGTTCTATTAATATTAACTCCACACGCTCCTCTAATATCTCATCAAGCAAAGTACGCGGCGCAAAACGGCTAGTAATTGTGGCGGAGTAAGAGCATCAAACGGCAGAGTGCCCAAATAGGGAAATAGGTAGCGCTGAATAGCACGTTTAACCACTAGTATGCACCTCAAGATGCAAACCCGTTACATTCTGCTGGGGGGCATACATGCCCGGTCATGGGGGCATCTTATTGGACTACGTTGGACACAGCACATACGAAAAAGCCCGCAATAAGCGAGCTTCTGGGACAATCTCAGATGACTTGAGACTTGATATTGGTGGGCCTAGGTTTATTGAATAAGATAATTAACTACCTGATAATATTGAAATCATACTCACTTATATTTAAAAAGAACCCCCATACATACCCCCATATTTATTTTTACTCTTCGTTTTTATTCAAATGGAGAAAGGATAACGGATTAAGCAAACGAGCATGTCGATCATATGTGAAGCTGCAACGAGTAATGCGGAAAGATCTACAATAAGTTTCATCCGACTGCCCCTGGTATAAGCATTTTCCGTTTCTTTTTTACAGTTCTTAGGCGAGCACACTTGATGCGAGCGACAGAAAAAGTCGAGCCTCACAGATGGAGCAACCATCATTTTTCAGGAATGAACATGGATCACCAGTGACTAAAAACTGCAAGGAATAGAACTCACCGCTCTATGATTGTATGCTGTGATTAGTTGAGGATAAGTGCTTACCGAGTAAGTATCTACAATATGGCTGCGCAATGCAGCATAAAATCTTTGTAAGCTATAAGCAGCGATAGGTTAACCTATTGTTCCTCTCATAGTTCTCTGGCGATATCGGGGAAATAGGATAAGATTTAAAACAAGGAGATGTTATGAAAGCTTGGTATCTAGCTACCCTTATTGGTTTTTTTGGTTTACTTTCTGGCTGCGCTTCTGCGCCTGGAGCCCAATATAATAAAGAGCTTCATGTAAAACAGAATAACAAGAGTGCTAGCCAGGTTGTTGTGTATCGCTACAAACAATTTGCAGGCTCTGCAGATATAACTGAAATAATAGATAATGGAGAAGCCAAAGGCTCTATCGCCAATGGTGGGTTTATTGTTTACGAAACGGAGCCCGGCATTCATAAAATGCATACCAACACTCTAGGAATTGATCAGCCCGTAACGATTGATATGAGTGCCAACCAAACATATTACTTTCGCGCAGACTTTAGACCTTCTTGGATTGGTTTTTGGCGATTAAGCGCTATACATTCTCAGCAAGCAGCTAGCGAATTACCTCAAACTAGGGCCATGAGTAATCCTGAGTGAAGCATCTCAGATAAGGGGTATGTAAGCACATGCAGGAAAATTACGGGGTCAAGTCTTTGATTTATGATCCCGTGCTCTGATAAAAACTGATAATTTTGCAGATACGACACCCAAGGAAGAAAGGGGATAATCAATGCCTAGGCCATTGCGAATGGCGTCTGCCGCTGCCTGATTAAGGCATGTGAGAGCGGTGGATATACGTTAAATAAAGAGGCGACTTTAAAAGTCACAAATCATGACCCCGCTGCTTTGGTCACATCGCCAGCGGATCCCTCGGGCGTGAAGCCAGTGACGACGTTCGGCTATACCGCTTACACGGCCGCAGGCTATCCGAACTTCTATCTGCAAACATCACAGGCGAGCAAGCGCAGCGCGACTAACTCCGTGCTGACCTCCACGACCTACAACACTGCTAATAAGTATGTACCACAGACCATCGTAGCCGACGCCCGCGGCAACCTGTCTGGCGATGGTGTGTGGAATAACACTATGCTTCACCCCCGACTCTACGTCACACATCCGGTGACACAGACTCTCTCTGTTGTATTTCATAGCAGAGGGAGGATCATCTGGCCGGAGTGAATTGCTCATATATCTATGCACGAATGCTTATGCCAGCGTAAACGCCCCCCAAGGCTTTTCGCCGCTGAAAAACTATCCTCACCCCGCGCCTGCACTCAAGTTGACGCGTATGGCTGTACACGTAGACTCTCGTGGTAATAAGTTCGGGGAACAAATGTTATTAGATGTAATTAATAAAACCGCCATGGCGGCTAATGCTGATAACCCTGCCGCTGTCACTGGGCTGTTTGTTGATCCTAAGCATCAAGCGATCGACTTCTGTAAAAAATATGGATTCATCGATGCAACATCAGATCAAGGCGAACTGCTTTATATACCGATTCAACATTGCATAACATTATCAGCAGACCTTTAATGCCGGTTTCGATATGATTTTAGGGGCTTAAAGTCCCTAAAAATAACGCCTCAATAGGCAGCTTTAGAATACCTAGCTGGTTGTGGATTTTCTTCTCCGAAAATACTGGGCTGGGTACAGTAGGCGACCCCATAACTTATTTAGGGGAGCAGCTCATCCTTTACGTTCGATACGTGTATTGCTCGATGAAGCCATGGGCCAGTTAAGCGGGTTGTTCGATAGTATTTATGCCATAGGAGGCCGAGAGTCGATCCCACCCGAGCGCCTTATCCGTGCTCAGTTTTTGCAGATATTTTACAGCATTCGCAGTGAGCGACAACTCGTTGAACAAATTAACGACAACCTGCTCTATCGCTAGTTTGTCGGATTAACCATTGATGATTCTGTCTGGGATTATTCGACATTCACCGCTAACAGAGGCCGGCTGCTGGAACATGATGTCATTACCGATCTATTTGAAGCCGTCGTCAACCTTGCCAGAAAGAAACAGTTACTGTCAGCAGACCATTTCAGTGTCGATGGCACGCTGATTCAGGCATGGGCTTCCCATAAGTGCTTCCGTCCAAATGGTAACGATGATGATCGTCCTTCAGGCGATGGGCGTAATGCCGAGGCCTATTTTCATGGACAAAAAACGCAGTAACGCAACCAATGAGTCCACAACAGACAGTGATGCACTTTACCTTGACCAAAAAAAGGCCCCCTTGATCTTAAGGGAGCCGAGTTTCGTACGACTGCATGGTTGCAGGCGCTAGAGCAACACAGGAGCCGTTGCCGAGTCGGTCAGTCTGTTTTCGGGCGGCCTGCTGCTGATGAATTAAGGATTTTTACGTTGACGACGATTCAATCCGAGACCCAGAAGACCTAGCGAGAAAATAGCGAGGGTGCCCGGCTCGGGTATGCCGGGTGCGGCAGCAGATTGAGCGGGTGACCAGACTGCCAAGACACGGTCTGCGTCGGTCGTGGAATCGTACGCGAAGGCACGCTGGCTCATGGCCCCCGTTCCAAGCGCGTTAGTGGTGTTGAGCCGCCATGTCTCTGCCATGACCCAATAACCGGCGGCGGGGAGGTATATGGGTGTGCTGATCCGTTGGTTTGAGGTGCTGGTGATCCCGTAAATGGACAAGAGGTCGAAATCAGGGGTTGCGTTAAACAGGTTTGCGAAGGCGATGGTTGCCAGCTTCGCCGTGTCCACGGGGCCCGTGGCAGGCCACGTATAGTGAGTGTAGGGGAAGGGGAAGCTTGATTGACTGCAGGTACCATAGACGCTTGCGCAGGTGCCTTCTACGAAAAGGACGTCATACAGGCCCCCGTCGACGCTTAGATTGGTGGCACCGGTTACCTGAGTGCCGGATAGGGTGAGAGAGGGGGAGAGTATGGCGCCCGCAGCCGCCGGTGCTGAAAAAAGTACGGCGGTTACCAGTAACAGTACGTTTGCTGTCATGGCGCTTCTGAATCTGCGGCTCGTTCGACGTATTTTGTTAAAAATAATCATAATTACTACCTTTTTTATGAATTCATTCGAGTAAAGTATCGAAAGCATATTTTGTGCCAATATATAAATTCTAATATTTTACAATAGGTTAAAAATATTTTTAGTCTAACCTATTGCCTATGTGTAAAATAATCTGACATCCATAGCCTCCGCTTATCTGTGTTACGTCCGCGTTCCTCTCGAGGGCGTCAGGTCAGGCCTTTCTTTTTACGCGTTTTGAGCTAACGGTTGGATGAAACCGTTGGATGGGTCATGCTGGCTAAGCGTCGTCATGGCATATACTCCGCCGCAAATTAGTGAGGGAGTAAAGAATGACGCTGTTGGTTTTTGTAACGTGTTGTGGGCGTTTTCATTCAGTCTTATTGGTGAGTTTCTGGCAGGTCAGGTGGACAGTTACTTCGCGGTGCTGAGCCGGATGCTGCTGGGGGGGCTGGTGTTTCTGCCGTTCACCCTCTGGCGGGCGGTGCGCACCGAGCTGAAAGTTGGCGTCACCGTCGTGGGTGCCTTGCAGTTCGGCACCACCTATCTCTGCCTGTATCGGACATTCGCTATCCAGCTTTTTATCTTTATATGGAAAAACTGCGATAACGAAATATATCTTATAAATTACAGAAACTTATAAATAATCAATAGTTTAAATTAATCAATCAGACTCGCCTTAGAGCCTCCGCTTAACAATGATTAAGCAAATAAGTCTCAGGAAGCCTATAACTAGCGTTAAGGTGTAAAAAAACCTGACATGAACAACTAAGGAGTGAAGCATAAGCAAGGGTAGGTATGCGTATTTATCTGCGGGTTTCCCACCTTAAATTCGAGCGCTACCTTTCTAACCGACAGATCGCCCTGCCCCCAAATACCGCCTCACATACCTGCCGAGAAGCAGTTAGTGATTGTCAATGAGTAAAACGAACCAGTCCTTGATTAACATGACGAAACATAAATAATTTTTTAAAAAACAATTTTTAAACCACCGAACTAACCCCTCTCAAAAAGGCCTATTGATCCATAAGCCTTTTTGCCAGCAAAGGCACGTCGCCGCTTAACCCCATCGCCTGCATAACCACATGCTGTTTAACCGGCGAGAGCTTATCCAGTGCATTCATCCTCATATTACGTAATAATTTCAACCATGGCTGCTGGTGCCCGAACAGCTGTTTAAAGGCTTCCATACCCGCCGCCATCTGTAAATTAGCGCCTTGACGCTGACGCGTAAGGGGAACACATTACGCTGATCCGCCCACTGCACATCCCCTAAACGACATTCAAATTCCCGACTCAAGGCGGCGCGAAACGCGACGTCATCCAACTCCATAAAGCGTACAGCGTGATCCGGCGAGGTAGACCAGACAATCGAACAGGTATAAGGATCGTCGAGTGGTAAAAATGCTAATAGGCCGTCTTCGGTAAACCGCTGCCATGCGGTGTCTTGATGTGGTTTTTCAGTCCGGATGGTAGTAACGATGGCATGGTGACCGTAATCCCACTCCCACAGCGGTATTGACGCCAACTGACGGATTTTCGACATCGTACCATCAGCGGCCACAACCAATGTCGCGCGCCAACAAGAACCATCCGCACAGGTCAGGGTACGAGAAATCCCATCGCTATCGCGGCCAGGCTCTGGTTCAGAAAGCTGAGAGACCGAAGCACCCGTGATCAAGGTCAGATTTTCTACCTGACTAGCTACTTGATAAAGCGCCCCTACGGTTACTCGGTTTTCAACAATGAGCTAGGGAAGATGCGCACAAGTCCAGAATTCAGTTTCGTAGCAACCTAACTATGCTGCCTGTAGCGCAGGGATAAGTACTTTTTCGTAGGTTCCCCAGAGAGTAACTCCCTCAAATAGAAGCCGTATATACGCAAGCAGTTTACTATTTATGTTAATTATCATTGATCAACAGGTGGAGTTCATATACGGGTAGCCGAGGGTCCTAACCCTCATAACGCCCTAGCACCGGCGTTGCTGTCGATCGTGTGGCTGAGAGAAAAGCGCCGCTGACGGATCTCTCATCCCCTCCCCCCTAATCACCCCGGATCTGAGGGCTCTTGATAGGACTTCGATGGATACAGCGCATACGAAAAAGCCCGCAATAAGCGGGCTTCTGGGACAATCTCAGATGACTTGAGACTTGATATTGGTGGAGCCTAGGAGGATCGAACTCCTGACCTCAACGCTGCCAGCGTTGCGCTCTACCAGCTGAGCTAAGGCCCCATATTTTAGCACTGTGGGAGTGTGCTTTGAAACGATGCGTATCATCCCATATTTCAAATTAATGTCAATCACATTTTTACGCTTTGTCTAACAAATTCAAACCATTGGCACAGAGTCTATGCGTATAACATGCATACACTCTCGTTTATTGAGGCCCTTGTGATGTAGAAGTGTGTGCACTTGCTCTGATTTAAGTCTTAAATGAGTTATATATGTGACGTAACGCAATGAAGCCCACAGATCCATTTGGCAGTCTGGAATAAACAACAGCAAGAAAAGGGCCCTATATGATAGCCGTTAAAAAAGTCGTTCTTGATGTGCTAAAACCTCATCACCCTAACGCACTGGAATTCTGTCTGGCGTTAAGCGCCGCTATTGAAAATAGCACGGTGAAAGTCAACGTTATTGCTGTGGATGAGAAAACTGAATCGTTAGAAGTCTTTGTTAAAGCAGAAATAATCGACTTTGATCTTATTCAGGGGGTCATTAATCAAATGGGGGGCGCTCTTCATAGTATTGATGCTGTTGTCGTCAGAAATGAGCCCGATGCTTAACCCTTATGAAGCTGTTGAATAAAGCTAAATTCCTGCTAGAAATTACACGCTCTCAAGGCATTGCTCGTCGTTATTTTGTCGTCAATGGTTTTGATGGCGCGTTGACTATGCTGGGGTTGATTCTGGGGTTTAACTTCAGCGCTTCTACACCGTTACCTATTATTATTAATGCCTGCCTGGGTGCCGCTATCGCGTTGGGCGTAAGCGGAATTAGTAGCGCTTATGTTAGCGAGTTAGCAGAAAGACGACGGGAGCTTCTTAAGCTGGAAGAAGCGATGTTGAAAGATCTGCAAGCATCCGCACATTCACAAGCCGCACGCTGGGTGCCGATAATCATCGCGGTAGTGAACGGTTCTGCTCCTCTGTTGATTTCATTAGTCATCCTAAGCCCGCTATTAATAACCAATGCGGGGATTGTATTACCCATCCCTCCTCTGTATCTAGCCGTTATTTTAGCCTTGATTATTGTTTTCCTACTGGGTGTTTTTCTGGGTCGAATCTCTGGCGTATCCTGGCTGCGCAGTGGTTTACAAACGCTGCTTGTCGCCATCACGACATCCATTCTTATCTATTTTTTTACAGGTAACTAGCGGTGCGCACCTTAGATTATTGCCATAAGACATCCGCTGAAACACTCCAACTACTTGAAACACAGGCACAGGGATTCAGTAGTGAACAAGCAACGAAGAAGGCACTAATATACGGTGAAAATACGTTACCTGAAGCACGGCGGCGTTCTTTATTTAACCTGATCATTAAACAATTTAATGACTTTATGATTCTGATTTTACTGGCAGCGGCTGTTATTTCAGGCTTTATAGGCGAGCTGCAGGATACCATTGCCATTCTTGTGATTGTTTGTCTTAACGCCATCATTGGTGCCGTTCAGACATTCAGGGCAGAACGCGCGGCGGCCGCACTTAAAAAAATGTCGGCGTCTAAAGCTCAGGTTATACGCGACAATTTAATCAAGCAGATTGATGCTGCCGAGTTGGTTCCCGGAGATATCGTGATCTTAGAGGCGGGCAACATTGTGCCCGCTGATGTGCGCTTACTGCAAACTGAAGAGTTACAGATAGATGAGTCCAGTTTAACCGGTGAGTCTATCCCTGCGGCTAAACAGTCATCAGCGCTGACTGATGAAAATCGCATGTTAGGGGACTGCAACAACATTGCATTCAAAAGCACTGTGATCACACATGGCCGGGGTAATGGCGTTGTGGTGACGACGGGGCTCAACACCGAGATAGGCCAGATTGCCACTCTGCTACATCCCGATAAGAACACCCAAACGCCATTACAACAGCGCTTGAAACTATTCGGTAAACACCTCGCACTGGCTATTCTGGCGATTTGTGCCGTTATTTTTATCGCCGGTTTGTTACAGGGGCAACCCCTCTTTACTATGTTGCTCACTTCCATCAGCCTGGCGGTAGCCGCCATGCCAGAAGCTCTGCCTGCGGTAGTGACGATTTCACTGGCGCTGGGTGCCCGTAAATTAATTCAAAACCATACACTGGTGCGTAATTTACCGGCGGTCGAAACCTTAGGCTCAGTCACCTTTATCTGCACCGATAAAACCGGCACGCTCACGCAAAACCAGATGACGGCAGAATCATTTATCGCGGCAGATCGTTCGCCCGTCTTCTCCTCTGGGTCTGCCTTGCAACAAGCGCTTGGCCAGGCCCTCGCCTTAAGTAACGATGTCATCACCAATACCGCCACACCCGCGGGCGAACCGACTGAACTGGCGCTGTTTACTGCAGCATTAGCTTTCGGCTTTGATAAGAAACCGCTTGAACTAAATATGCATCGTGTCGCTGAACTCGCTTTTGACAGCGAACGCAAACAGATGACGACTCTACATAAAAGCTCTGAAGGAGCTAGAGGTATTGTTGCCTATATAAAAGGTGCGCCCGAGCAAGTCCTCAAACAATGTACGCATGCATTATCCGGGCAGGGAGAGCGACAAGACGATTTTTCATCAGAAGCAATGCTGGACACTGCCGAAGAATTGGCCAGTCAAGGCTACCGTGTGATCGCGTTTGCTCAGCGACTATTTGATCAGCTACCCGACACGATAGATCACAACATCGAGCAACAGCTCTGTTTTTTAGGGCTAGTCACCTTAATTGATCCTCCCCGAGAGGAAGCCCGTGCAGCCGTTGATGATTGCAAATCCGCAGGCATAACACCCGTGATGATAACCGGAGATCACTCAGGTACGGCCATGGCGATTGCAACACGGCTGGGGATTACTAACCCGACCTCCACTGTGATGACCGGGCAGGCGCTGGACACACTCTCGGAAGACGACTTTTTACGCGTGGTCGACACCACAACGGTCTATGCCAGAGTCAGCCCACAGCAAAAATTAAGAATTGTTGAAGCACTTCAACACAAAGGCCAGTTTGTGGCGATGACAGGTGACGGTGTGAATGATGCACCCGCCTTAAAGCGCGCCAATATTGGTATCGCCATGGGAGGTAAAGGAACCGATGTAGCGCGCGAAGCGGCTGATATGGTGCTGCTGGATAATAACTTTGCCAGTATCGTTCTTGCGATCAAAGCCGGGCGACGCATTTTTGATAATATTCGCAAGTTTATTAAATACACCATGAGTTCTAATGCAGGCGAAATCTGGACATTGTTTTTGGCACCTTTAATGGGTTTACCTATTCCACTGCTGCCTATTCATATTTTGTGGATCAATCTGGTAACAGATGGGCTGCCCGGGCTGGCCTACACAGCAGAACCTGCTGAAAAAGGCGTGATGCAACGCCCGCCACGGCCACCCGGTGAGAACATTTTTGCACACGGCATGTGGCAATATATTATATTCATAGGACTATTAATTGGTGGCATCTCGATAGCAGCACAAGCCTGGTCGATTGCACAGGGGCAGGCATACTGGCAAACGATGGTGTTTACCGTACTGACACTTTCTCAGCTATTTCACTCGCTTGCGGTAAGAAGCGAAACCACATCACTGTTGTCGCTTGGGCTGTTTTCTAATAAGCCGATGTTGCTGGCCATAGGCATTACTATTCTGGCGCAAATGGCAGTCATTTACGTTCCGGCGTTTAACTTAGTATTCCACACCCAACCACTGCCGTTAGTTGATTTGCTGCTCTGCTTTGCATTTTCTATGCTGGTGTTAGTGGTAGTCGAGATACAAAAAGCATTTCTGCGCAGAAAGCGCGTCTCTTAAACTCACAACGTAAATCAACAGCTTGAATGATCCACAGAAATCCCAGCCAATAAAAAAGGCCATCAATCTTTTTAACGGATTGATAGCCTTTTAACATTATTTTAAAGCGTTAATGCAGCGGACATTTTACTCAACGCTTTATTCAACCCTTTATTCGATACTGGCAGCAATATCGCGGAACTCTTTTTCCCAGCGTTTTGCTTCTTTCTTAGACGCGCTACCGAGTAGAGTCACCGCATGGCGCAGACGTGCACGGCTCATATCCGGCCCAAGAATCGACATAGAGTCCATCACAGACACCGTCTGATTAGTACCGGCAATCGCGATAAACAGCGGGAACAGGAAGTCACGCAGTTTGTAGCCCATTTTTTCTGCCAGCTGCTTAAGCTGGGCGAAGAGATGGTCTTTACTCCAGTCATCTTCGGTATCCAGAAGCCAGACGCTGTATTGCAGAATACGTTTTGCATCGTCTAGTGAGACGCTTTTGTGTTCAAAATCAGATTCTTTTATCGGCAACATGCCCGACAGGAAAAAACCTGCCAGCGGCGCTACATCTGAGAATTTTTCAACACGTTGCTGAATCAGTGGAATAATCTGCATCAGGTATTCCGGGTTTAGTGCCCATTCCTGAAACTTAGCGGCAAACTCGGCGTGCGAAAGATTTTCGCGCAGCCAGACACCGTTCAACCAGCTGAGTTTTTCCTGATCAAACACCGGCCCACCCAAAGAAACACGGGTAATATCGAAGTTTGAAAACATCTCATCACGGCTGAACTTTTCACGCTCATCCGGCATCGACCAGCCCATGCGGCCCAGATAGTTCAGCAGCGCTTCAGCCATAAAGCCCATACGCTGGTAATACAGAATACTGGTGGGGTTTTTACGCTTAGATAATTTAGATTTATCCGGGTTACGCAACAGAGGCATGTGGCACAGTACCGGCATCTCCCAGCCAAAGTACTGATACAGCAATTTGTGCTTAGGCGCCGAGTTGATCCACTCTTCACCCCGGATAACGTGAGTGATCTCCATCAGGTGATCATCCACTACATTGGCTAAATGATAGGTCGGCATGCCATCGGATTTCAGCAGGATCTGCGCATCGACCATACCCCATTCCAATTCGATAGGGCCGCGCAGCAGGTCATCAACCACGCAGACACCCTCGCCTTCTGGTACGACCATGCGGATAACAAACGGAGCACCCGCTGCTTTGCGTTTTGCCACTTCTTCCGCAGGTAATGCTAAGTCGCTTTGCTTGAGTGCCGTATGTCCACCCGCCGCCCGACGTGCATCACGCAGCACGTCCAGCTCTTCAGAGGTACGGTAGCAATGAAACGCATGGCCGTTGTCGACCAGGTCATGCGCATACTGCGCGTACATGCCTTTGCGTTCACTCTGACGGTAAGGACCATATGGGCCACCAATATCCGGGCCTTCATCCCATTCAAGTCCTAACCAGCGTAGTGAATCCAGAATCTTCTGCTCTGATTCAGCCGTACTACGCGTCTGGTCGGTGTCTTCTATACGTAATATAAACTGCCCACCGTATTGACGGGCAAACGCCAGATTAAAAAGTGCGATATAGGCGGTGCCTACATGCGGATCGCCTGTTGGAGAAGGCGCAACGCGAGTACGTACGGTCATTATGTTCCTGCCAAAGCTAACGTGGTTGCCAAAAAGTATAAAAATAAAGCCGCATTATACAGTTGCCTGCCGCCGCGTGTCATGTAGTGACCATGAATGACGATAAGAGTTACCGGCATTTAAAGCGACGAATGGCCCAAATATTGCTTGGTATAGTCATATATCCATTTTAAAACGCAGGTGATCCACGTGAAAAACAGATTAACTGTGCTTGTCGTCGATGAAGACAAGGGACGTGCCGCCTTACTGGAACAGGCATTGCGGGATCAGGGATATAAGGTCCTCGGCCGGCTGGACTCTACCGATCGCATGGCCGATAAAGTCGATGCATTAAAGCCGGATATTATTATTATTGATCTGGATTCCCCCAACAGGGATGTTCTGGAAAACATGGCCCTAATGAACCAGAACTGCCCTCGCCCTGTCATTATGTTTGCTGAACAAGGCGACCAGGCAACGATAGAGAAGGCAGTTCGCTCTGGTGTTAGCGCTTATGTGGTTGATGGTCTTGAACAGCATCGTATCAAAGCGATTTTAGATGTTGCCATTGCCCGTTTCCGGGAATTCCAGGCAATGCGCAGCGAACTAACCCACATGCATGGTGAGCTGAATCAGGTACGTGCAGAGTTAGCTGATCGCAACCTCACTGAAAAAGCAAAAGGCTTGATCATGAAGCATAATCACTGCACAGAAGACAAGGCCCACAAAGCGATGCGTAAGATGGCAATGGATCAGCAAAAACCACTCATAGAGATTGCCAAAAGTATTATTTCTGTACTGGAGCTGATGCCATGAACACCTCCACTAACATCCATAACATGCATCTTCCCGACTCGTTCCCTCCTGCTGAAAAGCGCTCATTAACCATTGGGTTTATCCCGTTACTCGATTGCGTTCCTGTTTTTGTGGCGAAAGAACTCGGTTTTTTTGAAGAGATGGGCTTAGACGTTACACTTTCAAGAGAGTCATCCTGGGCCAGTATTCGCGATAAAGTCCAGTTTGGCTTGCTCGATGCCGCGCCAATGCCGGCGGGGATTGTACTCGCCAGCGCGATGAAACTGGGAGCGACTCAGCCCATGGTCACGGCGATGGGATTAGGCCTGAACGGTAACGCCATTACTGTCTCAGCAAAACTCTGGCAACAGCTAAATCCTGAAGGTAAAAAATTTAACAGCCAATCAGCAGCCGAAGCGCTTAAAGCCTACCTGACAACGGTAGAGGGGCCGATTAATATCGCTTCAGTGCACACCTATTCCACCCACCATTTTTTGTTACGCGAATGGTTAACGCATTTCAACATTGACCCTGACAACAAGATTAAACAGCACGTGGTGCCACCTCCGCATATGATTAATGTGATGCAACGCGGTTCCATTGATATTTTTTGCGCAGGTGAACCCTGGAATAGTCTTGCGCAAGCACAGCAGGTTGGACATACCCTGTTATCCGGGCATCAAATATGGGAAAACGCGCCGGATAAAGTACTCGGCGTTACACGTCGTTGGCATGAAGCCAATCCAGCCAGCCACCAGCGATTGGTAGCCGCGTTGCTCAAAGCCTGTCTATGGCTGGATAATCATGAGAATAAAATAGCGGGCTTCAGGCTACTGAATAAGCACGGTTACATAGACGCAGACTTGTCCAGTATCGATCTGGACTTTGGCCGGCATTGCTTCACAGTGTCTGAAGCAACCTTCCCCTGGCTGTCACAGGCGCAATGGTTTACCGGCCACATTAGCGCATTAAACGAAAAGGCTTCTGCTAAGGAACACTCTTCTGTAAATCAATCAACCTTACATCAAGCGCCTTTAACGGCTACCTATCTGACCGATACCTATCGCAGCGTTGCGGAACAGCTCAATATCAATCTACCCACTAAGAATACTAAAGAAGAAGGGGCTCACGCAGAACATTGGCAACTGCCGGGAACAAAGCACAACATTAGTATGCGTCCCGATATGAAGTTCAAATAACCGGGTTATTTTTTGCGCCCTCTTTGGCACTATTTTTGTGCAGCGCACCAAAAAAGCAGATAAGTTTTAGAAAAACGCATTAACTCTTGCACTTCATATCAACGTAAGGCCCGTAAACAGGGCCTTTGATTATATTGGCACGTTATCTGCTTTATCCCTATTAACAACTTATTGAAATAGTTAAAAATTATTTTAGGCAAAGGCGCCTTCAGCCGGAACTTTACAGTTCTGATCTGATGGCGCCTTTTTCTTTTTTACTTTTAAGGAGAGTATCCATGTCCAAGAATGTACTCAAAAAAATGATCGGCCGTCGTAGTCTGCTACGCAAAACCATGATGACTTTTGGTGCGCTAGCAACAGGGAGTTTACTCGCCATATCCGTGGCCAACGCCGGTATTGGCGCGCCTGAAAAAGAGGAACTGAAATTCGGTTTTATTAAGCTAACAGATATGGCTCCTTTAGCGATCGCTTATGAAAAAGGCTTTTTCGAAGATGAAGGTCTATACGTCACGATTGAAGCACAGGCTAACTGGAAAGTACTACTAGACCGTGTCATTGATGGGCAGTTAGATGGCGCACATATGCTTGCCGGCCAACCCCTCGGCGCAACCATTGGCTTTGGTACTCAGGCTCATATCATTACTGCATTCAGTATGGACTTAAACGGTAATGCAATTACTGTTTCGAATGACATCTGGGAGCAAATGAAACCGAACGTTCCTAAAGACGCTACGGGTAAACCGATCCACCCTATTAAAGCAGACGCTCTGAAACCTGTAATCGAGAAATACAAAGCGGAAGGCAAACCCTTCAACATGGGTATGGTGTTCCCTGTATCGACACATAACTACGAGCTACGTTACTGGTTAGCAGCGGGCAACATTAAACCCGGATATTACGCGCCCCATAACGGCGATACCTCCGGTAAGCTGGATGCCGATGTATTGCTGTCTGTAACACCTCCCCCACAAATGCCAGCAACCATGGAAGCCGGTACGATTTACGGTTATTGCGTAGGCGAGCCATGGAACCAACAGGCTGTATTTAAAGGCATCGGTGTGCCCGTAGTGACTGATTACGAAATCTGGAAAAACAACCCGGAAAAAGTATTCGGTGTCTCTAATGAGTGGGCTGAAAAATACCCGAATACACATAAACGTGTTGTAAAAGCGATGATTCGTGCGGCTAAATGGCTGGATGAAAACGACAACGCTAACCGCCCTGAAGCGGTAAAAATACTCTCTCAGTCTAACTATGTCGGTGCTGACTATGAAGTTATTGCTAACTCCATGACAGGCACCTTTGAGTACGAGAAAGGCGATAAACGTGAAGTACCGGATTTCAACGTGTTCTTCCGTCATAACGCAACCTACCCTTACTACTCAGATGCCATCTGGTACCTCACACAGATGCGTCGCTGGGGCCAAATCTCTGATCAGAAGCCGGATAGCTGGTACATGGATATTGCCAAAAAAGTATATCGTCCAGACATCTATGCCGAAGCCGCACAGGCTCTGATCGAAGACGGATTAATGGAAGCATCGGAATTCCCTGACTTTGCCACAGAAGAAGGTTTTCGCCCTCCTCAGACCCATTTCATTGATGGCATTACCTATGATGGCCATACACCCAATGAATACCTGACTAAATTCAAAATCGGCCTGAAAAACGACGATAAAATCTAAATCGGTAAAGCGATACCCAGCCCCTCAAAGAGGGGCTTGTTAAGGAGTCAATATAATGAGTGCGATGTTATTAAAAATAAGCTGGCTGGAGCCTTTTGTAAAAATTGCTCAGGGTGACAGACCGATTGAGCAACTGATGTTGATTCTTCGCACCATGGGTATCCCCATGATAGGCCTGATAACCTTTCTGTTTGTTTGGCATATAGGCGCTCAAAACATCAACACCTCGCTGGGTACTTTTCCTGGCCCTGCTCAGGTTTATGAACAATCAATTAATTTGATTGCTGACCACAAAGCAGAACGCGCCAAAGAAGTAGCATTTTACGAACGACAAGATGTACGCAATGCAAAAAAAATCGCTAAAAATCCCGACGCAGAGATAAAAATTCGCTCTTATACCGGACAACCAACCTTCTTTGATCAGATAGTAACTAGCCTTATCACTGTACTGGCAGGGTTCGCTTTTGCGTCTATTATTGCCATTCCACTTGGCATTATGATTGGCCTGAACGCCACACTCTATTCGGCGATCAACCCCCTTATTCAGATTTTCAAACCCGTATCTCCGTTAGCATGGCTGCCGCTGGTCACCATGGTGGTGAGTGCCGTTTACACCAGTGACGACCCTTTATTTGCCAAATCTTTTATTACTTCGCTGATCACTGTTTCCCTCTGCTCATTATGGCCAACGCTCCTTAATACGGCAGTAGGCGTGTCCAGTATCAGCAAAGATTTACAGAATGTGAGTCAGGTGCTGCGGCTGTCATTTTTAACACACGTAACAAAGATTGTTATTCCTGCGTCTATCCCGGCGGTGTTTACAGGCCTGCGTTTATCCCTGGGCATCGCCTGGATGGTATTGATCGCTGCTGAGATGCTGGCACAAAACCCGGGGTTAGGTAAGTTTGTCTGGGATGAATTCCAAAACGGTAGTTCCAACTCGCTGGGACGCATCATGGTGGCGGTATTAGCCATCGGTTTGATTGGTTTTCTGCTGGACCGCTTGATGCTGATGATTCAGCGCAAAGTGTCTTGGGATAAATCCTCAGCGTTACGTTAATTATTACACGAACAAATCAGGAGAAGAATCATGGTCCATTTAGATATTTCTGATGTTTCAATCGAATTCCCAACGTCTAAAGGCCCTTATAAAGCACTGGATGGCGTTAATCTTAAAATTAAACAGGGTGAATTTATTTCACTGATCGGCCACTCCGGTTGCGGAAAGTCGACCGTACTTAATATTGTTGCTGGTTTGTATCAGGCTACTCGGGGGGGCGTCGTACTTGATGGTAAAGAGGTCGATGAACCCGGCCCGGAACGCGCCGTCGTTTTCCAGAACCACTCACTGCTTCCCTGGTTAAGCGTTTACCAGAATGTTGAACTGGCCGTAAAGCAGGTGTTTAAAGGCAAGAAAACCAAAGCCGAAATGAAAGCCTGGATCGAACACAATCTTGAGTTGGTTCATATGACGCATGCACTGGACAAGCGTCCGGATGAGATATCAGGCGGAATGAAGCAGCGCGTCGGCATTGCCCGCGCACTGGCGATGGAACCCACCGTGATGTTAATGGATGAGCCATTTGGTGCATTGGATGCACTAACCCGCGCGCATCTGCAGGACTCCCTGATGGAGATCCAGAGTGATCTGAATAATACCGTCATTATGATTACCCATGATGTTGACGAAGCCGTGCTGCTTTCTGACCGTATCGTCATGATGACCAACGGCCCTGCCGCGACCGTTGGCGATATACTCGACATCGAACTGCCGCGTCCACGTAACCGTATTCAGCTGGCAGATGATCCGCAGTACAACCACTACCGCCATGAAGTATTGAGCTTCCTGTATGAAAAACAGCGTAAGCCAGAAGAACACACAGTGGCTAAATCGGAATCAAAGCCAGAGTCGGCACAGTTACTGCAAGAACCTAAGGATAAAGAACCTAAAGGTAAAGAATCTAAAGATAAAGACGCTGATAACAAAGTAGAACATAAGGCGAAAGACTTAACGGAAGCCGCCTAATCAGATTCAGAAAGACCCGAAAAACATACTAAACAGATGGTTTTTTAAGAATTTTTTCACAATAGCATCTTAATAAACCTTCGCACATAAACAGTGCAAAATCCTGTTTAAAAACCAAAAAAGCACTCATATAGAGCAATGGCGCTCGATGAATCCGGTCTGAAAAGATCAGGATTTATCGGGCGTTTGTTATTTCAACAAGCGGAAAATGACTATGAATCAGGAAAAATCTTTTAACCTGCTATCGTTTAGCGGAAAGATGAAGATGCTGCATTTTAGCTGGATGGCATTCTTTATCACTTTTTTCGTGTGGTTTAACCACGCTCCACTGCTGGGCATGATTGCTCAATCACTTGGGCTGACATCGTCAGAAATCAAAACTCTATTGATTCTTAACGTCGCGCTCACCATTCCGGCCCGTATTATTATTGGTATGCTGACCGATAAATATGGCCCGCGTATTACCTATGCAGCTTTGCTGTTTTTGGCCAGCATCCCATGTTTTGCGTTTGCCTTATCGACAGACTTTGCGCAAGCGGCTGTCTCACGTTTTCTGCTCGGCTTTATCGGTGCAGGTTTCGTGATCGGTATTCGCATGGTCAGCGAGTGGTTCCCGGCAAACGAACTGGGTACCGCAGAAGGTGTGTATGGCGGTTGGGGGAACTTTGGTTCCGCTGCTGCAGCAATGACACTACCGACACTGGCTATCATGTTTGGTGGCGATGACGGCTGGAGATATGCCGTTGCCTTATCCGGCTTATTCAGCCTGGTGTTCAGTTTTATCTGGTATAAAAATGTTACTGATACGCCTAAGGGCTCCACTTACTTTAAACCTAAGCGTATTGGCGGCTTAGAAGTCACCAGCAAGCCTGACTTTTTCTTCCTGCTGCTTATGAAAATCCCGCTGTATGCTGCGCTGGCGTTATTAACATGGAAGCTATCTCCTAAGGGTGTGTCGATTCTTTCCGATACCGCCGCGTTGAGCATCTACGTGATATTGGGCGTCATCTTTATTTACGATTGCTACAGCTCGTATAGCGTCAATAAAGAGATATTCCATACACCCGTGCCAGAAATGCAGCGCTATGCTTTTAAGCAAGTCGCGGTATTGAACGTGCTTTACTTTGCCACCTTTGGTTCTGAGCTTGCAGTTGTTTCTATGCTGCCACTGTTCTTTTCCGATGTGTTTGAACTGGATATGGTCTATGCCGGTTTGCTGGCCTCTGCTTACGCCTTTATGAACCTGATGTCCCGTCCGGGTGGTGGCTGGCTCAGTGATCGCTTTGGCCGTAAGAAAACTCTGTTGATTCTCACGGCTGGTCTGGCGGGTGGTTATGCGGTGATGTCTATGATCGACAGCACCTGGCCTTTAGTTTTGGCCGTTATGGCCGCCATGGCATGCTCATTCTTTGTGCAGGCTGGCGAAGGCGCGGTATTTGCTGTTGTTCCGTTGATCAAACGTCGCCTGACTGGCCAGATTGCCGGCATGACCGGTGCTTATGGTAACGTCGGCGCGGTGTTCTATCTAACGGTGCTATCGATGGTAGATTACTCTACTTTCTTCTCGGTGATTGCCGCCACGGCCGTGCTGGGCTTTGTTACGCTGTTGTTCCTCAAAGAGCCTAAAGGCCATATGGCAGAAATTAACGAAGACGGTAGCGTCGCACTTATTCAGGTAAATTAAGCCAGGCAAATTACTTCAGAGAATGTTTCTACGTTGATAATTAAAGGCTCACTAGTGAGCCTTTAATTCGTACGATTTATGTCTGTATTACCCACTATATAAGTATTACCAAGCAAAATGAGGGGAGTCACCGATGAGTAAGCAGCTGGAGGTTCGTTTTGGTGGATATTCCATTAAAGGAATGAAAGCGCGGAATCAGGATGCCTTTGCGGCCTCTCATCCCTCAGGGGCTGAACGCCAATACAAAGGCGCGGCGGCTGCCATTGCCGATGGCGTGAGCAGCTGTGAAGATTCGCATATCGCCAGCCAGACAGCCGTCACCGGTTTTATTCAGGATTACCTGAGTACACCTCCCAGCTGGAGTGTCGGCCACTCAGCTTCTCGTGTTCTGACGGGCCTGAATCGCTGGCTTTACCATGAAAACCAGAACAGGACGGGCTCTCATACGGGCTATCAGACGAGTAATCGCGAGAGCATGCTGACGACTTTTTCAGCCGTCGTGGTTAAATCATCCACGCTGTTTTGTTTTCATGTCGGCGACTCCCGCATTTATCATCTGTGCGATGGCGAGCTTGAGCAGCTCACCTCAGACCATGTGCTGACGACTAAAAACAATGAATACTTATCCCGCGCACTGGGTGCCGATTCGCACTTAGAAGTCGATTTTTTCAAGCGCTCATTAAATCAAAAAGACAGATTACTGCTCACCACCGATGGCGTGCATGGCCATTTATCACGTTCAAGAATCAAAGCATTACTGAGTGATCGTTCTTTAAATCTGGAAGTGATTGCACAGCAAATCGTAGACGAAGCTTACGAAAATGGTAGCGACGACAATCTGACAGCCCTCATTGTAGAGATCGATCAACTACCTCAGGAAACGCTGGACGAAACCCATCAACGCCTGACTCAGCTACCTATCCCACCGGTACTGAAACAGGGCAATACAATAGATGGTTTTGAAGTACTGCAGGTTATTTTTAGCGGCACGCGCAGCCATATGTATCTGGTGAAAGATATCGATTCAGGTGAACAATTCGTATTAAAAACGCCTTCCGAAAACTTCTCAGAAGATCTGGTCTATCTGGATGGCTTTATTCGTGAAGAATGGGTAGGCATGACACTGGATCATCCACACGTCATGAAAACCTACCAGCCTGCTCGTCCCAAGCGGTTTATGTACTATGTGGGTGAGTATATTGAGGGCACCCATTTACGCCAGTGGATGCATGACAACCCAACGCCGCCGATTGATCAGGTACGCCAATGGGTGCGGCAGATAATCAGTGGGCTGCGTGCATTTCAGCGCAAGGACATGATTCATCAGGACCTGAAACCCGAAAACATCATGATCAACACCGATGGCCAAATCAAAATTCTGGATTTCGGTACGGTGCTGATTGCAGGCTCTGAAGAGATTAACTCGCCTTTGGATAAATCGGCCCTACAGGGTAGCGTCAACTATATTGCACCAGAGTACTTGGTGGGGGACCCTGGCAGTTTTAAATCAGACCTGTATTCATTAGCCGTGATCGTTTATGAAATGCTAACCGGCCAACTGCCTTATGAAGAACACGATGTGAAGCAGACCAGTTTGGCAAACTACTGTGAATTGCATTACACCCCCAGTACACATGTTCGCAAAGACATCCCTGTTTGGATAGAAGCCTGCCTGAAAAAAGCACTGCAACCCAACCCAGTACACCGCTATAGCTCATTCTCGGAATTTATGCAGGACTTAAGCGTTCCTAATCGTCATTTGGAAGCCGCTATATTAAAGCAGCCATTACTCGAAAAGCACCCTATCCGCTTTTGGCAGGGTCTGGCGGTATTACTACTGGTCCTCAACGTACTCCAACTGACATTCCATTAGATTTGTACGCCCACTCAATACCGCACTGATAGCAACTCTCAGATAACGCTCATATCGCACCATGATTGCACGCATTCTCTGAAATGACGTGATTATGGTGCGCTGCACACACCACAGCAGCACCCATAAAACTAATTAGAACATTGATTTTATTGATTATTTAATAATTGGCATAGTGTTCGCATATTATAAACAAATAGTTATAAAAAGTAGTACTTACAATTTGAGCTTTTGAGTTTGAACAATGGCGTTCTACTCAGCACATCACATTGATGTCTGAGGAGAGCGCCTTTTTTATTTCTGGAGATAAACGATGACACAACCACATCTGGTGATTATCGGTAGCGGTATGGCGGGAGGCAGGCTTCTTGATGAAATTATCCGCCGTCAGCCTGAGCGTTTCAAAATCTCTGTCTTCGGAGAAGAGCGCCATCCCAATTACAATCGAATCATGCTGTCACCGTTACTGGCCGGTGATGTCAGCAAAGATGACATCGTGCTTAATTCACATGAATGGTACGCGAAGCACAACATCACTCTGTTCGCTGGCGAACGTATTATCGACATCGACCGCACACAGAAATGCCTGCACAGTGATACCGGCACAGAACTAAATTACGACCATCTGGTTTTTGCTACAGGATCCAGACCTGCAAAAATTCAGGCCAGCGGACAGCAGCTCAGCAATATTTTTGATTTCAGAACCCTCGAAGATGTTGACGCTATTCTGGATAGCGCCCAATCAGCGACTCACGCGGTGGTGATTGGCGGCGGATTACTCGGCCTTGAAGCCGCCTATGGTCTGGCCGTTAACGGCATGAAAACTACAGTTATTCATCGTTCTGGTCACTTATTAAATAGACAGCTGGATGCCCCCTCCGCTGAAATGCTTCGCTTGTCTCTTAAAGAGCGCGGCATTGATACCTTATTAAATACCGAAGTAGCTGCCTTCCACGGCGACAGCGCTGTTACCAGTATGACGCTAAAAAAAGGCGGCACTCTTCTTGATGAAAAATTGCATGCCGAACTGGTCATCATCGCTACCGGCATCACACCCAATACACGCTTAGCACAATCGGCGGGGTTAGCGGTTAACCGTGGCATCGTGGTGGATGACAACCTTGTCACATCAGATGTACATATCAGCGCCCTTGGTGAGTGTATTGAACATCGCGGCGAAACATTCGGGCTGGTCGCGCCTATATGGGATCAGGCGCGTATTTTAGCCGACCGTCTGGTCTTCGGTGTGGAGTCTGCCTATGCCACCACCGCCACACCGACCAAACTTAAAATATCCGGTATCGATCTCTTCTCAGCGGGAGAAGTCGACGGCAACGCTGATGATCGCACTCTCGTGCTACAGGACAAAGCTCGCCGCGCCTACCGAAAACTCATTATCAGAAACCACATCATTGTTGGCATCGTGCTGTTCGGCGACGTACAGGATGGCAACTGGTATTTCGAACTGTTGGAGCAACAGGCCCCTATAAAGCACCTGCTGCCCTGCTTGCTGTTTGGCCAATCTTATTGCTCAAACCTGCAAGACACACATGACTCTACTCGTCACTTATTTTCAGATAAAGAGCATCAGCCGGACACCGCGCTGACAGGAGCCTCCGTATGAACAAGCAAAACCTCGTTGTTGTTGGTAATGGCATGGTAGGACATCAGTTCTTGCAAAGCCTTGCTGATAGCGGCCAATTGAATCAATTTAACGTCACGGTTTTTTGTGAAGAGCCTCGCTTAGCCTATGACCGGGTCTATCTGAGTAGCTATTTCAGCGGCGCAACGGCGGAAGATCTGGCAATGGGTCATATCGAGGTGTACCAGAGCTGGGGCTTAAACGTGTTGATCGGTGAAGCGGTGACCTCGATTGATCGCGATGCACAGCATGTATTTACCAATAAAGGTACAACCCTTTTTTATGACAAGCTGGTACTAGCCACAGGCTCCTACCCCTTTGTTCCTCCGGTGCCCGGGCATGACCGCCAGCATTGCCTTGTTTACCGCACCATTGAAGATCTGGAAGCCATTAAAGCCTCGGCAAACGGCGCTAAAGTCGGTGTCGTCGTCGGCGGCGGTTTGCTCGGCCTTGAGGCGGCAAAAGCGATTAAAGATCTGGGACTGGAAACCCATGTGGTCGAGTTTGCTCCTCGTCTGATGGCGGTTCAGCTGGATGAAGGTGGCGGTAATTTACTGCGCAGGAAAATTGAAAACCTCGGCGTCAGAGTTCATACGGGTAAAAATACTCAGCAGATTGTTGACGGTGACGATGCGTTCCATCGTATGGAATTTGCCGATGGCGAAGTACTGGAAACCGATCTTATTCTGTTTTCTGCCGGCATACGCCCGCGTGATAACCTAGCGCGTGACTGTGGCCTTGAAGTAGGTGAGCGTGGCGGGATTGTGGTGGATAACAATTGCCAGACATCTGACGAACATATTTACTCTATCGGTGAATGCGCGCTATGGAGTGGCCGTATTTATGGATTGGTCGCGCCGGGTTACGCCATGGCAAAAGTGGTGGTTGCACAATTAACCGGCGGTGATAAACAGTTCCTCGGTGCCGACATGAGCACCAAACTGAAACTGATGGGCATCGATGTAGCCAGTATCGGTGACGCTCACGGGCATATAAAAGGCTCACTAAGTTATACCTATAACGATGAAGTTAACGAAGTTTATAAAAAAATCGTTGTCTCTGAATCCGGTAACGAATTACTCGGCGCGATTCTGGTAGGAGAAGCCAATGACTATGGCACATTACTGCAATACGCATTAAATGGCATACAACTGCCTAGCAACCCAGAGACACTGATCGTTCCTAATTTTGGGGGTGACGATGCACAAACAGGTTTGGGTGTGGGCGCACTGCCGGAAACAGCACAGATATGTTCTTGTCATGATGTTACCAAAGGCGGTATCTGCTGCTCAATTGATGCTGGCGCGCAAACCGTCGGTGATGTTAAAGCTGGTACCAAAGCGGCAACTGGCTGCGGCGGCTGTACCCAGCTATTAACCGATTTGGTTAACTACGAACTGGAGCTGCGCGGTGTAGAAGTCAGCCACGACATATGTGAGCACTTTGCTTACACCCGTGAAGATCTCTATAACATCATCCGCATCGAAGAAATTAAGACGTTTAGTAGTTTACTGGCCACACATGGTCACGGCCATGGCTGCGAAATCTGTAAACCTCTTATCGGCTCGCTGCTGTCATCCTGCTGGAATGAATACATCCTGGATACACCACACGTCGGCTTGCAGGATACCAACGATACCTTCATGGCAAACATGCAAAAAGACGGCACGTACTCGGTGGTTCCTCGTGTGCCTGCCGGTGAAATCACACCCGATCAGTTAATCGCTATTGGTCAGGTCGGTAAAAAATACGACCTTTATACGAAAGTAACGGGGGGGCAGCGTATCGACTTATTCGGCGCTCGTCTTGAGCAGCTACCTGATATCTGGAAAGAGCTGATAGATGCAGGTATGGAAACCGGTCATGCCTACGGAAAATCTCTGCGCACCGTCAAATCCTGCGTGGGTAGCACCTGGTGTCGCTACGGTGTAGAGGATAGTACCGGACTCGCGATTGAACTTGAGAATCGTTACAAAGGTCTGCGTGCACCGCATAAAATTAAATTTGGTGTATCGGGTTGTACGCGTGAATGTGCCGAAGCGCAAAGTAAAGATGTGGGGATTATCGCGACAGAGAATGGTTGGAACCTTTACCTGTGCGGTAATGGGGGTATGAAACCGCGTCATGGAGACCTGTTCGCCACCGATCTCGATAAAGACACTCTGGTTAAGTATGTCGATCGTTTCCTGATGTTTTATATCAAAACCGGTAAGCGCCTGCAGCGTACGTCTGTGTGGATGGAAAATCTTGAAGGCGGGCTGGATTACCTGAGAAAAGTCGTGATCGATGATCACCTGGGTATGAATAAAACACTCGAAAGCCAGATGGAACATGTGGTTGCAACTTACGAATGTGAATGGAAACGCACAATTGAAGATGAAGATTCACTGAAACGCTTCCGTACCTTTGTAAACAGCGAGAAAACCGACAACAACATTGTCTTTATTCAAGAGCGTGGCCAAATTCGTCCCGCCACTGAAGAAGAAAAAACAATCGCTGAACCGATCAAAATGCTGGTGTGAGGAGAGATAAAATGACTAAGCAACCTGAATGGATTGACCTTTGTAGCATCAACGATTTGGTCGCGAATAGCGGTGTATGCGCATTGCTTAAAGAAGAGCAAATTGCCCTCTTCTACCTGCCATCAGAACAAAAGGTTTACGCCGTAGGTCAGCATGACCCATTCGGTAAAGCCAATGTAATGTCTCGTGGCATTATTGGATCCAAAGAAGACCAGCTATTTGTCGCATCGCCGCTGTATAAACAGCACTTCCTGTTGGAAGATGGACGCTGCCTCGAAGATGAGACGGTAAGCCTGCCCGTTTGGAAAACCCAGATCGTCAATGATCGGGTGATGATTCACACAGGTTAAGTTGAGAAACACACCGCCCGACACTTAGCTGACTGTCGGGTGGCGTGTATTTATAATAACAGCGCTCTCGCGGACTCTCGCACGACACGCGCGATTAAATCGGTATCGACCTCCGGTTCCAGATCCTCAGCACTGCCCATCCTTTGGGTCGGTGTCGTTACCAATAAGCCCTCTTTATCTTCTACCAGATATTCACCGGTACAGTTCCTACAGTACACATGCTCACCTGCCACCTGTCCTTTGCGCAACACCAGTGTTGGCCCACACATCACACATTCATGCAGTGGAATACCTGCATCACTATGACCTACAATATGATCGAGTTGATCTGCTGCACCCAATGCTAAAAAGCGCTCGCCGAAGTCGCGGTCAAACTGACTACCCAGATTTTCTTCAATAATTGCCAGCGCCTTTTTTATCGGCATTTCACGGCGATATGGCCGCGTACTTGTCATTGCATCAAACGCATCACAAATACCAACAATACGTGCATCTACCGGTATGTCACTTCCTGAAAGCCCTTTAGGGTAACCTTTCCCATTCGGCGTCTCATGATGAGAACGGATAGCCACTTCTGCCAACCCAGCCAGAGGATGCCCGGCCAATGTGCGCCAACCGACTTCAGGATGTGTTTTGATAACCGCATACTCTTCATCGGTTAGCTTGCCTGTTTTATTCAAAATATGATCAGGTACGCCAATTTTACCTAAATCGTGTAAAAAACCACCCAAAGCAATACGAGCAACATCCGCATCGGGTAATCCTGACTCACTGGCTAATAAATGCGAAAAACGTGATACGCGCCATAGATGACCTCCGGTATAGGGATCCCGGGCTTCAACCATCCATGCCATAACCAATAGGCTACGTAAAAGATCTTCATGAACATTCGTTTTTTCGGCTACACCATTATCAAAAAAACGACTGATATTATTGAATAAACTCATATATTACCCTGAGAAATGAAAGCAAAATAACCCATAAAAAACACCGGCTTTGTAGTATAGGATGACTTCTCAGTTATTACAGATTCACGCCATGACGGGTACTTTTTGCATCAAGAATAGCAGCCCCGCAGGTTTTTCACAGAGCTGCTTTTATAGAACCTATAATCTGAACTTGCTGGTCATCTGGCCCATTTTTGTAGCGCTGCTTAACAAGCTATCGCTAGACACGACAATGACCTGTGATGCTGTTTTATTATCTTCAATAACATGCGCAATGCTATCCATGCTAGTGGCCATTTCTGTTGTTGTTCGGGCGACTTCTGCAATAGAATCATATATCTCGTGACTGGTAAGTGATGCTTGTCGGGTCTGTTCCTCTATTTGCCTGACAGCACTTTGAGCATCATCACTTTGCTTTTTAACATTTTCAAGGCTGCTTTGGCTTTGCTCCATTGTGGCTATTACATCATCCGTTTGTTTTTGTATTGCTCGTACGGTTTGCGTTATTTCACCCGTCGCTGAAACCGTTCTTTCAGCCAGAGATCGCACCTCATCAGCCACCACAGAAAAGCCTCTACCCGCATCTCCGGCACGCGCCGCTTCAATCGCCGCATTGAGTGCGAGCAAATTAGTCTGGTCGGCTAAACCATTAATGATTTCAAGAACACTATCAATTTTCTTAGAGTCTTTTTGCAGCTGTACTAATTGCTGAGACGATTGTTCAACAATATCAGAAGTACGGGTCAACGCTTGCATCGCAAGCTGTATGGTATTACCTCCATTAATGGCCGCCTGATGCGCGCTGTCTGTTTCATTATTAAGGCTTTTGATACTGTCTGCGACATGATTGGCGGTGACGCTGATCTGTTCCGTCGCACTGGCCAACGTATTCGATTGATCAGAAACGACACTATTATTCTCAGCAATAGTTTGCACGGAATTACTTAATTCCGTCGCTTGTTGATTCAACATTTTCTGGCTATCGATGACCTGACCAATTAATGTTCTTAAATCATTCGCAGTGGTGTTCACAGCAGACGAGACATGATCAAACTCATCCTGATGTGTTTCATTAACCGGTATGTTTTGGTTTAGTTCACCCTGAGCGATAGCACGAAGATGATGGATAATTATTTTTAAGGTTGATGTAGTTTTAACACTAATCATAATCAATACAAAAGTAACAATAATACCCACCCCAATACTAACCAAACCTAATGTCCATTTAGCGTTACTGGTGGTACTTTCCGCTTTTGATTTTGCACTAATCAATAAATCAGACTTTACAAATTGTTGAGTTTTCTGACTATTATCGCTAAAAATCGCCCTGTTTTCTAACATCTGCTGGTGCGTTTTACTTTTCAGTGAAGCCGCGACAATAACTTCTTTAAGTGACGCTTGATACGCTTCAATATCTTTACCAAAAGCATCGTAAAATTCAGCTTCCTTTATGCTACTGACAACGACATCCATTTGCTTAATAAGCTTTTCAGCCGCTGAGTCCGTCGGGCTGATCAGGTACTCTTTTTCTAATTGGCGAGCAATGATGAAATCCTTAGAAAATGCACTAAATGGTGCAAGCTGTTCATTAAGCTTCACGGCATTTTTTTGAAGTGAAAGCATCACACCTGAATTATTATTAAATCCTAAGCTCTTGAGTGAGCCTATTTGAGAAACAATAGACTCCTCATATTTAAGAAACGCAGCCTCGACTCTTTGTAATGCTTCTTTTAATCGCGAAGAATCCGTTTCTGCTGCATATTCCGTCAGTAATGGCTGATAGGTATCGACTATTGTTATGACACTAGCAGTAAAAATTTCAGCATTTGCATCGCTCAGTTGAGCCAAATTGTTCTCTGTTGTTACCATGTCAAGCTGCATGCTTGATAACGTATCACTGACCGAGGTCAACTGTGACACACGTGAAGCGGCGCTATTTAAAGCATATAGCGTATTAAATGCGACAGCACTAATACAGATAATCCCGGCAAGAGTGATAAGAATTAAAGCAATCAGTTTTTGCTTGAAAGATAGTTTTAGCATGACATACTCAACTTTATTATTTTAATGTAGCAGCCGTGATGATAGTTGGTAAGACCAGTTGGCCGGCTACTGTCATTAGACTTTAGCGTAGTTTTCATTGAAAGCAATTAACTCACTGTTTTTAAATTAATAACCAAACAGCTTATGCGCGCCGTAGTGAAATACTGAGCAGATCAACTCCACGCTCATTGCGTGATTTTTTACCCTATGTGCATCAATTGTCTATTCATTGCCTATCCATTTACCGTCTGCATAGGCATACCCGAAATCAGGCCAAAGCTTGCTCAACAAATTCTAAGCGGTCCTGTCCCCAGTAAAGCTCTGATCCAACGACGAATGATGGCACCCCGAACACACCCTGGGACATAGCGTCCTCTGTATTGTCGATCAATAACTGAGAGTAATCCTGTTCATCCTTCGCTATTTGAATAAGCGTTACCGGTAATTGCAGCTTAATTAACACATCGGTTATGACCTGCTCATCTGCCAAATTCAGATTATCTCTCCACAGCGCTGCACCCAGAGCGATAACAAGTTCAAGGGCATCGTGATGCTTTTGAATAGCAGCAAGCACTGTGCGCACGGCCAGACTTTCATCAGCCGGGAAAAATGTCGGTTCCAGATGAATAGGTAAGCCGAGCTTAGTACTCCAGCGCTGTAGTTCTTTTAATCGATAGGCTTGACGTTGCTCCGAACGTTGCTTTAACGGCTGCCCACCGGTACGGGAAAAAAGCTCACCCATGAGTATTGGCTTTAACACTACATTGGCGTTTTTTTCTTTCGCTATGTCTTTAAGACGAGAGCCCGAAAAGTAGCTCCACGGAGAATTTAGAACGAAGTAATACTGTATATTCTGGGTCATTTTGAAGCTCATTTGTGAAATAAATCAACTCGATAGTATATTTACTAAAAAATAATATACATACCTCAGAGAGATAAAAAGCTTCAACCGTCTATTGATAATAAACGGTAATAATAAGCTCACCTCAGACTTAATACGCGTGTAGGCTCCTTACGCACCTGATTGCTATAGAACAGCAACGCAAAAATAACAACAGCACTGCCTGTCAAGGTGGTGATGCTTGGCACTTCATCTAATACTAACCACACCCAAACAGGCGCTACGATTGACTCTAATAATAAAAACAAACTCACTTCAGTAGCACTGATATAACGCGGTGCAATTTGTAGCAGTACGAAGCCTATTGGCATCGCAATCGCAGATGACAAAAACATCGCGCCTACCTCTTCAGGACGCACGTGCATGGTCTCTGTTCCTAACCAGCCAAAAATAAAAATAAAAACCCCACCGAATATAAGCCCTGGCGATATATCCCGGGGCGCATAGCGGCGTGCCCAATTAAAATTCACGGCCATAAAAGCCGCACTTCCAATGGCCATCAGGTTACCAAATAAGCTGTTTTCTCCACTTCCATCGCTGACGATAATGGCCATACCGATCATGGTCATAACAATCGTTAAACCCACGGTAAAACTGAGTCGTTCTTGCAACCAAAACCACCCTATCAGGGCCGCAAATATTGGCGCTGTACTGATAATCATCATGGCAGCCGCCGCGCTAGTGTGCAGTAATGCTTGCGTAAAAAAATACGTATTAAGCGCAAAAAATAAACCGCAAAACACACCAGGCCATCCGGCGAGTCTAATCGCTGATAATGACTTTGATCGATGACGCATTAATACGATCATTGTAAAGCCCAGTGTTAAAAACGCACCGCGCCACAATAATACTTCAGCATGATCGATACTGATCCAACGCAGAACCAGAGCATCGGGTGTCAGCAGGAGCGCCCCGATTGAGCTATACAACATGCCGGTCGAGCGGGTACAACCCCCCTCTTGTTTAGTGCTCATAGAAAACCTGTGCAGAATAAAATAGAAGCGGTTGATGTATTCAAAACATCAACACTTGAGCATGGCAAAAAATGGCTCTGTTATACAAAGCCATTGCCAGCATGATTTAGGCAATATTGTTAGTTCGTAATGACCGGTAATGTTGACCATGCGCGTTTATGCAGCATCTCACAGCCATTATCGGTGATCAGAATGTTTTCTTCGTGAACCATCACCTTACCCGGAGCAAACGTCATACCCGGTTCAAGCGTTAAGACCATACCCGCCTGCAAAATAACGTCTCCGCCTTCTACATTGGATGGCCATTCTGTGAGCTGCATACCGAGTCCGTGTCCCATACGACCCACATCATTACCTAGCGCGCCGGCACCTTCCAACACCGACCACATTGCTTTCCAGACGTCTCCGGTGGTTTGTCCCGGAGCAGCAATTTTTAAGCCGGCCTCAGTTGACGCGTAAACGGCCTCATAGGCATCATGCGTTGCCCGGTCAACGTCACCAAAAGCGAAGTTGCGGTCATAATCACTGAAATAGCCATCAAAGTTGGCGCCGGTATCAATAATCAACACATCTCCCTGGCTGAGCCTTCTGTCTGTCGGCCCCATAATGATATTGTTGTAGCTTCCCTGGCCCGATGCAGAGATCAGATACGGGCAGGAATCTGCACCTAAACGCAGCATCTCCAGATGCATCACCTTACAAGCTTCTCGCTCAGTCATACCTGCTTTGAGGTTATTTAGCAGAAAATCAAATCCCGCGGCGGTTACGTCACATGCAAAACGTATTTTTTCTACTTCAGCAGAAGATTTGATGCTACGCAGATCACGCACAATTTCACTAACATCGACAACCTTATGCGCACTTAAATACGTTAGCAGCGTCTGGTAGTTTGCGACGGGCATACGTAAATGTGTTTCCGGGCCAAGCATGGAGCCTATACGACGTGATCCGTTAGCCACACTTTTTAACGTATCAGCCAGTAAGCTAACACCATCATCCATTGGCCTTGGAGATGGCCAGCTACATACATCGTCAATCCAGGTTTGCTCAAAGCCCGCCACACCAATTTCGGGTACGACGGCAATAGGTTTACCTTTGGCAGGCACCACAAGAAACCAGGGTCGCGTCGGACTTTCCCAAAACTGTGACTTAAAGCCACTGAAATACCGAAATTCAGGCTCAGTCGTAAAAAACACCGCGTCTATTTGCTCCGCTGCCATACGGCGCTGCAACTTGTCAGTACGTATTTCAAATTCGCTATGCTCAAAGCCTCGCGATGGGGCACTCAGTATATTTGTCATAGAATTACTCAACTTTTTATTTTTTTGCGCTGTCGTGTGGTGTGGTGTGGCTCATTTATTGAGGGAACGCCAGATCACGTAAGAGCAAAGATATACCCGGAAAAAAGATCAATAATGCTGACATCACAAACAAGATCAAAATAAACGGTAAGGTACCGCTTATCACTTCCAGATAAGGTTTATTAAAAATGGCAATGGCGGTAAATATGTCACAACCAAAGGGAGGTGTTGCCGAACCAATAGCCATCTGTAGGGTAATCATCACACCCACCAATACCGGATCAAGCCCAACAGCAGCGACAATAGGTACAAATATGGGTGTTAAGATAACCAGAACCACCAGCGAGTCGACAAACATACAGCCCACAAAAAAGCTCAAGGCAATCACAAACAGAATATATTCCTGAGAGGCACCTTCCAGATTCAACGGCGCTAATAGCTCCTGTGGAATCTGCTCAAATGAGATATACCAGGAGAACGCCTGCCCCATGCCTACAAGAATGAATACCACGGCGGTAATGAGTCCCGTACTGAGTGCCGCATCCACAATATCTTTGTATTTTAATTCCCGGTAGATAAAGCACTCAACAATAATGGCGTACAGTACCGAAAATGAGGCCGCTTCTGTAGGCGTGACCGCTCCGGAGTAGATTCCACCTACGATGAGTGCAGGAAACCCCAAAGGCAGCAGTGCTTTTTTAATGGCCAGTAGCTTATCTTTATTAGATGTTTTCCCGACCAATGCAATGCTGTCTCCCTGATAAACGCTATACACATAGCAATAAACAGAAAACAGAATGGCCAATAATATTCCAGGCCCGATACCCGCGATAAACAACTCACCCACACTGGTGTTTGCCAGTGTCCCGTAGAGAATCAAACCAATACTGGGTGGGATCAGAAAAGCTATATCACTGGCATTAATAATGAGCGCCATGACAAAGCTATCTTTATAACCTGCCTGCAATAGCTTAGGTCGCATTATCTGACCAACGGACACTACCGTGGCTTGAGTGGAACCTGATACAGAGCCAAATAACGTACAGCTGATACACGCCGTAATGGGCAAGCCGCCTCGTAGGTGTCCAACAAACGCCTCAATTAAGCCCAACAGGTTATGCGCCGTATGGCCGCGCGTCATAATGTCAGCGGCCAGAATAAACATAGGCACAGCGATCAATGCATTTGGCGAAATACCCGTCACCATTTGCTGAATAATCACACCGGTATCTATATCTGAAAAATGCACTAACCCTAGCAATGCACCCGCCGCTAAAGGCACGACCATAGGAAAGCTAAGGAACAACAAAACAATCATCGTTGTAACGAGTGCGAAAGTGATAACGTAGGTATCAAGCTCACCCGCCAGGACGTTAGATAAAAACTCAAAAGTCGAACTCATAATATTTCATCCATAATACTATTGATTACTTATCGATTATTCATCAATGACTTCATACGATAGATAGATCTCTTTATGAGTAATATTCATAAAGAAAGTAATCAAATACTGCACACCCGCGATACCGAATCCCACGGGAATAATTGAATAAATGATATATACGGGAAACTGTAATGCAGGACTTAAACGGTTAAGATCTTTCAACTCAATCACGTAAAAGATAGCTTTATAGGCGAGGTAGAGCATTAACACGCCCGTGGTAATAGCAATCAGGGTCGATACTATTTTCTTGGCGGTATAACCTAAAGAATCATACACGGCTGTCATGCGAATATTTCTACCTTTGCGCACCGCATAGGCAAAACCAATAAAGGTTATTGCCACGATCAAAAACTGATTCAGCTCTTCGGAAAAAAACAGGCTCTTACCGAAAACATATCGCCCGATAGCATTGGCGGTTGAATTAACCATCATCAGCAGGATTGAACAGAAAACAACACACTTTTCTATCGATTCAGTGACACTACTGATCTTGTGGAATATCTTTTTCATAAGAACATACCTAATAAGCCGTACTATGATTTGTGGCTAATTGAAACATCAATGAATCAATTAGCGTGGTGCCTATCTATCGGATAAGCACCACGCTACCTGCTAATCATCCAGGATTAAGAGGCGTCCTTAACTTCTTGAATCAAGTTGCCAAGAATCTTTTTTGCGCCCGCACGTGCTTTAGCTTTTTCGGCATCATCGTAAGCATTTTCGACTACGTTATAGTAGGTTTCATGTAATGTTTGGCTGATTTCTTTAAAGCGTGCTCGTTCTTCTTCATTCAGCGTCACGACCTGCATATCCGGACGTTCAGCCATGATTTTATTCATGTTTTCTTTGTTAATACTCAACTGGTATTCATGAGCGGCTTGCTCGGCAACCGTGATTGCTTTGTTGACCATCGCTTGCTTCTCAGCCGACAGCGCATTGAACCATTTGCTGTTAGTAGACACGGTGGCTACATACGGTTGCTGGCCAGGGAACATAAGATAATCCTGAACTTCATGCCATTTAGCGTTGTACACAAAGTAGATCGGGTTGACCATACCATCAACCGTTTTCAGCTGTAGCGCGCCGTAGACTTCTCCCCAGGACAAAGGCGTTGGCGTTGCACCAAAAGCTTTGTAGGTTTCTACCGGGATAGTTGAGGTGAAGGTTCGAATTTTATGCCCTGCAAAATCTTCAGGTGTGCGGATTGCTTTGTTCGCGCCCCATGCCATTTCACCCTCAGAAATCATAGTGAGCAACTTAAGGTTTACACTTTCAAACCGATCAGCCAGATCGTTATAGATAGTCTTGCTACCTGTCAGCACTTTACGTACGACATCAGTCTCAGTGCCTAATACGTAAGGGAGGCTTAGTGCCTGAACTTCAGGCACATAAGAACCCAAATGTCCGGTGCCAACTGAAACAAACTGTATGGTTCCTTTAGCCGCCAGCTCAACAATATCGTTTTCAGTACCCAGCTGTCCGTAGTAATAAACCTTAACGCGAATATCACCATCTGATTCTTTTTTAATGGTATCGGCAAAAGATTGCGCAAAGATATCCTGAACATCCTGCTTATCTTCTTCAGAAGCAAACTTCCATGTTTCAGCACTCACGCCAAAGCTGATGCCAATTGCTAATAATGTGGTTAAAAGTTTTTTCACGGGTATTCCTCAAGTTTTATTTTTAGAGTTAAGGTTAATTTTATATTCAGGCGTTATTTCAATTGATCACGTACCAACTGCACCCAGTACTGCGCGCCATGCTTAAGGATATGGTCATTGAAGTCGTATTCAGGGTTATGCAAAGCACAACCACCCACAGACTCCACACCATTACCCAGCAGTGCATAACAGCCAGGTTTGATACGTAACATGCTGGAAAAATCTTCTGAAATAGTGAGAGGTAAACAGTTTGCTTCAACATTATCACTTCCCAATACGGCGATAGCCGCACGGGTTGCATGCTCTGTCTGTAACGGGCTGTTGACGGTAGGGTAAAACGTATTCACAAACGTGAAGCTATAGTGCGCGCCAGCTGCCTGACAAATGCCGGAAACTATCCGCTCCATGCACGCTTCGATCCTCTTGAGACTATCCTCAGTGAAGCATCGACAATCACCTTTAATGGTCACCTCAGAGGGAATAACATTAACGGTTCCATTGGTTACAAACTCAGTCGCAGAGACGACCGCCGTCTCTTCAATCGCACTGAGATTACGCGATACGATAGTTTGCAGGCCCAAAATAATTTGAGAGCCGACAACAATAGGATCAATACCCCGATGTGGCATGGCAGCGTGGCCACCGACACCCTTGATAACAATTTCAAAGCTACTTTCACTGGCCATCAAGGAACCCGGGCGAACCATAAACTGCCCTTCGGGCAGACCCGGCATATTGTGCAGCCCGTATATAGCATCAATACGGAAACGCTCAAACAAGCCATCATCTATCATTGCCTGAGCGCCCTGCCCGTGCTCTTCATCTGGCTGAAAGATAAAATGAACGGTGCCATTAAAATCTTTTGTTTCAGCTAAATAACTCGCCGCACCCAGCAACATGGCGGAATGCCCATCATGGCCACAGGCATGCATTTGCCCATCATGTCGGGAGCGGTGTTCAAACTCATTTCCTTCATGAATAAACAGCGCGTCCATATCCGCTCGCAAACCGATACTGGCGTCACCCTTGCCAAAGCGGAGAACACCAACAATGCCTTGCTGGCCAATATGACGTGTGACTTCAATACCAAAACTTTCCAGCTTTTCGGCGATAAAGTCAGCGGTTAATGGCAAATTAAAACCACATTCAGGGAAGCGATGCATATGGCGACGCCATTCGGTCATCCGGGCAATCAATTGTGGGGTTAAAGACATAACTCAATCTCCAGGGAATAATAATTAAACCGGCTACTCAGATGTTCGCGCAGCGTCAACCGCCAACTGCTCGCGTAACAAAGCGCCAAAACCGAGGACCGCTGCAGGATAATTAAGCAGTCGCAAGCTATGCCATACCAGCGCCTGATTACTGCTCACAACCGGAATGCCTATACGCTGTTCGATTTCGTCCAGCACAAACGATGCCCGCAAGGCAGTACAGGAGATAAATAAGAGCTCGGCTTGAGGATCACAGCAGGCAACTGCGGCATCAGCAATATCTTGCGGTGTGATATAGGTCATCGCGGTGTCGTCTTCAAAACCGAAACCCGCGATACTAAGAACGTCGTAGCCCTGTGAAGTAAAAAACTCAGCGATTTCTTGATTAACCGCCTCGGTATATGGCGTGAGAATTGAGATCCGCTTTGCAGCAAAGCACTGAAAAGCGGATAGCGCAGCCGTCACCGGATTGGTAACCGGTACGCCAGGACGAACCTTATGAATCAGTTCAGCAACTTGCTCAACACCAATAGCGATAGTACCGGAGGTGCAGGCATAGATTATCGCATCCAGCTCGACACCCGGCAGGATAGTATCGACTGTCGCACTGATACCGGGTGCCATGGTGCGCAAATTTTCTATTGTCAGAGGGTTAATATTTTTTACCCGGCTGGTGAAAAACTGTACGTCGTCCGGATAGATGCGCTTTAGATCCGCCTCGATATTAAAATCTGTCGCTAAAGATATAATGCCTATGCGACCCGCAGGAGCAAGGTACTCCAAAGGCTGTTTATGTTGCACCGTAGTCAGTTCTATCATCATGCTCTCGTTGCTCAAAACGCGGGTTGTGAGCTATTTTTTATTGTTCGATGGGGAAAACTTATTGGTTAATACTACGGTGTTGGTTTGCGGGAATTCTTGTAATAAGGCGTAATTCTTGATGATTAACCGCAAAAAAATTAAAAATTTGCATAAATTCACTACAATTTTCAATCGACACTTTCTTCTTTACGGTAGAACCTTATATTCTTTACGATAGAACCTTATAGTCTCAAAGATCACGTTGTCGGAAAGAGGTAGATACACATTATGAGTCATACTCAACCCGCCAGTATTGACGGCTTTGATCGTAAAATTCTGGCGATAATTCAACATTCAAATCGCACCACGTCCGACCAGATTGCAGAGCAAGTGGGCCTCTCTCCTGCCGCCGTACAGCGTCGGATAAAACGTATGCGGGAACAGCAAATTATTCAGGCAGATATTGCGGTAGTGAACCCTAAAGCAGTCGGCAGAGGAGTAACCCTACTGGTACAAGTAACACTGGAACGCGAACGCGCCGATTTGATCGATAATTTCAAAAAAGAGATGAAGAGTATCTCTGCTGTTCAACAGTGTTATTACGTAACCGGCAGTGCCGATTTTATTTTGGTGATCACTGCAACCGATATGGAAGACTACGAAGTTTTTACTCGCGAGGTATTTTTCGATAATCTTAACATTCGTAGCTTCTTAACTAATGTGGTTATGGACGCAGTCAAAGTGGGGCTTTCAGTACCCGTCATACTGGATGAAAGCTAAGCACTGATCGCTTCGAATATATGGCTGGCAAACCTCTGAATCTCTGAATTTATAAACCTCTAAATAAACAGATAAAAATAAAAAAGCCCCGTAATTACGAGGCTTTATTCGAAGTCTGATAATAATAAATTAACCAACTAACTGCTTATAAAGCTCTGGATCAGTCGCACCTTCAGTACCGAGCACCAGCACTTTACTCCACGCATTTAAGTGTAAAGCGCTGGCAAATTCTTCTTGCCGGGCAGCAATAACAGCAGCAGCCAAACCCGGCACAGCAGATTCACCGGCTTCGATGGCGGGGTCACCTTTATAGCCTTTAGCCAGCATTTGCATCGTTTCGGCAACCGCTTCTTCACTTAATGTCATGAAGTCATCAGCGCCATTCGATAAGATCTGCCACGCCAGTGCGGATACTTCACCGCAGGCCAGGCCGGCCATCAAGGTATTCAAATCTCCCTCAACGACAACGGGCTTACCCGCTTTGGCGCTTAGCTGTAAACAGTTAGCCTCAACCGGCTCAACCACCACAAAACGTGGTCGGCGTTCACCCCATAGATCCCAGAAATAACCCGCAACAGCCGAAGCCAGACCGCCCACGCCGCCTTGTATGAAAACGTGAGTGGGAATATCTCCTTCTAATTGCTCGACTATTTCTGCCAACATAACGGTGTAACCCAAAGCAACATCTTTAGGCACTTCCATATAACCTTCATAGCTGGTGTCTGAAACAATAATGCGTCCGTTCGCTTTGGCATCCGCATCTGCCTGACGCACTGACTCATCGTAATTACCCGTGATACGAATAACGTCAGCATCAAAGGCTTGCATTGCCTCTTTACGGCCTTCAGACACATCACGATGAATATAAATAACACAGCCACAGCCGAACATTTGTGCGCCCCAGGCAACAGAACGGCCATGGTTTCCATCGGTTGCGCAACTGACCACCATCTTAGAGACAGCATCTTTGTATTGTCCGTCTAATAAATCAGCAGTGCTTGGACGGTGGCCGAGTTGCGTTTCCAATACATTCTGCAACTGACAAGCCACTGCATACGCGCCCCCCAGTGCTTTGAAGCTTTTCAGTCCAAAACGTTGCGACTCGTCTTTGTACCAGATGGCACCCAGACCCGCATCTTCAGCCATCGCCGTTAAGGAGTGCAAGGGCGTTTCGGCATACCCAGGCCAGGTCTTAATATCTTCAATCGCATCAGCAGCCCTGGCAATGCTGATTACATCCCGCTGCGAGTCTGAGTATAGATTTTTACTATTGGCTGCTGGGTTTGCAAAGTGAGTCAGCGCCCCGTTCAGTATTAACATAATCATCAATGCCTTAAATTTATAGAGGAATTGCCTTATAGATACTCAATCAGACGAACGACATAACCCGATTTAGCAAAACTACTGAAGACAAATAACCATTTATATTATTTTAATTTCTGTCCATGTCAGACCAGAAGCTCCATAGCCTCTGCTATCGGAATTAGTGATTCCTATTGAGAGGTCATGATAGTAAAAATTGTATGCAATGGATCTGCGGGCATTCCTTCTAATCGACAATAACGATAAGGAATTTCATTGGAATATCCAAAATAATGACTTTTATCCTCATCTGGGCGCATTAAAGGCTAAACGAATAATATCGATGATATTTATTCACTATAAATCAGGTGATGCGCAAGCGTATATATGGAGAGTAAGAAGCAAAAAAAAGGGTAATCCGAAGATTACCCTGTAAATGACAAGAACCGTGTTTCTTTTGTGGCCTGCACCAACAAAAGAAGATGAAGCTAATCAGAGGTGAGATCTGAATTAACTTACGAGCCAAAACATATTAACGCAAATGATAATCACAATCAATAGCGTTAACAGAAAGTTGTTTTGTTCATTATTTATAAGCTCTACGTTATGAAGAGACATCGCCGGTACCTCGCTAATATCTCCTGATTTAACGCTCGCTCAGTGCTTTTCTTTTTCCTTTTGCTCACTGATATGATCCAGCCGCTGACGCTTCTGCTGTATATGGGTTTCTATTTTAGTTTTTTCATCAGCGCTTGCCGTGCTGAGCTGCTCGTTAAGTGCGTGCAGTTCATTTAGTAAATTATCCTCTGAGGCTTCCTGTTGCTCTGCCTTCTCTGCTTTATCGAAGAGCATATCTTCAGGCTTTGACGTCGTAATGATGTTCGATTTAGCAACAACTTCCGGAATTATTTTCACATGTTCATCTAAACGTCTTTGGTTAACGAATCTAGGTGAGACTATTTCAACCGCATCATTATGCAGCACATCCAATATAGCCCTGTGGAGCATTGAACGCGTTGATAGCATATTTTTAACATCGACTAACAGCCCGCTCACACGGTAGGTGACGGCATCGTTTCCTAGCTCTATCACTTGAACAAAAGGCTCTTTTAGTTCGATCGCTAAGGCGGCGTCAATTAGCAGCGCTTCTATACGGGAGTAGTGAATATCGTATCCCAGCGACAAAGTGCTGGAAATAATAGCCCCCGATTTACTAATCACAACCACTGGTCGGGATATTAAGTATAAATTTGGCAACATGATTAACTCACGGTGCTCACTTTGAATTTCGGTATCAAACAATCCCCTTTCAGATACACGTCCAAAATGCTCTTCTACCCGAATAAAATCACCGGTATTAAAAGGCCGGTTAATACGGAGCATGATCCCCGCCATAAAATTGGCGACAAAGGTTGTGGATGAAAACGCCAGAATACCGGAGAGTAATATACCGAGCAGTCCAATAACCTGATTTCGTGCGGCATCACTCACTGGCAGCATAAAGGTAATAATCACAAAACCAACAAGCGTCAGTCCTAATAATGTTAGCTGGCGAGGGAGTTTCTTCTCATTACCCAACTCCGGATGACGCCCCAGCAAAATCCAGTTCATCATCAGCAACAAGCCAACAATAACCACACTGATGGTTATCATCGGTGCTAAAGCAATAGCGTTATCTAATAGGCGATCCATATTTAGCCTCGGGTATTTATGGTTACGACGTATCTTATTCTCATGATTTCTAAAGGCATTACAACAGGCGTGCAGAACATCACATGTTAATCACAATAAATTAAGCGTTACCTGTTAAGTCTAAAAAAGTCAGCCTAAGAAAGTCAGCTCGGGAAAGTAAGCACAAAAAAGGTGCGTTTTTTAAAACCCTGCTTGATATGTAACATGTTTTTTCTACATCAATTAAAAAACAACACAAGAATAAAATAAAAACTCATTTTTAACAAAGACTTACATTAAAAGAACATTAATAAATAAAACTGGTATCAAATATGCATGTAACAAATTGAATCTTTTTGGTTAGACAAAGTACGTAGACGGCGTATTTATTTTTTTCTCGGTATTGAGAAACTTGGCAATGGCGCTATTTCAGGATCTCTCCTGCATAGCGCCTTTTTTTTGGAATAAATATGAACATAACAGAGACAATAAAAACTACCTGTCCTTACTGTGGCGTTGGCTGCGGTGTCGATGCCAAAATTCAGCAGGGTAATCTGATAGCAGTCAGTGGCTCAACAGAACACCCCGCGAATCAGGGTAGACTCTGTGTCAAAGGCTCGGCTTTACATGAAACAGTTAGTCACCAGGGCCGCATGTTATCTCCCTCAATTGCCGGCCAAACGGTCGACTGGAACACGGCTTACTCCCACATAGCAGAGAAACTAGCCGATATCATCGCTCAACATGGCCCCGATGCTGTGGCTATGTATGTATCCGGGCAGATTCTGACCGAAGATTATTACGTCGCTAATAAATTGATGAAAGGCTTTATTGGCACCTCTAATATTGATACCAACTCACGACTATGTATGTCTTCTGCAGTTGCTGCGCATAAACGCGCATTTGGCTCCGATACTGTACCGGGTTGCTATGAAGACCTTGAGTTAGCTGATCTGGTAATTATCACAGGATCTAATCTGGCCTGGGCGCACCCGATTGTTTATCAGCGTTTAGCAAAAGCCAAAGCTGAACGCCCTGATATGAAGATCGTCGTCATTGATCCACGTAAAACCGCCAGCTGTGATATTGCTGATCTACATTTACCCTTAAAACCTGGTAGCGATGGATTTTTGTTTAATGGGCTGGCTCACTACCTTATTGCTCATCAAAAGCTTGATCGTCAGTTCATCGAACAGCATTGTGAGGGATTTGATGCATTATCTGAAAGTGTGCAACAACAGACGCTGGCACAAACAGCGATCGATTGTGATGTACCTGAAGCGGCACTTAACACCCTATATCAATGGTTTGCCGAATATGAGCACAGCGTCACCCTTTTCTCACAAGGGATCAATCAATCCTCCAGCGGTGTCGATAAAGGCAACGCGATTATCAATTGCCACCTGATCACCGGGAAAATTGGCAAACCTGGCGCAACACCTTTTTCTATTACAGGCCAACCCAATGCCATGGGTGGGCGTGAAGTCGGCGGCTTAGCCAATCAGCTTGCCGCACATCTGGAGCTTAAAAACCCAGAGAGCCTCGATAAAGTACGCCGCTTCTGGGATGCGCCTAATATGGTGCACAAGGAAGGCCTTAAAGCCGTCGACATGTTTAATGCAGTCGACAGCGGGCAAATAAAAGCCATCTGGATTATTGCGACGAACCCTGTTGTTTCCATGCCTGACGCTGACAAAATCAAGCAGGCACTGACTAAATGCGACTTAGTGATTGTCTCCGATTCCAGTGACTCAACCGATACCCTGCCGTTTGCTGATGTGTGCTTACCCGCAACCACCTGGGGAGAAAAAGACGGTACGGTCACCAATTCAGACAGAACTATCTCTCGCCAACGTGGCTTCATTGCACCACCGGGAGAGGCTCAGAATGACTGGAAAATCATCTGCGAAGTCGCTAAACGTATGGGCTTTGAGGAGGCATTTGATTTCACCGGCAGTGCTGATATTTTCCGCGAACATGCCGCTTTGTCCGGATTCGAAAATCCAGAGGCTAACGGTAAGAGCGAACGTGATTTTGACATTTCCGGCCTGACCTCTCTCACCGATCTTGAATATCAGACCCTTGAACCGATTCAGTGGCCTGTCAATCAAACCTATCCACAGGGCAGAAAACGCTTCTTTGACGATGGGCACTTTTATACACCCACGAACAAAGCGAACCTGATTTCTATCACACCACGCTTGCCTACTTATGCGGCAGACTGCGACCAGTTAATTCTTAACACCGGACGCATCAGAGATCAGTGGCATACCATGACCCGTACCGGTAAAGCCCACCGATTATTGGAGCATATTGCGACGCCTTACGTCGAAATACATCCGCATACCGCTGAAAAATTCGATATAAAAAACAATTCACTGGTCTCTCTGAAAGACCGAAACATTGAATATATTGCGCGAACCAAGGTCACCGATACACAACGGAAAGACTCACTGTTTGTGCCGATGCACTGGAGCGATGCGTTTGCCAGCCACGCACGCGCTAACAGCCTGGTACGTCCGATTCAGGATGCGCTTTCCGGGCAACCTGAGTTTAAGCATAGCCCGGTCACCATTTCGCCGTTATCACCACACTGGCAGGGTATTTTACTGACAGCTTCTGATTTCACACCGGATAAAACCATGGAATGGTTTAAAACGCCGCTGGCTAATGGCACGCTGTGGGAACTCATTGATCTGAATAATACGCCCGACACTGACTGGCTATCTGCGGCATTCCCGAAGGTTAGCGAATGGGTACAACTAACAGACTCAAACCAGCGCTACCTGAGTGCTGCCGGCTTTATCGACAATCAACTGCACATAGTCCTTCTCAGTGGACCTGAACTACCTGAATATGACAAATCCTGGCTAGGCAGCCAAGTGGGAGAACGGTTCCCTGCAGACCAGGATCGTTTACGCTTACTCTCGGGGTTCCCTGCCGACCCGTCAATGCAAACAGGAAAAACCATTTGTTCTTGCTATCAGGTAGGCGAACAAACCATTATCAATGCACTAAAAAATGGCGACGCCTGCAGTGTTGAAAGCTTAGGCTCGACGCTGAAATGTGGCAGCAATTGTGGCTCTTGCATCCCCGAGTTACGCACGCTGGTAAATGATCACAGTTGTGACTCTGTTTCAGTTGAAACTGATAATGCCGCCTAATCAGGCGGCATTATCAACAATTAATACCTATCTACCTTGATAGACTCTGTTCTGCTTTGAGACCCATCGACCCAAAGAGAGATAAGGGTGCGCATTCGTGTAGGGTTAGGAGGTAGCCCCTCCACTAAAAACCGAATATACATACGCGTCTTAGCCTGGGGAACATGCGATTAAGTTAACAACTAGCTGACAAAAATCTATAAATTTCCCGAACGACAACTATCAGTGATATCTTCGCCTCTTTCTTCTGTTTTTTAACTGCTTTTCCGCACCTGTCGGCGTGTTGTATTAGCCGCTGGCTGGGTCATTATTATGCGGGTCAGCAGTGTGAAAAAATAACGCTTACTGTGCTCTTTACCGGAGGCGTGAGCTGACTCCGGTAAAAGGATCAACGGCGGCTTAAGTTTTAATCATCTAAAATTTAAGCCGCCAATTTTATTGACACTAAAATTTTTAAACGTTATTAAATTAGCTATCTTCCAATCGCAATCACATCACTTCGTCATTGTTTTTATTTAACTGGCTTCAAGCATATGTTGGTATGCATACGTTAGATAAACGCATTTATAAGTGTGTAAATGGACGTTAGCAATGAAGGTCCAAAACGCAACATCGTATATTTTGTTATCCGACAAGCTAAATAGCCTGATTCATAGCCTGCAGCAAGCGGGGTATCAGGTTATTGGTCCCGTCATTGTTGATCAAACCATCATTTACGACCACATCAACTCAGCAGACGATCTCCCTCAAGGCTGGACAGACGAGCAGGATAAAGGCCGTTACCGGCTCAAACGCCGACAAGATTCTGCTTATTTCGGCTTTAACGTGGGCCCTAATTCATGGAAAAAATACCTGCAACTGCCTCGCCGGCAAGTCTGGAACGCGCAAAAAACAGCCGATGGCATACATATTGAGCCAGTCAATAGCGCCATCACCCCACTGGCCTTTCTGGGTATACGTAGCTGTGAGCTGCATGCAATAGCCATACAGGATCGCGTCTTTCTGTCTGGCGAATATCACAATGAAGATTACAAACAGCGCCGTCAGTCGATTTTCACGGTAGCGGTAAACTGCACTCAGGCAGCGGCTACCTGTTTTTGCACATCCATGAATACCGGGCCAGCCGTATCCTTACCGTGCGATTTGGAAATAACTGAAATCATTAATGATAACGAGCATTATTTTTTATTACGGTGCGGATCAGAAAAAGGCGAGCTAATCCTGCAGCAGTTGCCCGTTACGCCTGCCACCTCAGAGCACCACCAGCAGCAAAAAGCAGCCATAAGCCAGGCAGAAGAGCAGATGTCAGCTGGCCCACGCATGTTTGACAGCAGCGACCTGCAGGCACTGTTATACCGTAATTATGAAAGCCCTCTTTGGAGTGATATTGCAGAGCGCTGCCTGTCCTGCGCCAATTGCACTCTGGTTTGCCCCACATGCTTTTGCTCATCCGTTGAAGACACCACGGATCTTAGCGGTGACCACGCTGAGCGATGGGAGCAGTGGGATTCCTGCTTTACCGCTGACTTCAGTTATATACACGGTGGCTCAGTTCGCCCCGACACCCGTTCACGCTACCGCCAGTGGATGACTCACAAGCTGGCAACCTGGCATGAGCAGTTCAATACCTCAGGCTGTGTAGGGTGTGGTCGCTGTGTTGCGTGGTGCCCGGTGGGTATTGATATTACCGAAGAGGTTATTCGCTTCCAAAAGGCTGACTCCTCATGAAAACAATCGAAGCTCTGTTACACGATCACCCCTTCTTTGCGGGAATGAACGACGAATATATCCGGTTAATTGCCGGGTGTGCTGTGAATCATGTCTTTAATCCGCAGGAATACATTGCCAGAGAAAATGACCCCGCTGATTATTTCTACCTGATTCGAAACGGCCGCGTTTCAATCGAGATATCCCAGCCTAATTACGGCGCCGTCATCCTGCAAACACTACAGGATGGCGATATCTGTGGCTGGTCCTGGTTGTTTCCACCTCACCGCTGGACGTTTGATGCAAAGACGCAAACACAAGTGCAGACCCTCAAATTAGACGGACGTTGCCTGCGCACAAAGTGTGCTAATGATACGAATCTCGGCTTTGACCTGATGCAGCGTTTTGCCCGTATTATGACCGAGCGCTTACAAGCGACACGATTACAACTATTGGATGTTTACGGCTACTCTCAAAATAAAAAAAATCATGAAACTCAAAACAAAAAGGATCAGAATCCATGATCCCGGATATTTTTTATGTGCAACGCCGCATTGAGGAATATCCCGGTACGTTCACACTGCATATCAAAAAAAAGGAGGCTCACCCGCGCCTCTCTTTTCAGCCGGGTCAGTTCAATATGCTGTATGCCTTTGGTGCCGGTGAAGTCCCTATTTCAATGAGTGGATCGGTATACAACACCTCTGTCTATATACATACCATCAGAACACTGGGGCAGGTAACACAAGCATTAGAACAGTTGCGCGAAGGGGATCAACTCGGTGTACGCGGCCCCTTTGGAAAAGGCTGGCCTGTCGGGAAAACCGCAGGTAAAACAGTGCTCCTGATAGCCGGTGGCTTAGGGCTGGCTCCATTGCGTCCACTGGTTTACAGCTTGCTCGATAAAAATAGCGCGGCAACGGATGTTCGTCTTTTTTACGGCGCCAAAAGCCAGCCTGAAATGCTGTATAGCGTCGAACTCAAACACTGGGAGCAACAGCTCACGCTACAAACCAGTGTTGATATGGCAACACCCGGCTGGCAAAGCAATGTAGGTGCAGTAACCCACCTGCTAACCGCTACAAAGATTGACCCTGAGAACAGCATTGCCTTTATCTGTGGCCCCGAGATCATGATGCGTTTTGCCATTCAGGAACTGATCAAAAAAAACCTGCCGCGCGCATCCATTTACCTCTCCATGGAACGCAACATGAAATGCGCCATAGGCCATTGTGGCCACTGCCAATGGGGGCCTGCATTTATCTGTAAGGATGGTCCGGTGTTTTGTTATCAGGAGATTTATCCCTGGTTCCATAGGCAGGAGGTATGACAAACCAATGAAAACGATGCCTAAACTAGCGGTATGGAAATTCACCTCCTGCGACGGTTGCCAGCTAAGTTTGCTCGACTGTGAAGATGAGCTGTTATTGCTCGCCGGGCAGATCGACATTGCCTACTTTATGGAAGCATCGAGCCGTCAGGTCGACGGGCCTTATGATCTTTCTATTGTCGAAGGCTCTATTACAACGGCCGATGAAGCAGAACGGATTCAGAAGATCCGCCAGCAATCGCACACATTAATCACCATCGGTGCCTGTGCTTCATCCGGGGGTATTCAGGCATTACGTAACTTTGCTGACGTAACTGAATTTACATCGCTGGTTTATGCCCATCCCGAATATATTGCCACATTAAAAACCTCCAGTGCCATCAGCGACCATATACGTGTCGATTTCGTATTACAGGGTTGTCCGATCAATAAGGCACAATTGTTAGAAGTAATCAGCGCTTATCTGAACCAGCGCAAGCCACAAATTCCGGCGCATTCGGTGTGTATGGAATGTAAGCTCAAAGGAAACATCTGTGTCATGGTTGCCCACGGAACCCCCTGTATGGGGCCCGTCACTCACGCTGGCTGCGGTGCCATCTGCCCGAGCTACAATCGCGGTTGCTATGGCTGTTATGGCCCGAAAGAAAACCCCAATACCGCATCGTTAAGCCACTGGTGGCAAACGGAACTAGGCAGCGACAACGCCACTCTGCTGGAAAACTTCCGCAATATGAATGCAGCGGCACCGGCTTTTGCCACTCAAAGCCTGACGTTTATCGAGAAAAACCATGAAGAAAAGTAAAGTCATCAAGGTCGATTATCTGGCCCGTGTCGAGGGCGAAGGAGCGCTGTATATCCGTTATGACGAAGCGGGCGTTGATGACGTACAGCTGAAAATTTTCGAACCACCGCGATTTTTCGAAGCCTTTTTACGAGGGCGCGATTATCTGGAAGCACCGGATATCACGGCGCGCATCTGTGGTATCTGCCCGGTCGCCTATCAAATGAGCGCCGTACATGCGATGGAAAACGCATTGGATATTACTCCTGCCAATGAAATACGAGAACTACGCAGATTACTCTATTGCGGAGAATGGATCGAAAGCCATGTACTGCATATCTATATGCTGCACGCACCGGACTTTCTTGGCTACGAGAGTGCCGTTGCGATGGCTAAGGATTACCCGCAGATTGTGCAACGCGGACTACACATTAAGAAAATCGGCAATGCGATTGTTAATTTAATCGGAGGCCGGGAAATCCATCCAATCAACGTTCGCGTTGGCGGTTTTTACCGTATGCCAACCGTCTCTGAGTTACAGCCGTTACGTGAGGAACTACTCAAAGGCCGGGATATGGCCATCGAATCAGCTCGCTGGGTTGCCTCTCTGCCGTTTCCCGAATTCAAGCGTGATGCACCTTTCGCTTATGAATTTGTTGCCCTGTCACATCCCGACGAATACCCGATGAATGAAGGCCGCATCATCTCTTCTACGGGGTTAGATATTAACGCTCAGCAATATGAAGAGTATTTTGCAGAAGAACATGTAAAGCACAGCAATGCTTTACACAGTGTTATTAAAGGGCGCGAAAAAGGTAAGGATGCTTATCTGGTAGGCCCGATGGCGCGTTATAACCTTAACTATGACCGGCTTTCGCCGCTGACCAAAAGCATCGCTAAAGAGATTGGCTTCCCGCCATTTTGTGATAATCCCTTCCAGAGTATTATCGTGCGTAGCCTTGAAGTGCTCTACGCCTTTGATGAAGCTTTGCGGATTATTGATAGTTATCAGCGCCCCCATACGCCTTATATAAAAACACAAGCTAAAGCCGCAACCGGATACGCGGTTACCGAAGCACCTCGTGGGTTGCTTTATCATCACTACAGTATCGATGCACAGGGGAAAATCACAGAGGCTAAAATCGTTGCCCCGACTTCTCAGAACCAGAAAACAATAGAGAACGACCTGCGTTATCTGGTCCCTCACTATATGCACCTTGAGGAAGAAAAACTCCGCGCTCTATGTGAGCAGGCCATCCGCAATTACGACCCTTGCATCTCCTGTGCGACCCACTTTCTCAAGATACATAGGGAAAAAAACGAATGAAACCATTGATTATCAGCATAGGAAACCGCTACCGCTGTGATGATGGTGTCGGCCCCTATACGTTTGACCTGTTAAAGCCGATCCTTGCTCAATCCAGTGATTTTATCGAAAGCACAGGGGATACATCCGCCTTACTTGATATCTGGCAAGACAGAGACAAAGTGATTTTAATCGACGCCTGCTGCTCGGCGAGTACAGCTGATGCCGCTGATTTATCTACAATACAGACAGGCCAGATTTTCAGGCTGGATGGTCTGAATGAAAACCTGCCCGCCGACAATCCAGTGTCATCCAACCATGCGATCAGTATTGCCAATGCCATTGAACTCGCCAGATTACTCCATCAACTGCCCAAGTCACTGACTATCTACAGCATTGCAGGCAACAATTTTTCGCAAGGTGATGTTATCAGCCCGCGCCTTGTCATCGCTGCGCAAAAATTGGCTGCCCTCATTTGTAACGAACTCAACTCAGGAGATAGAGCATGCACGAACACTCCCTGATGAAAGATTTACTGGGTAAAATTCATCAACTCAGCCGTATTGAAAAGAAACCACTGATGGCAGTCAACATTCAACTGGGAGAGTTAGCACACATTTCCAGCAGCCATCTGCGTGAACATTTTGAGCACGAAGTATCGGGAACCGCTTTACAGGGAGTCATGCTGAATATTGAAGAACTGGTCGGTATTGATCACCCCCAGGCTCAGGATATTGTGCTGCAAAGTCTGGAATTTGAAGACAATGGCGATTGAACGCTTTTGTATCAATATCGAAGGCATCGTTCAGGGGGTTGGATTTCGCCCTTTTGTCTATCGGCTTGCTCAGGAAAATTCACTGCATGGCTGGGTGGCTAATCATCCTCAAGGGGTCACGATTGAAGCTCAGGGTGAGGCTTTGTTAATCCGTGACTTTCTGCAAGCGTTAAGAACAAACAAGCCACAGCGGGCTGAAATTCACACACTCAATAGCCGTGCAACTGCGTTATCAGACGACTCATGCTTTGTTATCCGAGAGAGCATTCAAAGCGAAGCTGCATCTGACAATAAATCATTAAAAAAGGCATCACCTGAAAAAGACGAATCGAGTGCGCCCCTGATAAGTGTTCCGCCAGATACCGCTCCCTGCCAGGTGTGTATCGATGAGATGTTCGATCCTGCGAATCGGCGTTATCACTATCCTTTTAGCAACTGCACTAATTGCGGACCGCGTTTCAGTATTATTGAAAGCCTGCCTTACGATAGAAAAAACACCACAATGCAGCCGTTTGCGCTCTGCAATAGCTGCCAACAAGAGTATACAAACCCTCTCGACAGGCGTTTTCATGCAGAACCGACAGCGTGCCCGGACTGTGGTCCGCAGCTGCAACTCACTGATGTAAAAGGAGATATGATAGCCAACAATACAGATGCTCTGCAACAAACGGCTAACGCTATTCTCAACGGGCAGATAGTCGCGGTTAAAGCTGTGGGTGGTTTTCAGTTACTCGTCGATGCCACTAACCCGCACGCCGTTGAAAGACTGCGCCAAAGAAAAAACCGGCCGGAAAAACCCTTTGCTTTGATCTGTGCCGATATAAAAAGCGTGCAACAGCATTGCATCGTCTCTGAAATAGAGAAAGTGCTACTGCTTTCTCCACAGCGTCCTATTGTGCTGCTGGCTAAAAATGAGGCAAACCAAAACGAGATAGCGATCTCTGTCGCGCCGGGCAATAACGATCTTGGCATTATGCTGCCGGCATCGCCTTTGCACTACTTACTGATGGCGCTTTTACAGCGTCCTATTGTCGCCACCAGCGGTAATATCGTCGGCGAACCCATCTGCATCAGTAATACACAAGCATTGGCGAGGCTAGCAACGGTTGCCGATCTGTTTTTAATGCACAACCGCGCTATTGCCCGCCCACTGGATGACTCCGTTGTCAGGGTAATGAACGGCGTGCCTGTCATGCTGCGCCGTAGTCGCGGTTATGTTCCACTGCCCTTGTCATTGTCGCTTCCGGAATCGCTGGAATCAGTATCATTATCGCCCTTGCCTGATTTACTCGCCGTGGGTGGACAGATGAAGAGTTGCGTGGCGATCTCACATCATAATCACGTTTACCTCAGTCAGCATCTGGGCGATCTGGACAACCGCCACACGCAACAAGCTTTTGAGGACGCCATCAGCGATTTAAGCCACATCTGCGGGATTAAGCCACAGACTATTATTCACGACCTGCACCCCAACTATGTATCCACGCGCTGGGCGCAATCCAGTGGGAAAAAATGCCTTGCGGTACCGCATCATATCGCGCACTTTTTCTCCTGTATGGCTGAGCACCATCATCTTGGCCGCGCAGTAGGCGTCAGCTGGGACGGCTCAGGTTTCGCACACGATGGTATTCTTCGCGGAGGAGAGTTTTTCTGCTGGGACGGTCATGCCGACATCAAACATGTCGCTTCGTTACGCACCTTTCCTTTACCGGGAGGTGAACAGGCGATCCGCGAACCGCGTCGCCAGGCGGCCGGATTGTTATATGCACTGCTGGGAGATGATTTTTTCACTGAGTCCCCGGTGCTTCGCCAACAATTCAGTACCTCTGAACGATACAACCTGCAGAGAATGCTTTCACGACAACTGAACTCGCCTGTCTGCTCCAGTGTTGGCCGGCTGTTTGATGCGGTTGCCGCACTATCAGGCATCACAACTCATAACCATTTTGAGGGTCAGGCAGCCATGGCACTGGAAGCCTGTGCATACGACTCTAAAGCCAGCTGGCACTTCCCTTTTGAAATCATCAATAAGCAGGATAGCCTGCATCCCACACAAATTATCGATTGGGGCCCTATGATCAGAGCATTACTGGACTGTCAGAAAACCAAAATGCCCCGCGAAGATATAGCAGCGGCCTTTCACAACACACTGGCACAGATAATTTTAACGATTACGCAGCCGTTTGACGGCTACCCGGTGTTTCTCTCAGGCGGCGTATTCCAAAACAAACGCTTAACAGAAACCGTTACTCTGTTGTTACGCCAGCAGGGGCAGCAGGTTTATCATCATGAAGCCGTACCCGCCAATGATGGCGGCCTTGCTTTAGGTCAGATTTATTACGCACGTTGCCTGGAGAACCCATCATGTGCTTAGCCATTCCGGGAAAAATAGAAGATATTCTTAACGCTCTGCCTATGGAACGAACCGGTACAGTTAGTTTTGGCGGCATCCGCAAGGAGATTAATCTGGCTTTTGTTCCGGAAGCGGACCCGGGTGACTACGTCATTGTGCATGCAGGCTTCGCCATCAGTAAAATCAATGCGACGGAAGCGCGTAGAATCTTCGACCTATTGGCTTGCGATGAAACCGATGCGCCCTGCTGAGGCTCTCGGTTGAGGATAAGTTTTTATGAAATATATGCACGAATACCGGCAGGCCGTCACCATTAGGCAACTCGCTGACAAAATTGCTGCTGTTACCCGCCAACACTGGACCATCATGGAGGTCTGCGGCGGCCAAACCCATGCCATTGTTAAGTACGGCCTGCAGCAATTTTTACCCGCACAAATTGAACTGGTTCACGGCCCCGGCTGTCCTGTGTGTGTCACCTCAATAGATATCATCGACAAAGCTATCGACATTGCCGCACGTCCCAACGTTATATTTTGCTCATTCGGCGACATGCTTCGGGTTCCGGGTAGTGAAAAAGATTTACAGTCGGTTAAGGCACTCGGTGGCGATATCCGCATTGTCTACTCTCCCATGGATGCTCTGACACTCGCCCAACACCATCCTGATAAAGAGGTCGTATTTCTCGCTATCGGCTTTGAAACGACAGCACCCGCCAATGCAATGGCCGCTTATCAGGCACGTAAAAAAGGGATCAATAATTTCTCGCTGCTGACTTCTCAGTTTTTAGTGCCGCCTGCCATCGAGGCCATGTGCCAGTCACCGCAATCAAGGATCCAGGGGTTTCTCGCTGCCGGTCATGTTTGTGCCATCACGGGATATGAAAGCTACCCTAAGCTAGCAGAAAAGTATGGCGTTCCTATCGTCGTCACCGGGTTCGAACCGTTGGATATTCTGCAAGGTATCTTCCTCTGTATACAACAGCTGGAACAAGGTCGATCAGAAGTAGAAAATCAGTACAGCCGTGTTGTCAGACAACAGGGAAACTTGCCAGCGCAACAGATGATAAACGAGGTATTTGAGTGTCAGTCCCAAAGTTGGCGAGGTATCGGGCACATAGAACAGAGCGGGCTAAAGCTCAGTGAAGCATTCAGGCCTTTTGATGCTGAACAAAAATTTGGTTTACGCGATAAGGTCTCATCAGCCAACAATAAATATGATACGGCTGGCTGCATCAGCGGCGACATCATGCAGGGATTAAAAAAGCCCTGTGACTGTATTCATTTCGGTAAACAATGCCGTCCGGAATCTCCGATCGGCGCTCCCATGGTTTCATCAGAAGGTGCTTGCGCCGCCTATTATCGTTATGCCACTTTTAATGAGAGTGACACTTTTAATAAGAACGCTGCTTTTAATAAGAGCGACACTTTTAATAAGAGCACCACTTCAGAGAAAACCACCACAAGGCGTGATCAATGACAAAAGAACAGATTGATATTAATCCGACATGCCCGCTACCTTTCTCTGATAATGAACGCATTTTACTAGGTCATGGCAGCGGCGGCCAACTCAGCCATCAGCTGCTAACCGAGCTGATTTATCCCTATTTTGATAATCCTATGCTGGCGACAGGCCACGACAGCGCCTTACTCAGCATAGGCGAACAACGGCTGGCATTCACAACCGATTCGTTCGTCGTCAGCCCGTTGTTTTTCCCCGGCGGCGATATCGGAAAACTGGCGGTATACGGAACCGTAAATGATCTGGCGATGAGCGGTGCAAAGGCTCTGTACCTCAGCTGCAGTCTGATTCTTGAAGAAGGCTTCCCCATGAACACCCTCTCAAAAGTGTTGGCATCCATGAGCCAGGCCGCCAAAGAAACCGGCATACAACTGGTAACAGGCGACACCAAAGTTGTTGAAAAAGGCAAAGGAGATGGCGTTTATATCAACACAGCCGGTATCGGCGTTGTACCGCACGATGTATACATCGCTCCACAACATATCCAACAGGGTGATGTGATTATCCTCTCCGGTGACATCGGCCGACATGGCATGGCCGTTATGGCGATGCGTGAAGGGCTCGAATTTGATAACCCGTTAAACAGCGACTGCGCCGCCCTCTCTGATCCCATTCACACCTTGCTGAACGAAGGCATTGCCATTCATTGCCTGCGTGATCTGACCCGTGGAGGATTAGCAACAGCACTGGTCGAACTGGCAGAAACAGCAGAAAAAACTTTCATCGTAGAAGAAACGGCTATTCCCGTCAGTGAGGCAGTCACCGGTGCCTGTGAAATGCTGGGACTCGACCCCTGCTACGTAGCCAACGAAGGACGTTTTATTGCGTTTATACCCGCCGCTCAAGCAGAAACTGCACTAACACTACTACGTGATCACAGCGTAAGCGCAACCAGTTGCATTATAGGCAGAGTAGACGAGGATAATAAATCTCAGGTGATCTACAAAACGACCACGGGTAGTGAGCGCTTAATGCAACGGCTACCCGGTGAGCAACTACCCAGAATTTGCTAGGAGCTTTTCAAATAGAATTCAATCAATCGCTAATTGATACGTTTGCCAATGCGTTTTAGTCGCCAGCTTGTCATACACTGAGCGTGCCCGATAATTATTCTCAGCGGTGATCCATCTTACCAATGGCCAACCGTAAAAAGCTGACCAGTCCCACAGCCACGGAAGTACGCTTATCAATGATGACGAAGAATAGCGGATCATCTGCGCAGCAGCTCTCTGACAGCCACTGATTAAAGCTCTCGAAACGTTTAACGGGCCGTACGCAACGAGGTGAGCTAAAAGTCTAACGGGCGCATGCAGCCCGTCTTTTGAATAGAACAGCCACAGGTTAACCGATAAATGTCTCGGCTTTGGCTTCCTGCATCGCTCTATCTCCTGCATCCTTGCCGTCGTAGTGCCCCTGATATGACTGAAGGACAGTAATCAGGCAGCGGATAACTCCGCAGTAAGAGAGCCTCTATGTGCCCGAAGAAGTGCCGTGGTATGTTTGCTGTAAGTGAACTTAACAGCCGACAAAGACAGATGAAGTAAACGACCTTGCTGATGGTTTTATGATTGGCCGCTGATGCGGCCGATAAGAGTTACTTTGGCCTATTCACTTGAGAAGGCTCATATATGTCAGGTATTTATTCTACCGGAGATACAACCTGTATTTTTTTATCTGTCTCAGGGATATGAACAATTACGTTATATAATGACCATGCTTCCATTTCTTTATATGCCTGAACATAAACATCTGCTTCTCTTTTAGGCCCCGAAATAGAATATTGTAATGATGCCTCTCCTCTAGTTCCTGAAGTCTGAATACTCCCCATAACAAAGTAACCTGCTTCAATTGGTTCGCCGACAACCTCAATGACCTCTGTATTTTGAGATATCGTAACCATTGATTGATCAAAGACTTCACCTTTAAGCATGCTTCCGAGGAGTGTGAAAAGTAAGGGAAAAACAACAAATAATAAGATTAAGCCTGCATTACGCCATTTTCTTTGCGTTTGTTTAAAATGCTCAATATCTCTCCATGTTCTATTTTTCCATGCCCATTCGTTGCCTTTGGCACCAAGCATAAAAAACATTACGATATTAACCAAAGGAACAAACATTAAAAAAGCTATATAAGTGCTATTGCCTATTCCCCAGATCCAATTAAGCAGAAATGCTCCCCAATTCCATCCCTTTAGTTCAGGAGGTACGACAGAGTCTTTTCCTAAACCTGAAATATACTCTTGTTCTTGATTCATACTTTAAATTTGCTCCAATCCTTGGCTAAATGCCTAACAGTCTTTTATGAAGAACGCGTCCTGATAATTCCGCGAATTATTTAGAATTAACTCTAATTACTTGATATTTATAAAGAATAAAATGAACAGAACTACCGACAAAAATTAACAGGGAAAGAATAAGCGAAATTTTGATTGATTTTCTTAAGAAAAATATTGCTGTATAAATAAACAGCTTTTGACAAATAACTGCCCATGACTCACTCCCCATTCCTTTGGTCTATTCGCGAGTATAGGCTGGTTAGGCGCTATAGTCGTGAAACCATAGCGGCATATTTATACTGGATCAAGCTCTTCTAGTCGCAAAGCGACCCGTAGTTCCTTTAGGTACAGGCCCTATGCCCATACGTTTATTTTTACATTTGTCATTTATTAAACAGCATCATTGACTACCTATTAAATAGACAAAGGAATTATGCTCAATGACGGAGACTCTCCGCTTCATCTGCATAATCTTTTCTATTTAAAATAAATTCGTCATCGCTCCCTTCGTGAAACCGTATACTCTATTCGTATCATCACGCCTCTCTGCTGTAAGTTGCTGTATAAATTTTAACAAAAGGAATTGAATATGCCCCCCTCTCGCCTACTTAGCATCGCGTCATTTCTGCTGATTATTACCACTGCGCCACTGATTCACGCAGCGGATTTACAGAAAGGACTCACCGCCGCACAACATGGTGACTTTGCTACAGCTCTGGCAAAATGGACACCGCTTGCCGAGCAAGGGCATGCAAAAGCTCAATATAGTCTCGGAGTGATGTACGGTAAGGGGCAAGGTGTCCCGCAAGATTATAATGCTGCGCTGAAATGGTTTACCGCCGCCGCCGAGCAAGGGCACGCCAACTCTCAATATAGTCTCGGGTCGATGTACCAGAGAGGCTATGGTGTTCCGAAGGATTATAGCGCCACACTGAAATGGTTTACTGTCGCCGCCGAGCAAGGGCATGCAAGTGCTCAATATAACATTGGGGTGATGTATAACAACGCTCAGGATTATAATGCTGCTCTGAAATGGTATAAAGCCGCCGCCGAGCAAGGGCATGCAAATGCGCAATATAATCTTGGGGTGATGTATGACAACGGTGACGGTATTTCGCAGGATTATAATGCTGCGCTGAAATGGTATAGAGCCGCCGCCGAGCAGGGAGATGCAGACGCGCAATCTAATCTTGGGATGATGTACTACAAGGGTTACGGTGTTCCGCAAAATTATAACGTCGCGCTGAAATGGTATAGAGCCGCCGCCGAGCAAAATGAGGTACATGCTCAAGCTATGCTCGGGGTGATGTATAGCAACGGCCAAGGTGTTTTGCAGGATTATAACATCGCACGGAACTGGTTTTCCCACGCGGCGAAGCAAGGAGAGGCCGGTGCTCAATATAACCTCGGGTTGATGTACGCCAATGGCTACGGTGTCTCGCCGGATTATGTTCAAGCGTATATGTGGTTCAATCTTGCTGCCTCAGATGGGCATCAGCAGGCGGCCCATAACGTAGATATTATGAGCAATAAGATGACGGCCTCGCAGATCCAAGAAGCACAATCGCTGTCACGGGAGAGGGCGGCCGAGCACGGATAGGGCCTGCCCGATATTGTAAAAATTAATAGTAGATATATGCGGTCAAGATGGCTGTTATCGAGCGGCCATCAGCGCAGATTTAAGTAATAAAGGGGCTTGCAGTGTGATAGTCAGCCACAACAATCCTTCAGAAAAGTGTGAGAATATAATCAGGTAATGATAGAGGGGTATCATGGTTTCTGAAGAGAAAAGGAGCTAACGCAAAAGGTCCATATTCTCCTAACTTTAGGATTGCTCTCTATGAAATATCAGCTTTTCAAAACCACTCAGTATATTAGGGGCTGGATTAACATGCACTGGAGTGATGCGTAGTCGGCTTTATCGACAATCAATTGCACATAGTCCTTCTCAGTGGACCTGAACTACCTGAATATGACAAATCCTGGCTAGGTGGCCAAATAGGTGATGTGTTCCCGACGGATCAGGATCGTTTACGCTTACTCTCGGGGTTCCCTGCCGACCCGTCAATGCAAACAGGAAAAACCATTTGTTCTTGTTATCAGGTAGGCGAACAAACCATTATCAATGCACTACAAAATGGCGACGCCTGTAGTGTTGAAAGATTAGGAGCGACGCTGAAATGTGGCAGCAATTGTGGCTCGTGTATTCCCGAGTTACGGGCGCTGGTAAATGATCACAGTTGTGAATCTGCTTCAATTGAAACTGATAATGCCGCCTAATCAGGTTGCATTATCAACATGATAGATTCGGTTCTGCTTTGAGACCCATCGACCCAAAGAGAGATCAAGGTGCGCATTCATGTAGGGTTAGGAGGTAGCCCCTCCACTAAAAAGCCGAACCTACATACGCCTATTAGTCTGGGTACAGACTTCTTGCTCAACAGGAGGAGTCCATATACAAAGGGAACAATAACGCTTTGCTGAGCGGAAAAGAACGGTTGGATATAATCGCGAAGCGATGGCCAACTGTTATTTTTCTGTTTAAGCAACTTGTTATGCGGCTTTTCAATTTATAATTCTATAGATCGATCATCACGAAAATGCTTTATTACTCTAAATTTTATTGAAGTATTGTCATAGCTAATAACTTCAATACGAGCACCTTTATAATTTATGAAATTAGATTTTTTCATATCATATTCAACATTATTAGTGAAAGCGTTTCTTGCCGAATCATTAGAGAATTCACGGTAAGATATATTTATTTTTTCACCTACAGAACCGTTATATATAAGTGTTTGCTGAAATGCCTGATTATCGACAACCGTTTTATCTTTTATTTTAAAACTTCCCTCATAACATGCAGCTGCCTGGTAAGAAACTGATGTAACACACACTTCATCTTTACTGTTTATATGAAGAGCTACTGGCGTATCTACCAATCCAGCAGCATAAGAAATAGGTTGCCCTTTACTTGTCGTTGGAGAAAAATATGATGAACCTTTGTGTTCTCCGACACGTGAGTAAGATCCTTTATGAATATCGTATAACACTCCATCTATTGTTCTATTTAATATTAGAAAGTCCAGTGTTACAGATTTCCCCTGATCTATCATGTAATCACCAACATAAACTTCCACAACTTCGTCTAGTGCAGGCTTAGAAAAATAGTTAATCTTCGCTTCATAATTGTAGTTTACCGTTGAACACCCGAACATCGTTGAAGTGAAAATCATCACAGCAAGTATTTTTACTAATCTCATTCAAAATCCTTATTTGTTAGTTATATTAAAATTTAGAAAGTGGGCCCAGCTAGTCGCATAACGCTCGCAACAGCGGGAAATTGGGAGCGCAGCGAGTAATTTTTCCGACTGCTTGCGCTTGTTAACTTTGCTGTTCAACAGGAACACCCCGTAAAACCATCTCGAACGTGTATTCTGTTGTACAGTGATTACATTTAAATTTGTAGCGATCTTCTATTTTCGAGAAGAAAACAGATGTTTCATCATGACAAACACCGCACTCAAAAACGTATTTTGCACCGAATGAAACGCTATTATCAGTAATTTTAATTGCATGGTCGGTTCGACAGGAGTCATCTTGGCATGAAATTGACTCATTCGATTTCGCATAGTGCTCTGTATACAAGATATTTTTACCACATGCTTCACACGAAAAGTATTCGTAGTTGCCTTTAACCACCATCAAGTTACCTGTAGTCAACTTACTTAACTGATCAAATATTTTGACAACCTTCTTTTTATCGATGGAATAGCCAGCTAATTTTTTGGGCATTGGAAGATGTAGATAACTCCCCAGTGAGTTATAAAGCTTATTCAGATCCTTTATTGCTATGTTGTTGTAAGTTATAGTGTCTTTTAGCTCACCATCTTCACTAAATATACTTAGGTGCAAATCTTTATCGGCAAGATCATCGAATGTTGATAATAACTTTATTGCTTTATTGGGCTGCCAAGTTTCAATTATTGTCTTGGGTATTTCTTTAGCACCAGCAAGTAATTGCTGATATACATGAGCTTCAATGAAGTACCTCAATTCTAAACAGGCGTACCGTAGAGATTGCAAATCACCAATATCAAGTAAGGATTTAGCTTTCTCGTAGTGAACATCCTTTTCGTATCTAGTCACATCAACCATCTATAATCCCGAGATAAAAAGTTAACAGTATGTTTATGAGGAACGCGTCCTCATAATAATTATTATTATCAGGAATCCTTATAATTCCGCGGATAATTTATCAAGAACTCTAATCACTTGATATTTATAAAGATTAATATAAACAGAACTACCGCCAAAAATTAAGAGGGAAAGAATAAGCGAATTTTTTATTGGCGTTCTTAAGAAAAATAAAACTGTGCAAATAAACAGTTTTTGAAAAATGACTGCTCATGACTCACTCCCATTCCTTTGGTCTATTCGCGAGTACAGGCTGGTTAGGCGCTATAGTCGTAGCACCATAGCGGCATACTTATACCGGATCAATATCTATATTTGGCACGAACCTGCCAAAGCAGCCTAAAACAGGCCGCCGTTATCCCAGATAATTCCGCCCCACACTGCAGCGATAATCAACAACCCAAACATAACTGCTGCTGATCCTAAATCTTTAGCTCGCCCCGCCAACTCATTAAACTCAGTCCCTGATCTGTCCACTACCGCCTCAATAGCTGAGTTTATTAGCTCCAGAATTAATACCAGTAAACAGCTACTCACCAATAGCGCCCATTGAGTAGCGGTTTGCGCAACCCAAAACGAGGCGGGAAACAGTACCAGAAAACCATACACCTCATACTGGAAAGCCGGTTCATGTTTAAAGGCAGCTTTTATCCCTTTTATCGAATATCCAGTCGCATAATAGAACCGTGCTAAGCCTGTTACCTTTGACATTATTTATCCCTTATCCTCAAGCAGCTTATCTGACTTACGGCTGGTTATAGCCTAAAATTTTATAGTCTTTATCACGCAAATTATTCAATAACAGCTCGCCATTACTCGCCACTCTGAACTCTCCATAAAGTGCCTGGCTGTATTGATCGGCGGTGCCCTCCTGAAAAAAGAAAGCATTGGTAGCGAATTTAACGCGGCCATCACGCATCCGATATTGCATTTTCACCTGATGATCAGCCAAGGTTTCTCCTTTATAAAGCCCCGCGTATTTTCCAACATTGTTCGCATCCAGATTGACGACAATAAAGCCTGCCTCGTTATCTGAAGGCCTATCGCGAAATGCTTCCGTCGCCAGCGCAAAACGCAAGCGCATATAGTCCCCTTGCATTATCGAACGCGGATCAACTGGCGCAAGCGGCAGTAATACCAGCGTACCGGATATTAATACCTGTTCTTTCTTGAAAATAGAGAAATTTACCACACCCACAACAACGCACATCATGGCAACACTAATCCACTTAGTGCGCGTCATACCCGAGGTATTTAATAAGCGGGACAGCAAAAAGAGACTCTCTTGTTTATTCGTGCTGCTATTTACACTTTTCTGCAAAAGCGCACGCATTATCAGCTGACCAAGGAGTAACGCAACACCAGTGCCCATCAAGATAAATGATTTAACCAGCAAGGTCGTATTCAGGCTGTAATAATACCAGGAGACAAATGATAACAACGCCAACAAACCCAGTGTTTTAAGGCTGGTGCGCTGATAAGCAAAACCCACCAGCAAAATTAATAATGCGCTACTCGTACCCAGAACAATCAGGCCCGAAGCCACCAGCAATATACCGCCCACTATCACCAGGCGGCCGGTAACGGAGGCTAATGACAACTGATATTGCTTGAATATTTTACTGATCACCAAGGCGAATGAAACAGCCACTAAGGCAGACGTTATCCATGGTGCGATCAACCACCAACCAGCAGAGAACTCTTTGCCATCACCATAGAAAGACATCAAATCCTCATTAAACAGGATATGCCCATTAAACTGCACTAATGCCAATGCCACGCCGAAGCCAACCGGCTCCCATAGTGAGCGGAAACGTTTCCAGTGGTTTTCGTTTAACCACACTAAGGTGAACAACACACAACTACAGGCGGCTCCTAATCCATAAATCCCCAGTTGATTCAGCCCCCAAAAGAACGCAATCAGTGCGAACCACGTGCTTAAAAGGCGATGCACAAAATGCGGCATGACCACTGCTAGTACTAACTGAAATCCGGCTAACAGAAAAAACGCCATTGATGATTGATAGGAGACCCAGTCCAATAAACCCCACGCCACCATCATCTGCCCGGTTAAGCTGAACACCAAGCCTAACTGGCTAACAAAAATGCTGTTAGGTTGCGTGCGAAACAGTACATAAGCCGCCGTACAACAGATCAAGCCTGACGCGATGAGTGCTATCTCATTCTCAAAATTGAACAGAAAGCCAAACACAGATCCGACAAACCCGAGCATGAAGAATGCGGCTATCCAACCGGCAAAACCCTGCATTAAGGTAATGTACCAAGGCGTGCTTTCGTGTGCAGAGATGTCAGCAGAAGAATGATCACTCATTGCAGGCATTTCACCTGAAACAAACTGCTGTTTTTTCAAACTTTCCCACAATTCAGAAGCTGAAGAATTCATATCAAGACTTCTCACTTTGCTGAAGGGCTTTTGGTGTCTGGGCTTCTTGTGGCTGAATTGTCTGTTGACTAGCTCTTTGTTCTTTAGCAAGCTTCTTCAACCAAATGCCGCCTGCGGCTGATAAACCAATAATCGCCATACTGATCAACAAAAAGGCACCGTCGTCCAAGCTATCTTCAAGCATCCGACCCAACAGAAAAGTACTCACTATAATGCCACTTAAGACACCACCAGATAACAGCACTACATCGAGAATACGATAGCGATACAGATAAAAAACAGCGGCTATCCAAACAACATAAACCGGCAAGCCCAAGACCTCAGAGTAGTTATAAGAGCTGTTATTTCGGTTGCTATAGCTGCTATCAAAAATAGTAATAATAGCCAGCCAGGTAACGCTAAAACCTGCGATCAGCACCGACACCTGAGCCGCTTGTCGATTGGCTAACGCTATAGGCCAAGCTACAGCTTTAAAGGTTTTACCTGAGTTATTATGGCCGCTACCCAAATATGCCAACACTTCGAAGAAAGCGATAAAACCGGTATTCACAGCCAGAAATGCCCACAACCATTCCTCTTCGCGAAACAGTAAGCCAAATACCCCATGAAAAGTATTCAGATACAGCAACAATGCTAAATTGACTAAGCCAATCCAGAGTAACCATAAAGTGCTCGATCGGCCTATTAGCGCCCATGGGGTCATCAAAGCAGCCCAGACAGCAAATAACTCCCACGGATCCGCTCCGGTCTGATAGGTCTGGCCTGTCAATGCCAACAATGCGCCGGTTAACAGCGTCATCCCCAATAAAGAAACCGTAGAGGATGTTCGCTGGTACTCAAGGCGTGAGTAGATCAGTGCGGCCAGCAGCATAAAAGTTTCGAGCAAGCCGAATTTAACAAAGCGCCCCATGGCGTCCCAATTAAAGGCAAAAAAGAAGATCATACCCACCGTAATAGCAACGGCTCCGCTCCATAGCAAAAACTGGCTGATAAAATCAAACCACTCTTGTTTAGCAGGACGTGAATCGGTCGCTGCTAACGCATCTTCCACGTCACCTTTAAGAAGCCCCTGCTCTGCCCAGGATAAAATAAGCTTGCGGTTATCTGTCACGCCGTCCTTCCTTTGTGTCCGTTACTTCCATAATAAGTACGATCAGTCCACTGAATTTTATTATATAGCCTGAACAAGCGCCCTTAAGATCTGAGGCGATTTAATGTCCTGGCGCTGTTTTATCAACGCGCTACCTAAGTCCAATGCAAATTTCTCTGACACCGCACGGACATGAATATCTTCAATCGAATCCAAATCTGCAACATGTGCTAGACCTACCGTGCGACGAATCAACTCAGTGCCGGCATAGCCCATACTCTCATGCCATGTGTGTGCGATAAAGGCATCAACAAAGCCAACCGTGGCAAACACAGGATCTTTACACTGCTCGCTGACCAGAGCCTTAAAACGAGTATGAAAGGTAGCCCATAAGGTATCAATCGTTGCTAGCAGGTATTCACGATATGCCTGTTTCTCTTCGGCCTCACCCTCGAGCCCTAATTGCCCTGCAAAATTGATAAGCAGATTGCCGATGATAGAGCCTATATCAAAACTCATCGGCCCATAAAAGGCGAATTCTGGATCAATCACCTTCGTGCCATCGGCTTTAACAAAGACAGAACCCGAGTGCAGATCCGCATGCAGCAGTGCCTGCGCATCATTCATAAAATGATACTTGAGTTTTGCTGCTTCCACTTTAAGAGAGTCGTCCTGCCACAATGTTTCTGCCGCTTCTTTCAAGGGTGGACTAACACTGTTGCGCTCATGGTCACAGAACGGATCCCAGAAAAACAGCTCTTCAGTAATTTTACACAGGTCAGGATTGATATAATCGGCGACAGCCGCTTTCTTCTGCTCATTATCCAGATAAAAATCAGAGGTATGGAACAGAGTCTCCGCCAGGAATTCACCTAAATGACGACCCAGTTCGGGTAATACACGACGTGCGATGAGGGCATGGCGTAAGTTTTCATGATCGCCAATATCTTCCATAATAAAAGCTGAACGTGCCTGATCAAAACAGTAAACATCCGGAACATAATCCGCTGCCCACAGGCCCTCTTCTTTCAGACATTGGGCTTCTATACGAATACGATCCAATGATAATGGCCAGCCTTCACCGATAATACGAATATATGGAAGTGCCTGCTTTACGATCACACTCTGTTGATCGTTGGTTACACGGTAAACAAAATTGATGTTGCCATCGCCAATCTCTTCAACGCGTAATGTTTTTGTCTCAGTAAAAAGCGCTGTGTTAGAGAGTACAAATTCAATTATTTCGGCATCATTCGCAAATTTAGCATTGGTCATAACTGGTCAATCCCCAGGGGTACTTTTCAATATCACCCAGTTTGCCAGAAAAAAAACATCTTTAAAGTGAAATATCTGAACGGGTAAATTAATGTGGGATCTGTACCTACTTGAACTCAATGCAGATGTGCTATCGTCTAGCCCCTTTTCGTGCTCACAGGCTTATTGTTAACGATGTCATTTGAACTAGTATTTCTGTTCCTTGCAGGCTTTTTTGGCGGTGTTCTTAACTCAATCGCGGGCGGCGGGAGTTTCATTACATTCCCCGCGCTGATCTTTGTCGGCATTCCTCCGATTATGGCCAATGCGACCAACACTTTTGCGTCATGCGCCGGTTATATGAGCGGCACTTATGCCTTTCGAAAAGAAATTGCTGGTCATAAAGAAGAACTACCCCGCATCATCATAATCAGTTTGATCGGCGGTATTGCCGGTGCCTGGTTATTACTGCAAACACCTGAAACAGTATTTCGTGAAGCCATTCCCTGGTTACTGTTATTTGCTACTGTATTGTTTATTTTTGGCGGTCAGATTAATTCAGGGCTTAAAAAATTGGCCTCCAACAACCGACATGCGTCATCCGTCGGCGGAGTTTTACTATTAATCATACTCTTGGGGGTGTCCATCTATGGAGGCTTCTTCAACGCGGGTCTGGGCATCATTACGCTCAGCTATTTAGCATTAGCAGGCCATACCAATATCAATGCCATGAATGGCTTAAAGCTATTAGTCTCGTCTGCTGTTTCACTGATTGCCATCGCACTGTTTATTTATAATGATGTGATTGCCTGGTATGAAGGCACTATTGTGTTATGCGGCACCTTAGCGGGCGGCTATGTCGCGGCGCGTGTGTCACGCCAACTGCCTCAAAAACATGTCAGACGCTTTGTTATTGTAGCGAGTATTATTACCACGCTGTATTTCTTTTTTGATACTTATGCAGGCTAGCTTTTCACATCTGCTGTGACGACATGGCACCTCATCATGGCTCATATCCAAGCTCTCATTAAGCCTCCACATCAGGAGCAGACATATTAGCAGCGTCTCCAATATCTTGTTGAAGCTGCTCTATATCCCCTACAACTTTCAAAAACTTTCGACCAAAAGGAGTGAATTCATATTCAACTCGTGGCGGTATTTCCGCAAAAGAGTTTTTCGCTAAAATACCAAAATCCATATTTTTTCGTAGGCATTCATTCAGCACTTTGGTGCTTAAACCATCAACGCTACGCACCATTTCACCGGGTCGATTGACGCCGCCTGTCAATAATGTAAATACCGTTAAAGACCATTTACACCCGAAGATAGTCTCAACCATCCGCGTTGCCTGCACTGGCGCTATCCGCCGTGAAATCTTTTTCTCATTAGTTTTCATAAAGATGTACTAAAAAGCACCTACCCCACTTATTTGTACTTAGTTTTCAACTAGTAAGCTTCTTCTTATGCTTTGTCTCACAGCTAACGCTTGAACCTGATTTAAGCATGCCTGTAATACAAAATTTTATAAAGTACAATTCAGGAGATCCATATTATGACAAAATCTAATAATGTATATAGCTTAATTATCGGCGGTTCCAGTGGTATGGGACTGGCGACCGCTCAACAACTTGCAGAGCAAGGTCATTCAATCATTATCGTCGGACGTGACGCTGACAAACTCGCCAGTGCTAAAGTGAGGCTTGAACTGCTGACCCGCGAATTCAACTCCCAAGTACACGCATGGCAGGAAGATTTATATGATACAGAATCAGTCAACCACCTGATTGCTCGCATCGACACTTTTGATGGGCATATCAAGCAACTGGTTAATGCCGCCGGATACTTTAATCCCAAAGCTTTTAGTGAGCACAGTGTTGATGACTATGAGTTATATATGGGACTGAACCGTTCAATCTTCTTTGTTACGCAGGCGGTAGTTAACAATATGAAAGCTCACCACGGCGGTGAGATTGTAAATATTGGTTCTATGTGGGCACACCAAGCCATCAAAGCCACACCATCCTCTGCTTACTCTATGGCTAAAGCCGGTTTGCATGCATTTACTCAGCATTTAGCAATGGAGTTGGCCGACTCAAACATTCGAGTCAACGCGGTAGCACCAGCCGTTGTAAAAACACCTATTTATAACTCCTTTATCGATCCTTCGGAGCTAGATCAAGCGCTTGCAGGATTCAATGCTTTTCATCCGATAGGCCGGATTGGTAAAGTAGATGACATTGCCAACGCCATTACTTTTTTGCTCTCGGATAAAGCGAGCTGGGTAACAGGTGCGATATGGAATATAGATGGCGGTGTAATGGCAGGGCGCAACTAACTAGCTGAGCACTTAATATTTGAACACCTAATACCTAAAAACTCGAGACCTACATACTCAACACCGCTGCTCTATTGTACAGTTAGCGGCAGTATAAGCGGGAGCCATACAATGACAGCGGCAACAGTAAGTAATTTCACCCCCACCAATATGGACCGTCTACAGCGCTGTGTTATTGAAACAGCTAAGTGTGAATGGCTCCCCTCGCCCTCCAAAGGCGTGTGGCGCAAACCACTGGAAAGAGAAGCGGCTGAACATGGGCAAGTCACCAGTATCGTACGTTACGAGCCGGGGACATTCTTTTCTGCTCATACACACACTCAAGGTGAAGAAATATTTGTTTTAAGCGGCATTTTTGAAGATGAAAACGGCAGCTACCCTGCCGGCACATACTTACGCAATCCTCCCGGTTCTAGCCATACTCCGGGAAGCAGCGTTGGTTGTGAACTATGGGTCAAACTCAATATGTTTGATATGCATGACCAGGAAAAGGTCGTACTCAATACCCACGAAGCCAGCTGGCTACCGGGTTTAGTCGATGGCTTAACCGTTATGCCGTTGCACAATTTCACCTCAGAAGCTACCTCGGCAATGACCGCGGAGCACACCGCTCTGGTTCGCTGGCAGAAAGGCACGCACTTTAGCCCTCATCGACACATGGGTGGAGAAGAAATCTTCGTCCTTGAGGGCACCTTTGAAGATGAGTTCGGGCAATACCCAACAGGCACCTGGATACGCTCACCGCATGAAAGTAAACACCAGCCTTTTAGTGATGAAGGTTGTTTAATTCTGGTTAAAGTTGGTCACCTGGCACGGCTAGCTGATTGATCGCCTCTCAATTCAATATTAATGGGAGAGCACTCCCATTAATATTTTCAATGCCTCTTGTCGGGAAGCTGTTAACGGATGCAAGAAACTCAAACGCAGACAGTTTCGATAGTGATCAGTTGAAGAGAACAATGCCCCCGGCGTTATGACTACACCTTTGTTGAGTGCTGCGCCATAAGCCGAAAGCGTGTTGATGCCTTGCGGCAACTGTAACCACAAAGCCAGCCCACCCTCAGGCACACTGAAACAGATTTCTTTGGGCCAGTGCTTATCTAAAAATTCGACTAGTTCATTCCGCTGCTGCCTCAACTGCTCACGCTGGCGCCGAAGATGAGTATCATAACCGCCATCTTTTATAAAACTGGCAAGGCCTTGCTGAACAAAACGACTACTGGCCAGCGAGGTGACCAATTTAAGACGTTTAACCTGATGATGCCAACGCCCTGCCTCTATCCAGCCAATTCTTACATCACGGGATAAGCTTTTAGAGAATGAACTGCAGAGAATCACCCTATCTGATTTATCCTGTGCTTTGAGTGGATCAGGTCGCCCGAAAAAGCCTAAATCTCCATAAATATCATCTTCAATCAAAGCAAGATCATATTGATCCGCCAGCGCGAGTAATGTTTGACGAGAAGCAGAGGGCAAGGTTGCACCGGTAGGCGTGGCAAAGGCGGGAGTCACTACACAAGCGCGAATACTCCATTGTTGTAATGCACGTTCAAGCGCCTCTGTATCCATACCGGTAACCGCTGATGCCGGAATTTCTACAACCTGTAAACCAAGCTGTTCGAGCAATTGCAAAACACCGTAAAAGCCCGGCGACTCTACTGCAACAATATCGCCACGCTGACAACATGCCATCAATGCTAAAAAGAGAGATTGCTGACAGCCTGCAGTGATACAAAAGTCATCGGCCGAACTCTCACAACCATGTCGCCGGTAACGTTGTGCCAGTTGTTCGCGCAGTCCAGCATCGCCAGCGGGCTCATCATAATATTGATGCGCCCTATCCGACTGGCTGCGCAATGCGCGCCCTATACTACGATTAAGCGCGGTAATTCCGGCGTGATTAGCCGGACTGGTCATTTTTCTATTTTGATCAACAGAGCGGCTATACAAGGTGTCCCGACCCGCCTGTAGCTCTAGTCCTCTTAGTTCTGGCAAAATATCGAATGCAGCTCCCCTGTCCATCACATCCATAACAACGTCGCTTACTGTTACGGGTGCAGGCGCGACTATGGCATGGGAAACAATATGAGGTGCGCCCCGGTTCGCCACATCAGGAAGAACGAAGTAGCCCGATTTAGGGCGAGCCTCAAGCAACCCTCTGGCTTCTAATCGCTGATACGCATGTAAAACTGTCGCTTTAGAAACCTGTTGTTCGCGACACATGTCACGCACTGAAGGCAAACGCTCGCCCACCCTCCAGCGCTGCCCGGTTATGCCTTCCAGTAACCAGCTCTCAAGCTGTTGGTATCGATACGCCTTACTCATTCTTTATTTAAACCTTGATGGGTTACATCGCATTATTAAACATTACCAACACAATCTGTACCCTAAAAGTTTTATTTTTTTATGCCTGAACCTATTTTCTATATTTCTATATGCTTCAGCCTTCTTATTCTCTTTCGTTAAGTTGTCAATGATGCAAAAAATTCCTGTACAGATTGTCGATGCTTCCACGTTCGCTGTTGATAGCAAAATCCATGTCCGCTTGACCGAAGGACTGTTTCAACACGCCCGTCGTTTAGTTAGCTGGCCACTGCTATTTATCTATTTTGCTTTGGTGTGGGTACAGGTTGATGGTCAACCCTGGCTACTATTTGATTTCAGCCAGCGCCGCATTTTACTTTTTGGTACGTCTCTTTCCTGGCATGACCTGCCATTATTGGCGGGAATTATGATTGCAGGCACCAGCTTATTATTTTTTATGGCCGTGGGCTGGGGACGTGTCTGGTGTGGATTTGCCTGCCCGCAAAGCATCTGGACATGGGTGTTTATCCGTATTGAGCAGTGGACAGAAGGACGCGCAAACATCCGTGCGCGACACGAAAACCAGCCTTTGCGTGGGACCTTCGTAATTCGTCGCATCAGCAAGCACCTGCTATGGATAAGCTTTTCAATTTTTACTGCGGTGACCTTTACGGGGTACTTTATTCCTATCCGTGAACTGGTGTCGGACCTGCTCACATGGCACGTGACAGCGGGTACACTTGGCTGGTTAGCCTGTATGGCAGCGCTTACCTACCTTAATGCAGGACTCGTACGAGAAAAGATCTGCCTGCATGCCTGCCCATACTCCCGCTTTCAAGGCGTGATGTTTGACGATCAGACACGCACTGTCAGTTACGACAAGAATCGGGGAGAACCCCGTAGTAACAAACGAACGGCTGATGATAATAATGGCGACTGTGTTGATTGCGGTCTTTGCGTGCAAGTGTGCCCTACCGGTATTGATATCAGAGATGGCCTACAGGCGGCCTGTATAGATTGCGGTGCCTGTATAGATGCTTGTGATGCTGTGATGGAAAAAATTCAGCTGCCCAAAGGGCTGATTCGATTCTGCTCGGAAGATCAACTCGCAAATCGCAGCAGCACTCTATGGCGCCCACGGCTATTTGCCTATCTACTGGTATTTATCACCACGAGCGCAGCTGTGGTCTACGGGTTCAGCGGAAAAACCGAACTTTTGGTGGAGATCCGTCGGGATCGAGGCGCGTTATTCCATCAACTCGATGAAAATACGATCTGTAATCGATATCTATTTAAATTGGAGAGTTTTAACCCGGAACTTCAACAGTTCAACCTGTCAGTCTCTGGATTGCCTAATCTACGTCTTGAAGGCACGGCAAGCATCGATGCAGAAAATTTTGGTCAATGGCTCCCTTATAGAATTTGTGCGTTAACATCTCTTTTAACACCTTTACCTGCTCGCAGTGAGCTACAAGTTCATTTTCGAACAAATGATTTTGAGCTCATTAAAATCACAACATTGATGGCTCTTAATCGATAAATTTATAGTACGTTACCCCGCCCACAGAAGCCATGCGACTATCCATGGCATCTGCTGAGGTTGGAGAAGAAGGTTTAGCCACAATAGATGAACTTCATATAGATCTTTCCTGTATTAATACGCATATCTTTTATCTCAATATAACAACCGAGGACCATCCCGCATTACGCATGTTCCTTGAGGATAACCGCGTAGTCCTTGCGAACCAACCAGGTGACGCACCTCAGAATTTTTGATAAAGGTAAAGGTATCGATCTATCACCAGCGTTATTCAGAACATTCTTTACTTAGAGTAAGTTAGCATTAAAAAATCATCTGAAAGTTGGCCCAATATAATTCCTGAACACCTCGGAAGGGTTAGCATTATATTTTGCGTTTTTAAAATTACTGATATCTATATTAATAGTATTAATGGTTCTTATAAGCTGATTATCGAGACTATTTTGAGTCACCGAGTGTAATAATGTGCTCGGAATTGCGGATGAAAAACTCAAAGCACTATCACGGGAAAATTGAATACCTTCTGGTAATTCAAAATAAGAGAAAAAAGACTCAACACCATTTTGATAAATTCTTTTATCGAAGCTAAAATCAACTATTAAGCCATTAGGTAAAGCAAACCCTCCTCTTAACAAATCCAGTTCTGCATCTGAAATAACCTCACGCTCTTCACTAAGATTCAGCGCTTTATCGTCAACTGTTTTATAATCAACATCGGCCTGAATATTATTGGATGAAAACAAAAAGAACATGCCAGATAGCATCATAAAAAAAAGTGACATTTTCACAAAAAAATCTTTAGTTTTCATTATGATAACTCCATTTACTAAAAATCGAAATTACCCGGCTGCAGCAAATTAAATATGGCCAAGCTAGAACGGTTTACGACAGTCTCCAAAGGAGATTTCGCGGTAAGACTCCATTCATCATTATTTTTAAAATGATGTGCTGCAATATTTTCGTTATCATTTATTAGGAATAAAATACGATTCCCCCACATCTCCTCAAACTCATTTCGCGGTATGATCTTAACGCCAACAGAGGGGTCTCCGATCAGAACTTCCTGCGTATTAAAACCTTTAATTATCACAAAATGCATGTATCCATCATGATTAATAATTGTGATTGCAGGCACAGTAAGCTGATCTAATTTCATTCTAAATCCATTAGATTTATACCCTCGCCTTTCTAGAAATTTTTTCATATCTAGCAATGAAAAGCCTTGCTGCTGAATCTTGGTTTTATCTCCATATTTAAACATATCTATAAATACATTTTGCTCATTTATGTTGTCGTCATAATGATAAGTCAACAAACTTGCTAACGCTGCTGAGCCACAGCTAAAATCATATTTTTGTTTATATATGGTTGAAAATCTACGTTCAGTAAAACTCACTACGGGAACATTAAAAGCTCCACCAATAGAAACACCACTCACTTCCATTGCTTGTGTTTTTAAATGCATAAAAAACAACAATAAAAATGAAAGAAATATAGCTAACATTCTCATAACCACCTCTTTAATTAAGGCGTTATCGTTACAGTAATAATGGTAGAATCTTGAATAATAACATTATTACCCGTATTCTGAATAATTGAAAAAACACCACTCGCTTCCGTGAACGAACCTTTGTCAATAATATTAAATCCATTAATATTATTGACTGCCGTGTTATTTTCTAAAGTTGCATCTGCATTAGCGTTAACAATAGTAGTCATGTCGATAATACCACCACGCCCTCTCACTTGCTCAAGATCGCTTAACAACACTGCTTCATTACTATCTGGAATATTATTTATATCGACGGCGCCAATAAAACCAGAAAATGTAACCAGTAACGGGGAAAGAAATGCACAGAAACTCCTCTTATAAAATTCCATCACATTCTCCTTATTATTCTTATTAAGGTTGCCGGCAAAAAATCTACCGGCAACCATTCACACTTTAATGAATACTTACGACTTATTATTTATGGTTATTGGTTAACATTGACGTTTCCCTGGAAAGAAACTTGCTGCTGGCTCAATGCATTAGCCCCTACATTCTGAACATTCTGGTTCACCCCGGCAGTACCGTTGAATGAATCTGCAATTGTGTTACTTAGTGACGCCGCAGGTGTTGACCCTTCAATTGGGTAGCCATACGTATTACCAGTAACTGTGCCCATCAAATCAGAATTATTTACACTGTAAGTGTAAGTCGTTGTTGCGTCTCCACCTCCATTTGCAGCAGATGTACCAGTACCATTTGCATTTGAGTAACTGTTATCGCTGTTATCGCTGTTATCCACAGTAGCTGTACTGGCACCATTTGCAGCAGCAGATCCCATAGCCTGTGCAGTTGCTGCACTGTTATCACTATTATCACTGTTATCCACGGTAGCTGTACTAGCACCGTTTGCTGCGGCAGATCCCATAGCGCTAGCATGCGCCATGCTATTGTCAGAACGATCCGACATAGCAGTACTGCCATTATTGGCAGCAGCTTCTGTTGCTGTCGCCGCGCTGTTATCGCTGTTGTCTGAACGATCCGACATAGCTGTACTGCCATTATTTGCGGCAGAATCTGTTGCTGTCGCGGCGCTGTTATCAGAGTCATCTGAATTGTCGCTGTTGTCAGAACGATCTGTCATGGCTGTACTGCCATTATTTGCAGCAGAATCTGTTGCTGTCGCGGCACTGTTATCAGAGTCATCTGAATTGTCGCTGTTGTCAGAACGATCTGTCATGGCTGTACTGCCATTATTGGCAGCAGAATCTGTTGCTGTCGCAGCGCTGTTATCAGAGTCATCTGAATTGTCGCTGTTATCAGAAGCATCACTGTTGTCAGAACGGTCTGTCATGGCTGTACTGCCATTATTGGCAGCAGAGTCTGTTGATGTCGCAGCGCTGTTATCAGAGTCATCTGAATTGTCGCTGTTATCAGAAGCATCACTGTTGTCAGAACGGTCTGTCATGGCTGTACTGCCATTATTGGCAGCAGAGTCTGTTGATGTCGCAGCGCTGTTATCAGAGTCATCTGAATTGTCGCTGTCATCATGAGTACTGTTGTTGGTATTATCAGAGTTATTACTGTTGTCGTCGTTGTCGGCTGTACTATTATCGGAGTTATCTGTGCCTATCGCTGATGAGTTTTCATTAGCGGTACCCGATGCATCACCACTTGTATCCGCACTCGCGGTAGCATTTTGCGTCTGCGCGGAGTCAGTAGCAGTATTGGTTGGGTTAGCCCACGCATTAGTGGTGGTACCTAAAACGAGTGCAATACTGGCTGCTAGCAATTTAGTATTCATTTTGATGCTCCATTTATTTTATTATTACAAATCTACGGTTGGAATCAGGTTAATTTATAGATTTAATAAAACTCCTATTAATTAATCTTGTTTCACAACTGGGTAACTGCCGTGTCATTCCAACACCAACAGAATCGCTAAACGAAACTTAAAATTCCATAAAATGAAGATCAAAGCCTACTTAAAGAAAAATACAACATCAAAAAATAAATTTATAAAAAAATAACTAAGATGTTGATTTATATTAAAAACCAATTAATAATTCATAAAAAAACATGAAACCAACAACTGATCTCATTCTAAATGATTAAAACATTGGCAAGAATGACTAATTATAAAAATTAACTATTACTTAATAACAATTCGCTATAAAAAAATCTTTCTGTCCAAAGTCACAAATAGTCACAAATGTCTCAAAAAAAATTAAACTTATATACTAATTCCTCAAAAAAAACACACATACATACTTTAAAACCATTAATATTAGACTTATAATATGTTGAGTATTTTTACATATAGTTAATACACAATAGGAACATAGTATTAATTTCTTAATTACGGAACTAAAAAAATGGAAAAAACACATAACTCTATATTACTCATATCAAGCAACAGCTTCATTCTTGGTCTTTTGAAAGGGTATTGTGTTGCCAATCAGATAAAACTGCATGAACAGTCAATTACTGACAAAATAGTACCTCAAGAAATTAGTAATCTTTACAAATTAATAATCATTGATATTCGAGAATTAAATCAATCTTCGACCAGAGAGCAGCTCAAAACTTTACGTCAAATAAATAAAGATACTCACATACCCATTTGCGCTATTTTAAGTGATACCGATGATCAGGAAATTCAAAGAGAATCATGGATAGATTTTTACTTTGAAAACCCTATTATGGAAAAACTTGATGACTACTTACGCGTTCATTTTAGTTATAATTTCCATCCATTCCCTGATCGAAGAGATAAAGACAGAAGAAGTGACGAAAGAAGATTAATAGACGCTAATCAGTTAGCGAACTCTGACTCATCAATGCCGGTTGACTTCAACGACAGATTCACTAAGAAAAGCCATGTCAACAACTATAAAACAGGTCCATTTACGATAAATATCAGCAATCAATCCGTTTCTCTTAAGGATAAAAATCTTGAGTTAACACGCAAAGAATTTAAACTATTTTCTTTGCTGTCTGCCGATACAGAACGCGTTTTCAACGCACAAGAGATTATCCAACACCTTTGGCCAAATAATGACCGGGCCAACAAATCTGACCTGTATCAATACATGCATCTTTTACGTAAAAAAATAGAAATTGATCCTTACAATCCACATTGGGTATTAACAATAAAAGGGGTTGGATATAAATTAAACATAAATCCACCTATCGAAGATAAAAACCCACAACTAATGAAAAAATATTACAACATAGACTTTATATAGGCTCTATGAATAAAATTCTCATAAAAAAACCGAATCGTTATATTCGGTTTTTTATGATCCTTGAATAAATAAGTTTAAGGTTTTTTTCTAATTATTTAGTTTAGGCCCGTATTTTGTATTAACTCAGGTTACATAAAAGCCATTGGCACTCTCAAGTTAAGCCGCACATCTTGCGCATCATCCGTTGTACCAATACCCAATGACAAATTTATATTTGTTTTAGCAGACAGTCTAAATGAATACCCTATCGACAATTGCCCAATATCAAGAACACTTCCATTAACATTCATGTCTTCTATTTTAGATTCAAAAACATGTTTATGCGAATAGCCCACATTGAAAGACGAACGCTCATTCAGCGCAAAGCCCAACCCAAAGCTGACACCAATGGTATCACCTGGGTTAACTTTACCCACTCGTTCGTCAGTTTCTGCATTATAGCTGTAACTGATATTACCAAAGAAAACACCAGGATCCGTTGGATAAAGCGCAGTAATACTCGGCTGAATACTGAAATATCCGGCCCCTGTAGGTAATTCAGTCGGAAACTCTGCGCCAGGTGTAGATTGAACATATTCAACATCAAAAGGACTTGAACCCGTCGGTATAGTAGCTACTATATTCCCTACAAAAATCGGCCATCCCCCACTACCATTATTCAACTGATATCGTGCGGCAAACTCCAAATCGCCAATATCACTGCCGCTTGCATTAAATATTTCATCTTCACCCACACCGATACTAATAGGGCGAGAGCGCTGACTATCAGACCTGTACACATAAGGCACTCGAAATTCAAGTTCCAATCGCTCGGTCGCACCATAGCGAGCCGCCAGACTTACTATAGTGCTATGTCGTTTAATTTCCCGAAGATCAATGAGACCGACAGCTAATGCAGGCAAGAATGTAAACGCATCAAGAAAAACTCGATTATTTCCGTTATATGAATATTCAATCGATGGCTCTAGTATTACTTTGCCTTTTTTAGTTAATACACCACCCACGGTATCGCTTAGTCTTGGCATTTCAGGAGGTGTCGTTTTTTTAGCCACTTTGGGTGGTTCTTGCCCTACCGGCTTTGAAGGCAAGCCAGATGAACTTGGGCTTTGTGTAGCTGTGACGGATTTTTGATTAGATCCGGAACTCTGCGTTATTGATCTTTTGGATATGCCATCAAGCCTGGATTTGAGTTTTTCAATTTCTTTACCTTGCTCGGAAATCAACATCCTTTGCTTCTCAAATTCTATACTCTGTTGATTCAATAATTGTTGATATTGTTTTAGCATTAAGTCTTCAGACATTGTAACTTCTGAAAGAGCATTACTACTATACAAAACAAATAGAAAGAAAATTCTTTTACGGTTAATAATAAACGTAGGTTTCGTATAATTACGAATTATATTAATCTTCATGATAATCTATTAAATTCCATATTATTTTTATTTATTAATTTCCAGAGAAGCATCAACAATTTAATTTTTTATTTTAACTAATAAATTTAATATTCTTATGAGATATTAATAACATAATACAATTTTATAGCATCAAGTAAACTATGATCAGGCAGACCAACAACTTAAAACATACTCAAATCAAAGAACATTTTTGATTTGTTTTTGAGTGACATATTATCTGTATTGATAATTATATTAAAAAACACCATAAAGAACCGCCGCTAAAAAGGCGATTGCTCCCATTGAAAACGCATTACTGGCCCTAATTTCACCTTAATAGTTAAAACTTGCTGCGCGCGCATCAACAATGAAGAATGAACACAACTCTTCTGTTGTGACAGAACCACCGTTTGTCGTGATGCTATCTATAACAACACCGGTAACTACATTTATAACAACAGTCTCGTAGGGCATACCTGATTTTCTTGTAAATTTTTTACAAAAACAGCGTTTTATTATCCTTAAGTGCATAGTCCAACCGTATGACGACCTCTAGTCTTCCGGTATAATTCATCTCGGAAAACACAGTAGAAAAGCTTGGACCAGCGGGATAAGAGACCAAAAAATCTCTTACTTCAGGCCTGTAGCGATCCAGCTAAAATATTCGGGGATGAACGATGACAACAACGAAGCAAACGATTTATTACACCCTTACTGATGAAGCTCCATCACTGGCAACCTGCTCTCTTTTACCAATCGTTAGAACATTTACAGCAGCAGCAGATATTGACGTTAAAATCAGCGACGTTTCACTAGCAGGGCGTATCCTTTCTTCTTTCGCTGAGAATCTTACAGAAGATCAGAAAGTTGAAGATGGACTGGCATTTCTTGGTGAGCTAACTCAAGATCCAGATGCCAACATCATTAAATTACCAAACATCAGCGCTTCGATTCCTCAGCTCAAAGAGTGCATCGCTGAGCTCCAATCGCAGGGTTATAATATCCCTGCTTACCCTGAAGTAGCGCAAACAGAGAATGAGAAATCAATTCAGCTACGATACGGAAAAATCCTGGGTAGTGCAGTAAACCCGGTTTTACGAGAAGGTAACTCGGATCGTCGTGCTCCTGCTGCTGTTAAAGCATTCGTTCGCAAATTTCCACATTCAATGGGTGTATGGAGCAAAGCGTCTCGCACGCACGCTGACTACATGCGCGGCGGTGACTTTTTCTGCAGTGAACAATCAGTAACCGTCGATAAAGAAACCGATGTACGCATCGAGTTTGTAGCACAAGATGGCACAGTGACTGTTAAGAAAGAACTGCAACTTGAGCAAGGCGAGATTATTGACGGCATGTTCATGAGCTGCAAAGCTCTGCGTGAATTCTTTGAAGAGACGTTGAATGACGCGAAAGAAACGGGTGTTATGTGGTCTCTCCACGTAAAAGCAACCATGATGAAGGTGTCCCACCCTATCGTGTTTGGTCATGCCGTTACTGTTTTCTACAAAGACTTGTTTGAAAAACATGCTGACTTGTTCAAAGAGTTGGAAGTAAACCCAAACAACGGTCTGGGCAGTGTCTACGATAAAATTGCAAGCCTGCCAAATTCTAAGCGTGAAGAAATTGAAATAGATATCCAGGCTTGTTATGCCACGCGTCCTGAAATAGCGATGGTAGATTCAGTTAAAGGTATTTCTAACCTGCATGTACCCAGCGATGTCATCGTTGATGCTTCTATGCCAGCAATGATTCGTAGTTCTGGGAAGATGTGGGGACCTGATGGCAAACAAAAAGATACCAAAGCAGTAATGCCTGAAAGCACTTACTCACGTATCTACCAGGAAATGATCAATTTCTGTAAAACTAACGGTGCTTTTGACCCAACCACAATGGGCACAGTACCCAACGTTGGTTTGATGGCTAAGAAAGCTGAAGAATACGGTTCTCACGATAAAACATTTGAAGTAACGGCTGATGGCGTTATGCGTATCACTGATACTGATGGCAACATTCTAACTCAGCATAATGTTGAGAAAGGTGATATCTGGCGCGCCTGCCAAACTAAAGATGAACCTGTTCGTGACTGGGTAAAACTAGCGGTAACACGTGCACGTCAATCTGATACACCTGCTCTTTTCTGGCTGGATCCTGAGCGTGCTCACGATATGGAGCTGGCTAAAAAAGTTGATACTTATCTGCAGGATCACGATACCAGTGGTTTGGATATTCGTGTCATGTCTTATGATGAAGCCATTCGCCTCTCCATGGAACGTCAGATTCGTGGTAAAGACACTATCTCTGTAACAGGTAACGTTCTTCGTGACTACCTGACTGACCTGTTCCCAATTATGGAACTGGGTACGTCGGCTAAAATGCTATCTATTGTTCCAATGCTGAAAGGTGGCGGCATGTACGAAACAGGTGCTGGCGGTTGTGCACCTAAACACGTACAGCAGGTAGAGGAAGAAAATCACCTGCGCTGGGATTCATTGGGTGAGTTTATGGCACTGGCTGTTTCACTTGAAGATATGGGTATCAAGCAGCAAAATCCACGCGCTAAGATCCTGTCTAAAACACTCGATCAAGCAACAGGTAAGTTGTTGGAGAACAACAAATCACCTTCCCGTAAAACTGGCGAACTGGATAACCGTGGCAGTCACTTCTATCTAGGTATGTACTGGGCTCAAGCCGTTGCAGCCCAAACTGAAGATACTGAACTAGCTACTAAATTTGCAGCACTGGCTAAAGTACTCACTGAAAACGAAGCTAAAATCATTGCTGAACTGAGTGCTGTTCAAGGTACGCCTGCTGAGCTAGGCGGTTATTATCACGCAAAACGTGAAATCGTTAAGCGTGTAATGCGCCCTAGTGAGACGCTGAACACTACACTGGCATCTTTTAGCCAGTAAGCCTCTAAAACGCTCGATATTTCTTTCTGATATATCTGCCAAAAAGCCCGGAAAGTGTAAACTCTCCGGGCTTTTTATGAGGCGTATATTGTTGTTTAAGACGACGACTGCTTCAGAATTATTATTTAATCACTACAGCCACTTTTTCTTTTTAAAATAGAACAGTGATAAAACCGTTATCGTAATGAAAACAACCCATAATAATGGGTAAGCCCATTTCCAATGAAGTTCTGGCATGTAATCAAAATTCATCCCATAAATACCCGCCAGAAACGTCAGCGGAATAAAAATAGACGCGAAGACCGTCAATACTTTCATTACTTCATTCATCTTATTACTAATGTTTGATATGTAGATCTCTAATAACCCTGATAATACGTCCCTATACGATTCAACCGATTCTAATAAGTGTAATGAGTGATCAGAGACATCTCTGATATATAGGTAGGTATGCTCGTGGATCAGCTCGGATTCACTGCGTAATAACCCCCCTAACATTTCTCTTACAGGTGACATATTCCGCCTTATGCTGATCAGTTGTCTTTTTAGACGCTGAATCCGATGCAACGTATCCTGTGTGGGATTATCATAAACATCATCTTCCAATGATGTCACCTCTTCATCTAAAGCATCAATCAGGAAAAAACCCTGATCTATAATGGTATCCAAAATAGCATACGTTAAATAATCAGACCCTTTACTTCTAATCCGCCCTTTACTACTCCGAATCTGCTTCAATAACGGATAAAGCAGCTCATCCGTTTTTTCTTTGAACATGAAAACAAAATTATTAAACACCAAAAGGCTAATCTGCTCGTAGCTAACATTGAAGTTTTCTCCTTCAGGCATCACACACTTCAAAACAATATAAAGATGATTATCATACTCTTCAAATTTAGGCCGCTGATGTGTATGGAGAATATCTTCCAGAACCAGAGAATGTATGCCAAATATTTTTCCGACATCGTCAACAACATCAACGTTTGCCAACCCTTCAACAATAACCCACGTAACGCTGTCGCTCTCTTTGTATTGTAGAACTTCGTCGATAGAAAGAACCGGGTGCTCCACAACGTGATCTTTACTGTAATCAACGACAGTTATACGGGTAACCGGCTCAAGAACCCGACCCACATGAACCAGAGAGCCTGGCGGCAAACCTACCTTTTTAGACGCGGAACTAAATGATTCAGACATCACAATCCACTCAGAATCTGTTTTTCATACTTTAGATTATTCTATTGAACTGGTCTATTGAACGGGTCTTCGATTGATCATCATTAGTAGAATCTACTAGCGCAACGAAAAGGTCACTTCCAACCAAGGGAATAATTCTCTTTCCTCAAACCGCACATGAGCTTTAAGTAAATCAGAGAATATACCGCACTGATCCAATGAATCAGACTCGATAAAATTACGTATCATCTGATGATCCGCTAACATATGCCGGATAAGATCGTTATCAGACTCCACGCCTAAATCCTGCAAAAAATAACGCTCTTCCTCTTCAAAATGGGGATACAAAGATTCTATTAAAAGAGGCTTCAGCGCTTGCCAATGCTCATGCCGACTATCCACAGGCAAATCATCCAGTGCTCTTAAACGTTTACTAAAAACGAGCGCCTGATGATGCTCCCGGCTCAAGGGTTGGAGTTTAATGCAACGCTTCATAGGAATTCCATATATGCATCAAGAAAAATTCTTGCCGCGTTATATTTTAAGATGACGCTGTTTTAAGAAACGAATTATTTTAAGAGATGGTTCGCTTTTAGTCATGCCTCGCTCCGAGCGAAGCTATAACTTAAAAAAACACTTCGCTAGAACTAAAGCCAATGGTTTTCAATATGGTCAAAATTTCTTCCAGATTTTGACTCACCACAGCTTTATCATTTTCATCGGCTATCATTAGTGGCCGGGCATCGACACCTATGATCATAACAAACCATTGTTCACGATCACTCGGATTACGTCTAATCTCTACACGATCAAGCGCACCTGATTGAAATAATTCAATCGCACGTTGAATTTTCAAAGTAAGCATTCCTTAATTTTTTAACCGATCATTTTTGGCGCAGTCTGTTTTTGTCACATTATATTTTTGAAAGTTCAATATTCGGCACTTTTATTTTTGGTTCTTCAATCATAGAAAGCGCAATTAGTGCTTCCGATAATGTGGGATAGACCACACACGCTTTTTTATCGGGGCGAAACCCTGCTTTGGCTAACGTTTTTAAAGGTTGATATTGAAAGTCGGCCAAATATAACTGTGTATCAGTGAATGCACATTTATCGACAAACTTATTTAATGCAGCGACGCCACCGGAATCAAGAACAGATACGCCATCCAGATACAGAACGATACCTTGTTGCGCTCCACACAATAATGACAGTTCACCAAAAATACGATCGGCTGCTGCAAAAAAAAGCGGACCATTAATTTTAAAAACAATCCAGCCACCAGGGACATCTACATCCACCAGCTTATTATTTTTACTGATGTCACGGATAATAGTCATCTCGGCAATTTCTTTCATAAACAGCAAAGATGCTAAAACAATACCGGCAGTAATGGCGATAACCATGTCGAATAGAACCGTTAAAGAAAAACATACCAAGAAAACGCAAATATCACTGCGTGGTGCTGTTCTTAACAGATGCAGAGCTTTTGGCGCTTCGCTCATATTCCAGGCAACCATCATCAATAAAGCCGCCATGCTCGCCATAGGAAGATAAGCCAAAATACCCGAAAGGGAAATCAAAGCAACGAGCACTACTATTGCATGTATCATCGACGCTATCGGTGTTTTTGCGCCAGATTTTAGGTTAGCCGCCGATCGCGCAATCGCAGCAGTCGCCGTAATACCGCCAAAGAAAGGCGCTATTATATTGCCAATGCCCTGACCCAATAACTCACTGTTAGCACTATGCTTTTTACCCGTCATACCATCCAATACAACCGCGCATAAAAGTGACTCGATTGCACCAAGCATAGCAATAGCAAAAGCCGCCGCTAATAAATCCTGCATTAATGGCCAGCTAAAAACTAAAGCAGACTCACCTGGTTGAGTTCGTAGCCAAGGCCATTGAAAATCAGGCAACACTGAAGGAATACCGACTCCCGATGTACCATCAGATAGCGTAAAACTGAAAGTAGAGCCAATGGTAGCGACATTCAACCCTTGCTGGTTAGCCAACATCGCAATAAGGCTGCCAATAATGACCGCAGGCAGATGCGGCGGTATAGGTGTTTTAAAGCGCGGCCATATCAACATAACCGCTAAAGTAACGCTCCCTACAATAAGGCTCCAAAGATAGAAGTCCGGGGCTGATGCGGCTAACGCCATAATCTTGCCCGTAAAATGCTCTGGCATATCTACGATATTTAAGCCCATAAAGTCTTTTAACTGCAACGTAGCAATAACTACAGCTATACCACCGGTAAAGCCTAACGTGACTGATTCAGGGATGTACTCGATATATCGTCCTAGCCGTAATAGCGCCATAGCGATCAACATAAATCCAGCTAAGATACTGGCCATTAACAACCCGGCTAAACCATATTGCTGAACAATGGGATAAAGAATGACAACAAAAGCAGCCGTTGGTCCCGACACGCTGTAGCGTGAACCGCCCGTTAATGCGATCAAAAAACCCGCAATAATAACCGTGTATAGGCCGTATTGAGGAGCAACACCGCTGGCTATCGCCAGGGCCATCGCTAACGGAATGGCGATAATTCCGACGCTGATCCCTGCCATCAAATCCTTAGATAGCGTATTTAACCGATACGGGGACTCCCTCAATACTTCTCGCAAAGCATGAAACATTTTCAATGAAAAAAGATGAGAGCGATGTGCCATGATAATTACCAACCAGCGTTGAACTATTATATAAAATGTGTATTATCCTCTCATCAAGAGTTAATACAATGTTAATACAATTAACATATGAGGCACATAATGGAAAACCGGACAGCCAGACTAACCCTATTAATCGATCCCAAAAAGAAGGCAGTATTCGAAAAGCTGTGTGGACATGAGGATGTCACGCCCTCTCAAAAGGTCAGGCAATTTATTCGTGAGTACATAGAACAAAACCTTGGCCCGGACTGGAAAGAAGAAGTATTTGGTGAGAGTGATAATGTAAAATAACTACGTTTTAAAGAAACTCATTAAATGCGTTAGTCCTATTACGTAATCCCAGTAAACAGAATTTTTTAAACCCTCAGAATTATAGTCATTAAACGGCCCAGGCCGCTGTATCGCAAACGAGCGGGTAATCTTTATACCTGAACCAGCTCGCCCTTATTCAGTTGCTTACATACCTCCAGATTGAACTAACGGCAATGCCAGCGGCTTGGGTGATAGGCAGGCACTTGATCTCAACACTTGATTTCAGCGCCCTGTTTGAGCCAATATAAAGCTATTCTAATTAAGTATCTTTTAATAACGAACTTAACGTTAAGAGGCATCCGCAATGGAATGGACATCAGCATTCCCAGCCCTCACTCCTACCACCAAACAGCTACTCGTGCTGAGCCAGTGGTCTGGGGCAAATAACAACATTGGACTAGACACCTCCTTAGATTGGAAGAGTGATTTATGCGGCAACTGGCTACGGGGGGTGCAGCAGCAGTATCGACGACTGAATACGCTAAACCAGGCACTACCCAAAAACTCGATAGTGGCACTGAGTGCCGGGATGACACAGCAATGGATGCAAAGCTTCGTATTCGAACCTATTAGAGATAAGGCACAGCAAGCAGTATTAAAGCACACCGATCCGGACCTGTTTCAACAAAGAAATATCGATATAGAAACTCAGTATGCAGAGCTAACCGGAGAGCTTTGCCAGCAGTGCTTTGAGGATAATAAATTCTCCGCTGTCCGGGCGGCCAGAATATTCACTGATCCACTGCAAAGCCAACAGTTCTACTTCCGTCTGGCCAAAATGTCTGCGTTGGAATATCAATACAATAGCCTCGGCCTGACTCGTCTAACAGCACAAAAAGAGCTACTGACCAGTCTGCTTATATTAATTACCGGCACTCCGGCTACCGATCCACAACCCTATCGACACTATGACGACAACAACCAACCTCTCGATAGCTTTAACGAATATCTGGCTAAATGCCAACTACGACTAGAAACACTGAATCAGCTACACGCTTTTGATCCCGTATACTTTAGCGAGCACTCCCCAGCAGCGACGCTAGGCTGCTGTGATTTCAGCGTTGTCCGACATTCATCATGGCAGGGAGTACAGCTACGCTACTATCCCTGCCAACAGAAAATCGCTGATAAAAATCCTATTATCTATCTCAGTAGCCCTTTAATAAATCGTGCTGAGATTTTTGATCTGGCTCCGGGAAAATCAGTCATTGAAGGCCTGCTATCCAACGGATATCACGTTTATCTGGTCGATTATAGCCAAGCAGGCGATCAAGACACTGGCCAGGGACTCGATTTTTTTGGAAAACAAATTCATGATCGCTATCTGGATCTGGTACTGCAAGCTCATCCCAAACAACAGATCCACGCGATGGGTTACTGCATGGGCGGCACCCTATTTCTGGCCTATCTGGCTCGACGGGCCGAAGAGCGCCAGGCACATGGACTGCCGATGGACATTACCAAGTTGGTACTGATGGCCACACCGGTCTTGTTTGATGATGCTAACAGCGGCCATGGCCCTATGCGGGATCTGATCCGCAACAGCTATGATGCAGAGATGATTAGCCAGATGTTTGATGGCGTCAACATCCCACCGCAGCTTATCGAAGCGGGTATGCACAAGATCCAACCCGGTATCCGCTATACTATCAGCCGTGGTTTCTACGAACGGGCCTCCTTCGAAGGCGCGATTGAAGACGCTGCGCCCTTCCTCAACTGGCTCAGCCACGGTACTCGCTTTCCGGTAAGAGCCCACCAGGAGTGGATCGAAAACATATTTACTAATAATCAAATATGGAAAGGCGAGTACTGTTTATCTTCAAGTATCCCGGCATTGGATGGTAAGCCTGTCAACATGCATGCGTTAACCCGCGCGGGCGTCCAGATAATGGATTACCGGGGGCTGCGTGACCCTATCTCTCCTGCCGGTTCATGCATTGCTAGTGAAACATGGGGAGTCGATCATGGTGGTAACAGTCAAACCACTGACGGCTTGAACCGAACCATCGAAAAGAACATCGGTCATATCTTTGTCGTTAGTCGTAAACTGCTGGCTGAATATTTAGAGCATGCCCTCCATTTCTATCAATCGAAAGGTTAGGTTTTATATTTGACTGGCAATGCATACCTTATGGCTTTCCAGCCAAGCCATAAGTGCGAGTTACGAGATCGATGAACGTATTCCGCGCCGTAGAGTATTGAGTACGCCGGCGTCCCTATCCACACAGAGCACTTTTGGTAAACCCATACTATAATACAGCCTCGCTTCATCTCATTATGCTTAGTCCGTCAAAAAAGGACGTTATAACCTACTCCAAATCTGAAATTCACTTCCACGCCAAAAATTTTTGATTCAGAGGCTATAATTATAATTACAGCTCTAAAGAATCATGAATTCCTAAATACTCGCAACATGGAGAATAAGATGAAAGGGGTCATTTTTAACGTTCTTGAAGAAATGGTAGAAGAGAATTGTGGTATGGCGGTATGGAACGACATACTAAATCAAGAACTGCCTGAAGGTGGAATCTATACAGCTGGCGAAAGTTACCCTGACGAACAACTCTTCAACCTTGTCAACGCAGTATGTGCACGCACTAAGCTACCGATGGAAAAAGTTGTTGGCAACTTTGGCGAATTTCTCTTTACGCAACTGGCAGCCCGGCATCCCGTTTTTCTGGAAAGCCCGGCAGACTTAAAAAGTTTTCTTAAAAGCATAGATTCCGTCATACACGTTGAAGTGAGAAAACTTTACGACAACCCAAACCTTCCCTCATTTAAGTACAGTGAGCCTGATCCAGACTTACTGATTATGCAGTATCGATCACCTCGTAAGCTTTGCATACTGGCAGAAGGCTTAATCAGAGGTGCTGCTGCACATTATGGACAAAGCGTTGAAATCAGCCACCCTATTTGCATACACAGAGGTGCTGATTGGTGTGATCTCCATATAAGGTTCCTCCCATGAGCGACAACGTAAACCCCTATAAGCAAGCACATACTCGCGAGAAAGCAGCTCGACTAAAAGCTGAGCAGTTGCTGGAAGACAAATCTCGTAAGCTGTTCCAACAAAAAATAAAGCTTGAGGAAAGTTACATTAAATTGCGTCAGCAAGAATCAGCGATGCTTCAAAATGAACAGCTTGCGACGCTTGGTACACTATCAGCCGGCATTGCCCATGAAATTAACAACCCACTCGCTTTCGTGCTGAGTAACATGGAGAGCCTGAATAATTACACAAAGTCCTTCCAGAAATTATTGTTACTAACACAAGAATTGATCCAAACAGAGGGCATTAAAGAAACCGAAAAGAGCCTGCTCACTGACCTAATAGAACAAGAAGATCTCGCCTTCATAAATGAAGATGTCGACGAATTACTTAAAGATACCAGTGATGGGCTACATAGGGTTCGAAAGATTATTAACAATCTGCGCAGTTTTTCACCCACTCAAAATACCGATAAAGTCGAAACAAATTTGCTCAAAGGTCTTAAAAGCACATTGAAACTACTCGACAGCGAGCTGAAAGGCAGCGTCGACCTACAGCTATCTTTGCTACCGCTGCCAAACACTCTCTGCAATCCAAATGAATTGAATCAAGTATTTTTAAATTTAATACTTAATGCTAAACAAGCAACAGAAGACACGAAAGAAGCTACGATTAAGATTAGTAGTCACTACCAAAATGACACTATTTTCATTCGTATTCAGGATAACGGTTGCGGGATGACCGATGAAGTTAAAAAGCAGATATTTATACCCTTTTTCACAACAAAGCCTATGGATAAAGGTACTGGAATGGGTATGGCTATAGCCTATGGAATCATAGCAAACCATCAGGGAAAAATAATCATAGAGAGCATAGAAGGCTCAGGGGCAACCTTTGAAATTCAATTACCTGTGATCCAAACAAAGCTATAGAGCATGAAACAACTAAGCCTTTATTAAAAGACAGTTAGTAACCTTCCGCCAACGATCCGCTGAAAGGAACCACATCAAATGCCTACTATATTAATTACCGGCGCAAACCGAGGTATTGGCCTTGCCTTGACGCGATCATACTTACAGGATGGCTGGCGTGTTTTTGCGGCCAGCCGCAAGCCTGGTGAGTCCTTAGTTAAAGAGGCCGAAGAGGTGACTCTGGACTTAAGCAACCCGGAATCAATCAAAGCACTAAAGTCACAACTGGCCGGTATCCCCATCGATATTGTCTGGAATAACGCAGGAGTTTACCTGGATAAAAATCAGAATCTCGAACAGCTCGACAACCGCGACTGGCTACGCTCATTCGAAATCAACTGTATCGCTCCTATCCGTATTGCAGAAGCCTTAGCGGAAAACGTGCGCATGTCGGAGCGAAAAGTAATTGCTTTCACCACCAGCAAGATGGCCTCACTCACCGTAAACGGAGCAGGAGCCTACGCCTACCGCTCATCAAAAACGGCTCTTAATATGGCAGTGCGCTGCTTCGCACAAGACAAAAAATCTCAGGAAATCAGCTGCCTTCTCCTGCACCCAGGTCATGTAAAAACAGATATGGGGGGCCCGGAAGGAGATATCGACATAGCAACCAGCGTGACAGGCATGCGAAAAGTAGTGGACCAGTTTAACCCCACCTGCCAAGCGGATATGGATAGAGGCTACTTTAATTACGACGGTAGCAGAATCCCCTGGTAACACGGGCCAACTTTCCGGTAACGGCTAAAGGCCGTCTTATGCTTCCGTGATTAATCTGCGGCCAACAATAATTCGTGACCCACGACTTCCTTGATCAGGTGATAAGGGATTTTATATTTAGTCCCTTTATATTTGATAACGGCGTAGTCGTAACTCATTTGCAGAATCGTACAGTTAATATGTTTTTCGCCATCAGAAACACAGACGATATTAGATTTATGAAGAATAACAGCCATTGTAGTACCTATATAAGAGCATAAGAGCATAAGAGCATAAGAGCGTTGTTAATGTGATTTTTAGCATCGAGAAATTAATAGGATCTAAGGCGAAAGCATCTTTGCGATTCAGATAGGTATGGCCATAAATAAAGCGACATTTACCCGCGCCAATCTGAAGTCTACCGGCCACAACAGGCTCACTCTCACCGGGAAGGTCGACAAAAAAATAAGCTTCAGTAATGGCTGGAGTTAGCATAGAGAACCCTATTAAAAATCGTTATTCAGTTCTTTCTTGAGCCTGACACGGACAATATTGGAGGCCGAATGATCAAACGCAAGGATATCATCATCAGGAAGGCATGTGTTTTTAATACCGTCTACTGCACCGTAGAGAGCGATTAACAACATATAGTTGCCCATAGAAACGCCTGAATCACCAGATTCAATCTTCTGAATCGTAGTGCGAGATAAACCGATGCGCTCACGCAAATCAGATTGCCGCCAACCCCGGCGTTTTCTGGCCGTCGCAAGATGCTCACCTAATGAGGTAAGGGCACATTCAGCTTCAAAAGGAAGTTTCTTATTCATGACCATAATAATAGTCTTTAAGTCATATAAAGCCTAGAATAAACAACAAACGTGTTGCTCTTGGAAGCTGAATTCGCGTTCTAATCAGCTAACACCACCTTTAACATGTCGTATTGATGCAATAAGTAGTCGATTAGATACCACGAAAAAAGCCCTGGCCCATTATAAGATAATTCAAAGTTTTACAGGCACTCACTGAATTATTACCCAGGACACCCGATGAACCCACTCACTGCTCATACTGAAATAGCCTCGTTTACGCCCTACCCTATTCACCATCACCCTGTCCGAATCCAATTAGGTCAAGAGTCGCTGACGGTTGTATGGGACCATGGCCACCAGAGTGAATATCACTATTTATGGTTGCGCGATAACTGTCACTGCGCTGAATGCGTTTCAAGCTTAACGAGAGAGCAAGTGTTTGAAATTTGTGATGTGCCTCTTACTATCAAACCACTTAATGCTTATATTTCTGATGATCATAGAATCATTATTGAATGGGATTACGCTCAACATACCAGCCAATTTCATCCTGGCTGGTTACTCAGTCATTGTTATAGCGACGTGGCGCTACAAGAAAAAAAGTGGCTGCCTGAAATCTGGGATAAAGCACGTATTAGCGATGAGTTACCGAGTACCTGCTGTGATTCAATTATGCAAAATGACGCACAGCTTCTCACCTGGTTACGTGAACTAAGGGACTATGGTCTGGCGCTTGTCACGAACGTTGACACTAGTCCGAACAGCCTAATCAAGGTTGCCAACCGCATCTCATTCATTCGTGAAACTAACTTTGGCACCATTTTCAATGTTGAGGCGAAGGCCGATGCCAACAGTACTGCTTATACGGATTTACGTTTACCCTTACATACGGATCTGCCCACACGTGAATTACAGCCTGGATTACAGTTTCTGCATTGTTTAGTGAATGATGCAACGGGAGGGGAATCTATTCTTGTCGATGGTTTTAAAATTGCTGACTATATGCGAGAAAACCACCCACAAGAGTTCCATAGTTTAAGCACTATACCCATGTCTTTTTACAACAAGGACAAAAACTCGGATTATCGCTGCCGAGGCACCGCCATTGTCACAGACAGTAATGCTGAAGTAGTAGAAGTTCGCCTGGCCAACTTTCTGCGCGGGCCTATTGATGTCCCTTCACACCAGACAATGGCGCTTTACACCGCCTATCGATGTTTTATTCAACTCACGCGCGAAGCAAAATTTCAGTTCTTTCATCGACTCAATGCGGGTGATTTGATTGTTTTTGATAATCGTCGTGTATTGCATGCACGTAACGCCTTCGACCTGAAAACGGGGATGCGACATTTACAAGGTTGTTACATCGACCGGGATGAACTGCTATCCCGCATCCGCGTACTGGAAAGAAACACCATAATTGATCAATAAGATTGACGCATTAGATTGATAAATGAGCACGCGATTTAGCATCCGGCTACCCGATCGCCGGATGCCACTTTAATGGATCAATGCGCGATATTGGCTTGCTGTGGTACCGTAAAACTCCCGATAACGTCGGCTAAAATGCGCAGTTGAACTAAAGCCGCTCGCTAATGCTATTTCAGCAATACTCAATCCTGAATCCGACAACAAGTAGCGGGCATGCTCTATACGTATCTGTAAATAATAAACTGAAGGGGAGCATTTCAAGTGCTGCAAAAAGAGGCGTTCTAATTGTCTTATTGAAATAGATAAGGCGTTCGCTAAGTCAGATGCCGTCAGGGGATTTTCAATATTAGCGCCCATTAATTCGAGGGCTCTCAAGATTTTTGGGTGATGTATATTTAATCGTTTTGACCAACCCATTCTTTGATTATCTGAGCGACTCCTTGTCCCACTTTTAATCAGTTGTTCACACACCAGGATAGCCAAATCAGCTTGATAATAATCTTCTATAAGATACAAGACCATATCAGTTGCGGCGGTGCCACCCGCGCAGGTTATTCGCTTCCTATCAATCTCGAATAACTCACTACTCACATTGAGGTGAGGGTAGCGCTCTTGAAAGGCGGGTTTCGCCTCCCAATGGAGTGTCATATCATAACCTTCCAATAATTTTGCCTTGGCTAATAAATAACAGCCAGTGTCTAAAGCACCAATCATACATCCTTGTTTATGTAAGGCGCGCAGCCACTTAATACAGGTTTCACTGATATATTTTTCAGGATTAAAACTAGCATTGACGAACAAATTACGGGGACTAATACCCATTGTAATATTAAGCGATTGCTGTAACGCCATACCATTACTGGCGAGTACAGCCTCTCCATTTTCGCTAAAACATTGCCAACGAAAAAGTACCTTGCCCGCTAAACGGTTGGCGATACGCAAAGGCTCAATAGCAGAGAGCAAGGACACCATGGCATATTCAGGCAAGAGCAAAAAAGATAAGGTAAACACTCCATCATCATCTGCTATTAACGCGCCAGCCTTGGTTTTTACTAATGAATCAGCGTGCATTCCCTTTCCTTAAAAAAATACGACATACTCAAATTTTTCTACCCCAGTAAACAGGGATTTTGAAACACTCAGCATAATAGTCAATGAATACCAAGGCCATCAGTGCAGGCATCTCTGACCGCCTCACCGTTATCGGTGCGAAAACTACCTGTAGCTTTAATTATCTTTTGTCCATGGGCGGTATCAAAGGTCCAGTGCTCTAATCCCATCAGGCGAACACAAGGATGATTCACCAGATCGCTACGGACACCAAACCGACCCTGACACATTCTACGGGGCGTGGGCTAACGCAGCCAACCCCCTCTTAGCAATTTACGCGGATGCAAACCAGATACTTACAACAACCCGGCTCACATTCCTCAATTGCTCAAAATCTTGAGAGCGTTTGCTGAACACTCACGAAAAACCGTATAGATACGAAGATGGTTGCCTCTCTGAACCGAATCAATGATAACCTTCCCTCTATTATCCTAACAGCACCCAAAATCGAGGTGTAAGTCCTATGACCATCTACTTTATTCAGGCTGTCATCTACCTCTTAGCTGCTGTTATAGCGGTGCCTATCGCTAAAAAGTATGGTTTGGGTTCGGTCCTCGGCTATCTGATTGCCGGCGTAGTCATAGGCCCGATTGCCGGCTTAGTGGGTGATGAAACGCTCACTATTCAGCATTTTGCTGAGTTCGGTGTGGTGATGATGCTGTTTCTGGTAGGTTTGGAACTGGAACCCAAAGCGCTGTGGCAGATGCGCACTCGCCTACTCGGCCTAGGAGGATTGCAGGTCGTTGGATCTACCTTGCTGATCATGTCGGTGCCCTATGCGTTAGGCCTGCCCTGGACGGTATCCCTGGCCATAGGGCTGATCTTCTCCCTGTCGTCTACCGCTATCGTACTACAAACATTTCATGAGAAAGGGCTGGCTAAAACGGATGGGGCGAAAGGGGCCTTCTCTATTCTGCTATTTCAGGATATTGCGGTTATCCCCATGCTGGCTTTTATCCCTATGCTGGCTCTGCCTGAACTGCTGAATGCCGGCTCCCCGAGCGAAGACAACAGCTCCTTTAATATAGTGGCTGACCTACCGGGGTGGGCCTATACGCTTGTCGTTGCCGCCAGCATCTCAGCAATCATCTTCGGTGGACACTTCCTTAGCCGACCGCTTTTCAAGTTTATCGCGGCCACCGGCTTGCGGGAGATATTTGTTGCTTGCGCTCTGCTGCTCATCATAGGTATCGCCGCCTTGATGAGCCTGATCGGATTATCACCCGCTCTAGGTACCTTTCTGGCGGGGGTCGTGTTGGCTAACAGCGAGTTCCGCCATGAATTAGAGTCCAATATCGAGCCCTTTAAAGGACTACTGCTCGGTCTGTTTTTTATTACGGTGGGGGCCGGTGTCAATTTTGCGGTGCTAACCGATCAGTTCCTCCTGATTGTCGGTGTTACCCTAGGTGTGATTCTGGCTAAAGCCTTGGTCATTTTTCTCCTGGCAAGCCTCTTCAGATTCAAGGGTAGTAACCGCTGGCTGGTAACGTTAAGCCTGGCACAGGCAGGTGAGTTTGGCTTTGTACTGCTGGGTTTCAGTGTCCAGCAAAGCGTTCTCAGCCCGGCTATCGCGGGGGTACTTCAACTGGTCGTGGCACTTTCAATGTTTCTGACGCCGGTACTCTTTATTCTTTTCGATAAGGTAATACTGCCCAGATTTGAGAAGGACTCCAATGACAGAGAAGCGGATACCATCACCGAACAAGGCCAGGTGATCATCGCCGGGGCTGGCAGGTTTGGTCAGATAATCAACCGCTTGCTTGTTGCTAATGGTATTAAAACCACCGTACTTGACCATCAGGCAACCCAGATAGAGAACATGCGCTCTATCGGGATTAAAGCCTATTTTGGTGATGCTAGTCGACCCGACCTGTTAAGCACAGCAGGTATTGAAAATGCATCCCTGTTTATTATTGCAATCGACAACAGGGAGGAAACTGTTGAACTAGCCCGTTATATCAAACAGACCTACCCGACTGTAAAAATTCTGGCCAGGGCTTATGACAGAGGCCACTTGTACCAACTCAGACACGAAGGCGTTGATTACATTGAGCCGGAAACCTACCACTCAGCGCTTGAGGTAGGCTCTCAGGCGCTGGTTGATCTGGGCTTTCATCCCTTTGACGTGAAGCAGAAGAAAAACACCTTCAAAAAGATAGAGCTGGAGGCTTCTGACAGCCTGTTCGATGAATGGAATTCCGGCAGCAAAGGAGAGCGTTATAGTACCGATTATAAAAGGCTGTTTATGGAATATCAGCAAAAAATCACCGATAACATGTCAGGCGACAGGACAGATAATGATGAGAGCAGTGAACGCTCCCTGACGCCCCCGCCGAATGAATATAACAAAGAGGCGGAATAAGCCCCATCCTTAAAAAACACTTTTTTATAAATAGCCTGCCAAAAAGCACAGGCTATTTAAATCGCTCACTACAGAGCCAGTCTTACCCGAACCTGCTCGATGGCGCCCATCACTTCTGCTGAAGTCGCCTCATCTAATGCATCTGGGTGAGGTACAGCAAACTGACCGGCGTCGTTATCAAAATACTTTCCAGAGGCCGTGGAAAATTCATCCGACAGCGCTACCCGCTGGATACGCTCCAGGTGGTGCTTCATCGTTGCAACCGACCCCTGATCGTAGGTTTCCAGTGGTACCACTACCCCAAGACTAAGACGGCCTGAATGAAATACTGAACGGTCTCCTCTATTAATTGGTTGAAAACCAGTAGCATCTGGTTGATTACACATTCATGACCCCGCTCACCGCTTAATTGAATAGCTCAATTGAATAGCGTGAACATTAGCATTCAAGTAATTACTTGATAATCGGTTATAAAAACGAATTAGTTTTTAGAAATAATTGATAATCAACGAGTCTCAGCACTCCCCTGCTATAACAGCGAATAATGAGCGGTGATGTGAGTCATTATGACTCCTTACGTCAGTGATTTTCGAGTGCTACCCGCCGTAAACTACGAGATTATATGATCCCAGGACAAGCTCAATGAACCTTTATTTACGTATGTTTTATCTGCTGATCGCTTCAGTTTTCAAATCAAGACTACCGATTGAGTCACCCAAAAACGCCTTATTTCTTAGGGTTTTACCGAACGATATAGACATAAACAGACATATGAATAACGGCCGCTACCTTACTATCTGCGACCTTTCCCGGGTTGATATGTTCATCCGCACCGGCCTGGCTAAAACGATGATCAGCGAAAAATGGATGCCCGTAATTTCTGAACATACGATGACCTATAAACGACCGCTAAATTTGTTTCAGAAATATGAGGTTAAAATGGAAATTACAGGCTGGGATGATAAAGCCTTTCATATGAGCCACACATTTATATCAGGTGACCGCGTGCTGGCGCAGGGATACTCTAAAGGCTGTGTACTCAGTAAGCAGGGTGTTATACCACCAACACAAGTGATACAAAAAGTAAGAGAGAGAATAGAACAACAAACTGCTTAGCCATTCAAGCTAAGTCCCCGCTGAGTATGAGAAACGCCTGCATATCAAGATGGGATAAACAGGCGTGTAAAAACACCGCGAACTGTTCTCAGGCCCGATCGTCATGACCTTCGATCTGTTAGTGATATTGCTGCTTGAAAGAATAAATGATTGAAAAGGCTTAGCTTAGTAAAAGTGTCGACTCTCACTTGGCTTTAAATAGAAGAGCCCAACACATCGACTATTTCACTCAATGTGAGAACGAGCTATTGTCCGTCGCGCTCTTTCCGCATCGAGTAATGCGCGTTTGCGCTCTAAACCCCAGCGGTATCCACCGAGGCTGCCGTCTCCCCTTAAGATACGATGACAAGGAATCAGCACGCCAATACGATTTCTAGCACACGCTGATGCCACGGCACGAGCCGCTTTTGGTTTGTCTATTTGTGCGGCCAACTCTGCATAGCTGAGTACATCACCTTCCCGGATGCTCAATAAAAATTGCCAGACTTTTACCTGAAAAGCCGTACCTCGCATATCCAGTGGCAAATCAGGCCGGGGAGCCCCTTTGCTGATATGCTGATCCAGTGCTTCCATCCAGGCATCAAGTTCAGGCGCTTTCTGCGCAGGTGAGACGCTCAACCCGGCATTAGGAAATTCCTCTTTTAGCTGAGCGAACAGTGACGCTTCATCATCCCCAAACTGTACGAAACAAACCCCTTTATCCGTAGCGGCCATCGTCATGAAACCCAGTGCTGTGTGACGGCAAGCGTAAGTAATAATCTCACCAGCGCCTCCCGCGCGGTATGCTTTAGGTGTCATGCCTATATTGCGGGATGCCTCACCGTAAACGCGGCTAATAGAGCCAAACCCCGATGAAAAAATTGCATCGGTTATCCCGTCCCCTTCTTTCAAAGATTGCTTGAAGTGCCGCATTCGAACAGCATCTTGATAAGCTTTAGGTGAAATGCCAAATGCTTCTTTAAATATTCTTTGTAGCCGGGAAGGCGACAGCTTTATCTTATTTGCCAAGCTTAAAAGTGTGATTCGTTCATCAGCATGCTCTTCAATATAGCGGGCGATCTCGACCAAACGTTCAACTCGTGATTCAGTGGATTGGCAGCGCTTACAGGGTCTGAAGCCCGCCAGCATAGCGGCTTTAATATTTGAAAAAAACCTCAGATTTTCGGGTTTGGCAGGTCGAGCAGAACAAGATGGCTGGCAAAAAATACCCGTCGTGATGACACCATAAAAAAAATGTCCGTCAAAGGATAGGTCCCTTGCCGTTATTGCTTCTCGCATTTCCTGTTCAGATGGCATCGACATAACATTACCTACACTTAGACATTGATAATAGTAGCTATCTAAGCGTATTTCTATTCTCGCTTCCATCCGTTTCTTGCTGAATATGATTGAAATTAAGATAAAAAATTAGTGCGCAAGAATCGGATGGTTTGTAGTTTCGCATCTTGCTAATCTAGCTTCCCACTATAGTAACGCGAGAGAAATACTCACGATGACATCATCTATAAACACTTCAATGAACGCTCGTGTGTGGGCAATGCTTATTACGCTATCCGTGCTATGGGGAGGATCATTTTTCTTTGTGGGTGTTGCCGTTACAGATCTGCCGCCATTGACCATTGTTACTCTTAGAGTAGGCATTGCGGCTATCGCGTTGTGGAGTATTGCTTTAGTTATTGGACTGCGTCCGCCAAAGAGTATGGGCGTTTGGACTGCTTTTTTAGGAATGGGGTTGCTAAATAATGTCATTCCATTTGTTCTTATCGTGTGGGGGCAAACACAAATTGCATCGGGGCTCGCATCGATTCTTAACGCTGCGACACCTATATTCACCGTTGTCGTTGCGGGATTACTGCTACCTGACGAACGTGCTACTCCATTAAAACTGGCGGGTGTGGCCGTTGGTTTTATCGGCGTCGTGATGATGATCGGATTGCCCGCTAGCAGTGGTGGTAGCAGTTTAGTTGCGCAACTAGCCATCATTGCAGCGGCTATGTCTTATGCATTTGCAGGCGTATATGGCCGCCGATTTAAAGCAATGGCGATAAACCCCATTATCACAGCGGCGGGTCAAGTTACGGCATCGGCTCTCGTGTTGGCCCCCATCGCCCTAATGGTCGACGGGCCACTGGATATTGCAGGGCCCAGCGTGGGGACATGGGCAGCCATTTTCGGGCTGGCTATTCTCTCCACCGCTATCGCCTATGTTCTCTATTTCAAAATATTGGCGTCGGCAGGTGTAACCAACTTATTACTGGTCACATTACTGGTGCCTATCTCGGCGATATTGCTCGGTGCACTGTTTTTCAATGAGTCCCTGGAGATTGTCCATTTTGTGGGAATGGCGCTAATTGCGTTGGGTTTGTCCGCTATTGACGGACGAATTTGGCGACGCTTAAAATCTGCGAGCGCTTAAGTTTTTATGTACTCATAGAAATAGCTCTGGTGATAAGGAAACAAGAAGCACAGGTAATTGCCTTGGCACTAGGGCAAAGGCACGCCGATTTCGATCAGATCAGACGAATTAATATTAATCCCGATAGGAAATGATGGACCAACCGTTCTGGCATACATGTTAGGTAACTGTTTCACTTCTGTCAGCAGCAGACCTGCTACCGAACCAACGACAATCAGATATCATGGGGCTTTCAGATGGCCTGCTGTCACTTGTTCGCACCTTTTCCTACGCTTAACCCTACCGGGCGGCGGGACGGCGCAGCGCAATACCGCGTCCGGCCAGTGCGGGGAATGGCAGGTTCGTATGAGCTTGCTGAATTTCGTCTACCTGAGCCTGAGTCCGGGGCAAGAACGGCGCCGCCCGGTGAGATGCCATATCCATATGCAATAACAGGGATTCCATCGCGGCGAGTTCCACGCCTGTATCACCCTGGCGCATTGTGAAGAATACCCGTAGCTTCTTGCTGTCACTTTCCAGCAACTGGACGTCAATTTGCAGTGGCTCTCCCTCACTGACTTCCTTAAGGTAGTGCACCATACTCTGTAACGTGTAGATAGAGACCTGCTGCTCTGTCCGGAATGTTTCATCCAGGCCGATGCGCATCATGAATTCATCTATCGCCTTGCTAAAAACGACGACATAGCAGGCATCGTTCATATGCCCGTTGTAATCGATCCAGTCGGCACTGACCGTCCCTGTAAACACCCGCATTTTTGTTGTCATTATCTAGCTCTCACTCATTACATAACGAAATTTACACGCTCAGCCTGTAGGCTAAGTCCGACAGGCTGAGCGTCCGCTTTATATAATTCTAATCAGCGAACGGACCAAACATTTGACAATAGTCGCCTATTAACTGTTAAATATCGACAAAAGATACGTTTTAAAATCACGAAAGGTATGCGTAATGTTTGGAGATCGTCCGCTAAAATATCCCCAGAAAATCTCTTTTTTACTCGTACCCGGTTTCTCATTATTCGGCCTGACATCAATGCTCGACCCCCTTCGACATGCCAACCTGGCCAGCGAATACGAAGCACTTTACCAATGGGAGCTGATATCCGAATACGGTGGCCTGATTCGCAGTAGTGACACTATCGAAATCATGAGCAATGCCAGCCTGCGTGAGGTCGATCAATGCGCTACCTTGATTATCTGTGCCGGCTATAGCCCCCACGAACAAATCACCCCGGCGCTCATTAGTTTTATTCGCAAACAGGCAAGCCATGGCACCGATATTGGCTGTCAGGACACCGCTACTTACATTGCAGCTGCCGCCGGCATATTGGATGGCTACCGTGCAACAATTCATTGGGAAAACCTGCAAAGCACAGCAGAAACCTATCCAAATGTGCAGCTGGTACAGGAACTGTTGGTCATAGATCGCAAACGATTTTCCTGCCCTGGTGCGCTTTCCGGCCTGGATATGATGCTTCACTTAATTACCACTCAACATGGGAGAGGTCTTGCCACCGAAGTCGCCGATGAATTAGTTTATACCCACAAACGCGAGCATGCTGATCCACAACGTATATCCCTTCAACAGCGCCTCGAATGCCGCAATACAAATCTTGTCAACGCGGTTCACCTGATGGAACGAAATATAGAGGAGCCGCTTCGTATCCCTGAACTTGCTGAGCACGTGGGGATTTCAGACCGAGAACTGGAGCGTCTGTTTCAGCACTATCTGCAGAAAACCCCGAGTGCTTTTTATCGTAAAATACGCCTGGATCAGGCGCGCTGGATGCTGCAACAATCCACCGACAGTGTCACCAGCATTTCGGTAGCCTGTGGTTTTGCCTCACTGTCCCACTTTACACGTTGTTATCAACGACGCTTTAACAAAAAGCCAAGCAAGGAACGCTAACGAGTGTTTTTCTACCAATATATTCGTAAAAAATCAAAAAACCATCGCATATAGTAAAAAGACTCCGTTTTATACCTGTAGATTAGTTATTAATTAACCGTCAGGGAGCAGCCTAACTGTCATCCCGACAAGTAATTTAGCTAAACAACAGGAATCCGAAACGCTATGAATCAAGATGTAATAATCACCTGCGCCCTTAACGGTGCTGCTGATACGGCCCACCGCAGCCCGCATGTTCCGGTAACGCCGGAAGAGATCGCGAACGCGGCGATTGAAGCCTGGAATGCAGGTGCCGCTATTGCCCATATTCATGTTCGCGAGCCGGATACAAAACAAGGTTCACGCCGGGTAGAGCTCTACGCCGAAGTGTGCGAGCGTTTACGGGCTTCAGATTGCGACATCATCATCAACCTGACTGCCGGCATGGGCGGTGATCTGTATATCGGTCCAGACGAAAACCCAACCGCTTTTGCTAAAGAAACTGATCTGGTCGGCGCTACGGAACGCCTGATTCATATCGAAGCACTTAAACCGGAGATCTGCACGCTGGATTGCGGTTCAGTCAACTTCGGTGACAGCAATCTGGTGTACGTCTCCACCCCGGAAATGCTGCGTCAGGGAGCCGCCCGCATCAAGGAACTGGGCGTCACTGTTGAGTTAGAAATATTTGACACTGGCAACCTCTGGTTTGCCCTGCAGATGATGAAAGAAGGCTTACTGGATGATAATGCCATGTTCCAGCTCTGTCAGGGTATTCCATGGGGCACACCACCCGAATTCAGCCTGTTAAAAGGCATGGTCGATATGCTGCCAGACAATACTAACTGGACTGCCTTTGCATTAGGTCGAAATCAGCTGCCTTGGGTCGCTCAATCGGCACTCCTGGGTGGCCATGCGCGCGTCGGACTGGAAGACAATCTCTATCTGGGCAAAGGCCAAATGGCGACCAACGGCCAACTGGTCGAGCGAGCCGTCAACATCATTGAAAACATGGGGGGGCGCATCATGACCCCAACGCAAGCCCGTGAAAAACTATGCCTGCGCGGCACCCAGTAAGAACAGAGGACAGATCATGACCCGACCCAATCCAAATGAAGTAACGAAAGCCGGCGTACTCGGTACCGGTGTAATCGGTGGTGCCTGGGCGCTGCATTTTCTCCGCATGGGCATGGATGTTGTTGCCTATGATCCTGGCCCTAACGCCAGAGAAAAACTCTTAGAGATGGTTGACAATATCTGGCCGACCATTGAAAAACTGGGCCTGCGGGAAGGCGCCAGCAAGCAACGCCTGCGCTTTGCAGATAGCCTCGAAGAAATGGTCAACAGCGTTGAGGTCATCCAGGAAAGTACGCCGGAAAACCTTGAATCGAAACGCGCCTTGTTTGCTGAACTGGACCGTATTACGCCGCCGGAAGTCGTTATTATTTCCAGCACCTCTGGCTTTGCCATGTCTGACATGGCCGTGAACCTGGAACATCAGGCAGACCGATTCGTCGTTGGTCATCCCTTCAACCCTCCTTATCTGGTGCCTTTCTGCGAGGTGTGCGGCGGCGATCGCACCAGCCAGGACGTCGTCGACTGGACGGCTGCATTTTACGAAGCAACCGAGAAAAAAGTAGCCAAGATGGACAAGGAGTTACCTGGCTTTATCGGTAATCGCCTCCAGGAAGCGCTGTGGCGTGAGGCCCTGCATATGGTGGCTAACAATGAGTGCTCGGTTGAAGATATAGACAAAGCGATCGCTTACGGCCCTGGGCTGCGCTGGGCCATTATGGGCCACTGCCTGACCTTTCACCTGGGAGGCGGACAGGGAGGGATGGCGCACCTGCTGGATCATTTCGAAGACTCTCTTGAAGAGCCATGGACCCGCCTGAAGGCTCCCAAGCTAACGCAACAACTCAAGGATGATATGGTAGCAGGCTGCCTGACTCAGGCTAACGGTGCATCTATTAATGATCTGATTCAGGAACGCGATGACTGTCTGATCCTGATCATGCAGGTTCTGGATGATTACCGTAAAGAAAAAGGGATCAACCGCTGATACCCGATCCCGCCCTGTTTTATACACAGGGTGGGATTTTGACAAATCTCGAATCAAAAAAAATAACCTGGAGAACGAGAACATGTCGTCAAATCAACAACGGCCTGATGAAGAATCCAGTACCAGTGTTTTCAAAGCAGAAATGCTAGCCAAAACCGGACTGTTTAAAGATATGCATAAAGGCATGACCATTACCTCTGCGGTATTGGTGATGGCCTTTGTGTTGTTTACTAGTTTTAATAATGAATTGGCAAGCGCTGTTTTCGGCGCAACACGTAGCTGGATCGAACTCACCTTCGGTTGGTATTACATGGTGACCATCGTTTTTCTGATCGCCGTATGCGTCTATATTGTATTCAGTCGTCATGGCAGCCTACGTTTAGGTGATGATGACAGCCGACCGGATTTCAGTAACTTTGCCTGGTTTTCCATGCTGTTTTCAGCAGGGATCGGTATTGGCATTTTATTTTTTGGTGTCGCTGAACCTATTTTTTATTTAGATAACAGTGGTGGCTTTGGGTATCCCAATAACCCTTATGCTGACATGGCAGGTGCAACAGCGCTGGGTCATGAGCGCGCTGTCGATGCATTACGCGTGACTTTTTTCCATTGGGGATTACATGGCTGGGCAGTCTATGTGATTGTCGGCATGTCACTGGCTTATTTTGCTTACCGTAAAAAATTACCTCTGGCACTGCGTTCCGCGTTATACCCTTTCATTGGTGATCGCATCTACGGCCCTATTGGTCACACGGTCGACATCCTGGGTGTACTAGGCTGTGTCTTCGGCGTAGCCACGTCGCTCGGTCTGGGTGTTAGTCAAATGTCCGTGGGACTAGAACGCCTTGTCGGGATTGATTCAGGCATAACCACACAAATAGTGCTGATCGTATTGATTTCAATTATATCAATCATGTCCGCATTATCTGGCGTTAATCGCGGCATAAAGATTATTTCTCAATGGAATATTATCATCTCACTCGCTGTTATTGCCTTCTTTCTGTTTGCAGGCCCAACCACATGGTTATTAAGCATATTCGGTGAAGCATTGGCTGACTATGCAGCTAACTTTGTTCAGATGGGACTTTGGTTCCCTGAAGATGAAGGCCCTGCTAAATGGCAGAACGGCTGGACGGTGTTCTATTGGGGTTGGTGGATAGCCTGGGCTCCCTTTATCGGCCTGTTCATTGCCCGTATCTCTCGTGGACGCACCTTACGCGAATTTGTGATCGGTGTTTTATTAGTGCCCACCATCATTATTTTCATCTGGTTAGGCATTTTCGGTGGTACCGCGCTTTATCAGGAATTACACGCGGCAGGGGGTGTCGGCACGGCCGGAATCATCGATGAAGTGATGGCGTGGAACCTTCCTGCGGCATTGTTTGCCAGTGCTGATGGCATTGCAGGCACGGGAGCTTTAGGTTGGATATTGTCGGCATTGATGGTCTTCCTATTGATGAGCTGGTTTGTCACATCTTCGGACTCAAGCACCTTAGTCTTGACCACTATCTTATCGTTTGGTAATGAAGAACCACCGAAAACGTTCCGGGTATTCTGGGGTGTTATGATCGGCTTTGTCGCTGCCGCGTTATTGATAACCGGGGGGCTAAGTGCATTGCAAACCGCTAACATGGCAGCCGCATTACCACTCAGTATCGTGATTATAATCATGACCTTAGGGGTCTTGAAATCCTTAATCCAGGATTCGCGCGCGGTTACTGAAATCGATATGACGGAAAAAGAGTTTGTACCAGAGAACTAAGTAATTGTGAACCATTCGCGCGGGTGCGCTTCGCACCCGCGCTTTTGTCAGACTTCAATCGGCCTGACTAACAAAGCATCACCACTCTAAAAAGGCTAGTAACCCGTTAACTCAAGAAAACCCCGTCCTTGATGCGTCCCCTTAATACCCACCATTCCCTCATAATAAGACACCAAAGCAGGATTCCATTGCTCCTTTTTGAGAGCTTCTACTTCAATATAAATACCGGCAGAAGGTATCTGAACCTGCCACGCCAATGGCAACTCTTTTGCATTTACGGTCTTATATTGTATCGGCGTTAGGCTGATGTCTGCGGGTGATAATGTGCGTAATTGTCCATTGGGGCTAATCAGGGAACCGGTAACGTAATCGTTCTGGCCTTTTAAGCGCATCCTAAATGCCATTAATTTACTGCCATCATTTAAATGTAGAGACATCCAATCCCATCCCAAAGTTTGTGTATCCAGCAGTTGCGATGTCCATTCCTGGTCGAACCATGCCTCGCCTGTTATCTTAACGTCGCGTTTACCGGAAATACTTTTGTCATCATCAAAGATGAGCTTGCCGCTTACCTCTATAAATGGATTGCTATAGTAATGCGACGCATGTTGGCGATTACCCGATTTTATGCTGTAGCCATTCTCACCATGAAACACATAAGGGCCACTTTGTTTAAGTAATAAATTAACTGAAATAACAGGCGATTCGTCATTTTTAGTCGACATTTGCAATGCGTTAATCGGTTCATTAATAGGCACGTCGAAGCTAAGCTGAGCAGGTAAAAGATTTTTTCCAGCCTGGTTGTTTTGCCACTTCCAACCATCAATAAAAAGTGAAAAGGGTGAGGCTATTACACCGGCATTACCGACACCACCCCGCGCAAATTTTTCACCAAACCAATGGTTTTTCATGGAATGCACAGAAGCATGTGCCATATATACCTGGTTATTATGCCAGCTAGATTCGGGTTTATCATCTTGCGTTTTCGCTGCTGGACTTCTAAACCGAAACAACGTCCATTGCAAGCCGTAATTATTGCCTTGCTGGTCATGTAGATTAGCCGTTAAGTACCACCACTCAATATCAAAGCGGGTATGTTCAGCATGATCCAGCGGTAGTGTAATGATGTAATCAGGGTCTGCTTTTTGACCAGGCTCTAGTGCTGAATCTGCGTTATATAAACCTCTTCCAAATAATCCAGTCGCTGGACTGTCGCCGTTAATAACCGGATCAAATGGTGGCTTAAAGAACAACCATCCAAGCATCGAAAATACGCTTGCTAAGATGAAAAGTTTACCTAATTTAGCCATCGAATATCCTCAATCAAAGGTTTTTTACTGGCGCGCAAGAGAGGAATGGTAATCACCGTAATAACGACCACTAAACTTACCCCATAAATTTGTAAAATTTTGAGCAGGTCTATTTGTAGAGGGTAAGTCCATTGGAACGCTTGGTAATTGATTTCAAAAATCAACACCCAACTTAACAAGATCCCAAATGGCGTGGAAAAAATCAGGGCAACTAAGCACAATAGCAGGTACTGAAGCAGAGCGAGTAGTTGTGTTTTTAAGGAAGAAACACCGAGGCTTCTAATCAACATATTTTGCGGTCGCACATCGTCCATTAATACAATAATCGCGCAAGCCAGCGATAACGCCGCTACCAATAAGGTAACAATATTGAGTCCATCGGTTATCAAAAAAGTATTATCGAAGGCTTGCATCGACCTGGCAAGTAACTGGTCTGTTTTAATCAAAACATCATTGTGATTAATACCAACGGTTTCTAGTACGGTTTTAAATCGCTCTATTTGTTTTTCGTTTGCTTCGATAGCGTACATAGAACTTTTTGAAACGGCAGAAGAAAAGGCGCTAATCGGAAGTAATGCCTGTTTATCAGGACTACCGAAATCATAAATAATCCCCAGTATTTCATATTCGGTTGGCTGTTGCGTTGTGGGATGGGGCAATTGTATTTTGTCACCCAAGGCTAGCCCGAAATAAAACGCCAATTGTTGATTAATAAAGATGGCTTTGTTTGCAGCAAATGCCTGCCATGCTTTTGTTTCGTTCCCCACTTGATAGAAAACCATGGCCTGTTTTAATTTTTCCGTTGTAGGGTAACTGAACTGCTGAATTTTTTGTCCTTGATAACTGACTGTGTTTTCAAAGCGCTGATAAATTTCAATATCAGCGGCAGCTGCCACTTGCGATATATCTTTATCACCTTGGTAATATAAATAATAGTCTGATGCAAGGCGCGAATCTAACCATGAAACCGTTGCGCCTCTGAAACTATCGACCATTAAGTTCATGCCAATATTACTGGTCGCTGCAATAAAAAAAGCACAACAGGCAATTTTAGTTTTTCCTGACAATACAATGCTTTGCTGGGTACTAACTTGAAGTAAAGGAAACTTGTCAGGAATAACATAAGACAAGGCTTTCAAAGCGACAGGATAGTTAGCTAACAAGACCGCGCAGCCTGACAAAATGACGCAGGCTGTGGCCATTAACAATAACCATAATTGTGTACTGTATAAAAGTAGTAATATTGCGCAAGCGGCAAGGATGAAAGCGGCTAACCAAAACGGGGAAAACCGAGTCAGTATATTGAGCTTAACTGTCATCGGTTGAGCTGCTGCTTTGCTGTTATTGTTATTATTGGCGAGTGATTTATCGACCTGCTTAAATGGGATGAAAACGGCACCTATACTACCGATTAAGCTAATACCGAAGACTTGCAAAAACAAGCTCAGCAAAGAAATTCGTCCAAAGCCAACCTGCACCTGATACAAACCCTCTAAGGTAGCCTGCACGCTGGGTGACACAATATTTGACAAATAGAGACCTAATACAATCCCAAGTATGACAGACAACAATGTTAGTAAAGTAATCTCAATCAGTTGCACTAAAAATATTGTGCTGCGGGGGATGCCCAACTGACGACAAATTTTTAGCCAGCCCATGCGTGAATTAATAAGTAGATTGACGGCGTTCAATACAATAAAAAGGCACACAACAAACATCAATAATGCCATGGCTAGCAAGTTCAAATGAAAGCTTTTGGTGAGTTCACCTTGTTCATTTGCACTTGATAATTGCTGTAACCTCAAGTGGCTAGGCAATTTACTTTCCAGATCAGCTTTTAACTTTTCAAAATGCGCATCGTCAGGGTCTTGTATCCACAGTAAGCCCGTTAATGTGGAGGCAGGAAATAACCGGATAAACAGGCCGATATCCATAATAATATCGTTCCCTAACGACGCTTCTTCAATGGGAGCCAGCGTCGGTAGCGTTATATATTCCTTAGGTGACTTATCATTTAGCGTTGGTTTTTCGATGCGCAGTTGGAATGGTGAGAAGTCTTTGGTAAGCGACGCTAATAGATGTGGATGCAATAGACCAACAGGCTGAGAAAATGATAAGCCCGTTAAATTGGCGCGAGTCTTGCTGCTCGTCGAACCTTGGCGAGGCATATTTTCTAAGCCGCTGTTTGCAATGAGCGCAAAGGTATCGATACCCGTAAAATCTACGGCTCTTTTCGATATTTTAAGATAGGTCTGTTCAGTACTACCTCGTGGCGAATTAACCGCGTAGATATGCTCGCGCTTCCTGGCCACTGCAATCAGATTGCTCAACCCTAATTGTCGTAACCGAGCATAATCCTGTTTAGTCAGGGGTTTATTGAGGTTGGCGGCAACCACGTGATAACTTACATTAGGCACTAACAATGTGCTGTCGGAGGAATAGCTTTGTTTAGCACTATCATTAATGATGAGTACCGACGACAAACCGCTCGCGGCAATCACTAAAGAAGCCAGCAGCATGAATAAGCCAAATTTACTGTTTTTATAGCTACGTAACAATAGACCTGAGAATAATCCAAATTGCCGAAAAAAAGGAAAACGTTGGATATGTGACTTATGCATTGCGATGCGTATTATCTTGAAAAACACCGCCTGAGCCGTTCGATTGCGCTATTGAATTCTGGGTTTCTACTAATTGGCCATCTTCCAATACAAATTGACGTTGGGTGAGCTGCGCTACCTTGTGGCTATGGGTCACCATGAGTAAGCTTGTATTATGGGTTCGACACGTTTCGACTAACAGTCGGCTCACAATGTCTGAATTTTTACTATCCAGATTCCCCGTAGGCTCGTCGGCTAATAGCATTTTGGGTTTATGCGACAGCGCTCTTGCAATGGCTACACGTTGCTGCTCTCCGCCTGATAATTGATGCGGAAATTTATGCTGATGACGCGTAATATCAAGCACTTGCATTAAGTGTTGAATATAGGGGGCGTCTACTTGTTTATTTATTCTAGCGGGCAAATACACATTATCGGCCACTGAAATACAATCTATCAGGTTGAATTTCTGAAAGATTAAACCAATATGTTGCTGCCGGTATAAATCGGCTTCTGACTCAGAAAACTGAGCAATATCACACCAATCACTGTCTGTTTTGTGTAGCAATAACTGCCCTGCATCAGGTTTATCAAGCGCCGCAATCAGATGCAGTAAGGTGGATTTTCCTGAACCAGAAGCACCTTGAATACTTAAGCTTTCACCCTGCTCTATTTTAAGCGTGAGATCGCATAAAATGAATCGGGTTTCATCTGCATCTATATAAGATTTACTGAGTGTGTTGATTTGTAACATGCGGATAGTCTAAAGGTTATGGAAACTGTTGTGAAAGTATAGCCGGAACCATCACTTTTGACGTAATCTTTCATCGCAAATGAAAAGCACGTTTATTATGGCCACCAGCGTTAGATGCATTACCTATGGATGACAGTCTCAAAAAGCAGCTGAGAAAACACGGGTAAAGCCTTCAGGAAGAGTTCCGGGTCAAATAATGCCAGCTCAATACTAGTGATCAAACCGATAGCCTATTCCATGTACTGTACTGATAATTCGGGGCATTTTTGGGTTCAGTTCAATCGCCTTACGCAGTTTAGATATATGCTGATCCAAGGTACGGCTGTTGGCAAAATAGTCCCGCCCCCAGCAATGGTTGAATAATGCATCGCGATCGACCACCTTACCCCGCTGCTCAAACAGTAATCGCAGTATTTTCAAATCCCTTAAACTTAGCTCAATGACCTGATTATCCCGCAGCGCACGTAGTTCTGATGGCCTGATTTGGAGGTCATCCATAACAAAGCAGTCATTTTCAATGGTACCCGTAACCGGACGCAAAGTTCTGCGTGCTACCGCCCGAATCCGGGCGATAATTTCGCGGCTGCCAAAAGGCTTTTTAATATAATCATCGGCCCCCAGCTCAAGCCCAATGACCTGATCGATCTCTTCTGATTTTGCAGTAATAAAGATCACCGGCAGTCGCTCATTATGTTGCCGAATGCGACGACACACCGAATAACCGTCCTGCTTGGGCATCATGATATCCAACAACACCAGATCAGGCTCATGTTGCATATACAATTCCCAGGCCTGATCACCATCCGCTGCTTCTATACACTCATAGCCTTCAGACTCAAGCAAGGTCGCCAGCCCCTGGCGAATATGCAAATCGTCTTCAGCAATTAACAGTTTCATAACGATTTCCGTCTAATCATCTGGTTTTTCAGCCTTCATTGGTGGTACGGCCGTCATTGCAGGTACCGTAAGGGGCGTAGCCAAACTCAGTAAAAAGCTGGCTCCCGATATAACGTCAGTCGGGGAGAGTTGCTCTACCATCAAATCACCCTGATGAGCCCTCGCCAGATCACGCGCCAGCCCCAGCCCAATACCTGTACCGCTAACGCCCTCTGTCAGCTTATCACTGCCACGATAAAATGGTTCGAACAACTTTTCAGATTCATCCACCGACACCCCCGGGCCAAAATCGCTAACCCGAATATAACTATATAAACGACCTGAACTGTCTTCTTGCCAGCTACTGATATCAACAAACTGTCCATCCGCTGCGTACTTTTCACAGTTGCTCAGCAGGTTATTTAAAATTTGTTCCACTATTTCACTGTCAAAATGGCATAAATGGCTAGCCTTACCGGTAAAACGTATCTGTAATTTCCGCGTGCTTAAAACCGGCGTAAAGAGCTCTACAACTTGAGCTATACAGGTATCAACGACACCTTGCTGATACCTGATTCTGACGTGCCCACGTTTTAAGCGCGAGAAGCTCAGCACATTTTCAATCAGACGCGACAATCGCCCCGCCTCACTTCCAATGATGCCAAGATAACGCTGTGCAACGACGTCATCCTCTGGCAGCTCCTGCTCAAGCATTTCAGTATATAAACGTACATTGGTCAGTGGTGTTTTCAGTTCATGAGTGACCTGATTGACAAAATTCACCCGCTGTTCTGCCACCCTCATCTCCCGATTATGTTCACGGTATAAGAGATAAGCCAGAGTAGACAAACCTACAGCCAGTAATAGTAGTAATGCGAACAACCCCAGCCAGCCCGTTATCACTGCCGGCATGTCAGCGGCATAATAAGCAAGATGCCAGCTAGCCAAAGGATGACTCAAAGGCAATGTCTGCAACGGTTTCTTGCCAGCCTCTGCCACCTGCCCCCCCTCTCCACTCCCCCAGCTATAGGCAAGCTCTCCCCTATCATTGATCAGTCGGATTTCACTGTCAGTTTCTTGCTCATCTTTCTGTTCAGCTTTCTGTTCAGTACTCACATCCGAACCCGCAACAACGCTGGACGGCAATAGGTTAATCAAATCAGACAAAAGACGGGATGAATTCAGGGCAAAGCCGACAGTGTTACCCTCACTATCCTGTAACCAGAAGATCTGTTGCAAACCCGCTTCAGCATACCAGGCGATCCAACCATGCGGCCTTTCTGCGGCGCGCTCTTGTGCTGATGCAGATAACGCAGGAGCTGAAATATCAGCGCTGTATCTGGCTTTTTGAGACACCGAATTGTTCAACCTGGCACTCTGTATCTCATCATTACTCGTGCCCGAATAACCCTGACTAGCAACGCCCTGAGGAGGAGTAGAAGCAGTCGGGTCCAGAACAGGTAGAGTAAAACGCTCGGGCGCGCTCAACAGATTACGGGTTAGCGCTACAAAGTCTTGCTCTTGCAGATTTAACGGCTGATCTTGTGGGGGAAAAAGTCTGTCTCCGCTCTCAGATAATACAAAAATTTGCTTTACCGCGGCCGACTGGCCAATGAAACGGCGCACGCTATCAACGCTATAGCGCCCCTCCGTTTCCTGCTGCAATGCGTCTGCCCGAAGAATAAAACGCTGTTGCAGCAGGAAAAAATGTTCTTGAAACTGCTGATCAATACTCTGTAATCGACTTGTTACCAGATTACTTAATTGATGGGCTGCAACCTGTTGTTGGTCCAGCTGAAAACGAACGCCAAACCAAGCCAGCAACAATAGTGGCAGTGCAATAATGACAGCGAGGATAAGCGGCGTTCGTCTTTTCACAGGTTTATTCCGATGACAGGTACTGGTGTATTAATACGTTTGTTGAGTCGCTCGTTTATACTGTCGGGCTTTCAACTCTTTACGTTGCTTATTCCAATCTTGCTCTGAATCCAACGCATCCGCATCTTCCAAGGCTTCCTCTTTCTGCTTCTGTAAAAGCGGAGAGCTCAGCGACTCGGCCTGAGAACCCAGATAGGATGCGCTATCCTGAAGGATCTTCTTCGCACCTTCCAGATCACCGCTATCACGGGCTTCAATAGCGCTACGGCTAAACTCATTAGCGACCTGCTCAACCGCCGCTTCAAGTGCCTTATCATTGCGAGCTGCTTTTATTTCCTGCCGGGAAAGACTAAAGCGGGCAACACTCTGGCCGGATAATTTTTCCTGATGTTGAGTCAACAAATTATCGTAGCTGACATTAACCGCCACCAGCTCAAGCTCTGTTTCAGCCTGCTGCTCAGGAACTTCTACCTCAAGAATAACGAATTTCTCCTGCTCGCTATAGAGCTGATTCAATCGGGTAGTTACCCGGTTACCAATAATTTCACTTTTACGCCCCAACAAACGGATAGGTTTTACACCGTTTCGGCAACGAATTTCTATAGTAACGCCCTGAGCGACCACCGAAAGCACATCACCGAACTCATATTGAAAAACAGACGCCAGATCTTCAGCATTCTCAACAAAGGCATGGTTACCATCACTAAAGCCAGCTAAACGTGTCATTAGGTCTTCGTTATAGCCAAGCCCTAAGCCGATAGTGGTTACACTAATGCCTTCTTTCGCCAGCGAAGCGCCTAGCTCTCCCAATTCAGAAGCAGATTGAGGCCCTACATTGGCTAAACCATCGGACATTAAAATAACCCGGTTGACTTTATTTTTACTCAAAAACTTACGTAGCTCATTAGCCCCTTTACTGACGCCGGCAAACAGCGCGGTATTACCATTCGCATGGACATTTTGGATCGCGTTATAAATGGCCTGATGATTACGTACCTGAGTCGCAGGCACTACCACCTGCACTCTGGAATCGTAGCTGACCACTGAAACAATATCCCGCTCATCAAGGCGCTTAATCGCCATGATAGCGGCTTCACGAGCATACTTGATTTTATCGCCACTCATTGAGCCAGACTTATCCAACACAATGGCTACATTGGCAGGTATGCGTGCCTGCTTATCCTGCTGTTTAAAACCTTCCAAAGAAATTTTTATGAAAGCCCTGTGACTTTGCTCTGCTTCCATCACAGGGGTTGCCAGATTAATGTTCAGATTTACCTGATTAGCCTGAGCCAAAACCGGCAACAGGCTCAGTATTAAAAATCCGCATGTCCCTGCTCTCTGTCTTAACATCTGTCTTAACATGCGTCTTAGCATAGACCTGCCTAATTGAGTGTTCATGATGAAGCTCCTGAGATGTGAGTATAGTGGATCAAATCCACCGCTGTATTTACTCTACGTTCAACAAGACAGAAGAAAGTCAGATAAGGTTATCGATTTTGTAAGAAATTTGTAAAACATTAGAACCCATCACAAGGCCCCGGAATTTTTTTAAAGTGACGCAGCCAGCTAATAAACCTTCAATATATCGATAATCAAGGTTGAAGCTATGATGGTGTAACGATAGCACGACGGAATAGCCTGCTGAATGATACGACAGAAGCCGGTGGCGCTTGTTCTTAGCTTGAGATGGTTTCAACCGCTGATTACCGGTAATCCCGGTTCAATTGTCATTAGTAATAAGACCACCCTAAAGTGGTCTTATCTGCTGTGGCTCTAGCTTAAGTGGTGAACCGGTTCCATTCCGTAGACCGGTGTTGCTATGCCTTCCATACGGGCTTTTATTTGCAGTGACAGGTATTGAGAGTAGTGACGGGATTGGTGCAGGTTGCCGCCGTGAAACCAGAGTGCGTCCTGGTGCGTAGGCTTCCACATGTTGCGTAGTTCGCCTTCCCATGGCCCCGGATCTTTGCTGGTATCAGACCCCATACCCCAGCATTTCCCCACCTTATCGGCAACTTCCTGAGAGATGATTTTAGCCGCCCAACCGTTCATTGAACCATAGCCGGTGGCATACACAATTAAATCGGCGGGTAGCTCTGTGCCATCCGTTAACACTACTGATTTGGGCTTGATCCGCTCAATAGACACACCTGATTTAAGCTTAATTTCTCCGTCAGCGACCAGGTCTGATGCACCGACATCAATGTAGTAACCTGAACCGCGACGCAGGTATTTCATGAACAGTCCCGATCCATCTTCACCAAAGTCGAGCAGAAAACCAGCATCCGTTAAACGTTGGTAAAACTCAGCATCACGTTCCGCAACCGCTTGGTACGCGGGTATATGAAATTGCGGCATAATCTGAAAAGGCACGGATGCAAAGGTTAAATCGGCCTTATAAGTGGTCATCCCACTTTCAACCGCTTCTTCTGAATATAAACCACCTAAGACCAGCTCCATCAGCGAGTCAGACTTGATAATGTGGGTGGATGAACGCTGAATCATGGTGACGTCTGCATCGTTTTCCCACAACGCACAGCAGATATCATGGGCGGAGTTGTTGCCGCCTAATACGATGCATTTCTTATCTTTAAAAGCTTCTCCACCCGGATGTTGACTGGAGTGATGCTGCTCACCTTCAAAGGTATCCATCCCTGGTATATCGGGCGTATTAGGAATACCGGACATACCTGTCGCAAGGATCAGCTGTTTAGGGTGCAACGTCAGTTTCTCACCATCGCGATCGATCTCTACCGTCCACTCTTGTTTCTCTTCATCATAGTGAGCGTGTGTGCAGCGTGTTGACCCCCAATAGTTCAGTTCCATCACTTTGGTGTACATCTCCAGCCAATCACCTACCTTATCTTTTGGCGTAAAGACGGGCCAATTCTCAGGAAAAGGCAGATAAGGCATATGGTCATACCAGATAGGATCATGCAGCGAGAGTGATTTATAGCGATTACGCCAGGTGTCTCCGGGTTTAGGTAAGGCATCAATAATAATCGTTGGCACTTCAAGTTGGCGTAGGCGTGCCCCTAATCCTATCCCGCCTTGTCCACCACCAATGATCAGGCAGTAGGGTTGTTCGGTATAGCCGAGGGTTGCTTCTTCATGCTGGCGTTTTTCGAGCCAGGTTTGGCGGTTTTTATTGGCCCCATGTTCCGCGCCTTTAGGGCGTAGCTTATTGCGTTTTTCCGGGTAATCTTTTAGCTCGGTCATGGTCGTCAGAAATGTCCACGCCAATCCATCACGTAAGCGTACATAGGCACGCCCTCTTGCTACGCCGGTTTCGAAACTGATCCATGCATCGGTAACGCCGTCAGCCTCAGTAGCATTTTCTTCGACTTGCCAGTGACAGGGACGGGTATTATCCATGGTTGCAGCGATCATATCACTAATAGCAGCCCGCCCTTCCAGGGTTTTAATATTCCATGTGAAAACGATAAGATCACGCCAGAAGCCGCTCTCTTCAAACAAATTAGCGGCATCTGTTGGGGTATCTGAACTAAGCGCGGCGGCAAATTTTTCGACCCACGCCACGGCGGTAAGGGTCGGCTGATGAGTCGCGGTTAATGCGGGTTTTGTTAATGCGGTATTGCTCATAAGTATCTCCACTGCAGATTATTGTTTTTGTAACTGCGTTAACACCAACGTCTTGATCAAGTCTGGGAACGTCCTTGTATTACGTTGATGCAGGAGATAAAGCAGTAAGCATGCCAGAGTGCTAAGTTTTTTTGTTTTATATAATAGGTAATTGATTATTATAAGATTTTCGTGTGATATTTGATGGTTTGTGTCGCCAGCCAGTGGATTCCGAATCTGATTAGGTTTACACCTGTAATGCGACGGCATACCAGGTGTAACGCGCTGTTTAGTACGCCGTTACAGGTGTAAACCTGTAACGGCGTACTATCACGAACGATAGAAATGGCTACAGAAAGGACGGTAGAAAGAACTATAGAAAGCCTGCAGAGTGAGGGGTAAACTCGATTAACCGTGCATAAAAATAACAGCCACGGGCTAAGGAGCAGTATGCATAGCGCAAGCCAACAGCGTCGTCATATCAATACGATACTCAGCTATGGTGGTCACCAGGCGATGAGTAAAAGCTATTCGCCCAGCCACGACATCATCGGACGTTCGTGGCAGCGATGCTTAACCGAATATGGTTTAGATCCAAGCCAACCAAGGCCGGCACGTATTGTGACCCATCAAACTCTGCGTGAGCATCAAGACTCGGTCGATGAGTTTTTGAATGTAGCACGTGCGGGTGTAGAACAGCTTTACACTCAGGTGTCGAGTCTCGGTTATGTCTTATTACTGAGTGATCATCGCGGTATTACCGTTCAGTTCTTAGGTAATAAACATGATGACGAACTTCTGCATAGGGCGGGGCTCTACTTAGGAGCGGACTGGAGTGAGCAATATGCGGGAACCTCGGCTGTCGGAACCTGTATTCAAGAGCAACAAGCATTAACCTGCCATCGTGTCGATCATTTTGATAGTTCCCATATAGGTTTAACCTGTACGGCTGCGCCTATTAAAGATCCTTCGGGTCAGTTGTTGGCCGTTTTAGATATTTCCGCATTACATTCGTCCCGCACACCCGATAGCCAGAATTTTGCGCTACACCTCACCCAGCTGTATGCACGGCTGATTGAGGATGCCTACTTTTTAAGGCGTTATCGGCATAGTTTGATTTTCAGGTGTGATAAGTCGCGTGAGTTAGTCCAGGTGAACGGGCAACTGTTATTTGCCTTAGATGAGCAAGGCGATATTCTGGCGGCTAATTCAGCAGCGCGTGCCCTTCTCTCACAGCTCAATTTACATAATCAGCCAAGGGTTTCTTTACCCTCATTACTAGAATGTCAGTGGCGCGATATTTTGTCGATCACCTACGATAGTAAAGACGGCACGCGGGCATTTCGGGTATCCGGCACACAACAAACCCTATTTGGGATGCTGATTGAGCCGACCCCGAATCTGATGAGCAAACCAGCGACTTCCCAGGCGCTGACCACACAGGACGAAGCCGTACCCGCACTCGATTGCTTAGCTGCAGATGACCCGGCTATGCGCCAAACCATCTGTTTAGCTAAACGCTTACGTGACCGGAATGTAAGCTTGCTGATACTCGGAGAGACAGGCACAGGTAAGGAGGTGTTAGCGCAAGCGATTCACGCGAGTAGCCAGCGTGGCAACAACGCTTTTATGGCGGTTAATTGTGCGGCAATTCCTGAGTCGCTCATAGAGAGCGAGCTATTCGGATATGCACCGGGCACGTTTACGGGTGGTCGGGCAAAAGGCGCCAAAGGACTAATCCAGCAAGCCAACGGCGGCACCCTGTTTTTGGACGAAATTGGTGATATGCCCCTACATCTGCAAACTCGCTTACTGCGTGTTTTAGCAGAAGGACAAGTGCTTCCTCTAGGAGCAGTGCAGCCCATTGATGTGGATATACGCGTGCTGGCGGCGACCCATTGCAATATTGCGCAACTGATCGCTGCTGGACGCTTTCGGGAAGACCTTTTCTACCGACTGAATGGCGCCACGCTAACACTGCCAGCCCTTAAAGCGCGAGCCGATAAGCATTATCTTATCCAAACTTTACTTAAGCGGATTAATCCCACCGTCAGGTTACGGGCGGATGCGATGAGTGCGCTACTCGCCTATGAGTGGCCGGGTAATATTAGGCAACTCGACAACACACTCACTTTTGCAGAAGCTATCTGTGAAGCAGATGAGATAACCGTGCATCACTTACCGGAAGAATGCATGATTCATCGAAGGGAGAATCCCGCATTGTTGACGCTGAGACAAACGGCGCCAGAATACGTAGGTGCAAGTACACTCGAAGCTGATATTCAATCACCTGAACAACAGGCGTTACTTGATACGTTACGGCATCACCGCTGGAATATATCAGCGGCGGCAAAACAGTTAAACGTATCCCGCCCAACGGTTTATCGTCGCATGAGACAGTACAAGATTGTTCTCCCCAAAGACATGTAAAGGGCAGGCTTAAACAGCATGCTGTATGAGCTCATCCGCTGATCATCCCGTAACCCGGGTCAACTGGTCAGTTTCCCTTTACGGTGTCTCTGCGTTTGCGCTCCCATTGAGACCAAGCAAGCCAGGTTCTGCAGCCCAATTCAGCTAACCAGCGAAACGCCGGATCCAACAACAGGCCCGCCACTTTACGATAGCGCGTATGTTGCCAGGCCCGCACATTCGCGTCTAAACCTTTCACCCACTGGCCATCTTCGGTTTTTAAATGCAACTCAGAACGCAGCGCCGCCTGATCACCTATCGGCAAAGATGTAATGGGCAACAATTCTAAACCATCATCATAATGGCCCGGCAGCTTGGCCATTTCGGCACTGCAAATCGGGCAGGCATCGTCGTAATATAGTATGTCTTTTTACATCTTCTCTATACGTGCTCTCGCGATAATCAGATGTCAGCTAATAAGAAAATATACGGCGAGGCCGCCTCATAGAGATTCCATATCAGCTAACAGCCGTTCACCCTTAGCAACAATGTCCGCCTGCTCTTCTGGTGAATACTTACGCCAGGCATTGTAGGGAAATGCCATCCGGGGATTGCGTCCAAATCTATCTTCGTGTCGATTGATAAAGTGCCAATACAGCGCATTAAATGGACAAGCATCATCAGTGAGTTTTTCTTTCACGTTATACGCGCAGCCTTTGCAGTAATCGCTCATTTTATTAATATAATTGCCACTGGCAGCATAAGGTTTAGAGGCTATTAAACCGCCATCGGCAAACAAAGCCATGCCACGCGTATTGGGTAATTCGACCCACTCTACCGCATCGATATAAACACCCAAATACCACGCGTCGACGTCATCCGGCGCTAAGCCAGCCAACAGCGCAAAATTACCCGTCACCATCAACCGCTGTATATGGTGTGCGTAACTGTACGTCATGGTTTGTTGAATGCTTTGTTTGATGCAATTCATTTTGGTGTTGCTACTCCAATACCAACCAGGCAGAGGCGTGGTCGCATCGAGTGCATTCAGCCTTCGGTACTGCGGCATATTCGACCAATACATACCCCGCACATATTCGCGCCACCCTAGAATTTGCCGAATAAAACCTTCAACCTGCGCGAGGTTAATCTCACCTTCAGATGTTTCAAAATATTGAATCGCGGTTTGAATCACCTGCATGGGATGCAGCATTTTTGTATTCAGTGAAAAGCTCAGCCGTGAATGGTACAAACTCCATTGATACTCGCTTTTTTCAGTCATCGCATCCTGATACAAACCAAAATTCGACAAACCAAACTCGCAAAAATAATTGAGCAACGCTAATGATTGAGTTCGATTGACTGGCCACAGCAGGCTGTCGTTTGGCTCTCCAATGGTGTTAACCTTATGCCTTGCTAAACGTGCCAATACCTCTCGGGCATTATTGCTGAACATTAGCGGTTGCGGAATGTCGGGTAATGCGTTTTTTGATAGAGCTTTTCGATTTTCGGCATCAAAATTCCAGCGCTCACCTAACGGCCCATCATCTGTCATTAAAATATTAAACCGCTTACGCATTTTGCGATAAAACATTTCCATGCGTACGGCAGTGTTAGGTTTAAAATACTGCTGGAGTTCTTCAAACGGCACTAAAAAGTGTTCGCTATCTACTTTGATAATAGTGACGCTGACTTTAGTGTTTAATTCATCTAACTGACTAAGCAGGCGGTATTCATCAGGCCGTTGATACTCAAAACTGGCACATCCTGTTTGGGTGATAACGTGTTGGATAAGCCCCGAAAGCGATTCAAACTCAGCCGAGTCATCGAGCGTTAAATGTAAAACCCTATGACCGCTTTGTTGCAGCGCCTGGGCAAATGCTTGCATAGCCAAAAAAAAAGCACAGACCTTTTGCACATGGTGCCGAACGTAATTGACCTCTTGCGGCAATTCGGCGATTACATATAACGTATCTTCGCTTTTTTCCTGGAACCATGAATGGCGCGCATTAAGTTGATCACCCAATATCCAGCGCACGGTTTTTACCTTGGGTAGACAGTCCAGTGCCATGGCTATAATTGCTCAAAGCTGTCTATAAACACGTCTAAGTCTCCACAAGTCTCATAGGCCAACAGGCTATATCTAAAGTTTCATGTACTATATCGCTTCTGGTTTCAGCAACCCACTGATTTAAGTAACCGCTATCTGGATGTTACTCATGTACGGGTTACAGGCTAAACAACACATCGGTGCGGATAATATACTTCACACCTTCAGCTATTGTTTGCGAGCTATGCAGATACTGCAACGGATGCATGCCATGAGGAAAGCACAATGCGCCACCAGCAGGCGTGCGTACACCCACCACATTCGCATCCTTAGGGTTTCGGGCTGGCCTGGCTGGATCATTTTTATCAACCAGAAACTGTGTTTCACCCCCGCTAAAATCATCATTTAACAGAATCAAAAAGGTATACTGGCTATAACGATCACCAAAAGCATCAGGTACTATCTGCCCGTTAACGATCCGGCTTCCGGGCCAGGCACCGTCTGTATGAGTGCTGAAGAAATCCTCTTTTTCATAACGATAAAAACGGAAGCGCTGATTCAGCCCTAGTGGCTCTTTAGCCATGAAGTGGCTGGTGTCATCACTAAACAATGGCGCGGCCCGTGACCAAATAAGTCGCTCCGTTACGCTATCCACAATCCAGTTAAGATTCATATTATGGCGAATGTTCCGTCCCAGAGATACCGCCGCATCTTCGGTAAAACCCATCGTTTCAATCGCGTCAATAAAGGCCCGGCATTCATCAGGACTTAACAGGTTTAATAACTGAAACACCCCTGGCACACCCTCAACCGCTGTACGGATAACATCTGGCCGTTGATCTGTCAACTGCTCTTTCAACTGCAAAGGATTTTCTTCACTACTACCCCACAATGGTAAGTCCTGACGACGACTACCAGGCTCACGGCCAGCGATATAAAACGGGTGAGTGTTTGTATTCATAAGCCTTTCGGGACCCCTTGTATTTCAATAATCAGATTTTCCGGCGCACGCACAAATATCTGCTTAACACTAGAATCCGGCACTGTATTCATAGAGTAGTTCAGGTTTAAAGTGGCAATCCTGACCATAACTTCATCAAAGTCATCACTATAAAAACTGACATGATGCACAATATTTTGCTCGGTTACACCACTCACTTCCGACTGCTGCTGCTCATGGCTTGCGCGGTGTGGAAAAATATGAACAACGTCCTTATCCCCTGCGTATAGAAAGTAACCATCAAAGGGAAGACCCGGTCTGGAACCCACCTCGAAGCCTAATAAATCACAGAGAAAGTCTTTCATTCTCTGCGGGTTTATCGCGCTCAATGAAAGGTGATCAAAACTAACATTCATATTTACCTCCGTATCGCAAAAGGCCCATAAGTAATATCGCGGCAATCTCTGCAATGTTCAATTGATACAGGCCATGACCAGCAGCCATGCAGAGCCAACCAAGCCGTTCGATGATTTACGTATTGTCAGCCTCAGGGCCTTAGAAGCCCGTTATTCCGGGTGCCTTAAGCACCCGAAATAACGATAGGGTCACGCGATTTTAGTCATTTCATTCAGCGTAAAGGAGGTAACAGCACCCTCTGTTGCAGCCATGTAGTCCTGCAGGTGCTGGTTACCCATATGCTTTTGCCACAGATCACGGGTTTCCCAGTTTTCATAAAACATAAAGTGCGCAGGATTTTCATTGTCCTGATGCAAGTCATAATTGATGCAGCCCTGTTCAGCACGAGTGACATCAATCAGTTTTAGCAATGCACCCTTGACCAGATCAATTTTGTCTTGATTTGCGATTATATTTGCAACAATAGTTAGTGTAGACATGTTCGCTTTTCCTGTTTAAGTTGATGTTCTTTACTATGCTTATTAATCAGTTATTTCGGTAACTGGATACGTACGATGTGATACTGCTTTCTACCTCCGGCGTCCCCCTCGTTCAAGGCAGGATGCAAGTGCAACTGGTTCTGAGTAATTTAGAAACAGCGACAGCCGAATTTTCAACATCGGCTACATAGATGTTGCCATCAGGTCCCATAATCATGCCATCAAAGTGGCCAATGCTAAAGTCGCTTTAAAATGCTTCATAATGATTCCGTTTGGGTTAATTCGCTCAGTCAGTAAGCTCATAATAGGCCTTGATCACCACACTTTAAACAGTATAATAATTGAATCATTATCAAATTATATTAGAGAATATGCTGTTAAAAGATCTGCAAGTCATCCTTAAAGTTGCGGAGTTTCGCAGCATTACCGCTGCCGCAACCAATCTGGATATGCATATGGCAACAGCCAGTGCCGCCGTTAAACGGGTGGAAAAAGCGTTAGGTGTTGAGCTGTTCATACGCACCACAAGACAGTTACGACTTTCAGGCGCTGGGGAAAGGTATATCCCACAATGCGAGCAAGCACTGATTATGCTGGATCAGGCGCAGCAAAACATGAAGGATGATCTTGATATAATAGATGGTGAAATGCGCATTGCTGTTTCATCCGACCTGGGTAGAAACGTAGTTACACAATGGCTGGATGAGTTTATAGATAGTTATCCTGATGTCAGCCTGAAATCCCACATCAGCGATAGCAACATCGACTTTTATCGTGACTCTGTAGATCTGGCGCTTCGATATGGATCCCTTAATGATGCTAATCTTTATGGCTTTAAGATCTGCAACGTGCCCCGCTTGCTGTGTGCCACAAGTGAATACCTTGACAACAACGGTACTCCGACACATCCACGGGATCTGCAATCTCACAACGGTTTACTCTACCAACTCTATGATGTTATTCACGATGAATGGGCGTTTTCCTGCGCAAGTAAAGAGTACAAAATAAAGATGGCTAGCAACCGGGCGTCTAACGATGGAGATCAGGTAAGACGCTGGTGTGTGGGGGGGAAAGGTTTGGCGGTAAAATCCTGCCTTGATATGTCCGCCGACCTTCTATCAGGTAAAGTGGTCAGCGTTATGCCTGAGTTCAAACCGACGCCAACTGAACTGTGGCTGGTCTGCCCAAGCAGACAATCAATCACACCCGCTATACGATTACTGAGAGATAAATTCAGAGACAAGAGTTTGGATATTCTGAAGCAACTGGTTCAAAAAGGAATTATAGACCCTGGTATTCTTAATGAGAAATAAGAAGGAGAGATTGATTCACCCTCCCTTCAGCCTCTTGTGACAAACGGGTCATCGAAGGGTCTGACTGTAGTGGTCTACTAATACCGGACGCCAACAACCGAATTGAAATTATCAGAGAAGCCTTGCCGTGGCTTTCCATTATTAAGGACTTCTACTGTGTTCAAAAATCCTTTTGGGAACTCATCATAAAATCCTGTCGTATTGATGTAATAAAATTGACACATTAGATTGATAAATGAGCCCGGTGATCTGATTAAGCGGATCTTCCATGGCGGGATCGCTTACGCTATCTCTGCCTCAACTTTTTAAACACACATTATCTGAAATTCCGATAGCGCTCGACTGAAACCCTACCTCCGGCAAGATTAAAAAGATTATGAGTCACGGCAGACTAGGTTAAAATATTTAAGGCGATAAACGAATCACTTCTGTCAGCAAGCTGCTCAGTTGCTGCATTTTTTCGTCCCCCAGTTTTGCTATTAAGCGGGCGTAGGCTTTATCTATTTTAGGACTGACGTCTTTAAAAATCTGGGTTGCTTTGTCACTTAGTGAAAGTAAAGTGATGCGTTGGTCATGCTCGGAGCGAATCCGAATAATCAGACCATCGGCTTCAAGGCGGCTGATAATTCGGGTTAAGCTTGGACTTAAGATACAGCAGCGCTCAGCGAGTTGTTTTGCATCCAATTGAGTGTTGTCATTCAATACCCGAATAACCCGCCATTGCTGCTCAGTAAAACCTGTCTCTTGAAGAATCGGGCGGAAAAACATCATGGCCGATTCACGTGATCTCAGTAATTGTAACGTAAGGGAGTCTTCTAATTTTTGCATAATGCGTTTAATGGCAACTAGGTAAGGGAGTTGGGAAGCAAGTGGACAGTCAAAAGTCCTTAATATGTTAAATATAGAATATATCAAAATGCTTGGTATATTGCATAGATAAAGATCTGTTCAGACTTGCTTACGCATTGCGGCCCAATGCCGGGTATGTACCCAGGTAGCCAGGCACATGCAAATCAAAATCAGGATAAATACCAGTATGGGTGTGTTAGTCACTATTAAGGGAATCAACTGCGAGAAAATGGCACCTAAAAGAAGTTGTAAGAAGCCCATCAAACCCGCAGCCATACTGGATTGCGTCGTTATAGTACTGATGGCGGCGGTTTGATTACTGGGTTGGCTGATGCCTCGCCCAAAGGTAATCAAACACATAGGTAAGAAAAGAGTCGCATAGCTACTTTCTAATAACTGTTGTCCGACCAGTATTTGCCCGACCAGCAGTAGTAGAGCCCCTAGAATACTAATGCCGTTGCCGAGCATTATTGTGTTATCCAGAGGCTGATGTGTGTTGACCTGGGTACTCAGGTAGCCGCCCACCATAAAGGCGATAGAAATGGACATAAACCAATAGCCATAGGCATGGGTACCACCCTCAAAATTGTAGGTAATATAGGGCGACGAACTAACGAAGATATAGAAACAAATAGCGACCAGCGTGTTTGTCATGGCGTAGGTGCGAAAATCGTGGTCTTGGAGTAACTGTCTATAGAGGATGAGGTTTTCTTTAAAAGAGGGACGATAGTTTTGTTGAGTTTGATCGGGCATATATTTCAGGGTGAACACAAATAATACGCCACCTTGAAGTAGTGATACTACAAAGATACTTTGCCAACCCAGCTGGCTATTAATGAAGCTTCCTATTAATGGGGCAATGGTCTGGGACAAGGCAATAGCCATAATGATGTAGCCCATTTTTTGTGAAGCTTTTTCTTTTCCTACGCCATCCACCAGCAGCGCTCGGGCGATTGATATAGCGATTGCGCCGCCTAAGCCCTGCATGATACGTCCAATAAGTAAGCCTTCGATACTTCCGAATCCACCGCCAATGGCACTGCCCAGAGTGAGGCTGGCTAAGCCAATAATCAGTGTTTTTCTATAGCCAAAGTGATTCACTATTCCGCCTACCAAGAGCTGCCCCACGGCCAGCGAACAGAGATAAAGCGAATAGCTAAGTTGCACCAAGCTAATGTCAACATCCAGCTGTTTGGCGATATGGGGTAGAACCGGAAGCAGTATATTAATGGCGATTGGGCTGCTCATCGCGATAAATATCAGGTAGCTAATGGGCAGGCTTGGCATGTATCTCTCTTTGTTTATTGTTTGGCTCCGTCAGTCAGGCTAACAATGTAAAAAGCAAAAAATCTCCCGTGGGGAGATTTTACTTGATAGTGGATCAATTTACGTTAGAACGTCTTAGTTAGGAAAGCTGTTTTAATACACAAGGGAAAGCCGTATTAAAAAATTACAAACGACTGTTACCGTAGACAAAGGATCCATTTTCAACAGAGGCTTGCGGGCCAGGAACCGCCTCACCTGTTTGAGGCGAAACCGGAAAGATTGCATTAATTTGGCCGGTACCAGAGCTACCAAAATACGGGGTGATGACTTCTACTTTTTGATCGTAATCCGACCAGCCAAGAGCGCCCAATAGCATGGCGGTGTCGTGCATAAAACCTTCTCCATGACCTTTCGCCGCATACTCGGGCAGCATGTCACAAAAAGTTTTCCATTCTGCATTTTCCCACATTTGGACCACACGATGATCCAATTGCTCAAGAAATGGACTCCACACCTTATTGGAATACTCTGGCGCCTGGCCATTTTGTGCAAATCGATGGGACAAGGAACCACTAGCAAGAATCGCCACATTACCCTCGTATTCTTTTTCAATGGCTTCACGCAGCGCCCAACCAAAGCGAGCAGAATCATTCAGATAATGCACCGTTAACAAAGCGGAAACAGACACCACTTTAAAGTATTTATCTTCGTTCATATAACGCATAGGCACCAGGGTGCCATATTCAGGCGCGAGTGTTGTATTGTCATGAGCAAGCGTTTCAACCCCTTGTTCATTAGCTACTCTGGCTATCAGATTGCCCAGTTCAGGGTTGCCATCCACTTCATAAGGCATATTTTTGATAAAATGAGGTAACTCGTTACTGGTGAAAACTCCCTCAAAATGAGGTGCACAGTTAATATGAATATTGGCGTTCACCAACCAATGGGTATCAAACACCACGAGGGTATCCACATTCAATTCTTTACAACGACGTGCAATTTCATGATGACCATCGATGGCTGCCTGACGAAAGCCTTTTTGTGGGCCTTCCAATTCTGAAAGGTACATGGAAGGTACATGTGTGATTTTTGCGGCTAATACTAACTTACCCATTTTCAGGACCTCTTAATTCATTCCGCGCTCTATTTGAATAAAGCATGGATATTATTCTTATTAAATTTAAGAACCGGGTGTAATTCAGTTAATTCAAAAGATATTTGGCAGTAACTGACATCTGTGATGGGTTGCATCCAATCACACAGTATTTTAAAAATATTCTCCGCCACTTCCTGGCGTAATTCCATACTACGGCCATGGCCAATCTTTAAGGTCAGATTAAGCAAAGCAAAGTCTTCACGCCCATCCGCGATACGATAATCATCACAACGAATCGCCCGGCTACGAACGCCCCCTAACGGAAAAGCGCCGGTCGAGACGACATATTCATGAAATGCTTTAAACAGCAGCTGAAAATCCAATCGATCTTCTAAATTGGCCGAGTATTCAACAATAAAATGTGGCATGTAAACCTCCAAAAAGAGAGGAATATTCCTCTCCTGATCTCAAAATCACACACCCCATTTCGGAATATGATGGCTACCCATACTGATGCAAACGTTCTTTGGTTCACAGAAAATTTCATAGCTGTAAGTACCGCCTTCACGCCCGGTACCCGAGGCTTTCATGCCACCAAAGGGCGTACGAAGATCACGAACGTTTTGGCTGTTTACGAACAACATACCGGCTTCTATCCGATGAGCAATACGATGCACCTTGCCATTGTCCTGAGTCCATAAATAAGACGCCAGGCCATAATCATTGTCATTCGCCATGCGAATCACATCTTCTTCGTCTTTAAATGGAATCAATACAGCAACGGGGCCGAAGATCTCTTCTCGTGCAATGCGCATGTCGTTAGTGACATCACGGAATGCCGTTGGCCGAATAAAATGACCGCCTTTCAGGTGATCAGGCAATTCTGCGGTTGGTTTTTCAGGGCCACCAGCAATAAGAGTAGCCCCCTCTTCGATACCCGTTTGGATATAACCTGTGACTTTTTCCCAGTGTGATTGGCTGATCAATGAACCTACTTTGGTGTTTATATCAGTGGGATCACCGACTTCAATTTTGTTAGTGCGTTCAGCAAAGTCTTTGCAGAACCTGTCGTAAATTGTTTCCTGCACGAAGATACGAGAACCCGCCGTACAGCGCTCGCCATTGATAGAGAAAATACCGAATATCGCAGCATCCAGCGCACGCTCGTAATCACAGTCATCGAATATCATTACCGGTGACTTACCACCCAATTCCATCGAGAACTTCTTCAAGCCTGCCGTAGCAATAATGTGCTTGCCTGTTGATGTACCGCCGGTGAAGGAGATAGCCGCAACATCAGGGTTAGTGATCAAAGCGTTACCGGTGGTCGCACCAAAACCGTGAACAATATTGAATACGCCAGCAGGCACCCCGGCTTCCAGGGCCAGTCTACCGAGAAAATCGGTGGTCAGAGGAGACAATTCAGATTGCTTCATCACTGCGGTATTACCGAGCGCCAAACAAGGAGCCAATTTCCAGGTCCCTGTCATAAAGGGCACGTTCCAAGGGGAAATAAGCGCACAAACACCCGTTGGCTGATACAAAGAATAGTTCAGCATCTGATCGTCCATAGGATAAGTATGACCACTCATTTGCTTCGCCATTTCAGCAAAGAAATAGAAATTATTAGAGGCCCGGGGTATCAGTGCATTTTGTGTCTGGTACAGAGGCAAACCTGTATCGGCCGTTTCCATTTGAGCCAATTCTTCAACATTAGCGGCGATTAGATCACCCAGATTGGTAATAATTTTTGAACGCTTTGCGACGGGCATATTCGCCCAGGCGGGAAAGGCTGCTTTGGCCGCCGCCACCGCTTCAGCCACTTGTGCGTCAGAGGCATGTGCAACTTCAGCCAGGACTTCGCCTGTTGCTGGATTAAGCGTTTCAAAGGTTTCTTTGCTTTCAACCCATTTTCCGTTGATCAAATTTTTTATCATTTTTATCGTCTCTTTAAAGCAGATTGTCTTCCCGCTCTCTTTCAAATCCCTTTTAAAAAGTGATGTAGAAAGAAATTAAAGCGGTGAAACTCATTAACATGTTAAGTAAATTATTACTCATAGCTCAAATTGTCAAGGCACGAACACAGAAAATCTGCCTCTATAAAAAAATTTCTTTCAATCACTTTTTAAATATCGCCTCTCTTTTTAAGTCGCTGTCACTTTTTTGAGTTGACAGCAGAGCTCTATTACGCAAATATAGTTAACATGTTAAGCACATCAGGATACTGACTCCATGTACCATTACAGAATAAAAAAACACGGCAAAGTGGCGAGCCTTCAAGTCGAAACGGCGGGTGAAGTCCCACTGGAAAACGCCCTACTTCCTGCCGTCAATGGTGCCGTCATTGGCGTGGCGCTGAATGACAAAACCTTATATAACTCGTTAGAAAAACAATTCAACCAGAAGCCTCATGTCAGCCCACCAAAAACACCGGTGTTGCACATCAAAACCGATAATACGCATATTGGGTATGGGGACACTATTCGTATCCCGACCACGATGGGCGCAGTTTTTGCGGGTCCATCCCTTGGTATTGTGATGGGCAAGAAAGCCTGCCGCGTTACACAGGAAAATGCTCATGACTACATTCAGGGTTACACCATTGTTAATGAAGTGAGCCTCGCTGAAACCTCTTTTTACCGGCCGGCTGTTAAAGCGAAATGCCGCGATACCTTTTGTCCGATCGGGCCTTGGGTTATCGATGCATCTGATGTCGACAATGCGCAAGACTTAAAAATTTCAACCTACATCAATGATGAGCTTTGCCACGAAACGAACACCGATCAAATGGTTCATAGCATCGAGAAAATAGTCGCTTATATCAGCAGTTTTATCACCCTGGAAGTGGGCGACATGATTATCGCAGGCACACCACTACGCACCGAAAGCCTTGAAATTAAGGCGGGTGATGTAGTTGCGGTCGAGATCGAAAAGATTGGCCGTCTCGTTAACTCAGTTGCCGCAGAATAGGGAATCAAAAGCATGAAACGCGCAAAAATTTTACTCAATGAAGAAACCCTTAATGTGACCGTAAACGATGCGGGTCAGGTTGTGACAGAGCAAGGTGCTGTATTAGAAGAAGGTACTTTCACTTGGTTGCCTCCCTGTGAAGGCAAGGCATTTGTACTAGCCATTAACTATGCAGATCATGCAGCAGAACTGTCTTTCAACGCACCAGAAGAGCCTTTAGTGTTCTTGAAATCCAGCAATACCTTGATTGGTCACGATCAAAAGACCTATCAGCCGGACAATATCGATTACATGCACTATGAATGTGAGCTTGTCGTGGTTATCGGTAAAGAAGCGAAAAACGTCTCACTTGAAGACGCTATGGATTATGTGGGTGGCTATACAGTGGGTAACGACTACGCCATTCGGGATTATCTGGAAAACTACTACCGCCCTAACCTGCGCGTAAAAAGCCGTGATACCTGTACACCCATTGGCCCTTATATTATTGACGCAGCCGATGTTCCAGACCCTCACAACCTTATGATACGCACCTATATTAATGGTGAGCTGAAGCAAGAAGGCTCAACCAAAGATCTGATTTTCAACGTACCTTATCTCGTGTCCTACCTGAGTAACATCATGACGCTCACACCGGGTGACATGATCTTTACGGGCACACCCGAAGGCCTTGCCCATGTGTACCCCGGCGATGAAGTCATTGTCGAAGTAGAAGGCGTTGGTGCGCTTAAAAACACCATTATTTCAGAAACGGAATACGTGAACAGCCTGGCTGGTTAATGGGCGGCTAATTGCTTAACAAGCGTCCTAAGCAATCTTCTACATTAAGGGACGAAATAAGGAACTAATCATGCTATCACCCGACATTATTAAACAGTGTGCTCAACGTCTCCATCAAGCGGAAAAAGAGCGTGTACAGATCCGCCAGATTTCATTGGATTACCCCAATATCGCCATTGAAGACGCCTATGCGATTCAAAGCGAATGGCTCAAAATCAAGCTGGCAGAGGGTCGTAAAATCATCGGCCACAAGATAGGTTTGACTTCGCGAGCCATGCAGCAAAGCTCGCAAATTGACGAGCCCGACTACGGTACTTTGTTAGACGATATGCTCTACCACGACGGTTGCGAAATCGAAACGGATAAATTCATCGTGCCACGCATCGAAGTGGAATTGGCTTTTATCCTGAAAAAACCGTTAAGAGGCCCAAATTGCACCATGTTCGATGTTTATGATGCGACAGGCTATGTGGTGCCGGCCCTTGAGCTAATCGACGCCCGCAGTCAATCCATCGACCCGGAAACCAAGCGCCCTCGTTTGGTGTTCGACACCATTTCAGATAACGCCGCAAACGCTGCCATTATTCTGGGTGGCCGTCCTATCAAGATAGATGAAATGGATTTACGCTGGGTCTCGGCCATTATGCAGCGTAACGGTGTAATCGAAGAAACAGGGGTTGCCGCCGGTGTATTGAACCATCCTGCCAATGGCGTTTCCTGGTTAGCGAACAAGCTTCATCCGTTTGGTGTAGAGCTGGAAGCAGGCCAAATCATTCTGGGTGGCTCTTTCACTCGCCCAACGCCAGCCCGTAAAGGCGACACTTTCACTGTCGATTATGGCCCACTGGGTACCGTATCTTGTCACTTTAAATAACAATAAAAAAAGAAAGGATAACGGCATGAGCGCGCCAAAAAACACCTTTAAAATAGCCCTGAGTAATCAACAAAATCAGATTGGTTTATGGCTCGGTCTTGCTAATTCATACACCGCTGAGCTGATTGCCTCAGCGGGGTTTGACTGGTTATTAATCGATGCGGAACACGCGCCCAATACCCTGCAAACCATCGTAGGTCAGTTGCAAGCCATTGCGCCTTACCGCAGCCATCCGATTGTGCGCCCGGCGTGGGCGGATCATGTCAGTTTGAAGCAAATATTGGATCTGGGCGTTCAGACCATCTTAGCACCTATGATCGATAGTGCTGAGCAGGCAGAGCAAGTAGTGAAAGCAACCCGCTACCCGCCGCAGGGTATTCGTGGTGTCGGCAGCGCTCTGGCACGGGCTTCGCAGTTTAACCGCACACCTGATTATTTGACCACAGCGAACGATCAAATCTGTGTACTGATTCAAATCGAAACCACTATAGGCGTTGCGGCGCTGGACGATATTCTCGATGTAGATGGCGTTGACGGTGTCTTTATAGGGCCTGCAGATTTAAGCGCGTCCATGGGCTTTATCGGACAACCGAACCATCCTGAAGTAGTCGCCGTGATTGAAGCATGCATTGCTAAGATTGTCGCTAAGGGCAAAGCCCCGGGCATTTTGATGGCAGATGAAAAACAAGCGAAACGCTACATAGAACAAGGTGCCTTGTTTGTAGCGGTGGGCAGCGATACCGGCTTATTAATGAATAGCACCAAAGCCCTAACACAAAAGTTCATGCCCTCCTTAGATGACGCGCCTGATGGCACTTCAGATGGCGATGCGAATCAAGGAGGCGGCTCCGTCTATTAAAATAAGAGAGAACGAATCCTATGATGCTGTCTAGCTATCCTTTTTATCTCGCCAATAAGCCGGTTCATGCTAATAAAGAGCTGGCTGTATTAAATAAATACAGTAACGAAGTAGCGACCTATGTGGCCATCGCCAGTACCCAAGACATAGATAAAGCGATAGGGGCTGCAGATAATGCAAAACACGCCATACGAGCCCTACCCGCTTATAAACGTCAGACTATACTGCAACATTGCATTACTCGCTTTAAAAAACGTTTCGAATAGCTGGCTTATGCCCTTTGTGTTGAAGCAGGCAAACCTATTAAATACTCTCGTGGTGAAGTTACTCATTTAATCGATACTTTTCAGGTCGCCGCTGAAGAAGCGACACGCATCTATGGTGGAGTGAAAGACAGCGGCTTAGGCCGTGAAGGAGTACGTTTTGCCATTGAAGATATAACAGAGCTAAAACTCATGGTGCTTAGAACGCCTAAATAAAAACTTCTGACGCTTTATTAAAAGCCGATAATCTCTTTTTCAAATGAGGTTGTCGGTTTTTTTATTTCCAACTGCACAATATGAGCAACCACTCTTTATAAAAAGAGCGCGCAGAAACAATGATAATTGCATACAATCAACAACTTAAATCTTGCAATATTATTACTCACGCTGGTATTTTTCTACAGCTTCTAAGCAATTCGAGATGAATCTTACTAAATGACTAAACTAAGCCCGCGTGCTCTTGAATACCTGAATGCCGTAGCCCGTTTCGGGTCGTTGCGTAAGGCCGCTGCTAAGCTGAATGTAGATCCCTCAGCAATTAGTCGTCTCTTAGCTCTGTTAGAAGAAGAAGTCGGCTTACCACTTTGGGAACGGAGTAATCAGGGTAGTCGTATAACCATGGTAGGAAACGAGCTACTCGACTACTACCGCCAGATTCAGGCAAGCGAAGCTGCCACGTTATCGCGTATTTATGACCTGCGGGGACTACGTAAGGGTAAGGTGAAAATCGCTGTTGGGGAAGGTTTTATCGCGGACCTTATCTCCGCCCCCTTGCAAGATTTCATAAGCCGTTATCCAGGCATTCAAATCAGCGTCGAAATGGCGGGAGCGAATGAGGCGATCCAACTTATCAAGGACGATCAGGTAGACTTTGGTATTGTCTATGCCTGCCCAGAAGCAGTCGACTTACGATGTCATGTTGAAAGACGCCACCCACTAGATCTGATTGCTCCGCCAGATCATCCCTTAGTAGCGACCAACCAACCGGTAAATTTCAAGGATATACGTCAATATCCACTTGCATTGATCGACAGTGAATTCGGTATGGGTCGCCTGGTCCGTCTGACCGAAGAAGTTGAGCACATCCGTTTTGTCCCGAGCTTACGCACCAACTCGGTCTCTGTATTGAAAAATTTTGTGGCCTCTGGACTGGGGATAACCTTTATGCCTCAACTCACTGTTGAAGCTGAGATCCGGGCAGGAATTATCCGCTCATTAGCAGTCAATCATCCGCTGCTATCTGAAGCAAAGGCCAAAGTGGTCAGTCATAATAGGCGCGAATTGACCCTCCCGGCAGAAGCTTTAATGAAGCACCTACAAAGCAGCATGAGCTTTCTTAATGAAGACGCCCCTCTTCTCAGCACTCCCTTTTCTAAAAACCGATAGCTTATTAAGCATTGAGTGAGAGGTTACGATATAACACATCGCCTTCTGTTCTGAGTGAACTCGTTAACTTTACTTCGTGTTGACTTAAAATCAACACATCTCTGCTTGAATTGTCAACGCATCATCATATATGTTGTCATAAGGTCGGATTTTGACCGCCATAAAAACACTAATCTACGCGGGAAAAAAAATGAAAAACAAACTTACTATCACTGCTCGTAAGAGTCTGCTCAAAGCGTGTGCAATGGGGGTTGGTGTACTCTTAACATCACTTTCTGTTAATGCTCAAACAGACATAAACTTAAGCTACACGGGCACACCAGACGCAGAAAAAAATGTCTTGCATCTTTTTGCTAGTAACCTTCAACGCCTGGTTGAAGAAAAAACTAATGGCGAGCTGTCATTAAAGCTGTATCCGAACAGCATGCTCGGTGAAGAAGGTGAGCGCATGGAGCAGGTAATGAATACGCCAAGCCTGAATATTGCCTCTTTCGCCGGTATATCACCGCAGTTTCCCGAAATCTTTGTCAGTGCAATTCCATTTATGTTTTCCGATTTCGAGAAGGCACGACATTTCTTTGATGAGGGAGAGTACTGGAAAGCGGCACAAAAAGAGTTCTTCAGTCGCACTAACACGCATTTGTTAGCCGTTGTTGAAGAAGGAGGCTTCTTAGCCTTTACTAATAACAAGCGCCCGATCCACTCTCCAGAGGATTTCAAAGGTCTACGCTTCCGTGCTATGGATAAAAGCCAGGTAGCTCTATATGAGGCATTTGGTGCATCGGGCACTCCGATTCCATGGACTGAAGTTTACATGGCTCTGCGCACCGGTGTTGCTGACGGACAAATGAATCCTCCGATGTATATTATCCTTGGAAGCTTGCAGGAAGTGCAGAAATATCTAACTCTTGCCAACATACAGTACTCTGACCAGTTTCTTGTGGCTAACGACGAATTGCTGAATAGCCTCACTACTTCCCAGCGCATTGCACTGACTGAAGCAGTCACCGAGGCAAACAACATCAATCGTAAGGCGGTAGAAAGTCAGGTAGAGGACCGTATTAAATTCTTAGCCGACAATGGTATGGAAGTGTACCGCCCTACAGCCGAGGAATTAAAAGCATTTCAGAATATTAGTCAGCCGTCTTTCATAAGCTGGCTTAGTGAGCAAAATATCGATCAAAAATGGATTGATCTGGCTATAAAAGACGCCGGTATTCAGTAACTATCCCCAGACTACTTAGACGGTGGCTAACTGCCACCGTCGCAAGGTATTTCTATGCGTATAAAACTAATAAATAAGCTATGCCAGGGATTACTGCTGATTGCATCGTCACTGTTTGTGATCAATGTCTGCGTTTTACTTTATGGTGTAGTGGCCCGCTACATGATAGGTCACTCTCCAATCTGGATGGATGAGCTGTCACGTTATCTCATAATCGGAACTGTACTACTCGTACTTGCTCCTGCCTGGCTACAAAATAAGCACATGCGTGTTGAATTCATCGAAAATTTTCTCCCCCATCAACTAGTGATATTGATAAGAGTTTATACATGGCTTCTGATGACCTTTCTAAGTGGTTATGTAGCCTGGATCAGCTGGCAATACGCGTTTTCTGTATCTCGTTTCATGACCATGGGACTTGATATCAGCAAGACCGTTCCACTTATGGCATTGCCAGTCGGCTTTGCTTGCCTCTCTCTGGTTGCTTTTCTCAAAGGCCCTCAATTAAACCGCTATAGCTCTAATAGCACAAAGGGGTAGACCATGTTGCTGGCAATGTTCACAACCTTTTTTATAAACTTATTACTGGGCATACCGCTCTTTCTCAGTCTTTTGTTAACAGCGGTAGTCGGCTTTTTAGTTACCGATCCCGTTTTATTATCTCGAATGATCCCTCAACAGTTTTTTGGTGGCATGGATTCATTTTCTCTAATGGCGATACCGTTATTTATTCTGGCCGGAAATCTTATGAACGGTGCAGGCATGACGGAGCGACTAATGCGACTTGCTCGAGTTTTGGTGGGTCATCTTCGTGGCGGCCTCGGCTATGTTAATGTTATATCCAGTGTCTTCTTTGCTGGCGTGAATGGTTCAGCAGTAGCTGATACCTCAGCACTTGGCTCTCTGTTGGTTCCAGCGATGAAAAAAGAAGGTTATTCAACTGCTTATGCGGCAGGGTTGACCGCCGGAAGTTCGTTGATTGGGCCTATTATCCCCCCGAGTATCTTCATGATTCTCTATGCCTCGCTGACCAACACTTCTGTCGGTGATTTATTTCTGGCAGGCGTAATTCCTGGGTTGTTGCTAGGCGCGGCTTTTATGGCCATGAACTGGGTATATGCTCGACGGGCCAATCTACCTGTCAGTGGAAAAAGACCTAACATGGTAGAGTTCAGCGCCGCTTTGTTTGGTGCCGTCCCAGCGTTAATCGCTCCTTTTATCATCGTTGCAGGAATTGTATTCGGCTTCGTAACGCCTACTGAATCTGGCGCACTGATTGTCATATACGTGGCAGTTGTCGGCATACTGTATCGTGAGTTGAAATTACACGTTTTATGGAAAGCAGTGCGTGACACTGCAATGCTGACCGGCACTATATTTATAATCATGGCCGCATCTTCAATCATCAGTTGGTTGCTTTCTTACGCACAAATTCCCAGCCAATTTGCCAGTATGTTGTCACCTTTTCAGGATAATCCAGTGTTGGTATTGCTACTACTGAGCGCAATCACCTTTATTACCGGTATGTTTATGGAAGAAGTCTCCGCACTAATTCTTCTAACACCCATTTTTGTGCCAGTGGCAACAATGGCAGGTATCGATCCGGTTCACCTAGGTATCGTAATTACGCTGAATATAACTATCGCATTGATTACGCCACCTATGGGGGCATGTGTATTTGTTGCGGCAGCAGTGAGCGACCTTGAGATCATAGAGATGTTCAAATCAATTTGGCCTTTCGTTTTGTTGGCAATTGGCGTTCTTTTACTGCTAATTCTGTTTCCGCAAATTACGTTGCTTCTTCCCAACTTAGTAGGCTAATCAGATGAAAAAACATCAATACGTTGCTATTCCAAACATACCTCAGCCTGATTGGGAGAAACTTAAACAGATACCAATTACTGAATGTAAAGAAGCACTTCAACCGGCCAGTTTGCTGCAAGGAACAGTGCTCGTTTATCCGGCATATTTCAAAATGGGGATACCAAGCGCACCACCTGAATGCCATCTTCGGCTTAGTGTTTATAATCGAATAGTGCATGCCGCTTCTCAATTACCGAGTGAATTCCGCTTAGTGATACTAGATGGTTGGCGTCCATTTTCTGTTCAACAACACTTATACGATACGTTGATCAATCTAATGGAGCACACATATCCTGATGTCAGCGCCGAAGAATTAGCATCCGAAGCAAGAAACCTGGTGTCGCCACCTAGCAATTTAACTTCCGCTCCGAGCCCTCACTTAACGGGTGGCTCAATCGATCTGACGCTAGCCGATCAAAACGGGCGAATATTAAATATGGGTACACTGTTTGATGAAGCAAGCCCTCTGTCGTACACAGCAAGCTTGGAAGGCATTAGCTCACTAAGCCCAGCGCAACAAGTTGCCCGTGACAATCGCCGGGTACTCTACAATGTAATGATTGATGCAGGGTTCACAAATCTGCCAAGCGAATGGTGGCATTTTGATTTTGGTAACCAATTATGGGCTTGGCATAGCGGTAACCAGCAAGCAATCTATGGGGCCACACATCCGGGCTCTCTGGAGTCTCTATGGCAGGAACAACTTCGCAAAAGCAAACCTCTATTTCATCCATAACCTAATTCTAAAGGGGGTTATTGAGCCCCCTTTTATTACATTTAAAATAACTATTCCATTGAAGTTTTTGTAAAACTAAACAGAATAACCTCCGAAATATTTTTCCGCTTTCTGGTAGCGTCAAAACTTCAGGGTAATCCCCCCGATAATTAATAGTCTTGTTAAAAAAGGGAGGATTACCCGTTTTGCATAATCCTGCGTTTAAAGGGCCTAGAATGAATGTCCGCATCTGTGATGTTATAACTACAGCTTCGATAAACTGTTTAATTATTTACATATCCAGTCCATATAACGATGTTTTTTGATCAAGCGTCTCTGCAAACCCGCTAACAAGCTCCCTGACTTTTAGTATTCTAGGACTACTCTCAAAAATTTGGACGTTATACCGCAGGTACCGCGATTAAATACACCCCCTCTACACTGCTGGGTGAAGGAACTCATCAGCATCTTCCTACCGGTCAGACGCTGGGCATGCGCTTTCATTCAGCAGACGCCAGCTGGCACATCTTTGCTTTTGCTGGAAAAGAACACCCGATGTCTGACGACTGTCGCGTAAAAGCGCTGTGTAATTTCCTCCAGACGGATCATATGTCACCCATCAAGCTACACACACCACAGGGTGCTGATAGGGCAAATATGGTTTAGTTGACTATAAAAAGTATTCTGTGCTGACACAGCCGGCAATAAGGACTTTTTCGATATGCGGGGCATCGATCGCGAACAGGGGTGTATTATTATTGTCCGCCCGGGTCAGTATGTTGCTGAAGTGTTGCCTTTAAATGACTTTGAAGGTCTGACCCGCTTTTTTAAAGAGGTTCTGATTAACGTCTAAAATAGACTCTGCTGTTAATACATAAAAAAGCCCCTGACTCATTCATGAGCCAGAGGCATTATTATTAGTTAAGCCATATTACTAGTTAATCCATACCACTAGTTTAGCTATTTACTCTACCATTATGGCGCAAGCTCTTCGTACGCCAGTCCAACATATTGCTCGGCAATAACCCGGCGTCCGTTTTCAGAGCTCAGATAATAATCCAGTTCAGAATCCATAAAGCGTTTAAACGTGGCGGCATCCATATCCCCGGATTCCATCTGACCAAAGTTATGCAGCATATTACTCATCCACCATGAGAATCGCTCGCCATTCCACACGCGACGCAGCGCAATATCGGAATATTGGGTAATACATTCAGGGTCGTTCTCTTTATATACCCGAGTCATAATCTTATAGAGAGTCGCCACATCAGAAGCCGCTAAATTAAGCCCCTTCGCGCCGGTTGGCGGCACAATGTGTGCAGCATCACCGACCAGAAACAGACGCCCATATTGCATAGGTTCACAGACGAAAGACCGTAACGGCGCAATGCTCTTTTCCAGGCTTGGGCCGGTCACTAAGTTTTCTGCTACATCAGCAGGCAATCGCTTCTTCAATTCTGCCCAGAACGCATCGTCCGACCAGTCTTCAACCTTGTCAGTCAGCGGCACCTGCAGATAATAGCGAGAACGCGTTTCAGAACGCATACTGGCCAGTGCAAAGCCTCGCTCATGCTTACAGTAGATCAACTCACTGTGAGCCGGAGGCGTATCACTTAGCAGGCCAAGCCAGCCAAACGGATAGACACGCTCAAATTCGGTTCGTACATCCTCTGGAATTGTCTGACGGGACACCCCATGAAAACCATCACAACCCGCAATGTAGTCGCACTGCATCTCATACTGTTCGCCGTTGTGCTTAAAGGTAACTGACGGGGTATCTGACTTCACATTGTGCGGTTGTACTTCTGATGACTCATAGTAGGTCGTCAGCCCTGCCGCTACACGGGCATCCATCAGATCCTGAGTAATCTCAACCTGGCCATAGCACACCACTGTTTTACCACCGGTCAATCCTTTCAGATCAATATGCACTCGGTTACCGTTCGCACAAATCTCAAACCCATCATGCACATCGCCATGCGCATCCATTCGTTCAGCGACACCCGCCTCACGTACTAAATCGGCAAAGCCCTGTTCTAGTATTCCGGCACGAATACGGCCAATGACGTACTCACCGGTAACCCGCTCCAGAATAATATTGCTAATGCCCTGCTTTGACAGCAACTGCCCAAGAAGGAGGCCTGAAGGACCGGCACCGATGATGGCAACCTGAGTTTTTATAGTGTTCATAACAATTCCCGTCTTAAGCACATAGAGCAGTATTGCCCTGAATTATTTATGTCAATATTCAGGCAAACGAGAAAATTATTGAATAGACTAATCCAACTATGGATTGTACTTTTCTAACAGTATTGGAGATAAAGGAGAGATAAGCAGCCTATCCTGTAAAGGACTTCAGGCGCGTAATCAGGTATCCCGTTGGCTGCGAAAAGCACCAGGACTAAGCCCCACGCGTTTTTTAAAGAAACGAGAGAAATATGCCGGGTCTTTAAACCCCAGATCATAAGCGATCAGTGAAGCAGGTGCCGCGGTATAGATCAGAAAGCGTTGTGCCTCCAGTATTAATCGATCCTGTAGCAACTCGCCAACCGTTTTTCCGACGACAGCGGAACAGGCACGGCTAAGCCCCATCGTTGTAGTGTTCAGCCTCTCGGCATAATTACTGGCCGGTAAGTGGTCACGATAATGTAATTCTATTAACTGACACAGTTCTTTATAGCGCTGCTCATAGCGTGAGCCCGACTCACTACTACTGTAGGCGGAATGGAGCTTACGACCGATCCGAATCAAGAGTGAGTACAATAACCATTCAAACATAACGACCTTGCCCATCTGGTTATCGCGGTACTCCCGATTCAGGCTGGCAAACTGCTGATCTATCAACGGCTGATCCGGGTCATTTTCTGACAAGGGTATGATCAGAGCCCTACTCAATAGCTCATCTTTAAAAGGGAACCGGTGCTGAAACTGCTCATCCTGAACCAGTAGTTGTGACACCGTCACCACAGACCCCTCAGTATTTTCCTTATAAAACTGGAAGCCATGGACGACCCCATGGGGAATCGTGATCAGGCAAGGCGCCGTCTCCTCCTGCTCAAGACCGTCGATATGTATTCTGACGCCACCTTTGCGCACATAAACCAACTGAAACATTTTGGGATGAGTATGGATATTGATTGTCCAATCAAAGAGTTCTGCCCGGGTACGGATATCTTCAATATGGATAAACTCAGGATCTTCCCTAGAAGGCTCTTCACTGTAGAGTGCATAGGTGGAAATTAGCCCCTCGCCCTTTCGCTGAATGTTATTTTTATTCATGCTTTTCAGTACACCATCGCGATTTTTTGATATCGAGTGTTATAAAAGTACAATCCTTTGTCCTGAAAATCCATTTTTAACTGTCCTATCCATTCATAGAGCGCACACAAATCCACTAACTATTAAGCCAGAATAAAATAGACTGATTCAATAAAATCGATGTGATATTTACACCCTAAGTATGCATAAGTGACATCCGAAAAATCAGGAAGACAAAAGCAACCGAAATGTTGCTTTATTTGATATTAGCGTTGGTTTGGTAGCACGTCTGCTTTGGGTTATGGTTCAGTGAATGAGCAACCTAAATGGCTCAGAATCGAGCAAGTGTTTGGCAGGTTCGTGCCAAAAGCGGTCAGTCGTTTAACGGCAACTTTATGCTTTTGACTGAATCTAATATCTTTTTACTATCAAGAATGATTGGGCATCAATTTTTTGGCTAAGCGATATGTATCGGTAGTGATGGTAGTAAGTGTTTCAGGTATGGAATAAATATTAAGCGCTTATCAATGCCAGTTGGTTTAGTGCAATAACTTGTAATTCTCTCGCTATCTTACTATTGCTCTTCATACATTCATCGAGGAGCTTAGTTAATGCTTGTTTGTTATGTTCAATCAAACCATCAAATATTTGGTATGCAGTTGACTCAGGGACATTAAATTTTTGTATTTGCTCTACAAAAATTTGCTTAGACGGGGCATTTTTATTCTTGTTAGCGAGCGGAACAAATGACATCCGTATCTCGCCATCTTTTTTGAATATATTTGGAATAATTACATCACTGACTTTATCGACTATCGAGTCAAATCGATTGATGTTAATCGAACCAACATTAGGTACATTAATTTTTACATCACAAGATAAAACGATATTGGATGGAACGGCAATGCGATAGTTTTTATAAAAATGAAATGCATCAAAGCTGCCATGATAACGAGTCAATACTTCAGATTTAAACATCCCTTCCACACTGACGCCATTGTCCGCTGTATAGGCGATTCCAGCTGATGAATGATTTATGAGATCTATAATAGGCATGATTTTGGACTCATTTTCTATGCGGATCTGTCGACTAATAAAATACTCATTCAAATAATCTTTAGGTTTTTTTTTGTCAAAATCGGGATAATCCCAACCAAAAAGCACCAGATATTGCTGCATTATTTTGGGAAGGCGGCATAATTCTCTATGATAGTCATCTAACTCAGTAATAGCACCATTACCCCAGCCAAAAAAGCGTTGATATTTTTCAAAAAAATCAATCAGTTTAGGGTTCAGATCGGTTTTGGCTTTTACTTTAAGCTGATTACTGCGATCTAAATAGAGTAGATTTGGTGATATCAAGAGCTCGGGTGGCGTCACTATTTTTATAGCTTTATTCACGTCTAAAGGGTATATTCCATGGCCATAAATGCCCTTGCGAAGTTCGATATTATTCGCTGTCCCGCCTAGAGTTCTAAATTCTTCAAGGATTTCTGAGAAGTTCATTGGAGAGAGCATCTTTCATCGTCATTATTCAATGCCTAATTATAGGTTATATATGGCTTTACTGATAACAAATGTATTGGAAATGTAAGCCTTATGTTCTTTCTAAAAAATGATAACAAAAAAGCTGAATTAAAAGTAGTAACAGAAACTCAGGCTATCACTTTTGTCTCAACGGTAAAGTCAGAGCACAATATTTTTATTAAACACCTCGCTAAATTGATGTTGTTTTTAGCGGTATTTATCATTTCTCCATCCGTTCATGCGATGCAGGTTTTTGTTAAAACGTTGACAGGCAAAACAATCACCCTAGATGTTGAACCTAGTGACAGCATTGAAAATGTTAAACAAAAAATCCAAGACAAGGAAGGTATTTCACCTGACCAGCAGTCACTTATTTTCGCAGGAAAAACCCTTGAGGATGGCAGAACGCTATCAGATTATAATATTCAAAAAGAGTCCACTCTTCACCTTGTTACAGTCCTTGTTCCTGCTGAAACGACCATTTTTGACAACCCGACAAATAACTCAACTATCATCGGGCAAATTTCTGGTCAGTTGTTCAGTACACAACGCTTTACCAGTCAGCAAACAAATAATATTAACGATCATTTTTTGTCATTACATCAGCGTTTTAATGTTGAGAATATCCAGAGCGGTCTTAATGCCGGCAATCCTATCTTCAATGCCCTGTCATCACTGCTTTATAACGTTGTAGAACAAGATGCCTCCAACAATTATCCTGCGGATTTCGGCACAAGTAATTCAATATTGCTAGCTGATAATAGTGAGAACAATTATCTTCCCACTCAAGACAATATTTTTAGTAATAAGCTGATGAATTTGTGGTTTTCTGGCAGCTTAGACTATGGTTCTTTTGATAGACAAAATCAAAAAAATAAATTTTCTTCTCAGGGTATAACGATCGGCCTCGATTATTTGGCAACTAATGCTGTTATTCTCGGTGGAGCCGTTGGATATGGTTTTGATAAAACTAAGAATGATGATTTTGGTAGTCAAACAAAGTCGCATCAAGTGACTCTCATTCTTTACAGTAGCTATCAACCAATAAGTAATTGGTATATTGATGGGCTCATCGGTTATGGTGATCTGTCATTTGACAATGATCGCTGGTCTAATACCGATAGCCAAATGTTATCAGGTTCTCGTAATGGCAATGTTGTGTTTGCAAGTGTAGGCCTTAACTATCTTATTTATGCTAACGATATAACATTTCAGCCCTATTTAAGTGCAAATGTCTCATCAATCAGGCTTGATAGCTACACCGATACAGGAGACAGCATATATGGGCTTAGTTATGATAAATCTAAAACCAATTCTGAAACCCTCTCAACAGGCTTGAATGTTTTATATGATATTCAGTTGAAAGCCGCGACATTAACCCCGTCAGTCAAAATTTCGTATAGTCATAATTCCTCAGGTAGCTTTTCTCAGAATATGATGTATTCCGATCCAAGTGCAACCGGTAATACTTATAATTTGAGATCAGCGAGCTCTCCTCAAGATATGGCAACTCTTGGACTAGGTTTAAAATATAAGGCATCACAAGGGGTATTTGTTAACCTTGAGTATCTTACTTCAACCGGCTCAAATTCCTACCATTCAAATACATTTAATTTCGGGATTAATATCCCCTTGTAGGGTAATGGTTTAATGATCCTGTAGGCATTTATAATCTAAATATCAGCTTGGGGTCGATACCTACCATACTCTTCCGTTCGCTCAGCGTTCACTTTCAAGGATTTAGATGACTGGGCAAGGGCTCTTGGTCTTGAGACTCTACGGTCATAATGCTATCCATGTTAAGGCGGGCAAAATTAGGCTGCAAACGACACGAATTTAACCGCAGTGCGCGCGATAACCGGAGCCCGATTGTATAGATGTATCGGTTAAGCTTTCTCTCTATCCGACTATCCGATTCACTAAAAGGGCCACATGAGCGGCCCTTTTAGTGAATAGATATCTCAACCGCGAATTCAACTATCCTGCTTCTGGCTCAAAATATAATCACGGTACTTCATATCTTCGGTCAGGATATGATGTCTCAACCAGCCCTGCAGATATTCATTCACAGAATCACCCAGAATAAACGGACTCTGAGGAAAGCGGGCATAGGTTGAGCGGATAGTTTCGAGCCATTCATTGAAGTTTTCATGTTCTTTCAGATGTGCTTTCAAGCCAGGAAAGCCTACTTTTCTCATGTGCTCCTCTTCACGACTAAAATGCTCGATGGTATAGCGTTTCAGGCGATCAAGGATCAGATTGATATAATCATGGCTGATATTCGCATTACTAAGGTCATCAACGAGCTGAAACAGGCCCTTATGATCGTCGTCGATACGGGTATCACCGACGCTCAAATCACTGGTCCACTTTACGGTTGTCATAGTTAATTCTCCTTAAAGCAAGCCAAGCGCCAGAGCCGGAAATATAATAATCAACGCCAGACGTACAATGTCAGACAATACAAACGGGAATACACCTTTAAAGATCTCTTTAATCGGAATATGCGGCGCCACTGACTTAATAACAAACACGTTCATGCCCACCGGTGGCGTAATCAAACCCAGCTCAACCGTAATAACGGCAACAATACCGAACCATATCGGATCAAAACCTGCCGCCTGAACCAACGGGAAAACCACCGGCACAGTTAATAGCAACATGGCAATACTATCCATTACACAGCCTAGCACTATGAACAGCATCAGTACGCAAAACAGAATCATATAAGGAGTCAGTTGCATGCTGTCAACAATCTCAACCAACGAAAACGATATTCTGGAAACCGACAGAAAATAACCAAAGATCTCTGCCCCAATAATCATGAAAAAGATCATCGCAGACATAAACAGGGTTTCCTCTACCGCCTCTTTAAACTGCTGGAACTTCATACCCCGGAATAAAGCGATAAAGAAAGTACCTGAAGCACCCACCGACGCCGCTTCTGTCGGGGTAAAGATACCCGTATAAATACCGCCGATAATCAGAGCAAATACACCGGTAAAAGGTACCAACCCTTGCAGACCGACAATTTTTTCAGTCAGAGACGTAGGTTTACCCGGCTGAGCCAGATCAGGATTCAGCCAAACGACGATGGCGATCGTGGCGCAATACAGCACCAGTCCCATAAGGCCCGGAATAACACCGGCAATGAACATCTCACCGACGGACTGCTCCGTAATCAGTGCATACAACAGCAGCGCAATAGAAGGAGGGATCATAATGCCCAGGGTACCACCGGCAGCCAGCGTACCTGAGGCCAGTGATTGAGCGTAGCCGTTCTTTTCCATCTCAGGCAAGGCCACCCGGGACATACTGGCCGCCGTTGCCATTGACGAACCAGAGATAGCGGAGAAAATACCGCAAGAGGTTACTGCCGCCAGTGCCATACCACCACGCCAACTACCAAACAACGTACGGGCACCTTCAAACAGCTCCTGAGACATTCGCGCTTTGGAGGCAAACACACCCATCAGAATAAACATAGGAATAGGGCTGAAGCTGTAGTTCGACAGTGTTTCAAAAGGACCACTATCAAGAATCGCCACCGCTGGCTGAAACGCAACAATGGAAGTAAAACCGATAAAGCCGGTAGCCGCCATGGCCAAGGCAACAGGCATGCGCAACGCGATCATGCCCAGCATACCCAGTATGCAGATAAAACCGATCAGAGGAGCACTCATGAGATATTATCTCCCTTCCAGAAAAACAAGCAACGCAGAGAGATCAACAGTGCAGCAATACACAGCATAGCCGTGGCAAATGCGCTGACTGCGTAGAGATAATAAAGCGGGATTAGCAAATCCTGTGTCGTTTCACCGGTCATCTGCGATTGTCCTACTGCATGAATGAAGCGGTAGCTCATGCCTCCACCCAGCGCGACAAAACCCAGCATATAAGTACCTTCCAGGACCGCTTTCATGCGTGCCGAAAATTTTTCAGTAAACAGATCAACAATTACCTGGGAGCGGCCTATTGAATAAGGCAAGGCAAACAGCACCATCATTAACAAGCCGTATTTAATCAGCTCAACACCCCCAATAAAGGTCAGATCAATACCTCCATCGGTCACGTCAAATAGCAATCGCGCAAGTACATCAGCAAGGGTGACAAACATCATTGAAACGAGGATTATGCCACTGATCACATGCATCCCATGGGACAAGCGGTCAAAAAACCGGCTAAATACCTTCATAATTCTCTCCAGTTTGCAGGCAGGACTATACCGGTATCAGCAGACACCCGACAAAGTTCAGTGTTAGACCATACCCTGCCGGGTCAGACCGCAAGCCTGAGATTCAATTCAGACTTCGGCCAGAACAGTTACTTTACTGACAGGTAGCTGCCAGCTCCTGAGCGCGGGCATACACCTTACGTGCAGGCAGACCTTTAGCTTCCAGTTCGGCAAGATACTCTTCAGAGGCTTTATCCAGTACTGGTTTCCATGCTGGATTATTGATACCACCTTCTACCGTGTAGATCTCATGGCCTTTAGATACAGCCTGAGCACGACCCTGAATATCCTGAGCATCAAAGACACCGGCCGCAATCTGTGACCATTCAGAACCCGAGTTGTTATCGATCACCTTTTGCAGATCTTCAGGCAGACTGTTGTATACGTCTTTATTCATAGTGACGAGGAATGACAGCGTATATAACCCCCCCACCTCAGTGTGCTTAGGTGTCAGATCATTGATACGAAATATCATCTGGCCTTCCCAAGGCAAAGCAACACCATCAATGACACCCCGCTGTACAGACTGATAAGCCTGAGGCGCTGGCATACCGACAGGTTGAGCACCCAGACCTTCCAACAATTTAGCCACAACCGCCGTCGGACGACGAATACGCAGGCCTTCGAAGTCAGTAGGTTCTTTAATGAGCTTTTCAGTGGTATGAATATGTCCCTGTCCGTGAGTAAACAGAAACAGCGGTTTAGTATCGCTGTACTCATCACTGATCAAGCCTTCATTATACAAACTCTGAATAACACAGGAGCCATGTGCCGCATTTTTCACAATACCCGGCAGCTCTACAACCTGCGTCAGAGGAAAGCGATTAGCCGTATAACCCTGCACCGTCATTGTGACATCTGCAATACGATTTTTTACAGCATCGTACTGGGCTGGCGGCTTCGCCAGAGTCGAAGACGGATAAACTTCAACTTCGATACGGCCTCCGGACTCGGCTGTAACTTTATCGGCCCAGGCTTGAGCGATATGCTTATGCTGACCAGCGACCGGCGGGAAAAAATGAGCCAGGCGCAGTGTAAAGTCTGCTGCCTGAACCGGAGCCTGAATCATCATTGCAACAGTCAGAGCTAGCGCTGCTTTAAGCATCGGCTTTTTCATAGGAGATCTCCTGATTTTATTTTTATAATCTATTGATTTAATTATATTTTAATTTTTTTATCCGCTTATATAAAGGCTCTTATAAAAACTCTTATAAAAGGTGCTTATAAAAAGCTCAGACAAATTCTTCTGTATCAACTTCTGCCTGCGTCGCCACGTTATAACGGGACCCAATGACAGTATTCTGATTTATAATCTGATCCAGCTGGCGGTATGCGTCAGCGCTCAGCGTGATTTCAGCCGCACTGAAGTTCTCTTCAAGATGGCGTAAATTCGTGGTCCCGGGAATCGCAACAACATGCTCCCCCTGCCCCAGCGTCCAGGCCAGCGCCAACTGAGCCAACGTACAATTTTCCTGTTGTGCAAGCCTTTCAATTTGGTCTAATAACTGCAGATTTTGCGCATAATTTTCAGCGTCAAAGCGCGGCATACTACGACGAATATCCTTCTCAGTCAGGACATTAATATCGCGCAATTTACCGGCCAGAAATCCACGTGCCAACGGACTAAAAGCAACAAACGTTATCTCCAGCTCACGACACGCATCCAGAACCGCAATTTCAGGATTGCGGGTCCACAGGGAGTATTCGGTCTGCACCGCCGCAATTGGATGAACGGCATGGGCTTTACGTAATGTATCTGCAGAAACTTCTGATAAACCGATATCACGAATCTTACCTTCGGCGACCAGATCTGAAAGCGCACCAACGCTCTCTTCAATCGGGACATTACGATCCCAGCGGTGTAGGTAGTAGAGGTCAATTACATCAGTTTGCAAACGACGTAAACTATCTTCACAGGTCTGTTTAATTACCTCAGGACGACCGTTGATCTCACGTACGCCGGCAGCGTTTTTAAACATGCCACACTTGCTGGCCAGCACAAATTCGCTGCGACGCTGCTTCAGCACTTTGCCCAACAGAATTTCGTTATTACCGAAGCCATACAGAGCGGCTGTATCGAACATATTGTAGCCAAGATCCAGCGCTTTAAGCAGCACCTGCTCAGCCTCTTTCTCTGAAGGAGGCGCGCCATAGGCATGGGACAAATTCATACATCCCAGACCGATCGGAGCACATTCAAGCGAGCCAAATTTACGTGTTGTCATAGTCACCTCTGCTAAGTCCGCTATGAGTCAGCAGCGTTCAGGCATTGTTCCAGACGATCCAGTGTTTCCATTGCCGGGTAGCATTGGGACAGGCTGGAATTCGGTTCACGGCCTTCACTAATCGCCGCAAAAAACTCGCGATCCTGCAACTCGATACCATTGAAAGAGACCGCCACGCCAGACAGGTCGATCGGATTACCTTTACCATCTTCAAGATCGTCATAACGGGCAACATACGTACCCTTATCACAGATATAACGAAAGAAAGTACCGAAAGGACCCTCGTTGTTAAAAGAAAGAGAGAGAGTACACAACGCACCATTTGGCACTTTCAAACCGATGCTCATATCCAGGGCAATACCCAGGTCCGGATGGATCGGGCCCTGCATCGCCTGAACCTGCGAAGCGGTTTCACCGGTCTGGTACTGAAACAGGTCTACCGTGTGACAAGCGTGATGCCACAACAGGTGATCAGTCCATGAACGGGCCTCACCTTTTGCATTGGTATTGGTACGGCGAAAGAAGTAGGTCTGAACATCCATCTGCAGCACGTTAAGCTCACCGGCCTGTATCTTATTGTGAATCCACTGATGACTCGGATTAAAGCGACGGGTATGCCCCGCCATCGCTACCAGCCCGGTCTTTTGCTGAAGCGCTACAATTTTTTTAGCGTCTTCAATATCATCGGCCATCGGGATCTCGGTCTGTACATGCTTACCCGCCTCAAGGCACTGAACCACCTGAGCGGCATGCACCTGTGTCGGAGTCGCCAGAATAACGCAATCCACATCATCACGCGCCAGGCTCTCAGCCAGATCCGTCGTGTAATGAGGGATATTATGCTCAGCAGCAAACGCTTTGATTTTTTCCAGATCAGAGCCACCCACGATCGATACAACTTCAGCATTGTCGATCGCATTGATCGCTTCCAGGTGCTTCATACCAAAAGCGCCAGCAGCGCCTGCAATACATACTCTTATCATCCTGCTTACTCCGTTTATCTTGCAACTGACCTGAAGCACAGGCCGATCTGTTCTTTAGAAACTATCACTGGCATCTGGACGAAGATAATTAAATAACCGGTATGGATATTCATTTTTTGCATAGAGGTCATTTTTTATTGATCATCAGTATCGGTAACCTGGTTCGACAAACGCAACCCATTAACAAATGAAAGCTGCGTCTTTGTTGGCTTCCAACTCTTTCTTACGGTAATTCCAATGGGACGACAGGCATGCACAAGATCATAAGGAACAGGTTTTAAAATCCCCATAGATAGTTCATGTTGAATCTGATGTTCAGAAATAATGGTCAGCCGATCACTGCCCAGCAACAATGATCGGATCAATACCTGCGAGCCACTTTCAACCAACCGCTTGGGAGCCTCTAAGCCCGCGTCAGAGAACAGCGACTCAAAGATCATCCGCGTAGGAGTCCCGCTATGGGGTACGACCCACGGATATTTTCGTAAAGTTTCCAGGTCAACATTCTCAATCTGATACAGCGGATGGTCGGGACGAGCGACTATCGCAACCGGAGAAGAGAACAGCTCCTGCTGCATAACATCATCAGCAGGTGCAGGAAAACGCAACGCGCCCAGCAGCATATCAAGATCACCGTGGCGCAGATGATAAAGAAGATCATCGTAGGGACCATCATTAATTTTGAGACGAAAATCGGGAAACTGTTCTGAAAATCCAATGATCGCTTTAGGCAACAAGGAGGTTCGTGCCAATGGCATACTGCCGATCACCAACTGCCCCACCTCACGGTTATGCCATGCATCCACTTCATCCCGGCCCTGATTAATTTCAGAGAACGCCAGCTTGCAAGCCTTCGCCAGCGCCCGGGCGGCTTTAGTTGAGCTGATACCGATACTGGTCTTTTCGAACAGAACTACATCCAATAGCCCTTCCAATTCTCTGGCTGCACGATGTATAGATGACTGAGAAATCCCTAAATTTCGCCCCGCTATACTGAAATTCTGTGCTTCAGTCACCGCGATCAGGGCGCGTAACTGAGTGGTGGTTAGTTGCTGTAACAGATGACCGGGTTGCCCTTTACTGTTACCCAACCGCACTGCTCCCTGCAAGCCGTCCAGAACCATATCGAGTGCCCGCTGCACCCTGGAAGCAAACAGTTCTCCTGACTCACTGACAAACATGCCATCACTGCGCCGCTGAAATAAAACCGTACCCAAAGCGGTTTCCAGTTTCACTATCGCCTGAGTGATCGCGGGTTGCGAAAGAAACACCTTCGCTGAGGCCTTACTAATACTCTTACACTGAACAACCTCGAGAAAAACTCTAAGATGCCTAATATTCGGGACTTCAAACGCCATTCGACTACTCTCCTGAGACCTCGGAAAAACATATCCTATCTCAAAAACTAATACCAATACTTTAAAAACTGAATAGCCATCTCCCCCAAAATAACTCAATACTGTAGATAATTATCCGGTAGCACCGTCACCGGGGCTGTATGGACAAGAAAGACTATATAGAGGACTGAAAATGATTATCGATTGCCATGGACACTACACCACCACTCCACCAGGCGTGGGTACATACCGGGATCAGCAAAAAGCCGACATCGCTAAAGATCCCTCTTATAAAGGCGAAAAAGGTAAAGTTATTGTCAGCGACGATGAGATCATTGAAAGTATTGTGACGAACCAGTTGCGTTTGCAACAGGAACGCGGCACCGACCTGACTATCTTCTCACCCCGCGCGAGCTGGATGGGACACCATATTGGCAATCAATACACCAGCCAGTATTGGACCGAACATCAGAATGACCTGATTAAAAGGGTCTGCGATCTTTTCCCTAAAAACTTTGCACCGGTCGCTCAGCTACCACAGTCTCCCGGTGTTGATCCGGCAAAGTCCGTTGCAGAACTCGTACGTACCGTCGAAGAGATGGGCTTTATAGGTTGTAACCTTAACCCTGACCCCTCCGGCGGGCATTGGCAGGATGCGCCTCTGGGCGATAAATCTTTCTACCCGCTGTATGAAAAAATGTGTGAACTGGATGTTCCGGCCATGATCCATGTGAGCGCGTCATGTAATGATTGCTTCCATACGACCGGATCCCACTATCTGGGCGCCGACACCACCGGTTTTCAGCAACTGATCATGTCCGATGTTTTCAAAGACTTTCCTGAATTGAAAATAATCATTCCTCACGGTGGCGGCGCTGTGCCTTACCATTGGGGACGCTTCCGCGGTTTGATGCAGGATCAGGGCTATGAGCCACTGGAAGTCTCTGCACTCAAAAACATCTATTTTGATACCTGTGTTTATCACCAGAAAGGCATTGATCTGCTGCTGGATATCGTCCCTACCGAAAATATTCTGTTTGCATCTGAGATGATCGGTGCCGTCAGGGGTATCGACCCGGAAACCGGCCACTACTTTGATGACACTAAGCGTTATATCGATAACAACACGCTTTTAAATGCAGAACAAAAAAAGATGATTTTTGAAGGCAATGCCCGCCGGGTATTTAGCCGTTTGAAGATCGTAGAATAATAAAAAGGAGATTCCCGATGCAGAAAAATGTTGTAGTGCAAAATATCGAGCGGGCCGATCCTGACGTTATTGCGGCCTTAGGTAAATGTGGTGTTGCCACAATTCATGAGGCACAAGGTCGTCGCGGTTTGCTGGCAGACCACTTACACCCTATTCAACAGGATGTCACTATCGCAGGCTCTGCCATCACTATCTCTGGTGCGGCCGGGGACAACTGGATGATGCACGTTGCTATCGAGCAATGTAAAGAAGGCGACATCATGGTGTTTGCACCCACGTCTCCTTCAAATTTTGGTTTCTTTGGTGACCTTCTCGCGACGTCTGCTCAGTCTCGCGGCGTTGTCGGTCTCATCATTGATGCCGGCGTTCGTGACACCCGCGACCTGCGTCAAATGAATTTTCCTGTTTGGGCTAAGCATATTTTCTCTCAGGGAACTATTAAAGAAACCCTCGGCTCAGTCAACATTCCTATGGCTTGCGCGAATGCGATCATTAATCCGGGTGATATCATCATCGCAGATGATGATGGTGTGGTTGTCGTGCGCCGCAAAGAAGCTGAAGAAGTTCTCGCAGAAGCGCAGGCCCGCGAAGCGCGTGAAGAAGACAAACGGGTTCGTATGGCCAATGGCGAGTTGGGGTTGGATATCTACAACATGCGTGCTCGTCTTGAAGAGAAAGGCCTCAAATATGTCTAAGTCGGCGCGTTGTATGTGGATGCGAGCCGGCACATCGAAAGGTGCTTACTTTCTGGCAGACGACCTACCCACTGACACGACAGAACGAGATGCATTTTTATTGCGCATCATGGGATCTCCGGATCCCCGCCAGATAGACGGTATTGGTGGCGCAGACCCACTGACATCGAAGGTGGCCGTGGTGCGCAAATCTGATCGGGAAGGCGTTGATGTCGATTACCTTTTTTTACAGGTATTTGTCGATCAGGCGATTGTTACTGATGCGCAAAACTGCGGTAATATTTTAGCCGGTGTAGGCCCATTCGCGATAGAACGCGGGCTGGTTACCGCCGCAGAAGGTGAAACAACGGTTATCATCTTTATGGAAAATACGGCGCAAATTGCCATTGAACAGGTGCCGACGCCTGGCCGTAAAGTGACGTACGAAGGCGACGCCCGGATTGATGGCGTTGCAGGCACGGCCAGCGCTATTCCTGTGACTTTTTCAGATACAGCGGGTTCCAGTTGTGGCGCGTTACTGCCGACAGGCAACCAGTTCGATATTATTGATGGCATTGCAGTGACCTGTATCGACAACGGCATGCCTGTCATCGTCATCAATGCAGCAGACATGGGTATTACCGGTACAGAAAGTCGTGAGATGCTGGAACAGAATGAGCTATTAAAAGCCAAACTCGAATCGATTCGATTACAAGCAGGCCCCATGATGAACCTGGGTGATGTGACTAACAAATCGGTCCCCAAGATGACCATGGTGAGTGCACCCACCCACGGTGGTTGCATCTCGACACGTACCTTTATACCGCATCGTTGCCATGCCTCTATTGGCGTATTGGGCGCGGTCAGTGTTGCCACGGCCTGCATCTTGCCCGGTTCACCGGCATACACCCTGGCTAACATTCCAGAAGGTTCGCGCAAGGTATTAGCGGTTGAACACCCTATCGGTGAAATGACGGTTATTTTAGATATAAACAGCGAAGGCAATGCCGACAACGCCGCTATTTTAAGAACGGCGCGCAAGCTGTTTGATGGCGAAGTCTTTGCCTAAGCAGTCTTTGCCTAAGCAGTCTTCGCATAATAAGAATTTGAGGAATAAAAATGGACGCAGATTACCTACCTTTCCACCCGAACCCAAGCAAGCCAGCCTTCAAAGCACCCGCTGGCGCTGTGGATGCACATTGTCACGTATTTGGTCCTGCGGATAAATTTCCGTACCATCCAAAGCGTAAATACACACCTTGTGATGCCTCTAAAGAACAACTTTTTGCCTTGCGTGACCATTTAGGCTTTTCTCGTAACGTTATCGTTCAGGCGTCTTGTCACGGTACCGATAACGCAGCACTGCTTGATGCCCTGCGCACTGCCGGTGACCTGGCGCGCGGTGTTGCGGTGGTTGATCCTTATATCACCGATGAAGAATTAGCCCGGATGCACGAAGCCGGTGTACGCGGTGTGCGCTTTAACTTTGTGAAACGTCTGGTCGATTCAACACCAAGGGAAGTATTTCTGAACATTGCCGCCAGAATCAAAAAACTGGGATGGCACATTGTTGTCTATTTCGAAGCACCCGATCTGGCCGATCTGATCCCGTTCCTGAAACAACTGGATACCGTCATTGTTGTCGATCACATGGGACGCCCTGATGTAACCAAAGGCGTTGAGCATGAAGATTTCCAGCGCTTTGTTAATCTGCTCGCTGAAAACACAAACATCTGGACAAAAGTAAGTTGCCCGGAGCGTCTGACACAGCAAGCACCGGATTACAGTGATGTTGTTCCTTACATGCGTATGTTGGTTGAGAAATTCCCGGACCGCGTTCTTTGGGGAACAGACTGGCCACACCCGAACATGACATCCCATGTACCTGACGATGGACAATTGGTTGATGTTATCCCTGAAATCGCCCCAACAGCTGAACTGCAACAAGCGCTGCTGGTCGACAATCCAACGAGACTGTACTGGTCGTAAGGAGAGTTACAATGTCCTATCTGGATAATCCAACCCCAATTCCTGGCACCTATTTTTTCGATGGGAAAATGGCGTCTAAGGGGTATAACCTGAATAAGATGTGCTACACCTTCAACGATAAGCAAGCACGTGAAGAATTTCTGAAAGACGAAATGGCGTATTGCGATAAATTCGGACTGTCCGATGTGCAAAAACAAGCCATCAAAAACCGTGATGTAATTGGCTTACTGGAAGCAGGTGGCAACATCTACTTTTTAGCTAAATTTACCGGCATCTTAGGTTTAAACATGCAAGATGTCGGCGCCATTCAAACTGGCATGAGTGTCGAAGATTTTAAAGCAATGCTGGTTAAGGCAGGAGAATAAAAATGGCAAAGATTATAGGCGGTATCACCACATCCCACATTCCTGCTATTGGTAGAGCTATTTCTCTGAACATTGAGGAAACGCCTTACTGGAAACCTTTCTTTGATGGCTATCCTCCGATTCGTAAATGGTTAGGCGAGAAAAAACCCGATGTTGTCGTGTTGTTTTATAACGATCATGGCCTTGAGTTTTTTCTAAATAAAAAGCCGACCTTCAGTATCGGTGTTGCACCACAGTATATTAGTGCTGACGAAGGTTGGGGAATCGCGACAATACCGCCAGTAACGGGTGAAACAGAGCTATCATGGCATATCTGTAACACGTTGGTAGAAGATGAGTTTGATATCACTATTTGCCAGGAAATGAAGGTCGATCACGGCCTGACTGTGCCTTTGCAGCTGATGTGGCCTGGCAATACATACGGTCACATCAAAGTGATTCCCGTTTGTATAAACTGTGAACAGCATCCGATGCCTTCATTGAAACGCTGCTTTAATCTGGGCCGTTCTATTGCCAAAGCAATCGAATCCTTCGATAAAGATCTGAATGTTGTAGTCTTTGGTACGGGTGGATTATCCCACCAGCTGGACGGCCAACGTGCTGGTTTTATTAACAAGCCTTTCGACCTGATGTGTATGGATAAGATCGTTAACCAGCCAGAAGAACTGTTCCAGTACAGCGTTCGCGATCTGGTTGAACAAGCCGGAGCACAAGGCCCTGAACTGAATATGTGGATGGGCATGCGCGGTGTTTTGAGCGGCAAGGTAACCGAGCTTCACAGAAACTACCATATACCTATTTCGAACACCGGTGCAGGCACCATGTTATTGGAAAATAACTAAAAGCCAACATCGCCGCCTCACAGGATTACATCCCTTAGGGCGGCATACTTCTCAACGGCAATGGAATTGCAGTCTCTATTCTTAACCATGACCTCAATAGCATGACCTCAATTATTTGAATCACCTCACCGATTTCTTTATTGATACTCGTAGACTATGGTGCGGTGCGGTTAGGACTTATCCCGCCAACAAGCCTGTTCATGCTAATAACGATGTGTCTGGTCAGCAAAAACCTGCGTCATAAGCAATATCAGCCAGTGTGATTTTTGTATGCAATAGCCTCACAACGCATGGTGTTTCGTCCACTGATTTAAGTACTGCTATCCGGATGGTACTGATACGTTAATTTCATCGCCCAAACCAGAGTCATACGAAAAGCCTGAAGTGCGAACAGCACTCCACTATTTAGACTCATTTTCCTTTAAATACCGATAGTTGTAACGCATCCATAACGAGTGCGCGCAATCTTTACGGCTTCTGGTACCCTGCACCGCTTAAATTTAATAAAGGGTATCTTATTGTGAAAAGAGCATTGACTGCTTTGCTGGCCATGATCATCGCTTCCCCCCTATACGCAACCGTTAAACAATCGTCATCAGGCATCTGCCATTCCCCTGAAAGTCCTTATTACGAACGCACCAAAAGCTACAAACCATTCAGCACACTAGAAGCGTGTTTACATTCAGGTGGCCGATTATCGAAGAAGGCAGAGACCACTACACCTAAACAACACACAGGCAACACACGCTCCTACAGTCGTGATCAGTTTGGTCATGGTTGGGCTGATAATGACAGAGACTGTCAGGACTCAAGGCAGGAAGCTTTGATAGCGCAATCGACGGGGCAGCTACGATTCAAGACGGGGCGCGGGTGCAGGGTTATGGCAGGCCGATGGATATCACCCTTCACCAGCCTGGTGATCCACGACCCTGGAAAAATAGACATTGATCATGTAGTCCCGCTTAAATGGGCGTGGGATCATGGTGCAAATAGTTGGCCACAGCCACAACGAGAAAAATTTGCTAACGACGGAGTGAATCTTATTAGTGTTGAAGCAAGCCTGAATCGACAAAAAGGAGCAAAGGCTTTGGATCAGTGGCTGCCACCAACGAATCAATGCCAATACGTAGTGAGATTTTTACGTATTCAAAAGTCCTATGGACTGAAATTATCATCATCTGAAACAGCAAGGTTTAAGGCAGTTCGGCAGAAAGCATGTGTATAAAGGTATTAGCAATCACATCCTTCTCCTGATCAACGACCGGCCACAGGCAATGCTGTTAACCATCAATCTTACCGCTTTATTTAAGCCGCTATACCTTTGTCATAAAAGAGACACATTAGTGTCATCAAAAACCAATATAGATCCGCTAGCATGCTTTGCATTAACTTTGTTGCGATCAGGTATATTTATGAAATTATTGGCAAAAAGCACAAAATCAGTTGTTCTAATTAGCGCGCTAACGCTCATAGGTGCGATGTCTGCGTCTACCGCTCATGCGGACCTGAAATTAAATGGTTCCGGAGCTAGCTTCCCTGCGCCTATTTACGGTAAATGGTTCAAAGACTTTAGCAAAATGACTGACGGTGTTCGTGTTGACTACCAATCTAAGGGTAGTGGTGCGGGTATTCGCGATTTTATTAATGAAACAGTAGATTTTGCTGCAAGTGATGCGGCTATGAAAGATAAAGAAATTGCTCTCGTTAAAAAAGGTGCAATCCTTTTACCCGTCACTGCCGGTGAAGTTGTTCTTTCTTACAACCTTGAAGGTGTTCAAGAGCTTAAGCTTCCACGTGATGTATACCCTGCAATTTTCATGGGGAAAATCACTGAGTGGAATGACCCGAAAATTGCTGCTGCTAACCCGGGTGTTGACTTACCTGATTCAAAAATCACCGTCGTTGTTCGTTCAGATTCCAGTGGTACGAGTTATGTCTATACAAATCACTTATCTGCCATTAGCCCAGAATTTAAAGAAGCCGTTGGCGCAGCTAAGTCTCCTAACTGGCCGACCACTGGTACCCTCGTTAAAGCACCTAAAAATGACGGTGTAACCGCGACTATCAAACAAACACCAGGTTCAATTGGTTACATCGAGTATGGTTTCGCAAAACTGACTAAAATGCCAACCGCCATGCTGCAAAACCAAAAAGGTAAATTTGTAGCCGCAGGTAGTGAAACCGGTGCAGCAGCATTAGCGACAACCACATTCCCGGAGACGAACCTACCGGGTAGTGATGTTCCTGATTTACGTGCATGGGCAACAGACCCTGCAGGCGATGACGCTTACCCAATCGCTTCATTTACCTGGTTACTTGTATACAAGGACCAGGATGATGAAAAAGCGAAAGCAATGCAGAACCTGATTGAGTACATGATTACTACAGGACAAGAATCTGCTGAAGCAATGGGTTACATCCCATTACCTGCAAACGTAGTTGAGAAAGTACGTAACGCTTCAAAACTGATTAAGTAATTATTCTCAAAATAAATTAATTGATGCTGTAAGTGCTCCAGGGCACCTACGGCATTTTGATGTTTACATTTAGATGTACAATTAATAGGTTTACGAATGGTTCACGATCCTTTTAAGCAAGCCAGTAGCGCGAGAACACTATCTGCGCCTCCTTCTGCTAATGATTATATGAAGGATATTGTATTTAGGGCTTTTGCCTATTTTTGTGCCTCAGCAATTATTCTTTTAGTGGTCTATATTGTTTTTGAAATCGGCTCTGAAGCGCTGCCAGCAATCAAGACTCATGGTTTGGGCTTTATAACGGGCACAACATGGGATGCGAACAAAGGCGAGTTTGGTGTGCTTCCTGAAATTTGGGGAACACTCTATAGTGCATTAATCGCACTGGTTATTGGTGGGGTTTTCGGTGTTGGGATTGCTATCTTCTTAACGCAAAGCTTTGTCCATGCGAAATTAGAACTTGTATTCAGAACCACCATTGAATTATTAGCCGCTATTCCTTCTGTGGTCTATGGCCTATGGGGTATTTATGTACTTATCCCATTACTAAGACCCGGTGCATTATGGTTGCATGAAACTTTCGACTGGGTTCCATTATTTAGTACCGAGTTAAGTGGTCCGGGTTTAGCCCCTGCCGCACTGGTACTCGCTATTATGATTTTACCAACGGTCGCTGCTATTTCAGTCGATGCCTTTAAACGTATCCCATACAGGGTTAAAGAAGCCGCGTACGGTATGGGCGCCACTAAATGGGAAGTCATTCTTAAAGTGATGCTACCCACCGCCTCGTCCGGTATTCTGGCAGGTTTAGTACTGGGTTTTGGCCGCGCGTTAGGTGAAACAATGGCGCTTGCCATGTTGATTGGTAATGTTAACAACATCAGCTTCTCGCTATTTTCACCCGCTAATACCTTAGCCTCTCTGCTGGCATCAACCTTCCCTGAAGCAGGCGACATAGAAGTACAAGCCTTGATGTATGCGGCATTGGTACTACTTGTCATCACCTTTATTGTTAACGTCGCCGGTTTAGCCATTCAGCAATACACGATGCGTAAATTCGAGGGTAAAAAATGAGCGAAATAATCCAATCATCAGCCCCAGTGATTCAGTACCCTTCACTAGAGAAAAATTCGCTTGATATTCGAGAATTCAAGAATATATTCCTAACCATTATGGTATGGGGAATCGCTATTATGGCGAGTATCCCCCTATTCTCAGTTATTTCTATGCTGATTATTGAAGGCGGTGCACGTATAGATTTTGCAGCATTAACCGAAATCCCCCCCGCTGGCTTTGAAATGGGCGGTGGTTTTGGTAATGCGATTATCGGAACATTAGTGATGGTGGGCATTGCCTCACTCATCAGCATTCCTTTTGGCATTATGGCCGCGCTACATTTAGCTATCCTCGATCCTAATAGTAAGGTGGCTACTGTTTCTCGATTTTTAGCTAAGGTGCTGACTGGTTTTCCTTCTATTTTAGCCGGTATCTTTGTTTACGGTGTCATCGTTATTACCACAGGAACCTACTCAGCATGGGCCGGTGGTGTCGCATTAGCCGTCTTAATGTTGCCAACCGTGACATTAGCCGCCGAAGAAGCCATGAAACAAGTGCCTCAACGTATGAAAGATGCTGCTTTTGGCATGGGTTGCACGCGCACGCAAGTCATTATGAAGGTGGTCTTACCCACCGGTTTACCCGGCATTTTAACCGGTGTTATTCTGGCCGTTGCCGGTGCTGCCGGAGAGTCTGCTCCATTGCTGTTTACCGCCTTGTTTAGTAACTACTATATGGCTGAGTTAGCTGAGCCAACTGCGTCACTCTCGATCCTGATTTACAACTTCTCAGGAATGCCATTTGATAATCAGATTGAACTCGCCTGGTCTGCATCATTAGTACTGGTTGTACTAGTCCTGCTCTTCAACATACTTGCACGCCTTGTCGGCCGTTCAAAATTTAAAGAATAATTGAGGTAATACATTATGACTTCGCTATCCGATACGGGTGAGTTTATTGCTAAAAAATATGAGCCGAAAGGCCCCGTCGTTTTAGACTGCCAGGTAAATAATATTTACTACGGTGATTTCAGAGCGGTCAGGGACTCTCATATTCCCATTGAAAAGAATAAAGTAACGGGATTTATTGGCCCATCTGGCTGTGGAAAAAGTACGGTATTAAGAAGTATGAACCGTATGAATGACTTAATTGATTCATTCCGTTTTGACGGCAGCATTCAATATCACAGTAATGATATTTACGGAAAAAAGATCGATCCGGTGGTTGTCAGAAGATACATTGGTATGGTGTTCCAATTACCTAACCCCTTCTCCATGAGCATTTACGATAATGTGGCTTTTGGCCTGAGACTCAATGGCTATAAAGGTGATGAAGAAGAAATGGTGGTGAAAGCACTTAAAAGAGCCGCTATTTGGGATGACGTAAAAGATAAACTTAAAAACAGCGGTCTATCTTTATCGGGTGGCCAACAACAACGCCTTTGTATTGCCAGAGCAATTGCAACTGAACCTGATGTGTTATTAATGGATGAGCCCTGTTCAGCGCTTGATCCCATCGCTACACGCCAGGTTGAAGAACTAATGGTTGAATTGAAAGAGCACTATAGTGTGGCCTTAGTAACACACAATATGCAACAGGCTACACGTGTTGCCGATGTTACCGCTTTCTTAGGTGTGGATATTTCTAAGGGTGGCCGTACCGGTTATCTCGTTGAAATGGACGATACTCATAAGATTTTTGAAGATCCACAGCAAAAATTGACACAGCAATATATTAGAGGTGAGTTTAGTTAATTTCTATAATTTCAATAGATTAGCTTTTACTAACGCTAAAATTTATAAACCTGTAACACACGGCATGATTTGATGGCTAAAATATTACAACTAAATATTGATGAAATCAGATCATGCCTTGTCGATACACAGAAAAACTTCAGCAAAATTAATGCAACATTAAGCGTCCAGCGGAAACCGCCATCCGATGAGGTCATTAATAATCTGATCGCAGGTTATTCCAAAATAAATGAACATCTGCTCAATGGTACGGATCTATTTAAAATGGGTAACTCTGAACTCATCTTAGAACTTAACCATATCGTGTTATATTATCATTCAGATATTTCAGTTGAAGAAGATAAATCACAATTCAAGGCAACAAAAAAACATTTTTACGACACCAAGAATGCTGGAATTGGCCAATTAATGGAATGGTTAGCGTTTAATAAAAACACTAACATTTGGAAAAAAACAGCCGGCATATTCACCCATATATTAAGTCAGCCACAACTGTTTTTAGAAGGTAACCACAGAACAGGATCATTAATCATGAGTTATTTACTTATGAAAGAGGGCCTCTCCCCCTTTGTCCTTTCGTATGAAAATGCCAGACATTTTTTTGAACCTGCAGAGTTAACCAAAAAACGTCATAAAAAAACACTCATAGATGAGTTTATTCATTTACCGAAAGAAACACGCAAGTTCGCCAAACTGCTCAAAAGTGAAGACACGAAAAAATTCTTGTTAAATAAGTAGCTTAGTGGAGCCTATCTGACGCTTTTTTAGTTTTTAATTCACCACGGTTAGCTAGCAATATTTTTTGAAAGCGTTCAGGATCATTTTTTATAATATCGACATATTCCATGACTAATTGATGCCAATTATTGCCCTCGTACATCGCAAATTTATCCAGACTAACCATGAGTAATTTAGCGGCAGCACGTTGTTCTTTTTTATCTGCTTCGCCATACCAGTTTACTATTTCAGCATAAAGCGATTCTATTTTTTCTAACGGAGTTAATTCAACCGTTATTTTTTCAGGTTTTTTCTGGCTCATTCAAGCTACCTCAAGACTGTAAGTGAACGACTAAAGCTCCAAATACCATTCGCTGGAAAAATCACCACTATTTCATCATTTAGGGTGAGATTAAGTACGTTCCTTATGGGGCACACTCATGAAAGTGTGCTTTCTTACTCCTGAATTTAATTATCCGCTCAGATAGAGTAACCTTCCAACGCATAGGCGGGTAGATCTTCTTTATCAGGCACGGCAATCGGATTGCCATTATCATCAATAGCAACAAACTTAAATGTCGCTTCTGTTACCTTTTCGCGCGTACCAATTCGTCCCCGTCTGGCCCATGCTTCAACGTGTACATTCATGGACGTACGCCCCACCGAAGTAATATCAGTGTAAACACCTAAAATATCACCCACTTTAACAGGACGAATAAAGCTCATACTATCCAACGCCACTGTAACCACACGACTCTGCGCCCGTTGTCCGGCACAGATACCCGCTGCCATATCCATCTGTGACAACACCCAACCACCAAAGATATCACCTGAAGGGTTGGTATCCGCAGGCATTGCGATGGTGCGCGTCGTTAAACGACCCCGGGTTTCTTCGCTAGACATAAATTTCACCTTAAATTCTACTGAAATACTAATAATGAAGACGACCACGTAACAATAGAGGACCTGACGACATTCTTAATACTGATTTCAATTGGGATTGATTGAATTGAACGCAAACACGTTAGCGCAATGAGTGGCCCAACGCCGATCTTGCATACTAGCCCTTAGTATAACGTAGCGTACCGTATCAGAGAAACAAGCAAAATCAGGACACTGGTAAGTTCAGTACGATTGTCATGCTGCTATTTTAATGACTTCAGGTCCGCATCAAAATCATCCACTGCGACAGCCTGGGCCACAGCTTTCTTGGCCTTATTCAGGAGCTGCGCCTCGGCAGGGGTGATCACCTGTGCTGACAGCGCCTCCTCTACGGTTTGCTTGTCACTCAACTTTTTGCGCAGAGTTTCAGTATTAATAACCGCTATGAATGCCTGCTCGATACGATCAATTCCATCCCCGGGGTTACCGGTAAACACCGCATCGGTCAATCGGCGGCGGGTTAGCGAATCCGACAGTAACAACTCCGCGCATTGACGAGTCAGTCTATCTGAAGGTGGCGTATGACCCGCACCAAAAGGCAGCACTAGCAAACGCATCAACCAGCCCAACGGCCGAATCGGAAAGTTAGCCATAACTTCAGCCAGACGTTGTCTTATGGTATTGATACCGGTATGCATGCACCAGTCTAATAGAGGGCGGCTCTCTTCAGGACAGTCTTCATCGTTGAAACGCTTTAATGCACAGCTGAGCAAATACAACTCACCCAATACATCACCCAGGCGCGCCGAAATCAGCTCTTTGCGTTTTAATGCGCCACCCAGTGAAACCAATGCGATTTCTGTCACCAGAGTCAACACTGCCGAATAGCGACTCAAGGTTCGATAATGGCAAGCAAGGCTTCCCGCATTGGGCGGCGCACTGGCGAACCGGCCCAATGTCCAGGTATGCAGCACCGCCCTACCTAAGGTCGCACACTGAAAACGAAGATGTTTAAACAACAGTTCATCAAACTGCTTCACGGCCTCCGCTTCATCGGCTTGTTCAGCGACTTGCATTTCCTGTAACAAAAACGGGTGGCAGCGAATAGCTCCCTGACCGAAAATAATCAGGTTACGCGTTAAAATATTGGCCCCCTCCACCGTAATCGCGACGGGAATCGAACGGTACATATTTGCCAAATAATTAGCGGGTCCATCGCATACTGTTTTACCTCCGTGTACATCCATCGCGTCATTAATAGTGTTACGCAGTCGATAGGTGGCCTGAGATTTCAATATGGCCGAAATAACCACCGGCACCTTACCTGTTTGCAGCACGCCCATCGTGGTTTTCCGTGCAGCATCCAGCACATATGCCGTCGCTGCAATCTGTGCGAGACACTGCTGCACCCCTTCGAACTTACCCACTGGAATACCAAACTGTTCACGAATCCGAGCGTAGGCACCGGTGGTTCTTGCCGCCAATATCGCGCCACCCACGCTGAGTGACGGTAGTGAAATACTGCGTCCTGCCGCCAATGCGGTCATCAGCATTTTCCAGCCCTGCCCGATGCCATCCTGGCCACCAATCACCTGATCCATGGAAATGAAGACGTCTTTACCCCAATTAGGTCCATTCTGAAAAGCCTGCATAGCAGGATAGTGGCGCCTGCCGATATTAATGCCCTCAAGATCAGTAGGCACTAACGCGGCGGTAATGCCCCACTCTTCCCGGTCACTTATCAGGTGATCTGGATCGTAGAGTTTAAACGCCAGGCCCAACAAAGTCGCCACGGGCCCGAGTGTAATGTAGCGTTTGTGCCAGTTTAGTTTGATGCCCAATACACGCTCACCGTTGTGCTCTTGATAGCACACGTCACCGCGATCAATCATTGCCGCAGCATCGGAGCCAGCTTCGGGACTGGTCAGCCCAAAACAGGGAATTTCACGACCATCGGCCAGGCGGGGTAAATAGTGATCTTTTTGCGCGGGGGTACCAAACTCCATTAACAGCTCGCCGGGACCCAGAGAATTGGGGACCATCACGGTAACCGCTACGGCAATACTGCGAGTGGAAATCCGCATAACGACTTCGGAATGTGCGTAAGCAGAGAACTCCAGACCACCGTATTGTTTGGGAATAATCATCCCAAAAAAGCGCTTCTCTTTTAAGAATTGCCAGATAGCTTCGGGAATACAGCGCTGTTCGGCCGTGATGGCCCAATCGTCGATCATGCTGCATAGCTCTGCTACGGGACCCTCCAAAAAGGCCTGTTCTTCGGCAGAAAAGACCGGCGCGTCTAACGCCAGAAACGATGACCAGTCAGGCTTGCCGGACAGAATTTCAGCATCCCACCAAACATCACCCGCCTCCAGCGCCTCGCGCTCGGTATCTGATATCGGCGGCAGTATTTTCCTGAGCCGCCGTAAGAGTGGTGCACTGATCCAACGTTGACGCCAGCTATTCATAGTCATGACCTTTTCTGGAAGGACTTTAAATAAATGTACTCCCTACTTGAGGGCACTGACAAGGGAACGTGCGATTAAGTCCGGCACTGCGAGCTAATACACTTCATAGCTCTTCAGGGATAAGTCGATGGACCACCAACTCACCTTTTTCCTGGTCATATAGAGAAACTGATTCCCTGGCAGCGTTTAGTGGCCATCATCGAGCATTGTGCGCGTCGATCAGATGCCAAGAGCGAAGGACAAATGCGTCTGGATGTCTTAAAGCAAGCCAACAGGGGTGGAAAAGCAGTTAAAAAACAGAAGCGACAGGCACCGATAGGAATGACCGTTATCGCTTGGAAAAATTGAGCAGGTCTATGTGTTTAATGACCTGTTTATCTGATCAAAAATGCCATTTAAGCAGTAGAGATGGATTACGTTCATCCACTCCATTGATACCGAATTTATTGTTCCAGTATGCATACTCCACACCGACATACACCGGCGCTTTGGAGCCGAGAAGCTTGCCGGCATTCCATTTCAACTGTGAGGTAAAGTTCATTTCACTGGCATGATCAGAGGCGGAAGTACTCCAATCAATGAAACCATCGTAGAGGAATTCAGCACTGCCAACAGAGAACGGTGCAGCAAAGGACACCGACAATTGTTCATCGCTATCTTTATTACCATTATTTACGTGGTAAACATTAGCATTAACATAGCTAAAGCCAGGGACATCTAACTTCATACCCACACCGAACAGAAAGTTATCAAAGCCACCGAACTTGTCACTTTTACCTTCCCATTGACCCGCAAGAAGCACGTCTTTAACCGGCCCAACGGAAAGATCTAATCCCGTTAAGTAATTAAGACTCACACGTGGTCCAAACTCAAAATAAGTTTCACGGGTTGAGTCATCGGATACAGAACGATCGATGAATAAAAAAGTATCTCCCCAGCTATGGCCGCTGGCGTGCTCAAAGGTCACAACCTGACGTTTATTATCACCGACTTCGTAGTCGCTACCTTTGAGGTAACTAACGCTGAAATTACTCCAAAGCTGATTTGCTGAAGCACCGCCCGAGATCAATATGCCTGTAAGAGCCAATGCAACTGTTGTTTTTAACTTCATGGGTGTTTACCTTCGTTTATTATATTTTTATTTTTTTAATCGGCACAAAACCTTATCAACCTATTCAGGCTGATATTTCAGACGTCCATTCAACTGGTTTTCAATACTGGTTTTTGCAATAAAAGGCACAGCACTCAGTCATATTGAGTTTGCTAACTTACGTGCCAGTTTTTTCTGACGCTCTATTAAAGCGTTGATATCAAAATTCAGAATTTCACCATCCACAACTCTCCATTGTCCCGCAACCATAACCCGGTCCGCCTGATTTGCCCCACAAAGAACCAGCGCGGCAAGAGGATCGCCAGCACCGGCAAAACGCAGCTCATCCAGTTTGAACAATGCAAAATCCGCTTGTTTATCGACGGCAATAGAACCGATATCCTCACGCCCAAGACATCGAGCCGAGCCCGCAGTGGCCCAGGATAATACCTTCTGATGAGTAATATCATTTGCGCTATAACGTAAGCGCTGTAAGAGAAAGGCCTGGCGAACTTCTTGAATCATATTCGAGCCATCATTCGATGCTGATCCGTCGACACCCAGCCCTACAGGGCTTCCCGCCTTTTCCAAATCAAGCGTTGGGCATAACCCTGATGCAAGCAGCATATTTGACGATGGGCAATGACAGATCCCAGTCCCGGCTTCACCCAGACGACGAATTTCATCTTGATTAAAATGAATGCCATGGGCCAGCCAGACTTTATCACTCAACCAACCGACCTTTTCCAGATAATCCAGCGGTCGAAGACCAAACATCTTGATACAAAAATCAGTTTCATCATGCGTTTCAGCCAGATGGGTGTGCAGTCTAACGCCATGCTTTTTAGCCAAGTCCGCACTTGCACGCATTAATGCTTCGCTCACTGAAAAAGGTGAGCACGGTGCAAGTGCCACCTGAGTCATAGCACCCTCTTCTGCCTGATGATAACGCTGAATCAAACGCTCACTATCAGCAAGAATAGTATCCTCGTCCTGTACCGTTGTTTGCGGGGGAAGCCCGCCATCATCCTCTCCCAGACTCATTGACCCACGAGTAAGATGCACCCGCATGCCCAATTTCCGGGCTTGCTCCATCTGAATGTCGATGGCGTTCTCCAGCCCTTCAGGAAACAAATAATGATGATCACTGGCCGTTGTACAACCCGAAAGTAATAATTCTGACAGCGCAACCTGAGTCGACACCTCTATCATCTCCTCCCCTAAGCGAGCCCACACAGGGTAAAGACTCTTTAACCAGGGAAACAGCGCCTTATTTAGTGCCTGAGGGTATGCCCGGGTCAGCGTTTGATAGAAGTGATGATGACTATTAATAAGGCCGGGCAACATAACATGCTCACGGGCATCAAATATCTGGTCCACAGGATGTTCGGGTTGCTCCCCAACCGCTAACACTTCAACAATACGCTGGCCTTCAATAACGACGCCACCGGCGTAGCTGCTATCCAATGTTGCTAATGGCGTTTTAATCCAGATTCGTGCGCTATTCAACGTCTGTTCCCCAGGAAATTTGATTAATTAAAAGATAAATGAATACCAACATACTGTCTACATTATGCGTTATTTATTGTATCCATATTGTGAAATTAAAGTTCACACTAAATATAAATGATTCATAAAATACGAATTTAAACAGCTCCGTATGATGGCTATTAGTTGAAACCACACCCAATACTTCTCAATTTTAATTCAAAAAAGCAGCTTTAGTTAACTCAGTTTTAGAAATCACAGACGAGAATAAAGAAACAAGTAAAATAATGTATGTATACAAAAAAAAACGAAAGTAGACACAAACTTCTCTAACAATAAGACGAAACTCTTTTTTACCTTCCAGGCGGCAATAGAAGCTTTTCCAGGACGCAAAGATTAAAATACCAGCCCGAATATAACGGCTCTGAATTACCGTCCAATATCGCCGCCATCACAACGACCTTCGGGTAATTCGGTAAATTCTGACACCTGATAATATTTAACTTGACTTACGGGTCAGGTTTTATTTTAATGATTGTATACCAAATTTAGCCAAAATAAATACAAAACAGGAGGTCTGCCTTGATTAAGTTCTTGCTCAATCAGCAACTGCAGGTAGAAGCGTCTATAGACCCGAACATGACTGTGCTGAACTACTTACGCACGCATGCAGCAAAGACAGGCACTAAAGAGGGCTGCGCCTCGGGTGACTGTGGCGCCTGCACTGTTGTTGTCGGCGAGCTCATAACGGACGAACATGGCGACCAGATTAGCTATATAAGCATTAACTCCTGCCTGACCTTTATCTCCGCCCTGCATGGCAAGCAACTGATCAGCGTCGAAGACCTTAAACAAGGTAATCAACTCCATCCGACACAACAGGCGATGGTTGACTGCCATGGCTCACAGTGCGGTTTCTGTACGCCCGGTTTTGTCATGTCGATGTTCGCTTTAGGTAAAAACATTGCTAGCCCGAATAAACAACAGATCGAGGAAGCGCTTTCAGGCAACCTGTGCCGTTGCACCGGTTATCGCCCTATCGTTGATGCAGCTAAACAGATGTACGACGTTAAAGAACAGGATCAATTCGACCGCCAACAACAGCAAACCATTGAGCGTCTGCGTCAGTTGCAGATAGATGATATGCCTCAGCTCAGCAACGGCAATAAGCAGGTATTCAATCCACGCAGCACAGACGAGCTGGCGGAATTACTGAGCGCCAACCCTACTGCTCGTTTAGTGGCTGGCGGTACCGATCTGGCCTTAGAAGTCACCCAGTTTCATCGCGAACTCAACACACTTATCTACGTCGGCGATATCGCCGCGCTGAAACAGGTTGAGGTATTTTACGATCGCATCGAACTAGGTGCCGCCGCATCTTTAACCTCTTGTTACCAGGCGCTGACTGACGACTACCCCGATTTCGGTGCACTACTACACCGCTTTGCGTCACTACAGATTCGTAACCAGGGCACGCTGGGCGGCAACATAGCTAACGCCTCACCCATTGGCGATTCGCCACCGGCACTGATAGCACTCAATGCACAGGTGGTACTGCGTCAAGGGAGCCACAGCCGGACTATCCAGCTGGAAGACTACTTCATCGATTATAAGAAGACCGCACAACAACCGGCCGAGTTTATCGAGAAGGTTATTGTGCCGCGTGCTAACGGCAATCACAGCTTTCGCAGCTACAAGATATCCAAGCGCATCGACGATGACATCTCGGCGGTGCTGGGCTGCTTTAACCTGACGCTGAAAGACGGCGTTATTGAGGAGGCGCGTATCGCCTTCGGCGGCATGGCTGCCATTCCCAAACGTGCCAGCCACTGTGAAGCGGTGCTAACTGGCGCACCCTGGAATATGGACACCATCACCCAGGCACGCGAGGCACTGGCACAAGATTTCAGCCCAATCTCAGATTTTCGCGCCTCTAAGGAATACCGGATGCTGACCGCCAGCAATATGCTGATCCGTTACTTTATCGAGATCGAAAACCCTGATGCGGATAGCCGTGTTATGGACATTACCGAGACAGACAGATCCGTGGTCGGACATTACACCCCAGCACAAGACTCAACGGGAGGCAGCACGCATGTCTGATAATCACGGCTCTTCACCTCACTTAAAAGCACTGACTCAGGAAGAGATGCTGGTACTGGCTAAACAGGATCTAAAAACCGGCGTCGGGCGCAGCGTTAAACACGAAAGTGCCGCTAAGCAGGTCAGTGGCGAAGCTATCTATGTCGACGATCGACTGGAGTTTCCGAATCAGCTGCACGTCTATGCCCGCCTATCTGACTGTGCCCATGCGCGCATCACCAAAATTGATGTCGGCCCCTGCTACGATTTCCCCGGCGTCGCTATCGCGATCACCGCTGCGGATGTGCCCGGCCAGCTCGATATCGGTGCCGTTCTGCCTGGCGACCCGCTACTGGCCGACGGCAAGGTCGAGTTTTATGGCCAACCGATACTCGCGGTTGCCGCCAGCGATCATGAAACCGCACGCAAAGCCGCTATGGCAGCGATTATCGAGTATGAAGCACTCGACGCCGTACTGTCAGTCGAAGAGGCGCTCAAGCAAGAACTGTATGTCAGCGAACCACACAGCCACCAGCGCGGTGATTCGCAGACAGCACTGGCCAACGCCCGCCACACGATAAGCGGCAGCGTACATATCGGTGGCCAGGAACACTTCTATCTCGAAACCCAGGTCTCGTCGGTAATCCCGACCGAAGACGGCGGTATGATCGTCTACACCTCGACCCAAAACCCTACCGAAGTGCAGAAGCTGGTCGCCGAAGTACTCGGTGTTGCCTTCAACAAAATCCAGATCGACATGCGCCGCATGGGAGGTGGCTTTGGCGGTAAGGAAACGCAAGCAGCCGGCCCGGCCTGCATGGCCGCCGTGGTGGCCAGGCTGACGGGCCGCCCGACCAAGATGCGCCTGCCGCGCATGGAAGACATGCTGATGACCGGTAAGCGTCATCCTTTCTTCAATCAGTATCAGGTGGGTTTCGATGATAATGGTCGTATCACCGGCTGTGAGATGAAACTGGCCGGCAACTGCGGCTACTCGCCCGACCTGTCGAATTCGATCATCGATCGCGCGATGTTCCACGCCGATAACGGCTATTATCTGGGTGATGCCAGCATCACGGGTTATCGCTGTAAAACTAACACCGCATCCAACACCGCTTACCGTGGCTTCGGCGGCCCGCAAGGGATGATCATGCCCGAAATCATCATGGATGAGATAGCGCGCCACCTCGGCAAAGATCCGTTAGAAGTGCGTAAGCACAACCTCTACAACGGCATGCACGGCATTAACGGCTTTGGTCAGCCACTCACGCCCGAAGACGCTGGCCGCGATACCACCCATTATTACCAACCAGTGGAAGACAACCTGCTGCCGGAGATGATAGCCGAGCTGGAAGCCAGCAGCGACTATCACAAGCGCCGTGCAGAGATCCGCGCCTACAACTCCAGCAGTCCTATCCTGAAGAAAGGCCTGTCGCTGACGCCGGTCAAATTCGGCATCTCGTTCACCGCCACCTTCCTCAACCAGGCCGGTGCCTTGATCCACATCTACACCGATGGCAGCATCCACCTTAACCACGGTGGCACTGAGATGGGCCAGGGTCTCAATACTAAGGTGGCGCAAATAGTCGCCGAAGAGTTTCAGGTCGATATCGACAATATACAGATCAGCGCAACCGATACCGACAAAGTGCCGAATACCTCACCCACCGCCGCCTCATCAGGTACCGATCTGAACGGTAAAGCCGCCCAAAATGCGGCAATAATTATCAAGCAGCGTTTAGTCGACTTTGCGGTACGCCACTTCAATGTGAGCCCGGAGGATGTCAGCTTTGCCAACAACTACGTGCTGATTCGTGATCAGATCATGGCCTTTGCTGACTTTATCCAGTTGGCCTATTTCAACCAGATTTCGCTATCGAGCACCGGTTTCTACCGCACGCCTAAGATCTATTACGACCGCGATAACGCGCGTGGCCGGCCCTTCTACTACTTCGCCTATGGAGTGTCTTGCTCAGAAGTGGTGATCGATACCCTGACCGGTGAATACAAGATTCTACGCGCCGACATACTCCACGATGTCGGTGCCTCGCTCAACCCGGCTATCGATATAGGCCAGGTCGAAGGCGCCTTTGCGCAAGGTGTGGGCTGGCTAACATCTGAGGAATTGGTATGGAACGACAAGGGCCGCTTGATGACATCCGGACCGGCCAGTTACAAGATTCCCGCCATCGCCGATATGCCGGTCGACTTCCGGGTCAAACTGGTCGAGAACCGCAAGAACACAGAGGATACTGTGTTTCATTCCAAGGCCGTCGGTGAGCCGCCGTTTATGCTCGGAATCTCGGTATTCTGCGCCATCAAAGATGCCATCGCCAGCCTGGCAGGTTACCAGATCAGCCCCCAGCTGGACGCTCCAGCGACACCCGAGCGAGTATTGTGGGCGGTCGAAGCACTGAAGACGAAAAGCGATACCAAAACGGGAGCCATCTTATGAGCAGCAACTGGATCAGCGCATTAGCCCAGCTCGAGCAGGACGGCACCCCGGCGGTGATGATCACCGTGGTCGAGGAGAAAGGTTCTACCCCGCGTAACGCGGGTGCCAAGATGGTCGTCAGCGCACAGGCGCAATTCGATACCATCGGCGGTGGTCACCTGGAGCACAAGGCAATTAAGATCTGCCGCCAGCTACTCGAAGAAGGACGAACCCAGCCACGCCTGGAGCGTTTCTCGCTCGGTGCTAGTTTAGGTCAGTGTTGTGGGGGTGCCACCACTCTATTATTCGAACCTCTGGGGACTAATATCGTTCAGGTCGCGCTCTTCGGAGCCGGTCATGTGGGGCGCGCCTTAGCCCCAATTTTGGCTACCCTGCCCTGCCGCGTACGTTGGATCGATTCACGCGATGACGAGTTTCCCGGCACTATCCCCGAAGGAGTCGACAAGATAGTCAGCGAATTCCCGGTCGATGAGATCGCAGACATGCCCGCTAATAGCTACTTTATCGTTATGACTCATAACCACCAGCTCGATCAGGAGCTGACCGAGGCCATCCTGAAACGAGGCGACTTCGGCTACTACGGTCTGATCGGTTCACACACCAAACGTAAAAAGTTCGAACACCGCCTCAAAGCCAAAGGCTTTAGCGATGAGCAACTCGAACGCATGACCTGCCCGATGGGGGTTGCCGCCGTCAAAGGTAAGTTACCGGCTGAGATCGCGATCTCTGTCGCAGCTGAGGTCATCGCCACGTACAACGCTGCTTTTGGGCGTCAGAAAGAGCGCACACCCTTAGAAACAGCCGTTATTGAACGACTAGCGATTTAAGCGTGCATTAAGCCTGCTACTTACAAAAACAAGCACTCGCTAAGACAGAGAGACATCTGAACATGACCCCTACTATTCACGCTCATCGCTCTGCCCTGATTCATAGCCTGGGCGACCCGACCGAAACCGGCATAGAAAAGTCTTTTGAGTATTTTGAAGACGGACTGCTAATAATCGAAGAGGGTCGTATCGTCGCTGTCGGTGACGCACAAACCTTACTCTCGTCGTTGCCTGCAGACGCCAGCGTGACCGAGCACAGCAACAGCCTGCTCTGCCCTGGCTTTATCGATACCCATATTCACTACCCTCAGACGGGAATGATCGCCTCTTACGGAGAGCAGTTGCTCGACTGGCTGGAAAATTACACCTTTCCCACGGAGCAACACTTCAAAGACAAAGAGCATGCAGCCAGCGTTGCAGAGGTCTTTCTGAACGAACTGCTACGCAACGGCACCACCACCGCGCTGGTATTCGGCACGGTTCACCCTGAATCGGTCGATGCTTTCTTCGAAGCCGCCGAACAACGCGACCTGCGCATGATCGCCGGCAAGGTGATGATGGATCGCAACGCACCTGACTATCTCACCGATACTCCGCAATCCAGCTACCACGACAGTAAGGTCCTGATCGAACGCTGGCATGGTAAGAGACGACTTCACTACGCCGTCACCCCACGTTTTGCACCGACCAGCAGCCCCGAACAACTCGCGCTGGCAGGCCAACTGCTGAGCGAGTATCCCGGGCTGTATATGCATACCCACCTGTCTGAAAACAAAGACGAAATCGAGTGGGTAAAAGCGCTATTTCCGGAGCGTAGCAGTTATCTGGATGTCTACGACCACTACAAACTACTGGGTGAGCGTTCCATCTTCGCTCACGGCGTACACCTCTGCGATACGGAGTGCCAACGACTCGCGGACACCGATTCGGCCATCGCTTTTTGCCCTACCTCGAACCTGTTTCTTGGCAGCGGTCTGTTCAATCTGCCCAAGATGGAGTCGTACAAGATCAAGGTCGGCCTGGGCACCGATGTCGGCGCCGGCACCAGCTTTTCAATCCTGCAGACCCTCAACGAAGCTTACAAAGTGATGCAGCTGCAGCAGCACAAACTCAACCCGTTTAAATCACTCTATCTGGCTACGCTGGGCGGTGCACGGGCACTCAAACTGGAGACTAAAATCGGCAATTTCGAAGCCGGTAAAGAAGCTGATTTCGTAGTGCTGGATTACAACGCGACGCCACTGATGAGCTACCGCCTGGAGCACGCTAAAAATATTGAGGAGCGCCTGTTTGTCATGATGACACTAGGCGATGACCGTGCAATCAAAGAAACCTTCGCCATGGGACGCTCGGTTCATCAGCGTGACGCTAACTAGCCCGACTGCATTAGCGTGATTAAGACAGCCGATCTGAGGACCGTATCTCGCTTCCATAAATTGAAACACCCTGTAATGAAGAGCCATCATAAAAATAACGGCTCTCATAAATTCAACTGAGGAGTAAACGTTGTGGATAGCACTCAACAAAAACAAAACGCTTCATACAACCAGAGCCAATCTCAACCCCAATCCCAGCGCGGATTACTCGACCGTTTTTTCAAACTCAGCGAACACAAAACCAACATTAAAACCGAGTTAGTCGCTGGACTCACCACTTTCATTACCATGGGTTACATCATTTTCGTAAACCCTAATATCATGGCCGATGCCGGCATGGATCACGGTGCTGCTTTTGTCGCCACTTGTCTCGGTGCCGCGCTCGGCTGTTTCCTGATGGGTTTATACGCCAACTGGCCGGTCGGCCTGGCACCTGGCATGGGCCTCAACGCCTTCTTTACCTACACAGTCGTCGGGGAAATGGGTTACAAGTGGGAAGTCGCTCTGGGGGCGGTCTTTATCTCGGGTGTTATCTTTGCCATCCTCAGTATCTGGAAGGTGCGCGAGTGGCTGCTCAATAGTATTCCGATGAGTATGCGTTTCGCCATGACCGCTGGAGTCGGTCTGTTCCTCGGCCTTATCGGCCTGAAAACAGCCGGTATCGTGGTCGATAACTCAGCCACCCTACTGTCGATGGGTTCCTTCACGGAGCCTCGCACCCTGCTCGCCGCCGTCTGCTTCCTGATGATCGCGTCACTGTCCTACCACAAAGTCTTTGGCGCGGTATTTGTCAGCATTCTGGCCGTAACTTTTGCGGGATGGGGCATGGGCTTAGTCGAATACCACGGCATTATGTCGATGCCGCCGAGCATTGCTCCCACCTTGTTGGCACTCGACATCAGCGGCGCGATGGAAGTCGGCATGATCAGCGTAATCCTGGCGTTCCTGTTCGTGAACATGTTCGATACCGCCGGCACTCTGATGGGTGTTGCCACTAGCGCTAACCTGGTCCGCAAAGATGGCTACATCGAAAATATGAGCAAAGCGCTGAAAGCAGACAGTACCTCTAGTGTTTTTGGTGCCCTGTTTGGTTGCCCGCCCGTGACCAGCTATATCGAAAGTGCCGCCGGTGTTGCTGCCGGTGGTCGTACAGGACTGACGGCAGTCACCATTGGCTTGCTATTTGTTGCGGCAATGTTCCTCGCCCCTCTGGCTGGAATGATTCCGGCCTACGCTACTGCTGGCGCATTGATCTACGTAGCGATGCTAATGATGACAGGTCTGAAACATATCGATTGGGATGACATCACCAACACCATCCCTGCTATCATCATGGTCATTATGATGCCGCTGACCTTCTCGATCGCCAATGGTGTAGCGATGGGCTTTGTCACCTTTACTGTACTGAAACTCTGCTCAGGCAAGAGCAGTGAAATTTCATTGAGCATCTATGCCCTTACTGCCATATTTATCGGTAAGTTTATTTTCTTGTAACTGATCCAAACACAACACTCGCGGCCCTCCCTACGAGGGCCTTTTTTGGTTTAAGAGGACACCCGCATGACCCTGGAAACCTGGCTACTTTTCTGCTCTGCCTCAGTACTGGTGATATTAATTCCAGGCCCGCTGTCTCTGCTAATGATCAGCAACAGTATCAACCACGGCTTGCTACGTAGTACACCCGCGTTTATCGGCGGCGTTAGTGCCTCACTGATCCTGCTGACAGCCTCCGCTACCGGCCTCGGTGCCTTATTACTGGCCTCTGAAAGCCTGTTTAATCTGATTCGTTATGCCGGCGCTGCCTACATGCTCTATCTCGGCTACCGTGCCTGGCAAGACTCTCGCCAGGTTGAAGCCAGCGAAAAGGACACGTCAGCACCCGGCCCTAATGTCAGCTCGATGTTTTGGCGTGCCTTCACGCTAGGCATCAGCAACCCCAAGGACATTCTGTTCTTCGTCGCTTTCCTGCCGCAGTTTATAAGCCTGGAGACGTCGCTGCCCTCGCAACTCTTAGTCATGATCGTTAGCTGGTGCCTATTAGACCTTGCCTGCAAGCTATTTTACGGCTGCAGCGCAAAACTGCTGGCGCCTGCACTTTCTAAAACGCGTAATTTACGTACCTTTAACAGAGTCAGTGCAGGGATCTTTGTCAGTGCCGGAACGGCGGTGCTCTTAAAATAAACCTAAGACCCGTGACTATTGGTCTGCATCAAACACGGGTGCTACAATGGCCGCCATCATCAACACTAGGACGCCAGTTTTCGATGGCTACAATTCGCGAACGTAACAAGGAATTAATCATCAAGGCCGCTAGCCAGCTTTTCGCCAATCGCGGCTTTGCTGCGACCAAGACGATCGATATTGCTCAGCTGGCAGGGGTTCCCAAACCTAACGTTTACTACTACTTCAAGAATAAGGAAAACCTCTACCGCAGCGTTCTGGAAAGTATCGTCGAGCCACTACTACAATCCTCAGAACCACTGCACGAAAACAGCGACCCCACTGTCGCCATGAAAGATTATATACGCGCTAAAATTCGTATATCCAAAGAACATCCTTACGCCTCTAAGGTATTCGCCAGTGAGATCATGCACGGCGCGCCACGCCTGCCCGAAGACATCAAAGCGCAGTTACTGGAACAGGCACAACGCAGCACCGCACAAATCCAATCATGGATTGATCAGGAGTTAATGGCTCCAGTCGATCCACACCACCTGCTGTTCACTATTTGGGCTGCGACTCAGACCTACGCCGATTTCGACTGGCAAATCGCTACCGTGACAGGCAAATCAAAGTTAAACGATGCTGACTATGAAATCGCTGCTGAGCTAATTGAGCGGTTAGTTATCAAGGGTTGTGAGATTAAAGCGTCTCTTTAAGCCGGTTTTAAAAAGCACCATCCAGAGCAAAGACTGCGGATGAGGCATAAAAAAATCCGATGCCAGTGATGACATCGGATTTTCTATTCACCCTATATTCAACCCTACTTAGACTCCAATGCCTCGGCGAGGCACTGTTATCGAAAGAAAAGAGCTCAGAGCAAAGAGGATTGATACTCTGTATTAAACATTACTTTTTAGCGAAGATATTTGAGAATACTGATTTAAGATCATTACTCGATGTATCTTCATCAAAATTGAGCTTTTTCTCGATATGATCCAAATGATGCATCATCAGACTTACCGCCTTGGCTTTATCTCTTTGTCGAATAGCATCAATCAATTCAAAATGCTCATCATACGAGCAATGCGACTTAGCGCCACTCTCATACTGCGCTATAATCAGAGAACACTGAGAGACTAAACTACGCTGAAAACTCAACAAGGGTGCGTTATTAGCCAGCTCTGCCATACGTAAATGAAATTCTCCCGATAAGCGAATACCGGCACCGCGGTCGCCACGGTCGAAGCAGTTCTGCTCATCCAGAACCAATTTTTTTAGTTTATCGATCTGAGCGTCTTCTGCATTTTCAATCACAAGCTCGGTCACTGCTTTCTCAATGATCCGACGGCTAAATACAATCTGGCGGGCTTCTTCAATACTAGGACTAGCAACCACGGCCCCGCGGTTAGGACGCAAAACCACTACCTGTTCATAACCGAGCCGAGACAAAGCGCGTCGAATAATAGTACGGCTTACGCCAAAAATTTCGCCCAGAGATTCTTCATTGAGCTTAGTTCCAGGTGCTATACGCTGCTCAAGAATGGCATCAAAGATATGAGCATAAACAATATCGTCCTGTGTACTCTTACCCTTCTGCCCTTTGCTCACTGCAATTTTTTCAAGCATTTCGTTCATAAACTCATCTGTTTGAAATAATAATCAAATATAAGCATCATGTTTAATAATACTTATCAATGGAGATTTAAAAATCCATACATAATATGCGTTAAATAGTACATAAACGTTTGAAATTTGTACACAGAAAACAGTGACCCAGAACAGGCCCGCGCACTCTGATTTCCAAAAAAAATAACACTATCATACTTAGCACAATACATCTGATCACTGCTCAAACAGCTTGTATACAATTAAGATATAAAAACATTACCTCTTTATAGATAACGTTAAATTTATAAAACACGGCCAAAGTGAAAGTAATAAAGGTTTGCAGCTAATGTGTTTTCAGCAGGACAGATCAACTACCCCGGTAAGTCGAATAGCTATAAGGTGAGATTAGCAAGGGGACATGATAGTGCTCGCCCTCATCAGCAATGCCAAATCTCAGTACAACTTCACCCAAAAACGCAGGCTCTGGCATCTGAACTCCACGCTTTTGATAATAGGCAGCCACGTTGAATACCAATTCATAAACACCTTTGCGGAAGTTATCCCCTTCCAGCACTGGCTTATCACAACGCCCATCAGCGTTTGTCTTTACCTGTGTAATCAGCTCGCGTTCTTGACCAATACGGTACAGAGAAACGCTAATATCATTCCCAGGACAGCCATGAGCGGTGTCCAGTACATGCGTCGTTAAATATCCCATATATTTCTTACAGTGCGTAAAGCACCCTCCTTCAATTGGTAAGCACACGTCTTATTCACGGGTACTTTTTCGTAATCAGATAAGCCAACTATTAATAATCAGACGAGTCGACTATAGAACAGGAAACAACATAATCGCAACAATAAATTTACTTATTGTATACATATAAATCAGCCAGTGTAAAACAACTAACAAACACAGTTAAAGCAAGTACATCCATTAAAAAATGTGATTAATTATAAAAAAACAGTCTTTTCGGCCTATAGCGGTCGTTTATTTTTGCAATCACTCTGCGTTATTGTATACAATTAAGTAAATTAATGTTTATCTTAATCTAACTAATACCGGTCTTAAACTGTATCAAAAGGAATCGACTCGTGAGCAACGAATATCCACGCGACCTAATCGGATACGGCAGCAACCCGCCTCACCCTCACTGGCCAGACCAGGCACGTATTGCTATTTCATTCGTACTTAATTACGAAGAAGGCGGAGAACGCTGCATTCTTCATGGCGACAGTGAATCAGAAGCTTTTCTGTCAGAAATGCCTGGCGCCCAGCCTTTAACCGGCGTACGTAATATGAGCATGGAGTCTTGCTATGAATACGGCAGCCGCGCAGGTGTATGGCGTCTTATAAAACTATTCAATAAGCATGACATCCCTTTAACAATATTTGCTGTAGCCATGGCAGTGGAACGCAATCCAGCCGTTGCGCAAGCCATGGTTGAAGCGGGCCATGAGATATGCAGTCATGGTTACCGCTGGATTGATTATCAGTACATGAACGAATCTGAAGAACGCGATCATCTTGAGCGCGCTATCGAGATCATTACACGCGTTACCGGGAAACGGCCACAAGGCTGGTACACAGGACGCAACGGTCCAAATACACGCAATATAGTGATGGAAGAAGGTTCTTTTCTGTACGACTCTGACGCCTACGATGACGATCTGCCTTACTGGGTCGACAATAACGGCAAAGGACATCTGGTCATCCCTTACACACTGGATACCAATGACATGCGCTTCGCCACACCGCAGGGCTTCAATAGCGGCGAACAGTTTTATCAGTACCTGAAAGACAGCTTCGATACATTATATGCAGAAGGTGCCGATGCACCGAAGATGCTCTCTATCGGCTTACATTGCCGACTGATCGGACGACCGGCCCGAATCGCGGCCTTAGAACGTTTTATTGCTTACGCAAAAAGCCACGAACAGGTCTGGTTCACCCGCCGCGTTGATATTGCCAAACATTGGTATGAGAAGCACCCATACAACCCGGAGAACGCACGATGAGTAAAGTCTGTTTTCAACACTGCACCCCCAGCGAGATGGATCGCGACACGTTTGTGAGCACCTTTGGTGATATCTATGAACACTCACCCTGGATCGCCGAGCAGGCTTACGATCAGGGCATAGACAGCAGCCATAATGAGATTGCAGTACTCCAGAAAAAGATGGCAAGCATACTGCTCAATGCTGACAAACAGGCACAGCTTGATCTCATTAACGCCCACCCGGATTTGGCGGGTAAAGCGGCAGTTTCAGGTGAACTCACTGAAGCGTCAACATCAGAGCAGGCCGGGGCCGGCATCAGCGATTGTACCGCTATAGAGTTTGCCCGGTTTACTGAGTTGAACGATGCATTTAAAACCAAGTTCGGCTTCCCTTTTATCATGGCAGTCAAAGGCAGTAATCGTCACCTGATTCTGGCGTCATTTGAGGAGCGCATTCACCACGCACCAGAGCAGGAATTTGTCAGAGCGCTACAAGAAATCAACAAAATATCCCAGTTCAGGCTGGCAATCCTGTAATAAATATAAAAGGCACAGCGAGTAATATTATGAACCCAGCAAAATTTCAGAAAAACATTAACCTGGCCGATGCGCGACTCGGTAGTAAAGCTATTTATGTAACCGATGACTGGTTTGCCGCCGTGGACCGAATGCTTCAACCTACCCCACCTGTCTGGAAGGAAGGTGTATTTGATGACAACGGTAAATGGATGGATGGATGGGAGTCACGTCGCAAACGCTTCGAAGGTTACGACTTCACCATTATTCGCCTCGGTGTGCCTGGCGCAATCAAAGGTGTTGATATTGATACGTCGTTCTTCACCGGTAACTTCCCACCCTCCGCATCACTTGAAGCTTGTTTCTGTACTGAAGGCGACCCGGCTGACGACGCACAATGGACTGAAGTGCTGAGTGCCGTTAGCCTGAACGGCAACAGCCAGCACCTGCATGCGGTTAATGATGACCGCCCCTGGACCCATATCCGTTTTAATATTTTCCCGGACGGCGGGGTAGCCCGCCTTAAAGTCTACGGCACCCCGTATCTTGACTGGTCCAACATCGACGCCAATCAGGAGATTGATCTGGCATCATCACTCAATGGCGGTCGCGCCCTCGCCTGCAGTGATGAACACTTCGGCACTATGAGTAACATCCTCAATCCGGACCGTGGCATCAACATGGGTGATGGCTGGGAAACCGCGCGTCGTCGTACCCCTGGAAATGACTGGGTAATTATTGCTCTGGGACATCCTGGTGAGATCAGCCGTATCGTAGTCGATACGCTGCACTTTAAAGGTAACTATCCTGATAGCTGTTCAATTCAGGCGTCTTACGTTAAAGGCGGCACCGATGAACAGATCGAAACCCAGAGTTTGTTCTGGAAAGAGCTGCTGCCGTCACAGAAACTGGAGATGCATCAGGAGCACGAATTTTCTGAGCAGATCTGCGCTACCGGCCCGATAACACATATTCGTCTGAACATCTTCCCTGATGGCGGCGTAAGCCGATTAAGACTCTTCGGCCAATTATCTGACAAAAAAGCTGTCTGAGGAGGTAAGCATGCTGACTCTTTACCCACAACCACTGACGGCTGAAGCTTTCGCCCCTTACGGCGATGTAATCGAAACCGCTGATCGTGATTTTTTCATGATCAACAACGGTTCAACACAACGTTTTCACCGACTGGCCAACGTACAACTCGGCGCACCTGGTGATCAAGGAATTATCAGCATCTTCAGGGCTCAGGCCCTGAAAATGCCGTTAGCTATCAAAATGCTGGAACGCCACCCTCTCGGCAGCCAGGCTTTCATACCGTTAAAACAGAAACCGTTTTTGCTATTAGTCGCAGAGCCCGGCGAAAACCCGCAACCATCAGCAATAAAAGCATTTATTACCGATGGTAGCCAGGGTGTTAATTATCACCGTGGCGTATGGCATCACCCGATCCTGTGCTGCGTAGATGAAGATGATTTTCTGGTCGTAGATCGCCAGGGAGAAGGAAACAACTGTGATGAGTTCTTTTTTGCTGAGGGGGCAGAGATCCTGCTAGATCCCGGCAAATAACTCACGGCTAAATAACTACTGGTAAGTAATAAAACCGACAACAATAATATTTTTGGCCTTTAAAATATCTGCAGGGTCAAAGCTATATGAGGAGTAAACAATGGATCCGCATATTACAGAATGGCTCAACCTGCTGGTTCGCTGGGGGCATATGATCGCCGGTGTCGCCTGGATCGGCGCGTCCTTCTATTTTAACTGGCTGGAAAACCATCTGGATAGAAGTAAACCCCGTGATGGCCTGTCCGGCGATTTATGGGCGATCCATGGGGGCGGTATTTATCATCTGGAAAAATACAAACTGGCACCACCAAAAATGCCAGAAACACTGCACTGGTTTAAGTGGGAAGCTTACGCCACCTTCCTGTCAGGGTTCTTCCTGCTAGTCGTAGTTTACTATCTGAATGCGCAACTTTATCTGGTTGCACCGGGCTCAGGTATTAGTTCCGCTGCTGCAATTACTATCAGTGTTGCCAGCCTGGTGGCGGGCTGGTTTATTTACACTACTCTGTGCGATTCTGTATTAGGTGAAAAACCGACGTTACTGGCAGCGATACTATTCATTCTGCTGGTGGCTGCAGCCTGGGGATTCTCTCAGATATTTAGCGGACGTGGCGCCTTTATACATGTGGGTGCGATTATCGGTACTATCATGGTGGGCAACGTATTCCGCGTGATCATGCCGGCCCAACGCGCACTTGTCGGTGCAATAGAATCAGGACGAGAACCCGATCCATCACTGCCTGCAAAAGGCCTGTTGCGTTCACGTCACAACAACTACTTTACTCTGCCAGTACTGTTCATCATGATCAGCAACCATTTCCCAAGCACGTTTGGCAGTGAGTATAACTGGTTGATTTTGGCAGCGTTAGCCGTGTTAAGCGTAGGGGTACGTCACTACTTCAACACGCGACATAAATCCCAGAAATATCTATGGACATTACCGGCCGCGGCGCTGGGTATGCTAGCACTGGCCTTTGTTACTGCGCCTCAACAAGTGGTACAAGGCAACCTGGAAAGTCAGGTAAGCTTTCAGCAAGTAAAGCAAGTCATCAACGAACGCTGCACCGTCTGCCATGCAGAAAATCCAACTTATGCCGGTTTTACTACCGCTCCGCTAGGCGTAATAATGGAAACGCCTGAACAGATAAAAGCACTGGTACCACGGATAATGGTCCAGTCTATTTCAACTCAGGCTATGCCTCTGGGTAATATCACCCAGATGACCCAACAGGAACGAGACCTGATCGCATTATGGATACAAAAAGGCGCTTCTATTAAGTAATTGAGGTGAGCCTGGCAACACAACCCGCTGACACCAGACTAAATTTTATGCCTGGTGTCAGTTGTTATTTATTCTGCAAAATAAGGGATTATATGAATGTAACATTACTCATAACAGCCATCGCTGTTGGCGCTGTAATTCCGATACAGGGAGCGCTTAACGCTAAACTAGGCTTAGCCATGATCCATCCAATGCAGGCCACGCTGGTATCGTATATCGGCGGCACAATCGCCTGTATCGCAGCTTTACTGTTTGTGCAAGCAAGCCTGCCAGACTGGAAGCGCATAACGGATACTGACTGGTATCTATACTGTGGCGGGTTCTTAGGGGTGATATTTGTGAGTGGTATGCTGTACCTAATGCCTAAGGTAGGTATTGCAAATATGCTGGCAGCGGCAATCGTTGGGCAGCTAGTCATGTCACTTATTTTAGATCACTTCGGCTTTTTTGGTTCTCTGGTTATCGCAGTAACACCATCCCGGGTAATCGGAGTCCTGCTATTATTATTGGGATTGTATTTTATTCAAAGGCAGTGAGTTACCAACACACCGACCACTCCCTCTCTCAGGGCTCGTTCATCATATTTACATCCAAAAATTTTCTTTGCACCACAACTGAAAACGGCTGTCACTTTAGGCTTAGAGAATAGATTTAATAATCTATATAATACTAATAAGCTTACAATTGTATTCAAAATATATAAATAAAGCACACAGAATACTGGCCAGTTATTTTATTTCTTGCGAACAGCCCACCCGCTATTGGTGAAGAGAATCACTAATTTTCGTATAAATAGAATCAATACGATAAATTTATGATGGCACCCTCCACTATAAAAAGTATTTACTTAAGCGGTTGAAATATATTTATTTTAAACCTTTTTATAGTACTTTTTTTACACTCATCTGAACTTAAAAATCTAATTTTAACAACAAACTAAAACAGCCAAAATCGCATTTTTTCAATACTCCACTACAAGTCGACACATCACATATACAAAAGTGAACGTTAACCTTTATTTTTCACTTTGTGAAATTCATAGTATACAATTTTTATCGATAATGTAGACAGACACTCTTATCGGACTTATAGTTATTACAAGTGAGTTAAGGAGAAAACGTTCAGAAAATCATCGAACCAAATTACGTTGCACGACAACGTTGGTTCGCTTGAACCCAATAAAAATAAATAGGTAATGCAACTATGAAAAACACAGCCCCAAACAGTTCGGGCAATAATGACCTGATTTACGGACTGGAAGATAATCCTGCTGTTGCTCCATCCATATTTGCAGCAATACAACACGTGCTAGCAAGCTTTATCGGAATCATCACTCCCACGCTTATCATCGGTGGCGTGCTCGGTCTGGGCGAAGAAGTGCCTTACCTGGTAAGTATGGCTTTAATCGTTTCAGGTATAGGAACGTTTATTCAGGCAAGAACATTTGGCCCTCTTGGATCCGGATTACTTTGTGTGCAAGGAACAAGCTTTGCATTTTTAAGCTCCATCCTAGCGGCAGGGTTCATTGTAAAAGGAGAAGGTGGAGGACCAGAAGAAATCCTGGCTACCATTTTCGGTGTTTGTTTCATTGCAGCATTCGTGGAAATTTTTCTGAGTCGCTTTATCCATAAACTAAAGAAGATAATTACACCCGTAGTCACTGGCACCATTATCACGCTGATAGGGCTGTCACTCATCAAAGTAGGTATGACCGATCTTGCGGGAGGCTTCGGCGCACCGGATTTAGGCTCACTAGAGAACTTAACGCTAGGAGGAACGGTGATATTTATCATCATTTATCTGAATCGTTTCCAAATCCAATCCCTACGTTTAAGCGCAGTAATCATTGGGTTAAGTGTGGGTTACTTTGTAGCGTTTCTGATGGGTAAAGTTGATTTTTCCGGTCTAAATAGTCTGGCAACAATCACTGTACCAATCCCCTTTAAATATGGTTTTGATTTCAACTTCGCGGCATTCTTTCCTATCGCGATTATATTCATTGTGACAGCTCTTGAAACCACCGGTGATTTAACGGCAAACAGCATGGTTTCTCGCCAACCTGTAAAAGGGCCTCTTTACATAAAGAGGATAAAAGGCGGAGTGTTAGCTGATGGATTCAACTCAGCTATGGCAGCATCCCTAAACAGCCTCCCAATGACTACGTTCAGCCAAAACAATGGCGTGATACAGCTCACCGGCGTTGCCAGCCGACACGTAGCACTCTATATAGCAGGCTTTCTTGTGATACTTGGCCTGTTCCCCGTTATCGGTGGCGTGCTACAACTGATGCCTAAACCGGTTCTCGGTGGGGCAACCATCATTATGTTTTCTACCGTTGCCGTTGCCGGTATTAAGATTCTTGCCGAATCAGGGTTTTCGCGACGGAACATGCTTATCGTCGCTGTTTCTCTGGGTTTAGGTCTAGGAGTCTCAGCCGTGCCTGAAGTGCTATCAGAGTTGCCGAAAACACTAAAAAACATCATTGGATCACCGATTACTATCGGTGCTATGTCGGCAATTTTCCTTAACTTTCTTCTGCCGGAAGAAGACGCTGAACAAAAACTGCTGGACGAACTTGACCACGTCAATGCAGAAGCTATCAGTGGAGATCACCTCACCGATAAATCTTAATTTAGTCAATACCCAGAATGTAAGGGACCTGACTCTCTTACATTCTAATATCAAAAATTGAACACCCTCCTTCTAAAAACACTTTGCATTGCATAGTCCTTGAGTAGCGGAACCTGTAAAAGCTACCGCAAAAACCCTGAAGATGCATACCGATATACCGCCAAAGGCCATCTTGTCGCATGACCAGCAACGGCAGCGCAATTCCAGGCTTAGGTAATTTAGGTGCGCTTGATGTTCGGGGGTTTTACTTATCCGTTCTCTTAATAAGATGCGTTACTATTAATTAATTCTGGAATCTAAAATTTCAACTAGCGGTTTCAACAAAAAAACCCGCTGCCAGCACGCCAGTGATGGCACACAGTTCATCAATATCCGAAGTATCACCACTAATACCCACAGCCCCGACAACGACATTCTCATCATTACGAATTAACACACCACCAGCGACGGGAATTACGTTTCCCTGAGCCAGCGTATTCAAAGCAGAAACAAATGCAGGGCGCTCCTGGGCATCTATTCCGATAGCACGAGAGGACTTTCCCATTGCTACAGCGCCCCATGCCTTAGCAAAGGCAATGTCTGGCCGCAGCATGCTTGAGCCATCCTGACGCTGTAATGAAATAACTTTCCCTCCAACATCTAACACCGCTACTGAAAGCGGCGAAGCCTGAAGTTCCAAGCTCTTATTAAAAGCTTCTTGTGTAATCGTCATTGCTCTGCCCAAATCTAATTCACTCATGTATGAGACTCCCATTAATTTCAAATATTAGAATTATTTCGGCCACTCGTAACAGGAATATAAACAGGCAATAGATAAGGCTCGCATCCTGCCCACTACTTTTCAACACTACGCAGCCATACATTAATTTATACAATAACATACAAATTATGTATACAATTTTATTTAAAATAGGACACATTGATAAATAACAGATTATTTCTATCTTTCAAACATGCATATAACGAGCAACCGTTTAATCCCTTGTGCGCATCAGGCTTGTTAATTTTAGTGTTACATCGCTATGAATAGTCCCTCGGTCATTATGCAGAATAGCCAAGTTTTGCAGATATTTCTTTACCCGCCTTAACGACATCCTCTATCCATTCGTTTCTCCTTCGCTCAATAGGCGCTGAAAGAGAAAGCCCTGCCGCCACACCACCAGATCTGTCATACAAGAGAACGCCGATACAACCGACACCGATCTCCGCTTCTTCATTATCCAAGGCAAAGCCCTGTTGAACACTCGTCAAACACTCTTGAGTTAATTCAGGCAAGGAAGAAAAGGTGTTTCGGGTATAAGCCGGGAGATTAGTACGTTGTGCATAGCTTTCAATTGCGGCTTTACCACCACTGCCCAGAATCAGCTTACCGACAGCAGCCACATGCAATGGAGCTCTACTACCGACAATTTGCTGTACATGCATCATACGTTTTGGATTTGCTTTTTCGAAGTAAATAACCACATCACCTTCACGAATAGTAAGGTTAATTGTTTCACTAAATCTATCCCTTAATCTCTCCATGTAAGGGAGAGCGACTGCCCGCACATCATTATTTTCCTGCGAATGACTGCTCAGCCCCAGCAACCTCTTCCCAGGCCGATACTGACCATTGGAATCTTGAGCAACAAAACTATTATCGATCAGCGAGTGAAGAATTCTATGTGTTGTCGATGGATGTAAACCGGTATCAGCACTCAATATTTTTAGCTTTACGGGGTTCGTGTAACGAGAAATTGCATCAAGTAATAAGGCTGCCCGATCGATTACCTGAATTCGAGAATCCGGTTTTAAGCTGCTCATATTAAGCCCTCCAAAGAATACAAAATAACAAATTTAAAAATACAATCAATGCAACACAATCAAAATTTTCATTGGATTTATCATAATATTAAAAATTAAAATAAAAATAATACATTATTATCAACAACTTATAAAAATACTTCATTTCATATTGTGAAACTGATTCGTATTGCGAGACTAACAAAAAAACCATAGTCTATAAAGCATACAAATTATTTATTTATTGTATGCATTCTGATTAATTTAATGAATACAATTATAGATCGATATAAATACAATACTGATCGTTATGAATACAGTGTTCTGGTTCAGCGAACCCTATTTAACTACCTTACGGAGTAGAAATAATGTCCGATCAAAATCCGGTTTTTATACCAGGCCCAACGAATATCCCTGACCGAGTACGCCATGCGATGAACGTGCAAACACGCGATCACCGCTCGCCGGATTTTGTGAAAACTTTCGCACCGGTTTTAGAGGATTGCAAACGCGTTTTCGGCACTGAAGCAGGGCAGGTTATCACCTTCCCTTCTACCGGTACGGGCGGATGGGAAGCCGCTATTTGTAACACCCTGTCTGCTGGCGATACTGTTCTGATCGCACGTTACGGTATGTTTTCTCATCGTTGGATCGACATGTGTCAACGTCACGATCTGCATGTTGAAGTGATCGAATGCCCATGGGGTAGCGGTGCTCCAGCAGATTTGTTCCGGGAACGCCTGAACAAAGACAGCGCTCACAAAATCAAAGCCGTTCTGGTAACGCATAACGAAACCGCTACCGGTGTGCTTAGTGATATTGGCGCGGTACGTAAAGCAATGAACACAACCAGCCACCCCGCTATGCTGTTCGTCGATTGCGTAAGTTCACTGGGTTCTATGCCTTTTAAAATGGATGCATGGGGTGTTGATATCGCCATTGCGGGTTCTCAGAAAGGCTTCATGCTGACAACCGGTATGGCTATTCTGGCGGCCAGCCCGAAAGCCTTGGCGGCAATCGAAACAGCACAACTGCCACGTACCTACTTTGATTTCCGCGACATGATGGCCGCTAACAAAAACGGTGGTTTCCCGTATACGCCTCCATTGCAGCTAATTTATGGATTAAAAGAAAGCTTAACTATGCTGTTCGATGAAGGTCTGGACAATGTCTATGCTCGCCACTTTCGTCTTGCTGAAGGCGTAAGGCAAGCAGTTGCTGCATGGGGTTTCAAACTGTGTGCCAACGCGCCTGAACTGTATTCACACAGCGTAAGCGCTATTTATGTACCCGAAGGTTTTGATAGTAACAAGCTGACTGATCATGCCTTTAACGCGTATGGCGTGTCTTTCGGTATTGGTCTGGGTGAAATGAATGGCAAGGCTTTCCGTATTGGCCATTTGGGCTCTCTGACAGAAGTTATGGTGTTGTCTGGACTGGCCGCCATCGAGATGGCGATGGCGGATCTTGATTACCCCATCACTCTGGGTTCAGGTGTCGCTGCAGCGCAGGAATATTTCCGTAAAACTGCCGCAGCAAACATCGGGTAATGAACTGCTCTTTGCTAATCAAATGTGTGAGGTAAGCCATGATTACTGATAACAACGGTTTAACCATTCCAACCTATGAGGATGTTCTTGAAGCGCATGAGCGAATCAAGCCTTACATCCATGAAACACCTGTTCTAACGTCACGCTTTCTTAATGAACTGACGGGAGCGGAATTGTTTTTCAAATGTGAAAACTTACAAAAAGCCGGGGCCTTTAAAGTACGCGGCGCTTCTAATGCTGTCTTTGGCCTTAGCGAAGCGCAAGCGGCACGAGGTGTAGCCACTCACTCATCGGGTAACCATGCACTCTCTTTGTCTTATGCTGCCGGTCAGCGTGGCATCCCGGTCACGGTGGTTATGCCACGTACCGCACCTCAAGCGAAAAAAGATGCCGTTATCGGTTACGGCGGCACGATCGTCGAATGCGAACCGTCAACGACGTCACGCGAAGAAACCTTTGCAAAAGTAGTCGGCGAATCGGGCGCTGATTTTGTACACCCCTACAATGACCCTCGTGTTATTGCGGGGCAGGCTACTTGCGCGAAAGAGCTAGTGAGCCAGGTTGAAAATCTGGATGCGATTATCGCCCCTATCGGGGGTGGCGGAATGATTTCAGGCACCTGCCTGACGGTTTCTAGCATTGCGCCCGACGTGAAAATTTATGCCGCTGAACCGCTCAACGCCGATGATGCGGCGCGCTCGTTTAAAGCCGGCTACATTATTGCAGATGACGCACCTGAGACCGTTGCCGATGGCCTGAAAGTCCCCTTAAAAGACCTGACCTGGCATTTTGTCAGGAATCACGTGACCGATATTTTCACCGCCACTGAAGATGAAATTATCGACGCGATGAAGCTGATCTGGAAACGCATGAAAATCGTCATGGAGCCTAGCAGCGCGGTTCCTCTGGCGGTTATTTTGAAAAATCCTGAAATTTTCAAAGGCAAGCGTGTGGGCGTGATCATCACGGGTGGCAATGTCGACCTTGATACCCTTCCATGGCTTAAAAACTAATACTCATTCCAACCGGAGCAAATGAACATGACGATACACAATAGCCCTGAAAACTTATGTGAAAGCTTACATGAAAGCTTAGAAGTTGGTTACGATGTACCCGCCGTTGTCGGTATGGATGAAGCGGATATTCAAACGCCTTGCCTGGTAATCGATCTGGATGCACTTGAAAAGAACATCTGCACTATGGGTCAATATGCTAAAGAGATGGGCGTGCGTCACCGTGTACACGGCAAAATGCATAAATCGGTTGATATTGCATTGCTGCAAGAAAAACTCGGTAATAGCTGTGGCGTTTGTTGTCAGAAAGTATCAGAAGCTGAAGTTTTTGCACGCGGCGGCATCAAGGATGTACTGGTGTCTAACCAAGTACGTGATCCAGCAAAAATTGATCGCTTAGCACGTTTGCCTAAACTAGGCGCACGCACTCTGTGCTGTGTTGATGATATCGACAACGTAGCAGAACTCTCTGCTGCTGCTCAAAAACACGGCACACAGATTGAGTGTCTGGTTGAGATAGACTGTGGCGCAGGCCGTTGTGGTGTTGAAGCAGGCCAGCCAGTCGTCGACATTGCAGTGGCTATCAATGCGGCACCTAACTTAAAATTTGCCGGCATTCAGGCTTATCAGGGTGCGATGCAGCACATGGAAGGCTTCGAAGACCGTAAAGCAAAAATAGAGATTGCTGTAGCGATAGTTGCACGCTCTATCGCAATGCTAAAAGACAAAAACCTGGAATGCGACATCGTGGGTGGTGGCGGTACAGGTTCTTATTACTTCGAAGGTACTTCAGGCGTATTCAACGAACTACAGTGCGGCTCTTACGCCTTTATGGATGCTGATTATCAGCGGATTAAAGACGAAAACGGCAACAAAATCTCTGAATTTGAAAACGCGCTGTTTATCCTCACATCCGTAATGAGCCATACCAAAGCTGATAAAGCTATCTGCGATGCTGGCCTGAAAGCACAATCAGTCGACAGCGGCTTACCGTACATCTTTGGTCGTGACGATGTTGAATACATCAAATGCTCTGATGAGCACGGGGTTATCTCCGACCCGAACGGGGCGCTGAAAATCAACGAAAAGCTGAAATTGGTACCCGGACATTGCGACCCAACCTGTAACGTTCACGACTACTATGTTGGCGTACGTAACGGCAAGGTAGAAGTGCTGTGGCCCGTCAGTGCACGCGGTAAAGCTTACTGAAAAAAGTTTACTAAATAATACACCTGCTGTTTATTGTTAGTAATAAACAGCAGGCCTTCTCGAATAGGAGAAAAATATGCTTGCTCCAGTTGATCCACCTACGAATAAAAAGGGCATCTCAATTGTTTCTGAAGATGTCTGTCAACAGACCGTGGGTCGCCCTGAGGCTTTTACCGCGGTGGAAAATGTCTTTGCAGCCATGGCGCGTGGCGATGCCTATAATTTCCCGGTCGTACGCGAAGCAATCGGCCATGCCGATGCGTTATACGGCTTCAAATCCGGCTTTGATCGCGCCGGCATGTCACTGGGCGTAAAGTCCGGAGGCTATTGGCCCGGCAATGCAGCTAAAGGTCTGACCAACCACCAGTCCACCATTATTTTATTTGACCCGGACACAGGTCAAATAAAATCCATTGTTGGCGGCAATTACCTCACGGCAGTGCGAACAGCCGCCTCTTCTGCTGTATCGATTGCTCATTTGGCTCGCAAAGATGCGAAAGTACTAGGGATGATCGGCGCAGGCCACCAGTCAACCTTCCAGCTTCGCGCCGCCGTTGAACAGCGCGACTTTGAAAAAGTGCTGGCATGGAACCCACATCCGAAAAATCTGGTGCGCTTAGCGACCGTCTGCGCAGAATTAGGACTACCTTTTGAAGCAGTTGAACGTGAGCAGCTATGCGCAGAAGCCGATGTCATTATTACCATCACCTCCGCTTTTGAACCCCTATTGCGGCACGAATGGATTAAACCAGGCACGCACATCGCTTGCATGGGTACCGACACAAAAGGCAAACAAGAAGTTGATCCGGCTCTGCTCGTTGCTGCAACTCTGTTTACTGATGAAATAGCGCAGTCCATTTCTATCGGTGAAGCTCAACACGCAGTCGCTTCAGGAGCCCTGAAAGCAGGCGATATCACTTCACTTGGCGATGTCATCAATGGCGACCATTGTGGACGTAGTTCAGCTGAAGAAATCACCTTATTTGATGGCACCGGTGTAGGCCTTCAGGATCTGGCGGTAGCCTCCGTAGCAGTTCAGCTAGCTGATGAACGGAAGCTTTCAAGTAAAATTAGTCTCTAACCCAAATACCCATAAATTTACGATTGGGTAGGGCTATCTCGACAATAGCGACTCAATAACCAGTATTACTAAGCCCCCTCTGCTACGGCTAAAGCACCAGCAGCACCCCTTCCTGCTGGAGGGGGCTTTCTTCACACACGTCATTATCCGCAGAAAAAACAGGTACATCAACATGCTTAATATTGCCAGAAACCGAATGAGAGAGCTCCTGAAAACAGAACAGTGCATGACGTGCGCGTCTGTATTTGATCCATTGTCATCACGCATGGCAGATAAAATCGGATTCAAAGTGGGTATTCTTGGAGGCTCTGTCACATCCTTGATGACACTAGGTGTTCCTGATATTAGCCTGCTGACGCTGAGCGAATTAGCTGATCAGGCAAAACGCGTCTGTAGCGCTTCGGATCTGCCTATTATTGTCGATGGTGATAACGGTTACGGAAATTCGATCAATGTAATGCGAGCCGTTGAGGAAATGGAACATGCCGGTGCCGCCGCTATTACGTTTGAAGACACTATTTTACCTCGTCCCTACAACGAACCCGCGCTGAGTTTAATTTCAATAGACGAAGCTAACGCTAAACTCACGGCGGCAGTCAAAGCCCGTAAAGACCCGGATTTTGCAATTTTTGCCCGTACCCACGCCTTGAACAGTCAATCCTTCGATGAGGTGCTACGCCGCGTCAGAGCGTATAGCGCTACCGGAATTGATGGAATCTGTATTTTTGAATTGCATGACAAAGAGAAACTAGCACTGCTTGCCGAAGCGACACCTCTACCGATCATGCTGATCAGTTATGGTCACGTAGAGTTAGGCAGCAGAGAAGAAATGGCCGGAAAAAATGTCCGCATTTTCCTCAACGGTCACCATTCTTATGAAGCATCGGTAAAAGCAGCCTATGAGTCGTTACTGGCATTACATCAGGGTAGCCAACACCCTGACTCACAGGGAAGCGCTAAAGAAATCATCAAAGCATTTTCACAACACGATAAATATAGCGCATTAACGTCTGATTATATTTTTCCGGCTAATTCACTGAAGGTGGCATAAAAAGACACGGCTGATCAGCCGTTTTCTATCATCGCCCTTTCAAACTGGTAAAAATCTGAGCCTTAATTTTTTAAGGCTTTCAGATAAAACATCACAACGCCTCGATAAAAGGACTCTATTGTCATTTCTCATTTGAAATGAAATGCTTTCTCAAAATAGTGAAATGGCTTCTCATATAGAATGAAATGGGAACGAAAAAAGCAGCCAATGAAGTGA
>NZ_LJSI01000027.1 GCF_001305295.1 Neptunomonas antarctica
TCTAATTAGCTGCATATTTATTTATAAATTTGCATTATCAATGCGAACTAAAGGCCACACATCAGACCCAACAAAAGTCAGCACTGTAAACAAAGGTTAAAATTTTTTGAGTTTATATTAAGCTTATATTAAGTTTATATTAAGTTTATATTAAGTTTGGACTAGGTTTGGACTAGGTTTGGACTAGGTTTGGATTAAGTTTACATTAAGTAAGTATTTATACAAACGTTATGTATTTAGAGAAAATCCCATATAGACCATTACGCGATAGCAGCACACTCTCTGTTTTAATTTAATGCGGATTTTTAAGCGGGATGTTCTGATTGAATACACCGGACACGCGAATAAGAGACGAATCAGTCAATGAATGATTGGAGCCTCATCATAGAGTGTGGTGTGGTGTCTTGCGGTGGTGCTGGCTTAGTCGTTAACTCGCCCGTAAACGAACAATAGTGCACTCGCAGCTTATGCCAGTATCTAAGCTAGATTAGCCACCTGATAGCAGCTATCTCGCGAATCGATTGCCGCTGGGCTGGTTTGATACAGCTATTCACATGTTCATACAGTAAATTGCCGGGATATCATCCAGACTGCTAATATCAACATTTAACTCTTTGATAATGCCGTCCTCAATACTGTAGATCCAACCATGCACGGTTAATTCATGGCCGCTTTTCCAGGCTCGTTGCACAACTTTACTATGGCAGATGTTAGTGACTTGTCGCTGAACACTCAACTCACATAAGCGGTCAACCCGCTTATCTTCATCCGTCTCAGCATCCAGTATCTCCCGATATTCAAAACCGATATCTTTTAAATGACGTAACCAGTTATCTATCAGACCCAAATCCTGATGTCCCAATGCTGCTTTAACACCACCGCATCCATAATGACCACACACGATAATATGTTTTACTTTTAAAACTTCAACGGCGTAGTGTAATACCGACATGCAGTTAAGATCGGTATGCAAAACAAGGTTGGCTATATTACGGTGCACAAAGAGTTCGCCCGGCAACATACCCACGATTTCATTCGCGGGTACACGGCTATCGGAGCAGCCTATCCACAGATAGTCTGGTTTCTGTTGTGCTGTGAGTTCTTTGAAGAAGCCTGGGCGCTTTTCCACCATACGCCGCGCCCATTGCTTATTGTTATCCAGCAGTTCCTGCAACATCAGTAATTCTCGTTATTGCATCAAGAGTGAATCAGCGCCTTTAATATCGATGCCTTCGATAGAGGCCTGCCCCGCTAACAACGATAAGTACTGACTAATACTGCGGCGATATACCTGATCTTTAAGATAAGTCGCGATACGATCGGCCACCATATTGTAAGGTAAAGGATTACCTTCCACGCGTTTATCAAGACGTACGATATGGTATCCGTAACGGCTTTCAACCGGATGCAGAGCCAGCCCTTCTTCCATTTTAAAAACCTGACGCTCAAATTCCTGAACGGTTTGTCCTTTATCTAACTGGCCTAATTCGCCATTGACCTCTTTGGACGGACAATCCGAATACTGTTTAGCCATATCTGCAAAACTATCTGGATTTTTTACTAATGCAGCAATCAGTGTCTCTGCCTGTTGCGCTGCAAATTCACGTGCTTCCTGATCTTTTGGGTCGGCCGCCAACAAAATATGACTGGCAGCGATGAGCACAGGCGTTTTGAATTTATCCTGGTTCGCCAGAAAGTAGCGTTCACAGGCTTCTTCATCAGGTGTGGGTTGCTTTACTTCCTGAACAAGCAAGGTACGAATCAGTGCTTCTTGCTGGTTTTCACCGGTGAGTATTTCTGCACTTAACTCCAACTCTTTCGCCCGCTGCAACAATAACTCTTTTACCACTAACGCGGAGGCCGCTTTTTGATGCGCCGATTCGATGTTATCGGCAGTGTGATATTGCATCTCCTGCAAAATGTCCGCTTCGTCGATAGCTTGACCATTAACGCTAACAGGCACGAAGTCATTAACAATATCTGACACCGTAATTGAGTTGATAAGTTCCATAAGAGTCTCCTGAAAAAGGGGCAGATTGCCGCCCCTTAAATCGCTTTATCGTGATTAACGTTGACGTACAATCTGGTAGCTACGCGCTAAGTACTTAACAGGCGCACTCCATACGTGTACCAAACGCGTGAACGGGAACAACAGGAAAATCGTCATACCCAGAAAGATGTGCAGCTTGTATATAAAGCCGACATTCACCAGATAATCTGCCGCACCACCATTAAAGGTCACAATGCCCTGCGCCCAGCCGGCCAGTAACAGCATCACGCTACCATCCAGATGCCCAACTGAAGCAAAGATAGTGAACAACCCAAGGGTTACCTGCATCAGCAGAATCACCAGAATCAGGATATCGGCTGTGGTGCTGGTTGCACGGATACGCGGGTTAAACAGACGTCGTTGCAACAACAACGCAGCGCCTATCAAACAAGCGACACCGGCCACACCACCAATCAGGATAGCGATCAGCTGTTTAGTGCCGGCAGACATGAAAGGCTCATAAAACGCATGTGGCGTTAACAAGCCTACCAAGTGCCCAAAGAAGATAGCGAGTATACCCACGTGGAATAAGTTGCTCGCCCGACGCATACCAGCACTGCTCAGCATCTGACTTGAACCGGTTTTCCAGGTGTATTGCTCCCGGTCATAACGCACCCAGCTTCCGACCAGAAATACTGAGCCGGCAAGGTAGGGATAGATGCCAAAGAGCAAGTCATTTAAATAAGACATTTTTCTTCTCCTCAGCCCGTCAAGAGCTTGATGGTCCGGTGGGTGTGAAATGCTTCACAGCATCGCTGATATACAACGGCTGCACCTTATCCAGCTCGCGACGACGCTGCGTCACTGCATCGTTACCGCAGTCTTGGGTAGTGGGTTCGGTAAAGCGAACCATCTCCTCTTCCCACACTTTATCGAGTGCTTCAGGTGTATCATCAGCCGCTTCGGTAGCCACTTTTGCAGCCAGCTCTTCACGTGCAACTTCAACACCGGAGATGTCGATCAGCGCGCTACAGAGTACTGAATAAATACTTTCACGCTGCTTCAGACGTGTTTCCAACAGTGCCAGTATGTGACTGATATCTGCCAGCGACTGTTTAATTTCCAGCGCCGAACGGGTTGACTGATACTCCAGGAACATCGGGATATAATCCGGCAGTTCTTTCGCATCAATCTGGAAGCCGTTATCTTCATAAACCGCCATCAGATCTACCATCGCCTGACCACGATCACGGGATTCACCGTGCACGTGTTCAAACAACAATAATGACAACGAACGGCCGCGATCAAACAGACCAACATAGTTGTCCTGAGCATCGAGCAGATCCGTGGTGCATAGCTGATCGATAAACTCGATTAGCGGTGCACGCTGCTCATCAGGCAGCGCTGCATCGGCTCTGATCTCTTCGATCAGATCCTTTCGGACCTCGAACAACTCTTCACTGGGATAATCCAGTAACAGTGAAATCACTTTAAGACTACGCATCTTATCGCTCCCCATCATTCAGCAGCGCAGGATCAACCTGCTGTACACCACTGATTTTTTTAACCATGGTCACTGTCTGTTTTTTGGCACCGAACATGTTGGTTTCTTCTTCACCACCACCACAACCGTTACCGAAAGTGAAACCACAACCACCACGTTCAGGGAAAGCATCGTTGGCAAGCTCACGATGACTGGTAGGGATAACAAAACGGTCTTCGTAGTTAGCAATCGCCAGATACCGGTACATTTCCTTAACCTGTGTTTCTGTCAGGCCGACATCTTCCAACACTTCCAGGTTGATTTTGCCTTCCACCTGCTCGTCACGTTTGTAAGCACGCATCGCTAACAGACGTTTCAGTGCTAATCGCACCGGTTTTTCATCACCGGCAGTCAACAGGTTAGCCAGATACTTAACCGGAATACGCAGTGAGTCCACATCCGGAATCGCACCATTCATACCAATGGAACCTGCATCTGCTGCGGATTGAATCGGGCTTAGGGGTGGCACATACCAAACCATCGGCAGTGTGCGGTATTCAGGGTGCAGTGGCAGTGCCAGCTTCCACTCTACCGCCATTTTGTAGACGGGCGATCTTTGAGCGGCGGTAATCACGTTGTCTGTTACACCATCCAGTTTTGCCTGAGCAATCACTTTCGGGTCAAACGGATCCAGGAAGATCTCCAGTTGTTTTTCGTACAGATCCTGTTCGCTACCACTGGCAGCCACTTCTTCAATACGGTCCGCGTCATACAGCAACACGCCAAGGTAACGGATACGGCCTACGCACGTTTCTGAGCAGACAGTCGGCATACCGGATTCGATACGCGGGTAACAGAAAATACACTTCTCTGATTTACCGCTTTTCCAGTTGTAGTAGATTTTTTTGTATGGGCAGCCGCTGACACACATACGCCAGCCGCGACACTTATCCTGGTCGATCAGGACGATACCGTCTTCTTCACGTTTGTAGATCGCACCACTTGGGCACGATGCGACACACGCTGGATTCAAACAGTGCTCACACAAACGTGGCAAGTACATCATGAAGGTGTTTTCGAACTGGCCATAGATCTCCTTCTGTACATTGTCGAAGTTTTTATCTTTCGAGCGTTTAGAGAATTCTGTACCCAGAATCTCTTCCCAGTTTGGGCCCCACTCGATTTTCTTCATTCGTTGACCCGTGATCAATGAACGCGGACGCGCTACCGGCTGATGCTTACCTTCCGGTGCGTTGTGCAGGTGTTGGTAATCAAAATCAAACGGCTCATAGTAATCGTCGATCTCCGGCAGATCCGGATTGGCGAAAATATTTGCCAGTATCCGCCATTTACCACCGATGCGCGGTTCAATGCTGCCGTCTACTTTACGTACCCAGCCGCCTTTCCATTTTTCCTGATTTTCCCACTCTTTTGGGTAGCCTATGCCAGGCTTGGTTTCAACATTGTTGAACCAGGCATATTCAGTCCCTTCACGTGAGGTCCAAACGTTTTTACAGGTAATTGAACAGGTGTGACAACCGATACATTTATCGAGGTTCAGCACCATACCTACTTGGGAGCGGATTTTCATTTCGCTGCCTCCTGAGTGTAATCGTTGTCTTCGCCATCCAACCAATCGATGTTTTTCATTTTACGAACAATGACAAACTCATCACGGTTAGAACCTACAGTGCCGTAATAGTTAAACCCATAAGACTGCTGTGCATAACCACCAATCATGTGAGTTGGTTTAGGGCACACTCGGGTACACGAATTATGAATACCGCCTCGTGTCCCGGTGGTTTCTGCACCCGGTACGTTGACGATACGTTCCTGAGCGTGATACATCATCGTCATACCATCAGGTACACGCTGCGATACCACAACTCGACAAGCGATCGCCCCATTGGCGTTAAACACTTCGACCCAATCGTTATCTTCGATACCGGTTGTTGTCGCATCGCCTTCACTCATCCAGATGATCGGACCACCACGCGACAGCGTCAGCATCAGCAGGTTGTCTGAATAGGTTGAATGGATACCCCATTTCTGATGTGGCGTAATAAAGTTCAGCGCAATCTCAGGGTTACCGTTTGGTTTTTTATTCATCAACGGCGCAACGGATTTGGTGTTGATCGGCGGACGATAGGAGACAAAGCCCTCACCGAAGTCGCGCATCCACTCATGATCCTGATAGAACTGCTGACGGCCGGTCACGGTACGCCATGGGATTAATTCATGTACGTTGGTGTAACACGCATTATAAGACACGTGCTCATCTTCCAGACCTGACCAGGTGGGTGAGGAAATAATCTTACGTGGCTGCGCCTGTACATCACGGAAGCGGATTTTTTCATCGGCTTTCGGACGTGCCAGATGCGTATGCTCAAGACCTGTAATTTCACCCAACGCCGCCCAGGCTTTTATCGCTACCTGTCCATTGGTTTCAGGTGCCAGACTCAGAATCATCTCGCAGGCATCAATTGCTGTATCCAGTTTCGCACGGCCTTTATGAATACCTTCTTCGGTATGCGTCCAGTTAAGCTCTTTGAGGAATTTAACTTCGTCTTTAGTATCCCAGCCAATCCCTTTACCCCCATTACCGGCAGATTCCAGCAAAGGACCAATTGAACTAAAGCGTCGGTAAGTATTGGGATAGTCACGCTCAACCACCACCAGATTTGGCATGGAGATGCCCGGAACCGGATCACATTCACCTTTTTTCCAATCCATAACACCCAGTGGCTGAGCCAGCTCACCCGGAGAGTCATGCTGCATTGGAATGGTCACCAGATCTTGCTCGACGCCAAGATGCCCTACACAGACTTCTGAGAATTTTTCAGCGATGCCTTTATAGATATCCCAGTCAGAACGCGCTTCCCATGCAGGATCAGTGGCGGCAGACAAGGGATGAATAAACGGATGCATATCCGATGTATTCAGATCGTCTTTCTCGTACCAGGTGGCGGTTGGCAGTACGATATCGGAGTACAGACAGGTAGTGGACATGCGAAAGTCCAGTGTTACCAGCAGGTCAACTTTACCTTCTGCGCCTTTATCGTGCCAAACCACGTCTTCTGGTTTTTTAATGCCGTCTTCACCCAGATCTTTGTTCATCAGACCATGATTGGTACCCAATAGGTACTTCAGCAAGTATTCGTGACCTTTACCAGATGAACCCAGTAAGTTAGAGCGCCAGATAAACATGTTACGCGGAAAGTTTTTCGGATTATCCGGGTCTTCACAAGCAAAGTTCATCGCGCCGGATTTCAACTGATCAACGGTGTATTCCTGCGCCGTTTTACCCGCAGCCTCAGCTGCTTTGGTAATGTGCAGCGGGTTACAATCCAACTGTGGAGCGGAAGGCAACCAGCCCATACGTTCGGCACGCACGTTATAGTCAATCAGACTACCGGTCCATTTAGATTTATCAGCCAATGGCGACAGAATCTCAGTCACATCCAGCTTCTCATAGCGCCACTGACTTGAGTGGTTATAGAAGAAAGAGGTACCGTTCATGTGGCGTGGCGGACGCTGCCAATCCAGACCGAAAGCCAGAGGAGTCCAACCTGTCTGAGGGCGCAGTTTTTCCTGACCCACATAATGAGCCCAACCACCACCCGACTGACCGACGCAACCACACATGATCAGCATGTTCATCAGGCCGCGGTAGTTCATGTCCATGTGATACCAGTGATTCATACCGGCACCCACGATGATCATGGAACGACCTTTGGTCTTATTCGCTGTATCTGCAAATTCACGGGCAATCTGAATCGCTACTTTACGATCCACACCGGTGATCTGCTCCTGCCATGCAGGGGTATAAGGCGCGTTATCATCGTAGCTGGTCGCTACAAAATCACCGCCCAGACCACGGTCGATACCGTAGTTAGCCATCATCAGATCATAAACGGTGACCAACAGGGACTCAGAACCATCCGCCAATTTGACGCGCTTGGCCGGCAGGTTGTGATGGATGATGTCAGTAAAGGTATTGTGTGTGAAATATTCGTTTTCAACACCACCAAAGTACGGGAAGCCAACAGACGCGATCTCATCATGGCTATCCAACAAGCTCATTTTAAGCGTAGTTGAACGGCCTTCAAGACCTTCTTTCTGCTCGATGTTCCACTTGCCCTTCTCGCCCCAGCGAAAGCCGATAGAGCCGTTAGGTACAACATAGCTATCGGTTGCTTCATCGTAAGCGACGGTTTTCCACTTAGGATTATTATCCTGACCCATGTTGCCATCAAAATCGGATGCACGGATAAAGCGACCGGCGGCATAAGAGCCATCTTCGCGCTGATCCAGCTGCACCAGAAATGGCATATCCGTATAGTCACGGCAGTATTCAGTAAAGTAGGCGCTTGGGTTATCAACGTGGAACTCTTTCAGGATGACATGCCCGAAAGCCATCGCCAGTGCCGCATCGGTACCCTGTTTAGGGCTCAGCCACTGGTCACACAACTTAGCAACTTCAGCATAATCCGGTGTAATGGATACCGTTTTGGTACCTTTATAGCGTACTTCCGTAAAGAAGTGAGCATCCGGTGTACGTGTCTGTGGAACGTTAGAACCCCAGGCGATGATGTAGTTGGAGTTGTACCAGTCAGCTGATTCAGGAACGTCTGTCTGCTCACCCCAGGTCATCGGAGATGCGGGCGGCAAATCGCAGTACCAGTCATAGAAGCTCAGACACACACCACCAATCAAAGACAGGTAACGCGCACCGGCAGCATAGGACACCATTGACATGGCCGGGATTGGTGAGAATCCGATAACGCGGTCAGGGCCGTATTCTTTAATGGTGTAGGTATTAGCCGCCGCGATGATTTCGTTTACTTCATCCCAGGTAGAGCGTACAAAACCACCCTGTCCACGCATCGATTTATATGATGTTGCTTTGGCAGAATCTTCAACAATCGATGCCCAGGCATCGACCGGATCTTTAGTGGTACGGGCTTCACGCCATAGCTTGATTAAGCGCTTACGTACGGTTGGATACTTAAGACGGTTAGCACTGTAGATATACCATGAATAACTCGCACCACGAGGACAACCACGTGGTTCATGGTTTGGCAGATCAGGACGGGTACGCGGGTAATCTGTTTGCTGGGTTTCCCAGGTAATCAGACCGTTTTTAACATAAATTTTCCAGCTGCAAGAACCGGTACAGTTAACCCCGTGTGTTGAACGGACAATCTTGTCATGCTGCCAGCGCTGACGATATCCATCTTCCCATTCACGGCTCTCTTTGACAGTTTCCCCATGCCCATTAGCAAAGGTACTCTGCTTTTTCTTTAGAAATCTTAGTCGATCGAGCAAATGACTCATTTTATTCTCTCCTGAAACCGCTAGGTCAGGACGGGGCATAAACAACCCCGAGCCGTTTTATTAATGTGCCGCACATGATGACGTCTGCAGCACATACCGATTTATCCGGTCATAAGGCAGTTAAACCATCCCTGTAAAACACGCCCTATTGCTTACTGTTAAGCTCACCATACCCGCTTTCATAACGGGAGCTTGTTGACTCAGATCAACACTCAGAATGAGCAAAAAACATAGACAAGCCCCAAATACCTCTTTGGTGATATAGTTAAAAATCAACATAATTATTTGTTTTTAAAAGACAAATTATTGAAATAATAAATATCTAAGCTATACAACAGACAACACCGTGTTTTTGTAGGTAGTCCGTTAGAATCTTAAAAAATGGATAAAAAAAGAGCCCGTTCGGGCTCTTTTCAAAAGATGACTATTAATACTTATTGCCTATCGATCAGGGATTCTTAAATTCAGCGTTAGGACTCAGGTAAAACCACCAGTTCAGCACCAGACACACCAGATAGAATACAGCAAAGCCATACAAGGCCATTTCTGGTGTAGCCATCTTAATCTGTTCACCAAACACCTGAGGGATAACAAAAGCACCGTAAGCGGCTACCGCCGACGTCCAACCCAGTGCCGGGCCGGCCTGCTCTTTAGGGAAGACCATCGCAATGGTACGGAAAGTAGATCCGTTACCAATCCCAGTGGCAGCAAACAACACCAAGAACAAGCCCAGGAACGGTACAAAGTAAATTTCAGGCGTTTCCGACTGGTAAGCATCTTTAAGGAAGTAAGCAACGCCTAATGCGCTCGCTATCATCACGATAGAAACATAATGCGTTACGCGCGCGCCCCCTAGCTTATCAGCCATCCAGCCACCCACAGGACGAATGAAAGCACCGATAAACGGGCCCATCCATGCATACATCAGCGCAGACGGCCCATTAGCATTGATCACGCTATGCGTCATCACACCATCGACCATTAAATGCTGATAACCGAACACCACCTTTATAGCCAGCGCAAAACCGGCGGAGTAACCAATAAAACTACCAAAAGTACTGGTGTAGATAATACTCATTACCCAGGTATGCTTATTCTCAAAAATTTTAAACTGGCGCTTAAGATTAGGCTTGATATCCCCCGGCACCATTTTCATCAAGATAACCGTCAAAAACAGAATACCCAGAATAACAGGCCATTTCAGCCAGCTAGGTCCCCCCATGCCCGTAGGTGCAGGCAGAATGATGTAAAGCCCGATAGCCGCGGTAAAGAAGCCGATCAGCAATAACCCCAGCACTTTTGACATGGCACCGACAGGAGAGCCGATATCCGGTGAAACATCATCCGTACGGATATTGTTCATACCAAACCAAGCGGCTATCGCTAGCGGTATTAATAACAATAACCACACAAAGCCTGCATTGTGGATATAGGTTTCAGTCCCGGCCGGAATTTTACCGATCAAGGTACCTGAGGTATTTTCCAGAATCATCGGTTCACCGCCGAAAATACCGAATGTCATGACCAGCGGTACCAGAATCTGCATAGTGGTGACACCTGCATTACCCAGACCGGCATTCAGCCCCAGCGCTAAACCCTGCTGTTTCTTAGGAAAGAAAAAACTGATGTTAGACATGGAGGAAGCGAAGTTCCCACCACCAATACCCGACAAGAAGGCCAGTAACTGGAACACCCACAGCGGTGTATCTTTATCCTGCAGCGCAAAGCCCGCACCAATAGCCGGAATCATCAGCAATGCTGTCGTAAAGAAGATAGTATTTCGTCCACCCGCGATACGGATAAAAAAGCTGCTCGGTATTCGTAAGGTTGCCCCTGTTAACCCCGCTATCGCCGATAAAGTAAAGAGATCAGCTTTGGCAAAATCAAAGCCGAGGTTAAGCATTTGTACCGTAATGATGCCCCAGTACAGCCAGACAGCGAAGCCGCACAATAAACTGGGAACCGAAATCCAGAGGTTGCGGCTAGCCACAGCCTTTCCTTCGGACTCCCAGAATTGTTCATCTTCTACGTCCCATTTTTTTATATCAGACATATTTTTTCTCCAGAGTGAAAGCAGCGGTAGCCTAATGACGCCATCTGCATTCGATCTACATAAACTAAACAACCTGATATCTATCTACCGGATCAGCAGCGGACATCAGCCATTTATAACTAAGAATCGTCTTTCAGAAAGTTATTGCGGATCGCTTCCTGCAATCGGGTACGTCGCTCTTCAACGGAGATGCCGTAATACATGACGCACATACACACCGCCAACACTCCGTAAAGCAACATAAAGCAAGAGCTGCGAACTCCCATCGTATCGGCCACCAGACCGAACAGGACTGGCAGAACAAATCCGCCAATCGCACCCAACATGCCCACCATGCCTCCGACTACACCCATTCTTTCCGGGTAGTAGTCGTAAACAAGACGAAACACGCTGGCCTTCCCAAAACCCATAGCCACACCCATCACCATCACTAAAACAGTAAACAACCAGACCGGCATATCGATCACGAACGTCGTGTCCTCACGAATTCCGTGAACTGTCATGGTGGTAGGGGGATAGGAAAGGAAAAACAGGCAAACAAGACAGACCCAGAAAACACTCCAATTAACATGGCGTGCCCCCAGATGATCTGCACTCCAGCCGCCCAGAATACGCGTCAGCGCACCGGGAAGCGTAAACATCAACGTCAGAAATGAAGCAGTCTGGATATCCAGACCATAATGGCTGACGTAGTAGTCTGGTAGCCATAATGCCAGCGCAATATAACCACCAAAAACAAAGAAATAATAAAGTCCGAAACGCCACACACGCGCATCGGCCAAGGGTTTAATCTGTTCGGCTAACGTTGAGATGCGATGCGGTTGACGCCCTGCTTGCTGGTCTTCATCGGTTAACATCCAGAACAGAAAGGCCAGTAACAGCAATACAACCCCATAAGCGGTAGGTGCCATACGCCAACCATAGGCAATAATAATTAATGGTGCGATCAGATTAGTAATCGCAGCTCCCAGATTGCCGGCACCAAAAATCCCCATGGCTAAGCCTTGAGAGCGTTCACTGGAACGCGACGAGACAAAATGAATACCGATACTGAACATACTGCCAGAGGCACCCACGCCTAATCCCAATAGCAGGTAGTGATTGAACGTTGAGGCATAAGAAAAAAGAAACAAAGGAACACTGACAAACAGCAACAAAGCGACAATCAGCCTTCTGCTACCCCAGCGCTCTGCCAGAATACCCATTGGCAGGCGAAGTAAGGCGCCCGTAAGAATCGGGGTTGCCACCAGCACGCCAAACTGGGTATCAGAAAGTAACAGGTCATTCTTAATTTGCAGGCCAATAACAGACACTAATGTCCACACCGCAAAACACGCGGAAAAGACCAGTGTGGCCATCGCGATCGCGGATATCTGCTGCTGGTTACTGTTGCCTATCATCGAACACCTGTTCAAACTGAGATGAATGCGTACGACGGTAAGCCTGTATTGATTATATTTTGTTGACCGAAATCAAAGCTTAACCTTATGATTAACGTCAGGTTTTTCTAAAATACCTCTTTATAGGTACCACTTTATAGCTTTGTAACCACATGATTTTGCTGATATTTTGCTTAAGCATTAAACAATACATCCAGAATGCTGTTTACAATGATATCTTTATGAGTATTCAGCTATGTCAGAGGCAGATTTACGCTAATGCACTTTTTCAAACAGTCAATTATTGCTCGATTAGGCGCGGCCATGTTGGCCATCAGCATCATGGCTGTCGTTAGTATGATTGGTTCCGTGATTGTTGCAGAAAGCACTCAGGGAGACGCCGCCGGCATCAATTTGGCAGGTTCGCTACGCATGCTGTCTTACCGGATTATTGCCGAAACAGGACAATACTCCCACGACCAGACAGACGAACGACGCTCGAAGGTACAACACACTATCTCTGAATTTGAAAAGCGCATCAGTAGCCCAATACTTAAAGAAGTGATCCCACAAGAGGGTGACCATGACCTCTATCGGCTTCATTCGAATTTAAAGAAAGATTGGCATGAACAGATTCTGCCCGCACTGGATCAGATGCTGACTGATGCAAGCTCCACACCAGAGTACATCGATAAAATTGAGCTATTTGTTCATCGTATTGATCAAATGGTGCAGTTACTCGAACGCAGTACCGAGTCAAAAATAAAGTTATTAAGTCTGGTTCAGGGTATCAGCCTGTTTATGACCGTACTGATCATTCTCATCGCTATGCTGGATATCAAAAATAATGTCGTTCTACCCTTGCAGGAATTAGTTCAGATGGCTCGCCGTGCCAGCCGTGGTGATCTTGCCGCACGGGTGGAATATGAAAGCCAGGACGAACTCGGTGTACTGGGTGATTCGTTTAACCATATGGCCGAAGAGTTATCTAAAATTTATACGGATCTTGAACAGCGGGTACAGAAAAAAACAGCGCAGTTACAGCAGTCTAATGAAGCATTGCAGTTACTTTATGACACCACTCGCTGCTTTAATCGCAAAGAGGATATCTGCCGCCGTTTAATGCCTGTGATGCAGCAGTTAGAAACAGTCACTCCCTTTGGTCCCATCAAAGTTACACTATGCGAGCCCAACAATAAAAAAAGTTATCGACAGCTCACCACACAATCCTTAGAACGGCCCGAAGATTGCCGGGTTCTCAGTTGTAATAGCTGCATAGTGCAAGATCTCGACCCTCGTACTCACAAAACACTCACCTTGCCTATCCAGACACGAGAAACCTACTTTGGGGAGTTTAATGCGCAATTCCTACCGCACTCGCCGCCGACTCAATCCGAAATAAAACTGGTAGAAACCATTGTCGAAAACCTTGCCATCTCAATGTCTCTGGAATTAAAGGCTGAACAGGAACAACATTTGTCCCTGATTGAAGAACGATCAGTGATTGCCAGAGAGCTACATGACTCACTGGCGCAGTCACTTTCATATCTGAAAATCCAGGTAGCACGCCTGCATATTCTGCGAAAAAAGAACGCCAATGCAGAACAAATTAACGACGTAGTGGATGAGTTGAAAGAGGGGTTGAACAACGCTTACCGACAGTTAAGAGAGCTGCTGACCACCTTCCGCCTTAAGCTTGATGCTCCGGGGCTTGAACACGCGCTTGAAACTACCATCAATGAGTTTTCAGAGCGCTTAGGCACGCCAATAAATTATCATTATGGCATCCACCATCTGACATTAACGCCCAACGAAGAGATCCATGTGCTGCAATTGCTCAGAGAAGCACTGGCAAATGTTGTCAAACATGCACAGGCAACTGATGTGAAAGTATCCATCACGGCGGAGCGAGACAATATCAGCGTTTGTATCCAGGATAATGGTATTGGTTTACCTGCAAATCAGGAACTGACCAACCATTATGGACTGGTCATTATGCAAGACAGGGCCGCCACTATTAACGGCAAGTTGAGCGTTGCCAACCAGTCATGCGGTGGTACCCGGGTTTTGCTAACATTCACAACAAAACATCATTAAGTCGATCAATAAGGACTCTATCTATGCGTGAAACCATTTTGAGTGAAACTGTATTGAATGAAACAATACCTGCCACCATTTTACTGATAGATGATCACCCGCTGTTACGAAAAGGCGTAAAGCAGCTTATCGAACTGGATGATGAGCTTAAGGTAATAGCAGAAGCAAGTAACGCCATCGATGGCATCAAAATGGCCAAGGAAACGGAACCTGATCTTATTCTGCTTGACCTGAACATGCCCAATATCAATGGCATCGAAACACTTAAAATGCTCCGCGATGAAGAAGTTGCCTCACGCGTGATCGTCTTTACTGTATCTGATAATGAAGAAGACGTAGTCGCTGCACTAAAAGCCGGAGCCGACGGTTATCTGCTGAAAGATATGGAACCCGAAGAATTACTGGCCAGCCTGCATCAGGCAGCCTTAGGCAAAGTCGTTATCAGCGATAAGTTAACCACCCTGCTTGCACAAGCACTGCAATCGGGACGTAGCAGTAACAAATCAGATATCAGTAGCCTGACACCCAGAGAAAAGCAGATTATCAAACTGATTGCCGGTGGCTTACCCAATAAACTGATCGCCCGTAAACTCAACATCACCGAAGGTACAGTCAAAGTACACGTAAAACACTTGCTGAAAAAACTACATTTACGCTCACGCGTTGAAGTCGCTGTTTGGGCAGTACAGGAAGGGCTTAGGTAAGGCTGAAGTTAAGCTGATACACCTTGTAATATGATAACTATACGTCACCTTGTGTAGTAATCGCTGGCGTGTCCCCTTCGACAGGAAGATCTTTGACACTCTTTAACTTAGCCGAGAATTCTTGACGGACGCTGTCATCAAGAATAGCTTCTGCTATCTTCTCGGCAACGGCCTCATTAACGCCTTGTGCCTCAATGATTTCGGCGATGTAATACAGTACATCAGTACGGTTATCCATGTCTTTGGCGAGTTTGAGATCCATATATTCCCCAATTACTAAACCTTTCTTACTGATGACTTGATGGACCGTGCGGATGGTCATACTGTCTCCCCATTAGGCATAAATGCTGTTTATTTATACAGTATACGTAGTCCACATATTTATGCAAGCCAACATCAGGAGGGATACAATGCTCTTCCGGAAATTCCTTCAAACAATACGCCACAGACACGAAAAAGCCGCGAAGATCGCGGCTTTAGAAATAACGTTAGCGTATCAATGTATTTCCTTTAGCGCATTAATGAGCGCTTTTCTGTGACGCAGTTTTTGCTGTAGAAGGTGGTTTCTTGCCTATCATTTCAGGCGAAAAAGATTTCGTTACTTCTTCGAGTTTTTCCTGAGAAGTCTGCATAAATTTAGTCACATTATCCAATCCATACACCTCAGTCATCTCAGAAACGCTTTTTTCAATGAGATCCATGAACTGCTCTTTAGCAGCGGCCAGTGTCGCCATGTCTTTTTCTGCAACATTATTCAACCTGGCTTCCAGATCTTTGAAGTATTTAATCTGCAATTCAAAAGCAGCTTTAGGCTCTTTAACTTCGCTTAACGCTTTCATTTGAGCTACACCAGCATTGAACATATCTGTCATATACTCAGTTTGAATAGAGATCAACTGTTCTGCTGTTGATTTATTAACTTCAGCCATAGTGGTAATAGGCTTCATTTTTTCTGTCATATCTTTAATCATATCTTCACGCATTTTATAATCCTCAGTAAGCATCATTAAGTTTATTTCTCAGGTCGCACATATACATTAAATAGAGTGATATTTGTGCTTACCTATTGTTACCTGTGGTTGTGTAAGAAACTAAATACAACCTTTTATTATTTATAATTATGAGTATTTGCACACCTAAATCAATGCAATTGAGCGGTACTTAAATAAAATTAAGTCTTATAAATTTATTATTAAGTTCACTGCAAAGTGGGATTTTTAATCAAAGAATTTGTTATATAATGATTTTTTAATATACATATATAATTAAACGTTTATCACTCCATATCAGACACTCTGGAAATTTTGATGAAAGCTTATTTTCAAAAACCTTATATGTTTTTTATCGTTGTTTTCATCGGTATCGCTATTGCGGCTTATCTGATAAAAAGCAAGCCCGCTATCGAACACGCTGATACGGCAATGCCTCCTAAATCTGTAGACGTGATCACAGTACGTGCCATTCCTATAAGCCCTCACGTCACCGCTTATGGAACCGTTGAACCGTCGGTGTCGTTGAAGATAAAGGCCCAGGTTAGCGGCAAGGTCAGCTACCTTCATCCAAACTTGCAATCCGGTGCCAGTATTTCAGCAGGCACGCTGGTTATTAAAATTGATCAACAAGACTCGCAAATATCACTCAATCAAAGCGAAGCTGATTTACGTGCCAATCAGTCTGCTTTAGCGCAGCTGGATGAAGAAGAAAAGACGACCCGACGCTCGTTGCAATATGCCAAAGAGAACCTGCGTGTAGGCGAGCAGGAACTGGCAAGAATCAGAGATATCTGGGATAAGCAGTTAATATCACGCTCTACACTGGATGCAGAAGAGCAGAAAGTATTACAGCTTCGCCAGAGCACCGCCAATTTGCAAGGTACACTCAATAGCTACGTCAGTCGTCGCAACGCAATCCAGGCCCAAATAGAACGCGCCAGTGAGCAGGTTAAAGGTCAGACGACTACGTTAGGTCGTACCGAAATATATATGCCTTTTGATGCACGCGTAGGTGCTGTACTGATAGAAAAAGACGAATATGTTTCAGTGGGCACTTATTTGTTTGAAGCACTGGCGACCAATCGTATTGAGGTCAATGCACAATTACCTGTCCAGCAGATGCGAACACTGGTGAGTAGTGGCCTTGCCGAGGGTAACATCAACATTCAGGGTGCCGATTTAAGCCTGATTCTGGAGCAACTTCAGCTCGTCGCCAATGTCCGTCTTGTGGGCGGCAGCACTGAGGCTGTCTGGGCAGCAAAACTGTTACGTTTCAGCGAATCTGTTGATCCTGTTCGCAGGACATTAGGCGTGGTTGTTGCTGTGGATAATCCTTATCAGAAAGTCATTCCGGGAAAACGTCCGCCGCTCATTAAAGGGATGTTCACCGCGGTTGATCTGTATGCACCCGAATATTCTGCCCTTATCATCCCCCGCAGTGCTCTGCATGAAGGCCGGGTATATATCGCTAATGCAGACCAGCAACTGGAGATCCGACCGGTCTCTGTGCAGTTCCAACAAGGAAATCTGCTCGTTATCGACGCGGGACTGAACGCTGGTGAACAGATTATCATTAACGACCTTATCCCTGTGATTGAGGGCATGCCGCTTCAACCAATCCTGAATACTCAATTTGAAATGAATTTACAACACCGCGCCAAAAAACCGGAAATAGTGAATCCCGATATAGTTCTCGAGGTTAACACCGGCGGAGCGCCACAATGATCCGTTATTTTTCAGGCCACCCTACTGCCGCCAATATTTTGATGATGGTGATTATTCTACTCGGGCTTGTGACGTTACCTCAGCTAAACAAAGAAACCTTCCCTGAGATAAAACTCAATAAAGTCAGTGTTACGGTGCCCTATCCAGGCGCTAGTCCTACCGATGTAGAGGAAGGATTGTGTAATCGTCTGGAGGATGCTACGGATGGTATTAGCTTTCTTGAAGAGCAAACATGTGAAGCACGCGACAGCCTAGCAACGCTGACACTGGACATGCAGGAAGCCGGCGATATTAAACAGTTCGTTAGTGATGTGAATGCCGCCATTGATGGCATCAATGACTTTCCTGTCAAGGCAGAAGATCCCGTTATTCAGGAGCTGGGGCGCACGGATGCCGTATTGAGCGTAGCGGTTACCGCAGACATCACCATGCCCGAACTTAAAGCCTTAGCGGAACATTATCGTAATCGTCTGCTGGCGCTGCCTGAAGTCCCTATTGTGACGGTAACAGGTTTTTCAAAACATGAACTGAGCATACAAGTGAAAGCGGATGCGATGCGCCAGTACCAACTCAGCATTCAGGACGTTGCTAATCTCATCTCAGCTCAGGCGATTGATCTGCCGGCCGGTATTTTAGAAGGTAGCCAAAACGCCTATCAAATCCGTGTTGAAAATACGCGACGTACGGTCAATGAGCTGCAAGATCTGGTTATTCTCAACACGACAAAAGGTGGCCAATTAACGCTGGGCGATATAGCGAGCATTGAGGACAATTTTGTTGATGAGGAACAACGCACCGAAATTAACGGAAAACCCGCGGCGCTGATCCAAATCAGCAAGAATAAAACCGACGATACACTCACGATTTATAACGCGGCAAAAGCGTTTATTGACCAGGAAAATGCCCGACTGCCTGCAGGTACTTCGCTGATTATTACACAAGATTCGGCCTCCATTGTTCAGGACAGGCTGAATCTGCTGATCAGAAATGGCTGGCAGGGGTTGCTTCTGGCAACGCTGGTTTTGTTTTTATTCTTTAACTGGCGCTATACCTTCTGGATAGCATTAGGGCTGCCCGTATCTTTTTTGGGCGGTCTGGTCATCATGTCGACGCTTGGCGTGAGTATCAACATGATCTCAATGGTCGCGCTGTTAATGGCGATCGGTATCTTGATGGATGATGCTATTGTGCTGTCAGAAAGTATTGAGCATGAACATCGCAAAGGTAAGTCTCCTTTCCAGGCCAGTATCGATGGTGTTAAAAAAGTCGCACGCGGTGTGTTTTCATCCTTTGTCACGTCAGCCATCTTGTTTGGCAGTTTACTGTTATTAAAAGGCGACATGGGCCAGGTACTGGGTGTATTACCTGTGGTATTACTGTCGGTATTATCCATCAGTTTGATTGAAGCCTTCCTCATTTTACCGCATCACTTACAACACTCACTAGGCCATCATAACAAAGACCAGACGCCTCAATGGCGCATCAGCTTTGAAGCACAGTTTGAGAAGCTGCGGATGTGGGTTGGCACAGTGGCAGACGGGGCCATCCGCTATCGTTACCTCACAGTAGGAACCACCATTGTTCTGTTAATTATCTCTATCAGCTTACTGATATCAGGGACGGTAAAATTCAAAGGCTTTCCGGATATCGAAGGAAATCAGCTGGAAGTACGACTATTAATGCCGCAAGGCACGCCGTTTAGCCGTACTCAGGAAGTGGTCACGCTACTCACGACCAGCCTGGAAAAAACGCTGCAGCAATTACCGGCAGAACCCGACGGTAAGCTGATCAAGAATATGACGGTCTTATTCAGCCGTAATGATGATGCACACGAAGCAGGATCGCATCTTGCCACCATCAGTCTGGATCTGCTGGATGCCGAAAAACGTCACACATCTCTGGTCGAACTCCAGCGGTTATGGCGGGAGTCTACACCCCAGATACGAGATGCTGTGTCGGTACAATTTAAGGAGCCCAGGCATGGACCTTCAGGGCAAGCCATCTCTATTCGCTTGCAAGGCAGTAATATGGATACGCTCTACGATGCATCCTGGGAGTTGCAAAACTGGCTCAACGGCTATCCAGGCACGAGTAATATCATGTCAGATATCCGTCCCGGAAAAACCGAATTCACCGTGCACTTGCAAGAAGGCTCCATCAGTTCAGGCATAGATGTTCAAGGGTTATCGTCACAGCTGCGAGCGGCCTACCAAGGCGTTAAAGTAGGTGATATTTATCGGGGCAGTGAAGCCTACGAAATCAACGTGATGCTCGATAGCGATCCGGAAGAGGCACTGTCTGAATTCGAAAATCTGACGCTGTTCTCGAAAACGGGGGTCGATATTCCATTGAGATCGATTGCCACTATCGAGGAAAACCGTCAATACTCACGCATTGTTCGTGTTAACCATCAACGCACCGTCACAGTCAGCGGCGATGTAGATACGAAGCTGGCCAATACCAGTGAAATTATCCAACATACCCGCGATGAGTTTTTACCGCAGTTAAAAGCCCGCTACCCTGAATTAACGTTCAGCTTAGAAGGCGAAGTAAAAAATGATCAGGAGACCAGTGGTTCAGTGTTAACCGGATTTATACTCGGCATTGCGGGTGTCTACCTTTTGCTCAGCTTGCAGTTCTCTAATTTCAAAGAGCCGATTATTGTTCTGCTTAATATTCCGCTGGCACTGATTGGTGTGATTTGGGGGCACTTTATAATGGGGCTGGATTTGAGCTTACCCAGTATGATCGGGTTTGTATCATTAGCAGGCGTAGTGGTGAATGATTCTATTTTACTGGTCGAGTTCGTCAAAATACGCAGTATGGAAGGCATGAGTCTTCATGATGCCGCGGGCCAAGCGGTACGTGACCGTTTTCGTGCTATTTTCCTGACCTCAATTACCACTGTCGCGGGCATGATCCCGCTACTCTCAGAAACCAGCCTACAAGCACAGATATTAATCCCCCTGGTCACCAGCGTAGTCTTTGGCATGCTCTCTTCTACACTGCTGTTACTGCTCGTACTTCCCTCGTCTTACGCCATACTCGAAGATCTCGGGTTTACAGAGCTGGATAGCTTAAGTGATGACACGCGTCAATCAATCCATCAATAAAGCAGTATCTACTCAATCGCACCTGCATGCATAATAATCATCTAATCCTGAAGTATGTATCATTAGTTAATAAATCCGGCATTAATGCAGATCAGCTGAGCTAGTCTATACTTTGATCTTATGTGGGTATTAATATTAAAGGTACACAAGGCTACGATGCATATTTATTACCTTTGCCTGCTTTTCACGGCCCTGTTTTCACCTTGGCTGTCAGCGGCAGAAAATACTACGTTCAGCCGACTGGATAAGGTAGCTCATGCAGATGCCTTACGCGTCTGCATTTGGCCCGATTATTACAGTATCACCTACCGCAACCCGAAAACACAGCAGTTATCGGGTATCGATATTGATATGGCTAATGCATTAGGTAAAGACCTGGGGGTGGCTGTGCATTTTATCGACAGTTCTTTTGCCACACTTATCGATGACATTACTCAAGACCACTGTGATATTGCGATGTTTGCTGTCGGCATCACCCTTGCCCGCAAGACCAAATTACGCTTCAGCCAGCCTAATCTCATAAGCGGTGTGTTCGGTATTACTACGAAGAGTAACCGCCGTATCACACAATGGAGCGATATAGACAAACCCGATTCTGTGGTAGCTGTCGCCAAAGGCACGTTGCACGAAGCCGTGATGAAAGAAAAACTCAAATCCGCACAATTGTTAATACTCAACACGCCTTTTGCCCGCGAACAGGAGGTTCAGTCAGGACGCGCCGATGTATTTATGACTGACTTCCCTTACAGCCAACAATTTCTTACCAAGTCTGATTGGGCCAGACGGGTATCGCCTCCCAATAACTACCCTAAAACACCCTACGCCTATGCTATGCAGCCCGGTGATGACGACTGGCATAATCGAATCGAGAAATTTGTACGTGATATCAAAAAAGATGGCCGGCTGTTAACATCCGCCAAACGTCATCACCTTGAGGCCATTATCGTTCCATGAATCAACATACACGCCAGCTACGCAAAATTTTTGCTTTCGCTCTGCTGTTATTCATTAGCGGTATGCTAACGATCACCGCGTACTCCCTATGGCGGTTGCGCGCTGAAACGGTAACCAGCATGCTTGAAATGTCTGCGATGCACTCGCGGAGCTTTGAAAGCTTTATCACGCAAAATATGAGACTTGTAGAGCTGACGACCTTTAATGTTGCCAATATGGACAGCCGTAATAAAAATTATTTTAATATAGAGAGATTTTTTGTCGCAAACCTGCGGAATAATCCTGCCCAACGTTCGATATCATTACTCGATGAGCAAGGCCGTATCATTGTTAGCTCTAATCGGGCGAATGAAGGAATTATCGTCAACACTGACGAATACCTGCCTGTTCAGACACAGACTCAAACAAAAAGCATCTTACGTATTGGTCGCCCCTGGGCGGGTCGCGATTTCATCAGCGGTAGACCGACGACTCATCAGACACCGATAAACGCCGTTCAATCAAACTTCATTCCGGTGATACATACCCTGTCATTCGGCCAGAGAAAAGTCACATTACTAACCGCCTTCAATCCCGACTATTTTATCAACCATATTTCTCAAATACTCAAAACAGAAGAAGGGGTGGTTGATATCGTTCGCTATGATGGCACGCTATTATTGAGCACCGACCTTACCGAACTTGCAGGGTCATTAGATCCATATAACGAACCTGACTTGAATCTGAATAGCCTTGAAACGGGTCAGTTTTTACAAAAAAACCATAATGGCCGCAGTGTATTCACTTCTTTTAGAACATCGCAACTTTACCCCTTTATCGTATTTACCCGCATAGATCGCCAACATGCGATGCAAAACTGGAAAACTGAAGCAAAAATACTTATCGGGGTCATCATAGCCACGTTAATCGCCTTAACTCTTCTGGTGAACGCCTTCTATCGCCGTCAGGTCCAGCTGGAGGCGGAACGTATCGAATCAGAAAAACTACAGCGTATCAACGCGACTGTTTTTGGCAGCAGCGCTGATTCCATTATCATCACTGACATTTACGCTAACATTATTTCCGTTAATCCTGCTTTCTGTGAGATCACTGGCTACACAGCCGAAGAAGCTATTGGCCAAAACCCACGCTTCCTTGCCTCTGGAAAGCAAGATGAAAACTTTTATAAAGCAATGTGGGCCAGCCTTCGCAGTCAGGGCTTCTGGTGCGGTGAAATCATTAACCGCTGCAAAAATGGACACCTTTATGATGCTCACACCACAATCTCGGCCTTTCGCGACACCGAAGGTCATCTGCAACACTTTATCGGTGTAAGTACCGACATTACCGAACGCAAAAAATCAGATGTGAGATTGCGTCAGGCAGCTAGTGTCTTCCTTAACAGTCAGGAAGGTATTATGGTGACTGATGCGCATAATCTCATTGTTGATATTAATCCGGCGTTCTCCCATATCACCGGTTATGACTATCAAGATGTTATCGGCAAGAACCCCGGCATTCTATCTTCTGGTAAACAGTCAGCTGAGTTCTATACCGAGATGAAAGCTTCACTGGAAGCACATGGATCATGGCAAGGTGAAATCTGGAATCGTAAAAAGTCGGGCGAGATTTTTGCAGAACGGCTATCCATTGACGTTGTAAGTAAAGCAGATGGGGAAATAGACCAACACGTCGCTGTTTTTTCTGATATCAGTCGAATAAAAGCACATGAAACAGAACTGGATCGTATCGCTCATTATGACGCGTTAACAGGCATACCCAATCGTCGCCTACTCGGTGATAGACTCAACCACACAATCGCGCGCGCCAAACGTAGTGGTAAATCTCTTGCGGTATGCTATCTCGACTTGGACAGTTTCAAACCCGTCAATGATCAATATGGACATGCTACTGGCGACCTTCTCTTGATAGAAGTCACCCAGCGTCTGCTGAAAATATTACGTGAAGAAGACACGATAGCCCGACTTGGTGGTGATGAGTTTGTCATACTCTTTTCAGAACTAGGCAAGCCAGAAGAGATAGATCGGCTACTTGATAGAGTATTAACCGCTATCAGCATGCCAGTATTGATTGAAAACCATTCTCTTCACGTTTCAGCCAGTATTGGTGTCACCTTATTCCCTGCCGATACCGCTGACGCTGATACATTGCTACGCCATGCAGACCAAGCGATGTATCAAGCGAAAGAGGCCGGAAAAAACCGCTATCATTTGTTTGATCCAGGGCTAGATAGGGAAGTTCAGGCTCGCCGCACTAAGCTCAAGCATATTAATGTCGCTCTGAATAAAGACGAATTCGTTCTCTATTATCAACCTAAAGTGGACCTCCTCACGGGGGAAGTGATTGGTGCTGAGGCACTGATTCGCTGGCAGCATCCAGAACAGGGGCTGTTACCACCTGCCGCCTTTTTAGGACTTATCGACGGCCATGACCTGGAGATTGAAATCGGCGAGTGGGTTATCGAATCGGTATTGAAGCAAATTGCTGTATGGAACACGCTTGGACTGACGTTCCCTGTGAGTGCCAACCTCAGCGCCAATCATCTATTACAGGTCGACTTCGCTGACCGCCTTCAACTCATGCTGGAGCGCCATCCCGCTGTCAAACATGAGGACCTTGAACTGGAAATTTTAGAAACATCTACCCTGAACGATATAGATCAAGCGGCCGGTATACTCACACAATGTCGTAATATGGGCGTACGTTTCTCACTTGACGATTTTGGCACAGGATACTCATCTCTGACCTATTTTCAGCGCCTGCCAGTAGATACCCTGAAAATTGATCAGAGTTTTGTACGAGATATGCTGGAAGATCCTAATGATCTCGATATTGTTGAGAGCATTGTGCGGCTTACCCAAACATTCAATAAATCCGTCATTGCAGAAGGCGTTGAGACTTTAGAACATGGTGCCATGTTGATTAAACTTGGCTGCTCCCACGCTCAGGGCTATGGTATTGCTCGCCCGATGCCAGCAGGAAAATTGCCGGCCTGGGTTGAGCAATGGCGTCATGACGAACCGTGGTTAACGATTAACATCCCCACTGAAGACAGTAAAAACATAAGTTTGATCATCGCCATGCAAAACCATATCAAGTGGCTGGATAATTTCGTCACCTTATTGGAAAGCTCTTCAGACACACCGCTTTCCAATAAGACTAGCCACCAATGTCAATTTGGACGCTGGTATCACAGTAGTGGCTTCGCACGTTACGGCACACTCCAGGAATTCAAAGATATTGCCCCGCTGCATGATGCCGTTCATGCACTCAGTGATGAACTGATGGTACTTGCCAACGATGGACACCGGGCGATTGCCTGCAGACGTTTGCCTGAACTGTATGCACTCAAGGATCTGCTGCTGACTCAGATTCAGTCACTTATTAAAGCACTTGAATGACCTCCCCGCTCAGCTACCCCCAATGAATCCGCAACAAAAAATAACAATACCTGTTTATGAAAAAAATAATATAAACGTTTAAATACATATATTTATATACAACAAATCATACCTATTAAGTGGTAGGCATGAAAAAACCTTCATGCCTCATGCCACTCAAGCTTTGATTCATATCAACACGTGAATACTAAAACTGTCCTATTTTTCTCTTATGTGGATAACACGTTATCTGCGAATGACAGATCAGATAGCCGGCTTAACCTTATTGATCCACATGATGCCTTTAAGAAATGATGTTAAACCATGATTTTAAACCATGACTTCAAACGACGTAGCGACAGCCTGTGCGCTGCAGGAGCAATGTAATGACCACTGAAAAAATTCGATTACTGAACTTTAGTGATCCCAAAATAAAAACGCTGCATATCACATGGTTTGCGTTTTTCCTGACCTTTATGGTCTGGTTTAGCCATGCACCCTTGATGGCTATCATTAAAGAAGCGTTCGACCTCACCACACCAGAAGTCAAAGCACTGCTTATACTCAACGTCGCACTGACCATCCCGTCACGTATTGTCATCGGCACACTGGTTGACAAATACGGCCCGCGTTCTGTTTTCAGTATGTTATTGATGATCGGTGGTGTTATTTGTGTCGGCTTTGCATCGGCTCAAAACTATGAACAGCTCGCTATTTTACGTTTCCTGAGCGGTTTCATCGGAGCTGGTTTTGTTATTGGTATCCGCATGGTCTCTGAATGGTTTCCTGCTAAACAGGTAGGTATTGCTGAAGGCATTTATGGCGGATGGGGTAACTTTGGGTCTGCTGCTGCTGCCATGACACTTCCCTCTCTTGCACTCATGTTTGGTGGTGATGATGGCTGGCGTTACGCGATAGGTATAACCGGCGTATTAGCTTTTGTATACGGTATCATCTATCGTAGGATTGCCCGCGATACACCGAAAGGTTCGACCTATTTCAAGCCTAAAAAGCACGGCGGCCTGGAAGTCACCAGTAAAGGAGATTTCTACTTCTACCTGCTAATGAACGTACCTATGTATCTTGCACTGGCGGTTCTGACATGGAAACTTGCACCCTCTAACCTTGGCCTGCTTAACGATACGGCGGCTTACAGTATTTATGCCATTCTTGCGGTTGTTTTCATCGTTCAGGTACGTGCTATCTACCATGTCAATGAAGATAATCTGAAACACGGTGTGCCCGAGATTCATCGTTACAAATTTAAACAGGTGGCTGTACTGGATGTCGCTTATTTTGTTACTTTTGGCTCCGAACTGGCGGTTGTTTCTATGCTGCCACTGTTCTTTCTGGATACATTCGAAGGGCTCAGCGCGGTTCAGGCAGGACTGCTGGCATCTGGATTTGCCTTTATGAATCTGGTTGCTCGCCCTACCGGTGGGCACTTCAGTGATAAATATGGCCGCCGCAAAGCATTGTCCATTCTGATTTGTGGTTTAGCCGTTGGCTACTTTGTACTGAGCCAGATCGATGGTAACTGGCTCATCCCGGTTGCCGTTATCGCAACAATGGGATGCTCGTTCTTCGTTCAAGCCGGTGAAGGCGCTGTGTTCGCAGCTGTTCCCCTTATCCAGCGCCGCATGACGGGCCAGATTGCAGGGATGGCAGGTGCCTACGGTAACGTCGGCGCGGTATGCTACCTGACAGTGCTATCTTTTGTAGATTATTCCACCTTCTTTATGGTGATTGGTGCGTCTGCTGCAGTTGCGCTAATATTCGTTCAATTTATGGATGAGCCTTCAGGTCATATGGCCGAAATTCTGCCAGATGGTACTGTGCAGCTGATCGAAGTGGAATAAAACACCCCGTTAAGGGAGCCTTCGGGCTCTCTTTTCCTGGCATAGAGAACGCTCTAAAAATTTGATACAGGGCCTGATACAAGGCCTGCTACAGGGATCAAATATGCACCTTAATAGTGAAATCAGATTATCAACAGCCCAGCAAAGCATTACGGGACGAAAAACCCGCAATGAAGACTGCCTGGGCTTCTTTATGCCTGTCGGTAACCTTCTTACCACCAAAGGAGCCTGCGGTATGATTGCTGACGGTGTCAGCACCGCTGAAGCAGGTGCGGAAGCCGCTGAGTATTGCGTGAGGGAGTTTATCAATGATTACTTTGATACCCCTGATATATGGACGGTTAAAAAGTCAGCACAAAAAGTACTGACGGCGATTAACCGCTCTCTTTATTCCCGTAGCCATGAATATTTAAGCAGTACCCGCGGCTATGTTTGTACTTTTTCTGTCTTGGTCATCAAATCGCACACGGCACACATATTCCATATCGGCGACAGCCGCATCTATCGCATCCGTGACGACCATATGGAGTGTCTGACAACCGATCATATTACATCGCTAAGTCAAAGCTCCAGCTGCCTCTCAAGAGCGATGGGGATGGACACACATCTGGACATTGACTACCGGACGATCTCTATTGAGCTTGGCGACATCTTTTTTCTTAGTACCGATGGCGTCCACGACACATTACCACCGAACGAAATTCAAAAGATTATTCATGATGGCACGTCCTTAAATGAGTCGTGCGATCAACTAGTTAATCAGGCCTTTGAAAAAGGCAGTACCGATAATATTAGCTGCCAGTTAATACGCGTTGATGAGATTATCCGGGACAGTATTGATGACCTCACAGACAAATTAACAGAGCTGCCTTTCCCCCCTGATTTAGAAGCGGGGATGCGCATCGATGATTACGAGGTAATCTCTGAGCTCTATGCCAGCAGTCGCAGCCAGCTCTATATCGTTAAAGATCCGCTCGATGGTAAAGAACGGGTCATGAAAACGCCTTCCCAGAACTTTAATGACGATCCCGCTTATATTGAGCGGTTTATTATGGAAGAGTGGGTTGGCAGCCGCATAGACAGCCCCTATGTCGTCAAAGTCTGTAACGCGAATCGCCCGAAAACATTTCTCTACTACGTGATGGATAAGGTCAGGGGAATCTCTCTGGAGCAATGGATTGAAGAAAACCCTTATCCTAAGCCTTCAGAAGCGATAAAGCTGGTTAAACAGATAGCCAAAGGATTGCAGGCATTCCACCAGCGTGAAACCCTGCATCAGGATCTGAAACCCAGTAACATCATGATCTCTCCTGATAATCATATTACTCTGGTCGACTTTGGGTCTGTGTTTGTTTCCGGTATTAATGAAATTTTTATCCCGATAGAGCGTGATCGTGTTCTGGGCACCGTTAATTATTCTGACCCTCTACTCAGACTTGGCCAAAACACTGGCATCAAGGGAGATCTATTTTCACTCGCCAGTATTACGTATGAAATTTTCACGCATCATTTACCTTATGGCGAAGGACTTGAACGCTGTGAAACACCGCAACAGCTTGCAAAACTAAAATATATCCCCTCGGAACGTTATAATCCGGTGTTGCCGCTATGGTTTGACAGGGCATTAATGAAGGGTTTATCGATCAGACCTGAAGACAGATACGACACTATTGAGCAGTTCCTACAGGACGCAACACAGCCTAATCCTGAGTTTTTAATGCCAAAAGAAGTAGAAAAAAAGACACAGAGCGTTATTTTCTGGCAAATAATGTCTTTAGTCTGGTTTATTAGTTCAATGTTTTTGATGGCAGCACTGTGGCTACAAGATTGACTAAAACACGCACTGCTAAAACAAGCACTGCTAAAAAGCGTCTGGCGATATTGAGTTCAACGCTGGATTCTCAACATAAGCAACCGACGCTTATAACGGATTTATCGTACTTGCAGTAGTACAGGGCTCTGCTGACGGTCAAGAATGGTATAACCCGATAGATCCTGCCCCATCATAAGATCATTCGCCATCTGGTTCAGGTAAGGCTCAGCAGCCTCGGTTGGTGGCGCTTCACCATCTACACCGCCCAGACCACCAATCAACACAAAGCTCCAATCACTTGCAATGATATCCGCTTCCTTAATCAGTGCTTCAAAACTCTCCAGCTCTTCGGGTAGCTTATCTACACACATCAGAGGAGTAACCGTGCCCGTCTGATGAGATGCATTTGCTTTCTTTTTCTTATTTCCTTCTGCACGAGCAAAAAGCATAAGTAAGCGTTGTGGCTGCTCCTGTTGCTTCGCAGCCTCAACCAGCTTGGCAAATTCCCCTGGCATACGTTCCTCTGACATAATAACTATCTCCTAAATGTCTCTTAAATGCACAAGTCATTCTGTCATAGTGACATCGCAATGTTTATTCCTCTGAGGGGGTATACAGCTGATTCGACTATCACGGGAAACTATATCTGTTAAAAATAATCTCAACTATAAATAAGCTATCGATTATCAGAGGCTACCATGAAAAATAATGTTCGGTTTGAACGCGACAGTATGGGCGAATTAGCGGTTCCTGCAGACGCCCTTTATGGTGCACAAACACAAAGGGCCATCAACAACTTCCCTATCAGCAAACAGCCATTGCCGGAAGCATTTATACGCGCGTTACTGCATGCAAAAGCTGCCGCCGCTATAGCGAATGCATCGCTTGATGAAATACCTGAGGCAATGGGTAAGGCTATCAATGAGGCGGTTAATGTCTTACTTAAAGACGCCGATATAATGCAGCACTTTCCAGTCGATATATTTCAGACAGGCTCCGGCACCAGCACCAACATGAACGCCAATGAGGTACTGGCAACACTGACAACACCATTATACGGTAGTTCGGTTAATCCCAATGACCATATCAACCACGGCCAGAGCAGTAACGATATCATTCCCTCCTGCATCCATATCAGTGCAGCCATTGAACTATCGGAACACTTACTACCCGCACTATCTCATTTGGCTAATGTGATTCATATCAAAGCTCACGCGGTCGACGGTTCTATAAAAACAGGTCGCACTCACCTGATGGATGCAATGCCTATAAAACTGAGCCAATGTTTAGGTGCCTGGGCCTCACAAATAGAACACAACATCCAACATATTCAACAGCTACAGCCCAGCCTTCAGCACCTCGCCCAAGGCGGTACCGCGGTTGGCACGGGCATTAACGCCCATCCAGAATTTGCAGCGCTCTTTTGCGCAGAGTTAAGCGCCCGAACCAATATCCTATTCTCCCCCGCCGATAACTTTTTTGCTCAAATCAGCTCTCAGGATACCGCTGTAGCACTGTCAGGACAGCTTAAAACGACAGCAGTTTCTTTAATGAAAATAGCCAATGACCTGCGCTGGATGAATTCAGGACCACTAGCCGGGCTAGGCGAAATTGAACTGGAAGCCTTACAGCCGGGTTCATCTATTATGCCCGGAAAAGTTAATCCTGTTATTCCGGAAGCAGCCGCCATGGTTGCCGCTCAAGTTATAGGCAATGACGCAACCATAACTATTGCAGGCCAGTCGGGTAATTTTGAGCTCAACGTCATGCTGCCTTTAATCGCCAGCAACTTGCTTAACAGCATCCAGCTACTCTCCAGAATTAGTCATCTGCTTGCCGATAAAGCGATAGCCAGCTTTACGGTAAACGACGCTAAACTAACGGAAACACTCGCGCGCAATCCAATTTTAGTCACAGCACTTAATCCTATTATCGGCTATCAAAAAGCGGCTGACATTGCCAAGCAAGCGTACAAAGAAAAACGTCCGATAATTGAAGTGGCTGCAGAACAAACTAATTTAACAACAGAAGAACTTACTCTGTTACTCGACCCGACTAAACTCACACGTGGAGGATTGTAAGCTAGCGACGCTATACGAAATAAAGATGAGGCATTGGCAGGGGATTTATTGATCGGTATAAACGCAAAAAGCCAAATCAATATCGCTATTGATTTGGCCTCTTTAAAACTACTAGCTATTTTATAACCGCCAGATAAGTTAAAACTGGTAGCGGGGGCAGGATTTGAACCTACGACCTTCGGGTTATGAGCCCGACGAGCTACCATACTGCTCCACCCCGCAACTACTGCACAGCCATTAAACTTGCTGCACTCTCTTCTTTAAAACTGGTAGCGGGGGCAGGATTTGAACCTACGACCTTCGGGTTATGAGCCCGACGAGCTACCATACTGCTCCACCCCGCAACTGCTGCACAGCCATTATTCGCTGTACCCTTTACTTTATAAGTTTGACCTTATAAAGATCGTCATATAAATAAGCTTCTTAGATATTGGTAGCGGGGGCAGGATTTGAACCTACGACCTTCGGGTTATGAGCCCGACGAGCTACCATACTGCTCCACCCCGCAACAAACTATCTTTGTACTTACTTTCAAGTACACTTACCTTATAACGCAGCCTTCCAATAAATTCAAAAAATAACTTATTGATAAACTTAACAAAATTGGTAGCGGGGGCAGGATTTGAACCTACGACCTTCGGGTTATGAGCCCGACGAGCTACCATACTGCTCCACCCCGCATCAAATTGTGGAGCGAATACTATAGTGATTGTTCCAATACTGCAACACTAACCTTCAGTTATTTCGTTATCGCCAGATTTCGGGTGTTTACTTCTTCGGATATCTCTTTTTTGGCATTCAATAATTAAGCGTGCAATCCGGGCAATATCTTTCTCGGCAATATGAACAAATTCAGCACTGTATTCAGGATGATGCCTACGGATAATCTTTAAATCACACTCCACCACATAAACTTTATCCGTTTCAAATGTTAACACCACCGGATAACTATCTTTATTTGCCTGCCCCTGATATCGGAAAGCGACACCCTTGGCTGAAATATCAATAACGTCAACAGCAACACCCGCCACCGTCAGGCTAACAGGGTCATCCTGATGTAATGTCACCCGATAATTTTCACGTGGTAGAGCATCATCAAAATCAATTTCTATTACAGGCTTCATGGCACATTTACCTTTTCTAATACAAATTCAATACGACGATTTTCTGACCGCTGCTCTGGAGTATCATTGGGACCAATAGGCAGAGAGTCACCATAACCGGTTGCCGTTACTCGTTCCGGGTCTATTCCTCCTCTGACTAAATAGCGTAATACGGTAGTCGCCCGTATAGCGGACAGCTCCCAGTTGGACGGGAAACGAGCTGTTTCGATTGGAATATTATCGGTATGCCCCTTAATGCCGAGCTTATACTCCGGATACTTTTCCAATATATCTAGCAATCCATCCATAATGGGCATCATCTGGCGATTGAATGAAGAATCGCCTGATTCAAACAATACAGCACCTTTTACCCGAATTCGTAGCTTACCATCACGAGGCTCCCCGACATCCACCGCATCGGCAACACCCATGGAAGCAAACACCTCCTTTAAACTATTTGACAGGTATTCGAGTTCTTTGTTCGTCTCTACTACCGGTATTTCAGGCGCTCTGCTCTCTTGAACCTCTTCGACGACAGCTAATGGCGGCGTCAGTTGATCCGCATTATTTTGTTCCAAACTATCAGGTATCTCGATAGCCGGAGCTCTGATTTCTTCCGGTAAAGGAACAAGGCTCCCGCCACTATCGCCAATCGCCAACTGAAAGGAGCGAATTGTTGATGCGAATTGTTCTTTTTTAACCGTTGAAATCGAAAAAAGCAGCACAAAAAACACCAGCAGTAGTGTCATCAGATCAGCGTAGGTCACTATCCAACCGGGCTCTGACTCATCCATAACGACGCGTCGCGCACTCATTTTTTCGCTCCGCTGTCAGCCGCCACCTTTTGACTCTGTATGGGTTTACGCGCTCTTTCCGGAAGATAAGAAGCTAACTGTTCATAGACATGAGCATAGTGATCATTCGTCAGTATACTGATACTGCCCTCACGAATAATTTCCAGATTAGTGACTTCCAGCAAGGTTCGGGCTTTTAACTTACCGGCGATAGGCAGAAACACCATCGTTGCCAATAATGACCCATAAAAAGTCGTCAATAAAGCGATTGCCATGGCAGGGCCAATAGTCTCAGGATTATCAAGTTCACTGAGCATCTGAATCAAACCAATCAAGGTTCCCAACATGCCGAATGCGGGTGCGTATCCCGCCATTTTCCGGAAAACATCCTGAACAGAAAAATGACGCGCCATAAGGGAGTCGATTTCATTCTGCAGGGTATTCCGGATTACCTGTTCAGAAGCAGCTTCAGACAAAAGATTACAGGCGCGCAGCAACACCGGCGAATCTGTTTTCACATCTCCCAATTTCAATAAACCATGACGATGGCTGATTTTACTCAGCGAAATCATCGTATCTATCATCTCTGAAGGATTGGTCTTATCCTGAGTGAATACAATATAAGCGCCCTTAAAAGCATTCATAACATCACGAAATTGAACGGTTAATAGCGTCGCCGCCATAGTCCCACCCACCACGATCATCATGCCTGGTACGTTAACAAAAATGTCCGCATTACCGCCCATCAGAATGGCCGAAATGATAAGCACTAATCCTGAAATAATGCCTACAAGGGATGCAAAATCCATCTCTTAATATGCTCCTGAGTATTTATTGATAATCAATCGCTTGAGTATAGCAGCTGTTCAGTACACCATAAGAGTATGCACACCGAATATCCCACACACGATCAAGCGTATTTTATTGGCCTGCCTCAATGGCACCATCCAAATTGGTATCCAGAGCATTCCGGTCCGAATCAGGCGCTGCAACAATACACGCAACACTTTTCATCGGTCGAGGGTAACAGCAGTTTTTATGGTCTTCCCAACGAGTCGACCATACAACAATGGAAGCAGCAGAGCAGCCCCAGCTTTCGTTTTTGCTTTAAATTTCCACAAACCATCACACATCATTTAAAGCTACAACATAGTGATCGGCTGCTTACCGAATTCCTTAATCGAATCACACCACTAGAACATAAACTAGGCATACTCTGGCTACAACTGAATGCATCTTTTGGTCCTCAGGATTTGGAGATACTGGAACGTTTTATCAATCGCCTACCTACTGATTTCAGTTATGCTATTGAGGTCAGACATAGTGGATTTTTTAATAAGGACGATTTGGAAAAACGTTTCAACCAGATACTAATGCGTCGATCAGTCAACCGTATCACGTTCGATACACGCGCTCTTTTTTCGCATCCTGCTGGCGATCCCATCACGCAGGAAGCACTGAAGGCTAAGCCACGCATGCCGGTGCATGTTATTGCCACTGGCCAGCATCCTTTTGTACGCATCATCACGCCGCTTAACATCGGTGATGGATATGCATACCTGATACCCTGGATTAATAAAACACTTGAGTGGATTGATGAAGGCCGCACGCCTTATCTATTTTTCCACACCCCCGACAACAAAGAGGCACCCGCAGTAGCGAGCTTCTTTGCAGCAGAGATTCACAAACAACGGCCCAACATCCCTGCGCTGACTCTCTGGAATCAACATAGTCCTCAACCGGAGCTTTTCTAATGCAACTACTCTATATCATGGATCCAATGTGCAGTTGGTGCTGGGCTTTTTCCCCCACACTGCAAACGATTGAACAAACCTTCCCTGATCTGCCTATTCAATACGTTGTAGGGGGCTTGGCGCCGGACACAGATGATCTGATGCCACAAGAGCAGCAAGATATGATTCGCTCTATTTGGCAGCAGATAGAAGCTCGTACGGAAACCGTCTTTAATTACGATTTCTGGACACTCTGTAGTCCACGACGAAGTACGTGGAGAGCATGCCGGGCGATTCTTGTTGCAGAGCAGCTAAAGCCCGGGAGCGCTGGTGTAATGGCGAAAGCGATTCAGCAGGCTTATTATTTGGTCGCAAAAAACCCCTCTGACAGAGAAACACTAATAGCACTAGCAGAAACATTAAACATTAATACGACTGAATTTTCCGCATTATTAGATGCGCCAAGTACCCAGCAACAGTTTGACGATAATCTAATGTTATCCAGACAGCTCGACGTTTCTGGTTTTCCTGCCTTACGCTTATTGAATCAAGACAAGGCGATCAGAATAAGTGATGGTTATAGTGGGCCAGACGCCATTATTGAGCGTTTACACGCAGCCATTGCAAAGCAATAGCGCACTTTTCAGCGCAAGTCATAACAGGCAATAGTTTTTCAGGGCAGAGAATATAAAAGAGGACAGGAAGGAAGAAGAAAGCGGAAGCCGAGGCTTCCGCTATTGAGGTGACTAGCCGCGAATAACGGAAACATCTTCCGCCTGCAAACCCTTGTCGCTCTCACGTGCATTAAAACGAACACGTTGACCTTCACTCAAAGAGCGATGACCACGTCCACGGATGTTACGGAAATGAACAAACACATCATCACCATTTTCACGCGTAATGAATCCAAAACCTTTAGAAACATTAAACCACTTAACAGTACCTAACTCTCGATCATCATTTTCGTAGTCTTCTTCATCTTCCATATCTTCGTCATCAATCTGAGCCAGAACAGGAGCTGCCGGGCTGCTACCCATAGCAGAAATCACGCTACTGATCAGAACTACGATGAAGGTTACCGCTATAACCTTGGCTGTTAATAACCCTGCTTCAACACCCGCTACAGCATTAAGCAGCAAAGGAATCAACACTGCTGCAATGATACTTACAATCACGCTACGAACTATTTGGTTACCACTCATCTATCTATCTCTTGTCTTATCATGAAAATTACTATTATTTAAACCGCCTATACTTAATTTAAAGCGATAACCCTGAAGGTATACAGAAGAAAACTCAAAATTTCAACACCTTACCCCTCTACAGCTTAATTTACTTTCCATAGGCCTCTCCGTTATGCTTACTACAACGAACTTTTATGCCACAGGCGCCATCATGAACTATGACGAACGTATAACAGAACTTGAAAGCAGAGTTGCCTTTCAGGAAGATGCACTTGATAAGCTTAATGACGTAATTGCTCAGCAAGATAAAATGATTATCGATTTAAAAAGAATGCTGACTGTATTTAATCAACAACTTAAGACAGTTGGCCAGGAAAGCCAGGGAATATCGTTTGATGAACCACCGCCACCGCACTATTAATAAGCATAAGGCCTAGCGAAAAATGCGAGGACTAAATCGTATTAGCCGGTTAATACTAAGGTTACTTGTCCGCCCTACAATACAAGGCAGACAACACCTCAAACCCAGCCACAATACGCTGTTCGTTATTGAAACAGCACGGTATACGGACAGGTTGCTTTTAATAGAGCACCTGCGACTGCAGGGCAATACACTGCCTGAGCAAAAAATCCTTTGCGCCGCCCATAATCAGAATGAAGATCTGCGTAACCGCATTGAAGCGCAAATTGATAAACTGGGATTTTTAGACGCTGACAATGATATTAATATTGTCCCCATCTCTATTTATTATGGGCGTCTTCCACAGAGGGAAACGTCCTGCCTGAACTTACTGTATGCTAAAATCTGGAGCAAAGCAGGTCCCTTCGGCCGTTTTATGCAATTACTGCTCAATGGCCGTCAGACATTGATTCAGGTGGATGCTCCTCTGTCACTCAGGCACCTCAAAAAAGACTCATCACATCAACCTGCAGGGGTTATTGCCCATAAAGCGGTTCGGGTGTTTCATAACCATTTTTACCGTCGCCGACAAGCCATTATGGGCCCGGATCTATCGCACCGCCGCACCTTGATCAAACTTATTTTGCAGGATGCACACGTCAAAGAGGCAATTAACCTCACGGCGACTAAAAATAGCCATAGCACTGAACAGGTTTTGGCTGAAGCGAACACGCTTTTGGAAGAGATAGCGGCGGACTTCAGTCCAACTACTGTTCGCATTCTTGCCCCTTTATTAAGCTTTTTCTGGAAAAAAGCCTATAAAAGCGTACATATTGTAGGGATTGAACGGGTTCAGAATTGTGCTCCCGACCACCACCTGGTCTACCTGCCATGCCATCGAAGCCATATCGATTATGTCATGCTGTCCTGGAGCTTATATCAGCATGGTTTAATGATCCCGCATATCGCCGCCGGTGATAATTTAAACGTTCCCATTTTAGGCAGTATTTTAAAACGCGGGGGCGCTATTTTTATGCGTCGAAGTTTCAAAAATGATCTTCTTTATGCGCAACTCTTTAAAAGCTATCTGTTTTTCATGGCTAACAGAGGCCATTCGCTTGAGTATTTCATTGAAGGCGGCCGCAGCCGCACCGGTCGCTTACTACCCGCCAAAACAGGATTGCTCAGCATGACACTGGAGAATCATCTACAGCATCCGGAAAAGCCAGTTGCACTGATTCCCGTATGGATTAGCTATGACAAGCTCATCGAAAGCAAAAGCTATCAACAGGAGTTATCGGGTGGCCTCAAGCGCAAAGAATCTTTCTTAGGTTTACTCAAAACACTTAAGCAGTTTCGGCACCGCTTTGGTGATGCAGCACTCAGCTTCGGGGAGCCTATTCTGCTAAAAACAGCCTTGCAGGAAACACCGTACAATATTTCGCTACATGCATCACAACCTATATCGAAAGACATGTCGGACAACCTATCGGAAAAAGAGCCCCAACAAGAAATAGCAGCCAAACCAACATTGCATGACATGACACAACACATCAGCCAACAGGTGCTCCAAGGAATTAATCAATCAGCTTATGTCAATCAAACGGCGTTGCTAGCGACCCTTATGCTGGCAAACCCAAAGCAGATTTTTAATACAACAGAGCTCGCCAATCAAACTAAAGATCTGGCATCCCTACTCAAAGCATTACCCAACCCTCCGGCCGCCATTGCTACCGGAGCGGTTGATGAATGGGTAACAGAAGCCCTCAAACGTAAACAGTTAAGTCAATCAGGTAACGACATATTCCTTAGCGAAATGCAGGCTCAGGAAATGACATTTTATCGCAACCAACTGCATCATATCACCTTGCTACCGGGCCTCTATCTACTGCTGACAAAGCGCTATTCCCGCCCTCTACCGCAAACCCTGCCAAGGCTGCTCAGCACTATTTACCCCTATTTGAAGGCTGAACTGTTCCTTCCCTGGAGTGGTGCTGAAGTGACGTCTGCCTGCAAGCAAATACGGCTGCGTCTGGAAAAAAGGGGGATGATCACGCGGAATGGCGGACTGATGTGCGTGACGGAAACCCCGCTGACTATTGCTCTGATGCGAACAGCTGAGCCGATTCTACTGCGATATTATATTGTGTTTCGCCTGCTCTCGGATGGAACAGCGATGTCGATGGACGACCTGATCAGCGAAAGCCAGCGTATCGCTGTGCATCTGCACCATCACTTTGGTTTTAACTCGCCAGAGTATTCTGACGAACGCGTATTGACAGTGTTTATTAAAGCGTTGATTAGCCGATCAGTCTTCGCCAAACAAGCAGACCAGGTGAGCTGCCGGATAGAAAGCTCAGCCTTACTTAAACGGGCCAGGCAAATTCTGAATCCGCATTACATCAGCGTGGTAGAGAAAGCATTACATCCGCGCTAATACGCGGCCGAACACCTTCTAACTTAATTTGGCGAGTGCATAAATATCATAACGGCTGGACTTCCCTTCTAACTGATAACTAGGAGGACGTCCTGCTATTGTTGGCGCTTTGCGGGCGCGCTTAACCACCACACGTGCCGTCGCCGTATCCAGAGCAGCCTCCAGCAACTCAACAGAATCCTGATCATCACCGACCACATCCCTGAATATCCGCATCTCTTTTTTCACTAACGCAGATTTTTCAGCATGCGGAAACATAGGGTCAACATAAACAACCTGCACAGGATCTATCAGATGAGAGCGCATCAATTCAATCGCGTTACCGTGATACAGTTTCATTCTGCAACAGACCTCGTAAACTTCTTCATCCGCTACAGCACGCTCAAGCCCATCCGCCAATAACGCATGAATCACAGCAGAACGCTCAGTCATGGAAATAGAGCACCCCAGCGTCGCCAGCACAAAGCTGTCTCGTCCTAAACCGGCGGTAGCATCCAGTATCGTGGGACGAATACCACTTTTAACCCCCACAGCCTTTGCTATCATTTGGCCGGCCCCACCACCAAACTTTCTGCGATGCGCAATCGAACCGCTTAAAAAATCGACCCACACAGGCCCGGGAGCCTTTTTACCCGTCGTTTGCAGCTGAAGCCCGTCATAGGTTACATAAAGCAGCAACGGATCAGCACAACGAGCTATATCGGTGACAATACTCGCCGGCGGTAAGCCCAATCGAGTCGCCAGTTTATTAGCATGCTCCAGCAGCGGCTTATCGCAGGCGGCAACCTTAACCGTTTCACTTATTATATTTTCAGTCACTTGACGCCTTTATATATCTAACAATAGATTTCACAACACAGTACATCTAACAGCAAAAGATCCAACAACTATCTAGACAACAAAAACTAAATACCACTCCACTTACTGCTGATCCTTCTTTTTCCAGGCAACGCTATCGCGCAAATACACAGGCTGCGCCAACTCGGGCGATACTGACTTCCCTTCTTGATAATCCCTAAGTGCCAGACGCAAAATATTAGCCGCCGTCGGATAAGTATCATCGTCTATCGAAGTAACCGCCTGCTGCACTTGCTCAGACATCTCTTGCAGATAGCGCCAGCCAGAACCCGCACCGGCCCATGGAGATTGATCAGGTAGCATGATGTTAGCAGGCGCATCGACCCGTTCCACATCAACCTGCACTGGCAGCCCATTCTCAAACCGATAGGCCGCCCAATAAATTTCATTCATACGCGCATCCAGCGCAGCGACTACCTGATGTTCTCCTGTCGCCAAATGCTTCGATAGAGCGATAGCCGCTAATGTGGACACAGGTAACAGGTTTAGCTCTGCTGCAAATGCCAGCCCTTGAGCAACGCCGGTAGCAATACGGATACCGGCAAAAGACCCGGGGCCACGACCAAACGCAATAGCATCCAGATCTTTTACTTTCAGACCCGCCTCGTCCAGCATCGCCTGAACCATTGGCAGCAGCTGTTTAGTATGCTGTCGGGGAATTATTCTGAAATCCTCACGGATCTCACCTGCCACATGTAAAGCAACGGAACACGCATCGGTCGAGGTATCCAAGGCAAGAATCTTAGGCATTAACCCGCTCCAATTAGACAAAAGGTAGCTATTCTAGTCCTGCGCTGGCGTATTTTCATCACTTTGCAGCAATGCTTCGCCCCAACGCGGCATAAAAGACTGTTCTACCCCAATCTGAGACAGAATTCTGGCGACCACGAAGTCGACCATATCGCTAATCGTTTCAGGCTTATGATAAAAACCAGGACTGGCAGGCAAAATAACGGCTCCCATGCGCGTAAGCTTGAGCATATTCTCCAGATGAATCTCTGAATACGGAGCTTCACGCGGTACCAACACCAGCTGCCGGCGCTCTTTCAATGCTACATCCGCCGCACGTTCGATCAGATTATTACTGGCACCTGTCGCAATCGCAGACAGCGTACCAGTACTGCAAGGACACACCACCATGGTGGCCGGAGCACCCGAACCAGAAGCAACCGGTGCCATCCATTGCTCACGCGCGAACACCTTAATCTGGTCGGCTTTCGCATTAAACATCTTTGTGAAATAGGCCTGCTGAGCCACCGTTGCTCCGGGAATCGATAAATCAGTCTCTGTCGCCGCCACCACTTGAGCAGCCTTGGATATCATCAACAACACCTGAACATCGGCGGCAATTAAGCATTCCATCAGGCGTATAGCATATTGCACGCCCGATGCGCCGGTAATCGCTAACGTGACACGTTTTGTAAACTCAGGCATGGGACTTTTCCTCATTGAACTTGTCCTCAAGTACACTGACCAAGCGCTGATGAATGCCTTCAAAGCCACCATTACTCATCACTACAAGATGTGTACGTGGCACAACAGAGGCTTTAATAGATGCAAGAATATTATCTATCGTGGTTACCACGCGCATTTTATCTTCATGGCCGTGCACAATATCGTCCAGCGACCACTCTAATCCGACAGGCTGATACCAGATCACTTCATCCGCCAGCTTCGCTGATTCGGCCAATGCGGCACGATGCGCACCCAGTCGCATGGTGTTCGAACGCGGCTCAATAATAGCCACAATAGTATCGCTGCCAACCTGCGCACGCAGACCTTGCAGCGTGGTAGCAATCGCGGTGGGGTGATGAGCAAAATCATCGTAAACGCTCACGCCCGCCACCTCGCCAACTTTTTCCATACGACGCTTCACGCCACCAAATACCGATAACGCTTCAATGGCATGATGCGGTTGCACACCTACGTGACGCGCAGCAATCAATGCCATTAAACCATTAGCCACATTATGCTGACCGGTCATGTTCCATTTAACCTGACCCAGATTTTTACCCTGATGCAGAATATCAAAAGCACTACCATCCTCACTGGCCAGCTGCGCAGACCACTCGCCGCCATCACCTATTGAGGCAGTAACCACGGGCGTCCAACAGCCCATCTCGATCACTTCACTGATCGCCTTATCGTGCTGCGGAATAATCACCTGCCCATTCGCGGGTACGGTACGTACAACGTGATGAAACTGGCGTTGAATCGCGGCCAGATCAGGGAAAATATCGGCATGATCAAATTCAAGATTATTCAGCACTAACGTACGCGGGCGGTAATGGACAAATTTTGAGCGTTTATCAAAAAAAGCAGTGTCGTATTCATCTGCTTCAATCACAAAAAAAGGCGAACCCCCTAAGCGTGCAGACACGTCAAAATTATTCGGCACACCGCCAATCAAATAACCCGGCTGCATACCCGCATATTCAAGAACCCAGGCCAGCATCGATGCTGTCGTGGTTTTTCCGTGTGTTCCGGCAACCGCCAACACCCAACGCTCCTGCAGCACATGCTCACATAACCATTGTGGACCCGAGGTATAGCGTAAACCTTTATCCAGCACATACTCAACCGCAGGATTGCCCCGCGACATAGCGTTACCGATAATCACCAGATCAGGTTCAGGATTCAGATGGTCAGGTGAATAGCCCTCCATTAACCCGATACCCTGCGCCTCTAACTGAGTACTCATCGGTGGATATACGTTAGCGTCTGAACCTGTTACCCGATATCCCAGCTCACGTGCTAAAAGAGCCAGTGACCCCATAAAGGTTCCACAGATACCCAGAATATGAATATGCACCGCTTTCTCCTACTCAATTATCAACAAAATTTTCTGCAAAACTATTAATAAATTACTAATAAAGCTCTTACTGAAATGCTCAACACAAGCATCAACACATCTATCAATAAAATCATCTATAAAACAATTCCGATAATAATACCGAGAATTATAAAAAAGGGCGCGATTTATACCCAGTTTTGCACCGACACTGCATGATTTTCCGGTCTTAATCACGTAAAATTACTACAAATTTTGATTCATCCATCTATTAACCTATGCAAAGGTAATCCCCCCCATGCAACTGCTTAGCCAGTTTCTGAGACGCAACGACACTGACGAACAATTAATGGACCTGATTGCGACACTCATGGTCGCCTGTAAAGAGATCGCTTTAAAGTTGCGCGAAGGTGCGCTGGCCGGCGTACTCGGCACGACAGACATCACCAATGTTCAGGGGGAAACACAGAAAAAATTGGACGTTATCTCCAATGAAATTCTGAAAACCGTGTTACTGAATCACTCGCTAGTAGCGGGTGTTGCCTCAGAAGAAGAGAGCGAATCAGTACCGGGTTTTAAAGATGGACGCTTTCTGGTGGTTTTTGATCCGCTGGATGGCTCATCTAATATCGATATCAATGTATCTGTCGGCACTATCTTTTCTATTCTTGAAGCACCTAAAGATGAAGATTTCAGTACCGAGCATCCTTACCTGCAAAACGGCCGCAAACAGTTGGCCGCCGGTTATGTGCTGTACGGTCCTTCTGCCGTATTGGTTCTGACGACCGGCAAAGGCGTCAATATGTTTACCCTGTCGCATACCGGTGACTTCCTGCTGACACGTGAAAACGTCATGATTCCAGAAGAAACACGTGAATTTGCCATCAACATGTCAAACCACCGCTTTTGGGAACCTGCCATGCGCAACTACGTGGATGATCTGCTCCTCGGAGCCGACGGCCCACGTGAGAAAAACTACAATATGCGCTGGGTAGCGGCAATGGTTGCCGAAGTGCATCGTGTGCTGACGCGTGGCGGTATTTTTACTTATCCATGGGATGCCCGCTCGCCGAAGAAACCCGGCAAATTACGCCTGATGTATGAAGGCAACCCAATGAGTATGCTGATAGAACAAGCCGGAGGGTTAGCCACTAACTGCTATTCAGATATTTTAGATGTACAACCGGATGATATTCATGAACGCGTATCTGTTTCTTTAGGCTCGCGCAAAGAAGTCGAAGTGCTGATGGAATACCATCAGCGTACCGAGAGTACAAAAGAAGCATAATCGTCTGATAGTCGTATACAAACTAATGCGTACGACTCTTATAATGAATGAATTAAAATTCTCATTACTATAGAACAGGAAGAAACGCATGAGCTTTGCAAAAGTGCCTGCAGGTAAAGATCTACCGAACGACATCTACGTGATCATCGAGATCCCGGCGGAAAGCTCCCCGGTTAAATACGAAATTGAAAAAGAAGAAGATGCGATCTTCGTTGACCGTTTCATGGTAGCACCTATGTTCTACCCTGCTAACTACGGCTACATTAACAATACACTGGCTGATGACGGCGATGCTGTCGATGTTCTGGTACTGACACCTTACCCTGTTATTCCTGGTGCAGTTATTCGTTGTCGTCCAATCGGCATCCTGAATATGACTGACGAAGCGGGTCAAGATGCTAAATTGCTGGCAGTACCACACGACAAACTGACTAAAATGTACAAAGACGTACAGGATATCAGTGACCTGCCTGAAATGACGCTGGCGCGCATCAAGCATTTCTTCGAGAACTACAAAGGTCTGGAAGAAGGAAAATGGGTTAAGCTGGATGGCTGGGAAGGTGCTGATGCCGCTCGTGCCGCTATCGTTGAAGGCGTTAAAATGTATGAAGCGGCTAAAAAGTAATCACTTTTAAACTGCTTCATTTTAAATAGCGCCACTGAAAAAGCCTCCTTGTTATTCATGGAGGCTTTTTTGTTTTCAGTACCCTGAATAAATAAAAAAGAGAAAAGAGAACACATATGTCTAAGAAGATTTATTGTACTGCCCAGTTTTTACCAAAAGCGGGTAAAGAGTCCGAGGTTTTTGCGACACTGCAAGCATTAGAACCCAACTCACAGCGTGAAGATGGCTGTATTCAATATACCGTCACCCGACGCATTGCCAACCCGTTTGCTGAAGGCGAAAGCTACCCGATTGCTTTTCATGAGACCTGGAGCAACCGGGAAGCATTTGAAGCACACTGCCAACGCAAAGAGATCGTTGAGTTTTTCGAAACCAACTGCGTGGCTGAAGATGGCCTGATTGAAAAGTGGAATGTCTGCGTGTACAGCGATGAACCGGCCGACTTTGACGCGCCAGTGCTATAAGCACTGGCTAAAATAACGGCTCACTCGATCCAAAAGGTTTCCGGGTTTCCGGGTCTGCGTTAGTCGTCTGATTTGAACTCTTTGGTAACACGTCTTACATACCACCATACGCCCAGCACAACCGCCGGTAATGAATAGGTCAGCCAGCTCGTCGCCACCTCTTCTATTTTACCGGACGAGAGGTAATGAATCGTCCGGTCTGTCAAATCAAACAGATAATAGGTCACAACGATAATAGAAAACGTTTCCAGTTTAGCCTGCAGCGTCAACTGACGACGGGTACGCTTGTTCATTGAACTCAACAGATCGTGTACTTTCCCCTCAGTCGACAAATCGATTTTGGAACGCAGTAAATTACTGGCACGCGCAACCCGCTGCGATATCCGATCAAGCCGCATGGCCGCCGCCCTGCAGGTACGCATCGCCGGATCTACACGGCGATCAATAAACTGCTGAATGGTTTGCAGCCCTTCTATTCGCGTCTCTTCTAATTCAGAAATTCGCATCTGGACAACCGCATAATAAGCGTCCGAAGCAGAAAAACGATGTGCGGTTTCGGCTGAAATCTCTTCTATCTTCGCCGCCATATTCATTAATGCAGATAACGCGTCAGATTCTTTTCCAGCCTCCAGATTACTCAAATGATTAGTAACCACAGATAGCTCCGCACCCAGCATTGTTACCTGCATCATAGCAAAGCGTGCCGGAGACAAACCCAGTAAAGCGACGGCTCGATAAGTATCAATTTCACACAAACGCTGAATCAAACGCCCACACTGGTAATCATGTAAATGATTATCCTGCAGCAGAATACGATCTAATCCAAACTCACCCTGCGGCTTAAAATCCGTCCACAGAGTGGCTGCTTTTCGCATGACGTGAGAACCAATCACCTGATGATTGCCAAATATTTCGTCTGGAATCTGATTAGGATTTTCTCTATCCGCCTGATCATCCCCAGGCTTCACCAGTATCTGCACGCCGGTAATCAGCTCACCCAGAATTCGATCGCTCCAATCCTTTGATAAACCTGGCATTGATTGCTGCCAATTCTGCTGCTCACCACAATAATAGAAAGTTAGGGTATAAAATTCATTATGAGCCTCCCAGCGCAGCGACAGCTGACCGACATCCTGAAAGCAAAAAGTAGCACCCTCACCCAGCGCTTGAGCACCACAGGCGACAAACAAGGAAGAAATAGACTGAAGAATATCTCCGGCATCATGTCCGGCATTCATGACGGCAAAATGCATCACTTTCAAAGGTGAGCTCAACTGCTGAAACGGACGCGCATGTACTTCATCGGCAATCTGTTGACGCTGTGGATGGGACTTCACCAATAACCTCCTACGATAAAAAGACAGTCACTTAAAATCAAAAGATAATGCTTTTAGTGGTTAACTAAACCAGCTCAGTAGCTGCCCTACAAGCTGGCCACCCTGCTGATACTGATCAACTAGCAACTTAGCAGACATTGCCAGAGTTACCACAACAATCAAAGGACGAATAAGACTCACACCTTTGTTCACCACCATGCGCGCCCCAAGCTGCCCACCTACCAACTGCCCTGCTGCCATAATAAATCCTGCTATCCAGATTATATTGCCGCCGATAGCAAAGAAAATAAGCGAAGCGATATTCGAGGTAAAGTTCAATACTTTAGTGTGTGCAGTCGCTTTCGCCATACTGAAGCCCAGCAAAGAAACAAAAGCGACGGCAAAAAAAGTCCCGGCACCTGGCCCAAAAAAACCATCATAAAAACCAATCGCGAAGGTAAAAACAAAAGCAAACACAGCGTTACTGACTTTTCGGTCGCGCTCTTCATCACCGATGCGTTTAGAAAACATAAAGTACAAAGCTATTAAAACCAATAAGAGGGGCATAACCGATGCCAGAAGGCTGGTGTCGATCTGCTGAACCAGCAAGGTACCGAAAACAGCGCCAACAAAAGTACAGCTAATCATCAACCTCATCTGTGATAGATCAACCAACTTCTTACGCACAAAATAGACAGATGCCGCCAGAGTACCAAAGCTCCCCTGTAACTTATTAGTCGCTAATGCCTCTACCGGGCTCATACCTGCGGATAACAATACAGGTAGGGTTATCAGGCCACCGCCACCCGCTATCGCATCAACCATACCTGCGCCAAAACCTGTCACCAACAGTATGATAATGAGCGTAAGATCCAGCTCCATTGTGAGTCCCTTCGTCTAAAGAAGCAGCACTCTAGCAGCTGTTGAGCCATAACTAACAGCAAAATTTTTGACCTCAGCTTTCCTCTATCACTTCTCCTATGAGCAGCCCCGATACTATCGACTCTTCAGCGAGCTTTGGCACTGCACTGCACTGCCCTTCTACCCAGCTAAAGTTATAGCTATTAAAACAAAGCACCAGTGATCGGTTTGCGTGAACGCACTAGATATCTTAGGATAAAAATGAGCCACCCTAAACGTTGTCAGACCTATACAATAGGTTTATCTAAGCCCGAAGGAATCAGGAAATATGGTTAGCCGTACGATGAAAGCAATCACCACAACCGGTAATGGCGGCTACGAAAAACTGGTCTATACCGATGTTCCTGTTCCTGAAATCACGCAGGGTGAAGTGCTGGTTAAAGTGCTGGCTGCAGGGGTGAATAACACCGAGATCAATACGCGGCTTGGATGGTATTCTTCATCCGTTAATGAATCCACACAGGAAGCCTCACATGAAAAATCAGGCATTCAAAACGCGGATGGTGGATGGAATAAAAAAACACCCTTTCCCTTTATTCAAGGTACAGACTGCTGCGGAGAGGTGGTTAGCGCCGCTAATGATGTAGACACTAGTATCCTTGGCAAACGTGTCTTGATCCGTCCCTGCATACGTGAACAGGGTTTTGATTCACTGGATAATATCTGGATGGGATCTGATTTTGACGGGGCTTTCGCTCAATATGTAAAGGTCCGGGCGAGTGAAGTATTCCCTATTAGCTGTAACTGGACGGATGCTGAACTAGGGTCGATTCCTTGCGCGTATGGAACGTCTGAAAACATGCTGCACAGAGCACAATTAAAAGCAGGTGAAACGGTTTTGGTTACCGGTGCTTCTGGCGGCGTAGGGTCTGCGACGGTACAACTGGCCAAACGCAGAGGCGCAAGAGTTATCGCTATTTCGAGCGTTGAGAAACATGAGGCAATAGCAAAAATCGGTGCCGATCAACTCATTAGCCGCTCCGCTGACTTATTAAAAGAACTGGGCGAGCAGTCAGTCGACGTAGTGGTCGATAATGTAGCAGGCCGTGGATTCTCAGCTATGCTCAAGGTTTTAAAACGTGGCGGCAGGCTTGTATCTTCTGGAGCAATAGCAGGGCCTCTCGTCGAGCTTGATATGCGAGATATGTACTTAAAGGATATAACACTGATCGGAACGACTGCGTGGGACAAGCCCGTATTCCCAAATATTGTGAGATATATCGAACAAGGAGAAATTCAGCCGGTGCTGGCTAAGACCTTTCCTTTGTCTTCAATTGCAGAAGCACAAAAAGAGTTTCTCAAGAAAGAACATGTGGGTAAGTTTGTACTTATTCCTCCGGCCGACTAAATGTTACTCAGGGAGTATTCATGTACGAGTTAACATCTCAAGGGGACATTCGTGCAGCGATTGGCGAACCTAACCCTCTGACAAGGAAGAAGATCTACAATCACCTTAATGCCCGGATGCAAGCCTTTATCCGAACATCACCATTAGCCATGCTGGCTACTGTCGATGAGTCAGGGTTTCCAACTATATCCCCTAAAGGCGACAAAGCAGGTTTTATACAAGTTAAAGATGATAAAACACTACTGCTTCCGGAACTAAAGGGAAATAAATTAGCCTTCTCGCTGACCAATATCGTAAACAGCAATAACAAGGTCGGCCTCATCTTTTTACGGCCTGGTACAACCGAAACATTGCGTGTTCATGGCACATGCAGGCTATTCAAAGGCAATGATATTTGTACCTCTGTTGCAGGTTCAACGCAGCAAGCATTACTGGTATTAGAAATCGCAGTAAGTAACGCCTACTTCCATTGCGGTAAAGCGCTGCTGCGCAGCAAAGCATGGAATGCAGAAAGCCATCAAACGCCTATTACGGTATCATTTGGCAAGGAAATTGCTGAAAACACAAGCAGTACTGAAGAACTTATTCAGGAAATAGACGCAGGCGTTCAAAGCAGATACATAACCGATTTATAGAAATAGAGCCCGCATCAGCGGGTTTCTTCTCGACTCAGCTCCACTATTTTAATCCGTTAAATAATATTCGACCGTTGAGACAACCCGAACACTTTTGATATGCGGGTTATTTTTATCTCTATCGTTAATGCTAAACTGCCCTTGCGAAGCTCGTTTAATTTTACCTAAGGCACTTTGTGAGTCTGTCGCGAATTTTTGAGCGACTTCTCGGGCTTCACGTGTCGCTTCTTCAACCATGTCAGGCTTCACTTCATTTAAACGTGTGAATATGTATTCGGTTTGCGCTTCGTAATTATTCGCGGTAAAGACAATGCCTTTCTTACCCAGCTGCGATAGTGAGCCCATCACAGCACGAACTGCTTCAATATTTTTGGAATATACGGTCACTGTTTGAGTGGCTGTGTAACGAAACTCAGCTCTGTCATTATTGCCGTATTGCTGCGCCGATCTATCGATAATAGCCGGTGACGCTACGGTTATTTCATTGGACGCGATAGTATTCTGTTCCAAGAATACACGGATGCTTTGTGTCTTTGCGTCAATATCGCTGTATAAATTCCCCAGGTCGTTATCCGCAACGCTGAACTGAATCGGCCAAATGACGATATCGGCAGGATATTCGCGTTCAGACAGCCCTTTTACGGTCACACTTCTGTCGTAAAGCTTGTATTGAATCGCGGCATTACCTAACGTGTAGCCAAGCACACTTAGCCCTAAAAAGATAAAAACACCCAATAGCGCTGCACTAATTTTGCTATATCCCTGCATCAAAAACCTCTCATCAAACGTAATTTTCGCCTATTACGTACTCTCTTAATATTCAATTACCACTGTTGCAGCAGTGTGAACTTCGGATTATGCAACCACACCAAATAACTGGCCAACGGCTGCTGTTATTCCCATAGCCAATGCACCCCAGAATGTCACTCTGATGGCGCCTGTAGTCATCGGTGCTCCGCCTGCCCGTGCAGCAAGCCCGCCTAACGATGCCAAAAACAATAAAGATAAGACAGCAACTACCGGTATCAGCTGATCGCCGGGAACCAGCCATGCCGCCGCTAATGGCAATGCAGCACCCAGCGTAAATGTACCGGCAGAAGATAAGGCTGCCTGAACTGGCCGGGCCCTCACGTTTTCCAATATTCCCAGCTCGTCTCTGGCATGTGCGCCTAAGGCATCATGAGCCATGAGCTGTTCGGCGACTTGTGCTGCCAAATGCGAATCAAGGCCTCGTTCCTCATAAATAGAAGCCAGTTCACGCTTTTCAAATTCAGCATCTTCGTTTAATGAACGCTGCTCGAGTGCTAAATCAGCATTTTCTGTATCGGACTGGGAACTCACCGATACATATTCGCCTGCCGCCATCGACATCGCACCGGCGACCAGCCCTGCAATACCGGCCAGAAGAATACCTTCATGTGCGGTATCTGCCGCCGCCACACCAATAATCAGGCTCGCAGTTGACACAATCCCGTCATTTGCGCCCAGCACCGCAGCACGCAACCAACCGATACGATGTGATCGGTGTATTTCATGATGGCTCATAAACAATCTCTAAGAATTTATTAATCTAATACCAACAGCACAAACACCAACCCTTTTCTCTTATGCTATTCGCGGTTAGCGGCTTGCAACCAAGTCTCTGGGTAGCTGATCAATAGAATTGAGATGAATTGCCTGTAACTCTTCGCCATTAAATAAGACGTTAGAACCCGTTTGTTTTTGAACAATTGCATCTAACGCTTGTATGTCTATTGTGCCATTACCCGATATCTCATCCAATTCTTCAGGACTTAACGAAGAAGTACGTCCGCCGGGCAAATAAATGGTCCCATTTGAAAAATCTACAGCGAAGGCAATCACCCCTGGAACAAAAAAGAACAGCAGCCCAATGGCATCCAATAAAATAATACTTGAATCAAGTCGACCGTTTATTTGGCCCTTTCGTTCAGGATGTATAATAGTTCCACATCCTGCGATGCTGGTTATAAAACAGAATATTAAAATAGCTGATAAAGACTTCATGATTTGATCCTTTATAAGACTCAAAAATAGACACTACTACCAGTAAGAACTCAGTCTATAGCACGCAACACCTCCCATTCAGGGATGGTTGCCAGACTGATTTACCCAGCATCAGGGTCTTTAGAATGAGCTTTATATGCGCCAAGAGCAATCTCAAAATCAGTGCCCGAAAACAAACCCACCAGCATGCTCAAGCAGCACTGATAATGCATCCATATCGTCAGGAAAACCTGCCTTTTCCCCCTACTCGTTTACACCTAAAGCATTAACTCTGATATGCCCGGACTTTGCTTTATTAAGATCAACCTGCAAACGCATTTCAGACCAGCCATGCACCTTATCGTGAGCTTCGATATAAACATTCGTCAGCCCTGCTGGTATCTGCACACGATTAATACCCCGGGTAAAAGGCTGCTCATTCACATGGGGATGAAATAACACGCGATCACCCAGAATATTGCCTTGAGCATCCACTACCCGCCAGTTATCTGCGTAATGATCCCAACCTTCATCATTGTGTTGCAGTGTGACATTAACGGCCCAACTCTCACTTCCGGCACTCTGAAAATCAGCCCTCAGAATGCTGACATCACCGGCAACCGCGGTATTTAAGATCCCCTGAGCCAACACGCCTACTAACAAGACTTTACATTTACCGAACATACTCATCAAAATACCTGCCAATATTTAAATCGCCATCGTAAACAGATCAACAACCGGTATGACTGGCGTAATCATCGCGGCTACAAGAGACTAACCTATCAGCAGCTTATCTTTAGGGCGGTATGACTACTTACCCACCTCTATAACAAGCGCCGGATCAAAATATGGATTCTCGATGATATCTGCTGTGCTATACCCGCGGGGATTGCACACCACACGTGTACCATTAACGTAATAGTCAAAGCTATCGTGGGTATGTCCATGAATCCACAAGTCTGACCGCTGACCGTCCACCAGCCATTCGGCGTCAGACACGAAGCATGGGTTTAACGGCGAAGAGGCAAAACGCGGATGTATGCTGTTAATGGAAGGCGAGTGATGTGTAATCACCACCGTTTGTCCCGCAAATGGCTCATCTAATTGCGCATTAAGCCAGCTCGCATGTCGTTGGAATTGCGACATTGCATCTTCGGGCGTAAACAAAGTATCAAGGGAGTCATCCAGGTAAATTCGGCTGAAATCCCGTAGCGTTGCCGATGCCATATTGATGGCAAAATCCCGCTGCTCTCCCACCTCACCAAATAGCTTAAAATCTGTCCATAAAGTAGCACCCAGAAAGCGCACACCCTCTATTACCACCGCATCATTATGCAGTACATAAATGTTGTCAGTAGCACACAGGCGCTTTAATTCGTGGACGGTTGCAACGATACTGTTGCCATAAAATTCGTGATTCCCGGGGACATATATAACCGGTTTTAAAAATTGTTTAGCCCACGTAATCGCTTCTTTTGGACGGGCAATATCTCCGGCAAGAATAATCACATCGGCATCTGTTTCGGGTGGATCGAATGTACTGACGCTCAAATGAAGATCCGAAAGAATATGCAGCTTCATTATTAATATAACCTCTAGTGCCCGAAAATAGACCAGCCCGTATGCTGCACAAGCATTTCTAATGCCTCTGTACCCAGCTTACTGTTACCAATGCTGTCCAGCCCCGGAGACCACACAGCAATAGAGGCATTTCCCGGTGCTATCGCTAAAATGCCACCGCCGACACCACTCTTACCCGGCAAACCCACACGGTATGCAAACTCACCAGAACCATCATAATGTCCGCACATTAACATTAAGGAATTGATACGGCGGGCACGCTGCGGAGAGACTACCCGGATGCCCGTACTTAGATTCATACCATCAGAAACTAAAAACTGTCCAGCATTGGCTAGTTGCTGGCAACTCATCGTAATCGCGCATTGGTGAAAGTAAGTACCTAGCACATGATCAACAGAGTGCTTTATACGCCCGAACGATGCCATAAAGTGCGCTAATGAAGCGTTGCGGTCGCGGTGAAGCAATTCGGACTGCGCCACTTTATCATCGATAAAAATGCTTTCATCATTGGCAACAAATCGTAAGAACTGCAATATCTCAGCTAACGTTTCTTTCGGTTGATGCCCCATCATAATGGCATCAACAATCGCGATGGCCCCCGCATTAATGAACGGATTACGGGGTTTCCCCCCTTCATGCTCAAGTTGAACGATAGAATTGAACGGGTCACCTGAAGGCTCCCTGCCGACGTGTGACCAAACAGCATCACCGATCTTACCCAATGCCATAGTGAGGGTAAAAACCTTAGAGATACTCTGGATAGAAAATAGTTTATCGGCACAACCCGCACTAAACATCTGACCGTCCGGCAGTACGACCGCAATCCCAAATTGATTAGGGTCGACACTGGCCAGTTGTGGGATATAGTCAGCGACACGACCCCGCTGTGTTCTGAGGGCCATCGTCGCTGTAATTGTGTCTAAAATAGACTGCATGATCGTTACGCCTACAATACAAAAAATACCTGCATGTATGTTAGCGTAAAATATCCTCAATGGCATCGACGACTAAGCTAGTGCCAATAGTCACCATCAGAATATCGCCCGCAACACGGACATAACGATGATTAACCGGCGGGACTGGCAAGCGTATGAGTAGCTCCTGAGGCAGTTCATAATACACAGTGTCTTCAGCGAGTGGCCGTCCTTTGTGCCATTTTTTGGCTTGCCCGGGAGGCTGACAACCGTTGTTCTTTTTCTTGAGACCCGGCGGACAGTGGTTCCTGCGCTCCTGATGACTATAATATTCACTAACTACACGTCTACCATGATTATCAAAATAGACCGTAGTCACCCGTCGATAATCATCGCGACCCTTATCGTCACGATCACCGTGGCCATTATCAGATTGATGTTTCTTTTCTTTGTTCTTTCCTTTGTCCTCGGAATTCTTCTTGTCAGCGAATGCGCCCCCCGACATCAGTGCTAAAACAACACCCATTACAATAAGGCGAAGCGATGATCTGTTATCAGATGATCTATTACTAAAAGTTGTCATAAAATGTCCCATGTATTGAGAGGCTGAGTTTTAAAATCATGATAAAAACTACCTCAGTAGCTCATTTTGCGCTGTAGCAACCCGCTTATCAACAAGCAATTCGGGACTAAGTCGCGCTACCTTAAACAAGAGGCATTGCCCTGCCACACGTTTATTCCAAGCGAACATCTTGCTTGGGGGATGTACCAAAATAGCTTTTATAATCGCGACTGAATTGATTGATACTTTTATAACCAACCGCCCGTGCCGTTTGCCCTACGTTGAGGTCATCATGTGATAGCAGCAACCGCGCTTTGATAAGGCGTAGCCGTTTGAGGTACTGCAGCGGTGAACAGCGTGTGACTTCTTTAAAATGTTTATGAAAATTTGAAACGCTCATGTTGGCGCGAACGGCTAAGGCTTCAACGGTAATACCTTCGTCAATTTTCTGCTGCAGTTCACTCAGTACGCGAATCACACGAGAATAGTTCCCTTGATGTAAAATCAGTGCTTTGAGTGCCGGCCCCTGCTGCCCCTTCAGTGCTTCAAAAACAACCTCGCGCACCCGTGCTTGCCCCATAACATGCGCATCCAGCGGATCGTGCAAAGCCCGCACCAAACGACTAACCGCCTCCTGCATCCCCTCTGTCATCGCCACAGAATCCATTGGTTTTGGTGAACTGTTATGATCACTCGGTATGCCATATTCAGGCAAAGAGGTATGAACAAGTTCAGCAAGCACGGTTAAATCGATGCTCACAGCAATCCCTAATAAGGGTTTATCTTGTGACGCATATGTCTCGCATTCAAACGGCAACGGCAGTGTTTGTACTAGATAATGCCCCGGATTGTACTCAATAACCCGATCACCTAAATAACCCACTTTTTTACCTTGAGCTATAAAGATCAAACTCGGCTCATAGATAATCGGGTTCCGGCCATGCGCTTCCTGACACCGCAACAACGACACACCAGAAACGGCTGAGGCATAGAAGCCATCTTCTTTATCTTGATGCAGCGGTTCCAAAAGCGAAACCAGATCGGACAGCGCCATAACCTACAACCTCATTTGTTAAAATAGGATTATGCCTAAATTTGGCCGTTTAAATCCAAGCTATTAGCATAAATGAAGAGAAACAAGCAAAAAACAAACAGAAATAGGGATCACGCTGCGCACTCATATACTGAATAATAGATAGCGTAGTAGAAAACAAATTATCTGGAGATACCCTATGTCTGTGACTAAAGCCTACGCTGCTCAAACAGCTACATCAAAAATGGCTCCGCTGAATATCCAGCGCCGTACATTGCGTCCTGATGACGTTGCTATTGATATCTTATACTGCGGCGTGTGTCACTCCGATATCCATCAGGCAGAAAATGACTGGGGGAACTCTATCTATCCCGTTGTGCCTGGCCACGAAATTATTGGCCGAGTGACGAGCATCGGCCCGAACGTTACCCAATATAAGGTAGGCGACATTGTCGGTGTCGGTTGTATGGTAGATTCATGTTGCAGCTGCTCATCCTGCCATGCAGGTTTAGAGCAATACTGCGAAAACGGAATGGTCGGCACCTATAACGGCAAAGACTATTACGACGGTACATTAACCTCTGGCGGCTACTCCGAACACATTGTTGTACGTGAAGCCTTTGTACTTTCAATACCCGATACGTTAGATATTAAAGCCGCCGCACCCTTGCTGTGTGCAGGCATTACGACTTATTCCCCCCTCAAGCATTATGGTGTTAAGGCAGGTGACAAAGTTGGCATTCTCGGTATGGGTGGTTTAGGACACATGGGCGTGAAATATGCCAAAGCCTTAGGCGCAGAAGTCACTGTATTTACGCGTTCACAGAGCAAAGTAGCTGAAGCGAAGCTATTAGGTGCTGATCATGTCATCGTCTCGACTGATGCCGATCAAATGGCGGCCGCCACTCTTACCTTTAACTTTTTACTGGATACCATCCCTGTAGCGCATGACTTTAACCCGTACCTCAACTGCCTTAAAGTGGATGGCGCTCATATTATTGTAGGATTGGTTACCGGTATAGATCCACCTATCTGGGGCGCAAGTTTGATTACTAAACGTCGCATCCTGGCAGGATCAATGATTGGCGGTATTGCAGAAACCCAGGAAATGCTTAACTTTTCAGCGGAACACGGGATTAATTGCGAAGTAGAGATGCTTGATATCCAGAATATCAATGTAGCGTATGAACGCATGAAAAAAGGCGATGTTAAATACCGCTTTGTTATCGATATGAACTCATTAAAAAAGTCATAATCAGCATAGACGGAGCTAACTAGTCCACTTCAACTACTGCTAATGATCGACCCGGAGTTGTTATCGGGTCGGTCGTTTTATGTTAAAAACTATGCGACAGCCGGATGAAATTTCACCCAACCGAGCAATAAGACAAATGCAAACGCTAACCAAATGACGGTTGCCAGCGATAGCGTCCAGACCAGGCTAAACTTATAACTTAAATAATAAACTGACACCAAATAGCCCGCATAGGGAATTAAGGAATAAAGACCAAACAACGCTGTGATTCGAAGGTCTCCCATCGTCCTTTCGGCACCGACGATATAATGCGCTATCAGCGCGAACGTAGGAAACAACGGCACTAAACCAGCGATAAAAAAACTCTTATTTTTTGAAAGTAAGGCAATCAGCAACACGGCTGCAGCCCCAAGCAAGCATTTTAAAAACAACGAAATCACGATTTAAACATCCTTAATACGTTAATATCCACGGCTATCTCACTCCCTTACTGTTCATTATCCTTTCGTGCTATCCACTCTAACTTATACTCGTTCATCATAATGCGCTGCAAGATAATCCCATACTTGTGGGAGTTCAAGAATTACCTATTATCAAACTAGATTACTCACCAAAACGCAGGCTTTGCAGCTGTTGCAATAACCACTGCCCCGCTTTGCCCAATGTGCGGTTTTCTGTCCAGATAAGATCAATCCCCTGCAATATATCGGCCTGCTGATACACCAGATCAAGTACCACCAGCTCTGCGGATTGTAGCTTTTCCCTAACAACAGCTTCATGCAGAAATGCCCAGCCTAGCTTGGCTCCCAACATGTCCAAAATAACAAACGGACTTTCAGATAACCACACCTGTGGGCTTATCGTGTGACGTTCATGCATTTGGTTATCCGGATCCAAACTGCGTCCGACTATCTGACGGTACTGCCTAAGGTCGGCGTGAGTAATCTGCTGCTTCAGCGCTAGTGGAAAGTCAGGGGCCGCCACCGCTATGACTCTTGAGTGTCCAATACCACGAAAACTAAAGCCCTGTGGATAATACTCCTGCTCAATCATCAGTCCGATATCGGCTCGGTTACTACGTACCAGTTCTGCAACATCACCACTGCCAGGGTCAAGTAACTCCAGCGTGATGTAAGGAAAGGTTTCCGCAAAACGTGTTAGCACCGTCAGTAAAACAGGCGCTGAGATATTCTGCTCGATGGCAATACACAGTGAGGTTTCCTTGCTGTTACTGAGGGAGGCAGCATGCGCATTAAACTCATGATGACTGTGCAAAACTGTTCTGGCTGATTTAAGCAACACATGGCCCGCTTCTGTGAGTACAGGACTACGGCTACTTCGATCGAAAAGTACAACGTTCGCATCAATTTCCAGATTGTTAATCGCCGTACTCACCGCAGACTGCACTTTACCTAACTGACGTGCCGCTGCAGAAAATGAACCGGCTTCAGCGGCAATAACAAAACATGTTAGCTGTTCGATACTCGGCATATTGCTCTCTTCTACCCTGTAACACTCTCAAAAAAACACACTTACCTATCTTAATAATAGATAGATACTAACTACAAAGCATCAATAATATGTTTAATATACTTATCAGCACAAACAACAACCCATTGAGAAGTAAGCTAGGAGAACATCGTGGTGAAGGAGATAGCTGATAATACGACGGCCCAAGCGGCCAACACAGCATCTGAGGGAATCGTTACCCGTAGCCGTTTGGACAGGCTGCGTTACACCCTGCTATTTGAAATTTTACTGGTGAGTAGCTCTACGGCTGTGATTGCCTTTATTCTGCAGCGTGACTTTCTGGATATAGGCTATTTAGCACTGATTCTCAGCGGCATCGCCATGTTAACTAACTACTTTTATAACTACGCTTATGATTATTTTGATATCCGCAAGGGTCGCATTCCAACCGAGCGCGCCATAACACAGAGAATTTATCATGCGCTTGGATTTGAGTTGATTTTACTTTTTTTCACTCTGCCATTAATCATGTGGTGGCTAGAACTCAGTTTAATTAATACGCTGCTATTAGATATCGGCATGATGGCAGCTGTCGTGGTTTATACATTCCTTTTCGGGCTGGGTTATGATCGAGCATTCCCGATCAAACAACCAGAACAGCTAATAATAAGCGAAGCTTAAAAATAGGCTGTAAAAGCAGCACTTCGCTACAGCCCTTATATGACGGGGTATAGAAAAGATGTGCAGATGAAACACAGAGACTTATCCACAGATTGTGTGAGTAACTATTTTTTGTTTTATGTCTTGATTTTCTTGACTGAGTAACTATCTACCACATTCTTTGCAAGGCCAAAACTCATTTGAATCTTATTGGTGTATGTAGTTTTCTATTTTGAATAGAGTGTTTCAGAGAACGCTGAATAAAAAAATGCTCGATTTAGATATACAAACCACTTAGATTAAGTACCTCTTTAGATTCTTGATATGAGTATCACACCGGATGAACTATCAACGCAATGCTCAACATGAATTCTGAAAAAAAACACCTGCTACTGGTAATGATCCTACTAGGGATGAGTTTAATCCCCGTAGGAGATTCTGCCGGTAAGCTATTGACAGAAGTGGGTGTTTCACCGGTATTTATTGCCTGGAGTCGGCTGTTAGTCGGCTTTCTATTTATTCTTCCCTTTAGTGGTCTGGTACGTTCAGAACTAAAGCTGCTATATGACTGGCGGCTATTAATACGTGCTGTTCTTTTTAGCAGTGCCATTTTTTGCATGCTCTCTGCCCTCAAAACTGAGCCCATTGCTAACGCCTTTGGTATCTTTTTTATCGGCCCGATTGTTGCCTATTTTCTAGCAGCCGCTGTACTTAAAGAGCGTATAACCGTACTGCGCTCTTTATTATTATTTATTGGCTTTGGTGGTGTGCTGTTGGTGGTCAAACCAGGCTTTGGTATCACAACAGGGATGCTGTTTGCGCTTGTTGCCGGTGTTTGTTATGGCTGTATGTTAGTCGCTAACCGCTGGCTTGCAGGTTTCTTTCGACCACGCCTGATCCTTATATCCACATTGCTGGCCGGGAGCATCGCATTAGCACCTGCTGGTATCAACGCCATTCCACAGGCAATCGATAGCCACATTATCTGGCTGGTATTGATGTCGTCTATTGCATCAGCCTTGGGTAATCTTATTATTATCGAGGCTGGTCGTCGCTTGGATGCCAATATAGTGGCTCCATTCGTGTATTCTCAGTTAGTGGCGGCTGCCGTATTAGGTGTTGTATTATTCAATGACTGGCCAGACACATACAGTTTATTAGGATTGGCAATTATTTTCATATCCGGAGTATTGTCCTTTGTACTTTCAAACCGAAAAACAAAAATAAAACAGGCGCTTTCAAATTAAGTGCTTCGAATTATGTGCTTCGCATTAATAGCATCAGAAAAGGGATCGTTATGGCTGGCCGGCAATTGGATTTCTACTTCGACTATCTGTCTCCATACGCCTATTTTAGTTGGCGCTGGGTACAACCCATGTGCAAAAAATATGGCTTAACTTTGAATGCACATCCCGTCGTGTTTGGAAAATTGCTCGATCACTGGGGGCAACTTGGGCCTGCAGAAGTACCGCCTAAAAAAACAGCGCTCTATAAATACTGCTATCGCTATGCCCAGCTCAATGGCTTTGACTTTGATCCGCCCCGCAGCCACCCATACAACCCATTACCGGCATTACGCTTATCCCTGCCTGATATTGCAGGGGATGCTCAACATCAGGTCATTAGCGCCATCTTTGAAGCAGGCTGGTCTCGCGGAATTGACCTTGCCTCTGAAGCAGATCTTGCCAACGTACTCAACTCACTCGGTTTAAATAGCGGAGCAATGCTCAGTGCGATTAAAACACCTGAGGTAAAAGACCAACTCCAGCAAGAAACTACACACGCCATTACGCGAGGCGTCTTTGGTGTACCCACTTTCATCCTGGACGAAGAGCTTTTCTGGGGAAATGATCAACAAGAGCATTTAGAAATCTACTTACAAGGCAATGATCCGCTGGACCAACAAAAAGTAGAAGAGATGCTTGCCCGTCACCGTGGCATCGACCGAAAGACTTTTGCGCTGCGCAATAAAGAAAAGCGCGTTCAAGAAAAATAGTTATATCTATCTCGGCTTCTTCCGGTTAATCCTTGAAGCATACCTGAGTTGCCGACTATCTTAGTAATGGCAGTCAGGAATATTCTGATTTAACTAGCCGATTAACCAGCGATAGCCCCATAAAAAAATCATTCCGCCCAAAATAGGCCACAGCAGACTTTTAAAATACTTCGCCAGTACCACGGCCACACATCCCGCCAGAATCTGCGCCAGCTCTACCTGTAAACCTTCGGCTTGCTTGCTATACACAATAGGAGGTATGCATAAAGCAGCCAAAATCGCAGGAGGAAGCAATAAGAGCACAGGCTGGCTACGCCTCAGTAACGGCCCGGATTTCCCATGTAACTGGATAAACGAAAGGCGAATCAAGTAAGTGGCCAAACCACACAGAAAAAATAATACCCACAAGTTCAGATCATTCATGTGGCCGCCCCATTATTGAATTAAAAGAGCGCCCTGTTATTCGCGGCAAGAGCAAACCCGTCATAACCCCTATCACGATCGCTAAAATAAAGCCCAGATTGTATGGCAGTCCCTGCAAGAAAATGGCGGCTAACCCTGAAGCTACGGCTACGATCAGCAATAATCGATTGGTAATGGTGGACATTAACATGGCAAGAAACGCGAGTGGGATAGTGAAGCCCAGCATCCATTCAGGCGGAATACTCGCCCCCACCGCAATACCGAGCATGACCGACAGAACCCAGCTCACCCACAATGCCAATACTGTGCCTAAGTAATAGCTGATACGTTCGGCATCGGAGCGTTGTTGTTGGTCAGGCGCACTACACAGGCCATATGCCTGGTCAGATAAGATATATGCCATCGACATCCGGTAACGTTTTTTCAAGGGATAAAACAGAGGAGCGAAGGTCGCGCTATAAATAGCAAAGCGTAAATTAATAACAATGGTGGTTAACACAATCACAACAAACGCCGCATTTTCCTGAATAAGCTGCATTGCGGCTAACTGCGCCGATCCAGCAAAAAACAACAAGGTCATCCCCATGATCAACTCGGGACTCATATCCAAAGCGATACCGTTTGCGCCCACAATCAAACCAAAAGGCAGCACACCCGACACCAAAGGCATAAGATCTCGCACTCCTTGCCAAAACTGCGATCGGCAATCCCTGATATTCATAACGGACTCATACCCTTAATGATACTGAACAAACCTGAGAAGGTTACGCCCCTTGAATACCACACTCAATAACTGAACCAAATAGACGTTAACGAATCGAAACAAAACACTGTTGCGTAAGATTGCGTAAAGAGACAAATGATAAGATAAGGAGATCCACCATGATCAACCATTACCTTAAACTCTCAGTACCCAGAACACTACTCGCCATCACTTTAGGTAGTTTACTGAGCCTGACGGCACAGGCAGATTGGCAACTGGACAATACCCAATCGTCACTTAACTTTATTTCAGTTAAAAATATCAATGCTGCAGAAGTATTCCATATCACACAACTGCAAGGCAGTTTAAGCGATAGCGGTGCACTGGAAATTAAGCTGGATTTAGACAGTATCAAAACCCAGATCGACATCCGCGATGAACGTCTACGTGAACACCTGTTCGATACCGCAAAATTCAAAATGGCAACGCTAAGCACCCAACTATCTGCTGAGACGTTAAGCGTTATTAAACAAGGCGGCGTACTCAACACCAGCATAGAGGGCATGTTGGACTTTCACGGATTACAGCAACCCATTATGGCTGATGTAACCCTACTTTCTGATGGAACAACGGTTCTGGCATCCACCACACAACCTATCATTATAAAGGCCGCTGATTTTGGCTTAGGTGGCGGGATCGAAAAACTACGTGAGCTGGCGGGGCTATCGAATATTGGTCACTCAGTGCCGGTAAGTTTTAACCTAGTCCTGAAGTGATAAAGGGTATGTGAAAAACGTAAGAAATATTATGACGAGGTTAGTATTAGCCTCGTCATCTAATTAATAAAGCTGTACCACTAATTGAGCTTTGAGCATTTTATTATTTGATTTTATCGCCTTACCTCGTTATAAGTCTGCACCTAAGGTGCTTGCAATAAATATTACTGCGCAGCCTGCTAACTGAAGGAAAAAAGGATTTTTAGCTTGCGGCCAATAAAAAATTAAAAATATTAGCGCTACAGGGTACAATAAAAAACAACCTACCCCCCACAAAATACTTGTTTGAAAAGCGGCTATTAAAGTTCCTATCCCACCAAGAATAAAAACACCTACTCCGATATAAACTAAAACTTCCATAATATATTTATCCTTGTTGATTGCCTGTATCGGGTAGATCACAGGACCTCTATGTTAACAGCCTCATCGTACGTTGACCTCCTGATTTCGTTTCATTCACACTAAAAACAGTTGTGTCTTATCCAAAAATAGCTACAGTAATATTTTCATATAGCCAGTACTCTGTAATCTAATTATGCGAACAACTGTTACTCCCATCCTTAAGAAAAAACCCAAAAAACTTTCTCGTCAAGAAAAAAAGTTTCAACACACCTGGCGAAAAATCTCTCTACTTAAAGCTGAAAATACCACGCTGGCAGCCCAACTGGATGATCTCATCCGCTTAACGGATGAAAAGGTTGCACCTATAGAGCACTCTCTGTCGCTTGAATACCATGAATTGATTGATAAAAAGCTGCGTTTTTTAACCATGAAGTCACTCAACCAATGGCAACGCTTTGAGCTTGCCGAATGGATTGAGCAATCCTTCGATACACTGCAGCTATTCAGCCAGGCAGATTTACTGCGTTTTCAGCAACAGGTTAAACGCTATAATGAGATTATTAATCCTGCTGATGAATTTGATAGCGATGATGTGACAAATCATGCCGAACAGCTTGAGTCAGGCCGTACTCAAGAGGCATCGCCCGACGCTGCTTTGCAACAAATGCTGGATGCCTTCATCGCCAAACAAACACAACAGCTGCAAAGTTTCGAGCAACAACAGCAAGCCTCTGGTCAGATCGATTTTATCGCCGACGATGCGCTGGAGCAGTTCACCTGCCAACAGACTGATGAGCTTATCGCATTTAAACAGTTACTGGATAAAATGCGCGATCAGGCGGAAGATGCCACCCCCTTTAGTTCCGAGCATGTAGATGATTCCCGATTTGACCAGGATGATGCTCAAGAACCCTATACTCCGGCAAACCAAGCCCGCCTGAAAACACTCTTTCGCGATGCCAGTCTGAAAGATATTTTCCGCCAGCTCGCCAGGGTTTTGCATCCCGACCGAGAACAAGACCCTGAACGCGCACGCCATAAACAAGTGCTGATGAGTGATGCATTAAAGGCCCGGGATGAGGGCGACATTCTGACGTTATTTGCCATGTATAGCGAACATGTGAGCCAGGATAGTCTCTGCTTTAACGAGTCTGAGCTGGAGGCTCTGAATCAACTACTCATACACCAGGTCACACAACTGCAGGATGAAAAACATCAAATCATCGGACAAAGTCCTGCCCACCGTAAGGCTTTTGAATGTTTCTACGACACTAATAATAAAAAAATTAATAGTAAAATAACTCATTATATTCAGGAAATAGAAGCAGAGAAGACGCTTATCCAAGAGCTGACCGTCTGTCTTTCCAGCCTGAAAAGCCTTAAACCCTTTCTGGAAGAGCGTCGCGAATCCAGCCCCAATAACTTTTATCAAGACTTTAACGAATTCTTCTAAGCGGCGGGTCCGGCACAGGAGCACCCATCAGCTAACGGGTATAAACCTTGATCTACCAGACGATACCCGTCCAATGTGTTAGGTAGTGCTCATTGTCTCCTCTAGCCGCCTGTCGGACTTAACGCTGATTAACGCAATTCCAAACCATTGCCAACAATTTTAACCGCTGAGCCCACCCCAAGACCTTGGGTACTAGCAAGCCTCATAGTACGCTCCCCCCCCTGTTCCATACCTATCAAAAAATCAAAATAGGACACAGAATTTCTCTGCTTTTCAATCTCATTGCCCGCCACAGCACCACCTACAAGGCCCACAATGGTAGCAACATCTTTACCTTTCCCATCACCTACCCCATTACCTAAAAGCCCACCGACCACAGCACCGATGGCACCGCCCGCCCCTGTGCTATTACCCTTAACAGCGACGGACGTAATTGAAATAACGGTACCGCAATTATCGCATTTAGGCGCTTCTTTAGGCTGTACCTTCGGCTTTTCTTGAGTAGCAACAGCGGAATTAGCTGCTGAAGAAGAATTATCAGTACTGCCTGATTCGTTTTTTTCATCACAGGCAGTCAAAGCAAACATGAAGAAGGGAATTATCAATAACATCTTGTGCTTATTCATAAAAAGAATCCTGGTTTATGTATGAAAAATAATGGATTAACGAAAACGTCACTAAGGCGCTTGCTAGTAGAGCACAAGCCTTATGCTAGACACTAGCGAAAAAAAATCATAAGCAACATCCAACCCAGACTTGTCGCCATGGCGATAATTGTGCAGCTTAACCACCCAATCGTTAACTTTTTCTTTTTAGCAGGCACTAAAAAGTACGCCCAAAAAACCGCACCCCATAAACACTTTGACCTAAACGGCTACGGCATTTTCATCAGCATCGACCCTAATTGCGCCCATTTGATATGCACTGTAAAGTAAGTGAAAAATCTTGTAGTGGTATGACGACACTCTATGCGATCAATCAATCTAAAAGGCAAACCCTGGCATGACGAATAAAGAGAGCGCTGCAAACTTGTTTAAAATGGCCGATGAGTTTATTGATGTAGCCAATCGCTTAGTAACATCAGAAAATAAAGAGTTGGAAGATGTAGGGGCGGCATTACGCTATGCGGCTGCACGTTTTAGTGCTCATGAAACAGCGTATAAATCGAAGGATTTAGCCGCAGAACGCAATGACGCACTTGCCTGGTTCTCAAATCAGTATTCTGAAATGCTCGAAGAAAACTTAGATCAACATATTGAGAGCTTTGAAACACTTAACAATAAGACAGAAAGTCATTAACAGCCATTGCTCACTACGCTCGACAAAGATCTGACAGGACGTTAGATCTCAGCCTCTTTTCCGATGAAAAATTACTCAAATTAATATTTAAATAATTGAATTTAAATATATTTTTATAAAATGCGGAAATAATCTTGAGCTCATGGGGAATCATAATTCTATTTTAACGCGATAGTAAACTCTGCTATAGGAACAGGCTTACCAAAAAGATATCCCTGGAACGTTTTACACCCTTTACTTTTAAGTAACTTCAGCTGTTCTTCAGTTTCTACGCCTTCTGCAATAACATCCAGTCCCAGACTGGTAGCCATGGCGATAATAGTACGAACAATCGTTCTATCGTTGCTATCAAAAGCAAGGTCACGCACAAATGACTGGTCAATTTTGAGCTGATCGAGAGGCAAACATTTAAGATATTGCAAAGAAGAGTAGCCAGTACCAAAATCATCTATCGAAAAATTAACGCCTCTGGCTTTTAGACTGATCATTTTTTCTACAATATCTTCCATATTTTCTAACAATATACTTTCTGTAATTTCCAATTTGAGTTTTGTGGGGTTGGCACCGGTACTGTCCAGCAGTGCCAGCACCTCGTCTACGAAGCTAGGCATTCTTATTTGTTTTGCACTGAGATTAACCGCCAGTGTCAAATGAGATGTTTCCGGTTGTTGTGCCCAATCGACCAACTGTTGACAGGCAGTACTCAGCACCCAATAGCCGATAGGTTCAATCAGGCCAGATTCTTCGGCGATACTTATGAAATCCAGAGGAGAAACCATACCCCGCGTGGGTGACATCCAACGAATTAATGCTTCAGCACCGATCACCCGATCACATGAGTCGACCTGTGCTTGATAAAAAAGTTGAAATTGATCTTTCTCAGCAATGGCTTGTCGCAGATCCAAGTCCAGACTAGCTCTGTCCATTATGGTTTGTTGCATACTGTGATCAAAAAAGTACAGTGTTTTTCCACCTGCTTTTTTTGCCTGATACATGGCGATATCGGCTTGTTTCATTAACTCATCGGTATCTCGTAGTGTGTCGTCGAATGAGATAGCGCCTATGCTAGGGTAGATAGTATAACGGCATAGAGAAAGCTGATAAGGCTGACAGAGTGCGGCTAATATTTTTTTGCCAATATGTTCGGTCTGGGTGGCGGTGACTATCGCTTTATCATCCAGATTTGTCAGTAAAACTACAAACTCATCACCGCTTAGCCTTGATACTGTATCACTTTCACGAACACTGGCACTCAAACGTTGTGCTACCTGTTTTAATAGTTGGTCTCCCATTTCATGCCCGTATGAATCATTGAGCGTTTTAAACTTATCCAAATCTATAAACAGTAACGAAGCACCCTTTTTATTATGAGCCATAGAGGCTACTGTCTGCTTCAACCGGTCTAACAATAGTCGCCTATTGGGTAAGAGTGTGAGTGAATCGTAAAAGGCGAGGTTATTAATTTCTTCTTCTATCTGCTTGTGCTCAATAGCGATGCTGGCCAGTCGGGCAGATTGCTCAATAACGTCTAAATCAGATTCAGTGGGCACGCTAATCGCACGATGATAGATAGCAAAAGTACCTAATACCTGACCCGTTGAAGAAAATATAGGCTGCGACCAACAGGATCGTAATTCGGCACTCTGCGCAAGTTCCTGATAATCGGCCCAATAGAGATGCGTTTGAATATCTTCAACAATGACGCGTTGTTTCATAAATGCAGCCGTTCCACAGGAACCTACAGCCACACCTATTTCAATCCCGTCAATTGCGGCATTATAAAATTCAGGCAGACTGGGAGCTGCACCAACACCCAGGTGCTGGCCTTCCTTATCCAGCAATAAAATACTGCATAGTATTTTAGGCTTGAGTAATTCTACACCTTCAACAATAGTGTGAAGAATAATGCCTAACGGTTCCTTTTTCGCCACGAGCTCCAAAGCGTAACTACGATACTTTTCATAACGTTCGATCTTTTCCCGCTCGAATACTTCTTGATTTAACACCTTGTTTTGTTCATTTAAATCGTTCAGCTGATTCAGAATATGAGCCTGCATTTTGCCGATACTACCGGCCAGCAACCCAATCTCATCTTTACTATTAACAGCTATCGGCGTTAGTTTTTGATTATCTGTAAATTGTTGTACGGCTCGCACTAATTGTTTAATAGGCCGGATAACTATTTTGGCTAATACTCCAAACAGGATAATAGCCAGGCAACTAAAAGCGCCGACTATAAGGCTTCCGTTTCTATACAAAATATTGGTTTCAGCCAGTATAAAGTCTAGTGGGGCAGTTAAGCCCAAAATAACAAATCGATTATTCTCAGCTTCACCGAAAACGACCTGAGTAAAGCCACCAATAACTTTTTGGTGTATGTCGGGATCTTCACCTTGCACTGCAACCGCTTGAGATTCTTTAGAAACAATGTCAAGCGTGGATATAAAGTCATCCTGAACCCGATGTTTGAGACCTAAATCAAAACCAAACGTTCGGGATTTGTCAGGATGAATAAGATAATCACCGGCTTGATTCGTTAGATAGAGTTGATGTTGCGAGGATAAATCTGACTTGAGCACTTTAAACATTTGATTCAGATTGACATTAATAACAATTAAGCCAAGAGCGATTCCATCTTTTCCAATAACAGGGGTTGCGACTTGCAATGTAGGCTGATCGTAACCTGTATGAGCCCCCTTTTCATGGTTGATAAATATCTCCGAAAAATAGGTTTTACCCTTTTCTAGTTTGAGTGTTTTGTAGACATAGGAGTAATGTTTTTTTTCCTGTAAATGCTTACCCGTGATGATAGTAAGCTTATCCTCATCACGATCTACCCGAACGAGCTCAATACCGTGTTTTTTAGCACTGATCAGCCGAACCTGAAAATATTCAGAATGCACTGATAACAAGCTGATGAACTCATCTGCCAGAGAGGCCCTTAATAAATCAACATCCTTTATGTCATCGGCGGCTTGTTGAACCAGACTTGTCTGAGCGAAAAACAGAGCATCGTCTGACACGTGTTGCCCCATACTAGAGAATCTCTCTCCGAGAACCTGCGCTGACGTAATCATATTCTGCGTGGCTTTTTTTAACAAAATATCGCGCGTGGTATTAAAAGTGTAATAACCGGTAAGCCCGCTGGTTAGAATCCCGAATAGAGCCAGCAAAATGCCGAGCTTGAGGCCGATGCCCAACGTAAAGTGCTTATCCGATTTAAGAGATGATTGAACCATCGCTAAAACTCACTCAGTGTTTCACCAGACATGATTTTGTCCCACAGCAATTTACGCTTGAGAGAGTTCTCCACCTGCTGCAACCATATGATTTTGTCAGCTTTATTCAAAGTCGGCGGATCCTGGAGGGTATTGGGTAAACCTTGCCGAAGCGTCAGGGCTTGGCTGACCTGTGCTTCAAGTGTGTAATTTATCCATGATTCAGCCAGATCGACATTTTTAGAAAAGCGTGTAACCGACCAGCAGTCCAGCCAGGCCAATGCACCTTCTTTTGGAATAACATAGCCGATATCGGCACCTGCATCTTGTAAGAGGGTTAGCTGTTGTGAACCATAATTAGCAAACAGCAGTGCGATGTTGTTTTGCATAAAAAGAGTAGTCGCCTCTTCTGGTTTTTCATAATAAGTCCGTACATTACGGCGTAGTTCAACCAGATATCCACTAAGGCGATTGAAGTCAGTATCTGGAATATGAAATGGGTTCTTCAGCCCTAACGTAAGGGCCGCCAAAGAAAAATTATGTTCGCTATTCTCATACATTAAAACCCTTCCCTGAAATCGCTTATCCCACATTAATGCAAAGGAATCAGGAGGGATTGGAAACACTTTACGATCGTAGATCAGACCCATTTCCGAATAGGTGTACGGAATGGCATATTCATAACCATTGCGAATCAAGCCTGGTATTTCTGCCCTGTTACGAAAACGCGGAAGTTGCTTTTTAGTATTAGGGATATTCGAAAGCGTGAGAGGAATACTGATACCCACATCAATGTAGCGCTGTAATTGAGCAGTATTAACGGCAAACACATCGAACTTAACGTCTTCCCCCGCTGTCATCCGCTTCCACATAGTATCGTCAGAGTCAATTAACGTCACTTCAACCTTAACCTTGTAACGTTCTTCAAAAGTCTGCACCAGATCAGCATCAGCATAACCAGGCCATGCCAGAATATGCAGTGTTTCCTGGGCAAGAACTGAAACAGAATTCGAGACCAGCAACATAAAGATAAAAAGCTGATGTGTGAATTTAAAGATTTTACACATATTCAAAGATACTCCAGAGCATTTACATCTGACCTAATAAAGTATAGCTAGCAATTGCAAAGAAACTAGGACGACCCTCAATTTATTCATAGCCGGAGTTGTGAAGTCTGCAGGTTTACACATACGTGTGAGTAGCCACTGAGTTTCTCCTGTTAAGTGTACGACCAAAGAGAATAAATAATGCTTATACAGTATTGCAGAATGCATAAATTGAGATTACTTTTCTTACCTATTCGCCACCTTGTAGGCGTCTAAAAAAGGAGTACTCAATGCACACAAAATTTACCGTTCAAATTGGTTCTTTTCGTAAAATCAACCAGATTCCAAATGCATGGTCTAACGAGGATTATCACGCCCTCATGGCCATTATGAATCTTGACGATGGCTTAGAAGAAATGGACGCCTCTGAACTGAGAGAAATGTGCATGATGTCTCTGAATGATATGGAGCCCCATGAAGCCGCCAACGTGGTATTAACCCGTTTATTTTCAAATGAACTACCAGAGGGAAAGATCGATCAATTAAGCCACGATATGCCAGATGACCGCTTATGGGAGGAGCATTCCGATTGCTTATTGCATGAACGCTTTTTTAGTGCGTATGCGTTATTACGAGAAGCCTTTAATGGTATTTTCGCACAACCGACCGGTGTGCAGCTTACCCTTGATGTCACGGCCAAAAGTAGTGAAGATATGGCGATTTTTGATGAGTCACCAGACTCCTCTATGGTACGTTTATTGGCGAGTGGACTCAGTGAAGACGCTCTCATCAATCGTCTATATGAAGATCAAATCCAGGGTGAACAATTTCCTCAGGCCCCCGGTATCGTATGGCAGTTAGAGCAGATAGAGGATAACGGATTAACACGTCAATTTAGCTTAGTCAGTTCATTCTTCTGGTTTGAGCAACTAGGACAGCTTGATGAGTTTGAAGCGACATCTCATGCCGACGTAACGGATGAAGGCGAATAATTCCTAACCGCCAAACAAAAAAAGGGCGATCAATGATCGCCCTTTTTTATTTTCTACAACAGCTCCGCAGGTGTCAAAAAAATCTCTGCGGGTGTCAAAAATAGCTCAGTAGAATTTACATCTTACCGATACTGAAAAACAGAGTTTCGCCGGAGCTATCATCCACACCGTCGTTATCTGTAATGGCAAAACCATTACCCGCAGCATCCACCGTAAAGCCTTCAATCTTATCCTGCACATAACCGTTCAACGACTTCAGGTCAGGCATAAAGTCATGAACCAATACCTTCTTCACCAAAGGTAAATCAGAACCGATAGCCGCGGGCTTCAGCTGATCTTGAGAAACGCTGTAAAGACGCTTCACAACAGCAGACTCACCCAGCTGGTTATCACGTTCGATGATGTAAACCTGATCTCCATGACTCACGATTTCAGACAAACCCACCCAACCAGTGGCTGCGCTCTCCAGTGGATAACGTACAGCGCCCCAGCTGTTTGTCTTGAGGTTATAAGCTAACAGTTTAACCTGATCCGCAGGGTCGTCTTTCCATGGTCGTTGAATCGCGATCCATAAAGTGTCACCGATTAGCGTTATGCCTTCTGCACCATACTTCTTCTCATTAGCCAGCAACGCTTTCGGAAAATCGATAGTACGATCAATCTCACCAGTACTGTTCACATGATGAATAGCATGAGGAATCTCTTTTGACGTTTTACCTTCAGACGCCAGCCAGAAGCCCCCTTGTCCATCTGCGGCAATACCTTCGAGATCCAATTTTTTAGCTGTTTTACCGTCACGCAGAACCAGAGTAGCCGCCGTAATTTTTGCCGGAGTCTGGTTCGCATCAATGGTGAATATAGTGGGCTGGTTAGCATAGAAGCTATCATTCACGGCATACAGCATACCCGGCTTAGCAGGATCTGCAGTAAGGCCGGATAATGCGCCCCAGCCAATGGGCGTCCCTTCGCTAGTGCGTGTAGAGATTATCTGTGGGTAAGCAGCAGGTGCGTCGGTCAGGCTATACAGCATGACGTGAGCACGCGGGCCTTTGTCTTCAATCAGATCTTTCTCGTTAGCGCTCACCAACAGGTTACGCTGAGGGATCACCACGGCAGATTCAGGCGCCATACCCGATGGCAACAACTGAACAAATTCTGGAGCATCACCGGTATCACGGTAAACACCAATCACAGAAGCACGTTCAGAAAGGATAAAGATGTAAGTCTCCCCATCAAACTGACCGATAGCCACACCTTCTGGCTCGCTACCTTTTTTGCCAGAACGCTTTTCAGGATAGTGCCCGGCTAAAATGACCTGATGCTCAAAAGAGGCACCGGATTCAAACAGCATACGACCATCTTTATGGAAGATAGTGAAGCCACGCGCACCACCGTTCATATCGCCTTCATTGGCGATAACAAAACGGTTATCGTCAAGCCATTTAACGGAATCAGGCTCCCGCAGACGGGTCTGGCTGTCGGTGAAATCCAGCATCTTATCTTTCTTAGTATCAATTCCTTGCAGCTCTACACTTCCGGCAGAGAAATGGTTCACAAGCTTACCGCTGGCCGCATCGATAATCGCCAGATAGTTGTTTTCCTGCAGCGTAACTACAATTTCGTTACGGCTATTAAAATCAACAAACTCCGGCTCAGGATCAGTAGCGCCAATCTCCGCCAGACCCGTCATATCTACTTTGGTCATTTTATCGCACTGAAGCTGACCATTTTCAACCGGCACGATAGTGACCCAACCCGCGGGTAACTGTGGCATTTCACCGTCATTCAGGTCTTCATCACGCTCATTCTCGATGGCCACTGCAACATAACGACCATCTTTTGATACCGCTACAGAGTCAGGCTGACCACCCAAGTCACAACGCACCAATTCATCTCGTTCTTGCAAACCCAGCGCCATCAGATAGCCTGAAGGTTGCGTATAGCTTTTAGAGGTATTAACCGCGGTAAAAACTGTCTTGCCACCAATGGCAACAGAAGTAGGCTCACCATCCAACTTAACGATACCACCCGCAACCGGGTTTTTCGCATCACTGATGTCAACAAACCCAAGTGCTTCAAACGGGCTATCAGAATAAACCAGCGTGTTACCATCTTCACTGGCAGCAATGATCTCTGGCGACGTTTCCTGACTCTGCTCAGTTCCTTCGGGCAGATTGTGGATAACACCAAAACTGGCAATACGGTTGAAGGACTCAGCATGGGCAACCGTTGCTGAAGCAGCAATGGACAGTACCAAAAGTGATTTTTTGAAACGGCGGACGAGCATAGCAAACTTCCAGGATTAGTTTTAAAGATCCAAGATGCTATAGCCTGACAATGGCAGAAACATGACGATAATATGACGAATAAAAGTCGCCGCAGGCACTTTATGGCTTCACTTCTACTTTCAACATCCCGGTTAAAAATGGAATGAGTACCAAACAGTGGGTGTGGAACAGATGTGTTTGTAGGCAGGGGGTGCCAGATATTGGAGCTTGTTGGCACTGAGGGCTAGAACCCTCAGTGCCCGATGAGCTACATTGAGCTAGGATCGCTTAACGATACTGATTATATACAACAAGATAATAGCGCCCACAGTGGCTGTAACGATAGAGCCTATTAAACCACCTGCCGATAAGCCCAGCAAACTGAAGACAAAGCCACCCAATACCGCACCAACAATACCCACAAGAATATTACCGATGACGCCAAACCCTCTTCCTTTCATTATGTTGCCGGCCAGCCACCCGGCTAGCGCGCCAATGGCTAAAAAGATTACTAAGCTAGTTATATCCATGATGCCTCCAGTCTTACTTTTTTGTGAAAAGGTATAAGCCAATAAAAAAACTAACAGCACCCGTAATGTAGAAAGTCATTACTTTGTCTGTATCTGAGCCTGTAACCGCTTGTGTTAGTTGTGATTCGACAGAATCCGATAACTGAAATCCCCATAGTGCAAAGCCAATGCCTATAACCACGAGGGCAATGCCAATAATTTTCATCATACTCTTTTCTCAAACCTCAGCTGTATTTACTTGTTATGTAGTGTTTGAAACTACGTTACGAATTTAACTCGGATCTTTCATAACCCAGCGTGGGAACATTGACTTTAGCACACCATCTTTGAGCACGTAGTAATGAAAGAGACCCGCGACCGCATGCGCATCTGCGAGCCATACAATGGCACAGCAAAAAGAAGAAATAGAGCACGAATTGCATAACCTTGGCAGTCAGCCAATGCAGGGTTTGCGCTATTACGCTATACCTGAGGGGGGCGTTACGTTCCATAGTTAATTCTCTAATATCTATCAATGTGTACCAGAACCGTGAGGTCTGGTGTTTTTTCATTTCTTTCGTAGCCATGGCCTGAACGACTGCGCCCATACCCGTATGATAAATACCTTCTATTACATCATGCTCAAGCTCGATTAGATGCTTAAAATTTAAGCTACCCAGCTCATAGTTTAGAGACGCTTTAGATTGCAGCACACACCTGTTTATCGCTCATTTGCTGGAATGACCTTAATGCCAGCAGCAAAATTTTTATGCGCTTTTACATCCACCGGCCTGTATTTAACAATGATTGACGCGGGGTCATTGCCGAGATAATTATTATTTATTAGATTATGTTTCGGTCTTATCGGTCTGGAGACAAAACCACCACCGCAATTCGGACAGACATTTTCTAGGAGTTGTTCTACGCAACCTCTGCAAAAGGTGCACTCATATGTACAAATCATGGCCTCGGTAGAATCAGGAGGCAAACTCTTATTGCAGTTCTCACACGTTGGTCTTAATTCGAGCACAGTACACTCCAGCCTCCGCAGTAGCGGGAAGGTGCTAAACTAACAAAGGAGAAAACTCATCAATTTATACATTATCACTTATCTTCATTTTTGTAGAATCGATGCACTCTTTAAATCAGGGGCTTCTGTATTTTTTCTGATGTGTGGATAAGCCTTTTCTTAACTCTATCGAGATGAATAGCATAGCCATTACCACCAATCCCATTAAACACCTCATCGGTAAACACAATAACCTCATTGTTATAAAATGTTACCGCCTCTTTTTGAGTCACTATACCAAGATCAATCTGATACGCATCCCCAGAAAAAAAATCATCACCCTTCCAGTTTTCAAATAGCCACAAGCGCTCTGAATCAAGTAACACAAGCTTGGTTCTATCAGGGCTAAGAGCAGCAGACGTGACCCAACACAATTCTTTGATGGTGGCGCAGGTTGAAAACTCATTAATGTATTCAGCTTGAAAGTTGGCAGCATGATCGCCTATGCGATAAAGCCGCGTTTTGCCATCAAAAGGGCTGGAACGATTTTTGCTAAAAAGGTAAAGGCCGCGTTTATAGTAAATAAACGCTTCAACATCGTAATGAGCATTTTTACTAATTTTTATGCCCTTTACTGATTTGAATTCAGGATTGGTAAATTTGATTATTTCTGCGCGGGTTTTATCAGATTTAATATCGATGGGGTTTTCAATTTTGTAGATAGTTAGCCATTCGCGATCGTTATCATTATTACCAAAATCACCAATAAAAAAATGGCCGAAATCATCTTGGGTCATGTCTTCCCAATCCCAATTTTTGGCATTTTCAATTTCGATACTGCGCTCAATTTTTCCTGTTGCGCCTAACTGATATAGCCTGGGTGAATCACCCCCGTCATTGATGGCCCATAGCTGCTGTTTTTTATCAAATTCAATACCTGAGATTTCTTCTAATTGCGTATCAAAACTGATGAATTTAGTGCTATTAAGCAGCCATGTTCTGTAGGCCAGCATACCAAAAAAAGCAACGAAGCAGATAAGTACAAGACGAGAGATTGATTTTTTGGTTAGCATCAAGAGTACGACATATACATCTGAGAAATAAGCATGCCATTCTAACGTAAAAAAGCAATGGATAAGCGTGCAACCATGAAATCAGCAACAACGCTAACCTTTATGCGTCCGAATAAGAGCCCGTGCTATGTTTATTTTTTATCCCAGGAAATAACAACTTTTTGTTTCCCCCATTCTTTGGCGGCCTCGATGTCTGTTCCCATATAAATATCAATTTTTTTCTTCCACCTCTTATTCATTTTATCAAGTACCGTATATTCCCCCTTCAGCCCCTCTATGGAAACATTAACGCCATGCGACAAGCCCTTTTTTATCAAATCCCGTGATACTGAAATTGCCTTCATTTCTGGACTAAGAGTATCTCCCCATGCAGCCAGAAAAGGGGTGGAATCTGTTTCATCGACGTGTGAAGTATATGCCGTAGCCGTTACTTCCAATGAATGCGTGTTTTTATCGCAGCCAATTATTGACATAATTCCCACAAACAAAATAAACCGACTTACCACTCTCATCCCTCCCCCGATTTTTTTATCATAGCGCCTTGTTGGTAAGAAACTGCCTTAACTCCCGTATTTCCTGGCGCAACAGCTTCAATTCCCCCTGCAGGTCATTATCTAGCACGTTGACCGCATCGATGGTTTCTTTGCGCTCTTCTTCATTAAAGCTTTGCATGGCATTGACGATAATCGCAATGAATAAATTCAGCATGGTAAAGGTTGCGACTAAAATGAACGGAATAAAAAAAGCCCACGCGTAGGGAAAGGTTTCCATAACGGGCCGCGCTATGCCCATAGACCAGCTTTCAAGCGTCATGATTTGAAACAGGGTATATAACGAAAGGCCTAGACTACCAAACCATTGCGGATATTGTTCAGCGAACAAGTTCGTGGAGATTACCGCAAAGACATAGTAAATAATCAGTAACACCATGGCGATTGAGATAAGGCCCGGAACGGCACTGAGCAAAGCCCCCACCACTCGACGCATAGAAGGTACCATCGTAAGCAGACGCAAAACACGTAATACACGCAGCGCACGCAATACGGAAAACGCGCCGCTCGAAGGAACAATCGCAATGGACACTACCGCAAAATCAAACAGGCTCCAGGGGTCTTTCCAGAAATTGAGCCGGTAGATATATATGCGGCTCACAATTTCTACTACAAACACACCTAGGATTGCCTTATCAAGCAATACAATATACGTACCCGCTGCAGCCATAATCGCGCCGGAGGTCTCCAACCCCAAAAGGACGGCGTTTATGACGATCAGAGAAATGATAATTCTTTGCGTTACCGGATTTTCGATGAGTAACTTTAGCTTTGCGTGCAAAGGTGATTCTCCAATACGCGAAATATTAAGGCCTGGGTATTGTAGCTAAGCTCCCTCCTTAAATATAAAGAAAACACCAAGGGTCCCCAAACCAGCCTCGATGTTTAATCGAGGCTAAAAGTCAGGAAAATGTAATCATTTTTATTTAGCATTCGCTTACCCACACACCTACATCAAGCTTGGACTCAGCCGAACCAGCGTAAGACCCAGAGATGGGAGGGACGGATACCGCCAATCGCGATACGGCTACGGGTATATGATCCGTGCCGACAATATCGCCTATCGTCGGGTCAAATCCTTTCCAGCCTCCGCCGGGCAAATAAACCTCAGCCCAGGCATGAGTGGATCCAACCTGACTCGACATCAGCGGCGCATGTAAATATCCACTGACGAAACGGGAGGCAAGGCCCAGGCACTTTACGGCCTCCATAAAGAGTAAGGCAAAATCACGACAAGACCCAGAACCGAGCGACAGTGTTTCCTCGGCAGATTGGACTCCGGGTTCTTCTCTCACCTTGTAAACCAATGTTTTGTAGATAGTGGCAGCAAGCCGCTGTAATAGCGTATAGGTTTGAACCTGTTCGCCAGACTTCCATACTTGAAATATCCAGTTATTTAAAAGCTCTCTGGTCTTTTGATCGGGTAACACACGATAAGGTGACAATGAAAACTGATCTCCCTCGTTATAAGCAAAAGGATAGTTAATAGCGTAATCCTCAACGATAAAATCCAATGGAGATTCATTATATTGCTGAATGATGACTTCACTTTCAACCGTAAGCTGTTGCGTTGGACGAGTAAAATTAGCGATAGCCACTGAATTGTCTTCAACATCGCGATGCCAATATATTTTTGCATCGGGTGTAATTTTCAGCACAAAAGACTCGATACGGAGGTCATGACCTTCCCGTGGACGCAACAGTAAATGATGCGCCCCAAGCGTCACAGTCTCCGTATAATTGTAATAGGTACGATGAATAATTTTATAACGTTTCATGATTACCCCGAAATGGAAGTTTCTCAAGCATCATATCCTAGGCGCACTTCGTAGGGAAAAAAAACACACAAAGAGCCATATATGGTTAGTCTCACGATTAACAATAATCAACGTACCGCAACTCAAACCCTACTGCTATACTGCGCTCTACTTTCCTTTTGACGACCTATCCGAGCCTCTATGACATTTTCAAATCTAGGATTGTGTAATCCTATTCTACAAGCTATTGAAGACTCGGGTTATACAACCCCTACCCCGATCCAGAAACAAGCCATTCCCATCATTCTTTCTGGTAAAGACCTCATTGCCACGGCTCAAACCGGTACCGGCAAAACTGCCGCATTTGTTCTGCCGATTTTAGAGATATTTAATAAAGAACGAACATTACGTGGTAAACGCATACGCGCACTTATTCTTACCCCGACACGCGAATTAGCGGTGCAGGTTGCTGCCAATGTTACTGCGTACAGTAAACATCTGAACCTTAGCTCTCTGGCTGTTTATGGGGGTGTTGATTCTGAGGCTCAAAAACAGCGTTTAATAGAAGGCGTTGATATTTTAGTCGCTACGCCGGGCAGATTGCTTGATTTGGCTCATCAGCGGGCACTGCATTTTGATGAACTTGAAGTACTGGTATTAGACGAAGCAGACAGAATGGTAGATATGGGTTTTGTTGATGATATCTATAAGATCATTGACCGCTTACCCAAAGCCCGTCAAAACCTATTGTTTTCGGCCACGATGACAGACGACGTTCGCGCCCTCGCCTTTGAATTTTCTGATAGCAAAACGAGCAATCCAGCCGTTGAGATATCGACTTCGCCAATATCCACAACGGCACCCACTATAGACCAGTGGTTAATCACGGTAGATAAAGACACCAAGTCCGCCTTGCTGAGTCATTTAATTAACGACCAACAGTGGAATCAGGCGCTCATTTTTATCGAGAAAAAACACGGTGCCGCCAAACTGGTCGCACAGCTTGCAAAACGCGGTATTGAAGCGGATGCCATTCATGGTGATAAAAGCCAAGCCATGCGTGAAAAGATTCTGGCCGATTTCAAATCGGGTAAACTAAAATATTTAGTCGCCACAGGGGTTGCCGCCCGCGGTTTAGATATTGGTGATCTCAGTCGCGTTGTTAATTACGACCTGCCTTTTAAACCAGAAGAATACATCCACCGCATTGGCCGAACCGGTCGTGCGGGTGCGACAGGTGAAGCCATTTCGTTTGTTGCCATGGGCGATTTTAAAAATCTATGCGCCATTGAAAGCCGTTTAGACCATATAATCACCCGAAAAGAAGTTGAAGGCTTTCCGGTGAGAAAAGTGGTGCCCGTTTCAATTTTGAACTATGTTCGCAAAAGCGAACGGTAATCTAAAGTCGCATCAAAACCTAAACAAACTAAAAGGGTCAGGTAAGCAGTGATTAGCAAACTGATTAGCAAACTATGAAAGATTGTAATCAATGTGGTAAATGCTGCATCAAATATGGCGGTGGTGATTTAGCGGCGACTAAAGAAGAAATTGGCCTATGGGAGTTATTTAACCCGGATATCTTCGAATACGTTAGAAACAACGAAATATGGTTCGATCCTGAATCCGGTGAGAGACTTAAAAGATGTCCATTTCTCGAAGTTGTTCCAAAAAAAACTCCTCTGGCACCCGATAAATACACATGTAGTATTTACTTAAATAGACCGCAAGACTGTCGTCATTATCCTAGCCTAATCGATGAAATGGTTCGGGATGAATGTGAAATGATTGAAATAATAGATTTAAAGAACCCTAAAAAAGCCCAGAAAAATCTGGATTTATTGATGAAAGATAGTCGATATTCAAGTTTCTGATAGGGTAAATTAGTGATTGTATACAACGTATGCAAATCACCGACGGTTAGCGGCGAACTGTAACATAGTGAAAGCCGCGCCCTTCATTGCAAGACCATCGCATTACGTTTTCGAGTAAACTAGCGGAATTTTTGTATCAAATTAAGTAGGAACTCATAATTTTGCATACACTTTCTCAGCTTAGATCTGGCGAACTATCTGGCATTCGGCACTTAACATTATCAGAAAATTTAACATCATTCCCTTTGGATATTTTATCACTCGCTGATAGCTTAGAAATTCTTGATTTATCAAATAACCAGTTAACGTCATTGCCAAAAGAAATCATAAAGTTACACAACCTTAAAATATTTTTTGCCTCAAACAACCATTTCGAAACAGTACCAGAAGCACTTGGCCAATGTATCAACTTAGAAATGGTTGGTTTTAAATCAAATAAAATTAATCATGTCCCTGAAAATTCATTGCCACCAAAATTACGCTGGCTCATTTTAACTGATAACCAGATTAGCGCACTGCCTGACTCTTTGGGCGAGCGACCCAGACTACAAAAATTAGCGTTAGCGGGTAATCGCTTAACACACCTACCTCAAACCTTAGCTCAATCGAAAAATCTGGAGTTAGTGCGCATTTCAGCCAACCAACTGGTTGAATGCCCTGAACAATTGCTAAGCTTACCTAAACTTGCCTGGTTTGCTTTTTCTGGCAATCCATTTAGCCAGTCCGATGCTGATATCCGGTCAGTTCCGGAAATGCCATCATCGAGCTTCACATTACAAAAAGTACTTGGACAAGGTGCCTCTGGTGTTATTTCAAAGGCGCATTGGAACCAACCTCAAGCACTATTTCCTGATGATATTGCTGTTAAAGTATTTAAGGGCGAAGTCACCAGCGATGGTTATCCAAAAGACGAATTACAGGCGTGCCTGAAAGTAGGCCAGCATGCAAATCTAGTGACGTCTTTGGCCCAGGTGAATGAGAATGGATACCTGGCATTAATCATGAGCTTGATACCCGCTCACTATAATAATTTAGGCTTACCACCCTGCTTTCAAAGCTGTACACGTGATACCTTCCCACCTGATTTTACGTTATCAATTGAGAAGATTGAAAAGATAGTTACTCAAATGGAAGCTGTGTTTACACATTTACATGCGAACCAAGTATGCCATGGCGACTTATACGCGCATAACGCCCTGTTTGATGATGAAGCCAATCTCATTGTTGGCGACTTTGGTGCAGCAACCATGTACCACATGCTTAATCAAAAACAACAAGCGCAAATCAAGCAGATTGAACATCGGGCACTGCACCATTTCATTGACGACTTATTAAGTATTTGCACAGAAGAAGATAAACTCAGCACAAAATTTATGCTTCTCAAACAGCAAATTACTCATTAGTACATCAAGAGAAAACAGGCATTGTTATCGTTTCTAACGTTGCCTGGCTCAATCAATAAAAAATACTCCAAGTCCATATATTCCGTAGTTCTGAAAGGCCTAGACACTTAATTCCGGCAAACAAAGCTCCCATGTTTGCATCAGCTGCGCAAACACTTCTATTCCGTCAAGTTCGCTACACAAAATTTTCCAACGAGCCAGATCGAACGAATCCAGATACAAGAAAGCGATCCAATCCGCCAGTAGCACTGCTGCATAAGTCTCTGTATCACTCCTATTGCAGAGCAAAAGTCCTGCGCTGTGCTGGTATCCGGCGACAATGATCGCCTCGTCATAACCCCAGCGATGCAGTGCAATCGCAGCCGTTCCTGCACGAAATGTTATATCCTCGGGTAGGTTCAATTCGGCATCCGAGGCAATAGGGTTCAGTGCGGCCGGTAACTCTGAGAAATGCAGGTTGGCAAACAGGGTTTGAAGGTGCGCCGCAAGCTCGACTGTATTCGCCACATGCCAGAAATTGAAGACGACTGTTTGTCGCGGCTGGGAAACCTCAGTGACACCATGATATGACTCCGCGTGAAGCGCAAAACCAAACGCTGCGTTGTATTCAGGATCAAGTCTGAAAGACGCTGCACTCTCTGGTGATGAAAATAGTTCCAGAACACCGCCGTGATCAGGCTGCCATTCCTTATTGAGTTGTACCACCAGTCGAACAAACTCATAGCCCAACAGCGGCCGGTCGCTATGTAACCCAATCACGTGTCCGGGCAGCATGCGTTGAGTCGTGACCAAAACACGGTTTACGAGTGGCAATCCAGTAATCTCGCGCATTCTAACGAGCACTTCGGTCTGAAACGTTGCTGGAATATTTTCGGTAACATCCTTAAGGGCACAGCGGTAAAAATCACCATCATGATGCTGCCACTCACCGGCTTGCACAAATAGACATTCAAGCGCGGCACACTGTTCTTCGGAAAATGCAGAAGCTACAGAAAAAAAGGAAAACGGCTTATCGTGATGCTTGGGCTGCAAGAGCAACGGCTAAACTCCTATATTAATAACTCAGTGTACTTATTGAAGTGCGATGGATGCCATTTTCATAGTACTTTCAAATGATTCTGCACCTGCAATAAATAAACCATTATGACAGAACATGGCATCATCAATACCTGTTAAGTCTTGAAGCGCTTGACCGGATAATCCGCCCCATTGTTTAGGCAGCGATTTTTTATCTTCGAAGGAACCTAGCTCAACAGGTACTGCTTGAATTCTCCATTGGCCAGACGGCGATGGAAAAATAATAAATAAAGCCTTTTCGGATAAGGCGTGAACCGTTGTTTTCCACGGTGTATATTTTTCTAATACGATCACTCTTGGATCTTCTGCATTATCAATAGCGTTAGCCACAATGGCTTTCGCACTAATACCACCGTTCGCTGATGCAATAAAGCGTGTTAAAACGCGTGATGCAAAATCAACGGCCTCATCAAAACAGCTATCAAAGCCACTCTCTTCTTGCCACGTAGGATTAAACATTGAAATAGTTCGGCTAAGGCTAATACCTTTAGAAACACCTTCCACATGACCACAATCGATGGCATCAATCGTTGATACCAGACCAGTATCAACAGCATTGGCTACCTCTTGGTTACCCTGACATATTTCTACGCCATATTTCTGCCACATTAAACCAAATGACGAATAGGGAATACCATTGTCGCGTGCACCTGCACCACCACGTTGATGATGATCAAAACGGCCTGCATCCGGGTCATATTCACCACCGACATCAATCACAATATCAGCCTTACCGATAAGCTCTAAATCACGTGTGCGTATGAGTTTAAAAGAAGGGTAAATGCTCTTAAGCGCAGCGATACTGAAAACATCATCAGCATGAAAATTACCGTTATGAGTTGCTATAGTTTTATCATTCATTGTTTTTGAGTCATTTCAGAAAGAGATAAGAAGGTGTCGCTGGTTAATTTTAACAACAACGGAGGACAGATGAAACTTATGCGCCTTCATCATCGCTACATCGCAGTTATTTTACGGGATGGTTACTGCGTGAGTTAGAGTAAGGCTAGTAAGGCGCCGACTAAGTAGAAGAGAGCGACGGGACATCAGATGTTCTCATAAATGAGGACAGGGTATTGATTCAAGTCCGACAGCCTGCTAAATAGCAGGCTGTTTAGAAGACCTTAGCCAAGCGGTTTAATTAATTTGACTGAATAGGAAAATTATAATGGAAGAGCTCACTCAAGGCGCTAACTGTGTTATTAAAAATAAGACCATCGACGTTGCGGTACAATGCACACTGACATCGGGTTCCTCTAATGAACTCGATGTTTCTGCATTCATGCTCAACGCTTCCGATAAAGTGCTGCAAGATGAAAGTTTCATTTTTTATAATCAGCCCACGTCTCCCGATGGTGCTGTTACATTAAACTGCCAACAACCCGAGCACCAAATCTTCAGTATCAACCTTTTAAAAGTGGCTACTGACGTACAAAAAATTGCCATTGTTATTACGGCTCCACAAGCATTTTCACAAGCGAAACTGTTACGCATTGATGTCGGCGGTGAGCTATTTTATCAGCCTGTAAAAGCCAGCTTAGAAGAAAAATCTCTTATTCTTGCCGAGATTTACCGACACAATGATAATTGGAAATTCCGCGCAGTAGGTCAGGGCTATAAAGGTGGCCTGGCTCCGCTTGCCACGCGTTTTGGCGTTGATATTTCTGACGAACCTGAGCAGGCAATAGTCCCACCACCTGTGAATATTCAGAAAACCTCCATTAGCCTGGAAAAGTCTGGTGAAAAAGCCACCATCTCGCTGAAAAAAGGACAAAAGCTCACCGCTCGCCTGAAGTGGGACACCAAGGCAGACTTAGACCTCTATTGCTTTTACGTGGACAACTCTGGAAAAGAAGACAAGGTGTACTACAGACGCATGGGCGATCTTAACAAACCACCCTTTATCAAACTCCTGGGCGACAGCATGGATGCGGGCGAAGAGGTTATTGAGATCTCCAAACCAGAAAATATCAAGTATGCCCTTATTGCGGCCTATAGCGCGGTGAGTAATGGTACTGGTAGTTTCTTTTCCTATCGCGCGCGTATTGTTGTAACCAACAATGATACACAAGAAGTAACCTCTCATCTTGCGCACGATGATCCGCGTTCCTACTGGGTTTCATTTGCTTTGATTGATTTTACTAATCCTGAAAAGATTGAGATTAAGAATGTAGAGTCTTACTCAAACAAGGAGCATTTCAAAGAAGCTTTTATGGCACGTACCGGACATAAGCCCGCAAGCTTATTCGGAGGCAGTAAAAGCAACGTCAACGGCATTAGTTCTTATAACCCTGAATGTTCTCCGCATCTATTTCAAGACGGCTCCTTTATGATGTCCGTGGGGGAAATAGAGTTTAAGTAACGGCTCACATTGCATTCGCACGCATGACTTTAGTCGACTATACGTTGTCCGTGCCGATGCTATGCTGATAGTAAATCCATTAAGAATGGGGAAGATATCATGAACAACGCTATTCCCAGCATCGTGGTCGCTTGCGACGGTTCAGATCAAGCATTGCAGGCAGCAAAAATGGCAGCCGAACTGGCAAAAGCCACCGGTTACACTTTGAAGTTATTGTCTGTATTTCCGGAGTCGAAGGCAGAAAGAATGGTTATCAGCGGTGTATCGCCCAGCGACCTTGAGGAAGAGCAAAAGGACTATGGTCGCAAAGTTTTCGACGCCGCGAAAAAAGTCGTGAGTGGAAAACTCAATCCAACCGAAGAGATCCTACTCAAAGGCGACCCCGCTCATGCAATCATTGAGTATCTGGACGCCAATCCGGGTACTCATCTGGTGCTGGGAAGGCGCGGTCATTCGGCAGTGCGCAGCCTGACTTTAGGCAGCGTCAGTGAAAAGGTCGTCAGACACGCCACCGTTCCGGTTACTGTGGTAAGCGCGTAACAGCGCGCAAGGTACTTTTTTGGTCCGCCCCATATGGCAATATAAGTGATGCTGCTGGCAATCCGCTCTATGTACGTTGGTATGTTTTTATTATATCAGTGCTAAAGCAAAATCTTTGACTACAGATGACGCAGTTCCTAAGCGTTCAGATAAAATAGCCTTTTTTCTATTTTCATCTGCGGCTTCATTAACAGCCTCAATTAGTCTGTTTAACTCAGACTGATCTGCCCTTTCTGGCAATAGTTCTGAGATCTGTTCGTCAGTTAATACTCCCAACTTACTAATTATACCTGCTAGCTCTCTATCAGTAGCAGCTGCTTCTTCATCTAGATTGTATCTACTCATCACATTTATCCTTAACAATATTTGATTAGTTAGATATTTTTTGAATACTTTCTTTAGATTTTTTCATCTGTTCTAAAAATTGGTCTGTGATACTTTCTGCTCCATCCTTTGCCTTAAGAATTTTACTTAGTTTGTCATTAGTCTCTGTGACAGCCCCCATGACCTTTTCAACTTTTTTTAGTGCGCCTAGTTTTTCAAGCACTTCCCCCTGTTTTTCTTTTAAATCTACGGCTGAAGCCAGGTAACCTTTTATAGTTGCCTGAGATCTCTGTAAATCCAAAAAAGCACCATTAATCTCATTAACGACGAGCCTTTCTTGCTCAGCTACGGGCTTCAATAACTCTGCTCTCTTTTTGTTTATTTGACGCTGAGCTTCTTCAGACCAATCAAGCAATACTTGTCCCATTTTGCTCTTTTCATCAGTTACCGCTTGTTTAATGCCTTTTAGAACAACGCTTTTCTGTGGTTCTTCCAAATTATTGCCTTTCCATTTCACAGATACATCACTCTCATCAATAGAGCTGGTTATATATGCACCATCTAAATCGGAACGAAAGAGTTTATGCTTTACTGCTTTTGATAAAAATAATGGAGCCCATGTCTCATCAATAAAATCATTTACATCCTCTCGGATTTTTTCATAGTATAAATTAACAAATTTTATATGTGATTTATGTAATTCAGCAATTTGATGGCCAGTCACCTCAGATAACTCAACTGTTTCTTTTGGTGCTGATGCACATCCTGATAACACTACAAATAACGTAGTGACTAGAAACGAATTAAATATTTTCATTTTAATTTTATCCTTTGTTAGGAGGTACAAAAGGTCTTTTATCTTGAAATTTTTATAATTTATCGACCACAGTCTAATAACTAACATAGGCAATCTCACCAAAACAATCACCTACTTATGTCATAGTATAACGATGACGTCTATATGCCATAATCATTGCCACATCGCAGTCTTTATATTACCCGGCATAATAAGTAAGCTATTTGTGGTCCTCTATTCCCTTAACCATAGGCTAACAATAAATTCACATATCCAAAGCTGCACAATGCAAAATTATCTAATTTATTCAGTCAACGAATAACTGTTAGTATTTGATGATGTCAAAAATCGGTCCACCGTTTGTTTTTTCCACACATATAAGATTCGCCCCGCCAGCATAGTCAGCGGGTGCTACATGAGGCGCAGGAGATATCCATGCTATCGACAGCCTGTGTTTGAGCGGCTTTTCAGCCGCCATCAATGATATTACAGGCTGTGATCTATACGCTAAAATTTAAATTGGCAGATCAGTTCATTTTGCTCTCTTCCCATAGTTGTCATCTCATCACTCAACTTAGCGGACTCTTTGGCCAGGTCGGTCACTTGATCGGCAACACGGCGGATATTGTGCAGAGTCTGACTGATATCACCGGCGACCATGCTCTGCTCTTCTGCAGCCGCGGCAATTTGTGTTGACCGTTGGGTAATCTCTTCCACGGCACAGCCAATGGTATCAAACATGTTGCTGGCATCCTGAACCTGCAGGGCGGAATCTTTTGCTAAAGATGAGCTTTCCTGAATGCTGTTAACCACGGAGTCCGTGGCTTTTTGCAGGTTGTTTATCACAGTTTCAATTTCGCTGACTGACGTGGCGGTGCGTGCGGCCAGTGCTCTGACTTCATCCGCGACAACGGCAAATCCACGCCCATGATCACCGGCTCTTGCCGCTTCAATCGCCGCGTTGAGTGCCAGCAGGTTGGTTTGCTCAGCCACCGAGCGGATCACCAGCAACACGGTTGATATATTTTCACTGTCGGCCGCCAGCCCCTCCACCTGAGACATGGATTCCTGCATCTGTTGAGCCAGTGTTTCGATGTTCCTGGTAGTTGTTTTGATCGCTTGACGTCCCGCCTGAGAGGCTTGTTCTGCCCGATTAGATGCGTCTGAGGCGTGAACCGCGTTTTTAGCCACATCAACCGATGACTGGGACATCTCTTCAGAAGCGGTAGCGACCATCACAATTTGCTGCTGTTGTTGCTCTACTTCGTTGTTTGTCCTGAAGGCAAGCTTTGTTCCACTCTCGGATGTGACCAGCGCCACCTTAATGGAGCGAGCCATGCTCTCTATCATTTCTGCGAGCTGACTGACAAACTGGTTAAAGTGCCCGGACAGAATGCCAACTTCATCCTGCGACTGCACCATAATTCGCTGAGTCAGATCGCCTTCACCACTAGATATCTGTTCCAGTGCGGATGCTACCTGCCGCAGCGGTTTGGTAATGCGGATGGCCAGCCAGATTATTACCAGGGTGCCAAATAGAACGATCAATAATCCGGCAACGACAACGCCCATCGTCTGATTATTTTGCCCCTGCTTTAAGACGGAAATAACAGAATCGACCTGTTGCATAACATAGCTGGAAGGAACATCGATATACAATTTCCAGGTGGCGAGCTTATGCAGATTCAAGTGCCGGACCAGAGTATAGTGAGCATCGTTTTTTTGCGTTAAAGGTTGGTTTAGCTGGACGTCATCCGGTAGTAGGACAGTTACATTTTGTCCTGCAACTCCCTTTTTTTGGCTGTCAGCTACCAGGGTGTTCGACCCTGAAATCAGCATAACCCGGCCCTGACCATCAGCCAGTTTTCGGCCAAACGCTTCGACCGACGTCTGCATCTGCGACAGAGGCAGGTCTATACCTATCACGCCTACCAGACGATCTTCGAAATAGATGGGAGCCGCGACTGATGTCATTAGAGTCTGTTTGCCATTAACTTCATCGGTATAAGGATCAATAATGCAGATGGCTTTGCGTTCAATCGGACAGCTGTACCAGCTATTGTAAGGCTGCCCACTGCTGCTTGGCGTGGTATCGCTGATCATCTGTTCGGTGAGAACCTCTTGTACTGCTGCTCCTTTAGCGTCATGGGCCCAATACACGGCGAAACGACCCGCTTCGTTAGAGGCCAGATCATCTTCCCCTTTATGCTCGTCATCGGCACCATCAAGAGCTTTAGGTAGGAATACAGCGTAAATGCCCAGTACATCAGGATTGTTCTGCAGAGCTCCGGCAATACGTTGGTTGATGATATAGCGGACATCATCAGACGATGTATAAAGCGAACGAAACTGGGTACGCAGAAACGCTATATCACGAGCATAACTCGAGGTAGCCAGAACGTTTGATGTAAATAGCTGTTCAATACGCGTCTGTTCGGCATTGGCAAAGGTTTCCATCTTTTCCTGAGCTGCACTACTAAGGGCAGGCTCAATGGTTTGACGCAGTTGCTCAGACGTTGAATTGATTAGCAGGGTTGAAATGATTAGCTGGATGATCACCGTCAGGCCCAGTAAAAGCGCAACCGGAAGGGAAATTTTTCGGACTAAAGAGGCCCAGTTCATATATCACCTATTTTTATAACAAGCAGAAGATCCTCTTATCTATCGGGTGGGTATTCAATACCCATCATAGGGTATAACGAGTGACCATCATCGCAGGTCTAGCGCGCCGGCAGCGATGGACCTGCCCAGCCCATTCGCATAACGTTTAGCATAAGTAGTGATGCACTTGATGCATTTAATTTAACAACGGACGGAAGAAACTACGCTCGTAGCTCACCACGCAATGTGTCTCTTTTGCGTACTCAAATGCAGCCAAGCACTCTTGATCTTTAAATGAGTCTATTCGGTATTGCTCATACTCAGCCAAGCTTGGAAATGTAAACAAAGCTCAAGCAATGTTATTAGCGCCTTCAGAGGGAAGGAAGTAGCCGTGGTGTTGCCCGCCGAACTTTCCTACGAGGGGAATCCATAGTTTTGCATAGTGCTCAAACTCATTGACCTTTGCTGGGTCTATAACATAGCGCAAATAACATGTGACCAACTTGATATCCCTCTCTGACTTTCAAGTAACTTCTTTGCACGTTTAATTGCTTCTTCAGACATTTAATTTACACCAAACTCCTGAAATGTATAACGCGCGTTAACGGAACGCCTTGTTATACACAACTGAGCACTTCACTTGATGAACAGACCGTACAGTACTCATTATCCAAATTGCTTAAAAATGTCCAATGAACATCGTCGGCGCTTAGATGCTTACCATTAAGTAAATCTAAAGCGAAAGCTGCCGTAGCGTCATGTGGTACGAACACTTTAAAGCCAAGCGCACGCGCAATTCGTACTGTTGCATCGATTGAGTTGTTGGTAAGGACGCCGCATACCACTAACTCTGAAACACCATGTTCTGATAGGAACTGTTTCAGATCAGTGTCGATAAAGGCACAATTTTCACGCTTCGTGACAACGTGTTCGGTAGTTGCTGGTAGCACTTGGCTTTTAAATGAAAAGTGCTCAGATGACGAATGATAGGGCGAACTTTCGGATGTTGAAGAGTGGCGAACATGAACTACAGATAAGCCGCTACTCCGCCACGAAGCCAGCATAGTTGCCATGATCTCTTCGGCATTTACATTATTCCTCTCATGATCAGAGAAACAATCAATAGCATCTTGAACATCGACAATGATCAGTGCTGGATTTTTCGACTCAAACATAAATCCTTCCATGGTGTATCACCGGGCCAGCGGAGTGGAGCTATTTTTGTGGTAAAAGAGCGAAGCGAAACCACAAAAATTGTGCAACGTAGCTGGCTCCACGTGCATGGGCTTATTAGATATTTTCACGCTCATTTAAAGCAACAAATAGACTTTGAATAGAGTCATCTATAGAACTTCTAGCCGTATCTACAACTATGCGATCTGATCTCCACGGGTGGTATTCACGATCTACCACGCATTTCCAGCTGGTCGATTTCAGCCCTGGAACTTCAGGTGCTCGTGTCTCGACACGCCTCCTATGCTCGCTGACGTCATAGCATATAACTTCAATATTTACATATTCGGAGCAAGCAATAACTACAACTTCATTCCATTCGATACGGCTGAGCTCTATAGGATTACACGAATCAGCAATGACACTATTTCCTAAAACCAAATTATCTGCTGCGATCCTATATGAAAGTCTGTATCCCTCACCTTCAACTTTGAAATCGCATAAGTCTCGAATAGCTTGCTCTATCGTATCTATTCTTAGAAACACAGCCCTGTTTTCTTGGCCAATTCTTTTGCCAAGGTCGACTTCCCTGAACCGGGCAATCCGGAAAATATATATAATGTCGAACTCTTCATCTCATTTAACGCCAGCCATCACGCGCTTGTCGCGTGATGGCATTGTTATGCAATGTTATGCAATGTTTCCCATTGCTTCTGGGTCAGACGGTATAGCCTTACTGAACGACAATGGAACTCCAACTCATCGAAGCTGGAAAATCCCGCTTTCTCAGCGACTTTTAATGATGCCACATGCTCAGGCTCTATGATCACGACCACTGAATCGACTAGTCTCTTTCCGAAAGCATAATTCAGAACTGCTTTGGCCGCCTCAGATGCCAGCCCCATGCTCCAAAAGCGCCGGGCAAGTCGATAGCCCAAGTTGATTTCCTCAACCTCTGCAACCATTTCTGGTCCAACGCTGCAAAAACCTATAAATTCAGAAGATTTTTTGTCTATTAGTGCCCATGGCCCCACACCATGTGACTCGTAGCAAGCTAAACACCACTCAATGAACTTGCGAGTAGCGGCTTCATCACAAACGCCAGTAACCGAGTACTTCATCACGTCAGGATCGCTGAGAATTTCGGTCAATGCGGGAACATCCTCGAGGGATAACCGCCGTAAAATCAACCTCTCTGTTTCACAAATCTGCACCATAGCCTCCCTGTGCATAACAGCTAATTATAAAGACCGGGGCCTTATAACTAGTTGGCCCCCTTAACAAGGAAAACAACATTAAGACTCGTGGAACATAGTTTTATAAATCAATAACTTGAAGGCGTAATGAGTATAACGTTGATTGACAAATGAAGCCTCCGTGCTCTTGCTGTTATTCATTCCTTTATCATGAGCGCAAACTACTTTCTTTAAAGATCAATAAGTTAACACTTTTTTCCTTGTTAAAGGGAAAGGGGTCCACTGAACAAAGGCTGCAGAACTACCGACAGCCTCAACACCTTTGTCCAGTTGAAATTTTGGTCTACGCTCCATTTTGTGAATAGATTGTATAAGCCTCGTTACTCAACCTTAGCACCATAGGCCTTCAATTTATTTACGTCATCAATTTCAATGGCAATACCACCAACAAAGGGCGCCGCCCACGAAAATGCAGCAACAGTTCTGCCACCTTTAACGTTTATAACTGCATTGGCGCCAACTTTTCTCGCTTCTTCGGCTAGAAGAGGATACAGGCTTTGAACACTGCCATACCCTTGGCGATCATTTGCTTTGACGTGACCAATAACCCTATAGCCTACACTCTCAGGAACGGTGGCTGTTGTCATGTATATTTGTCCGCTAACGCGTTTACTTTCAGACACATGGGGAACAGATGATGAAGAAACTGATGCACAACCAGATAAAAAGAAGACTATGAAAGCGGCACACGATACTAATTTTATATACACAAATATTTTCCTTTTGATTGATGATTTCTAACGTATTACAGCTAATTATAAATCCCATAGCCTCACAACTATTCACCCCTTTAACAAGGGGAAAATCCATAAAGCACGAAGAATATAATATTATAAATCAATAACTTGAAGTACACAGGAGTGTTGTCGGCTGACAAATGAAGCTTCCATGCGCTTACCGTTATTCATTCCGTTGCGATGATCATAAACTACTGACTTTAAAGATCAATAAGTTATCGATAAATGGGAGCCCCACTTATTTGAGCCCTCAATCACGCAATATGACAATTATTCCGTCCATTATTTTTGGCAATATACATCGCGCTATCGGCTCGTGTTATAAGCGCATCCAGGCTTTCAATCCCGGCGTCAAACACACTAACCCCAATACTTATTGTAATGCGGCTCTCTATTTGAGGAAGCGTAATTTCACTCACTATATTACGAAGTCGTTCAGCAATCAGCGTGGCTTGGGTTGCATCGGTCTCTTCAAGCAGCACCACGAACTCTTCACCGCCAAACCTTGCCGGCAAGTCCGTTTCCCTACACATTTTCCGAATACAGCTCGCTACCTTAATTAAAACGGCATCACCAATAGCATGTCCGTATTGATCATTAAATTGTTTAAAATTATCAATATCCAGCATCAATATAGATATACAACGTTGATAACGTTTAGTTTTACTGAAGACTCTTTTTGCTTCGAGGTAAAAAGCGCGACGGTTCATTAATGACGTTAACGAATCCGTTGATGCTATCCGTTTGAGTTCAGCCGTTCTATCGTCAACTTTTTGTTCCAATGTTGCATTCAGCTCTTTGAGCTCTTTTTGGACGACAGCAAAGTGTTTCAACGAAACGGCAACCATGGTGATGGAAAACAGGAGCAAACCCACGGCGATGGGCATCCTTGTCCAGGGAATAAAACTGTGCGCTACACCCATATCAATAAGTAAAAAAATGCTGAATATCGCGAAAGTGGATATTAGTATTTTTACCACCCCGCTAACCTGCTTAAATTGCATAAATGTGTTAACAAATAAAATAAGCAGACTCACCGTTAATAAAATATCAAACAGTAAATACATGGTCGATAGCTCAGCTATCCCTGTAAGCGATCCGCCAATAGCTAAAATGACGAAGACGAGGTGAAAGATCCAAACCGCCTTAATGACTTTAGTAAATTTCCATCGGTGCCACGAATCAAACAGCATGGCCATGGCAATGGGCAGAACAAAATAGGCGGTAGCAGCAAGATAGTCCCACAGTAGCGGAGCATTGATAAGAAGTTGCTTAGCCTGACTTTGCGCAAACAACATGACACTCGATGCAAACGTAAAAAAGGAAATGAGTAAGAATGACTGCCTGTTCGACTGAACGAAGGCAAAGATTAAAGCCAAAAGGGAAATCAACAAAGACAAGCCACTGACGACTATATCGGTTAACGAATTGTCGATAACATAACGGAGTAAATCTATTCGCTCCATCAGCTTAACCTGACCCCACAAACCGATGTCCGTAGATGAAGAAAATATCCGAAAGTAGATCACTTTACCTGCAAAATCATTAGGCAAAGCAATCATATGCCACGGCCACCCTTCAAAGCGTCCCTGTCCATTTTGATCAAATGAGCCGTAGTGATAAATTTGCTGTCCATCGATATAGACTTCGGTAATCAGGTCGACACTATAAATATAAATAACAGGGTCGCGCCATTCACCGTTGTCTGACAGAACTGTTCGATACCATACGTTTGTCTTTCCCTTTCGGCCGGGTGGATTAGAAGGAAAATCAACGTTTTTCCACTGAGCTGAATCCGACTCCCCCACTGTCCATTCTGGAATACCATTCGCAGTAAAAGGGGAATCACCCCAGCGATATTGCCAATTAGAGTCAATATTTTGGGTTTCTCCCTGGGCTGCAACAAAACAAGGAAGCAAAATAAGGGTAAGGCAGGTTACGACATGCAAAATACATCGTCGAAATAAATGAAATGGATTAACTGATAATCCTGATCGGATACCTTTATGATAAAAAAAAGACAATCTTAAATCCTTTTAAGTAGGGCCAAACCATCTTAGACAAACATCTTATGAAAATTATTATCTTATTTTTCAACAGACTGGAGCAGTTTTAATTTATTTAAAACTCATGCCAGTACGCCTCTACACATGATGTTTTTCACCATCATTATAAGGATAGCAGATTTTCCAGAGCAGACCCGGTATACAGGTTGCGCTTTAGCTACCGAAAGGCAGATAAAAAATCACTCAACATATCCAAAGCAGAAAAATGCAAGACCAGCCCACTAGACCCTCTCAAAAAATACCCATTAGTTAATGAGTCTCTTTTAGTTTAATGATTCACTCGGCTCTATATGTTCGTTATTTATTGTCAGAAAATGGATAATACGCTGCTCTAGATAGAAGCGTGGCTTAAATAGAGTACCACCATCTATAAAGCCGACATGGCCACCATGTTGATGCAGTTCATAAGTCACATCTGCAGAGAACTGGCTAGCTGAGGGAATCACATCTGCATTCATAAACGGATCATCAGCAGCATGTATCACTAACGTTGGCCGATTAATTTTACTTAAATAGCCAAGCCCGCTTGCCTTGGCATAATAATCATCGGCACCCTCGAAACCATGCAGTGGTGCAGTGACCTGATGATCAAACTGATAAAATGTTTTCAGTGTGCAAACTTGTTTCAGTGTGATGGCGGCTTGATTAACAATCGTTCGATTATTAAATTTATCGGTGGCCTTCTGCCGGAGCTGCTTAATCAAATGCCATTGATAAAGAGTCGAAAACCCTTTTTCCAGCCGTTTGGCGCAGGCTGATAATTGCAAAGGCGCCGAGACAACAACGGCGCGGTCTATGGCGCTATTATCGTGCAGCTCTCCAAGATATTTGGCCAATACATTACCGCCTAAGCTATAACCGACAGCGTTCAGTTTTGCTTGAGGAAAATGCTGTTGGAGATACGCTAAGGTAGCGCTAATATCCTGAGTATCCCCACTATGATAACTACGAGCCAAACGGTTGGCTTCGCCAGAACAACCACGATGATGATGTACAACAGCGCATAAGCCTGATCGGTAACAATCCCGCAGTAAGCGGCGCACATAGTGGGAATCAGAGCTACCTTCCAGCCCGTGCAAAATAACAACAATGCTGCTGGCGTTACAGGGATCGCCTAACCAATCAAGATCGATAAAATCACCATCGCTTAATTCCAGACGTTGACGCGATAGCGCTGGGGATTCAACCTTTGTAAGCACAGGTAAAATCGTCTGCACATGTGGATTTTTTGCCCACCAAGGGGGTGAAAAAGGTCTCATCAAGTCTGTCATAGCTGCTTTTCTTTTTTGTGCAAATAGCTGATCCCATTTATCAAAACGCTCGCACCTGCACAATTAAGCTTTGCCGGAGCATAAGACGACCCTCGTTTAAAATCACTCCCACATGACGTTAGATTCTGCCTTCGCTGCAGCAGCAAGAAGATCAATCAGCGGCAGCGCCCGATTCGCCATATTCACCTCAACCTCCTCTGCGTCCTTATCCGGAACGGGCGGTGGCGTTGTACCCGCATCAATCGCGGCGGTTAACTTGCTCAGCGCGGCAGGTACGTCTGCCGCCAGGATCGCGCCTGGCACGGTGGCGCTGTGGCCCATCATCTTAAGCATAGCAAGCGCTACATCGCCAAACATCGTAATACTGCCATAGGCATCGGTTGTAAAAGTCACCAGCATGACGTACTCCTCGAATATATTAGTGTATAAAGATTTTTTACTGCACTATTTTTCAATTAAATCATTTACGTCTTTAATAATGTCGCTGCGATGTGCCGCTAATTCTAATTATTCAATCTGCGCCATACTAATTCACCTTGGTCAGCGTTGATCTGTAGGTACATGCTAAGACATTACTTACCTCCATTCATTGCGACAACGAGCAGAATAAAGGTAATAGTCTTTACATAGGTGACCTCTGGCATTCTTTGAATAAGGCTTATCGTCATTATTATTCTGCGGAGTAAAAGTGCACTTTGGCTGCCAATGATATACGTAAATCGGAGTTTGGTAGACATCTTTAAGTCTGATGACTTTTGTAGGATGGCATGAAGGTAAAGCGAATGTATTACTCACAATGAGAATCTCATTGAATAACTCGCGGTCCAGTTTTTCATGAAGAGTAACCATACCTTCAGGGAAAAGATAACAGAATAGAATAGAAGCATGACTGAGTTCAGCATTCTTAAAATCTTTGCGATAGAGAGTAAGGTTATCCAGACGTAAACTATATTTCCGGATTATTGAGACCAACCATGGCAACCAGGATAATTCGTAGCCGAGTACCTGTTGGTGTGGGTACTTACGGGCAACAGCGATAACCAGCGTTCCCCAACCAGAACCGAGATCAATTAAAGGTCCATTGGCAGGCCTATCGATGGAAGTAAGCATGGCTTGGCAAGCGCTGTCTGAGCTCATCATGGGGGAAATACCCGTTTGCAGCGTGCTCCAAACAATGGATAAGGCAGTGAGAAGGACGAAAACAAAAAGTATTAGCTCAAGAATATCCATGTTAACGAGGATCCTGGATCTGTTGAATGTTCATGATTTTATTCAATCAGCAACCCGCTTGCGCGTTAGCGCTATGCCTAAAATTATTAATAACATCGCCGCCAGGCTGTGCCATTCAATTGCTTCGTCTAAAATAAGCGCGCCAGTAAAATACGCCACGACAGGAATCACGTAATTAATGTACGAAAGAAACGTAGGACCTGCCGTGGCGATAACTGCAAACAAAATAATGGTGGCAAACGCAGTCGGGCCGATACCCAACCACAATACGGATAATGTGGCCTTTAAAGAGTAGCTTTGTTGCCACGGTAAATCTTGCCACAGCCACAATGGCACTATAGCGATGCTGGAAACTATCATCACGCCAGCCGCCGTTACAACAGGGTTATAGGAGGGCAATCGCCTCACCAAAATGGCATTTATCGCATAGCTAAAAGTGGCGAGCAAAATCAGCAGACCACTCAGTAAGTTACTGTGAGTTCCCACTAACGACGGCCAAAGCACAACCGCCACGCCAGTAATACCCAACACAAATCCGAGTATTTTAAAGCGATTGAGGTTTTCCCCTGACACAAAATAATGTGCCAAAATCATTGTCGCCAGCGGCATAAATGCCATCAATAATCCCGCAATGCCCGAGCTAACATCCTTCTGACCTATGGAGATCAGAAGAAAGGGTAACAGGTTGCCCATAACACCCAGCAGCAAAAACACCGCCCAAGCCAACGGGTCGACAGGCAAACGCAAACCCCTGGCATATATAAAAATAATTAGGATGACCGCTGCAACCAACACTCTAAGAGAGACTATACCCACAGGGCTAAAGCTTTGCAGTGAGACAGCGGTAAACATAAATGACGTACCCCACAGCAGCATGAGCAGCAGCAGAGAAAGCCAGTCTTTAACAGTAGGAGTGTAGTTGTGAGTCATGTGTTTGCATCGATTAGATAAATGGGGACAGAGTACATTTTTCTTAGGCCTACCCTTTATACCTTCTTTTAACCGTCGGCCACAAAGCGTTTCCAAATTATCGACAAAGCAATCATTGCCTAAAACCAAAGTGACCGGTACTTCGCCTGACGCTATGCCGGATTATCATCTAGCTCCACGTACAACTCATGCGGAGCTAATAAAGAGCTTTTACGCCCCAAGCAGTTACATTAATAACTTGACCAAACAGGTTTTAAAAAGACGGGGCTAGATAAATATACTCGGACCCCGTTTACTAAATGCATTGGCTGGAAACGCAACAGGCCCACGGTGCAAAGGTGCGCTGTGGGCCTGCGATTAAGAAGAAATGTGAGGCCTTAGAAGAGGAAGCGCGTCAATTTGGCGCGCTTGCAGGGTAATACTGAACGCATCGCCGATATCATCACATCAGGAAATCATCGACACTGAGGTTGGCGTCCGCTATGCCAATGAACGTCAGAGACTGGGCGTCATTTGTCGTTAAGACAGTGTTTCCGTTGTCTATTTGCGTAGTCCATGCTGTGTGATCGACCACATCGATATTGTCATCGACGTCAATTTCCCAGTTGTTGATGGTTGTATTGAACACTGTTCCCAGAAAGGTCACGCTGTCTTGATCTTGGTCACCGACACCAAGGTCTAGAGTCAGATTATTAACATTAGATCCGAAAATAAACGTATCTGCGCCCGCGCCGCCGTCTGCGGTGACAGAACCACCTTCGATGCCCGCGTTGTTCCCAAAGGTGATCGTATCGTTGCCGTCGCCGCCCTCTGCGATGGCAGTGCCGTCAACTCGGCCCTTGGTGTTCGGCCCAAAGGTGCGGCCCGCGCCGGTCCCAAAGGTGATCATATCGTCGCCCGCGCCGCCCTCTGCGATGGCAGTGCCGCGGTTGCCCGCGTTGGCCCCAAAGGTGATCGTATCGTCGCCCGCACCGCCCTCTGCGATGGCAGAGCCGTTTTGGAGGGCCGCGCCGCGCCCAAAGGTGATCGTATCGTCGCCCGCGCCGCCCAATGCGATGGCACGGCCATAATCGTAGGCCGGGGCATGGCCAAAGGTGATCGTATCGTCGCCCGCGCCGCCCTCTGCGGTGACAGAACCACGATGCATGGCTACCCAATCGCCATATTCGATTGTTATTCCCGGCACGACGGTTAGGTCGATCTCGTCACCATCTACGATGACGTTCAGGTTTTCGAACTGGCTCGCCGCAAGACCAGAGCCGAATACAAACGGATCAGAACTCCCGCTCGCCAAGTGATCTTGGTAATCCGCAATGTCAGTTTGAACGTCGGCACTGAGCCATTCCGCTGCCGTAAACTCCAGCGTCAGCGTATCAACGCCCGCGCCGCCCTGATAGACATCGGTCGCGCCGGTGTTTGTGGCCATTGTATAGATGGCTTCGTCATCACCGCCGCCAAGATTGACGGTATCGCTGCCCGCGCCCGCGTGAACAACGTCGGTGCCGTCGCCTGTCGTGATGGTATCGTCGAAACTGCCTGAGGTTATCTCGAAGTTCTCAACGCCTGTGAAGGTCGCTATGCCTAGTCCGGAGATGTTCCCAGCGTAACTACCAGCAGCCGTTCCCGCCAGAGCATTGATGCTAACAGCACTGGTCGCCAAAGAAAGATCCGCGATCAGCGTGTCGCTACCCGCTCCGGCAGTAATTGTATCCGTGCCACCTTTGATGTGGATCGTATCGTCTCCAGCACCGGTGATGATCGTATCAACATCAACACCCGAGTAGACAGTGTCACTTCCGGCCCCGGTTGTGACCGTGTTGGCCCCGTTTCCGGCATGAACTTCGTTATCGCCGTCACCCGCGGTGATCGTATCGACACCGTCACCGCCCCAAATTTCGTCATCTCCAGCCCCGGTTGTGACTGTGTTGGCACCGCCGCCCGCCGTAATCGTATTACCGCCTCCAGCTAAACCACCTGTGGTGATGGTATCGGCACCGTCACCGGTGGTGATGTTGTTTATGCCAGATGTCGCAGTAATCGTGTTCGCGCCAGCGCCCGCATTGATCGTGTTATTTCCGGATGTAACAGTGATCGTGTCCGCGCCAGCACCGGCATTGATCTCGTTGTCACCTGAGGTACCCGTGATTGTATTCGCGCCTTCGCCGGCATTAACAGTCGTGCTTGCGGCCGTAAAGGTTACCGTGTCAGCGGCAGCGGTTCCATCGATAGTATTTTCAGTAGGCATTATGTATTCCTCAGCGCAGGCAACGAGAGAATTTTTCATCTCTTACGGGTACGCATTTAAGATTTGTTGGATATATAGTTATTGTTTTAGATACTTCAGCCATTCCATTCATTAAGTCTTTGTTTCATTGTATTTCTAACAAGGCTACAAGGTTATAAGCAGGGGTTATGCCAAGATAATAAAATTGAGTTATTTCAATCGGATAAAAACCCCCGTTGGGCTAAAGCACTGGAAGTGTAAAAAAAACTGACACTTATAGCCTGTCTGGCCACTATTCCTGGTAATAGCGACTGAATAATCTCGATTGATTAAGAATTTTGTGTCTTTAGTGACTTTTTACTAATAATAAGTGTAAAAAAAACTGACGTTAGAATGGTTTATCGGGCCACTATACTTTTTCATAACGACTAAAAAGTAGCGCTTATATTCAGCGCAGTTATGCTTGCTTATAAACATATTATTGTTATGGAAATACTATTTTTTGTATTGATTATTTTAGATAAAATTTTCAGATAATAGGGAAAGTTTATTTTATTCGTTTAGCTAATTGACTAGGTGAGTATAAGAAAAAAATGCCCTTTTCTTGACCACCACACAGTGAGCAATCTACCGCTTTGCTAAAGGACAAATAATAGGTTTACTATAATGCGCGCAGCGATCTGGCGCAGCATTGTCTTAGCTTGTCAGGTGATTTACTAACCGCTTTGACGGAGGCGGGTTAAGCGCTGCTCAACTTGCAAAATGTTATAGCAATTATGTCGACGCACAAAGGCGTTAACTGCCTTGGCTGAAAACGCAACAGGCCCACGGTGCAAAAAGTGCGCTGTGGGCCTGCGATTGAGAACGAGTACGCGATCTTAGGCGAAGATAAAATCGCTACTATCAAGGCTCGCCACACCGACAACGGATACGGTATCGCCTGCGCCAAAGTCGATGACCGAGGCTTCGGTTCCGACATCGATGGTCAGTGCGTTGAAGTCCACGAACCCGTAGCCGGAGACATCGATGATATCGACACCTTGCTCAAAGTCGCTGATCACATCGTTTCCGCTGCCCACTTTAAAGAAGAAGGTGTCGGCATTCTCGCCACCGGACAGAATATCGTCGCCTGCACCGCCGTTGATAAGGTCTTCACCGACCCCGCCTGACAGCCGATCATCGCCGGCCAGTCCCACAAGCACATCCGGGCCATTGTGGCCGATCAGAATATCGGCATCGTTGGTTCCTGTCAGGCTCGAACCCGGAGGGCTAAGATCTGCGCCCCAGAGCGAACTTTCGTAATAGCCCGAGAGAGCGAAGGCGACAAAACTTCCATCGTCGCTGATGGAGGGGTACGAATTGTCGGGATAATTGCTGTAATAGTCTGGGTCATCGATTTGGATGATGTCGCCCGTCTGCAGGTCTTTCACGAAGATATCGGAGTCACCACCATCAGCATCCGTCACACCATCGATCAAGTTAGACGCATCGCTGGCAAAGGTCACGAAGCGCCCATCTGCTGTCACTTCGGCACCCCCGGTATAGTCATTCGACGCAACACCGCTCGCGCTTTCCGAGACAGTCGTGATGACGCCCGTCGTCATGTCCTTGGCGTATATCTGGCCGGATCCCGAACCGCCGAAATTCGTCGCATAGCTCGTAAAGACCACAATGTTTCCGTCCGCGCTCAGGGAAACCTCTTCTGAGAAACTGTTTCCTCCGACCCCGGCAACCTCGCTGACCCGGGTTGTCACGCCCGTGGTCAGATCGCGAACGAACACGTCTGTTTGTCCTTCGGTGTCGCCTGCGACCAGATCGCTAGCATGGCTTGCAAACGCCACGTGCGTTCCGTCGTCACTGATCTGCGAGGAATAGCCGGTGCCGCCACTCACGCCCGATAGGTTTACGGATACCAGTTCGGTGATACCCGTGGTCAGGTCGTGAACAAATAGGTCACTGGTTGTATCGGTATCATTCGCAGTCAGATTGGATGAGCGGCTGCTAAACGCCGCCTTGGTGCCATCCGCGGACAGGGTCACACCGTTAGAGGAGCCATTCCCCAGCGTGCCATCCGTGGCCTTCGAAACCAGTTCGATCGCGCCAGTTTCCAAGTTTTTCACGAATACGTCTTCTGTTCCGTTGGTATCGTCAAGTACAAGGTTATTGGCATAGCTGTTAAACCCGACAGATGCTCCATTCGCACTGATAGAGGGCCCGTAGGAATAGCTGTTCGCAATAACACCGTTTGCGTCACGCGAAACAAGTTCAACCTCGCCCGTCTGGCGGTCTTTGACATAGACCATAGACTGGTATGGCGACTCGCTCAGCAGGCCTACGCCATAATAATCGTCATTGGAAAACGCGACCAGATTACCGTCGCCACTGACCGAAGGGTTATAGCTTACAGAATAAGATGGCGTGTTACCGTCGGCATCTGTATCTAGCTTCTGCATGGGGTCATCACGACCGGCCGTCTGGACATTGATCAGTTCCTCGGAAACGACCGTGGCACCCTCCGTCACGGTGACGCTTGCCACTGTGGTTACCCCGGAATCGTATTCGCCGCGCAGGCGGTAAACATCACCTGCGGTTGTGCCAACGACATCTGACGTTTCGCCATTGCCCCAGTCAATCTGAATATCCTGACCGGTGCCCGGCGCGGTTACGTCAATCGCGACCTGATCGAAATCAGTGGCCAGACCTTGGTTTGCGATAAGACTGGCAACGTCCACTACTTTGACCGTGCTGGGCTGAACTTCGTAATAATCGTAGACGTTATAGGTTACAGTATTTCCATCACTGCTTATGCTGAGATCACCAACGTATTGTCCTGATGGAACATCCTCGGAAATCATTAGCAAACTTCCGCTCAGAACATCTTTTATGTAGACCCGCCCATAGTTGGCTTCGGGATCAGAACTCAGATTGGACGACGAACTTGTAAAGACAATAAACTGTCCGTCATCACTTATTTTAGGGGAGTTAGCATCGAATTTTACGCCGTCTGAATCTGTCGAGACATGCAAAATCTCGCCCGTCAGCATGTCTTTTCGGAACACCTGGTTGTTTCCATTGTAACTGTCCGCGACAAGATTGTCGGCATAGCTGCCCATCACCAAATAGCGGCCGTCAGCGCTTATATCGTGAACCCAGGTGTTGTGGTTTCCAAACTCCCCCGCCTGCGTAGTCGAGGCGACGGTGATGGCACCTGTGCCCAGGTTCTTGACATAAACGTCCGCCCTGCCGTTTATATCATTCACGTCGAAATTCGTGGCCTGTGAGGTAAACGCCGCCCATTCTCCGTTACCACTGACGATGCCGTCATTGGAGTGTCCATTGCCTTCGACACCCGTTGAAGAGGTTGAGGCGCGAACCAGGTCTCCGGTTGCCATATCCCTTACAAAGACGTCCACAACATTGTTCAGGTCATTGGATACTAGATCTGAGGCACGTGAGTTGAAGCCAACCTTTGTGCCATCATCACTTATCGAAACATCATTTGAATTTTGGTTTCCGCTGCCTCCTGTGGAGCTTTCGCTCACACGTGTCAGGACGCCGGTATCAAGGTTCTTGACAAAAACATCTTGACCGTACGACCCATTGTTGTCGCCTGGGATAGCCGTGCTGTCACTGCTGGAGAACGCAACCACCCGGCCATTGCCACTTACAGCCGCTTCACCAAAGTAACCGTTTAGTTGCACCCCGGCTGCGGTTTTTGAGACAAGCGTAACAGTACCTGTCTCCACGTCAGTGACAAAAAGGTCACGGTCTCCGTTTGTATCATTAGGCACCAAGTCAGTGGCATCACTCAAAAACGCAACGGTGCCCCCGTCAGAGCTTATTGACGGTTTGGAATAGGCGGTACCGCTTGTATCCACGGTCTGAGCACTCGGCTCGATATCGTCCAGGGCGAAAACATAGTTACTTGGCGCGTAGTCACTCGGATCCAATTCAACCCCGTCCACAATAACACTCAGCGCTTCAAATTCGCTCGCGTCCAGACCAAACGCCTGGAACTGGAACACTGCAGAATCCGCCTCGCCTGACGCGTTGCCTGCTTGATCAGCCAGAAACACTTGATAGCGGGCAATGTCAGCCTGAACGCCAGCACTGAGCCATTCCGCTGCCGTAAACTCCAGCGTCAGCGTATCAACGCCCGCGCCGCCCTGATAAACGTCGGTCGCGCCGGCATTGTCGGCCATTGTATAGATAGCTTCGTCAGCGCCGCCGGCAAGATTAATAGTATCGTCGCCTGCGCCCGCGTGAACGACGTCCGTGCCGTCGCCCGTCGTAATGGTATCGTTGAAATCGCCTGAGGTTATCTCAAAGTTCTCAACGCCGGCAAAGGTCGCGATGCCAAGTCCAGAGAGGTTCCCCGCATACCCAGTGGCAGCCGTGCCCGCCAGGGCATTGAGGCTAACAGCACTGGTCGCCAAAGAAAGATTCGCGATCAGCGTGTCGTTATCCGCCCCGGCAGCAATGGTATCCGTGCCACCCAGGATGTGGATCGTATCGTCTCCAGCACCGGTAGTGATGGTATCGATATCAACACCCGAGTAGACAGTGTCACTTCCGGCCCCGGTTGTGATCGTATTGGCGCCGTTGCCAGCATGAACCACATCATCACCCGCACCTGTGGTGACGGTATCGACACCACTGCCGCCGGTTACTGTGTCGTCCCCGGCCCCGGTAGTGATCGTGTTGGCACCGCCGCCCGCGTTAATCGTATTACCGCCTCCAGCTAAACCGCCTGTGGTGATGGTATCGGCACCGTCACCGGTGGTGATTTCGTTTATGCCAGATGTCGCAACGATCGTGTTCGCGCCAGCGCCAGCATTGATCGTGTTGTTTCCGGAAGTGACGGTAATAGTATCAGCGCCATCACCAGCGCTGATCACGTTGTTACCTGAGGTACCCGTTATGGTATTCGCGCCTTCGCCGGCATTAACAGTCGTGCTTGCGGCCGTAAAGGTTACCGTGTCAGCGGCAGCGGTTCCGTTGATAGTATTTTCAGTCGACATTATCTACTCCTTAAACGTCGGCAGCGAGGGCAATGCGTTATCTCTCGCCGGGTATGCATTTAATATTTGTTGAGGCTATAGTTATTGTTTTAGATACTTCAGCCATTCCATTCATTAAGTCTTTGTTTCATTGTATTTCTAACAAGGCTACAAGGTTATAAGCAGGGGTTATGCCAAGATAATAAAATTGAGTTATTTCAATCGGATAAAAACCCCCGTTGGGCTAAAGCATTAGAAGTGTAAAAAAAACTGACACTTATAGTCTGTCTGGCTACTATTCTTGGTAATATCGACTGAATAATCTCGATTGGTTAAGAATTTTGTGTCTTTAGTGACTTTTTACTAATAATAAGTGTAAAGAAAACTGACATTAGAATGGTTTATCGGGCCACTATACTTTTTCATAACGACTAAAAAGTAGCGCTTATATTCAGCGCAGTTATGCTTGCTTATAAACATATTATTGTTATGGAAATACTATTTTTTGTATTGATTATTTTAGATAAAATTTTCCAATAATATGAAAAATTTATTTAGCTAATTGACTAGGTGTGTATAAGAAAAAAAACCCTTTTATTGACCACTACATTGAGATAAACCCTAGGGGTAAGGTCTTAAGATTAATGCTCAATACAAGACCCCTAGGATTAATTCAGCAGTATAGAATCAGGCGGCAGAGAGCGGGTCTGTAGTCTGGTGACGCGCCATAAAGCGGGCTATTTCGGCGTCCGTCGGATAGCTTGCGGTCAAGCTCTCCACGTAATCCGGTATCCGTTTCAGGCGCTCTGCCATAGGTTCTTCCACCATCATCGAGATATAGCCTACCTGGGTATAGTAGGCGGTACGTGCGCGGGTTTCGGACTGCTGCGGCGTAAACCCAAAGCGTGAAAACATCTCCCCTATTGCGGTTAATCGCTGCCGATCGTTCTGCTCCATCAGCGTCTTAAGGGCTGGCGTTTGCTGGGCCCAGTTACGGATCGCAAAGTCCATCCTGGCATCAAATAGTTGTGGGTTAATCCAGCAGTCGAACAGATTGAGTACCGCCTCGTTGATCGTCTGGGCATAACGTTCGGTCTGTGCCACCAGCTGGCCGGTGTTCTGTCTCTCCCAGCGCTTTATCAAGGCATCGAGCAGCGCGTCGCGGTCCGCAAAATGCCAGTAAAAACTGGTACGCGACAGGTTCAGTGCCTTGGCCAGCGGCATCACCTTGACAGAGGCGACCCCGGATTCAACCAGCAGGTTGTAAGCGGCATCAAGCCAGAGATCTTCGGATCCGCGCCAACCGCTCTGTTTGGGTTTGGGTTTGGGTTCGGGTGCTTTTTGCATGGTTTATCAGGCACTCATTAGTAAGGTATTAATACAGGTATCGTCTCTTAAAGAGATGCTATTTAAGTAAAATAATAGCTAAAAACGACACTGCAGACAATTATATTGACACTAGTGTCGATTTTGCTAATGTTCGAATGATCGGTAAGGCTGTAGCGGTTACAGATCATACCCCTATTGTCGGCTTTTTATAAAAACCTGTTTATATAAAACAAGAACTGAGTCTCAGAGGTCACCATGTCCCAGGATCCGCTGCTGCAACCCTTCACCCTGAAACATCTGCGGTTAAAGAACCGGATCATGATCACCAGTCATGAGCCGGCCTATCCGGAAGACGGCATGCCCAAGGCGCGTTATCGTGCCTATCACCAGGAGCGAGCGAAGGCGGGTGTGGCCTTGACGATGACCGCAGGCTCGGCATCGGTTTCGCGGGACAGTCCACCGGTGTTCAATAATATCCTGGCCTACAAGGATGAGGTGGTGCCCTGGATGAGGCAGGTCGCCGATGCCTGTCATGAACACGAGTGCGCGGTGATGATACAGCTCACCCATCTGGGGCGGCGTACCGGTTGGAACAAGGGCGACTGGCTGCCGGTGGTGTCGCCGTCACATCGCCGCGAAGCCTCGCATCGCGCCTTTCCCAAGCAGATGGAAGGCTGGGATATCGAGCGCATCATCGTCGATTATGCCGATGCGGCAGAACGGATGCAGGCCGCGGGACTCGATGGCATCGAGCTGCAGGCTTATGGTCATCTGATGGATCAGTTCTGGTCACCGCTGACCAATACCTTGGAGGGAAATAGCCTGGAGGGGTCCTACGGCGGCTCGTTGCAGAATCGCTTGCGCTTCACCACCGAAGTCCTGGCCGCAATACGTCAGCGGGTCGGGGATGCGTTTATCGTCGGGGTGCGCTATACCGCCGATGAGACGCTCGCCGGGGGGATCTCTGCCGTCGAGGGGATCGAGATATCGAAACTGTTGCGCGATACCGGTCAGGTCGATTTTCTGAATGTGATCCGGGGTCATATAGATACCGATGCCGGGCTGACCGATGTGATTCCGGTACAGGGGATGCCCAGTGCCCCGCATCTGAATTTTGCCGGCGCGGTGCGCAAAGCTACCGGGATGCCGACTTTCCATGCGGCACGCATCAATGATGTGGCCACGGCGCGCCATGCCGTGGCAGCAGGGTTGGTCGATATGGTGGGGATGACCCGCGCACATATGGCGGATCCGCATCTGGTCAGAAAAATCATCCAGGGCCGCGAGACCGATATCCGTCCCTGTGTCGGTGCGACCTACTGTCTGGACCGCATCTATCAGGGCGGCGATGCGCTCTGTATTCATAACGCGGCAACGGGACGCGAACTGAGTATGCCGCACGAGATTACGCCGGCGTCGACGCCCAGAAATCTGGTGATTATCGGGGCGGGGCCTGCGGGACTGGAAGCGGCACGGGTTGCCGCCGAGCGCGGCCATAAGGTAACTCTACTCGAGGCGGCACCTGAGCCGGGTGGGCAGGTGCGTCTCTGTGCTCAGAATCCACGCCGCCGCGAGATGCTGGCGATCATCGACTGGCGCATGGCGCAGTGTACGGCCCTGGGGGTGACATTTCATTTTAATGTCCTGGCGGAGGCGGCCGATGTGATCGCCCTCAATCCCGATGTGGTAATCATCGCCACGGGTGGGTTGCCGGACACAGAGGTATTGGCCAGTGGTAATGAGCTGGTGGTGTCGAGTTGGGATATTATCTCCGGTGATGTCAAACCCGGCCAGAATGTACTGGTCTACGACGATGCCGGTGATCACGTCGGCCTGCAGGCCGCCGAGCAGATTGCGGCCACCGGCGCCAGAGTCGAGATTATGACTCCCGATCGCAGTTTCGCCCCTGAGGTGATGGCGATGAATCTGGTGCCATATATGCGCGCCCTGCAGGCTAAGGAGGTAACCTTTACCGTCACCTACCGACTGCTCAGCGTCACCCGAACAGATACGAGAGCGGGTGCGGAGCTCTGCGCCAGCATCGGCACCGATTACTCAGAGCTGCGCCAACAACGCAGCTTTGATCAGATCGTTATCAACCATGGTACCCTGCCGCTGGAAGATCTGTACTTCGAACTCAGGCCGCACTCGAGCAATCTGGGTGCGGTGGATCAGGAGGCCCTGCTTGCCGGGCGTCAGCAGACCAGGAACGACAATCCCGACGGCAGGTTTCAGCTGTTTAGAATCGGCGACGCCGTCTCCTCGCGCAATACGCATGCCGCGATCTATGACGCGCTGCGTCTGGTTAAGGACATCTAGTAGATGAGAGATGGAGAGAACGCATGATAGAAACTCTGGGTATTCTGGGTGTGGGACATCTTGCCAGCTTAGTGGTGGCGGGATTGCGACATGGCGACCTCTAATGCGGATATGCCGAGGAACTATCGATGAGTTATAAAACCGCTTCAGCCGCTTGGTGGGCCGGAATCAAGGCGCTGTTGCCGATAGTGCCGGGTGTCGCGCCCTTCGGCCTGATCACCGGCGTTACGGCGGTGAAAATGGGGTTGTCGCCAGAGTTATCGCTGGGGATGACCGGCCTTTTTTATGCCGGGTCCTCACAGCTCGCCGCTCTGCAGCTGTTGAATGATCAGGCCGCGTTGCCTGTTATTCTGCTGACCGCGCTGGTTATCAATATGCGCTTTGTGATGTACAGCGCCTCCCTGGCGCCCTATCTGGGTCCGTTGCCCTGGTTCTGGAAATGGCCGCTGTGCTACCTGCTCACCGATCATGCCTATGCCCTGAGTATCCTGAAATACCGCAATAATACCATGGGGGATTATGGGCACTACTTCGTTGCCGCTGTATCGACGTGCATGTGGCTGGTGTGGATGTCTACGGCGGTCATCGGGATCGTCTTAGGCGCTCAGATACCGGCGAGTTGGGCGCTCGACTTTGCCATTCCGCTGATGTTTTTAGCGTTGCTGATTCCGGTGATTCAAGACTCCCCCTCCCTGGCGGCGGCTCTGGTTGCGGGCACGGTCGCGGTCTGTGCCTACAGCCTGCCCTACAACAGCGGCCTGATGCTGGCCGCGATCAGTGGCATCTGTTCAGGAATTTGGCTTGAATCACGCCAGCAGCGCCGCGCTCAGGCAGCTACGGACCTTGCAACCCGTGATCTGGGGGCAGACACATGAGCGACACTAATCTGTGGATATTCTTTGTGATTATCGGCGTCGGAACTTTTCTACTGCGAGGCTGCTTTATTCTGCTCCCCGGGAGTCAGCGTCAGCCCGTCTGGCTGAACAGGGCGCTGCATTATGTGCCCGCCAGTGTCTTGGCGGCACTGGTGTTTCCTGCATTGATAAGGCTCCAGAGCGAGGGTCTGGAGTATGACTGGCATCGCTTGCTGGCCGCACTGGTCGCGGCTCTGGTTGCCTGGAAAAGCAAGAATATGCTGCTGACGCTGGGGATCGGTATGGGCGTGCTCTGGGGGACCGAGTTTATCACCTGATCCCCGGAGCCGAATCAAAGGAGTCAAAGCCCTTTAATTTCAGAGAAATAGTTTCTTAGCGTAAAAACACTGAGCAACCCGGCATTCTGGTCTATAGCCATACGTTTTGGGCCGGGAGGAATGGGGGTTGGCGGTACACTCACTAGCAGGCCCTAACAATTCGATGGCGAGTTTAGCGCCATGAATTTTTCAATATGATGGAAGGCTTCCTGAGCTTCTGGCATTTTATCGTGAAACAAATGCCACACATGGATCATGTGAGGCCAGGTTTCCAGGGAAGCGTCGGTTCCACTACTGATTGCCTTATTGACATAGCGGCGAGAATCATCGAGAAGCATTTCCGCCTCACTGGCATGGATAAGAATTGGCGGTAGATTAGACAGATCACCATGAACCGGTGACAGCCTGGGATCGCAAGGGCGCAAGCGGTTGCTAAAAAATGCAAACCAGAGGAACAGCCAATTAGGCATCGTCATCAATTTACCAAAATCGGGTCCGAGCATAGGGTCTGTCGACAGGTTCGCTCTGAGGCTGGGACTTGAACAGGTTCCATCAGCAGCGGGAGAAAGCGCGATGGCCCCATTGGCCATTTTCAATCCTTCATTCCGGGCCCAGGCAATTACAGCCAGGACCAGATTTCCGCCAGCGGAATCACCAGCCACAAAGAGTGTTTTTACCTGACCGGGACCGTCCGGGCCATTGTCAAGAATCCAGCGGTAAGCCGTTTGGCAATCGGCAAGGCAATCCAGACGTTTATGCTCCGGCAACAGTCGGTAGTCAATCGCCAGTACTGACATGCCCTGGGATCTTGCCAATCGTGTGGTTATTGAGCGATGACTATTGGGACTTCCCAAAATAAAGGCGCCACCGTGAATGTAAAGCAGACGCCTCTTGGGATCAGCATCTTCAGCTAAAATCCATTCCGCCGGGACGCCCCCGACGTCGACGGCCTGTATGCGAATCCCATCCAGAGAGACGCCTTCACTCCACTGCTCGGCGCTAGCACGCATGGCGGGTATCAGCTTTGTAAAAGAGCCTCTGGGCCTGTTGCTTTGCATCTCATTGAACATATCCACAGCGTCGAAATGAGCCTTACTGGGTTCTGTATCAAGAGGCCTCATCAGAGAGCCTGCAGCTTGGTCGTAGCTGCTCAAATTTTCACCTCGCAGATAAAAGCGGGTAAAAACCCAGAGCAGAAAAAAAATAATAATGACGGGTAAAAAGCTCGCGATTGACAAGATATTTCCTTATGGATAAATGGGGTCAGGGATAAATAGAGCCAGAGTAAAATGGCACTTACTTAAGAGGTAATATACTGAAATAAAATAGAAAACATGGTTACAAGTGATAGGTTACCAGTCGCCAAAAAACCCCCTATCAAACAAGAAACCAGCCTTCACATGTATACTAATCAGCGCCCCTCAAGTTTAACAGCAATCTATTATTCATTACGCAAAAACACACGATCCTTATACTTTTATAGATATTCTCAACAGCCCTGAATATATTGATCACATTAAAGGGGTCAAAGCCCTTTTTGACTTGGACCTGTAAGTTTTATCGGTCTTCCACGCCTAGCCAGACTTACTTTACACGTTAACCGTCGCTCGACTTTCTCGCGAAAAAAATCACTGCCTAACGGGGTTCAATTCGATATAACGCCCCTCCCATATTGATCCACTTCTACCTTATTTATAATTAATGTAAGGAACATAACGCCTACCGATATATGCATAAACAAACTGATATCCCGGCCCTCCAGGGGAGTAACCAGTGAATGGATATGATTAGTCATTAACACAAAAGCATGCAGGCTAGCTCGATATTTTTCGCCTGCTTCTTTCTACCAATACGCATAAGTCGCATAGTCCTGAGCTTCAAAAAATATAGGTTCTTTCGAATGACCTCGATGAACAATATGAACCGGCACGTCCGGCAGGTAAAACCTTGGCCTCATCTGCATTATTTATTATTTTAAATCAATTACTTACCAATAAACTCAATGATCTAAAAGGGCTTTAACCCCTTTAATTAAAGGCCGAATATATGGGAGCAATACTCTTTTAGTCACCCAGCAACTTTACCTTGCATCGTGGAGCGGACCATATATGACCCTGTCATTCCGTTATCAGAGCACGGGATCATAAATCAAAGACCTGACCCCGTCATTTTATTTTAAATCTAACAAGAGTGACGCCGCAGATGCCGAAGCGATCTGCGAAGCCGCACAGCGCCCTACTATGCGCTTTGTACCCGCGAAAAGTATTCAACAGCAGGATATTCAGAGTGTGCACCGGATCAGGAGCCAGGCGGTGGCCAGAAGAACTGCGCTGGCAAACCAAATTCGAGGATTGTTAACGGAATATGGGGTCATTATGCCTCAGGGAATTTCGTATATTCGTAAACATATACCGATGATCCTAGAGGATGCGGAAAACGATTTGACCGCGCTGTTTCGAGAACTTCTCAGTGAACTTTACGATGAGATGGTTCACCTGGATCAGCGTGTCGACATGCTGGAACAGAAGCTGGTAGTCATTTCCGTCCAGAATCCAGACTGCCAGCGACTGCTGACAATTCCAGGGATAGGGTTACTCACGGCAACGGCATTAGTGGCCGCCATAGGCGATATTTCGGTATTCAAGAATGGTCGCGAGCTGGCCGCCTGGCTCGGATTGGTTCCGAGACAGCATTCTACGGGAGGCATGCCGACGTTACTGGGCATCAGCAAGCGAGGTGATACTTACTTGCGAACGCTGCTGATCCACGGCGGCAGAACCGTGGTACGGGTTGCGCATAAATATGAAGACCGCCGTAATCAATGGATCAAGGAGTTGGACCAACGACGTGGTAAGAACATCTCAGCGGTAGCCGTCGCCAATAAGAATGCGCGCATTGCCTGGGCTGTATTGAGCAAGAAGGAGTCTTACCAAGCGGCTGCATAAGCACTCACTGGGCAGGCTGATTAACGGCTGTAAGATTTATCGTTTAACTAGAAAATCAACGAGTTGCGCGGATAAAGTTCAAGTGATGGCATAAAAGGTAACACCTGCGCTCCTGAGAACCTGCTGGGGTCTAGGGCCCATTGAGGCCGAAGACCTGATGAGGTGGGAGCGCGCGGATTCCATCAGGGCCAGAGATGCTTAGCCATCTCATCCCAAGGCCGGATATAGGGGAGCAATACTCTTTTAGTCACCCAGTAACTTTACCTTGCATCGCGGGGCGGACCATATATGACCCCGTCATTTTTTTAGGGTATATTTATAAATGTGTTTAGCTTGATACAGTTCTTTACTCGCCATTCAACGGAACCCGAATTCTTATTCCTGCGGTTCCAATTTGGTCTTGTATCATTAAGTATGTGCTGTTCTAAAGACTTACTTATATTAAGTTTCCCATGGCTTTCTATATTGCAATATGGTTCTACTGCAAGCCAAATATAAAGCTCTTGGTTAGATTCCAAAAAATCATTGATATTACTATACATGTGATGATTTACGTACCCACGAGTTAACCATCGATCTCTTAGGTTATAACTAAACTCACCAACATATAATATATTTTCACCTGTAGTAACAACGTAAACCGTCTCATCAGCACGCTCATAGCGTTTATCGAAAAAATTGATTTTTATATATGAATCCCATCTTTTAAGATTGCATGGTATATCTGTTTTTACAAACTCACCGGCTTTAACAAATTCAAAGCCTGAGATATTTCTGAATTCCATAATTACCGAGCCCTAACGCCAACATATGGGGCGGCTGTAACAGAGCGAGGAACGAGTGGCGTGTAAGCCGTCCCAGCAGCCGCAGGCTGCGAACATAATGTTCTTGTTAGCCTTTTCAGAATCGATCAACCAGTTCAGCAATATCTTCAATATTACCAATTTTAATAGTTAGGCATTCTAAATTGGATTGCCTACCCATTAAAGGCAACCAACAAAATCGCCATTCATGCTGAAATAAATATTTGAATGGTTTTGAGTATGACGGCCCATGCTGGCTACTTTGCCCATAGATTACTCTCGCATCATGAGGAACCCAATTTTTCAGATATAACTCTGAAGTTTGAAATATTCTTTCAGAAAACTCATTGGGATCATGGATAATCAAACATGAATCAGACTCTTTAAATTCATCAAATAAGTAAGAATCCTTTTTTATGCTTAGACAGAGCATAAAATAATCAGTTTCTAACTCATCTGTTATAATCACATTCGAAGATGGTATGATTGGCCTTCCAGTGGTAAGGCAAGTTATATCAACGTCTTCTTGGGGTAATGATAACTCAAAGCACATTTCATCATCTTGTCTTGGCGCATCTCCTTGGAGTGACTTTATATAAGTCGCAGATACCAGCCTGAATTCGCCTTCATAAAGCGATTTTTCAAGCCATTTTCTCTTAGAATAGCGAAATAGTTTTTCTGGCCGCTTTTCAATTAAAATCGAACGAGTCATTACTTTCCTTTATAAGGCTAACGCCTCGTTAAGCGGATAAAAATGGTTGGTTAAAATCGCGAAGCTATAATCAACTGTTTTTATTCCGTTTAAGCGACTTATTATACATTTTTTGCGATTAGACTACGAATGCGTTTTAAGCCTTCATCGGGATTAGCGTATACGCCTTCCGATAGCAGGACATCTCCTGATTTTGACAATACTACTAACCTACAGTTTTCCAAAGGGTCATCCTCTGGAATATATTGCATAACCTTTTTACTAGAAGATTTAACTATTGCAGGTATAAAATGATCTTCAACCAAATTTTTGGTTGTGAAATAATCCATAAAACACCCTAAAGAATAAAATAATTTACTTTTAGTTGGGTGGTTGTCATCATAAATAACTAAAAAAACCATTTTACCATTTTGACCTGCAAGTTTAATTGCAGAAGAAATGTCATAGCACGGGTCTCAGGGTCGGACCTAGGCAACTCATTGATTACATTTAGAAATCATCCCACAAAAATCTGTTATCCTGCCTTAAACAGGTATTTACAGCACTAGAAACGATATTGTAACTCGCTGACTGTTCACGTAGTGCATGTTTGCCTGCTATTTCTATTACCTTCCTTTTAGTAGCCTTTGCGCCAAGTAAGGTTTGTACTTTTTCAACAAACTCTTCACTCCCAACGGCCAGGCTTTCCGACCAGGCTTTATCCCGTATACTGTTTTTTATTTCCAGCTCTTCATTCAGCCATTGTCGAAGTTGCTGTTGCATAGTCGCTATATCATTAAATCCACCTAGTGCCATCAATGCCGGGATATCAATAATACGGTAGCGTTTGAGTGGTTGCTGGATTGCCCGGTAACCACCATGCGCCCATTCTGCAGGGTGTTGGACAACACCGGCACGGACCATATTCATGTCAATATATACCAGGCATCGAAGGAAATGCTCGTCGGATGCAATCGCAGTGGCATGGTAGCGATCCTCCCAAAATGCGCCTTTGCGTTGCTTACGCTGATTGTATTCCTGAGCCGTCCGTCCTGCGATGAGCTGTAGACTTTTGGCGATGACGTGCGGGTTTGTGTCTTTCACCAGTAAATGTATATGGTTGGAGGTCACAACGTAATTTAATACACACAACCCATAGCGTTTTTTTGCTTCGAATAGCCAGCCGAGCCAGCATTCACGATCGCGGGCAAATTTCAGCAGGAATTCTTTCTTGTGACACCGGTGGGTAATATGCCATATAAGGCCAGGTAAAAAATATCGATTTGCTCGAGGCATAGTCTTTTTCCTTAAAGAGGGTATTTTCCTTATGAAACAGGTTGTTTAAACGCAAAACCATAGGGTTAATTAAGTTATAAATATATATAATCAATAAGATAGGCTGGTCCGACCCTGCCTTTCTGTGTGGATAGCGCCCCTATCTTCATACCTTTTGGATAATAACGCCGTACAGTCCGTTGGTGTTTTCATTTAAACCTCGCTGCCATGATTGATAAGGTTTGGCAAAGTAGATTTTACATTTTAAGGCGTTAGCTACCACCCTATGATCCGCAAATTCACCGCCGTTATCGAAGGTGATCGTTTTGCAAATATGCTGATAGGGTTTTAGTAATTTTCGTATCGCCAGACTGACTATTTTTTTGGTCTTGTTCTTAACTTTCATCGTCAGAAACACCTTGGAAACACGTTCTACTAACGTGACAAAGTAGCCATCCTGGCCGTAAACCGTGTCACCCTACCAGTGCCATATTTCACTATTGTCATCAACAATAGCGGGGCGCTTATCAATATCAACACGATCTGGGATTAAGTGAACACCGGCTTCAGCGCCTTTACGTTGACGATAGCGCTTACCTTTACGCGGCAGCCGGTGACGCCGCTGTTGGTAGGCAATATACCGGTATATACTTTGCCGACTAATGGGTTGCGCACACCCCTCCAATGCCATTCGACCGGCGATCTGCTCGGGAGTCAGGTCAAGGCCCAGTAGCCAATCAATCTGTCGAATAACGTCCTCCGTGCGTCTGTGATTTTTAGAGGCGGTTCGTTTGTTTATATCGGCGTTCTGATGGGCAGTTTTTGCACAGTAAACGCCTGAAGGACAACGACGTAGCTCTGTGGATACTGTTTTATTAGACCGATCGAGTCTGCGTCCCACTTCTCGTGCGGAAAAATCTAGTTTGCTAAGCGCTTGAATCTGGTATCGTTCATCCAGAGTCAGCTGGTTATAAAAGGTACCCATGTGGTCACCTGGTTAATTGTGTGAGAGCTTTAAGCCTACGGCCAGCTGGCTCTCCGGTCTATTACCAAGTGTGTCGGTTATGGTGGGCATCTAAGTATGATATACAATTCACCTAACTAATGTTTTTAGGTGTAACACCCCGTCCTGGCTAACTCGCATAAAACGCACCCTTGTGCCTTCTTTTCGGGTTTGGAATAAATACTTTTTAATCTCAAGTTTCTTTAAAAACTGCGAAGGATTTGATAATTTTATTCCATGATCTCTCAGAGATTTATTAACCTCCAATGTCTTGAAATCATTTTTATCAGACTGGTTTTGCACAAAGTAGGCTGTGACCAATGCCTTCTCATGATCACTAATATTCTCTGGGAATCTGTGCATCCATTCACCAAAGGAAGATGGTACTGAAAAATTATTTTCCTCACTAGAGGCGTCTTTATTTTCAATAGATTCGCCATCCTCTTCAGTAATTAAACTCGTGCTTTCTGAGGAGAGTTCAGGTTTCACGACAGGCGAATGGATGTTACTGCATACTAAATCTATAATAGTGTCGATGTTATCCATTTGATTTTGAACAAATTGTTCGCTACCCTCGAACTCGATTTCACCAGTTTTTATATTAATTTTTACTCTAGTACTTTCCATTTCTTGTCCCTATATTTTAATTCCAGATTTGTATAACAATTCCTCTACGGATGCTCTAAATTCTTTTTGCGCTGCATTTATATCTTTTCTTTTTGCGTTATAAAATATCTTGTGTGCCGAAAAGTTTCCTAGCGTCCTATAATCTTCAATCGCTTCTTTAGTATTCCTAGATAACGCCAGAATACTATTGGTTTTGGCATTAGATACGATGTGATTTAGCATTTTGAAATTACCACTATTATCTTTAATCTCTGAATCAATTCCGTGATTTTCATATGAATGAATGAGCAATATTTCTATCAAGCGGCGCATAAGCACTGCGCATCCATCAAAAATATTTTGCTCATAAGAGGCGTTTATTTGTCTAGACAAAGACTCCAAATACCCTCTTGTATCGAGAAATAGTGCTTCCGGGATTATTTTATCATCTGACAGAATCTCTTCAGACTTGCTCTTTAAATTGGGTAATTCATCGTCAAGCCTTGTTATTGTTTTTGATTGAAGCTTATAAGTTAGAGGCTTACTGCCATTAATCAAAGAACTGGAAGACTTCAAAGCTCCTTTCAATCTGGAGATATTTGGCCTAGAAAAATGCAAATTATAGAAACAGAGAAGAAAGTCATCAATAGAAAACTCTGCCTTATCTTCTTTGACCATGAGGAAATAACTTAAATATACGCACTTATCGATCTCCTTCTTACTTTCAAGCGACACATGCTTTGAATATTTATCTAAATTCATTCAATCCTCAGATACTTTACTTTCGTATAACAGCTAATTATAAAGCTCACAGCTTCTTAACTCTTTGCCCCCCTTAACAAGGAGACCAACATTAAGGCTAGCAATAAATAATTTTATAAATCAATAACTTGAAGGATACACAGGAGTGTTGTCGTCTGACAAAAGAAGCTTCCATGCGCTTGCTGTTATTCATTCCGTTGCGCTGATCATAAACCTCTTACATTAAAGATCAATGCGTTATCACTATTCCCCTGAACTCTGCACACAACTTAGCAGCCATCGCGGCACCCATCATCGGGTGCGGTATTGGCGCTACGGCCAACACGATATCGACAGCGGGCAGTTCTGGTAGCTTGGCGGTTTGATCAACCACCACCAGCCCCGGTGACACGCTGGAACGCGCCATGGCGCTAATGCCTACACCACGTTTGATCAGGCTTTTGATAGCGGTGGCGCTGGAGGTGGTACAAACCAGATGGTAGTTTTTGGCCTGTTTTTCTAACCCATCAATCGCGCTGCTGTGGAATTTGCAGTCGGCTTCGTACATGACGAGTGGCAATATTTGTTTTTCGAGTAACTCCGGATAGCCGCCATGTACCCATACGCCGCTATCGTGTTTGAGTAGATAGCCTTCCTCTTTTTCGGGTGCACGGGTGAGGATGGCAATGTCGATCTCGCCGTTATCCAGCATTAACCTTAACTGGGTGCTGCAGTCGCAGTGGATGCGCAGGCTTTGCTTGGGGAGGTGTTGTATTAATAGCTCTGTGAGTTGTGGCAATACGGATTCGGCATAATCGTCCGGGCAACCGATACGTAAGGGTGGATGCACTGCATGGCTGGCGAGCGAACCGAGCACTTCGTCATGCATGCCGACGATGCGCCGTGCATAGCTGACGAGCGACTGCCCCTGTTCTGTCAATGTGAGGTAACGGCCATTTTTTCTGAACAATACCTGCCCTGTTTCCTCTTCCAGCTTTTTCATCTGCATGCTCACAGCACCTTGAGTACGGCATACCTGTTTTGCGGCGCGCGTAAAGCTGCCCGTATCAACAAAAGCGATAAAGCTGCGTAATGCTTCTATATCCATGCGGTTTGCTCCTGCGCTATCTATTAGCTATTCGAATAGGTGCTATAAAAACTATTCGATAGTCAGTAACAAAGCAAGATTGCAGAATGAACTCAACTTAAAAAATCGCATACAAAATTACATACAACACCCTATGGAGAATCACATGGAACTGATCATTGGTAATAAAAACTATTCGTCCTGGTCGCTGCGTGGCTGGTTAATGCTCAAGGCATTTGATCTGCCTTTTACCGAAACGCGTTTGGCATTATTTGAAGAGGGATTTTATTCAACACTCGCTACTTACTCGCCTGCGGGGAAAGTGCCGGTATTGATCGATGCGGATGTAACGGTGTGGGATTCGCTGGCGATTTGTGAATATATCAGTGAAGTTCATCTTGCGAATAAAGGCTGGCCTGCCGATGCTGCTGACCGGGCAGTAGCCAGAGCCGTTAGCTGTGAAATGCATTCCGGCTTCTTTGGTTTGCGCCATGAGTTACCGATGAACTGCCGTGCCACACGTGCTGTTACGCTCACCGAGGCAGCGCTTAAAGATGTACAAAGAATTGACGCTATCTGGACGGAGCTTTTAAAGAAAAATAGCGCACAAGGGCCGTGGCTATTTGGTGAGTTCAGTATTGCCGACGTGATGTATGCACCGGTTGCTCTTAGGTTTAACACCTATTTTTCAGAGACTAAGAACTCAGAAATTTCGGCGCAGAGCCGTGCTTATGTGGAGACTGTGCTGGCGCATCCTGCTATTCAGGCATGGGTTGCTGCGGCCCACCTTGAGTCCGAAACCATTGAAGCAGAGGAAGTGGGCGAGCCGCTTTAGCGATTCACCCGCGCTGCTTATAAATGGCAGCGCACTTCTACGTTTTTACTCTGTTTGCTATTGCCGCTCACGCGGCAATACACCAACTGTCCACTGCTTGTCATGGCGTAAGCTGAAGCAACAGCGGGATCACTACTGATAACAGCTTCGACACTGGAAAAGCGCTGTCCTTCCAGCTGTGATTGCGGGTAACACGCAATCACATTCTCTTCATCGTCACGCTGCTCGCTGCGGCAGTATTCAATAGTGCTATCGGTACGCACCACCCATACATCGGCGGACGATCCCACAGAAAAAGATTGTATCGGGAAGACCCTGGCTGATTCAGCCGCTGCTGTCAGGGAGATAAAGATAACGCCCATACTGACAGCTATACCGCTTACCCTAATTATCCAAGATTTCAGACCTGTGAGCATCTCTCATCCTCCTTATTGATATTTGAAAGCCGCTACAACACTACTACAAACACTGCTCTGCCAGAGCTGGCTTTTACTCAGAGTAAATCTAGATTAGATTTGATAACATTAGGGCATTCACCTAGGAGTCTGTTGGACTCCGGGCAGCAACCAAATTTTATGATGGGATTTTACTATGGTTTTTAACGGCACCGAACGCTATGTAGCGACTGATGAATTGCAGATGGCGGTAAAAGCCTCAATCACATTACAGCGTCCGCTGTTGATCAAAGGCGAACCCGGTACCGGCAAAACCATGCTGGCCGAGGAAGTTGCGCTGTCATTAGGTAAGAAGCTGTTCCGCTGGCACATTAAATCGACCACTAAAGCGCAACAGGGCTTGTATGAATACGATGCGGTATCGCGGCTGCGTGATTCCCAGTTAGGCGATGAAAAAGTTTACGACATCGGCAATTACATCAAGAAAGGCATTATGTGGCAGGCATTTGATGCGGATGAACAGGTGGTGCTGTTAATTGATGAGATTGATAAAGCCGATATCGAGTTCCCCAATGATCTGTTGGTCGAACTCGATAAGATGGAATTTTTTGTTTACGAAACCGGTGAGCGGGTCGTAGCGAAGCACCGCCCTATCATTATTATCACCTCTAATAATGAAAAAGAGTTACCCGATGCTTTCTTGCGCCGCTGCTTTTTCCATTACATCACGTTCCCTGATCGGGCGACAATGCAGCAGATTATTGATGTGCATTATCCTGGTATTCAGCAGGCGTTGGTTAATGATGCGCTTGAGGTGTTTTTCAAAATCCGCGAGATGAATAACCTGAAGAAAAAGCCTTCGACTTCTGAACTGATCGACTGGCTAAAACTGTTAATTGCTGATGATATTCCCGCCGATCTACTGCAAAACAAAGATATAGCACAGGCCATGCCGCCTCTTTATGGTGCCTTGCTGAAAAACGAGCAAGATGTACATATGCTGCAACGTTTGGCATTTATGGCAAAACGAGATGGCCGCTAATGCTGATCGACTTTTTTAACACGCTGAAACGGGCTGAGATTCCCGTTTCACTCAACGAATTACTGGTGTTAATTGAGGCGCTGAAACAAGGTGTCGCGTTCGCCAGTGTTGATGATTTTTATCTGCTCAGCCGTATCTGCCTGATTAAAGATGAAAAGCATTATGATCGTTTTGATCGTGCTTTCGGGCATTACTTTGAGGGCCTTGAAGCGCTTAATCTGTTTCCCGACAATAACATCCCCGAAGAGTGGCTGCGTTCCGAGTTTCTGAAAAATCTTTCGGATGAAGAGAAAGCCAAGATTGAAGCCATGGGCGGGCTGGATAAACTGCTCGAAACTCTGAATGAGCGCTTAGGCGACCAGCACGAACGCCATGCCGGCGGCAATAAGTGGATTGGCACCGGTGGCACATCCCCTTTCGGCCATAGTGGCTATAATCCTGAAGGCGTTCGTATTGGCGGCAAGAGCACGCATAAGCGTGCCGTTAAGGTGTGGGAAAAGCGCGAGTTTAAGAACCTCGACGATCAGGTAGAACTCGGCACGCGCAATATGAAAGTGGCGTTGCGCAAGCTGCGAAAATTTGCCCGTACTGGCTCTGCCGAAGAACTGGATCTCAACGATACGATCCGTTCGACAGCCGCCAACGCAGGCATGCTGGATATCAAAATGGTGCCGGAACGCCACAACGCCGCCAAGGTGCTGATCTTTCTTGATATCGGTGGTTCGATGGACCCGTATATCCATCTGTGCGAACAGCTGTTTTCTGCTGCGCGTACCGAGTTTAAGCATCTGGAATATTTTTACTTTCATAACTGCGTGTATGAAAAAGTCTGGAAAAATAACCATCGTCGCTTCCACGACACGCTCTCCACGCTGGATGTTATCCACACCTACGGCAAAGACTATCGGGTGATTTTTATCGGCGATGCAGCGATGTCACCTTATGAGTTGATACAACGCTACGGCAGTGTTGAGCACATGAACGAAGAAGCCGGGCAAGTGTGGCTACAACGGATTCTGGGTACCTGGGAAAAAGCTATCTGGCTTAATCCGACACAAGAACGATTTTGGGATTACACCCACACCACCGCTGCTATCCAACAACTCTTTGATGGCCACATGTATCCGCTCACCCTTGCGGGCCTTGAGTCGGGTATCAAATACTTATCTAAATAGCCTCGAACACAGCTAATCAGACTCTCTGATTAGCTGCTCTCCCTCTGCATATTTTGACGCTACAGCTTCATCCGCTCGTCCTCTACTGTCCTGAGTGCAATCAGGTCACTGTCTTTGGTAATGACCAGCGTAGGATCAACCCGCAAACAGCTCCCTGCAAAATGCCCTGCCACTGAGAATGTACACATCTGCGCGTTATAGCCTGCGATTTCTGGCAGCTTCCACAATTCCTGATAAATCTGATCCTGTGCAGCAAAGCGCCCCTGCGTTTCTTCCACTAAACCCGCATCGCCATCGTAAAGGCTGATATTGAATCCACAGCGTCCCGCGATGGGTTTGGTGACGTAACCGCTGGCCTGGAGTTCATCGGTTAAATCAAAACTGGAATTCAGTAAATAAGGATGATTAGGGAAAAGCGACCAGAGCACCGGCAGAATGGCCTTATTACTCGGTATTAAGGTCCATAGAGGCTCATACACCATCACCTCTTTACGCAATAACACATCCACCAGCCGCGGTGCTGCACTGCGTATCTGATCTGTTTGGTAGGTGCGCAAGCGTTCTGTATCATCCTCACATTCGGCACGAATCTGATCCAATGCGGTTTCCCACGCCCAGGTTTTCCACACCCAGCGGATCTGATCACCGTCAGCATCAACCACATCGCCATTATCATCCCACGCCAGCCCACTGACGCCATGAATCACTTTGCAGGTAATGCCCGCACGCTCAATCGCTTTTTGCATATAGAGCGCATGATAGGTTTCTTCCAGATCGCCATCTTGCATGATGTGCAACACGCTTTTAGTATCGGCGCTGCTTTGTCCACCAGAGCCCACCTCGCTGGCTTTCCAGGCTTCAATCAGATGATCGAGTAACTCCGCACCTGAGCTCTCCCCTTCATTACAGCCAAAATGCTCTGCCCACTTCTCTTGCACCAGCCCGGCCTCCATATAGCAGGAAGCCGAATCACAGTTATATTCGTAGACTTTGATGCCGCGCGCCGACATGCTGAAATCGAAACGTCCGGTAATCATCTGGTTGCGGCGGTTGTCCCATGACTGATGAATTTTCGGCCACAGGGCTGGCGGTATATTAAATTTTTCCAGCAGCGTCTCATCTTGCAATACATAATCGGTCGCATGCATAAACAAGGCGTGCAGCTCATTAGTGGCACGTTTCAGCTCGCGTTCCGCCGTTTCTGAATGTACAAAATAACGATGCTGATCTTCTGCGCGGCTGCCCAATTTATGCGCACCCATCATCTCTACATAGGCGTCTTCATCTGGATTCGCGATATTCAACCAGGCGCGTGTGGTTTGTCCTTTATCCGGGACCTGGCGTAACTGCAGATCAAACAGCTCTGGCGCTGGCGGCTCAATCAGTTCTGCGTATGTGTCATCATCGGTTTGTATGACCCAGCCCAAAATAGTGGCATCGCCATAAGAGCAACGTAGCCAATAGCTACCATCGGCTGTAACTCTGGCGGGTATTTCGCGGGAAAACTGCTGACCTTCCGGCCAGACAGAATGCGTTACATTCTGCTCGATCAGACGTAACCGGTCAGGGTACACTTCGGTTATTACCGCCACGTGTCCGGTCACTTCAAACTCGCCGCCTTCGCTCCAGATCAGCAATGCACCGGGTTCGGGATGGCGCAATGAGCCATTGCGAAACGATTTCAACGGCAAACGGCTGTTGTCTTCGATTACCCTTACTGAGGTTAGCCCGAAGATATCGTAGGCCATCGCCACATCATCAAATATGTAGCCTTTATTCAGATATAACCAGCGCCGTGCTAATTCTACACACTGCCACTTATACCCCATAAAAATATCATCCACATAACTACGGTAAGCATGCCGATTAGGCAATTCGTTATCATCTGCGGACGGATAATCTGACGAGTAAACAGGCACATCGCCAGAAGCCAGACCCAGAAAAGTCCCGAACTTAGCGGTAATATGTTTAGATTTAGGGTTAGGTTCCGATTTCATTACTGTGATGCCCTACTTAATGTGGCGCCCGAATTAATATGATGTTCAGTTAACAGAGCATTGCTCATTTCATGGACTGAAACAGATACTTTTCAGCGCATAAAAAGAACGCTGTATCCTTCGGCAGCATAGGCTTAGCGTGGGTTCTCTGCAATGCTTTTAAGCTCAACATTAATCAATATTTTTACGGGCTAAAACCTCAATAAATGAGTGCTTCTGTAAACGAAAAAACCCTGCCGAAGCAGGGTTTTTTATAAGTACTAATAATGCTTAACGAGCATGGTCAATTAAGTCATCAACAACCGCTTGCTCTTCGTGCAGATCATCGCTTTCTGGCTGTTCTTTTGGCAAGATCAGGTTCAGTACGATAGCCACTACACCCGCTAAACTTATGCCCTGCAGGCTGAAAGCATCACCACCAATCGCCATACCGCCAATACCAAATACCAGTACCGTCGCCACAATCACCAAATTACGCTGCTGCGCCAGATCTACACGCGCTTTGATCAGCGTATTCAAACCTACGGCGGCAATCGAGCCGAACAGCAGAATCAAAATACCTCCCATCACCGGTGCAGGTATGGTTTGCAAGACAGCACCAAATTTTGCGACCAGTGCCATTAGGATGGCGATCACAGCCGCCCAGGTCATCACCACAGGGTTAAATGTTTTAGTCAGCATGACCGCGCCGGTCACTTCTGAGTACGTTGTATTAGGTGGCCCGCCAAGCAGTGCAGCGGCCGATGTTGCCAGACCATCACCAAACAAGGTGCGATGCAAACCAGGATTTTTAACGTAATTCTTGCCTGTTACATTACCTATCGCTAACACATCACCTACATGCTCAATCGCCGGAGCAATCGACACCGGAATCATAAACAGGATAGCGGCCCAGTTTAAGGTAGGGAGCACGAAGTCAGGCACGGCCAGCAAGGGTGCAGCCGTCACGGCTTCAAGATTAACCATGCCCATAAATGCAGCGATGCCGTAACCTACCAACACGCCAAACAAAATAGGAATCAAACGGAAAATCCCTTTTGCTAAAGAGGCAACCAGTAAGGTAGTTAATAAAGCACTCATGGAGACAATCATGGCATCCTGATAAGGAAACAGCACAATAGAACCATCGCCGGTTTTACCCATCGCCATATTCACCGCGACCGGCGCCAACCCCAAACCAATCACCATAATAACCGGGCCAGTCACCACCGGAGGCATGAGCCGATGCAGAAAGCCCACGCCTTTCAATTTGACCAGCACACCGAGAAGCATATAAACCACACCCGCGGCAAGCAAGCCACCCAACGTGTCGGACATGCCCCAAGTTTGCACGCTATAGAGAATAGGCGCGATAAAAGCGAAAGACGACGCTAGAAAAATCGGAATACTGCGCTTCGTAACAAACTGAAATAATAAGGTACCCAAACCGGCTGTGAACAGCGCAACGCTTGGGTTCATTCCAGTTAACAGCGGCATCAATACCAATGCACCGAAGGCAACAAACAACATTTGTGAGCCGGCTAAAGCACTCTTCCACATAGGTTCTTTTGAATACATTATGTTCTCAATTCTTTCCTGGATGCTTAAAATATAGCGTTATTTGGTGCCGAAAATTTTATCCCCGGCATCACCCAATCCCGGAATAATGTAACCTTTTTCATTCAAGTGGCTGTCAATCGAGGCGGTATAGATATCGACATCCGGATGCGCCGCCTGCACCTTTGCAATACCCTCGGGCGCGGCCACCAAAACCAAAGCACGAATACTGCTACAACCGGCTTTTTTAAGCATATCTATTGTAGCGTTCATTGAACCGCCCGTAGCCAACATAGGATCTACGATTAAGGCCATACGCTCTTCAATATCATGAGCCAGCTTTTCAAAATAAGGGACTGGCTCCAGCGTCTCTTCGTCACGATACAAACCAACAACACTTATTTTAGCGCTCGGCACCAGATCCAGTACGCCATCTAACATGCCAATACCCGCACGCAGAATCGGTACGACGGTGAATTTCTTTCCTTTTATACGCTCGGCCTGAATCGGACCACACCAGCCTTCAATTTCATAATCTTCCAGCTCGAGGTCTTTAGTTGCCTCGTATGTCAGGAGAGCGCCCACTTCTGCCGCTAATTGTCGAAAGCTTCGGGTACTGACCGACGCTGCACGCATTAAACCTAATTTATGACGCACTAACGGGTGTTTGATCTCTTGAACGCTCATATTTAATTCTCACTATGCGGCGCATTTCTCGGCACCTTAATATATTCATTATCCTTAGGTCGAAAGAGTAACGAAACCTGACGCCAATGTCATGAATTGATGCGTCCACTTGCCCTTTTCTGCTTTGATCAGTATGGTTTGCGGTTATACATGGCGTTTTTTATTCTACATTACTTATTTCTGAGCAGTCGATAGTGATCAATAGCATGCCTAAAACCGATATCGAGCATATTAAGAAAATTTATAGTGAAGCGGATACTCTGTTCAACGAAGCAGAGGTTGAGGCCGCTATCAAGAACATGGCCGTTGCAATCACAGCCACGTTGGCAGAACTCAATCCGGTAGTTTTCACCGTAATGAATGGTGGTATCGTCATTGGCGGTAAGCTATTAACCCAATTAAACTTCCCGCTAGAAGCCAGTTATATGCATGCAACCCGATACCGTAACGGTACATCCGGGCATGATCTGGAATGGAAAGTGGCGCCTATGATTGATTTTGACGGCCGCCCGGTTCTGGTGGTTGATGATATTCTGGACGAAGGCCACACGCTGGCGGAAATTATCGATTATTGTCACAAAAATGGTGCCACACAGGTTTATTCTGCAGTATTAGTCAATAAACTGCATGAACGTAAAGCGCGCGAAGATTTGAAAGCAGATTTTGTGGGTTTGGAAGTAGAAGATCGCTATATCTTTGGTTACGGTATGGATTACCACGGTTACTGGCGTAATGCCCCCGGAATTTTTGCTGTTAAGGGTATGTAAGGCACAAATAATAAAAACAAAAAAACGGAGCTTCGGCTCCGTTTTTTTGTTGGCATAGAATGCGGATATCTAATCCCTGAACTCAAAGCCGAAGCTAAGGATTCAACTCATTAAACAGAGCAACAAACTCCTGAGTTAACTTGTGCTTGGGCGCATAATGAATCAATGGTTTAGATTCATTATGCGATTCACGCATTTTCACGGAGGACGAAATTTTAGCATTCAGTACAGGCAAATTCTCGGCTTGCAGTGCTTCCACCATTTTCTTCGGCAGTGACGCTCTTGGCTGATATTGATTCACAACAATCCCTTCTACCTGAAGTGATTCGTTGTGATCCATACGCGTTTCATTAACATTATCCAACAATGAATATAACGCGTGGCGAGCAAACTCATCACAGTCAAACGGGATCAGGCATCGCTCTGCGGCCACTAATGCCGACAGTGTGAAAAAGTTAAAGGCAGGCGGTGTATCGATGTAAATAGCATCGAAATCAACCAACTTCTCCACAGCTTCTTTAAGCTTATAAATCTTGTGCTTAGTTTCTAGTTTAGTCTGCAAATCGGTAACATCGGGATTGGCGGGAAGCAGAAATAAATTTTCATAAGGCGTGGCATGAATAAACGCGTCGGCACCCTGAGGCTTCATTTGAAACGTTAATGTTTGCTCAAAAAACGCTTTTATATCCTGCTTAATATTCTCGCTTCCCGGACCATAAATGTACTGCGTAGAATTACACTGAGGATCCAGATCAATCACCAGTGTTTTCAACCCTTTCGCCGCACTAATAGCCGCCAGATTGGAGGTAATACTGGATTTACCAACACCACCTTTCTGATTAAATACCACACGAATCATCAATTTTTCCTTATTATTATCCTTGGGACAACAGGTCACGCAAATCTATAATGGCAGCATTCGCTCGTGATATGTAGGACGCCATCACCAATGAATGATTAGCCAGTAAACCGAACTCGTTACCATTCAGAATCATAGGACTCCATATAGCCCCTTGAGTTGATTCTAGTTCACGAATGATTTGTAATAAGCTAACTCGTGCATTTTTCTTATCTAAGGTAGGGCCAAAATCTTGCTCTACGCCTTTCAATAATTGAATAAGCGCCCAAGCAGTACCACGTGCTTCATAAAAGACATTATCCAGTTCAAACCAAGAGGTTTTTACTTCCATATCCTGCTGGCTTGTTGTGGATTGCTCAGCCGAAATTTCGCCCGCCAAGTCAGTATTCAAACGTTTTTGACCCACACTGGCACTTAATCGTTGAGAAAGACTACCCAATCGCGTACTAACATTCCCTAGCCAATTATTCAGATTATCGGCACGGGCAAAAAACTGCGCATCAGGCCGCTGCGTATCCTGCAACCTTACATAATAGCTTTTCAAACCTTTAAGGGCTTTTTTATACTCACCTTCGGTCGATGGAAATAACCAACTATTATTATTGAAATTAAGCATCGGCTCAGCCTTCGCCAAATCAGGATCTTCGGTCGATTGAGACTGAGAACGGCTAAAGTCTTTACGCATGGCTCTGGCCATATCACGGGTCTGCACCAATACACCAAACTCCCAGCTCGGCATATTATCCAGCCATACCCCAGGAGGAGTAAGATCATTTGTCAAATACCCACCCGGTTTTTCCAGCAACATCTCAGTAATACCAATCAATGCTGAAGTAGTGCCCACACCAACCACCTGATCCGCAGGGTTTTGTTGATTAGCAGCCTGAAGATCCAAAGGGGCAGGCTCCCAGCTCCAGTAGATACCCAACACACCGGTAATTAACAAGTAGACGAGCCCTAAAGACAAGACACCTTTCATAATACGTCCACCGCCAAGTTTTGCTGTCAATGTATCCCAGAAGGATAACCAGATTTGCTGTAACTTTTCCAAAACAACCTCTCATATAATCAGAAATCATGAAGTTTCTGTGCTGCACCGCACTATCACTCATTTAAGCACTATTATGAACAAAACACACAGGCTAAGCCAGCACCCGGCAGCCTGTCGGGCTTAACGCTGATCTACGACCGGTCTCTAGCCCAACAGACGGCTAGCGGATCAGGCTAATCCCGCCTTAACAGATACCTTTTACAAGGCGCATACAAATAAAATAGCAACGAACGTCGCCTAACAGCGGCAATACTGCAAATAAATCACCATTTTCTGGACAGCCCAACACCTTTCATGCAATATATTCTGCATGTTGACTATCATCGCGCAATCCATTGTATTATCCATTGCACAAGAGGCATTTAAGAATGTCTAGATTTCTACTCCTGAACGGTCCCAACCTTAATCTGCTGGGTACCCGCGAACCTGAAGTCTATGGTTCAACAACGCTACAGGAGATTGAGCTGAATTTACGACAAACAGCTTTACTGGCAGGCCATGATCTTGACTATTTTCAAAGCAATGCCGAGTCAGGGCTCATTGATCGAATACATCAGGCACGTGAAGATAACGTGGATTTCATTATTATTAATCCGGCCGCCTACACGCATACTAGTGTAGCGATCAGAGATGCTTTATCGGGAGTTAATATTCCTTTTATTGAAGTCCATCTGTCTAATGTACATGCCAGAGAACCTTTTAGGCATCATTCCTATCTTTCAGATATCGCTAAAGGCGTCATTTGTGGATTAGGCGTTGATGGCTATACTTATGCACTGAGTTCTGCAATAAAACTGACAGACAACACCTAACCCGAACATATTAAGCGTGTTTTTCATCCCGCTTTTACATAAATTGAGAGAAAGAGATAAGAATGGACATCCGCAAAGTAAAAAAGCTGATTGAACTTCTGGAAGAATCCGATATTAACGAAATCGAAATCAAAGAAGGTGAAGAGTCAGTACGCATCAGCCGTTCATCCAGCTCCAGCGTGCAACCACAATACGCCATGCCTTACCCACCACAAGGCTATCCGTACCCTCCTCAAGCCCAACCAGCACCAGCAGCAGCCACTGCCGCCGTGCCTGTTGTAGAAGCAGCGACACATAGCGGCCATATTGTCTGCTCACCGATGGTAGGTACTTTTTATCGTTCAGCTTCACCAAGCACGCCATCGTTTATTGAAATTGGCCAACATGTTAAAGCTGGCGAAGTAATCTGCATCATTGAAGCAATGAAAATGATGAACCAGATCGAAGCAGACAAATCCGGCGTGATCGAAGCTATTTTGATCGAAGACGGCCAACCTGTTGAGTATGACCAGCCATTGGTTACTATTGTTTAATTGCCCGCACACCGCTAAAGGAACTTAACCAGATGCTGGAAAAAGTTGTTATTGCCAACCGTGGCGAAATCGCTCTGCGCATTCTGAGAGCCTGTAAAGAACTAGGCATAAAAACCGTCGCTATTCACTCTCAAGCTGATCGCGACCTGATGCATGTACGTCTGGCTGACCAGGCTGTCTGCATAGGCCCGGCCTCTTCAGCTCTGAGCTATCTGAATATTCCTGCCATTATTAGTGCAGCAGAAGTCACCGACGCCACCGCGATTCATCCGGGCTATGGATTCTTAGCAGAGAATGCCGCGTTTGCTGATCAGGTTGAGCAATCTGGCTTCGTGTTTATCGGCCCTACTGGCGATGTAATCCGCTTGATGGGTGATAAGGTTTCCGCCATTGCTGCCATGAAAAAAGCAGGCGTACCCACCGTACCCGGCTCAGATGGTGAACTACCGACAGACCCTGATAAGATTCATGCTATCGCTCAACGTATTGGCTACCCTGTTATTATAAAAGCAGCTTCCGGTGGCGGTGGTCGTGGTATGCGAGTGGTACATTCTGAAGCATCATTGCTTAGCTCAATTCACGTTACGCAATCAGAAGCGGCTGCCGCCTTTGGTGATGCGACTGTGTACATGGAAAAGTATCTGGAAAACCCACGCCATGTTGAGATCCAGATTCTGGCTGATGGTCAGGGCAATGCAATTCACCTTTATGACCGCGATTGCTCGATGCAACGCCGTCACCAGAAGGTTGTAGAAGAAGCGCCTGCACCACAGATTGACCCGGAAGCTCGCCGTCGCGTATTACAATCTTGTGTTGATGCCTGCATTAAAATCGGCTATCGCGGCGCAGGCACTTTCGAGTTTCTCTATGAAAATGGCGGTTTTTACTTTATCGAAATGAACACCCGTGTACAGGTAGAACACCCTGTCACAGAAATGATTACCGGTGTAGATATTGTAAAAGAACAGCTACGCATTGCAGCAGGCTTGCCTCTATCTTACAAACAGGAAGATATTGTCGCTCGCGGTCATGCGTTTGAGTGCCGCATTAACGCAGAAGACGCAAAAACATTCTTGCCAAGCCCAGGCAAGGTGATTCATTTTCACGCACCTGGCGGGAATGGCGTTCGTGTCGATTCACACCTTTATGACGGTTACACTGTGCCACCACATTACGATTCTTTGATTGCTAAACTGATCACTTACGGTGAAGACAGAGAAACGGCACTGATTCGTATGAAAAATGCGTTAGATGAGCTGCTGGTTGAAGGTATTCGTACCAATATTGCGCTGCATCAAGAGATTGTACGTGACGCTCATTTCATGGAAGGTGGCGTTAACATTCATTATCTTGAAAAGAAACTAGGCCTGTAATTGTCTATTTTTGCTAAAAAGCCCGCAATGCGGGCTTTTTTGTTTTCAGAAAGACCTCTTTGCGCAATACTGACACCAAATGATCGATTAGGATAAAAAAGACTATGCCCTGGTTACAACTCAAAATGGAAATCAAACCCGAATTATCTGATCAATTCGAAGATATTCTTCTGGCTGCAGGATGCGCCGCTGTCACCTATGAAGACACTGCGGACCAACCTATTTTTGAGCCGGACTTGGGCACCACGCCGCTATGGCAACATACTACTATCACCGGACTATTTGCTGCCGAGCATGACTTACAGCAAACAGAACAGTTTATCCGCCAAGCGCACCAACAAATTTTTGACAATACGCCTTTCCCACCTTACAAAGCAGAAATTCTGGAAGACAAAGACTGGGAGCGCGAATGGATGAAAAATTACCATCCTATGCAGTTTGGTAATCGTCTGTGGATCTGCCCAAGCTGGAGAGACGTGCCCGATCCTGATGCTGTCAATCTAATGCTTGACCCTGGTTTGGCATTCGGCACTGGCACACACCCTACTACCGCGCTTTGTTTAGAATGGCTGGATGGTCAGGATCTTAATAACAAAACCGTAACCGACTACGGCTGTGGTTCTGGAATTTTAGGCATTGCAGCACTATTACTGGGTGCGAGCCACGTCACTTCGGTAGATATTGATCCACAAGCACTGCAGGCAACACGCGACAATCTTCAACGTAACCAACTGGCTAACAGCCTGATGGATGTCTACTTCCCAGAAAAAGCTCCTGAAGCGGAAGTTGATGTATTAGTCGCCAATATTTTAGCAGGCCCTCTTATTGCGCTAGCCCCCACGCTCGCTAAACGTGTACGTTCAGGAGGCTTATTGGCTCTTTCGGGCTTATTACGCCAACAAGCTGAAGAGATACGAGCAACTTACAGCGAATGGTTTGATCTTGATCCGGTAACCGAACGGGAAGAATGGATAAGGGTTACTGGCAAGAAGCGGTGAATGAAAAACCAATAAACACCCGCTGCCCGGAATGCCATACATTATTTAATGTCACCACCGGGCAGCTTAAAGTAGCCGCCGGATTAGTCCGGTGTGGCACTTGTCTGCATGTTTTTAATGCGGCGGAATCCGTGACATCTTCCATCAAAAAAACAGACGAACAAAAAAGCACATTCGAAGAGTCTCCGCCACCCCCCGCCCGCATAGCTACGATGCCGCTTACACGCGAATCCGACAAGCCTCAGAAGCAGCTCCAAAAGAAGCCTCAGAAACAACAACCCACACTGGCCGATAAAACTCCATGGACAGTACCTGAAGAGCGTATCGCAAGGCGAAAACCGGCAAATACATCGGGTTCATCAGTCGCTCGCTATGCTAGCTATACAAGTACGATCCTACTTCTGGCATTACTCGCAGCGCAAACACTTTGGTTTCAGAGAACTCAATGGCTGCAAATAGATTTTTTCCGGCCTGTTTATCAAGTTCTGTATGCGCTCAATCATAAAGTTCTGCCTAGCAAAATAGCACCCGATTTGATTCACACTAAAAAGTTTTTCATTCAACCGCACGACGAACTTGCAGACGCTATCAGAATTTCAATTCTACTGGAAAACGAAGCAGACTTTGCCCAGCCATTTCCCGCATTACAACTAATTTTCAGTGATTTAAAAGGACGCATAACAGCACAACGTACATTACGTGCCGATGACTACATTAACAAAAGCCTATTTCACCAACAGCTTATGCCCAGCAAACAATCCATCCAGATACAATTGGATATGATGAACCCCGGTAACAGAGCCGTTAGCTACCAACTAAATCTACTACCTCGCTAAGACTATCCCCCAAAAAATCCAAAATGATCAAAAAATCATCAAAACGTCTTGGAGCCACAAGCGCTAAGGAGTATTATAACGTCCTTCCCTTGAATACCATTTCACTGTCCTTTTTGGAGAGTGGCTAACTATTTTTCTGACGATTAAGGACTATCATGTTCCAAATTGGTCCTTACATAATCGACAGCAAAGTAATACTTGCACCTATGGCGGGAGTAACCGATCAGCCCTTCAGGCAGTTATGTCGGCGTTTGGGCGCAGGCCTGGTAGTATCAGAAATGGTGACGTCGGACACTCGCTTATGGAACAGCCGGAAATCGTCTTTTCGCCTAAATCATAAGGGAGAGGAGGAACCTCGTTCTGTTCAGATTGCCGGCGGAGATCCACAAATGATGGCTGAAGCGGCCCGTATGAACGTCGTTAACGGCGCTCAGATCATCGATATCAATATGGGATGTCCGGCAAAAAAAGTCTGCAATAAAGCAGCAGGTTCTGCTTTATTAAAAGACGAGCCACTGGTACTGAGTATTCTGCAATCCGTGGTTGCTGCTGTAGACGTTCCGGTGACGCTGAAAATTCGTACCGGCTGGTCGATTGATCAGAAAAATGCCGAGACTATTGCTCGAATGGCCGAAGACTCGGGCATAAAGGCGTTGGCGATACATGGCAGAACCCGAACATGCGGATATAAAGGTGAAGCAGAATACGACACGATCGCCAAAGTAAGGAAACTTATTGAAATCCCTCTGTTTGCTAATGGAGATATTTCAACCCCGGAAAAAGCTAAAGAGGTCCTCGATTATACCGGCGCAGATGCCGTGATGATTGGTCGCACTGCTCAAGGCAACCCGTGGATTTTCAAGGAGATCGATCATTATCTACGCTATAACGAGCGATTAGAGAAGCCTGCAGAGAAAGAAGTACAACTAACACTTCTCTCGCATGTGGCCGCTTTACATCAATTTTATGGTGAATATCTGGGTGTCAGGATTGCGCGTAAACATGTTGGCTGGTACTTGCATCATCAGTCAAAAAGCGTATCTTTTCGCGCTCACTTCAATCAACTGGAATCAGCTGTCGAACAGGTAGCCGCTATCGAGCAGTATTTTCAACGATCTCGATTATCATTTGCTGCTGCCTGATTCAGGTCAATGGGTATATAAGTACTGTGGATATTAAAGAAAACGCAACAACAGCTTTTACCAGAACGCATACCACTCATGATGATATTAAACATCAGACATTGAGAGACAGCGTACAAACATCACTGGGTCATTATTTCAAACAGTTGGATGGACAACCCGTCACCGATGTTTATGAAATGGTATTGGCTGAAATCGAAGCTCCATTATTCGAAACAGTTATGGCATATACCAAAGACAATCAGACCAAAGCGTCAGAGTTATTGGGTCTTAACCGCGGCACACTACGCAAGAAGCTGAAACAATACGGCTTACTGTAATTATTTTCATTTCCAACGATAGTGACAAAAAACCATGGCTGAGCAAACCTACACCCCTATTCGTCGAGCACTGATTAGTGTTTCGGATAAAACAGGCATCGTTGAGTTCGCTCGCGCGCTACAAGCGCAGGGTACAGAAATCCTTTCAACGGGCGGCACGTACAAGCTACTTCGCGACAATCAGATTCCAGCGGTTGAAGTATCCGATTACACCGGTTTTCCGGAAATGATGGACGGACGTGTAAAAACGCTGCATCCAAAAGTTCACGGGGGTATTTTAGGCCGTCGTGGCAAAGATGATGCCATCATGAGCGAGCACGGTATCAACCCGATAGATATGGTTGTGGTGAATCTTTATCCATTCCAGCAGACTATCGCACGCCCAGATTGTGACTTATCGTTAGCTATCGAAAATATCGATATCGGTGGACCCACCATGGTTCGCTCCGCTGCAAAAAACCATAATGATGTTGCTATCGTTGTTAATGCCGCCAGCTATGACATCGTATTGAAAGAGCTGATTGAAAATCAGGGTCTATCTCAGCCAACACGGTTTGATCTGGCCGTTCAGGCATTTGAGCATACTGCCGCGTATGATGGCATGATCGCCAACTACCTGGGTGCCATTGTTGAAAGCAATGACATTGATGATGCTGCCGATTTCCCACGTACTTTTAACACGCAGTTTATTAAAGCTCAGGACATGCGCTATGGAGAAAATCCTCATCAGCGTGCTGCTTTTTATGTTGAAAGCAATGCCGTTGAAGCGTCTGTATCGACTGCACGTCAGCTACAAGGCAAGTCACTCTCTTTCAACAATGTGGCCGATACGGACGCCGCATTGGAATGTGTAAAACCTTTTCGCGAACCTGCCTGCGTCATCGTTAAACATGCGAACCCATGCGGTGTAGCGATTGGTAACGATCTGCTGTCTGCCTATAACCTGGCTTTTCAGACGGACCCGACATCATCCTTCGGCGGGATTATCGCTTTCAACCGTGAACTGGATGCTAAAACGGCTCAGGCTATCGTTGATCGTCAGTTTGTTGAAGTCATCATCGCACCTAAAGTTACGCAAGCAGCCTCGGATATCATTGCCAGCAAGCCTAATGTGCGTTTGCTTGAATGTGGCGAATGGAGCACGGAACGCGCTAAAGCTTTCGACTTCAAACGCGTCAATGGTGGATTGTTGGTACAGGATCGCGACCGCGGTATGGTTAACGCCTCCGAATTGAAAATCGTGACCAAGGTTACTCCTTCTGAACAAGAGATCCGTGATCTGCTTTTCTGCTGGGAAGTAGCAAAATTCGTTAAATCTAATGCGATTGTCTATGCGAAAAACGGACAGACTATCGGTATTGGCGCCGGCCAGATGAGCCGTGTTTACAGTGCAAAAATTGCCAGTATTAAAGCAGCTGACGAAGGCCTTGAAGTGAAAGGATCAGTGATGGCTTCTGACGCCTTTTTCCCATTCAGAGATGGCATCGACGCTGCTGCTGCTGCCGGGATTAAAGCGGTTATCCAGCCTGGCGGTTCAATGCGTGATCAGGAAGTCATTGATGCTGCGAATGAACACGGCATGGCCATGGTCTTCACCGGCATGCGTCATTTCCGTCATTAATCATTAAGTGCGGTGCAGCCTTAGGGCTGCACATGTAAAGAAGAGTAGATTCAAGATGAAAGTGTTGATTATTGGTTCTGGTGGTCGTGAGCATGCATTAGCCTGGTCTGCCGCCAAAGATAGCCGTATTACTGAAATTTTTATTGCACCCGGTAATGCCGCCACCGCGCTGGAAGATAAAATGAGCAATGTGGCGATCGATGTTATGGATATCGACGGCCTGATTGATTTTGCTAAAAACAACGCGATTGATCTAACTATTGTCGGTCCTGAAGCGCCACTGGTTGCCGGCGTTGTTGATCGCTTCCGCGATGCAGGGCTGCCAATTTTCGGCCCTACTGCGGGTGCCGCTCAACTCGAAGGTTCCAAAGCCTTTACTAAAGACTTTCTGGCCCGACATCAAATACCGACTGGCTGGTATCAGAATTTCACTGAAATTGAAGCTGCTCTCGCTTACGTTCGCGAAAAAGGTGCGCCTATTGTTATCAAAGCTGACGGACTAGCCGCCGGCAAAGGCGTCATTGTCGCGATGACACTTGAAGAAGCAGAAACTGCGATCAAAGATATGTTAGCTGATAACGTCTTTGGTGATGCGGGCAGCCGGGTTGTCATTGAAGAGTTTCTGGATGGTGAAGAAGCCTCTTTCATTGTGATGGTCGATGGCGACAATGTGCTTAGCATGGCCACCAGCCAGGACCATAAACGTGTCGGCAACGGCGATACCGGACCTAACACGGGTGGCATGGGCGCATACTCGCCAGCCCCCGTTGTTACACCTGCGATTCATCAGCGTATTATGGACGAAGTTATCATGCCGACAGTCAACGGTATGAAAGCGGAAGGCAATGAATACACCGGTTTTCTTTATGCGGGCCTGATGATCATGGCCGATAGCACACCTAAAGTAATCGAATACAATTGCCGTTTCGGAGACCCTGAAACTCAACCGATTTTGCTGCGTCTGAAAACCAGTATTGTTGAACTATGCCAGGCGGCTCTTGCTAAGAAACTCGACTCTACCACGGCTGAATGGGATTCTCGCTCTGCTGTTGGTGTTGTTATGGCGGCAGGCGGTTACCCTGGCGACTACAACAAAGGTGATGTGATTACCCTTCCGGAATCTACTCCAGAAGGCACTAAAATCTTTCATGCAGGCACACAAGAGGATAATGGCAAAGTAGTGACGGCTGGCGGACGTGTTTTGTGCATCACTGCACTAGGCAATACCGTTACCGAAGCTCAGCAACGCGCGTATCAACTTCTTGAAACCGTCAGCTGGAAAGACGCCTATTTCAGAACAGATATTGCTTATCGGGCTATTGCCAGAGAGCAAACCTGATTCGCATGCTATTAAGCCACCTTCGGGTGGCTTTTTTATGCGTTACCTGAGCCTATTGACAACAATTTACAGTACAACGCTCTAACCTTTTGACGCTACACATTGCCGTAATAATCAGACTATAATTATTTTAAGAATAAGATTTAAAGAGATAATTCAATTCTAACGCTATGGTAAGTAAGGTTAGCGATCACCTCAGCGGAATATGATAGTAATTTATGGATTTAAAACGCACTTTTATTGCCCTTTTTTTTGCTGCAACTATCACCACCGGTTGTAGTATAAACAGTCCTGAATCAAGTAATGCTGAGTTCTGCAGCAATGGTGGACTCTCGACTGAATACACCTGTGTTCAGGAGAAGCAGTCCCCTGATCGTAAAATAATTGATGCTAAGGCATTATCGTCCACTGATGAAGTATGGATGCAGGGTAAGCTAGCAGAAATAAAAACCTGGCTTCAACAAGAACAGATGGCGCCTGATGAACGTACCAGCATACCCGCTCGCCCCTCTGTCGCAGCATCACAGGGCATTGCGGTAAGAAACCCTTCTTCCACAGACCCCGAACTGATGCGTATCGAAGCGATGTCCGAACAGGGTAAGCATCGCGCGGCCATGTCTGCGGTTAATAGCTTTCAATCTACTCATCCGGACAGCCTTGAAGGCATACTTACAAAAAGCTTAGTTCTGAATACCATGGGGCAATTTGATGAAGCTGAAGCGCTACTCAAAAATGCGATTGTCCGCCACCCATCATCGCCTGAAGTGTATAACAACCTTGCCGTTCTTTATGCTGAACAGGGTAATTATGGTCTTGCAATTGAAACACTATTAAAAGCCTTTAGTACCCATCCGACTTATGCGCAGGTCCATCAGAATTTACGTGAGTTATATGCAACCGTAGCAGCTCAAGCTTATAGCCGCACACTCAATTTGAACGAAAAGAAAAGCGATAATCAGCTAGTAATGCTTCGTCGCACAGCAAATAATAACGCTCCGCAATTGAATTATCAGGCAGCATCACTGGCCACAACAGAGGCCAGCCAACTGATCAATGAAGCCGTTAACCACGTTAATAACTGGGCCTCAAATTGGTCTGCACAAAATGTGGAAGGCTATCTGAATGCTTACATTTCCGGATACCAGCCTTTGAATAGCCAGTCAAACAAAGCGTGGCAAGCACAACGTCACCAAGATTTAACTAAACCGTCGTTTATCAAAGTAAAACTGACGAACATCAAAACCAGTAATATCAATACCGAAACAGCGCAAGTGAGATTTGATCAGGCACTTCAATCAAACATCCTTAACAGTGTTTCAAAAAAGCAGCTGATTTTACAGCGTGTTAATAATGAATGGCGTATTAAAGAAGAGCACTCTCTTTGATAACGGGTCATTATCGATTGAGTCACTGAACGGATAATGGACGAACGGTCTCATTGATCTCGTCCATTATCTTCCACACACCACCCACATTACTAAGTATTAATTCTTTCAGCGTATCATCCTGATAACCAGGTGAACGATACAACTGCCAGAACTTAGCATGCCAGTAACCGTTCTTGTCACTTTGTACTGATACAGGTCCGATTTCAATACGAATCCATTCGGGTACAGGTAAACGTGCCCTCCGCCATAAACGCCACTCATCTGGCGACATATGTTTGTAAGCAGAGTAATTACGATCATAAAAACTCAGATAGACATCAACGTCCTGTGCTTGCCTGGCCTCTGACCATTGTTTGATCAACGCCATTATTAACGTTTTTTCACTGATATCTGAACCAACTTTTACGCCATCCTGTAAGCCAGTCGATTTTTGTTGAAGCCCACTTTGGATATCAGCCAGGTCACTTTGCGGCCATACTTCATTCTGAGACACCATCGCACTGCCATTCTCTTTTGATGTTAAGTCTACAGTGGGCGTGAATATGGGTTCTGAGGTTGCTGACATATAACCAGCAGTACCTGCAAATACAGTCGGCAATATTAATACAGAGTAAAAACAAAATCGGCGTAAGTCGAACGGCTTAGTAACTTGGTCAGCTCCCCCAACACGTTCATGAATGGCATCAGAAAGAGGTTTTAGTGATTTGTCTTTTAGTTTATTGTCTGAAATCTTCAGTAAAATCCGAATCGCATACTGCCCGTCTTTAGATACAGGGCGGTAACGTACTAAATCCACCAGCAATTCATTTGAGAGTGAATTGCCATCAACTACAATCCACAACACACCATCAGATTCAGCCCATCGCCGTAGTCTGTGCTGCAGAAAAGCCTGCTCAGTGGCTGGTAATAAGAGAGCATCGGCAAGCAGTTCGGCATAAGAGCTGAATGTTTCGGCTGAACCCCAGTACACCAGACATCCATTGACCTCTGTTTCAAACTGCTTTTGAATAGCAGCCGTTCTATTACCCTCCAGCTGAGCAATACCGAAACAGGGCAACGCCTGTATTAGCCAGCGGGCAGCAATTTCTTCACGCGTTGCGGCAGCGGCGAGAAGACGGGAACGCTGTTTAAAAACTAATCCGGAAGTCATTCATATTTCTTATATTGGAACTCATTTTCAAAGTTCATTTTTAAAACTTATATTTTAAATAGACCAAGCATTGAAAGTAAGGCGCTTATTTAAAATAATTCCATATGCTTCAATGCACAATAAAACGATAACAATGATCTGATTATAGCCGAGTGATGACACATGAGCGTTCATCTTATGGTCTTTTTTGCAGTGCAAAAGAAAAATGAGGTGCAGCACTTAAATTTAAAAAACTGGCGGAATGTTTGAGTGATGTGTGCTATCCAGAATATAACGATTGTTAAAAGTAAGCCTGTTACACATTCTGATTTGTACAGTTAGCAGGAACGGAGGATCCGTTATGTTTACCCAGATGGAATACAACGGCGTTTCAGATCTATCTCTTCACCAGGACCCCATCACTGGCCTGCACGCCATTATCGCCATTCACTCAACAGCACTTGGCCCTGCTATTGGTGGTTGCCGTTTTATTGAGTATCCAACCACTAATGATGCTATTCAGGACGCTCTCAGACTGGCAAAAGGGATGAGCTACAAAGCAGCACTCGCCGGCCTGCCTCATGGTGGTGGAAAGTCCGTTATTATAAAACCGAATAAACCTTTTGACCGAACAGCACTCATGCGCTCATTCGGCTGCTTTGTTGAGCAGTTAAATGGTCGTTATATTACCGCCATGGATAGCGGTACTCTGACAACAGATATGGATGTTATTGCAGAGTCATCCCGCTGGGTATCATGCACATCGGCCGATGGTGATCCCTCAGCTTTCACCTCACTGGGTGTAATTGAAGGCATAAAAGCAGCCGTCAGGCATCTGTTTGGCAAAGATAATCTTGAAGGAATTCGCGTTTCCATTCAGGGGTTAGGCCATGTGGGCATGGCTGTCGCGTCACACCTTTCAATGGAAGGAGCACATCTTACCGTTACAGACATTAACACCCAACGAATGAGAATAGCTATTGAGGAGTTCAATGCCAAAGCAGTCTCCACAGAGGATATTTACGCGGCTGATGTCGATATTTTTTGCCCCTGCGGCTTGGGTGCTATTCTTAACCACAAAACTATTCCACTGATCAAAGCACAGATTATTGCGGGTTCAGCAAACAACCAACTGCTTGAGCCACAAGATGGTTATGCGCTGGCCCAAAAAGGCATTCTCTATCTGCCTGATTACGTCATCAATAGCGGTGGGCTGATTTTTGTCGCATTAGCGCACGCCAACGAAGATCAGCAGACTATTTATCATCAGGTTTTAAACATTGGCCATACTCTCACTAGACTTTTCACTGAATCACAGGCGAGCGGTATTCCTCCTTTTATATTAGCCAATCAACAAGCTGAAGCCATTCTTGCCAATGCTGCATCACTATCAAAAACGCATCAGAGGTCCATCGTATGAATATTATCTATGAAGGCCAGATACCCTTTTATCAGTTTCTTAATGAACACAGTCAGGTAATACAGCCACTACCTGAATGGGCTCTGACGAAGGAGACTCTGATCAACTACTATCAGCAAATGGTTATAGCCCGTCAGTTCGACACTAAAGCCATCGCTTTACAGCGTACCGGTCAATTAGGGACCTATGCATCTTCTGCCGGGTGCGAGGCGATTGATGTCGTCACCGCATCGCTTATGTCGGAAGCCGATGTATTGGTTCCCTATTACCGCAATCATGCGATGCAGATGATCAGAGGAATGGAGTTATCTGATATTTTACTTTACTGGGGCGGTGATGAAAGAGGTAACAGTTCTCCTGCACAGAGAGAGGATTTCCCTAACTGCGTACCCATCGCTACTCAATGCCTACACGCGTGTGGTGTCGCTTCCGCAATAAAAATCCGCGCCCAGCAGCGTGCAACGGTTTGTATGCTGGGCGACGGCGCCACCTCAAAAGGAGATTTTCTTGAAGCGCTCAATGTTGCCGGAGTCTGGCAATTGCCCGTTGTCTTTATCATCAATAATAATCAATGGGCTATCTCCGTCCCACGATCATTACAAAGCATTGCCCTGACACTGGCTCAGAAAGCACTGGGGGCCGGCATTCGTGGCGAACAGGTTGATGGGAATGATGTTATTGCCTTGCATCAGAGCGTTGCGTCAGCGCTGCAACGCGCCCGCGAAGGCAAGGGTCCGACACTGATTGAAGCTGTGAGTTATCGCCTGTCTGATCACACAACGGCCGATGATGCGACGCGTTATCGCCATCCGGATGCATTAAAAACGGCATGGGAAAAAGAACCGATTAAACGTCTGCGTAATTATCTGCATGCTCAGGGATGGTGGCAGGAGCACAATGAAACTGAGTGGCAACATCAAACCGCAACACTTATACAAGCGTCAGTTGAACAGTACCTCGACACACCGCCTCAACCCGTCAGCGCCATGTTTGACTACCTATTTGCGGATCTTCCTGAGCATCTTGTTAAGCAACGTGATATAGCCGTCTCACGCGACTCAGGTGAAAGCTCATGTAACAGTAACAGCTCAGGTAACGACAGGGAGGCCGCATCATGAGTAATCAAGCCACTATTAACTCAGGGATCAGCTCCGGCGATAACTCAGGAGACAGCCCCGCTATCAGCATGGTAGAAGCGATCAATCTGGCGCTTCACCGAGCGATGCTAGACGATGATGACGTGATCTTGCTCGGTGAAGATGTCGCGACCAACGGGGGTGTTTTTCGTGCAACTGTGGGCCTCAAAGAAAAATTTGGTGTGAAGCGCGTTATCGATACACCCTTGGCTGAAAATATGATCGCCGGCTTAGCCGTCGGCATGGCCGCACAGGGGTTAAAACCTATCGCTGAAATCCAGTTTATGGGATTTATCTTTCCGTCCATGGAGCACATTGTTTGTCATGCGGCACGCTTGCGTAACCGAACCCGTGGGCGCTTAAGCTGCCCGTTAGTTATTCGTGCGCCATACGGCGGTGGTATCCATGCGCCAGAGCATCACTCAGAAAGTACGGAGGCACTGTTCGCCCACATACCCGGACTTCGTGTCGTTATCCCCTCATCTCCACAACGTGCTTATGGCTTGCTGCTTGCTGCTATCCGGAACCCTGATCCTGTGATATTTCTGGAACCGAAACGAATCTATCGTAGTCAAAATCAACGGGTTGAAGACAATGCTCAGGCTTTGCCGCTGGACACTTGCTTCACTCTGCGCGAGGGCAACGACATTAGCCTGATCAGCTGGGGTGCAATGATAAAAGAAACACTCGAGGCCGCCGATCAACTCGCAGAAGAAGGCATCCATTGTGAAGTCATTGATGTAGCCACGATCAGCCCACTGGACCGGGAAACGATTCTGGCGTCTGTCGGCAAAACGGGACACTGCGTCATTATTCATGAGGCACCCTTGAACGGATCTGTGGGATCAGAAATTGCCAGTTTACTGGCAAGCGAAGCTCTACTCGATTTACGCGCACCGGTGGCACGTGTGGGGGGTTACGATACTGTCATGCCCTATTTTCGCTTAGAAGATCAATACATGCCTCAAACGGATCATATTATCGACGCGGTTAAACGTACTCTGGAGTTCGAATGATATGAAATATTTCAAATTACCCGACCTCGGCGAAGGCCTTCCTGAAGCGGATATTCTGGAGTGGCATATAAAAGAAGGCGACCTTGTTAAAGAGGATCAATTACTGGTTTCAGTTGAAACAGCAAAAGCAGTCATTGAGGTACCCTCCCCCCAAACAGGTGTGATTGCACATCTGTTTGGAGCAGAAGGCGACACGGTACATACCGGCGAGCCACTGGTCGAATTTATAACAGATGATGAGGACGATAGCGGAACAGTTGTCGGAACGCTGGCACGAGCCGATAACACCAGCCAGGAAGACAACTTTATTATTGGCGCATCACCCAGTTCCCTCGCCCATAGACAACAACGCGCCACGCCCGCGGTAAGAGCACTGGCAAAGCGTCTTGATATCGATATTGATACCATCAAAGCAACAGGACATCAGGGAGGCGTTAGCGTCAGCGATATCGAACAAGCGGCCCGGCTCAATCAACAATTTGGTGCACCAGAGCGGCTCAAAGGCGTGCGTAAACATATGGCAAAGAATATGAGCCAGGCACATGCCGACGTCGCTGCCGTGTCAATATTTGACGACGCTAATATCAGCCACTGGGTCGCAAAAACCGATATCACGATGCAACTGATTCTTGCCATTGCCGCCGCGTGTAAGCAAGAACCCATTATGAATAGCTGGTTCGATGGCCAACAACTGACAATCCGCCAACACCAACATATTGATCTGGGAGTCGCGGTCGATACCGATAAAGGCTTGTTTGTTCCTGTCTTAAGAGATATTGCCGGGCGTTCTGAATCGGCGCTGCGCGAAGGGCTCAATAAACTACGCACCGATGTGGCCGCCCGGACTATTCCGGCAAAAGAACTGCAAGGTGCCACCATCACACTAACTAACTTCGGAACCATGGCAGGGCGATATGCAACTCCGATTGTCGTACCACCACAGATTGGCATCATTGGTGCTGGCGTTATACGTGATGAAGCAGTGGTGCAAACAGGAACGATCGTTATAGGAAGAATACTTCCCATTTCTCTGACCTTTGATCACAGAGTGGCTACCGGAGGTGAAGCGGCGCGCTTTCTTAAAGTTGTTATCGCCACACTGGAAGATAACTAACATTAAATGAAACCAAGCACTGACGAAAAAGGTCTAAAAATTAGCAAATACAAATGTAAAGATTAGGCTACACTGAATTTATAGGCACTGAACTTCATTGACAGCGTCATTGAACATCACAGTCCCGATATAGTGCCTTAATCAGCTCGCCAGCACACAAAGGGGTGAATGCGATGGGTATCTTTGAAAAATACAAAACGCGTTATACATCAACAATGCAGGAAGAGATGACTCTGAACGAGTATCTTGAACTCTGCAAAACGGATTCGATGGCTTATGCTAGCGCAGCAGAACGCATGCTGAAAGCCGTAGGTGAACCCGAACTCATTGATACATCTAGAGATCCTTCTCTGAGCCGTATCTTCTCTAATAAAGTCATCAAACGCTATCCGGCGTTCCACGAGTTTTATGGGACTGAAGATGCGATAGAAAATGTGGTGTCTTATTTCCGCCATGCCGCTCAGGGGCTGGAGGAACGCAAACAGATCCTGTATTTGCTAGGCCCGGTAGGTGGTGGTAAATCATCGTTAGCCGAACGACTGAAACATTTAATGGAAAAAATCCCCTTCTATGCCATTAAAGGTTCGCCCGTATATGAGTCACCTTTAGGCTTATTCAATCCTGCAGAAGACGCCGAGATCCTTGAGCAAGAATACAATATTCCGCGACGCTACGTAAAAGGCATTATGTCTCCCTGGGCCGTTAAACGCTTACATGAGTTTGGTGGCGATATATCCCAATTTAAAGTAGTGAAGCTTTACCCTTCAATCTTGAATCAGATTGCTATTGCTAAAACTGAACCCGGCGATGAAAACAATCAGGACATCTCCTGTCTTGTCGGTAAGGTGGATATCCGAAAACTCGAAGAGTTCCCGCAACATGACCCCGATGCCTACAGCTTCTCAGGTGCTTTATGTCATGCGAACCAGGGAGTTATGGAGTTTGTTGAGATGTTTAAAGCGCCGATTAAGGTACTCCATCCACTCTTAACCGCGACCCAGGAAGGTAACTACAACAGTACCGAAGGTATGGGAGCGATCCCTTATGACGGTATTATACTGGCCCACTCTAACGAGTCTGAGTGGCAGACATTCAAGAATAACAAAACCAACGAAGCCTTCATTGACCGTGTCTATATTGTAAAAGTGCCTTATTGCACACGTATCTCTGAAGAGATAAAAATTTACGAAAAGCTTCTGGAAAACAGTTCGTTAAACAAAGCTCCCTGTGCACCCGACACCTTAAACATGCTGGCCCAATTTTCGATTCTTTCAAGATTGAAAGATCCGGAAAACTCAAACCTCTATTCAAAAATGCGCGTCTATAACGGTGAAAACCTGAAAGACACCGACCCTAAAGCAAAATCGATGCAGGAGTATAAAGATCAGGCGGGTGTGGACGAAGGCATGAAAGGGCTTTCTACCCGTTTTGCATTCAAAATTCTTTCCAAAGTATTCAATTTTGACTCTTCCGAAATTGCGGCCAACCCTGTGCATCTGATGTATGTATTGGAACGAGAAATTGAGCAGCAACAATTCGCTCCCGAGGTGCAGGATAAATATATCGGCTTTATCAAAGAATATATTGCGCCTAAATATATAGAATTACTCGGCAAAGAAATTCAGACCGCCTATCTGGAATCTTACTCAGAGTATGGTCAGAATATCTTTGACCGTTATGTTACCTACGCCGATTTCTGGATTCAGGATCAGGAATACCGGGATCCTGAAACAGGTGATGTTCTGAATCGTCAGGCTATTAGTGAGGAGCTGGAAAAAATTGAAAAACCAGCGGGCATCAGTAATCCGAAAGATTTCCGTCATGAGATTGTCAATTTTGTATTACGCGCCCGTGCGAGTAACGATGGCAACAATCCATCCTGGGGGAGTTACGAGAAGATGCGATCTGTTATAGAGAAAAAAATGTTCTCGAACACAGAAGACCTTCTACCCGTCATTTCTTTCAATGCTAAAGCCTCATCTGATGATCAGAACAAACATGGTGAGTTCGTCAAACGAATGACCGAACGTGGCTATACAGAAAAACAGGTTCGCCTGTTATCTGAGTGGTATATACGTGTTAGAAAATCTCAGTAAGCAGATTCGGTTTCTCGCCTATCTTAAGGAGTGCGGAGCATGAGTTACATCATTGATCGCCGTCTCAATAGCAAGAAAAAAAGTGCTGTCAATCGACAGCGCTTCTTGCGCCGCTATAAAAAACAGATAAAGCAGGCCGTTGAGGAATCGATCAAAAAGCGCTCTATTCAGGATATGAATCGTGGCGGTCAGATAACTATAGCCAGACAAGGTACGTCTGAACCGGTATTTCATCACGGCAAAGGCGGTCAACAAACCCCGGTATATCCAGGTAATAAAGAATTTGATACCGGCGATGAATTCCAGCGCCCACAAGGAGGCGGTGGTGGCGGTGGTGGCGGTGCAGGACAAGGCCAGGCCAGTAACCAGGGTGAAGGTGAGGATGATTTTTCCTTCTCCATTAATCAGGAAGAGTTTCTTGATTTCATGTTTGACGGTTTGGAACTCCCTTATCTGGTAAAAAAACAGCTCATGGATGCCACCCTGTTTGAAACACATCGTGCCGGTTTTACGCAGGCGGGATCACCGGACAAACTCAATATTGTCCGCTCACTGCGCGCCGCTCATGCAAGACGCATTGCTCTCTCAGGCAGCCATCGGAATGAAATCAGAGAACTCAAAAAGCAACTGTGGAGCCTGGAAAATGAGCCGGTAACGCTTGAACGGAATCAGCAAATGCATACGCTGCGTGAACAAATAGGTGTTTTAGAAAAGAACAAAAAAAAGCTGCCTTTTATCGACGATTTTGACCTGAGATATAACAATATTGTTAAAACACCTATGCCATCAAGTAAAGCTGTGATGTTTTGCATCATGGATGTTTCTGGCTCTATGACTCAGTCAATAAAAGAGATTGCGAAACGTTTCTTTATCCTTTTATATCTGTTTTTAAATCGCAACTACAAGCAAATTGAAGTCGTCTTTGTGCGTCACCATACGCATGCCAAAGAAGTCGATGAAGAAGAGTTTTTCTACTCACGTGAAACCGGGGGGACGATTGTCTCCAGTGCTTTGGAACTGACGGCTGAAATTTTACAGGAGCGCTATCCTCGTCATGAATGGAATATCTACATTGCACAAGCATCGGATGGTGATAACTGGGAAGGCGACTCGCACAGGTGCTCTGAACTGCTGAACGAGAAAATTCTGCCACTGGTACAGTATTTCGCCTACGTTGAAATTACCAATGGCCCCCATCAAAATTTATGGCACGAGTACCAGCAGATACACGATAACCACCCTGAACAATTTGCGATGCAGCCTATAGAAGATATGGCCGATATCTTTCCCGTGTTCCGTCGCCTGTTTGAACGAAAAACGAAGGGGGAAGCATGAAAAAAAAACAGCCTATCTCAACCGGTGCCGAATGGACCTTCGAACTCATTGAAAAATATGATCATGAGATTGGCCGTATCGCCGCAGATTTTGGACTGGACACCTATCCCAATCAGATTGAGGTAATCACCTCTGAGCAGATGATGGATGCCTATGCATCGGTGGGAATGCCCCTGAACTACCATCACTGGTCTTACGGAAAACAGTTTGTTGAAACTGAAAACCGTTATAAACGAGGCCAGATGGGATTGGCCTACGAAATTGTTATCAACTCCAATCCTTGTATCGCCTACCTGATGGAAGAAAATACAATGACAACGCAGGCGCTGGTGATTGCACATGCTTGCTACGGCCATAATTCCTTTTTTAAAGGAAATTATCTATTCCAAACCTGGACCGATGCCTCTGCTATTGTAGATTATCTCGTTTTTGCTAAACGCTACATCGCACAATGTGAAGAACGTCACGGTATTGATGAAGTAGAAAGCATACTGGATGCTTGCCATGCCCTTATGAATTATGGTGTGAATAGATATTTACGCCCAAAACCACTGACAGCCGATGAGGAAAAGGAAAGGCTCGACGCCAGGGAAGAATACAACCAACGTCATATCAACCGATTATGGAATACTATTCCCAAAAAAGAAGATGAAGACGACACCCATAAGCTCCCCAGCTACCCTTTGGAGCCAGAAGAAAATATTCTCTATTTTATTGAAAAAAACGCACCGCTACTCGAACCATGGCAGCGTGAAATTGTGCGGATCGTCCGAAAAATCGCTCAATATTTTTACCCACAACGCCAGACTCAGGTAATGAACGAGGGCTGGGCTTGTTTTTGGCACTACACATTACTGCATCAGCTTTATGATGAAGGCTTAGTCAATGATGGTTTTATGATGGAGTTTTTACACTCACATACCAGCGTGGTCTATCAACCGCCGTTTGACAGTGACCATTTTTCGGGGATCAATCCTTACACGCTCGGGTACAATATGATGCAGGATATCCGGCGTATCTGTGAAAACCCTACACCCGAAGATCGTGAATGGTTTCCAGACATCGCAGGTAGTGACTGGCAAACAACATTAGATCACGCTATGCGTAACTATAAAGATGAAAGCTTTATACTGCAGTTCCTTTCGCCGCATCTGATCAGAGAGCTTAAATTATTCTCGATTATAGATGACTCGGAAAAAACAACTCTTCGAGTCTCTGCCATTCATAATGAGCCGGGATACCGCAAGATTCGTGAAGATTTATCCGCACAATATAATTTGGGTAACCGGGAACCTAATATTCAGGTTTATAATGTTGATGTGCGTGGCAACCGCTCATTAACACTAAGACATTTCATGCATAATAACCAACCACTCGCCGCAGACACGGACGAAGTACTAAAACATATCCACCATCTCTGGGGATTTGACGTTCACCTGGAATCAGTCACACCAAAAAATATCGTCATGGCCGGCTATCACTATCCACCTAAAGAGAAACTTGAGCTCTACTGAACGACCTCGTTATACTTCAACCCAACTTATACAAAACAGAGAATAAAAATGGACTGCCTTTTTTGCAAAATAATTGCTAAAGATATACCCGCTCAGGTTATTTATGAAGATGAACATGTCATTGCATTTAATGATATTAATCCACAAGCTCCACTACACTTTCTGGTTATCCCTAAAAAACATATCAGCACACTCAATGACATCACAGAAGAAGATCGGGAACTGCTCGGCCATATGATAATGACAGCAGGTAAAATTGCTTTAAATCAGGGTGTTGCAGAAGATGGTTACCGGACGGTGTTTAACTGCAATAGCCACGGAGGACAAACGGTTTATCATATTCACCTTCATGTTTTAGCGGGAAAAGCGATGGGCTGGCCTCCTTATCAAGCCACATTAAAGCAACCTCTGTAAGTCTGGTTCATATAAATATATGAACAAAAAATCCATGGCGATTGAAAACCCGCTTCGGCGGGTTTTTTCATGTTACGCCTTTAATTAATCAATGCCATAAACAACCAGGCAGCAATAGTCCACATCATTAACGCGACCAGCGCTTCTACCCACCGCCACACATGCGGTTTTCCCAGCCAAGGCGACAGCCATTTTGCTAAGAGCGTTAATACAACAAACCAGCTCAGTGAAGCCAAAATAGCCCCTATCCAGAAGCTATTCTTTTCGTTTCCCGTAAATTGATTACCAATACTGCCCAATAAAACCACCGTGTCCAGATACACATGCGGATTCAAGCAACTCACCACCAGCGCCGTTATTAGCGCTGATTTCAAATCCCCTTTTGCCTGACTGGTTGACAGACCGGGCGTACATAAAAATGCCCTGAATGCCTTATACCCATAAGCACATAAGAAAATAAAACCGCCTAACTGAAACAAATCAAGCGCCACTGGCCATTGCTGAATAACAACGCCTGCGCCTAACATGCCCAAACTAATAAAAAGCATATCACTCAGAATACAGATGATGGCGACAGGCCAATGATGCTGGCGCCTAACTCCCTGAGCCAGTACGAAAGCATTTTGTGCACCGATAGCCATAATCAACGCAGCGGCAGCCAAAAACCCTTTAGCCATATAAATTAACATCTTATTTTCCCGAAAAATCGCTGGTTGATATGATGAGTCAGGAATATAATTAAGTATAACTAATGATTTTAATATTTGATTAGAATTTCTTATGATTGATTATAAACAACTCAAAGCCCTATCTACTGTTCTTGACGAACAGAACTTCGAACGCGCGGCTCAACGACTGCATGTGACTCAATCCGCCGTTTCTCAACGCATTAAACAACTTGAAGAGATGGTCGGGCAAACATTACTCATTCGCTCCAATCCAATAAGCCCAACGCCTGCTGGCCAAACATTACTTAAGCATTTTCGACAGATTGAGATGCTACAAAATGAAGTCATATCAGAACTTAATCCTGTATTGAAATCGGGGCATATCAGACTGTCCATTGGCATCAACGCAGACAGTCTGGCAACCTGGTTTTTACCGGCCATTGATCCGATCTTAAAGCAACATGACGTACTATTGGATCTTAAAGTTGATGATCAGGATCAGACACAGCATCTGCTGCGTAGTGGGGAAGTTATGGGCTGCATCAGCTCAAGCGCTACTCCGCTGCAAGGTTGCCACTGTATTCCCTTAGGTGTATCTATTTACCGTTGCCTGGCATCACCGGGCTACGTAGAACAATATCTACCGCCAGGGTTTGATAAACATAATCTGATGCGGGCACCTATTGTTGAATACAACCATAAAGACGCACTGCAGCATCGGTATTTACAACAATTCTTTGACATTTCACCCGGTGATTACCCTTCACATCGCGTCCCCTCCTCTGAAGCGTTTGTCGACTTTATCATCAAAGGGTTTGCTGCCGGAATGGTTCCTGACCAGCAAGGTTCCAGTCTCATTAAATCAGGTCAAGTTATTGATATAAAACCAGGTTATTATTTATCGGTGCCTCTTTACTGGCATGTATGGAATCTAAAAACGCCGTTAGCTAATGACTTAACCCACGCACTTATTAAACAAAGTAAAATTGACCTGGCGCCTTTTTCAAAACACTCAGAACTAACCACGCCATAATAATTATGAGACTTAATGATATAGGTCACCAAAACGCATTGTTGCACTGCGTCATAATCATGACATTGTATTAAACTATGTTGTATTAGACTACATTCAGATTATTTACGAATACCCAGATATGCGGGTAATACTCACGTTAAGGTATATTGATTATGATTCTTAAAGAGACGCCTCCTATACACAACCAGCTTGAGTTCTTTATTGAACAAGCCGTTAAAGCACGTCCTATTATTACGGCTGTTGTGCACCCGGTAGATCACAATGGTTTGATGGGAGCGATTGAAGCTGCGCAACATAACCTCATTGTGCCCATTCTAATTGGCCCTAAAGCCAAAATTTTGGCGGCGGCAGAAAAAGATAATCTGGATGTATCAGGTTATGAAATTATCGATGTTGAACATAGTCATGCCGCCGCGGAGAAAGCCTGTGAGCTGGTTAAACAAGGTAAAGTGGAAGCCATCATGAAGGGCGACTTAGGCAGTTCAGAACTTATCAGTGCTGTTCTCCATAAAACAGCCGGGATTCGAACCGAACGTCGTCTCAGTCATGTATTCGTCTTTGATATACCTAATTACCACAAGCCATTAGTCATTACAGATGCCGCCATTAATGTCGTGCCGGATTTGATGACTAAGCGTGATATCGTCCAAAACGCCATTGATTTTTGTCGTGCTCTCGGTGTCGAACAACCTAAAGTGGCTATTCTGGCGGCCGTAGAAAAAGTAAAAGCGTCTATGCCAAGCACCATCGATGCAGCATGCCTATGCAAAATGGCGGATCGTGGACAAATTACTCACGGTTTGCTGGATGGCCCCTTAGCTTTCGATAACGCTATCTCCCTGCAAGCAGCTATCGATAAACATATTAATTCTCCCGTCTCTGGCGACGCGGATATTCTACTGGCTCCTGATCTGGAAGCCGCCAATATGATTGCCAAACAGTTGATCTACCTGGCCGATGCCAAATCTGCAGGTATCGCTATGGGCGCTAAAGTACCTATTATCCTGACCAGCCGTGCAGAAACACCGCTCGGTCGTCTTGCCTCCTGTGCGCTGGCATCGCACATAGTCCATCATCCGGTATCGTAGAGAACAGTATGCAAACAATTCTGACGATTAATGGTGGATCATCGAGCCTTAAATGTACTCTTTTTAAAACGGCCAGCCATGAAGAAACACCTATTTACCAATTCAAATTGGGAAATATTCTGGGAGAGCCCCGCATCACGCTATCGGACAGTAGTGGTAATAAAATAACACCACCGACGATAGACATCTCGCATGTTCCAAAAAATGAACGCCATAAGGCAGCGCTGAGGACTGTCTTAAATTGGTTAGAAGAACATGCGCCCCATCTAAGGTTAACCGCTTTTGGCCATCGTGTTGTCCATGGGGGTGAGCTTTTTACGGCACCCGTACTGATTGATAGTCCGACGATGACAGCACTAGAGGCGTTCATTCCCTTAGCGCCGTTGCACCAACCTTATAATTTGCTGTTGATTGAAGCCTGTCAGGCACTCAAGCCTGATCTTCCTCAAGTAGCCTGCTTCGATACTACATTTCATGTAGGCCAGCCCGCCGTTGAGCGTCATTACGCCATCCCCCGAAAATACACGAAGGAAGGTATTCATCGCTACGGTTTTCATGGGCTCTCTTATGAATATATTCAGAAAACACTGAAACGACTCTCTACCGAAGCGAGTCTGGCAAAAACGATTGTCTGCCACCTGGGTGCCGGAGCCAGCATGTGCGCGATACATCAAGGTAAGAGCATTGCGTCAACAATGGGCTTTACCGCCGTTGACGGGCTACCCATGGGTACCCGATGTGGCAATATTGACCCCGGTGTTCTGCTTTACCTGCAACGCCATCATCATATGGACACAGACGCACTGGAAAAACTGATTTATCAGGAAAGCGGCTGGTTAGGTGTTTCGGGGCTATCGTCAGATATGTTGACGCTGCATCAGGCGCATACGCCTGAAGCTGAAGAAGCGATCGATATGCTGGCCTACAGAATAGCGTTAGAACTCGGACGGCTTTCTGCAGCAATGGAAGGCTTGGAACAGATAGTTTTTACCGGTGGGGTAGGTGAAAATGATGCGAACTTGCGACAACGTGTTCTGAAACGCAGTCAGTGGTTGGGAGCTATTATTGATGATGCTGCTAACGAAGCAAGCCTCTCCGTTATTAATGCTGCCGCTAGTAAAGTGGTCATCCGGGTAATACCGACCAATGAAGAAGCCATGATTGCACACCATGTCACCGAGGTAATTGGAGCCTAATTTACAAGGGCTCCAATATCAAAAACCTAAGACAAGTGCGCTCTCGTTATAAAGCGCCCTGATTTAGCAGTCAGGGCGTTTTTCAATGATCACTTCCCGCATAAACCCACATGGGCTCTGTGGCTCCTGCCCGCTCAAATCCCAGATGCTTATAGAATTCAACGGCATCACCATCGGCCGTCAGCATCTGTTGATGAAAACCTCTGTACTTTTGCTGCATGGCTTCCATGAGCTGACGTCCAACCCCCTGTCCCTGAAAGGCAGGGTGCACTAACAGATGAGGATAATAAACCACGAGGTAACCATCGGAGATAGCATTCCCCAAGCCAACCAACTTGCCGGCAATACGCGCGGTCACAACGCTATCAGAGTTACTCAGCGCTGCCATTAATAAGTCAGGTTTTGCTGCAGCCGACCACTCATTAGCACGGTATAACGTGACAACTTCATCCAACCCAAGTGTATCTTGAAGATTAATAATCACCGTCACTGCTCCCTACTCCCTATTCCTGAATTTTAACAATGCATTTGATCACGTCTGCCAGCGCCTGCCCCAACAGCTGATGCTGATTTTCATCCAGATGGATTCCATCAACTCTACTCGCTGTTGTTATATCTGCTGAGTCAAAAAAATAAACCTGTTGCTCTGCGGCTACTTTTTTGTAGGCTTCAGCCAGCCCTATACATTTATGCTCGGCCCCTTCAAATTTGTCGGCAACCGGACCTGTTGGAGATAGCATTTTTGGTGGCACGACCATTAATATGTCAGGAACAGGCATTCCCGGTTCTATCGGGGCCTGACGAATAATGGTAATCAATTTTTCCATCCCCTGCCCCGACATCCAGGCATTGTGAGGATGCATCACCTGAAAATCGTTTGTGCCGAGTATCAACACTACAAGCGCTAACGGTGAACAAATTTCAATGGCCTGAGCAAGGCCTTCGGAGCCGTCACGACCTGCTTTAAATGGGTCATCCCATACGGTGCGTCTTCCATTCAGGCAATTCTCAATAACACGAACGGCCTGTCCCTGTGCTAACAGCTGGCTTTCAACCACACCCGATAAACGTTTATTAAACGACAAACGTTTTCGGGTTCCCGGAATAATACCCCAGGCTAAAGAATCACCGTAAACCAGTATATGCTTCATCATGTCATCCTTAACAAAATACATAAGTATAAAATTTACTATAACTTACGTTGACGTACCGCTTCAAACAAACACACCCCAGTAGCCACAGAAACATTCAAACTACTAACTTCACCGGCCATTGGGATTTTCACCAAAAAATCACAACCTTCACGGGTTAAACGCCGCATACCCTTACCTTCAGCCCCCATCACCAGCGCCATAGGTCCGGTTAAACTGGCTTGAGAAACCAGCTGATCAGCTTCGCCTGCGGTCCCCGTAATCCAGATACCTCTTTGCTGAAGTTCTTGCAACGTACGGGCAAGATTGGTGACTTGCACATAAGGCATCACTTCTGCTGCACCACAGGCTACTTTAGACACAGTTGAGTTAAGCGGAGCCGATTTATCTTTGGGCGCGATCACGGCATGAACACCCGCCGCATCAGCAGTACGCAAACAGGCACCAAGATTATGCGGATCAGTAACGCCATCTAATACTAATAAGAAAGGGGCTTCATCCAACCGATCCAACAACTGATAGAGAAAGCGTTCATCTTTAGATTCCATAGGCGTACAGACGGCGATGACTCCCTGATGGACGCCTCCCTGTGCCATTTCATCCATTTTTTGTCTGGGGATCCGCTCAACGCGAACATCGCCAAGCGCTTCCAGTAATTCGTTCAACCTATCATCTTCACGCCCTTTAAGCAGAATCACCCGCTGTACACGCTCGGCATCATATTTCAGGGTGGTCTTAACGGCATGGAAGCCAAATACTAATTCAGACTGCATTACTTTCCTCATCTGTTCGATTATCTAACATCAGCCAATCAGCGGCCTGTTCCTGTACTAACACTGCCAACGCTTCAATAAACGCGGGTGTACTATTCACTGCCGGGATATATCGATAGGCCTCTCCACCGGCTTGATGAAAGACTTCTTTGTTGTCTTCTGCGATCTCTTCCAGCGTTTCCAGACAATCTACCGTAAAAGCATGGCAGACAAGGTCAATGACTTTAATCTGTTGCTGTGCAAGGTGACAGAAACTCTCTCAGATAACGCTTTTCTGCTTTTGGTTCTGACTTATCAGGGGAACCTAAATTGATAGGTATAATTGCAGTTTTAATAGAGTCAGGCCCATGCGTGTATCGATTAGCAAGAAAACGCCTATTATCCCGAAGAAGTATTCAAAAACCCAGTATTGCTTTGGATGATCGGCTTCTGATGATCTCTACAAAGCAAAAAAGCCGCTTAAGGCGGCTTTTTTTCGTTTGAACGAGTGTTTGAATGCTGTTTGACTACTACCTGATCTTGTTGAGCCTTTTTATGAAACGCTTCAGATCATGCTAAACCAGAAAAAACAGCATCGCGGATGTCATCAACCGTACCTACTCCCGGTACATAAACGTACTTAGGTGCAGTCACTACATCATCTTCAAAATTCTTATAATAACTGATCAACGGAGCAGTCTGGTCGTGATAAACGTTGAGACGGTCACGAACGATTTCTTCTACATCATCAGCACGCTGCACCAGATCTTCACCTGTAGCATCATCCTTACCTTCGACTTTAGGTGCGTTAAAAATCAGATGGTAAGTGCGGCCTGAACCCGGATGCACACGACGCCCGCTCATGCGTTTGATGATTTCTTCATCTGCAACATCAATTTCAACAACGGCATCAATAACCACGCCCGCTTCTTTCAGAGCATCTGCCTGAGGAATAGTGCGCGGGAAACCATCGAATAGAAAGCCGTTTTCACAATCAGCTTGTGCAATACGCTCTTTCACCAGACCGATAATAATATCGTCAGAGATCAATTCACCTGCATCCATCACCGCTTTAGCTTTTACGCCAATCGGAGTACCCGCTTTTACCGCCGCCCGTAGCATATCGCCCGTTGAGATCTGAGGAATGCTGTACTTCTCGGTGATATATTGCGCTTGTGTGCCTTTACCAGCGCCTGGTGCGCCAAGAAGAATAATACGCATTAAGGATTTCCTTTACTCTAACTTTAATAAATTGAATTCGTTTGCTGTGCCCGGTGCACTATCATAAACAGCTAACTACCATAAACGACTAACACTCATTATATGGCTAGTGGTCTGTCGGACTTAACGCTGATCTTTACGTTAAAAATTCATTTCAACGCAGATATGCACGATGATGGATAAGAACCATACTGGCGCACGCTAATGCCGACAATTCGACATTAGCACTAGCTTTTTGCTGAAAACACCCCAAAAAGGCTCATTTGCCTGGATTTTTCGGCAAAAAACTACGTTTTTTATTAACCGAATCAGCGAGATTAAGCCAAAGCGGCCTCTGGCTCAACCCCGACATAAGATTTAACCCGTATTTCGCATACCGGCAGAAATGCCCGCCATCGTCACCATCAATGCCTGTTCCAGACGCTGGTCAGGATGATTACGATCACGATACAGCAGCTCGGCCTGTAAAAAATGGAGTGGATCAATGTATGGATTACGCACATCGATAGATTGCTGAATCACTGGATTACCCACCAGCAATTGCTCGCACTGTTTAATTTCCAATACTTTTTCTACCGCAATCGTTAGACGATGCCTCAAACTGGAACCTAATACTTTTAACTCTTCGGATACCAGGCGGGATTCATAATACTCCGTCAGGCGTGTATCACTTTTCGCCAACACCATCTCCAGCATATCGACGTATGAGCGAAAGAATGGCCATTGTGCATACATCTCATGCAGTACCGGCAATTCGTTATCGCGCACAGCCGTTTCCAATGCCGTATCTGAACCTAACCAGGCAGGCAACATCAGACGAATCTGCGTCCAGGCAAAAATCCACGGAATAGCACGCAAACTTTCCACACCGCCATCGGCCTTGCGTTTAGCCGGACGAGAACCCAGAGGCAATTTACTGAGTTCCTGTTCTGGTGTGACAGCCCGAAAATAAGCAACGAACTGTGGGTCATGCCGCACGACCGAGCGATACGCATTAAAGCCTGTCTGTGCCATTTTCTCCATCTGATCACGCCAGACGTGTTGCGGTGAAGGTTCAGGGGAAAGTGTAGCAGCCAATACAGCGCCGGTATAAAGTTCCAGATTGCGTATGGCCAGTTCCGGTATGCCGAATTTAAAACGGATCATCTCACCCTGCTCGGTCACACGTAAACTACGATCAACCGACCCGGGAGGCTGCGCGAGTATCGCTGTGTGGCTTGGGCCTCCCCCCCGTCCGACGGTGCCGCCACGTCCATGAAACAGTGTCAGATGCACGTTATATGCCTGGCATACCTCGGTTAACGCTTCCTGAGCTTTAAACTGCCCCCAGGCCGCCGCTAACTGGCCGGCGTCTTTGGAGGAATCAGAGTAACCGATCATCACTTCCTGATGACCATGGGTATATTGTTTGTACCAGGATACGGAGAGCAGAGCGTCAATACAGTTGCGCGCATTATCCAGATCGTCCAGCGTTTCAAACAACGGAACGACACGAATATCATGCTTGATGCCCATCTCACGCAACAACAAAATAACGGACAACACATCGGAAGGATGGCTGGCCATGGATATAACATAAGAACCCAGTGCAGCAGGGTCTGCTGTGGCTACGACTTTGCAGGTATCCAGTACTTCTTGTACCTCAGCAGACGGATTCCAGTCACGAGGGATCAATGGACGCTTGCTTTGTAATTCTTTCAGGAGGAAGGCTTGTTTACCTTCTTCTGTCCATTGCGTATATGAGCCTAAGCCATAAAACTGCGATATCTCTTCAAAAACCTGTGCGTGACGGTCTGAACTCTGTCGGATATCCAGTCTGACAAGTGTTGTACCAAAACAACCGATACGCCGGATAATATCTTCCAGCGGTCCCTCTGCAATAATATCCATACCGCACTCGAGCAAAGATCGGTGGCACAGCAGCAACGGTTCAAGTAACTCTTCGGAGGTTAGCATCGGACAATGGCTATCAAGCCCCTGCTGGCTTAAATGCTGTTTTATCCAACTTTGGGTACACATCAGTGCATCGCGTACTTCACCTAACAGGTGGCGATAAGGCTCTGCCGCATCACCCACCCGCGCGCGTAACTCATGGTTGCATGCATGCATCGATAATTCGGCACGTAACGCATCAATATCACGTATATAGAGATCAGCAGCCATCCAACGAGACAGCATCAGCACCTCCTCGGTAACGGTCGCGGTGACGTTAGGATTTCCATCACGGTCACCACCCATCCAGGAAGCAAATCGTATAGGTGAACATTCCAGTGGTAAACCCTGACCAAGAATGGCACGCGTTTGTTCGTCAAGGCGCTTTAGAAACGCAGGAACCGCTTCCCAGAGCGAATTCTCAATAACAGCAAAGCCCCACTTTGCTTCATCAATTGGCGTGGGACGAACATGGCGGATCTCATTGGTATGCCAGATCTGACTAATCAGTTCATTTAAACGATGCTGCGAAGACTCACCGCGATCTAAACCCCGCAAGCAATCAGTAATAGAATCATATTTCTGAATCAGTGTTCGGCGGTTAACTTCAGTAGGGTGAGCCGTTAGTACCAAATCAACTTGCATCTCTACCAGAGTCTGCACTATTTTCTCTGCTGCAAGACCATCACCTTTCAGTTTTTTTAATAGCTGAACATAGGAATCGGCTGCTTCCAGGTCACAAATTTCCTGATGTCTACGTACCCGATGGTGCTCTTCAGCAATGTTAGCAAGATTAAGAAATTGAGTGAACGCGCGAGCGACAGGAAGCATTTCATCCTCACTGAGCCCCTTAAGCTCAGTCAGTAAACTTGCTCTATCACTTTCCGTACCATGGCGACCCGCTTTAGCCAACTTTCGAACCCGTTCTACTTTGTCCAGAAAATCTTTGCCCAGATGTTTTTCTATTGTCTGCCCAAGACTACCACCCAACATCCTGACATCATCGCGTAAGGCTTCATGCAGATCATTCATACCCAACTCCTTCGTGTATACCCAATAACAGAGCATAGGTATTATTTATGATTAGCACAAATCAGGCTTTAGTAGACAGTGCTTAATAAAACAGCTTTAGTAAATAAGGTAATATGAGACTGGCGACGGAGCTCTTAATAGGTGTTTCCGCAATTTAACGAAGTGCAGCGTGCAACTTATCTAACGCCATTCGGGCCAGCGTTTCATTTTCATAATAAACAGGACCTGCTGGTTGCACAGAGGCTATCAGTTGCAACTCAATACGGAAGTCTTGCTCCATTTGTACACCACGATCAAATAACATGTCGCTGGCAATCAGAGAAACCATCGGAATAATCCGATAACCCGATGCCGTTACCAATGCAATCTGCTTGTTTTTGCGATCAACGACTAAGCGAGGCTGACCTTTTAGGTCGTCGGATACATCAAACCCGCTGCTTTTGAGCGCATTCAGTTGCACTTGCCCTTTCTGCCAGTTCCAGTAGCCTAGCCCTGCCATTATCATGACCGCCAATACGAACCATGCCATTTTCATAATCCTTGCTGCTTTGCCTCGCTCCAGAACTGATCAAGTTCGTCCAGAGAATAGGTATCCCAAGTTTGGCCAGAGCTTTCTACGCAGGCTTCAACATAGTTAAAACGCCGCTCAAATTTCTGATTAGTCGATCGTAAAGCAATTTCGGCTTTAACCCCTAAGTGGCGTGCAAGATTGACCTGAGTAAAGATCACATCGCCCATTTCATCCAGAATGGCTGCCTGATTACCCTGCTCAATGGCTTCACGAAGCTCAGCAATTTCTTCTTCCATTTTATCTAACACAAGTAACGGATCATTCCAGTCGAAGCCGACCTGCGATGCTCGCTTTTGCAATTTATCGGCGCGGCTCAGTGCAGGCAGGCCTCGCGGAACATCGTCCAGAATCCCGGTTTTTTTCTTGCCGGCCCGCTCCTGCTGTTTGATTATCTCCCAGTTCGCGCTGACCTCTGCTTCAGAAAGCACGGCCTCTCCCGGAGGTGTGCTGAGCTTCCCATCCGGAAAAACATGAGGGTGACGGCGAATCAGCTTTGTCACCAGTTGATTAACAATGGAGTTAAATTCAAATAAAGATTGCTCTTTTCCCAGCTGACTATAGAAGATCACCTGAAACAACAGGTCGCCCAGCTCGTCTTCCAGATGCGCCCAATCCTTACGCTCAATGGTGTCGGCTACCTCGTAGGCCTCTTCCAGTGTATGCGGCACAATCGTACTGAAATCCTGCTGTAAATCCCACGGGCAGCCATACTCAGGATCCCTCAGACGCCCCATCAGATAAATAAGGTCCGATAATACATAGGGGATACTCACTGCTGAAAGCCGCTACGTTGACGATGAACATCCACCACATTAGGTACCTGACTAATTTTATCCATAATACGACCCAAGAGTTCCAAACGTGAAATTTCAACCGTCATGGTTAAATGCGCGAGGTTACTATGCTTATTCGTTACTGTATTGGCCGTCAGAATATTCATTTTTTCATTTGCCAGCACCATCATCACATCCCGAAGTAGCCCGGAACGGTCATAGGCTTCAATACTGAGATCAACAGGATAAGTGGTTTCACCCTCTTCATCCCAATCAACAGCTACAACCCGTTCTGCTTCATTTTCACGCAGATTCAATAAATTATTACAATCTTCTCTATGAATGGAAACACCACGCCCATGCGTGATAAATCCTACAATAGGATCACCCGGTACGGGTTTGCAACAAGTAGCCATCGTTGTCAATAAATTACCCACACCCAAAATACGAATATCAGAGCTACTCTGTTTCTTTTTCTTATCCCGCGAAATCACAGGCAGAACCAGATCCAGCTGTTCATTATCCGCCGGTGTTTCGACTTGTCGCTGTGCCGCATTTAATATCTGCGACAAACGAAGATCGCCGCCCCCTAAGGCTGCAAACACATCTTCCGCTGTTTTATGATTTACTTCTTGCGCCAGATGCAGCATATCGACTTCACGCATCGCAATCGCTAAACGTTTGAACTCACGTTCAACCATCTGGCGGCCCGCTTCTTCATTTTTATCTCGATCCTGCATTTTGAACCAGTGCGCTACTTTTGCACGGGCACGCGATGTCGTCAGATAACCAATATTCGTATTCAGCCAATCGCGGCGGGGCTGCTCATCTTTTGCCGTTAATATCTCTACCTGGTCACCCGTTTTCAACGGTTTATTCAATGAAATAATTCGGCCATTAACCTTGGCACCCCGGCAGCGGTGACCAATGGAAGTATGGACACGATACGCAAAATCCAGAGCAGTCGCCCCCAAAGGCATGTCAATAACATGTCCATCCGGGGTAAATACATAGAGCCGGTCCTGCACCACATCGCCACGCAAGATATCACCGAAAGCTTCCGTATCTCCCAGGTCATCATGCCATTCCAGCACCTGTCGTAACCAGGCGATCTTATCTTCATAAGCATCACTTTTAGAATTAAGATCCGTACCTTTATATAAATGATGCGCACACACACCTAACTCAGCTTCTTCGTGCATTTCGGAGGTGCGAATCTGGACTTCCAGTACCTTTCCTTCCGGACCGAATACAGCCGTATGTAATGACCGGTAACCATTGGGTTTGGGTGATGCTATGTAGTCATCAAATTCATGGGGAATATTGCGCCACAAACCGTGGATGATACCTAATGCGGTGTAGCAATCTCTTATTTCTGGCACCAGAATACGTAGTGCCCGTACATCATATACCTGGCTAAACTCGATATTTTTACGCTGCATTTTTCGCCAGATGCTATAGATGTGTTTCGCCCGACCATCGACATTAGCATCAATATTTTGTGCTTTTAACTCACGCTTCAGGGTACCTACGACATTATTGATGAACTGCTGACGATCCAGCCGCTTTTCATCCAGCAACTGGGCTACATGCTTATAATCATTGGGTTTCAAATAGCGAAACGAGAGATCTTCCAACTCCCATTTGATATGACCAATACCTAAGCGATGAGCTAATGGAGCATAAATATCAAAGACTTCACGGGCGACCAGGTAACGTTTGCGGCGGGACGCTTCTTTTACACCACGTATTGCACAGGTACGTTCGGCGATTTTGATCAGCGCTACACGCACGTCATCAATCATGGCCACCAGCATCTTACGGAAGGTATCAATCTGACGTGCGTTAGCACCTAAGACGGAGTGTTCAACACGTGGATTAGTGAGACTACCAATCGCAGCCATCTGTAAGACACCTTCAATTAGCCTGCCAATAACGGGGCCAAATTGGTTTTTAACGGTATCTAATTTAAGTTTATCTTCTCTCACACTGCGGTACAGAATCGCAGCAATAATTGACTCTTGATCCTGTTGTAGCTCAGCCAGAATCTGGGCCATTTCCAAGCCTGTCAGGTAGCTATTATTTGACAGGACATCCGTCTGTTCACAAACCTGCTTTGCTATTTCACAGGCGTGACGCACCTGCTCCACATCGTTAATTTCTATCTGTTGCTGTAAACGCCACAACCACAAATCCAAATCGACTGTTCCGTCATCACGAACGGGATGATCTTCACGAACCTTCACCATGGCTAATTGCCACTCCTTTACTCTCGACTCTGTCGTTTTTATAACGATTCTTTTTTATTATGGCAAAGAACAAATAACCCAAAGCAATACACAGGGTTATTCACTTCATACATAGAGTCGAACGTTCAATTTTGTATGACCTCTAATTACAAGCAAGTTCCATGCTCAAATAAAATCATCCTATACTCATTATAAAAAAAGCCGCTTAGCGGCTTTTTCAGTATAGGTTATATGGGGTCAAATACCCCGGTTGACAAGTACCGGTCACCCCGATCGCAGATAATGCAGACAATCACTGCGTTTTCTACCTGCTCACTTAGCAGCAAAGCACCTGCAACAGCCCCTCCGGAAGAGACTCCGCAGAAAATCCCTTCTTTCGTCGCCAGGTCGCGCATTGTATTTTCTGCATCCTGCTGGGTAATATCTATTACTTTATCGACTCTGGTTGCATCAAAAATGGTGGGCAGATAGGCCTCAGGCCAACGCCGGATACCGGGAATCTGAGACCCTTCTTGTGGCTGAAGCCCAACAATGCTCACCTCAGGATTTTGCTCCTTAAGAAAGCGCGAAGTGCCCATAATCGTGCCAGTAGTCCCCATGGAGCTGACAAAATGCGTAATCCGTCCTTGAGTCTGGGCCCATATTTCTGGTCCTGTCCCTCTATAATGCGCCTCAGGATTGTCACTATTTGAAAACTGATCTAAGACCGTACCGTGACCTTTTTCTTGCATTGACAGTGCCAGATCACGCGCATGTTCCATACCCTGTGCTTTGGTAACAGAAATTAATTCCGCACCATAGGCCGTCATCGCCGTTTTACGTTCCATACTCATGTTATCCGGCATAATCAGTACCATACGGTAACCTTTAATAGCCGCCGCCATGGCCAGAGCAATACCCGTATTACCAGACGTCGCTTCAATCAGCGTATCACCAGGTGATATATCACCCCGCTGTTCCGCTCGCTCAATCATACTTAATGCCGGCCTATCTTTTACTGAACCAGCAGGATTATTGCCCTCAAGCTTACACAGAATCACATTACCACGTTGATTTTCACCAATACGCTGCAAACGTACCAACGGGGTTTTTCCAACATAATCAGCAATCGTAGGAAACTCTGTACTCATTTGATTTACCTGCTAGCGTCTTAAAACAAAATGGACTAAGAATATTGGATATTATACCTTAGTGTTCTAGCAGAGAATAATAAAGACCCTAAAATCAGGAGTCAAATTAACTAACAGTGTCTCTGCATCTGAGATATATCTTAATTTTATGAAAACACATACCCCACGTTATAATGCGCGTTCTTGGTGTTCTTTCAATTTACTTAGCGGTGTACCCAACGAAAAGCCTAAACGCTGAGTTAATTCACGTGCGTTATTTTTAAGCTGCTTGCCGGATTGTATGTCGATACTTTTTCCGGCGAAAATTAACCAGTTACCACTTTGTGTCGCACAACTACGAATATCCGGAAATAACTCACGCAAGAGACTCAAGGTTGCTTCACTCTGATGATCGCGCCAGCAGTTCAGTACCAGCCAACCATCAGGCTTTAGACGGTGATAACATTCATGTATAAAATCTGGTTGAAGCTGTTGCTCATCTAATCCATCCGGCCCGTATATGTCACTAAAAATAATATCGGCTAGTTTACTCTCCACACTCTGTAAAAAATCTTGTGCATCCATGTTATGCAATTGCAGCCGCTTACTACGCGGCAACTGAAAATATTTATAAGCCGCATCAATGACACCCGAGCGAAGTTCCACAACTTCCTGCTTGAGTGAAGGAAAATTAAAATGTAAACACGTGTTAAGACTCCCTGCACCCAGACCCAGGCTAATACAGCGCTTGGGCTCACAAAATAGCAGCACTAACAACATCGCACGCACGTACTCATGCTGCGGTATAGCGGGCTCACTTTTCAACCAACAACTTTGTTCATCAACATCGCCAAAGGACAGATAGCGCTTATAACCATCATCCAATACCCGTATGACACCAAACTCATCGTAACCACGATAAATCTCTTTTCCGGGAATCGACATTAAATCTCCTTAATTTTCCAGACAGCCCTCTAAGTAGCTCTCTAGATTAGCTTTGTAATTTAGCTTTGTTATTTATTAGCGATTCAAGCCGTCTGTTTTAGCGGCACAAATCAGATCGTTACGATGCAACCCCTGAATTTTATGAGTCCACCAGGTTACCGTCACTTTACCCCATTCTGTCAGAATAGCGGGATGGTGTGCTTCCGCTTCCGCCAGATCGGCCACTTTTTGCGTAAACTTCATGGCTTCAATAAAGTTTTTGAACGAATACGTCCGTTCCAGTTGCGTAATACCATGGCGGGTTTCAATATGCCATTCAGGGATCTGAGGCATTGACGCCTGCAGTTCGTCCGCTGTAATCTGCGGCACACCCACCCGGCAAGCTTCGCAGTGCAAATCATCTAACTTATCCATCACTTTTCTCCTATCTGAGCCTTGTATGAAAACGAGAAGATAACTACTGTTCCCCCACACTTACCCAGTACTAATACTCTCAATGCCAATCAACACCAAGGTCACGCTTAGTTTCTGAATTTTACCCTCTGTATTCATAATATAGTAAATTAAAGCATCGTGATTTTTATAAACTATTTCGGGAAATGGTCAGGAGAAGCGGTAGATAGAATTCGATAGGGGGGGGGGGTGTGAAGTGCGGAACTGTAAGCTGAATTGCTTGTGAATACTTTTAAGGAGCACTTATAACGAGAACTGATAAAGGACGCGGCTGCATTGTGAAAATATCACTGCTACCATTTAGTGAATTGTGCAAAAAATGGCAACAGCGATAGTCGATATTATATTTTTTCTTCTACGTGCTTTTCCGCCCCGCCCAGTATTTCAGCAATATTATGACGCGAGAGTTCACCTTTTAAGTTACCCTCTTCATCCACAACAGGCAGTGGGTAGTCAGCTTCCAGCGTTTCTGGAATAACACTTTCTAACATCGCATCCGGTGAAATAGCCGGTAACTCTTGCCAAATATCGGCGCTCATCTGCTGCGATCCATCATCGCTACATGCTTCCAAAGCATCCAGAGTGACTATGCCCTGATAACCATCATCGTTAACATAATAACCATGGTTACCTTTAAGCGCTTTCATCTGCACCAGCGCTTCGGCAATGGTATCAGCAGTAATCCTTCCAGAAGGTGGTTTCATCACCGTTTCAACGGTGAGCGCTCTGGCGCGATTAACATCCTTAACGAACGCTTCTACATAATCATCCGCAGGATTAAGAAGAATATCTTCTGGTGTCCCCTGTTGAACCATTTCACCATCTTTCAAAATGGCGATACGGTCACCTAATCTGAGTGCTTCATCCAGATCATGCGTAATAAAGATAATCGTTTTATGCAACTTGCCTTGTAGCTCAATCAACTGATCTTGCATTTCGCTACGGATCAACGGATCCAGTGCTGAAAAGGCTTCGTCCATCAAGAGAATTTCGGCATCGGTGCACAAAGCACGTGCCAAGCCAACACGCTGTTGCTGCCCGCCCGATAGTTGCGATGGATATTGCGCCTCATACCCAGCCAGACCAACTGTTTCAAGCCATTCAGTCGCCTTAGCCGTCCATGCCGCTTTACTCTGTCCTTGTACTGCCAGGCCATAGCCCACATTTTCAAGCACGGTTCGGTGCGGCATCAAGCCAAAGCGCTGAAATACCATCGACATTTTATATCGTCTGAATTCCTCCAACTCTTTAGGCGAGAGTTTCATCACGTCAATATTATCGACTCTGATGACGCCTTCGGTCGGGTCAATCAAACGGTTAAAGTGGCGGATCAATGTCGATTTACCAGACCCGGATAGGCCCATAATGACAAAAATCTCCCCTTTATTGATGGTTAAATTAATATCCTTCAAGCCCAAGGTATGGCCCGTTTCGGCAAGGATATCATCTTTCGATCGCCCCTCATGTACCATAGACATGACGGATTTAGGGTTCTTACCGAAGAGTTTGTAAAGACCTTCTATTTGGATCAGTGGTTCAGGCATTATCTATACCTTACATATGTCGTTGAGTTCGTTTTGCATAAGCTTGCGAAACACGATCAAAAATAATGGCGAGTGCAACAATGGCCAGGCCATTAAACAAACCTAATGTGAAGTATTGATTAGTAATCGATTTCAATACCGGCTGTCCTAGCCCTTTCACCCCTATCATAGAAGCAATAACTACCATGGATAACGCCATCATAATCGTCTGGTTGATACCCGCCATAATAGTGGGCATTGCCAGGGGTATTTGAACGCCAAATAATCGCTGAGTAGAACTAGCACCATAAGCCGTAGCTGCTTCCATCACTTCAGAATCAACAAGCCGTATTCCTAAGTTAGTCAAACGAATAACCGGAGGAATGGCATAAATAATAACGGCTATGACGCCCGGAATCTTACCTATACCCAGCAGCATCACGACCGGTATCAGATACACGAATGCTGGCATCGTCTGCATAATATCCAACAACGGCGTAATGACGCTGCGTGCTCTGTCTGAGCGTGCCATGACAATACCGATAGGAATACCTAAGGCTATGGCTAATAAGGTACAGACAGTGATGATACTCAGGGTCTCCATGGTGTGTTCCCACATACCAAAATAACCGATAGCAAGGAACGATAGGACGACACTCAATGATAGCTTCCAGGAGCGGCTCGCCAGATAAACCAAGGCTGTCAACGTGATGATAACTATCCACCACGGCGTTGTGAGTAATAGTTTTTCGAACCACACCAAAAAAGTAAGCAAGGGGTCAAAAAAAGATTCAATGACTTCCCCGTATTCTCTGGAAAATTCGCGATAGGCACTATCCAGACCCTTACGAATCGCAAGTAGGTCTACACGATCCATCTCGGGGAACTCTTTTAACCATGACGATTCAGCCATGCGGGTACCTCTAAAGATCAAACAAGACAAAAAAAGAAACGGTCAGCAAAGGCTGACCGAATCATCAAAACTACAGGTTATCCAATGCTGCTTCCACTTTTGCAGCAACCTCTGCAGGAACCCACTGCATCCAGTCATCTTTGTTATTAACCAGGTAATATTCCATCGCTATATCACCCGTCGCCTGATTGTCTTCCATCCAGGCAAGTAGTTCGTTCATCTGGCTATTTTTAAATGAACGTTTAGACAAATAGTCAAAAACAGCTGGTGATGCAGCAGCAAATTTTTCTGTTGTCAGGGTTTGTACTAAAGATGGCGGATACATAGTCACTTTAGGTTCAAGACAGTTTTCAGCTGACGTGCAGCTCGTAAACTCATCCTTATCTATGCCTGAACCAAAATCGACTTTGACCATTTTATATTTACCCAACACCGCCGTAGGTGCCCAGTAATAGCCAAACCACGCTTCCTTACGCTCATAAGCTTTAGCAATGGAACCGGATAAACCAGCACCCGAACCCGGGTCAATCAAATCAAATCCTGCTTCTTCAAGATTCAGGGCTTTATATAAGTTTCCTGATGAAATCTGACAGTTCCAACCAGCCGGACAGCCATAGAAGCCTGACCGTTCAGGATCTTCAGGATGCGTAAACAGAGCAGCGTTCTTGATAATGCCTTCAATCGTTGCCAGGCTCGGGTCTTTATCAACCATGTACTGTGGAACCCAGAAACCTTCTTCTCCACCATCAGACAGGGATTTCCCAGCAAAACGTAAGCGTTTTTCAGCAACCCCTTTATCCAACGCATCCTTCATTGCATTGCTCCACATCTCCGGAGCAATGTCAGGTTCACCCTTTTCAATCATGGCGGTACCTGTTGGCATCGTATCACCTGGTACGAGTTCAGCATCACAGCCATAACCATGTTCAAGAATGAAACGGTCAACATTGGCGATCAAACTAGCTGAACTCCAGTTCATATCTGCAATGGTGACTTTTCCACAGGTGTTATCAGCCTGCACAAAAGTACTCGCAATCAACAACGGTACGGCTATCAAAAATGACTTCATATAATTTCCCACTTCCTAGATTTGTCTCTATAAGGTAACATAACTTACACGTCTAATCATTAGAGTTCAAATTAATTAAGCTCTTGTGAAACATTATCGCACCTTGTGAAACAAGATTATTTTTATATAATGTTATACTTTGATTTCTTGGAATCGACAATGAATAACACTCCGTATTGGCAAGAAGTCTTAATTTCGCTTCGTCGCATTATTCGCTGCACAGATATGCAATCTAAACGAATCATGAAAAGTTCGGGGCTTACCATCCCTCAAGTCATGGTGCTACGCGCTATCAATCTTTTGGGTGATGTTACTGTAAAAAAAATCTCAGATGATGTATCTCTCAGCCAGGCAACGGTGACGATTATTCTTAATCGTCTGGAAGACCGTCTACTGATAGAGCGTGTAAGAAGTAAGAAAGATCGACGTATTGTCAATGCTCGTCTGACGGACATAGGCAAGACAACATTAACAACAGCGCCGCCTTTGCTTCATGAAGAGTTTATTAAACAATTTGAAAACCTGGATGATGAGAAACAGGTGACACTTGTAGCATCGCTGCAACAAGTGGCAACCATGATGAGTGCAGAGTCGTTAGATGCCGCCCCTCTACTTGATATAGCAGCGCTCACCAAAGACAGACTTGAGTAAAAAAACAGCGCTGCAGTTTAGCTCAGACGGATTCTGCGATGGCAAAAGCAACCACGTAATCTTGTTCATCACTATATGAAATATGTATTTTTATAATGCCCTGCCGCTGCGCATGTTCTTCAGCACCCGCAGACAGCCTTACTTCAGGTTTGCCCATTGAGTTATTAACAACTTCTATATGCTGCCAGCTCACTCCGCGCCCTATTCCTGTACCCAGCGCTTTAACAACGGCTTCTTTAGCAGCAAAACGCTTGGCAAAAAAACGTTCAGGGATAGTTGACTGTTCGAAAGAATCTAACTCGCTGGGCGTTAGCACACGCTTTGCTATACCCGGGGTGCGCTGAAGTGCAGCACGGGCACGCTCCATCTGAAGAATGTCCGTACCAATACCCTGGATCATCTTGTTAAAGCATCTCGCTGTAACTGCACCCGTGCTTGCGCTGCTGACATCAATTGCCGCATCTCAACAACAGCTTCTTTCAAACCGACAAACACGGCTCTGGCAATAATTCCGTGACCTATATTGAGTTCATTCAGCTGTGGGATTTCAGCGATCTGTTCAACATTATGATAATGCAAACCATGACCCGCATTAACAATTAAGCCTCGTTCATACGCATAAGCTGCCGCTTGTTTAATACGTGCCAGCTCATACTTTTGCTGGACTGCTGTTTCTGCATCAGCATAAGCACCAGTATGCAGTTCAATGACAGGCGCACCGCACGCGATGGTAGCATCTATCTGAGCATTGTCCGGATCAATGAAAAGCGAAACTTCAATACCATTAGCAGCCAGGCGTTGTGTAGCCGACCTTATTTTTTCTAACTGACCGACAACATCTAGACCACCTTCGGTAGTGAGCTCTTCGCGTTTTTCAGGCACTAAACAACAATGCTTTGGCTTGATTTCTGAGGCAATCACAATCATCTCTTCCGTCACTGCCATTTCAAAATTCATGCGGGTTTGCAATGTCTCTTTCAACAAGTAGATATCACGATCCTGAATATGCCGACGATCTTCCCTCAGATGTACCGTAATACCGTCGGCACCGGCTTCCTCAGCCAAAGCAGCGGCCAATACAGTATCAGGGTAACGCGTACCGCGTGCCTGACGAAGTGTTGCCACATGATCAATATTGATACCTAATAATAGACGGCTTGGCTCAATCACGGTTTTTCCTCATTTTTTCTGAAATAGTGCCCGGCTATGGAGTGGCCGGCCAGCAAGTAGATGGTCAATAGCAAGTCGCATCAATCTCTTAGCCGACTGTCGCAGCTGGGGCGTATCATAGCAATCCTGGTCGATGGCAAGAAGATCCTTACCATGAAAACAGCGATTACGATTTGTCTCCGTAATATTAACCACCGCCTTGAAGCGCCAGTTTTCTGTATCAAAATAATAAACTGTCTGGTCTGAAACCAAATCCAATGCTAACCCATAGCCGGTTTCGGCCAGTAAATGGTGCTCAAAGGTACGCAAAGCACCTTCAATATCATGACCCGCAATCAATTCATTTAATACATATTGATAATAAACATAAAGATGAGGATGCGCATCATAGGGTGAAAGTAAACGCTGCATCATTTCATTGACATACAGACCGCATATCAATGCTCTACCGTTCAGTATGCCATTCATTCCAACTGATTCAGCCTGTATCAGCGTTTTCAGCTCTTGCCGGCCACGTAAAGAAACCTGTAATGGAATGAAAGGCTGGAGTACACCACGCAGTTTTGAACCCGGGCGGCGCATCCCTTTAACAACAGCAGTGATTCTTCCCTGCTCCAGTGTAAAGAAATCAACCAGAGCGCTGGTTTCTAAATAAGGACGTGAATGAAGAACGTAGGCTGCTTGTTCATCAACCTTGTAATTCATTATTCGCCAAGATTATAACCCAAGCTACGTAATGCACGTTCATCATCAGCCCAACCACGGCGCACTTTGACCCAAAGCTTCAACATCACTTTGCAATCAAACAGGTGCTCTATATCGAGACGCGCATCCCGACCAATGGTTTTCATTCGATCGCCCTTGTCACCGATGATGATTTTCTTCTGCCCATCCCTTTCTACCAGAACCAATGCGCTGATCGTCAAAAGAGATCCGTCATGCACGAACTCTTCAATCTCAACAGTGGCGCCGTAAGGTACCTCGTCGCCCACATTACGCATTAGCTTTTCACGGACGATTTCAGCCACCATAAAACGCGAGCTACGATTCGTCAGCTGATCTTCTGGGTAATGATGTGTACCTTGCGGCATGTAACTGCAGATAAGCTCTTCTAGCTTATCGACATTGGTACCACTCTTTGCTGATACCGGGATAATATTTGAAAAGTCCATTTTTTCGGAAAGCACGCCTAACTGCGGCAATAAAGATGCTTTATCGGCCAGCTGATCTACTTTATTAACGACCAGAATAACAGGGCATTGCGCATGTTTTACCTTCTCCAGAACAAGCTGATCTTCTTCCGTCCACGCCGTTCTGTCGATCATAAAAAGAACCAGATCGACACCCCGCAAAGCCTCTGATGCCGCTTTATTCATATAACGATTCAGGGCTATATTTTGCTCTTTATGCAACCCTGGCGTATCAACAAACATTATTTGCAGATCGTCTATCGTTTTGATGCCAAGAATCTGGTGACGAGTCGTTTGTGGCTTTTTCGATGTAATGCTGAGTTTTTGCCCCAGCATGTAATTCATAAGCGTCGATTTACCCATATTAGGACGCCCAACGATGGCGACAAAACCACAACGCTGATCTTTAGCGTCGGCGTTTTTAGGCTGTATCCAACTTTGCATGTCTTCGCTCATTTTTTCACCTCTTCCAATTGAAGAAGCGCGTGCTTAGCAGCTTCCTGTTCCGCTTGTCGGCGGCTATTTCCTATGCCTTCGGTGGGTTCATCCAACGGCTGTATATGACACAGAATAAAGAAAGTTTGTTCGTGCGCTTCACCCTCGACCCTCGTCAAATTATAATCAGGCAAAGACAAGCGGCGGGATTGCAGATACTCCTGCAGACGTGTTTTAGAGTCTTTTAATGCTTCGTCAATATCAAGCTTATTCAGACGTTCTTCAAACCAGCCAAGAATAAATCCGCGAACAATTTCTAGATCACTATCGAGATAAATAGCACCAATTAACGCTTCGACGCTATCGGCTAAAATTGAATCCCGACGAAAACCACCGCTTTTCAATTCACCTGGACCCAGGCGTAAATAGTCACCAAGCTTTAATTCGCGGCCAATTTCGGCCAACGTTTCACCTTTAACCATGCTAGCCCGCAAACGGCTCAACTGCCCTTCTCGGGCTTTAGGAAAACGTTGAAAGAGGTCATCAGCTATAACAAAATTAACAATGGAGTCACCTAAAAATTCCAGGCGTTCATTGTTTTTTTTCCCACAACTTCGATGCGTCAGAGCTAGTTCGCAAAAAGCCGGATCATTAAAGGTATAACCAAGACGGCGTGTTAGATCAGGTATGGATTTAATCAAGGTACCACTGCTTCGTAATATTCAGAAAATTTTATAACGGCATCAACATTAAAAAACATGGGGAGCCGAACTTCATATTTGAGGTTAAATTTCAATAATCCCTTATCATTAACAATGACTAACGCATCCTGTGTAGGCAAGTTGACCTGATTAATATACAGACGCTTATTAATATCAGCTCTAATGGTGGGAATTGGCTTGCGTAATTCATCATAGTCTTGCGTTACATTTTCTATGACCGATTTAATCGTCAAATGATTCAGATAAGGTTGATAGATCTTAAACGCTGTTGCCAGCAAGGTACCTGCCATCATTAGCACAATGAGCATACTGAAGAACGAAGCACCTTTTTCCTGTTTATACATTATTCGCTACCACCTTTAACTTGTTAGCGGATTGCACGCATCGCAGTAACGTCTGGGAGACTAAAGAAAGTAGGCCAGTGCATCCACACCGCAAAAGCTTTGCCGACCAACATCTCATCGGGAACAAACCCCCAATAACGACTATCATTACTATTATCACGGTTATCACCCATAACAAAATAATGTCCTGCAGGTACGCTCCACTCACCTACTCTATTGGGAGCTTGTACCTTATTATAGATTTCATGAGTCACTTCGCCCAATGTTTCATTATATAATAAGGTTTCTGGTGCTCTTGGTGGTAATTTTGCCAATAACTCCTGCATCTGTGGCTGTCCGTTTACATAAACGATTTTATCCTGATACCGAATAATATCTCCAGGCAGACCAACCACACGTTTAATATAGTTGACCGAAGGATCCTTAGGGTACTTAAAGACCACAACATCACCACGATCAGGATCGTTAACGGGTACAATTTTAGTGCCTAATACCGGCAACCGAAGCCCGTAGTGATATTTACTCACTAAAATAAAGTCCCCAATCTGTAATGTTGGCAACATAGAACCTGAAGGTATCTGAAACGGTTCTACTAAAAACGATCGCACCACAAGAACAACAGCAAGCACTGGAAACATCGATTTAGAAAAATCTGCCCACCATGACATACGGGTAACCGTGTCTGCCGCTTCTTCCGGCAAACGTCCACCGGCCACCTGTTCTGCTGCAGATAAGGTCGCTTTCCGGCTGCCTGCAAACAACAGCGTATCAGCGAGCCAGGCGACACCTGTAATAAATGTTGCAAGTACCAGGACAAGCGCAAAATCAAAGTTCATTGTTTTTCCTTAACTATCCATTTTCAATACGGCCAGGAAAGCTTCCTGAGGGATATCAACACTGCCCACACGTTTCATGCGTTTTTTACCTTCTTTCTGTTTCTGCAGCAGTTTCTTCTTACGACTAACGTCACCACCATAGCATTTAGCGATAACATTTTTACGTAATGCTTTAACTGATGTGCGTGCGATGATTTTTCCACCTATTGCCGCTTGAATGGCCACATCAAACATTTGACGAGGTATAAGTTCTTTCATCTTTTCGCATAACATACGACCCCGGTATGGCGCGTTCTCTTTATGTAGGATCAACGCCAGCGCATCTACTTTTTCGCTATTGATCAACACATCCATACGAACTAAAGACGCAGCTTCAAAACGTATAAAATTGTATTCAAGTGAGGCATAACCCCGACTTACAGATTTCAAACGATCAAAGAAATCCAGTACAACCTCAGCCATAGGCAACTCGTAAGTCACCTGTACTTGCTGTCCTATGAACTGCAGATTTTTTTGAACACCGCGTTTTTCAACACATAAACCAATAACCTGTCCCAAATAGGTATTCGGCACAAGAATATTAGCTAGCACAATAGGCTCTCTCATCTCTTGGACGCGGGCAGGATCTGGCAATTTTGAAGGACTATCAATCTGAATCACATCGCCGGTATTCAACACGATCTCATAGATTACTGTCGGGGCTGTCGTAATCAGATCAAGATCGTATTCACGCTCAAGACGCTCTTGAACGATTTCCATATGAAGCATGCCAAGGAAGCCACAACGAAAACCAAAGCCCAGCGCATCAGAGGTTTCTGGTTCAAAGAACAGCGAAGCGTCATTCAATGTTAGCTTATCAAGTGCGTCGCGAAAATCCTGATAGTCATCAGAACTCGTAGGAAAAAGACCCGCATATACTTGTGGCTGCACCTTTTTAAACCCTGGCAGAGACTCAACATCAGGGGTTTTTGCATGCGTTATCGTGTCTCCCACCGGAGCACCGTGAATATCCTTAATACCGGCAACAAGATAGCCAACCTCGCCTGCTTTCAGCACGCCGGTTTCTTTTCTTTTCGGAGTAAAAATGCCGACAGAATCAATCTGCTGAGTTCGCCCTGTCGACTTAATTAGAATTTTATCTTTCTTACGCAAGGTGCCATTTTTTACACGTACCAGTGAGACTACCCCAAGGTAGTTATCAAACCAGGAGTCGATGATCAATGCCTGGAGCGGAGCATTAACATCCCCCTCTGGTGCAGGAATAGTGACAATTAATGCTTCAAGAACGTCCATAACGCCCATACCACTTTTTGCTGAGCACGCAATAGCATCGGTTGCATCAATACCAATGACTTCTTCAATTTCATGACGTACACGCTCAGGTTCAGCCTGAGGCAAATCCATTTTATTCAGAACGGGTAATACTTCCAACCCTTGTTCTAAGGCGGTATAACAGTTAGCAACTGACTGAGCCTCCACTCCTTGCGCTGCATCTACGACTAGCAATGCCCCTTCACACGCCGCAAGTGAACGCGATACTTCATAGGAAAAATCGACATGTCCTGGTGTGTCGATGAAGTTCAACTGATATGTTTTGCCATCTTTAGAAGTGAAATCTAACGTAACACTCTGTGCTTTGATGGTAATACCACGTTCTTTTTCCAGCTCCATAGAGTCAAGAACCTGCGCCTGCATCTCGCGCGCTTCCAGACCGCCACATGTCTGAATGAATCGATCGGCCAATGTGGATTTACCATGGTCGATATGGGCAATAATGGAAAAATTGCGGATGTGCTCGATCTTACTCACGATAATTAATTCTCAGCGCTGATAGCAATTGACGAAGCTTACAAAAAAGGCGCAAGTTTAACGTATTTATGGAGTTTCGGCTATCCTAACCAACCGAATAACACAATCACCTGCGGATACAAAAACACCCCGTAAGGGGTGCTTCAGCTTAACCTGCTTACAGTTTTATTCTTTACTGAGTTTCAGTGGAATAAATAGTGGACTTCCTCTACGCACAATACGCATAGGCACAGCACGCCCGGGTGGCAGATTATCAACAATTTCTGCGAACTGTTTGACCGTTTCTATTCGCTTCCCATTCAGCATAGTAATCACATCACCAGAGACCAATCCGGCATTGGCACCAGCGCCTGGTGACACTTTATGAATAACAACGCCATTATGAAGATTCCATTTATCGCGCTGCTGGCTCGTTAATTCAGAAATCATTATGTTCAAACGATTATTTTCAGGCTCAGGCAACGCACGCTTGGATGTTTTGACAGGCTGATCGCCGTCAGACAACGTGCCAATGTTTACCCATACTTTCTTCTCTGTACCATTTCTGATCACATCCAGCTTAACGTTACTACCCGGCAGCACGCGGCCTACCTGATGCGGCAAGTCAGAGGACAGGATTATTGGCTGCCCATCAAACTTAATAATAATATCGCCCTCATGCAAACCGGCCTCTTCTGCCGGACTCTCTGCAAGGACTTTAGCAACTAAAGCACCTGCTGGCTTATCAAGTCCAAAAGACTCGGCTAGATCCTTGTTAACTTCTTGAATCACAACCCCCAACCAACCTCGGGTCACAAAACCATCAGATCTCAGCTGTTTAGATACATTCATAGCCACATCGATAGGGATGGCAAACGACAACCCCATAAAACCACCGGAGCGCGTGTAGATCTGAGAGTTAATGCCTACCACTTCACCATTCAGGTTGAATAATGGCCCTCCCGAATTACCCGGATTAATAGCTACATCTGTTTGAATGAATGGAACGTAAGTCTCGTTCTCCAATGCACGCCCTGTCGCGCTTACGATACCTGCCGTCACCGTATGGTCAAATCCAAAAGGCGAACCTATCGCCAACACCCATTCACCCGCTTCAAGCTTCGACGAATCACCGGTTTTAGCAACAGGTAAATCCTGTGCATCAATTTTCAAAAGAGCGATATCTGAACGTTCATCAGATCCGACAACAACGGCTTCGAGTTCACGCCGATCATTTAAGCGCACCAATACTTGGTCAGCACCTTTAACCACATGGTGATTTGTCAGAATATAGCCATCAGTGCTAATAATAAAGCCGGAACCTAATGACTGAGGCGCTTTGTGAGGGGGCGCATCCGGAGCTTGATTTTGATCAGGAAATCGGAAAAAATGACGGAAGATTTCAGGAATTTCTTCACCATTCGGGCCCTTAAAATCAAAACCAGAAATAGATGGGTGGGATATTTTTTGTATCGTACTAATATTGACCACAGCGGGCGCGGCCTGTTTAATTAAATCTTTAAAGTTGGGTAACTCCGCTTTAACTGATGACACTGCAGTCGCCAACAAAAAAACAGACGCGATCACAAAACGCTTCATGATTTAACTACCCCTTCATTAATGATGAAATTCTAAGTAACACAGGCTTATACTGAGACCGTCGCTCAAGCTGCCGACTCAAGAGCTTCGCTCCGAGAAAGCCCGCCAAAAGCCCTATAAATGAAAATACAATAATAAATAATTCTGATGTTACAAAAGACTGGGCAACCCCGCCAAATACGATCATCAAAACTAATGGCAGCAAATACATCAGTGCTGATGCCTTCAGAAAACTACCTTCATCTATACCTACAATTACATTATCTCCTGACTTCACCAGGAGATGGCCAGGATTATCAATTTCAATTCGAGCCATTTTAGAAGACGCCCATTCTGAAATAGCCTTCTGCCCACAGCTTTGTTTAGACTGACACTGTCCACAGGCAGAAGTCCTTGACGACTCAATCAAAACTGCACCTACAAATACATCAACAACAGTGGCATGCTCTTCGATCATATATCTTCTATCATATAAAGTTACCGAACAGCCCTAACCGATGCAGCAATGCGATCTGCTATCATAAGAGGAATATCACCCACGACAGTTACGAAACAATTCTCTTTGGCTCGACCCACAGCAACAATATTGTTTGATTGCACCACTCCTGCAGGTACACTTTGACGCCCTAATGGTTCAACACTGATTGAAACCGAGTGTTTACCATCGCTGAACATCATCACTTCAGCATGCGGCATTACCTCATGACGCACAGAGGCGTAACCTTCTGGCAACCAATCAGTTTGCCAGGCAGGTTGAGTTGAACTGAGCAAATGACGGTGTTGATCAATATACCGATTAAGTCCCTGCGACAATCTTATAACTTCAGGTTCCCCAGCGACTGATGCGGTGTTTTTTTGTACGGGAAAACTATTATACTGAGCCCGCACAAAATCTTTCGAAGCCTGTACGCTAGGAATAGTATATGTCTGGCGTAATGAGGAGTCGACTGACGAATCCTGCATAAACTGCTGCCCTCCCAGAATAACAAAAGCCGTAACCGAAGCGGCCATAGCCATGCTCATCAACGGCTTCCACCAAACGTGTGGTTCAATGGCCCCTGCTTCTGACAACCCCGAAGTATCAGCAATCGTTTCAGCGGCCTCATTATCTAAGGCTATCCGGACTCTTGATACAAAATCACTACTATCTTCATACTGACTTACTTCAGCACCATGCATCACTCTCTGAGCTAAGTGGTATCGTTGCCATTTACCGAGAGAAATCTCATCATTAAGAGATGACTCTTTTTGAACGCGTCCTAACATTCGGCGTAACTCAAAAGATGAAACTTCACTATCCATTGCCGCCGAAAGCGACTCGTAAGACTCATCGCTCATATTTATACCCTCATCATTTCACTTTCAAATAATGTACTGATAACAACACTACATCAGTGACGCTATCTCTTTATCGATTGCTTCTCTCGCTCTAAAAATGCGAGACCTAACTGTGCCCACAGGACAACCCATTACTAATGCGATATCCTCATAGCTCATTCCATCAAATTCGCGCAAGGTCAAAGCCGAACGTAAATCCTGCGGCAACTGATCCAGAGCTTTTTTAACAACAGATTCTAACTCGTCTCTTAATAGACTATTTTCAGGGTTCTCAAGTTCCCTTAATTCATTGCCTCCATTAAAATATTCAGCATCTGCCACATCAATATCGACATCAGGAGGTCTTCGACCTCTTGAAACAAGATGGTTTTTTGCTGTATTAATAGCAATTCTGTATAACCAAGTGTAAAAAGCACTGTCACCTCTAAAACGTGGCAATGCTCGATAAGCTTTTATAAAAGCTTCCTGCGCAATATCCATCGCTTCATGGTGGTCGTACACATAACGGCCGACTAAACCAATAATTTTGTGCTGATACTTACCAACAAGGAGATCAAAGGCGCGCTTATCTCCGGCCTGAACCCTCTCTACCAACTGCTGGTCAATATCCGTCTGGCTCTCACTCGACACCACTAATCCCTATCACCATTAAGAACAAAACACTATCCGGAACTCACGGATACTAATAACAGCGCAGTATGTGACTGAACACTACTGAAATGCAACCTTTGAGAGCACTTCAGATATGATCGGTTTAATAAAAAATAGTTCAGCTTTAATACGATTAAAATGAAATCTGTGCACAGACAGCCAATCCAACTCTGCTGCTTTACCGCTTGCCATGCGCAGCTTTACATCCACTCTTTAAATTATGGGTATTATCCAATATGTCAGGAATTGTAAGTTCACGCAAAGCTCTGAAAATATATAACGGTAACAAAAAGAAATCGGCATAATAGAAGACTTAATAAAGTTCAGCGGTATATATCGGAATGCAACAGGAATTTGATGTACTTATCATCGGTAGCGGGGCTGCAGGCCTCTCTCTAGCTTTGCGCCTGGCCGCATCATCTGCTCAGGTCGCGGTACTTAGCAAAGGAAGCTTAACTAGCGGCTCTACATGGCTAGCTCAAGGAGGTATTGCGGCTGTTCTTGATGAGGAGGATCTAATCGAGGATCACGTTTCCGATACACTCACTGCTGGCGCTCATTTAAGTCACAATAATACCGTAGAGTTCACAGTAAAAAATGGACGGCAATCGATAGAATGGCTTATTGAACAAGGAGTTCCGTTCACTCGCGAAGGTGAGCGTTACCACCTGACGAAAGAAGGGGGCCACTCGCATCGCCGCATTATACATGCTGCCGATGCAACGGGTCGTGCTGTTCAAGACACGTTAATTAAACGGGCAAAAGAGCACAGTTCCATTCATCTTTTTGAGCACTGTACAGCGGTAGATTTAATTACCAGAAGAAAGCTTAAGCTTGCAAAAAATCGCTGTTTAGGCGCTTATGTACTCGACTCTGAAACAGGTCATGTCAATGTCTTTAAAGCAAAATTTATTGTTTTAGCGACAGGGGGCGCATCCAAAGCATACCTTTATACCAGCAACTCTGACGGGGCGAGTGGAGATGGTATTGCCATGGCATGGCGAGCTGGATGCCGCATTGCCAATATGGAGTTTAATCAGTTTCATCCAACCTGCCTTTATCATCCACAAGCGAAATCTTTTCTGATTACCGAAGCGGTCCGGGGCGAAGGAGGAAAACTACTGCTTCCTGACGGAACACGTTTTATGGATAAGTTTGATAACAGAAGTGAATTAGCACCCAGGGACATTGTCGCCAGAGCCATTGATCATGAAATGAAACGCCTAGGCAGCGACTGCCTCTATCTGGATATCTCCGATAAACCCAAAGACTTTATCCTCGAACATTTCCCCACCATTTATGAACGCTGCCTCACTCTTGGTATTGATATAAGCGTAGACCCTATTCCGGTAGTTCCTGCAGCACACTATACCTGTGGCGGAGTTATGACAAATGAGCAAGGACGTTCAGATTTAAATGCTTTGTATGCTATTGGTGAAACATCGTTTACCGGGCTACATGGCGCTAATAGGCTTGCATCAAATTCATTATTGGAATGCCTTGTCTTTGCGGCATCTGCCGCAGACGACATACTTCTTCGCCTAAATGAAACCCCCGAAGCAGCCGACATTCCGGAGTGGGATGAGTCTCAAGTCACAGACTCGGATGAAGATGTCATTATTTCGCACAACTGGGCGGAACTCAGGCGCTTCATGTGGGACTATGTTGGTATCGTAAGAACCAACAAACGGTTACAAAGAGCCAAGCATCGGGTAGATTTATTACAGCAGGAAATTACAGAATATTATTCAAACTACAAAGTTAGTAAAGACTTACTAGAGTTACGAAATCTTGCATTAGTCTCTGACTTGATTATTCGTTCTGCCTCCTTACGCAAAGAAAGCCGAGGGCTACACTACACTCTCGATTATCCAAAACAAGGACCCGAACCAAGAGACACTATATTAACCCCAATTAATTACGAGTGGCCGTAGAGGCTAACTCCATTTTCCCCAGCTGCAATGCAATTTTTAAACGTCTGTATTCACTTTGTGAAACAGAGTCTGGGAACACAGATATTGATACAGTTTTTCCAGACTCAATTTTAACCTTGAAGGCACATAGCCCAGGCAACAAATGAATACTTACTATTTCATTAACAAGCACCCACTCCATATTCGAACACAATATTTTCATTGAACGCCGATCCAGATCCCATACAAGACGTATGACGACTAACGGATCAGAGTAAGTTAACGCCAAACAAACAACCACCCCAACAGAAAGTAGTAACCAGACTAAAGACAAATTTGAATAAACCAACGCAAAAAATGCTACACACAAGCACCCTTGATGAAACCATCTGAAATGACGTGATGGCTTGATGGCTAAATCAAGAAGGCTGAACACGATCTAATATAATACGAACGATTTTATGAAGGTCAGGATCAACTGGGATTTCGCGCTCCATCAGCCATAGAAACAAATCCTGGTCCTCACAAGCTAAAAGTTTTACAAATCGATCTTTATCTTCCTCAGGTAAATCTCTGAAAGCATCCTGAACAAAAGGAACAAACAAAAGATCTAGTTCTAACATACCGCGACGGCTTTGCCACGTCAGACGACGAATATCAACTTCTGAATACATATCAACTCAAATATATAGTTTTATAGAGCAGGTATTTAACAACAATATAAGCAATTTAAGAAGCGTGTTTCATCATTTACTGCTATTTAATTATCATGCCGTTGGTTATTTTCAGCAGTGCTCTGCTTTCACTTCCTACCCAAACGCTAAGTTCCAGACATAAAAAAACCCTGACCGTTACCGGTCAGGGTTAT
>NZ_LJSI01000028.1 GCF_001305295.1 Neptunomonas antarctica
ACTGATCCAGATCCACCAGCGGGTATTTGACATTCATATCGATACCGTAAGGTGACACTTCGGACCCGGCTTCACCGATGATGCCCGGCATCTGCAGGGCAAAACTCTGATTCAGGTAGCTTTTGAACGCCGCTTCACCGTCAGCATTGGCGGTTTCGCCATAGACACGCGGGCTAGGATTTTCCGGATAAGGGGTCCAGTAGTCACGGGGTTTAATCGCAGCCAGGGCCGCGTCCAGGGTGTTCTGATGTTTTTCAAGCAAGGGTTCAAGCTGGGGTGTCATCGCATGGCTCATGAGAGTTCTCTGTCCTTGTTATATATAAGCGGTTCGGTATAGAGCCTCTTTTATAGGGCTCTGTATACAGATTGTTGTTTATTAAGTTAGAGAAACCATACACCAAAGTTTATGATACATAAAGAACGTCTTTAGTCATAAATACTGTATCCTTTTTGGTTTCCGCAATAATCTTTTGCTATTTTCCAGCCTGTTACCCAAAGCTGATATTCGTTAAAATGATGGGCTTAATTTTTTAAAGGAATATTAATGTTTTTACCTACCTCTCTGGCAACCATACTGGTACTCGCCGCCATTGTTGCCTTAGGTCCTTTGTCTACGGATATGTATCTGCCAGCTTTACCCAGGCTAACAACCGAACTCAATGCCAGCATTGATCAGGTACAGGTCACTTTATCGATTTTCTTTGGCGGCTTTGCTGTAGCTCAACTGTTATACGGACCACTTGCCGATCGTTTCGGACGTAAGTCGGTTCTGCTCGGTGGCTTAGTACTTTTCACAGCCGCCTCTTTTGGTTGTGCTACCGCCTCCACGATTGAAGAACTTATTATGTTTCGTTTCCTTCAGGCACTTGGCGCCTGCGGTGGGCCGGTACTCGGACGCACCATGATTCGGGATATTTACGGTCCCACTCAATCAGCCCGCGTGCTTTCTATGATGGCTACCATTATGGCTCTGGCGCCGGCCGTGGCTCCTATCATTGGCGGCTACATGCTATTGGCCTTTGACTGGAGTGCCATTTTTATCTTTCTAGGTGTATACGGCGTTATTGTTACCCTGATTATCCTGTTTAAAGTTCAGGAATCACTACAGCCTGAAAATGTTAATAGTCTGCACCCATTAGTTATCATGAAAAACTATGGTCAACTCCTCCGCAGCCGGATCTTTCTTGGTTATACCCTTTGTTGCAGTTTTATTTTTGCCGGCTTATTCTCTTTTCTTTCCGGTTCGTCCTTTGTACTAATCGACTTCTTTGGTGTTTCAGAAACAAACTATGGATTTTATTTCACAGCCGTTGTGATGGGTTATATGGCAGGTTCTCAGCTGGGTCAAAGATTCGGACCACGGCTGGGTATCAATAAAATGTTGATTATGGGCACCTCAGTAGGTGCTGTCGCCGGTACATTAATGCTGACCGCATCATTACTGGAAATGCATAATCTGTATTGGGTCATTGGATGCCAGGTTTTCTTTATGATGGCGGTAGGGATTGTAATGCCACAGGCGATGGCGGGTGCGATGGGCCCCTTTTCAAAAATGGCGGGAACAGCATCAGCGCTCTTAGGTTTTACCCAATCCGCGATCGCCGCCGTTGTTGGACTTATCGTCGGCCACAGCCACACAGGTTCACCCACGGTCATGGCTGCCAGTATCTCTTTAATGGGTATTTTAGCGGTAGTCAGTTATCTGTTAATTATTAAGCCAATAACAACTGAAATAAAAACACACTAGATAACACGCCAAGCAATACAATGGATAAACAACTACCCTGACATTACAGAACCAATAATAAGGAAATATTTGTGCTAATTCATCCCGATAAGTCTTGTCTGCTAGTCGTCGATATTCAGGAAAAACTGGCTCCAGCCATCTATGAAAAAGAACGACTGATAAAAAACAGTAAATGGCTGATTGAGATTGCTACTATTCTTAATGTCCCGATTTTGACATCCGAACAATACCCACAAGGCATTGGTCATACCATTGCAGAGCTAAAAGCCATTCTGCCCGAAGATCAGTACATGGAAAAAACACACTTTTCATGTATGTCAGAGCCTTCTTGCCAGCAAATAATCAAGGATCGCAAACTGGATCAGATGGTTATCATTGGCATGGAGTCTCATGTTTGCGTGATGCAAACAGCCATACAATTAAAACAACAGGACTATGATGTTTATGTAGTAGCCGACTGCGTCTCTTCACGTAATCCAGAAGATAAAGCCTGTGCTCTGGAACGTATGCGCGGCTGCGGTATTCATATAGTCACACGTGAAATGGTAGCTTTTGAGTGGATGCAGAAGTCCGGCACTGATACCTTTAAACGTATCAGTAAAGAGTACTTGCGCTAGCTAACTCTCAGTAAACTCTTGCCAACTATAGAGTAAACATAGGGGCACGCTACGGCAGCCCCTGTCCTCTTTCGAAAAACCATAGTATTTAATGAATTTTTATCTTTATAAATACTTTCGTCTAATAAAACTAACAAAACAAAAAAAACACCTGCCTGCTTCTCTATACAATTCCTGCCGACAATTCTAATAACGTAAAAACGAACCCTTCCATAGAGACCAGTGCATATGCAGTCAATTATCGATTCTATAAATGGAATCATCTGGAGCCCCGCTCTTATCTACCTTTGCCTCGGCGCAGGCTTGTTTTACTCAATACTTACCCGCTTTGTGCAGGTACGTATGTTTGGCGAAATGTGGCGTCTACTTTTTTCAGGTAGTAGTTCAGACAAAGGGATCTCCTCTTTTCAAGCGCTAGCCGTGTCACTGTCAGGCCGCGTTGGTACCGGCAACATTGCAGGCGTAGCCGCTGCTATCGGTTTTGGTGGCCCGGGTGCCGTTTTCTGGATGTGGGTTGTCGCCTTTCTGGGCGCAGCAACAGCCTATACAGAATCTGCTTTAGGTCAGATCTATAAAGAAGAACACGAAGGCCAGTACCGTGGTGGCCCGGCTTTCTACTTTGAAAAGGCGATGGGACAAAAGTGGTTTGCGTGGATCTTTGCTATTGCTACGATTATCGCCTGTGGCGTTATGTTGCCGGGCGTACAGTCCAACGGTATCGGTAATGCTGCAGAGCTGGCTTTTGGTACGGGTGAGATCATCAACACCACTATGGGTGACCTGAGCCTGACTAAAATACTCACAGCTATCAGTATTGTTTTGGCTCTCAGCTTCATAATTTTTGGAGGCGTCAAGCGTATTGCCAGTTTCACTCAGATCGTTGTACCGTTTATGGCACTGGCTTATATTGTTATTGCCTGCTCTGTAATTGCACTCAATCTTGAAGCTTTGCCGGGCGTTATCAGCGCAATTTTCACGGATGCATTTACGCCGATGGCCGGTATGGGCGCAGCCATCGGCTGGGGCGTAAAACGTGGTGTTTATTCAAACGAAGCGGGACAAGGTACCGGCCCTCACGCCGCTGCTGCTGCTGAGGTTGACCACCCTGCACAACAGGGACTGGTTCAGGCTTTTTCAGTCTATATTGATACCTTGTTTGTCTGCTCAGCTACCGCGTTCATGATCCTGATCACTGGAGCTTACAACGTTCATGGTGTTGGCGAAGGGGTATTCCTGGTTCAGAACTTAGCCGCCGAAATTGCAGCTAACAGCCCTGCTTATACACAGACAGCCGTTGAGCAAGTATTGCCCGGTGTCGGTAAACCCTTCATCGTCCTGGCGCTATTTTTCTTCTCGTTCACGACGATTCTGGCGTACTACTATATTGCAGAAACGAATCTTGCTTACCTTAAGCGTACGCTGAAATTGCCGGGCTTAGACTTCGTACTGAAATTTGTTTTGCTGGCAGCAACGTTCTACGGCACCGTCAAAACAGCTAACCTTGCATGGGGTCTGGGTGACATAGGCGTAGGGCTAATGGCATGGTTGAACATTGTCGGAATAATGATCATCTTCTTCATCTCTAAACCGGCAATTAAAGCGCTGAAAGATTATGAAGCGCAGCGTAAAGCCGGCGTAAAAGAATATACCTTCAACCCTGAGAAACTAGGCATCCAAGGTGCTGACTTCTGGGTTAAACGCCATGCTGATGCACAGCGTTTAGAAAAAACCAAAGATAAAAAACGCGAAACAGAGACTGTTTAACGCCTACTATCTCTTTTAATACGTTTTCTAAAAGCCGCTGATTTTCAGCGGCTTTTTTATTATAAAGTCCTTTTAAAAATACATTCCGCTGCAACATAACTGTCTTTTTCTCTTCATATTTCTGACATGTCTAGATAACTGATTTGTAATATTTCACCGCTACCATGCCTCTAACAAAACAGAGGAATACTCAATGTCAGTGATTAACATATCAGGCGTAAAGAAATCATTTTCCAAAAATAAATACGCGCTTAAAGGTATTGATCTCGCGATTGAGCAAGGAGACATGGTCGCGTTAATTGGCCCATCAGGATCGGGTAAATCAACACTGATGCGTCACATTTCAGGCCTGACACTGGCCGACAAAAAAACTCCTTCTGAAATCTCTGTATTTGGCATACCGATTCAACAAAACGGCAAACTACATAAAGATATACGCAGTTCACGGGCACGCATCGGTAATGTTTTTCAGCAATTTAACCTGATCAGTCGTCTGTCCGTATTAACCAATGTATTGATCGGTGGTTTAAGCCGTGTGCCCACTTACCGCAGTTTACTGGGCTGGTTTACTGACGAAGAAAAGCAAGAAGCATTAGATGCACTAGAACGCGTGGGTTTACGCGACTTTGCTCTACAGCGAGCGTCTCAGCTTTCTGGTGGACAGCAACAGCGTGTTGCTATCGCCAGAGCGCTGATGCAAAAGGCCGAGATTATTCTGGCCGACGAACCTATCGCTTCATTAGACCCGGAATCTTCTCGTCAAGTGATGGAGATTCTCCAGGGCATCAATGAGAAAGACGGCATTACCGTCGTTGTGACGCTACATCAGGTTGATTACGCAAAAAAATATTGCCGGCGCGCCGTGGCGCTTCGCCAAGGGGAAATATTCTTCGACGGCCGAATCAACCAGCTAAGCAGCGACCAGCTCACCCAGTTATATGGAATTCAACAACTTGATCAGCAGCAGGATGCTGTGTGTAAAGATTCGCTACTACCTAACTATCAATTAAACCCGGCGTAACGATCAATTAAACCCAGCCTAACTGAAATCCATCTATGAGAACCCAACGAATGAAACTGAAAAAACTGTTTTCTAAACTGGCGACTGGCCTGGCAATAACGACCGCCCTGTCAGGCGTGACACTGGCACAGGCAGAAGAGATGAAAACTCTCAACTTCGGCATTATCTCGACTGAATCTTCACAGAACCTGAAAACCGTCTGGGTTCCTTTCCTTAACGATATGTCCGATAAAATGGGGGTGGAGATCAAACCCTTCTTTGCTTCTGACTATGCAGGGATTATTCAGGCGATGCGCTTTGATAAAGTCGATGTTGCATGGCTGGGTAATAAATCAGCATTGGAAGCCGTTGATCGCGCCGGTGGACAGATTTTTGCTCAAACCGTCGATGTATCGGGTAATCCTGGCTACTGGAGTTTGTTACTCGCCAATAAGAATAACACCAAGATCAACAATGTTGATGACATGCTGAAATACAGCAGTGAACTGGCCTTTGGTAATGGTGATCCTAACTCAACGTCTGGCTTCTTAGTGCCTGGCTATTATGTGTTTGCCAAGAACGGTGTCGATCCAAAGAAAGCATTCAAACACATGACCAACGCCAGCCACGAATCTAACTTCCTGGCAGTCGCCAATGGTCAGGTGGATGTCGCGACTAACAACACTGAAAGTTTTGCCCGTTTCGAGATAACTAACCCCGAGAAACTGGCTAACGTCAAAATCATCTGGAAATCTCCACTGATCCCTGCTGACCCCATCGTGTGGCGTAAAAATCTGTCAGAAGAAACAAAAAGCAAGATCTATAGCTTCTTCATGACCTATGGCACGACTAACGACACCGCAGAACTGGACACACTGAATGCTCTGCAGTGGGCACCGTTCAAAGCATCCAGCGATGATCAACTGCTGCCTATCCGCCAGTTAGTCCTGTTTAAAAACCGTATCAAACTGGTTAACGATTCAGATATGAGCAAAGAAGATAAAGCACAAAAAGTACAGGAAATCGACAATCAGCTAGCTGAACTGAACCGTCGCATGGACGCTCTGACCGCTGCTTCTACTAACTAAGCATCATAACTTCAGGCTGCACACGCAGCCTGAAGCCATTTTTACGTTCGGATTAATTCATGACAACATCAACGATCAGCACACTGCCAAAACCACCCTACAACTGGATGGCCCCCTTAAGCTGGGGAATTCTATTCCTGATGCTGGGCTGGGGTTGGGGCTCTGCAGAAATGAATCCCATGCTCCTGATCAATGACGCGAGCAACATGCGTGAATTTGCCAGTGATTTTTTCCCACCTGACTTTAAAGACTTCAGTTACTACGTCGATGAGATGATTATTACGATTCATATTGCACTCTGGGGTACCGTGCTATCGATCATCTGCGCTATTCCTCTTGGCCTTATGAGCGCTGAAAACCTTGCACCTATGTGGATGTATCAGCCTACCCGCCGCCTGATGGATGCGACACGCGCAATCAACGAAATGGTGTTTGCCATGCTCTTCGTGGTGGCTGTCGGTCTTGGCCCTTTTGCCGGTGTAATGGCGTTATTTATCCATACCACAGGTGTGCTCGCCAAGCTGTTTTCAGAAGCCGTTGAAGCCATAGACCCACGTCCTGCTGAAGGCGTTAGAGCCACGGGTGCCAACAAGCTGGAAGAAATTCTCTATGGCGTAATCCCTCAGGTTCTCCCCCTATGGATCTCTTATTCTCTGTATCGGTTTGAGTCCAATGTCCGTTCAGCCACCGTGGTTGGTATGGTCGGCGCGGGTGGTATTGGTGTGATTCTCTGGGAAAGCCTGCGTGGATTTCAGTTTCAGCAAACCTGTGCCGTCATGATCATCATCATTGTCTGCGTGACGCTGATAGATTTGACATCACAGCAACTACGCAAAGCGTTTATTTGATTTTTTTTATCCCTGAAACTTGTATAGACAACATCACTATGGCCGTTTACTTAAAAATTGCGACACAGCTAAGAAACGAAATCCGTGATCAATACGAGTCCGGTGATCTCTTGCCTCCTGAAAAACAGCTGGCTGCACGTTTCAATGTGCACCGGCATACGCTACGCCGCGCTGTTGATGAATTAGTACAGGACGGCTTAATCAAACGCTTTCAGGGGTTAGGAAATCAGGTGGTACGGGCCCCTATTGATTACTCGTTACATAGTAATTCTTGCTTTACCTATAACTTATCCAAGATAGGTTTTTCACTTGAAACACAGGTGCTTGGCTGTTACGAGGAAACACTCAATCTGGAATTAGCGAATCGACTCAAGTGCTCAGCAAAAGCGCCTGTCGTTATTGTAAAAACCTGCCGTTACATCGACACACAACCCGCCACTCTGATTAAGCATCATCTTTTCAATGTGGATCTTGGCACGCTTGGACAATACACGTCCGGTTCATTACATCAGTTTTTACGTGATCATTATCAGTTCGATGCTGAACGCGGCAATACCAAACTGCGAGCCCGCATGCCTACCTTTGATGAGTGCCAACAACTCGGTATTGGCCGTGGTATTCCAGTCATGGAGATTCATTCGCAATACACACTTAAACGTACAGAACAACTGATGGAATACTCTATCAGTATCAGCCGCAGTGACATTTTCGAATACAGCGTGGAACCCTGAATCATGGAACATACTCCCCTTAAAGAGCGAAGCAACACAGTGAATTATCAGCTAAATGATCGACAACGCTGGATGTCAGTGATGGCTAAATCATCAGGCGAGCTATTACATAATCTATCCGATTCGCTCATCGATACCGCTCAGTTTGAAACGATCCGAGCGCCTGAAGTGGGTCTCACACAAGTCCGGGCGCGGATGGGTGGCACTGGTTCACAGTTTAATTTGGGTGACATGACCATCACCCGTTGCGTCGTACGATCTATAGCAGGCCATTACGGCTACAGCTATATCGCCGGACGTAACAAAGCCCATGCACTGCGAGCAGCCGAGCTCGATGCTTTACTCCAATCCAGCAATAACGGATCCACGATCCGCCAGCAGGTTATTGAGCTATTAGAAGAGCAGTTAATGCGAGAGCAGCAACAAAAAACAGCAGAAACCAGCACCACCAAAGTTAACTTTTTTACACTGGTACGAGGCGAAGATTAAGCATGAATGCGCCAAAGATTATTCGAGGTTTTGCTGAACCGGTAAGAGATAGCCAGCAGACGTTCCGACAATTATTAAAAGCCATGAGCGAACCGGGTAGTGTTGTTAACCTCACATCACCCGACGCGCTGACACATCTGTATAGCAGTACATTTGCCGTCTGCCAGGCACTGTTGGATCAGCAAACCCCGCTGTGGTTATCCCCGGAATTCAATACGGCTGATATAAGACACAATTTACACTTTCATAGCGGCATGCCCATCACGGATGAGCCAGCCAAGGCATTATTTGCTATCGCTTATCCCGGCGAAATCACAGCAATGTCTGAGTTTTCTATCGGTTCATGTGAGTATCCGGAAACCGGTTGCACACTGATTTTACAGGTCAACAGCGTGTCGTCAGAGCTTACTGTAAGCGGGCTATCCGCAAAAGAGCCATCTAGCGGACTCTCTCCACTAATGTCTAAACAGGCGCTAACAAGCCTCAAGCTATCAGGCCCTGGTATCGCTACAGAAAAATTGATTCATATCTCTGACCTTAACGATGTCCTGATCAACTATCTGGTGGAGCGCCCTGACTCCTTCCCATTAGGTATTGATCTTGTTTTTGTGGCTGAGCAATCACTCGTATGTATCCCACGAACTACCACGGTCGAGGTGCTTTAAGATGTATGTAGCTGTTAAATATCGCGAACAATCCATCACGCGCATGTATCACAAGAACCACACAGGTGGAGGTCTTTTAAGATGTATGTAGCTGTTAAAGGTGGCGAACAAGCCATCACCAATGCGCACCAGCTTTTAGCCAAACGCCGCCGTGGAGACACCTCTGTTGCTGCTCTGTCGGTAAAGCAAATTAGCGAACAGTTATCGCTGGCTGTCGACCGCGTGATGACCGAAGGCTCTATTTATGACCGTGAATTAGCCGCCTTAGCGATCAAGCAGTCTGCAGGCGATTTGGTTGAAGCGATCTTTCTGTTAAGAGCGTACCGAACCACGTTAAGTCGCTTTTATACCAGCGAACCGATTAACACCACGCAGATGCAGGTCGAACGCCGCATCTCCGCCACCTTTAAAGATCTGCCCGGTGGGCAGGTTCTGGGATCTACGTTTGATTACACCCATCGCCTGTTGGATTTTAAACTGCTGGCGGAGGATGGAATAGCGACGCCATCTGCTTCAGTGGCTGCAACAACAGAACAGACGTCAGCATCGGAGCAAGCATCAGAACCAGAACCAGAAAAAATGACCCGTGTGTTGAAAATGTTGGAGCGGGAAGGCTTGTTAGTCGAAGAAACAGACGACGACTCCACACCAGCCGATGTGACACAGGATCCGCCCACTTACCCCTGTGATCGCAGTGCACGTTTACAGTCACTGGTACGTGGCGATGAAGGCTTTCTGCTGGCATTAGGCTATTCCACACAACGCGGTTATGGTCGCAACCATCCGTTTGCCGGAGAGATCAGAACCGGTGAAGTCGACGTCGCCATTACACCGGACGAGCTGGGATTCAGCATTGATATCGGCACTATTCAGGTGACCGAATGCGAAATGATTAATGGTTTTAGCAAACTCGAAGACAACGACGTTAAATTCACGCGGGGCTATGGTCTGGCCTTTGGCCAAAGCGAGCGTAAAACACTGTCGATGGGGCTGGTTGATCGCGCCTTGCAGGCAGAACGCTACGATGAAGAAAGAATATCCCCTGCTCAGCAGGAAGAGTTTGTGCTGTCGCATTGCGATAACGTAGAAGCATCGGGCTTTGTATCACACCTTAAGCTTCCCCACTACGTTGACTTCCAGGCCGAACTCGAACTACTGAGACGTCTGCGTAAGGAAAACCCCACATCCGCTAAACCAGTCACACCCGTTCAGGAGAAAGGCGAATGAGCGCTGCAACCATACGCGATGGCTATAATTTCGCTTATCTCGACGAGCAAACCAAACGCATGATCCGCCGCGCCTTACTGAAAGCCGTCGCTATTCCCGGCTATCAGGTGCCTTTCGGAGGCCGCGAGATGCCAATGCCCTATGGCTGGGGAACCGGCGGCATGCAGGTAACCGCTGCCGTAATTGGTGCAGACGATGTGCTCAAAGTAATAGATCAGGGGGCCGACGACACCACCAATGCGGTGAGTATCCGCGCCTTTTTTAAAGATCTGACGGGCGTAGAAACAACGGAGAAAACCCGTGAGGCTTCTTTAATACAAACACGCCACCGGATTCCTGAAGCTGCACTGCAAGAAGATCAGATTCTGGTGTATCAGGTGCCAATTCCTGAGCCATTACGTTTTATTGAGCCCAGTGAAGTCGAAACCCGAAAAATGCATGCCCTGGAAGATTACGGTGTGATGCACGTGAAGCTGTATGAGGATATTGCTCACTTTGGCCATATCGCGACTACCTATGCGTACCCGGTCATGGTTAACGGGCGCTACATTATGGATCCGTCACCTATTCCTAAATTCGACAATCCAAAAATGCATCAGATGCCAGCCCTGCAACTGTTTGGTGCAGGTCGTGAAAAACGTATCTATGCGATTCCGCCTTACACCGATGTTAAAAGCCTCGACTTTGAAGATCATCCCTTCGAAATACAGCAGTGGGATGAGTCATGTGCGATCTGTGGATCACACGAAAGTTTTCTGGATGAGGTCATCATGGATGACCTGGGCACCCGTAGTTTTATCTGTTCCGACACTGATTTCTGTCGTGAACGCGGGCCTATTGAGGAATCTATTAACATGCCCGTTGATACGCCTATTGATACGCCCATCGATATTTTACGAGAGACTCTCTAATGCAATCCGAACCACTATTACGCGTCAACAATCTATCCAAACTCTACGCGCCGGGTAAAGGCTGCGAAGAGATCAGCCTGGACTTATACCCCGGTGAAGTACTCGGCATTGTCGGCGAATCCGGCTCGGGTAAATCCACACTGCTGACGAGTTTATCCGCAAGACTGGAACCCAACGCAGGCGAAGTACTCTACCGGAACGCCAAAAATGAATGGCTCAATTTATACGAACTGCCGGAATCCGAGCGCCGCCGCCTGTTGCGCACCGAATGGGGTGTCGTCCACCAACATGCCCGCGATGGTTTACGGATGGGCGTATCGGCCGGCGCTAATATCGGCGAACGCCTGATGGCGGTTGGTCAGCGTCACTACGGCAATATCCGCAAGGAAGGTTTGCGCTGGATGGAAGATGTTGAGCTGGATGTGAGCCGGATTGATGATAAACCCAACACCTACTCAGGCGGTATGCAGCAGCGCTTACAGATAGCACGCAACCTGGTTACGCATCCACGGCTGGTCTTTATGGATGAGCCGACGGGCGGTTTAGATGTTTCCGTACAGGCGCGTATTCTGGATCTGCTGCGCACCCTGGTTAGAGATCTGAATCTGGCGGTGGTGATTGTCACCCACGATTTAGCCGTCGCCCGCCTGCTGGCTCAGCGTTTAGTGGTTATGCGTCATGGAAAAATTGTCGAAACCGGTCTCACTGATCAGGTACTAGACGACCCGCAACACCCCTACACACAACTGTTGGTCTCATCAGTTTTGACACCTTAACCTGACAGGAGAGATGAGATGACCCTTCAAATGACAACTCAGTTAAAAACGCAGGCGACGACTCAGTTAACGGCTCAATTAAAAGTAATGATTGACGTTCAGGGACTATCGAAAACCTTCACGCTGCACAACCAGGGCGGCATTCAGCTTAAGGTACTGAATAATGTAAACCTGCAGGTGAATGCAGGCGAGTGTACTGTCCTGCACGGAGAAAGTGGCGCCGGTAAAAGTACGCTGCTGCGTACGTTATACGCTAATTACCTCCCCAGTCAGGGAGCGATAAACATTTGGCATCGTCATGAGATGATCAATCTGGCAACCGCTCATAGCCGCCTGTTAATGGAAATCCGCAAAGAGACACTCGGCTATGTCAGCCAGTTTTTACGGGTTATTCCCCGCGTTTCAACACTGGATGTTGTGATGCAACCTTTACGTGAGCGCGGTGTTTGTGAAGCAGAGTCTCGCGCTAAAGCCGCCGACCTGCTGACCCAGCTGAACATTCCTGAACGCTTATGGGCACTGGCACCCAGTACCTTTTCGGGTGGCGAGCAGCAGCGGGTCAATATCGCCCGTGGTTTCATTGTCGACTACCCGATTCTATTGCTGGATGAGCCGACCGCGTCATTAGACCAGCGTAACTCTGAGGTAGTGATCAAACTGATTCAACAAGCATTATCACGCGGGACAGCCGTCGTCGGCATCTTCCATGATGCCGTAGTAAGAGAAAGCGTAGCCGATCATTTTTTTGATGTTAACCGGGAAGCCGAGCCAGCGGCCGTTGATTTTTAACAGGGGAGTAATCACGTGATTTTAACCAATGCACAGATAGTTTTATCCAACGAGGTTATTAACGGCACGCTCACGGTTGAAAATGGCATTATCAGCAGTATTGACCACGGAAGTGTCACGCTTCCCGGTGCGCTCGATTGTCAGGGTGGGTTCCTCACACCCGGCATGATTGAACTGCACACCGACAACATGGAAAAGCACTTCACGCCTCGTCCCGGTGTTGTCTGGCCAGCAATTCAGGCATTTAAAGTCCATGACGCCCAGATGATTAGCGCGGGCATCACCACTGTTTTTGATGCCATCTCTATCGGTGATGTTATTCAGGGTAGTGAACGCCTGAATAACCTGACGCGTATGGTCGATGCACTCAGTGAATCTCGCGAGCGAAAACTCAGCCGCGCAGATCACTTGCTACATCTTCGCTGCGAAGTCAGTCACAAAGACACATTAGCTATGTTTAATGCGTTACTCGAAAGAACACCGGCGCAGTTGGTATCCGTTATGGATCACTCACCCGGTCAGCGTCAATTTGCCAGCTTAGAAAAATACCGTGAATATTATCAGGGTAAATACAAACTGTCGGATGTAGAGATGGACGTGTTCGTAGAACGCCAAACTCAGTCCAGCCGTTTATATAGTGATACCTTTCGCGAACAGATCTGCGACACCTGTAACCGTTTAGGTATACCACTGGCCAGCCACGACGATGCGACTCAGGCGCATGTTGACGAATCCCACCACTACAACATGGTGATTGCTGAGTTTCCGACCACAGCGGAGGCGGCAAAAGCAGCGCATCAAAAAGGTATGGGCGTCATGATGGGCGCACCGAATGTTGTTCGTGGTGGTTCTCATTCTGGTAACATTGCAGCCCATACATTAGCGTCAGAAGGCGTGCTGGACATTCTCTCCAGCGACTATTACCCAGCCAGCTTATTGGATGCCGCTTTTAAAATCGCCGCACTTGAATCGAATCAATATGATCTGCCTCAAGCGGTCGCGCTGGTAAGCCATAAACCCGCGGATGCCGTCGGCTTACATGATCGCGGCCGCATTCAGCCCGGTTGTAAGGCTGATCTGGTATGGAGCACCCTGACCAATGACCATATCCATATTGAACAGGTATGGAAGAATGGAAATCGAGCATTCTAAATGGCAAAAATAATCTACCTGATGGGGCCTTCCGGTAGTGGTAAGGACTCCATCATTTCAGCACTGAGAAAACACTTGCACCCAGGTGCAGGGTTAATGATTGCTCATCGCTATATCACACGTCATTGGCAATCGGGTGGTGAAAACCATATCGAATTAACGGACACTGAATTCGCACTGAGAAAAAACCTGGGGTTGTTCTCGCTAAGCTGGGAAGCTAACGGGCATCAATACGGTATTGGCAGTGAAGTCGATACCTGGTTGAAGGCAAATCACTCGGTTATTGTTAACGGTTCACGCGAACATTTACCAGAAGCGATCGAACACTACGCCGAACAACTCATTCCGGTATTGATAGATGTCGAAGAAACGAGCCTGCGTGAGCGTTTAACGCAACGCAGCAGAGAATCCGGGGAAGAGATAGAAGCGCGGATATTACGCTCTAGAGGCTATGCAGAAAGCCTTAACAGACGATGCTATGTCATCAGTAATAACGGCGACCTGGATCAAGCCGTGACTGCATTAGCGCGCTTAATTGATCAACTCACCACGGCAACTATTAATGTTTAAATCTTATGTTTTAAATCTTATGTTTGAAAGCTTATGTTTGATATAGAATTCACAGGAACCGGTAACGCCGGACAAGTCCCGGTGTGGGGCTGCCAGTGCAAAGCTTGCCTACGCGCCATCGCAATTCCAGCCCAGCGACGTGCTCCTTGTAGCCTCGCTATACGTACGTCCCTTGGAATTACTTTGCTGGACGCTGGCAGAACTGATTTAGCAGAACGTTATGCCTTTGATGATATTCATCGAATTGTTCTGACACATTTTCATATGGATCATGTGCAGGGGTTATTTCACTTACGCTGGTCAGAGAGAGAAGAAAAAATTCCGGTATTTCGTCCCGATGACCCCGCAGGTGCTGATGATCTTTATAAACATCCGGGTGTGCTTACTTTCCAACCCCCTTTTACCCCCTTCCAACCGGTTATGTGGGAAGACTTCACGCTGACACCGCTACCTTTACAGCACTCAAAAGTTACGCTGGGGTACCTGCTCGAAAAAGATGATTTCAGGATCGCTTATTTAACCGACACTGTGGGTTTGCCCGCGAAAACGGAAGTATTTCTCAGCAACCTGTCTCCTGGCACTCTGGATTATCTGATTATCGACTGCTCCGAACCCCCTCGCGACATACCGCCTAAAAACCATAATGACGTCAATATGGTGCTTAGAATTCATCAGCAGCTTCGACCCAAAAAAATGATCCTTACACATATCAGCCATCGCCTGGACTGTTGGCTAATAGATAACCCACATGCCATCCCTGACAACTTTATTATTGCTTATGACGGTATGATTATTTCAGCACCATCAATGACTGCTAATAAGCAGCTGATTAGCCACGAGTGTAAGCTATGATTAAGTGCTTGAAGGCATACCATGCCGTATCGCTTGTTAACACTGCCTGAGTCTTATGGATAATCAGGTTAATGAATAGGACACCGCTTTTTTGGCATGTATTTCAGTCGTATCAAACAACAGCATATCAGTATCTGATTGCTGAATCAGAAGACCTATTTCCGTACAGCCCAGAATAACAGCTTCCACTCCCTGATCAGCCATCTGGTTAATGATTCGTAAATATTCCTGTTTGGAATGCTCTGAAATCTGTCCTAAACACAACTCTTTATAGATGACATCATGAACAATAAGACAGTCACCTTCATTAGGTATCAGAACATCTAAGCCATACTGACGAATTAAGCGACCTTTATAAAAATCCTGTTCCATTGTAAATTGTGTACCTAACAAGCCAACGCGCTTAATCCCCAGAGCAACTAACGCCTCTGCAGTCGCATCTGCAATGTGTAATAAAGGTATATTTATTGTCGCTTCAATTTCATCTGCGACTTTATGCATGGTATTAGTACAAATAACCAAACAATCCGCACCGCCAGCCTGTACGCTGAGTGCGGCATGCTTAAGTATATCAGCCGTTGTCGCCCAGTCACCTTGATGCTGACACGTTTCTATGGGCTGAAAATCGACACTGTGTAAGATAATCTTTGCAGAGTGAAGTCCGCCTAATTGCTGCTTTATGCCTTCATTAATCAGACGGTAATAACTCGCGGTACTTTCCCAGCTCATACCCCCTAGTAAACCAATCGTGCGCATAAAACTCCTTATAAAACGCCTTACGTCATCGATGTATGTTATTTAACATTTATATCTTGTACCTCAAACACAACTCTTGTGCATCTCATCAATAACCCAATCCTTAAACGCTTGCATACCGTATGTTAAGAGCCTGTTTTTCTGATGCACAAGGTAAAAAGATTTGTGTGTATCGAGCATAAGATTAAACGGCATTACTAGCTTACCTTCATTTATCTCTCTCGATGTCAGTGTACTGTCAGCTAACGCCACGCCTAATCCTTCTTGTGCTGCCGCCGTCGCCAATTGACTACTTGATAGTTGCAAGCCTCGCCCGAAACCTGATTTTTCAACGCCCGCCAATTGTAACCATTCCGGCCACTCATAAAGACGTGTACTCACTTGAATCAACGTATGTTTACGTAAATCTTCTGGCGTATTCAAAGGCCTGGAGCCTAACAATGACGGACTACACACAGGTACTAACAACACATTTCTTAGAAAATGCACGTCTATGTCGTGCCAATCTCCACTGCCAAAATAGATTGCCATATCCGTATTGGATTTATTGAAATCAATTAATCCTGTAGACGCCGTTATCTGCAATTCTACATCGGGATACTTTTCCTGAAAGCGCTGCATCCTGGGCATTAACCAACGGGTTAAAAAATTCGGGGCTACACTAATCGTTATTATGTCTGATTCCGGATTTGCTGTGAGACGCTTAGTAGCAATTTCAATCTCATCCAATGCATATTTAATCGACACTAAATATTGCTCACCCAAAGGGGTCAGTTCAACTTTCCTTTTATTTCTTCGAAAAAGCACCAGACCCAAGTATTCCTCAAGGGTTTTAATTTGATGACTGACGGCTGATGCCGTAACAGAAAGCTCTTCTGCAGCGGCAGCGAAGCTCTGATTACGAGCAGCGGCTTCAAATATCCGAATTGAATTAAGTGGAGGTAAGCGTCTGATGATGAAACCCCTATTGATTAGTTTTATTCATTATTTTGATGAAAATTGGTCGTTTGTGCAATCTTTATTAAGACTTTAGTATGAATATTAATTAACCAATACACATAAGCGAGAAAGAGCATGGACACTGAATTGAAATTGGATATCAACGGTAACGTAGATACAGATTATTATATCAAGCAAGCTTATCAACTACGCCACGAATATAACGCTGCACTTATCCTAAAGCTTACTACTAAAATCAAAGCACTTTTTAGCTTTGAATTACCTAAAATTTTCACAGGCCGGCCTACACATCACTAATGCTAGAATGATAAGCAATCTCATTTTGGGGCTAACATGGCCCCGAGAATTTTTATCTTCCCTGATACCCCCTCTGAACTGATAACCCCTCTGAAAACCCCATTACAAATAAAGGGCTAGTGATAGCTTGCATGTGCGTAGGACGCTAATTCTAACGATAAGTATTCTGCATTATGACCTCTGATTACTACTAAATCCTTATCCAAAGCAGAATTCATCAAAAGCTTCAGACATCAAAAACACTACACTGCGCTAACAAAACGTCCTATCTGATTAATATCACGATTATTATTTCTTCCTACATGTAATTCACATATCTGCCATTCCGATAGAGGCTCACCATGAAGACCTGAAAATGGCGATTATGCCATTATCTGTCCTTTCGGCGAAGACCAGTTCTATTGGTAATTCTATTAGCGGCTTCCTGGCTAAGAAACGGTAAGATAGCGATTAATTCTAAGCAAAAAAAAACGCACCAAAAGGTGCGTTTTATATCTTGTAAAAAATTACTTTTTCTCAATCTCTGCTGCGTTTTTCAACTCAGCAACCAAAGACTGATATTCTTGCTGGCCAATGCGTGAGCCCAGAAAAGCACCCATCGATTGTGTCTCTTCATCCGTCAGCTGCACTTCTGTCATATTAACTTTTTTCAGAAGCACCACAGCCACGCTTCCATCCGGTAATTCTGCTGAAGAAACGACAGACTTCAGACTGTCTGGATTAGCCAAAGCAAACGCTACTGAACGTACCTCAATTGGAAGTTCACCTGATGCACGAGAAACCGCCTCAAGATTGACAACCAACTGGCCCTGAGCAACCTGGTCAACTGCTTCGCCTGCATTTATTTGATCAACCGCTTCCTGTGCTTTAAGAGCAAGGACTTCACTGGCTTGATCTTTAATAAGCTGCTGCTTCAGTTCATCAGCAACTTCTGCCAATGTTTGCTCACGCGGCTCAGAGTAAGCTTTAACACGCACCACAACCGTACGCTCTCTATCTAATTCAATTACTGAGCTGTTTAGCTTGTCTTGAATCAGATCACTGCTGAAAGCAGCCCCAATAACTTTAGCATTCTGGGTAATATCGAGATCACCACCTGATCGGCCAAAAGGTTTACTCGTCATCACTGGCAGATTCATTACTTCTGAGGGTTCGATAAGATCCCCTGATGAGAAAGTAATATCAGCCATCAACTCTAAACGCTCAACATAAATGTTTTCAACTTTTCGCGTTAGAATATCATCAGTTAAGTCTTGTTTTATTTCAGCAAAGCTTGGCGTTTCAGCCTTGGTAATACCCATCACCTTGATAAGATGATAGCCAAACTCTGTACGCACAGGCTCAGACACTTGATTAACGTCTAACGAGTACATAGCCTGTTCGAAAGCATCTGCAAACACTCCTTTGCCATTCGTACCCAGATCACCTCCGGCAGCAGACGAACCTATGTCATCTGAATCTGTACTGGCTACGATGGAAAACTCTTCACCGGCCTTAATACGGGCTTGTAGCGCTACAACCTTAGCTAATGCAGCAGCATCATCTTGGTCAGGCGTTATTTCAACCAGTATATGAGCAACATGACGCTGATCTTCCGCCTGGAACGACACCCGGAACTGATCATACTGTGCTTTCAGTTCTTCTTCTGATACTACAACGTTATCGCGAAGGTCATTCTTATTAAGCAGTATATATTCAATAGCAACCTGCTCTTCTGTCATCAGGGAGGTACGTTCAGCCTCGTATTTAGCATTAATCTCCTCATCAGATACCGTCAAATTCTTCTCGACATCATCTAAAGGAAAAATAAAGTAGCTAATATCACGTGTCTGCCTATCAAGAGTAATGATGCGTTTAAGCTCAGCGGGAATAACAAATGCTGACAATTGGTACGCATTACGTTCTTGCTCAATCAAACGCTCTTTTTTGAGTAAATTACGATACGACAGCGGTGTAAAACCAGCGTTACGTAATGTTGCTTCAAAACGGTCCCGGTTGAATTGACCTTCTACTTGAAAATCCGGTGTATTAATAATCATCTGATCGATCATACGTTCAGAGATCAGCATATTCTTATCTTCTGCAGCTAATAGCAGAGATTTTTGTTCAATCAAACTGTCCAGCACCATACTACTGACCAAACTATCATCCAGTAACGCAGGATCGGCGTTCTCACCCATCTGGGACAGAAGCTGACGGCGTTGCAATTCAGTAGCTTGATATAGTTCTTGCTGGGTTATCTCTTCACCATTTACCGTTGCAGGGGCATTTGATTCGGCGGTAAGGCTAACTAATGACTCCACCCCAAATAATGCAAAGGTAACAATAATTAAACCAACGATAACTTTGGCAACAATACTTTGCGAACTATCTCTGATGGACTGAAGCATGATTCACCTAAAACAAATCCTTAGATTAAAAAAAAAGCGCATTCGCCTGAATGCGCTTTTTTTATAGTGGCGGAACGGACGGGACTCGAACCCGCGACCCCCTGCGTGACAGGCAGGTATTCTAACCAACTGAACTACCGCTCCGTATTCGGAATTATGATCGAAATCCGATCAAATCCTTATTTATTAACAGCGTCTTTTAATGCTTTACCAGGTTTGAAATTTGGCAGTGTTGCTGCAGCAATTTCAATTGGATTACCTGTCTGTGGATTACGACCTGTACGTGCAGCGCGCGCTTTTACAGAAAAAGTACCAAAACCTACCAGTGCAACAGATTCACCTTTCTGCAGTGCAGAAGTCACAGCTTCCAACGCACCGTCTAATGCACGACCTGCAGCCGCTTTTGGTATATCAGCAGAAGCTGCAATAGCGTCGATCAATTCAGACTTGTTCACGATGTTCCCCTTTATCGAGTCGATTATTTTTTATGTTCTGTAGTCCATGCTCAGCACAAATATCCCGCACTTTATACCAACTGGCAGAAATAGGTGTCAAGTACTCAACACCTGATTCTGCCTGTGTTTGGCATTAATGTGTATTTATTTGTTCTGTCGAGGATTTAGTCGATTTTTTTTCAGTTGATATAGGCTCAACAGGCTCATCTTCCAACGGTTTAGGTTGGAATTTTAAGGCAATGTCAAGCACTTCATCAATCCACTTAACCGGTCTAATATCAAGATCGGCCTTTATATTATCAGGTATTTCTTTAAGGTCACGTTGATTTTCATCAGGAATGATAACTGTTTTTATTCCACCACGATGTGCAGCCAGTAATTTTTCCTTTAAACCACCTATTGGCATCACCTGACCACGAAGATTAATCTCCCCGGTCATTGCCACATCTGCTTTAACAGGAATGCCTGTTAGAGCAGATACCAGTGCCGTACACATACCAATCCCTGCGCTTGGTCCATCTTTTGGCGTTGCTCCTTCAGGCACGTGGATATGCACATCCTGCTTCTCATGAAATGTAGAAGAAATCCCTAACGCTTTGGCGCGACTACGCACCACAGTCAACGCCGCCTGAATGGATTCTTTCATCACATCACCCAGACAACCCGTGGTAATTTGACGACCCTTGCCAGGCATAACCGTTGCTTCAATACTCAGCATCTCACCCCCGACCTGAGTCCACGCCAGACCCGTAACGTGACCGATCAAATCTTCCTCTTCTGCGAGACCAAAGCTATATTTTTTCACGCCACTGTATTTTTCAATATTATCGTCGGCAATGACAAGTGAGTCAGCGACATCTCCCAACGCCACCGCTTTAATCACCTTGCGACAAATCTTGGCGATTTCCCGCTCCAGACCACGCACGCCTGCCTCACGCGTATAATAGCGAATCAAGCTAATAATCGCAGAATCATCTATCCGCGCTTCTTTTTCTTTGAGACCATTCTGCTTTATTTGCTTAGGTACCAAATACTTACGAGCGATATTTAATTTTTCATCTTCAGTGTAACCCGGGATACGAATGAGCTCCATACGATCCAGTAACGGACCAGGAATATTCATTGAATTCGAGGTACAGACGAACATCACATCGGAAAGATCGTAATCCACTTCAAGATAATGATCGTTAAATGTTGAGTTCTGCTCGGGATCAAGTACTTCTAATAACGCAGAGGCCGGATCGCCGCGCTGATCCATACCCATTTTATCAATCTCATCGAGAAGAAAAAGTGGATTTTTAACCCCAATTTTAGCCATTTTCTGAATCAGCTTACCGGGCATAGATCCTATATAGGTACGACGATGTCCGCGTATCTCTGCTTCATCACGCACGCCGCCTAACGCCATACGCACATATTTACGATTGGTAGCACGTGCAATAGACTTACCTAATGACGTTTTACCGACACCCGGAGGCCCTACGAGACAAAGGATAGGTCCTTTAAGCTTTTTAACCCGCTGTTGCACAGCAAGGTACTCAAGAATGCGGTCTTTCACTTCCTCTAAACCAAAATGGTCTTCATCAAGAATTATCTCAGCGCGCTTCATATCGTGACGAACTTTAGAGCGCTTAGCCCAGGGTATTTGTAGCATCCAGTCGATATATCCACGCACCACCGTGGCTTCGGCAGACATCGAGGACATCATTTTCAGCTTATTAAACTCGGCTAAGGTTTTATCATATGCCTCTTTTGGCATGCCTGCCGCATCAATACGGTTTTTCAGCTCATCGATATCACTGATGCCGTTTTCATCCAGATCACCCAACTCTTTCTGAATCGCCTTCATTTGCTCATTCAGATAGTATTCGCGCTGGCTTTTTTCCATCTGTTTTTTGACGCGGCCACGGATACGCTTTTCAACTTCAACGAGATCAATCTCGGCTTCCATCAAAGACATCAAGTGTTCAAGACGCAGACGACTATCCAGCATTTCAAGAATACTTTGTTTTTCATCTAACTTTAGCGACATATGTGCCGCGATAGTATCTGATAAACGGCCAATGTCGTCGATATTTTGCAATGACGCTAACACTTCAGCCGGAATTTTTTTATTAATCTGAATGAAACGATCAAACTGTTCCAAAGCAGTGCGCTTATAAACTTCACTTTCAGCAGTGGTCAGTATTTCTACCGGTAAACTGCTGACTTTAGCCGTAAAATACGCATTAGAATCATCCAGTTCAATAATTCTGGCACGATAGTCACCTTCAACCAGAACCTTGACCGTTCCATCCGGTAGTTTCAACATCTGTAAGACACTGGCAACGGTACCTATATCATGCAGGTCACCGGCAACAGGTTCATCATCAGACGCATTTTTTTGCGCAATCAGTAAAATTTCTTTATTGCCATCCATCGCGGCTTCAAGCGCCTCAATGGATTTCTCACGGCCGACAAACAGTGGGATGACCATGTGTGGATACACAACCACATCACGTAACGGCAGTACGGGAAGCTCTACATTAATAATATCGGTAGCTTCAAACTGATCCATAATGGATATTGCCTCTCTGCAAGGCACCTCAACGATAGGGGTGCGATATAAAAAACTGACATTTCTGCCATATTTTGATGATTTACATGCCTGAATTAGACTATGGGGGCTACAAACAAGAAAACAACCTTAAGTGATTTCAACTTGTTATGTATGTGGTAAGGATGGCGGCACGTGTACTATTTATAGCACACAATGCCGATCTAGCAATGTAGCAGGCGCATTTAACACACTTAAAACGCCAGTTAGTAATATTTATTTATAATAAGAGTTATCTGTCACAGTATGGTCCGTAACATCACGTACCGCTAACAGCCCAGGAAGACGTTCCATCAGGCTTTTTTCAACACCGTCTTTCAAAGTCAGATCGACCGCACTGCACCCCTGACAACCACCACCAAATTTAAGCACGGCGATATATCCGTCCGTCTCTTCGATGAGCTCTACTAACTTAACTTCACCACCGTGTGATGCAAGTCCCGGGTTAATATCACTATAAAGAATATAGTTAATTTGTTCGTTCATCGGGCTGTCTGAAGAGACTTTCGGCACCTTGGCATTAGGGGCTTTTATGGTTAGCTGGCCACCCATACGATCCTGCGAATAATCAACAAGCGCTTCTTCAAGGTAAGGCAAACTATTACGTTCGAAATAGAAACGAATTTTACTTAATTCCATTACTTCGTCATCTTCGACCAGTTCTTCCGGACGACAATAGGCTAAGCATGTTTCTGCATAAGGCGTACCTGGCTGAGTAACAAACATTCTCACAGACATGCCTTCAACATTTTGCTTGGATAGTAGTTCGGCCAGATAAACTTCTGCGCCTTCGGTAACTGTCATGTTCATTTTTAACACCTGAATATAACCATAAGTACAAATAATGCTGTCAGGATACACCGATTCTAATTCCGAGTAAATTGCTCAGCTATTACTCAGTATGTATCTAAATAAAATTTATCTCTAATCAGCCTATCGAACAGGCCCCACATCAAACCTATTCCCCTTTAGCCCACAAAAGCAACAGAGCCTCTAAACAGAACACATCAGCTTCTGTTACACTTTAAAAGCGTTCACAAGGAGCAGCTAAATGACTGAACACTCAATAGTTTTTTCTTTTTTCCTGATTTTTACCGGTGCGGCTATATTGGCGTCAGTAGCACTTTATACACGTCAACCACTCTTGGTTGCTTATATCGTCTTAGGGGCTATCTTAGGTCCTTACGGATACCAATTCATCTCTGATACGGCTCTGCTCTCTGATATTTCCCATGTTGGCATTATTTTCTTGTTATTTCTACTCGGGTTAGATATGCAACCCTCGCATTTAATACAGATGATAAAAAAGGCGACCTGGGTGGCTCTTGGCAGCTCCTTAATTTTTCTGGCAGCCGGTTACTTTGCGACTCAGCTATTTGGTTACACGCAAACAGAATCCCTAATCATTGGTGCTGCATTGATGTTCTCCAGCACCATTATCGGTATAAAACTATTGCCGACCACAGTCTTGCATCATCGGCATACGGGAGAACTGGTCGTGGGATTACTGCTGCTGCAGGACGTTATTGCCATCTTGGTTTTACTTTTTTTATACAGCAGCCAGAACGAAGAAAGCAGTGCAATAAACCTGATTAAACCATTAATCGCCCTACCATTGCTGGTTGGTGGAGGTTTTTTACTCGTTAAATACATTATTCTTAAATTAATACAACGCTTTGACCGTTTTCATGAGTACATTTTTCTATTAGCTATCGGCTGGTGTCTGGGGATGGCAGAAGGTGCGCAGTATATCGGCTTATCGGCTGAAATGGGCGCGTTTGTAGCAGGTGTCGCTTTAGCCACGAGTCCAATTTCACAATACATAGCGACCAACCTCAAGCCGTTGAGAGACTTCTTCCTGATTCTATTTTTCTTTTCAGTCGGGGCAAGTTTCAACTTAGGGTTAGTTGGACAAATTCTGATACCTTCGGTTCTACTGGCCATTATTGTCGTCGCTCTTAAACCCGTGGTTTTCCGCCTGCTGCTGAAGACAATAAAAGAAGATAATTCTATGTCTTGGGAGGTTGGGTTCAGACTGGGACAAATAAGTGAGTTTTCGCTGTTAATTGCGTATATCGCAGCCAGTTCTGCAATGATTGGTCAGGAAGCTTCACATGTTATTCAGGCAACCGCCATTCTTACCTTCATACTATCAACCTATATAGTCATCTTTAACTTTCCATCACCGATTGCGGTATCAGACAAGTTAAGACGCGATTGAAATAATCTGTCTTAACTTGTTTCTAATCAGGAATTTTTTTTGATCATTAACAGACCAACTCGTCTACGAATCGATTCCCGCAACTGAAATCAGGGTTAATCCTCGGCCTTACGTTCGGCCTCGGCATGTTCAGCAGCCCAGACGCCTGCCGCCTCTACTGCCACGGGCGAGGCTGTAGGCAGCACACCTAAGTAACTTTCCGTCTCGTCTACCGGGACAGACGAGCCCTGCGTCATATGGTAGAGAGCATAGAGCGCGATGGCGCCGAAGGTCGCTCCAATTACCAGCCAGAACGCGAACGGACCAAACCCCTGCATCGCCCAACCGGTAACCAGTGGGCCCGCGATTGCACCTAACCCGAAGGTGAATACCAGCCCCCCGGATGCGGCCGGCATATCCTCGGCCGACAGAGAATCATTGGTGTAGGCCAGAAACAGAGCATAAAGCGGAGTGGTAAACCCGCCGGAGAAGAAGGCGGCCGCCATCAAGGGCCACAGGCCGCCACCGGTGATCCATCCCAACGCGCAGGCTACCGCGCCAAGAAAAGCGGCCCAGAAGATCAGCTTGCGCCGGTCCACCCGGTCAGAAAGCCAGCCGATAGGGTATTGCAGCACCAGCGCACCGGCGAACAACATCGCGATGAACAGCGCGATCTGCGTCGCCGTCAACCCGATTTTGGTGCCGAATACCGCGCCCATACCCGATTGCGTCGCGTAGACGCTGCCCAGTAGAAAGATCCCCACGGCGCCGAGCGGCGAGCTCAAGAAGAGTTCACGCAAGGGCATAGGACGCGCAATTCTGATCGCCGGTACAGTGGTGGTGGCGGACAGAAGGATGGGGGCAAAGGAGATCGACACAAGAATCGAGGCACCGATGAAAAGCACCGAAGTCCCTGCATCGCCCAGCGTAAGCAGCCCCTGCGCCCCAATGATGCCCAGTGTCTGCGCGATCATATAGGCCGACAGCACCTTACCACGCGTCTCATTGGTGGCGGCGGCATTCAGCCAACTCTCAGCCGTGACGTAGATGCCCGACATGCAAAAGCCCACAAGCACCCGCAGCAGCGTCCAGGCCCAAGGGTCAGTCAACAGCGGAAAGGAGATCAGCGCGGCCGACATGAAGCTGCCCAGTGCCGCAAAGACGCGCACATGCCCTACTCGCTGGATCAGTAACGGGGTAAAACGAGCCCCCGACAGGAAACCCATAAAATAGCCTGAGGTGACGATAGCCAGCTCCGCAGCCGAAAACCCCTCGATCCCGCCGCGCAGGCCAATAAGGGTGAAATGCATTCCGTTGCCCAACATGATGAGCACGATACCGAGCAGAAGGGCCCAGACCCCCGACAACATTTTAATCATGAAATATCCTTTAGTCCCCTACGAGAGTAGGAAATAGTCGTCAACGATCACCTCATATTTGCAAGCCTATATTTACTCAAACCGCCATCGACTGACTGCCTTCAACCGACATTTAATAGTCTGTTTATTAGGAATACTGATTTCAGCCGCCAGTGTGACAACCCGTATTTATGTGGCCCTTTCGCTATGGCATGTTGGGGTTGCTTACCGTTTTCGAGAATCTGTTTTTTTAAAATACAGAATAGAACCAGCAGGGATGTCTATGACATTGCGTTAGGACTGATGGCTTCGAGCCTTGATTCTGTTCCGATGTTCGCGGGTTATCACTTCACGTATGGATGCAAGACGAGCCACTGACTCTATCTTGATCCAATGTTCCCGCTAAGGCACACTTCATTATCTGCATTTATTAAATACAAGGAAGGTCAAAGTGGATTTCAGTATACGTGAAGCGAGTATTTCGGACGCTCAACTTATTGCAACACTCATCAGTGAATCCAACAAAGACGTTGCTCGGAAGTTTAGTATAACTCACCAAAATAACCCTAAGCATCCTTCATTCTATACTCCAGAGTGGGTTACATCTGACTTTGAACGAGGAGAAATCTACTTCATTCTAGAGCTGGATAACACCCCAGCTGGCTGTGTCGCACTTGAAATACCACGACCAGAAACGGCCTATCTTAATCGTCTTTCAACAATACCTGCTGTACGATGCTGCGGTGTTGGCGAAGCGTTAGTCAAGCATCACTTTCAGCAGTCAAAAGACAAGGGAGTCAACGAAGTGAGTATCGGCATTATTGCCGCATTTGAAGAATTAAAGCAGTGGTACTTTAAATTAGGATTTGCTGAAATATCTACACGAGAATTCGAGCATCTTCCTTTTGATGTTTGCTATATGTCCGCAAAAATTTAGGCTTTTCCTGAATGGTTAAACCTTAGTGGGGCTCATCTTATTAAAGCTAAAACCATAAAAATGCCGTATTTCACTGCATTGAAACAGAAAAGGCCAAAATATCGGCAATTTCACAGCATGCAGGAACTGAAAAAAATAGTCAAAACCCCATATAATATCAAATATATAGACTGAAATAACCTCGAAGAACAGCTACCCACCCTAAGAAGACAATCAGATAACTTAACCTCAGAAATAACGTATTACAGCTTATTCAGGCCTGCCAACTAATATCAGCCTCCCAGCCATTAAGCCACGCTGGAACGTCACTCGCTGGCATCGGCTTGGCAATACCATAACCTTGTGCTAATTCACAGCCAAGTTCCAATAATGCAGCGCCATGCTCAATAGTTTCTACACCTTCAGCAATAACGTTACGCTTGAATGATTTAGTCAAGGCTATGACACCTTCAATAATCGCTAAATCGTCAGGGTCAGTGAGCATGTCTCGCACAAAGCTCTGGTCTATCTTAATCAGATTGGCTGGTAAACGTCTAAGATATGTAAGTGACGAATAACCTGTGCCAAAGTCATCTAAGGCAAAGCTTACGCCCAGGTCCATACAGGCACTCATAATTGTTGATATATGTTGCACGTCATCTAAGGCGCTTGTTTCGAGTATCTCTAGCTCTAAAAAGCGTGGTTCAACATCAGGGTGGGCAACCAACAATTCTGCCAGACGAGCTGAAAAGTTATCTTGTTGTAATTGATAGGCACTAATGTTGACACTGACAGGGAGATCTATACCCATGTTTCGCCATTGGCTTATTTGAGTCAATGCCGTATCTACAACCCACTCACCAATCTCCAGACTAATGGCATGTCCTTCTATGGCAGGCAAGAACTCTAAAGGCGGGACTAAACCACGCACAGGATGTTGCCAGCGTATCAAGGCTTCTACACCTATCACTTCACCAGCGTTCATATTCACCTTGGGCTGATAGTACAGTACGAACTCTCGTCGCTCCAAAGCAGAACGAATATTGTCCAGACTTTCGCGTTGAATGCTGACGGCTTCATCTTGCTCCGTATCAAAAAAGTGGTAACGGTTCTTACCTACTTGCTTAGCCACATACATCGCCTGGTCTGCGTGACGCATGAGTTGGTCTGCATCTACACTATCTTGAGGATAAATAGTAACGCCTATACTTGCAGAGACTTGTACCGTATTACCATCGAAAATCATCGGCTCGGATGCTGCTTCCAGCATACGATTTAGCAAGGGCTCACAATCAACTGGCTGCGCCAAGTCTGTTAGCACTACAACAAATTCATCCCCACCGATACGTGCTAAGCTATCCTCTTCGCGCAGTCGCTTTTTCATTTTTGAAGCAATATGGATTAATAAATTATCGCCCACTGTGTGACCATAATTATCATTAATTTCTTTAAAGCCATCCAAATCCAGAAAAGCAACTGCCATTGCCATTCCATTCCTTTTGCTATGCTTCATAGCTTGCTGCATACGGTCGGCAAGCAAACTACGGTTAGGTAAATGCGTCAGAGAATCATAGTGGGCAATATGTTTTAATGCAGAGTTAGTTTGCTGCAATTCATGGTTTGTATGTTCCAGTTCACGTTGAATGTTTTTCTGGTCTGTAATATCTTGAAAAATACCCGTTAGCCTTATTGCTTTACCACCTTCTTGAGTCACGGTGCAGGTAGTACGAATATCAATTTTACGACCTTGTGTGGTGAAGGTTTCGAGCTCCAGATCGTAGTTTTTACATTCATTTATTGCTGAGTCAAGAGCTTGAGAAATTAACTCACGTGACTCCGGCAAGAAATAGCTTACCCCAGCCTCCACCGAGGGATTAAACTTCTCAGGAGATGTATCATGCAAGCGATAGGTCTCATCGGTCCAGAACAAATCCCCTGTAACGACATTGAGCTCCCAGCCACCTACCTTCGCAATCTGTTGTGATTGATCCAATAATTGACTAATGGTTAGTGATGCCTGCTCGATCTCCTTCCGGTCAGTGATGTCAGTATTACTACCAAACCATTCGGTAACTTCGCCATTGCCGTCAAATTCCGCAAGGGCTTGTCCAATATGCCAGCGATAAACACCATCCGCGCCCTTGAGCCGAAAATCAAGCTTATAAGGTTCGCCTGTTTGTATGGAATGGGTCCATCTTTGCAACACGACCTGAAGGTCATCGGGGTGAATAAGCTTCTGCCAGCCAGTATCCAGAGCTTCTTCTGATGATATAGCAAAATAATCAGTAACACGCTTATTGACATAGGTTAGCGCACCGTCAGGATCAGCTGTCCATAACTGTTGAGGGGTCACATCACAGAGTTTTCTGAAATGATTTTCGCTATTTTTCAAGATACTTTCCACGCGATTTTGATCCAATATTCTCATTATCCTGCTCAAAACCTGTTAATACAAGCACGACCCTTGGGAGTGGAATTCGCGGTGCAATGCTGCAGGGTAACAGTCAGGACGCCCCTTCTGCTTAGACGGCATCCGATAAAAACCCAATGAATCAAAATTGATTTTATTAAAAAACATCAACGACTCGAAAGCGATAATCTTCTGTTAAAAAACATCTGGCGCTTTGCTAATAGCATGGATTGAGATCTTGACTGGACTTAAGTATGACGAGACATTGCAGATTCTCCCTGGCTGGGCTGAGCATTTTATTATGCTAAAAACGAATTGTGTTCACAAGATCTGGCACAAAGCCGACCTACTATCGAACAACTCCATATTCATTCGTCCTATCACGAGGTAAGCGGGCAGCCTGACCTCGCGTTTGTAATCCGGCTCTTAAACATTAATCGAGCTTCATCTTTTCATGGAGACACAGATCAGAAGCGCGAACGATCACGCTTTTGCCAAAGCTCTCGCGCTAAAATCAGCGCTGAAGCTTGATGATCCGCTTTATCGAGAAGTACCAACAACGCCGCCAACGTGCTGATGATTGCTGCTTCGCCATACTCGTGCGCAACATCGCCACGCCAGCAAGCAATTAACATCGACGGATCCAGCACCTCTTCTTTTACTAATCGCTTAGGTAGAATCCGCATCCACTGCTCATCAGATAATTCCCCCTGACGTATCCAGCGTACTTCACAATCTGAATCCGGTTTGAGTTCAGCTTCGCCACCGTCGCCGCGAATCGTGAGCCCTTGCTGCACGCCTAATAACAGGCTGGTTTTCTGATGCATAGGCGCATAAGCCGGATGAAAAACCCCATCCACGGTGCAAGGAGCACCTAATGGGTTGATAAGCCTGCAGAGCGTATGTACCGGTGACCGCAGGCCTAAAATCGGCCGTAACTGAATAATGTCACCTAAGCGCGGCACCATATCATCGATCGATATATAAGCAAAACCATGACTATCCAAATTCGCTGCCACCTGCTGCCAATCGAGAGCGGGCCCAAAACCAAATAGAGAAAGCATATCTTCAATATATAACCGTCCTTCGGTATGCCCTTTTGAACCATGCATCAAGACACGTATATTGTTTTCAGATAACACTAATGCCGCCAGCAAGAACCAGGGTAATTGGCGCTTTTTACCCGCATAGGTTGACCAGTCAAGATCCACTTTCAATTGTTCAGGGGCATGCGCATGTAAACGTGCAGCTTGCACGAAGCCGGCCAGCTCTTCCGGAGATTCTTCCTTCACTCGAAGCAACATAAGAAAAGCACCCAGCTGCTCGGCTCTTACGGAACCTGACAAGATCATACTCATTGCATCGAAAGATTCCTGCTGCGTTAACGAACGCGACCCTTTTTTTCCTTTGCCCAAAATACGCACATAAGGCGCGAATGCATGCTCAGCCACAACGACAACTCCAATATTTGATCCGGTGCTCACTATACAATAGAAACAGAGGCGATTGATCCTGATGACTTGATACGCACTGTGATAAAATGCCGGCAGCTTATTTTGGAAATTATAATGAAAAGACAATCTATCCGTTTTGGTCGCCCTCTCACCAAAAAAAAACCATTATCCACTGAAGCACTACTGCTTCATATTGAATCCATCAGCCAGGAAGGCAGGGGAATTGCCCGCCATCTGGGCAAAACCATTTTTGTTGACGATGCGTTAAGCCAAGAGGATGTTGAAGCGCTTATTACCACTCAACACAAGCGCTATGATGAAGCCCAACTGGTGGAAGTGATCAAGGCATCACCTGATCGCACCACACCTCTATGCAAGCATTACGAGGAATGCGGTGGCTGCCAGTTACAACATTTAGAACACAGCGCACAGATTCTTGTTAAACAAGCCAATGCTCTGAACCAACTACAACGCTTTGGCGAGCAAGTCCCACTATTGGTTGAGGGCCCCCTTCAATCAGCGCCATGGCACTACCGTCGCTCGGCACGGCTGGGACTCAACGTGTTACAAAAAAGCGATGAATCAATTGTCGGTTTTCGTCGCCGAAAAAGTAATAAATTACTGCAAATCATATCCTGCCCGGTTATAGATCAACGAGGTGAATCGATTTTCACCGATCTGAAAAGCGTGCTTGATCAATTATCCAACAGCAAATCATATACCCATGCTGAGCTGCTGTTTGGTGACGAATCTCAGTCCTTGCTGCTGCGCTGCAAAGGAAATCCGAAGCAAGACGATAAAGACAAACTGACCGAATTCGCTCGCAGCAAAGCGTTTAATCTCTATATTAAAACCGATTCAGAACAACTCACCCTGCTTGAATTGAAACCAAACAGCTACACACTGCCAGATGAGAATATCACGCTTAATTTTCAGCCGGGTGACTTCTTACAAGTCAATGCTGATGTTAATAAGCAGATGATCCGTCAAGCCGTTGAATGGCTGGAGCTCAGCGAAAACGATACTGTTCTGGATCTGTTCTGCGGTCTTGGTAATTTTACACTGCCTATTGCAAGGCACGTTAAATCAGTCATCGGCGTCGAAGGCTCTTACGATATGGTAAAGCGAGCAGAACAAAACGCGACGCTGAATACTATTGATAATGCCTCGTTCTTCCGCACCGATTTATCCAAAGATATTCAGCCACAACCCTGGTTTAGCATTGCGCATGACAAGATAATTCTTGACCCGCCACGCACCGGGGCTTATGAGTTACTAAAGCAGCTATCCTCACACGCGTCACATATTCTTTACATCTCTTGCGACCCCTCTGCGCTTGCACGAGACAGTAAACTCTTATTAGAAAAAGGCTACCAGCTCGTCCGTTTTAATGTGATGGATATGTTTCCACATACCAACCATGTTGAATCGATGGCGCTCTTTAAAAAAGTCAAAAATAACGCATCCGAAAAAGCAGACGTCAAAAAAACCGAGGGCAAAAAAACCGCGGCCAAAACACTAGCGTTCAAAACAAAAAGGGCCAAAAAATGATTCCTGTCCTTTTTGCGGATGACTACCTGGTCATTGTTAATAAACCATACGATGTTCTATCGGTCCCGGGCAAAGGCCCCGAAAAGCAGGATTGCCTCTGGCATCGGGTACAGGCGGAAGGCCATCCAACTGCCCGCATTGTACATCGACTGGATTATGCCACTTCCGGGTTGATGGTACTGGCACTCACGGCTGAGTCTCATGTTCAACTAAGCCGCTTATTTGAAACGCGTAAAGTGTACAAACGTTACCACGCGATTATCAGCGGAGCGCCTTCAGAAGATAACGGTATAATAGAACAACCTTTGCGCTGCGACTGGGAGCGACGCCCATTGCAGATAGTTGATCATGAAAAAGGTAAAAGCGCTCTGACACGCTGGGAAATAAAAGAAAAACTCACCGACGTTAGCCGCGTCTTCCTTTATCCGGAAACAGGACGTTCGCATCAGCTACGCGTCCATATGCAGTGGATGGGCCACCCTATCGCTGGAGACCGTTTTTATGCTGATGAAAAAGCTCTTAGTCTTTCTGACAGGCTCCTGTTGCATGCTGAAGAACTCGCGTTCACTCATCCATACACACAAGAGCCCTTATCCTTTATTGATAAGGCAGCTTTTTAAACTAGCGTTTAAAAGTCTTGAACTACACCTGTAAACATGGCCTGTCTTACCAGGGCTTATACTGATAAGGCGCTAACTATTGCAGAGCGCCTTAACTCTTAATTTCATCAGTATTGCTAATCGTCCTGGTGATTATAAGCACTAAGCCGAGCCAGGTACTTTACACAACTCGACGTAAATCCTTGCTCGAGCTAAAACTGATAATATTCTCCACCGTCTGGTTAATAATGCGCTGACGTGCTTCTTTACTACCCCATGCGCTATGCGGCGTCACAATCAGATTAGGAATATCGGGCAACAATAATGGATTACCGTGGCGCGGAGGCTCCTCTGTTAGAACATCCGTTGCAGCACCCGCCAGCGCCCCGCTTCGCAAAGCATCGGCAAGCGCGGTTTCATCAACGACACCGCCACGAGCAACATTCACGAGCACGGCCTGTTTTTTCATCAATGCCAACTTGCTGGCATCAATCAGATTATGTGTTTCTTCGGTTAGCGGGCAATGAATAGATAGAACATCTATCTGTGGGAGCAGTTCATCCAACGGCAAACGCCCGTCGCGCTGATCGGTATCAGAGCGGCTCGCAATAAGCACTTCCATACCAAATGCCTCTGCTATTTTGGCAACACCTTGCCCGAGATTTCCGTAACCGATAATACCTATTTTACGTCCACTTAGTTCGCGAATTGGGTAATCCAAAAGACAAAACTGCGACGCTTTTTGCCAACTACCGGCACGCACAGCCCGATCATAATTTAGTAAGTTAGTATGTAACGCCAGTATCAACGAGAAGGTATGCTGAACGACAGAAGGAATACCATAAGCCTGACAATTATAAACCATGATGCCTTTAGCACGCGCGGCGTCAAGATCCACATTATTAGTGCCTGTCGCAATGACACAAATTAGCTTCAACTGCGGCGAATTGTTTATCACCTCTTGCGTTAGCTGAACTTTGTTGACGATAACGACATCTGCCGTCTGAATTCTCTCTGCTACCTGCTCCGACGCTGTCTCCTTAAACGTAGTGAATTGCCGGAACAGCTGTTCAAGAGTGGTGAGATCAAGGTCATCCAGACTTTCAGTATCAAGAAAAACAGCTTTCATTAAATTCTCCAGATTGATCAATATCAACGATAGAAACACATATGAAAAATAGCACTTAAAAACAGCACATTAAAAAATTCAACACGAGAAAATTATATTCTGGTCAACAAAAAGGGGCCTAGGCCCCTTATATGAATCAACTGATAATGAAGATCAAACTTTTACAGCATTAATCACGCTGCTGGCATGCTATCTTTAATTATCCAAAGAATCTCTTCGGCAACAATGGACGGTGCAGCAAGACCTTCTTCATTTAGCACGGTAATAAATACGCCAGAACGAGTACGATTCATTTTTAGCTGGTACTTGCCGACATGCTCATAAGCATCGGTATCTGCATTGAAACTGCCCTTAGACTTTTCACCACCAAAGACATAGATAACTCGCCCTGCCAGCCAGATTTTATAGCCTTTCTGATTAGCCGGATTGTTAGGATCAGCCAACGCCTGCGCTTCGCCTTCTGCCAACACCGGTTGCTCTTCAACATTTTTGTCGCTGTAGCTTATGGCATCATCAGCGCTTTCTACACCGAGCGCTGAAGAGATCGCACTGGTGCTTAGTTTGATTTCCCCACGATCCGAAGCAAGCCACTCAAAGAAACCCATCTTCTTCTGGCTATCGACAGGCGTAGACGTAGTATAGGTCAGATAGAGCATACCAATACTCTGATTACGCGTACCCACATCAATACCGGCTTTCGCAACCGCTTTATTCAGCATAGCCCACGACTGATCTATGGGAGCTTCAATTTTCAACACCGGATTGCCACGCGAATCACGACCTAATAAAGGACGGACTGTCTGTTGCTGTTGTAATGCAAGTAATGAGCGCTCTGAAGGCTTAGCGGTTGCTTTACTCATGTAACGCAACATTTCAAACATCATATCTGACTTATAGCCAACATCCTGAGATTCAGTATCCCATTTTATATCGGTGACTTGCTGTTTTTCAGGATACTGAACGTGCTTCATCGCAATCGATGTACGCTGGTAGTTTTCCGGATCCGGGCGCAAGCGCACCTGCAATTTATTCCGTGAACCACCAGGTATATCCTGTAAAGTCAGATGTTTAACCCAACGGTCAATAAAGCTGTACTCTGGACCTGAGGTCATAAGCCAGTCAGTTTCTATTAGTCCTTCGCGGGCATCAGTACTGGCCAACGCAACACCATTAAACTTCATGAAGTCCAATGTTTTTTCCCAAACGGCCGCAATGGGCTCGTCGACCACTATGATTTTCTGATCTCCGAGCTTCGTCAGATTAACTGACTCGCTGCCGGTATCCGCATAGAAGAATTCAGGGCGCGGCACTTCAAAACCGGTGGTTCTGACAGTCGCGGTCTGACCTACTCTGGGAATAACAAATTGGTCTTGAGTCGACTTAGCCTGAATATTAGCCGGAATCTCTAATGGTTTTGCTACGGCCGCCTTTTCATATTCCTGGTTCCGGTCTTTAAAAACACCATTTTCGCCATAGATAGGATTTTTCCCGATAATACTGCAACCACTGGTTGTTACCAGCCCAACCAATACTACAGACGGAAGTAACCGTAAGTTCATCAGATATTCCTTACTTTAATACGTTGCTATCAATCAGTGCCTGGCGAACAACAGGCTGATATTGTGCGGAAAGCACAGTAAGCGGCAGACGGATACCCAGATCCATCAAGCCCATCTCATGCATAGCCCATTTCACAGGAATAGGGTTCGCTTCAACAAATAATTTAGTATGCAGAGGCATCATTTTTTGTTGAATTGCACGTGCTTCTTCTGCCTTACCTTCAAGACCTAAACGACACATTTCAGCCATTTCAGCCGGCGCAACGTTAGCCGTTACTGAAATATTACCCTGACCGCCTGCAATGATTAACTCAATAGCGGTGGCATCATCACCCGAGTAGATAGCAAAGCCCTCAGGAACATTTTCTATCAGTGCGCGAGCCCGCTCAATATCACCGGTGGCTTCTTTAATACCCACAATGTTAGAAATCTCAGCAAGGCGATAAACCGTTTCAGGCAACAAATCACAGGCAGTACGGCCCGGTACATTATACAGAATTTGTGGAATATCGACCGCTTCGGCAATCGCTTTATAATGTAAATATAAACCTTCCTGAGTCGGTTTATTATAATAAGGTGTCACCAGTAAGCAGGCATCAACACCTGCGCCTTTCGCTTCGCGAGTCAACTGTATAGCCTCAGTGGTTGAATTTGCGCCAGTTCCTGCAATAACAGGGATGCGACCATTCACTCGCTGAACGACACGTTTGATTACCGCACAATGCTCATCACAATTAAGCGTTGAAGACTCACCTGTCGTGCCTACGGCAACGATAGAGTGTGTGCCCTTTTCCAGATGGAAGTCTACAACCTTATCAAGACCGACCCAGTCGATCTCTCCGTTGTCTTTCATTGGCGTCACAAGCGCAACAATGCTGCCGGTAATCATTTTATTCTCCATTAACATAGGTTCTGCAACATAAGGTTCGGCGCTTCGCATTTATCTGCACACATCCAAAACCTGATCTGATATCGTATAAGGCTCGATATTCTATACGAAATAAAGCCAATAAGCGTAGTAGCGACATCGCTTTTTTGTAAATAGAGGAAAAAGAACAATGACAACCATAGTTGTAGGCCAAGCCGTACCGAATTTCACAGCAACGGCCACCAGCGAAACCACACTTTCTCTGGTAGATTTCAAAGGGAAAAATCTGGTTATTTATTTTTATCCAAAAGATAACACACCAGGCTGTACCACAGAAGGTCAGAACTTCAGAGATCTGTATAGTCAATTTGAAAAAGCAAACACAGTCATTGTAGGTGTTAGTAGGGACAGTTTACGTACGCACGAAAACTACAAGGCCAAGCACAGCTTCCCTTTTGAACTCATCAGCGACCCTGATGAAACTTTATGCCAGCATTTTGATGTCATTAAGTTAAAAAAACTGTATGGCAAAGAGTATATGGGGATTGAACGCAGTACTTTTCTGATCGATGCGGAAGGCGTATTACGCAACGAATGGCGTAAAGTAAAAGTAAAAGGACACGCAGATGAAGTACTTACAGTAGTAGAAACACTTTAAATATTGTTACCACATCTCATAGAAGTGCTATAGAAGTAATGCTCCGTGTAGACGAGCATTACTTCCTGTATGGAAAATTCAGATAACTGTCTCTTTCTGAGGATCCGGACTCTCTTGCAGCCCGGGCCATGCATTCAAGATGGCTTTGACCAATGTTGCCAGCGGAATGGCAAAGAAGACACCCCAAACACCCCATAAGGTTCCAAAAATCAGTACCGCCACAATAATAGAAACAGGATGTAGGTTTACCGCTTCCGAAAACAGCAACGGGACAAGTACGTTGCCATCCAGCGCCTGAATAATGCCGTAAGCAATCATCAGATACATAAACTCATTGCCCCAGCCCCATTGGAAAAATCCAATTAAGGCGACTGGCAAAGTAACTAATGCAGCGCCGATATAGGGCACTAATACAGACAACCCCACAATAATCCCTAATAACGCCGCATAGTTAATACCCAGCATCATGAAGGTTATATAGGTAACGCTGCCCACAATCAGGATTTCTATGACTTTGCCGCGGATGTAGTTGGCTATCTGATCATCCATTTCTCGCCATACTTTAGTCATCATCTGGCGCTTATTCGGCAAAAAAGTAACCCACCAACGAATCAGGGACCGTCCGTCCTTGAGGAAGAAAAATACTAAAATGGGTACTAATACTAAATAAACCAAGAGCGTCATCACGCTTGTCAAAGAGTTTAATGAAAAAGCAAGAACCATCTGCCCGGCATTCGACAATTCACTGGACGCCAGATTCATAATGTCACGAATTTGAGACTCCGAAATCCATAGCGGATACTGCTCCGGTAACACCAGCAATAATGCCTGCACTTGCTGCACCATACGCGGGAGTTCCAAAAACAAACTCGACAACTGCCTCCACGCTAATGGAAATACAATAAGCGAAAAAGCCAGCAGGAAACTCATAAAAGCAACAAATATTATGAATACAGAAACCAGATGCGGTACTTTATTTTTAACCAGCTTATCCACCCCGCCCTGCATCAGAAAAGCTATAATCAGTCCTGAAAAAACGGGAGCCAAAGGTTTACCCAAGGTTAAAATAATGAGTAAAAATGCACCGAGTAACAAAAACAGAAACAGTGCTTCTTCATCAGAAAAGTACCGCTCTATCCATTTTGTGAAAATGGCTCTCATGGTTGATCTATCCAGTAAATGTTGAGTTAACCGCGTCGAATCAGATAAATATATTCGGATTCACCGATGAACGAATTGAGTAATTCATGGTCACTTTGATCAGTGAAGGCTTTAAAATCCCTGACGGATCCTGCATCAGTAGCAATCACTTTAAGCACGTGTCCAGGAGCGAGTTTATTGAGTGCCTGTTTTGCTTTTAACAACGGTAAAGGGCAATTCAATCCCGTAGTATCTAACAATTGGTCAATTTTAGTGTTTTGCATATAAGCCCCTTATTTCAATACTTTGCAAATCTTTACCGCCTCTCACAGGCATCCTTTATTGCAACAGAGTAGAATAATGACATGCCTCACACGACCATGAAAGAAAACAGGAACGACTGCATGCGCTTTCTTAACATTTTTTTATGTGCCGCGATCATCTCTGTATCATCAATGTCCTCAGCTGCGACACTGATATCTACAGACAATAGTTTACCTATGATTGGCGATTCCACATCCGGCATCATCTCACTCGACAAAGAACATAGAGTGGGCCAGGCCTGGGCGCGTACTCTGCGCGGCAGTGTACCACTATTAAATGATCCGATAGCGTATTCTTATCTTTACGATCTTCTTTGGCAGCTAACGGCACATAGTCAGCTGCAGGATAAGCGACTGGAGCTTATCGTGCTGGATAACCCAACACTGAATGCTTTCGCGGTTCCTGGCGGTATTGTAGGCATACACGGAGGACTTTTACTCTCCGCTGAGAATGAAGATGAGCTTGCTTCCGTTATTGCACATGAACTGGCCCACTTGAGCCAGCGTCATTTTGCGGCACAATTGGAAGAATCCAGAAGAAACCGCCCTTTCACACTGGCTACCATGCTGGCGAGCATCCTGATTGCCTCTGCCGACACACAGGCCGGCGTAGCGGCGATTACCAGTTCAATAGCGGCACAACAATCTTCACGTTTAGCGTTTAGTCGCCAGAATGAACAAGAAGCTGATCGCATTGGTATGCAGAACCTGGTCGCTGCCGGAGTCGATCCTAATGCCATGCCGCGCATGTTCTCCAGAATGCAACGCGCTCAGCGCTTTCAAGGTGCCCGTCCTCCGGAGTTCCTGCTGACACATCCCGTGACCGAATCACGTATTGCCGACTCATTGAATCGCGCGGCTCAATTACCCATCCCCTCAGATGTAAAGCCCTCGTTATATTTCGACCTGACCAGAACCCGTTTAAGTGTGCACTTTGCCAACAATCCCCAAAAAGTACTCAACTACTACCAAACGGAAGCGGAAGCGTCACAAACTCCGTTGGATTATTATGGTTTAGCCGTCGCCAGCATCCGACTTAATCAATTTAAGCAAGCTCAGAGCGCCTTAAGCAAACTCCCGGCTTCCTGGAAACAGCATCTATTTGTAAAGCTTACAGAAGCCGAACTACAGATCGCGGCAGAAGCCTGGTTAACCGCGACAAAACAACTCGAGCAGCTTGCCAATATTTACCCGGGCCACTATGCCGTTGAATTGCTGCTGGCCAAAGCTTATATGGGCGCAGAGCAACCGAATAAAGCTATTCAGGTACTGAACAAGCTGAAACTGGATTACCCCACAGATATCAATATTTGGTACTTACTCTCAGAAGCATTAGGCCAGGCAGGCAAGACAAACGCGGTACATCAGGCACGTGTCGAATATTTTTTACTCACAGGACAGATAGACAAAGCGTTACAACAAATAACCTTCGCAACAAGAGAGCCTGACCTTTCATCCTCGGATATCGCGCGCTTAAAACAACTGGAAATAGATACCAAAAGAGTACGTGAAGAGATGAAGATGGATCTTTAACCTTTGCTTATACGAGAATTTCCATAAAAGACCCTCTTCATAAAAAAGTCAAAGGCCATAGCCAATCAGAATCACAGAAAACGCCCTAACCCCGCTTCTATTACAGCGCGAGGCACGCGCTCATCACCCGATAAAGCGGGAATCAGTATACCCTCCCGGCAAATGGCGATAATCGCCAGCATCGCACCCTCTTGCAGTTCAAACGTATGCGTCTCAAGCCAGCAACGGCAGTCAAGTTGTAGCGATTGATCAAAGCGCTTAAAAAGCAGATACGTCTGCTCATCCAACTTATGCCGCTCTCCATAACTAATACGGTAAACGGCTAAGTATTCCGGCACACTGGCAATATCCTCAAATGCCTTTATAAGTCCATCCGCAACAGAAATATGCTTATCCTTCCATAGCCTCTGCCTAAATGCTTGCGACTCCACCAGCAATTGCTCCATCAATGCGGATAACAGCGCCTGCTTGGTAGGAAAATTATTGTAAACCGTTGGTTTGGAGACACCAGCAGTCTGCACCACCAGGCCAATTGACGTTCCCTGATAACCTGATGCCGCAAACAACTGCCGTGCAGCATCCAGAATTTCCTGTTTTTTTGATGGACGTCCGCGTGCCATAAAGATTCCCATTGACGTCAGTAAGAATATTCATTATCTTTACCGAACCGTTTAGTTAATAAATTAGTACATAGGGGCGAGATCATGAATGATGAAGGACGTTTTGGTCAATACGGCGGGAGCTATATCCCCGAAATACTCTATAGCAGCCAACAACAACTGCTAAAAGCTTATCGTGATGCGATGAACGATGCGGCCTTTATCCAGCTCGTGAAATCTGAGATGCAAACCTTCTCAGGACGCCCGACCCCACTGACCTACTGCGCCAATTTAACTAAGATGCTGGGTGGTGCACAAATATACCTAAAACGGGAAGACCTGAACCACAGCGGCGCGCATAAGATGAACAACGTGATTGGCCAGGGATTACTGGCTAAACGCATGGGCAAAACCCGTATCATCGCCGAAACAGGCGCAGGCCAACACGGTGTCGCCAGCGCAATCGTTGCTGCACGATTAGGCTTGGAATGCACCGTTTATATGGGCGCACATGATATTGAACGCCAGTACCCGAACGTGTTCTGGATGAAGCAACTAGGCGCAACCGTTGTACCCGTCACCACCGGTGCAGCTACCCTTAAAGATGCACTCGACGAAGCCTTACGTGACTGGTCTTCCAGCTATGAAGATACCTATTACCTGATCGGCACGAGCTGTGGTTGTGCGCCCTATCCTGAAATGGTGGCCGGTTTCCAATCCGTTATCGGAGAAGAGGTTAAAGAACAATCGACCCAACAGTTCGGCAAATATCCTGATCGCATCTATGCCTGTGTGGGTGGCGGCAGTAATGCCTGTGGCATATTCCTGCCCTTCGTGGGAAGTGACGCTGAACTCATCGGTGTAGAAGCCGGTGGTCGCAGTGATGCACCCGGCGATCATGCCATGCGTTTTCATACCGATCAGGCACGCTTCGGCATCGCTCAAGGCTTCGCCACTAAATTCCTCCAGGATGAAGAAGGCCAGCTACAACCCACGCACTCAATCTCAGCAGGGCTCGACTACGTGGGCGTTTCTCCGATATTGGCCGACCTTGAAGAGCAAGGCAAAGTACGTATGACCAGCGCCAGTGATATCGAAGTAATGGAAGCCTTTAAGCTACTTACCCGTCACGAAGGAGTCATCCCTGCATTGGAATCTGCGCATGCGGTCGCAGGCGGATTAAGAGAAGCAGCCGGAATGTCCCCCGATCAACATATCGTCATCAGTATTTCAGGGCGTGGCGACAAAGACATCTTCAATATTGCAAAAGCGTTGGATGACGAACCTTTCACCGAATTTTTGCAGACATACCTGAAAGAGGAGTCCGTATAATGAATAAGCTAACCTCATTCATACAGAACCAACGCCAGAACAAACCGCTATTGTTAATGACTCATGTCGTCTATGGCTACCCGACCATCGAAAAAAGCCTTGAGATTATGCAGCTGATGCTGGATAACGGCGTCGAAATACTCGAAGTGCAGTTCCCATTCTCTGATCCTGTAGCTGACGGCCCGACTATCACGAACGCATGCCATCATGCACTAGAGCAGAACCCTAAGCTCACGCAATGCCTGCAAGATATAAAAAAATTAGCCAGGCAATACCCACAAAGCCGTGTGCTTTTAATGAGCTACCTTAATCCATTATTACAACCGGGATTTACGTCGCTTGCACAACAAATGGGTGAAGACATCAGCGGCATTATCATTCCTGATCTGTCCATAGACCACCACGCAATGCTTGATCCATTAAGCAACAGCGGTATCGCCCCTATCTGGCTAATCACCCCCGATATGAAAGCAGACCGCATACGTAAGGTGACCGAACAAGCCCAAGGTATGCTCTACTGCGTAAGCCGTTCAGGCGTGACCGGGCAAAAATCAACCGACCAGCTCTCGACAAATCAGCTATCTACAGCCCCGAAAGCCTCAGCATTAGAGAACATGCAAGGTTATCTAAATAACGTCAGGCAGTTCACCTCGCTCCCGTTAGCAGTAGGGTTTGGTATCAATACCGCCGAAGACATCAGCGCCCTCAAAGGCCATGCTGACGTCGCTATTGTGGGATCAGCATTTTTAAATGCGTTCAACAAGGGAGGCTTAGAAGCCGTAGCGAGAAAATTGAGCGAGCTACAAGCTTAATCAATCACAATCGCGCGTGAGACGTGCATATAAAAAGATGACCGCATTACACGGCCATCTTTTTATGCTCTATTTAAAGTCATGAGTAAAACGCTAGTTGCTCTTAACCCTAACCAACGACGAAAGCGTTCTCATATGGTTTGTGAATACAGAGCTATCCTCAGGATAGCTCTGTATTCAGCTGAGTCAGACCGCCAAATTTCGGACTTCATCTGCAACAACAGCAAAACCTCTTCCTGCTTCGCCAGCGCGGGCAGCTTCTATCGGGACATTGAGCGTGAGTAAATGATGAGCCACCTGCGCACGTAAAAAAGCAGGCGCGCCATCGTCTACTGACGTGGCTTTAGACAGTTCGCTTATCGCTTGCTGATCCAGCAAGTCTTGCCATTGTTGTTTATTACGTGTCGGTGTCATGGGCTACTCCTGATATAAAAAGAGCAGTTATTTTACGGGGTGGTGACTTCGCGGGTTAGGCCTGGCTAGTAAGGCGCTTACGAAACATTAACGCCACGCGACACCCCCCATTTTTATCATAACGCCCGGTGAGCCGCTTTATCGTACTGTTACCAAGCAGGTATACTGTCTCTGAAATTTACTTCAGAATCGAATAGCTGCTGCCTTTAAATCATCAGGTGATAGACGATATATACGCATTGTATCGACACAGTAAGCCCCTATCTGCTGGTAAAACTCTATGGCAGAAGTGTTCCAGTCCAGGCATCCCCACTCAAGCATTTCACATCCACGTTCGAGCGCGGTTTTTGACAAGAACTGCATCATGATATTACCCAAGCCTTTACCACGCATAGAATCATCAATAAGAAAACCATCGATAAACAGTCCTGATCGTCCCGTAAAAGCGGAACTTTTTTCATGAAAATACGCGAAACCTACGACCTCTCCATCATAAAGCCCGAATACGACTTCACCCTGCTTCGATGTGAGCAAACGCTCTATCCGCTCCGGAGTGGCTGTAATTTTATCTTCCATTTTTTGAAAAGCACCGAGTTTCTGCATAAATTGGACTACCAACGCTGCATCCGAAGGCGTACCAAAACGCAGGCCGAACAGTGGTACTTGTGTATGAATTAAAGCCATCGTTAAACCTATTGCTAACGAAGCTGTCAGATTAGGCCATTCTGCATAAAAACACCCATCCTCACAGTCCTTCCTTGTTTATTATTAATGTCTGTTCGATTTACTATTACTCAGATTTTATCGATTCAAACACGTGTATATTTATTATCAGAAAATGATATTGATAGAGCAAAAATTTGCACAAAAGTCTGGTTCTGAATTATTCTACGAATGCCATAAATCACCTGCTCTGCAAGCGCAGGTGATTTATATTGTTAAGCATAATGTACAAACATAATTTTATTGAGCGGTATAACCTCCATCTATAACCAGCTCACTGCCAGTAACAAATTTAGATTCGTCAGATGCAAGATATAAAACACCATAGGCAATGTCATCTGGTGCTCCGACATGGCCAATAGGATGGCGACTATCAAGTTGCTTCCTAAATGCTTTAACGCCCTCAGGTGATCCTTTTGCTAACTCTTCTACGAGAGGCGTCCAGATAAAGCCGGGATGTATTGAATTGATTCTGATTTTGTCTTTTGCATAAAACAGTGCATCATTTTTAGTCATCAGCCGAACAGCACCTTTAGACGCATGATACGGTGGAAGATCTCCAGCACCAATGATGCCATAAATAGAAGACATGTTAATAATGCTTCCACCACCAGCCTTCTGCATATGAGGAATCAAATGTTTAGCGCATAAGAAAACACCTTTAACGTTAACATTGATAACGTTGTCCCATTCCTCTTCGGTTATCTCATGTGTAGGCTTATTCACCCCAGCGATACCTGCATTGTTAACCAGTATATCAACCTTACCAAATTCACGAATAATATCAGCAAACACGCTTATAACCTGGCTTTCCTTTGTGGTATCAAGTTGCCAGAATTTTGCGGTTCCACCGAAATCTTCAATCTCGTTTATGAGGCTTTGAGCTTCTTCACCCTTAATGTCGACTACAGCAACCGCTGCTCCTTCTTTTGCTAATAACAGAGCAGTTGCCCGGCCTATTCCCAGTACGCCGCCTGTTACGACAGCTACTTTATGCTCTACTCTTTTCATGGAATACTCCTTGATTAGATATTTGATACTGCTAACGTCTACTTAATCAGAGAAAGCGGGAGCAGATGTAACTTACTTATCTTCTAAATTAAACCTGAATCTATCCATCTTCTCAGGTTTAATCCAGCAGCTACACATCTGTTCAATCTCATCCTTAATTCGTCCACTTCCGAGCGCCATGCCTTTGTTTACCGCCAATCGGATATTCTTGATTAGCTTTTCATCCACTTGTGCATTAAACATTGCCTATGCGCCCTGCCTGATATAAAACCATACCAGCCCAGACTGGATTCAGCCCTATATACTTTTGACACTTAAGTAGATTATTAATATATAAGCGAGGGCAGCAGCCTGTTAAATGCGTAATCACGTTCACCCTTTGAATGTTGGATTCGCGGAATACCATGTGTTATGACCTGTTCGCTGTGCTTCTTTATGCTCTGCGTTTGCTTTCCAGTTTATTATTGATTCGACATCTGACCAATAGAAAACTGTAATGCCTACGCATTCTCTGTATTAATCCACACTCAGAAACCAGGGTTGTTGTTTTGCTCCTGGTAATTTAACAGCTAATTATAAAGCCTGGGGCCTTACAACACTTCGGCTACCCTAGAACATTCATTACCAAATGAAGCAACGATAGTTTTTGCACTGACCCAAAATAGCCTGCACAAAGGTGACGATTACCGCTGCGCCGCCTGATTGCTGATTTATGTTCGTCTTAAGACTCAGCCAAAGCAAGTAACTCAGTGCCAGTTAACTGGTAGCCAATCCATTCATCTTTTGGTTTAGCACCAAGGGATTTATAAAATTCAATAGCTGGTTCGTTCCAATCAAGTACACTCCATTCAAACCTGCCGCACCCTTTATCCACTGCAACCTTAGCCAAATACTTCAGCAGAGCCTTTCCTGCACCACTGCCTCGTTCCGTATGGCTTACATACAAATCTTCAAGATAAAGGCCATGTTTTCCTAACCAAGTTGAATAATTGAAAAAGTAAACAGCAAAACCAATAGGTTCACCTTCTTTTTCGCAAATAACAGCTTTAGTAGACGAACCATTGCCGAAGATCGAATTTTCAATTGAGGATTCAGTAGCAAAGACTTCATGCTCAGCTCTCTCATATATTGCTAATTCTTTAACGAATTTAAGAATCAGACCTGAGTCTCTTCTATTTGCTTCTCGTACTACAATTGACATAGATACTCCATTTAGAAACTAACGCTGCAAAGACTGAAGCGTAGGTTGGCGCTGTAATATATGGACCCGTTGATAAAGATAGCGAATATACACCTACCCTCGCTTGCCCTCCCTCGTCTTCCACATGGCCATGAGTCCTGCCAGCGTAATAAGCACCATGCCAATCCAGGTATTCCAGCCGAGGCTTTCTGCCCAGATCCACCAACCAAAGAGCGCGGCAAACACGACGGAGCCGTAGGTAAATGGCCCTAACTGCCCTGCGGGAGCGTAGCTGTAGCCTTTACTAAGCAGTAGTTGGGCTATGGTAGAGGTGACTGCTAATAAGAGTAGCCAGCCAAACTGTGGTGTTGTCGGGGTTTGCCATACCAGTAATGCGGGTATGGCGGATAGCAACGCGCTGAAAAAGGCGAAGTAAAATACGATGCGTTGCGGGCTTTCTGTACCGACCATGCGGCGGATAGTTACTTTGGCTAATGCGCCTAGCATGGCACCTGCTACCGCGATGATGACGGCTAAATTCAAACTGCCCTGATGGGGATTAAGGACGACATAAACGCCAACAAAGCCCACAATGATGGATAATTTGGACAGCCAACTAATCCTTTCACCCAGCCAATATAAGGCTATTAACGGCATGAAAAACGGTGCTGTTTGTTTCAAGAGTGCGGCTTGCGCTAAGGGCAGATGCCCCCACGAGTAATACAGGCAACCCATGGCGGTTACACCGACGGCGGCCCGCATAAAGTGAAAGCGTAACAGGCTGGTGCGGATGGCTTTTCGGCCATTTCTAAGCAGCCAGGGCATGAGCAGCATTAAGCCAAACAGGTTGCGCATAAATACGATGAGCTCTGTTGGCAGCTCGCCGGTTATTTGTTTGATAACCATACCGGAGAAAACCAGAAACAGTTCAGCCAGCAGGATCAGTAACGCGCCTTTGTAGAGGGAATTGTCAATCATAAGGAGCTTCAGTCATAACGAGAAGAGCACCCCTGAGGGTGCTCTGTATAGCCTTATTTAATAGGTGCTAGTTATAGGGCAATCACTTCAAACTGATCAGCCAGTGCTTTTGCTTTTTCAACGCTGGTCACGGCAGCAATACTCGCCATTTCCGGTTTGAGATAACAGCTGGCTACGCGTTTCAGATCATCAATGCTGACGCTCAGAATCCGCTGACGAAAGGCACGACGCTGTTCTGCCGTACGGCCAAACAGTGCACTGTGGTAAGCGCCTTTGGCTTCACCTGCCGGCGAACTAGGTTTATCGATTGAGCTGACTACCCCTAAAATGGCTTCTTCCAGCTTGCTGGCTTCGTGTTCATTTTCAAGCAGCCATGCAATCGATTTATCAAAATCGTCCAGCGTTTCTGTGAGGCGTGGGTCACGGTACGAGAAGAAGCGGAATACTGCGTCGCCACTGTCTTGTCCTGCACCTGAACCATAAGCACCGCCTTTTTCACGGATGGCGCGATGTAAGTAACCATTACGCAGGAAGTCACCCAGAATAGTCAGTGGTGCCGCATCTGCATGATCAACCGGTACGGTAGGGTAAGCTTTAGCGCAGAAGCTAACCTGTGTACTCGTTGTCCAAAGCTGTTTAACGGTCTCGCGGGTCGGTAGAAGTTTCAGGGAAGAAACCGCTGCCTGCTGTGAGGGCGCATGCCAATGAGCAGCCATAGAAGCCACCAACGCGTCTCGCTGCTCAGGCTCTGCGACTAGCAGGAATTTTCGTGGTGCATTTTTAAGCTTCTGATGAATCGCCGAAAGCTTATCTGAAAGCGCTTGTAATGCAGCTGGATCATCCAACTGCTTGTCCAGCTGCTTCACAAAGCGGATGCTTTCTAATCCACGCGACTGCTGGTCAACCCTGGCTGAAGGGCTTAAACGCGCTGCAGCAGCCATAATCGCCAGGCTGTGACCTTGCCCTGTAATGCTTTGTTCTTTGCGGCTACGCTGCTGCGAAACGATCTCACGCAGGCGCTTGGTTTCATCAAAGCGCGCTTCATGCAGGGTTTCATTCAACAGTTCGCTGAGTACATCCTGATTACGCAGTAATGCTTTACCCGAAATAACAAAATAACCGCTGACGTTCTGCTCATCATCTATCGCACCACGCATGGTGGTAAATGCGTTAACACCACCAGATACCTGAACATGATACTGCTGGTTTTCCTGATAAGAACGTTCGCCACAGCCAAGTTCTGTCATACAGTAACTGAATAACGGCATTATCTGCAGCTCTTCCTCGGTCAGCTCAGGCATATCAATCACAACTTCCTGATACACCAGCCCATTCGTTCCCTGGCCATACCAGTCAAGAGGTTGCCCGTCCAGCATTTGCTTTTCGCTGCTCGGCACGTGCATGTCGACAGGCACATCATCCAATGTGACTTTCGGCAGAATGGATTCATCATCTTCCTGCATTTGACGTGCTTCTAACGCTGCTGCCTGATCGATAATAAATTGCGTTTGTTCTTCAGACAAACCTGCTTTACGTGCGGCCAGCTTGTCTTTTTCGTCCTGCTCTTTGCGTTCTGTCATTTTGTTATCAGGGCGCAATGACAAGCGTACCAAGTGATCATTGTTGATCAACAACTCACGTACCATCGACGGAATAAAATCCGGATCTTTAATCAATTCACGCAGCTCATCTAAAACCGGATCAAGATTCAGAAGCGCAATGGGATCGCCACGATGAATGGCGCTTGATATGGATGACATAATCAAGCTCAGCCCATACGGATAGCTACCACCACTGATCTCGCGCTGGCCCAGCTCTAACTGATGCAGTTGTGCTTCGATCATGGATTGTGGGACACCCTCTTCTGCAACACGCTGCAGGGTTTCCATCACCAGTTTTTCAAAAGCAGCTGCTTTGTCAGGCTCGCTGCCTTCCAGACCACACATAAATGACATCTGACGATTAGAGTCTTCCAGACCACATAAAGGAGAAGGGGCACTCCCCAAATCGCAAGATTCAAGGGCATAACGCAGCGGTGAAGCACTGTTATCTAATAAGACAAGTGACAACAGATGTGCCTTTAACTGCGCCATTAAGTCAATTGAGTGCCCTAGCAGCCACGCCATCACATGGTGAGTTTTACCTGAGACATCTTCTTCATCCAGGGCATAGGCTTCTTCTACTCTTACAGGAGCGAAGATACGTTTTTCATCGGTTACCGTAATATTGATATCCAGATGCTCGAAGCTGCTGAGCGCTTGCTCTTCAATACGGCTTTGTAATTCTGCTGCCGGAATATTACCGAACGTCATGAAAACGGCATTACTCGGGTGATAGTGCGAGCGGTAAAACGCTAACAACTCATCATAGGTTAAATCGGTAATGCTCTCAGGATCACCACCACTGTTGTAATGGTAAGTTACTGACGGAAACAGATACTTAGTCGTTGTTTGCCACAGCGTTGAGATCGGCGAACTCATCGCCCCTTTCATCTCGTTTAACACCACACCTTTATAAACTAAGTCAGACTGCGCATTGTCGGCTTCTTCAAACTCGACACGATGCCCTTCCTGAGCGAAGTCGAGAGGATCAAGACGTGAGAAGAAAGTCGCATCCAGATAGATATCCAGCAGGTTGAAATAATCCTTTCTGTTCTGGCTGGCAAACGGATACGCCGTCCAGTCGGAGCTGGTGAGGGCATTCATAAAAGTGTTCAGAGAGCGCCGCGTCATCATGAAAAAGGGATCACGGACAGGGTAATGTTCGCTGCCACATAGCGCTGTATGCTCTAGTATGTGTGCGACCCCTTTAGAATCCATCGGCACTGTTCGAAAAGCGACCAGAAATACGTTCTCATCTTGATCTGCAGCGATGTGGTAGTGCATCGCGCCCGTCACTTTGTGTTTATATTCTTCTACATTCACATTCAGTGATTCGATATTTTCCGAACGTATAAATTCAAAGCTGGGATGGCTATTTTCTACAGGCATAAAAGTTCATTTTCCTTATTTAATCTATCTGTCACAGTCACTCGACACACTATTGTGCCATGCATAAATGAATTGTAACGGCAAAAATGTGTTTTGCGTATCAGATTTAATTACAACGCAGTTGCGATACGTTCATTTTTTAACTAATCACGAAAATTTCAGGCGCTCAATTTAGACTCATTTTTAATTAATGGTTACTCAATCTAATTGATTAACCTGTGTAAATACAAATAATTGACGGCATTCAACAAGGCATAATAACTTTATACCGCACTGCACAATAATGATTGACAGATCAAAACTTAACCACTATATTAAACCCATATGTTGCATCGCAACAAAAAGACTCAATGCTGCTTACCGAGGATTTAAAAATGTACGAAGATATGATGAAAGATATGCAGAACAAAATGAAGCCTGTTACTGACATGGCTGAGATCAACAAATCAACTGCTGAAAAATTGATTTCTCTGCACACTGAATATATGACTGACCTGTTCAACTCTGGTCTGGCTCAGATGAAAGCATTAAGCGCAGTTAAAGAGCCTAAACTGGCTATGGAACTTCAGATTAAATACTTTAAAGATCTTGAAGCTAAGCTGACCAACGTTGCTGAACAAGAAATTTCTACACTGACATCAGCTAAAGAACAGTTGACAGATCTTGTAGAACAAGGCGTTTCTGAAATGTCTGACGCCCCTGCAATGGCTGAAATCACTAAATTCATGAAAGAAGCTCAGGAAAAAATGACTGAAGTTCCTGCCATGGCTGACATGACTAAATTCATGCAAACAGCTCAGGAAAAAATGTCTGAAGTTCCTGCCTTAGCTGAAATGACTAAATTCATGCAGTCTGCTCAGGAAAAAATGACTGAAGTTCCTGCCATGGCAGAAATCACTAAATTCATGCAGACCGCTCAGGAAAAAATGACAGAAGCGACTAAAGCTTTCACTCCAGAAGCTGTTAAGCCTGTTGCTGCTAAAACTGAAGCTGCCGCTAAGCCTGAAGCTGCTGTTAAAACTGAAGTTGCTGCTAAACCAGCTGCTGCTAAGCCTGAAGTTGCTGTTAAAGCAGAAGTTGCTGCTAAGCCAGCTGCTGCAGCTGCAAAAACTACTCCAGCACGTAAAGTTTCTTAATTGACGCTTTGATTAAGGGGGCGCATAACCTCCTTAATACTGAAAATCGTGTTTCAAAAGCCGCCATTGAGCGGCTTTTTTGTGTCTGACTTACTGACAACTGACTATATAGACCCGCTTCTACTTGGCAAGACATCTACCCGGCAATATTTTACTTAGCGATGGTAGGCAGATCACCTTCCAACCCCATAGCAAATGCCATCACCTTACGTTTCAACGGAAACGCTTTACCCGCCACGCCTAAACCGACATTTCTCAATATTTTTAACGGCAATATATCGTTGCTGAATACCCGATAAAACAGATCCATTGCCTGCATCATAACCAAGTTGTGGCGGCGCCTGTGTTTTTCATATCCGCTTAATACAGCAAGCGATGATATATCGGCACCTTCTACCAGCGCTTCAAGTAACTCTTGTGCTAATGCGGCGGCATCCAGCAACCCAATATTTACACCCTGTCCCGCTAATGGGTGAATCATATGTGCTGCATCGCCCACTAATACCACGCCTTCTTTAATGTACTGTTGCGCATGTTGACGGCATAAAGGAAAACTACCTCGCCCTAACAGGGTTTTTATCGAGCCCAACGCATCTGGAAACCGAGCCGTTAATTCTGACAAGAACTGCTCATCAGTGCAGGCCATTAAACGTTTTACTTCATGCGGCGTGTTGTACCAGACTAACGAGGCATGCTGACCACTCAGTGGCAAAAATGCCAGAGGGCCGGTAGGCGTAAATTGCTGCCAGGTGATATCTTGTTGCGGGAAGTTTGTTTCAACAGAAACTACTAACGCCTGCTGCTCATAATCCCACTTTTGAACACCGATACCTGCGGCCTGACGAACACGTGAGCCCCCCCCATCTGCGGCTACCAGAAGCTTGGCGACTAATTGGCGTCCATCTTCTAATTCAACGATACTTGAGCCTGGGGAGTAATCAATTTTATGTGTTTGGGCGGGTGTAATAAGCTCGATATTATCCAGCGTTTTCATCTGTTCAATAAGCGCCAACTGAATGATGCGGTTTTCAACGATATAACCCAGGTGGTCATATTGCAGGTCAACTGAATCAAACAATGTCGCTGCTTGCTCTTGACTTACCTCCCAGACTTTCATGCGCTGATACGGACAAGCGCGTCTTTGCATAATACCTTGCCAGCCACCAATCGATTTTAAGATGTTTTCAGAGGCGATGCTCAATGCAGATACGCGCAGGTCGTGCGGTTGCCCAGATTCGAACTCGACGGGAAGCTGTGTTTCAATAACGGCGACTTTTAATGGTGTGTTCCCTAAAGCACAGGCTAACGCGCTCCCCACCATACCACCGCCAACAATGACAACATCGTAACAAGTTTGCATCTTGACTCTCATCTCAGAATTTTGTGTCATTGTAACTGATAATGGCCCGTAATATATTAGTGACAGCAAAGCAGCTCGCCCTGCTCGCTTCGGATGTTTTTCTGGCTAAATCTATCGAAAATATAAAATTATTTTGTTAAGTGAATATCCCAAAACTAGCGATATAATAACTCTGCTATTTTGCTTATAGCATATTTTTCTTGAGCGCTTTATGTAGTCGTTTTTATATAGCTGCTTCTATCTCAATGCTTATATCTAAAAAGCCAAACCCTATTCCCTTTACTGGAGAGTACCTATGCGACCCCTTAATTCTGCCTTTTTTATAACGCTATTAATGCTACTGCTTCAGGGATGCGCATCACTTAAACCATCAGATTTTGAAGACCCTACGGTCACAGTGAATTCAGTAAAAATTGTACCGAGCGATGGCATAGCCCCTGCTTTTGAAATCAGTCTTCATATTATTAACCCCAACAGCATCCCCCTTCCACTGCGGGGTGTTTCCTATACGGTCACTATTGAAGGGCATAAAATTCTGGCGGGGGTTTCCAACAAGATGCCGACAATTGCGGCCTACGGTGACGGAGATATTACGCTGAGCGCAACGGCAAACATACTTAATAGTGTTCGCCTTCTTACCTCGGTGATGCAACAAAATAGAAATACTGTTGCGTATCAGATGGATGCCAAACTCGACCTTAGCGGACTCGCGCCCAACATCCACATTAAAGATGTAGGTGAAATTTCTCTGATGTCGAAAAACTAATGACTCTCGGATAGGCGGGATTGAAAGCACTTCACAGGCTTAGCACCAAGCCAGCTTGACTGTATATTTTTTCTGTCAGTTTGAAATAATTCTGACCACTACTCATCATCACACAATTTACCTGATGATATCGATGTGCATGATTTACTGCTTAAGGAGGGCCGGTTGGTTCAGGCTCCTGGGGAAATATGAGCCTGAATCAACCGGTGTTTGCGCTTTTCACCCACGCCGCAGATTTTTCCCTGCGAAGGTGAGGTTATTATTTATCGACACACTGCTTACTGCGTTTACAACGTTACATCTGGCCTTTCTTAACACTCTTCTGTTGCGATTTTTTCGCCGGTTTTCCTGCCGCTTTTCCTGCCGCTTTTTTACGTGCAGCAGCAGTCGGACGGTTAGCCAGTGCCAGCTTAGTCTGCGCTGCACTTTTCTTAGCCTGGGGACTATTTTTGATAGCGGCGGCCTGACGCAGGTTTCGCACCTTCTCTTCCGCCGGTACCAACTGCCAGTCAGCGCTTCCGATCAAATCACCGCGCCCCATTTTTTCCAGAACATCACGCAGGCGTGGCCAATTTTCGGTATCGTGAAAACGCAGTAAAGACTTTTGCGCACGACGCTCTTCCAGCTCACGGGGAACAAAAAGCTTTTCGCTTTTGTAACTTACTTTTTTCAGTGGATTTTTACCCGAATGGTACATCGCCGTGGCAAGCGACATGGGTGATGGGTAAAAGGTTTGCACCTGATCCACACGAAACTTATGCTCTTTCAGCCATAAAGCCAGGTTTAACATATCTTTATCTTCACTGCCTGGATGGGCCGCGATGAAATAGGGAATCAGGTATTGTTTTTTACCGGCTTCTTTTGAGTACTTCTCAAACATCTGTTTAAACCGGTCATAGGTACCCATACCCGGCTTCATCATTTTAGATAACGTGCCTTCTTCACTATGCTCCGGGGCTATTTTCAAATACCCGCCAACATGGTGCGTTACCAGTTCTTTTACATATTCAGGATCTTCAACCGCAATGTCGTAGCGTAAACCCGATGCGATCGCGACAGTATGCACACCTTTAATATTGCGGGCCTTACGATAGAGCTGAGTTGTTTCACTGTGGTCGGTTTTCAGGTTTTTACAGATAACCGGATACACGCAAGAGAGCTTACGGCAAGAAGACTGTATCTCTGGATCAATACAGTTCAGATGGTACATATTTGACGTAGGGCCGCCTAAGTCTGAGATCATACCGGTAAACCCAGGAACTTTATCGCGGATATCTTCAATCTCTTTAATTACCGATTCCTGAGAACGGCTCTGTATTACTCGTCCTTCATGTTCGGTAATCGAACAAAAAGTACAACCACCAAAACAACCACGCATGATATTGACCGAAAAACGAATCATGTCATAAGCAGGAATTTTATGATCACCGTATTTAGGATGTGGAATACGCTGATATGGCAAGCCAAATACCGCATCCATTTCGGATGTTTCCAGCGGGATAGGTGGCGGATTTGCCCAGATTTCCCGATTGCCATCTCGCTGCACTAATGTTTTAGCATTATGCGGGTTGGATTCAAGATGAACGATCCTTGAGGCATGCGCGTACAGCACCGGATCTTTGCTGACTTTATCTAATGACGGCAAACGAATATACGTCTTGTTGCCATCCAGCTTCTGCTTCCCTTTTAATGGCTCAGGAATAATCCGCAGCGGCATAACCTCTTGCGGGTCACTTTTTTCCTTATCGGATGCACACTTGGACGGTTCTGGAATATATTCATAAGGGTTAATGACTTTTTCAATATGCCCCGGCCAATCAACACGGGTTGAATCAATCTCGGTATAACCTGCCGGGATAAATTCACGTACCACCACCGTGCCACGCAGGTCATTAATATCATGAATAGCTTCGCCATTAGCCAAGCGATGAGTCAGATCAACAATCGCACGCTCTGCATTACCATAGAGCAAAATATCAGCGCCTGAATCAATCAATACAGAACGGCGTACTTTATTACTCCAGTAATCATACTGAGCTATGCGGCGTAAACTCGCTTCAATACCACCAATAACCACCGGCACATCTTTATACAGCTCACGGCATCTTTGAGCGTAGACAATGACCGCACGGTCCGGACGCTTGCCTTCAGCACCATCAGGCGTATAGGCATCATCATGGCGTACCCGCAGATCAGCCGTGTAACGATTGATCATCGAGTCCATGTTACCGGCAGTAATACCAAAATAGAGATTCGGCTTGCCTAATTCTGCAAACGCTTCGGTTGAGCGCCAATCCGGTTGGGCAATAATCCCCACGCGGAAGCCTTGCGCTTCAAGTACACGTCCCATAACGGCCATGCCAAAACTAGGATGGTCGACATAAGCGTCCCCCGTTACCAGAATGACATCACAACTATCCCACCCGAGATGTTCCATCTCTTTACGGGTTGTAGGAAAAAAGGTGACGGATCCGAAGCATTCGGCCCAATAAGGAGTATATGAGAAAAGGTCTGGCGCTGTTCTTATCATGGAATAATAGCAATCTTGTTGGGTAAACCCGCTATTCTCCCAGAAACAACCTTAGCATCCTAGTAATAAAAAGGAATACAGTATGAAATTATTGCATCATCAATATTGTTACTTCACTTTCATTATTAATCAACTTAATAACCCTATTATCCGTCTGTGATAATAATAGTGGCTTACGCAGTTCATTTAACAATAAAAACTCCTGATTCATAATAACTTTTGAACAAAGTTTACGGCTGGATGCGAGCGATTCAATATGAAGATAAGAATCTACAATTTCATAACGCCCCATAAATCGATTACAGCCAGAAAACCCGACTACTTCGCCGTTTATTTTAAAATCAATGTTTAATGACAAGTGATCCATCAACCCTCTCCCAGCAACTAATTTAACGCGCCAAGAGGTAGCATCCAAAGAGCTAACTGGATTAACAGGTAACGCTAACCGGGGAGCGGGAGCTGATGATATCGTTTGACAACCCACTACAATCAAGGAGATTGATAACACCCCCAACAATACTGTTGCTTTCCTTAGCATTTAACATACTCCATTAAAAGACTACTTTTAAGCGGCGATGCTTAATATAAAACATCATCCAGAACCGCAACAATAACCCTGTATTTCTCAGGGTTATGTTTCATCGCAATGAATAATAAGTATTTAATTATTAGCCTCTGATAATCAAACACTTATATCTTAGATTTATAAACAAGACCAATAAACCATTTTATATTAATAGTTCAGTAATTAAAGATCAATCACATCAAAAGCAACAACCGGATCAACATCAGCCGCATAATCCACACCATCGACAGTAAAGCCGAAGAGTTTCAGAAACTCGATTTTATATGCCGCGTAATCGGTCAACTCAAACAGGTTTTCTGTTGTGATGGTTTTCCAGAGATCTTTACAGTGATCCTGAACATCATCACGCAGTTCCCAATCATCCATGCGAAAACGATTGGCTTCATCGATTATTCCACTATCGCCATACAAACCCGTACGGAACAAACGATCCACCTGATCCAGACACCCTTCATGAATACCCTTCTCTTTCATGATTTTGAAAACCATAGACAAGTACAAAGGCATCACAGGGATAGCAGAACTGGCTTGTGTAACAACTGACTTAAGTACGCCTACGTTCGCCTGTCCACCCGTAGCGCTTAACAGTGTATTTAACTCACCCGCTGCACGATCAAGGTCTTGTTTCGCTTTACCTAATGCACCATCCCAATAGATGGGCCAGGTAATTTCAGTACCGATGTAACTGTAAGCAACAGTCTTACATTCGTCAGCCAGGACACCCGCATCCTTCAACGCATGAATCCAAAGCTCCCAATCTTCGCCGCCCATGACCGTGACGGTGTTAGCAACTTCTTCTTCTGTTGCGGGCTCAATTTCGGCATTGATGATGACATCTTTATTGGTATCAATAGCAGTAGAACGGTATGGCTGGCCTATCGGCTTAAGCACCGAGCGCACCACTTCACCTGTCTCTGGCATTTTACGTACCGGAGACGCTAATGAGTAAACCACCAGATCAATCTGACCAAGATCGGCTTTAATCAACTCAATAGCTTTCTGTTTAGCCTCATGCGAGAACGCATCTCCATTGATGCTTTTCGCATACAATCCGGCCTCATGCGCCATTTGTTCAAACGCAGCTGAATTATACCAGCCAGCGGTACCTGTTTTTTTCTCTGATGCCGGCTTTTCGAAAAACACACCAATCGTAGCCGCACCCGAACCAAAGGCGGTCTCAACACGAGAAGACAATCCATAACCGCTGGACGAGCCTACGATCAAAACACGTTTTGGCCCGTTTTCAATGGCGCCTTTCTGTTTAATAGTTTCAATTTGGTTACGGACATTCTGCGCGCAACCAGCAGGGTGCGCTGTGGTACAAATAAAACCACGAATTTTCGGAGTAATGATCATGGCTGGCTATAATCTCTATCAATTAATCGGAAATATCTGCGCCGTACCTTACCCGTTTATCGCCTCATTTAATAGCAAAACACCCGCATAGGCGGGTGTTTACACATCACTGTAGGTGCTTAGCGTTTAATTAAAAGAACTTAATTAAACGAACTAGCCAAGTGCTCATCAGTGAAAGCCATAATAGAATCACTTCCAGCAGAAACCATCTGGGCATAGCTTAAATGGCGAGGCAAAATTTGATCAACATAAAACAGCGCGGTTAATTGCTTGGTTTCAAGGTACGGATCGTTCTCCCCTTGCTCCTGCTTTTTAGCAGCGGCTAATGCTGCACGCAATAGCTCCCAACCTCCACAAAGCGTGCCCATCATCATCATATAATTATAGGCAACAGCGCCCGGCAAATAAGGCTTATCAGCTGATTCTGACAGTATCTGAGTCGTCGCTTTTTGTGCTACGTCGACTGCCGCTTGCAATGCGGCGGCGGCTGCAGCAAAGCGACTAACCGAACTCGCTTCTGCAAGCGTGATATTCATTTCTTCTATCAGAATATGCGCAACAACACCTTTATCACTTAAGGTTTTACGACCGATCAGATCCAATGCCTGAATGCCGTTTGTTCCCTCATAAATCGGTAAAATACGCGCATCCCTGAAGTGCTGAGCGGCGCCTGTTTCTTCGATATAGCCCATACCACCATGTACCTGCACACCCAACGACGTGACTTCCTGTGCAACTTCAGTACACCAGCCTTTAACAATAGGGGTTAAGTACGCTGCACGTGCTTTCTCTTTTGCGGCCAGCGCTTTATCTTCGTAAGCATGTGAAAAATCTAAGCTGGCGCATGCATCATAAACCAGCGCACGCCCTGCTTCAGTCAGGGCCTTCATAGTCATTAACATACGACGCACATCAGCATGGCGCAGAATCGGGCCCTCTGCTTCATAACCAACCGCTTTACTCTGGATACGATCACCGGCAAACCATAGTGCCTGCTGGTAAGAACGCTCAGAAATAGCGACGCCCTGCAAGCCAACAGCCAGACGGGCGTTATTCATCATGGTAAACATGCACGCAAGACCTTTACCCGCCTCACCCACCAGATAACCGACAGCTCCTGCATTTTCACCAAAGGCCATCACACAGGTAGCACTGGCATGAATGCCTAATTTATGCTCCAGCGAAGCGACAGCAACATCATTGAGTTCGCCCAGCTCGCCATTTTCGTCAACCCTATACTTGGGAACCAGAAACAAAGAGATTCCACGCACACCAGCAGGAGCATCAGGCAAGCGAGCTAATACAAGATGAACGATATTCCCGGCCATCTCATGATCACCCCAGGTAATAAATATCTTTGTACCGCGAATCAGATAATGATCGCCTTGCGGCTCCGCTTTAGAGCGAATAGCGGATAAATCAGAGCCTGCACCGGGCTCGGTCAGGTTCATGGTACCGGTCCACTCACCACTGATCATTTTTGCCAGATAGGTATTTTTCAGTGCATCGCTACCGTTTAAATACAGTGCTTCAACAGCGCCCTGACTCAGCAACGGGCATAGTCCCCATGCCATATTAGCTGACTGCCACATTTCCATAACGGGTGTAGATAACGAATAAGGAAGCCCTTGGCCGCCAAATTCAGGATCAAATTGTAATGACCCCCAACCACCTTCCGCATATTGCTGGTAAGCCTCAGCGAATCCGTCTGGTATCATCACTTTACCATTTTCCAGGCGAACACCTTGCTGGTCGCCAACACTATTGGTAGGAGCGATAACCTCTGCAGACACCCGGCCTGCCTCTTCAAGAATCGCGCTTACCATATCCGGCGTTGCGTCTTCAAAAGTTGTCAATGCAGCCAGTTGTGGCATGCGTGATATGTTTTCCAGAATAAACTGCATATCTTTAACAGGCGCTTTATAGTCAGCCATATGTAATCTTCTCTCTATATCCTAGCGGGAGACCAAAAGATTGACGCTTCATACTCGCATCAATCAGGGAATTCACTTATTCTAACATAAAAATATTATTCACTAAGGATTTACCCTAATACTTTGGGTTGAATTAATCATCTAAAGTTTGTTTCATTAATTTCAAAGATTCGTTCAATTTTAAAAAGATTCGTTCAATTATTATAGGAATTACAGCATGCAGGAACTACACGGTTACTATTTAGAAGATCTGGAAGTGGGCATGAGCGCTTCTTATGCAAAAACAATTTCTGAGTCAGATGTTTATATGTTTGCCGGCATTTCAGGCGATAACAACCCCATTCATATCAATGATGACTACGCCAAAACGACGCCTTTCAAGAAACGCATCGTGCATGGAATGTTCAGCGCCGCACTGATTTCTACCGTTGCTGGTACGCGCTTACCCGGGCCTGGCGCCATTTATATTGACCAACAGATTAAATTTCGTGCGCCGGTGTTTATTGGCGACACGGCCAAAGCCACGTTAACCGTGACCGAAATTGATCAGAAACGCCGCCGCGTCACTGCTAAAACAGAAGTCCATGTCGGTGAGACGCTGGTAGCAACCGGTACAGGAATCTTTATGGTTGATCGCCGCGAGGCTGCAGAATAATCGAGTTCAGATGATAACAGGACCGGAAATATCACTATTTTCGGATACCTGTTTTTTCAAGCAGATTTTCAAACAAATTTTTAAACAAAAGACCCTGTCAAAGAAAACAACCGATATCTTTCAACACCTCAACTTGCATACACCGCGGCACCCCTTCCGCTATCGTATGTAATTCCATACTCTGGCCATTGAGAAAGCTTGCAAGGGCTCACAATAAATTATTAGCACTCAACATAGGAAATAATATATGTCGACTAATAAGCCATCAGCTTTAACCATTGCCATAGTAACCGGAGTACTTACGATTCCAGGTACCGCATCAGGAAGCATTATAAAGAGTTTTGCTGACATTAACCTCGAGCGCACAAAAATGATGTTGATATCTTCGTATCTGGAACAGACAATGCTAACTAAGTCTTAAGTAAGCCTAAGCGTTCTGGAGCAGGAAAACTAAAAGCCTGGGATAGCCTTTATACAAAGAAATACAATTATCAGCACTGAAGGGGGAAACAACGATTGTCATGGACTTTAATCATGATGAATGTACAGAAAAATAATCCATTGCAAATAGATTAGGTAGTGTTTTTCGATTACCGGAGAGAGTATTCGTGCAAAATAAGCACTACCTGAGATTGTTTACTCTCAGTTTTTTACGAAAGATATATGCTTAATCTCATTCAACAGCAAAACATCCAGGGAAGGGAGATCCCATCCCATTTCCCTAAGCTCATAAAAAAACGGCCTTTTGGCCGTTTTTATGAACAGCTATTATTATTTACTTTTCATTAGCCTGATCACGCAACAGGAACTTCTGTATTTTGCCGGTCGAGGTTTTTGGCAAATCGCCAAAAATAACTTTTTTAGGCGCTTTGAAACGTGCCATATTATCGCGACAGAACGCGATAATTTCTTCGGCGGTTACCTCCTCACCCTCTTTTACCTTGATGAAGGCACAAGGCACCTCGCCCCATTTCTCGTCCTGCTGTGCAACAACGGCCGCTTCCATAATCGAGCGGTGACGATAAAGCACATCTTCCACTTCAACACTGGAGATATTCTCTCCGCCGGAGATAATGATATCTTTAGAGCGATCTTTGATATCAATATACCCATCAGCATGCCATACCGCTAAATCGCCCGAGTGCAGCCAACCACCTTCAAAGGATTCATCGGTGGTGGTTGGGTTTTTCAAATACCCTTTCATGACGAGATTACCACGCATGAAAATCTCACCGATGGTTTTACCATCCTGAGGCACCGGCACCAACGTTTCAGGATGAGCTACCATCAGCCCTTCCTGCATAGGCACCTTAACACCTTGACGTGACTTGAGTCGGGACTGCTCTTCTGAAGTTTTGTCGTTCCACTCGTCATGCCATGCACACACAACAGAAGGGCCGTACGTTTCAGTCAGGCCATACACATGCGTGACTTTAAAGCCCATCTCTTCCATCCCCTGGATAACCGATGCAGGTGGTGGCGCGCCTGCGGTCATTACCTTAACCTGATGGTTGATGTCTGCTTTCATTTCGTCAGTGGCATTATTCAGCATATTAAGCACAATCGGCGCGCCACAGAAATGATTTACTTTATCCTTACGGATCGCATTGTAAATATCATCTGCACGGACATGGCGAAGACATACGCTTACACCCGCACACGCCGCCAAACTCCAAGGAAAGCACCAACCATTACAATGGAACATCGGCAGCGTCCACAGATAAACAGGATGCGCTCCCATATCCCAGGAAATTAAATTACTGACGGCATTAAGATAAGCACCACGGTGGTGATAAACCACACCTTTAGGGTTACCCGTAGTACCGGACGTATAGTTCAGAGTAATGGCATCCCACTCATCTTCCGGGAGAGACCAGCTGTAATCACTTTCACCTTGTGCAATAAATGCTTCGTAATCCATCGCACCAATCAGCTCACCACCGTCGTAGTATGGATCATCGATATCGATAACCAGTGGCTTATGCTGAATCATTTTGACCGCTCTGGAAACCACTTCAGAGAACTCACGGTCGACTATAATTACTTTGGCTTCACCGTGCTGAAGGATAAACGCAATAGCTTCCGCATCAAGGCGCGTATTCATTGCATTCAAAACAGCACCTACCATGGGCACACCAAAATGTGCTTCAAATAGCTCTGGTAAGTTCGGCGCCATAACCGCGACAGTATCCCCTTTGACGACACCATTTTTTTCAAGTGCGCTGGCTAATTTAAGCGTCCGCGTATACGTCTCAGCCCACGTACGCTTCGTGTCCTGATGAACTACCGCTACATGGTTTGGATAAACACTGGCAGCACGCTGAATAAATGACAGTGGACTCAAAGCAGCATAGTTAGCAGCATTCTTATCCAGACCCATCATATAAGGATTGTGGTTATTATTTGTCATCTTATCCTTTTCACTCACTGTTGAGTTATAAACACCTAAAGGCTTTGCGAGTGCAGTAGCAGCATCTAATACGCCGATAAATAAGCAAAAACCCTTACTTAGTTATTATGATACGCAATTTCCCTTATTACACAAGATAGCCTAAAGTCATACTATTAGCGCCGCAGTCTAGTCACGCAGACAGAACAGATCAGCACAAGAGAGAGAACATGCAGAAGACCACCGCTGAGGATCTTCAGAAATGCCGCGAAGAAGCAGATCGGTACCGCTTACTGGCCGAACAATCTACCGACATGATTTCACGCCATTCAGCCACCTCCGAATGGGTGTATATCGACGTAAACCCTGCCGTTGAAAGAGTGCTGGGTTACACGGTAGATGAAATAATAGGCACCAAAGGTTATGACCTTTTTCATCCGGAAGATGCCGATAATTTAATAAAACGGACAGAATCAGTCCATTATCGACGCGGCATGTACACAAACACATACCGCTACCGCCATAAAGATGGCCATTATATCTGGCTTGAAACGACCAGCCGCACTATCCGTGATGATCAGGGAACACCCGTAGAGATCATCTGTGTTTCACGTGATGTTACCGAGCGTGAAATGGCACAAAGGGCAATTCGACGCCTCGCGCGCGTTGTAGAAGCATCTAGTGATTTGATCATGTTTTGTAATCATGAATCAATGCAACTGACATATTTAAATGAATCAGCTTACCGCACACTCGGTAGCGAAAAAGAAAATCTCGTGATTTTTTATCTTGATCAGATTTTTGATGATGAAATATTCAATACATTGGTTCAGGATGCCTTAAGCCATGCCGCTCAACATGGCACCTGGTACGGCAGCATCCCATTGAAAATGCCGGAGAATCATCAGAGAATTGCCGAAATTCGCGAAGTCATTGCCCACCGTAACCGCACAGAAAATATGCAGGTAGAGTACTACTCTATTATCGGCCGCGATATCACGCTGAAACGTAAAGCAGAAGAACAAGCCAAACGACAACAGCTGGAGATGGCACATATGTCCCGCTTATTGTCTGTTGGCGAAATGGCGACCGGGCTTGCGCATGAAATAAACCAACCTCTGGCTGCCATTCTTAATTATTGCAGGGGCAGTCTGAGACGTTTGGAAGAAGGTTCCAACGAAGCGAACCTGCCGCAGATCGCGCATTCAATGCAACTCATCACCAAGCAGGCCAAGCGTGCCGCCGATATCGTTAAACGCATGCGTAGTTTTGTAAAACGCACCGACTATCAGCGTATCGAGTTTTCAATCAATGAATCCTGTATTGATGTAGTCGGATTTCTTAATCAGGAAGCAACTGACCACAATATTACCTTTAATTTTGAATTAGACCCTGCTGAACCCAAGCTATTAGCTGACAAAATCCAGATTGAACAGGTATTATTGAACCTACTGCGCAATGCGATAGAGGCTTATAGCGACAGCCAACAAACTTATCGCCCAGTTACTATTACGACCCAGCTTAAAAACGGCTATATCTACATCTCGGCTCAGGATGACGGTAACGGGATTTCCGCTGAAGGGCTTAAGACACTTTTTGAACCCTTCATTACCTCAAAATCCACAGGCTTGGGAATGGGCCTGGCGATTTCACAAACAATAATCGAAACTCATGGCGGACTGCTATGGGCAGAGAGCGATGGTAACACCGGCACGCAATTTCAATTCAAAGTACCGGTAAGGACAAGTTGATGACACAAAGAGCAAGCGGCACTGTATTTATTGTCGATGATGATGATGATTTTCGGGATTCTATGAAGTGGTTACTCGAATCAGACAATTTTCATGTCATTGGATTTACCTCTGCATATGATTTTCTCGATCGCTATAATGGTGATATGGGATGCATGCTGTTAGATGTGCGCATGCCTGAAGTCAATGGTTTGGCATTACAACAAATCATGATTGAGCGTGGCATTAAACTACCCATCATTGTAGTGAGCGGTCATGGAGATATTCCTATGGCGGTCAATGCCATGAAATATGGCGCACTCGACTTCATCGAAAAACCCTTTGATGATGAAGTTTTATTACGTCTGGTTGAGCTGGGTTTACAACGCGCCACAGAAATGTTCAAAGACAACGTCGCGTTCAATCAGTCACGTAGCAGCTATGATTCGCTCAGCAAACGCGAGAAAGAGGTAATGGCGCTGGTTGTTAGCGGCAAATCCAATCGGGAAATAGCAGAAGATCTGGGTATTAGCCCGAAAACTGTCGAGGTTCATCGGGCTCGTGTCATGAGTAAAATGCGGGCGGGTAGCTTACCTGACTTAGTACAGCAGTCTAACCGTCTTAATGCTGTCTAGTTATTTAACCTGACTTTTAAATCTGCCTTTAGTCCTCAATGATTTTCTTCGACAAAACAGACCACTGCAGCGACCAGCCTTTCTCTGTCCTCAAAATGCGGAACATGTCCGCATTTTGAAAGAAAAAGTGGCGCTGCACGTGCACCAATTCCTTTACAGATATCAGCAACCTGCTCAGGCACCCCATACTTATCGTCCTCTCCCTGTATGATTAATGCGGGGCACTGAATGCGCGGCAGCCAGGGACGAAGATTCATGGGCTGTTTGCGTTGCCGCAACCAGGTCTCATGCCAGGCGCGAAATAGCAGATCAGTTCGCTCTCCATGATATTTCGCCAGCTTATCCTTTAAGTCAGTTGTACGGTAACGCTCAACAGCCTCTTCAATACCCGCCGTTGTCAGATGGTCAATATAGATATGCGCCGCTTCAGTCACTACCCCTAACACCTGCTCAGGCATACTCGCCGCAGCGATTAATGCCACCGAACCGCCATCACTATGCCCGATAAGGAAGACGCGTTTAAGCGCTAAGCGATCGATTAATCGAGGCAACCACACCTCGCCCTCTTCTACTAGGTAATCATCATCACGAGGCAGTGTGATCGTCGACGATAATCCATAGCCCTGACGCTCATAGACAACAACATCACAGCCTGTTTCAGCCGCCAGCTGATCGGGAATGTCTTTCCACATAGCGATGCAACCGAGCGCTTCGTGCAAAAAAAGCAGTACCGGTCGGTTGCTATCAACATCTGAATGCCGCCCTATGCGAACCGACAATATAACGCCATGCCCCATATCAATCTGCTGATTTTTCCATGAAATAGCCACGCTTAACGCTCCGGAATTGAGTAGGTCAGGGTGGCATGAGCTACCGGATCAGTTTCGCCGCGTGACGTAATATACACCTCACCCACACCCAGCCGCTTACCTACTTTTAAGGTTTCTGCGCGCGCCACAATATCCATATCCGCTTTAGGACGACGCAGAAAATTAATATTTAAATTAATGGTCACCGCCAGCGCAACAGGGCCAATTTTACTCAGTAGCGCCGCATACATAGCGACATCAGCCAAGGCCATCATGGCAGGGCCAGATACGGTTCCACCCGGGCGTAAATGCTGATCATCAATCAGCAAATGCATTTCTGCCCAACCATCACCTAACGCTTCAAGAACACCGTACTGATCCCCTTGCGGAAACTGCTCTGCAAGAAAGCTGCGCATTTCTTCTACATTCATAACTTGTGGCATAGAACCCTCTGCTGTTTTTTCTAATTATTAATGACAGCTAATGTCACTGTTGCTTTCGCCACCAGGATAAGCGAGCTATCAGCCTGCAAGGTGTAAATTTCTGATTCTGCAATAATCAGCACTCTTCCTGGCTTTAACACCGAACTGCGGCAGATAAGCTGCTGTCCTTTTGCTGCGCGCAGTAAGTTAATTTTAAACTCAGCCGTTAACACCCGTTGACCTTTATCGATCAGCGTAACCGCCGCTGTTCCCGCGCTGTGATCAGCCAACGTAGCCTGAACGCCCGCATGCACATATCCATCCTGCTGCTGATGCATGTCCTCAAGTATTATATGGCTGTGGCAAACACCGGCGTCTAACTGATCCAACTGGCAGCCAAGCGATGTAATAAACGGAGCGCCGCTAAAGATTCGTCTGGCTTCATCAAGTTGTAAATTCATCCCTTCTCCGGTTCAATAATAAGGTTTATCTGCGGATAAGCTAAACCTCATCGCGTGCCTGGTTACGTAATATGAATCGCTGAATTTTACCACTCGGGGTTTTCGGCAACTCGTCAATGAACTCGATTTCGCGAGGAAATGCATGTGTGGACAAACGATCACGCACCCTTTGTTTTAGCTCTTCGGCCAATTCTACAGTAGGGTCGTATTGTGGTTTTATCACAACATAGGCCTTGATAATGGCACCACGAGAAGCGTCTGGCTTACCAATAACACCAGACTCAATAACGGCATCATGTTCCAATAAAGTGCTCTCTACATCAGCAGGCCCTACCCGATAACCTGCCGTGGTAATAATGTCATCATCGCGACCAGTGAACGAATAGCTACCATCACCGTGACTCATAACCACATCGCCTGTGAGGTAATAACGCCCTTTAAACGGATCTTTTTCACCCCAGGTATAACCCTGAAAAAAGAATAAAGGTGACTGGTCTACATCAACCGCCAGCTGACCAATTTCACCTTCACCTAACTCCTCAAAATCAGCACTCAAAACCACTACATGGTGCCCCGGCAAAGAAAACCCCATTGAGCCCACACGCACAATAGCCTGTTCAAGATCAAGATGATTACAACATGTCATGCCTGTTTCAGTCTGGCCGTAATGATCCATAACAGGACAGCCCATACGACGCTGAACCCAGTTAATAACTTCAGGATTTAAAGGCTCCCCAGCGCTACTGGCCACACGTAACCCTAACGATTCATCGGGTGCCAGCACCGCATCGTTGGCCATCAGCATTCGATAAGCGGTTGGCGCGGCGGCAAGATTGGTAATAGCGTACTTGCGGATCATTTTATAAGTTGTTTCGGGCGTAAAACCATTCTCATTAAAATGTGTTCCATTACCCATGAGCATTGGACCGATAACCGCATAATAAAGCCCGTATGCCCAACCCGGATCGGCAACATTCCAATAAGCATCATCCGGACGTAGTCCAATTGCATAACGCATATACACATAGAAAGACATGATAGCGCGAGCAGGCACAGCCACCCCTTTAGCTTTTCCCACGGTACCAGAGGTGAACATTTGTAAAAATGGCTCATTTGCACCGATACGCACCGGTTCAAATTCGTCGGGTTGCTTTGCCATTTCATCCGTTAATAACAGGTCGCCTTCCCGAGCATCCCCGACCATCAAAATAAGAGGGCAACCTTTCACTTCATCTAGTTTGCTGCGGTTAGTTGCATCAGTAACCACCAGCTTTGTTTTAGCGGTTGCCAAGCGGTATTCTATTGCACCCGGCCCAAACGCAGTAAAGAGCGGCTGATAAACCGCACCGGCGCGTAACGTACCCAGAATAACGATCATCAACTCAGGCGTACGAGGCAATAAAGCAGCCACCCGGTCTCCCTTACCAATACCCTGCGAAGCCAGAAAATTTGCAAACCTTGCCGACTTCTCTTTCAATTCAACATACGTATGTTGCGAGGATGAACGCTCGGCAGCTTCATAAAACAACCCGACACGATCAGCACCAGAATCAGAACAAGAGCCAGCCCAACGATCGCAAATCTCTTCGCATACGTTAAAACCCTCCTTAAGACTGCCGATCAGCCTGGCTTCCACTAATGCCGGCGTGAAGTTGTTATAAAATGATTGATAATCCCTAATGCTCATTTCAGGCCTCTCTTTATTATCATTATTATCAGCTTTTAACTATTCGCCTAACCTATTCACCTAAACTGTTCACCTAAATTATCCGTTATAAAGGTGCTGCTTTAAAAATTCATATACGAACCGCTATGTAAATAAACCTGCTGTTTCCATTTCAGCAATCATTTCGGGCGTCATGCCGAGCTGCGCTAATATCTGTTGATTATCTTGCCCACACAACGGGGCTGCAGGCACAGAATGCCTATCCATACCCGCCAGTAAAGGCGTTGGCCTGACTTGCTTCACACCTGCTGAGTTTTCTGCTACTAATTGACGCGCTAACGCATGAGGATGAACTAACGCCTCAGACATCGACAATACAGGTTCAACACAGGCGTCTATTTCACTGAAACACCGCACCCACACGTCTTGTTTTTGCTGGATAAAAGTATGACGCAGATGATCCTTTAAAATATCATCAGGCTCGGCCAGCCATTCAGGGTGACCCAGCGCCTCCACTAATCGCTGACGAAACTGCGGCTCTAAACTGCCAACCGCCATATAAAGACCATCTGCTGTGGCATAATAATCATAAACGCCAGCCCCATTCAGAAAATGCTCTTGCGCACCGATAGCGGCATGTCCATTGGTAACACCCGGCATCATCAGCGGTTGCAACGCCATGCACTGGTCACTCATAGCAATATCAATAAACTGCCCTTCCCCTGTGATAGAGCGCTGAATAACGGCCGCTAAAATCGCCATTACAGCCGGTTGAGAGCCCGCAGCAACATCCGCAATTTGTACACCCGATAAAAGCGGACCAGTGGACTGCTTACCCGAGCATGCCGAAATACCACTGAGGGCCAGATAGTTAATATCATGCCCTGCACGATCCCGATACGGGCCTGATTGGCCATAACCAGTAATTGAACAATAAATCAGGCGAGGATTTATTCGTGACAACGCCTCATATCCCAGACCAAGACGCGCCATAACACCGGGACGAAACTGCTCAACCAGCACATCATAATCAGCCAATAACGCATGTACGATGCTAACCGCTTGCTTGTGTTTAAGGTTGATGCCCAGCGAACGTTTACCACGATTAAGATACTCAAAGGCTGCAGACTGACCCGCAATCTGAGGCTCCATTGTTCTCACCAAATCAGGTCTGGAAGGAGACTCTATGCGCAAAATATCAGCGCCCATATCCGCCAATAACATCGTCGCATAAGGCCCTGGCAGCAGGGTTGAAAAATCGAGTACTTTTAATCCTTCTAATGGTCGCATCAATAAATCACCTATTAATCTGTAGCGCTAACCCATTCGCAATGACCTGACATGATTTCATCATTTGCTGCTCTTCAGAGAACGATAAAGCCATAGTCGCCTTTTTATTAGGTATATACCCTTAATTATATATCTTCATTTTACGTAAACGTAAAGAACTATTAATACATTCCCTTACGTATACGTCATATTTCGTTATTTAATTAATTAAAATCAACACATTAGAAGAACATGCTGAATAGAAGTTTAAGCAGAGATTATATTATTTTTATGTAATTAAGAGAAAATTTATAAGCTTATAACATTGCACTCTGAGCTATAGACGTTAGAATGCCGTCCAGACAAACTCGAGAACCTTATAATAATGAAAAAAATACTCGTGAGTGCCTGCTTTTTAGGTCAAAAAGTAAGATACGACGGTCAACACAGCTTGTTACAGCACCCTCAAATCCAAAAATGGCAGCAAGAAGGACGGATTGTACCTTTTTGTCCTGAAATCGCTGGTGGCCTGGCTATTCCGCGCCTACCTTCTGAGATCACCTCTCGCCACCCAGTCATGGTGGTTAATATTCAGGGAGACGATGTAACCCCTGAATTTTTACATGGCGCAGAATTAGCAGTAGAAAAAGCGAAAGAAACGGGGGCTTGCTGCGCTCTACTTAAAAGCAGAAGCCCATCTTGTGGAAATCGTGAAACCTATAATGGTGAGTTTAACAATACATTGACACCTTGCAATGGCGTTACCGCTGCAGAATTACTGCGACACGGCATTCCTGTTTTCAATGAACGTGAAATTGATCATTTGATAGAATTTATCACCATGCAGGAAACACCTGAGGATCCCAATTCTAATAATCCTCATTCTGGAACACGTTAAACGCCGCTAACATCACGGCCAACAACCCCAGCGAGACAATAGATTGGAATCGGCTGGGCCAACTTCTTAGTTGGGCTCAGATTAGCAATGCTCAGGACTTATCAGACGCGAGCCTTTAGGCTAACAATCCGCATCATCATTTATTACAAAGCCTTCATGAACATTTTCATACACTAATTGCTCTGAATGCACATCAACAACGTTAGCCAATTCGGGGCCTTTATACAGCCAGGCTTCAACCTGCCTGACAGCATTCCCTTCGCCGCACATCATCACCTCTACCCGCCCGTCAGGGAGATTTCTCACCCATCCCGTTAAGCCATGCGAAAGCGCCACATCTTGCGTCGACTTTCTGAACCACACACCCTGAACACTGCCGCTAACATGGGCATTTATACAGATTTTAGTCACGCGTTACTTCCCCTGATACCCGATATTAATTATTGCTGCTCAAACTCAGCAAACAGAAGCTCCAGCGAAACATTAAGTTCGCTATTTTGCATTTTTTTAACTTCACTAAGATGCTTATCCAGATTTATTTGCCACATCTTATCAGTGCCCGACGTTTGTAATGGTTCGGGAATTGGCCACGGTAAACGCTGGCATAAATCATATAAGGTGAATGCCCCCAGGCGTCTCGATAGCAAATATTCGCCCTGGTCTGTTCGCCTGATAATATCTTCTTGCAATAGTAATTGAACGTACTGATCCCAACTGGATTGCTCTAATCCATCCACCTGTTGCAGTAACTGCTCATCCGATAATGCCTGCCCTGTCTGTTGCCCTTCCCACAAACGATGCAGAATACCCACGATGGTATGCAGGTGCGATTTTTCACGCTTCCTGTCTAACGACTGGTACACCGTCAGCGCCCGTGTTAATTCACACCCCATCAGAATGATAAACCAGGAAATAAATATCCAGACTAAAAACAAGGGAATCGCGGCAAAAGCACCATAGATAAGCTCATACGAGGGGAACTGTACCGCGTAAAAAGCAAAGCCACGTTTGGCACTTTCAAATAAAACAGCAACAACAACGCCACCAATAAATGCATTTTTAAGCGGCACCTTACAGTTGGGTATAGCGGCATAAAGCAGCGTGAACGCCGCCGCTGACATAACGACAGGAAGAAAGGTCAGCAATCGGGAGCGTCCCACAAGATTGGTCGCATCGGAGATAAGCGAGAGAGATGCTATATAAGATGACACAAGAATTCCGAGCCCGATAAGAATCGGTCCCAAACTAAGAATAGCCCAATACAATAAGAAACTGGACATCCCTTTGCGCTGATCCGACACGCGCCAAATCCGATTAAAAGCCACTTCAATATTACGCATCATCATGATGGAGGTGATCACCAAAAACCCTACCCCGATGGCGGTCAATTTTTGTGCTTGGTTAATAAAATCTTTCAGGTAATCCTGAATAACGGCACCTGTCGCGGGTACAAAATTACTGAATACCCAGCTCTGAACCTGCTCACCTACACCCTGGAAGGTTGGTATAGCCGCCAGCATCGCAAATGAAACCGTCATCAAAGGGACGACGGCAAACAAGGTTGTATAGGTTAGTGCTGAGGCATTAATCACCCCACCATTACCCCAAAACTGGCGAAAAAGATAACGTAAAAACCGTATAACCGGCGCATCTAGTAACCCACTCATCAAGCAGCTCCTTGCAGTAATCTTTATAGAAATTGTATAGCGACCTTTGTTGCGACTTCCGAGAAGTATACAATAGCGACTTATTTAGCTTAATCGCTGTTTTACAACAGTTTGCACGGGAAATCATTATGAGCCAAGTGACAATCTATCATAATCCACGTTGTTCAAAGTCACGACAGACACTTGAACTGCTCAAAGAACAGGGAGTTGAGCCTGTAGTGCGCGAGTATTTGAAGGATGTCCCCAGTGCAGACGAGCTCACGCAGATTCTAGCGTCACTTAATATCGGCCCGCGTCAGTTGCTGCGTAAAGGCGAGCAGGAATATAAAGACAATGACCTGAATAACCCGGATCTTACAGACGATCAGATTATTGCGCTCATGATCGCTCATCCAAAACTCATTGAACGACCGATTGTTATTAAAGGCAATGAGGCACGCATCGGACGCCCTCCTGAGTCTGTATTGGAGATTATGTAAGTGACATCCCCAGCTTCAAAACCTCAACACCCAGCCCCGTATGTTTTAGTGCTTTATTACAGTACGCACGGCGCTACCCGACATATGGCACAACAGATTGCACGCGGTGTAGAGCAAGCGGGTATGGAAGCACGTCTGCGTACCGTACCGGCTATTTCCACTGTCTGCGAAGCAACGGCAGCTGCTATCCCCGACGAGGGTGCTCTTTATTGCAGTGAGGACGATTTAAGCCAATGCGCAGGCCTGGCATTAGGCAGCCCTACTCGCTTTGGCAATATGGCAGCCGCCTTAAAATATTTTATTGATTCGACCAGCGGTATCTGGATGTCGGGCGGCTTGATTGGCAAGCCCGCCAGCGTTTTCAGCTCAACTTCCAGCTTACATGGCGGACAGGAAACAACACTACTCAGCATGATGCTGCCGTTATTGCATCATGGAATGGTGATTACAGGCATTCCTTATAGCGAAACTACGTTGCTGACTACGCAGTCTGGCGGCACGCCTTATGGCGCGACGCATGTAGCCGGCAAAGACAGCAAGCGCGCGCTGGACAAGGACGAGATTCTACTCTGCCAGGCACAGGGCAAACGGCTTGCTATACTGGCCAAAAAACTCTCTAGCACAACGCTCTGCAGCGACTGACCAATAACATCACAGGACACCTGATGGATTCTTTACGCAAAAAAGCCCGAATAACTCGCGTCACCAGCATCGCCAGCTATATCGGCCTCATGGTTCTATTTACGCTCTGGTTTATGGTATTTCATCCACTTGGAACCGGTAAACTCTGGGTAATCTGGGCCGTCCATGTATTGCCGTTGGCGGGTTTCATTCCGTCAATTTTGTCGGGCAATCCGCGCAGCCATGCCTGGCTTTGTTTTGTGTTGTTACTCTATTTTATCGAAGCGATACTGGCGGTAACCACCAGCGTTGAAACACGCACATTTGGTCTGTTTTACACAGCGCTGGTGACTACTTTATTTACGTCCGCCATGCTTTACGCACGCTGGGGAAGCCAGTTTGCTCGTTTATCTCATGAAGCAGAGCAAGCGTCTAACTAATATGCTGAATCCCGTTAAAGGCTTCGATCCCTCTAAAATACGCCGCGACTTTCCGATACTCTCAAGTAAGATCAATGGCCAACCGTTGATCTATCTTGATAACGCTGCCACAACACACAAGCCCCGCTGTGTTATTGATGCGCTCTCACGTTTTTACAAACTCAATAACAGCAATGTCCACCGAGGCTCGCATACACTTTCTAACCGCGCCACCAGTGAATTTGAAGCCGCACGCGAAACCGTAGCGCAGTTTATAAATGCTACCGATACAGCAGAGATAATCTGGACACGCGGCGCTACGGAAGGGATCAATCTTATCGCTCAGTCCTATGCGGATTCAGTGCTTTGCGCAGGCGATACAGTGTTGGTTTCTATGATGGAGCATCATGCCAATATTGTTCCGTGGCAACAGATAGCAGACAAAAAGCAGGCACAGGTACTGCCTATTCCACTTACACAAAAAGGCGAACTTGATCTCGTCGCGTATAAAAACTTACTCAATAAACATCATCCCAAAATAGTATCGATTACCCATGTATCTAATGCGATGGGGATTATTAACCCTGTTATCGAAATAACACATCTCGCTAAAATGGTGGGCGCGACTGTCATCATTGATGGTGCTCAAGCGGCTGCTCACGAAGTGGTTGATGTGCAAAAGATTGGGTGCGACTTTTATGTTTTTTCAGGCCACAAATGCTACGGCCCTACCGGTATTGGTGTGCTATGGGGACGTAAAGTATTGATGGAAGCAATGCCCCCCTGGCAATCTGGCGGAGAAATGATCGAAAAGGTCAGTTTTTCAGGGTCGACATTTAACCGTCTACCCTTCAAATTTGAAGCAGGCACACCTCCCATTGCCGATGCTATCGCGATGGCCGAGGCGCTCCGTTATCTTGACAGTCTGGATCGTGCGGCGATATCAGCACACGAAAAGCAACTCAGACAACTCGCTTCCACTCTCTGTCAGAAAATTGATGGGCTAACCATCCTAGCGGCTGAGCCGGAGAATGTCGGCATTCTCTCCTTTACCGTAGCAGGCGTTCATCATCAGGACTTGGCTACACTACTAGACCAGTCTGGCATTGCGATTCGTAGTGGTCACCATTGCACTATGCCCTTAATGGCATATCTTGGTTGCGATGGCACCGTGCGAGCCTCCTTTGCGCTTTATAATACGGCGACTGAAGTGGAACGCTTTGCAGAAGTGCTGCAGCAAAGTATTGCTCAACTGCTCAATGTCAATTTGACCCCTGCTGTGGATCTGCGAGCTACCGACCTAAAAAGCAGCATCACCTATTTTGAACCTACTGATGATTTACAGCTAATCAGCAGATTACAATCGGCTAAAAACTGGCAGGCTAGATTCGACACTCTATTGAGTGCGGGCAACTATCTGCCTGAGCTCCCTGCCGCTTATAAATCGCAGCAAAATAAAGTCAGCGGCTGTGAATCTAATGTCTGGTTAATAGCAGCACAACAGCCTGACCATTCCTGGAAATTTGCTGCCGATTCGGATGCACGTTTGATGCGTGGAATAATCTGCCTGCTCCTTTCAGTCATACAAAACAAAACCCGCGAAAATCTGCAATTGATTGATACCCAACAGCTGTTAGAATCATGTGATCTTTATCATTATCTGGGTCCATCGAGAACCAATGGTGTTCAGGCCATCGTCGACACAATCAAACAACTCACCCTGCAAGGCGAATAGCAGCCCTCATCTTCAGGTTCGTCGGTAATTGATCAGCGTTAAGCCCGACAGGCTACCCGGCGGGTTTAAGTCTTGATATTTACTCAGCAATAACAGAAGATCGCTTCTGCCAAGTTCAGTTTGCAGCTTACACAATAGACAAAACAACCAATAAATCAGTGTGTTAAACTAGTAATCTAATCCGACTCCACTGATCCATTCACTTTTAGCATAGCGACGACACCATGAATCTCAATGATATAAGCCTTTTTATTCGTATTGTTGAAACAGGGAGTTTCACGTCTGCAGCTGAAAGTTTAGGTATCCAAAAATCAACTATCAGCCGCCGCATCGCTCAGCTAGAAGATGATTTAGGCGTCCGTTTACTGCAAAGAACCACGCGCAAACTTAAGCTCACTGACGACGGTGAAGAGCTCTTTGCACGCTGCCAACCACTGATCAACGAACTGGATTCCGCTAAAGACCATCTATCCGCCACGCAAAACAATCCTCGTGGACGATTAAGAATCACCATGCCATCAGAACTCGGCGTCTTCATGATGAACGAAATCGTAAGTACATTTATGCAGCGCTATCCGCAGATCATGCTTGAAGTAGAGCTGAGTACGCGCGTTATCGATCTGATTGAAGAAGGTATAGATTTAGCTATCAGGGTTGGCGAGCTGGCCGATTCAAGTTTGATTGCAAGAAAAGTGGCTACGGTATCACGAGGGCTATATGCGTCCCCTGCCTACCTGACAAAACAGGGCACACCCAAAACACCCGATGACCTCCAAAATCATGAATGCTACGGCATCCTGAAAGCCGTTGAATATTGGGAATTTGATAATTGGCACGAACCTGTAGAAGTTAAAGGGCAACTCAAAGCCAATAGCATCAGCTTTATTCGTGAAGTATTATTGCAGAATATGGGTGTTGCCAGAATGCCTAGGGTTTTCTGTCGCAACTGTGTAAACCGTGGTGAGTTAGTTGAAGTTTTAAGCGATTATGCCTCTCCGCCGATAGAAGTGCATGCTCTCTATCCAAGTCGGAGGCACCTCAACCCCAAAGTTCGCCTTTTTATAGACCACATGATGGAAATGATCGGTGATCACCCGTGGGTAAACGAGCAGATGGTCACTCCCGTATCCACTCATAATCATAGCTGAGCATTAACACCTCCCTCCTTAAATATAGCTGTAGGCTTGCTTCATAGACACGGCTGGACAGCCGTGTCTATGAAGGCCTCAGCCAACACGTCCATGCCTGGTAGTATAGGCAGATTTTTGTGACGAATTAACAGCGTTGGAATAATCGCCAGCTCTGACACAAGTTCCACACACACTAATCGATCTCTATACTGACTTTGTTCAATCACCGATCTGGGCATTAATGTAACCCCCAGACCGAATGCAACACAACCAAGAATCCCTTCCAGTGTACCCATTTCCATTACATCGAATTGGCTCACATGCTGCCGTTGCCATTGCAAAGCCCGCTCACGATAGGTACAGCCTTCACGGAACACAATCAGTGTGTCTGACCGTTGTATTACCTTACTTTTTACCGCCACCAACTCTTCGTAAGCGACTGCCTGAGTCACCAGGTCAGGATGATCAAAAGGCCCACCAATGAAGGCGCAATCCAGCTCATGCTTTAACACGGCCTGTATCAATGCATGCGATGTATCTGTTTGTACTTTCACCTCAATACTCGGACAGGCCTGATGTAACCGCAGCAACATATAAGGCAAACGAATCGCTGCAAAGCTTTCCATCGTGCCTATTCTTACCTCACCGCCCTGATCCATCACCTGCTTAACAGCTAGTCGAGCCTGACGCTCGAGTTGCAACATTTGTCTCGCATATTTAAGCAGCACTCTACCTGCCGGTGTCAGCGATAAACTTCTACCGGAACGGACAAAAAGATCAGCACCAACCTCCTCTTCAAGCCGTTTGATACGTGTAGTCACATTTGATTGCACCGTATGCAGAATTTTTGAAGCCGCTAGTACGCCTCCTTCATCAACCACAGCCCGAAATGTTGCCAAGCCGAGAAGCTCCATTATTTATATCTCCAAAACAGAACGATCAGTTCTTAAAATATCATTTGTATTGATACTAAACTCACATTAGCCTGATGGAAATAGAAAAGGACGATTACATGAAAACGAGCACAGACATTCGGGAAAAGTACTTTGTACTGGCTGCCGGCGTTATTAGTCTGATATTACTGCTTGGCGTAGCACGTTTTGCTTATACGCCACTTATTCCTATCATGCAGAATGAAACACTACTTAATGATCTGAGTGCTGGCTGGCTGGCTGCCATTAATTACGCAGGCTACATGTGCGGAGCACTGATTGCAGCATCGATTAGTGACCTGATGGTCAAAGACCGTTTATATCGTGCAGGGTTAATTATCGCCATTATTACTACCGCCGGTATGGCATTGGCCGAAAATACGCTGTTATGGGCTGTCATGCGATTTTTCGCCGGGCTGAGCAGCGCTGCAGGCTTACTGATTGGCTCTGGTTTAGTGCTGAACTGGTTGATGCGACATCATTTTCGCAGGGAATTAGGCATTCACTTTACAGGCATGGGCCTCGGTATTGTGTTCACCGCTATTGCGGTAGACCTAATGATTAATCATTTTAATTGGCGTGAACAATGGTTGCTACTTGGTGCGGCCGCCATTGTAATGGCGATACCTGCATGGCGCTGGTTACCACGGCCTCATAATGGCACGGTAACAACTGCCGGACAGGCCTTGCAGGACCACCCGCCCAGCGTGCGATTTTTATGGCTAATGATGGCATCCTATTTCTGTGCCGGCTTTGGCTACTCGATCAGCGCAACATTTACGGTCGCTATGGTTGAACGTCTACCGGGCTTGCAAGGTATGGGAGAACAAGTCTGGCTGGTACTCGGTTTAACCGCGATTCCTGCTGTTCTTGTATGGGAACGCATAGCGCGAAAAGCAGGGACACTTTATGCTCTCCTATTGTGTTACATCATTCATATTCTGGGTATTATTGTACCCATATTTTACGAATCGCTCGCGGGTGCAATGATCAGCGCAGTACTTTATGGTGGTACTTTTATCGGTATCGTCAGTCTGGTATTAACAATGGCTGGCCGTTTTTATCCGACAAAACCCGCCAAACTAATGGGTAAGCTAACATTATCGTATGGTGTCGCTCAGATTATTGCGCCGGCGGCGGCGGGCATGATGGCAGAGCAAAGTGGTGATTATGTCGGGGGATTAATCATGGCTGCAGGTATGATGGTTATTGGCACACTCATCTTGCTTATACTCATCAGCACAGAAAACCAAAGTATTAAAACACTAGACGCCGCATGAATGATAATCTGTAGACGATTTTATCAAGACTGTTATCAGGTGTTGTGATCACTCTTGTTTGTTCAGCAGATTCCATTTTCTCACCAGAAGCCCTCAGATGTGTTACTTTATCAGGCCGTTATATTAGTGAAGTAAACAGCAGGAAACTATGGACACCAATACGTTATCGGCTTTTATTGCGGTGGCAGAAAGCCATTCTTTCTCATTAGCGGCTCAACAACTGTATATTACACAATCAGCCGTCAGCAAACGCATCGCATTACTTGAAGACCAGCTGAATCAGAAGCTGTTCGACAGAATAAGCAGAAAAGTCACCTTAACAGAAGCCGGACGTGAACTATTACCCCGCGCCAAAACGATTCTAAGCGCTATCAAGGATGCTGGACGCTCCATGGGGAATCTCTCTGGTGTCGTTCATGGTCCTCTGTCTCTTGCTGCCAGCCACCATATTAGCTTGCATCGCTTACCGCCGATCCTTCGGGCCTTTACAAAAAAATATCCTGATGTACAGCTCAACCTGCGCTTTGATGAGTCAGAAATTGCCTATGATGGTGTGCTTCACGGTGATCTGGAACTAGCTCTGATCACGCTTTCACCTCAGCCAGATCCTACTATTTTTTCACAGGCCATCTGGGTCGATCAATTACAGTATGTCGTGTCTCGTGACCACCCTCTCGCCAGTAAATCAATCGTTAGCCTGGAGGAGCTTACTCACTACGCGGCCATTCTTTCCGGCGCTAAAACTTTCACCCATCAGATTGTCGCAGAACAATTCAGGAAAAAATCACTCGACCTTAATATCACTATGTCGACTAATTATCTTGATACCATTCGTATGATGGTCAGTATTGGGTTAGGCTGGAGCCTATTACCCGAAACGATGATAGATGACTCATTAAAGGTGTTAAATACAGGTTCAGAGCCTATTCAGCGTCAATTAGGCTATATATATCACCGGGACAGAACATTATCTAATGCAGCCAGCAAGCTAGTAGAGATGCTATCTTGTTCATAATTGTTATTCATAATAACTGTTCATAATCAAAGACCGCTCCATTAAACTTATTAAATATTATGCATGACCTGAGGTAGACGCGTGTCAAGTGATACAAAAGAACCGATACAAGCGCTCCTTCAGCAACAGCAAGACCTGTTAAAGCAATGGATCAATGCGCAAACGGCACAGGAAGAACCTGCAAAAAAAGCTCCGCCTCTTGAGTCTCGCGATATGGCCAGAGTGGCAGCTATTCTCGCTTCACAAACCACCGATTTTTTACAATTTGGCAACAACATCCTTGATCAAATCCAACAGCCCCCTCTCCCACACGGGATCGAAGAGACGCTGAATCAATTCCGGGATTATGTTCATCAGCAAACCGGCGAAGCGCTGCTTAAACAATGGCAGTTACCTGAAAATATTGCGGCACTATTTCATACTCATAGTGTTCAAGATGACATGCTGTTTGAGAACCCCTATCCAAATGGATTGAAAGGCTTACTTAATCTTCCGTCTACCGGGGCTTCCCATGAGTTTCAGCAGAACATCCGCGACGGGATAAAGTTTTTACTGGAATACCAAGAAGCACTGGGCGCATATATTCAGCAGTATAGCCAAATCAACCAAAACGCGACCCAGGCATTACTCATAGAACTGACAGAAGGTTCGAAGATCATCGAAACATTGGGTGAGTTGCATGATACCTGGGTTGATTGTTATGAGCATGCCTATTCAGATCTGCTTTATACTGCAGAATATCAAGGCAGCCACGGAAGAATATCTAATGCTATCATGCAGCTACGTAAATATTCTCAGGATATACGTGATACTTATTTTGAGGCGACAGGCTTAGTCACACGCAAAGGCCTGGATACAGCATTACAGCGCCAACATACATTGCGTAAAGAGATGCGACAGATAAACCGAACACTTACTTCATTACAGAGTAGCAGTCATCAATATCCATTATCTGAAATAAGTTCTGCCATTAAACAACTGTCAGAAGATGTTTCAAATCTGAGAGATGAACTCACTAAGCTAACACCCCTTACCGTTAGCACTACTATGGCTGATACCGATGAAAAATCTTAAACTCGATCCTGAAAAAATACAGGAAGAACTCATCGAGCTTAGTCAGAAACTTGAACACAGTTATGACACACTTCAAACAATTACCGATATTGACGTTGGCCAATCCAAAGGGATTGAGATATTTTCTCAAGACAAACTTAAACTCCTTTTTTTCCCAGGCGATAGAAATCTTAGCCAACGCTGCTCTACCCCACTACTCATCAGTTATGCGCTCGTCAATCGTTGGTACATGATCGATTTAGAACCTGAGCGGTCTCTACTAAAATCGCTGAACAAACTAGGCCTGGATGTATATGTGATCGACTGGGGCTACCCGGATCCTGCTGACCGCTTTCTTGATCTTGATGACTATGTGAATGAGTACCTTAATAACTGCGTAGATCAGGTTTGTGGGCATGCTGAATCACAACAAACTAACCTACTGGGTATATGCCAGGGAGGCACACTGAGTCTTTGCTACACAGCAATTCATGCTCATAAAATTAAAAACCTTATCACTATGGTCACGCCTGTCGATTTTCAGACAGAGACCAATCTTCTAAGCTTGTTAGCACGCTCTGTCGATGTGGATCTGGCAGTATCAACGTACGGCAATATTCCAGGAGAAATGCTGAATGAGGCTTATAGTTCACTGATGCCTATGCGTCTTGGCATCCAGAAAAACCTTGGGATGCCTAACCATTTAAAAGACCCGGAACGTGCGCTTAGTTTTCTAAGAATGGAAAAGTGGATTTATGATAGCCCTGACCAGGCAGGCGAAGCTTTTAGAGAATTTATTAAATGGTTTTTTCAGGAAAATCGTTTAATAAAAGATGAGATTTCAATCGGAGGTTACCCCGTCAGGTTAGCTAACATCCGACAACCTGTATTGAATATCTATGGCTCCTATGATCATCTGGTCCCCCCAGATGCTTCCTTAGCATTAGCGGATCATATTGGCACTAATGACTACCAAACACTGGAGATTAAAGCCGGTCATATTGGGGTTTTTGTTAGCGGAAAATCACAAGCTATCGTGCCTTCAGCCATCAATAAGTGGCTACTTAGTAGAGAGTAGTTAAGTAAGTAGGCAGGTAAGTAGCAAGAAGAAAGGCAGTATACTTACTGCCCTTGCATGATGACGCTATTGACAGACTTTTACTTATCCGCTGTCTTTTTTGTACTTTTAAGCTTTGACGAATCACTTACTTCAACATCTGCTTTTTTAGCAGCTTCTGTTGCGGCTTCAGCTTCTTTTGCTGCTTCAGCTTCAGTGGCAGTAGGCTGAAACATTTTCCATACAGCCATATTGCGATCAGTAAAGCTGTTCATCATAGTGAGAGGATTAGCCACGCCCATCATTGTTTGCATCTGTTCTTTTATCCGGTCCTGATGCTCCAGAAAAGAAGCGATACTTTGCTCCAGATACTGACTCATCATGCCCTGCATGCTATCGCCATAAAACCGAATCAGTTGTTGTAAAACCTGATTGGTTAATAACGTCCCATGTCCATCACCCTCCTGTTCACTGATAATCTGGAGGAGAATATTCCGCGTTAAGTCATTACCTGTCTTAGAGTCAAGAACTTGAAATACTTCGCTGCTTAAAACCAGTTCTTTTACATCTTCCAGTGTGACGTAACAACTGCGTGAAGTGTCATAAAGGCGTCGATTGGTATATTTTCGAAGAATGCGCAACGTGTTATCTCTCTCTTTCACTGCTATATCATGGGTATTGGGTAGTTATTAACTTTTTTTATTATCGGATTTATTATAACCCTGCATCATATTCATTATTAGTTTCTGGAAAGACTCCATAGATCCAACACTGTTTGTGATATAAGGCTTCATAAGCGTCAGCGGATCATATCCTTCTGCTCCTGTATCCATTTTTTCCCTGATTTTTTTTATCACTTCTTCCTGAAGCGAAGCAACATCTGGTAGCCCCATGACCTGACGCAATTCACTCGGCGTCATCTCTATATCAACTTTAAAATTCATGTCATAACCCTTTTTGATATCACAGAATATAAGACTACTTATAACTATATAGCGATACCTACCGCAGTGCAAAATATTAACGGCTATTTTGCTGCACTTTTTCCGGATGAATCCATACATATGCCAACATGATCGCAACAACTGATGCGAGAGCGGCAACGCCAAATGCAACCGCAGCTCCCTGACTTTCCCATAAAAGCCCTGCGACTATAGCGCCCAACGTCCCTCCCAGGCCAAACCCAATACTGGAGAAAATCGCCTGCCCTCTACCCTTCATACTATCGGGGAAATAATAGTGAACAAGTGTAATACCAACGGCATGTAAGCTCCCGAATGTTGCTGCATGAAGGATCTGAGCAACAATCACCAAGAGTAATTTTTCCGGCCACAATGCCAGTAAACTCCAACGCACAATACACAGAAAAAGGCTTATTATCATAATCAAGCGCAGCCCAAGACGGGCAATCAAAGAATGCATCACAACAAAGATAGCCACTTCAGCCACTACACCCAACGACCAGAGCATGCCTATTTGGCTACGTGTGTACTCTAGTTTCTGCATCATTAAACTGAAAAAAGTGTAATAAGGGCCATGTGAAAACTGAATCAATAATGTAATGACAAAAAAAGCGACAACCTGCGGCGTCAACATTAACTGCTTAAAACTAACCACTTCGACTTCTTCAGCTATAACAGACACCCTGACTGAGGGGATCAGCAGTGAATTCACCCAGATCAGGATCATCAACACAAAAAGAATGATGGGTATCCAGTCAACAGAAATACTATCTAACGCATACCCCAAAAGCAGAACAGCAATGATAAAACCAACCGAACCCCATAACCTTATCTGGCTGTATTTTTCCTGTTGTGAACCTAAATAATTGAGAGTGACGACTTCAAACTGTGGCAACACTGCATTCCAGAAAAAACTATATCCCAGCATAACCAGGCCGATGCCGAGTGCCGAGGTTTGCCAAAAAACGGCAATAAATACAACCCAGGTTAATAATGCACCGATACGAATTATTCGTATTCTGTGACCTGTTCTGTCCGCTATCCAACCCCATAAAGCAGGAGAAAAAATCCTCGATAAATGCAGGGTCGCCATCAGCAGCCCTATAGTCTCAGCACTAAAATCAAGTGATTTAAGATAAAGCGACCAATAAGGAATCATTGCACCGAGCAGGGCAAAGTAGAAAAAATAGAAACCTGAAAGACGTATATAAGGCAAGAGAATTAACCGGAAAATTGATTAGCGAGTAAGCAGTACATCAAGAGGCATAGGCGCTGCATAATAAGCCCCCTGCAAGCACCCATAAAGCGAACCCAATCAGAGACATTTTTTTAAAATAATGTATTAAAGATAGCCTATAAAAAGCGGATAGTAATAGTCTAACCGGTTGTGTTTTGTACTGCCGGTTAGACCAGAGAGGCATTAACTGTCGATTGAGCGAGGTGTACGCGACATTACAACTCGGTAATACCGCCCATGTAAGGCACAAGCACATCAGGTACGATGATACGTCCGTCTGCTGTTTGATAGTTCTCCAGCACAGCCACAAGCGTACGGCCAACAGCCAAACCAGAACCGTTAAGTGTATGTAGCAGTTCAGGCTTACCTGTTTCAGGATTTCTCCAACGCGCTTTAAGACGACGCGCCTGGAAATCCGTCATATTAGAAACAGATGAAATCTCGCGATATTTATCCTGTCCTGGCAACCATACTTCAAGGTCATAGGTTTTCGCGGCACCAAAACCTAAATCACCACCACATAGCGCGACAACACGATAAGGCAGTTTAAGTTTCTGTAAAATTGTTTCGGCATGCAGAATCATGGTTTCGAGCGTATCCCATGATGTAGAAGGCTCAACAATCTGCACCATTTCAACTTTTTCAAACTGATGCTGACGAATCATGCCACGCGTATCTTTACCAGACGCACCCGCTTCTGAACGGAAACAGGGTGTATGCGCTGTAAATTTAAGAGGTAACTTATCGGCGTCAACAATTTCATCGCGTACCATATTCGTTACCGGCACTTCTGCTGTTGGGATCAGGTAGTACTGACGATCACCAAAGGGAACCTTAAACAGATCTTCGCCAAATTTTGGCAACTGTCCGGTACCTTTCAGGCTGTCTTCATTCACCAGATACGGCACATAAGCTTCTGTGTAGCCGTGTTCCGTAGTTTGTACATCCAGCATAAACTGAATCAGGGCACGGTGCAGACGCGCCATTTTACCGGTCATTACGGCAAAACGAGAGCCGGTAAGCTTAGCAGCCGTTTCGAAATCCAAACCGCCATTCTGCTCGCCTAAGGCGACATGATCCAGTGGGTCGAACGCCATTTCAGGCGGCGTACCCCAGCGACGAATTTCGACGTTATCGTCTTCACTTAAACCCGCCGGTACTGATTCATCAGGCAGATTCGGCACTCCTAACAGCAGGTCATCCAAATCAGAGGCTATGTCATTTAATTTGGATTTTGCTTCATCTAACTGACCGCCTAAATTCTCCACTTCAGCAAGCAATGGCTGAATATCTTCACCCGCTGCTTTTGCTTTGCCGATCGATTTAGAGCGAGTGTTGCGTTCATTCTGCAAATTCTCAGTCAGAATCTGGGCATCGCGACGTAACGCTTCCAGCTCATTAAAGCGCGCAACAGGGAATATGTAATTTTTTTTAACCAGCTGTTCTGCAACAGCTTCGGGGTTCTCGCGAACAATTTTTGAATCTAACATGAGTTTATAAATAACCTTATTTAAAACAGGCGGGTGATCCAGATACCAGCAGACAAAGCAGCTATGCACATTAATACGCTTAATAATACATAAACCAAAGCGGACATTATATGTCCTTCCTGCATTAGAGCCACCGTCTCGAGTGAGAAAGATGAAAAAGTAGTAAAAGCGCCCAGAAATCCAACCATGAGCAAGGGACGTAATTCAGGAGAAAGCCGGGCTTTCTCCATAATGAGAACAAACAAAACACCCATAATTAACGAGCCGGCAATATTACAGGTAAGCGTACCTATCGGTAATCTATCTGTCTTATCGTTAAGCATTCCAGCTAACCAGAAACGACTGACTGCACCCAAGGCCCCTCCTGTGGCAACTGCGATAATCGTTTGCATGCTCTACCCTTTGCCCTTATATCGTTTCGATAAACTTTGTTCGTCAAGTAGCTTAAGCTGCTGAAGTTTACCACTTATTTTCTGCTCAAGGCCACGCTCAACAGGGTGATAAAATTGACGTAAGGCAATTTCTTCAGGAAGATAATTTTCACCTGCCGCATACGCATTCGGCTCATCATGAGCATAACGATACTCTTCACCATAACCCAAATCTTTCATTAGGGATGTGGGAGCATTGCGCAAGTGAACAGGTACAGGATAATCGGGATCAGAACGAATCGCAGCTCGACATTCATTAAACGCTTTATAGACAGCGTTACTCTTGGGTGCACTGGCACAGTAAATAGCCGCCTGAGCAATAGCGCGTTCACCTTCTGCCGGCCCTACCCGCTCAAATGCGTCCCAGGCAGAGAGAGCCACTTGCATCGCCCGCGGATCAGCATTACCAATATCTTCTGAGGCTATCGCGACGAGCCGGCGGGCAATATAAAGCGGGTCACAACCCCCTTCAAGCATTCGGCAATACCAATATAAAGCACCATCGGGAGAAGATCCGCGTACTGATTTATGAAACGCGGAAATCATATCGTAGAATATATCGCCCTGCTTATCGTAGCGGCGTCCACTGCTACTTTGAAGAACCTCTTTGAGTGCGGCGATCGAAACCCACTCAACGCCATTTTCTGGGACCGAGAGATCGGCGGCAATTTCAAGTAGATTTAACGCTCTGCGCGCATCCCCTTCTGCCGCTCTGGCTAATTGCTCTAAAGCCCCTTCTTCAAATTTCAGAAGTTTTAAACCGAGTCCTTTTTGCTCATCACTCAATGCCTGCTGAATAACGAGCAGTGATTCAGCATCGCTTAAATTACGCAAAAGATAGACACGCGCCCGGGACAGCAACGCATTATTTAACTCAAAAGAGGGATTTTCAGTGGTCGCACCGATAAATAGAAATGTGCCATCTTCAATGTAAGGCAGAAAAGCATCTTGTTGTGATTTGTTAAAGCGGTGTACTTCGTCGACAAATAAAATAACCTTACATTGGCGCGATAGTGCCACCTGCTTAGCTTCATCTACGGCAGCACGAATATCCTTAACACCGGATAAAACTGCCGATAACGTCATGAAATGCGCATCACACGTATGCGCAACAATTTTAGCCAATGTAGTTTTACCCACTCCTGGCGGTCCCCACAGAATCATGGAGTGCAAAGCGCCCTGCTCAATCGCAAGCCGTAAAGGCTTACCCGGTGCTAATAAATGAGACTGTCCCACATAATCTGCCAGGTGAGTGGGTCGCATGCGCGCTGCCAGCGGTTGATATACCGGCCGAGCTCCATCAAACAAGTCAGCCATCAGGCCTCGTCGCTCATAATAACATCCGTTCCTTCAGGTGGGGTAAACTGAAACAGTGAAGCATCCATCGCTTCATTGATCACCGGGTCCCGCAACAATATAGTCGTTTGCTGGCCTAATACATCCTGCAACATTAATTCAGACATCACACCATTCGTAAAAAACACACGGATACGTTGAAAACTGCTTTGAGTGTCTTTTGGCAGTAATTCAAAAAGCTGTTCACTCTCTTCATTAATCGGCTGATAAATTTCGAACTTATCTGCCAACTCAGTAACATTTCCATTAAGGATTAATGCCGCTGCATTTGTCTTACCCAAATCAACCGGCTTACGCGTCGCTTGCTCAAGATCGGGGTCATAAATCCAAAGATACTGACCGTCACTAATAATCAGCTGGGGAAAAGGGCTCACCGTTTCCCAACGAAACTGACCGGGGCGGGCAATCATTAACGTTCCTTTAGACACTTCAGCGTCATTACTCTGCTCACTGCGTGTCACTTGCTCAAAATGGGCGCTAAAACGCTCATATCCTTTCAGTACGTGCTGTAAAGCTTCAGTTGGTGTTTCAGCGTGAGCCAATAACGGCATAGCTGTCAAAAAGACCATAACGAACCGTCTAAATATTTTTTTCATGCAACCCTCTATATTAACCAACGGCATTCAACGAGCAACCCCAATAAACAACTACAACTGCACTAATCTCAACCTCGTACTGGCGGTGGCGCTAACACTTCACGTAGTCCATTGGAGCCTGCATTCGTAACAACACCCGCAGCTTCCATTGTTTCTATGATTCTGGCGGCGCGGTTATAGCCAATTTTCATTCTCCTTTGTACACTGGAAATAGATGCTTTTCTTGTTTCGGTAACGAAAGCAACCGCCTCATCATAAAGTGGATCTTGTTCTTCATCGAATAAACCACCTGAAGCGCCGCCCGACTCTGATCCGCTTTCATCCAATACAGCATCAATATACACAGGCGAACCGATAGCTTTCCAGGCTTCCACAACACGATGTACTTCATCATCTCCCACAAAAGCGCCATGTACTCGATTAGGGACACTAGTGCCTGCAGGCAGATATAGCATATCGCCATTACCTAATAAATTTTCGGCGCCTGACTGATCCAGAATTGTTCGCGAATCGATCTTAGAAGACACCTGAAATGCAATTCGTGTCGGTATATTCGCTTTGATCAATCCCGTAATAACATCAACAGATGGTCGTTGCGTAGCCAGAATCAGATGGATACCTGCCGCACGCGCTTTCTGAGCAATACGCGCGATCAGCTCTTCCACCTTTTTGCCGACAATCATCATCATGTCTGCAAACTCATCAATGATGACAACAATATAAGGTAAGGTTGTCAACGCTGGCGCTAGCGTCCCATAAGGCTCGCCATGCTCTTCCGCTTTCCAGAGCGGATCTAACAACGGTTTACCCGCCTGTTCAGCAGCTTTCACCTTGTCATTAAAACCCGCCAGATTACGCACGCCCATTTTCGACATTAAACGATAACGTCGCTCCATCTCGCCAACACACCAACGCAGGCCGCCCGCCGCTTCTTTCATGTCGGTAATAACGGGCGTGAGTAGATGAGGAATACCTTCATAAATAGAAAGCTCCAACATTTTAGGATCTACCATCATCATCCGCACCTCTTCAGGCGTGGCTTTAAATAGCAGACTCAGGATCATCGCATTAACACCGACAGACTTACCTGAACCGGTAGTGCCCGCTACCAGCAAATGCGGCATTTTTGACAGATTTGCGACTACCGGATTCCCGGCAATATCATTACCAAGGGCCAGCGTTAGTCGCGACGATGCTTCATTATAGGGCTTAGAGTTGAGCACCTCACTCAGGCGGACCATCTGTCGGCTGGCATTGGGTATTTCGATTCCGACGACCGACTTTCCGGGAATAACCTCAACCACACGAACACTCGATATCGCCAAGGAACGCGCCAGATCTTTTGATAAATTGGTAATTTTACTGACTTTAACACCCGGTGCGGGTTGAATCTCAAAGCGTGTGATCACCGGCCCTGGATTAACTTCAACTACCTCAGCAACGACACCAAAGTCTTTTAGCTTACTTTCAAGCAAGCGCGACATATCTTCCAGCTGCTCTTCGGAGTAACCATGATCCGTTTGCAGCTCTGGTGGATCCAGCAGATCCAATGAAGGAATTTTACGTAAAGCAGGCAAAGGAAGACCCCCTTTCTCACGCGAGTTAAGATCCTGATCATCACTTTGTATAGGCTTGTGCGACTCAGCCAACGGAACGATTTTAAGTTCCTTTTTAGGAGAAGTAGCTTCTGTATTCATAACCGATGAATGTTTCGGGTTTGCAATACGTTCACGCTGACCAGGCACATCATCAAGTGCCTCACCGTCAGTGTTAAGCTGATCGACACTGGATTGCCTGCTACCAACGTGATCATTAGTTTTAATGGGCTGGCCGACAACATTCATTATCAATGGAGGCTCTGTTGCTAAAGGTTCGACAACAGGTTTAGCAGCTGCCGTTGTTTTGGCAGGCTCAGTGACTGCTTTAGATGTTAGTTGCTGATTAGGATCAGATATACTTTTTATCGAATTACGCGAAGATAATGAAGCACCGGGCTCAGGTGTAGTATCAGACGCCTGACGGTTAACGTCCGGTTCAAAACGCGACCGAATCCGTTCTTTTAATGTGTTTTTTGTTGTTTCTTCATCAGTTTCACTACGACTGACATCGCCACTCCCATCACTACGGGTACCGTGTTGAGCGGCCAAGACATCGGCTACTGTCCGATAACCATTTAATACCCAGCTTCCCAAACGATGCTGTATGTCATCCCAGGAAAGCTCCATATAAAATGTACTGCCAATCGCCGCTGCAGTTAAGAGCAGTATGGTACTACCAAGCAGACTGAACCAGGAAACCATCCAGTCAGACAGTGCCTGCCCAACAATACCGCCACTGGTAAAAGGGAAACCTAAATGGTTATTCGCCAAATGTATGGATGCAAGCGCACAAAGTGAGGCGACCAACAAAAGAGCGCCTGCCGTACGCAACATCACAAACGGCAGCCCCTCCAATAAAGACACCTCTTTTCTTCGCATGAAGCGCACTGTAGGCACAAGTACGATAAAGGGTATAAACCAAGCGGTAACACCCAAAAACGAGAACACGATATCAGCAGCCCAGGCACCGAAAACCCCCATCCAATTACGCACGCCGGGATGGTATCCCAAATGAGACCAGCCGGGATCTTTAGGGTGATAGCCCATCATGCTTAACAGCAGATAAACACAGCTCATAATAACCAGAAAAAGCACACAGACTTTGAATACGCGTGCGAACAGCTCAGAAAAAGCATAAGGGCTAGCTGGGCACTTATTTTTCACTCAAATTCCTTATCGTTTTGAAGTACTTACTACGAATATATTAAAATACCATCATTCAATAAAGCACACCGTATCACTACCTTGCTGACAACAGATGATTGCGCAGCGTGAAGGCGATATTCAAAATTAAAGTAGGCAGGGCGTCAGATCACGTTTACGTCTTTATTAACTCATTTTTTACACTTCAATAAACTCTTTAATAAGTTCTGGCTCGGCTCTAATTAAGGACAATAGTCCAAATTAGCCGCCAATTATAATAGATAAATCAAACAATATCAGAGGCTATAGACATGAGTTTACCCAATCTGGTTCAAAACAACTCACGTGTATTAACTTTCACCATCGAAAATAGCTATTTTGGCATAGATACCGCCAATATCCTCTCTTTTTCAAAAGACGATGAATAGACTCAAGCGGGCAACAACACACAACATCGTGGATTCATTGACGAGGCAGACTACCGGGGCACACCGGTTAATGTATATGATAGAGCCATACTACTTATTAGAAAACGAAGCTTAGCTGATAATATCAAACGTTGAGATGATAGGTTTTGTATTTTCAGGTTATCCAAGTAAATAAGCAAAAATAACACCCGCCGAGGATTGTATTTCCTGATCCGGCCCTCCATCATATTCATAATCACATAGACACGTTTAGACTAAGGCAAGCATTTATGAGCGAAACACAGCACCACAAACTCCTTATTCTTGGTTCAGGCCCGGCCGGATACACGGCTGCTATTTACGCCGCCCGCGCCAATCTGAATCCAGTGGTTATTACCGGTATGCAAGCCGGCGGTCAACTGACCACCACCACTGAAGTTGACAACTGGCCTGGCGATGTAGAAGGCTTACAAGGCCCTGAATTGATGCAACGTATGCAGCAACATGCTGAGCGCTTTGATACGCAGGTTATTTTTGATCATATCCACACCGTTGATGTACAAAACCGCCCTTTTACACTGACTGGCGACAATGGCATTTATACCTGTGATGCTTTGATCATTTGTACCGGTGCTTCTGCACAGTATCTTGGTCTTGAGTCAGAAGAAGCATTTCAAGGCAAAGGCGTTAGCGCATGCGCTACCTGTGATGGTTTCTTCTATCGCAACCAAAAAGTCGCCGTGATTGGCGGTGGCAATACGGCCGTTGAAGAAGCGCTATACCTGTCTAACATTGCAGCAGAAGTCACGCTTGTGCATCGTCGCGACACCCTACGTTCGGAAAAAATTCTGCAAGACAAATTATTTGAGCGTGCCAAAAATGGCAATATCAAGATTATCTGGAATCACCAGCTTGATGAAGTGCTGGGTGATGCTACCGGTGTAACAGGTATTCGCCTAAACAGCACAGACGGTAGTTCGACACAAGATCTGGAACTGACTGGTGTCTTTATTGCGATTGGCCATAAGCCTAATACCGATATTTTTAAAGGCCAACTTGAGATGACCAATGGCTATCTGAAGATTCAATCCGGTCTCAACGGCAACGCGACTCAAACCAATGTCGAAGGCGTTTTCGCTGCAGGCGATGTGTCTGACCATATTTATCGTCAGGCGGTCACGTCAGCGGGCTTCGGATGCATGGCAGCATTGGATGCAGAACGCTATTTAGATGATCTGGCTAAATAACATTAGCGTCGGCCAAAGACTGCCCCGTCTTTGGCCCTTATATGAACATTGCTCATGATTCCCTGGCTACACCCCACCACGCTTATTTTCCCAGACCCTGCGACAGCATTGAAGGAGCCTGACGGACTACTCGCCGTCGGAGGTGATTTATCACCAGAACGACTATTGGCGGCTTACAAACAAGGTATTTTTCCGTGGTTCAACCCTGATGACCCCATACTCTGGTGGAGTCCTGATCCGCGCTGCGTACTTATCCCTGAAAAGATTCATATATCCCGCAGCATGCGAAAACAGATCAATAAAGGCGATTATCACATCACCTTCGATACAGCCTTCGCTGACGTCATCCATGCATGTGCTAGTGTCCGCGAAGCATCAGGCACCTGGATATCCGCCGACATGCAGGCGGCTTATATCGCACTGCATCAGCAAGGTATCGCGCACTCGGTTGAAGTTTGGAGCGAAAATCAGCTCATAGGAGGCCTATACGGACTGGGTATAGGAAAGCTGTTCTTTGGTGAATCAATGTTCAGTCTGCAGACAAATGCCTCTAAAATAGCCTTTATTGCGCTTACTCAGCAGTTAGAACAATGGGGCTATCCATTAATTGACTGTCAGATTCACAACAACCATCTCCAAAGTCTTGGTGCTTCTAATATTCCCCGTGAGGAATTTCTACGTTATATTAATCAATATATCGATGTAGTAACTGACCATAGTTGGCGTTTTGATACTCATACTAAAAAATTGGGCATTTGAAGCTAATGACAGATTTGAAAGAGTTACATTTTTTCTCTACACCGGAACACAGCTGTAGCTATATCAAAGGCTATAAAGCTAAAACGCTGTTTGTTGATCCACAGTCAAACATTTCAGCTACTGCTTTTAGCCAGCTATCCGATCTTGGATTCAGACGCAGCGGAAAACACATCTATCGCCCTCATTGCGAGCATTGCCAAGCGTGTATATCCGTTCGGGTACCTATTCAGTTTTTTCAGCCAAATAAAACACAACGCCGTATTTATAACAAAAACAAAGACTTAATTGTACAAAAAACAATACCCCGCTACACCGATGAATACTTTAAGCTTTATTCAGATTATATCTCGTTACGTCATGCAGACGGAGATATGTACCCTCCCAATAAAGAGCAATTTATTAGTTTTCTCGTCGAGGGCCAGCAACCCTGTGAATTCTTAGAATTCTACCTCGATAGTAAACTTATCGGCATAGCCGTCACTGATCGGTTAACGAAAGGATTATCTGCCACTTATACTTTTTTTGACCCAGACCCTGCACTACAACATCGGAGTTTAGGAACCTACGCCATTCTTTGGCAAATTGAAGAATGCCGCAAACTCAACCTTGAGTACCTATATATGGGGTATTGGGTGCAGTCTTGTCGCAAAATGAAGTATAAAATTGCCTATCGACCACTCGAATTTTTAATCGATGGGCAGTGGATTCTTATCCGATCGCAATAAAACCCCCAATACTCTTTGATATCCCTACACAAATAAGGCAAAATACTGCGCTCTGATAATAGGACATTGTTCGAAATCAGCCCTTACACAGGTAGGTAATTAATGGCTAAAGAAGATAGCATTGAAATGGAAGGTACCGTGGTTGACACGCTACCAAACACCATGTTCCGCGTAGAACTCGAGAATGGTCATGTAGTTACCGCCCATATCTCTGGTAAAATGCGTAAAAACTACATCCGTATATTAACGGGTGATAAAGTAAAAGTTGAACTAACACCATACGATCTGAGCAAAGGCCGCATCGTATATCGCGCCCGTTAGTTCGATCGATCTGGCTTAACGTCCCTGTTAAATACCAGATCCAGAAAGTTCCCCAGTGGCAGCCTTAGGCTGCCACTGTTACATTCAACACTATTTCATTTTGATCATCGACAGACACCTGAACTTCTCCCCCATCTTCAGCAAGATCACCAAATAGAATCATTTCAGCCAATGGTTTTTTTAACTTCTCCTGAATCAGACGCTTCATAGGCCTGGCACCCATTTTCTCATCATAACCATGCTTACCCAGCCATTCACGTGCATCATCATTAACATGAAGCACTACTCTTTTATCATCCAGCTGCGCCTGCAGCTCTGTAAGGAATTTATCAACCACTCCCATGATGATATCGGGTGACAGTGATTTGAACTGAATAACCGCATCCAGACGGTTACGGAACTCCGGTGAGAACAAGCGTTTAATCGCCTCCATACCATCAGATGAATGATCCTGATGCGAAAAACCAATAGACGGACGACTCATCACATCAGCCCCGGCATTAGTCGTCATTACCAGAATAACGTTACGGAAATCTGCCTTACGGCCATTGTTGTCGGTTAACGTGCCGTTATCCATCACCTGTAGCAGGATATTAAAAACCTCTGGGTGCGCTTTTTCTATTTCATCCAGCAAAAGCACACAATGAGGTGATTTAGTGACCGCTTCCGTTAGCAATCCGCCTTGGTCATAACCAACATAGCCCGGAGGTGCACCTATTAATCGAGACACGGTGTGGCGTTCCATATATTCCGACATATCAAAGCGAATCAGTTCAATGCCCAATATCCGCGCCAACTGCGTGGTAACTTCAGTTTTACCCACACCGGTAGGGCCGGAAAACAGGAAATTACCTACCGGTTTATGCGGATCATTCAGCCCGGCACGCGATAAGCGTATCGCTGAAGACAAAGAAGATATTGCCTCTTCCTGCCCAAGAACAACCATTTTCAGGTTGGAATCAAGCTTTCTAAGCTGGTCTTTATCAGAAATGGAGACTGTTTTAGGTGGTATGCGGGCAATTTTAGCAACCACTTCTTCCACTTCATGAACACCAATAATCGGATTGCGATCTTCTTTCTTGAGCAAACGTTGATAAGCACCCGCTTCATCAATAACATCGATAGCTTTATCTGGCATATGCTTGTCATTGATATAGCGATCCGCTAATTCTGCGGCTGCTCGTAACGCCTCATCGGTGTATTCAATTTCATGATGCTGCTCAAACTTTTTACGCAGCCCACAAAGAATTTCATAAGTTTCCTGAACGCTTGGCTCAAGCACATCCACTTTTTGGAATCGTCGGGCTAAGGCGCGATCTTTTTCAAAAATACTTCTGAATTCCTGGAACGTGGTTGAACCGATACAGCGCAGATCACCTGAACTCAAAAGCGGCTTCAGCAGATTAGACGCATCCATCGAACCGCCAGAGGCCGCTCCCGCACCAATAATCGTATGAATTTCATCAATAAACAGGATCGCATTATCCTTCTGCTTCACTTCATTGAGTAATGCTTTGAGGCGTTTTTCAAAATCACCACGGTATTTAGTCCCCGCCAACAACGCCCCAAGATCAAGAGAATAAACCACACTACCTATCATCACGTCAGGAATCTGATCTTCGACAATTAGTTTAGCGAGGCCTTCCGCTATAGCCGTTTTACCAACACCCGCTTCGCCAACCAGGAGTGGATTATTTTTACGACGTCGGGATAGTATCTGTATAACGCGCTCAACTTCCGAGCTGCGACCAATCAAAGGATCAATTCGTCCCTCTGCTGCCTGCTGGTTCAAATTAACAGCATACTTACTCAGCGCACTAGCCTCACCATTATTTGCCGCTTCATCAGACTCTAGCAAGCCTTCATGCTCACCATCATCCTGACTCACGCGTGAAATACCATGGGAGATATAGTTAACGACATCAATTCGCTCAACACCTTGCTGCTGCAGCATAAACACAGCATGGCTTTCTTGTTCGCTAAAAATAGCAACAACGACATTGGCACCCGTCACTTCATTCTTACCGGAAGACTGCACATGAAATACAGCTCGTTGTAATACACGCTGAAAACCCAGGGTTGGCTGTGTCTCCATGGCGGGAACATTATCAGGTAATAATGGCGTGGTTTCTTCAATAAACACACTGAGCGACGTACGCAGTGCATCCACATTGGCTCCACAGGCGGTCAAGACCTTGTAAGCGTCTCTGTTATCAAGCAGAGCCAATAACAGATGCTCAACCGTCATGAACTCATGTCTATTATCTCTGGCGCCTTTGAATGCTGCGCTTAATGTTTCTTCAAGTTCACGATTTAACATAGCTATGTCTCCGCTAAACAGCTTCCACTTCACACATTAATGGATGCTTATTGTCTCTAGAGTATTGATTCACTTGTGTCGCTTTAGTTTCAGCCACATCACGAGAAAAAACACCACAAACGCCCTTGCCTTGAGTATGCACGGCTAACATTATTTCCGCGGCCTGCTCTTGTGTCATATTAAAAAATATCATCAACACCTCAACAACGAACTCCATCGGGGTGTAATCATCATTCAGTAACACGACACGATACATAGGTGGTTTCTTCAGTTTAGGCGCTGCTTCCTGTGTCGCCAAGTTGCCATCGTCAGAAAAGTGTTCCTCCTCTTCTGACGACAATCTAATCGTATTACTACATCTAGCTACCAACATGAATTATCTCTACAAAAAAATTACGAACAATCTAATGAATAAACTTAGGTACCATTAGCGTCATCAAAACACAATGATATACTGATGGAAACAAGAGATGTAAACCTACCATCAAATATGGATCAGTAACTCTTTTAAATTTGAGTAGTTTATTACGTTTTTATTGTAGCAGGAGCCGGCTTTGCAGTTCAGACTTACATTTTAGTAAGTTACAAAACAAGTGACTAAAGTAAGTTCTTAATATCAGATTAATGGGAGTTCGAAATGCAAACAGGGAAGGTTAAGTGGTTCAACAATGCCAAAGGCTTCGGTTTTATCATTGCTGATGAAAACCACACAGAAGATCTATTTGCGCATTATTCAGCCATTCAGTCAGAAGGTTACAAAAGCCTTAAAGCAGGCCAGCCTGTGACTTTTGAAACAACACCAGGCCCAAAAGGCATGCATGCAGTTAATATCACACCTCTGATTCAAGCGTAGAAGGGTGCATAACTGACAAAGCAAAAACCAGCTACCTCTAGCTGGTTTTTTCTATCTCTGCATAACGCCTACGTACAAGATTTTACATACCCGCAATAATCGCATCACCAAACTCAGACGACGACAATAAGGTTGCTCCATCCATCAGACGTTCGAAATCATAGGTAACCGTTTTTGCGCCAATCGCCGCATTCACTCCCTTAAGAATCAAGTCAGCAGGCTCAATCCAGCCCATGTGACGCAACATCATTTCTGCCGATAAAATCAACGAACCCGGATTAACTTTATCTTGCCCCGCATACTTAGGAGCCGTGCCATGCGTTGCCTCAAAGATCGCCACACTGTCTGACAAGTTAGCTCCCGGCGCGATACCTATGCCACCCACTTCTGCCGCCAGCGCATCGGACAAATAATCACCATTCAGATTAAGCGTCGCAATCACATCATACTCCGCCGGACGCAGTAAAATTTGCTGCAACATCGCATCCGCAATCACATCTTTTACGATAATATCTTTACCTGTTTTTGGATGCTTAAATACCATCCACGGGCCGCCATCCAGTAATTCAGCGCCAAACTCTTCAACGGCCAACTCATAACCCCACTCTTTAAAAGCACCTTCCGTGTACTTCATGATATTGCCTTTATGCACCAAGGTCAGGGAGTCTCGATTATTGTCTACGCAATACTGCAGTGCTTTTCTTACCAAACGCTGCGTACCTTGCTTTGAAACCGGCTTAATACCTATTCCGCAGTTTTCTTCAAAACGGATTTTAGTAACACCCATCTCTTCGGTCAGAAATTTAATCACTTTTTTGGCTTCATCCGAACCCGCTTTCCACTCAATACCTGCATAAATATCTTCGGAATTCTCCCTGAAAATAATCATATCAACATCTTCAGGCCTCCTGACTGGGCTCGGCACACCTTCAAACCACATCACAGGACGCTGACACACGTACAGATCCAATTCCTGACGCAGCGCGACATTCAGCGAGCGGATACCGCCGCCAACAGGCGTCGTCAGCGGCCCTTTAATACCCACCACAAATTCTTTAAACGCCTCCAGTGTTTCATCAGGCATCCATGCATCCTGATCATATAATTGCGTGGCCTTCTCACCCGCATAAACCTCCATCCAAGAAATCTTGCGCACTCCGCCATAAGCTTTAGCCACCGCCGCATCAACTACTTTAAGCATAGGCGGCGTGACATCCACACCTATACCATCACCCGTAATAAAAGGAATAATAGGGTTATCCGGAACATTCAGTGAATAATCAGCATTAACTGTGATCTTCTCACCTTGCGCCGGTACTTGAATATTGCTGTATCTCATCGCTCTACTCCATTAAAGACATTAAATAGATTCGTAGAAATAACCATCTGCAGGCATAATTACCTAATCATCATATTAATACGCTGCAATACCGTACTCATACTACAGAAACAGGATCCATGTCTAATATCTTACTTATTAATAAACCCTTTCAGGTACTCACACAATTCACCGATCAAGACGGACGCACAACGCTGGCCGACTTCATCGACAAGCCCGATTTTTATGCCGCCGGAAGGCTGGATTATGACTCTGAAGGATTATTGATCCTGACAGATGATGGCGCACTGCAACACACCCTTGCGCATCCCAAATTCAAAATGGAAAAGACCTATTGGGCACAAGTCGAAGGCGACGTAAGCGACAGTGCTCTTGAACAACTGCGTAAAGGCGTCGAACTCAAAGACGGTACAACACGCCCGGCAAAAGCCAAATGCATCCCAGAGCCCAACCTGTGGCAAAGAACCCCTCCGATCCGCGAACGCAAAGAGATCCCTACCAGCTGGATAGAACTTAAAATAACCGAAGGTAAAAACCGCCAGGTAAGACGCATGACAGCCGCCGTGGGCTTCCCAACACTACGCTTGATTCGCTATGCCATCGGCGACTGGACGATTGGTACTTTACAACCTGGCGAATACAGAGAAGAAACAGCCAACATAGCGCCGCTAGCTAAACGAGCGCAGCCGTCCTCAACACAAGTAAAAACAACGCGTAACCCCAGGATTAGTTCACGCAGGCGTTGATCAGATTTTATCTGATCATCCAAGACTGGAAGTCTATGACAGCAGGCAACCTACAATTAAAGCGCATAACTAACATTTGATGCTCGTCAATTACTCTTGCACTGCTTAGCTTTACAGTACGCGCCTAAGTGACAGGAGTGCTCCATATGATAGCTAAACCTAACTCTGCAAGACGTGTACGCCATGCCCGGCCCGATACGCTAATATATGCTATAGAAAACAGGTTATATGTTAATTTGACAGACCGCTGCACGCTTGCCTGTCGGTTTTGTCCTAAACATAATGATAGTAAGGAGGTACACAACTACAATCTGACCTTATCTGAACTACCCGAACCGCAGAAGATAATTGATCTGATAGGTGATCCAACGCAGTACGAAGAAGTTGTTTTTTGCGGCTATGGAGAACCTACCTTACGTCTTGACGCACTCATTTCAGTCGCCAATGCAGTCAAAGCCAACGGCGGTAAAACACGCCTGAACACAGACGGTTTAGCGAATCTGTTCCATAAAAAAGATGTTGTGCCTTTACTGGCAACGTGCATTGATGCCATCTCTATTTCACTCAATGCGCAGAATGAGTACCAATATATTGAGCATTGCGTACCTAGTATTCCACATAGCTACCCTGCTGTTATCGCTTTCGTGCAACGAGCAGCGCAATGTATACCCGATGTTACTGTCACCGCTATTGATGGCTTAAAAGGTATAGATATCAGCGCCTGTCAAACAATCGCGATCACTAATGGTGCTAAATTCAAAGCGCGGACTCTGGATAACGTGGGTTAAATAGCATCCCTATCCACTGAAGCACTTATGTATGACTTATCACCCAATATTCGCAAAAAACTCATCGCATCTTGCTGCTTCATCGGATAACCCAGAAAATAACCCTGAGCGATATCACACCCCTGTTTTTGCAACACATTTAACTGCTCTTCAGACTCAACGCCTTCCGCAACCACTTCTAAACCCAGTGAATGAGCCAATGCAATGGTCGCTTTAACAATCATTTCGTCATTAGCATCATGCAACATATCACGAATAAAGCTTCGATCTATTTTCAACCGACAGGCGCTTAGCTGTCTTAATGCAACCATTGATGAGAAACCGGTACCAAAGTCATCAATCGCGAGCTTTAAGCCTTGATTAACATAGCTTTCTAATAATTTGAGTGTATCTTCAGATGCATCCATACAGGCGGATTCGGTAATTTCTACTTCAAAATGATGCAATGCCGTGCCGGAATCTTTTAGTAACGATAGCAGGTTCTGTATTCCCTCTTCGTTTCGTAATTGAACCGGAGAAAGATTAAAAGAAACCGTTCTGAAATTTAACCCCTGTTCCAGCCACCTCCCCACTTCTATGCACACATGCTGGGCAACCCATAAACCAATGCCGTCGATCATCCCGCGCTTTTCAGCAATAGGGATAAATATCATGGGTGAAATCAATCCCTGTTCAGGATGCAACCATCGGAGCAATGCCTCAAAACCCACCAACTCGCCACTTTCACAATCAAATTGAGGCTGATAGACCATATAAAGCTGCTCAAAAAATCCAGCACTACCCAGCATATGCGCTAGTTCTGCATCTCGCTGAACGCGTTCTGTCATTTCTTCCTGATAAAAAACGAAACGAGACCGGCCTAGTTCTTTTGCTCTATAAAGAGCAACATCTGCACGTGAAATAAGCTCGTCCACAGGAACGTTATTATCACAAATAACAAGCCCGATACTGGTATTCGTTTTTAACTTAGTCACAGAAAAGTTAAACGGCTCATTAAAACAATTGATCACTTTTTCTGCCAAAGCAGCGACATCGGAAATATCGTCAATATTGTTTTGTAAAATAGTGAATTCATCCCCTCCAAAGCGAGCAAAAGTGTCGCTTTCACGAAGAATATTTTTTATACGATGTGCCACTTCAATCAATAAAGAATCACCTGCAGGATGGCCCAGGGTATCGTTAATTTCTTTGAAATGATCAAGATCTAACATATGCAAAGCTGAAACCTGCCCCGAACGGCGCCCTTGTAATATTTCGTGTTCAAAGCGGTCAAGAAAGAGTCGACGGTTGGGCAAACCGGTTAATGGATCATGAAAAGCGAGATATCTGATCTGTTCTTCAACCGCTTTACGATGTGTAATATCATGAAAAGTTACAACAGCTCCGATAATCTCTTCATTTTGATATATAGGCGAACTCCAGTATTCCACCGGAAACGAATGCTTATCCTTGCACCATAAAACATCTGTTTCGATCCGATAGCTTTTGCCATACCGGATCGACATTAACATATGGCATTCTTCTCGTTTTATTGGCGTGCCATCGGCATGCGAGTGATGAATCAACGGGTGGTTTTGTTTCCCTATCAACTCATCAGGATGGTAACCAAGCATCATCGCGGCGGCGGGGTTGATAAAAGTGGTTATACCTTCTGCATCTAACCCGAAAATACCTTCATTACTGTGTTCTAAGAGTAATCGCGAGCGTTGTTCAGCGACTTCTACAGCTTTTTCATAATTAATTCGATCACTAATATTCTTAAAAACCGTGATCATATAAGTTGTATCTTCGTAGAAAAACGACCGTGATGAGGCTTCTATTGGAACTTCCTCACCATTTCGTAAACGGTGTGCTGTCTTAAGAGCTTGTGATTTGTTTTTGATATTACTCTTAATACTGCTCTTGATTTTTTTCCAACGAGATTGCAACGTCGCGAGAGGACAGCTGGGATCCCAGTCATGGATATGTGTTTTATAAAGTTCAACAGCACTGATAGAAAAATGCTTGATAGCAGCGGCATTTGCATAAATAATTCGAAAATCATCATCCGGTGAAGTACAAATCAACGGATCCAAGCTATGATCAACCATCGCATTCACTAACGACAACTGCCCACTCATCAATGAATGTTCTGTAATATCCCGACTAACCCCAAGCACACCAAAGCCATCAACTTCATCAAGATATAAGGGTATTCGAAGAGTATCCAGAAGTACCCGACGGCCATCTGCGTATGTTACCCATTCATCATGACGCTGCGACACTTGACTCTGCAGCATATCCTTATCGGAACATTGGAGAGCACGCGCAGTAACCTCATCAAATAAATCAACGTCAGTTTTACCTAACAGTACCGCCTCGGGCGCATCACTAAACGCTTCAAAAGCTTTATTACATCCCATAAATACAGAGTCGGAATTTTTGAAGTAAATAAGATCTGGGATCGAATCAATTAACGTGCGCAAACGACTTTTTTCAGCTTGCAACGTTTTCTCAGATAGCCGCTGTTCAGTTATATCCGTTCCTGAAGAAAGAATACCTATACGCTGCCCTTGCTCATCGGTAAGAACACGGTTGTACCAAAGAATCAGGCGCTCTTCACCCGTACTGGTTAACACCGGTTTTTCAACCTGCTGATTGGGTATTAAATGATTGTTCATCAACCGGCTGTATGCTGATTGGGCGATTCTCTTTCCACGTTCGGGTAAGAAGTAATCAAACCAATTCAGACCCAGCGCGGCTTCCTGGCTTATCTGAAGTAACTTACAGGCAAAACGATTAAGCAGCGTAATATTACCGTCAAGATCCAGTGTGACCATAATCACACCCGCAATATCCAAATAATAATTTGCTCTTTTATGCTCCTGCTCAAGATCCTCGACAGCAGATGCTCTATCCGCATATTGATACGAACCGGAGGCATGAGACGAGTCACAAAAGGCAGTCATAACAAATTTCAAAGGGATGACAGTGTTATCTGCGCTCTGCTGCTGAGCACTATCGATAACCAGAGCACCAAGAGTCACGACAACACGCTGATATTGACCATTATTATCAATAAAACGAAGAACTAATGCATCAGGAAAGTCCTGTTCGGATTGCCACTGAGATATGGCATTTTCCCAGAGAAAAATATCTTCTGGATGCATCATTTGTATCAAGAAAAAGGATTTTTCCCAAAGAACAAATGCATACCCAAGAAAATTTCCGGGTTGTTCTTCAGCCAGATTGAATTGATCACTTTTTAAATCAAAGAATCCTTCTATCACACCTATCCCATTCATGGACACATGTAAATTTTCAGACGAGCCAAGCTTCATTAAAAACTCTTTTATATTTATTAAAATGGAATATAACTAAAGCCATACAATGACCCTATTATTTTTTGATTATAACACTCATCAATATTATGAGCATTTTTTAGCGAAAGTTTTTAGATAGCGGCAGCTTGAAAAGCCTAAAAAAAGAAGAAGCAACAACTAAACTGCAGATAATTTTAGTTGTTGCTATAGCAGTACGTTTAGATGAAATATGTCTTTAACGGTGGGAACCCGTTAAATTCTACAGAGCAGTAACTACTGGTATAAGCGCCGGTAGACATCCAATACAGCCGATCACCGATGTTCAGAGACAGCGGCAATTCGTATTTATGATTTTCATACATAATATCCATACTGTCACAGGTAGGGCCAGCTAAAACAACCGCTTCCTCTTCGCCTTCATGCTCAGTATAGATAGGGTATTTAATGCACTCATCCAGTGTTTCAATAAGCCCGTTAAATTTACCCACATCCATATAAACCCAACGCTCTAAAGCAGTTTGAGACTTTCTTGAAATAAGCACAATCTCCGACACCATAACACCAGAGTCACCTAACAAAGAGCGACCCGGTTCAAGAATGATTTCGGGTACCATGTCTGGAAAGTCTTCCGTTAGGTAACGAGTAATTTCTTCGGCATAGGTACTAAATTCATTAGTTTTCTGAATATATTGCGCAGGGAAGCCACCTCCCATATTGATCATTCTCAGTGCAATACCATGCTCATTATAGAGTCGCTCAAAAACCACTTTTACTTTTGCAATCGCACCATCCCATGAGTCGATTTCGCGCTGCTGCGAGCCCACATGAAAAGATACACCGTAAGGATCAAGACCTAACTCTTTTGACAGAGCGGCCAACTCTATAGCCATTTCAGGACTACAGCCAAACTTACGTGATAACGGCCAATCAGCGCCTTCCGAACCTTCTGTTAAGATCCTGATATAAACCCGTGAACCCGGCGCAAGCTCTGCGATATTACGGACATCTGCTTCCGAATCCGTCGCAAATAACCGCACCCCTTTATCATAAAAATAGGCAATATCTTTACGCTTTTTAATAGTGTTTCCATAGCTGCAACGGTCAGGTGAAACATTACACTTCAGAACACGATCTAGTTCATAGATCGAGGCAATATCAAAGTTGGAGCCTAGCTCAGCTAACAAACTAAGAACTTCTTCAGCCGGGTTAGCTTTAACGGCGTAATAGATACGCGCGTAATCAAATCCCTGCTCAAGTTCTAAATACTTTTCACGTACTGTATTTAAATCGATAACAATAAATGGAGTTTCTTTATTGTCGGAAAACGCTTTGATATGACTCCACTTTTCAGGAGATAATTGTTCTGGATGTTTCACTACTTCCGGCACCTCACCATCTATTTTCTTAGGGGTTATATGAAAACAGCCCATAATGTATAACCATTATGGGCTAGCTTTTCGCTTAAATCATACCAGATCTGGATCTGGCAATTCGGCGAGTATAAATTAATTTTTTACGATAGCAATAGTGTAAAAATTAAATACCACCTCCATGCGTCACAACCCGTTCTATCTCTGCAAAGGACTTGGCTTCATACATTATTTCAAAGCCGACTTTCAGTTTTCGCGAAAGATCGCTTGCTGAGATAATACCGCGAATACGCTTAACCTGAGCAAGGCTTTCATCGATGACGACTATGTGCTGCTCTCCCGAATCTTTCAGCGTTAACATCATATCACCTATTTGTGCATGCTTTAGCTGCTCATAGGTTAACGCCAGTAATTGTTCTTTAGCAATCATGACATGTTTTACCAACACATATTCTCTTGGCAAGCCATGTGTTTGCATATAAGACATAACACTACTGCCCATGATATCCCGGGCAGTTACCACACCACTAAATAAGCTATCAGCACCTGTAGCAAAAAGTAAACGTACATGCTGACTTTTCATCCATTCAAGTGCTTCATCTACCTGTGTTTCTTGTGATATAGAGACAGGTGCAACTTTTAGGAAATCAGTCATGACATCTATAGCAGGACTGTTCAGGCTGATTGGATTCTGAAGCTGCTCAGGTGAAAGCAGATGATTTACATCTGAAATTTCTTGTAACCGAATATGACGAAAGGTCTGAAACATCGCCAACCTCCTTTCTGCTATGGTTAGAGTATGGAGCTTGTTATCTATGTAATGCTTCATAACAGAATAGTCAGATTTTCAAGAAAGATCACCCTTTTCCTTATGAAAAATAAAACGCTCCCTTAGACATCAGAACAGCACTACCAAATACTTCAACTGAACGCACACCCTCATTCCCGGCTGTCACATACGTGCCGATAATACTAGGCCTTCCCATCTCCTGACCCTGCTCAATCATCCATCCTTGAGGGATCACCTGTTTACTCCGCAATGCAAGCCCACCCACTAATGCTGCCGCCGCACTTCCTGTAGCGGGATCTTCATCAATCCCTGCCGAGGGCGCAAACATCCGCATGCGGATATCGGCACTTTGCTGACTAAAACTATAAATACAAAGATCAGAAACATCTGCCGCCCCCAAAAGTCTCTTCCACAATGACGAATCAAGCACGGCCTGAGAAACAGCCTCTACATCAATCAGTTCAACAAACTGATATGGCACACCGCAACTGGCAATATACGGTATGGATGCTATTTGCTGTGGTTCAAGTTGAAGCAAACCTGCAGCATCTGCTATCGTCAGTTCACTCTCAGCCTGTGTTGGCAAAACAGCGGTCGTAAAACGAGCCAGGCACTGTCCGTTCGCATGTTCGATAAATACCACAGGGACTGGCCCTACCTGCTCATCTAATATGAGTGCCGGGGCACCTTCACTTTCTTCCTGAGCGGCGTCTAACCAGCCTAATTTTTTAATCAGCAGCGCCGTGCCTATCGTTGGATGTCCTGCAAATGGAATCTCTCCTTTAGGCATAAAGATACGGATTGTCCATCGCTTAGGGCCTGTTTGTTTCGTGATGAATACGGTTTCAGATAAATTTAGCTCTGCAGCAATCCGCTGCATTTGCATCTCTGATAAATGCCCTGCATCGGTAAATACGGCCAACGGATTACCACCAAAAGGCGTATCGGTAAAAACATCGAGCGTGTAATACGAAAAAGGTTTATTTGCCTGATAATTATTCTCTGGGAGGCTATAAAGCTCCATTTTCTACTCCTTCCAAAAAGGCTTTTCAGCTTCGAGTATGGCGTCCGCCCGACTAATACCTATATCTTTCAATGCGTGCTGCTCCAGCCTCAATAACTGTCGACGACTCCGTTGGCGTTGCTGCAATAACCCCAGATGGCTCAAAAGACGTCTGAAAAATTCAATAATAATCATCCCATGCTCTCCTGTTGCTTATCACCAGAGACCCTAGTGTTGCTGTGAGATATGTTATGACTTACACTAAAACCATTACAGATTCAGAATTAAATTTTTACAACCGATACAGATTTTCAATACAGATATCTGTCATGCTAAATATCACCGCATCTGTCATGCAGCCCTCTAGAAGCGACGGATATAAGCGACAGAGTCAAACCGTGAAGGGTCATCTGACATGAAGCTTTATGAGCAAGTTGCGCACAGTATTGCAGAACGAATAGAACAATCATTTTATCAGACGGGGGAAAAACTCCCGTCTATTCGCAGCTTAAGCCTCACGCATGAAGTCAGCATCTCTACTGCGCAGGAGGCATACCGCTTACTTGAGGACCAAGGCTGGGCAGAATCCCGACCTAAATCCGGCTTCTATGTTATTAACAAACAGAAAGCGCCACAACATCTGCCTGATCTCTCACGACCAATACAAAAACCCATCGAAATATCCCAATGGGAAGAAGTCTTAAACCTTTTATGCGCCAGCACGACATCAGATATCGTACAATTGAGTCGCGCCATTCCTGATTTAGAAGCACCGACCCTAAAGCCATTAACCCGTATTATGTCCGACCTGAACAAACACGCTCAGGCAAGCATGCTTTCATATGAAAGCCTCAGGGGTGCTGACAGTTTACGTTTACAGATTGCACGCTTAATGGTGGATTCTGGTTGCCGACTCCATCCTGACGATATCATTATCACCACGGGTTGCCAGGAAGCACTCTCTGCCAGCCTGCGGGCTATTACACAACCCGGCGATATAGTGGCGGTGGACTCCCCCAGTTTTTATGGCTCGATGCAGGCAATAAAAGCTCATGGTTTAAAAGCGATTGAAATCCCGACACATCCAGAAACGGGTATCAGTCTGGAAGCACTGGAACTGGCCTTAGAACAGTGGCCTATTAAAGCCATTCAATTAACCCCGACCTGCAACAACCCGCTGGGTTACACCATGCCTGTTGAGCATAAAAAGCGTTTATTAGAACTCACGTCGCGCTATGACTTGCCCATTATTGAAGATGATATTTATGGTGACCTGTCATATATATCCCCGCGGCCACCCTCTATAAAATCATTCGATACACAAGGCCGTGTTTTGCTCTGCTCTTCCTTTTCCAAAACTCTCGCGCCTGGCCTTCGTATCGGATGGGTTGCCCCTGGCCGCTATGTGAATCTCGTCATGCATATGAAATATGTAGTCACTGCGAGTACTTCCACCTTGCCCCAGCATGCTATTGCTGAATTTATCGCGCAGGGAGGTTACGAACGTCACATCCGAAAAATGCGCGCCCAATACCATCAAAGCCGCGATGTAATGATTGGATGGGTTGAAAAATACTTCCCTGTCGGCACTAAAATCAGCTATCCACAAGGCGGCTTCGTGTTATGGGTCGAACTTTCTGATGAGATAGATACAGTAATACTAAACGAGCGGACCATGCGCCAAAACGTAAGCATCGCACCAGGGATGTTATTTTCCGGTTCAGGTAAATACAGTAACTGCATGCGCCTCAACTTTACTGACAAGCCGTCGGTTAAAAATGAAAATGCGATAAAAACCGTAGGGAACATGGTCTCCAAAATGCTCACTGATCTACTTTAGAACAAGGAGTATATTAACGGACACCTCCAGTACAGAGCAAAGGATGCTGTTTTATAAGCTCATTACTGACACCAATAATGTCTGACCGCGTGTATCACACAAAATGCAGGGGCATCGCTGCCCCTGCTACTCCCCTTCACTGATCAGTTATCCAGTAATTCTATCCAGTGCTGAACCGGCACTTTGGCTTTCGACTCCAGATGCAGTTGGCAACCCACGTTTGAAGTTACGATACGATCTGGCTGGCCAAGGGTCAGAGCTTCTAATTTGTTACTCAGCAGTTTCTGGCTCATTTCAGGCTGTAGAATGGAATAGGTTCCTGCTGAACCACAACACAGATGTGCATCCTTGGTTTTGGTCAATTCGATACCTGCTCGCTGTAAAATATCTTCAACCACACCACTCTGTTTCATTGCATGCTGAAGCGTACAGGGACAATGCACGGCGACCTTACCTGATGACGTGCTTCCCGGGGTATTGTTGATAGCAAGCTGAGTAAGATCTTCAGCTGACAGAATTTCACTGATATCTTTTGTAAGCGCGCTGATTTTATGCGCTTTTTCAGAATAGATTGCGTCATGTCTCAGGGCGTAGCCGTAATCCTGCACCATCGCACCACATCCAGATGCGGTCATCACGATAGCCTCAACGCCGGCCTCTACCGCAGGCCACCAGGCATCGATATTACGCCGCATAAAATCCAGCCCTTCATCATGAGCACCGAGATGATAGCTTACCGCGCCACAACAGCCTGCTTTAGACTCTTCCACCAGCGTAATGCCCAACTTATCTAATACGCGAGCGGTGGCAATATTAGTATTGGGTGTGGTACTCGGCTGCGCACATCCTGCCAGTGCCAGCATCACCCTGTCGTGACGTTCGGCTGGCCAGGGACTGTTGGCTTGTCGCTTAGGCGGCATCTTGGCTTTAATAGCTTCAGGCATGATCGGCCGCAAGACTTGCCCTGCTTTTAACAACGGACCGAAACGCTTCGGATAAGGCAGTACTTGTCGTAGCGCCCACCGCATTAGCTTTTGATTGAGCGGTCGATCAAGCTTTTTCTCGACTTCAGCGCGACCAAAATCAATCAACCGGCCGTATTGAACACCGGAAGGACAGGTGGTCTCACAGCTACGGCAGGTCAGACAACGGTCAAGATGAGTCCGGGTTTTTTCAGTGACTTCGCCGCCTTCAAGCAGCTGTTTTATCAAATAAATGCGACCACGCGGGCCGTCACGCTCATCGTTGAGCTCTTGGTAAGTAGGACAAGTCGCGTTACAAAAGCCACAATGTACACAGCTACGCAGTATTGCTTCCGCGTCCTGGCCTTCAGGCGAATCTTTATAATGAGGAATCAGATCAGTTTTCATAGGCTACCTGCTTACATCCAGCTATAGAGCCGTCCGGGATTAAAAATACCATCGGGGTCAAAAGAGTCTTTAATCCGTTTTTGGATTGTCTGAAGTACAACCGGAGCGTTGTGCATCACTTCTGAACAACGGTCTCCGCCGGCAAAAAGACTGACCTGCCCACCCGCCTCTGTTGCTAATGATTCCATCCGCGTTTTGTCTGCTTCACCACGATACCAACGCTGCGCGCCACCCCAATCGATCAGGGACTCACTATCAAGCGATGCGATCTGAGCGGTTGAATTAACTGATAAACGCCAGAGTGGTAATGCCTGGTTAAAGAAATCTAATTTCTGATGACGCAACTGTTCCCAGAACTTTTCAGAATCAAACACGTCAGAATCCAAGCTACCAGAACCAAAAGCGCCTTTACCCTGCCACTCCTTCCCTTGCCATTCCTGTACGGTTGCTTCCACAGCAGAAAGCGCTCCGGACAAGCGTACATATAAGCGCCCTTCTAACCAACAGGCCGCAGACACTGGCTTAGGCCGGGCCGAAAGCTGATTCATAAAGGTAATTGCAGCCTGCGCATCCATGTCCCACACCAGAGTTTTGGTCGCGGCAGGTTTGGGTAGCACTTTGAGGCTAACCTCAGTGATAACACCCAGTGAACCCATGGCTCCCGCTTGTAAACGCGAGACATCGTAACCGGCAACGTTTTTCATCACCTGGCCACCAAACTTAAGGTGCTCACCGAGTCCATTAATTAAACGGACGCCCAGGACATGGTCGCGCACTGAACCAGACCAGGGCCGTGAAGGACCCGATTGATTACATGCCAATGTCCCGCCTATCGTGGCGGCATCTGAAAACCGGGGAGGTTCAAATGCCAGCATCTGATTATTTTCAGCCAATGCTGCTTCAATCTCAGTAATCGGTGTCCCCGCCCGGGCAGTCATTACCAGTTCAACCGGATGGTAATTCACAATGCCGGTGTGGCCGGAGAGGTCCAATCGACTGCCGCTGGTTTCACGTCCCATGAAAGACTTGCTGCCGCCGCCTATAATACTTAAAGCACGTTTCTCATCACGGGCCGTCAGCACCTGCTGTTGTAATTCTTTAGATAGATCAGTCATGAGTAGTCACCTTTTTAGGTTCGATCGAGCGGTACTCCTGGCAACGTCGCAACGTCGGTATGCCCTTACCCGGATTCAACGTTCCCAGCGGATCAAAAGCCTCTTTAATGGTGGTAAATTGCAACAGCTCCTGCTCAGTGAACTGAATAAACATCTGACGGATTTTCTCGATGCCCACACCATGCTCACCGGTAATACAGCCACCCACCGCCACGCAGAGTTCAAGAATCTTGCCACCAAACTCTTCGGTTCTTTCGAACTCTCCGGGAATGTTTGCATCAAACAGAATCAGCGGGTGCAGGTTACCGTCACCGGCATGAAATACATTTGCCACACGGAGTTGATAATGATCAGACATTTTCTGCATTTCAGTCAGTACATGTGCCAGCTGACCACGGGGAATCGTGCCATCCATACAGTAATAATCTGGCGATATGCGACCCACGGCGGGAAAGGCACACTTTCGACCTTTCCATAAGAGCGCGCGCTCGGCTTCGGTCTGCGACGTCCTGACGGAGGTTGCACCAAAAGAATGAAACAGTTTTTCAACCTTTTCGATATGTTCCTGAACTTCCTCAGACGTACCATCGACTTCACACAGCAGCAGCGCTTTAGCATCTTTAGGATAGCCTGCTTTCGCGAAATCCTCAGCGGCCGAAATCGCATGAGAATCCATCATCTCCAGGCCAGCGGGAATAATACCGCTGGCTATAATGCCACTGACCGAATCGCCGGCCTGCTGCACATTATCAAACCCTGCCATCACCACGCGGGCTTTTTCTGGTATGGGCAATAATTTAACCTGAACCTCAGTAACCACGCCCAACAGACCTTCGGAGCCATTGATCAGCGCTAATAAATCAAAGCCACAACTATCGAGCCCATCACTGCCTAAGGTGATCTTCTCACCTTCTACGGTGAGCATCTCAATACTCAGTACATTGTGTACCGTAAGGCCGTATTTGAGGCAATGCACACCGCCGGAGTTTTCCGCGACATTGCCGCCAATAGTGCAGGCGATCTGCGAAGAAGGATCAGGGCCATAATAAAGCCCATACTCTGCAGCCGCCTCACTGATCGCCAGATTACGGACACCCGGTTGTAATCTGGCAGTGCGTGTTAGCGGGTTAATCTCAATAATATTCTTAAACTTAGCTAACGAGAGAACCACCCCCTGCGCATTCGGCATGGCGCCGGCACACAATCCTGTACCCGCACCACGAGCCACGACAGGAATCGTATAACGGTGGCAAATACGTAAAACTTCTTGTACCTGCGTCACCGTCTCTGGCAACACCACAACCAACGGCATTTCACAGTACATCGACAAGCCATCGCACTCATAAGGCTTGAGTGTTTCTGCATCAGAAATCACGTACTGCGGGGCAATAAAGCACCGAAACAGTTTACACAGTTCGTCTTTATTGATTTTATTAGCTGCACTCATTGATCTGCTCCGTAAATTGGCACCGCGCAGTATTACAAACTGCTGAGATTAAATTTATCGATACCCGCCTGAGCACAGGCCATATCCTGCTGGGGAGAACCTGAACTGATACCGATACCACCAACGACTTCACCATTAACTCTGATCGGGAAGCCCCCTCCAACGATACATAACCGACCGCCTAATGCAGTATGGATGCCAAACAGATAATTATCACTACCCGGAATACAGGCTTCATTAAATTCATGGGTCGCTTTTCGGGCAGAGGCAGCGGTAAACGCTTTATCCTGGGCAACCGTGGTACTGTGCACCTTACCACCGTCCATTCGTTCAAAAGCGATCAGGTTGCCGGATTCATCGGTAATGGCGATACACATGGGAACACCAATTTCTTCGGCTTTTTGTTCAGCTCCCGACATCAGGATTCGGGCATCAGACTGACTGAGGCGATTAATTAACAACATAATGTTCTACTCCTACCTACAAAGAAAAAAACACAGGCCACCGCATCGGCAGCAGCCTGCAAAAAAGAACCACAAGGCAGGTTCTAAAGGGCTCGTGCACCCTTAAACTCGCGTCGGCGCTGGTGTAATAATGGCTCTGTATAGCCATTGGGTTGTTCACAACCTTTGAACACAAGGTCACAGGCCGCCTGAAAAGCGATACTACGATCATAATCAGGTGCCATATTTCGGTAAGCCGTATCGCCTGCGTTCTGCGTATCAACCACTAACGCCATCTTTTTAAAGGAGTCCAGGACCTGATCGTCTGTACAGATACCGTGCAGCAACCAGTTGGCCAGCAACTGACTGGAAATACGCAGTGTCGCCCTATCTTCCATCAATCCGACATTGTTAATGTCTGGTACTTTAGAACAGCCCATACCCTGCTCAACCCATCGCACTACATAACCCAGTATGCTCTGGGCATTACTGTCTACTTCAGATTGAATCTGTTCCGGTGCTAACCGTTGGCTATTCAACTGTTCAGTATTGAGCAAGGGCGGAGTCAAGAGTGTTTCTAACGCAGATGCCGGACGATTAACCAGTTCCGCCTGACGCTCAGCCACATTGATCTGATGATAATGGGTTGCGTGCAGTGTCGCCGCCGTTGGCGAAGGCACCCAGGCACAGGTAGCTCCCGCTTCCGGATGCATCCGCTTAACCTCGAGCATCTTTTTCATCTCATCCGGCATTGCCCACATACCCTTACCGATCTGAGCCTTACCAGGTAACCCGCACGCTAAACCGATGTCCATGTTGCGATCTTCATAGGCCATGATCCACGGCTGAGCTTTAATCGCCTCTTTGCGAAGTACGGGGCCGGCAACCATGGAGGTATGAATTTCATCACCGGTGCGATCCAGAAATCCGGTATTGATAAAGAATAATCGATGCTTTACGGCCCGAATACATTCCTGCAAATTGGCAGAGGTGCGGCGTTCTTCATCCATCACCCCTACTTTAATAGTGTTCTTTTCCAGCTCCAGCGCCTGTTCAACGCGCCCGAACAACTCATCGGTAAAGGCGACTTCTTCAGGGCCATGCATTTTCGGCTTAACAATATAAATACTGCCATGACGGCTGTTGCTGGTTCGCTTATCAGCAACCGCATCATGCAGCGCACAGAAAGATGTCACCATCGCATCCAGCATACCTTCTGGTATCTCATGGCCAGCGGCATCCAGTACTGCATCGGTGGTCATCAGATGGCCGACATTGCGTACCAGTAATACGCTGCGACCGGGCAGAGAAAACAGCTCGCCTACCGGGTTGTTATAATCCCGGTCTGCAGCAAGCACGCGGCTTACCGTCTCGCCATTTTTAACGAAAGACTCTTTGAGGTTACCGTCCATCAGGCCCAGCCAATTACGATAAACCTGTACTTTATCTTCGGCATCAACTGCTGCAACCGAGTCTTCACAATCCATAATGGTGGTCAAGGCCGATTCAAGAATAATATCCTTAACGCCGGCAGATGATATCTTGCCGATAAAATGATCAGCGTTGATCTGCAGTTCGATATGCAGGCCATTATTGACCAATAACACTGCTAGTTCAGCGCCAGTATCACGATATCCGACAAACTGTGCAGGGTCAGCTAAGTGAGTAGATTCACCATTATTCAACTGCATGTGCAGTTGTTTTCCCATGGCTGAATTGTCTAATACATACTCAGTAACATCGGCATGGGAGCCTGATACTAACGGTGCTGCCTGATCGAGAAACCGGGTGGACCAGTGAATTACTTTTGCCGCACGCCCTGCGTCGAAAGCGACACCTGTTTGTGCGTCATGATCGATGGCGTCGGTACCGTAAAGCGCATCATACAAACTACCCCAGCGGGCATTCGCTGCATTTAGCGCAAATCGGGCATTATTAACCGGTACCACTAATTGCGGACCCGCCACCTGCGAGATCTCTTTATCAACATTTTTGGTATCTATGCTGAAAGCTTCTCCTTCCGGTATCAGATAGCCGATCTCCTTCAGAAAGGCTTTATACTCAGCCATATTCAGAGTCTGTCCACGATGTTGGAGATGATAGTCATCAATACTTGCCTGAATGCTATCCCGCTTCGCCAGCAACTCACGGTTCTTCGGCGCCAGATCTGAGACAATTTTTGAAAATCTTTGCCAGAAATCAGCGGCCGACAAACCGGTACCCGGGGCTATTTCATTAGCGACCAGATCATGAAGAACCGTTGAAATCTGTAAGCCTGCGATGTTAATTCTGGTATCCATTGTTACTCAACCTTTTCTTATTACTAGTGTTCTATTCATGCTTTTGATTTAAGAGGAAGTCCTTTTCCTCATAACGTGTCGTTCAGTTATCTGTATTACGAGCCGTAAACCAGGCCTGGCAACCAGGTAACGAGGCTAGGGAAGACGATGCAGAGCACCAAACCAAGGGCTTGCAGCGCTAAGAAGACCAACGCCGATTTAAAGATGGTGCCCATCGAAATTTCCGGAGGGCAGACGCCCTTGATATAGAAGAGCGCATAGCCAAACGGCGGACTCAGGAACGACATCTGCATATTGACCAGATAGAGCACCCCAAACCAGAGGATCACATCACCGCTGTCCACCCCTGGAAGACCGAACAGGCCATCGAAGGTCAGCGATTGAATGATCGGAATAAAGATCGGTACAGCCAGCAATAAGATTCCGACCCAGTCCAGGAACATACCCAGAACCACCAGCAACACCATCAACAACACCAGAATGCCATAAGCCGACATACCGGTACTCAGAATGCTCTGGGTGATAAACTCCTGGCCACCTTGAAGAATGTAGAAACCAACGAAGACCGAAGCACCGAACATGATCCACAGCACCATGGCCGAGGCCCGGGCGGTTTGCACGGACGCATCTTTCAATCCTTCGATGGTAAAGGTCCCATGCATCCAAGCGACGACGATGGCACCGAAGGAACCGATACCCGCCGCTTCAACCGGCGTTGCGATACCCGCGAACAACAGACCCAGTACCAGCATCACCAAGATCAATGGTGCGATCAGGTCTTTCGTCAGCATCAGTTTTTCGCGGGTGGAAATACGCTCCTCCATAGGTACAGCCGGCCCCAGAGCAGGGTTTATCTTGGTGCGAATCAGCACATAGCTGATGTACAGAACCGACAGGCCCAGCCCTGGGATGATGGCACCCAGATAGAGTTCACCAACTGATTGCTGAGCCACTACCGCATAGAGAATCGCCAGAATCGAGGGCGGTATCAGGATACCCAGGGTACCGCCTGCCATAATTGATCCCAATGCAATTTGTGGATCATAGCCACGCTTGAGCATCGCCGGCAGGGCGATAATACCCATGGTAACAACCGCAGCACCGATGACGCCGACCATGGCCGCCAGGATAGTAGAAGCCAGAATGGTTGCTGTCGCCAGACCACCGTTGAGTCCACCCATCCATTTGTAAACAACGTTAAACATCTCTTCGATCAAGCCTGCTCGCTCTAGCATCGAGGCCATAAAGATGAACAACGGAATAGCGGCCAGGTCGGAATTCGTCATCATCGGGAAGATACGGCCCGGGATGATATTAAGCATCGCCGAATCGCCGACCAGATAGACAAAGGTCACCCCCAGACCACCGGTAACGAATGCCAACGGCAGCCCCATCATCAGCGCCACCAGCAGTGAGCCGAACATCAGGTAGGTCAGCGGCCCGATCTCCATATCAGACAGGGTGCCCGCCAGGCGGAATAGGAAGTAATCATCCCCCCAGGAATCGTAGAAGAGCGAGTTGATGGTTTCGACACCGATCACCAGGGCAAACGCCAGGGTGGATATGATCATCACCCAGGTGCCCACTTTACCTAAAGCTCGCTTGGTGCCGTTTAGTAGCTTTCCGTCTGTGTCATATACACTTCCGCTCATTCTGATTTCTCCTGTCCCATCCGGACGAACAACATAATATCCTTCATCAGCTTTGAAATTCCGGCAAGTAATAACAGCACGGAACCCAGGAACATCATCCCTTTAACCGGCCAATGTTGAATCCCCCAGGTCTCTACGGTGGTTTCACCCAGTTGCATCGAGTATTCGAAATAGGTCCAGGAGGTTCCCATCAGAGCCAACGCAAAGATGAAGAAAAACATCGAGGTAAAGATATCCATCCCCACCCGGCCGCGCTCTGGCAAGTAGTTGTAAACGACATCCACCCGAACATGGGAGCCATGCAGCAACGCAAATCCACCCGCTAACAGATATTGCATCCCCAGCAGCAGAAAGGAGGCTTCGTGAACCCAGATGGTCGGCATGTTGAACAGGTAACGCATTACCACTTCGAAAAAATAAAAACAAACCGCATTGATGGTCCAGAACGAGACAAATATGCCTGAATTTTCAGATATCCAGTCAATCACTCTGGTTACTTTGTTACCCTCAAAGTGGTGGAGAATAATCGGGTCTTCCTCGGCTTGAACCTCAGCAAAATTCGAGTGGGAGGATTCAACCTTAGCCTCCTTCTTTTTTGACGCCCTTCTATCCAGGGCCATCATTATCAATGGCATTACCGCCAGCCAGCCCCAATAAGCCCAGTGCGGCATGACAAAGCCAAAACCTTCTAAATCAGACATGAGTTATACCTTAATCCCGTATTAAAAAAGGGAGGAGCGACCCACCGCCCCTCCCTTAGAACAACTTCTTAAGCACTAATACTTAAAATCCAGTCGTTACGTATTAATCTTTAAACTCTTTAAGCTCTAAGCCTTTAATATCCTCAGGCGATACGTAACCGATGAGATCGTTCATCATGTAGTCCAGCTGAATCTTGAAAATATCACGCGCATCTTTATCTTTGTTAGCCCATTCAAACCAAATCGGAATGGCGGCCTTGCGGAATTCTTCAACATCCTGTTGGCTCATGCGAGTGACCGTGCTGCCCGCATCCTTGAACTTCTGCATCGCCAGGATGTTAGCGTCCTGGATAGATAGGTAATGGTTCTGTGAGTAGTTACGAACTTCCTGCTCTACGATTGCCTTGGTCTTGTCATCCAGCATGTTCCACGCGCGCAGGTTGACGGTCAGATCCATCAGATCGACCGGCTGGTACAAAGAGGTCATTCCAGGAGGGCCAAACGCCAGATAATCGGTCACTTGGGCAAAGCCCAGCTCCCAATTTACCGCAGGACCGACAAAGTCAGCGGCATCGATGGTGCCCTTCTCCAAGGCGGGAAAGATATCTGAGCCAGGCAAACTTACCGATGATACGCCAAATTTCTGGAATACTTCGGCAACCATTCCGCCGGGCAGACGGATCTTCATTCCCTTCAAGTCAGCCAGGCTGGTAATCGGTTTCTTGGAGTGAATAACATTGGAGTCATGTTGGATGGGGCCGACGTAGAACAACCCATGTTTCTTGTAGATCTCGCGGGTTTTTTCCAACATTCCCAATTTGTAGTACATCATGTCCCACTGGGCCGGTTGGTCGGGACCGGCCGGATATGAGCTTAAAAATACCGAAGCGGGGATCTTGCCCGACCAATACAGGGTAAAGGGGTTCATGCCCTGAATAACACCGTTACGCACAGCCTCAAACAGACCGTTGTTGTCCGCGATTATAGATTTGGCGGGAAACGCCTTGATCTTTAACGCGCCATTCGTCTTCTCTTCCATACTGTTAGCCCACTCGTCAAACAGAGTGTAACCAATGGTACCTGCGTCCCAGGTAGACTGGACTTTCCAGGTCTGGACTTTAGCCGCCATAACCTGCGGGCTCGCCAGCATCGCTGTACCGGCTATCGCTGCGGTGCTCAGGGCGAGGGCTTTAATAAAGCGGCGACGGGCCGGCGTTTTATCTGGCTGTGAGTGATTATTTTTAAACTTCATGAATTGTTCTCCGCTACCTTGTTATTTTTAGAGTCAGGTCTTTAAATCATCCCTTTATGGGCTCAGAAACCGCTTGGGGGAGATCACACTTTGAAGATACTGGATATTTGCGAATGATCCGTCCAAGGCTTTAACATCTGGTCCTACCAGTTTTTAGGTGGACTGAATGGACTGATCAGGCTCTATGGGCCATATTGATTACCGCAATCAAGCGCAAAGCAAAACAATCAATCCCGGAACCTGAACTGGTCCAACCAGTAAAAATTGACCTATGACCACTAAATCACCCCCGATTTCGCAGTCCATTGCACATCATCTTGAACAACTGATTCTTGATGGCAGTCTGGCACCCGATCAAAAATTTCCATCAGAACGTCAGTTATCAACCAAGCTCGGCGTCTCACGCTCTATCATTCGGGAAGCGTTACATGAATTGCAGGGAAGAGGTGTGGTTGAAACGCGCCATGGCCAGGGGTCATTTGTTGCCAAGATCATTTCGACACCAGAAGATAACAGCCCATTACTGCAGTTATTCTTTGGCCACTCCCGAACCTTATATGACCTGTTTGAAGTGCGTGCGCAGCTCGAAGGGCAAGCAGCAAACCTTGCCGCCCAGCGTGCTAATGAAAAAGACCAGTATGTAATAACAAAAGCGTTTAATGCGATGGAGGTCGCTAATCCACTGACCAATGCATCCCTTGACCACGCCTTTCATCAGGCAATTGTTGAAGCATCCCACAACCCAGTATTGGTTCACACTCTAAGCAGTCTGAAAAAACTCATACTCCATTCTGTACAAGCTTCCGTAGTCAATCTAAGTCATCGTGAAATATTCAAACAACAAATCGACAAACACCATCGCCAGATTTACCATGCTGTCATTAGTCGACAGTCAGAATGGGCACAAAAAGCCGCCATCGCGCATGTGCAACATGTCAGTGAGTCACTGCGGCAGATTGAAAAAGACGAGCAAAGTATTATTCGGGCGGCGATTGAAGAAGATTAATAAAGATAATTGCTCAGCGTTTTGGTAACGTACAATCAACGCGCAATCCGGAAATACAAGAATAACTATGAGGCTTAAGTTGTGTGTCATATTTTTGCAGGCCAAAATCCAGAGAATTATCGCTTTATACTTCGCTCCATTCGTCTTAGTGGTCATTCAACAAGTGTGAAGCTAGAAGCAAAATTCTGGGTAATACTAGACTCTATTGCTGAAGAGCAGTCTCTGAGCACACCACAATTTTTATCTCGGATATATGATGAAGCATTAGATATTAATGGAGATGTCCCTAACTTCGCTTCTTTGTTGCGTTGCGCATGCGCGCTCTATCTGGAACAACCACAAAAAGTTATGGAAACGGTTAGAGAGCAACTGAGCGTAGTTAAGCAGTTAAGCAGTTAAGCAGTTAAGCAGTTAAGCAGTTAAGCAGTTAAGCAGTTAAGCAGTTAAGCAGTTAAGCAGTTAAGCAGTTAAGCAGTTAAGCAGTTAAGCAGTTAAGCAGTTAAGCAGTTAAGCAGTTAAGCAGTTAAGCAGTTAAGCAGTTAAGCAGTTAAGCAGTTAAGCAGTTAAGCAGTTAAGCAGTTAAGCAGTTAAGCAGTTAAGCAGTTAAGCAGTTAAGCAGTTAAGCAGTTAAGCAGTTAAGCAGTTAAGCAGTTAAGCAGTTAAGCAGTTAAGCAGTTAAGCAGTTAAGCAGTTAAGCAGTTAAGCAGTTAAGCAGTTAAGCAGTTAAGCAGTTAAGCAGTTAAGCAGTTAAGCAGTTAAGCAGTTAAGCAGTTAAGCAGTTAAGCAGTTAAGCAGTTAAGCAGTTAAGCAGTTAAGCAGTTAAGCAGTTAAGCAGTTAAGCAGTTAAGCAGTTAAGCAGTTAAGCAGTTAAGCAGTTAAGCAGTTAAGCAGTTAAGCAGTTAAGCAGTTAAGCAGTTAAGCAGTTAAGCAGTTAAGCAGTTAAGCAGTTAAGCAGTTAAGCAGTTAAGCAGTTAAGCAGTTAAGCAGTTAAGCAGTTAAGCAGTTTATTTTCATATCTATAGATTTTTCATGTAGTACTCCAGTACCACCTCCCGCCCAATTAAAGATTTAACCTGTATTAGAACAATACAAAGAGGTTATGTTTTTAATGGCTAAAGCAATTCACACAATGATCAGGGTCTTTGACCTAGACCGTTCTATCTCATTTTATAAGCAGGCCCTTAAACTGGAGGTCGCCGATCGTTTAGATTTCGATGGATTCTCTTTGGTTTACCTAAGAAATGATGAGAACGATTTCGAACTAGAGCTCACCCATAATCATGATCAATCTGATAGATATACACACGGAACGGGATATGGGCACTTAGCAGTTTGTATTGAAGATATTCGCAGCACGCACTCACATTTACTAGCTAACTCACTCAAACCCGCTGACATCAAAGAATTCCATAGAGAAGGCAATCTGATGGCACGATTTTTCTTTTTAGTCGATCCTGATGGCTACAAAATCGAATTTATAGAAAGACACGGACGCTTCAAGTAAGCATATAAAAATTAACTTCCGATAATTTAATAATAATACCCCGGAGGTATCTATGACAAATCAAAACCTATCCCGCAGAGGCTTCCTCAAAGCGAGCGGCCTTACTGCAGCAAGCGCTGTTGCACTAACCCTTTCAGGGCTCAGTATAAGCACAAACTCATGGGCGATGTCTTTAACAAAGATTGACACGCATACCGGAAAATCTCTTTCCCGATTATGTCGTGTTCTTTACCCGCATACTAGCTTAGATGAAATGTATTACGACGCTTGTGTTGAAGCGTTAGATGAGCAGACAAAAACCGACAACGACCTATTAACACTACTGACCCTTGGTGTTAAAGCATTAGATTCAACATCCAACTCTGCGTTTATAGATCTTCCTTCAGAAAGCCAGTTAGCCGCCATAAAGCAAATAGAAGAAACGCCCTTTTTCAATAAAGTGAGAGGCCATGTTGTTGTCGCACTTTATAACAATGAAAAAATATGGAGCACGTTTGGTTATCAAGGCCCTTCGTATCCATTCGGTGGTTATTTAGAACGGGGATTCAACGACATTAACTGGCTACCTAACCATTAAAGATTGGAGATAATAACAATGACAAAATTTAATCTTAATGATGATAGCGTAGTCGTCATCATTGGTTCCGGTGCTGGCGGCGGCACACTAAGTAATGAATTAGCCCAAAATGGCATTAAGGTTGTCTGCTTAGAAGCAGGTAAACTCCTTGATTTTAATAAAGACTTTGTAAACAAAGAATGGGAAATGTTTTCTAAGGAGGCGTGGCTTGATAAACGAACCACTTCTGGAGAATGGCGTGTCGCTAAAGACTTCCCTAACCTCCCCGCATGGATTTGTAAAACTGTGGGCGGCTCTACCTTACATTGGGCCGGAGCAAGTTTACGATTTCAGGAGCATGAGTTTAAAGCCCTATCCCAATATGGCCATGTAGAGGGAGCGAATCTACTCGATTGGCCGATAACGTTAAAAGACCTTGAGCCATATTACGATAAAGCTGAATATAAAATGGGAGTGACTCGTACTAACGGGATCCCGGGGTTGCCCGGCAATAATAACTATCGAGTCATGGAAGCGGGTGCTAAAGAGCTGGGGTATAAAGAAGTTCACACAGGCCGCATGGCAATCAACTCACAACCTCGTGATGGTCGAGCGGCCTGTCGCCAATTAGGATTCTGCTTTCAAGGCTGCAAAATGGGTGCGAAATGGTCAACCTTGTACACCGAAATCCCAAAAGCAGACAGCACGGGTAATTTCGAGCTTAGACCTGAAGCTCACGTTCTGAAAATAACACATAACAAAGCAGGTAAAGTCGACGGCGTCGTATACATTGATGCTAACGGCCAGCAGCAACAACAAAAAGCCCGTATTGTTTGTGTCGCGGGTAACTCTATTGAAAGCCCACGCTTGCTCTTAAATTCGGCCAGCGCAATGTTCAAAAATGGGTTAGCAAACAGCTCTGGACAGGTCGGCAAAAATTATATGCGACATGTCACTGGGTCAGTATATGGCGTATTTGAAAAACCAGTGAATATGCACCGCGGGACTACTATGGCAGGCATCATTCAAGACGAAGCCAAACATAAACCAAGCCGAGGATTTGTTGGCGGTTATGAAATGGAAACCTTATCGCTGGGTTTACCTTTTCTTGCTGCATTTCTTAATCCTGGAAGTTGGGGTAAAGAATTCACCGCAGATTTGGATGATTATGAAAATATGGCGGGTATGTGGATAGTGGGTGAAGACCTTCCGCAAGAAAGTAATCGAATCACATTAAACCACAATGAAAAAGACCAATACGGTCTTCCCGTAGCCAATGTACACGTTGATGATCATCCAAATGATATTGCCATGCGTAACCATGCTTATCAGCAAGGGTCTGCTGTTTATGAATCAATCGGCGCTCTCAGGACTATTAAAGTACCACCCTATCCAAGCACCCATAATATGGGCACAAACCGTATGAGCGAGAAAGCAAGTGACGGTGTTGTGAATAAGTGGGGGCAAAGCCACGATATAGATAATCTATTTGTATCCGATGGTAGCCAATTTACCACCAGTGCAGCAGAAAACCCTACGCTCACCATTGTCGCCCTAGCTATTCGCCAAGCCGAATACATTGCAGCGCAGATGCAAGCCAATAACATCTAAACCTACTGAATCACTTCTCTATACCTGAATAAAGCCAGAGAATCAGATAGCGATATTCAGGTATATTTCACCATTAAAAGTGAAACTTTTGCCCTCTTAGATGAGGGCTTTTTTGATAGGCCTATTATGCTAAAAGTCACTCCTCTTGCGGTTTTACAAGATAACTACATATGGTTAATACAAGATACGAACTCTGATAGCGTTGCTGTTGTCGACCCCGGCGACGGAGCAACAGTCCATGCTTATTTAGAGAAACACAACCTAACGTTGAGTAACATTTTCATTACCCACCATCACTTGGATCATACTCAAGGCATACCCGAGCTTGTCTCACACTATCGACCTACCGTCTTCGGGCCCAGAGATTCAGAAGTTGAAGGTATTACACACTTTATAGGCGAAGGCGATGAAATTAGTTTATTCGGCCATAAGGTAAATGTTATCGCTGCACCAGGCCATACTCTTGACCATCTTCTTTACCTCATAGATAGCAAAATCTTCCACCTTTTCTGCGGCGACACCTTATTTTCTGCAGGTTGTGGAAAGCTACTTGAAGGGACGCCACAGGAGATGTTTCATACTCTACAAAAAATAAAAAAGCTTCCTACGAACACCCTTATTTACCCAGCCCATGAATACTCTATGTCAAACCTGAAATTTGCTAAAAAAGTAGAACCTAGCAACGCTGACATAACACGTATCTACCAGATATACTCTAATAAAGTGAACTCAGGCCAATCGACACTACCGAGTGATATCCAAACTGAATTATTAATAAATCCCTTCTTAAGGACAAATAATTCTGAAATTGTAAATGCCATCGAAAAGCGATACAGCACAAATATTGAAACGGAAATACAGACGTTTACAGCACTGCGAGCCTGGAAAGACTCCTACTGATTCCAACACATTAGCCCAGTCTCTGAATAAAGGAGCAACTATCCATAATCGCCATCTCAGGCGGAGCAAGCGCACGCATTTATCTGCTGGCTGGACCCTTTTGTTAGCCTCATGATGGGCTTGCTCAGCTTAAACTTCAGGTCTGACCGTGGTTATCCAGTGCATAACCACGCTGAATACTGGTCAAACACTCCGCAGTCAGCGCAGGTAATGATGAAAATTTATTGTTTGATCGTGCCGGTATGTCATTGGGCGTGACGTCCGGTGGATACTCGCCGGGCAATGCCGATAAGAACTTAACCAATCCACAATTATCTTGTTTGACCCAACCCATTTCAACCTTTCTGGCTTGGGATATGATTACCTGACAATTTTAAGTTTTTCAATTACCGTTGTTGGCATTATTCGACAGAATCATCTGGTTGATTATTGAGGTCCAAATCCAGCTGCGCATGTAACGCTCCAAGATTCTTCTGGTGCGTAATAATAATTACCTCATCACCCCATTCGATCTTTTCATCTTCTTGCGGAATTATCAGTTTTCCGTTTCGATAGATACACATTATGCGACAGCCTTTGGGTAGTTTTACGTCATGCATGGCACCAACATGCTTTTCCTGAGCCACAAAAGAAAAGGTCGATGCATCATAACGAAACATGGTGGAGAGGTCTAACGGGTCTCGGCCTTCAAGCATATCAGCCAGATGGCGACCAATGGTGCGTGATGGCGTTATAGTTGCTTCAAGCCCCAGCTCTATACAGATATGTGCATAACCAGGGTCTTCAATTTTAGTAACAACTTTGGCAAACCCTAATGAGCGCCCAACCAGGCTGGCTATAATATTGGTCTGATCATGATCGGTAAGGCAATAGAGCACATCGGTTTCTTCTGGATTCGTTTCACGCAACAGTGACGGCTTACTACCATCACCATGCAGAAAACCACAGTCGAGTTCCGCACTGATCGTATCGATTACTTCTTTATCTCTGTCGATAATAATCACTTCATGATTTGTGCCCGATCTCTCTAGCCTCTTCGACACTAACAGGAGACTTAGATTGTAAGCGACTTGCAGCCTGCAAACAGCGCATTCCATCAGCCCAATCGTTCATGTAATCTAGCGGCGTTAGCATTTTCAAGACCCCTTGGTCGGCATGCAAGCCTAAGAAGACTATGCCTTAATTGCCTATCGAGTAGTCAAACTGCTAACACAAGCGTACGAAAGCGACGTAACCAAACCCGACTCATCATTGCAAATGAATACTCGTTTATATTCAAAATCATAGTATTACCTAATGAATTTTGATTTGTAACCTATTTGATTTTTCTATTTAAAGTATCAATTTATGACATCCGCTTTTTTATCAACTGGCATTATTGGCGTGCGGGGAGCCGTATCAAAAGCAATACAGCTTTTAACCAAGGGTCCGGCAAATCGGGGGAAAACCAGTTTAAAATGTATTGCAAATATACTTTAATGACACTACCATAATAAGATGTATTTTATAAACATCTATTAAGCATCATTAAGGAACCTCTGTGAACCCTTCAACTATTGCCATTGTTAAACAAACTGTCCCTCTGATTTCAGCGTCAGGCAACGATATAACCCAGCAGTTTTACACGTTTCTTTTTGATGAGAACCCACAACTCAAGCATGTCTTTAATATGGCTAATCAAGCCAGTGGCAAGCAACAATCATCACTGGCGTCGGCTATTCTTGGTTATGCCGCCAACATTGATAAACTAGAAGCGTTAGGCCCTGTCGTAGAGCGCATTGCAGCAAAGCATTTCACTCTTGATATCCAGCCAGAACACTACCCTATCGTGGGTCGGAATTTGCTTAAAGCGATCCGTAAGGTGCTTGGTGAAGACGTAGCAACAGACGAAGTCATCTCTGCCTGGAGTGATGCTTATGGGCATTTAGCAGACATTTTAATCGGTGTTGAAAAAAATCTTTATGAAGCAGCCGCTGATCATGGCTGGGTTGGATTTAAAGCGTTTAACGTCGACCGTAAGGTAGAGCAAAGCAGTGAGATTACCTCCTTCTACTTAACACCGGCAGATGGCAAGCCTCTGCCTGAGTTTCATCCGGGCCAATACCTCAGTCTGGAAGTAAAATCCGATAGTTTCCCCTATACAGAACTCCGCCAATACAGCTTGTCCGACTCGTCCAACAAGGATTACTATCGTATTTCTGTTAAAAAAGAGCCGGCTCCACAGGAAAACACACCCCATGGCTTAGTCTCAAACCATTTACACGCAGATATTAACGTAGGCGATACCTTACAAGTGCACGTGCCTGGTGGTGACTTTTTGCTGAAAAACACAGATAAGCCCTTAGTCCTGATCAGTGGCGGCGTTGGCATTACGCCATTGCTGAGCATGCTCAATGATTTAACGAAGCGAGGAGATAATCGCCCTATAGTTTGGCTGCATGGAACACGAAATAAGGCGACGCATGCATTTAAAGAACATCTGAATATGCTTGACGCGGACCTGCCCAATCTGACTAAAGTTGTTTGCTACGAAGATATTAGCCATGCTGAAATGGGAGTAGATTACAACTATTCAGGCTATATCAATACCGACATGCTCAGCGACTTATGCCCAGAGGATGCAGAGTACTATTTTTGCGGGCCGATGCCTTTTATGAAAGCAATTTACAGCCAGCTAAAACAACTCAACATTAATGAAGAACAACTTCATTATGAAGTCTTCGGACCTAACGAAGCGCTCTAAAAAGCGTCACTTCGTATCTCAGAGCCTAGTCGCAGCTTAGCATTTAAGTTTCGTAGCGCTGTACGTAACAGCGCTTCGATGACCAGATGATAAAACGGCATCTCAAGCACCTCTTTAATGGTAAGCCGCTGCTACTCTGGAATGCGTCACTCGATACTACTTTCAAAAAAGTGGCTCAATACCGTTAGGGTTAAGTGCGTCTATTTAGCGGCGCTTACCTTCAACACAGGCAGCCATCGCCTGCGCCGTCTCAGACAATTCTGCTTTCAATCCAGCGCAAACACCCTGATTATCTTCTATCGTCTTATTTTGGCTAACTTTCCAGGTACCTTGTAAACTTGTGATTTCAATCTCAATTCCAGTAATAGCCCGCAGTTGACGTGCAATATAATCGTCAGGGGCATCAGAGACTTTCCAGGGCTCCTTACGCCCGCTTTCATGGCGGCTTGTTAGTTCGGTCAGATGAGAAAGGATCCAGTCGGCATCCTGGTGAAATTTAATCTTTCCACGTGCATGGACCACAATGTAGTTCCAGGTAGGAACAACTTTACCCTGTTCTTTTTTTGAGGGATACCATGATGGAGTAATGTAGTGATGGGGCCCCCTAAACATAACGAGTGCTTCGAGTTTTTCATCCAGTTTATTTCCGATGGGATTGCTGCGTGCAATGTGACCCCGCAAAGTTCCCTGAGTAGATAATTCGGGATGGATTATCAGAGGGATATGGTCGGCGACAATGTCTCCTTCTTGCATAGAAACCAAACTTGCAAACGGTTGCATGCGCATAATATCATGCATGATTTCAATCCGATTTTCACGGAAAATCTGGGGTTGTAACATGTTTATATACTCCTAAGTAACACTCTGATTATCTCTTGTTAGCAACCGGCTCTAATGGTTCTTTATTGTATTCAACGCACCCTCCCCTAAGTTCATATACGTAACTATCTAACCCCTGAATTCTATATTTACTAGCTGTCACACGTTTTTGTTTATCTGGTAGGATATGACAGATCATGTCTTATCAGATGAGTTTGCTATTATATTGGTATTTTTATAAGCTCCAATTTTAGTTAATGTTTACATACCAATATGATTCAAGATTCAGGCCTGCATTTCGCGATCGACAGATCAAGAAAGACCCCTATATTTGAACAACTCTGCGAGATGATAAGAAAGCTGGCGCATACAGGTGTTTTAAAAAAAGGCACAGCATTACCCGCTACTCGAGTACTGGCAGAAGAGCTTGACGTATCTCGCTCAACAGTTGTAAGCGCATACGAACAACTGGTAGCCGAGGGATACTTGCAAGGGCGCAGAGGGTCAGGCTATACCGTTTGTGCAATCGGAGCGGTTGAACTACCCCATACCAACATTACTGATGATACGTCCAAAGCAGAGAAGGTAGCGTCACTCAGGCCGCTTACCCCTGGCCAACCGGATATGCGCCTGTTTCCTTATCGCCATTGGGCGAAAACCGTCGCCAGAGTGTGCAGAACTAATCCGGAAGCAATGATGACCGGAGCGGGTTCATTTGGTAATGATTCGCTTCGACAAGCGATAGCAAATCACGTCAGGGAGTGGCGCGGTCTTGAGTGCTCTCCACAGCAGATTATTGTCACGGCGGGCGCCACAGATGCCCTGAATATTTGTTTCCGGACGCTTGTTAATACGGGTCAGGCTGTTGGCATTGAAGATCCGGGATACAAGCCGATACTGCGTTTTGTCTCTAGCCAGGGACTCACTCCAGTTTTTTTAGATATTGATCAGGATGGAGCAAAATTACCCGAAAAAAAAGTTAGTCCACATATTGTCGTTCTCACGCCGTCACATCAATACCCGCTCGGTGGCGTTATGTCGCTGCAACGGCGGTGGGAGTACATCCGCTGGGCGAACACCAACCATGCCTGGATCATTGAAGACGACTACGACAGCGAGCTCCGGTATTCTGGCCGCCCCATCCCCGCCATGGCGAGTTTTGATAATTTGAACCGGACAATATACATCGGAAGTTTTTCAAAAGTATTTTCTAATACGCTGAGGCTAGGTTATCTCATCGTCCCTCACTGTTTAATTGCACCCATCCGCCAAACTATGGATAACTATGGCCTGAAAGCCGGATTAATGCCTCAACAAGCACTCTCGGAATTTATCGATTCAGGTGATTTTTACAGACACCTGAGACGGGTTCGTAAAATCTATAACGAGCGTAGGAAATTTTTGGTAGACGAGCTCTCCAAAAATTTCAGTCACTTTGGCAGCGTGCAAAACCATCCTGCAGGTATGCAGTTGGTTTTTCATCTCAATAACACACTGCAAGATAGTGAAATTGCGCAACGCGCAAAAGAAGCGGGCATTGCTTTAGAACCATTGTCAGAGTCGACGATGCGTAACCTTGGCTACAATGGCTTCATACTCGGCTTCTGTGGATATTCTCAGGATGAAATGAGTGATGCACTAGATAAGTTACATACCGTGTTTTCCATGGTAAAAAAAGTGCGATCAGATGCTTAAGCTCCTGGCCCACAATCAAGGCAACCTTTAACGGCCTCTGGCCCTAGTCGCAGCTTAGCATTTAAGTCGCGTAGCGCTGTCCGCAATCCTTCTTCGATGACCGGATGATAAAACGGCATCTCAAGCATCTCTTTAATAGTAAGCCGCTGTTGCAGCGCCCATGCCAATAAATGGCCTATATGTTCTGCCGCCGGCCCAAACATTTCGGCGCCTAACAATAAGCCAGATCCCTGTTCCGCATAAACTTTTAATATTCCTTTGTTTTTACCCATTACCCGGCTACGCCCCTGTCCTTCAAAGCTGACTTCACCTACGGCATAACGGCGCGCATAACGCTCTTCGAGTTGAGGAAGGTTTAAACCTACATTGGCAATTTGCGGCTCGGTAAATACTATGCCAAGCGTCGCCCGCCTACGGCCAGCACGCACGTCTGGATAGCGACCCGCATTACTACCTGCAATACGGCCTTCATCTGCCGCTTCGTGCAACAATGCCAGTTCGTTATTTACGTCACCGGCAATAAATATATGATCAGGTGTGGCTTGCATACTGTAGTGATCAAACACGGGCACGCCTCGTGGATCCAACACCATGCTGGTGTTTTCTAAACCCAGTTTGTCCACATTTGGCTTTCGACCGGTGGCGGCGAGCAGATAAGAAAAAGACTCCGTCACCTCTGCTCCGGATTTATCCAAATAGACGACCTCAACGCCTTCTCCTTTTTTTCGAATAGTGCTTACTTGCGCTTTGGTGTCCAAGTAGAACTCTTGATTAAATGTTTTTTCAGCATATTCTCTGATCTCAGGATCACTAAGCGTGGCGACCGACCCTCCACGACCAAAGACTTTCACTTTCACTCCTAGCCGACTCAACGCCTGCCCCAGCTCTAGCCCAATCACGCCTGGGCCAAATACAGCCACGGATTCAGGAAGATCATCCAGCTCAAAAATATTATCATTCGTCAGCAAGCGATCACCCGCTTCGGCAAACATAGACGGATAAACAGGCGTTGATCCTGTAGCGATAACAATACGATCTGCTGTGATTTCGGTATGGTCATCAATGGTCAGGGTATGATCATCTTTTAACGTCGCATAACCCCTGATTTTATGATTAGCATCAAACGCTTCAACGTCCTCTATAACAAAACCTACAAAGCGATCTCGCTCACGCTGTATCCGAGCCATCACCGCTTTGCCATCTATCGTGATCTGACCAGGCGTTATTCCGAAAAGCCCTGTGTGCAGGGAGTGATGTGCAGCCTCTGCAGCAGCAATCAATAACTTGCTTGGCATACATCCAACGCGGGCACAGGTTGTACCATATTCGCCCCCTTCGATAAGTACTACATTATCGGTATGCTCTCTTGCGGCACGGTATGCCCCCATGCCAGCGGTGCCTGACCCTATGATTGCTACGTCTACGTGCCTTTTATTCATAATATCTATCCTTGCATTCATCTCTAGTGATGTTAATTAAACGCGTTTTGCAGATTGTGCAGCATAACTACGCAGAAAATGATTAATATCCGATGATTCATAAAGCCACAGATGCTGCCCATCATCTTTTTCGATACGCAGGCAAGGTACCTGAGGTTTACCGCCTCCTTGTATTAGCGCTGAGCGATGCTGTGATTGTTTTTGAATGTCCCGTTGCTCAATATTCAGCCCGGTTTGTTGAATTACTTTGCGAGTTGCCGCACAAAAAGGGCAGCTTGGGAAATGATAAAGCGACAGTGCTTTGATGTTTTCTTGCGTAGACATAATAGAGCCTCTGTTCTGACAAATTGATTGAGGTCTATTATCCAGATCCACTTTGAACAAAATATGCTGTAATGTCTTAATAAATTGTCATTTTGATCACCAGCAGAGACCACAGACTAAAATATGGAAAATACCGCCAATATGGACGCATTAGCTGACGTCTTGAAAGCGATTCGTCTCAGCGCTAACACCTATTTTTGTACAGATTTTAGTGCACCTTGGGGCATGGAAATCGAAGAAAGTCAGCAAGGTATGTTTCATATCGTAGTAGATAACGTTTGCTGGTTAAAACACAGTAAAGCAGAAGAGCCACTTTATCTTTCGGCCGGGGATATTGTCGCCTTCCCCACCGGTGGCGCTCATTGGATTAGCGACACACCGGATAGCCCAAAGCAGCCAGGCTCAGATGTGGTTGAAAATATCCTCAATGGTAATAATCCCTTTCAAGTCAATGCAGAAGAAAGCCATTCAGGAAACAACAACACAGCAACCACCTTGTTGTGCGGATCTTTTAGCTACGATTCTTCGATAGATCACCCTTTTGTAAGAGATCTGCCCTGCTTTATTCATATCAAGGCATCTGAAACACCTGAACTGGCGTGGTTAAGATCCTTAGTGACCGTGCTTGCGCATGAATCCCGCCACCCCTCTCCTGGCTCTAGTGTGATGGTTGACCGCCTGACAGAAGTCTTGTTCATCCAACTCATGCGGACTTATATGACAAGCACATCGAATAATGTGGGCTATATCGCCGCATTAGCTGATCTGCAAGTTGGCTCCGCCTTAAACCTGATCCACGCAGAACACAACGCCTATTGGAGCGTTGAACGCCTCGGCGAAGCGGTGGCCTTATCAAGAACGGCGTTTACAGAAAAGTTCTCAAGAATGGTCGGCATGCCACCCAAGACATACCTTATCAATTGGCGTATGCAAAAAGCTAAAGCTCAGCTTGAAGGCAGTGATAGAGCCATGATAGATATTGCTGAAGGGGCCGGTTACTCGTCTGAAGCCGCTTTCAGTAAAGCCTTCAAGCAGTATTTTGAGCAGCCTCCCGGGCAGGTGCGCCGTAACAGTAATCAACATTAATAAACGATTATCATCCAACCACTGCCTCCGCTACTGGCTTGTTTTCTACTCGCCTAATAAACAAGGCCAATACAATCAAGACCATAGCGGTCATTTCCAATCGGTCTATATTTTCACCTAATAAAACCGCCCCCGTTAGCAAAGCAACGACTAATTCAAGTGACCCCATCAATGCATTTTTATCGGCACAGGATCGGGGTGCACCCAGCATAAACAGTATCTGAGGAAGGGCCGCAGCCAATAATGCGATACCTAATATCGATAATAAACCCGTGAGTGAAACCGGCAGCACGAGCACAGGCGCACTCCATATCGCTATGGGCAGGAGCACAATAATATGGCCGATGGTTATCCAGGCCATTCTATTCATGGTTGGAATATTTCTTCTTGGATTAGACAGGTACTGGACCTGAGTAGCTACCATTAAAGGCGCTAAAAAGCAGCCGACAACCGACAGTAATAACCCGGCAGAAAGTGTTTCTGGCCTTACCGTTAATGACGCAGCAATGGCTACCAGCGCCGCCGCAATTAACGCATTTTGTGACGGCTTTCGTTTAAAAATAATCCAACCAATCAATACACTAAAAACAGGGTACGTGTAATAGATCAGGATGGCGGTGGCCGCGGGCAACGTGTTAAGCGCATGAAAATAGCCAAAAATAGAAACACCACTCGCGATGCCTAACATCAGCATTCGACATGCCTCAGGCCAGCTGGCTTGTGGCGTCCGCAGGAAAAAAGCAAAAAATAACGCAGGTAAGATAAACCGGTACAAACTCACCATCTCTGCACCAAAACCCTCTTTAAATAACAGTTGTGCAAAAAATGGGTTTAGCCCGTAAAAAAAAGCCGACATTAATACAAAATGCTGGCCATTGATCATGGGATTGGTAATTGGTTTAGTGATCACGTGGGTATCATTCCTTTAGTTAAGCGAGAAGAATAGCTATTCTCTGATGAAAAAAATAATGAATAATTCGTATAATTGATTAATAGTGTGCATCTATTGTTCAGCACTTCTAGATGACTATTATTGAAAATGGCATGAGGTAAAAGCGTGAGATTAGATATCAGGCATTGGGAAATGCTCAAAGCGATTAACGAGTCAGGTACGTTAAGACAAGCCGCTTACGTGCTGGGAATAACGCAGTCTGCGTTAAGCCACCGGCTCGCCGAAGCGGAAAGACGCCTGGGGGGTTTGTTATTTGAGAGAGAGGGCCGCAAGCTTAAAGAGACATCCGCTGGCCGTGCCATGACGCAGACGGCTAATCAGATTATTCCTGCGCTGCAACGTGCTGAATTTGATTTTCAGCAGATGGCTGATAATAAAATGACCGTGGTGCGTTTTGGCGTCGCTGCTTATAGCTGCTATCACTGGTTACCGTCCTTTTTAAACATCATGACTAAAAAAGAACCCGGCATTAAATTAGAACTAGTTGCCTCCGCTACCCAAAACCCTCTGCAAAACCTGCAGGACGGTACGGTTGATGTTGTATTAGCGCCCGGCCACTTGGCAGTCCCGGGTATCGATTACATTCCGGTATTTCAGGACGAGCTGGTTTTAGTCACTCACTTAAACCATAAGCTGGCAGCAAAATCCTTTATTGAAGCCACTGATTTAGAAAACCAAGACTACCTGACCTATAGCAAATCGGCGCAGCCTGGCTTTGAATATGAACGCTTTATTCGCCCCTCTGGAGTCGTGCCTCATCTTGTTACCGTCGTGGAGGTAACCGATGCCATTATCGAACTAATAGCCGCAGGATTTGGTGTGAGTATACTTTCACGCTGGGCTGTCCACTCTGCCATTAAAAACGAAAGTGTTGCTGTTATTCAGGTGGGAAAAGACGGACTTGACCTGGGTTGGTCAGCATTAGTTCGTGAATCGGAGCCGCCTCAGTCGGCAGCAAGAACTTTATCGAACCAACTGGCAGAATGGTTTTAAATAACGGTAAAATACGTTTCAAATAGGAGCAAGACCAATAGATGACAACAAATAGCCAAAAAATTGCAGTTTTTCGTGAAGCCATCCCATCATTTTCCTGTAAACCAGGATGCCATGATTGTTGCGGACCCGTCACAGCATCTTCTGAAGAAGTCTCCAGGCTGCCGATGAAAACGGATCAGGAGCATGATGATGCCATGGACGAATTAAACTGCCCCTATTTGGGTGAGAATGGCTGCGAAGTATACGGAGAGCGTCCTTTAATTTGCCGATTGTTTGGTACAACACCTAGCCTACCTTGCCCGAATGCTTGTGCCCCTTCACAAATGACTGATCCAAAAATTGAACGCCAAATTCATAAATTTCACAAAGAAACCCGCCAGGTTCTACTTTAAGAGCATTAAAATGCACCACGTCCAGTGCTCAATTTTTCACGACAGAGATCTATATAAATGATTAGCAAATATTTCCCACACCTACTTGCTGGGATCTACGTGATTTTTTCGATTGTTCTCGGTATTAATCCGGTTTCCCGTGATGTGTGGATCGCCGAGATAATACCTGTGATCGCTATTTTTCTGATTTTTGTGTTTACGTTCCGCGTATTCCGCTTCAGTAATGTTGCTTATGGGTTGGTTTTTATCTGGATTTTCTGGCATACGATCGGCGGGCACTATACATTTGCCAATGTTCCTTTTGGCTGGGTAACAGAGATGATCGGCGCGGAACGCAATCACTTTGATCGTATAGGCCACTTTACTATTGGGTTCTATGCGTTTGCTATGGCTGAGTGGTTGTTACGTAAAGGCTATTGCGGGTTTAAGCTAGCGATGACCTTTAGCCTGTTTTTTATCATGAGCGTGGCCGCTGCCTATGAAATTATCGAGTGGTGGTATGCCGCATTAGAAGGAGGTGATGCAGGCGTTGAGTTCTTAGGCTCACAAGGCGATATCTGGGATGCACAAAAAGATATGCTATCTGATACCTTAGGCGCTATTACTTCGTTGGTACTCTTTTATTTTTATCGGCCAGACAAAAAACTGCAGATTTCATAGCGCTAAGCCACGGCGAAGAAACCCGGGGCTGTATACCAACATCAAGGAAGATAATTAAGTGAAAAAATTATTATTTATTGGATTAATCGGTTTTGGTGGATGGCAGTATTACTCAAACAACATTGAGGAAAAAAATTCATTTTCTAATGTCTCATTCTCAGCACCAATTCAAACCAAAACGCAGACGGTCCCTCGGCCATCATATACATGTGACGGCCGACAGCATTGCTCACAAATGAGATCATACGAAGAAGCAAAATACTTTATTAGTCATTGCCCAAATACTAAAATGGATGGTGACCATGATGGCATTCCCTGCGAAAGACAATTTAATAAGTGACTATGGTTAAAGGTCACTCGACCCGATATTTTTTGATATCTGGCCTCTACTGAAATTTACTGAGTTCAACCGATGCTTAATAGCTAAAAATCATAATAAGTGCAATATTTTTAAAAATCTATCGCTATGAGTTTTATAGCGGTCTAAGTCGCCACCGTATGAAAAACTGTCTTTCTAACACTCCCGGCCACCATAGACTTCAGCCAGTTCATCCAGCTGCGAGCTGGTGGCATCAAACCCCTTACCATCAAAAGAATACGATACCTTAACGCTCTCCGAGCCACGATATAGTTTCACTTGTACTTCTTGGCCGTTCCATACTTTTAACCGGTTCAAAAAGCGGCTGGCCAACTGGCCTGTTGCAAAGGCATATACTATTTGTGTTTCCATCATCTACTTCAGAGTGCGTGAAAACGCGAAGTGTCGCATAGCTCAAACCGACAGATCAATTATTTACTGTCTTATTAACACAACTAATCCATATACAGGCGCCCTTAACATCAAAATAATGAGGCCTGATAACTGCTATTGATAATATACTGCCAACTTTATGTCTCGATTTTAACGTATCGCTAAAACACGGAAGAAAACACATGCGTGATAATGGAAAAATAGTCTCTTGGAATCATGAGAAAGGATTTGGTTTTGTGCAACCGGATAGCGGCCGGCAAAAAATTTTTATTCATATTAGTGATTTTAAGAATTCACATCGTCGGCCTGAACAAAACCTAGCGGTGAGCTATATCGCCACGACAGATGATTCAGGCCGCGCCAAGGGGAAATCTATTCTATTTGAAGGTAAAAAGCGCACCCCGAATATAAAAAAACCGGGCCTGTTTAGTATCGCTATGGTGGTCATTTTTACAGCCTTTGCGCTTCTATCAGTAATTTTTCATACCCTACCCCGTTTAGTGTTGGCTTTTTATCTGCTAATAAGTGTTATCACTTTTATCGCATATGCCATCGACAAGTCGGCGGCAATAAAAGGTCGCTGGAGAACTAAGGAAAGTACGCTGCATCTGCTCGCGTTGATAGGTGGCTGGCCGGGTGCTTTGCTGGCACAACAGAAGTTGCGCCACAAATCGTCCAAGCAAGCATTCCTTTTTATTTTCTGGATAACTGTTGTAATAAATCTTAGCGGTTTTATGTGGTTGCATACCCCGGCTGGCAGCACTTTTTTATACAACTATGTGCACAACGCTGATATGAAATTTCTGAATCTCATATCAGATATCTCTCTACCAGATTTTGTACAAATATGGCTTTGGAAGATTGATTACTATTTAAATAAATAGCGCCCTCAATACCCCAACTGTCGATCCACGGCTTCGGGTATCCGCCCTGTCTTATAGTATTCACGTATATTGTTCGCCACAATTTTACTGGCACTGCTAATACTTGTCGGTGCTGAGATATGCGGTAATATAGTGATGTCAGCATGTGACCAATAAGGATGGTTCACAGGTAACGGTTCTTCGTAAAATACATCAAGTACGGCATGTGAGACGATACCGGCACCCAAGGCCGTGATTAAGTCAGCTTGATTCATGGTCGGCCCACGACCGAAGTTAATAAGGGATACGCCCTGTTTACATTGGGCAAAGCGTGCGGTGCTGAGTAATCCTCGCGTTTGATCTGTTAACGGCAGTAAATTAATCACTATATCGCTCTGTGCCAGCATAGCTGACAAGCCTTCTTCAGCCGCAAATGTTTGTATATTTTCGAACGATTTATCATGCCGGCTCCAGCCCAAAACGTTAAAGCCATTAGCGTGCAGGCGTTCGGCACTGAGAGCTCCTAGCTTGCCTAATCCTAAAACACCCACGGTTCGTTCGCTGGCAGCTATATAAGGTCTCTGTAACCACTGAGCGGCACTTTGTTGGGCTCGATAAGCGGGCATATCCCGGTGTAAGTAGAGTGTCCAGGCTAATACGGCTTCTGCCATAGTGTGCGCTAATGTTGGGTCTATCAGCCGTACGATAGGAAACGCAGTGCTCTTTATTAAAGGGTCATTTACTAAAGAGTCAGCTACCGAGAGTTCAGCGACCATCCGCTCTACGCCTGCCCATGTACTATGCACCCATTGTAAATTTGGCAGTTGACGTAACTCCGCAGGATCTGGGTTGGCAACCACCGCTAAACTGCATTGCTGTTTCTGCCGGGTAGTCAGGCTATCGAATAAGCAGACTTCATTATCGGGCAACAATGTGTTTAACACGATCAGCCATTGCTGTGCTTCGGTGTCGGGTATGCGGCTAACGAAAGCGATAGGGGGCGAATCAAACAATATACTCATATCGATCTCCCTGGAAGAAAAAGCAGAACACCCATACGCTCTGCTTTTATTTACATTAGGTTGGTTTTATATGAAGTTGGTTTTCAGCCAGCTTTTTATATCAAGCTGGCTTTAGCTGATGCGGTCAGACGGATAGCTCCATCACAGGCACCGCCCAGTTCGTGACCCTTTTTGAGAAAATGACGAATAAAGTATTCACTATGTTCATCATGCTCATGGAAGTGATGAGGCGTTAATACTGCCGTTAATACCGGCACTTCGGTTTCCAACTGGACTTGCATTAAGCCATTGCATACCGCTTGCGCTACAAAATCGTGACGATAAATACCGCCATCAACCACTAGCCCACTACACGCGATCGCTGCGTAGCGCCCGCTTTTTGCCAACAACTTGGCTTGCAGCGGAATTTCGTACGCGCCGGGTACGGGAAACACATCAATTTTCTCGATATCGTAACCACGTTCGGCCAATTCAGCCCGAAAGCCCTCTAAGCAGTTAAGAACGATATCGGTATGCCATGAGGCATGAATAAAGGCAATCTTCTGATGGCTGATATTCAGTGGATAGGTATTCGTTGAGCTCTGATTCATTGGTAAAATCCATAAAAATGACTGAATCAGGGCGAACGGACAGACAATCAACACCTATAGCAGATGGTCTGCTTGGTATTTACAGACGCTAGTAATAGCTATAAATACAAACCGTATAACAAGCTATGTAACACAAGCAAATTATGGCTGTAAGAATGTGATTATCTGACACGCTCTCTATCATCCGGACTATAACCGTCGGCTCTGGAGTCTCACCAGATCTGCTGACCCTTCTGAATTAACAGGAGGCGCTCGCGGGCTTACGCAATGAGAATAGCCTACGCCACCCCCTGCTTTTACCGCCGGTGGGGAGTTACACCCCGCCCCGAGAACGAAACCGGATTAATCCGGCAACCGACTATAAGATTTTTATCAAACGGAGTCAAAAGAGGATAGCTGCCATTTAATGGTTATTAACTAAATTGGGTATTTGGTGCACGCCGTTGCTCCCGAACACATCAAAAATATGATCATAAACAACCTGACATCGTACTTCTCTGATTTTAAAACCCATAAAGTAAAAACCCCTAAAAAATAGATTTTTTCAGTAAAAAAACACATTTTTAACTAATCTAGCGCATAAAAACCGGTATTTGATCGTTTTTTATACATACACATCCGCTTCATTTTTCCTAAAGAAACCACCCTCCATAAAGATCAGGCAGGCTCCGAATATCATGGCAGGCCTATATCATTGGATTAACACAGACAAAAATAAACTCTATAACAAAGATCGCTAATTCAACTATCGAAGAGCGGCCGAACTAATTACCCGTCTGATTCTGAAAGGTTGCAGATTAAATCCACCGGAGACTAAGTAAATAAATATACTTGTGCTAGAATCAACTTTGTACATATTCTATGTGCCGTTTTTTTAAACACGATATCCTATATTAATACTCCATTCGTTATTTCGCGCAAAGGCACTTTACAAAGCAATGACAGAAGATGAATTCTTTTCCAAGCTAAGCTCTTACAGTATTGAGCAGCTTAATCAGATCCAAATCAAGCTCGATAGCATCGCTGACGAAAAAAGGCGTAAGGTAGAAAAACGCAAAGCAGCGATGAAAGTCCAACCCCGGAAAAGCAGCGATGTTGAAAAAATGGCTGATGAAATGGGGCTCGACCTTAGTAGTCTGATGCGTGAGATTTCTCGCCGCTAGCTAGCCGAATACCTTTTGTAGCTTTTCCTGTAACAATGTCCCGGCTCGGCCTAATGGTTCATTTTTTCGGAAAACCAGCAGAGGTGAATATGAATATCGGGAACCTCCCTGATAATCAACCTCCTGCAACGCTCCACTGCGTATTTCTTGCCGGATTTGTTCTATTGGCATCCAACCAAACCCCAAACCCTGCAATAACGCCTCTTTTTTGGTTCTGAAATCACTAAGGTAAAAAACCCGTTCACCACCAAAAGTCTGCAATCCGCCATAAGCAGAACTGTAGCTCGAATCATGCACAGTCAACTCCACATGTGCATGCAACTCACTCGTATCAAGTTGTTGGCGCATCGCCAACGGATGGTCACGACTCACGACCAGCACTGCTTCCAATTCTTTAAGCGAACGCGCACTAAAAGCCGGATCTGCCTGATAGTCCAACACCAACATCAGATCCGCTGGTTGTTGTTCGAAGCGTTGCTGAACTCCACCCAAAAACTCAATACGAAACTGAATCCGGGTAGGAATTTCAAGATCAATCATCTCCTTTAATACACGCAATACCGGCTCAGTCGGCAGCATGCCGTCCACGACCAACTCCAGTTTAGGCTCCCAGCCCTCTGAAAAGTGCTCTACAAGACGTCCGACATAATCAGCCTGATGCAACAAGCGACGCCCCTCTTCGAGTATTCGCAGGCCCACCGGCGTCAACTCTGCGCGGTAACTCGATCGATCAAATACCTGCGTACCTAACTGCTGCTCCAGTTTATTGACTTGATAACTAACGGATGACTGTGTTTTGTGCAGTTGCTCTGCTGCTTTTGCAAAACTACCGGTATCCACCACCGCAATCAGCACTCTAAGGGATTCTAAATCTACTGCCATAAAACACCATCTATTTATTGGATCAAGATAGGTTAAATATTACGCTTTTTTTGAACATGCGGACAGACTAACGTGTTTATCAACAGCGCTATAAGAACAACACATTATAAAAATGCCCTATACAGCCACAAAGGGCAGACACACAGAGGATATGAAATGAGTGTAGAAAAGAATCCAATAGGCCTACGCGGTATAGAGTTCACCGAATTTACCAGCCAGGATGCTGGTTTTATGGACAGTGTCTTTTCAGCATTCGGTTTTTCTAAACTCAAACGTCATCATGAGAAAGAGATTTACTATTACAACCAGAACGACATCCATTTTCTACTTAACAACGAAAAAACCGGTTTCTCGGCAGACTTCACACGCCACCACGGTCCCGCCATTTGCTCAATGGGATGGCGTGTTGATAATGCAGAAGCAGCACTCAAAGAAGCCGTTAAGCGCGGCGCGAAGGCGGCGGATCCATCCCAAACCGATCATCCCTATCCGGCCATTTACGGTATTGGTGATAGCCTGATTTACTTTATCGATAAATATGGCAAACGCGGTTCCATTTACAATGATGACTTTGTTGCTCTGGATACGCCTCATATCGTTGAAAGTCTCGGCTTTATTGAGATAGATCATCTCACCAATAATGTCTACAAAGGCACTATGCACACCTGGGCAAATTTTTATAAAAATATTTTTGGTTTTGAAGAAGTTCGCTATTTTGATATTAAAGGCAAGAAAACAGCATTGATTTCTTATGCGCTACGCTCACCTGATGGTAGCTTTTGTATCCCGATCAACGAGGGTAAGGACGATAATAATAATCAAATTGATGAGTATCTGGGCCAATACAACGGTCCCGGTGTGCAGCATATCGCGTTCCGTTCTGACGATCTGTTAGCATCGCTCGACAAAATGGATCATAGCATTATTGATACACTGGATATTAATGATGATTATTATGATGAAGTCTTTAATCGCGTGCCTAATGTCACAGAAGACCGTAACAGAATTAAGCAACATCAAGTGCTAGTCGATGGCGATGAAGAGGGGTATTTGTTACAGATATTTACTAAAAACCTGTTCGGACCCATCTTTATTGAGCTCATTCAGCGCAAAGAAAACCTGGGCTTTGGTGAAGGAAACTTCAAGGCCTTATTCGAATCTATTGAACGGGATCAGGAAAAAAGAGGGGTGATTTAATCTCTGTCCATAATTGCACCTGAAGACCAGACTATGGCAGGTACATTGGTGCAACGCGCGTTCAAACCGGGGGCCTGATTATGTGATAACTGACTCAGCGCGAAGCAAGGCGATCGATGCAGACTGTTAAGGTAAACTGTTTATAAATGTGGCCTCCCTTCAGCGAAGGCCACAAGGTTTTCACGGTGCACGGGAACAGACTTTATTTTTGAAGGTGCTTGTCGAAGAATTCAAGCGTTCGAGTCCAAGCTAATTCCGCTTCTTTTTCAGCATAACGCCCCGTAGAATCGTTATGAAAGCCATGATTAACACCGTCATACACATAAGAAGTGTAATCGACGCCATTAGCTTTCAGGCTAGCTTCGTATTGTACCCGAGTACCGTTCACACGATCATCAAGACCCGCGTATTGCAGCAACAACGGCGCGCTAATATTTTTTTGCAATTCTTCAGCAGCGGGAGTGCCATAAAAAGGGACACCGGCATCCAAATCATCACCGAGCGTAGCCGCAAGCATATTGACGATGTAGCCACCAAAACAAAAACCAACGGCACCTAGTTTTCCGTTACTCAATTCATCTGACTTCATGAACTGAGCAGCCGCAATAAAGTCTTCCTCAATTTTACTGCGATCAAGAGCGCTTTGCAGAGCGCGACCCTCATCATCATTACCCGGATAACCACCGACTGAATACAGAGCATCGGGTGCGAAGGCGATATAACCTTTCACCGCAAGACGCCGTGCAACATCTTCAATATATGGGTTTAACCCGCGGTTTTCATGAACTACTATAACAACGGGCGCTTTCCCTTTTAGCTCACGTGGCACGACTAGGTAACCACGGCCTTCCCCATACCCTTTAGGCGATGGAAAAGTGACATAGGTTGCCTTAATCAACGCATCGTTGAACGATACCTGCTCCGCTTCTGCATAGTTAGGAATCAACGCAGCAGTCAGAAAACTCATGCTATAACCGAGTGCCGTTAATGTGCCTAGTTTTTTCATAAAGCTTCGACGATCGATCAGACCATGCGCGTACTCGTCATACCAGTTAAACGCTTCTTGGGGAATCGGTCTTGTTTCTACAGATGCCTGTGTGGATGGACACGGTATATTCATCACTAGTTTCTCCGGTTTGTAATGATTGTTAACACACCCTTTGCCGTATATTTCAATTCTACTTGCTTGCCCTAAAGCTAAAGGGTCTTTGAGTAGACAGAGGTTAGACACCTGCGGTTCCCTGATTAGCTACCAGTAAGCCAGATCTTTTTATCTATACTAATAATATACAATAATAACGCCAACAGTGACGGCAGCGATAGAGCCTCTTAATCCGCTTACTGCTACGATATTCCTTGCTGCTAAATATTTCATCAACTTCTCACACCAATAAGTCTTGAACTTTCTGGCGAATATCTGCGTATCGCACATGTTCGCATGAGCCAAAACCTTGCAGTTGCCGTACCTTATATTTCGTAAATAAAGGCACGCTTATGCCTGCCAGAAAGCGACAATAGAGGTCCTCAGAAATATCTGACATTAATAGTCCTGCTTTTTCATTCAGGTGCTGAGCCAATGCGCGTATCGCCGTAGTTAGTAGCCCATCATCGGGCCAGCGATGTTGCTGCGAATATTCAAGCGTTGCTACCTGGCCTTTACAGACAGAGCAATGACCACACAGAGGCGGCGACTGAGTATCATCGAAATATAATGACAAGTGATGACTTAAACATTTGTCCAATTCAAAAAAACGTACTAATGCCGCAATACGTTTGATCTCTTTCTGCTCTTTATCTACGAAATACTGATGTAGCTTTTCAGCCAAATCAGGTTCAGATAATGCATCAGTGTTGACGCTAAATACTTCCGTGATACGTTTAGTTTCTACTAAAACACAGTGCTTCTCCTGCAGATATTCCAGCGCCACCACCACTCTTGAGCGCTCACAGGCATAGCTTCGGAATAACGCCTCGAAATCCGGCTCGCCCCATACTTTTTTAAACGACGTATGAGCAAAGATAGCGGCCACAAAGGCTTGTCGTTCGCCTGTGAACATGGCCATAATTTCTTCTTTTGACTTTACAAATTTGTATTTAAAATCTGCAAAATACGCATACAAGGGCTGTAATACACCCAACAATTCGAGCTGCACCAATAAAGTTTTCATTGGCAGCTGCCGGATATTACTGGCATTGGACAAGCTCAGTAGCTGTAACTCCCATTGGACGTTTTGCTGCGAGTTTTGAGACTGCGAGCTTTGAGGCGGGGAGCTTTGGCATTCAGCCTTAATATTGTTTAGCACATATTCGATACCCGCCAATTCAGGCGTATCTCCGTAAACAAAATTTTCTACTGTATTCAGACCATCAAGATTCGCTAGTGTTATGCAGTTGGAGGGTGCGCCGTCACGCCCGGCACGACCGACTTCCTGGCTATAGTTTTCTATCGATTTGGGCAAATCATAGTGAATCACAAAACGGATATCCGCTTTATCAATTCCCATACCAAAGGCTATCGTTGCGACGATAACCTGTACCTTGCCTGCCATGAAATCAGATTGAATCTGCTGCCGCTTTTCACTGACAAAACCCGCATGATATGCCATAGCATTAATCTGATTGTGGCGCAAAAACTCCGCTACTTGCTCGGCACTGTGCTGCAGCGTGACATAAACAATACCGGAACCTGGTCGCTGACTGCTTTGTAAACCAGAGCTTTCTATACCAGAGCTTTGCTGATGAATAGTCTCTAACAATTGCGCATTTTTATCTGAAGTAGATACCGACACAACAGACAGATCCAGATTAGAGCGATAAAATCCGGTTTGTACTATATGTGACTCGGTAATGCCAAACTTCTGCGCCATATCCTTTTTAACTGCGCGGGTCGCCGTCGCCGTTAGCAATAACACCAGAGGAATATTAAGAGCCTCGCGGTAAGCGGGTAGTTTCAAATAATCGGGTCGAAAGTTATGTCCCCATTCCGAGATGCAATGTGCTTCATCGACGACCAGCATAGACACGGGTATGGATTGAATAAAGTGGCGAAATCTTTCATTTTTGAAACGCTCGACCGACACCATGAGGATTTTTATTTTCCCCGAGCGAACATCCGACATCACCGCTTTGCTTTGCTCTGCGGTTAAGGTGGAATCGATACTCGCGGCGGAAATCCCTTTTTTAGCAAGGAACACCAATTGGTCTTTCATCAATGCCAGCAGCGGCGATACCACTAGGGTCAGATGCGGCAGATGCAACGCGGCAAGCTGATAGCAGAGAGACTTACCTGAACCTGTTGGAAAGATAGCCAGAGAGGACTCAGCCGACAGCAACTGACGAATGGTTTGCTCCTGCCCAGGACGAAACTGATCAAAGCCGAAGGTATCTTTTAACGAGGAGTGAAGATTTGTCATAATGCTGTCCGCCTTAACTGAATACGCTTTACCCGAATGAGCGGAGGCAAGAAGGCGTTAGCGCCAACGCTCTTCAGCCCACTGTTGTTGCTCGTCAGGGTTCAGAAAACTCCAGACGATTAGCCTGCTTATTTTTTGTCCCTGGCTCATATTAACCACTTTACATTGCTTGGCTCCCAAGCGTGTCACGAGGCTTTTTAAGGGCAGCACATTCTCTTTTTTTGATACCAGGCTGGTAAACCAACACACCTGCTTAGAAAACCCGACACTCTCTTGCGCCATCCGCTCCAGGAAAGACAACTCCCCACCCGGACACCACAGCTCGGATTGCTGCCCCCCAAAATTAAGTTTAGCGGCGCCTTGTTTTTCAGGGATTAGTTTTACAGACTTTAGCTTCTCCTTACCTTTATTCAAATTTGTCCATTTGCGATGACTGCCGGCTTGCGCCTCTGTAATCGATGCATGAAAAGGCGGATTACATATCGTCAGATCAAAGCGATCATTTTCTTTGATCACCCCTTTAAAAATCAGCTCACTGTTTTTCTGATGAACTAATTTAATATGTTTGGATAAACACGTATTGGACTTCACAATTAACTGTGCAGTTTTAATAGCAACGGCATCAATATCGGTACCCACGAACTGCCAGCCATAACTTTGACTACCAATAATAGGATAAATACAATTAGCACCCGCACCAACATCAAGTACATTGACCCGCTTACCCGTGGGCCATTGACCTTGATTACATTCCGCCAGAAGATCAGCACTATAGTGAATATAATCCGCCCTTCCCGGGATAGGTGGACAGAGATAACCCGCCGGAATCTGCCAGTGAGCAACATGGTAATAATGCGCTAAGAGGGCTTTATTTAAACAAAGTACGGCGTTCTCATCACTAAAATCGACCGTATTATCGCCTTTAGGATTGGGCCGCAGATATAATTTAAGCTCAGGACATGTGTTGCTGAGTGCCTCTAAATCATATCGCCCTTGATGAGGGTTTCTTGGGTGTAATACAGTACTCATTACAGCCTCAAAAACCGATCAATAAGTTGGCCATCGGCTCGTTCCACTTTTTCAAAAAACATAGTATAAGGGCGCACCCAGAGACCAGCCTCACCATACATCGGCCGGTACAACACCATCCACTCTTGCGTTTCAGAATGCATTACCACATCCACCAGTGTGTATTCATTACCTTTATAATGGCGATAAAGACCCGTCTCAAATTCTGGTTTTGGCGCTAACGGCTTATTCATATTTTACCCTGAATTAATAGATTCAATGCTTTTTTGATAACATCTAACTGCTCATCACCGCTTCTTTCATGCCAATAGGCAGTGACATTCACCGGCGTCGATTCCAGCGCAACCACATCCGAGGGAAGCAGATTAATGACCTCACTCAATAGACTCAGTTTCGATTCTGATAATGTCCGCTCACCTAACTTCCAACTCCAGTCAGCAGGCAACCCTTGATTAGCAATCGCTTTTGTACGAAAGATCTGCCAAGGCACCATGGCATTAACTTCTCTTTTATCAAGATTAGATCTGGGCAAACGATAAGCGGGCGTATTTTTAACTTCACCTTCCATCTCGCCCTCTGCCCGTGGTGCCGTTAGCCTGACGAGCTGAACCAAAAAGCCTTCTTTTTTAGCTTTTAAGCGTAAGTGGGCCTGAATTTTTTCTCTTTTAGTCGGCATCATCCACATGAATGATCCCATTAACGACATAACCACAATAACGATGATAAAAATTTTCATCTTTATATTCCCTTTAAGCAACTCATAATCTATTGATGTTCATCACGATTTTATGAGAATGTTATATGCTAAGCTAAACTTAATTCAATAATGATGGAGCATTCTAATGGGCGTTTATTCAAAAATCCTCTTGGCTGTAGACTTATCAGATGAATCTGATCAGCTCATTGAGAAAACCCGCACTATTGCAGAAAACAATGGGGCGTCATTAACCGTATTACATGTTATTGAACCCCTCAGCTTTGCCTACGGCGGTGATGTTCCAATGGACCTTACTACCGTCCAGGATCAGCTTGATGAGCATGCGCGTAATAAACTGGCAGCTTTTGTGATAAAGCTTAATTATCCAGTTGAATCTCAGCAGGTCATTACCGGCCATACCGAATCTGAGATTCATCGTATAGCCGAAGAAAAAGAATGCGATCTGATTGTTGTTGGTAGTCACGGCCGCCATGGTTTGGCCTTACTGTTAGGCTCAACCGCTAACAGCGTTTTACATGGCGCACCCTGCGATGTATTAGCGGTTAGAGTTTACGAGCCTAAAAAAGACTCGTAAACACAAGCCTTATAAAACAAAACTACATAGATTCAAGCTCGACCCAACGCTCCATAAAGCCTTCAATCTTGTGCTCCTGACCTTTCAGGAGTGCAAGTTTTTCAGCCACGGTTGCATGATTCAACTCATAAAAGCCCGGTGCGGCAGTTTCTGCGTGCAATGCTTTAAGCTGCGTTTCTGCTTCTTCTAACTGAGCCGGTAACTGTTCGAGTTCACGCTGCAGTTTATAGCTCAACTTAGGTGTTTTTTTTTGCTGTACGGCCGTTGCTTCTACTTTTTCAACGGGGCCCGTTTGGCTTAAACCAGCTTTAGCGGGAGACTTTTCTTTAGACGTCGCCGGACGCTGTCTCAACCAATCCTGATAGCCACCGACATAACAGGCCACGCCACCATTTTCAAAGACAATAGAACTGGTCACTACGTTATCCAGGAAGGACCTGTCATGGCTCACCAGCAATACTGTGCCTTTAAAGTCCATCAGGATCTCTTCAAGCAGCTCTAATGTTTCAACATCCAGATCGTTGGTCGGCTCATCGAGCACCAGCAAGTTGGCTGGCTGGCTAAATAGACGCGCCAGCAAAACACGATTGCACTCACCACCGGATAAAGCTTTCAGCGGCGTTCTTGCCCGCTCAGGAGCAAACAGGAAGTCTTGAAGATAACTGATAATATGACGGCGCTGGCCGTTGATCTCTATAACCTCACGTCCTTCTGAAATGTTATCGATCACTGATTTCTCAGGATCAAGCTGGCCTCGAAGCTGATCAAAGTAAGCTACTTCAAGCTTAGTACCATGCGAAACAGTACCACTATCAGGCGCAAGCTGGCCCAGAATCAATTTAAGCAAGGTACTTTTGCCCGCACCGTTAGGACCAATAAGTCCAATACGATCACCACGCTGAATAGAGACCGAAAAATCAGTGATCACAGGTGACCCGTTAAAACCCACCGAGACATTTTCAAGCTCAGCTACCAATTTACCTGAGCGTTGTGCCGCTTCAAGGTTAAAGCTTGCCTTGCCTTGACGGTTAAGACGATCTGAACGCTCACTGCGCAGCGATTCTAAAGCACGAACACGCCCTTCGTTACGGGTACGACGCGCTTTAACACCCTGACGAATCCATACTTCTTCCTGCGCCAGCTTTTTATCAAACAAGGCGTTATTACGTTCTTCCTGCTCCATCAACACCTGTTTCTGTACGGTGTAAGCCGTATAATTACCGACGAACGAGGTCAACACACCACGGTCGAGTTCAATAATACGTGTGGCAAGATGGTCGACCAATGAACGGTCATGCGAAATAAACAGCACCCCGCCACGGAAATCCAACAGCTGTTTTTCCAGCCATTCGATGGTATCAATATCCAGGTGGTTAGTCGGCTCATCCAGTAATAACAGATCAGGCTCTTGGACCAGCGCCGTACCCAGAGCGGCCCGGCGACGCCAGCCACCTGAAAGCGATGACATCAGCGCTTCACCATCTAGCTTCAACCGTGTCAGCACACGCTCTACACGCTGCTCTAAATTCCAACCATCGGAGGCTTCCAATTCATGTAACAAGCGATCCATTATAGTGAGAGACTTAGCATCGGTCGCCATTGATATCTCATCATACTGAGCACGCATATCAACGACTTCTTGTATGCCTGAGGCCACAACATCCCATACTCTGCGTTCGTCCGCTACGGGTAATGTTTGCGACAACTCAGCGATGCGGCAAGCAGGATCAATCCATAGCTCGCCGTTGTCCAGATGAACCTGTCCGGTAATCACTTTTAAGAGGGTCGACTTACCGGCACCATTCAGTCCGACTAAACCAATACGCTCCCCCGGTTCAATATTAAGGCCTACATCAGCGAGTAAAGGACGGGAGCCAAACGCAACGGAGGCTTTATCAAGACGGATCAGGGGCATATTGTTCTCTATAAGGAAAAATGAGCCGGTATTTTAGCGAATTAAACCTTAGTTTTATACCTGATTTTTACGAACGGCCAGATGAAATTAATGGCTCGATATGTTGGTTAACCAGGCAAGAGATCAAAAATGATTCAGAACAACGGTTTAGCCGCCGGATCATAGCGTCAAATCAATAACATACTAAAAGGCCGCCCAAAAAATTGACGGGTACAATCACAGCATTGTCCACCGTCTCTGGTGTTCAATGCTGTGATTTCAACAGAACTTAATTTGAGCAGAATTTATTAAGAATAATTTATTGAACAGAACTTATTGAATAATGACAGAGCCATAACTCGGTTCGGTTTGCGCTTGAAACAACGCAGTGGCCGACCTTACGACCGGCACGATAAACTCTTCGCTGATAAGAGGCTCGCTAACCATATTAATCCGCGCTGCATCAGAACATATACCTTTCCGCTCATCGCGTGGTGAAGTGCCTATATGCTTCCGATAACAACGGCTGAAATGAGGGGTAGATACAAACCCGCACGCCGCAGAAATTTCAACAATCGATAAGCTTGATTGCTTTAACAGTTGTCTGGCACGATCTAAACGCAACTTTAAATAATAACGCGAAGGTGAACAATCAAGATGCTTCAAAAACATTCTTTCCAGCTGGCGTCGAGACACCGCGACGAAACTTGCCAGCTCATCTAACTCAATCGGCTCTTCCAGGTTGGCTTCCATTAATTCAATAATATCGACCAGTTTCGGCATCGGCTGACCGTTGGTATGCAACTGGCGCAATGAAACGCGTTGCTGATCAAATTCACCCCGCACCCGATCACAAATAAACATATCAGACACCGCGCTGGATAACTTACCGCCATACCGTAGCGCTATAAAATTCAGAAACATATCCATCGGGGTTGTCCCGCCAGACGATGTCATACGGTTTTTATCGATACTATATAAACGATTATTACAGCGCACTTTAGGATAGCGCTCCTGCAACGAGGCCAAACACTCCCAGTGACTACTCGTCTCATAGTTATCAAGCAAACCTGCATGAGCCAGGACATAAGCACCCGTGCAGATACTACCCAGCGTATAATTTTTGCGTCCCAGTGCACGCAACCAACTAACCTGACGCGGAGTGAAACTGCGGGTAATATCAACCCCACCTGCTACAATGACTATGTCTAAAACAGGGGCGTTCAAAATGGAAAAATCAGGTGTAAACGAGAGTCCGTCACTTGCCTGAACGATATTTCCATCTTCTGAAATTAACTGCCAGCTAAATAGTTCTTCGCCCGATAACTGATTCGCCATCCTCAGCGTCTCAATGGCGGAGACCAAAGCAATCATCGTAAAATTATCGAGTAACAAAAAACCAACCCGCGTTAGTGTTTTGTTTTTAATCGCAGGATTGGGTGTCATACCTGAAGCCATTTTAGCGCCCTCATCGAGCTCTTATGATGCACAAAAAGAGGTCGTGTCTTATTTATAATTATTATCGAAGAACGTACAGTTCAATGCTTCAAAAATACCAGAAACAGGTACATTTTGAAACATTTACTGAGGGGAAAAAAGCGAACATTTCATATCCGTTTCACGCCCTTACTTCTAAACAAATCCCGTATGGGAATTATGATAATAATATCCCTGAAATAAAATTCAACACGTCAAAAAACGACATCTATTAACCATAGCCCACCTAAAAACGACACTCCTTTTTTTATTTTTGTTTTATGTCAAATGTACCTTCAATTTTGTGTGTTTTTTTCATAAAAAGCAGCACCAATAAAGCTAATGTCTTAAATAGATATATATATGGTTGTTACAGTCATGTGCCAAGGCTCCGGCCGATTTAGAGTGGATTAGCAAGGCAGTACTCAGCCATAAAAATAACAGGAGCGTATACATGACCAGCCATTTTGATAACCGCGGGGTTGTTTACAAAGGACCCGGCGAAGTTGCCGTAGAATCGATCGCATTTCCAGAGCTTGCCATCGGTAAAAGAAAATGTAATCACGGCGTTATTTTACGTGTATTAACAACAAACATCTGTGGTTCTGACCAGCATATGGTTCGCGGAAGAACTACCGCCGAAGCTGGTTTAGTACTAGGCCATGAAATTACCGGACAAATTATTGAATGCGGCTCAGATGTCGAGTTTCTGCATCCGGGTGATGTTGTATCCGTTCCCTTCAATATCGCCTGCGGCCGTTGTCGTAACTGTAAAGAAGGCAACACAGGCATCTGCCTTAACGTAAACCCTTCTCGCCCGGGCGCAGCCTATGGTTATGTCGATATGGGCGGCTGGGTCGGCGGTCAGGCAGAATATGTCATGGTGCCTTATGCCGATTTCAATCTGCTCAAGTTTCCTGATCCTGAACAAGCCATGGAAAAAATTAAAGACTTAACACTGCTGTCTGATATTTTCCCAACAGGCTTTCATGGCTGCGTTACCGCAGGGGTAGGCCCGGGATCAACCGTATACATTGCCGGCGCGGGTCCTGTAGGTCTGGCCGCTGCTGCTGCTGCACATTTGCTGGGTGCTGCCTGCGTTATCGTTGGTGATATGGTGACAGATCGCCTTAATCAAGCGAAAAGTTTTGGCTGTGAAACCATCGACCTGCGTGAAGAAGGCGATATGGCTGATAAGCTAGAAGTCATTCTTGGAGAACGCGAAGTTGACGCATTTGTTGATTGCGTCGGTTTTGAAGCACATGCATGTGGCTGCAACCACGGCCAGGAAGCTCCGGCCACCGTTCTCAACTCAGCCATGCAGATTACCCGGGCTGGCGGACAAATCGGCATCCCGGGGCTTTATGTAACGGAAGATCCGGGCGCCACTGACGATGCAGCCAAAGTGGGCGCACTCAGTATGCGCTTTGGGCTTGGCTGGGCTAAGTCCCACTCTTTCCATACGGGCCAATGCCCGGTTATGAAATATCATCGCCCGCTAATGCAAGCCATTCTTTTCGACAAAGTAAAAATTGCTGATGCCGTTAACGTCCAAATGATTACCATGGATCAGGCACCAGAAGGCTATGCCGATTTTGATGGAGGGGCAGCTAAGAAGTTTGTTATTGACCCACACGGTAGCGTTAAAGCCTAACGCTTTATCAGATAACACTGGCTTGCTGTAGAATATAAATCTGCAGTACTAAAAACGCACTCTTCAAAGAGTGCGTTTTTTAGTCTGAACGAAAAGCCTTATATGAAAGTTTTATCTCCACAGCTCAGAAATAGGCGTATCCGGCGAGTATCGATTGGCTATCTGAGCTTGGAGTAATTCCGCTGTAGCGATCGCATCCGTCAATGCTTCATGCTGTTTGTAAAAAGGCAGGTTATACCGGACTCGGCTATCAGCAAGACGAATCGATACTCGTTTACGTCCCAGTAAACGCTGCCAGAATGTAGCAAAACCGTTGCGGTGCAAACGCGCTTCCAAATCCATGGTATCAACCACGGGAAAGCAGATACCCTCCCCCAGTCTTTGTTTTAATGCCGTATGAAAAAACTCCCGTTCGATATAACGATAATGTACAACCACTACCCGCCCGGCAAGGGCTTCCAATACAGGCTCCAACACGCGAA
>NZ_LJSI01000029.1 GCF_001305295.1 Neptunomonas antarctica
ACTGATCCAGATCCACCAGCGGGTATTTGACATTCATATCGATACCGTACGGTGACACTTCGGACCCTGCTTCACCGATGATGCCTGGCATCTGCAGGGCAAAACTCTGATTCAGGTAGCTTTTGAACGCCGCTTCACCGTCAGCATTGGCGGTTTCGCCATAGACACGCGGGCTAGGATTTTCCGGATAAGGGGTCCAGTAGTCACGGGGTTTAATCGCAGCCAGGGCCGCGTCCGGGGTGTGATGTTTTTCAAGCAAGGCTTCAAGCTGGGGTGTCATCGCATGGCTCATGAGAGTTCTCTGTCCTTGTTATATATAAGCGGTTCGGTATAGAGCCTCTTTTATAGGGCTCTGTATACGGACTGTTGTTTATTAAGTTAGAGAAACCATACACCAAAGTTTATGATACATAAAGAACGTCTTTAGTTATAAATATTGTATCCCTTTGTAGTTTTAGTTAATCTTAGGCAATAACAATACGAGAGCTAACGATAAAAGGGCGCGATTGAATGCACAATTATCAAGATATACTTGTCGACGAGGTCCAGTCTGGTGTGCTCACCATCCGCCTGAATAGGCCGGAAGCACATAACGCTCTGCGTACCCAATTGCTTAAAGAACTCGCCGATGTACTCGATAAAGCGACAAATGATAACGGTATAAAAACAGTTGTCATCACCGGAAGCGATACGGTCTTTGCGGCGGGTGCAGATATAAAAGAGATGGCCTCACTGGATGCGGTGGGTGTAATGAATGATCCACGCCCTACCTACTGGCGGCGTATCGCCCTCTTTCCTAAGCCTATTATTGCAGCGGTTAACGGTTTTGCATTGGGCGGCGGCTGTGAGCTTGTGATGCATTGCGACATCGTGATTGCCGGCGATAATGCATTATTCGGTCAGCCAGAAATAAATCTTGGCATCATCCCGGGCGCAGGCGGCACGCAACGCTTAATCCGCACCATCGGCAAATCCATGGCGATGCAATTAGTCTTATCCGGTGAATTCATCTCTGCCAGTCAGGCGCAGTCTTTAGGCCTGATCAGTGAAGTAACCATCCCTGAACGCTCACTAGAGCGTGCTACTGAACTGGCACGCAAGATAGCCACTAAACCTCCGATAGCAGTCAGACTGGCCAAAGAGTCTCTTCTTAAAGCGTATGAAACAACCCTCGAAAGCGGCCTGAATCTGGAACGTAAATCGTTTACTTTGTTAGCGGCTACACAAGACCGTAACGAAGGGATCGCTGCCTTTATGGAAAAACGTAAACCGAACTTCACAGGAAAATAACATCATGTCTTACGAAACCATTGAGTTTTCTATTTCAGAAGGCGTTGCCGTACTCACACTTAACCGCCCTGAAAGCCTGAACAGTTTCAATGCGCAGATGCACACTGAAGTTCGGAGCGCATTAAAAGAAGTTAAAAAAGATAGCTCGGTTCGCTGCTTGCTGTTGACGGGGAATGGCCGTGGATTTTGTGCGGGACAGGATTTAGGTGACAGAAACGTTGCCCCTGGCACCGCTGCACCTAATCTGGGTGAATCTATCGAGAAAAACTATAGCCCCATGTTGCGCACCATTCGTAGCTTAGAGATGCCGGTTATCTGTGCAGTGAACGGCGTCGCTGCCGGAGCGGGTGCCAACATCGCATTTGCATGTGACATCGTACTTGCCGCTAAGTCTGCATCCTTCATTCAGGCATTCTGCAAAATCGGACTGATCCCTGACTGCGGCGGTACCTGGACGCTGCCGCGTTTAGTCGGTCCTGCCCGTGCAATGGCATTGTCATTGCTGGGTGACAAAATTTCTGCAGAGCAGGCCGAACAATGGGGCATGATCTGGAAATCGATTGAGAACGAATCACTAAAAACAGAAGCCATGGCGATGGCTCAGCATTTTGCCAGCCAGCCAACCAAAGGACTGGCCCTGATCAAACGTGCTATTCAAGCCTCGGCTAACAATACATTTGATGAACAGCTGGACCTTGAGCGGGACCTTCAAACACTGGCAGGCCGCACAGATGATTATCGTGAAGGCGTGGCCGCTTTTATTGGCAAACGCAAACCGGCTTTTAAAGGACAATAAGCATGAGTTTAATTAATTCTGATGCGGTGATCGGTGTTATTGGGGCAGGCACGATGGGTGCAGGCATTGCACAGGTTGCCGCTAAAGCAGGCCATACGGTTCTGCTTTATGATGCATTCAAAGGGGCTGCTCAGCGTGGTTTAGAGGGCGTAGAAAAAGGACTGCTGAAACTAGTTCAACGTGGAAAAATGCAACAGGATGACGTCGATACCTTGTTGTCGCGTATCACGCTGACCGATTCACTAGAGGGATTTGCACCGGCACGCGTCGTTATCGAGGTGATTGTCGAACGTCTGGATATTAAGCAATCAGTATTTTCTCAATTGGAAGAGATCTGCGCAGACGATACGATTCTGGCGACCAATACCTCTTCTATTTCTGTAACGGCGATTGGTAGCAAACTAAAGCGCCCCCAGAATTTAGTCGGCATGCATTTTTTCAATCCCGCACCCATTATGAAATTGGTTGAAGTGATTCGTGGACTGGATACCGATCCTGCCGTTGCTGAGGCTATTTACGATCTTTCCTCTCGTTGGGGAAAAAGCCCGGTGCGCGCTAAATCAACGCCCGGTTTTATCGTCAACCGTGTCGCGCGTCCTTTTTATGCCGAAGGATTACGTGTGCTACAGGAAGGCGGTGCTGATGCTGCCAGCATTGATGGAATTATACGTGAAGCCGGCGGTTTTCGTATGGGGCCGTTTGAGTTGATGGATCTGATCGGACACGATGTTAATTTTGCGGTGACGTCTTCCGTGTTTGCAGCTTTCTTTAACGATCAACGTTTTTTGCCCTCTCTGATCCAACAAGAATTGGTGAGTGCGGGCCATCTGGGACGTAAATCAGGCAAAGGGTTTTATGACTACAGCGAGCATGCGGAAAAACCGGCAGTTTCAACCGCCGCTCCAGCGCCGGCACCTCATCATGTGGCGATTGAGGGTCATCTGGGTGTCGCTGAATCGCTGGTTCCGCTTATTGAAGCGGCGGGTATTAAAGTCAGTCGCGTACAAGAAGGCCATGGTTCTATCCTGATTGGTAACACCACACTGCAACTCACCAACGGTTTGATGACAACTGAACGCGCCAGCCAAGCGAATAACAGCAATCTGATTCAATTTGATCTGGCGCTGGATTACACCAAAGCCACCCGTATTGCACTGGCGCCTGCTGATCAAACCGATCCTGCATCACTCTTACAGGCGATTGGTTTGTTTCAGGCGGTGGGTAAAAACGTTACGGTGATTGATGATGTGGCCGGTATGGTTGTTATGCGTACTGTGGCTATGCTGGCCAATGAAAGTTTTGATGCAGTTAATCAACAGGTGTGCTCAGCAAGTGATGTTGATGTTGCCATGAAAGGCGGCCTGAACTATCCCTTTGGCCCGATTGAGTGGGCAAAAAGCGTTGGCCTCAGCAGCATTCTGAATGTGCTCGACAATCTATCTGCCAGCTATGGAGAAGATCGTTACCGCACTTCTCCCCTGCTCCGTCGTAACGTAGCAGGAGGTAATCTATGAGCATGACTCCCGACCAAATGGCCCACGCCTGCAGTATCGCTATGCATGCCAACGACCAGGCGGCTAAAGCACTCGGTATGGAAATTATTGAAACCCGTTCCGGCTATGCGCATCTTGAGATGCTGGTACGTAAAGATATGCTCAATGGGCATGCCATTTGTCATGGCGGCATGATTTTCACACTGGCAGACACTGCCTTTGCACATGCCTGTAACAGCTATAACAAGGTGACAGTTGCCAGCGGCTGCACGATTGATTTTGCAGCACCCGGTTTTGAAGGAGATCGTCTCAAAGCGATTGCACAGGAGCGGCACCGAAAAGGTCGGACTGGCGTTTACGACATCACTGTTTACAACCAGAAGGATGAGGCGCTTGCCTTCTTTCGTGGTAAGTCGCACCAAATTAATGGCGTCCTCATCGACGTACCAGAAGAATCCGCACACTATGGCACAACAGGAGAATAACTCATGAAAGATGCATTTATATGCGATGCAGTCCGCACCCCTTTCGGTCGCTACGGTGGCGGTCTGTCTTCTGTGCGTCCAGATGATCTGGGTGCCATTCCACTCAAGGCTCTGATGGAACGTAACCCGGATGTGAATTGGGCCTCGGTAGAAGATGTGATTTATGGTAACGCCAATCAGGCGGGTGAAGATAACCGCAACGTAGCGCGGATGTCTGCTTTACTGGCAGGTTTCCCTGTGTCTGTGCCGGGCACCACAGTAAACCGCTTGTGCGGATCAGGCATGGATGCGATTGGCATGGCAGCGCGGGCTATTAAGTCTGGCGAAACCGAACTGATGATTGCCGGCGGTTGTGAGTCTATGTCACGTGCGCCGTTTGTGATGGGTAAAGCCGAATCTGCTTTCAGCCGTACGCCGAACGGACTTTACGATACGACGATTGGCTGGCGCTTCATTAATAAAAAAATGAAAGAACAGTATGGCGTGGATTCCATGCCTGAAACCGCTGAGAACGTCGCCGAAGAATTTAATATATCACGGGCAGATCAAGATCTTTTCGCATTCCGCAGCCAACAAAAAACGGCTATCGCTATGCAAAAAGGTCTCTTTAATGAAGAGATCGTACCGGTGGTTATTCCACAACGAAAAGGTGATCCCATCGTTGTCGATACCGATGAACATCCACGTGCCTCAACGACATTAGAAGATTTAGCAAAACTAAAAGCGCCTTTCCGGGCAGGTGGCTCAGTTACAGCAGGGAATGCATCGGGCGTTAATGACGGTGCCTGCGCACTGTTAATTGCCTCGGCAGAGGCTGCTAAAGCCAATGGACTGGTACCGAAAGCGCGTATTGTAGCGATGGCTGCCGCCGGCCTTGAACCCCGCATTATGGGTTTTGGTCCGGCACCTGCCACTCGTAACGTTCTGAAAAAAGCAGGACTAACGCTGGATCAGATGGACGTGATAGAACTTAACGAAGCGTTTGCGTCACAAGGTTTAGCGGTGCTACGCGACTTAGGCCTGCCTGATGATGCCGCTCACGTAAACCCTAATGGCGGTGCTATTTCGTTAGGCCATCCATTAGGTGCCAGTGGTGCTCGTCTGGTCATGACAGCGATGTACCAGCTTCACCGGACAGGTGGCCGCTATGCACTTTGTACAATGTGCATTGGTGTTGGCCAGGGTATTGCGATGATTATTGAACGCGTCTGATTATCCAACCTACACAAACAAGAAAAAAATAAAAACAACACAGCGCTAACGCTCAGATTTATTACAGATACAGATTAATATCGCGTGTTAGCGTTGAAGAGTGTTGACGAACAACAGGATTATAAAAATATGTCTATTATAAAAACCCGTAGTGGCGAACTCGACGAAATTGAAACGGCCAGTGTTGACGAACTGCGCGCACTCCAGCTTAAGCGGATGCGTTGGAGTATTGCGCATTGTTACAACAATGTTCCTGCTTATCGCCAAATGTGTAAAGACAAAGGGGTGCACCCTTTTGATCTGAAAACACTCGAAGACCTTAAGCTCTTCCCGTTCACAAAAAAAGATTACCTGCGCGATAACTACCCGTTTGGTACGTTTGCTGTACCTAACCGTGATGTTGTGCGTATCCACGCGTCCAGCGGCACAACCGGTAAGCCAACCGTTGTTGGATACACCCAGAACGATATTGATATTTGGGCAAATGTAGTCGCCCGCTCTATCCGTGCTGCCGGTGGCCATAAAGGCGACAAAGTACATATCTCTTATGGTTACGGTTTGTTTACCGGCGGTATGGGTGCCCATTATGGTGCTGAACGCTTAGGCTGTACGGTTATTCCCATGTCGGGTGGACAGACAGAGAAGCAAGTTCAGCTGATACAGGATTTCGATCCGGATATCATCATGGTAACGCCGTCTTATATGCTCAATCTGATTGATGAAATGGATCGTCAGGGTGTTGATCCGCATAAGCTTGCATTACGCTTGGGTATCTTCGGCGCAGAGCCATGGACTAAAGAGATGCGAAAAAATATTGAAGCCAGACTCGGCATCGATGCATTGGATATTTACGGTCTTTCAGAAGTCATGGGCCCAGGTGTCGCACAGGAGTGCCTGGAAAGTAAAGATGGACCAACGGTTTGGGAAGATCATTTTTATCCTGAAATCATCGACCCGATCACCTGCGAAGTACTACCGGATGGCGAATACGGTGAACTGGTCTTTACTTCACTGACCAAAGAAGCACTGCCGATTATTCGTTACCGTACGCGTGATTTGACACGCTTGCTACCCGGCACTGCACGCCCTATGCGTCGTATCGACAAGATCACTGGTCGCTCTGACGACATGATGATTATCCGTGGTGTGAATGTGTTCCCAACGCAAATTGAAGAACAGATTCTTAAAGTAGCGATTTTGGCACCTCATTACGAAATCATTGTTACCAAAGATGGCAACCTTGATAAAGTTGAGGTGAAAGTCGAAATGGTTCCTGGCGCGCAGGATGCCGATCCTACAGAAGCCATGAAAGAGCTACAGCATCACATTAAATCAGTGGTCGGGATCAATACCCGCATCAACGTTGTTGAAGGTGGCTCTATCCCCCGCTCGGAAGGCAAAGCCCAACGCGTTTTTGACAAACGTAAACAAGGGTAATTTAACCTACCCCCAAAAAGGCTGCTCACTAAGCAGCCTTTTTTATATAGCTTATTCTGTAACCTCATGCTTTTAACGGCGTGATTCTTGTAACCACTTAGCTTTTGTAACCGTTCGACTTTTATAATAACTCGACTTTAAACACTCCGATATCTTGTTTATGGGCTGTGTTATAACGTATATTAGATAAACATCTTTTAAAGAATTGATATCATGCAACTCAGCCGATTTACCGATTACACATTACGGGTTCTTTTTTTTGTTGCCATTAATAATGATCGCCTGACGACACTGGCAGAAATCGCAAAATTTTATAACATCTCGATCGAACATCTGCGTAAAGTTGTTCACGCCCTGTCTAAGTCGGGGTATCTCAAAACCTTTCGTGGCAAAAACGGAGGCATCCAGCTGGGTAAAGACCCCGCCGATATCAATATCGGGCTTATCGTTGCTCAAACCGAGGGAGTCAGGCCCATCATTGATTGCGAACATCATGCCTGTCGCCTGACAAACTTTTGTACATTACAACCTATTCTCAATAAAGCAAAAAATGCTTTTATGAGTGTACTTAAAGAATATACGCTTGCGGACCTCATCGCTGATAAACCTATGCGACAAGGCCTTATTGGTTCCGATGTAACAAAGCCTGATCGGGTAACCGAGCTTACCCCTGATCATTAGCCTTTTTAGGTAAATCAGGATCCTGTAAATCCTCATCATGTAAATAGCTAGGCCTGAGCAGCTCATAACCCTGCCCTGTAATAAAGTCCCCTTTATAACCATCTGCACGATTAATTGCTGTGACAGCTGTACCTGTTACCGCTAACCAGACACGATGTAACTCTTCTCGTCTTGTTTTACTCATCTTCATATAAGTACTCCTGATATTACTTTTAATACTATCACTGGAACCTGCATTGAAAAGTGCATCAAACATTAAAATGTATTTACAAAACATTTTATATCAGGATAATAAGTATATATAAAATACATTTTAATGTATTCAATCTGTTGATAGATGAATGCTAATTACGATAGGGGTCACACCATGAGCATATTCGATTCTGAAATATTTGTATTAGCCTGCGTGGCCGCAATGATCTTGTTTAAATTCTGGTCAGTCTGGACTGTAGCCAAACAATCAAAGGCATCCCGCGAAGGAAAATTGATTTTTATCGGTTTAATCAGTGGTGCAACTGTTTTTGGGGTCATGGCCAAACTTTATATAAGCATGGCCATGGGCTCTTAAGAAACGCTTATTCAGTAAGTTCCAGCTTTACCGGAGAAATCAGCACACCATTATTGTCTGCATAGACATACTGACCCGGCTTGAAGGTAACGCCTCCGAAAGTCACCTCAACATTGAGATCACCCAAGCCGCGTTTATCGGTTTTCATTGGATGTGAACCTAACGCCTGCACACCCAGATCTAATCCGCTAATGGCATTTACATCACGGATACAGCCGTAAATTATAATGCCTTCCCAGCCGTTTTTTTCAGCTTTTTCGGCAAGCATATCACCCAGCATCGCACGGCGAAGAGAACCACCGCCATCGACCACAAGTACTTTCCCTTCGCCTGGCAGCGCTACTTGTTCACGTACTAATGAATTATCTTCGAAAGCTTTAATAGTGACGATCTCACCTCCGAAGGTTTCACGTCCACCAAAGTTACCAAACATAGGTTCAACTACCTGAACCAATTCCGGAAACTGATCACACAACTCTGGTAATAAATCTTCCACGTCTATCTCCTTTATAGTTTTTCATAACCCAGCAACACTTGACCCATTTTATGATGATTAGCCCTATTTACATACTCTCTATTGCACTACTTTCTGTGATAAACAGATATTTACACGCTAATTCACATGCTGGAACGTGAAACTTATTCAGCTCAGTCATTATTCCCTCAAGTTGAACTAAACTGAGTCGATATACTAAGCAGATACGATAAGCCTATGATAAATAGGTATCACTGACTAACCAACCGGGGGCCCAACATGATTGGCACTCTGTATTCCCAGACATCGCACACACAACAAAGCTCGCATACCAGCTTTCAGAGTGCTGCGTCTACTAATAGCAAAAGCCCCGAAGCTGCCAGTCAGGATACGGTATTAAATCGTCTCGCTAGCAATATTCCCGGGATGAATAGCGGTGACCTTAAATCACTGAGTGCAGATGATTTTTCCCCTGAAAAAATCGCCGACAAGATTGGTGGTTTTGTCGCTCAAGGACTGGAAGCTGCTCGCCGCAGTGGTCGCTCCGAAGAAGATGTTCAGAAAATGTATAACGCTGCTGTCGATGGCGTTAAAAAAGGCTTTGCAGAAGCGCGTGAGATTCTTGATGGTTTAGGCGCATTGTCCGATAGCGTCGCATCAAATATAGATGCGACTGAAGAGAAAACAATGGATGCTCTGGCAGCTATAGAGCCCGGTCAGCAGACGCCTAAAGATGCGCAAATCTCCAGGCTAATCGCCGCTGAACGCTATCAGGAAGCGGAAACACTGTCACTAACAGTCAAAACACAAGATGGCGACGAAGTAACGATTAACTTCTCAAAAAGCAGCCAATACGAAGGTTCTTTTGGCATTGAAGAAGATCAGGACGGGAATACACAATCGCTCTTCAATATCAGCCGTAATGAAAGCAGTGATTATAAATTCTCAGTTGAGGGCGATCTCGATACTGATGAAATTGATGCCCTGCAAAATCTGATTAAAGATGTTGGCGAGATATCAAACGAGTTTTTCGATGGCGATGTCCAGAAAGCATTTGATATGGCCAGCGAGTTTCGTATGGATAAAACAGAGCTCTCATCCATGAACCTGCGTTTGACACAATCTGAACAGCACAGCGCTATTGCTAAATACACTGATGTTGAGAATATTGACAACCCGAGCACGATGCCGGACAAACGTTTGGGGCATATGATGCAGAACATGCAGGGTGCCACCGAAAATCCGGCGCTGGGATTTATCGAAGATGCATCTAGCTTCAGCAGAGAAATGTTGTCAACACTAGTGACGCAGGACATTCGCTACCGTGATTCAGATAAACCTGAAAAGGAACGCTATGATGCAAATATGGACAGTATTAACAATTTACTAGCGAGCCAGCAAGCAGCCTCAGTACAAGACGAGGGATAATTCGTTAAGCTTGTTTTAATACAATAAAACGCTATAAAAAAGGCCCTTTCGGGCCTTTTTAGTCTCTAATTCTAGCGCTGATTTTATGCCCGACGGTTCGCACGTATGATATCCAGCAAAGCCTGAGCAGGATGCGGAATCTGCTTAGCATCTAAACGCTTCACCTGACTACGGCACGAGTAACCTGTTGCTACCAGTTTTCCCTGATTATCATCTGCGTTAACCACATTACGCCAGCTCAAATCATAAATCTTTTTAGACGTTTCCATATTCTCAGCTTCATGACCATAGGTGCCCGACATCCCACAACAGCCTACCGCTTGAATGTTGAGTGATTGACCTAGCGCGGCAAAGATCTGTTGCCATTGTTTGAGCGAAGGCGCTGCCGATGTTTTTTCAGTGCAATGCGCCATTAACGTAAAGCTATACGCCGGTAATTCTGAGGCTTTAACGGCTATCACCGCTTGTTGAGTCGCCAGCCATTCCTGTATCAGATGAACCGTAGGTACACTATCTAAAACAGTCGAATATTCCTGTCGATAGGTCAGCGTCATAGACGGATCGACACCGATTAATGGCACACCGGTTTGATCCAACGCATTTAACATGGATGCATTTTTGATCGCCGCTTTATCAAAAGCATTCATAAAGCCATGTACATGCAAAGGCTTACCATTAGGCATAAACGGTGCAACCATCACATAAAAACCAAGTTCGCCCAGCAAGTCGATGATATCCAGTACTAGCTGGGTTTCAAAAAAGCTGGTGAAGGCATCCTGAACGATAATCACGGCTTTGGCCCGCTGCGCCTCATTCAGACTATTAATCTGTTCGACCGACGCAAACGCTATGCCTTTTTCCTTAAGGCCCTTAACCAGTGTGTGCTTACAAATAACCGGACTATCGACCATGCCCGCATATTGTTTAAACACACGTTTCATCACTTTGTTTTGCATCATCCAGTTATAGGGTGCTGGATATTTAGCCAGTACAGGCACCATAAACTCAAGACTACCAACCATATAGTCCTTCGCAGGTCGAAGATAACGACTGTAATAAACTTCCAGAAAACGCGATCTGAAATCAGGTACATTGACCTTAATAGGACACTGTCCAACACACGACTTACAGGCAAGGCAGCCCATCATTGCTTCGTGGACTTCGTGTGAATAGTCGTATTCGCCGCGTTGTTTTTTAACCGTATTTTTAATGCGGCCAGGTAATGTTTTAAGAAAAGAACTAGCCTTAACTTTACGGCTTATCTCCGTTACATCGACGCCCTGATTAGACATCAGGCGCAACCATTCACGGATCAGCGAGGCACGCCCTTTAGGCGAGTGAATTCGCTCTCGTGTGCCTTTCCATGAAGGACACATGGCATCGTTTGGATCGTAGTTATAACAAGCGCCATTACCATTACAAAACATCGCAGAACTGTAGGCATCACGGGTATTAACCGGAATTTGGCGGTCCAATTGACCACGGGTTTGCACCGCATCAATTTTAAGTAATTCAGCACCACCAATAAGAGGGGTGGCTATTTTGCCAGGGTTGAGCTGATTATGCGGATCAAACACCCCCTTTATACGCTGTAATTCGGTATAAAGTTCACCAAAAAAAGCGGGGGAATATTCAGAACGAACGCCCTTACCATGCTCGCCCCAAAGCAAACCATTGTATTTTTGTGTGAGTGCAACCACCTGGTCTGTAATCTGACGCACCATCGATTCCTGCACTTCATCTTTCATATCAATCGCCGGGCGTACATGTAACACACCGGCATCCACATGACCGAACATTCCATAGGCTAAACCGTGGCTATCCAGAACCGCACGAAACTCCATAATAAAGTCAGCCAGGTTTTCGGGCGGTACGGCGGTATCTTCAACGAAAGGAATCGGACGCTCTTGCCCTTTGGCATTACCGAGTAAGCCAACCGCTTTTTTACGCATTCCCCAGACTTTATTAATCTCAGTTGCGCCATAGACTACGGTAAAGCCAAAGCTCTTACCCGCTTGTCCCGCGACCGCTTCCAAGTGCTGCGTGAGTTTGTTAACACTGGCTTTTAATGCATCTTCATTATCAGACGTGTATTCAACCAGATTAATTCCCTGAGTGTCCGGATCACCTGCTTTCTCAGGAAAGTAATCTTTTACCGTATCCCATACGATATCTCCCATCGCCAGATTCAACACTTTGGAATCAATCGTTTCGATAGAAGTGGGGCCCCAATCCATCAGTGCTTTGGCGTCTCTCAGCGAGCTTTCAAAGCTGTCGTATTTAACATTAACCAAGGCCGCGAATTTAGGAATAGGCAAAACATTAAGCTTAGCTTCCGCAATAAACGCAAGCGAACCCTCTCCGCCACACAACACTGAATTTAAGTTAAATCGTCCGGACTCGTCACGAATATGGGCCAGATCATAGCCGGTCAAACAACGATTGAGCTTCGGAAATTTAGCCTCAATCAACTCTTTTTTCTCGGTATAAATACCATCCACCAGACGATGAATCTCTCCTACCCTATCCTCCCGTAACTTCACGCTAGCCAGCGCATCATCTTCAAGCGGTGCTGAATCCCAGACAGTGCCGTCTAAAAAGACACTTTTCAACTCCAGCACATGATCACGGGTCTTACCATATAAACAGCTACCCTGCCCGCTCGCATCGGTATTGATCATACCGCCTACGGTGGCCCGATTACTGGTCGACAACTCTGGCGCAAAGAATAATCCATAAGGCTTTAGCGCCGCATTGAGCTGATCTTTTACTACGCCGCCCTGAACCCGCACCCAACGCTCTTGCGCATTAATCTCCAGGATACGATTCATGTGTCTGGATACATCAACGATTAAACCGTCCGTTAATGACTGCCCATTGGTGCCGGTTCCTCCCCCACGCGGGGTTAGTACCACACTGGCAAACGCTGCTTGCGAAGATAATTCAGCAATCAGCACCAGATCTTCTAAGGTTTTCGGATAAACAACACCTTGCGGCAATATCTGATAGATACTGTTATCTGTCGATAAGGTAATTCGGCTGGCGTAATCCTGATTCAATTCACCCGCAAAGCCTTTGTCCTGCAAGGCAGCAATAAACGAAAGGTAGTGGGCTTGTGTTGTTTCAACCGTAGAAATGCGTGGGATCATGTGCCTAATCATCTGATTTGTTATTAAGGACACTATGATGCAGAATCATGATTAATCATTCAAACGATAAAATTTAATCGATTAATCGAATTATATGAATAATCTTTCTTACCGACATCTCAGCGCTTTTTTAGAAGTCGCACGCCACGGCAGCTTTACACAGGCCGCGGAGCACTTACATGTGACCCAGTCGACGCTAACGGCAACCATCAAGCAGCTTGAGGCTAAGGTGCAACTGAGGCTGTTTGACCGTACGACCCGACGCGTTAATCTTACGCGTGAAGGTGAGCGATTTTATCCGGTGGCTGAGCGCCTTATTTCGGACTTTGATACTGCGATTAATGATTTAAGAGCAAGCGCCCAACAGCAACGCGGCCAAATCGGTATCGCCGCCTCTCCTTCTGTGCTTCATAGTTTACTGCCACCCGTGATTAAAGCCTATTGCACGGCATTCCCCACTATTGCCATCTCACTAAAAGAGGAAGGTGCCAGCGGCATTGAAGACAGTGTCATCAATAATGTGGTCGATTTTGGTATTGGAGGCAACCGCTCGGCGCATCCGGAGCTGTTATATCAACCCATATTATCGGATCGCTACGGTGTGGTAATGAATGCAGATGACCCACTGGCCACTCGCCTGGCTGAGGAATTAAGTTGGCAGGATATTAAAGCCAGATCATTAACCATGCTGTCTGCTGAAAATGGGATTCGAATTCAAATAGAACAACTGATTAACAGTCAGCAGATACCCTTGTCGCTCAGTGGCTCGCTGATTGAGGCATCCACGCCAGCCACGCTCGCCTCATTAGTCAAAAACGGGATTGGTATCAGCATACTGCCGGCGTTAGCGGCATCCACACCGGCTTTTGATTCACTGTTATTCAAGCCATTAAGCGAACCGCTGATATGCAGAGAGTTGTGTTTGATTACGCGTAAAGGGCGTTCGATCGGGCCGGCAGGACAAGAATTATTAAAGCGGGCCATCCGGTACTTCAGAGAAACACCGTTACCCGCTTATGTCGAGATGACTCAGAACACGTTTAATCAAAGCGACTAATAGGCCGAGTACTTCAGGGAAACACCGTTACCCGCTTATGTCGAGATGACTCAGACTTTTCTGATACCATCAGCGCTAATAGAGATCAGGCCTTGCTTCATCAAGGTTCCAATAGCCATTTTGTAGGATCTTTTACTGATACCAAATTCCTGATAGATATCTTCCGGGCGGCTCTTGTCGCCCAGCGGGCTAAAGCCATCATGAGTATCAAGATTTTCCAGAATCCGCTGCGAAAGTTCATCTACTTTTGCGTAACCTGGCTTATCCAGCATCACATCGACCTTGCCTTCAGCCAGCACACGCTTGATATAGCCAGTCAGCGTTTGACCCAACCTGACGGTACGGAACAGATCCTGTGTATGTAAAACAGCGCCATAACTATTATCAACCACCACACTAAAACCTAATTCATTGTGACGATACGCAAACAAACTAACTTGATCGCCCACGGTAAGCCCCTGGGGTTCTTTATCCAGAAACTTCTCTAACTTAGCAGAGGCCGCCAGACGATCACTATTATCCAGATACACCCGTACCATGACGCGCTGATCTACCTCAAGCGCGCGTTGTTGTTCGCCATAAGGGAGCAATAGATCTTTTGGCATGCCCCAGTCAAGAAACGCACCCACTTTATTTACTTCAACCACTTTCAGCGATGCAAACTCACCGACTTGTACGAGTGGTTTATTAATACTGGCGACCACAAAATCATCGGTATCCAGGTAGATAAATACCTCCAGTTGATCGCCTATCTGGCAACCTACCGGCACTTCTTTTTTCGGCAGTAAAATACCACCAAACTCGCCACCTTCAAGATAAACACCGAAATCTGCCTGGCGCATAACAGTGAGTGTATTCATTCGGCCTACTTCAACCACGGTGTATATCCTGTTTTATTCATTTAGGGAAATTAAAGAAAAGATACTACCAGAAACTGCCACAATCACCCAATCGGTTTAAAGTGTTGAGACACTTTCCATGTAAGATTCTCCAGTGAACATCATATCCATACAACATCGGCCGTCAGAATATAGCCGACCCCATAAACCGTTTTAATCAGCGTTGGCTGCTTAGGGCTATTCTCAAGTTTCTTACGTACACGTGACATCCGCACATCAATACTTCGGTCAAAAGGAGAAACCCGTTCGCCGAGCAATTGATCACGCGACAGTATTTTTTTGGGAGAATGCAGTAAGAGCATCAATAATTCATGTTCGGCAGAGCTAAGCTCGTTAGTCTCGGCCGCGTCCGCCGGTGTTTCACCCAAGGGTGATAGCGTCAAGGTTGAAGGATCGTAGCGCCAGCCGGCAAACTGGGCAACCGCAGAGGCAGCGACTTCAATATCGTGGTTATTTTTTCTCAAGCGTCGAAATAAACTATTCACGCGCGCAATAAGCTCTCTGGGAATAAAAGGCTTAACGATATAATCATCTGCCCCCAACTCTAAACCCAAAATCCGGTCGGTGACACTATCACGGCCCGAAAGAATCATAACCCCCATAGCAGTCTGATCACAGAGCGATTTAACTAACTCGATGCCATCCATATCCGGCAAGCCTAAATCAACAATGCAAAGATCCGGTGATTGCTCGCGTAATGCTTCTTTCAGTTGCGCACCGGTGAGAAATGTTTTCACTTCAAAACCGTATGCACCCAACTCTCGACTAAGGATGTCGCAAATATCACGTTCATCATCAATAATGTAAATCAGTTTACGATGAGTCATCAATACTAAACCCTAACTTACGCCTCATATACTATCTGAAAGGCATCGATTAACTTTTTGATATCAAATGGTTTTTGAATAATAGCATAATGATTTTTACCTTCTCTTCCACTATTTTCATCGAAGGCATAACCGGTCATTAGCAACACTCGGTTCTGCGGGTGTGCCAGCTTAAAATTATCCGCCAAATCAAAACCATTAGCTGCACCATTAAGCCTGATATCAGACACCAGCGCATAGATATTATCTAAAACGTTGATCAACTCACGCGCTTCCTCTGCTGTTGATGACTCAATTACACTAAAGCCCATTTTTATCAGCAATTCACGTACCACCTGGCGCACATCATCATCATCTTCCACCAGTAAAATTAATTTACCTTTCCATTCAGGGCTTTCATACGCCCTGATCTCTGTTGTTTCAGATAAAGTTTCAGCCAATACCGAAGGCAGCAATAAGGTTATTTCTGCACCCCTGACAGGCTCATTGCTGATTTTGATATAGCCATTGGACTGCTTCACAAATCCATATACCATACTCAAACCCAGCCCTGTTCCGACACCCCCTGTACTTGTCGTGAAAAACGGTTCAAATGCCATGAGCATCGCTTCGTCGGTAAAACCTTGTCCACTATCAGATACCGTGATTTGGATATAGTCTCCGGCCTTTACAGGCTCGTCCAATATCATGCTTTCTTTTCCTGCAGACTCTTTTCCTATCCGCCCTTCTTCAATACTCAGCTCGGTAACAGTAAACTCAATTAAACCACCCCGCGGCATCGCTTCTTTGGCGTTGAGCACTAAGTTAACCAAGGCATCTTCAAGACGCCCGGGGTCAACAAAAGGCAAGCCTTTAGTGGCTGCCGAATCAAACACCAGCTCAATGTTGCTGGGTAAAGAGCCGCGCAATAATTCGATGGTTTCCTCTAGCAGCAAATGGATATCGCACGGCAAAGGTGCCAATGGCTGACGCCGTGAGAAAGCCAATAGTCGACTAGTGATATTAGCCCCTCTTTTTGCCGCACGTATTGAGGGTTTGATATATCGTTGGAGCTCAGTATCATGCTGATAATGCTCAGAAGCAGAGACTAAATTTCCTAAAATGATAGACAGCAGGTTGTTAAAGTCATGCGCTAATCCGCCTGCCAAATGCCCGACGGCACTCATTCTTTGTGCTTCTAATAACTTTTTCTCGACCTCTTTTTCAGAGGTAATATCCAGCGCTACCAACAATACGCCCACGACCTGCCCTGCTTCGTTACGACAAGGCGTTAAAAATCGTTTGGTTATACTTTCACGCCCCTCAGACCAGTAACTGTATTCCCGATTAGACTCTATGCCTGCAAGTGCCGGCATCAACTGATCAAGCAGCGCCTGATAGTGCTTTTGACTAAGTACTTCTAAGGCTTTGCCGGTAATCTCGCTTTTGCTTTTATTAAGCAAATCAGCATAGCGCTGATTGACAAACTGAAAGGTTAACTCGCTATCAAAATAGGCCACCTGAGCGGGTAGCAAATCGAGAATAATACGCTGCCGTTCTTCTATCTGGGTTAATGCTTGCTGGGCATCTTCACGTGAACGTACCGTTTCCATCAATTGCTGGTTACTTTTTTCCAGCGCAACGGTACGGTTTTTTACTTTCAAATCGAGATTCTGAATATTATCACGTACCCGCTCAACCATCTCATCGAAGGTTTTGGCAAGAATACCTAATTCATCATCACGTCTGAATCCAACCGTGGCTGTGAGTTCTCCTTTTGAAACACGCAACGCAGCATCGGCTAATTGCTTAATCGGATTAGTCACCCAATAGATAAAAACAAACGCCATGGCAACGGCCACCAGCAATGACAACAACGCAATAGTAAGAATACGATCACTCAGCTGCTCTGAACTGCTTTTAAGCTCATCAACATACACGGATGAACAGATATACCAGTCAAAACCTTTCACATGGCGCACCAATGAGAGCTTTTCGTAGATATAATTACCCGGATCCTCTGGCTTATCCCACTTGTAAAAAAGCTCTTTACCTGTGTCTGCTACGTTAATCAAATCGTCAGCGATCGATTTATGCGTGACAGGATTTAACAAATTCTGAATATTAGTACCATCAATATTTGGGTTAGGATGGATCAACATGTTAGTGGTTGCATCAAAAATAAACAGATAGCCCGTCTTAGCAACACGCAGCTGCTTAAAGCTATCTCTTAGTTCTTCTAAAGCTTTATTACGTTTGATTTCCAACTCTGCCGCAACATCCTCAAGGTACACGCCAGACCCCATAACAAAGCCCCATTGTGGGTAATTTTTCACGTAGGATAATTTATCAAGCTGTGTATTCTCAGATAAGCGATTCCACTTGTACTGATAGAAACCCTCACCCTGGTGCGTTGCGACTTTAATTATTTCAGGCAAGACCACCACGCCATCACTATTTTTTAGCGTCGATACATCTTTGCCGTGAAAACGGTCGTCGGGATGTGATAAAAAACGATCATCATAACTAGCCACCCAGATATAATCACCCGCTCGGCTTTTAAAATGCCGCAGCATGTCAAACACACTAGCACGCGCCTCCTCGCGACTCATTCGACCCTCAACAGGCCCCTCATCGATCTGCTGAAAAACCTGTGCAATATAAGACTCCGCCATCGACACGACGATTTTCAAACGCTCTTTATTCGCGTCAAGTGTCTGAGATTGGTAATTCTCTGTATCGGCATACATACGATCCGCTATGGTAAATACATTATCCAACGCGATGCGACTGGAGTTACGCTCAATCTCATATACTTTCTCTTTGATGAAAGGCACCGAATAAACATACACAGCACCAAATATCACCACCATGAATATAACTACGATAGGAAAAAAGCGCTGAACTAAACGGGAAGGAAACAACATAATGCCATCATCATAAAAAAAACATATATGGATTCTAGCGTAAAAAAGCGGCCATCTGCTCATCTGTTACAATTCGTATGATTTCAGACAAACTCTAGACACTCTTTTTCGCTTTACTGTGGGCAGGTAATTTTTGATCGTCAATAAGATCAAATATCACGAGAGAGCTCCTCATGAAAATTGTTATCGCGGTAAAGCGTTCCGAATCAACTCATAGTGATGATGTACCGCTGTTAGCGGCATTAGCGGAAGCCTTCGGTGCAAAAACCGATGTGACTAACACGATTGTCGTTGTCTCTATTGGCTCATCGACACACACAAGCCAGCTGGCATTCGCCGTTCAACATGGCGCAAACAAAGGAATCCAGGTGGTTACTCAAGATAGTTTGAGTGCTTACACTGTGGCCGAATACCTTACTGATATCGTACGTAATGAGAAACCTGAACTGGTTATAATCAGTAATAATCTAACCAGTGAGCAATGCCAAACCGGTAAGATTCTGTCATCGATGTTAAATGAATCTTTTCCCATTAAAAATTGCAGAGTGGATAGAAATCAATATCGCTTACTTGTCATTCGCGAGATGTTAAGCGGGGCTCATACCGTCCTACTTCCTATTACACCAGAAGCCAGCATCGAAAAAAGACCCTGGTATGCATTAGGCCATTATCAAGAAATCACTCCTTTGCGCACTGCCAGCTACCCCGTTTAAGTCAATTTTCAAGCATAAAAAATCCCTCTGAAAGAGGGATTTTTATTCTACACATTTAAACGAATTGTTTAAGTAGACTGTTTTATTAACCTATTGATCCTAATGAAGATCCTGGTATTTTTTCTTTATCTCGATAAGCTGAGGCTGAATTTCTAACGGAGCATAATTCATAGCCTGCTCGAACAGATCTTTATTGTATTCAGATAAGCGATCTTCTTCAGACATCGCTTTTAACTTTCGCATGGCATCCACAAATTTCGGATGTAATTCATCATTATCGAACATAGCACGCCCCTCCTGTCCTACGTTAAAAAACCGCAAATATTGCCATAAAGACTACGGTTTGCCTAAGAAAAATAATATAAACCCTAATAATTACTTATGAGTTACAGGTTATTAGTCGTTAATTACACTGCGTTTGCCGGATTAGACATTAATCAGAGGTGCGATAATCTTTTTTGGCTTGCGCATTGCGTTCTTTAATATCGATTATACGTTCTGCTGGGGTAGATGATGATTTATCCTTCTGATCAAGTTTTACAAGACCCGAGGAGGAGTTTTCTGCATCCTCTTTTACTTTTAAGCGCTTAGTTTTCTTGTTACTCTTTTTGTCTTTTTTATCTGTCGAAAGTTCCCCTTGACTGCCTGTCTCAGCTTCCACAGACCCGGAACTATTGGAGTTAGCCCCATCAACAGACAAACCGTCTTTCAGTGTTTCATCAACCCTGAGCCCTTCCTGCGGACGTGTAGGTTTGGGTAACTTACGCCAGGGAGTCGCAACATTTACATACTCTTTTTTTTCGGCTTTTACACCTGGAGGAGCCTTATCACTATAATGTTTTTTTCCCGTCTCATCTGTCCAGCGATAGATCTCTGCATTGGCTATAACAGGGAACATACATAGTATAAGCACAATTATTTTTAACTGAATATCCGACACTGCCTTCTCCATAAATACATCTGGTATCCGTCAGATGCGTCAGTTAGCCATAACTTAGATTTAAGCATAATTTTTAAATTATGCTAATAATTCTCTCTTAATCTGGCTATACCTCCATTCACTTTAAAAAAGCACGCTGACAACGCCTCCTAGCGATATCGTAATCCTTTATAAATAACAGATTTACCATAACTTAATTCAAGTGCCATTTTTTCTAGTTTAGTCAGACCTTTTACGACCAACGCATAAGAGTAATCAATCTGTCGCATAATTTCACCTTCAGGAATGGATCCATCCATAAACAGTGTATTCCAGTGACGCTTATTCATATGATAGCCAGGAATCACTGATTCAAAAATATCCCGAAGTTCAATGGCATCTTGAGGATCAGATTTAAGATTAATGATCAGTTGATTCTTATACTCAGAGACCAGCGCAAACATTTTTCGTTTTACTTTAAAAACGACCACATCAGGACCAAAGGGATAATCCTCCTGAGATTCAGGTTTATTATGCAGATATTGCAGTAACAATTGTTTGTTCATTCGATATCCCTTCTCCTGCTTTAACAGCAACGTTATACATTATTATTCAATGCCAAAACACTAACCCATCTGTGTTTTAATAGGCTATTAAGGCATAATACCCGCACGTAATTAAGGCTTAATTGAATATGACTATTGAAAAAACACTGATGCAACGCGCTAACTCAACATGCGAATTATGCTCCGCTACCGAAAACCTGTCTGTTTTTGAAGTAGCTCCTTCAGATAGCTCAGCCGAGCAATCTATACTGATCTGCGATACATGTAATAGCCAGATTACTCAACCAGATACGATTGATGTTAACCACTGGCGTTGTCTGAATGACAGCATGTGGAGTCAAACACCTGCTGTACAGGTGATGGCATGGCGTCAACTCACGCAGCTCTCATCGATGGGTGAAATCTGGGCGCAGGATCTATTAGACATGCTGTACCTCGATGAAGAAACTCAAGCGTGGGCACAGGCGGAGACCGGATCTGATGATGACTACCCACCTGCCAAGGACAGTAACGGCACCGTACTTAATGCAGGCGATAACGTTACGCTGATCAAAGATCTGGACGTTAAAGGTGCAGGCTTTACCGCTAAACGCGGCACTGCCGTACGTGGTATTTCGCTGACATCAAACCCAGAACAAATCGAAGGCCGTGTTAACGGCACTCGTATTGTTTTACTGACCAAGTTCCTGAAAAAGCAGGGTTAATGTGTAAATACACACGCTGACATACATGATTCAGCGCCTAATCCCATCGATAGGCGCTGCTTAGCAATCTGTTTATCTAAAACTTTATGCGCAAGCACCCGCTTTTTTTCAAGGTAGTGATTAAGCTGTCCATACCTTTGGCTAACCTCTTTCTTCGATTCCTGCTTACGGCTAACTCCATCCATTGGCATTCATTCATAAAATCATTCTGTCATTGCTCATTTTTTTTAAAATATTCATTGTTAATAAAAATATTGTCCTATAATCAATTTGTCGATAGGAATAAGTTCTATCAGCTATTAACCATATAAAAAACAAGTATATAGAGATGCCTCAGATAACACCTCATTCCCAAGAGAACCAACAAAACAAGGCCATAGCCTATGTATGTCATAACAATAGCGGAGCGGTACCATGCTTTTAAATAATTTCAGTATTCGTAATAAATTATTAATGTCGGCTGCTGTACCAATGCTCAGCATTATTCTGATCATTCTAGTCTCTTTATCTGCATTGAAAGAAGCAGACTTAGGTGTTGGCCGAATCTACGATGACCGTTTAGTTCCTCTCGAAGACCTCAAAACGATTGCTGATAACTACGCTGTATATGTTATCGATGCAGTTAACAAAGCCAATGCAGGAGTCATGACAGCCCCGGATGCTTTAAGAGGAATACAGAGCGCTCGCGCTGAGATCAGAAGCAAGTGGAAAAAATACCTGTCAACCACCCTTACGGTAGACGAAACACGCTTAGCGGAAGAGGCATCCCGCCTATTTTTTGACGCAAATAGCACTCTGGATAACCTGGAAAAGACACTTAGTAGCGCTGGCAGCGGCAGCATTAGCGGGCAATTCAACGATTATGATGGCCCTCTTTACCAGATTATTGACCCGATCAGCGAAAAAATCACCGAATTGGTTTCTCTTCAACTAACGGTTGCCGGGTTGGAACGTAAGAATATTGATGACGCCTACTACAACCAGATTTTCATTATGCTCACTATGGGCGGTTCTGTTCTGGCAACTCTAATCACTATAAGTTATTTAGTTTACCAATCTATTACCAAACCGCTGAATTCACTCAACCAAGCGATGGATATGGTAGCGACTCATTCAGACTTAACGATTTCTGTACCAAGCATCGGCAAGGACGAATTGGCTAACATGGCGAATAGCTTCAATACAATGCTACACCACCAACGCACACTGATCGGCGATATCAGCAATGCCATTTACCAGTTAGCTTCTGCTGCTGATGAAATGACATCGGTCAGCACGCTTGCCAATCAAAATATCGATCGCCAGCGTTTAGAAATTGAGCAAGTAGCTAGCGCTATGAACGAGATGGTTTCAACCTCTCAGGATGTTGCCAGTAACGCAGAGCAGGCGGACCAGAGTGCTCAGACTATGCGTGAACAAGCAGAAGCAGGCAGCAATATTGTCGGGATAGCGGTCTCCGCTACTAATTCATTAGTAGGTAACGTTGCCGATATTTCAGAGCGTATCAGGCTACTTGGGGCAGACAGTGACAGTATCGGATCCATTGTCGATGTCATTAATGATATAGCCGATCAAACGAATCTGCTGGCCCTTAATGCTGCTATTGAAGCGGCTCGTGCAGGTGATCAGGGCCGCGGCTTTGCCGTCGTCGCAGATGAAGTACGAACACTGGCGCAGCGCACGCAAACATCGACGACCGAAATCAGGGAAACCATCGAACGATTACAAAACGGTACACGGTCAGCAGTAACCGCAATGAAAAAAAGCCAAACTGAAGCAGAACAAGCAGGCAGCAAATCCTCCGAAGTCAGCAATGCATTTCAGAATATCGCTAATTCTGTAGCTTCAATTACTGAAATGAACACCCATATTGCCTCAGCCAGTGAAGAACAAAGCTGTGTATGTGAGGAGATAAATCGCTCACTGGTTTCTATTAATGATTCCGCCCAAGAATCATCACAAGGCGCTTTACAAATATCCACGGCCAGCGAGGAACTAGCCTCATTGGCGGCGAAACTAAGCATACAAGTGGGAAAATTCAAAACCTGAGTTTGCTGATAGCATGGTCTGGCTAATATCGCCGGCTGGTGTTGTAATCAGCCCGTCCAAAAAAGCTTAATAAAAAGCGCCACAAGAACGCTGTATGAAATCAGCTTCCTTGTGGCGCTTTGTTATTTAAACCTGCTCAGCCTCCTACTTTTTAGAATGTACCTTCTTAAATTATACTTTTTAAACAAGGCCTCTGAGTTTCAGAACCGCTTCTATCTCCGGCAAAATGGTCTCATCATCAATGGTGGATGGCATTTTGTAAGTTTCCTTCGCGGCTATTTTACGCAAAATAGCACGCAGAATTTTACCTGACCGGGTTTTTGGCAAACGCTCTACAATAACAGCTCGACGGAAGCAGGCCAACGCACCTACTTGATCACGCACACGTTCTACCAGTTCTTTTTCCAATTGCGCTTCGTCAATTTCTTCCCCTGCCTTCAGCACGATAAGCCCGACAGGCACCTGACCTTTGAGCGCATCATGCGCACCAATAACAGCACACTCGGCAACGGCTGGATGCGCAGAAACAACCTCTTCCATTTCACCTGTCGATAATCGATGCCCGGAGACGTTGATAACATCATCGGTGCGCCCGGTAATGTAGATATAACCATCACCATCTTTAAAGCCACCATCACCTGTATGGTAATAACCCGGGAATGCTTCAAGATAAGAATCGATATAACGTTGCGGCTGATTCCAGATACTCCAGGCTACGCCGGGAGGCATGGGTAACTTCACGCAGATATTACCGGTTTCATTGGCGTCCATCTCTACGCCATCGCCATCCAGCACCCGAATATCATAGCCGGGGATCGGCTTGTTTGTGGAACCTAACCTAGCTGGCGAAGGGTTATCCCAGCCCATCATAGGCGAGGTCATTGGCCAACCCGTTTCTGTTTGCCACCAGTGGTCTAATACCGGCACGCTGAGCAGTTCGCTGAGCCATTCATAGGTCGATGAATCCAGTTTCTCACCTGCCACAAAGACCCATCTAAGGCTGCTAAGATCATATTTCTTTGACAGTTCTCCTGTTGGGTCTTCTTTACGAACCGCACGGTAGGCTGTTGGTGCGCAGAACATTGAGTTAACTTTGTATTCCTCAATGATTCGCCAGAAAGCACCGGCATCCGGTGTGCGAATAGGCTTTCCTTCGTAAAAGATAACCGAACCGCCGCCCATCAAGGGACCGTACACAATAAAGGAGTGACCGACTACCCAGCCAATATCAGAGGCGCCCCACCAAACATCACCGGCTTTCATACCATAGACATTATTAAACGCATATTTCAATGCAACCGCATGTCCGCCATTATCGCGAACAATACCTTTAGGCTGACCGGTCGTTCCCGAGGTATACAACACATACAGAGGGTCGGAACCTTTCACCGGCGTGCATTCGGCCGCAACGGCGCCTTGCTGAAACTCATACCAGTCAAGATCACGCACCGGATCCATTTCGGCAGTTAATATAGATCGCTGGCATACAATCGTATGTGACGGCTTATGCGCTGCCAGACTGACTGCTTTATCAACTAAGGGTTTGTACGCTATTTTTTTATCGAATTCGATACCGCAGGAAGCGGTAAGAATCAGCTTAGGCGTAGCATCATCAATCCGTATTGCTAATTCATTCGCGGCAAAGCCACCAAATACGACAGAATGCACGGCGCCTAAACGCGCGCAGGCCAACATCGCTATCGCCGCTTCCGGGATCATCGGCATATAAATAACGACACGATCACCTTTTTCAACACCCAGATTTTTCATCGCACCGGCAAATAGACTTACCCGCTGTAGTAAGTCGTTATAGGTGATGGCTTCTTTTGTCTGCGTTGAGGGTGAATCATAATACAGAGCAACCTGATCTCCCCTGCCTTCTTCGATTTGCTTATCGACAGCCAGATAACAGCTGTTTAGTTCACCATCCGGATACCAGCAATAGGTACCGTGTTGTGTTTTTTCTAGGATAGTTTGCGGCGCTTTAAACCAGCTAATCGCTTTTGCCTGCTCTGCCCAGTATGACTCAGGATTTTCAAGCGCGTGACGATATTCTTCTGTGTAACCCATAGGGGGACCTCAAGCTTTTTGTTTTTATTAAAGGCTATGAAGTAGGTGCCCTGTTTATAAACGGGAATTTATAAACGGGAGCTTATAAACGGGCACCCTTATTCGGCATTAATTTTTCGTATCAGCTTTTTAGCATCAATTTTTTAGGACAAAGAAGCCCTACTGATCTTGATAAAGCTTAATCACGCTGGAGAAATCCAGGCCGCCGTTACCATTAACCTTATGTAGATTAAATAACGCCCGAGCCTGAGATCCCATTGGTGTAGGAGAGGCACTTAATTGACTCATTTCCATCGCCAGTCCCAGATCTTTAAACATCAGATCAACCTGAAAACCACCTTGATAATCATTAGAAGAAGGTACGCCTTCCATCACACCCGGGAACGGGTTATACACCTGTAACGCCCAATTGCTACCTGAACTCTGTTTCATGATTTCTGACAGAACAGCAGGGTCCAGACCATTTTTAACGCCCATATTCAGAGCTTCGCTGGTACCTGTCATCAGAATTGCCAACAGCATGTTATTACAAGCTTTAGCGACCTGGCCGGCACCGTGTGATCCGGCATGGAAAATATTCTTGCCCATGCAATCCAGAATCGGTTTAGCTTTTGCAAATTGCTCTGCTGAACCACCGGCCATGAAAGCCAGCGTGCCTGCTTTAGCGCCGCCCACACCACCTGACACAGGTGCATCGATAAAGCTGATACCACGTGCTTCAGCAGCCATCGCTACGCTTTGCGCAGTAGCCGCATCAATCGTGGAGGAATCGATAATCAAGACATCTTTTCGCACATGATCTAATAACGGGTCATCACCACTAACAAACAAGCTTTGTACATGCTTACCTGCTGGCAGCATTGATACAACAAAATCTGCATCCGTAACGGCATCTTTAGCTGAGTGCGCAGAAATACCACCTTCGGAAACCACGTTTGCAACGGCCGCGGCCGACAAATCAAATGCTTTGACTGAATGGCCTGCCTTAACCAGGTTAATCGCCATTGGACCGCCCATATTTCCTAAACCGATAAAGCCTATAGTCGCCATGTTAGAATCCTTATTTTTATCGTTATTCTTAATCGTAAACAGCTGCTTATTACAGAGCTGCCTGCTAGAAAATTGTTTGTTAAAAAGCGACTTATTAAAAAGCCGTTTGTTAAAAATCCGTTACATTGAAGCCAATGGATTAATGGCCCATGGAGAAACAAAAAGCTCATCAAGGAAAGCCGGATCGACATCGTTGACGGATGCAAACGTCCAGTTTGGCTTGCCATCTTTATCAACGAGCAAAGCACGCACACCTTCTGGAAATTCCCGATGGCGACAACATTGCACAGACAGCACCAGCTCTGACTCAAACACCTCTTTCAACGACATGTGCACTGTGTTTTTAAGCTGCTTGTAGATCATATGTACGGCTAACGGGCTACCATGACTGATCGCCTTTTGCGCACGCTCTACCCATTTATCATCCGTTTCTACCGCGAGTAATGTCTCAATAATCTCTTCAACTGTGTCCTGATCAGTAATATCCTGAATCAGGTCAAAGTGTGTTCTGACCGGCGATTGAATACTCTGACGGGTATCCCATGCATCATCTTCAAGATCACGCAGGACACGATTAACCACCGCATTTAAATCGCCGGCCCACTCTTCTTGTGATAGACGATCTAATACATCACAGCGTTGAGATGTTTGAAGAAAGCGGTCTCCCAGATTGAGAAACAGCGCATCAGACGCATTCATGCGACTACCGGTCAATCCGAGAAATAAACCGGTGCGGCCTGGCGTACGGTGTAAAAACCAGGTACCACCCACATCAGGATACAAACCGATGGTGACTTCAGGCATCGCCATATGTGTTGTTTCAGTCACAATGCGATGGCTACAACCACTCATCAACCCCATTCCACCGCCCATAACAATACCGCTACCCCAGCAGATAATTGGCTTAGGGTAGGTATGGATAGTGTAATCCAACAGATACTCACGCGTAAAAAACTGTTCAGGAAAATCAGGGTTATCGCCACCCGTCATCGATTGATACAGGCTAACGACATCCCCTCCCGCACAGAATGCTTTTTCGCCTGCGCCATCCAGAAAAATGGCCACGACAGAATCATCAGCCTTACACTCATCCAATTTTGGCTGGATCAGATCGATCATATCCAGTGTTAAAGCATTCAGAGATTTCTCTGCATTAAGGCAGATTTCAACAATCTTTTTACCGTCCTTTGTCAGGTGTTCAGTAAAGAGTACACAGCTCATCCGTTTTTCTCCTTTTGGGACACGTTAACTTAACGGTTTTTCCATTCAGCCTGGCGTTTGCCCAAAAAGGCATTCACACCTTCTTTCTGATCTTCAGAATGGAACAGGTCAACAAACAGCTCGCGCTCCAGGATATAACCCTGATCCCAGTGGTGCGTCCGGTTAGACTGAATCAGCTTCTTACATGCGGCAACCGCCATCGGGCTCTGCTCTGCTACCTGTTCTGCTAACGCCATCGCACGCTGAGTGGATTCACCCGTTGCCACCATCTCTTCTATCAGACCGATCTCCAATGCTTTAGCGGCGTTAACGCGCTCGCCACAGAGGATCATCTTCTTCGTCCAGCCTTCGCCAACCAGCATGGTCAGATTCTGCGTACCACCCGCACAAGGTAACAAACCTACTTTGGCTTCTGGCAAGGCCATTTTCACCTGTTCTTCCGCGATACGGATATCACATGCTAACGCTACTTCTAAACCACCGCCCATTGCCCAGCCATTCATTGCCGCAATAGAGACGCCACGAAATTGAGACAAGGTTTCAAAAGCTTCACCAAAATAGCGAGCCATATCTCTGGCAACTGAACGGTCACCTTCAGCAAACAGATTTAAGTCAGCACCCGCAGAGAAAAATTTCTCGCTACTGCTTCTCAGCACTAAGCTGTAAATTTGCATATCGGCATTTAAATCTTTGACTATGCACGCCAGTTCTTTAAGCGTCGCCTCTGTCCAGGTATTCGCTGGCGGATTATTCATGGTGATAACCGCTACATGGCCTTTCTTTTCAAGAATCAGTTTATCGCTCATTATTCTCTGTGCTCCCTTCGCAGATTACAGGATGTCTGCCGCGTCTTTTAATAACAGTCGACGGGCAATAATTACATTCATGATTTCATTGGTGCCTTCAAGAATACGATGCACCCGGCTATCCCTGACATAACGTTCCAGCGGATATTCTTTGATATAACCATAACCACCAAAAATCTGTAGCGCTTCATCACACACATTAAAACCGACATCGGTGGCAAATCGCTTCGCCATAGCGCAGTAGGTTGAACGGTCCGCATGTTTATGATCAAGCTTACTCGCCGCCAACCGTACCATCTGACGAGCAGCCACCAGCTCAGTATTCATCGTAGCAATTTTGAACTGCAAGGCCTGGAAGTTCTCTAGCGTACGGCCAAACTGTTTACGTTCGCCCATATACTGAATAGCGTGATTGAGTGCGGCCTGAGCCGTACCGATTGAGCAGGTAGCAATATTGATGCGCCCGCCATCTAATCCCATCATCGCAATTTTAAAGCCATCGCCTTCATTCCCCATCAGGCAAGACGCAGGAATTTTGGCATCTTCAAACGTAATGAGTCGTGTCGGCTGGCTATTCCAACCCATTTTTTCTTCTTTACGGCCATAGCTAATACCGGCGGCTTTGGCATCAATAGCAAATGCCGAAATACCTTTAGGGCCATCTTCACCGGTACGCGCCATCACCACTAATACATCAGTTGCGCCCGCGCCCGAGATAAATATTTTGCTGCCGTTAAGCACATAACTATCACCCTCTTTACGGGCGGTAGTTTTTAAGGAAGCGGCATCAGAACCGGCATTAGGTTCGGTTAAGCAATAAGACGCCAGTTTCTGGCCCGCAGTCAAATCCGGGCACCAGTGCTGACGTGTTTCTTCATTACTAAAGTCAGCAATCATCCACGTGGCCATATTGTGAATAGTGATGAAGGCCGTGGTGGAAGTACAACCCATGGCGAGTTGTTCAAAAATAATACTGGAATCCAGGCGCCCCAGCCCCAAACCACCGACATCTTCTGGCGAGTACAAGCCACAAAAACCTAACTCACCCGCTTTTTGCAACACATCAACCGGAAAAATTTGCTCCTGATCCCATTTGGCAGCGTGAGGCTCCATCTCTTTTTGAGCAAACGCCCGTGCCATATCGGAAAATGCAATTTGATCTTCATTCAGTTCAAAATCCATTGGCTTCTCTCTTTTTTATACGAAATAAGGCCTTGAGGGAAGAATATAACCAATCCCTTCAAGACCTTAGTGTCATTCAGCTCACATTATTTGAGATTAATACTGGTATTTACACCAGTGTCGATATCATCTTCAAACCAACGTGCTGTTACTGTTTTAGTTTCTGTATAGAAACGCACCGCTTGTTTACCGTAGGCGTGCTGATCACCATAGAACGACTTTCTCCAACCGGTGAAAGAGAACATAGGTAGTGGCACAGGTACAGGCACGTTAATACCGACCTGACCTACTTTAATTTCATGCTGATACTTACGGGCAACTGCACCCGAAGAGGTGAACAATGACGTACCGTTACCGTACGGATTGTTATTAATCAATTCGATAGCTTCATCCAGAGTATCAACTTCCAGTGCAATCAGAACAGGTCCGAAGATCTCTTCCTGATAGATAGACATATCCGTGGTTACATTGCGGAACATGGTAGGACCAACCCAGTTACCATCGGGATAACCTTCTACTACACATCCGGAACCATCCAGAATACAGTCTGCGCCGGCATCTTTACCTTCCTGAATAAAGCGTAATACACGTTCTTTTGACTGCGGATTAATTAACGGGCCATAACCAGCGCCTTCATCATCCCACACACCCGGGCGTACTTTTGCCAGAGCATCGCGCACTTCAGGAATCCACTCACGGGATTTGCCCACAAAAACGGCCACTGAAATAGCCATACAACGCTGGCCACCGGCGCCGACTGAAGCCCCTGCAATGCTGTTAACCACCTGATTTTTAGCCGCATCCGGCATAATAACCATATGATTTTTCGCGCCGGCAAATGCCTGTACACGTTTCATTTTATCAGTACCGGTACGGTAGATGTGCTCACCTACTGCAACCGAACCAACAAACGAGATAGCCGGTGTATCTTTATGTGTCAACAACTGGTCAACAACATCTTTGGTACCGTGAACAACCTGCAGTAGTCCTGGTGCCGCACCGGCTTCCTGAAACAGCTTAGCGAGGAACATAGGTGTTAGCGGATCTTGTTCAGAAGGCTTCAATACAAACGTGTTACCGCATGCTATGGCCATTGGAAACATCCACAGTGGGATCATCGCAGGGAAGTTAAAAGGCGTAATACCAACGCACACACCCAGAGGCTGGGTAATGCTGTAGCAATCAATTTTACGCGCTACGTTTTCAAGCGTTTCACCCATGCTTAATGAGCCGATGTTACAAGCATGTTCAACTACTTCGATGCCGCGCCATACGTCGCCTTTTGCATCTTCAAAGGTTTTGCCGGTCTCAACCGCCAGCACTTTAGCAATCTCATCGTGGTTCTCTTTCAGCAGTGCCTGATAACGCAGCATTAAACGCGCACGTTCACTGACAGGTGTTTCTTTCCAAATTTCAAAGGCGGCTTTAGCCGCTTCCACTGCCTGCTCAACTTCTTCCGTTGTCGCGCAAGGTACTTGTGCAATAATTTCCTGTGTTGCCGGGTTGGTGACAGGAATCCAGTTTTCAGATTTACTACTAACCAGTTCGCCGTTAATCAGGAGCTGTACTTGTTGAGTCATTATTAATACCTGTCTCTTATTATATAGGTAGTGTTATTGGCAGTGAGCGGTTGCCTGCCAAGCCTTTACGTTGGTGATAATTTAAGCACACCTTATAAACATCATGGCTTGATAATCTTGTGAGATTAATGGACTATATTGCGAATTAATAGTGGTTTTCCCTAGTCTAAAGGTCTAACGATATGAGCCAACCCTCCGAGTGGCCACTGCCACCTGAAAGCTCGCGGTTCGTTGTGCCCCGCAAAATAGTGGCCAAACTAAGTCATCATCATTTATCCAAAGGCCTATACCCCATCGGGCTTGGCTACTACAAACAAGCCGCTAACCATACTATGTTGCGGCGCACACATGATGATTATCTGATGATCTATTGTCTCGATGGACAGGGCGAATTGACACTGGATCATGAATCTTATGAGGTCAAAGCGGGCGACATGATTTTGCTACCCCGCGGCATCCCTCATGCTTATAAAGCATCAGAGAAAACACCCTGGACTATCTATTGGATACACTTTTCAGGCGACCAAAGTGAGGAATTTATTGACTATCTTGCTGTTCGGGATAATAAATTTATTTTTCCGCTGGGCATTCATTCGCGACTGACCAGTGATTTTGAATCGTTACTGGAGTGCCGCCAATCCAGTTATAATATAAGTGCTTTCATCCATGCAGCTAATCTGTTGCGCCAGATATTAACGCATATTGCACAGTTACAGCCGCTTGCTAAACAGCAGCAAGTGGCGCATAACTTTAACCTGGAATTAATCCATAGCCTGATGCAGGCACGTACGCATGAACAACTCGATCTGAACACCCTCGCAGAAGCAGCCAACCTCTCCAAATTTCACTTTATTAAAAAATATAAAGAGTTGACCGGCACTACGCCGATTAATCATTTCATTCATTTAAAAATTGAACGAGCCTGTCATCTACTGGATATTACGACTAAGTCGATTAATGAAATCAGCTTTGCAGTGGGTTATGAGGATGCCTACTATTTTTCCCGTATTTTTAAGAAGATTATGGGAATTTCGCCCAGCCAATACCGACGCATGCGTATGGGGACTTTTCCTTATCAGGCGTGATATTAAAAACGCAGCAAACGCTTAATCTGTTGATAGCTTTCTTGCGGCGCTTCCTGCATGAAACAATGCCCACCTTCGACTTCTGTCAGCGTAATATGTGGATTGGCTTTTTCCGCTTTTTTCACACCGGGCGGTATAAACGGGTAGGTTTTCGTACTGTGTAAAATGTGCGTATATTCAGGCAACTGTGCAAGCGCAGACCAAAGTTTTTTTGGATAGCCTGAGAAAATACGCGCTTCCAGCCACGGCGGGCAGCGTAATTGCCACTCACCTTGTGCGTTGGGCTGAATAGCGTGGTCGATATAGCTATCTAGCGATTCATCTGTCCAGCGTTTAAAGACGCCGCGCCCATTCAAATTCTTATGAGCGTCTTCTCTGCTTGACCATACTTGGCGACGATTTTTTGCTTGCTTCACATGCGGCAAACGTCTGGCCACACCGATTAAATGCAAGAAGCGCATCAATGCGATCATTGACTTAGGATAGATGACGGGATCTAACAGAATATATTGATCAAACAAGCGGCGCTGCTTGTGCAACATCAGCGTTGTCGCAATCGCGCCAAAGCTATGCGCCAACGCAATAACAGGCTGTTTCGGATCCCAGTCACTGCTCAGATCCTCATAGCAAATTAACGCACGAGCCGTTAGCGCCGCCCAATCAGAGTAACGCTCCCGTGGAGCGACATCACTGCCACCGTGCCCTTCAAAAGAGCCCAGAAACAGATCATATTCGCCATGAAAACTTGCCAAAAAAGGCCAATAGGTCAAGCTGGACAATCCAGTTCCGTGAAGGAAGTGGATGACCGGACGGCCATTTTTTCCGCAATCAGGTGTCATCCAACCGCGCAGTATTACTGTGCCGTCATCGTGCTCCCATCGCGTTAACGATGCTTGTGCGTTATTCATCAACCGTGATGATGCCCACCAGCTCCATGAGCGTGGCCATGCTGAATTTCTTCAGCGGTTGCTTCACGAATATCTTTTATTTCAATGTTAAATGTTACAACTTTGCCAGCCAGTGGATGATTAGTATCTACCGTTGCCATAAATTTACCCATTTTAACGATAGTCACCTGGCGGTTGGCCTGCTCTGTCTGCACAGTAGCAGTCATCCCAGGCTTCCATTTTTTAGCGCCTTGCAAATGCTTAACCGGTACACGCTGAATCGAGTCTTCAGCACGTTCACCGTAAGCATCCGCCGGTTCCAATGTCCGGGACAAGGTATCACCGATACTTTTTCCTTCCATAGCGGTTTCAAGCCCGGCCATCATATTATCGTGGCCGTGTAAATAAGCGGCAGGTGAGCCTTCTTCTGTTGCTTCAACAACATCACCACTTTCATCTTTCAGCGTGTAGGAGAATTGCACTACCGAATTTTTACCAATTTGCATTGAAAGTCCTTAAATCTATAAAAAAGAGTGATATTAGCAGCAAACCCCAGGCGACTCACAGCATAAAATCGATAACAGAAGCCGTGAACGAATACCTCAGCCCACTTTTAAACGACCTGATTTTCGAATCACTGCAGCCAGCTCATCCATAATGTCACGCTGAGCAATGAAACAACGGTGGTTATCACAACTATCTGCGACGTCTCTTTTTCAAAAACATCATATTTCAAGGCGACAACATGGGCTAATGCGCCAGTGGGTAATGCGGTTAATAATACCGTCGTCGCCATCCATATAGGGTCGTTTACATTCAACAGCCAAAAAGTGACTAAGGTCAGCGCAGGATGGATAGCCAGCTTCACGACGATCATCCAACCCAGTTCACTAAAGGGGATAGATGTTTTTGCAAACTTTAAGCTCGCCCCTAAACAAAACAAAGCAACCGGTACCGCCGCGGGAGCCAGCATATCCAACAGTGTTTGAACGCTGCCGGGCATTATTAAGGAATGGTAGGAACAGAAAAGCCCCAGCAGAGTCGAGATGAATATCGGGTTACGCAGTAAAGAGCGATCTAAAATAGACAGCATGGGTTTAAACCCGACTTCTTTCTGGCGTATCGATTCGATCAGCAATTGTGCGCCGCCTATCAGAAAAATATTGCCTGCCAGAATAATGCTGACGGTAGCGGCGTAAGCTTTATCTCCGAATATCGCAAAGGTTAGCGGAATCCCCATATAGGCATAGTTTGCAAAAGTACCATTTAACGCCCGTAAGACTAATTGCTCTGCATTATTGGCTTTAAATAACACTCTGCTAGCCAGCACAACTACCATCCCGGTCAGCGCCACGCCCACAAAGAACGCCGCTAATGCCGGCCCATTAATCAGATTATCAATGCTGGCTTTGCTGGCCGCATTAAACAACAAGGCAGGCACGGCCAGGAAATAGACGAACTGATTCAAACCCGGCAGCATATTGATATCGAAGACCGTACGCTTAGCCACATAGCCCAGAGCAATCATCAGAAACAGCGGTAGAATCGCCTGGAAACTTATTAGCACGATGTCAACTCCACTTTGCTTTTGGGGCTTCATAATGCTGCAACATATTCAGCAATTCGGAAGGGTCCGCACTGACTTGCATCATCCGGGCATATTCTGGTTTCATAAATTGCTGATCAACCACAGTGCCTATAAATCCCAGTAGCTGATCGTAGTAACCTTCGACATTTAAAAACCCGCAGGCTTTATGATGATAACCCAGCTGCCCCCATGTCCAGATTTCAAATATCTCTTCTAATGTGCCAATCCCGCCGGGCATAGCGATAAATGCATCGGCTAACTCTGCCATTTTTGCTTTGCGTTCATGCATATCGGCGACGATAAAAAGCTCAGTCACGCCCGTGTGTTGAACCTCTTTATCTATCAGTGCAACAGGCATAACACCAGACACCTTACCGCCAGCCTCGAGAACACTGTCGGCAATAACCCCCATCAAGCCGGTTTTACCGCCGCCGTAAATCAACTCATGTCCCTGCTGCACCAACAAAGCACCTAACCGCCGGGCTTCTTCAGCAAATATTGGATTTACACCTGAGCCGGAACCGCAAAAAACTGCTATTTTCATTTCTGATTCACTTCTTTAATGTCACACTGTAGCCAGCTTAACAAAATTCTTAATACTAAGTAGGCACAGATTATTGTCTATTTTCATGAGGTTATCATGTACAAATTTATTGCTTTTGGCTTGTTTGTTAGCACCACCTTATTAATAAGCGGTTGTTCTGACAATGAAGTAGGTGATATATCACTTGGAATGTTTACGACAGAAGACATAAAATTGAATATTTTAAAGGATGATATTGTTTCAGGGGTAACATGTCACATCGCCTCAATAGAAGCAGATCTTAGTTTTTCAGATCCAAGTGATAGCTCTATCTCATGCAGACAAACTGGGGAAATAACGCCTGATATGATAGCTCAAATAGATAAGAGCAAATCAGGTGATGTGGTCTTTAAGAAATCAAAAAGTATCTTTTTCAAGACAATGAAAATCAGAAGAATACTCGATGCTGAAAATCAAACGCTAATGTATGTTTCTTACTCTACAAAAGAAACCTCCGGAAGTTTTAAACATAGCCTTTCAACCGTTCCGCTATGGGGAACAAAAGCTTATGTTGAGCCAGTACCAGCTCAATAACGACAAAAGCAGCCATAAATACTCACTGTCTACTGTTCAGTGTTTATTAGTAAGTCGTTAACAGAACATCCACTAATTCTTTTGCTGCCGTAGACAACGGATAGCGACGCCGGGTTATCACGCCGACTTGCCGGGTGATGACCGGCGCTTCCAGTGGCCGGCACACCGCGCCTAATTCTGTCATTTGGCCAAAACAGAGCGAAGGTACAACACTGACGCCTAAGCCTGTTGCCACCATCCGCCCGATCGTGGCCAGTTGGTGTGTTTCAAATTGAGGCGATAGTGCCAACCCCTCCTGTTCTAACATCTGATCGACTAACAAGCGCACACTTGAAGGCCGCTGAAGAATAATAAAATCATACTGCAACAGCTGCTGCCACTGGATAACCTCTTGATTAATCAATGGATGTTTTTCCGGTAAGACGGCGATAAAGCGATCATCAAATAAAGGGTTAAATAGCAAGTCTTCTGTATCGCCGGGATCAAATGACACGCCGACTTCTACCCGTCCACTGCGCACCATATCAACCACATCTTCGGCGATAACATCATGCACCATCATGTTGATCTGCGGATATTTGTTTCTGAAATCCCGCAAGGCTAACGGTAACTGATTAGAGGCAAATGAGGGCATACTGGCGATGGCCACCTTGCCACGAAACAGCGCAAAGCGGTTATGCATCTCGTCAACAGCTTCATCCAGATCAGCCAATAGCCGCTGCGCTGTCGGATAAAACGCCTCCCCTTCAGGCGTCAGAGATAAGGTTCGCGTAGTACGGGCCAGCAATGATCCGCCGAGCTCTTCTTCTAAGTTTTTGATAGCCACACTCAGTGCAGGCTGTGAGAGATGAACCAGTGCGCAGCCTTCAGTAAAGCTTCGGGTTTTAGCGACGGCAACAAAAGCACGAAGCTGTTTTACGGTTATATTCATAAAAAGAGTTTATTAATCCTTCGAATAAATTCATTGGATTAATATAAAAGAGTATAGGACACTTAACAAACTAAAAATCAGCCTTCGCATCAATAACGCCCAGGCCGATACAATAAAAACAGATAACAAGGCATGGAGGAGTTCAATGGCGGGTTTTAATAAAGTAGTCAACAGCTACGAAGAAGCGATGGCCGGTTTGGAAGACGGCATGACCGTTGTCGCTGGCGGCTTTGGTCTTTGTGGTATCCCTGAAAACCTGATTAACCAGATCAAGACAATGGGCACTAAAGATCTGACTATCGTATCCAACAACTGTGGCGTTGATGGTTTTGGCCTTGGCGTGTTACTGGAAGACCGTCAGGTTAAAAAAATGGTCTCCTCATATGTAGGTGAAAACGCACTGTTTATGCAGCAACTACTGGCAGGCGAACTGGAAGTTGTACTGACCCCCCAGGGAACCCTTGCTGAAAAAATGCGTGCAGGTGGTGCTGGCATCCCGGCATTCTTCACTGCAACTGGCTATGGCACACCCGTAGCAGAAGGCAAAGAAGTACGTGAGTTCAATGGCCGCAAGTGCATCCTGGAAGAATCGATCACAGGTGATTTCGCGATTGTAAAAGGCTGGAAAGCAGACAGGTATGGCAACGTTATCTACCGCCATACTGCCCAGAACTTTAATCCAATGGCTGCTACGGCCGGCAAGATTACCGTTGTTGAAGTGGAAGAGATTGTGGAGCCCGGTGAGTTAGACCCGGCACACATCCACACACCAGGTATCTATGTGAACCGAGTGATTCTTGGCACTTTCGAAAAACGCATTGAACAACGCACTGTCCGTAAGTAGAGGGTTATAAAGATGGCATTAACACGTGAACAAATCGCAATCCGTGTAGCCCGTGAATTAAAGGACGGCTACTACGTAAACCTGGGTATTGGTATTCCTACACTGGTGGCTAACTATGTACCGGAAGGTATCGATGTGATGCTGCAATCCGAAAACGGACTGCTCGGTATGGGCCCATTCCCAACTGAAGATGAAATTGATGCTGATATGATCAATGCGGGTAAGCAGACCGTCACAGCAGCGACCGGCGCGTCTATTTTTTCTTCAGCAGAATCCTTCGCCATGATCCGTGGCGGTCATGTAGATTTGACAGTCCTTGGCGCGTTTGAAGTAGATATCGAAGGTAATATCGCTTCCTACATGATCCCGGGCAAACTGATCAAAGGGATGGGTGGCGCTATGGATTTGGTAGCGGGTGCGGATAACATTATTGTTACAATGACTCACGCCTCTAAACACGGTGAATCTAAGCTGCTAACTAAATGTACTCTGCCCCTGACAGGTGCCGGCTGCATCAAGAAAGTACTGACTGACTTAGCCTTTATTGAAATTGAAAACGGTACTTTCATTCTTAAAGAGCGCGCACCAGGCGTGTCTGTTGAAGAAATTGTTTCGAAAACCGAAGGTAAAATGATCGTTCCTGATCATGTACCTGAAATGGTTTTCTAAGAACACACCGTCCCAACAGATTACGGTTCGTCTCTAGCCCTCATTCTATGCAAACAGAATGAGGGCTTTTTTATGATCTTTTAGGTCATGCGGGATAAGGCAGAAAAGATGAATAGAACACATTCATCTGTTTTGGCCTAATCACAATCCGCACATTGGTTGCTATCATTTACCATTGAACACGCTATAATCTCGCGCAGTTCGCTCGATAAGAGTGAATTCCTAAGGGGTGGCGCAGAAATATAGAGAGTATATAAACCCTCTCTATCGCCTGAGATGCATATGGAATGCGAACCCTTTGAACCTGATCCGGACGATACCGGCGTAGGAATAGGAAAGTCGCATTACTTCTTTATTTTCCCGCTTCTCAACCGGGTCTCTGAACTTTTCCGGAGACTTGTTATGTTTGTAAAACCCGCATACTTTGTTAAATCCGCAGTGGCTCTCGCTGTGCTCTCGGCTAACTACACACTTGCCGCTGAAGAATCCAGTGTCACACTGCCCACTATTGTCGTTACATCAGGTTTTCGCGGTGCCGCGCTTCAGGAGGTCCCTACCAGCCTGACCGTTGTTGATGAGCAGAAAATCACAGAACGTAATGCTGATCATCTGGAAGATCTGATTAATCTGGCCCCCAATGTAAACTCATCCAGCGGCGCATCACACGCCAAATATTTTCAGATTCGCGGTATCGGTGAACGCAGCCAGTTTATTGGGCCTATCAATCCATCCGTAGGTGTCATTATGGATGGCATTGATATGAGTAATATCGGCGGCGCGGCAACCATGATGGATGCCCAGCAGGTAGAAGTCCTGCGTGGCCCACAAGGCACCTTGTATGGCGCAAATGCACTGGCGGGCCTGATTAACATCCGCTCTAACGACCCAACGACCGTCACAAGCGGTGATATCGAGGCCACACTCGGCACTTATAATACCCGCCGTCTTTCTGCCGCCGTGGGCGGGCCTATTAATGACAGCGTAGGTTATCGTATCGCCTTTGAAAGCAATAAAAGTGATGGCTTTACCGAAAACAAATATTTAAACAAAGACGACACCAATAATATTGATGAAACCCTGTTTCGCGGCAAGTTACGCATAGAAGCCAGTGATTATCAGATGATCGATCTCACCGCTTTCTATGCCAATATCGATAACGGATACGATGCTTTTTCATTGGATAATAGCCGCACTACTTCATCCGATGAGCCAGGACATGATCGTCAGGAAACATCAGCATTTGCTGCAAAATCCACCTGGACAGGCAACGATGACTTTACACTGGAAACATCGCTAAGCTATTCAGAGTCTGACCTTGAATATGGTTATGATGAAGATTGGGTTTATGATGGGTATTCAGGAGGCTACACAGCCTTTGATAATTATATCCGCGATACTAAAACAACTACAGCAGAAGTACGTTTGATTTCTGCACCCGGTGCTGAGTTATTTGACGGATCGACTACCTGGGCAACGGGAGTTTATTACTACAACCGCTCTACTGATCTGCTTCGCGTATACACTTATGACGATGATTTCACTAGCCAATTTGATACCACGCGTATCTCCGCCTACGGGCAACTGGAAACTAAGCTCTCTGAACAATATATTCTGACTACCGGTCTACGTATTGAACACGCCGAATCAGAATACAAGGATAACGATGGCGCAACCTCGAATCCAGAAGAGCTACTCCTGGGTGGTCGCTTGGCATTAGAATATCTCGCTAATAAAAATACAACCTTGTATGGCTTAATTTCTCGCGGCTATAAAGTCGGCGGATTTAATGCCGATAGTTCGCTTCCTGCAAACCTGCAAACATTTGATACTGAAACCCTGTGGAACTATGAAATAGGTACTAAAGGGAATTGGCTGAATAACCAGCTGCAGACACAAATAGCTCTCTTTTATCAACAGCGGGACAATGCCCAGATAAAAGGCAACCGTACTATTACTAATTCTGGTGGCGGTACCAGTTTTTTCGATTACGTAGGCAATGCTGAAAATGCCTACAGCTATGGCTTAGAAGCGGAAGTTCAATGGAGAGTAAATTCTAGCGTGTCACTGTTTGGCTCACTCGGCCTGCTGGATACAACGCTGGAAGATGCAGACGCTGACTTCGATGGACGTGAAGCTGCCCAGGCACCTAATTATCAATACACGCTAGGCGCTAACTTCAGTCATGGCCGTGGCTGGTTCTCTGGCGTCGACATTGAGGGTAAAGATGAGTTCTACTTCTCCGACAGTCACAGCCAACAGTCTGAAGCTTACACGTTACTTAATGCTCGCGCAGGCTATAAAACTAAGGACTGGAGTGTCACCTTATGGGGCAAAAATCTAACAGATGAAGATACCTATATTCGCGGCTACTATTTCGAAAACGAACCTAGTGATGCATATACAATAAAACATAGATACACCCAGCTAGGCGCTCCTCGCCAGATTGGAATGACAGCAAAAATGACCTTTTAAAAATCCTGAAATAAAAAACCGGTGCTTATTAGCACCGGTTTTTATAACGGCCAAAACATAGATATGTCGAGCTTAAATCATCCTGATTTGTAATCTAAATCAGTCTTTTACGCCAGCCTGACTCCTTCTGACGCCGTTAATAAAGAGGCTTATGTCCTTCAGAATAGCATTAACATCTTTCATATTTATCACATCAATGATGGCTGACCTATAACCTCAATTTTTTGTTAACGAAGCCTGCTTCAGCATAATAATTTCTAATCACCAATAGCTCTCAAGCATAGTTACGCATCGACTGAACAACCTCGGGTAAAGCGCACCGCACACGTGAATATAATTAAAGTTTTTTTCAAATGACTGAAATAAAATAATGGTAGTAAAACCTGCTAATCTATACAAAACCTCATTAATAAAAATGTAACTTATTATTTCAATTGATTAAAATATAAAATCTACAGAATAAACTTAGGCTATAATTGTCGTTATAAAAATATTTTCATGCTTAATTAAATTATTAAAAACTTAAATTCTATTAAAATCCTAGAAATATATTTCCATATAATATTATAATAAATT
>NZ_LJSI01000030.1 GCF_001305295.1 Neptunomonas antarctica
GGAATAAAAGTGAAAATACTCTCAAATACGAAAAAAACGCCTAAAAAGGTGCCTTTTACAGGGCCGGATACCAGGCTACGCAGAGTAATAGAAAAGATGGTGCTTTTTCTTCCCTAATTTTACCAGAAAGTATGCATTGTAAATCCCTTCGGATTCAGCAAAAACCTCCGCACTCTTGAAATTATCCTCTAAACCTTTAGCGACACCATTAACGGTAACGGCGTTACGCTGTAACGCATCTTTAATTTGTTTGCCGTTCCCCATATCCGCTTCTGCCAGCAAAGACGTTAACGGCTTATCACTCATACCTTGTAGCACCAAAGAAGATGATGGCAACCCATCTTGCTTAAGCTGCTCGAAATCGTCTGCACTTAAATCAGATAAATCACCACTAAAGAGTGCCGCTGTAATACGCTGAGCAGCTACCAACCCATCTTCACCATGTACAAGCTTCGTGACTTCACGCGCCAATACGCCTTGCCCTTCAGGACGGCCTTGGCGCTCTTTATCATCAGCTTCTATCTGGTCAATTTCTACAACACTTAAAAATGTGAAGTATTTCAGAAATTGATACGCATCGGCATCCGCCACCTGCAGCCAGAACTGGTAGAAAGCATAAGGCGATGTTTTTGCTGCCGACAGCCAGATAGTACCTGTTTCGGTTTTACCAAACTTAGTCCCATCAGACTTCGTTACCAAAGGCAGAGTAAGACCATAAGCGCGGTTTCCATTCATGCGGCGTGTTAACTCTGTTCCACCGGTAATATTGCCCCATTGATCAGAGCCACCTATCTGTAATGTGCAATGATGACTCTTATTGAGTTGCTGAAAGTCAAATGACTGAAGGATCATGTAGGTAAACTCAGTAAAGGAAATACCATCACCATCGCGATCAATACGCTGTTTAACTGATTCTTTAGCGATCATCTGATTCACAGAAAAGTGCTTACCTACATCTCGCAGAAATGTCAGAACATCCAGACCACGAGTCCAATCAAGGTTATTAACAACTTCTGCACTATGGGTGCCGCAATCAAAATCAATAAACAAACTAACTTGTTCTTTTAATTTATTAACCCAGCTAGCGACTGTTTCGTCGTCATTTAACTTACGCTCTTGTGCTTTAAAGCTCGGATCACCAATCAACCCTGTAGAGCCGCCTACTAAAGCTAATGGCTTGTGTCCATATTGCTGAAACCGTTTCAACGTTAACAAAGGCACTAAACTACCGATGTGCAGACTATCCGCAGTCGGATCAAAACCACAATAAAGAGTCACACTGCTTTCGTTGAGATGATTCTCAAGCTCCTCTTCGCTGGTCATCTGAGCTATAAGGCCTCGCGCTTTCAAATCCTGTAGCAGTGTTAACTCGTTCATTTTGGATCATTACCTTGTGAAAATATTAAGACATAATAAATTAGTGCCACATTCTACCCACAGCATCGCTTTTGAACAAATTTCAATTATTATTGTCTATGTTTTGCTTTATCTGCCGATAAACTAAGCCCTCAACAGATAGTTCTGGCAAGTAAACATCCTATGTTACAATTTTAATTTTACTATTTGATAAATAGACTGCAGGAATGAGGAATGTTGACTCTTTTAAAAGGTATTCAAAACCGTTTCCCTACGGTACATATTGCAGCAGTAAGCATCTGCGGAGTTATTTTAAGTATTACCCTGCTTTTACTGCCCTCGGCAGAAGTCTCCGCCACCAAAGACACCTCCCTGACAACAGAACGGCCTACGCAAAACGCTGTACAAAAAGAACTTATTGAGCAGTCCGCGGAACGAATACACAACGATCTTGTATTAAACATTTCAGGATCAGAGTCGGCATTCACGCCACTAGTACCAGCCGCAAACAAAAACACCACTCAAATAAAAGCAACCTTACCCACGAACAACCCAACGATCTCGACCTATGAAACCCCTGATGAAAACTGGGTTTCTTATACCGTTCAAAAAAATGATAATCTGACATCGCTATTTTTACGTGCAGGGTTGAATGCAACTGATGTTTACAATATCAGCCAGGCAACACTGGAAGGGAAAGAACTGAATCAAATTTATCCAGGTGAAGCGTTAGCTTTTCTGATTGAAGGTAGTGTTCTCAAAAAACTGAAGTATGAAGTCAACCCGTTAAGAACCATCGTAATCCAGCTACTTGGTAGTGACTATGTCGTAAATGCAATCGAACGAACACCTGACACACATGAGCGTTATATTGAGGGAGTTATTAATAACTCTTTATTCGTCGATGCCGAGCACGCAGGCTTATCTAACAATATGATCATGAGGTTTGCCGCTATTTTCGGATGGGACGTAGATTTTTCGCAAGGCATTCGTCAGGGTGACCGTTTCAGAGTTATTTATAATGAACAGTTTTTAGACGGCAAAAAAATCAAAGACGGCCATATTGTCGCGGCACAATTTGTTAATAATGGTGAAACCTTTACTGCGATTCGATATACCGACTCTGATGGCAGCAGTCGCTACTACACTCCAGACGGACATAGTATGCGTAAAGCTTTTTTACGCATGCCTGTTGATTTCGCCCGTATTAGTTCCGGTTTTAACCTTTCTCGTAAGCATCCTGTTTTAAATAGAATCAGAGCACATAAAGGGGTGGATTACGCAGCCTCTACTGGAACACCTATTAAAGCGTCTGGTGACGGCAAAATCATATGGAAAGGCACTAAAGGTGGTTATGGCCGCGCCATTATTATTCAGCACGGTAGCAACATCACTACGCTGTATGCCCACATGTCCAAGTATAATTCAAAGTTACAACAGGGTAGCCGGGTTAAACAAGGCCAGGTTATTGGCTACGTTGGCAAATCAGGGCTCGCAACAGGGCCACATCTGCATTATGAGTTCCGTGTCAACGGCGCGCACAAAAATCCTATGACCGTTAAATTCCCTCAGGCATCTCCTGTTGCAAAAAGGGAACTGGTAGCTTTTCAGGCGGTATCTGATCAAATGCAGGCACAACTTGAAACTTATTCAACGATCAAATACGCACGAGCGGAATAAACTAAATGAAGCCTGATATATACATTGGCGTAATGTCGGGCACTAGTCTTGACGGTATTGATGTGGCCGCGGTATGTATTGACGATCAATTCAGCTTCTTGGCCGCTCAATGTATCGATATCCCCGCCGAACTTCGCCGGCAGATTTTAGCACTAACACAAGCAGCCGATAATGAGATCGAGCGTATGGGGCGGCTGGATATTGACCTGGGCAAACTATTTGCCGCAAGCATTAATCAGCTGATAAAGACTGCCGACATCGATATAAAACGAATTGCGGCAGTAGGCTGCCATGGACAAACAATCCGCCATCGTCCACAAGCAGGCTTTACACTTCAGATTGGAGACCCTAATACGATAGCAGAGATAACGGGGCTCACAACGATCTCAGATTTCAGAAGAAGAGATCTTGCCAATGGCGGACAGGGAGCGCCTTTAGTCCCTGCTTTTCACAACTGTATATTTCGTTCCGCTGAAAAAAACCGTGTCATCCTTAATATCGGAGGCATGTCGAATATCACCGTTTTGCGTGCAAAAACGGCATCTTCCGTCATAGGTTATGACACCGGCCCAGGTAATGTCTTATTAGATGCCTGGATCAATAAGCATTCAGGAACGCCATACGATAAAGCCGGACAGTGGGCGAATTCAGGCCAGCATAATCAAAGACTACTGCAAGCATTACTGAACCTCCCTTTTTTTACGGAGCCTCCTCCTAAAAGTACAGGAAGAGAGCAATTTAACCTCGACTGGCTAGAGCGCGTTATTAGCGATAATGGTTTTAAAATTTCGCCCGTTGATATTCAGGCTACCTTGTTAGAGATGACCGCACGTTCAATCGCAGATGCCATTAATGCAGAAAACCTGAGCGATCCTGAACTCTATATTTGCGGCGGGGGTGTTCACAATCACACGTTGGTAAAGCGTTTAGGCGAGCTGATTCATACCACAGGTATTACGACCACCGAAGAACTGGGATTACATCCTGACTGGGTAGAGGCATCCGCCTTTGCCTGGCTGGCTCATCAAACGCTTAATCAGCTCACGGGTAATTTGCCCAGCGTAACCGGCGCCACTCAAGAAAGGATATTGGGGGGGATTTACCAAGCTTGATGGACTTTAACAAGCTATGTACAAAATTAAGCACAGCCGGTAGCTGTGCTTAATAAAGATTTACATCTGCTTACTTACATTGACGCTCTTAAACCGAAAACGATGAACCGCAACCACAGGTTGTCGTTGCGTTAGGATTCTCAATCTTAAACTGAGATCCCTGTAGTCCTTCTTTATAGTCAACGACAGAACCTTCCAGATACTGCAAACTCATAGGGTCAACCACCATAGTGACGCCCTGATTGACTACTTGAGTATCGTCCTCTGCAGCTTCTTCATCAAAGGTGAAGCCATAGGAAAAGCCTGAACAACCGCCGCCCGTAATAAAAACACGCAGCTTAAGGTTATCGTTTTGCTCTTCTTCTATAAGACTTTTTACTTTTGTAGCAGCTGCGTCTGTAAAGACCATTGCTGCACTTGATGCCACTGATTCTGTCATAACTCTCTCTGCGTCATTAGACCCTGATTGCCTATTCTCAATTAACCAAGCATTTTAGTCAAGTATCAAGGCATCATACCCACGAATCTTAACCCTGCCGATTCATCCAATCCGAACATAATATTCATATTCTGAATCGCCTGGCCTGCAGCACCTTTCACCAGATTATCAATCACAGACAGCACTACAACAGTGTCATCATTTTGCGGACGGAACACACTTATTCTGCAGGTATTGGCACCTTTAACACTGCGTGTCTCAGGGTGACTACCCGCCGGCATAACATCTACAAACGGCTCATCCTTATAACGTTGCTCGAATAACTCCTGAAGCCCATCCTTCGGATCTTTCAGTGTCGCATACAGCGTAGAATGAATACCGCGGATCATCGGCGCCAAATGAGGAACAAAGGTTAAACCGACAGGCCGCTGGGCCGCATTTGATAACCCCTGACGAATTTCCGGCAAATGCCGATGACCAGCAACACCATAGGCTTTCATGCTTTCGCTGGTTTCACACAGCAAGGCAGCCACACTCGCCCCACGGCCAGCACCGCTGACGCCTGTTTTACAATCGGCAATCAAACGACGGGTATCCACCAGCTTATTTTCTAACAGGGGTAAAAAGCCCAATTGAGTAGCGGTCGGATAGCATCCGGGACAGGCAATTAACTGCGCCGCTTTAATCTGCTCACGGTTTACTTCAGGCAATCCATAAACAGCCCTTTCAACCAGATCAGGACAGGTATGCTCAAGTTTGTACCATTGAGACCAGAGCTCAACATCTTTAATCCGGAAGTCAGCTCCCAGATCAATAATCCGCACACCCCGCGCCATCAAATCTGGCGCCATACTCATCGCTACACCATGGGGTGTTGCAAAAAACACGACATCGCACGCCGCTAGCGCATCGTTATCCGGCACGCTAAATTGTAAATCATAATGACCACGTAGATTCGGGAACATGTCCGCTACATAAACACCTTCTTCTGATCGAGAAGTAATTACCTTCACATCTACATCAGAATGGCTTGCCAGTAACCGCAAAAGCTCTACGCCGGTATAACCGGTTCCACCTACGATACCTACATTAATCACTTTAACCTCTCCTCGGCCTTAAAAAACTGTTAACTTATAATACCGGTCAGGAACCATAAAAACTATCTTCAGCTGTTGGTTAAAAAACTGAATGCAAAAACACCATTTATCTCTGCAGTATTTCAGAGAACGTCTGGCCCATTATGATGCCTTGCCACAACTGGTTATTCTGGGCTTACTGTCAGGAGTAATGACCGGATTACTGATGGTTCTTTTCCGGCTTGCAATGGAGCTACCCCTTACCTATTTGCTGGGCCATCCCGATAATTTTGAGGCCCTGTCTTCGCAACAGCAATTCTTGTGGCCGATCATAGGTAGTAGCGTTCTCATCCTGATTTTCTACCTATGGCCGCAAACCGCCAAACAAATAGGTATGGTAAACCTGTTTGAACGTCTTGCTTATCATCAGGGAAGAATTCCAGGCAAAAGTATTATTATGCAATTTGTGACTGCCGCAATAGCACTCAGCAGCGGCCACTCTGCCGGCCGTGAAGGCCCTTCAATCTTTTTAGGTGCCGCCTGTAGCAGCCTGATAGGACAGCGCTTACAACTGCCTAATAATTCGTTAAGATTATTAATCGGATGCGGGGCCGCAGCAGCGATCTCTGCTGCCTTTAATACGCCTTTGGCTGGTGTCATATTTGCAATGGAAGTGATTCTCATGGAATACACTATCATTGGGTTCACTCCGATTATCGTTGCCGCCGTGTCAGCCGACTTAGTAATGCGAAGCATCTTGGGCCATGATAATGTTTTTGACGTTCCGCTATTCCATATAAACACTCTGGCCGAAGTGCCCTGGGTTATGCTGCTGGGCGTTGTTGTCGGCTTATGCGCAGCCACCTTCAATCGCATTATGCTGTTCGCTTATAAAGTCAAACACTGGCCTGTCGCTATCCGATTTTTGTTAGCGGGACTTATCACGGGCATCGCGGCCACAGCCTATCCTCAGATAATGGGTGTCGGTTATGACACCATTTCAGAAGCACTGTGGGGAAGGCTGGATCTACAACTCCTGTGTGGCTTATTACTGATCAAGCTCCTGATTACACCGCTTATTCTGGGCTTAGGCATTCCTGCTGGGCTTATCGGACCAACGCTTTTTATCGGTGCGATTATCGGCGCTATTTTCGGCGTTATTGGTGGTTGGTTTACCGATATGCCGGTCTCTCATATCGGTTTGTATGCCATGCTTGGCATGGGTGCAATGATGGGCGCCGTACTGAATGCGCCGCTGGCAGCTCTGGTTGCGCTACTTGAACTCACCGGCAACACCAATATTATTTTTCCGGGCATGATCGCCATAGTGATCAGCAACCTGACCGTACGCTATTTTTTCAATTTACCTTCTATTTTCCTGTCATCCTTACAGGCGCAAGGGTTAGATTATCGACAGGAACCGATAGCTCAAGCGCTTTCACGAGCCGCTGCCGGAAGCTTGATGGAAACAAGCTTTATCACAACAGCCCTGAGCTTAAGCACTACCGCCGCACAAGAAATACTGGCAAAAAAACCACGCTGGATCTTGCTTCAGGATGTTGGACAAGCCGCCAAATCACTCATGCTACCGACTGACCTGCAAAGCTATCTGGCCCGCGATGAGACACCAGAGCAGATCAACCTTTTAGACATTCCCGCGGAACGTTTAAATATCGTCGAAATCAGCTTCAGAGCGACGCTCTATGAAGCCCTGCAAAAGCTGAATGAACAACACATAAGCACGCTTTGCGTCACCAGTAATAAGGGCGACATTATGGGCGTACTGACGCGGGCACAGATAGAATATTACTACACACACAAGCAGACACTATGAACACACTACACGGCCTTTATGCGATTACCGATAACACGCTAATGCCTGATCAAATTGAACATTACTACACAAATAAGCAGACGTTATGAATCCATTACATGGCCTTTATGCTATTACCGATAACACGCTAATGCCTGATGACGAGACATTATTGACCTGTGTACGCGCCGCTATTTTAGGCGGAGCACAGATCATCCAATACCGGGATAAAACAGCCGATACACAAAAGCGCTATCGTCAGGCATGCCTGCTCAACGAATTGTGCCGCACAAATGCCCGTACGTTCCTGATAAACGATGATGTAAAACTGGCGCTTGCTTGCGAAGCTCACGGCGTACATCTGGGCCAGCAGGATACAAGCATAGAAACGGCACGGGATTTATTACCACACCACGCGGTTATTGGCATGACCTGCCACGATCAGCTATCACTGGCAACAACTGCCGCGTTGAGTGGTGCCGATTACGTGGCTTTTGGTGCCTTCTACCCGTCAAAAACAAAACCCGACGCAAAACCAGCGCCGCTCACTCTGCTCGCTGAAGCCAAAACCATTCTGTCCTGCCCGATAGTAGCGATCGGGGGGATTACTGTGGATAATGCCTACCAAACGATTACTGCCGGTGCCGATATGATTGCCGTCGTGCACTCACTTTTTTCCGCAGAATCAATTATTCAGCAAGCCGAAGCATTTGCCTTGGCTTTCAATCGGAATGTTTAACAAAGGTTTTTATTACTATGTCACGTTCAGAAGATCTCTTTAAAGCCGCTCAAACGCATATCCCCGGTGGTGTAAACTCACCCGTTCGCGCCTTTAAAGGTGTGGGCGGCACCCCTGTTTTTTTCAAAAAAGGGAAAGGCGCGTATCTGTATGATGAAGATGATAACCAATATATAGACTATGTCGGTTCATGGGGCCCGATGATTTTAGGCCACGCCTTCCCCGATGTGATTAATGCTGTCCGTAGTGTATTAGATAACGGATTGGGCTTTGGCGCACCAACCGAAATTGAAACGCAGATGGCCGATAAAGTCTGTGAAATGATGCCCTCCATCGAGATGATCCGCATGGTCAGCTCAGGCACAGAAGCCACCATGAGCGCCATCCGTCTGGCCCGTGGTTATACCAGTCGCGATAAAATCGTGAAATTTGAAGGTTGCTATCACGGCCACTCTGATTCATTACTGGTAAAAGCAGGTTCCGGCGCATTAACACTGGGCGTACCTAACTCCCCGGGTGTTCCTGCATCGGTGGCAGAACATACCATCACTTTAACATTTAACGATATTGATAACGTTCGTCAGGCGTTTGCAGAAGTCGGTAACGAGGTTGCCTGCATCATCGTTGAACCCGTTGCCGGCAACATGAACTGCATCCCGCCTAAAGAAGGTTTCCTTGAAGGCTTACGTGAAGTCTGTGACGAATACGGCACTGTGCTGATTTTTGATGAAGTAATGACCGGCTTCCGCGTTGCGCTCGGTGGCGCTCAAGCTCTTTACAACATCAAACCCGATCTCACTACGCTTGGCAAAGTTATTGGCGGAGGGCTACCTGTCGGCGCCTTTGGTGGTAAGCGTGAAATAATGGAATATATCGCACCACTAGGACCTGTTTATCAGGCAGGTACGCTTTCAGGCAATCCTTTGTCGATGAATGCCGGTTTAGCCATGCTAAACGCACTCACATCAACACCCGGCATCCATGAAGGCCTTGCGGCCAAAACAGAATACTTAACACAGGGCCTGGAAGCTGTCGCATTGGCGAAAGGTATTCCTTTCACAACTACGGCCGTGGGCGGCATGTTTGGTCTGTTCTTTACGGAGCAAACCGATATCAGCAGTTTCGCTCAAGCAACCACGTGTGACACCGAGCGGTTCGCTCAATTTTTCCAGGGCATGCTAAAAGAAGGCGTTTATCTTGCGCCATCTGCATATGAAACCGGCTTTATGTCTGCGGCAATTTCTGAAGAAGATCTGGATCACACCATTGAAGCAGCCGGACGCGTGTTTGATACACTTGTTAGCAATACGGTAAAAAATGCCTGAATGATGGAAATAGTCGCTAATGTGGCACTCATACTGGGCTGTGCTTTCTGCGCAGCTCAGCTGTTTCGCCAACCGGAAAAGTTAAACGAACACAATAAAACATTGGCGATGCTGATCACATTATCAGTGGGCTTTATAGCTGCTGCTGCTATTGGACAGCTACTTATCAGCGAGCATAATCAGGACACTCAAACCCTGCAACGCCTGCTCAGTAACATGAAAGAGTATGTCGCCATCCCGTTGATCGGCTCTCTTTTACTGGCCACCAGCTTTAGCAAATTCTGGTCTCGTGCGGGTTGGGGACGCTGGATGCTGGCGTTATTTGCACTATTTGAACTGTTTCGACGCGCCGAATTGGGCGGACATTATGCCATGGTATTGGCAGGGCTTTCATCCGCAGCACTCATCATCGCCTTTGCACGCTACTCTCAAGCAGAGATACGTGTACCGGGCTTGATCGGCGCGTTATTAGCCAGCCTTGCGATCGGGGTTTACGGGCCTTTATCGCTGCTGCCTGAATACCGCAATGAAGCGCTCAGTCATGGGTTACTAGCCATTAGCCTGGCTATTTTGGGCGTGGCAACAGGGCTAATTATTGCTCTGAATCAAAAGCAGGAAACGCTATCGCCGCGCGTGTAAACATTCAAATTTTACCCCCAAAATTTCTCACCTTTTGATTGGTATTCGCTATGTATTAACAACCCAACAAAAAAGGCCATTGAATTCGCATTCAATGGCCTTTATCTAGCGCCTATAGTTAACCTATAGGCCTGCTTAAAATATAACCCTTTGCCAATATCCTACTGATAACGCCGCGAGATAGCCGCTGCTTTATTGGCACCTTCTATATCACCTGCATCGGTGCGGATCGAGGCAATTAACTGCCATAGCCGACGCAGTTTGGTATTTTGCCCCTGTGCAATAGCGACACCTTTTAATGCGACCTGCTCGGCCTGTAAAAACTCGCCCAAGTGGCGGTGAGTATCTGCCAATGAGTAATAAACTTCCGGATCTTTCGGTGAGATACGCTGCGCCCGCTGCAAACTGGTTTGGGCTGAGCGTAACTGGCCATCATTGGTTTGCTTACGTGCCGTTTCCAGTAACGCGAGGGCCGCAGGGTTTTGCTGTAATTGCATAACAACCTTCGGTGCTACCGGAACAGCCGTTGATTCACTCTCAGAACTTTCATCTTTCTGCGAACGAAAAACAGGTGAAGGAGCCACCGGTGTTACCGTCACGCCGGTAGAAATATCGACCGGCGTGACAACCCCATTACTGCTCTGTGGGCCAGCGCCTACCGAGGATCGATCCTCAATGGGCATATTATAGGTGTTTATCTCGGAGCACCCGGCAAGGGATACCAACGCACCCAACGCGATTATTCTCATTTGTGCTGTAATATTCATTACTACTCCTGCCTGAACCAACGCCGAAACCAGTCAAGTGACTTTGTTTCGCTATTTTGAACAGGTTCTACTCCACAATCAACACGATACTGCGGTTTACTGCCTTGAATGAAAGGCACCGGTATCGCTCCCTGACAACGCTCATCGGATAAATAACCCGTTTCCTTATCCACCCAAAGATAATCCACACCCTCTGGCACCGGTGCTATGAAAGGTTCCGGTTTCTCTTCTTTCATAAAAGCAGTCCATACTTTCAATGCACCGCCTGAACCCGTAAACGGTAACGCTGTATTATCATCACGCCCCAACCAGACAACCGCCAGGCGATTGCCTGTAAAGCCCGCAAACCAGCTATCCCGCTGATCATTAGACGTGCCCGTTTTACCCGCGACGTTCAGATTAGAGGGCAGTTGCGTATAAACAGAACGTGCCGTTCCTTCACGTGCCACTTCTTGCATCGCGTACTGTAACAAATGAATACTTTCGCCGGAGACCGTCTGCTTCACCTGAAAAGGATAGCGGGACAACTCTGTTCCTGCATTATCGGTCACCATCCGGATCGCCCGTAGCGGCATCTGAAAACCATTAGCCGCAATCGTCTGGTACATAGTCGCCACTTCTATGGCAGGCAACCCTTGAGCGCCCAACAACAGTGAAGGGTACGCATCCAGATCTCGTGTCACTCCCAACTTGTGCAATGTATCAACCACCTTGCCAACGCCTAACGCCATACCGAGATTAGCCGTCGCTAAATTATACGAATGCGCTAATGCCTGGTGCAATGGCACTGTGCCATGCGAGTTCTTACCAAAATTTTGAGGCTCCCATGTTGACCCATTAGGCATCGCTACTGAGATAGGCTCGTCCTTCAGCGGTGACACCAAAGAATACCCGTTATCCAGAGCGGTTAAGTAAACCGCCGGCTTAACGAGTGAGCCTATCGGCCTGATTGCATCCAGCGCACGGTTAAAGCCTTCATAACGCGTACTTTTACCACCGATAATACTCAGTACTTCACCGGTTTGCGGGTCGGTTACCACCATGCTTGCTTCAAGGTTTGCGGCTCTTTTTCCGTAGCGCTTTTCAAGACCCGTAACCGTCGTCAGTAATGCAGTTTCCGCTTTAGCCTGAACGATAGGGTTCAAACCCGTATAGACGCGTAAGCCTTCAGTTCGGAGATCATCTTCGTGATAACTTTCGCGCAGCTGCCGTTTTACTAAATCCAGATACGCAGGATAAGCCCCCTTCAGCAAACTTTTTTGTTTTACGACACCTAAAGGTTTTTGAATAGTTTGCTGGTAAAGCTCTTCTGTAATATTTCCTTCATCACGCATTACTCGTAGCACCAGATCACGACGCTGCTTAGCCCGTTCAGGATGACGACGCGGATCATAGTAAGAAGGACCTTTCACCAGCCCCGCCAAGAGCGCTACCTGCGATAACTGCAACTCCTGAATCGGTTGAGAAAAATAGTACTGCCCCCCTAAGCCCATACCATGAATCGCCCGAGAGCCTTCCTGGCCCAGATAGACTTCGTTCAGGTATGCTTCCAGAATTTCATCTTTGCTGTAGTGCAATTCTAATAAAACAGCCATAGGCAGCTCCATTAGTTTACGTGCTAAGGTTCGATCTGATGTCAGATAAAAGTTTTTTATCAGTTGCTGAGTTAAGGTGCTGCCGCCCTGTACAAAGCGACCTGCCCGGACATTGATCCACATGGCCCGCGCTATACCTTTAAAAGAAATACCAAAGTGATCGTAATAACTCTGATCTTCAATCGCGATCAGCGCTTGTGTCAGGCTAGTGGGTACATCTTCTAAGCGAACCAGATCCCGATCCTCATTATTTTGAGGATAAATACCACCAATCAGAACGGGCTCTAAACGCACCAGATTAACGGTCTGCCCTTTGGCGTTGCGAACCCGGGAGAGCTGATCAGAATTAAAGTCTAACTGCAGCTGCTGCGCAGGCTCCCTACCATCAGGGAACGCAAATCCACGCGTGAAGATATGTGCCTTGCTACTCGAAAACTCAGCCTGCCCTGGTAAGGATGCATGCCGGACAGTTTGATAACCTAACCCTGCCAATTCAATTTTTAAGTCCTGAATCGAGATAGGTAAACCTGCGTAGAGTTCCAGCGGGCGGGCAAAGACTTTCGCAGGCAACGCCCATCGTTTACCCTCAAACTGTTGACGAATCTGGGCATCCAGATACATTAAACCGATGCCGCCGATCACTATCCCAAGCAGTGTCAGTTTCAACAAAAGGGCTCTGAAGGTACGCCAAAAGCCTCCCTTCTTCTTAGCTGCAGAGGCCCTTTTGCGGGGTGTTTTTTTTGCAGGTGTTCTCTTTTTGTTCATCAAGCCCGTATAATTCCTTAATTTTTAGACAATACCGAAGGTTACATGCTTCCAGAATTGATCGCAGCGCTTAGCCGTCCTGAAAACTACCCTCATCCGGTAGACGCACCCATACGCGTAATAGAAACACATATCTCCTGGCTTTTATTAACCGGCGAATACGCCTATAAAATAAAAAAGCCGGTCGATTTCGGATTTCTGGATTTTACGACACTAAAAAAACGCCGCTTCTATTGCGAAGAAGAGCTTCGACTCAACCAGCGTTTGGCACCAGACATCTATGATACGCTAATCGCGATCATCGGTTCGCCTGAAAATCCTCAATTAATTGAAGCATCACAAATAAACGAAGCGAAGCCTTTCGAGTATGCCGTGCGCATGTACCAGTTCGACCCTGAGCTGCGGTTGGATCTTATCCTTGATCGACAACGCTTTGAGCCGGCCTGGATCGATATGCTAGCCGAGCAGATTGCACACTTTCACACCCGAACCCCTCGCGTTGCTAAAAATAGTCCGTGGGGCGAGGCCACTAGTATCTGGGATGCGGTATCTGACAACTATCAACATGTGAGCCAGCATCAGCTGGACGCCAACGACTGGCAACAGTTGCAATTTCTGTCACAGCGAACCGCACAGCAGTTTCGTAAACTAACGCCTGCTATCCAACGCCGCAAACAGGAAGGTCACATCCGCGAATGCCATGGAGACCTGCATCTGGGTAATATCACTCTCTATCATGGGCAGTTACGTCTGTTTGATTGCATTGAGTTTAATCTTCAATTCCGTTGGACTGACACTATTTGTGACTTAGCTTTCCTGCTGATGGATCTTGAAGTCAAAGGGCAATATCGTTGGGCCAATCGCTGCCTGAATAGATACCTTGACCTAACAGGTGATTACGAAGGCCTGACACTGCTTAGTTTTTATAAATCATACCGTTCCATGGTGCGAGCTAAAGTTTCAATGCTCGGTGAAAATCCTGATTTAACGTCGTTTCGTCGCTATCTGCAACTAACAAACACATATACTCGTCAAAACAAGCCCTCTTTATTTATCATGCACGGCGTTTCCGGCAGCGGTAAAAGCTACCTATGCGGTCAGCTACTTGAACGCCTGAATTGCATCCAGATACGTTCCGATGTCGAGCGTAAACGCCTCTACAAAGAACTATGCCGAAGAGGCGAACGTCTGGAACTTTACGGCCAAGAGATGAACGCACGTACTTTTCAGCACCTTCTGAATTTATCGAAAGCACTACTAAAAAGCGGTTATTCCGTGATTGTCGATGCTACTTTTATCAGACAGCGAACCCGACAGAGTTACATCGACCTCGCCAGTTCACTTGATATCCCGATGCGTATTATCAGCTGCTATTGCGATATGAAGCTAATCGAAGCACGGTTGGCACGCCGTAGCTATGAGGGAGGAGATGCTTCAGATGCAGACATCGGTGTTATGCAGGATCAGCTAAAGCACCAACAGAAGCTCACCGAGTCAGAATTAACGCACACCTTACTAATGGATACTGATAACGATGATGCCATCAATGTACTGGTCAGCCAGTTAATCGTTCAGGGACTGGTCGAGCCTTAAACTCTTAAATGTTAAAGAATCACGCCTTAAATCGTAGATCGTGTAAAAAACAGCGGTTGTCCGAGCACTTCGGTGAAGCCGATAGGCGTTTGAAAAAGCTCTGACAGAATGTCGGGTTGCATGACCTGAGCCGGGGTCCCCGTCATTACGATGCGGCCGCTGTCCATCAGGGTAATGGTATCGGCGAACTGCGCCGCCAGTGACAGATCATGCACAATTAACAATACTGCTTTGCCTTGATTAGTGATGGTCCGAATCTGCTGCATCACCGCCACCTGATGCTTTAGATCGATCGCTTTTAACGGCTCATCCAGTAACACATAAGCGGTCTTTGCAGAGATCTGAACTAACAGACGCGCTAAATGTGTGCGCTGCTTTTCGCCTCCCGATAAAGTCGTGTAATCCCGATCAGCTAAGTGCTGTATATCCAGCGCCGTCATAGCCTTATCTGCCAGATAATTTTGCTGCGAAAAAACAGCACCAATAGGATAGGCACCCATCGAAACAACCTCTCGGACGTGAAATGGGAAATCAAGCAGTTGCTCCTGTAGCAAAACTGCCAGCGTAAGTGAACGTTCACTTACGCTGTACTCCTCAATATTTTTTCCCTCTAATGCAACCCGACCAATATCCGCTGCAATTAAACCTGCCAGGGTTTTCAGTAATGTAGTTTTCCCCGCGCCATTAGGCCCCAATATAACATGCAAACTCCCTGGCTTTACCTCCATAGAGGCGTTGTCGAGCAAGGCGCGTCCATGACGAATCACAGACAAGGACTCAGCACTCAGCATTAGCCTCGCTCCCGTTGTCGATAAGCAATCATAACAAGAAAGACAGGGCCACCGATTAATGCAGTGATTAACCCGATAGGGAGTTCAGCCGGCGACGCGACGACACGTGCGACCAAATCAGCCACCAGCAACAACAATGCACCCAGTAAAAACGAGATGGGTAATAGGAAACGATTATCAGGCCCGTTGATTAAACGCACTATATGCGGCACCACCAGCCCGACAAAACCTATCAGCCCCACCATCGACACAACAGCGCCGACCATTAAGGCAGTGATAAGTACCAGCCGCTGCTGGATTGCTTTCACATCGACACCCAAAAGATAGGCCTGCTGCTCGCCAAGCAATAATAAATTCAACTGCGCGGCATAACGAATCAATACGGGTACAAACACCATGCTAATCAGCAACAACGTCAGCACTGACCACCATGATGCCCCCTGTACATTACCCATCAACCAAAATGTCACTTGCCTGAGCGTCATACTGTCTGATAAATATTTCAACCCGGCAATACCGGCGGCGGCAATCGCATTAATAGCAATCCCGGTTAACAGCAGGGTCAGTGACGATATTCCTGAAGCACTACGGGCAATACGGATCACCATAAAAGTGACCAGCATCCCACCCACAAAAGCAGCCAGTGGCATCCCAAATGAGGCGACAACACCTGCGCCAATCGTAGCCGATACCGTTACTTGCCACGCCACAGCGGCTAACGCAGCGCCGCCCGACACGCCAATCAAGCCGGGATCAGCCAACGGGTTTCGAAAAAGAGCCTGAACTACCGCGCCGGTAATCGCCAGCAATCCACCCGATAGCATCACCAGTAATATTCTGGGCAAACGCAGTTCATAAAGAATACGACGCGACAAATCGCTGCCTTGCCAAAGATCCGTCACAGACAACGCCGCACTGCCTTTTAACAGTGACAGCAACATAAAGAACGGCAGCAGTGTAAGCACGGCCAGCCACACGCCCGCCTTCAACCTTGCACGCGACATTAGTGATTACCTTGTAGTGAAAAGCGCACAGGAATTAACGCGCGGGCGACAATACGTCTTCCCGCTTTTTTTGCTGGCATAAAACGCCACCCCAATGCGGCTTTTGTCGCGGCTTTATCAAGCATGGAATAGCCGGAACTATGATCTATCGACACCCGGTCCACCGCCCCGCGTGTATTAATGATCAACATTAACAGCACAGTACCCTGCAACCTTCTTCGCTGTGCCATCCTCGGATAGTCCGGAGGCGCGGGCGACTCGCTATACCGTAGTTCGTTATAATCAATTTGTAATATTGATTTATTAACACCACCTGCATCACCCTCCACACTCTCCACTAACGCATCATCGACAGCTGCTTGCATGCCTTGAGGTGGGGAGTCCAACGCTGAATCTGGAGTAATCTCATTCGATATCGCCGGTTGCGGTTGCGGTTGCGGTTGCGGTTGCGGTTGCGGTTGCGGTTGCACTGCGTCAACTTTTCGCGACGACAGTTTTATCTTTAAGAGGCACTGCGTCAACTTTTCGCGACGAATACTTCATGGTATTCAATGTAATGGCGTGTTGGGAGAAAATCGGGGATTGAGGTGAGAATTTTTGTAATAGCCCATGCTCTTCTACTCCCTGATCAGACCATATAAAAAAGGCATGCACGCACGCAGAGCCCAGCAGCAAGAGTAAAAAACGTATGGAGTAGTGATCAATGCGCACGCTTTATTCCCGCTGCATCAGGCAGTATCATAAGCACGAATTATAATCACTTATACAAGGTGATGGTTGAGTGCTCTTCATCATGACACACATCTGATTCACTTTTCCTGATGATAGAGGCCCTACATGCACCTACTTTGTACACTCGACACCTTAGCCGAAGATGTCTCTAAAGGCTTTCAGCTGGCCGACGTCTCATTAGTCGCCGTCAATAAGTGCGGCCACATTTATGTTTACCTGAATCAGTGCCCCCACCGAGGCGTCCCCTTAGAGTGGCAACCGGATCAATTTCTCGATCTGGACAAAAATTTTATTCAGTGCGCTACCCATGGCGCACTGTTCAGGATAGAAGATGGCGAATGTATTGCCGGTCCTTGCCCGGGAGAGATGCTCACTAAGATTCCCTGTAAAGTAGAGCAAGGTGAAGTCTGGATTAACCTATCCTCTCTTGCGGCGGCTATCTGATCATAAAAATATAATCATCTAAGCCTAATAACATATCAGCCGTTAATTTTATCTGCCAGCCGGCTCAGCGCCAGCTCAATACGGTCTACACCTGTTGTATATGAAAAACGTATGAACTGGTTAGACCTATAAGTCCCAAAGTCCAGCCCCGGTGTTACTGCAACATGCTGTTGCTCCAGTAAGTCCCAACAGTATTTGAACGTATCATCGGTAAGGTGTGATGCATCGGCATACACATAAAAAGCGCCTTCCGGCATAAGAGGAATTTTAAAGCCCAACTTCCTTAACCCATCCACCAGCAGGTTCCGCCGCAACTCAAACTGATGCCGTCTGTCTTCTAGAAGCGCCAGTGTCTCGGGTTCAAACGCCGCCAGAGCAGCGTACTGGGAAACCGCCGGGGGGCAGATATATAAATTTTGCGCCAGCTTCTCGATTTGCGGCACGGCGACCTCAGGCGCAACAATCCAACCCAGTCGCCACCCCGTCATACCGAAGTATTTTGAAAAACTATTGATTACAAACGCCTCTGGATCGACTTCCAACACCGAAGGCGCATCAAAGCCGTAAGTAAGCCCGTGGTACAGCTCATCGACCACCAAGGCGCCCTGCTTTTCTCTTACTGCTTCTGCAACAGCCGCCAGCTCCGTCTTATGTAATACTGACCCTGTTGGGTTAGCAGGAGATGCCAGCAAGACACCTGCGGTGTTGGGCTTCCATTCCTGGCGTATCAGCTCAGGCGTTAGCTGGAAATTCTGTTCAGCAGAGACAGCAACCAACTGCCCTCGCGCTTCCAGCATCCTTAAAAATTGTCGATTACAGGGATAGCCGGGGTCACTCATCATAAACGTAGTGCCCGGATCTGCCAACAGCCCAAAAACCATCAACAATGCGCCCGAAGCACCCGACGTAACAACAATGCGCTCAGGCGCAACATCCAAACCATAACGCGTACGATAAAACCCGGAGATAGCCAAACGTAGCTCTGGAATGCCCGCAGAGGGAGTGTATTGAGTGAGCCCTTGGTCAATAGCACGATGTGCGGCTTCTCTGATCAAAGGCGCCGTACTGAAATCAGGTTCTCCTGCTTCCATATGCACCACATCATGACCGAGAGCATCCAGCGCTTTTGCGCGCTTCAAAAGATCCATCACTTTAAACGATTCAATATCGCGTGCCCGACCTGTCCACTGATTTTCCATACCGGCATCCTGCATAATTTAACCTGGATATTATACATAAGTTGAATCGAATATTTCCTAAAACACTCTTATTGTCCTTATATATCTATTGAATAGTTTTAATCTGCTCTTTTTCAGAATCAGGACTAGCCTATTGAGAAGTGTTCTGGTAATTTCTGCAACCTTCTGATCTCAGGAAGTAATGGAATTAACTGTTTTGGGTCACGGGTTTATTGTAAACCCGGTCATTTCGGAGAAGTGAGGCGCCACATGCCAAACACTAGCGATACACAGTTCACACACTTTGTACCTTACGAGAAAGCAAAGGGTGAGGAATACATGAATGATGCTCAAAAAGAGCATTTTCGTCACATCCTTCTGGCCTGGCAACAGGAGCTAATGGAGGAGGTAGATACTACTATCAACCATTTGAAGGAAGAAGCATCTAATTTTGCGGATCCCAGCGACAGAGCCAGTCAGGAAGAAGAGTTCAGCCTTGAACTTCGCACCCGTGACCGTGAGCGTAAACTGATCAAAAAGATCCGTGAAGCAATGGAACGCATCGAAGACGATGAGTATGGTTATTGTAGCACTTGCGGTATCGATATCGGCATTCGTCGTCTGGAAGCCCGTCCAACGGCTACCATGTGTATCGATTGCAAAACACTGGCTGAAATAAAAGAAAAACAGATCGGCTCTTGAATTTTATAAGTTCAGGTAAATGGAGTTTTCCTTTACCTGAATTTATAAACTTAACGGCTTCATTAGCGGCCTAATTGATGCTTTCACAATGATTTTGCGAACGCGTCATATCCCTTCTCTCGTCCATGCAATATTACTCTCGCTTAAATAATACGTCTCGTCTTTCTAGCTGCCAACGAACCTTCGGGGCCAACATCCTCCTATTATGTTAAAAAACAACATTGAGAAAACGGCTATCCACGGATATTCTGACCCTGACAATACTGTACTAGGCTATTCATCAGAAACCTGACGCCTTGCCAGCATATGAAGGGAGCTCGAACACACTATGCATAAGCAGCACATCACCCCGTTGGCAAAAGTAACATTATGAATTTTTCAGTTACCGAACTTTTCCTGATCGTTACTGCGTATCTGCTGTTTTTATTTGGCATTGCCTATGCCACCGAGCGAGAAATCATTCCACGCCGAATTTCACAACACCCTATTACTCACATGCTCTCATTAGGCACCTATGCCAGCGCCTGGACTTTTTACGGTGCCTTCGAGATGCTGGAGAACTCGGGATTCTTATTTTTATCCTCCTATCTTGGTGCAAGCGCCGCCTTTATTATGGCGCCTACGCTACTCATACCCATATTCAACATAACTAACCGTTACAAACTAAGCTCTCTCGCTGACCTGTTCGCCTTTAGATTTCGTAGTGGGCTGGTAGGTACTATCACGACATTACTCTTATTACTTGCCACACTGCCTCTGCTATCTATTCAAATTCAAGCGGTCACAGACTCCTTACATATACTGAACGATGACTTTGCTTCGTCACAAATTGCAGCAGCCTTCTGTATCTTAATTGCGCTATTTGCCATTCTTTTTGGTACGCGTCACCCTTCAATGCGAGCACGTAACCGCGGTTTAGTGATGGCAATGGCCACCAGCGCCTTAATTAAGCTAATCGCACTGATCAGCATCTCCGTGTATGTGCTTTTTTCAGTGCTGGGAGGTCCGACAGAAACATTACAATGGTTGAATACCAATCCTCAAATCCTCGCATCGCTGACGGGTGATAATAACGATGACAGCTGGCACACGTTACTGCTGGCTTTTTTCGCGGCTACTCTGGTAATGCCACATATGTTTCATCTGGCTTTTACCGAAAACCGTTCAACAGAAAGTCTGTACAAAGCGTCATGGGGTATGCCCCTTTATTTATTATTGCTGGCGGTTTGTGTTCCCGTTATCGTACTGGCAGGCTATAAACTGGAGATCCATAAGGAGTCCTCCTTTTTACTGCTGTACTTAAGCCAGTTATTGCATTCCGAGTGGCTAATTATCACGGTATTTATTGGCGGCCTCACAGCGGCCAGTGGCATTATTATCGTAGCCTCCATATCGCTGGCGTCCATGCTACAAAACCATCTGATTTTACCTCTGATTAAAACACCTGAAAATGTAAAATTTTATGCGTGGCTGCTGTGGCTGCGACGCATACTCATCTCGTTGGTTGTTTTGTGTAGTTATATTTTTTATATGACATTTGGCGCTCATCAGCAGATCCATTTGCTGGGTTTAAGTGCTTTCGTTGCTTTTTTACAGTTTTTACCTGGCATTATCGCCACACTGTTTTGGCTGGGGGCAAATCGAATTGGCTTTATTGCCGGCCTGATTCTCGGCATGTCCAGCTGGATCATTACCACTTTTTATCCCGTCATGCTGCAACAAGGAGTACTTCTCAGCGATACCAACATTGATAGTCTTAACTGGCAATCCTCCGCTATTATCTCTCTTCTGCTGAATATCGGTGCTTTCATTCTTATTTCGCGCCTGACACGCACGTACCCGGAAGAAACCCGGGCCGGCGAGGCATGTCTGATTAATACGATGGACTCACCCTCGGATATTCAACGGCCTTCTTTCGAAACCGCTGACATTATCCGCTTGTTAACGCCTAAGCTGGGCGAAACCGCCGCACGTAGAGAGTTCCAGCACGCGATTACTCAGCTGGGCTTGGATATAGATCAGATAAGACCGTTAGACCTACTGCGCTTACGTAATGCATTAGAGCAAAATCTTTCTGCTCTCATCGGCCCCATAGAAGCAGCTACTATACTGGAATCACTGGCTAAGCAACCTGTTGACCGATCATTTAAGGCGCGCGACATTCATCTTCTTGAAACCCATCTGGAAACCTATCAGGCAAAACTAAGCGGTCTTGCAGCAGAGCTGGATGAGCTACGCCGCTTTCACAGAAGAACACTGGAAAAGCTTCCTCTGGGTGCATGCACTGTCACTCCTTCGCAGCATATTCTCTTCTGGAATCATGAAATTGCCAAGCTGACAGGACTTAATTCTTATGATGTAGCCGATCTTTCTTTATCTGATTTACCGGAGCCCTGGTGTACTCTGTTACCCGATTTTATTAATCAGGATGATAATCACCTCACTGATACACAGGTGATTATTAACGGTGATAACTATTGGCTTACCTTACATAAAAGCCAACTTTCAGAGAATCCTGATAGCTCAATTATTATTTTGGTTGAGGACGAAACAGAACATCACCTTTTAACTGACAAATTGCGACATAGTGAACGCCTCGCCTCAATAGGCCGATTCGCCGCCGGTGTTGCCCATGAAATAGGTAACCCTATTACGGGTATCGCATGCCTGGCACAAAACCTTTCTCTTGAAACTGATCAGCCTGAAGTGCTCCAGGCAGGCGATCAGATCATGGAGCAGACACGTCGGATTAATCGAATTGTGCAGTCACTGGTACGCTTTGCGCATACAGGACAAACGATCACTGATATTCAATGTGAGAGCATCAACCTCAAGCAGTGCATTGAAGAAGCTATCCAGCTGGTATCACTTGATATTCATGCCAGGCAGCAGCAGTTTATCTGCGAGCTCAATAGTGACGTGCGGGTAGAAGGCGATCCTCAGTTACTCTTACAAGTATTCGTTAACATTCTTAACAACGCCTGCGATGCATCACTGCCAGAAGGCGCTATTGTTATCAGCTGTGAACAAGCAGAGCAACGGGTATTCTTATCCATTACCGACGAAGGCACAGGTATCGACAAGGCCATTCAGGACAAATTGTTCGAGCCCTTTTTTACCACCAAAGAACCGGGAAAAGGTACAGGACTCGGGCTCTCTTTGGTTTACAACATCCTGACTGAACATTATGGTAGTATTGAAATAATTAGCCCCGCCAATAACAAGCAGAATAAAGGCACTCAGGTGATTATCACCCTACCGGGCTCCAGACCTGAAGTGAAAAACGACTTTTCATAACGGCCTCGCATTGGAGAATAGGTAAAGAGCAATGAGCCGCATTCTGATCGTAGAGGATGAATCAATCATCCGTGCCGCGTTACGGCGTTTATTGGAAAAAAATGATTATGTCATTGATGATGCCGCATCGGTTGATGAAGCAACGTCACAATTCAATCTAACTGATTTCAACCTCATCATTAGCGACCTTCGCCTGCCTGGTGCACCGGGAACTGAGCTTATCAAGCTTGCCGGGGCTGTTCCCGTATTAATAATGACGAGTTACGCCAGTATGCAATCCGCTGTCGATGCGATGAAAATGGGCGCTGTCGACTATATTGCAAAACCCTTTAATCACAATGATATGCTGGACACGATCAAAGCCATACTGAGCCAACAAAAGGCAGATCATCACGATATCGTTATCGAACCCCAGATTCAGCACACTAAAATTATCGGTTCCTGTGAAGCGATGCTATCCCTGTTTACCCGTATTACGAAAGTGGCTCGCACAGATGCCACAGTATTAGTACTGGGTGAGTCAGGAACAGGCAAAGAGCTGGTCGCCCGTGCACTTCACGAACAGAGCTCTCGAGCGCAATCACCGATGATCTCCGTCAATTGCGCTGCGATACCGGAAGCTCTGATAGAATCTGAACTGTTTGGCCACGAAAAAGGCTCCTTCACTGGCGCAAGTACCAGCCGTTGCGGACTGATAGAAGCCGCCGATGGCGGCACTCTTTTCCTCGATGAGATTGGCGAACTGCCGATGGAAGCACAAGCACGGTTACTGCGTTTTCTTCAAGAAGGAGAGATCCGAAAAGTAGGTTCCGTACACTCAATCAAGGTCAATGTTCGCCTGATAGCAGCGACACATCGCAACCTGAAAGAGCTGACACGCACCGGCCTGTTTCGGGGAGACTTATACTACAGGCTCTACGTTATGGAGCTCACTATGCCACCGCTGTGTGAGCGCGGGGAGGATATCATTGAGCTGGCTGAGCGCTTTCTGGTTAGCGCTTGTGAACGTATGCACTGTCCGGCGGCCATTTTTAGCGAGAGCGCCCGTCAAACAATGCTGCGATATAGCTGGCCAGGCAATGTCCGTGAATTAGAAAACGCCATAGAACGCGCGGTAATACTTGCCGACAACCATCTGATAACCCCAGATTTACTGGGGCTTGACATAGACACCCGTCCCAGCTTGCAACAACTGGAATCAGATTATATCGGCCGCAGCGCAGCGCATGAAACACCTAGCAGCCAACCCATGAGAAGGCAGCCTCAGGCTGGCTTATCGATGGACGATTACTTTCAGCGCTTTGTTATGGAACATCAGAGCGACATGAGCGAAACCGACCTTGCAAAAAAACTAGGCGTTAGCCGGAAATGCTTATGGGAACGCCGGCAAAAACTCGGCATTCCGCGAAGACCCAAAGGATAAAAATAAATATTGTTACTCTAAAGCACTGCCCAGAGGTAACACTTCGGGTAACGTTTTAGAGTAACAGCGTTACCTAAAGAAACACTTTTATTGTTACCCACGTTACAAAAAAATCGCATTCTCCTATGATAAAATTTAATTATCGCATAAAAACAACAAGTTATAAAAAGTGGCACAGCTAATGCTTTATCTATTGTGTTCAAACAACAAAAATAAGCTTAGAAACGCCAACCATTAATAAAAATAAATACAGGTTAAGTGTCGATAAAGCCATCCACCTCGAATAATAATAAAAATGGGGTTTAAAAGCTGATCGCTGGATTGTGGTAACGCAACTACAGCGCTCTAAAAACAACAACAAGCGACGGTTACTCTCAGCTTGCGGTCAGCTATCCATCTCCTCTTTCTCGTGTTTATTCCCTCATTGCTTAATGTGTCCCCATAACAATGTTATGATGTGTCACATAATACTTTACGAGCAAAATTTAAAACTCATGCCTAGCCGTTTAATTCAAAAAGTTACCGGACTCTTCCGTAGCAAATCAGCCCCTACTTCTGCGCAAGAAGAACTTCACGTACCTAGTGAAATCCCAGCAGAGCAGGATAATAGCCCACAGATCATCCCGGAACAGGTTCATCAGATTCCGCGAAAGCATCTGGACGACAATGCCGCCAAAGTTGTTTACCGACTCATTGACGCAGGCTATGAAGGCTATTTTGTCGGCGGCTGTATCAGAGACATTCTGATCAATAAACGCCCCAAAGACTTTGATATTGCAACCAATGCACATCCTGAAGAAGCGCATGAGTTATTTCAACGTTCACGACTCATCGGACGTCGCTTCAAACTTCTGCATGTTCGTTTTGGTCGCGAACTCATTGAAGTCGCCACCTTTCGGGCAGGACATGACTCGATCAAGAATGAAGACGATGTTAAGGGTAAGCAGTCTGAGTCCGGACTCATTCTGCGTGACAATGTTTATGGCACCATCGAAGAAGATGCATTACGCCGCGACTTCACTGTTAACGCCATGTATTACTGCGTTAAAGACCACAGCATTTACGATTTCACTCACGGCTATCAAGATATACAGAGCAAAATCATACGCATGATCGGCAACCCCGATAGCCGCTATATCGAAGATCCTGTTCGCATGCTGCGTGCTATTCGTTTTGCAGCAAAACTTGATTTTACGATTGAAGCGCAGACAGCCGCTCCGATTAAAAAACAGGCTCATCTATTACAAGGGATAGCCCCCGCCCGCCTTTTTGACGAAACACTAAAGCTATTACAATCAGGCCATGCCGTTACGGCGTATCATCTGCTGAAAGAATATCATCTGCTTGAGCAACTACTACCCTCTGTCGGAAAGGCTCTCAAGGCTCAGTCTGAACACCCTTTAATGGAAACATTGATACTTCAAGGGCTTAAGAATACTGATCGCCGTCTCAGTCAACGTAAAAGTGTCACTCCGGCGTTTCTGTTTGCCACAATGCTCTGGCACCCGCTACAAACACGTATGAAAGAACTACTAAAGCAAAACCCTAAAATGCCGCAATTGGTAGCATTGAATAGCGCGGCCAACGACATTATCGCTCAGCAAGTTAAGCGAACCGCCATTCCCCGACGTTTCTCTACGCCTATAAGGGAAATCTGGGAGCTACAACTGCGTCTTCCCAAGCGTTTTGGCCATCGCGCAGAGCTACTTTTAGAACACCCCCGCTTCAGAGCCGCCTATGACCTGTTGCTTTTAAGAGAACAAAGTGGCGAATCGTTAGACAACTTAGGTCAATGGTGGACGCAATATCAGTCTGCGTCCGCGGAGGAAAGGGAAGCCATGGTCGCTGAGCTTACATCAGAAAGTAAACCTGCACGTAAGCCTCGTCGTCGCAGAAGAGCAAGTAATGATCCGCGTAACGCCTAAGCATTGCTACATTGGCCTGGGGAGCAACCTGGAAAGCCCTCGCCAGCAAGTCACTACAGCATTAGAAGAGCTTAAGCAGATACCAGGCTGCACTCTGCTTTCGTCTTCCAGCCTATATCGCTCAGATCCCGTCGGCCCCGCAGGACAGCCTGATTATGTTAATGCCGTAGCATTACTCGACACAGCGCTTACTCCGGAAGCTCTTCTGGATCAACTTCAAATACTCGAACAGCAGCATCGCCGTGTGCGACATACACACTGGGGCCCTCGAACACTGGATCTGGATATTATTATGTTTGGCGATCTGATCATTAATTCAGATCGACTGGCCGTCCCCCACCCTTTTGCCGGAGAACGGAATTTCGTACTCTGGCCGTTGTCGGAGATATCCCCCGGCTTAATTTTTCCCGATGGCCGATCAATAAATGATCTATTAGTCGCATGCCCGCTGGGCACACTGGAAAAGATCTCTGTATAATCACGCTCGAAAACAGAGCATCCCAATTAATACATCGAGTTGCCTATGAACAAAGTCACATTACATACATTATCCGCCTGCAAGAAGGCAGGTGAGAAGTTCACTGTCCTAACAGCCTATGATGCTTGCTTTGCTCACGTGGTTAGCGAAGCCGGGGTAGAAGTGATTCTGGTAGGTGATTCTCTTGGAATGGTTCTACAGGGACAGAACAGCACTCTGCCTGTCACCATGAATGATATGACCTATCACACCGCCAGTGTGGCAAAGGGTAATATGGGCGCCATGATTATGGCTGACATGCCCTTTATGAGTTATGCCACACCTGAAAAAACCATGGAGAATGCCGCTCTGCTTATGCAGGCAGGTGCTCATATTGTGAAAATTGAAGGCAATGCCTGGTTGGCCGAGAGCGTCTCATTACTATTCGAACGCGGTATTCCCTGCTGCGTACATATGGGGCTAACACCTCAAGCAGTTAATACTTTAGGTGGCTACAAAGTACAAGGCCGTGATCGCGATAGTGCGAAGCAGATGATTGAAGATGCTGTACGTCTTGAGCAGGCAGGTGCCAGCATGTTGTTACTGGAATGCGTACCTTCACTACTCGCAGCGGAGATCACTCAGGCCGTTGATATCCCGGTTATCGGCATTGGCGCAGGCGTTGAAACTGATGCTCAGGTATTGGTACTGCACGACATGCTAGGCATAACACCGGGACGGCGTCCTAAATTTGTTAAAAATTTCATGGAAGAAGCGACGGATATTCATTCCGCTCTCCAAAATTATGTCATCGCGGTGAAGCAAGGTAGTTTCCCGGGACCAGAGCACAGTTTCGAATAATTTATGAAAACTATTCATACTCTAAGCGAACTCCGTCAAGCACTGACGGGGGAACGCGCACGTGGAAAAAAAATAGGTCTGGTTCCAACAATGGGCAATCTGCATGATGGCCATATTGCACTGGTGCATCAGGCGAAAGCGAATACAGATATTATTGTTGCCACCATTTTCGTTAATCCGCTGCAATTCAGTGCCAACGAAGATCTCAGCAAGTATCCTCGCACACTTCAGATGGATCAGGAAAAACTCACGGCTGCCGGTTGCCACTATCTATTCGCTCCGACCGAGTCCGAGGTCTACCCCAACGGCCGCGAAAAACAAACTATGGTTGAAGTGCCTGAAGTGTCTGATCTGTATTGCGGAGCCAGCCGTCCAGGACATTTTCAAGGCGTTGCTACCATCGTATGCAAACTATTTTGTATGGTACAACCCGATGTCGCCATTTTTGGAGAGAAAGATTTTCAGCAACTGTTTGTTATCCGCAAAATGGCGAGCGATCTGAGTCTGCCGATTGAGATCCAAGGCTCTGCCATCGTCCGCAATGAACATGGTTTGGCCTTAAGCTCTCGCAATGGTTATCTGACACCACAAGAGCTGGACGCGGCCACCGCTCTCAATGCCACTTTAAAGGATACTTTAAAAGCCATTGAACAAGGTAAGACTAACTTCGATGAGTTGTGTGAATCAGCACAACTACAATTGGAAAGCGCGGGCTTCAAACGTGATTACTTTGTCATTGTCCGACAGGACGACCTTTTACCAGCGAACGGCTCTGATAAGCAACTCGCTATCCTCGCCGCCGCTTATATGGGTGCCGCCCGGTTAATCGATAATCAAGTAATCAACCTAAAACCCCTCCTATAAACAATCTCCCTTACTACTTTTTGTGCAGGCACCTTTTCTATATTTATTAGTTCAGGTGCTTGCAATAGCAAGTCTAGTTGCTCAAACTGAATGCTTTCCGCGTTGCGGTAAAATAGAAAAATAAACCACTAAGCATAACTCCTGCATAGCCATGCTTTCTGGCATCTGCAAGATTCGGATCCTTTATTATATAAAGGACCGAATAGAGTTTATTAACAAGAGGCTCAATCATGCGTGAAGTCGTTATTGTCGCTGCCGGCCGTACTGCAGTTGGCACATTTAATGGTTCTTTAGCAGGCGTAAAAGCATCCGATTTAGGCGCTACCGTACTTAAAGGATTGCTAGAACAGACTAAAATTGATCCGGCACAGATTGATGAAGTGATCCTTGGACAAGTGTTAGCCGCTGGCTGTGGCCAAAACCCTGCACGCCAAGCGCTCATTAATGCAGGCATTCCACAAGAGGCATCAGCCTTTACGCTCAATAAAGTATGCGGCTCTGGCCTGAAAGCGATTCAACTGGCTGCTCAAGCGATACGTTGTGGCGATGCTGATATGATCATTGCGGGTGGACAGGAAAACATGAGCCAATCGCCTCACGTCCTGCCAAATTCACGTAATGGCGTACGCATGGGTGACTGGAAAATGGTCGACACCATGATCACTGACGGCCTGTGGGATGCGTTCAACAATTACCACATGGGTATTACTACCGAAAACATTGTTGAAAAATACGGTTTTACGCGTGAAGAACAAGATGCTTTTGCCAGTGCTTCTCAGAACAAAGCAGAAGTAGCAGTCACGTCTGGGCGCTTCAAAGATGAAATCATTCCTGTCGTAATCCCGCAGCGCAAAGGCGATCCGGTTGTATTTGATACGGATGAACAACCACGCTTTGGCTGCACCCCTGAAGCATTAGCAAAATTGCGTCCTGCCTTTAAAAAAGACGGCACCGTTACCGCAGGTAACAGCTCGACTCTTAACGATGGTGCTGCCGCTGTAATCTTGTGTTCAGCAGAGAAAGCCGCTGAGTTAGGCTTGCCCGTGCTAGCCCGCATCAAAGCTTACGCGTCTGCCGGTGTTGACCCTGCCATTATGGGTACGGGTCCAATCTGCGCTACACAGAAAGCATTGAAAAAAGCAGGCTGGACAGTCGACGATCTGGAACTGGTCGAAGCTAATGAAGCTTTTGCTGCTCAAGCGATGTCGGTCAACAAAGACCTCGGCTGGAACAGCAAAATCGTTAACGTCAACGGTGGTGCCATCGCTATGGGTCATCCAATCGGCGCATCCGGTTGCCGCATTTTTGTATCGCTGATTCATGAAATGATCAAACGCGATGCGAAAAAAGGCCTGGCAACACTGTGCATTGGTGGTGGTATGGGTACGGCTCTGGCGATTGAACGCGATTAATTATTAGCCTTCGCGCATAAAAAAACCGCAGCTTGTCTGCGGTTTTTTTTGTTTAACATTCAGCGCTTCAAAAGCAGTGTGATGTAAGCGTTTTTTATTGGCTATTTATACCTGTGATACAGCGCCTTTACCCACGCCTTCATAAGCACGCACCATGACGTCATCCAACGGTCTTATCTGCTTTATACGTGCAGCCAGATGACGGGCTATCTGCTCAACCGTACTTTCTGTATCTATATCGGAGCAATACTCGGTAGGCAGAGTCAGCGAGAACTCTCCTTGCGGAGCCCGATACTCATAAGTATTCATTCCTTCAGCACTCTCTTTACGATGTGCAGAGGTACCAATATAAATATCATGCCAGCGCGCCGCCCACTCTTGTTCGAGTTTGTGATTTCGCTCATTATTCAGAAAAATCTCAATGCGTGAACGATGCCCATGTGCAATACGCTGGCAGTTACCGTCATGCTGCTGCAGACCGTGGCTATAATGATAAAAAGCACCATCAATAACTTCAGGAACAAAGCGTAAATTCAGCCCTCTGACTTCCTGGGGGAATAACGCTATCAATTGAGCCCGACACCATTCAGCCATCGCCTCTGGAGTAATTTCTTCCACATCAACAGCGACAATGGCTTTACTGGGTGACTGGCAATGGAAGGACTTACCGTTAGGGTAGAGCCAATCAACACGGGTCTGACCCAGTGCATGCTCAATTTTAATATCGTTCATTTTAGTGGGGACTAACAATGCATGATCAATCGTGCTGTCCATCCACTCTCGTGTCAGCTTTTTCACTACGCCAAAGTCACAGACCATCCCTTGCTCATTAAGCGCTCCATCCAGTTCAAGCTGAAGCAGCCAGGACTCCCCCATTAACCCCCGGGAAGAGTGCAAATAAGAAAAATCTACGTTGGTCAGATTATTTACAAAAAGCTTCACTTTTATACACCCTCATTTTAAGCATTCCATTCTAACGCAAGGCGGCATTCAGATGCATTCAAATCATCACCCCTTAATGATTTTTCAGGTGAACTTATAAATTTGGTTCTGACGCAGGCCTCTGCACGTTATACTAAGTTTTTGCACTCAATAAAGTTGCCTAACATGCGTCTCGATAAGTACCTGTCTCAGTCTACCGGCCTCTCCAGAAAAGATATTAAACGTCTTATACACAAAGACCTTGCTACTGTTAACGGGATGGTCACGCGCGACTCGTCTCTACAGGTTAGTGAAGACGACAACGTTACCTTTCAGGAAATGGTCGTTGATGCGCCACGCCCGCGTTATTTCATGATGAATAAGCCTTATGGGTACGTGTGCTCCAGCGAAGATCCTACTAATGCCACCGTCATGGGCCTGTTAATTGACGAACCCAGACCTACCGACCTGCATCTCGCTGGCCGGCTTGATTTGGATACGACTGGCTTACTGCTGATTACCGATGATGGTCAATGGTCTCACCGGCTGACATCGCCGAAACATAAGCAGGGTAAACGTTATCTTGTGGAAACTGCAGATCCGATCGAAGCATCGACAGTAGAACTGTTTGCTCAAGGCGTTCAATTGATCAATGAAAAACAGCTGACTAAGCCTGCTACACTTGAAATTCTCGGCTCACATCAAGCCTACCTGACATTAATGGAAGGCCGTTATCATCAGGTCAAACGTATGTTTGCATCCGTTGGCAATAAGGTCACGAAGTTACACCGTGATCGCATTAGCCATATTGATCTGGATGAATCATTAGCCCCTGGAGAATATCGGGAACTCACCCACGAAGAAATTAACATCAGCGCACAATGAGTACAGATAAAGCCTTTGATCTGCTGCATTACGAATTTAAACAGGCATCTGCTCCTGCGCTTTGGATCGTCGACGAGAATATTGCTGCCGACACCATACCTACAGCCGTTCCTCTGATTTGTGCTATCGCTAACCGCCTTGATGTTGCAGAAAACCTGCAGCACAAAGGCTGGGATTGCTGCTTTGATGATTACCTGCTTGAAGCGATACCTGAGCATCATTTTCAGTCGATCTTTTTACGCATTCCTAAAGAGAAAGCTCAGGCACATTACATCATTAATCAGGCGCAGCGATTGCTTGTAGCCGGTGGTTCGCTATACCTCACAGGCCTTAAACAGGAAGGTATAAAAGGCTTTATTGAACGCGCAGCTACACTGGCAAAAAAACCGGCACAAACATGGAAGGCCGATAAGCAGACCTGGGCAGGTAAAATAACCTTTACGGGCATATCAGAGTCACTACTGGATGATAAAGCTTATCGTGACCTTCGCCAGTCTCCTCAAGATGAGCATTTCAGTTTTTGGAGTAAACCAGGAATTTTTGGCTGGGATAAAATTGACAGAGGCAGCGAGCTACTTATTCAACATCTAAAAGAACTGGTGAAGAATCACGGAGCGATAAACTCTGTGCTGGACATTGGCTGCGGGTATGGCTATTTAAGCGTCCATACAGCCCGCCTACTCAACGCCAGAATAACAGCAACCGATAATAATGCGGCAGCTATTACTGCCTGCCAGGCCAATCTGGATCATCATCAGATTGACGGGGAAGTCAGCGCGGACAACTGCGCTCAAAAGATTACGCCTCGCTTCCCTCTGGTAGTCTGCAACCCACCCTTCCATAGCGGTTTTGGTGTTGAAAATGATCTGACCGATCGCTTTCTCGCCAGTGCAGCGCAACATTTGAACAGAGACGGTGTGGCTATATTTGTGACTAACCTGCATATCCCGCTAGAGCGTAAAGCCAGCCGTTACTTTAGTCTCTGTGATACGCCGGTGGTAACTGACCACTTTAAACTGGTAAGGCTATCGCAACCGAAATAACACCTCAGCAGCACCTAATAAGTATTAAACCCTTAGCCTGGATTTTTCCAACTAGGGGCCGCTGAAATCAGAATAGGAACGTAGCGAATACAAAAGAGCGTTAACGCTACCAGCCATACAACAGCGGCGCTGACAATAAAATGGTTGTACCCCACGCCTTCAACCAGAGATGCAGCTGAACGCAACCCCGCCGTGATGCTAATCAGCACAAAAACAATAATCATCATTTTCCCGGCAATCAACGCGCGTTGCGTGTGGCCTAATGCTGCACGCGAGGCGACACCAAGAATCATACCGGCCATCGCACCAATGCCTATCGCATGCAAGCCGGCGCTGACATTGATCAGCTCAAATGCAGACAATCCAAGCAAGAAGAGCCCGCCACCTAACCATAAAAAACTAAGATGTAATATCCACAATAGCGGCTCACTGAGGATTCGCACCCCCTGCCACCGACCTATTCTTATCCATTGCGTGATTCCAGCCAGACACAACAAGCCACCGGTAATAGGATTAACGGGAGTGATGATCCAGCTCAACGCCGCTAACAGCAACACCACACTAACCGCCACATCTATGCGATTAAATAATGTCGGTAACGGTTTATCCGAGTCAGGATGTTTTTGTATTAAATAATTACGCGTAAAGGACGGCGTGATGCGTCCGCCAATCAATGCAATCATCAAGCAAATTTGCATGACAACGCCCCTCAGCGCCATCTGGCTATACTCGATTCCATATTTCATACCCACATGAAATAGCAAATTGAACAGCGTAAAAAGTCCGAGCATGATAACGATCTTATAGTTGCGCTTATTGCCACCCATGACCACTTCACGGCCGATTAAACTCATCAGCAGCAAACCATATAGCAGATCAATACACGCGACTAACACATAAGGCAATGCGGCCGAACTAAGCATAACAACTCTGCCGGCAATCCAGCACAACACCAACAACGCCAGTGGCGTACCGCTGACGGGAAGCCGATTGGTCCACTTTGAAACCGCGGCCAACAGAAAACCTCCTATGGCAGAACCTACAAAGCCAAACAACATTTCGTGTGCATGCCATTGCGCTAACGGAACGGCTATTGAATCCGCCTGCCAATAACCTTTTAGTATCGCTAACCACAGTGTTATCAAGACAACACCTGCAACGCCTGTGCATAAAAACAGAGGCCTGAAGCCATTACTCAGCAGCGTTTCCCACCGAGACGCGGGGTATTTCTCAAACATCAGGATCGCCATTTCAAAACCTCTATATCTGTTAACAACAGCCTTAATATGTAATTATTATACATGTTTGTTAGTAGCCCAGATATAACTCATTAGAGGTAATGACAGACATAAAAAAACCCTCACAAGGAGGGTTTTTCTGATAAATCAGAAAGCCTTAGCCTTCTACAGATTCATCCTGAACCAAATCTTTCATAGAAAGCTTGATACGACCACGCATGTCTACTTCCAACACTTTAACTTTAATGATGTCGTCCATCTTCACATAATCGGTTACTTTCTCAACGCGCTTGTTATCAATCTGGGAAATGTGTACCAGACCATCTTTACCCGGCAGAATATTTACAAATGCACCGAACTCTTCAAGACGCACAACTTTACCTTCGTAGATTTTGCCTACTTCAGCTTCAGCTGTGATTTCGATGATTTTATCCGTAGCCGCTTTTGCTGCTGCTTTATCAGCCGCATAGATACGAACCGTACCGTCATCTTCGATATCGATCATCGCGCCAGTTTCTTCGGTCAGAGCACGAATAGTCGCGCCGCCTTTACCGATAACGTCACGAATTTTCTCAGGGTTGATTTTCAACTGAGTCATCGCTGGAGCATTATCTGGTAATTCCGGACGAGAATAACCAATCACTTTCGCCATCTCTTTCAAGATATAAGTACGTGCGTGAAGCGCTTGCTCCAAGGCCGTTTCCATAATCTCTTCAGTGATACCAGTGATTTTGATATCCATTTGCAGGGCAGTAATACCTTGCTCAGTACCGGCTACTTTAAAGTCCATATCACCGAGGTGATCTTCATCACCCAGAATATCAGTCAGGATAGCGAATTTATCGCCTTCTTTAACCAGACCCATCGCAATACCAGCAACAGGAGCTTTCAAAGGAACACCTGCATCCATCATTGCCAGTGACGCACCACAAACAGACGCCATTGAACTTGAACCGTTAGATTCAGTAATTTCTGATACGATACGAATTGTATATGGGAAATCTTCCTGCGATGGCAGCATTGCCGCAACACCACGACGCGCCAGACGGCCATGACCAATCTCACGACGGCCTGTAGAACCGATACGGCCAGCTTCACCTACTGAATAAGGAGGGAAGTTATAGTGCAGCATGAACGGGTCTTTACGTTCGCCTTCCAGTGCATCAATAAACTGCTGATCGCGTGATGTACCTAAAGTACATGTCACGATAGACTGAGTTTCACCACGGGTGAACAATGAAGAGCCATGAGCGCCTTTCAGAATATCAATTTCTACACTGATAGGACGAACCGTTTTAGTATCACGGCCATCAATACGTGGCTCACCATTAACAATACGCTGACGAACAATGGTTTTCTCAACAGAGCTAACAACACCAGACACTTCTTTCTCAGAAGGCTGACCTGCTTCAGAACCAGCTAATTCGGCAACTGCTTTAGTACGCAGATCAGCTAGTGCATCCTGACGCTGCATTTTATCAGCAACCTGATAAGCATCAGCAATACCCTGGCCAACGAGTGTATTAACCTGGCCAATCAGCGCTTCGTTTTTCACGGCTGGCTGCCAAACCCAAGCAGGCTTGCCCGCTTCGGCTTTCAGTTCATTGATCGCACCGATAACAACCTGCATCTCAGTGTGAGCAAACAATACTGCACCCAACATCTCATCTTCAGTCAGTTCTTTTGCTTCTGATTCAACCATCAGAACAGCGTCAGACGTACCGGCAACAACCATGTTTAATTCAGAAGATTCTAACTGCTCATAGGTCGGGTTCAGGATATAACCTGTTTCTTCTGTAAAACCAACGCGCGCGCCGCCAATCGGACCTACAAAAGGAATACCTGAGATAGACAATGCAGCAGAGGTACCGATCATTGCGGCAATGTCAGGATCGTTTAGTTTATCTGCAGACATGACCGTACAGATAACCTGTACTTCATTCATGTAGCCCTTAGGGAACAGCGGACGAATAGGACGGTCAATCAAACGCGATGTTAGTGTTTCTTTTTCTGATGGACGTGCTTCACGCTTGAAAAATCCACCCGGGATTTTACCGACAGCGTAAGTTTTTTCGATGTAATGAACAGACAGTGGGAAGAAATCTTGCCCACTGCGTGCTTCAGTAGCGCCTACGACAGTACACAGAACCTGTATATCACCAATAGTAACCATAACCGCGCCAGTCGCCTGACGAGCAATGCGCCCTGTTTCTAAAGTAACCTGCTGGCCACCAAATTCAAAAGTCTTTGTAATCGCTTGCACGAATATTACCTCTCGTTAAATAAACAAATGCCTGTCCGAGAGAAATAGATTTTCACACCATCTTAAACGCCAGTACTCATTTGCGCTCGGTTTTATCGATACGAGAACTGAGTACAAATGAGTACAGGCTGGTTGAAAATTTTCTCTATGAAACAGGCCAAATAAAATCAGGGCCATACATTGTATGGCCCCTTTTAGTACCTAAGCTTAGCGACGCAGGCCTAAACGTGCGATCACAGCCAGGTAACGATCTGCATCACAACGTTTCAGGTAATCCAGCAATTTACGACGCTGGTTTACCATACGGATCAAACCACGACGTGAGTGATGGTCATGCTTATGCGCCTTGAAGTGTCCCTGAAGAGCTTCAATATTTGCAGTTAGCAAAGCAACCTGTACTTCTGAAGAACCAGTATCGCCTTCGCTACGTGCATAATCAGTTACGATCTGCGCTTTTTGTTCAGCTGTTAACATCTGTCAAACTCCATTCTAATATGCAGACAGCCTGTGCTGCCGGATTTTAAGGACGCGGTAAACCGAGCATATTATCAGTTTATCGCCATGGTCTGTTGGCAGGTATGCCTTCAGACCTAATCAGGAAGATTGATTGTTTGTAGACATTAAACGTCTGGAAACTAATCGACCTTCCGGAGTAATTTCGCCAATACCGAGAAAGTCTCCGGTACCTTTTTCTTGTATTCTTACAAGAGGCTGAGCAGCCATATTGAGGTCAATGACTATACCATTGCGCACTAAAGCACATTGATCAGATGCCAATTCAATGACCGGTGTATCTTCAATAGCAGACCAAGGTACTAATAATAACGCATCCAGTCTCTTTTGTATGCTTTCCAATGGCTCATCAGGGACTGCCGGAGCCGCCATTGCCTGCAACTCCTCAAGAGTAATCATGCTCTCTGCTTTATAAGGTCCGGAATCAAGTCGACGCAGCGCCTTAACATGCGCACCACACCCCAGATACAAGCCTAAATCTTCAACAATTGAGCGTATATAAGTTCCTTTGGAGCAGCTTATATCCAGATCAAGCTCATCGCCTCTGAAGCCAATAATGGTGATACTGAATATTGTGATTTTTCTCGGCTTTACTTCTACCGTTATACCTTGTCTGGCCAACTTGTATAGTGGCTGACCATTATGCTTCAAGGCAGAAAACATCGAAGGGACCTGTTCTATCTCGCCGGTGAAATGCTCGTCCAGCAGAGATTGAATCAGTTCTTGGGTAACATGAGATCCCACATCAGCGGTAGCAACAACTTGCCCATCAGCATCACTGCTGTCAGTTCTGACACCCAGCTTAGCCGTGGTTTGATAACGTTTGTTGGCATTGAGAAGAAATTGGGAAAACTTGGTTGCCTCACCGAAAGTGAGTGGCAACATCCCCGTGGCTAACGGATCAAGCGCACCGGTATGGCCTGCTTTTGCAGCACCATAAATACGTTTAACACCCTGCAGCACATAGTTCGAGCTAACGCCCTGGGGTTTATCAAGCAGAAAAATGCCGTCCACTGGACGGCCTTTATGTCGCCGGCTCACTGCCTAATCCTCTTCTGAGTCACTTTTATCCCGCAATTCGCGGGAAGCTTTCTCGATCAGACTGTGCAGATGACGGCCTCTTTCGACGCTCGTGTCAAAGTGAAAACGCAACTGAGGCATCACACGCAATTGTATCTTGTGTGATAACTCATGCCGGAGGAAACCTGCCGCGTTACGTAGAACCTCAAGAGAACACTTAGTAGCCTCCTCCTGAGTCTGCTCACCTATCGGAAAAACGGTGATATAAACATCAGCATAGCCAAGATCTTTTGCGACCTTGACATGGCTGAGTGTCACCATTCCCATACGAGGGTCTTTAACTTCAAACTGAATCAACTGAGCCAGGTCACGTTGTACCTGGTCAGCGATTCTTTGAGTACGACTAAATTCGCGTGCCATACTTCTCCGTTACAATGTACGTGGAACTTCGACAATCGAGAACACTTCGATCTGGTCGCCGACTTTCACATCATTATAGTTTTTCACACCAATACCACATTCCATACCCATACGAACTTCACTCACGACATCTTTAAAACGACGTAATGACTCAAGCTCACCTTCGTAGATAACAACGTTATCACGCAGTACACGAATATTCTTGTTACGGAACACAGTACCTTCAGTCACCATACAACCGGCTATTTGACCAAGTTTTGGCGAACTGAAAACATCACGTACTTCAGCAATGCCGACAATTTCTTCACGGAAGACCGGTGACAGCAAGCCTGTCATTGCCAGTTTCACGTCATCGATAATATTGTAGATGACACTGTAGTAACGTAGCTGGATACCTTCACGTGCAATGATCGCTTTAGCCTGTGCATCGGCACGGACATTGAAGCCGATCACTAACGCAGATGATGCGAGTGCAAGGTTAGCCTCAGTTTCGGAAATACCACCGACACCACTAGAGACGATAACTACTTTTACTTCATCAGTAGAGAGGTCTTCCAGAGCATGTGTCAATGCTTCCAGCGAGCCTCTAACATCAGCTTTAAGAACGATATTCAAGTTCTTAACGTCACCGGCTTCCATAGTGGCAAACAGGTTTTCCAATTTAGATGCATGCTGACGGGCTAGCTTAATGTCACGGTATTTTCCCTGACGGAAGAGCGCGACTTCACGTGCTTTCTTCTCGCTAGTAACAACGGTGAATTCATCACCAGCAGCAGGAGTACCATCAAGACCCTGGATTTCAACAGGAATAGCAGGACCGGCTTCATCAACAGGCTTACCATTCTCATCCAGCATCGCTCTGACACGGCCATAATGCAGACCTGCTAAAACGATATCACCTTTTCTCAGCGTACCATTCTGTATCAGCAGCGTAGCAACAGGACCACGTCCTTTATCAAGACGCGACTCAACAACCACACCCTGACCAGGTGCATTTGCCACGGCTTTCAGTTCAAGTACTTCGGCCTGCAGCAAGACAGCTTCTAGCAGCTCTTCGATACCTTCACCGGTTTTGGCTGAGACTGGCATAAACTGAACATCGCCGCCCCACTCTTCCGGCAGGACATCACGCTGTGCCAGTTCGTTTTTAACACGATCCGGATCAGCATCTTCTTTATCCATTTTGTTAACAGCAATGACCAGAGGTACGCCAGCGGCTTTCGCATGCTGAACGGCTTCTTCAGTCTGAGGCATTACGCCATCATCTGCAGCCACAACTAAGATAACAATATCTGTCAATTTAGCACCGCGGGCACGCATCGCCGTGAAGGCAGCATGTCCGGGGGTATCCAAAAAGGTAATCATACCGTTGTCAGTTTCTACATGGTATGCACCAATATGCTGGGTAATACCACCGGATTCACCTGCAGCAACACGTGTGCGGCGAATACAGTCAAGCAAAGAGGTTTTACCATGGTCAACATGACCCATAACGGTCACGATAGGCGCACGTCCGAGCAGCTCACCTTGCGACTGCTGAATGCTTTCCATCAATGCTTCTTCGATGGCATTTTCCGCCATTGGCTTAGCAATATGGCCCATCTCTTCAACCAGCAACACCGCAGTATCTTGGTCAATCACCTGATTAATGGTCGCCATAGCGCCCATTTTAAACATAACCTTGATGACTTCAGCGGCTTTAACTGACATCTTTTTAGCCAGCTCTGCCACTGTAATGCTTTCAGGAACAGCAACTTCATGCACTTTAGGCGCCTGAGGCTCTGTAAATCCATGCGCATTATCAAGCTGATGAGCAGTCTTAGGACGGTTACCTTTCATGTTGTTACGTGAAAGCTTTCCACCGCGGCGTTTAGCATCAGAAGAAGAAGGCCCTCGGCTATTTCGTCCCTGCGTCGCTTTCGCTGGTTTTTTATCTTCACCACGAAACGATTTTTTCTTATCGTCATGCGTAGAGGAAGGCGCAGGTGCACTAACCTTAGGTGCAGGTGCGCTAACTTTAGGCGCAGGTGCGTTTGCCTTAGGTGCAGGCTTCACTTCAGCCTTAGGTGCCGCTGCCTGTGGTTGAGTCTGAGCTTTATTCTCAGGCGCGACGGCAACCTTAGCGGGCTCTGCTATTTTAGCGGCGGCCGTAGCCTTCGCTTCTGCCATAATTTTAGCTTCTTCTGCTGCTTTGATTGTATTCTCTTCCTGTTCGCGCTTCTGACGCTCTGCTTCCAGGCTCGCCACTTCTTCGACTGAGACCTGATCTGAATCTTTAGCATCGCCTTCGATATCAGAACGTTTTACGTAGGTGCGTGTTTTACGCACTTCAACATTAACTGTCTTTTTCTTACCTGATGAACCAGCAACCTTCAACTGAGAAGTTGTAGTACGCTTCAAGGTAATTTTATTAGGTGAAGCGACATTCTCGTCTTCTTCACCATGTGACCGCTTAAGGTGGTTTAATAGTGCCTGTCTTTCCGTTTCCGAAACCAGAGACTCATCTTTTTTACCTGCGATTCCCGCTTCCTGCATCTGTGCTAACAAACGCTCGACGGGAACACCAACCACACCGGCAAGTTGTTTAACTGTGACTTCTGCCATATTGGTATATCTCCTCCGCTGAATTAGACTTCATCCGCAAACCATGGCGCTCGCGCGGTCATGATTAACTTTGCAGCCTTTTACTCGTTCATACCTTCAACATCAAGAAGCTCTTCAACAGATTGTTCTGCCAAATCTTCCATGGTAATCACGCCGGTAGCTGCCAGCAGGAAAGCCAGATGGCGATCCATACCTTCCATTTCCAGCAGATCGGCTGCCGGTTCGGATTTCTCAAGCTGCTCTTCACTCGCCAGTGCCATATTCAGCAGCGCGTCTTTCGCTCGAGTACGAAGCTCATTCACAATATCTTCATCAAAGCCGTCAATTTCTAGCATTTCATTGACAGGCACATAAGCCACCTCTTCCAAGGTGGTAAATCCTTCTTCAACCAGCACGGATGCAACATCTTCATCTATATCCAGATGCTTCATCAATGTCTCCATGACTGAGCCCATTTCGGACTTCTGCTTAGCAGCCGCAGCTTCTACAGTCATGACATTCAATTCCCAACCCGTGAGTTCTGATGCCAGTCGAACATTCTGTCCACTACGGCCAATCGCCATAGCAAGAGATTCTTGCGCAACAGCCACATCCATCGAATGACTTTCTTCATCGACGACAATAGATGCCACTTCTGCCGGAGACATTGCGTTAATAACTAGCTGAGCAGGATTATCATCCCACAGGATGATATCAACACGTTCACCGCCAAGCTCGCTCGAAACAGCTTGAACTCGCGCGCCACGCATACCAACACAAGCACCTACCGGATCAATTCGGCCATCATTGGTTTTTACTGCAATTTTCGCACGTGAGCCAAGGTCACGGGCAGCTGCTCTGATCTCAATGACTTGTTCTGAGATCTCAGGCACTTCAATTCGGAAAAGCTCAATCAGCATTTCAGGGCAGGTGCGGCTCAGTACTAACTGAGGACCACGTCCTTCTGCACGTACTTCCGTCAGAACCGCACGAACACGGTCACCCATACGGAAAACTTCACGTGGTAGTACATTCTCACGCGGCAGCAATGCTTCAGCATTATTTCCCAAATCGACGATAATATTATCACGCGTAACTTTTTTCACGCTCGCCGAGATTAACTCACCAAGCCTGTCACGGTAAAGATCAACCACTTTTGCACGTTCAGCTTCACGCACTTTCTGTACGATAACCTGTTTTGCTGTTTGTGCAGCAATACGTCCAAATGCCATCGACTCGATTTGTTCTTTATGGATGTCACCAGGTCTCAGCTTTGGATTAATCTCCTCAGCTTCTTGCATCGTCAACTCAGTTCCGAGCAAAGGAACATCGTCATTACTAACAACTTTCCAGCTACGAAATGTTTCATAACTTCCCGTTGCACGATCTATGATGACCTCGATATCGGCTTCTTCGTCAAAACGCTTTTTCGTCGCTGTTGCTAGCGCCAGCTCAATCGCTTCAAAAATAACGTCTTTTGGGACGTCCTTTTCGTTCGATACCGCTTCCGCAACCAGTAGAATCTCTTTATTCATGCTGCTGCCTCACCAAATCCCCGAAAGTGCTGTTAAAACTGTGGAATAACCTGAGCCCGATCAATCAGATCAATCGGTAACAAAAACTCTTCGTCTTCCACAACCAGCAAAATATCTTCGCCTTCAATGCCATTCAAAATACCTTTGAAGTTGCGTCGTCCGTCAAATGGAACGCGTAGACGGATCTGAACTTTACTCCCTGCAAAGGCACTGAATTGCTCCAATGTAAATAGCGGCCTGTCCATTCCAGGAGAAGACACTTCCAATGTATAGACACCACTAATAGGGTCTTCTACATCGAGCACTCCGCTGACCTGGTGACTCACAGCCGCACAATCTTCTACAGTCACACCTTCTTCGCCATCTATATAGACGCGTAATGTGCTGTGCTTACCTTGTGAGATATGATCTATTCCCCATAACTTGCAGCCTAATGACTCAACAATGGGTTCTAGCATCTCTTGTAATAATTTCAGCTTCGCTGACACGAACTGACCTCTAACGTAAAGCAGAAATAAAAAATGGGTCTTTTTTAGACCCATTTCTGCGAAAATAAATTGACCACATCTACAAAAAAGCCCCTAAAAAGGGGCCATTTCGAAAAGTGGTAGCGGGGGCTGGATTTGAACCAACGACCTTCGGGTTATGAGCCCGACGAGCTACCATACTGCTCCACCCCGCATCAGAAACAGGCGCATATTATACATATAACATGCAGCCCTTGCAAACAAATGGTGCCCAAGGCCGGACTCGAACCGGCACAGCCATAAGCCACTACCCCCTCAAGGTAGCGTGTCTACCAATTTCACCACTTGGGCTAAACTCTTTTCACTAAACTCTTTTCACTAAATACTTTTTACACAGATACTAACGGCAAGCTATTTTGCTGTTGGGATATCCGTTTCAACCGGAGCCGATATTTTCGGCTCATCCAAAACCGGCAACTGACTGTCTTCAACCACTTCAACCGTTGGAATGCCCGCAGCACCTACAGATACTGCTTGCTCCTTAGCATAAATAGCAAGCACAAAACTGGTAACAAATAACCCTGTTGCCAGCACAGCCGTCATACGGCTTAAAAAATTCCCGGTGCCCTGACTCCCAAAAACTGTTTGAGATGCACCACTACCGAAAGCAGCACCCGCTTCTGCACCTTTACCCTGCTGCAATAACACCAGAGCAATAATACCAGCAGCGAGAATAACATGAGCAGCAAGAACCAGATTTTCCATATTACCTACCGTTTAAGCAACTTCCGCAGCCGCACTGCAGATAGCTATAAATTCATCAATCTTCAATGACGCTCCTCCAACAAGACCACCATCAATATCTGGCTGCGAGAAAAGCTCCTGTGCGCTAGCGGCGTTAACACTACCGCCATACAGTATCGAAATACGTTCCGATACATTTTCACCAGCCAATTCAGTTATTACTTTACGAATTAACTCATGCACTTCCTGCGCCTGCGCGGGTGAAGCCGTTTGCCCTGTGCCAATAGCCCAAATAGGCTCATATGCAACAACAACATCTGCGAAATTCTCTGCATTTAGCAGGCTCAATCCGATTTTAACCTGCCTTGCAATGACATCGAAAAACTGACCACTATTCCTATGCTCTAGTGATTCACCTACACATAGAATAGGAGTAAGACAATGCCGAACTGCCGCACTTACTTTTTTTGCTACTAAGACGTCTTCTTCAGCAAAAATTTCTCGTCTTTCCGAATGCCCCACCACTACATACGAACAACCGACATCTATTAACATCGATGGGGATAACTCTCCAGTAAAAGCCCCGCCATCCTCAAAATACATATTCTGAGCACCAACTTTTACTGTCTTAGCTTTCTGGCTGACATCAAGCAAATAAACTGATGGTGGACAGACAACTACTTTTACAGATTCAGAAAAAATAGCCTTATTAAGACCTGACATCATTTCGTCGATAAATTGACGATTGCCATTCATTTTCCAATTTCCAGCGACTATTAGATCACGCATCGTCACCCTCCATAAAAGAGGCGCAAATATTAACCGAGTTACTCCTGACTAACAAGCGCTTCAAGTGCATTTCCCACCTCTTTTGCTAACTCTGTGCATAGTTTTTGAATAAATGCTTTATCCGGACCCTCTAGCATGACGCGCACTAAAGGTTCAGTTCCCGATGGACGCAGCAACACCCGACCTGCAGAGCCCAGCTGAGCCTCAACATCTTTTACCGCCTGCTGAATAGCCTCCACTCCACGAACATCCACTTTCTTAGCCATGCGGACATTAATCATGACCTGCGGCATCTTATGCATACCTTCTTTCAGGTCATGCAGATTTTTACCTGATTCCTGCATTGCACGTAGTACCTGGAGAGCAGATATTGTGCCATCTCCCGTCGAGGTCAGATGGCGACAAATAACATGCCCTGAACTCTCGCCACCTAACACCCAATCATTTTCTGCGAGCAGCTCCATCACATATCGGTCGCCTACATTCGCACGCAGAAAAGGAATATCCAGCTGATTAAGTGACTGCTCTAATCCAAAATTGCTCATTAATGTACCGACAACCCCGCCCGTCAGGACACCACGCTGCTTCATTCGCTGAGCAATGATAAACAATGCTTCGTCACCATCAACAACCTCTCCGCGATGATCAACCATTATTAAACGGTCACCATCACCGTCCAGCGCTATACCCAGATCAGCTTTTTCAGCAATGACTACTTTTTGTAAACGCTGCGGCGCTGTAGCACCGCAGGCTTCATTAATATTTAAACCATCAGGAGAAGACGCTATTTCTATCACATCAGCACCTAATTCAGACAACACCTCTGGTGCTACGTGATATGTCGCACCATTGGCGCAATCCAGTATAATTTTTAACCCGGACAGACTGAAGCCCACAGGCACAGACGCTTTACAGAATTCAATATAGCGACCTGGCGCATCTTCTATACGCCGGACTTTCCCGAGACTTGCCGAATCAACCGTCGTCATAACCAGATCCATCTGCGCTTCAATGGCATGCTCTATTTCATCCGGTAGTTTTGTACCTTCCGAGGAAAAGAATTTAATACCATTATCGCCAAAGGCATTATGAGAGGCGGAAATAACAATACCGGCATTCGCCTGAAACGTTCGTGTTAAATAAGCAATGGCGGGCGTTGGCATTGGACCTGTCAGTAATACATCGACACCCGCAGCAGATAAACCAGCCTCTAACGCCGACTCAAACATATAACCGGAAATACGTGTATCTTTTCCAATCAGAATTTTACTCCGACCTCCCCGGGCAAAGACCTTACCGGCAGCCCAACCAAGCTTTAACATAAAATCGGGTGTGATTGGAAACTGTCCTACGTGTCCGCGAATACCATCCGTACCAAAATACCGTTTACTCATCACTTATTCCTCTTTAGCAGATGATTCATGCATAACAGCTTCCGTCATCCGCACAACATCTACCGTTTCCGATACGTCATGTACCCGGATAATTTTTGCACCTTTCATGACGGCAATGGCTACTGTTGCCAAACTGCCGGATAAACGTTTATCCACAGGATGACCCAGCACTCCGGCAATCATACTCTTGCGTGATGTGCCTACTAACAATGGCAGACCCATCACGTCTAATGATTCTAATCGATTCAGTAATACTAAATTATGCTGTAACGTCTTCGCAAAACCAAAACCAGGATCCAGTATCAGCCGGTCTAAGGGTATACCTGCTGCTTGGCAGACTCGCACACGCTCATGGAAAAATGCGACAACTTCATCGACAACATTTTCGTAAAATGGCGCATCTTGCATGTCTGCAGGCGAGCCTTTCATATGCATCAAACAAACAGGCAACCGGGTATTGGCGGCGGCGGCCACGGCACCAGGACGCTTAAGTGACCTTACATCATTAATAAAACCAGCACCCAAAACAGCAGCCTCAGTCATGATTTCAGCGGAGCTCGTGTCTACAGAAATAATAACATCTAACTCTCTCGAGATCCTTTCCACTGCGGGCAACACACGCTCCATCTCTTCCTGCAACGTGATTTCAGGCGCACCAGGGCGAGTAGACTCGCCACCAATATCAATAATACTTGCCCCTTCGTCCACCATTTTTGCAGCGCGGACTAACGCCTTATCAACCGAAAGTTTATTCAACTGAAACAGACGCCCTCCATCAGAAAAGGAGTTGGGCGTAACATTCAGAATACCCATAACCTGCACGCGATTCAGGTCAAGTATGCGCTGCCCACACTGTAAAATAGCCATGAACTATTCCTATACATAAAAAAAAGACTGGATGTTTGCACATCCAGTCTTTTCCCGTTCTTTTTAATTAAACTGTTTTACCGTCTTCATCTGGATCATCTTTACTCGAAGAGACATCCGACTGACCTTTATCCTTATCGATAACGGGCTCCGCCTCTTTTTTCAGATCGATATCAGAGCTACCCCCGGATGATGCCGCCTGATCGTTATCATCGACCCATCCTTCTGGCGGAGTGACTGCCTTTCGTTCCATTAACTCGCTGATCTGATCACTATTGATCGTTTCATATTTCATCAGCGCCTGAGTCATATTATCCAGGATATCGCGGTTGGCCATTAAGACATCTGTTGATCTCTGATAGCACTCATCAATAATTTTACGTACTTCAGCATCAATTCTGCGCTGCGTATCTTCAGACGTCGGTTTAGCACCCTGCCCGTAACCACGCCCAAACGGATCGCCCTCTTCATCATCGTACAACAGTGGCCCTAATTCTTCAGACAGCCCCCACTTTGTTACCATATTCCGCGCCATCCCTGTAGCACGCTGAATATCGTTAGAAGCACCGGTTGTTACGCCGTCTTTACCTAATGTAATCTCTTCAGCAATACGGCCGCCATATAGCGAGCAGATATTAGCAATAATGGTCAGGCGACTATGGCTATAACGATCTTCCGCAGGAAGAAACATAGTCACACCTAATGCACGACCACGAGGAATAATAGAGACCTTATAAACAGGATCGTGCTCTGGCATCAAACGCCCCACGATCGCATGCCCGGACTCATGATAAGCCGTATTCAGACGTTCTTTATAAGACATCACCATTGACTTGCGCTCGGCGCCCATCATGATTTTATCTTTTGCTTTTTCAAACTGCTCCATACCGACAGTGCGTCGACTTTCCCGCGCAGCGAACAATGCAGCCTCATTCACAAGATTGGCTAAATCCGCACCAGAAAAACCAGGCGTACCGCGCGCGATCAGGTCAGGTTTGACGTCATCGCCCATAGGAACTTTGCGCATATGTACTTTTAGTATCTGCTCACGCCCACGAATATCGGGCAAACTAACGTAGACCTGACGGTCAAAGCGACCCGGACGTAACAATGCCGGATCCAACACATCAGGACGGTTAGTTGCCGCTATAACGATAACGCCTTCTGTTCCCTCAAAACCATCCATCTCAACAAGAAGCTGATTCAGTGTTTGCTCGCGCTCATCATTACCACCGCCCATACCAACGCCACGACTACGACCCACGGCATCGATTTCATCAATAAAAATAATACAAGGCGCATGTTTCTTGGCTTGCTCAAACATATCACGGACACGTGATGCACCCACACCTACAAACATTTCAACGAAGTCCGAACCCGAAATCGAAAAGAACGGTACTTTTGCTTCGCCGGCAATCGCTTTGGCTAATAGAGTCTTACCAGTACCAGGACTACCTGACATCAGTATACCGCGGGGTATGTGGCCACCCAAGCGCTGAAATCGACCAGGATCACGCAGATACTCAACGAGCTCAGCGACTTCTTCTTTCGCTTCTTCTACACCCGCTACATCATCAAACGTGGTCTTAATCTGATCTTCACTCATCATCTTGGCTTTAGACTTACCAAAAGACATTGGACCACCTTTGCCGCCGCCTCCCTGCATCTGTCGCATAAAGAACATGAATATTGCGATAATGACCAATATAGGGAATGAGGCTACCAGCAACTGCGTCCAGATGCTTTGCTGCTCAGGCTGCTTACCTTCTACAATAACTTTATGCGAAAGCAGATCATCTACCAGTTTAGGATCCTGTAACGCAGGGCGAATGGTTTTAAAGCGCTCACCATTACTGCGCTCACCATTGATGGTATACCCATCAATCACCACTTTAGAAACCCGATCAGACTGCACTTCGGCTACAAAGTCAGAATAACTCAAACGCCCTGGATCAGTTTCAGCGTTGAAATTATTAAAGACCGTCAGTAAGACCGCCGCAATAACCAGCCAGAGAACCAGATTCTTTGCCATATCGTTCAAAAGACAACCCTCAATTTAATACCGTCACAAAGCATCAGCTAAACTACAACAGTTTAGATACTTTGACTAATGAAACTCATTTAAAACCCTGGCCAATTATGTAGACTTCTCGTGATCTGGCGCGAGAGGAATCAGGCTTACGCGTCACAACTCTGTCAAATGTTGCTCTCATCGCAAGCACATACTGGTCAAAACCTTCACCCTGAAACACTTTGGCAACAAAACTACCCTTTGGTTTCAATACTTCTTTCGCCATTTCCAGCGCCAGTTCAACCAGATACATAGATGCTGGTTGATCAATAGAGTTGCTACCACTCATATTGGGGGCCATATCTGAAATTACAAGGTCTGCTAATTCACCATCCATTATGGCGAGAATTTCATTCAAGACCGATTCTTCGGTAAAGTCTCCCTGAACGAACTCGACACCCGCCAATGCGTCCATTGGTAAAATATCTGACGCAACGACTCTTCCATTGTCTCCGACCAGCTGGGCTGCAATTTGCGACCAACCTCCCGGTGCAGCACCCAAATCAACAACCGTCATGCCTTTTTTAAACAACCGATCCTTCTCTTGTAAGTCCAACAGTTTAAAACTGGCTCTTGATCGATAGCCTTTCTCTTTAGCTAATTTGACGTAAGGATCATCGAAATGTTCCTTTAACCAACTCCCACTACTTTTCGATCTCGACACTTATTTTTCTCTGTAGTTTTACGCTGAGCATGTCTCAGGTAGAATATAGTTTTTAAATGTGGCTTTGCCACCCCAAACGAGATGTCTATTTTAGTATGAGCCTGACGCCCGAGCAAAAGAAACAGTACCGCACTATTGGACATAGCTTAAATCCAATTGTGACCATCGCTGGAAAGGGAATGACAGAAAACATCCAATTGGAGGTTGATCGAGCATTGGAAGATCATGAACTTATCAAAGTTAAGTTCTCAGTAGGCGACCGCGATGCGAAGAAGCTGCTAGTAAAAGAGCTTTGCGCAATCGTCGAAGCCACCGTTGTTCAGGAGATCGGCAATATAGCTCTGATCTACCGTCCAGCCCTGCAACCCAACCCTAAATTGTCCAATTTATTACGTTAAAAAAAGCCGCCCCTAGGCGGCTTTTTTATTAGAGATGTAAAACCTCTTCTATTTCGTACTCAACCGTACCTTTCGGTGTTTGAATACTGACTACATCACCCTCTGATTTCCCAATCAAACCACGGGCAATGGGTGAGTTCACCGAAAGCTTGCCAATTTTGATGTTAGCTTCATCATCACCGACAATCTGATAGCGCACCGTTTCATCAGTATCGCAATTGATGATCACGACTGTCGTCCCGAAAAATACTTTACCGGAGCGAGGAATCAAGGTTACATCAATCACCTGAGACAGAGACAACTTACTTTCAAGCTCTTGTATGCGGCCTTCAATAAAACCCTGCTCTTCACGCGCCGCATGGTACTCAGCATTTTCTTTTAAATCACCATGTTCACGAGCATCGGCTATGGCCTGAATAACACGTGGGCGATCTGAAGTTTTTAGGCGAACATGCTCTTCACGCAGAGCTTTTTCACCGCCAACCGTCATAGGAACACGACTCATTAACTAGTCCTCAGTATAAATCTTGTAAACGACGTACCACTTTTTCTTCACCGTACTCAAGCGCCATAACAATCGCTTCAGCACCGGCAAGAGTGGTTGTGTATGGGACTTTATGCTGCAGCGCGCTACGGCGAATTTCAGCCGAGTCTGCCGTCGCTTTTCTGCCTTCCGTTGTATTCACAACATAGACAATTTCATGATTTTTAATCATGTCGATAATATTTGGACGCCCTTCAGTCACTTTGTTGACAACCGAGACATCTAATCCATGCTCTTTCAAAAAAGCCGCTGTTCCGCCAGTAGCTACTAATGAAAAACCTAGGGCTATCAATGATTTAGCAACAGGCACCGAGCCTACTTTATCGACATTACGAACAGAAATGAAGGCTTTGCCTGGTTGCGGCATTTTCTCGCCTGCACCAATAGTGGCCTTCATAAAGGCTTCACCAAAGGTTTCACCGGTGCCCATCACTTCACCCGTAGATTTCATCTCCGGAGAAAGAATTGGATCGACGCCCTGGAATTTATTAAACGGGAAGACTGCTTCTTTGACATGGCAATACGTCGGAATTATTTCTTCTGTAAAACCTATCTCCGATAGCTTCTTACCGATCATAACCAACGCGGCAACTTTCGCTAATGAAACACCGATACATTTAGAAACAAAAGGTACCGTTCTTGAAGCACGCGGGTTCACCTCAATCACATAAATTTCACCATCCTGATAAGCAAGCTGTGTATTCATCAAACCGATTACACCTAGTTCAAGCGCCATCTTTTTGACTTGCTCACGCATCTCATCCTGCACATCAGCAGGTAAATTATAAGGAGGGAACGAACATGCAGAATCACCCGAGTGAACCCCTGCCTGCTCTATATGCTGCATGATGGCACCGATAACCACAGTTTCACCATCACATACCGCATCAATATCAATTTCAATTGCGGCATTCAGGAAGTGATCCAGTAACACAGGCGCTTCATTAGAGACCTGTACCGCCTCCTTCATATAGCGACGCAGTTCAGTTTCGCTATATACAATCTCCATCGCTCGACCGCCCAGAACATAAGAAGGCCGTACAACTAGAGGGTAACCAATTTTTTCTGCTTCAATGACGGCTTGCTCAAGAGAGCGCACTGTTGCGTTTTCAGGCTGTTTCAAACCGAGACGCTGTAACATTTGTTGAAACTGTTCACGGTCTTCAGCACGATCAATCGACTCTGGAGATGTCCCGATAATGGGCACACCGGCTTGCTCTAGTGCCACAGCCAGCTTCAGAGGTGTTTGTCCACCAAACTGTACAATAACGCCTTTAGGCTTCTCTACATGGACAATTTCCAATACATCTTCAAGCGTAATCGACTCAAAATACAGCCTATCGGATGTATCGTAGTCTGTAGATACCGTTTCAGGGTTACAGTTAACCATAATGGTTTCATAACCCGCTTCGCGGGCAGCTAATGCCGCATGCACACAGCAGTAATCAAATTCAATACCCTGACCAATACGGTTAGGCCCGCCACCAATAATCATGATCTTTTCACGATCCGTTGGATTTGACTCGCACTCCTCTTCATAGGTTGAGTACATGTAGGCAGTATCGGTCGAAAACTCAGCAGCACAGGTATCAACCCGCTTAAAGACAGGACGAATTTTCAAATTATGGCGGTGTTTGCGAAATTGCTTCTCGCTCACACCGAGTAATGTCGCAAGACGAGCATCCGAGAAACCTTTACGCTTGAGTCGATAGACTTTATCCGCATCCAGTTCAGATAGCGTCATTTTTGCAACGCGCTGCTCATCAAGAATAAGGTCTTCTACCTGTCTCAAAAACCATGGGTCGATGCCGGAAATGGGATAAAGCTCTTCTACTGTCATCCCCAATCGGAAAGCATCACCCAAATACCAAATACGCTCGGCGCCAGGCTGCTTCATCTCACGGACGATGTCAGAACGCGCATCTTCACTATTAAGATCAACGATAGGATCAAAACCGGTTGCTCCAACTTCGAGACCACGTAACGCTTTCTGCAAAGATTCTTGCTGTGTCCGGCCAATAGCCATCACCTCACCCACAGATTTCATCTGCGTAGTCAGGCGATCATTCGCTTGCGGGAACTTCTCAAACGTGAAGCGAGGTATTTTCGTAACAACATAGTCAATCGACGGTTCGAAAGATGCCGGGGTTGCACCACCGGTAATCTCATTTTGCAATTCATCCAGCGTATAACCAATCGCTAATTTTGCGGCAACACGGGCAATCGGAAAGCCAGTTGCTTTGGATGCTAATGCGGATGAGCGTGACACGCGCGGGTTCATCTCGATAACAACCATGCGGCCATCTTCAGGATTCACACCAAACTGTACATTAGATCCACCTGTTTCGACACCGATCTCACGTAACACCGCAAGCGATGCATCCCGCATTATCTGATATTCTTTATCAGTTAATGTCTGCGCAGGAGCGACTGTTATTGAGTCACCGGTATGAACACCCATCGCATCAAAGTTTTCAATAGCACAGATGATGATGCAATTGTCGTTTTTATCACGAACAACTTCCATCTCATACTCTTTCCAACCAATAAGAGACTCATCAATCAATAATTCAGTGGTCGGTGAAAGATCTAATCCACGCTCACAAATTTCTACAAACTCTTCGGTATTATAAGCGATACCGCCACCGCTGCCGCCCATGGTGAAAGAAGGACGGATAATACAGGGAAAGCCGAGTTGCGCCTGAACCTGAAGCGCTTCTTCAATGCTATGCGCAATAGCCGCGCGCGGGCATTCAAGACCGATTTTCTTCATGGCTTTATCAAAACGAGAGCGATCTTCAGCTTTATCAATGGTGTCAGCATTAGCCCCGATCATCTCAACACCAAATTTGATCAGGACGCCTTCGCGTTCTAAATCCAACGCACAATTCAGCGCTGTCTGCCCGCCCATAGTCGGTAACAACGCATCAGGACGTTCTTTTTCAATGATTTTAGCAACAGTTTGCCATGTAACAGGCTCAATATAAGTCGCATCCGCCATCGAAGGGTCGGTCATAATAGTGGCAGGATTCGAGTTAACAAGAATAACCCGATAGCCTTCTTCGCGCAGCGCTTTACATGCTTGCGCACCAGAGTAATCGAACTCGCACGCCTGACCAATAATGATCGGGCCCGCGCCTATAATAAGTATGCTTTTAATATCTGTGCGTTTTGGCATTGTATCAACCGGTCGAATCTATTTACTTAACTGATCAGTATCTGTAATCAGGCGTTTTTACTAATTCTCATCTCTTTAATAAAGCGATCAAACAGAGGCGCAACATCACGAGGGCCAGGACTCGCTTCAGGATGTCCCTGGAAGCTGAATGCTTGACGGTCGGTACGCTCAATACCCTGTAACGACTGATCGAACAGAGATTTATGTGTCGCACGAATCGTATCCGGTAAGCTCTCTTCATCAACAGCAAAACCGTGGTTCTGACTTGTAATCATTACGCTACTATTAGAAAGGTCCTGTACAGGATGGTTCGCACCATGATGACCAAACTTCATTTTTATAGTCTTTGCACCGGATGCTAATGCCAACAACTGATGCCCGAGACATATTCCAAATACTGGCACATCAGTATTACAAATTTCCCGAATCGCTGTAATTGCATAATCGCAAGGCTCTGGATCACCAGGGCCGTTGGATAGAAATACGCCATCAGGTGACAATTTTAAAACATCAGCTGCTGATGTTTGCGCAGGAACGACCGTTACCCGACAGCCACGTTCAACAAGCATTCTGAGAATGTTACGCTTTACACCAAAATCATAAGCAACAACATGATAAGGCTGATTCGCTGGATCGCACTCAGTATGCCCTTTACCCAACGTCCAAGTGGAAGAGTTCCATTCATACGCTTCGGCAACGGTAACTTCTTTAGCCAGATCCATGCCTTTTAGGCCAGGAAAAGCTTTTGCCTGCTCTAGTGCTTCAAACTCATCCACTTCGCCTGCCATAATGCAGCCGTTCAGACAGCCTTTCTCTCGCAGAATACGTGTCAGACGACGTGTATCAATATCTGCTATTCCAACGATATTGTGATCTTTCAGGTACTGATCTAATGTTCGCTGGCTTCTGAAGTTACTCGCGACAAGTGGTAAATCCCGAATTACTAATCCTGATACCCAAGTATTAGCTGACTCTTCATCTTCATCGTTTGTGCCAACATTACCAATATGAGGATAAGTCAATGTTACGATTTGTTTGCAATAGGAAGGGTCTGTCAGAATTTCTTGATAACCGGTCATGGACGTGTTGAATACAACTTCACCACTAGATTGACCGTCCGCGCCAATAGCAATACCCCTGAATATACTACCGTCTTCAAGGGCCAGAATGGCTGGTCTTGTCAATTGAACCTCCCCGCGTGTCTGCGAATGAACAGATAACTATACGACACCTGAAAAAAAACGAGGACCAACCTCGTTTTAAAACCGGAATTATTAGTGCTACCTTTAAACCACAGGTAAACGTCGGCATTTTAGACGATCCATGCATCGCTGTCCACGCAACATCCACGTCTTATCATTATCCATCACGAAACTGACATATTTCCTTCATATAATATTCAGACAAAATTCAGCTCTGAGCAACGAAGGCTAAAGCATGCGCATATCATTCATCACGCGAACGACTGTGATTATTCTATTTACAACAATTACTTTTTTGGCTATTTCTATTTTTTGGGCATTAGATAAACTTGAATCGGCCTTTACTGACACGCAGGCATTTCAGCAATTACAACAAATAACTAACGAAACTATCAACCTTCCATTGAATGATTACCTCAACACTGGAGACGCTAATTTACTCAATAAGATATCTGACAATATAAAGACACTGTCTAAAAATATCGAAGCGTCAGACTCACTTACAAACGCAAAAAAACAACATCTGATAGTGACACTTGGAGCACTGGATGATCACTTATCCGTTCAATTGCGAGCCGCTGGTAAATTAAACAACCCTGAAACACTCCTCATCATTTCAGAACAACAGATTTCTAATGCTTTAGCCACACTCAGCGATATAAACAATCAACATGACAATTCTGATTTACAGAAAAAATATTGGAATCTAATTACTAATATTGAAACCAGCCTCTATCAACTGGTGAATGCGCGTCAACATACGATGTCGACGCAAAGCGAAGATACGGACTCATTGAACAGAATTCTGGATACAATCAAGAATAAAGCTGAACAATTAACTTCCTTATCATTAATGGGGGTCTATAAATCAAAACCTAAAGAGGCTGCCGAGGATGATATTACGGCATTAATGGGATGGAAAAAAACAACAAATGACACAGCAGAAGACCTGAGCGAAGAACCTATAAGCACTATAAACACTCAAATCAGTCGTTACCCTAAAGAGATTTCGAATATCCGTAACCTGCTATCATCCAAAAAATCTGCCCAGGATATAGCCAAACAACAGCTCAATAAATTAAATAACGAAATCACAGTTGCCCAATATTCATTATTTGAAAACTATCACAATATACGCATCCAAGTTCAATGGGTCCTGATCATAACGGTCATTATCATCATGATTGCTGTATTACTTATGTCGAAGCTGACATTCAAATTAGCGCATACTATTGCTCTAAGCGCGCAAATAACATCAGCGTTGGCCAAAGGCGACCTTAAACAAGAGATAGTGTTCCTGTCGCGTTTTAAAGAATGCGTTAGCTTACAAGGATCGCTTGAAGAATTAAAAACGTATTTTCATAAATTAATTAATGATATACGTAGTGAAAACAACCGCCTAACGATACTTCAGGGCACATCATTAGCGGGATCAATCTGCCTTACTGAAATCATTGAAGAACAAAATCAATCAACACAAAATTCCGCCCACAAAATTGAACAACTAAATATCTCATTTCAGGAGGTCACAAATAATGCAGAAGATACGACGCATCAAACCAGTGATTCAAAACAAAAAATTGAAGGGGGTTTAGCGCAACTAAAACAAACATGTCAAAGCCTGAATCTTCTAGCTTCTGAAGTTCAGACAACAGAGCAGTCAATTATTCTTTTACAATCTGACGTCAAACTTATAAGTAACACATTAAATGTTATACATGGATTTGCTGAGCAAACCAATTTACTGGCACTTAATGCTGCAATTGAGGCGGCAAGAGCGGGTGAGGCAGGTCGAGGCTTTGCCGTCGTAGCAGACGAAGTCAGACAGCTCGCAAATAATACGGCGTCATCCGCTAATACGATTCAAGCTCTGACCAAACGCCTGACCGAAAGAACAAGCAGAACAGTGGCGCTAATGAAGTTACAAAGACATACGACTAAAGAGACCTTAGATAAAGCTAATAGTACACAATCTTCAATCATTTCAATTACGGATTCCATAGCGGCAATTCATGAAAAAAGCCTCGCTATTTCGTCCGCTGCGAATTTACAAACGATGGTCAGCAAAGAAATTGTAATCGCGATCAATAACACCGCTACAATGAGTACGAAATCTGCGAAGGAAGCTCAAAACAATGAGGAGTTCTCTCACCAATTAGCAGAAATAAACACTCGACTTAAAGGCCTTGTTAGCCATCTTGGATAAGCCAGCTCTAACGCCTGCCCAATAAATTAATATTGAGCAGGACTCACTTATACAGATCCCCCCCCCTCAAACTAATGACATCCACATGCCTCACATATCAAACGTATTCTGGAGGACTTAATCATAAGAAAGGAACTATGCACGCCGCTATAATAACGCCAGAACAGCCAGTTTATACAGCAATAGCTGCCCGGGCCAGCTTGTGAATAGTTTTCCACATGGATGCAGGAGAGCCTGCTAATTTCCAGACATAAAAAAACCCTGACCGTTACCGGTCAGGGTTA
>NZ_LJSI01000031.1 GCF_001305295.1 Neptunomonas antarctica
CACCGTTTTCTATACGCCCTAACAGAGGCCAATTTCGCTAGCGAAATTGGCCTCTATCGCGATCAAAAACCCGTATAATAATCAACGTACAATAAACCAACCTTTTGTATACAGGTAAAAGCATGATCATCGGCTATGCCAGAGTCTCTACGACTGATCAGAACACAACACTGCAAACCGACGCATTAACTGATGCCGGTGTAGAAAAGATTTACGAAGAGACACTATCTGGGACTTCAAAAGAACGACCGGAGCTGACAAAGTGCCTAGATACCCTCAGGCAAGGTGACACCTTAATGGTTTGGCGTCTCGACAGGCTTGGTCGA
>NZ_LJSI01000032.1 GCF_001305295.1 Neptunomonas antarctica
TAAAAAGAAAATTTGGTTTAGGTTAAAAGATGACGATGATGAGATTCCTCCAAAAGAGGTAATGGCATATTTTGAGTTCAATGGTATGGAGCTATTCTGAAAATTAATGTGGCGGTATGTAAGGGATTATAAGACGCTCGACCGAGCCGTGGATGCGGATGCGGCTTATGTACCTAGCTGTGGAAAAAAGAGCTGGGATACTGAGGCGGAAAGGGTGGCGTTTCTGTTTGAGCTGTACCAGAAGATCGCTTCTTTACTGCCTGTTGAAAAGAAAAAACCGAAGGCACGCAAGAAAGCTGCTGTGTAGTTCTTGAATATTAGTCAGGACTTCTGACTAGGTGGTTGGTATGCACCCACCCAGGCTGAGAGCTACCATCTTCTAAAGAAGCGAAGCCGGATGCCCACTCCCCATTTTCTCCTGTCACAAGGAAGTGGGTTCTTGGGGGGAGGGTGGTAAGTTTGTCGTTGTTTGTAGACGGGCCTGATCGTAACTTAACTTTAGTTGTTGTTATTGCAGAGTAAAATTCGTCAGATACAGCATGACCTATCTTCTGAGATATAACCTGACGCTGCTCGAATAAGATTTTTCCTTTGCCTTTTAGATCTATGGACAGTGTTGTGTTAGTCCCTTGTTGGTTTTGGAATGACCCCCATATGTCCACTATTTGCTCGACGTTATTTAGCGCTAAACTAATTACAATTAACCACTTAGCTATTTCTTTTGGAGACCGTCTTCCACCCTTTTTATCAGGGGCGTTGATTATTTCTTCCTCTAACTCATTAATGTAGCTAGTTATATCTCTGAATCGTTCGTATAAAGGGTCAACGAAGCTGCTAATTTCTTTATAAGTAAGCTCTGTAATGCGTTCGTAATCATGGCTTTGATGAAATCGAATAATTTCGTCGATAGGGTTTCTTATGGAAGTGAAAAGCTCGGATGCTTGGTTCCCAGTTTGTTTAACAACCTCATAAGCAGAATTCAACAGCGCACGCTGTTCCTCCAGCATTCGCTGAGCTTTTTCGACCTCTAATGCGACGGACTGCCCGTTTATAATTTTCTGGAAGTCGTCATCTTGGAAATAGTGGGCTATTGGGTTTTTTGCAGCTTCTACGGCTTTTTCAATATTGCTATAAAATACGTTTTGGTCGTGAAATTGCCTCATAGGATCTACTAAGGCCAATGCACGCTCTATCTCAAATTTTGGTGATGCTCGTTGAACGAGATCGGTTATTTTTTTTTGTTCAGCAAGAATGCGTCGCAACATCTCTATATTGTCTGACATGAGAAATCCTTTTCGGAGTAATATCAGATCATAAAGTGATCCTTTTTAGCGCCTTTGTCTAAAATTTCAGCCATCTGAACGATTCGGTAGATGATGTCGTTTTTGTTCGTGAGTCTAAGTGTATGGGCAGAGTGTGAGTCA
>NZ_LJSI01000033.1 GCF_001305295.1 Neptunomonas antarctica
GTTCAGATTAATTTGTGTAAATGTGTGCGTAAGCTTATAGTTTCCTCTTGAGCTACATTGTCTGATTACCACAGGAAGGAAATCTTGTTATGGGGGTTTTATTAATTTCACTGTTTTTTGTCGTGCCTGTCTTGGTATGGATTGATAAAAACACACCACAAGAAAGGCGCTTCAACACTAGAATGAAGAACCTTACAGACCAGCAGAATCAAGTGAAGATTGAAACTGGGGTACAAGACGTTGAATATGGTACGTGGGAGCCCGAAGAAACATCTGTAGGCGCTCAAACGAATCTTGTTGGCCTA
>NZ_LJSI01000034.1 GCF_001305295.1 Neptunomonas antarctica
TTTGTTTTATCCACTTAAAGAATAATTCTACTTGCCACCTGGCTTTGTAGACATCAGCAATCGTCTTGGCGGCTAGCTTGAAATTGTTCGTTAAAAACACATAGTGTTTGCCCGTCTCCGCGTCTTTATAGCCTACCCGCCGCAATTGAACCGGACACTTTTTAGAGACCTGGGGGCCGGTGAATTCTATCGTTTGATCACACGTTAAGCCTTTGTTTTTCAACACGGATCGACGATCAATAACACGGTATTTTGCATTGTTCTTAAGCCGGGTAACGAAGAAAATCTCCTTGTCTGTCAATTGCTTATACCAAGCATAATCATTGTATGCTTTATCAATGGCAACCATGCTCCCTTTAGGGAAGTTGAGCATGCGACCCACGGTCACATCGTGTTTCTTTCCCTCCGTAATGGTCACAAACTCCGTCATAAACTCCGGCAAATAGCCAGCATGGTTCAGGCCGACGTGCAATTTGATCGCGCCCTTAGTGGTGCGAAAATCAGCCCAGGGAAACGCAGACAAGCACAAGTCGATAGTCGAGGCATCTAGGGAATACAAGGGGTGGTTAAACTTGAAATTATGATCAGGTGCCACACCTTGG
>NZ_LJSI01000035.1 GCF_001305295.1 Neptunomonas antarctica
AGCGGCTCAGGTTAGCCACGCTGACAATATAGTTGCCGTGGTTATGCATAGTTTTAGGAATAAACGCATTCGGCAGCTTAGTGGCTTTTTCACTGTTCTTTAACAGGTAAAGCTCATCGTCGGTGACCGGCGTATCCAGCGGCGCACCGCGCTCTTTCCAGTCAGGAAACAGCTCATCCAGGGCACGCGATTCCACCACGGCGCCGGAAAGAATATGCGCGCCCACTTCTGAGCCTTTCTCTACCACACACACGGTCAGTTCTTGTTCTTGCTCGTTTGCCATCTGCATCAGGCGACAGGCAGCGGATAATCCTGCTGGGCCTGCCCCTACGATAACAACATCAAATTCCATCGATTCGCGTTCTGACATTTTGTCATTCTCCTCAGAACTGTTCTTCATCAAGTGCCATAATCGCTGCACTTCCGGCTGTCATTGCATGCAAGTGCATCGCTACACGTGGCAAGAAGTGTTCGCAATAGAAGCGCGCACTGACTTGCTTGGCGGTTAAAAATGTCTGATCTGCATTTGGTTTCAAACTTAAGTCCAGTGCCTTGGCCGCGCTTTTAAGCATCAGCCAACCGCCGCATAAATATCCTAAAGACATCATCAGGTTAACACCCACGGCCGACGCTTCGTCAGCATGATTAAGTAACCAGTTTACGCCATCACGCACCTGCTGTTCAGCGTCCTGCGCACTTTTTAACGCAACTTGCAGTTCATTACTAACACGTAGCCTATTCAAGTCAACAGCCATCTCATCAAGCAAGCTAATCAGTGCGGCACCTTTATCCGTCAGAATTTTACGTCCAACCAGATCAAGCCCCTGAATACCGGTGGTTCCTTCATAAATAGGCAGAATACGCGCATCACAATAATGCTGCGCAGCACCGGTCTCTTCTATAAACCCCATTCCGCCATGCACTTGCACGCCTAACGAAGTTAACTCTTGCGCCAGCTCGGTCATCCAGCCTTTTACGATAGGTGTGTATAAATTAAGTCGCGCCTGATGATGAGCTATTTGGTCTCCTTCAGCGGCTTTCAACCTGTCACTTTCTGCTGCAGCAACATAGGTTAAAACACGCATAGCTTCAGTACCTGATTTCATTAGCATCAGCATGCGGCGTACATCAGGATGCTTAATAATGGCAATGCGGCTGCCGTCACGCTGCGTACCCTGTATACGGTCTTTGGCATAAGATAACGCTTGTTGATAAGCCCGTTCAGAAATCGCCAATCCCTGTAAACCCACACCCTGACGCGCATCGTTCATCATCGTAAACATGCACGCCAAACCGGTATGTGGTTCACCGACCAGATACCCGATTGCACCACCATTATCGCCATAGCTCATGACGCAGGTAGGGCTGCCATGAATACCCATTTTATGCTCAAGTGAAACGGCGCTGACATCATTACGCTCGCCTAAGAGCCCCTCTGAATTAACTAAAAACTTAGGCACTATAAATAATGAAATACCTTTAACGCCGATGGGCGCATCCGGTAAGCGCGCCAAAACAAGATGAACGATATTATCAGTCATCTGATGATCGCCCCAGGTAATGAAAATCTTTTGCCCAAAAATTCGGTAATGGCTTTCTTCAGGTATAGCCCGCGATTTTATCGCCGCCAAATCAGTGCCTGCATCAGACTCAGTCAGGTTCATGGTGGCAGTCCATTCACCGCTGATCATTTTTTCCAGATAGGTCTTTTTCAATTGAGGAGAAGCATGCTCAGTCAGTGCTTCTACAGCGCCCTGCGTAAGTAATGGGCATAACGAAAATGCCATATTAGCAGACTGCCATATTTCCATGACGGCAGTGGATAAGGTGCGCGGCAAGCCTTGACCGCCAAGTTCAGGATCACCCGCCAGCGAAGGCCAACCACTGTCGACAAACTGCTGATAAGCCTCTTTAAAACCGGCGGTTTCCTGTACCCCTGCATCGGTGATGACTGCACCTGACTGATTACCAATTTGGTTTAATGGTGCAAGAATTTCACTTCCCAGCCTGGCGGCTTCATTCAAAATGGCATCGATCAGACCAGAATTTAACTCGTCTTGACCGAGATTTTCACATACCCGGGAGAATTCAACGACATGATCCAGTACAAATTGGGCATCCTGACGGGGAAAATGGTAGTCGCTCATAATAATCACTCCTGCGCCCTGTTTATTTTACCGAGCTTTTATTGTTCTTTTTGAATGCTGAAATGATTACTCAGATACTAATAATCAACAATGACAATTACGCCCTATTGTTTTAACAATATGGGTCAGCGGCATTATAAACCCAGTCAATACAGTCAAAAAATCAACCAAAAATAACGATATACACACCTTCTATTTTCTATCAAATTGATGACAATAAACGTCACTCTTACGGTATTCACCGGGTGTCATATGCGTCCATTTTTTGAATGAACGGAAAAATGCGGAGGGTTCATCAAAGCCCATCAAACCTGCGACATCATTGATGGATAACTGTGGTGAATTCATATAATTGATGGCACCTTCTTTACGACAATCATCCTTAATTTTCTGGTAAGACGTACCTTCTTCAAGTAAGCGGCGGCGTAATGTGGAAACCGACATATGCAACACATGAGCAACCTCATCTGCGCTGGGCAGATCCCGGCTAAAGTCTTTACCAATAATCGCCATCACTTGAGATTTCAGACTTTTATCGTCATCCACCATCACATGTAATTGAAACGGTGCCGTCTTCAGGAAGCCCTTCATGGTATCTTCAGTCTGTATTACAGGGTAATCCAGATAGCGCGCCGGAAAAACCAACGCATTATCATGCTGATTAAACCTTATCTCAGAGCGAAACAAGGTTCGATAATAATCGGCGTCTTCGGGTTCTGGAAACGTAAAGTAGGCGGCTTTAAGCTCCAACCGCGTTCCGATTAGCCAGCTGGTAAAGTGCTGCCACACCGACAATGAGGTACGAATACTATCTGCAGGCTCGTTTTCCAGTAACGCCTTAAACTGCTCATCATTGAGTTCTTGAGTCGGAGCAAAGGATATTTTGGCATAACGACCGCGACGTAACAGCACCGGCTTGATGCTTGATCCTCTGCAAATCTCATAAAAATCACTGCATCGCCACATCACGCGCTCCAGTGTTTTACAGTGCAAAATAGCGTGGCACATCATCCGAAAAGTACCATTAGGCACCTTGCCGCTGCTAATCATACCAAACGATTCATCCTGCGTTATCCAGATAATACGCTGATAAAGTTGCCAGAATTTATGTGCGGGCAATTCGATTTGACCTTCAATTTCATCGGCGCTAATACCCACATGCTCAAGCAGACTTTTAACCTGATAACCCTGTGATTCTGCATGCCTAAGTAGATGTTTTACATAGCCATTTGGCACGGTGATTTTACGCTCCATGATACCCCCCTACGGATTCTATCCGCTTATTATTATCATTTTTGTCACTGTTTCCAGACAAAAGATAAACTACTAAGTTTATCTGCGCCCTCTTTTGTCAGTCAATCTGGCGTGAATTGTTATTGTTGTAATGAGTGACAGTGTAGATGATTCATCTGCAAACAATACTGTTGTAATGATTTTTTAAGTTCAACAAGTTAGCTTGAAAAAAATTTTAATTACACAGTATTTAGTGCTCATATTTCAATAAATGACTTCTATACTAATATATAAGATTTAGCATAACTAAGCCGCCGCTAAAACAATAACAATGCAAGGTGAACGAAATGGTAATAGAAACCAACGGAGTACCTAAAAGTACTCAGCTACTCCCACAAAGACTTAAACGTCAACTTCTACCCGCATTATTAGCGGCCACCATCGCAGGACAGGCTTATGGTGTTGAATTCCAATTAGGAGAAGTTGAAGGACGCTTTGACTCACAACTTTCAGTAGGAGCCAGCTGGCGTCTTAAGGACGCTGATTCAAACTTGATCTCGGAACCCAACGGCGGGACAGGGGCAGGTTCAGGGAGTTTTGACGACGGCAACCAGAACTTTGAGCAGGGTGAAGCTTTTTCTAAAATTTTTAAAGGCACCCATGAACTCAGGCTCACTTATGAAAACTTTGGCGCTTTCGTCCGGGGTAAGTACTGGGCTGATTTCGAACTGAAAAATGGTAAGCGATCCCACGGCCATACCGAAAACAGCTATGCCGCCGATGCAACACTAAACGATGATAGTTTTAACGACTATGCCAAATTTTCCGGCGCAGAAATTCTTGATGCCTATGTCTATGGATACTTTGATTTAGGCAATATGCCTCTTGATGTCCGCTTAGGTCGTCAGGTGGTCAACTGGGGTGAAAGCACCTTTATACAAGGTGGCATCAACGTGATTAATCCGTTTGATGTCAGCGCGTTTCGTCGACCGGGTTCAGAAATAAAAGAAGGGTTATTACCGGTTAATATGGCATTTGCTTCTCTGGGCGTAACCGACAACCTCAGCCTGGAAGCTTTTTATCAGCTCAGTTGGGAGCCTACGGTTGAAGATGGCTGCGGTACTTACTTTTCGGCAAATGATTTTGCCGCCGAAGGCTGTAATGGTATTCGCGTAAACCAAGGAGCACTCAATGGCATCGCAGACAGTACTTATTATAATAGTACCCCCTATGTTGTGCAGCGAAATGCGAACGGTAAACGTGATGCGAAGGATGGAGGGCAGTTTGGTTTTGCCTTACGCTACTTAGCTGAAGACCTTAATAACACTGAATTTGGTCTTTTCTTTGCCAAATATCATAGCCGGCTGCCCATTATCAGTGGTGTAAAAACGCCCGATGGTAACCCTTTTAATTCTGAGTATTTCGTTGAATACCCGGAAGATATAAAAATGCTGGGCGTCAGCTGGAATACCAATATTGGCGAACTCGCCTGGTCGGGTGAAGTCAGCCATAAACGTGACGTTCCGATTCAGCTGAACGGACCTATGCTGGTTGCATCTATGCTAACGCTCGGTACTCAAACAGGAAATCCGGCTAACGACAGAGTTAGTTCTGCAGCGCTCGGTGAAGATATTCAAGGGTATAATTCTTTTGATGTTACCCAGGCGCAGACTACCCTGATTAAAACCGTTAATCATGTGATGGGCGCTAGCCGTCTGGCTCTGATAGGTGAACTGGGGTGGACACACATCCACGATTTCGATGAAGGCACTACTGCCTTAAAATATGGCCGTAGCGGCGTGTTTGGCTACACCACGGCAGATGATGACGGTTTCGTTACACAAAACTCTGTCGGCTACGTTGCCAGAGCTTTACTGAGTTACCCGAACGCATTTTCTGGTGTAAATTTAACACCTCAAGTCAGCTTTAAGCACGGCATTAGTGGTTATGGTCCACAACCCGGTGCCGCCTTTAACGAAGGCCAAAAGTCTATAAATCTCAGCTTACAAGCTGACTATCTCGAACGTTACTCAGCTCAGGTGTCTTATACCAACTTCTTCGGCGGTGACTATAACGAGCTTCAAGACCGTGATTTCATCTCGTTAAGTACCTCTATCGCTTTCTAATTAATCAGCGTGAACATGGAGCAATAACATGACAATAAATCCAAAAACACTGCTGATAACATCGGCACTGGCATTTTCAATCAGCAGTATCGTTCATGCCGGTGTTTCAGTTGAAGAAGCCGCTCGGTTAGGTCAGGATTTGACACCGATCGGCGCTGAAAAGGCGGGTAACTCCGCAGGTACTATTCCAGCCTGGAGCGGTGGTTTAAGCACATCGGCTGATCGTTATACTGACCCGTATGCCGGAGAACAACCGCTGTTCACCATCACGGCAAAAAACGCTGATCAATATAAAGATCAGCTAACACCAGGCCAGTTAGCGATGCTATCAAAGTATGCTGACACATTTAAAATGAATGTGTATCCAACGCATCGCTCAGCAGCCTTGCCACAAAAAATGTATAGCGCGATTGCGACAAACGCAACCAACGCAGAATTGAAAGACGAAGGAAATGGCATTTCCGGCTTTACCGAAGTGGTTCCTTTCCCCATTCCAAATGATGGACTGGAAGTGATTTGGAACCACATGACCCGCTATCGCGGTGGTTCTCTGGAACGCGATTTTGTACAAGTGCCGGTACAGTCCAACGGGGCTTTCACGGCAGTAAAGATTAATGAAAAAATGGCATGGCCTACTTATCTGTCAGAGGCTTACGATCCAAAATCGGATAACAACATTTTGTTTTATTTCGTACAAAAAGTTGAAGCGCCTGCACGTTTAACCGGTAACGTACTTCTGGTTCACGAAACCATGAACCAGATTACTCAACCGCGTCAGGCCTGGACTTACAATGCAGGGCAACGCCGTGTACGGCGCGCACCGCAAATTGCCTATGATGCACCGGGTACAGCGACAGATGGCCAACGCACCACCGATAACCTTGATATGTTTAATGGTGCACCAGATCGCTACAACTGGAATCTGGTCGGCAAACAGGAACTCTATATTCCTTATAACAGCTTTAAACTAGCGGACAGAGGCTTGAAGTATGAGGATATTTTACAAGCAGGTCATTTAAACCCGGAACTCACACGTTACGAACTACACCGCGTATGGAAAGTGGAAGCCTCTTTAAAAGAAGGCTCACGCCATATTTATGCTAAACGTACTTTTTATATTGATGAAGATACGTGGCAAGCAGCTGTTGTAGATCATTATGATGGCCGTGGCGAACTCTGGCGCGTAGGAGAACAGCATGAGCTGCAATATAGAGACGCTAATGTTCCATGGACCGCTGCTGAAATGCTGTATGACCTTCAATCAGGTCGTTATTTAGCGGGAAGCCTGACCAATGAAGAAGGTATCGGTTTTGACTTCACTAAGCGCTTTAAACATAACGATTTCACACCTCAGGCAATACGCCGCATGGGTAAATAAAAAGTAAGTTAAAAGCCCTGACAATGTCAGGGCTTTTCGTTTCGCTATCACTGTCTAGGAGTTAACTGCGTTACAACATCCTTGAAAAAAAGGGCCATACTCTCACCGCCCTCCGCTGGTAATACTTTATGTTTTACTGGCAGCCAAATTGAAATCATCAACTTGTGATAGCTCTAACGGTTTAGCGTAAAAGTAACCCTGAATTTCATCGCATCCTCTGGATTTCAAAAAAGTCACCTGCTCTACAGACTCCGCACCTTCGGCAATAACCTTAATATCCAAAGCATGAGACATAGTAATTACCGTTTGAACAATCGCCTGATCATCAGGGTCGTTAACAATATCCTGTACAAAACTACGATCAATTTTTACATAATCAATCGGCATTTTTTTCAAGTAACTTAATGAAGAATATCCGATACCAAAATCATCAATAGCAATCGTTGCACCCAGGTGGCGTAAAGCCGAAAGCTGAACCAGTGTGTTTTCAAAAGAGTCAATCAGTGCCGTTTCAGTAACTTCAACTGTTATTAAAGCTACATTCAACTGACCGTTACCATCCATGTCGCGCAGGGTATTAACCCAGCTATCACTTTTAAACTGTTTTGCAGAAATATTAATCGCAACATTGGCGTGCCTGAGCTTGACTGATTGCTGCTTATCCTTTGTTACACACTTAATAACCCAATCTGTGATGTTTTCTATCTCCGTTGACTCCTCTGCAATAGGAATAAACTCCGCAGGTGAAACCATACCCAATCCTTTACTATCCCAGCGCAACAGTGCTTCATAACCCGTAATGACACCTTTATGTGGATCTACTTTCGGTTGATAGACAAGCCGGTACTCTGCATTATCAATGGCTGAACGCAGCGCATTTTTTACGGCAATCAATCGCTGGTTTTTTTCGTTAATACTAAAATTAAAAAATGAAAAGCGCCCACGGCCCAGTTCTTTCGCATGATACATAGCGGCATCGGCATGCTTGAGTAATAAATCAATATCGCTGCCATCCCTCGGAAAAACAGCAATCCCTATACTGCAGCCAATTACAAGGTCGGCACCTTCAATGCAATAAGGCTCACTTAATTTTTTAACAATCTGACAAGCCGATGCAGCCAACCCAGCATCGCTCACGTTACCCGGCATCAAAATAGTAAATTCATCACCACCTAAGCGACTCACGACATCCATAGCACGCGTGCCTTGCACTAGCCTATCAGCAACCATTTTCAGCAGAAGATCACCAAAATCATGCCCTTGGGAGTCATTCACTTCCTTGAAAAAATCAAGATCAATAAATAACACACCAAAAGATTTACCATACCTTTCAGTATACTCGGCGGCATCTATCAGATGATTTTTAAAAGACTCGCGATTGTGCAACCCAGTTAATGAATCCCTGAATGCCAACCTTGCCAGGTTCTGACGAGCCTCTTTTTCCTGGGTGATATCTTGAGAAATGCCGATGTATCCGGTTATTTCACCATCTCGATTATTAATTGAGTTGATAGAAAGGCGCTCAAAATATTCTTCACCATTCTTCCTGTGATTGATAATCTCTCCTATCCAATGCCCCTTATCAAATAATGACAGCCACATCTCCTGATAAGTCTCTGTGTTCGTTTCACATAACGTAATGAAATCAGAACCTTTACCGACAACCTCTTTTTTACTGTACCCGGTAACATTCTCAAATGACTGATTGACATCAATAATACGACGCTCTTCGTCCATAATAACAATAGTGTCGACCGCGTTTTCAAAAATGCTTTTCGATATATTAAGAAGATTTTCAGTTTGCTCCTGTTCCGACAAATCAGTTGCCATCGTGCAGATCGCATAAGCAAGTTTATCAGTGTCATAAAGAGGAAATTTCACCATAAACAGGTGACGTATTTCATTATGATAAGTAAATGACACCCGCTTACTCAGTGCTTCGCCCGTTTCCAGCACCTCTGCATCATATCGGGTAAACTTTTCAGCTTCATCACAAGGCAATATATTAAAAACCGTTTGATTAGTAGCGAGTTCAACCGAGGGAAAAGCTGCTTTAAAGCGATCATTGACCATTAAATATTGGCCATTTACATCTTTAATATAAACCATCGACGGGATATTTCTGAGAATACTGTCTAATTCCTTATGGCGGCTCACAAGCTCTTTATGATCTTCTTCAATCTTCCCTGCCATGAAGTCCATCGCGCCAGCAATTTCAGATAATTCATCCTTACCGGTAAAAGAGAGCCGTGTATGAAACTCACCCTCTGCTATTCTTTGCGCGGCAGTAATAATAATGGCAAGGCGTCGGTTAACCGATTTTTGAAAACCCAACCAAAATAATCCTCCCATTAATGCTAGTAAAAATGTGGCTTGCCAAAAAAACCAATCCATTTCACTAAGTAGTTCCGACTGCCGCACACTAAGATCGACTTCAATAACCAACAAGCCCCAACGGGAATCTCTTATCCCTTCACTGCCAAGAATATGTATCGGGGCAATTCCATAAAGAGAGTTCTCAACACTCCGACTTTCATAAAGTTTTCGCGTCCTCTTTACTAATACATCCTCCATCATATTTTTTGCTGCATGTAACGTGAGTTCTGAATAATGTCGTCCTTGATCAGCCAGTTGCGACGAAGCCACTGCTCTCAATTGATCATCAAATACAATCAGGTGCATAACCTCTTCCTTTACGCTGTTAGCTGCTACCTCGCGCTTCATACCATCCACATCATCGTTTCTGAGCATATACTCGATACTTCCCTGCAATCGATTCATTGTTGAAATAATATCAAGACGGGAATGCTCCAGCATGATCGACTCAAACTGAGGGCGCAGTACAAAATAATTAAATGAGACCAAGACGCACGATAGAGTCATGATGAGCAATAAAATGCTGCGTTGTAATGAAATACGAGTAAATAAAATCATTTCTTATCAACAAACTGGCTGTTAATGTGTTCTATCCCGAAAACAGGCTGAGCCACTAATCCGTTTGAAATCATGGTTTGTTGAGTTTTATTCGCGGTACTTATAATCGTTGCCTGCTTTCCACTTAATAGCTGCTGATTATCTGCCCTATCCAGTAACTTTAAACCACCCAGCGCACTGTCCAGTTCAGACACAGAAATGCTTAACCGTGGGGCCATTTTCTGCAACGCATCCGCTCTTTTCTGAGTAATCAAATCAAGGCTTTCAAACCAACCATTGACTAACATCTTAAGCTGCGGATGTTTTTTATTAATCACATCCTCACGAGTAACCAATACATCAATAATTTCGCCAGGGATTTGCTGACTGGAAAAGATGATATTCCCCCCATGCTTTACTAACTGAGTTTTGACCGGATCAAAAGTCACTACCGCGTCCACCTCATGTTGAATAAAGGCATTCGTATGCTGGTTAACTTCCATAAAAACAATCTGGATATCATGGGTAGTTAAGTGGTTAAGCTCCAATACCCGAGAAAGTACGTAAGCACCTAACGCCGTGCTTTCCACACCCACTTTCTTCCCTTTCAATTGTTGAATACTTTTAATGTCAGTCTGTGCGACAACAACATCACCACCTGCTGAAAAATCAGTTCCCAAAATAATACGAGTATCCGGCCTATCCGCAATTAATGAGATTGTCTCGTCCAGAGTCAACGCAGCTACATCCACTGAATGATTACGAAAAGCACTAAGTACTTCACTGGCTGAATTAAACTCAACCATTTTAATTCTACCCAAATCCAAGAATCCGGACGAACGAGCCAAGTAAAGAGGCTCATAACCCGGCCACACATTAGTACCTACTTTTAACGTACCTGTTTGTTCATGGGTACACGAAAACAATGGGAAAATAACTAAAAAGAGAAACAGAAGTGGTCTTGTTAATCTCAAAAACATAAATAGATCCATTCATCAATTACATTCTAGTGTAGCAGCAAATATACAAGCCACATTTTGGAATGTCTTAGAAATAAGGAGTATCGATTCAACTTAGGTTCATTTAATTTATCTTTTAATGTTAAAGCGGAAGGATATCGCAAACATATAATAAATTTGGAGAAATACCATGACTAAATTAGTCTCGCACCGCTTTATGCGTACCCTGATCATCACTTTTACGCTTTTGGGTTCGTCACAATCGATGGCTGCTTCAGTTTGTAAAGGACAACCGGATGCTGCCTGCGGTCAAAATGATTCATGCTATTGGGTTACAGGATATCAGCGCTCTGATGGCGCAAATGTAAAAAGTCACTGTCGGACGAAGCCACAAGCTTCATTGAAAGACTCAGCAAAAGAAACATCAGAAGTAACGGACACTAAAAAAATGGCCACTAAAGTGGATAAAAAATTATCTGAAACGCAGTAACCCCTATTCAGGAGGAGGGGCGGCACCCTAAAGGCTTATGTTTAGCATCCAGGGGCTTATTCAACCTCTCCTCTTTTTCTCTGCTCCCTCTCTATCTCTGCATCCTCAGGAAAGATCACTTAATGCATTACCTCTGTATAACTTATCGACAAATTCCCTGAATAAAGGCAGTGTAAAGCTGTGGATAACCTCTTAACGATTCATCCCAGCCGTCACAGGAAACACGTTCCATACAACTGTTGTTTTTTTGATCAATTGTCACTGTAATAACAAATTACTGGGTCTTACCGCTTTCCAGTATTTTGCAGACCAATACGAGTTGTCCAATCGGGACTGAGTCACGCCTTTGCTACTAGATACATGTATAAACTGCTCACTCCCCACATAGATACCTACGTGACGATTAAACATACTGGTTTTAAAAAGGACAAGATCACCTGGACGCACTGATTGGCGCGGTATTTCCGGGCCTGAGCGGGCTTGTGCTTTAGTTGTTCTGGGCAAATTTACATTAAATAGATCACGATAAGTCATCAAGACAAAAGCGGAGCAATCTACACCTTGACGAGACGCCCCGCCAAACTTATAAGGCGTGCCATTCCATTTAGAATAATGTGCCTGTAGCTGATTTTTCACTGGCACATAAGCTCTATCAACCAGTGGGTTATGATAGGGCTGGTTACTTACACACCCTGACAACAATCCACTCACAATGACGATAGAAAGCGAGCGATAGAAAAACAGGTTAGCGTTTTCGCATATATTTTGTATTTTCATAATTTATTACTAACGACAGTAAGATTAATTCAACTATTCTTCGTGTCATTCTCCCCTCATTACGGAAGTTCGCTGTTTTGTGTACTACACCTTTGCAGTATAGACCTACATTAACAGAAGAAACGCTGGACTTAGTCGCTAAAGAATTATCACAACACGGCTTTATTGTATTAAAAAGTGCATTATCTGCCGAATTAGTCCGCCATCTATTAACGATTGCCGCGGCGCACGTCACACAATTCCAGCCGGCAGGTATAGGCCGGGAAAAAAAACATCACTTAAACAACACAATAAGAACAGATAAAATACGTTGGATGGATCCATCCAACATTACGGAATCAGCCTATTTAGGGGAGATGGAAACATTACGTAAAGCCATGAACAAACGACTCTTTATGGGACTCTTTGATTATGAGGCTAATTTTGCTCACTACCCTCCCGGCGCATTTTATAAAAAGCATCTGGATGCTTTTAAAGGACAAACAAACCGCGTACTGACAACCGTCTTTTATCTGAATGAGAACTGGGATGAAACAGATGGTGGCGATCTTGTTGTATATAATTTAGACAATCAGATTATCCGTCATATTAAGCCCGATGCAGGAACGCTGGTTATTTTTCTAAGTGATGAGTTCCCCCACGAAGTCAGCAAAGTATTTAAAGATCGATACAGTATTGCCGGCTGGTTTCGAATCAACAACTCCTCCGCATATCGAGTGGATCCTGCGTCTTAGCTTATCGAAAGCGGTAAGCACACTGTATGCTGGTTTACTTGAATGCGCGGGCGGCGATACGGTTCTTAACCACTATCGCTGAAATAGCAAACTTATTGGTGTACCGTTTTTACTTTTCCTCTCTCCTACATAGCGCATTTCTGGTAGGATGCACTCTGACTAAGAATTTTCAGAGAGTAGCACACGGTGTTCACAGACTTCTCCCTTGATACGCGTTTGCTAAAAGCACTCGACGCACTATCCTTCACGACCCCAACTGACGTCCAGAAAGCGGCGATACCTCTCGCGATGGCAGGCAAAGACGTATTGGTTACAGCAGAAACAGGGAGCGGTAAAACCGCCGCCTTTGCTTTGCCCGTATTGCATGCCATGTTGGACTCACCCGCACCACAAAGTGGAGCACGCGTCCTGATTCTCACGCCTACAAGAGAATTAGCACAGCAACTGGCCAAACATATCGATGCTCTGGCGCAATTTACTTTTCTTAAAACCGATACTGTATGTGGTGGAGAAACCTTCAAACCACAAGCCGCGCGACTCAGAAAAAATCCTGAAATACTGATCGCCACGCCAGGACGCATGATCGACCATTTAGATAAGCGCACACTGTGCCTCGATGAAATTGAGTTTCTGATTCTGGATGAAGCAGACCGCATGCTGGATATGGGATTCCATGAAGATGTTGAACGCATCATCAACACCTGTCCTGAAAACCGTCAAACCATGCTATTTTCGGCGACGCTAGCGCATGCAAATATGCGTTCGGTCATCACTGCATCGATGAAAGATCCTATATCGGTAAAGCTAAATAGCCACCGGGAAGTACATTCAAACATACGTCAACAAATCGTTCTCGCCAATGATGTTGCACTGAAAGATAAGCAGCTGGTCTCGTTATTGAAAAATGACACCTTTGAAAAAGCGATTGTTTTTACAAACACAAAAATTAACGCCAACCGCTTAAACGGCTATTTGAGATATAATGATATCCGCGCGGGTGTCATCCATGGTGATTTGACGCAAGAACAACGCACCCATGCGATGGGGCTTCTTGCCAGCGGAAAAATCAATGTACTGGTAGCAACCGATGTCGTTGCCAGGGGTATTGATGTTAAAGGGATTGACCTGGTCATTAATGTTGAAATGTCCCGCAGTGGCGACGATCATACCCATCGCGTAGGCAGAACAGGTCGTGCAGGCGAACAAGGGGTAGCAATTTCATTGGTCGGTCCGACAGAATGGAATTTAATGTCCAGTATCGAACGCTACCTTAAAACACAGTTTGAAATACGCGTCATTAAAGGTCTTGAAGGTAGTTATGCCGGCCCTAAAAAATTAAAAGCCTCAGGCAAAGCCGCCGGAACTAAAAAGAAAAAGATTGATAAAAAAGCGACCGACAACAAACTCAAGACCAAGAAAAAGCAAGGAGCGCGCCCAAGCGAGCCTAAAAACCGAGTGATTGTAGATGGGTTTGCGCCGGTAAAAAGAAAGTAGAACGCAAAAAAAGGCAGGACGAAAGCGGTATTAAATAACGTAATCGTCCTGTTGGTTGATAGGCTCCAGGCACCTATCAATGATCTGCATAATAGGCTGAGGTCTGGACAACCAATACCCCTGAATATAATCACAATCAAATTGCTGCAACAAATCAAGCTGCCCCAACTCTTCCACACCTTCAGCAATTACCACAATATCCAATACCTGTCCCATTTTTATAATAACCTCAACCAACATTCGGTCCTGTTTACTAGTGAGCAGATCCTGAACAAAACTTTTATCTATCTTTAAATAATCTACAGGATAATTACGCAGATAATTGATCGCAGAATAACCCGTTCCAAAATCATCAATAGCGAACTGTACACCAATTTCATGCAAAGCAGATATCACATCAATATGCGCTGCATGCCGCCCCATAAATAAGGACTCTGTAATTTCAAAGATAAACCGATGGCTATCCACCTCGTTGTCTTTGAAAATATTTTTCCATGTTTCATAGGCTTTTATAGAATAAAACTCACTAGCTGAACGATTAACTGATATTTTTATATCTAAACCTGCCTCCAAAAAAACACGCATATCCTTGCATGCCTGCTGCAGCACCCAATTTCCAAGACCCACAATGGAGCCAGTGCGCTCAGCTACGGGAATAAAAAAATCTGGCATTACCAAGCCTTTTTCAGGATGATTCCAGCGGATTAACGCCTCACACTTATCAACCTGGCGCGTTTTAATATTAAGTATCGGTTGATAATAAAGCTCAAACTCATCGGCCGCTAATCCACGCAGGAGATCAGCGTTCACTAATAAATGGTGCTGAGCTTCTACCTGCATACTTTCATTAAAGAAAAAATGCGTGTTACGCCCAGCATGTTTTGCAGCGTACATCGCCTGATCCGAATGCAGAAGCAAACTTTCGATATCCTGTCCATCAAAAGGATACATAGCAATGCCTATACTGGCAGTTATCAAATAAGGGTGACTGTCTAATATAAAAGGCTGTTCAATCTTGGTCTGAAGTTTTTCAGCTAATAAATCGGCCTGAATAACGTCACTCACATTGCGAAAAACAATAACGAATTCATCGCCAGCCAAACGAGCGACTATATCGGTATCGCGTGCAGATTGCTGTAAACGTTGTGCAAAATCAGTCAGTAAATTATCGCCGACACTATGTCCAAGACTGTCGTTTACCTGTTTGAAATGATCGATATCAATAAAGAAAATAGCAAAACTCTGTTCCTCCCGCACCATCACTCTAATAAGACTGGCTAATCGCTGACCAAAATAATAGCGGTTAGGCAAGCCGGTTAATGCGTCATAATTTGCCCGATAATTCGCCGTATTAACAGCCAACGTTTTTTGTTGGTACACGAGTGCAAACAAAAAACCTGCCACTGACATTATCAGCATCAGAATACATGCCACGCCCCACAACATGTAGACTCTGAATGGCTGAACTGACCAACCATCTACAGGCCTCACTGCCAGCTGCCATTCACCATGCGGCAAATTAATATTACGCATGACAGCGCCTGCATCAAAAGCCTTCTCTGATCCAAAAAACAGTTCGCCCTTTGCCCCGGTTCCATCCCGTCCGCGCATACCTAACAACAATCCAGAATAATTTTCTGTTATTCCAGCCTCCGCCAACAGCGCGTCATAATCCAAAACTGCAGAAATAATACCCCACAATTGCTTGCCGTTATTATGCTCAATATAAACGGGAAGCCTGGCGATAAGCGCTATTCCACCCTGGACAAGTTCCAATGGTCCAGATAAAACAATGGTATTGAATTGAATAGCCTCTAACACGGAATCAACCTGCTGTTGATTTTCCGTGTAATTTAACCCTATTGCTTTTTCATTCCCCTCTAAAGGATAGATATAATTGACAATAAGATCGGGAGCGAAGGCCACATGGCTAATGTGTAATCCATCTGAGAGTAACTCTTTTAATAACCGCCCGAATCTGTTTTGGTCCATAGACGGGTTAATAGCTACCTCTGCCCGAAGCGCTTTCAACACGGCAAGATCGGCATTGATTTCGCCTTCCAATCTTGCGCGTAAAGTACCTATCTGGCTAACAGCACGGAACAACGCTTCGCCTTGCAGACGCTTGACTTCGCTATGAATTAACAATGAAGAAATAGAAAGTGTGAAAAGACCAGCAAGAATAGCCGACCAGATAGGCTTATGTATCAAGAGCTTCGCTAACAAAGAAGGAAGTTTCATTTTCCCTGAACTTTTAAATAATAATTAAAAAAGTGCATACTATAAAATAACCACTCACTGAATTAGCCCAATCCATTGGTAGCTATTAATGCTCAATAATATAATTCAGTATAGACACTTTTTTTAAGTTACCGCCATAAAATAACTAAAATATATTATTCAATATCAATAACCTTTCCGGGATTCATGAGGTTATCCGGATCCAGCGAGCCTTTTATTATTTTCATGATATCAACACCTGCAGGCAACTCCTCCTGCAAATACGATTTTTTCCCCTGACCGATTCCATGCTCACCCGTACAAGTGCCCCCCACACTTAACGCGCGACGAATTAACCGATCATGAAACGCATCAATTACTTTTAGCTCTTCGGCATTGCTTGGATCAACTGCCGCTACCACATGAAAATTACCATCCCCTACATGCCCGACAATGGGCATTGAAAACCCTGTTCCGGTAATATCCACAACCGTTTCAAGAATGCAGTCCGCTAAGCGAGAGAGAGGCACACACACATCTGTTGAATAAATACGGGCATTCGGGCGCCTTGCGCGCGCGGCATATGCCAAATCGTGGCGGGCTTGCCAGAGCGCATTCCGTTCTTCCGTATTAAAAGCCCATTGGAAATCACCTCCCTGATGTTCGCTCGATAACTCTTTCACTATTTCAGCCTGCTCAGCTACCCACTGTTGTGTCCCATGAAACTCTAAAAAAAGATGAGGCAATAACGGATAATCAGTGTGGCTGAATTGGTTAACCGCCTCTATAGCAACTGCATCTAACAGCTCTATCCGGGCAACGGGCACTCCCATCTGGATGGTCTCGATAACAGTATCTATAGCGTCTTTTAATGATGAAAATGAACACACAGCCGCGGAGATAGCTTCAGGAACAGCATGCAAACGCAATGTAATCTCACAAATAATGCACAACGTCCCCTCCGAACCTACAAAGAGCCGTGTCAAATCATAACCTGCCGCCGATTTTCGTGCCCGACTACTCGTCTTGACAATTTTCCCATCAGCCAGCACTACCGTTAACGATAGTACCGCTTCGCGCATCGTTCCATACCTGACCGCATTGGTACCTGAAGCACGCGTTGCAGCCATGCCTCCAATCGATGCATCAGCACCGGGATCAATAGGGAAAAATACGCCTCTGTCCCGAATATATTCATTCAGCTGTTTACGGGTTACGCCGGCTTGCACGACACAGTCCATATCCTCAGCGGAAACACTCAATATTTTATTCATCAGTGACATATCAATACTCAAACCACCGTGTATCGCATTGACCCCACCTTCCATGGCGGTTCCTGTGCCAAAAGGCAGCATTGGCATATGATGCCGCATACAGATATGAGCGATTTCTGATACTTCCGAGGTGCTCTTAGGAAACGCAACTGCCTCTGGCATGGCAGGCTGATGAAACGATTCATCATGCGCATGGTGCTGCCTGACACTAGGAGAGGTTTCCAGCCGATCGCCCAACAAATCCTTTAATTCCTTTAACGCTACGGTAAAATTTGCCATCATCAATGCTCTTTTCATCTATTAAATACTGCTTCATGCGACTGATGCCTTAAACTGACGACCACCATAGCCGATGTTTTTATCAAGCATACTTCATCGATTTTTTAAAACGACTCTGATATTCATCAGATTAAAAGGCTGTTTATATTTAACAGTAACACCTATTACCGGCATTAGCCCCTAAGCTAAATACCGGTAATATGAATGTTTAAACAGTCATTACTGAGCAAGGAAAGGGTAAAGGCAGTATTCCATTATTTGGCAAAGGCCAGGTCTCTGAGAAACAAGGCTATTTGCGGAAACTGAATCAGTAACACGGCCACCAGCGCCAGCATCAGAACAAAGGGTAGCAACCCTCTGACGACCTCAATGTAAGGCCGTTTAAAGATCGCCACCGCGGTAAAGATATTACAACCGAAAGGCGGTGTAACGGCCCCAACGGCAACCTGCAACGTAATGATGACGCCGACTAATACCTTATCCAGCCCGAGACGATCTATCTCTGGCATAAATATCGGTACCAGTATCAAAATAACGACGATGGAGTCAACGAACATACAGCCAACAAAAAACGCTATGGAAATAGCGATTAACAATTGCAGTTCATTGGCCTCATTCAGCCCAAAATTTTCCATGATCGCTTGGGGAATCATGGCAAAAGAGATCACCCATGAGAACGCCGCTCCCGCCGCCACCAGAATAAAGACAATGGCGGTGATCAGCCCCGTCGATTTGGCGATACCTATGACGGCTTTCATGTCCAACGACTTAAAAACGATTATTTCCAAAATCAGCGCATATAACACACAGGTCGATGCCGCTTCTGTGGGGCTGAATATGCCGCCATAGATACCAAACACGATAATACACGGAAAACCCAGAGGCCAAAGCGCCTCCTTAGTGACATCGAAACGCTCACGAAAAGGGGCTTTTTTGAGCGTAGGAACTTCATTTTTAATGGCAAAAAAAACTGAATACAAAGAGAATAAGATCAGCATCAGGATCCCTGGACCGATCCCCGCAATAAATAATTCTGAAATAGACGTCTGCGAGATGCCGCCGTATATAATCATACCAATGCTTGGCGGTATCAGCAGTGCTATGCCACTTGAAGAGATAATCAGCGACAGATTGAAAGAGTCGTTATAGCCATTCTCGAGTAGTTTGGGACGTAAGGTTGAACCAACGGCAACGACAGTCGCCTGAGTTGAACCCGACACCGCGCCAAAGAGTGCACAAGCGGTCGCCGTACTCACCGCCAACCCCCCTTTATAGTGGCCGATATACACCATAACCATATCAATCAGCTTGTTAGCTGAACGCCCCTTAGTCATGATATCAGCGGCCAGAATAAACATCGGGATGGCTATCAGTGAGGCTGGTGTAATACCTGCCAGCATCTGCTGGATCATAAACTGCGAGTTATCAAAACCCATAAATTGGTAATAAAAACCAATCAGCGTGGCGGCTAACAAAGGGATCATCATAGGAAACCCAAGCAGCAGCAGCGCTATCATGGTGGTCATCATAATAGAGGTCATATCCACAACACTACTCCTCTAAAGTTCATTAATATTATCATAGCCATCACCTGTGATCTGGCTGGACAGGTGCATATCTTTGCTAAAAAGATTTTTCATACCTGTCGCAAAATATTCCAGCCCGGTTAAAAATAAACTGACGGGCACCCAGATATAAGTTAAATACACGGGGATCTGCATAGCCGGTAAGACCTTGCCTTTCGGTGCAATCCAGCTGATGTACTCCACTGAGAAATAGCATATTGCGAAAATACAAATTGAAGTAATGAAAGCAATCAGGGTTATCAAGACCTTCTGATACAGCGAAGGTAAAACGTCAAAAATAGCGGTCATACGAATATGGCTTCCCAGCCTTGCCGCATAGCTTGTTCCCGCAAAGGTAATAAAAATAATCAGAATACTATTCAGCTCATCCGTAAAATAAAGGCTTTGGTTAAACACCACACGGCCAATAACATTCGAAACATTATTACACCCCATAATCAGCACACTGATGATAAGAATAGCGCCTTCAAGCTTATTAACTAACACGATAGATTTTTCATAACCTGATCTCATCAGGCGGGACGTTGAGCGCATAATCTGAAGCTCCTTAAGAGCCCGTAATACAGGCGTACTGCTGTATCACGGGCTTAGCCTTAGTTAGTTCGGGCGGATTCCAGGTCTGCTTCCAATTGATCAAGAATGGTTTGACCGGATTCGCCAGTCATCTCTATAAACTTTGCTCTGACATCTTTAGCAGCTAAGCGGAAGGGTGCTCGCTCAGCTTCAGTCAGGGTTACAAACTCGATACTCGGCTTGGCAGCCTTGATCTTCGCTTTAGATTCTTCAGCTAACCCTTCCTGATATTTGAGGATGTAATCCAGCGCTACTTCAGATCCCTGCTGAACTAATTGCTGATCCGTCTCAGACAAACCTTCATAGAAGTTTTTGTTTGCCATCACAGCCGTCGTGAAAATATTGTGTCCCGCTTCGGTGATCACTTCACTCACCTCGTACAATTTACCACTTTCAATATAGAACCACGGGTTCTCCTGACCCTGAATCAGATTGGTTTGCAACGCACCAAACACTTCCCCCCAAGGCAGAGGTGTCGGCACGGCACCGAACGCTTTATAGGTTTCTACTAAGAGTGGTGACGTCATCACCCGAATCTTCATCCCATCCAGGTCGGCAGGGCTGTGAAAGCTTTCCTGTGTAGTGATAGCCACGCTTCCCTCAGGGAACATTTGCAGCAGTTCCAAATCCTGCTCTGCATAAAGTACCTTGAAGTTTTCACTGATCACTTTCGCGTTTTTAAAAAAATAATTCACTTCACTGACACTTTCTGGCAGCACGTAAGGCATCAGGAAAACTTGTGCTTCCGGAATCAAACTACCCGTAAAACCAGGCGACTGATCGACAAACTGGAGGATACCCGCCTGAGCCTGTTCCATGATGTCATCCGATTCACCTAAGGTACCGAAAGGATAAATTTGCACACTATGTGCTGAGTTGGCTTCGATATATTCTTTAAACTGCGTCGCATAGACCCCCTGCACTTCATTCAGGTTCTCTTCAATCGCATACTTCCAGTTAGCTGCTCCCGCCTGCACCGAACTCAGCGTCACGGCCACCAGAGAAATAGTCTTAGTTGCATTCAATATTTTTCTAATCATTTGTGTAACCTCACTCATTATTTATCATTTCTAAATTTATTCAGCGTTATTAATTGCTTATAGCTATAATTTTCCGGGTTCTCTTTAAAAACTGCGAACAAGACCCAAATTTGTCAGCCATAAATCGAATAAATTTTCTATACACATACTCTAAAATTCAGAGTTTTTTTGTGTCTAATCCCTCAGGTGATAAATGATGCTGTATTTCACTTCACAACAGAAAATGCGTAGGGGGTGGAACCGAGTTAAGCATATCGGCCAGCAGCTTCAGACCATACTTGAAGCGATAGCGACTACTTTCCACGCCAAGACTAATCCTGACCCGATTCAACCTCAGCCCCTGATCCACAATAAAGGGTTGGTAACCGGTAATTAACACATTCGCTTTTTGCGCGGTTGCTACTAATTCATCGGCCCCCCAGCCTTCCGGCAGAGACAACCACAGATGCATGCCATTAGGATGGCAATCATACTCAAACCCGGCTAACAGCTCTTTCGCCAACCGCTGCCTGATGGCAAACTCCTTCTGTTCAAATTCAATCAGTCTTTTTAACGTGCCATCTTTAATCCAGAGAGCAGCGACCTCAAACAGTATGGGCGTTGCCATCCAACTGTAAGCCGCCATCCGACTGATGGTGTGTTGCAATAAATGTTTGGGCACCACCATAAAACCGACACGCAAGCCCGGCGCCACGGTTTTGGTAAGAGAGGTAACATAAAACGCCTGATCCGGAAGAAAGCTGGATAAAGGTGGCACTCGATCTGGTTCCAGTGCGCCATACACATCATCCTCAATTATCAAGACGTTATACCGGCGCGCGACATCAGCAATGGACTGGCGGCGTTCAAGACTCATATGAGAGCTGGTTGGGTTACTCATGCTGGGCGTACAGCAGAGGGCCTTTATGGTATTTTGCTGGCAGGCCATTTCAAAGGCCTCTGGAATGATCCCTTCTCTATCCGTAGGCAAACCACAGAGTTTAAAATTGAGAATTCTGGAGCGGGCAATGAGTCCATGATCAACAAGGTCTTCGCAGGCAACCAGATCACCCTGCCTTGTCACCGTTGCCAGTGCCAGCATTAAGCCCTGGGAGGCACCGTTGCACAGTACGATCCGATCCCTTTCTACCGGGATTTTTTGTATTCCCAGCCATTCTGCCGCCGCTTCAATATGATGTTTCTGGCCCTGTATAGACCTTGCTTCCCGAATTAAAACATTAGTATCACTCTGAGCAATTTTCATCAGTGCATTATTGAACAACTGCTTATGCTGAGTAGTGCAAACCGGATGGGCGATAGACAGATCGATAGGCCGTGCCTCCGTATCCCTATCCTCTATCAGCATAAACTCAGCTTCTTTTTCAATTTGATAGTTGCTGACGAAGGTTCCGCTACCCACCCAGGCATTCACAAGACCTTTCTTCTCAGCATGAGCGTAGGCATTACTCACCGTCTGCACACTGACATTGAGCTGATCGGCCAGCTCGCGATGCGTTGGGAGTCGGGCACCCGCCAGTAGATCACCGCAGTAAATTGCAGTTTCTATCGCATCTGAAATCGCCAGATACTTGGGAATGCCACTTTTAATCAGGTGCTTTAGATTAATTGTCATAGTTCAAAAAAAATATTGACCTTGGTAATTGTATTGAGGTGTACTGCAAATACTGGAAAATATACTAGGACAATATGTTCATTATATCCAGTGTTTCTTAAAGTCAGCACTCTGACAACAAGACTGAACAGGCAAGCAGAACGTAAATAATCCGGTAGCCGATCAGCGTTAAAACTCGACTCAAACGGCATACGATCCTAATGACAGCGCAGCCGTGTAATCCACATCATCAAGGGGTGTAACTAAAATGAATGACGTAACAGTGAATTTTTCCCGCGATGAGTACGCGATTAGGCTCGAAAAGGTTCGAGATGCCATGAATCGGCACGAGATCGATACGTTAATCGTGCACGACCCTTCCAATATGTTCTGGCTCACCGGCTATGATGGCTGGTCGTTTTATACGCCTCAGGTGGTGGTGGTGGGCCCTACAGGTGACCCTGTGTGGTGTGGTCGTCTGATGGATGCCAATGGCGCCAAGCGCACCGTTTATCTGGCCCCGGAAGATATTATCGGCTATCCGGAATACTACGTAATGAACCCGCCCGCTCACGCCATGGAATACGTGGCGAACCAGGTAATCAAGGAACGCGGTTGGGATAAGGGCAGCATAGGCGTTGAAATGGACAACTATTACTTCAGCCACACCGCCTTCATGGTGCTGCAGGAAAATCTGTTCAGTAATCCGCTAAAAGACGCCACCGGTCTGGTGAACTGGTGCCGCTCTATCAAGTCAGAGCAGGAAATCAGTTATATGCGTGTGGCGGCTCACATTGTTGAGAACATGCACCGTGCGGCCTTCGATATGATCGAACCCGGCCTGCCCAAAAACAGACTGGTCGGCGAAATTTATCGCGTAGCGATGGAAGGCTATGACGGCCATGCGGGCGATTACCCGTCCATTGCCCCTATGCTTCCCTCTGGAAAAGATGCCTCTGCCCCGCACCTGACCTGGGATGAAAGACCCTTCAAGAAAAACGAAGGCACCTTCTTCGAGATAGCCGGTTGTCACAAGCGCTATCACTGCCCGCTATCACGTACCATCTATCTGGGCAAACCCAGTGCAGAGTTCCGGCGCGGGGAGGAAGCCCTGAACGAAGCACTCGAAGCGGGCCTGGCGGTTGCCAAACCCGGTAATCGCTGCGCCGATATTGCCGATGCCCTCACCAGCACGCTGGCCAAGTTCGGCTTCGATCGCCATGGCGCTCGCTGCGGCTACCCTATTGGCTTGAGCTACCCTCCCGACTGGGGCGAGCGCACCATGAGCCTGCGCGGCACCGATGACACTATTCTGCAACCCGGTATGACATTCCACTTTATGCCAGGATTATGGTTGGATGACTGGGGTATGGAAACTACTGAAAGTATCCTGATCACAAATAGCGGCGTCGTCACACTCTGCCACTACCCTCGCGAACTATTTGTAAAAGGCGCATAACTAATGCTAAGCACGACGATGACACCCTCCGTTGACTTCGACCTGGACGGCAAACAGCACGGTTTTCTAAAGCTGCCTTACTCCCACGATGATTCAGCATGGGGCTGCATCATGATCCCGGTCACGGTGATCAAAAATGGCAACGGGCCAACAGCACTATTAACCGGCGGTAACCATGGCGATGAATACGAGGGCATTACCGGATTACTGAAGCTGGCCAATACGCTGCAGCCTGAGCAGGTCAAAGGTCGCGTCATTATCGTGCCGGCGATGAACTATCCGGCCGTACTGAACGGCAGCCGTACCTCGCCGATTGATCAGGGAAATATGAACCGCTCCTTTCCCGGCAATCCTGCCGGCAGTATTACCGAGCGCATCGCCGATTACTTCCAACGTTATCTGATACCGATGTGTGATTTCGCGCTGGATATCCACTCCGGCGGCAAGACCCTGGATATTATCCCTTTTGCGGCGGCTCATCGGTTGGATGACCCTGTTCAGGAAGCCGCTTGCATCGAAGGCGCCAGGCTATTTGGCGCACCGGACACTCTCATTATGTTTGAAATGGATGCCGCTGCCCTATACGACACAGCCGTGGAAGCGCAGGGTAAAGTATTTGTCACCACAGAACTCTGTGGCGGCGGAACCAGCACGCCGCAAACCATCGCTATGGCGGAACGCGGCATCCATAATTTCTTGATATTTGCCGGTATCACCGAGGGAAAATACGACCTGCCAGATAAACCCAGCCGAATGCTTGATATGCCAGATAGCAGCTGCTATCTGCAAAGCGAGCACAAGGGGCTGCTTGAAATGTGCAAATCGCTCGGCGACACTATTCACAAAGGCGATCTTATCGCACGCGTGTACAGCCTTGAACGTACCGGGCAGTTACCAGAGGAATATTTTTCACAACGTGATGGCATACTGGCAGCCCGTCGCCATCCGGCCTTGATCAGTATTGGCGATACCTTCGCCGTACTGGCGATAGAGGTTCAGGAGTAACAGATGCGTTTAGATCGGTATGACATACAAATTCTACAGATTCTGCATGAGCAGGGCCGTATCACCAAGTCGGCTCTGGCCGACACCATCAACCTATCGGTCAGCCCCTGCTGGGAAAGGGTTAAACGGCTGGAAGAAGCCGGCATCATTGAAGGCTACGGCGCACGTATCAACTCAGACCGGCTTTTTAAGCGCTCTCCGGTATTGCTCGAAGTCAGTCTTAAACAACACAGCGCAGAAGCGTTTAAGCGTTTTGAAATAGCGGCTCAGGAGTGTAAAGAAGTGGTCGAATGCTACGCAACAGGAGGGGGTGTTGATTACATACTCAAGGTAATGTGTGAGGACATCGACCAATATCAACGCCTGATTGACCGCTGGCTCGCTTCTGATCTGGGCATCGAAAAATATTACACCTATATAGTCACCAAAACTATCAAGCAACAGCAACAAGCACTGGCTATAACTTCTAACGCGGTGGAAGACACAGCTTGATCTTCACCACGGCGATAGCTGCATTGCATCAAGCAAAAACCACACATTTTTGCCTGATAAAAAGAAAAATATCGAAAAAACACACGATCAAACCAAAAATATCCTGACCCGTTATTAGGTAAAGTTGAAAGATGACGACATCAATAGCGAATTTAATCATGGGCGGGGAACTGATGAACTCTATAACTCAGCAGGTTAGTGACGGCAAAGTAACCGAAGCGATTATGCTTCACCTCAACGATCCGCGACTGGTACGCGAATTAGCCTATGTTAATGGCAAGTGGATTCACGGCAGCAGTGACGAAGCAGTGACCAATCCTGCTTCCAATGAGGTCATCGGCTACTGTACCCAGCTGGATTCACAGCAAGTTAGCGCCGCCATTGATGCAGCACAAAGCGCCTTCCCCGCCTGGCGCGCACTGCTGCCCGACGAACGCGCTGCCATCCTGTTGCGTTGGAACGATTTGATCCTGGAAAACAAGGAAGATCTGGCCCGTCTGATGGTACTCGAACAGGGTAAAACCCTGAATGACGCACGTGGCGAGATCGAATATGGTGCCTCTTTTGTGCGCTGGTTTGCCGAAGAGGCCCGCCGCGACTACGGTGAAACCATTCCAAGCCATATTCCGAATGCGCAATTGGCGACCCTGCGCGAACCGATAGGTGTGGCCGCACTGATCACGCCGTGGAATTTCCCCAGTGCAATGATCACCCGTAAAGCCGCCGCCGCTCTGGGTATCGGCTGTACCGTGATCGTCAAGCCTGCTGGCGAAACACCGTTCTCGGCACTGGCGCTGGCGGAGCTGGCGGAGCGCGCAGGATTTCCGGCCGGCGTATTCAATGTAATCACCGCCGATGCGCCGATGGCGAGCGAGGTACTCTGCGCGTCTGATAAGGTCAGGGCACTCTCCTTTACGGGTTCGACCCGGGTGGGCCGCATATTATTAGAAAAATCAGCGGCGACCGTAAAAAAATGTTCAATGGAACTCGGCGGCAATGCTCCCTTTATTGTCCTTCCTGATATGGATATCAAAGCCGCTGCCGAAGCCGCCTGTGACGCCAAATTTCAAACCTCAGGACAAGACTGCCTGGCAGCCAACCGTATCTTTGTGCCACGTGACAAATATGATGCTTTCCTGCAAGCCTTCCAACATTGCATGAGCAAGCTCAAGGTAGGTAACGGCCTCGAAGAAGGCGTAGACCTCGGCCCCCTGATCTTCGCCAAGGCGGTAGAAAAAGCCCGCGATATCGTCGAGGATGCAGTCGCCAAAGGCGCCCGACTACTCGTCGGAGACCAAGCGTTGGCACCAGGCTCAAATTTCTTTATGCCGACTTTACTGGCCGATGTCACTCCGGACATGAAGGTCTACCGCGAAGAGAATTTCTGTCCGGTCGCAGGCGTCCTGCCTTATGACAGCATAGATCAGGTCATTAGCATGGCGAACGATACCGAATACGGCCTGGCCGCCTATGTCTACGGGCACGATATCCGCAACATTTGGAAACTCATAAACGCGCTTGAATTTGGCATGGTAAGCGTCAATTCAATCAAGATGACGGGCCACCCGATCCCGTTCGGGGGCATGAAACAATCTGGACTGGGCCGTGAAGGCAGCCTCCACGGATTCGATGAATACAGCGAGATCAAATACTATTGCCTGGGTGCACTAATGCCCTAAGTGATCATTTAATAACCCTGACTCTACAAGCGCTACCTTTACCCAGGAGACATATCACATGACTATCGATACTAAAAAGCTACTTGAGATCGACCGCAAAAACGTATTTCATGCATCCACCCATCTGAAACAGTATGCGTCGGGTGAAATCCCAGGTCGTATCATTACCGGTGGTAAAGGCATGCGTATTACCGACTCTGAAGGCGTGGAGCTATTAGATGCGTTCGCCGGTCTGTACTGCGTTAACATCGGTTACGGCCGTACCGAAATGGCGGAAGCTATCTACGAACAGGCGAAAAAACTGGCCTACTACCACACCTATGCAGGCCACACTAACGAAGCACTGGTTGAATTGTCTGAGCGTATTATCACTATGGCCCCGGCAGGCATGAGTAAAGTGTATTACGGCATGTCCGGTAGCGATGCTAACGAAACCCAGTTAAAACTGGTGTGGTACTACAACAATGCCCGCGGCCTGCCCGCGAAGAAAAAAATCATCTCGCGTGACCGCGGCTATCACGGCTCCAGTATCGCGTCCGGTTCTATGACCGGCCTGCCGCTGTTTCACAGCCATTTCGACCTGCCTCTGGAACGCATCAAGCATACGATTGCGCCGTATTACTATCGCCGTGAAGATGACAACATGAGCGAGCTGGAATTTTCAAAATTCTGCGCGGGCAAACTGGAAGAGATGATCCTTGAAGAAGGGCCCGATACCGTCGCGGCCATGATCGGAGAGCCTGTTTTGGGCACGGGCGGCATCGTACCGCCACCCGAAGGCTACTGGGCAGAGATCCGCAAGGTGCTGGATAAATATGATGTACTGCTGATTGCCGATGAAGTCGTCACCGGTTTCGGTCGCCTGGGTTCCGACTTCGGTTCGCTCCACTATAATATGAAGCCCGATCTGATCACTATTGCTAAAGGGCTGACGTCCGCTTATCAACCACTTTCCGGCGTAATAGTCGGCGAAAAAGTATGGAGCGTTTTGGAAGATGGCACCGACCAATGGGGCGCTATCGGCCATGGCTACACATACTCAGGCCACCCTATCGGTGCCGCTGCAGCACTCTGTAACCTGGATATAATCGCGCGCGAAAAATTAGTGAGAAATGCCCGTGATACCGGTGCATACCTGCAGCAGCGCATGCGAGAAACCTTTGCTGATCACCCCATCATTGGTGACAGCCGTGGTGTTGGCCTGATGCACGCACTGGAGTTTTCCAGCAACAAGTCTAAGCGTGAACACTTCAACCCTAATCTGAAAGTCGGGCCGCAGATCGCCGCAGCCTGCCTCGAAGAAGGCCTGATCGCCCGTGCCATGCCACATGGTGACATTCTCGGTTTCGCTCCACCGCTGATCGCGACACCAGCCGACATCGACAGTATTGTCGAACGCACCGAACGGGCCGTTAACCGTGTCACCGACAAGCTCATCAGCAGCGGAGACTGGGTCGCCCCATAAACGCGGCTAACCATAGACATAACTCCGCCAGCCTTTAACTACGGTTAGGCGGAGTTTGTATTTAAAGGATTAAAGCAATGCTACACAGTAAGACCACTGTAACTTTGCACGATATCTACCGAGCCCGGCAGGCCATCCAGGGCCATGTTACCCGTACCCCGCTAATTCGCTCTGAATCACTGTCAAAACGTTTCGCTTGTGACGCCTGGTTAAAACTGGAAACGCTTCAGCCAACCGGCGCCTTTAAACTACGTGGTGCAACCTATGCTATGAGCAAGCTTACCGCTGAGCAACGCGCAGCGGGTGTCGTAACCTGCTCTACCGGCAACCACGGCCGGGCCATCGCCTTCGCTGGCAACAAACTCAACGTGCATACCATCATCTGTATGTCACGGCTGGTACCTGATAACAAGGTTAATGCGATACGTGAGCTGGGCGCTGAAGTCCGTATTATTGGAGAGTCTCAGGATGAAGCTGAAGTGGAAGTGCGACGCCTGGTGAACGAAGCAGGCATGATCTACCTGCCTCCCTTCGATCACCCGGATATTATGGCTGGCCAAGGCACCATAGGTATCGAAATTTTTGAAGATCTACCCGACGTAGGTATGATCTTTGCCGGGCTATCCGGCGGTGGCTTGCTGGGCGGTATTGGCATCGCAGCAAAAACTATCAACCCCAATGTCAAAATCATTGGCGCCAGCATGGAACGCGGAGCCGCCATGATTGCCAGTCTCGAAGCAGGCAAACCGGTGCAGGTTACGGAGTATGAATCCTTCGCCGACAGCCTCGGCGGTGGCATAGGGCTCGACAACCACGTCAGCATGGCCGCAGTTAAAACCGTGATGGATCAGGCCTATCTGGTCACAGAGGCCGCGATTGCCAGGGCTATGGTCCACTTTCTTGAAGAGGAAAAAATGTTGGTAGAAGGTGCTGCCGTCATCGGCGTTGCCGCGATTGAGCAGCACAACCTCGATGTCAGCGGAAAAAAAGTGGTATTTATCATCAGCGGCAAGAACGTTGCTATAGATACCTTTGATCGCGCCCGCACCCTACCCCAAAGCCAGATCTGAAAAAAAGAGAGGCCATATGAATATCTACGACAAGAATCAGATTAGCGCTGTTACATGCCTCGATCAGGATGCATTGGCCGCCGTTGAAGACGGATTCGCCGCGCTGGGCCGGGATGAAGTCACTATGCCGCCAATATTAAGCATGAATATTGTCGAAAGTAATGGAGAGGTTGATGTTAAGACCGCGCATATTCGTGGCAAAGAACGCTTTGCTATTAAAATCAGCCCCGGATTTTTTGATAACCCTAAATTAGGGCTGCCTAGCCTCAACGGCCTGATGGTATTGTTTTCAGCAAAAACGGGGATAGTGGATTCAATCCTTTTCGATGAAGGTTACCTGACTAATATTCGCACAGCACTGGCCGGCGCTATTGCAGCAAAACACCTGGCCCGCAAAGAAGCCACATCGGTCGCTGTCATAGGTTCCGGTATGCAAGCAGAACTGCAAGTAGCAGCACTTACGCTGGTCCGCGATATTCGTCAGGTGCATATCTTTGCCCGTAGCAACGACAAGATGCAAACCTATAAAGCAAGAATGGCAAAGATGTACGACCTGCCGGTGCAGATTCACAATAGTGCCCATAGCGCTTGCTCTGAGGCTGATATCGTCATCACAACCACACCCTCTACTACACCGGTACTGCACTGGAACGACCTGAAAGCAGGCACCCATGTTACCGCTATGGGTTCAGACAATAATCACAAACAGGAGCTGGAGTCTTCAATACTGAGCAATGCCGACTTGATGATTGTCGACCGACGCAGCCAGTCAGAAACCATAGGTGAACTTAACCACTATCCCGGAACGTTTCCTAACCCTATTTATGAACTTGGCAGCCTGATTGCTGAAGAAACTCAACTACGCAGCAATCCCTCGCAAATCACGATTTGTGACCTGACCGGAACCGGCGTTCAGGATACGGCGATCGCCAATTATACGGCGTCATTATTAGATCACTAGAGCGCTCTACTACAAGTGAGCGACTGCAGGCAGGAAAGCTCCTTCATTCTTTTCCTGCACCAAGCACTATTCATTGTCTAATTGACCAATACCCAGCAACGGCGCCGCATCAATATGCTGGGCATCCAGCATATAAGCAATCCGCTCTAAACTGGCCAGTACCGTAGATTGCTCCCAGCTTTGCATATCGTCAAAACGCCGCACAAACAGGTCCTGCTGGGTAGTAGGCGCCGCCTTCATCAACTCCAAGCCAGCATCTGTCAGATAAACCCACATTTTACGTTTGTCTTCTTTACCTCGCTCTCGGCCAATCATCTCTTTTTTCTCAAGCCTATCCAGAATGCTGGTCACCGTGGCTTGCGCAAGCCCCATCTCTTTTGCCAGTTCACCCGTTGTCAGGGATGAATGAATACGCAAGGTTTGCATCACCATCAACTGCGGCAAAGTTAAACCCGTACTGCGGCTGATGTGTTTTTCCTGAATATCCGTTGCTCGAATGATTTGTCTTAATAACACCAATACATCATGGATTTTATTCATAGCATCACTAAATATTTAAGATAATAAAAGGACATATTATACCTCAATAGACCGGACTTTTTAGAGAGATTTAGCGAGCACTTCCCTTATAGAGCACATGATAACTATCGATATACGAAATATAATACAGTGTAAATACTCATAAAATTATCTAAAAAACGCATAAAAGCCCCTAATAAAACTAATTTAAGCAGAGCCTAACGATTTATGTTAAGATAATTCCCATCGTATCACTAAATATTTGAAGAGCTATGTATTTAAATAATGTAAACCTTCGTACCTCGTCAGCCAAATACACCATGGCTATGAATTTAACTGATTTGAACTTCCGTTCTCCGTTAGCCGAAGACGGCATGGCTGTTAATGAACTGATCGGCCGTTGTCCGCCGCTCGACACTAACTCCGGCTATTGCAACTTATTACAATGTTCTGATTTTTCGGATACATCTATCGTAGCCGTGACGCCCGATAATGAAATTGTTGGCTTTATTTCCGGCTACTTACCGCCGCAGCGACCAGAAACACTGTTTGTTTGGCAGGTTGCACTCGATGAAAAGTGGCGTGGAAAAGGCCTGGCTCGACAAATGCTGTCAGACCTGTTTGAACGCCAGACAAACGTCAGCCATCTGGAAACCACTATTTCCCCTGGAAATACCGCTTCAGAACATTTGTTCAAGCGCTTTTTCGAATCACAAAACATGATGGTTGAAAAAACAGTTCGATTTAGTCGGAAAACACACTTTGCCAACAAACATCCGGATGAAGTGCTTTATCGTGGCGGCCCTGACTAGTCGCCAGCACTGACCCCCATCAACGGCAACGTTTTATTACTGAATCTGTATAGGAGATTATTTTGAATACTTTCGAACAACATGAATCTGGCGTAAGAAGTTACTGTCGCTCATTCCCTGCCGTGTTTAAACAGGCTAAAGGCGCAACGTTGACAGCCGAAAACGGCACTGAATATTTAGACTTTCTGGCAGGTGCAGGCTCACTTAATTACGGCCATAACAACCCTGTTTTAAAGCAGGCATTACTTGAATATATTGAGGCAGATGGCCTGACTCAGGGTCTGGACATGTATTCCAGTGCCAAAGAGTATTTTATAGATCGTTTTCATAAGACGATTCTTAAACCACGCGGTTTTAATGACTACGTTATACAATTTACCGGACCTACAGGCTCGAATACTGTAGAAGCCGCTTTAAAACTTGCACGTAAAGTTAAAGGGCGAAAAAATATTATCGCCTTTACGAATGGTTTTCATGGCTGCACAGCAGGCGCACTCAGCTGTACAGCAAACCAACATCACCGTGGCGGCGCTGGAGTATCGCTTAACGACGTATCACGCATGCCTTTTGATGGCTATTTTGGTGAAAAAACTAACACCATTGCGATGGTCGACAAACTTCTTAGCGATCCTAGCAGTGGCATCGACAAACCTGCGGCAGTGATTCTTGAAACGATTCAGGGTGAAGGCGGATTGAATGTCGCGTCTGCTCAATGGCTAAAAGATTTACGTGAACTGTGTAATCGTCACGATATGCTGATGATTGTGGATGATATCCAGGCAGGTTGCGGACGTTCAGGCGACTTTTTCAGCTTTGAAGAGGCCGGTATTAAACCTGATATCATCACACTGTCTAAATCAATAAGCGGTTATGGTCTTCCTATGGCGCTTACTGTTTTCCATAAAGATCTGGATGTCTGGACACCCGGTGAACATAACGGCACGTTCCGTGGTAACAACCATGCCTTCGTGACAGCCGCCTCAGCCATTGACGCTTACTGGACCGATAACCTTTTTTCTAATGACATTAAAGCAAAAGGTAAACTTCTCAGAAAACGTCTAAGCCGTATTATCGACCGCTTTGGCCCTGAGTCGCTAAAACTGAAAGGTCGTTGCATGATGAGCGGAATTGAGTGTCCTTCTGAGCAAATAGCTGCTGACATTGTGAAGGCGTCTTATGAAAAAGGGCTGATCATTGAAACTTGCGGCAACCGTGACCAGATTGTTAAATGCTTTACGCCACTGACGATTTCCAATGAAGAACTGGAACGCGGACTTAGCCTGCTTGAGCAAGCCTTTACTGACGTTATCGGCCGCTTAGAAGCTGCTGCAGCATCTTGAAATTTTAATATCGGAGAACAACATGATTGTAAGAAACCTGAACGATATTGAAAATACAGACCGAACTATCAAGGCCGATAACTGGGAAAGCACACGTATGTTATTGAAAAATGACAACATGGGTTTCTCTTTTCATATCACCACCATTTATGCCAACACAGAAACGCATATTTGGTACCAAAACCATCTCGAATCTGTGTATTGCATGAGCGGTGACGGCGAAATAGAAACGCTGGCGGATGGCAAAATCTATCCGATCGAAGCAGGTACACTTTATATTCTCGACAAGCACGATGAACATCTGCTTCGCGCCAATAAAGAGATGAAAATGGCCTGTGTATTTAATCCGCCCCTCAATGGTAAAGAAACTCATAATGCAGAAGGCGTATACCCGCTGGAAGCTGAGATCGTCGAATAAACCGATATCTTTGAATATACAAGGGAGTGTTAACTATGCTTAATGATGCCTACCCGTCAAGGCAAGATCAGCAAGCAACGATAACCCCAAGACAAGACCCGGTGCTTTATTCCGAGATAACGGAGAATGCACCGGTGACAAGCGAACTACTTGAACAATTTGAAAGGCAGGGCTATATGCTCCTGCCTGATCTTTTTAGCCCGAACGAAGTAGCCGCCTTTTTACACGCTATAAAAACACTGGAACAAGATGAAGCACTGCTCAAGACACCACAAGCAGTAACGGAAGCCAATAGCGGTGCATTACGTTCCGTTTTTCAGATCCATGAAAATCACTCTCTGTTTGCCAGCGTTGCCAAAGATGCCCGCATTACCGATATCGCGCGTTTTATTTTAGGAGGTGATGTCTACATTCACCAGTCCAGGCTCAATTTCAAGCCAGGCTTAAAAGGCAAAGAGTTTTATTGGCACTCCGACTTTGAAACATGGCACGTTGAAGATGGTATGCCACATATGCGCGCGCTTAGCTGCTCCATATTATTGACCGACAATAATGCCAAGAATGGCGCACTGATGCTCATGCCCGGCTCGCATAAAGAGTACTTAAGTTGTATCGGCGACACACCAAAAGATAACTACTTACAATCGCTCAAACAACAAGAATTTGGCATACCCGACGATGCCAGCCTGAATCATTTGGCACAGAAGTACGGCATTGATTGCGCAGAAGCCAAAGCAGGCTCCGTTCTATTTTTCGATTGCAATACTCTACACGGATCAAACAGTAACATCACACCCGATCCTCGTAGCAATTTGTTCTTTGTTTTCAATCATATGAATAACAAAGTAACGACCCCCTTCTGCGCTCAACCACCCAGACCCGAATTTATAGCGACACGGAACAATATCAAGGCTATTTAAGTTTACATAGCCCATCATATATCCGCACTACAGGACTACATATGCATACTGTCGAAAAGATAGGCGGCTCTTCCATGAGTCGCGTTCAGGATGTTTTAAATAACATTTGGCTACATAAATGTAATAACAGTTTCTATAATCGAATTTTTGTTGTCTCTGCTTATGCGGGTGTCACTGATTTACTGCTTGAGCATAAAAAATCGGGGGACGCCGGGGTTTATAGCTGTTTTGCAGAAGCCAGCCAGGCTGATGCCTGGCGCGATCGCCTTACCGATGTTCAACAGCACTTATTAAAAATCAACCAATCCATATTTCAGGGTGAAAGCCTGCAAGAAGCCAATGACTTTATTGAAGAGCGAATAAAGGGCGCGGATCAGTGCATGCAAAGTTTGCATGACCTCTGCCTGTATGGTCACTTTCAACTAGACAGCCAGTTAGCGACTGTCCGCGAAATGCTGGCGTCTATTGGTGAAGTGCACAGTGCCTTTAACTCAGTTCTTCTGCTCAAAGAAAACGGCATTAACGCTCGCCTGGTAGATTTAACCGGCTGGCATCTGGATGCTCCCCTTTCCTTTGAAGAGATGATCAAAACACAATTTAGCGAAGTTAATCCGGCTAAAGAAATTGTTATTACCACCGGCTATACGCATTGCAAAGAAGGACTGATGAAAACCTTCGATCGCGGCTACAGTGAAATGACCTTTTCAAAAATCGCCACAGTCACCGGTGCAGCCGAAGCCATTATTCATAAAGAGTTTCATTTAAGCAGTGCAGACCCGCGTATCGTTGGCGTAGATAAGGTTATTACGCTCGGCATGACTAACTTCGATGTTGCGGATCAGCTCTCCAATCTTGGTATGGAAGCCATACATCCCAAAGCTGCGCGCGGGTTACGCCATGCAGGTATTCAGCTGCGTATTAAAAATACTTTCGAACCGGATCACAATGGCACATTGATCAGCAATGACTATCAAAACCCACGTCCGTGCGTGGAAATTATTGCTGGACGAAGAGATGTTTTTGGCATTGAAGTGTTCGATCAGGACATGTTGGGCACGTCTGAGCATGATATAAATATAACGCGCCTGCTACACCATTTGAAATTGGATTTGGTCAACAAGGAAGCCGACGCCAACAGCATCACCTACTTTACCGTGGGCAATCGCAAGAAGATCAATCGAGCCGTGCGTCTGATTGAAGAAGCATACCCTGCGGCCGAAGTGGCTGTTCGCAATATTGCAATGGTATCGGCCATCGGATCTGATATCAAAGTCAAAGGTATGCTCGCCAAGACCGTATCTGCACTCACCAATGCTGACATTAGCATCCTGTCGTTACACCAGACCCAACGACAGGTCGAAATGCAATGTATTGTTGCCGATAAAGACTACGAGAATGCCATCAAGGTACTACATAAAGCCCTGATTGAGGCCGAAGACCATGGCGAAGTTATCCGCCGCAGTGCCGCCTAATCAGACATAAAAAATGCCCTCTTAAAGAGGGCATTAATTTATCGCGTCAAATAAGCTTCAGATCAGCCCTAAAGATAGATTTTCTTACGCGTTAGCAGCCAGCCACGCTTCCAAATCATCGGCACTACCCACATGCTGCCCATCAATAAAGACCTGCGGCGTTGTACCCTGCCCCGAAAGTGCATTCAGACTAGAAAAACTGACACCACCCTTGCCCAGCTCAATCTCTTCGTACTTATACCCTTTAGCCTGCAAGGCTTTTTTCGCACGGGTACAATGTGAACATCCGGGTTTAGTCAGCAACGTCACACGCTTAGGCTGTTCTGCTGTAGGGTTAATATAGTTCAGCATAGTGTCACCGTCAGATACCTCAAACGGGTCACCTGGCAGGTCAGGTTCAATGAACATTTTTTCAATAATACCATCACGAACCAGCATCGAATAGCGCCAGCTACGCTTACCGAAACCTATATCACTTTTATCTACCAGCATCCCCATACCTGCACTAAATTCACCGTTACCATCAGGGATGAAAGTGATGTTTTCAGCTTTTTGGTCTTCAGCCCAACTGTTCATAACAAACGTATCGTTTACCGACAGGCAGATAATGTCATCAATACCGTTAGCCTTAAAAATAGGACCTAATTCATTGTAACGCGGCAAATGCGTACTGGAACATGTCGGGGTAAACGCGCCTGGCAGTGCAAAAACGACCACACTCTTACCCTTAAACAATTCATCAGTTGTAACCTTAACCCAGTCGTTACCCACACGAGCAGGGAAAGTAACATTCGGCACGGCCTGACCTTCGCGATTATCTAACATGCTGTAATCTCCTGATTTGTTAATTATCTGTTTCGTTGAGATGAACTATAACCAAGCACTATTCATTAGCAAAATTAAAATTTTATCTGGGAGTGATAGCGATAATCTATCGAATTAAAATTCATATCTGTAACATTTAACGTGGTCATTTTTTATCCGACGTGAAAGTCTTATGTCGCCGGGTTTCACGTACCGCTGACCTCACTAAAATAGCGCGTTTCTCAGCAGCGGAAGCAGCGGCCCATTCACGTATTTCTTGTAACGATCGGTTACAACCGATACAAATATCATACTGATCAAGACAGCAATTTCTGATACAGGGTGAACTTATTTTTTCAAGATCATTCATAATCATATTATATCGCATCAACAAAAAAGTACGCCGTAGCGCACTTTTACCAATAAATCATCAATGATGTTTATTGCGCTTATTACCTCAAGCTCTTTACTGTCTACTCGTTTAAGAAATAGATTACGTAGTCTATCTCTTAAACCCGCCCATCATGCCACGGATGGCAGCCGGTATATCCGCAGGTAAGATAATAGTTTTCGCGTTGGGTGATTTAGCCATCGACTCCATGGCATCGACATACTTCTCGCCGAGGATATACATAACAGGAAGTTCATTATCCTGAATAGCTTCAGTCACTTTCTGAATCGCCATCTGACTGGCTTTCGCTAATACGACCTGTGCTTCGGCATCACGCTTAGAGGCTTCCAAACGCCCCTCCGCTTCAAGAATAGCTGCAGATTTTTCACCATCTGCACGCGTCACCGTTGCACGTCGCTGGCGTTCAGCAGCGGCCTGCTCTTCCATCGCGCTTTGCATGGTTGCTGAGGGCGTAATATCTTGAATTTCTACGGTTTTCAGCGTGATACCCCAATCTGAAATATCATCTGAAATAGCCGCTTTCAGTTTCGCTTTGATCTGATCACGCGATGAAAGCGCATCATCCAACCCCATCTCACCGATAATCGCACGCAGCGATGTCTGGACCAGATTCTGGATAGCGAGGTTATAATCTTCAACACCGTATACCGCTTTTTCAGGTGCGACGATATTGATATAAGCCACCGCATTCGCAATAATGACGGCATTATCTTTAGTAATCACTTCCTGAGAAGGTATATCCATCACGATATCCTTCGTCGTTACTTTATAAGCGACCTGATCAATGTAAGGGATAATAATATTCAACCCCGGACCTAAAGTAGAATGGTACTTACCCAAGCGCTGAACAACCTGCTTGCTGCCCTGTGGTACCGTTTTCACCCCCATGGCCAACGTAAGCACTACAAGAAAAACTAAAACGCCGGCGATTATTAATCCATCCATAAAAAATTCCTGTCTTTATCTATCGTTATATATAGCTATTAATCATGTGAAATAGCCGTTTATCGTTTGCACTATCCATCTATCGAGACGCTATGTAATTAACGCTTATCAACTAACAAGGTGTTACCAGAAAGCTCTTTGATAAAAACCCGGTCACCTAATACTACATCCGTGCTACAAATAAATTCCCACTCATCATCACCCAATACCGGTGTCGTAAAACGGACTATTCCCCGCGAATGCTCAGTCGGCGCTTTGATTACCTGTCCTGTTTCGCCCGCTATCGCCTCACGAGCAATACCCGCTTTAGTGCGATCAGTCATTTTTGGGAGTAACAACCGGAACCATAGCAAGGCAAAGACAGACGACGCCACCGCCCACACGGTCAACTGCCAACTCAACGCGATATCAGCATTAAGGGATAGCATTCCGGCAACGATTATGCCGCCCAAGCCAAACCAGAAGATAGTAAAACTAGGGATAAAAATTTCGGCGGCCATTAACAGCATACCGAATACCAGCCAATGCCAGTAAAGCAGAGTCACCTCCATTGATCAAAAACTCCTGTTATTTCTGTATGTTAATGAAGCTAATATTGAAGCGCGTAGCGAAGGGCATATAAAATAACAACCATTCACTACACTATTAATACTAGAGTATAACGGTTGTTAATAAGTTCCTAGCGAAGCCCGTTTTTTATCTTCGCCAGGACGCGCGAACCCATGTTCCTCATAAGTCCGTACTGAATAGGGCCACCAGCAATGCCTTTTGCTGCGGCCAGATCTACCCCCCGCTATCTTGCAGTAAACAGCATTGTTCAGCGTGCGCCGGGCATCCTGAATACACGGCAACGGTCTTTTCTGCACACGACGACGGCAACAGAGCACTTTCTTCTGTCAGTAAGGCTACAATCCGGTTTCCCTGACGACACATTCCTACATCTATCATCAAGCGTTCATCCAGGTGCTCCATAGACTGATAGGTATATTGCTGGTCCAAACGTTTTTGCAGGGCTTTATATCCTACTGCCAGCAAACTTAATAAAGTCATGATCTATCTCCTCAGTTAAAAACTGCCAGAGATATCTTCGAGGGAGGTATAAAGAGGGGAACACCATCGGCCGCGAAGATATCCGCGGCCAAAAAAATCAGAACAGGGCCAACGGACAAGCGAAAATACACTTCCAATGAATATTGGAGGTGGTAATTCGGACTGTCGGGCATCTGTCGATGTAGTTCATAATTTCTATTCTTGAGTAAATTAGCGCGTATTTTGCGTCTAACTTACAGTCTGATTAAAAGTTAATCACCTTTCGGTGATTGCCTATTCAAAACATTATGCTTTCCCATGTCAACCACTATCCTCGCCTATCGCTCAATTTCGGTAATTCCTGTAAACTTAGTGTCCTTACTTAGCCCTCTATCCGGACAACCCATGCCCTCTTTCTCTGAATTAAATCTCTGCCCTGAACTACTGTTCACATTGAAAGAGTTAGGTCATCTAACGCCCACCCCTATTCAGGCACAGGCTATTCCTGTGATTTTGCAGGGACATGACCTGATGGCTGAAGCGCAAACCGGCACCGGCAAAACCGCCAGCTTTGCGCTGCCCATGATCGAAAAATTCGGTAGCGCGCCACAAGGTACGGAATATCATCACATCCGAGGGCTAATACTCGTACCTACCCGTGAGCTTGCGATGCAAGTAGGTGATCACACCATGCAATACGGCCGGGCACTGGGGGTACGCGTTATCTCCATCTATGGCGGTGTTCGTTTTGATAACCAGATTCGCAAGATGAAACGCGGCACAGATATTTTAGTGGCCACAACCGGCCGATTACTAGATATGCTGGAGCAAAAAAAGTTTTCACTAGAACAACTCGAAGTGCTTGTTCTGGACGAAGCAGACCGCATGCTGGACTTAGGATTTATCCATGATATTCAGAAAATTCTGAGGTTTATTCCCAAAAACAAACAAACACTACTGTTTTCGGCCACATTGAACAACAACGTCGAAACATTAGCCGAATCTTTATTATTGGAGCCTAAGCGCATCAGCATTTCAACACGAAACTCAACCACCAGCCAAGTCAAACAAGTGGCTTACGCAGTAGATAACCAAGATAAATCCGAGATCCTGAGCTACCTGATTAGCGGAGGAAACTGGACACAAACCCTGGTTTTTACGCGTACCAAAATACGTGCAGACCAGGTCACTGAATTTTTACAAGCAGAAAATATCAGCTCCTTAGCCATTCATGGCGATAAACTGCAACGCGAGCGTACACATGCACTCAAGGCATTTGCTGCAGGTGAGATAAAAGTACTGGTCGCTACCGATGTGGCGGCACGAGGTATTGATATTGAGTCACTTCCCCGTGTTGTAAATTATGATTTGCCTAATCAACCAGAAGCTTATGTGCATCGAATTGGCAGGACCGGACGTGCAGGTTCATCAGGGCAGGCAATCTCTTTAGTTGCACCGGATGAACGATGCTACCTCGCTGAAATAGAGACGTTAATTAATAAAAGAATACCGCTACAACCGGTACCTTTTATAGAGAATGGTAAGATAATTGACGGCAAACCTATCAAACCAAGATCCTCAAAAAGCAAAGTACCTCAAAAGAAAAACACCAAGCCTAAGCATCAATACCAGGCACCTGAAGCGGAACAGCCAACAATGCCTGCATTACGCCCCTCTCTTTTCAAAAAATAACTGCTCACCTGGCACTCACTCAGGGTCAGGGAAGGATTGCTAATGGGATTGTGGATTCCTTTTACCATTTTCGCTGCATTCATGCAGTCGTGGCGTAATGCGTTTCAAAATAAGTTAAGCAAAGAAGTCAGCACGGCCGGCGTAACCCTCGCACGCTTTTTATATGCCAGCCCACTCGCTGCGATGTATCTATGGGGACTGTATCAAGTCGAACCTATTGCACTGCCAACAGTAACCTCAAAATATATTATCACTATCGCGCTAGCCTCCGTTTCCCAAATCATTGCCACGGCATTGATGGTAATGCTGTTTAGACTACGAAATTATGCCATCGGCGTCGGCTTAGCCAAAAGCGAAGCAGTAATAGCCGCAACCTTAGGTGCTTTTTTCTTTAGTGCACCTTTATCCGGACTCGCCTGGACGGGTGTTATTATTGGCGCGATTGCGGTTTGGCTGATGAGCAATACCGGCTCAATAACAAGCCTGTCCCCCAAAACCATCACGTTGGGACTGGGTAGCGGTCTGGCATTCGCCCTCACCACTTTGTGGGTCAGGGAAGCCAGTTTAATGCTTAATCTACCGTTTCCCTACAGCGCAGCCTGGGTATTGCTCAGCGTTATTAGTACGCAAACTATCTTATTACTGGCATGGCTGCTCATAAAAGAACCCTCTACCCTCAAGGCATTATGGCAACGCCCTAAACTAACTATGGCTATCAGCCTTTGTAGCTGCCTGGGTTCTCTCGGCTGGTTTACCGCCATGAGTTTAGAAACTGTTGCGATGGTCAAAACACTCGGTCAGATTGAAGTCCTGTTTACACTTTTTATCTCTGCCCGCTGGTTCAAAGAGAAGCTCAGTCGCAGAGATCTATCGGGCTTAGCATTAATTATGCTGGGCGCCGCTTGTGTGATGCTGGCCTGATAAAACCTGGCGAGCACCGCATTTATTATTTCCCGTGAGCCGCCACTGTTCATTTCAGAACTGCTGTAGCGGAAGGTCGTTGACGCATTCTGGTAATATAAGATGTCAATAATGAGTCGGGTGGCAATAATCTATCGGCGTGTGGTAAAGCCGCCAGATAATCCAACATCGGTGTTAACAGCGCATCCGCCATACTGTAATCCGTACCACAAATAAATATCTGCTCACCTAACTGCTTTTCCAATAAAGTCAGCATACTTATTACTTCCGGCTCTGCTTCAGCCACTTTATCCAAGCGAACCTCGCCCTTGTCACCTTTAGGAAAAGCAAACTCAAGCAAGTATTGGCGTACAAGTGTGTGATCAACATAGCATGAAATAGCCTGAGACCACTGATCAACTAAGGCTCGCTGATACAGATCAGAAGGCTGAAGTGCCGGCCCCTCGAAACATGCGTCGATATAGCGACAAATAGGTCCTGTTTCAAATAAGCGGTGCGCGCCATGCGCTAATACAGGCATTTTACCGAAAGGGTGCAATGCCAGATGATCAACACCTTTACGCTTAATTTCCTGACCATCAATTTCCATACCTATATGATAGGTAACACCTTTTTCCTCACAACAAAGCATAACCGAGCGTACCAACGTACTAAACGACGCTCCGAAAATCTGTACTTGCATGTCCATGCAATAATCTCCTGATGAATTTCATACATATTAATGTAAAGATAATCACAATATGTTCAAGAACATATTGTGATTATCAGCCATACTTTAAAAGGAAGATAAACATGGCTTGGAGCCAAGAGCATAAAATTAAAACCCGGCAAAAGATTCTCAACAGCGCTGCTCAATTATTTACCCAAAACGGCTTTGATCATGTTGGTATTAATGATGTTATGCGCCATGCAGGGCTCACTCGCGGGGCTTTTTATACGCATTTCAGTTCGAAAGCAGAACTCTATGCTGAATCAATTGTGGCGGCGGCCATGGAAATAGGCCACAGAACTGATCCCGACCACCCTGACGTACCACCACTGGAGAGTATAATTAAGACCTACCTGAGCATGGAGCACCGTAAAGGAGAGACTCTACGCTGCCCTTTAGCCTTTTTAACAACGGATATGACTCAGCGAGACGAGCAAGTGCGCAATGCCTATACCCGCGTATTTAAAGGCTTCGTAAACAATCTGGGAAAACATCTGGAACAACAAAATGGTTATGCCGACACACAGAAAAGCATGCAACAGGCCGTTATGATGATTGGTGGACTGGCAATTTCCAGAGCACTTAATGACGACACATTAGCAAGCGAGTTACTCGACTCATGCCACGCTGCACTCACCACTCAATCGAACTGAGTTAGCTAGAAGGTAAACCAAAAACGCCAATTATGCTGCATCGCAACATTAGCATTAACAGACAATAGTCTTGCTAAATAAGCATAACTATCTATATACTGACAAAAAATGCTGCAGTGCAAAACTTTCTCCTGCAGACAAATAAACAATCAATATAGATTGATTGATGAGGATTTATTCTATGCTGTATCAAATGCACCACACATTCAATCAGTCTGTGCAACCCTTACATTTGTGGGCTAAGGCCTGCACTGAACAACTCAAGCTGTCTTGGATGCAACCCTTTCAATCCAAGTCCCTGACACGCACTATGCTGGCTCATTTAGAGCTAATCGTACGCTGTACTGATAATTACGAAAAGCCTGAATTTGGTTTAAAACATACCTTGATTAACGGAGAAAAGGTTCGCGTCAGGGAGGAAGTATCCTATGCACTGCCTTTTTGTGATCTGCTGCATTTTCGTCGCATCGGTAAGCACAACCACCCTAAAGTATTGTTAGTTGCGCCGATGTCGGGCCACTACTCAACATTGCTTCGCGGCACCGTTGAAAATTTTCTTCCTGACCACGAAGTCTATATTACCGATTGGCAGAATGCGCGTGACGTACCTTTCAGCGAAGGCGGCTTTACATTTGATGATTATGTTCGCTACCTGATCGAATTTCTGGAACACCTGGGCCCTGATACCCACCTGATCGCTGTCTGCCAACCTAGCGTAGCTGCTATTGTTGCAGCAACCGTTATGGCTGAACGCAAGAACCCTAACGCTCCTCGATCGCTGATACTGATGGGCGGTCCTATCGACACCCGCGTAAGCCCGACAGAAGTGAATGATTACGCTTCTGGTAAAGATCTGGAATGGTTCGAGAATAACGTCATTAACACCATACCGGCAGACTTCGAAGGCGCAGGTCAAAAAGTCTACCCTGGCTTTATACAGTTATCTGGCTTTTTGAGCATGAATATGAACAGCCATGTTAAGAAACACTTTAAGTTTTTTGATGATCTGGTCAAAGGTGATGGTGATAGCGCAGAATCACATCGGGACTTCTATAACGAATATCTCGCCGTAATGGATCTGCCCGCTGATTTCTATTTAGAAACCATCCGTAAAGTATTCCTCGAACACTGCTTACCTAAAGGTGAAATGCATTTCGAAGGACAACTCATTGATACCTCCGTCGTTACAGACACTGCTCTGATGACCGTAGAAGGCGAAAATGACGATATTACAGGCAAGGGCCAGACCAAAGCCGCGCATGCTATTCTCTGTAATATTCCAGACGCCAACAAAGAACACTACGAACAGCCAGAAGTAGGCCACTACGGTATCTTTAACGGACGTCGCTTCCGTGAAGAGATTGGACCAAAAATTAAAGCGTTTATTCAGACACAGTCAGATCTAGCACCTAAGGCACTGACGTCTGCAGTAACGTCGAAGTAGCAAAGGCTAACCCATAAAAGCCATTCGTACCTATCAAAAAACCGGTCAACATGACCGGTTTTTTTTCAGCATAATGAAACTCCAGATAATAAATATGACATTCATATCATATAAAAAATGCCTGATACTGTTTGGGTGTTATCGCTATACGCCGTTTAAAATGACGCTGAAAGTGGCTTTGATCAGCAAACCCTAAAACACCTGAAATCTCGACCAAACTATGCCCTTGTTGTAGCAACAGCTTAGCTTTTTTTATACGGGCATCTAATTGAAAAGCATGCGGTGCCTGACCATGTACTTGTTTAAAGCTACGAATTAAGTGAAAGCGGCTGATGCCTGCTTGTTTAGAAAACTCGTCTAACGTCAGGTTTTCACCCAATTGATCTTGAATCAACTCCTGCACGCGTCTCACAGAAACACTATCTGACTTAATACTATTAGATTGCTTCACTGCCAAGCTAGATCCAAGATATTCCAATAACAAAGACTCCGCCTGTAGCGGACTTTCACCAGACAACAAGCAATTAAAAAGCAGATCAAAATCTGAAAATGATTGTTGCTTGCTACTATAGGACATTCTAAAAGGAATATAATCAGACGCTTGATCACACGCTAAGTCGTGCTGTAAGCGCTTAACCCATTGCGGATCAACAAACAACATACGATAAGACCAGTCTTCTTCTTGCGCATTACAAGAATGCGCATCAGCAGGGTTAATCATTACTGTGTCACCTGCACCAATACAGTATTTACTCTTTTGGTTATAGTATGTTGCGACACCTTGGTCGATCACACCAAAAGAATATTCATCGTGGGAATGCGTGCCATAACACGCTGTTGAAGACTGTGCGCAACGTAATTCAATACCGGGAAGCAACCTGCTTTTTTCAAAAAACAAAGTACTATCCAAGCGTTTGCCCTGGCTCCTGTATTGAGCAGTTTTTTGATCCACTAAAGCCACCTTATCAACTCTGTAAAAACATCGTCACCACAGTACTGCTCAACAGTACTCCCATTACCCGATTAAACATAACCTGATGCCTATCATCAGATAAATATTTCCCAATAAAGTGCCCCAATACCGCCCACGTTCCGACACCTAGCAAACACATAGAAAATGAAACTAAACAGAAAACCAGCAAATAGAAAAAAGCAGGATGTTGTGCTGATACAAATAAACTGACGCCCGACATCGACACCAACCACGCTTTCGGGTTTAGCCCCTGCGCTAGTACTCCTTCAATGAAGCGTGGCGGGATTGTTTGGCCAGCCACGTCAATATCAACAGGCTTAGCCGTTGCAATTTTAAACGACATATATAAAAGAAACACCCCTCCTATGTACTGGAGAACATCAGTTATTTGCGGGAATCGCAGCAATACTTCATTCAGCCCAATACCCACAAGAAACACAATCAATGCATAAGCTACTGTCGCCCCGAGCACATGCGGTAACGCCTTAACAAGGCCGAAATTAGCACCCGCACCAATTGCTATAATATTCACAGGGCCTGGAGATATAGCACCTACCAAAGCAAAAACGATCATCGACAATACAACGGCTGCCATTCATTAACTCTCTTTCGTCAATACAAACGCAAAGACTAGCCATTATCACAACATACTTATTGAACGTTCTTGCTGTGTTAACAAATAACACTGCTCTAGCTAGCTACGCTGTAATCACCCTTAAGCTGGGGGCGGCCTGCAAACGCTGGCACCAAAAAATAACGGCTTATTTCAAACGGCATCATAGTAGCTACAAGCTTGTAGGGTTTTAACTCGGCTAATGAGTAATACAATTGATCTAATGTCGCCTGTTTTTGGAAGCGCTGATACACCTCATCAACTTCTTGATTTAGCCGTGTAATGCTCTGCGTACTCAACAGCCGACTGGTGGAATAAAATACACCCTCACCTTCTTTGGCGCTTATCGCTTGCTGAATAAAACGTTGATTAACCTTCACTAGCGTTTGGTGTAATGGGCCACCCAAACGCCACTTAATAGGACGGCTTACCCGTAAGTGAACTTGGTCACTCTTTCCTAAGCGCACCAGTTCTAATTTTTCCAACTCACGCAGGTACAGATAAGCATCACTAGAAGATAACTGGTTCTTTTGTGCGATAGTTTCTACATCAAACTGGCTTACCAGTAACATAAAAAATGACGTCAATCCGGGGTCATCGGCCAAGAATTGTTCCGTCTCAATCGATAACTGGGTGGGGGCTGTTGTTTTGTTTGCATCCAGCTCTACTAACTCATTAATGCTTAGGCCGATCAAATCACAAATCTCAATAAGCCGACTGACCTTACAATCTTGTTCTTGAAACATCCGCTTAACGGTTGGCTCAGACAAATTCATCATCTCGGCCAATTCACGATAATGAATCCCCTGCGCTTTCAGTACCCGCTTCAGCACTGCGAATAAACCCGAACGTTGCTTTTGCCCTTCCATCACACTGTCCTAAACCGAAAAAAAAGAATCATATTTTAATACCTGGTAAGTAATAAATTGATAATAAAGATCAAATTGTTATTCTCACCCCAACATAACACGAGGATAAATAAATGCACGCTTTGCTTAAATCAACACTCATTGCTTCCCTTTTGATTAGCAGCCAATTATGGGCACATGACACACTCACACAACGCTGGAGCATTGATAACCTAAATCAACCAGAGTCGGTGGTTGCTGATACACGCAGTGATTTTCTTTACATCTCTAACATTAATGGAGCTCCCACTGAGCTTAACGGCCAAGGCTATATCAGCAAGGTGACAGCACAAGGAGAGTTACTTGAGCAACACTGGGTAACAGGACTCAACGCCCCAAAGGGGATGGCTATCGTGGGCAAGCACTTGTTCGTTGCTGATATGCAAACAGTACACATGATCGATATTGACCAAGGCAAAGTGATAAAACAGTTCACCGCACCCAAGGCAAAAATGTTGAATGACATTACGGCATCTCCGGATGGAGTTTTGTATATCTCTGACTTTTTAGGTGGCGAAATTTATCAGCTTCATGATAATCAGTTAACCGCCTGGTTCAGTAACGAGCAGATCCCCTACCCTAACGGCTTACTATGGCATCAAAACCAGCTTTTAATTGGTAACTGGGGCAAAGCTATTAATCCGGACTTCACGACTCAAACACCAGGTTCCCTATACCAGCTTGACCCAAACACATTGAAATTATTTAGCGTTTCTTCGGGTACTGAGCTGGGTAACTTAGACGGTATTGTGGCAATTGGCAGTAGTTTGTATATCAGCGACTGGATTTCAGGAGAGTTATTCGAGCTAAACGGCAAAGAACGAAAACTAGCCCTCATACTCCCTAAAGGTTTAGCTGACATAGGCGCAACAGCAACATCACTCTATACACCGCTGATGATGGACAATCAGGTCATTGCGTGGGAGGTAAAGGATCAACCATAAAATCCTAATGGTGGTTTAAAAAACTGTACTCTCTTGTTTACAACCCTGCTGCTGTAAGATTAACCTTCGATTTCATTCATGTTTTTCGTACACAACAGGGAATCAAACCATGAGTCAAATCCACTTACACAGTATTCACCAGCACCCCGTAAAGTCCTGCGCTCCCATTGAGCTCAGCCGTGGCTGGATCGATGACCTCGGTTTAAGTGGAGATCGCCGTTACATGGTTACGGATGAAAGCGGGTTGTTTATGACAGCTCGCAAGTACCCTAAACTCACTCAACTCATGGCAACACCTTTTGATGGCGGTTTAATTTTAGCCGCTAACGGCACACCCACGCTAACATTACATGAAGCCCATTATCTGGATGATTACCGAGAAACGGAGGTATGGAAGCAGCTCATGCAAGCACAGTACTGTGGTGCAGATGCTCAACAATGGATCAGCGCATTTTTAGAGACCCCCTGCCAGCTGTTATTTTTTGGTGAAACAACAGAACGCCCGATTAAAGATTTCACAGAGCAACAAGTCAGCTTCGCCGATGGCTATCCATTGTTATTAACCAGCACTGCGTCATTAGAGTGGTTACAAGAACGCTGCCCGGCTCCCATTGCCATGCAGCAATTCCGACCGAATCTGGTCGTCACAGGAAACGCCCCCTTTGCCGAAGATAACTGGCAAGAGATCCACATTGGTGAGGTACGTTTTACGGTTCATTCACCTTGTGAACGCTGCAAGCTCACGACGCTGCCACCCGGATCAACCGAGTTTAATCCGCAGCAAGAACCACTGCGCACGATGCTAAAATACCGCCGCGCTCATAAGGGTGGAGCACTGTTTGGACAGAATCTTATCGCGCAAAATACAGGCATTATCGAATCTGGAATGGAAGTAAAAATCATTAGGCAGGCGCCTGCTGATATTATTCGTGATGTTGAATGAAACACGCAAACCTGACATTAGATCTGCGCAGCTATAGTCATGAAGCTAAATCCCACCAGCATGACTACCATCAACTGGTGTTGCCTATCGCTGGGCATCTTGCCATGAATATCGGTAACCAAACAGGCCAAGCATCCCTCCAGCAAGCGGCTATTATCTGCGCAGGAAAAAATCATGAATTTTCAGCTTCTGATCTAAACAGCTTTGTTGTTGCAGATGTTCCGGCAGCGCTTGCGCCGGAGCTTGAAAAACTTCCCGCTTTCATACCGCTTGACGGCGCACTGGCGCACTACGTCGCTTTCCTGCACCAAAACCTTTTACTCAAACAATCTAAAAATACCAACAGCGAACGCCAGATGCTTTTGCTACTCATCCAGCTATTACAAGAACGTTTCGGAAAGCCCTTACAAGTAGATCGCCGTATTGAAGCAGCTAGAAGCTATCTTGATCATCATTTTAGCGAGACCATATCAACCACGACACTAACAACTGTGGCCAACCTCAGCCAACGCCAGCTCAATGAACTGTTCCGCCGCCAACTCGGCATGACACCACAGCAATATTTAATTGAGAAGCGCATGCAGCAAGCCTGGCAGCTACTGGAAACCACCACCATGAGCATTCAGCAGGTCGCTAATCATGTTGGGTATAGCAGCCTTTCAGCATTCAGCGACCGATTCAAAAAACACTTTGGGCATTCGCCCCGCCACTTTCGCCAGATCGACAAGCAGCTCAGTTAGGACAATAGCTATTTCAGCCAGATCAGCAAAAAGTTCAGCGGTATCGGCAAAGACGCCGCCTATTCTCAGGCCATACACTAGTCACCCTCATAAGTTTGGTTATTGGTGAAAGCATGTCCCTCGCATTCTCTCAAGTACAACGTGCAACCTACATAGGCTCCATCTCTATTATTCTCTGGGGTGCACTCGCATTATTTACCCGCCTTACAGATGGCAAGATCCCCCCTTTTCAAATGATGGCGATGACCTTCAGTATCGCTTTTGTCTTGATGAGTCTACGTTGGTGGTGCCAAGGGCATTTAGGCTTACGCCATCTTCGTCAACCGAAACTGGCGTGGATACTGGGTGTAGGAGGCTACTTTGGTTACCACTTCTGTTACTTCGTCGCGATGACAAAAGCCCCGGCAGTAGAGGTCAGCCTACTCGCTTACCTCTGGCCACTGCTGATTGTGTTATTCGCAGCACTGCTCCCCGGAGAGCACTTCAGGCTGAAATACTTACTCGGTGCCCTAATAGCACTGTTCGGATGCGCAATACTGATCGGTAAAGGAAGCGTTGGATTTCGTAGCGAATACCTCGCAGGCTACTTATTAGCACTCGCCTGCGCTTTTATCTGGTCGGGTTACTCTGTTGCCAGCAGACTAGTAAGCGCAGTACCCACCGACGCCGCCGGCTGGTTTTGTGCCGTCACCGCTATACTGGCACTGATATGCCATCTGGCCTGGGAGACAACCGTCTGGCCAAACACTGGCATGCAATGGATGGGAATACTAGGCCTTGGCCTTGGCCCGGTAGGCATCGCCTTTTTCACATGGGACTATGGCGTAAAACACGGCAACTTACCGTTACTCGGCATACTCGCTTATGCAGCACCGTTAATATCCGTGTTGTTATTAATAGCCGCCGGAGAAGCGCAATTAAGCTGGACACTACTCTTAGCCTGCACTGCCATTGTGAGCGGCTCTGCACTGGCAGGGGTCAACTGGAAAGTCCTCTTTTTGTCACCCAAATCCACCTGACAATAAGGTTTTATCCTTTAACTTTACCGACGCGACATGCTCACTTACAGAATCTTTTAACGGATATAAACCCAGACTTTCTACGTGATAAAACACTATTTATATTTACTTTTCACCTATTGTGTTTATTATTACGTAACTTGTTACGTAATAATAAACACAATAGGGCATAGATCCATGCCAACAGCCTCTACCGACTTAATGAAAACCTTTGGCAGCTTATCCTTGGGGAGCCGTTTAAAAAGACTATCGGACCGGCTGATTCAGGATGTTGTCGAGATTTATCAAGCCCAGGGCATTCAGCTGAATCCCACCTTCTTCCCATTGTTTAATTTGCTCCATCAACATGGCGCGCAAGCAGTCACAGAAGCGGCAGAGCAACTCGGCGTTAGCCATCCGGCTATCAGCAAAATAGCACGTAATATGCTTAACGAGGGCTGGATAAGCAAAACACCAGACCCTAAAGATGAAAGACGCCAGCTATTAACATTAACGCCACAAAGTGATGCGCTGGTTACAGAGATCGCCCCTATTTGGCATGAGATAAAACACTACTTAGATCAAGTAATAGCCGAGCAGCAACATCCCTTATTGGCAGCATTGGATGATTTCGAGCAACGTATACAGCAGCAAGGGTTTGTTCAACCGGTACTCGCTAACTTACAACATCGCATCAGTGAATCTGACATAGAGATCATCGGTTGGGACGCATCGTTAAGAGAACATTTTTGCCAACTTAACCTCCAATGGCTCCGGGAGTTTTTCAATGGAGAGCTCACTGATCATGATGAGCGCGCCTTATTTACTCCCGAAAGCTACTATCTGGCAAAAGGCGGTTACATCTGGTTTGCGCGTTGTAACCAAGAGATTGTCGGTTGTGTCGCTTTAGCACACCAAGGTAACAGGCTATTTGAAATATCTAAAATGGGCGTTGATCCAACCCTACAAGGGTTCGGCATAGGTCGTAAACTACTGCTCACCGCTTTAAACAAAGCGCGTGATGTTAGCGCCAGAGAAGTGTACCTAGAGAGCTCAACAAAGCTTAACCGCGCGATTCACCTCTATCGTAATCTTGGTTTTCGTGAAGTACCTCATCCTGACGGACAATCGATATACCCGCGGTCCGATATCTATATGACGTTAACCCTGTGATAAATGGTGCAGAAAAATGACGGATAGCACATCAATTTCTTTGCCGGCTGATCAGCGTCGCCGTGAATTTATCGGTGGCGCAAAAGCGACCTTTCCCTTAATAGTCGGGGCGATACCGTTTGGGATTATTTTTGGCACACTGGCAGAGCCCAGCGGTTTATCGGCAGTGGGAGCACTGGCTATGTCAATTATCGTATTTGCCGGTTCCAGTCAATTTATCGTCTTAGGTTTGCTCGCCGCAGGCGCCGCATTACCGGTCATTATTGCTACCACCTTCGTCGTTAACCTCAGGCACATCCTGTATGCCGCTAACCTGGTGCCAAAAGTACGCCATCTGCCGCAACGTTGGCGAATACTGATGGCCTTCGGGCTGACAGACGAGACCTTTGCGGCGGTTAGCAGCCGCTATCTGCAGCAGGAAGATATTCGTGAAGCTCACTGGTTTTATCTGGGATCGTTCTGCGCTATGTACGGTAACTGGGTGTTATGTACGGCTATCGGTGTTGCGCTGGGTGAGATATTCCCGGATATGACTCAGTGGGGGCTCGATTTTGCGATGTCGGTGACGTTTATCGGCATGGTGATGCCCTACCTTAAAAACAAGCCAATGTGGGCTGCCGTCATTGTCGCGGGGGCCATGGCTATTGCGACTGCCGCACTGCCGCATAAACTAGGTTTAATCATAGCGGCACTTTCAGGGGTTGCTGTGGGGTTATCGCTGCAGATGCTATTAACACAGACTAACACTCACAGCCCTGCGCCTGATAAGGAACCGCAATGAATGAAGCACTTTTAATCTTCGGCATGTTTATTGTCACGTTCGGCGTGCGTTATGTGCTATTTGCCATGGCAGGACGGGTACATTTTCCCGCCTGGCTAAGCACCGGGTTAGGCTTTGTTCCACCCGCCGTATTAACCGCCATCATCGTACCGGCTGTACTAATGCCACAAGGGTCGTTATGGATAAGCCCGGCAAATCCGTGGCTGCTCGCCGCATTGGTGGCTGTTATTGTGGCGTTAGTCCGCAAAGATTTGCTGACGACTATTGTGATCGGAATGCTCGCTTTTATTATTTTCCGCTTTGGTTTTGAGCTCTGAGACTGACGCAAAATACGCCCATAATTTGTGCAGCGCCACAGTCATTATTTTCACTAAAATATTCAAAATCAGCATATAGCTCTAAATATTTATCGATTACATCGTAATATCCTGCCAATCCGGTGCTAGTCTATTTGTATACACAATGATCACTAATAATAAAATGGCTGTGTCAGGCGACTTTTTAGCAACAGTATTAAAGCGACTGTGTCAGGCTTCTTTTTACGACAAGTGGAGATACGACATGATTATCGGCGTCCCTAAAGAGATCAAAAATCACGAATATCGTATCGGAATGACGCCAGCAGGCGTTCGCGAACTGGTAGCTGCTGGCCATCAGGTGATCATCCAGAGTGATGGCGGCACGGCTATTGGTTTAACTAATGAGCAATATGAAGCGGCTGGCGCAACACTCATCGAGACAGCGCAGGAAATCTTCGCTCAGGCAGATATGATCGTCAAAGTTAAAGAGCCGCAGCCCAACGAATGTAAAATGCTACGTTCGGGCCAAATTTTATTTACCTACTTACACCTTGCACCTGACCCAGAGCAAACAAAATTACTAGTAGCGTCCGACGCTATTGCCATTGCGTATGAAACGGTAACCGATAACCATGGAGGCTTGCCTTTACTGGCTCCCATGAGTGAAGTAGCAGGACGAATGGCGATCCAGGCAGGTGCGCACTCACTGGAAATAGCACAAGGTGGGTTAGGCACCTTACTGGGTGGTGTTCCCGGTGTAGCACCGGCAAAAGTAGTCGTGATTGGCGGGGGCGTGGTCGGCATTAACGCCGCACGTATGGCGATGGGTTTAGGTGCAGACGTTACTATTCTGGATCGATCGCTGCCGCGCCTGAAGCAACTCGATGAGATTTACGGGCCGCAGCTTAAAACCCTCTACTCCAATACAGAAACGATAGAAGCCGAGGTTATCGCGGCTGATCTAGTGGTGGGTGCGGTATTGATTCCCGGTGCCGCCGCGCCGAAACTCGTTACCCGTGAGCATCTTAAACAGATGAAATCCGGCGCCGTACTGGTTGATGTGGCCATTGATCAGGGCGGCTGTTTCGAAACATCGCATGCCACTACACATCAGGATCCGATCTATATTGAGGAAGGGATCGTTCACTACTGCGTTGCCAATATGCCAGGGGGCGTGGCCAGAACTTCAACATTCGCACTCACCAATGCCACATTACCCTTTATTCTTGCACTCGCTAATAAGGGCTTTAAACAAGCGCTACAAGACGATATTCATCTGCTTAATGGACTAAATATTCATCGAGGAAAAGTGACCTATAAGGCCGTAGCAGAGGTTCTTAACTATCCCTATCAACCCGCTGCCGAAGCCACTCAATAACCCAAAAAGGGAAAAGCAGCCTTGCTACTTTTCCCCTATATTCAGAGCAAGTATCTTGTTATTTGAAGGTAATCACTCCGCTAAAACTAACTCAACACGACGATTAGCGGCCTTTCCTTTCTCTATTGCATTACTCCGTACCGGGCTGACAGGGCCAACACCCGCTGAAGTTAAGCGCTTAGCATCAATACCTTCTTCACTAATCAGCGTATGCACTACGGTGTTTGCTCTATCTTTGCTCAATTTCATATTGAAAGCGAAATCACCTTGGTTATCGGTATGCCCAACCACATAGAATGATTGCTCAGTATTCTGCTTTAGGTAGTCAGCAATTGTCTTCACTACAGCGCTAGACTCTGTTTTTAGCGTAGCCTTTGCCGTATCAAACAACACTCCTTCCAATTCAACTTTACCTGTTTCAGAAATCGCCTTGCTCATGCCATCAACGTTAATCGAGATTCGATCTGTATCCAGCACCTCAATCTCGCCGATATCTAAAACCACTTTTGAAGCAAATGCGCTACCGTTGTATTGCCCTACCAGCAAAGCAGCATACAGCTCTTTATCCTGGATACGTGCTTTGCCAGACCAGTAATAATATTGATAGCGCTTACTGCTCATATTCGGGGCACCTAACCCCTTATCTCGCCCTTGTCGCGCCTGGTGACCATACCAGTACATTTGGGTTACAAATTTTTGACCGCATTCGGCATCACCTTTACAACTAAAGATCGGTTCAAAGCCCACTTTCGCCAGGGCCTTTTCGTAGTTTCTATAAATCTGTAATGCAGAATACTTTTTATCATTCGCTGCATAACCAATAGAGGTGACTTGACCTTCCAGTTTCATAACAGGAGGAAGCGCCTCTTTCGTATCCAAAGTTTTCAGTGGCCCGGTAGCAACCATAAACTCCTCATATTCCGATTGATGGTAACTCTGAATATAGGTATCGGGAAAACGAGATATGAGCGGATAGTCTTTACTCCCTCTGACATCATCTTTTGCAACAGATGGCGCAGAGAGTAAGACAAGCCCTAAAGAGACAACAATGTTAAATGCTTTCATTAAAAATCCTTTTTAAGGAAAAATAGATTATAAATACAATACGATAGGCAATTTTACTAAAAATCTATACGAATAAACATACCAGCTACACCTCTGACGGATGAGCCACTCAGTGATGAACTCAGCACTCGCCGACTGAAGTAATATAAATAGATCCCACCAAAGTTATGGCACCGCCCACTAACTGCAATCCAGATGACAGGCTTTATCTGACGCAAAAAAAAGCCTCCCAAAGGAGGCTCAAAAAAATAAAATATACTGCGTTTAAATCAATTCAAACGTTCAAATACCGTCGCGACGCCTTGACCCATACCGATACACATGGTTGCCAAACCGAACGTTCCGTTCTTCTGCTCCAGTACATTTAATAGTGTGGTGGAGATACGTGTGCCCGAGCAGCCTAGCGGGTGACCCAAGGCAATCGCACCACCATTGAGGTTAACGTTTTCTTCCATGCGATCCAGCAACTTCAAGCCTTTCAATACAGCAAGGCCCTGCGCGGCAAAGGCTTCATTCAGTTCAATGTAGTCAATATCGTCCATCTTCAGACCTGCACGTTTCAATGCTTTCTGCGTTGCTGGCACCGGACCATAACCCATAATAGAAGGGTCACAGCCTGCGACAGCCATCGAACGGATCACCGCACGAGGCTTCAAACCAAGTGACTGAGCTTTAGCGGCCGACATCACCAGCATTCCAGAGGCTCCATCGGAAAATGCAGATGAAGTGCCCGCCGTGACAGTACCGACTTTCGGTACAAAGGCCGGTTTTAAACTCTGCAACACTTCAAAAGTAGTTTCCGGACGAATCACTTCATCCTGCTCAAGCAAACTTTTGAAGCCATTAGCATCATGGCCTTCGATAGCAATAATCTCGTTATCGAAACGCCCTGTTTCACGCGCTTCATGCGCTAAACGATGCGAACGGGCGCCAAATTCATCCTGCATTTCACGGCTAATGCCATTCATTTTACCCAGCATTTCAGCGGTAATGCCCATCATCATGGCCGCTTTGGCAACATACTTGGACATCTCTGAATTGAGATCAATACCATGCAGAATATTGAGATGCCCCATGTGCTCCACACCACCCACGATAAAGGTATCACCATTACCGGTCATGATAGATTGTGCCGCATTGTGTAACGCCGACATTGACGAGCCACACAGTCGGTTAATCGTTTGCCCGCCGACGGTGTGTGGCAAACCAGCTAATACCAACGCATTACGCGCAATATTAAAGCCCTGTTCTTTAGTTTGGTTAACACAGCCCCAGACCACATCTTCTATGTCTGCCGGATTAACATTAGGGTTACGTGCTAACAGGCCTTTCATGATGGAAGCCGATAACGACTCAGCACGCACATTACGAAAAGAGCCGCCCTTAGATTTACCCATCGGTGTACGAATACCGTCAACGATCACTACGTCATTTGGTTTAAGACTCATAATTATATCTCCCCGCCAAAATAGGTTTCGCCCGCTGCGGCCATTTTCTTCATACGCTCAGTGGGTTGATACAAACCACCAAGGTTTTCATATTTCGCAGCCAGCTCACAGAACGCAGCCAACCCCATCTGATCTAAGTAATACAAAGCGCCTCCACGAAAAGGAGGGAAACCGATACCGTAGATCAGACCCATATCCGCTTCTGCTGCTGAAGCAACAATGCCATCTTCTAAACAACGCACAGTTTCAATACACAACGGGATCATCATACGGGCAATAATCTCTTCATCAGAGAATTCACGAGACTCTCCCAGCACGCCGGAAAGCAAACTGAAGACCTCGTTATCTGCCATTTTCTTCGGCTTACCCTTACGATCCATTTCGTATTGATAGAAACCTTTATTGTTCTTCTGTCCAAAACGTTCCAGCGCAAACATACGATCAATTGCGTTCTCGCCATCATGCTGCATACGATCCGGGAAGCCTTCTGCCATCACCGCATCAGCATGGTATGCCGTATCAATACCCACCACATCCAGCAAGTAAGCAGGACCCATAGGCCAGCCGAAACCTTCCATCACTTTATCGATCTGGCGGAAATCAGCACCATCCGTCAATAAAGCAGAGAAACCGCCAAAATAAGGAAACAGAATACGGTTAATCAGGAAGCCAGGGCAGTCATTAACAACAATCGGTGTTTTACCCATCGCTTTAGCATAAGACACTGTGCGGGCAATGGCCGCTTCGCTGCTTTTTTCACCGCGAATAACTTCGACTAATGGCATTAACGCAACGGGGTTGAAAAAGTGCATACCGCAGAAGTTTTCCGGGCGTTTTAGCGATTTGGCAAGTTCAGTAATCGAGATAGTCGAGGTGTTCGATGTAAGAATCGCATCGTCAGGCATGTGCGCTTCTACTTCTGCCAGCACTGCTTTTTTAACATTAATATTTTCGACAACCGCCTCAACTACCAAGTCCACACGGTTGAAATCACCGTAGCTCAAGGTAGGTGTAATACGGTTAATTGTCTTCGCCATTTTAGCTGCATCTAAGCGACCACGCTGTAACTGCTTACCCAGCAACTTATTCGCTTCATCAAGTCCCAGTTGTAACGCACCTACATTGATATCTTTCATGAAAATGGGCGTACCTTTCACTGCTGACTGATAAGCAACACCGCCACCCATAATACCAGCACCCAGAACCGCTGCCTGTGTTACCGGCGAGCCCTGAGCTTCATATTTTTTACTGACTTTTTTAACATACTGATCTTTCAGAAACAGACCTACTAACGCGCGGGCTACCTCGTTTTTTGCCAGCTTAACGAAATTTTTCGCTTCAACTTCCATCGCCTGTTCGCGATTCATGTTGCACGATTTCTGGATTGTTTTGAGGACCTGCATAGGCGCAGGATAATGCGGCCCGGCTTTTGCTCCGATCAGACCCTTAGCCGTTTCAAAAGCCATCATCTGTTCAATAGCATTCAACTTAACCGGTGTTTTTTTCTCGTCACGGCGCGCCTGATAATCAAACTTACCGGCAATACACTGTTTTACTAAATCAATCGCGGCACTGCGCACCTGAGCCGTAGCAACCACGGCATCCACTGCACCATCTTTAAGCGCATCAGCAGGGCGTTTTTCCGCACCGGCACAGATCCACTCGTTTGCATTATCTATACCGATCAGGCGAGGTAAACGTACCGTACCACCCCAGCCAGGATAGATGCCCAGTTTCACTTCAGGCAAACCCACTTTCGCGGTATCGCCCATCACACGGTAATCAGTCGCCAGTGACAGTTCAAAACCACCTCCCAGCGCAATACCATTGATCGCAGTAACTGTTGGAAATGGCAGATCTTCAATCTCGCTGAACAAGCCTTGCAGACGAGTTAAATTCGCCACAATGGTCTCTTCATCATGATCGAACATCTGACTAAATTCGGTAATATCAGCCCCAACAATAAAACTATCTTTGGCACTGCTAAAAATAACGCCGGTAACGCCGACGGTTGCCTGTAATTTACTAACTGCTTCACGCAGTTCTTGCATAGCTAGTTGGCTGAGTGTGTTGACGGCCTCATTTTTGAGATCGAACACTACCTCATAGATACCCTCTTCAACTGCCAGCACGCGGATTGCTTGACCTTCCATTAACATCGGATGACTCCATACGCCAGGTTATACACTGTTATTTTGTGACTTATGTCGCTAAGTTCTATCAGTCTATCCTGAAGCGGTATTGATACAATGACAGTTTCAATCAGCATCGCTAACGATACACTTCATTAAGCAATATACCCCCGTCACACGGGCAGCACCATGACTCTGATAAGTAACAATTTGATTCAACTCTGTCTGCATCTGTCTACTATTGAGCGTATAAGGCCGCCGTCGCACTGAAAACGCTTCTTGTTAAGAGTTACCCCCAAAGCCTGTGGATAACTAATCTGATAAGCATGGGGTAAGCACCACAGAGCCTGCTATACCGCACTGCAGCGAAATACGTACAAAGATCAACCAATGCAGATAACATACACACCTAAGCGTATTACAATATACGGGTGCACACCTACTGGGAAACATGACAGATGAACCGGATTTTTACATTTATTTGGCAGGGCCTTATTGCTGTTCTGCCGCTAGGACTGACTGTTTATTTTATCTATTGGCTTTTTTCATTTATGGAGGCACTCGCCAAACCATTGTTGCTTTCGCTTATTTCCCTGCGTTTTTATTTCCCGGGTCTGGGTATTCTTGCCAGTATCCTCGCCTTAGTATTAGTCGGCATACTGGTGAATCTGTACGGTATTCGCTACCTGGTAAAATTAGTCGATCATCTGCTCGAAAGAATCCCGGTGGTAAAATCGGTTTACAGCACGATTCAAGACATAGTGACGGTCTTTAATATCACGGATAAAAAGGATGACTTACGCAGTGCCGTATTAATCGACATGGGTAACGATATCAATCTGATAGGGTTCGTGACAGGAGCCGCCGCAGGACGGCAACTATTCAAAGAAGGCAATAAAGTGGGTGTCTATTTACCCATGAGTTATCAGATAGGCGGATTTACCGTCTATGTGGAACAGGATCGCTTAACTCCACTAGATGTCAGCGTTGAAGCAGCCATGAGGATGGCAATTACCGCCGGCGTAAAAGCCAAGAAAAAATCATAATCGCGGCCCCTTACACTCACACGAAAAAGGGCTGCATAGAGCAGCCCTTTTATTATCACTGAATAGCGTCATCAAACACGCTAGCGAAACAAAATCTTTACAGCGCCGCTTCCAATTCAGGAACCACGTCGAACAGATCAGCAACCAGACCATAATCAGCCACCTGGAAAATCGGTGCTTCTTCGTCTTTGTTAATCGCAACAATGATTTTAGAATCTTTCATACCGGCCAGATGCTGAATCGCACCAGAAATACCAACAGCAATATACAGATCAGGCGCAACCACTTTACCGGTCTGGCCTACCTGCATATCATTCGCTACAAAACCTGCATCGACTGCTGCCCGCGATGCGCCCACAGCCGCACCCAGCTTATCAGCCAACGTATAAAGCAGCCCGAAGTTCTCACCGTTACCCATACCACGGCCACCCGATACAACGATCGAGGCGGCAGTCAGCTCAGGACGGTCAGACTTCACCAGTTCAGCGCTTACGAAGCGTGAGTTATCTGATGCAATTACTTCTGCGATAGCATCAATGCTTGCATTGCCACCCTCAGCTGCCACAGGATCGAACGCCGTACCACGCACAGTCGCTACTTTGAAAGCATCAGCAGACTTCACCGTCGCAATCGCATTACCTGCATAAATAAGACGTTGGAAAGTATCTGCACTGATAACAGCAGAGATATCTGACAACTGGTTAACATCTAATAAGGCAGCAACACGTGGCAGAATATTTTTACCATCCGACGTTGATGAGGCAAAAATGTGTGTATAACCTTCAGCGATAGAGACCATCAGCTTGCTGGTGTTTTCTGCCAGATGATGTTCGTAAACTGCATTGTCAGCCACACGTACACTGCGCACACCGGCGACTTTGGCCGCTTGTTCAGCGACTGCCTGACAACCGCTACCGACCACTAGAATATCGATATCACCACCGACTTGTGCAGCAGCAGCAACAGTATTTAATGTGGCCGGTTTTAATACCTGATTATCATGTTCTGCGAGAACTAAAATACTCATGACAGTACCTTCGCTTCATTCTTCAGTTTATCGACCAGCTCAGCAACAGAGCTCACTTTAATACCGGCCTTACGATCTGCAGGTGGTTCAACGCTAACCAATGTAATGTTGTTACTCAAAACGACACCCAGCTCTTCTGGCGTTTTTACATCCAGCGGCTTTCTCTTGGCTTTCATAATATTGGGTAAAGAAGCGTAACGCGGCTCATTTAAGCGCAGATCCGCGGTAATAATCGCTGGAAGATCCACTTCAATCGTTTGTAAACCGCCATCGATTTCACGCTTAACACTAACCTTATCAGCGGCAACTACCACTTCTGAAGCAAACGTCGCCTGTGGACGATCCAACAATGCAGCAAGCATTTGGCCGGTCTGATTGTTATCAGAATCGATCGCCTGCTTACCCAGGATAACCAGACCTGGCTGTTCTTCTGCAACCACTTTCGCCAGCAGTTTTGCAACGCTCAGAGAATCCGGTGTGCCTTCCGTTTCGATATGAATCCCACGGTCTGCACCTAACGCTAACGCCGTACGAATCTGTTCCTGACACTGTTTAGCGCCAATCGAAATAACGATGATTTCACTCGCAACACCTTTCTCTTTCAGGCGGACGGCTTCTTCTACTGCAATTTCACAGAACGGGTTCATGGCCATTTTTACATTAGCCAAATCCACATTCGTTTTATCCGCTTTAACACGTACTTTGACGTTGTAGTCAATAACGCGTTTTACAGCGACAAGTATCTTCATACAAGCCTCGCTTTTGTTGTTCTTTTGATGGTCTGAACGTCAGACCTTACGTATGGGTCAATAATAGCTTTTAACCGCCAAGCTACAATAACAAGAAACATCTGTTTTATTAACGATTAAATCCATTCTCGCAAAACACCCCGTAAATACAAGAGGGTAGATAACGTAGATTATCAGCAGGCACTAATTTTACCTTAACGTAAACGTCAATAAAACCTGTGTATTGCTTCTTAGCGATGACTTTAGTTGCAGAAAAGCCAGATAAATTCTGTGAAGCTTCGCAAACAACCCGTCGTTAGTTAAACACCGGCGGGCGCTTTTCCAAAAATGCAGTGAAGGCTTCCTTCGCCTCTGCCGAACTTAAACGCTCTTTAAACTGTGCAACCTCATCCAGCAACACCGTTTGTAATAGCGCCTGCTGATGACTCTTCATCATTTTTTTACTCAGCTTTACAGCCTGCGGTGGCATGCTGGAAAGTTGCTGGGCGGCTTTTTTTGCATCCCCCAGAGGATCGTCCGATGCACTATTAACTAAACCTAGTTCTGCTGCACGCACGCCATCAATTCGATTACCCATGACTAATAATTCAAACGCCAAACGATGCCCTAACTGTTGCGGCAGAAGCAAGCTGGTGCCACCTTCCGGCACTAAACCCAAGCGGGCAAAAGGTAGTTGAAAGCGGGCATCATGCTTACAAAAAACCAGATCACAATGCAGCAGCATCGACGTACCAATACCCACGGCGTCCCCCGCTACCACAGCAATCACAGGTTTACTAAACGTCGATATTGTCTGTAGAAACTTCAATGGTAACGCGGCTTTATCAGGCTGAGACGCGGCGGCCATAAAATCCTGAATATCATTACCTGAGGTAAAGCAATCGGCATGGCCAGAGAGCAATACAACACGGATAGTGTCATCCTGTTCTGCCAGGGTCAGACCATCAATCAGTGCCTGATACATATCCAGCGTTAATGCATTTTTCTTTTCAGGGCGATTAATCGTGAGCAGCAAGATTGCTCCATCCTGCTGCTGAAGCACATGTTTTGTCTGGTTCATGTTTAAAATCCACCTTGTATTTTCAATGCGTATTCGCGGCTCAGTTGAGCGTATTCAATAGTGGCACTCACATACTCTTCGTGGAGCGTTGCCACCAGCGCAGCAACGCTCGGCACATCATGAACAGATCCAACACCCTGCCCTGCCGACCAGATGCTTTTCCAGGCGGAGGCGCCGTCTTTTGGTGCCGTGAGTTCTTCACCCAAATTCAATTCTTTGCTGCCTGATTTTTGAGAATCAGCCACCTCTTCGGTTATCGCTTTACCGGTATTAGGATCAAGCCCGGCCACCGCTAAGCTCTTCTTCAAAAAGTTAGCAGGAATACCTGAGATCTCCGGCGTATAGGTAATATCTGATGCACTGCTATCCACAATCATTTGCTGATAGTCTGCAACCGCTTTACTCTCCTGCGTATTAATAAAGCGCGTGCCCATATAGGCTAAATCAGCCCCTAGCATCTGCGCTGTAGCTATATCCCGTCCGGTTGATAAACACCCCGACAAGATAACGGTTCCATGGTAGAACTGGCGAATTTCACTAACTAACGCAAAGGGGCTAAGAATACCGGCATGCCCACCCGCACCCGCACACACGGCAATCAGACCATCAACGCCCGCTTCTGCTGCTTTTTGCGCATGGCGAACCGTGGCCACATCATGAAAGACCAGTCCACCGTAGCCATGTACTGTTTCGACGACATCAGGCACCGCGCCTAATGAGGTAATAATCAGAGGCACCTGATGACGCTTACAAATTTCCAGATCTGCCTGCAAACGCGGATTGGTTTTATGTACAATCAAGTTCACGCCAAACGGCGCGGCTTGCTTCCCTGTGTCTGCTTCAAACGTTTGCAGTGCCTGTTTTATCTGCACCAGCCATGCTTCGAATGCTTCACTGCTACGCTGATTCAATGCAGGAAAAGTACCAACAATACCCGCCTTGCAGGCCTCGATAACCAAATCAGGACCGGATACCAGAAACATGGGAGCAGAAATCAAGGGCAAGGTTAAACGTCCTTGTAGTAAAGCAGGCAGACTCATAGGGTTACTCCTGAAAAGATAGGGGGGATGAAGGCTCAGACTTAGAGAGTTCAAGACAAGAAGAATCAAGGTTAGGCGATTCGTGATTAGATGACTCTTTATACAACTCAGGCAGATAGCGCTTAATAACATCGCTATCCTGCGCCCAGGTACGGCACGTATTCAACATCACTTTAGCACCAGCATCCATTACGTCCTCGTCCATACTAGGCCATAAACTCTGAATGGCAGTCGTCGCCAATACGGGTAGCAACTCATGCAGATGCGTGCAGCCCTGCGCTCCACCGACTAATTCTTTGGCTTTACGTTGCCAGCCGGGCCCTATTCGCGTGCCTTCCAACCGCTTAAATACATGTACCGCACCGGGGCACATGTTAAATGGAGACTCCTCAATGGCCGCTTCAACATGATGAATTAAGAACGTATTATCCAGTGTAAAACGCAGCTTCATATCATGATAAACCTCCCCGGCCGCCACGTAACCACCGCGTTCAAGATTATCTACGCTATCCGCTTTGACGTCGGTCATCTGCGCTTCTATATCCCACAAACCATCTTCACGCTCATAGCCGTTACAAATAACCGTACGGCGGTGTGCATGTTTACGCCGCACAGGTTTAGACAATGACATTACTGATTCTCCATTCAGATGATGCTACTCACCATCGTTTTTAAGCATACGACGTAATACTTTACCCACATTGGACTTAGGTAGATCATCAACGAAGATGACCGATTTAGGAATTTTGTAATTGGTCAGGTTTTCTTTGCACCACTTGATCACTGTCTTTTCTGTTAATAAAGGATCTTTACGTACCACAAACAACTTGGGTACTTCACCGCTTCGTTCATCTTTCACGCCGATGGCTGCACACTCAATCACATCGGGATGGGACGTCACCACATCCTCAATTTCATTCGGGTATACATTAAAACCCGAGACAATAATCAAGTCTTTAGCGCGATCGACAATACGTAAACGCCCATCTTCGTCGCGAACCGCTATATCCCCGGTGATCAGATAGCCATCGTCGGTAAAGCTGGCTTTAGTCTCACGTTCACGCTGCCAGTAGCCCTGCATAACCTGCGGGCCTTTTACGCATAGTTCACCTACCACGCCAGCAGGCGCTGCCGCCCCGTAAGTATCAATTATACGCACATCAGTTGCCTTTAATGGCCAGCCAATGGTGCCAATACAGACATTTCCCGGTGGATTAATCGCGACGGCCGGCGACGTTTCTGTTAATCCATAACCTTCCATAATCTCGCAACCAGTGACTGTTTTCCACTGATCAGCCGCCGCATTCGTAAGCGCCATACCGCCGGAAATCGTCACTTTTAACTGACCGAAATCCAACGTTTTAAAGTCATCGTTATTGCACAAGGCGACGAACAAAGTGTTGAGCCCCATAAAGCTAGTCATATTCCAACGCTTCATCTCTTTAACAAAACCCGGGATGTCGCGAGGATTAGCGATCAGTACACTGTGTCCGCCGGTTTCCATAACAACCTGAGACAGGGTAAAAGCATAAATATGATAAAGCGGCAGCGGTGATATGGCGGTATCAGCCCAATGACTATCGCCCCGGCTAATCAACTCACGACCCTGCAGCATATTTGATACAAGATTACCGTGGGTCAAAATCGCACCCTTGGAGACACCCGTTGTTCCTCCGGTGTACTGCAGCACAGCTACATCTTTTGTTTGCACAGGAACAGGCGTCGGCTTTCTACCTACACGGCTGAGTAACGCCGCCCGTAAAGCAATCTCCATGGGCAAGTTATAATCGGGTTCCATTTTTTTAATATATTTAATGGCAGTATTCAGCAGCGTCCGCTTAATAAAACCATGCAGATCTCCTACCTGAGTGACGAAGATATGCTTAATCTGGGTTTTATCGATAATTTTTTCAGCGTTGTGCGCCATACTGGCGTGAATCACCAGCGCTTTCGCACCTGAGTCATTAAACTGATGTTCGAGTTCACGCGGTGTATAAAGTGGATTGGTATTCACTACCACGAGTCCGGCACGTAAAGCACCAAACAGTACAATCGGGTATTGAATTAAATTGGGTAACTGAATGGCGAGCCTGTCACCGGGCTGCAAGTCTGTTTCTTCTTGAATATACACCGCAAACGCATCGGACAAACGATCCAACTCGCCATACGTTAGTGTTCGGCCAAAACTGGTAAAGGCAGGCCGCTCGGCATAACGCTGGCAGACACTGGCGACCACATCAAGTATTGTTTTGTAGCCTTCTGGATTCAACTCTTCCGGGATCCATGTCCCACGTGCATCACTCATAAACTGCCACCTGTATTTTATTGTTATGGGTAGGCGGAGTAGCGTCCGATCACCACTGTATTTTCACAAATAGAGCTTATTTGTTGTAAGCCTTAGTCTTTAAAAAAGACCAGCACAGCTATGTAACTAATGTATATAACTCACCTATACATAGCCGGCTCGTCTATCTATATAGCACGACAGTAGGAAATCTTAGGCAACAGGGAAAAGCGCTGTCAGACGTGTCGCCAGCATAATGTCGCCATCGGCACGAATACGTCCGGTCATAAATGCCTGCATACCATCGGTTTCACCGGATACCACTTCCTTTAATGTTTCGCTATCCATCGACAAGGTAACTGAAGGCTCATCATGCTCGCCCTGACCTACTTCACAGCTGCCTTCTGTTACGGTCACATGGTACGGCTCACCATCATCAATCTGATACTGAAACACAACATCCAGACCCGCTGCCGCTGCACTGTTAAAACGCGTTTTCATCTCTTCAAAAATTTTACTCAGATCTGACATAGTATTTCCCTCTGCTGGATAACGCTTATTTGATTCAAGCGACGCGTGATGGTTTCTTTTCAGGCTACTTGTTGCCTGATAACGCTTAGCTTTATACTTTAAAAACTGTTGAGCAAGCCAACGGCCTGCCCGGTACTTTAAAATTGACTCTGCTAGCATCCGCACAATAACAACGCTCTCTTAAAAGATGAAATTTTCCGGATCCAGTTCCATTAAGTTAGCGGCACCTGATTGCATAATTTCTGCATGCGCACGCGTCCGTGGCAATAGACGTGCAAAGTAAAATCGTGCGGTGCTCAGTTTAGCTTTGTAGAAGGCTTCTTCCGCACTTCCCTCATCAAGAGCAATCTGTGCCTGCTGCGCCATACGCGCCCAAAAGTAAGCCAGCGTGACATAACCAGAGTACATCAGATAATCGACCGCCGCCGCACCGACTTCTTCACGATCCTGCATCGCTTTCATGCCGAGTGTCATAGTCAACTCGCCCCACTCTTTATTAAGTCCAATCAATGGCTTAACAAAAGGCTTCATGGCATCATTATCTGCGTTTTCTTTGCAAAACTTATGCACTATTTTTGTAAAGCCTTTTAATGACTCACCTTGTGACATCAAGACTTTACGACCTAACAAATCTAACGCCTGAATCTGAGTAGTGCCTTCATAGAGGGTTGAGATACGCGCATCACGTACATTTTGCTCCATACCCCATTCCGCGATAAATCCGTGACCACCATAAACCTGTACACCGTGATTCGCTGATTCCAAACCAGTCTCAGTTAAAAATGCTTTAGCAATCGGTGTTAAAAATGCCAGCAATGCATCCGCTTCTGTTTTCTCTTCAGCACTGGCGAGTTTTACTTTGTCGGCCAGCTGCGCACAGAAATAAATCAGTGCACGTCCACCTTCTGAAAATGCTTTCTGCGTGAGCAACATGTTACGTACGGCCGGATGAACAATAATCGGGTCGGCCGGGCCTTCAGCGTTTTTAGCGCCAGTTAACGAACGCATCTGCAGACGATCTTTTGCATAAGGCAATGAATTCTGGAAAGCCCATTCAGCATGCGCTAAACCCTGTAATGCCGTGCCCAAACGTGCGGTGTTCATAAAGGTAAACATGCAGTTCAAACCTTTATTTGGCGGGCCTATCAAATAACCGCTGGCAGCATCAAAATTCATGACGCAGGTAGCATTACCGTGGATACCCATTTTATGTTCAATGGAGCCACACGCCACGCCATTACGCGCGCCAACACCCTCACCTTCAGGCATAAACTTAGGCACGATAAACAATGAAATACCTTTCGTACCGGCAGGTGCATCCGGCAGACGTGCCAGGACGATATGAATGATGTTATCTGCCATATCATGCTCACCGGCAGAGATGAAAATTTTGGTGCCGGAAATTTTATAGCTACCATCGGTCTGCGGTTCAGCTTTCGTGCGCAACAAACCCAGATCCGTACCACAATGAGATTCGGTCAGGCACATAGTACCGGTCCATTCACCACTCACCAGTTTAGTCAGGTACGTTTCTTTCTGTTCATCTGTACCGTGCTCACTGAGTGTGTTCATAGCGCCATGACTCAACCCCGGATACATACTCCAGGACCAGTTGGCAGTACCCACCATTTCGCTGATGATAGTGCCGATTGACTCAGGTAAGCCCTGTCCTCCATGCGCGGGGTCATGAGACAGTGAGGGCCATCCGCCATCAACGTATTGCTGGTATGCTTCTTTAAAACCAGTCGGTGTTTTGACCTCGCCCTCATTAAACAGGCACCCTTCCTGATCACCTATCTGATTCAGTGGTGCCAGTACACGCTCTGCAAACTTAGCGCCTTCTTCGATAATTGCACTGATCATATCAGGCGTTGCATCTTCGCAACCCGGTAGGCTGGCGTAGTGTTTTTCAGACTCTAGCACTTCATTCATTACGAACTGTATTTCACGTAAAGGCGCTTTGTATTCTGGCATGGTCAATTCCTTAGTTCTTATCTTTATACGCCCGAAAAACACAATACTGCGGGCAAGCATCGGTTGCAGATTTTCAATAAGAATGGACGAAAACCTTCCCTGCACCAATAACAAAAGATGCCAATATCACTAACAAATAATGCCATTATGTTAAAAACAAGCATTAACGCTAGTATTGTGCACCGCAGTAATATGACAAAATAATTCACTCATCTCTTTAAATCTGACTGACAGTCATTAATTTAGTTTAAAGTAGGCTCACTTCAGCTTCACAATACATTTTTAATAATAAAGCCCCGGCTCAACTATTTTGTTAAACGATACCCTATGAAAAAATTACTGATTATCGGTTATGTCTGGCCCGAACCCCACTCTTCGGCGGCGGGATACCACATGCTCTCTTTCATCAAACTATTTCTCGCTCAGCACTGGCATGTCACTTTTGCCAGCCCTGCCGCTTTAAGCGAACATCGGGCAGATCTTTGCGCGTTGGGCGTAGATGAAGTAGAAATTGAGCTAAACTCATCAAGTTTCGATAACTGGATCAGTCAATTACAGCCAGATATCGTTTTATTTGATCGCTTTATGATGGAGGAGCAGTTTGGCTGGCGGGTTGAGCAATGCTGCCCGAATGCAGTACGCCTGCTAGACACAGAAGATTTACATAGCCTGCGAGAAGCACGACATCAGCTGATCAAGCAGCAATTGCGTGACGAACAATTAAACATCGCAGCACTATCATCGTTACCGACGCTTTACCACCGCATGGCCGATACGGACCTGGCTCAGCGAGAAATTGCATCTATCTATCGATGTGATCTGACGTTGATGATTTCCGATCTTGAAATACAGCTATTAACTGAGCATTTTAACGTCCCTGTTAGTCAGCTGACTCACTGCCCCTTTATGCTGCCAGACGAAGAGACCGCGACACCCTCATTTGAAGACCGCCAACACTTTATCAGCATCGGCAATTTTCGCCATGCGCCTAACTGGGATGCGGTACTCTGGTTAAAGCAACAGCTTTGGCCGCTAATAAAGCAGCAATTACCGAAGGCAGAGCTGCATATTTACGGCGCTTACCCGCCACCCAAGGCCACGGCATTGCACAATGCTAAAGAAGGATTTTTAGTCAAAGGCTGGGTGGATGATGCTCATCAGGTTCTGCAGAATTCACGACTATTACTGGCTCCCCTGCGCTTTGGTGCCGGGATAAAAGGCAAGCTTGTTGATGCCATGAGAAATGGCACGCCGTCAGTCACAACATCCATTGGCATCGAGGGAATGACAGCTAATCAACAGGACTGGGGAGGTGCATGGTCTGACAATCCACAAGGCTTCGCCGATGCTGCCACTGTGTTATATGAAAACAAATCCGTCTGGCAAACTGCACAAGTAACGGGCCATCAACTGTTACAAAAGCGGTTTAATCAGCACGATATTCAAGCGTCTCTTCTGGAGAAAATACTGCCCTTACTCAGCCAATCGCAACGAGACGCGCATCGCAGGGCAAACTTCACTGGCCAGATGCTGCGCCACCATCATCATAAAAGTACAAAATATATGGCACAGTGGATAGAAGCCAAAAACAAACACATCACCAGTATTTGAAATATCAGGGAGAAGAAGTAAAGATTTGCCTATTCTGCCCTGGCATCACTACCATGCTCAGATAACTGTGCGCCGAACCAGCGATGAATGGCTGTAAGCAAACGAGGATCCGATGTATCGAAATTGATCTCGGCCCCTATCGCTAACGCCGTATACGATACCTTTATATTCGAGGATCCGGCCCCAAGCTCTTTAAGCCCTGGCATATCTGCACCATGTAACATAGCAGGATCAGAGTAATCACCCCGCTGAAAACGCTCTACCTCATGTTTAAGGTGTTGCTGAATCATGGCTACCTGATCAGTGGCACCCTCCTGTTTAGCAATCACCCGCTGCACGCCTCCCCTCTCTGTCATCTTGAAAATGTGCAGTGTGCTTTCCATATCAAACGGCATGACATAATGCGACATATGATGCACGCGCTCCTGCGGAGTTTCTGCATATACGGTAAAACTATTCCCTAGCAAAAGAAAAACGAACACTTTCATAAAGCAACATGTGCCGCGTATGTACTGAGTCATATCATCTCCTGATGTCATCATTTAACGGTGAATATATCATTTTAATTTTCGATCATCTGCGCAAATCAATCCAGTTGCTTTCTGGCCGGTTTATACCAATAATCGACATATGACTACTGTAATACAGAGAAATAACGTATGTCTCCTAAATATCTTCAAGACCTAATTACAGACTATAGTCAGCAAATAATTGGCGTTCTGACCAAGCCTGAAACTTATATCCAGCTGGGTATTATTTTAACTGTTTACGCCGCAGCGTATTTTATAGCTAACAGGTTCCGCCGATATTTTTCTGTTTTAGGTGAAACACCTGATCCAATAAACGCCCTGCCACACCGAGTTCTCTTATTCAAGTTTGGGAATACACTCTTCCCTTTATTGGCTATTTTACTACTCCGAATGTCGGTTGATTTAGGCCAAACAGCGTTAAAAGAAGGTTGGCTATTAGAAACAGCGCTAACGGTGGCGCTCTTGTTATTGTTTAATTCGGTTATAACCGATTTTATTAAGAATAAAACGGCAGGGCGTTTTCTCAAAATCATAGGGTTACCGATATTATTTCTGCATCTGACCGGTCTTCTGGATCATGTTATTCTTGTACTTGAATCAATCTCGATTACATTAGGGAATATTAACGTTACCGCCTTTGGTGTTTTACGCGTGGCCTTATTTGGCACCCTACTCTTTTGGATGGGACGGGCATCTAACAACACAGGAAAAGAGATCATCCGCCGTCAGGCAAATTTAGATTTTCGTACCAAAGAGCTAGCAGCAAAGATCTTTGAAGTGGCCGTCTATGTCATTGTGTTCCTGCTTTTATTACAAGTAATGGACATTAACCTAACAGCCTTAGCCGTTTTTGGCGGCGCTCTGGGTGTAGGTTTAGGCTTCGGGTTACAGTCCATAGCCTCCAATTTTATTTCAGGTGTCATCATTCTGCTTGACCGCTCGCTATCACTGGGCGACTACGTCGAAATGGAAGACGGAAAAAGCGGCATCGTACGTGAACTCAACTTACGCTCAACCACATTAGAAACCTTTGATGGCAAAGACATCATGGTACCTAATGAGAAGTTTATTGCGTCTACGTTTACCAACTGGACACATAAGAATAAAAAGCAACGCTACCGTGTTGATTTTTCGGTTGCCTACCACACTGATATCCGTAATTTGGTGGAGATCATTAAGGAAACAGTTTCCATTCATCCTCAAGTAATCAGCGGTAATCACATTCCGATAGAAGAGCGTCCTGACTGTGAAATAGCCAGCTTTGGGGACTCAGGCGTCAACATGTTTGTAGAATTTTGGATGGAAGGTATTGATGATGGCCAAAACCGAGTCGGTGGTGACCTTTTATTAGCGATCTTTGAAGCCATGCGAGACAACGGCTTCGAAATCCCATTCCCACAACGCGAAGTGCGTATTCTTCAGGACGGGGGAGATTGAGAAAAAAGCTCTGTTTTTAACGGAGTTTTAATGCTGTCCGGCATCGGCTATCGCTTTAATATTATATTTGATTTTATAGATCAACATATCGCGATCAAGGGGTTTACGCATGATCTCATTCACCCCCATTTTCATAGATTCTTGCGCATTATCTTTATCACCTGCTTTCGCCAGTACTATAATACGAGTATGGCTCATGTCAGGGTCATTTTTAATACTACTGATAACAAACAACGGGCTCATATCCGGTAGTGTCAGATCTATCAGAACAATATCTGGCTTCCATGTTTGCATCATTTTTATGGCATGCATTGCACTACCGGATGTCTGAGCGTGATAACCCGCTGACTCTAAATTTAATTTAATATCATCTCGACTGGTTATGTCATCTTCCAGAATCAGAATATTACTATTATTGTCTATAGACGAGGTTTCAGGGTGCTGCAGGCGCTCTTTTTTCAGCACCGCAATATCGGCAATATCTTTTACAACGTCGTGAGCCGACGCATTTGAAGTACTTTGATGCTCTGACACTTGTTTGATTAGGTGTTTTTCAGTGTGAGTATCAATCAAACTGCCTATTTCTTGCTTATGGTTATCGGTGAGCGTGCGATTTTGTACGATCTGATTCTTCATCTGTTTCATTGAGGAAGACACAATACCCAGAAGCTTTTCAAAGCTTTCTTTGTTCAGGTCATCCAATGAGTCCTGGCAATTAGCTACCTGATCAAAGTAGTTGCTCAAATCATTGATGGAAAGATTGCTCATCGGATTAGGTGCTTGATTATCGCGGACTTGGCGAATAAAACGTAGACGGATCAGAATATGGAAAGGGTCATAGAGCGGGCGAATAACAAAATAGTCGTCAAAAACATCTTTATTACAAATTTTAAAAGCTTCACGCAATTCATCACGACTACATAATACTATCTTGCGGTAGATGATTTTTTCAATATGTTTTTTCGTACTAAGAAGGTGCAAATAAAACACCTCGTTCTCTTGTAACGAATTCAAACCCATTAACAGGACATCAATATTTTTCTCAAGAATCATCTTGAGGGCATCTTCTTCTGTTTTCACAATGAAGAAAAACGGGAATTGACGCTTAATCATATTGCTTACAGACTTGATTTCTTCAGCATTATCAGTCACTAGCAAAACTGAAAAGCGGTGCGGACTCCCCATCAGTTACCTCAGCCTCTCAGAGCATTCTGTTGGCTGGAAAAAATATTCTTCCATAAGTTAATCACCTCTTATTCATGACCATACCGAGGTTAAAATTTTTACTTTAACTCACTGAAACCCGGATACAATATAACAGCTTAGTTGAGATAATTTTAAATGCTATCAGGCAAAGCATAATAATCAAGAAAATTAGACACTGCGCGGTTTATCGGGCTGCTGACGATAAAACTGGCACAGCAATCGATAGACCTCTGGCATCCTTTCTTTCATACTTTCTGGCGCCTCGAAAAAAGTCTCACTGCACACCGCAAAGAACTCTGCCGGACTGGTCAGTGCATAGTCATCGAGCGGCAACGGCCGGTGATGTTTCCAGTCTTTCTGCAACTGCTGCCACGTCACCGTAAAAATATCGTGCCATTCGCCCGCTCGCATATCCGGGTGCATCGGCGGCGCACCGTTGGCACCATCACGCAACATATCAAGCTTGTGCGCCAACTCGTGAATCACCACATTACTGGCCTTACCGTGACGCATATGCGCGCCGGTTGCGCAAACCGATTGCCACGATAAAATCACCGGCCCCCGAAGCCACGCTTCACCACTCAAACCAGGACCTTTTGAATGAACGACACCATCATCACTGTGATAGGGGCGGCTGGGAACAAAATCACCTTCGTAGATAATCAAGGTAGACCAGTGATCATACCAGTCCAAGCCAAGATGGAGGACGGGAACGCAGGCCATGGTGGCGAGTTTCAGGCACATTGCATCTGTAAATTTAAATTCACCGCCGGAAGTGAAATTTTTACGCACGAGAAAACGAAAAGCCATAGCGCGAAGTGCGTCGCGTTCAGCCCCCTGATAGCGATTCATTACTGGCCAGTCGGCAATAGCAGATTCCCATTGTGCAGCGCTAAGGCCCATTTTTTTAACGTGCCGGCTTTCCAACCAGTCACTAAGCTGCTTAAACATTTTTAGTCCAGAGCACATTTAACATCACAAGAAACACCTCTGATACTTAACACGTAATACGGAGGCGGAGCTACCGAAACAGAGCGAAGCGGCGTGTAAAAAGCATTGGAGGTTTATGATGTCTCGCCTGGCGTTGGTACATCATTTTTACTCACCTTCTGTTTTTCAGATATCTCGTTTGCCCACTCATATTCATGAGCACTCGCCTCTATACCTTTTTGGTTAGCCGCTTGATACGGTGTAAACGAGAGCCTGGTCAGTAGAGGAAAGTGATCCGACCCAATCGAAGATAAACGTTGAATATCCTGTAACGTAAAATGCTGACTGTGGAACAAATGATCTAAAGGCCAACGCACAAGCGAATAATCTACGTGGAAGGTATTAAAGACTCCCCGCCCCACACGCGGGTCTAGCAAGCCACTGATTTTACGAAATAATCGAGTAGTCGCAGACCATGCGACATCATTAAGGTCGCCGGTTACTATCACAGGCTGGTCACTTTCGGCCACACTTCGGGCCACTATCACTAGCTCCGCGTCCCGTTCTGCTGATTCAGCGTTTTCTGTTGGACTTGGCGGGGCTGGATGCAGAAAATGCGCTCGCACTTTATCGCCTGTTCGCAACGCTACTGTTGCATGAATCGATGGAACACCTTTTTCAACAAAATAGCAGATCTCCTGCTCGCCTAAAGGTAATCGTGAAAAAACATGCATACCATAAAGGTTGTCGAGGGGGCATTTTATGCTGTATGGCATGTCATCTTCTAACACCTTGAGTTTATCTTCCCACCATTGATCGGATTCAAGTGTGACTAAAATATCCGGTTGATGCTTTTTAACTAACTCAATTAATGCATCAGCATTACGGTTGGGTGTAAGTACATTAGATGTGAGAATGCTGAGTTGTTTATCAGCATGATTATCACTGGAAGCTTCAACCTCCCTGGGCCATAAAAAAGTATAAGGTAATATCCACCACACCTGCCAAAGTAAACATAAAAACGTAGCGAAGATCAGCGCCCGAGAGATAACCATTTGAGTATCAAGAAAAAGAAAATGAGCTATCAACAAAACGGCTGAAAAGATGGCGAACTGCAAACGGGGAAAATCCATCCCCCTGATAATCCAATGCGAATGTCGCGATAAAGGCAGCAAGGTAACCAATAGCGTCAACAGTGTGAAAAATTCGAGTATTGGTAACATACCGGACCTGATGTTGTAGGGTTAATATTACATTATTAACCCAATTCACGGAGGCTGATCTTATCGCCTAACGTCGAAACCAGCGTACATAGGACTCAAGTATAAATTATGACGTCACATGATATAAGGCGTCTGCGAATTCTAATCATCATGACCTGGCTATTATATCCTTATCCCATTCTGTTTCAGCTGAATAATAAAAGTGTTCTTATTCGCTCATAAGTGCATCGATTTGTTACTCTAGGCTTTTGATTACCTTGATATAAAATAACGTATGAACAAAGCAAAAAAAAGCGGAGCTATCGTAAGCGTTTTTATTGTCATCGGCATGGCATTTTTACTTCTGGGTAATCAGCAGCCACCAGAAGAGTTGATAGAAAACCACGTCACCGCAACAGAGCAGTCCTACAGTTTTTCAAAAAGCATCAAGCCCATCATGGATAACAAATGTCTGGCGTGCCATGCCTGTTACGATGCACCTTGCCAGCTCAAGCTGGAATCCTCACAAGGACTAGCGCGCGGCGCATCAAAAAAGCCCGTTTATGATGGAGAAAGATTTCAGGACACTCCGCCAACACGGCTCTATGTTGATGCACAAACGCCACAAGAATGGCGTAACAAGGGATTTTATTCGGTGCTCTCTGCCTACACCCAGAGCAAGCATGAAACGAGCCCTCCGCTCATGCTGCAAATGCTAACGCTGGCGAAGAACAATCCACTGCCGATCAATAAAAAGGTGCCTGAAGAGATCCAGCTCGGGTTTGATCGAGTCAATTATTGTCCCGCACCCACTGAGTTTGCTGATTATGCCGAAGAATATCCCCATGGAGGCATGCCGCTGGCCGTTTCTGGCTTAGATCAAAATGAATATCAGATTTTATCCACCTGGCTGAAACAAGGTTCAAAAATCGATTCAGCACCTGTCACTATCAGCAAGCAAGAACAGTTACTGATGAAGCAATGGGAAACGTGGCTAAATCAACCGGACAAAAAATCAACACTGCTATCACGTTACCTGTACGAGCATTTATTTCTCGGGCATCTTTATTTAAGCGACGCCAATGTAAACAGCCATGAGTTAAACCAAAGCGATTTACACCACCGTGGTGTAAATCGCACTGATATAAATAGCACTGATATAAATAACACGCGCGCTAAAGCAACGCAGTTTTACCAGCTCATACGTTCCTACACGCCAACCGGTGAACCCCCGGTTATAGTGGCCACGGTACGCCCCAATGATGACCCTAAGAAGCCATTTTTCTATCGCCTGATACCCATTATCGATACCATCGTGCATAAAACACACATCACCTATCGCTTTGATTCAGACAGGCTCAGCCACTACCAACAATTATTTTATACATCAGACTGGAGTGTTGAAAACCTCCCCGGCTACGGCTACAAAGACAGATCCAATCCATTCCTCACATTTGCAGCGATTCCAGCAAAACAGCGTTATCAATTTTTACTGGATGATGCCGAGTTTTTCGTCAGAAACTTTATTCGAGGTCCGGTATGCCGAGGACAAATTGCAACGAATGTGATTCGCGACCAATTCTGGATAATGTTTGAAGATCCTAACGTTGAACACTACACCAACAACGCTAACTATCAGTTATCGGTCAATCAACATTTAGGATTACCCGGCGAAGAAACATCACTACTGAATTTTGGTAGCCAGTGGCTGCGTTATAACGAAGACCGCAATCAATACCTGGACCTGCGCCAGAAAGCCTACCAACAACAGTTCCCAAAAGGCCCGGAACTGAACCATATATGGGACGGCGACAAGACGAACAACAATGCATTTTTAACAGTATTTCGGCATCATAACAGCGCCTCAGTAACCGAAGGATGGCAAGGCGAGATTCCATTAACAGCATGGCTTATGGGCTACCCCTTACTGGAACGTACCTATTATGAGCTTGTCGCTAACTTCGATGTGTTTGGTAGTATTTCCCATCAAACACAAACACGTTTATATTTTGATTTGATCAGAAATGGTGCAGAAACTAATTTTTTACGCTTTATACCAGCCGCTTCCCGACAGGCTCTCTACGACAGTTGGTACCAATCAAGCGCCATCATAAAAACTGAAATCGCTTACCATGAGCTGGATGTAAAAACACCCAGCAATATTCCGTATTCTCGCAACCAGCCAAAACATGAACTACTGGAAACCTTACTTGATAAATACCCCGCGCTCAACGGTGGTGACGATCCCATCAACCGTTGCAATGACGGGTGTGCTACACAGATTGAAGACTCACTTCATGCGCAAGTAGCACACGCCATGAGCAAAATTGCGGCCATACCCGCTTCACAATTAGCAGGAATAAAATGGTTACCCGAAGTGAGTTTTGTCAGAATTAATCTGGATCAAAACCCGACTCACACAAAGGCTAATGAAAACTTCCTCGTCTACACCCTCATACGCAATCGTCGCCATAGCAGTGTCGCCTACTTACTCGGTGAATCATTACGCTATCAAGAAGAACTCGACAGTTTGACCATTATGCCCGCCCCTATAGGAAGTTACCCTAATCTGATCTTGCAAATGAACTTAGCAGAGCTAGATGATTTTGTGACGTCATTCAGTGCTATAGATTCCGCAAAATCCTTCGAACAATTTATTCAACGCTGGAGCTTAGGTCGCATGAATCCACAATTCTGGAATGTGTTTCATAGTTTCAAAGATTATCTACAAGCCACCAGGCCACTAGAAGCCGGTATATATGACATGAACCGTTATGGAAATTGGTAACAAACTGCGGGGATTTCTAAGCTTAATAGGCGGGGAAGAAATACATAAGGGTAAGTTTTTTACCCTTAACTCGATTCAAACTCCCGGTAGGCACCTTTTAATGTTCGCACCATGACAGCCGCACCCTCTTCATTTCCGGTCAGTTCACCGGGCCGATGTTCACTCAGTACTCGGGTAGGTCTATCACCCAGCATCAGGATACGATCGGCAAAAAACACGGCTTCCTGAAGGTCATGGGTCACCAGTACGATTGAGGTTTGTGGTCGTCGTTGCCGGACACTTTTAATCAATGCATGTAACTCCTCTGCCGTATGCGGATCCAGAGAAACAAAGGGCTCATCCATCAGTATCAGATCCGGCTCTACGATCAGACTGCGGGCCAGTGCAACCCGACGGGCCATCCCCAACGACAACGTTTTGGGGTAAAGATCCATCCATGCTTCCAGCCCAAGTTCTGCCAACAGCGGTTTGATTTTAAAATAATCTTTGGGATCAAGGACCAGTTCCAGATTCTGGCGCACCGTGCGCCAGGGCAACAGGCACGGCTCCTGAAACATATAACTGATACATAACTCTTGCGTGATCAGCGACCCTTCATAGTCACGATCCAGACCCGCAATGATGTTCAGCAACGTGGTTTTTCCGCAGCCGGAGGGTCCTAGCAGACACAGCAACTCACCCCTTTCCAGCTGCAACTGGAAACGTTCAAACAGCACATGAGAAGCAAAATATTTACTCTGGATCTGCAGGTCGATCATCTCTCTCCCCTGTTGTTTTCAAGAATGTTTTTCAAGCATGCTTTTAAGAGTGCTTTTTAACACTGTTTTTCAAGCGGTTAGCGCCAGCGACTCTGGTACTTTTCCCAGGGCTGCAGCAGCAGCCACTCAATCGCCTGCACGATCAGAATAAAGGCCAGGCTGTAGGCCAGTATCATCGTCACATCGAACATCTGAAACGCCAGATGCAGTTGAAAACCAACCCCTTCGCTACGCCCCAACAGCTCCACCACCAGCACGATTTTCCAGATCAACGCCACACCGGAACGGGTAGACACCAACAGGTACGGCGCCAACTGTGGCAGGATGACCTCTTTCATCTGGCGGAACCGGCTGATGCGATACACCTGAGTCAACGCCCGGTATCGGGTATCGAGGCTCCAGGTACCCTGACGAAGGGTCACCACCACATTCGGCACCTTGTTCATCACCACTGCGGCAATCGCAGCAAACTCTGTCATCCCCATCCAGATGTAGAACAGAATGATCACCACCAGCGCGGGAATATTCAGAAAAAATACCAGTATCGGATCCAACCATCGGTTTAAACCGGCATTAAGCCCCATCCACACACCGAGCACAGAACCCAGCAACATCGACACAGAAAACGCGATCGCTACCCGCAACAGCGTCGCCTGTAAGTGATACGCCAACTCCCCCGATTGCCATTCCTGCCACATAACCTGCGCAACCCTGAGCGGCGACGGTAACAATTGTGAGTCAACCACCGCTCCTCCCGTCGGCGAGAAGGGTAGCTGCCAGCAGAGTAACTGCCATAAACACAGCAGTATTGTCATCGACAACAACTGTGTACGGATTGAACTCCAGATCGGCATTAGCGGTACTCTTCTCTTCTCATTACAAAAATCAGTGTTGGCGCCAGAACGTGTCATTGTCCAGTTGTCGACTATCACCCACCAACTTGTCGCCGCCCAATTCCGCCAGCAATCTAAACATCTGTTGGGCGTCCACCCACTGTTGCTGCTGGAGAGGCTCCGGAATGCCCGCCAGGAATTCTTTTTTCAGCTGCTGAAAAACCGCCTCATCTGAGGCCTGCATCATAGGGCGTAAGGTGCTCCAGGCATCATCATGCTGCAACAGGTAGGATTTAGTCTGGGCTGAGGCCCGTTGTAGCGAAGCCACCAAGGCGGGGTTCTCTTCAGCCCAGCGTTGATGAAAAACATAGCCCAGCATTGGCAGATCAGAATTCATACCCAATGCTTTACTGACCGCCTTTAAGTCCGTCAGCACCGGATAGCCCTGACCCTCTAAGCGAGCGGCAAAATGCCAGAAAGTCACAACCGCATCCAACCGCCCCCTCTCCAGAGAGGCATTAAGCAACGGTGGCGCACCATACTGCTGTTCGGTTGCCGCCTTCAGATCGATCCCCTGCTTCAATCCCAGCGCCCGTAGTAACAGCCAGCCTTTGCTCAGCGGCCCGCCGGCGATACCGATGCGTTTTCCCTGCAGGTCTTGCAGAGATTTAATATGGCTGCCTTTGGCCAGCACTACTTTGCCGATTGACAAGGAGTAAGGAATAAACTGTAGTTTGTCGCCCATGTCCCGTTGACGACTGACCCACATCCAGTCAGCCACAATCACATCTGCTGATCCACTTTTCAGCGCCGTTCGGGTTGCCGTCATACCCGCCAACGGCATCACCTGCAGCTGAAACTGATTGTTGCGATCGAAGGACTGCGCTTGCATTGTCTGCAGCTCCCAGTTGAGGGTGCCAAACTTCAGTGCTGCCACGGTGACGCTATTGTGTTTATCCGGGCCCCCCTGATCCATAGCAGACGAGGACTTAGCGGCCAGCGTTAATTCGCTAAACAACACCATCGCGATCACTACGGCAAAGGCTGCCGGGATTTTCGACAATGTCCCACGCCTCAACAAGGGAATTCCTGGATTTTGCATGCGTTACCTCGGGTCGTAATGATTTTTTTCAGGCCCTTAAATACTACCTTCACCTATCATAAAACCGGAGGTAACCTCAAAACATACTACTTGTGACCCCTTTCATAAGACCAAAGGTAGAGTCCTTGATTTTGCGTGTTAACTGATATACGACATCAAAAAAGACATTACAAACCTAGGGAAATGGATAAGATCACTGGTCTTTGAGGGTAATACCCGGGCTATCTATGAAGAGCTGAGAGACAAAGATAAAAAACTTCACAAAGCGTTTTTGCATCTGGTGTTTGCCAATATAAGTAGTCAGTCCGTGATTCACCCGTCCATGAAAGTAAACGGCTCTCGATTTAGCCTCAGATTCTGTAGACAAGCTAAAATCAGGCCAGTTATTGCAGGGTTTTAAGTATTTCGCGTTTTAAGTGACTTTGAAGTCACTAATTCAGGACTATATGATTAAAATCCAAAAGCTGTGTAATAATACAGAAGGTAAGTCTAATAAATATTTGTGGTAATAAATATGAGTCATGGTAGGCATGCGGAGCTACGAAAAGAGCTTGAAAATCAAATTTTCACAGGAAAGCTAAAGCCTGGAGATCGTCTTGATGAGACCAAATTGTCTGAGATTTTTGGCGTGTCACGTACACCTGTTCGTGAAGCGTTATTACAGCTAAAGGCCGCTGGATTAATCGAGATGCGTGCAAGAAAAGGGGCTGTTGTGGCCTCCATTGAACTTAAAGATCTTCTTGAAATGTTTGAAGTCATGGCGGAACTGGAAGGAATGTGCGCAAGGCTAGCAGCGCGTCGGGCATCAGTTGAAGATATTGAAGATATACGTAATGCTCATAATGCTTGCCAAACAGCCGCAGAGAATAAAGATTATGATCAGTATTACGCATTAAATGTAGATTTTCATGAAGCTATCTATAAGGCTGCAAGAAATCGCTATTTAGCAAGTGAAACCATAGCATTGCGCAACAGGCTCTCTCCCTATAGAAGAACACAGTTAAGGAATTCAAATAGGGTCATGGAATCATTTACTGAACATAGCCAAATATTCAAGGCTATTGAAGATAGGGATGTAAATATGGCAGAAAAACTGCTTAAAGATCATGTTAATGTTCAAGGTGCTAGCTTTAGTGATTTTGTCGCTAGCCTTCCTTAAATATTAAGGCATCCATATTAACGTATCACGATGTCCGACAACCCAAATCTTGTCAGTTACAACCCCTGAATAATCAATAACTACTATTCTAAAAATAGTTACGGAAAGTGGAACATGAGAAAATTTATGCCCCACTCTCCTTAATTAATGATCAGTGTATTTCTGGCCCCATCACAAGATTAGGTAACCAAAGTACAATTTCAGGGAATATTGTCAGTATGACGATCGCTAGAACCATACAAAGCATAAAGGGTAGCGCCCCTTTGAGAATGGTGGGCAAGCTGACATCTTTACATATGCCATTAATAACGTACAGATTGAGCCCTACGGGAGGTGTAATCAACCCGATTTCCATATTAATAGTCAATATAACGGCAAACCAATATGGATCGAATCCAGCGCTGAGAATGATCGGCAGCAGGATTGGAGCGGTCATTAAAATAACAGCAACAGGAGGCAGAAAAAATCCGCAGAAGAGCAAAAAAAGATTAATTATTCCAAGCAATACCCAGGGATTAACGTCCAGCATGGCAATCCATTGAGCTACGGATTGTGTTATATAGAGGCTTGATAAAGTAAAGCTGAACAGTTCTGATGCCGCAATGATCATCAGAATCATCACACTTTCTTTCATGCTACTGGACAGCATTTCCCATAGACGTTTAGCGTCACGTATCTTATAGATTACGACCGCCAACATAACGCACATCATAGCGCCGACACCAGCAGCTTCGGAGGGTGTCGCTATACCTCCATAGAGTACGTACAACACGCCAATGATAACCAGCATAAAAGGAATGACACGGGGTAAGACATTCAGCTTTTCTGCCATCGAATAGCTACGATTCGACCCATTAATTTGGTATCCATTTTTCTTGGCAGTATACAACGCCCACGTCATGAAGAGCGCGGTGAGCATAAAGCCAGGTACTACACCTGCCAGAAAAAGGCGTCCAATAGAGGTTTCCGTCGCGATGCCGTAAACAATCATAGTAATAGAGGGAGGGATAAGAATGCCTAACGTACCACCGGCAGCTATTGCTCCTGTAGCCAAGCTTGCCGGGTATCCACGCGAGCGCATTTCAGGAATGCCCATTTTTCCTATTGCCGCACACGTCGCTGGAGACGAGCCGCTAAGAGCTGAGAAAATCGAGCAAGCACCCAGATTTGCTATAATCAAGCCACCCGGGACTCGATGAAGCCATCTATCTAGCGCTTCATATAAATCTTTTGCAGCAGGAGAACTAGCTATTGCTGATCCCATTAATATAAACATGGGTATTGATACTAATGTAAAGTGGCTGATGCTGGAAAACATAGTCTCTGCAACAACACCTAAAGATTCCGGACCCTCAAAAATAAACAGAAAGCTTACGGCGACCAGCGCCAGAGAGAATGCTACAGGAACACCGGCAGCGAGAATAATAACGGTAGCGGCGCACAATAACGCACCAATTATAAGTGGGCTCAAGAGTGACCTCCGGGTTCGGTACCAAATGGAACGGTTTGATCATTAATGGCACAAATAGCATCAGCAAAGTACTCAAGGGCAAGCAATGTCATACCAATGGCAAGAGATGAGTATGGAATCCACAATGGAAGTGCCCAGAGTGACGCTGTTGTCCATTGGCCTTCCCAGGCTTCATACCATAGCTCCCAGCCTGTATACGCAAAAATCGCAGAAAAAATAAATGCACACGAGATGGTAATATATCCAAGTAACCTCTTATATTTCGGCGCGGCATACATGGTTAGCAAATCAACATTGACGTGTCCCTTCATTTGGGCAACATATGGAGCACCGAGAAAAACCGAGGAAGCTAAACCATAGGTCACGAAATCAGTTTGCCATACAACACTTTCACCCATGAAATATCGAACGAAGACCATTTGGCAAACAACAATAACGGAACCGGCGACTAAAGCTACGGAAATGAATCCGCATATTTTAGATAGCATCCGAATGAATCCAACGAATGAATTAATAATCATAAAAACGGCCTGTTTTTTAAAACGTGGCGACCCCTTTCGGGCCACCGTTATGAAAGTAAGCAATAGAGGTTTATTCCACCGATAAAGCCAGATCAATTAATTCTTTGCCGCCAGGCACCTGCTCTGCAAACACCTTATAACTAGTGTTTTGAGCAATTGCTTTCCATTTATCTGCTTGTTCTGTCGTCATAGTTACCACTTCAACTCCAGACTTTGTAAAAGCATCGACCATCTTCTGATCAAGACCTTTCGCTTCTTCAAAGAAATATTTCTCCGCTTTATCTCCTGCTGCTGTTAGGGCCGCCTGTTGCTCTGCATTCAATTTATTCCAGGTTATTTTTGAAATAAGAAGAGGCTCGTACATGAACCAAAGAGCGTTTTCACCTGGAGCAGTTAAGCATTTAACTTGTTCGTCAAGACGATAGGAGACAAAACTAGCGGAACTTGTATTAGCCGCATCGATAACTCCGGTTTGCATAGCTGTGTAAATTTCTGAGCTTGGCATTGAAGCGATAGACGCTCCCGCTCCTGCTAGCATTCTTTCAAAAGCTTTACCCGCCGCTCGAAATGTTTGTCCTTCAGCATCTTCAGGTTCCAGGATACATTTTTTAGCAGAAGCGAACCCCCCGGCCATCCATGTATCAGCCAGAACAATGGCACCCGCATCATTGATCTCTTCCTTAATCGCTTCCATAAATGGTGAATCGCTTAGTCGAGCGGCGTGGGCATGATTTTTCACTAAGCCAGGCATCAGAGTAGCGTCGAATTGAGGATGCTTACCTGCTGCATAGGCAAGAGGAACCAACGTCATATCAAGCAAGCCTTTAGTGAGAGGTACCCATTGATCTTTGGCTTTGAATAGAGAACCGCCTGGGTAAATTCTCATAGTCAAATCAACGTCAGCTTTAGTAATTTCATTAGAAACAATTTTCATCATTTCATCACGCACATCACCTTTACCACCAGGAAACTGATGAGAAGCTTTCAACATTTCAGCTTGTACAGTGCTTGCCATAAGGCTCACGCCAACAAGACTGCAAGCGAGGACGATAGGTTTAAGATTCATCGGTTACTCCATTTATTTTTATGAGTTTTGAGTATAGATCAGAGCATCTCCATGTATTAATGAAGATGCTCTTGTACCTAAAATATAATTATTTTTGCATTTTAGTCAAGCTTTGTTGTATACATAAGTAACAGTTAAAAATACAAACAACATGTCAGAATGAAAAAAAGGAAGCTATAAAGAATGAAAATAGTACCTAAATCGATACAACCAATGGTGCTGAGGGCTCTGGAGCAAGACATTCTGACAGGAATTTTAAAGCCAAGTGAGAAACTGGATGAGTCGATCTTAGCTAAGCGTTTTGGCGTTTCAAGAACGCCGATCCGTGAAGCGTTACTTCAACTCAAGGCAAGTGGGTTAGTAGATATACAGCCCAGGCGTGGGGCTTCAGTGATGAAAATAGAACTGAAGACCCTCTTCGAAATGTTTGAAACCATGGCCTTTTATGAGGCTACGTGTGCCAAATTAGCAGCAAGGAGAGCTTTTCCTGCTGATATCGAACGGATCAGAGATGCTCATGAAAGTAGTCTCGAAGCAGCACAAAAGGGTGATATTGAGCTTTATTTCCTTTTGAATATTGATTTCCATGAAGCCATATATAGCGCCAGTCGAAATAAATTTCTCGAACAAACAGCCTCTAAGCTTAATAAACGGTTAAGCCCATATCGTCACGCGCAGCTTCACTGCTTTAATCGAGTAGCAGAATCGCATGCTGAACATCTGGGCATTCTGGTTGCTATCGAACAGCAAGATGGAGATGTAGCCTCTCTGAGAGCGAATCAACACATATCGGTTCAGGGAGGAAACTTTGCAGATTTCATTGCCAGACTTCATTCGTAGTCAGTCGATAAAAAATTAATGAAAAACAGGTCTAAATGACACAATAGGAGAATAAAAAGAATGAATGACCAGAATATCTACAAGCTTTTTCAATCTAAGTTCCCTGCAGATACTGATGCAGTATTTCTGGAACATGAACATGGGGCGCTCCTTTATAGCCAGATTGAAGAACGAACGGGGCATTTGGTATGGCTTCTTGCCCAGTTGGGTGTTGGTAAAGGTGATCGAGTCATTATGCAGGTGGATAAGTCACCTGAAGCTGTTTTACTTTACCTTGCCTGTTTACGTTTTGGGGCGATTTTTATACCTTTAAATACTGCTTATACAGCCCAAGAAGTGTCTTATTTCATGGACGATGCAAAACCACACCTGATGGTATGCCGGCCACAGGAAGCGGAGAGCGTAAATGCTGAAGCGCTTAAGCTAGGTGTTCCACATGTGATGACATTGGATGGCATCGGTGGCGGCACTCTTATGGAGGCTTTAAAAGAAGCCACCTATAGTGATTTCATTGAAGAGTGTAATGGCGAGGATCTGGCTTGTATTTTATATACCTCGGGCACTACCGGTCGCTCTAAAGGAGCGATGCTATCACATGACAATCTTTCATCTAATGCTAAGGTACTGCATGAATATTGGCAGTGGGAGAAAGGTGATGTACTACTACATGCGCTACCTATTTTCCATGTACACGGCCTTTTCGTCGCACTGCACTGTGCACTTTTAAATGGCTCTAAAATCATTTTCCTTAGTAAATTCACACAAGAAGCGATTAAGGAAAATATTCCCAATGCTACTGTAATGATGGGTGTTCCTACTTTCTATGTGCGTCTACTGGATGACCCTGATTTTAACCGGGATCTATGCAAAAACATGCGTTTGTTTGTTGCAGGCTCAGCACCGCTTTTATCTGAAACGTTCGACGCATTTGAACGGGTGAGTGGTCACAAAATTCTTGAACGCTATGGTATGACCGAGGCGGGGATGATCACTTCGAATCCATACGATGGAGAAAGAATACCTGGCACTGTTGGTTATCCATTGCCTGGCGTGACTGCCAGAGTGGCTGATGAGGCCGGTAAAGAAGTTGCACGTGGAGAAGTCGGAGTATTAGAAATTCAAGGCCCTAATATATTTCAGGGGTATTGGTGCATGCCAGAGAAAACGGCTGAAGAATTTCGTGATGATGGTTTTTTCATTACAGGCGATATGGCGATTATGGACGAAGATAATCGAATCAGTATCGTTGGCAGAGCAAAAGACCTCGTTATTTCAGGTGGGTATAACGTTTATCCAAAAGAAGTTGAGAGTGTCATAGATGAGTTGGAGGGGGTTAAAGAGTCTGCTGTGATTGGTGTTGCTCATCCTGATTTTGGTGAAGGTGTTACTGCCGTAATCGTGAGAGACGGCACAGCAGAGGTCACTGATAAGAGTGTTATACAATACCTGAAAGGCAAAATCGCACGATTCAAGCAACCTCAGAAGATTTTCTTTGTAGATGAATTGCCACGAAATGCGATGGGTAAGGTTCAGAAAAAGCAACTGAGGGAGGCTTATAGTGATATCTACACTCACTGAGATGCAAGATGCGGCTGAGCTGGAATATGTCTTGCAGCAGACAATTCCAGCGTCTAAAACACTGGAATTAACGGTGGTCTCTTTGGCTTCTGGGCGGATTCGTCTCGAAGCGCCTGTGGCTCCCTCAAACGTAAACATCCACGGAACAGCCTTTGCTGGAAGTATCTACTCCATCTCTTCCCTTGCTGCCTGGGGGTTAATTTTTTACTCCTTGCAGGAAGCGATGATCATAGCTGATTTAGTCATATCTGAAGCAACCATCCGCTATAGGCATCCTATTGTAGATAGGATTATTGCAGAGGCTTCGATTACTGAAGATAAGCATGACAGATTCATAGCTGACTTAGAAAAAAACGGTAAAGCTAGATTGGTTGTAGAGGTCAAGATTTCTGATGAAGCAGGACATCAAGCGACCAACACACTTACGCTATTTGCCTCCAACAAAACACAGTAGCGTAGGCTACTAAAACACCCTTATCGAATATCTATTACTAATAGATGCCATCGGGAGATAATGATGCGTTTGAATGAGCTGTTGAACTCGGTTGCAGAAGCAGGCAGAGAGATATTATCTAAGAGAGATAAATCGCTGCCGGAAAAGACGTTAGAAACTCACTGTGCAAATCTTTTATCAAACAAAGGTGAAGCGCTGGGGAGTGCATTTGCTATGGCTGTAGTCATAGCCTACCGAAAATCAAACGAAGAGGAAAAATTAAAATTTTTCTATCACCTATTAGAGAGCTATTCACCCAACCCTGAATTAGTGATTCAAAGAGCAAATGAATATAAAGCCAGTAACGATTATAAAGCTTACGCGGCATTAAACGACGCAGTTGAATCACCTCGGCAAATGTTATTCCGGCGCATCAATATGGCACCTAATGGTACCGAAACGCTTGTGGAACTTCGTTGTGACTTATTAAGGTTTATAAAAAACAACCCTGAGCTGAAGACCATTGATTATGATTTAAGCCATTTGCTGAAATCATGGTTTAACAGGGGGTTTCTTACTCTTGAAGAAATCCGGTGGGATTCCCCGGCAGTCATTCTCGAAAAACTGATTAAATATGAAGCCGTGCATTATATGTCGGGCTGGGAAGACTTGAAAAAGAGATTAGGTAAAAACCGACGCTGCTATGCTTTTTTTCACCCATCACTTCCAGGCGAACCCCTCATATTTGTTGAAGTGGCTCTAGTCAAAGGGCTGGCGGATTCTATTCCGCCTCTGATTGATCCTACATTGGATGCATCAATTAGCGAGAATAAGACAGATACGGCCATTTTTTATTCAATCAGTAACTGCCAAGCAGGCCTTGCCGGCATATCGTTTGGCAATTTTCTTATCAAGCAAGTGGTGATGGAGCTTAAGAGAGAGCTGCCTCATTTAACACAATTTTCCACATTATCCCCTATACCGGGTTTTTTAAAGTGGCTATCCCGCGAGCAGGAAAATGGCGATAGTGAATTTATTAAAGAGACTGATAGAGATGTTCTGAGTCTTTTAGGCAATGAACATTGGTATCAGGACCAAGAAATATCTGAAGCCGTTAAGCCTGTCCTTATGGGCCTGTGTAAAAAATATTTGTTCCATGCTAAAAGAGGCAAACTCCCTTGTGACCCTGTCGCTAGATTCCATTTAGGAAACGGTGCAAGAATTGAGCGACTTAACTGGATGGGCGACAAGTCAGCAAATGGACTAGATCAATCGGCAGGCATGTTGGTCAATTATTTCTATGAAATTTCAGAAGTAGAAAAAAATCACGAAGCGTTTATTAATGACGGGGTTATTGCTACTTCAAAAGATTTTAAGCGGAAGCTCAGTTCCATATAGCTCCAACCTATTGACGGGCACCCTGATCTAATCTGCACCAGATAGTGTCCGTCTTTTTTATAGATTGTTCTTCTGTTCCCTGCGCAAAGTCTAGCGCAACAGCTTGCTTTTAAAGTGCTTTCACTCTTTCTTTCAATTCCAATTATAGGCCGTGCAACTGCGAGTCTCAGAAGTCACGGCCCATTTTTTGGAATATAGCACTGAGTAAGATAAGCGGATAAATACGTGTTGATATTAATTGAAAAATTGTGCTCTGGCCTCTGTTTTCCTGACCCCTATTTTCTTCAAGTGCCAAATTTAGTAGTGATAGCGGCATGAAATTACCGTAATTGCATTTTCATCAACGGTATAAACCAAGCGATTTGTATCATCGATACGCCGGGACCAAAAACCAGCTAAGTTTTCTTTTAAAGGCTCAGGCTTACCAATGCCTTCAAAAGGAGATCGCTTAACATCGTTGATAAGTTTGTTGATACGTTTAAGCGTTTTTTTATCCTGTGTTTGCCAATACAGATAATCACTCCATGATTCACCCGTCCAGGAAAGTAAACGGCTACTCATCCATTAAATCTCTTTGAGTGACGTTCCCTGCTTTGAATTGCGCAATTGAACGGTTCAAATGCGCTGCGTTTGCCGGTGAACGAAGCAAATGCACGGTTTCCATTAGGCTATTGTAATAATCTAACGACATCACAACGGCATCTTCGGCATCTCTGCGCGTGATGACTGTGGTATCCGCATCATTAACCACACCGTCTAACACCGCTTTTAAGCCATTTCTAGCTTCTGTAAAAGATACGATTTTCATAGAACCTCCACATGTACAACTAATAGCACAAGTGTAATCTAAAAAATTAACCTGCACATTAAGTGGGACATATATATTTATCAGCAACTAAAGCTTAGGGTATGAGGCGAATGAAGCAAAATAGAACGCATGCCCCATTTATTAATCTATTTACTGCATGTCCCTTTTTTCGCCATTTTTAATTTTGCAACGGCTGCCTTTCCTTTTTCTTCGTCAACCAGCTCTACATTGGCTCCGCCAACAAAAGCACCTAACTTAATGTATTGACTCACGAAGTAATTTTTACCATTTTCGGTTTTTAAGAGAAGGTCGTTTGGTGAGAATTCCGATTCTGTAGATATTTTATGTTCTGCGTCACCCGTAATTTCTTCGTAGAAAAAAATGTTAGGCGCCGTTTTCCCTATACATTTTCCATCAACCCAGACATCTTTTTTTAGTGCTCCACCAAATGAGCCAGCTCGATAAATATATAATCCAGCATGTCCAACAGAAGGAGAATTAAACCGTTTTGCCATCTCAGTTTGCTCCAGAGACTCCATTGGAACAGATGAACATCCTGATAAGAGTGACACCGTTACAGCAGCGAAGAGTACTACTTTTTTCATTATCTTTTCTTTGATTTATCGATGAGCTTCGATTGATATTTTGGAGACCCTAGCCAGCTTACAGGCTGCAGTTGAGCCCGAATTCAACTCCCAAATTAAGATCAGAGTAACGTAAGCGCAGTACGAAGCACACCCTCCTTACTTCCAAAGGCCGTTTACTTGTAAATCATCATAAGGTGTCTATATTGAATATAGGCTCAGGGTGAGCCTATGGCATGGAAGGCATTCTCAGGAAGAGAACTCGCAATGGAAGGTTGGCGTTACCACGGAGGTGACTGTCTTCTTGCTACTTTACACATCCACCCACGGCAGCAATGCATCAATATCTTCTAGTGCTTGTGCTTGCGGCAGCAAGGTGAAGATCTTTTTCAGATAGGCGTACGGTTCCAGGCCATTCACTTTCGCCGTTTCTATTAGGCTATACACATTTGCACTGGCACGCGCACCCGCCTGGCTTGTCGAGAACAACCAGTTTTTCCTGCCGATGACAAAGGGGCGTATCGCATTTTCAGCACGATTATTGTCAATCGGCCAACGACCGTCATCCAGATAAGCAACCAGTCTTGACCATTGATTGTGCAGATAGTTAACGGCTTTGCCGAGCGTTGATTTGGGGGGTGTCTGTTGTCGTGCTTTCTCCAGCCATTGCCGGAGTTTTTCAATGATCGGTTTTGATTCTGTTTGTCGAAGATGGTATCGCTCATCAATCGACTTATCTTTGCAGGATTTTTCCACGCCGTAGAGTTTTTGAATAAAACTCAGTGCCATATCGGCTTTGCCCGACTTGCCTTTGGGTTGTTGGCGTTGTGCATCGATAAACTTACGACGCGCATGCGTCCAGCAGCCAAGACGCGTAAGCTCATTGCTAACGCACACCGCGTTATAGCCTTCATATCCGTCCGTCATCAACGCACCCTTAAAATCGACTAATAATTCTTTGGGCGTGTCGCCGCTACGGCCTGTGCTGTAATGATAAAGCACCACTGGCAGGCTCGCCTGTGTGGCGATTAGCCACATATAGCTTTTACTCTGCGCTTTTTTTCCTGGCTCATTCAACACCTGCACCGGCGTTTCATCCATGTGTAATACAGACTGTTCAATAGCGATCTCTTGAAGGCGATTAATCAGCGGCTGAACTAACGCGCCCATCTTGATCATCCAGTTGGCCAGCGTGGTGCGGTCCAGCTCTATACCAATGCGCTTGAAGATAGCGACTTGCCGATACAATGGCAGCGCATCAACGTACTTGCTGACGCTGATATAGGCTAATAACCCCGGGGCGGCAATGGATTTTTCAATCGGTTGGGCAGGTTTGCTGGCCGTGATCAGGTACTGTTCACAGCAGGGACAGGCATATTTTTTACGCAGGTGACGCAGCACTTTGATTTTAGCCGGTTCGATATCCAGTTGCTTGTGACTTTCTTCGCCGATGCAGGTGAGTGCAGATCCATCGTGTGGACAGAATTTATCGGTTTCATCCAGGTCGTGGATAATATCTTCGCAGGGAAGATCATCAGGAATCGAGACGCGCTTCTGTTTTTTGCGAGTGTGAGCCGGGACACTTATCTCAGTCTCGTCACCACTTTCTGGTATATCGACCAGCGCTTCCGCTTCATTAAATAACTGACCCTGATCGTCTGTGGATTTTTCGCTGGAGGCGCCAAATCGTTGTTGATTCTGTACGCGAATGACTTCCTCAAGCAGTTTGATACGTTGATCTTTTTGATCAATCACCTGCTTGAGTTGGCGAACTTCCTGGACGAGATTATCGGGTAATAACATGCCTTTATTTTACAGGATAATGACTAAAAATCCGAGCCATACTTCAAGATAACATGCGGTTTTAACTGACGAATATCAACACCCCGCAACAGCCAGTGAAACTGTTCTTCGGTGAGTAAAATGGTCGCTTTATCCTCTTTGCACGGCCACTTGAAACGCTCTTCTTCGAGGCGTTTATACCATAAACAAAAACCGCTGCTGTCCCAGTAAAGCACTTTCAGCTTGTCCCGGCGTTTGTTACAAAAGACAAACAACGCCGGGTCATAGAGGGATAATGCCATGTCCTGCTCAACGATCAGACTGAGGCCGTTAATCGACTTACGAAAATCAACGGCCTCGCGGTGCAAATAGACGGCACCGATATCAACGAACATCTTCATGCCAGCGCCGTCATCAGTTCGGCTACCCAGCCAGGTGATGTGCTGATGGGAAGAATAAGTTCGCTGCTGCCATGCTGTAAACGCAATGCGTGGTGAGACGGGGTATGATGTTGAGTCACCTGCGCATGTAAAAAAGCAGGTGCGCCATCGTCTACTGACATGGCTTTATGTCGTTGCGCCTTATGATAATAAAACTGACTCACATCAATCTGCTGTTGGCGACAAAACTCCGCACCCGACAGTTCGCTTATCGCTTGCTGATCCAGCAAGTCTTGCCATTGTTGTTTATTGCGTGCCTGTGTCATGGGCTACTCCTTATATAAAAAGAGCAGTCATTTTACGGGGTGGTGACTTCGTGGGTTAGGGTGTGGTTGCTTCGGCGCTTACAAAACGTTGCCAAAAATTATCTATCTTTACACTTTCAATTTTATACATTTTTAGTCTTACTCTTATCTAGAATTATCCGTTAACACCTCGATAATCGGCAGTACGAAGTGAGGTACAGCCCTGTAGGCTGTTAATTGAAAAACTGAATTATGGTTACGTCCGCTATTTTCCTCCACTGAAAATAAACATTTGTGTTTTGATGATATAGCCTAGTACGGGATCTTACCTACCAGTCCCTTATCTTTCTGATAATGCACATTTTCTTATCAGGATGCCAGAGAAACTAAATTCAGTTATGACATGTGTCGAAGAAGTGTCGAAAACATAGCTTTCTATAGTGGTTTAACAGCCCCAACGAAAAACCACAAAGTCTTAAAATCATAGCGTTATGGTGTGTACTAGTGCAACAAAAGGCATAGTATCTGGGTTCGAAATCCGCCACCCAAAACACAAATGATAAAGGTCTTTTTTTATGTTTGGCGTTCAAGTTTTTTAACAGAAAATATTAGAGTCAGAGTAACTATTCCACATCAGTAACAATAATTTTATTCTGATCCCATTTATTTCCTGTTAGGAACAATTGTGATCTTACCCCGATTTTCGGGAACCTCAACGCCGCAATAAGCGGTGAGTAATAGTTGGCTAAAATGAAGCTAAGCAGAACGAGCCAACTATTACGAATTCGACTTTATTGCCTTGTTAAGCCTTCAAGTTAAATAGCTGAAAGTATGGCAGATCTTTTTTCTATATATTCTTCTTTACTAATCATCTTGTTTTTATAAAGGCTATCTATTTTATTTAGTCTTTCAGTAGTTCTATCTTTATGAGAATTTTCAAGCGCATTAATAAATCCTTCATCCGACAGTGTTTTATCAATCGTTTTGTTCATTGCCGTCTCAGCAAGATTCCTCAGAGTGTCAACACTACCAAATATTCCAGCGCCCACTCCTGCCTCCACTTCATCTGTTTTATAAACTTTTGAAAAATATACATTTGAAGTTGAACTATCAATAAGCGAGACATTCACGTAAGCATGGGCTTCTCTATTGAAGTAATAGCTACAATCAAACTTTGTTATTATTACCTTTATTTTATAAGGGGACTTCGTTGAGCTTGATAAAAGGTTGCTTTTATCAAGAGCATCTCGAAACATTTTTTCAACTACAATGTCCGTAGATTCCTCAGTTCTCAAAGTTTTTATACGATTTCCATACCCGCCTCGTATTGCCCCCAGCCAATTGCTATCAGTTCCCCTTTCATCTGAAACAATTACACTGTTGATCAAGGGCTCAGATTCATTTGTTGAGAACCCATTCCCTTCATAAGCCACACTTGTCATGTGAGTTGAACAACCACTTATGATAAAAATAATGAAAATAATACTTATGTATTTCATATTTACTCCGATAGAATTTGAGGTTTAATAGCTAATGATAAAGACCGTGGCCTTATAACGCTTTGGCCCCATTAACAAGGAGACAAGCAATAAGATTCGCGGCACATAGTTTTATAAATCAATAACTTGAAGGAAAAATGAGAGTGGTGTTGATGACAAAAGAAGCCTCCATGCTCTTACTGTTATTCATTCCTTTCGTACGAGCATAAACCTCTTGCCTTAAAGATCAATGAGTTATCTCTAATAATGTAGAGCCCCCTTCAGCTTACAACCCAGGAATCCCGATAGGCCCCGGCAGGTCAGGAATAATTGAACAAGCAGCTAAAGCCAGTGTTAACAGGGTAAGTGTGATCATTTTCAAACGCATACAAGCTCCTTAGTGCTCCTGCGCTTATTAGGAGGTTAGGAGCTTGTCGCTATTTTAAGCATTCTCTCGTGGGCTACAAGCACAGGTGTGGATAATGTCAGTGACGCCTGTTTTGTTGTGCTCAGATATCCTGCAGTAGCGCATCGATATTCGCGGATAAACCCGCACGCAGTACTAATACATCGCAGCTGAGCCGATCCAGAATGCGCTCTGCAGTATTACCCAGTAAAGCGCCTTTTATGCCATCGCGGCCATGTGTGCCGATGACCATCAGCGCGGCGTGTTGCTCTTCGGCTACCTTGGGTATCCAGTATTCCGGCGGGCCTTCGCCAATATGGTAAGTAGCTGGCTCTATCTGCATACCCTTCAACAACGCGTGAGCCGCGGTGGAGGCTTTATCGGCGGACAAACTGGACGACTGGTTTTCAGGTTCAGCGCCCAGCATGGGAGGCGAGTACGAAACGATTACATCTAGTGTGGCTTTGGCTTCCTGGCTGATCACAGCCGCCATCATCAATACGCTCAGGTTGAGCTGCAAACAGCTTTTCTTGCGTGAGAGTGGATCAACGGCCGCCATGATTTGTCCGCCCTCCCATAAACTGTCACGTTTGACTAGCAATACGGGGCATGGCGTCTGGCGTAATAACTGCCAATCCAGCGGGGCGAGTATGCCTTTATGCGTGGTATCGCAACTTTTGATCAGCAGTGCAAAATGGTCTTTTTGCCAACGTGCCAGTACATCTTGCAGGAAGTTTTTTTCCTCATGATAGTGCTGTTTAATCTGCATGCCATCTACACTCAATGCGGCGATCAAACGCATGAGGGGGTGATCCGGCAAAGGAGAAAACAACCACAGTACTTCTAGCTTGCTGCCCATTCGATCCGCGATTAACACACCACGTTTAAAGGCTATTTCTGCGGCGGCGCTGGCATCCAGCGCGATCAACACCGTTTTAGTAAACATGTGCGTTCTCCTCAGTCTGGGCCGCTTTATGGTTATGTAGCAAGCACGCCAGTGCGGGTAGCAATATGAGCGCACCCAGCATGTTCCACAAGAACATAAAGGTGAGCAAGATACCCATATCTGCCTGGAATTTAATCGGTGAGAACACCCACAACACCACACCTATAGCCAAGGTTAAGCCTGTAAAGGCAACCGATGACCCGGTAGTTTTAAGCGTTGCTAAATAAGCTTCTGGCAGTGTTTTCCCTTGTACCAAATAGGTACTCAAGCGCGAGTAGATATAGATACCATAATCCACACCGATCCCGACGCCCAAGGCGATAACCGGCAAGGTAGCGACTTTCACGCCAATCCCTAGATAGGCCATCAATGCCTGACACAATACAGAGGTAAGCGCTAATGGCGCGATAATGCAGATAACGGTTTTAACCGAGCGGAAGGTCAGCAAACAGAGAATACTCACCACGCCATACACCCAGGCCAACATTTCGTATTGGGCGGTGCCGATTACATCATTGGTGGCGGCTTCAAAGCCGCTGTTACCGGCGGCCATTTCAAATTTAAGCGCATCACTATTATGCTCTGCTGCAAAATCAGCAATCGCGGCAGATATTCGGTCCAATGTTTCAGCTTTGTGGTCATCCAGAAAAATAATGACCGGCAGCAGCGAGCAGCTACCGTTCATAAATCCAGAAGGGACATACGCCAGCGAGGCGTTAATCACATATTGGTTGCGGCTGACACTGCGCCATTTCAGGTTACCTTCATTTAAACCCGCGGTGACACGCTTAGACACATCCACCAATGAAACACTGCTCTGAATACCCGGCACATCGGTTAAATATTCCTGAAAACTATCGACAGTCGACAGTGTGTTGTAGCTGGTGCATTGGTTTGGCGCTGTGGTTGCCATCACCACAAAAATATCGCTGGAGGTGGAGTAATGATCGGTGACAAAGGCATTATCCAGATTGTAGCGCGAGTCTGCCCGCAGCTCCGGTGCACCTTTGTCCAGATCACCAATTTTGAGATTCTGGCTACCATATAAGCCTACGCCTAAAGCGACTAACGCAAAGGATACCGCGATGATCGCACCACGCGGTTTCGCGAATACGGTCAGCATTTGCCAAGGCGAGCTTTCTTTATTCTGGCTGGCCTGCATTTTGGCGATGGCTTTTTTACCCACGCCTACATACGACATCAGCAGTGGCAGTAATAAAAGGTTAGTCATGACGATAACCGCAACGCCGACGGAGGCTGCCACGGCCAGATCCTGAATCACCTGTATATCAATCACCATTAGGGTGACAAAACCTAAGCCGTCCGATAGCAACGCGGTTAGGCCAGGAATATAGATGGCACGAAAAGCCCGACGGGCCGCCAGCCAGGGATCGGCACCTTCTGATTGTTCCAGACGAATCGTATTAACCACCTGCACGCCATGGCTAACCCCGATCGCAAACACCAGAAAAGGCACCAGCATTGAGTACGGGTCCAACCCATAGCCGAATATCTTCAACAAGCCCATCTGCCAGACTACCGCGACTAACGAGCAGCCTATGGGGATCAGTGTTCCGGTTACGCTGCCAGAATAGAGATAGAGCAGTACCAGCGTGATAGCAATCGCCATCGCAAAGAAGAGTGCCACCGATTTTGCACCATCGATCAGGTCACCGACAATTTTGGCAAAGCCGGTAATACGAATACGCACATCGGCATTTTCATACTTTTCGCGGATTAACGTCTCAACTTTGCTGGACAGTACCTGATAGTTAAGTTTTTCACCGGTTGCCGGATCTTTATCGAACAGTGGCATCTGGATAATCGCCGATTTAAAATCGTTCGCCACCAGAATACCCACCTGCCCTGAACGCAGCACATTGGTGCGTAGCTGCTCCAGACTGGCGGCACTGCCGTCGTATTCCGGAGAGATAACAGGTCCGCCTTCAAAGCCTTCTTCGGTGACTTCTGTCCAGCGTACGTTCGGCGTCCAGATAGACTTAAGCGCCGAGCGATCGACACCCGGAATAAAAAAGGCTTCATCGGTCACTTGTTTCAGAGTGTTCTGAAAGGTTGTGGTAAAAATATCGCCTTCTTTGGCTTCCACCACTACACGCAGGCTGTTACCTAAGCCCGACAGGTCATTGCGATATTTTAAATAGTTTTCGACATAGGGATGGCTGCTGGGAATCATCTTAACGAAGCTGGCGTCGGGGCGAATTTGCACCGCCTGAAAGCCTAACCCGAGCGTGAGCAAAATAAAGATAAACAACACCGGCACACGCTTGTAAAACAGTACGCGTTCAATAATTTGCTCAGATAGCTTGATAGGCCCCAGTAGCGCTGATGCCAGCCCTGACGGCTTACCTGATGTATACGGTGACTTACTCATGATCTGCTCCCAACGCTGTATCAGATATACGCTTAATACCTTTTTCACCGACTAACACCCAGCCGTCGTTGACGCGGGTAACGGCGCTCCACGCACGCCGATCTTGCGGCTCGAACGCTGTCAGTTTATCCAGTGTCTTGCCCGTAAGAACCAACCCTCCCTGTCCCACCAGCATCACCTCATTGTTATTGCTGGCAGCGCTGACCAGAGACGCCGTGCTATCCACTGCAATCTGCTGCCACGAATCGCCGCTATCCTCACTGGCGAAAAGATGCCCTCTCAGACCCAAAGCCAGGACTTGAGATAGTGCCTGTCCTTGCCCGGCATAGCTTAATAAGCCAAAAAACGAGCCTTCATAAGGAGACTCAAGCGCAATCCAGCTATCACCCATATCATCTGACTTAAATAAAACGCCCGCTTCTCCGGCAATGATCAAAGATTGCTTTTCAACTAGCAGCGCATTGAGGTGAAAACGACCAGGGTTCGGTAAGCGGTGCGATAAAACAGACCAATGGACGCCAGCGTCCTCGGTTTTAAGTAACACACCATAAGAACCCAGCAGAAACCCCAACTGATTATTAACAAATAACACATCCAGTAATGGTTGAGTTGGCCCCTCTTCCACCGCCACCATGGCATCCTCTAAAAAGAGTTCTAGTTCATCCATTGGCAGGTCTTGTGCTTGCGGGTCGCCACCGGCATCTACCAGCGTTTGATAGGTATCTAGCTGTAGTTGGTTTAATTGACGGCCATTCAGCTGCGTCAGCCAGGTATCGCCGGCATCCTCTGTATGAATCACCACACCATCATGCCCTACCGCCCAGCCATGCTGTGCATCGGAAAAATAAACCGACGTGAGTAACACACTAACGGGAGCCTGTACCTGCTTCCAGCTAACGCCCTGATCATCAGAAAGAAGAATCCGCCCCTGATCACCCACGGCAACCAAACGATCACCGGCGTGCGCAATATCCAAGAGCAAACCTTCGGCGGCACGACCGGATAAATGACTAGGCGTTTCGATGCGGTCCATGGCGGCAAACGCAAGCGGCGTGACTGCCATCACAATAAAACCAACACACCAGCGGGCACGCTGGCTAAACTTAGTAACACTGAGCATATTGCCCCCACTTTTTATCATTATTTGGGGAATGGACGGGAACATCATATCATTCTGTTAGATATTTTTTTGTTTCTCGCCAAACGGAGCTTCTTATCGTAAGCAGGATCGTTTGTTAACGCCATTGGCTCAATAACAGAAGCTCCCAATATCAGTAACATTATCGATCAAGGAGATTTTCAGAAATTTTGTTTCCTATAGTAAACATTGATTTTTTTTTGATTTTATAGTCTATTTAACCAGTCTAACAAAATAACTATAGGGTCCAGGTCTCGACACACATCGAGCCGCAGGACAGAGAGGCTATATTTCCCATGAAGAAATTTACACGTACGCTTTTGTCTGTGGGTACTGCAATTTGCTTATACGGCGCTGCAGCAAATGCTGACACCCTTAAAATTGCCTTAGCAGGCCCTTCTACGGGTCCGGTTGCGCAGTATGGCGATATGCAAAAAATTGGTGTTTTTGCGGCGATAGAGCAAATAAACAAAGCAGGCGGCATCAATGGTATGCAGCTTGAAGGTGTGGTTTATGATGATGCCTGCGATCCTAAGCAAGCGGTCGCTGTTGCTAACAAAATCGTTAACGATGGTATTCATCACGTGGTAGGTCACCTGTGTTCATCTTCAACGGAACCTGCTTCTGATATTTACGAAGAAGAAGGTATATTAATGATCACTGCCGCTTCCACCTCTCCGAGCATTACGGAAAAAGGTCACCAGATGATCTTCCGTACTATCGGTCTGGATAGCATGCAGGGGCCTTTCGCCGGGCAGTACATTATTAACAACGTTAAGCCAAAAAACATGGCGATTATCCATGATAAACAGCAGTATGGTGAAGGCTTGGCAACCGCGGTTAAAAATGAAGTAGAAGCTAACGGTATTACACCCGTGATGTTTGAAGGTGTCACTTCTGGCGATAAAGATTTCTCTGCGCTGATCGCTAAACTGAAAATGAATAACGTCGATTTCGTTTACTACGGCGGCTACCACCCAGAGTTGGGTTTGATTCTGCGTCAGGCGAAAGCCAAAGGTTTAGATGCTAAATTCATGGGCCCTGAAGGTGTGGGTAACCCAGACATCTCTAAAATTGCCGGCGAAGCTTCTGAAGGTTTGTTAGTGACTCTGCCACAGAGCTTTGAGAAAAATCCTGCCAACCAGGCAATTGTTCAGGCAATTATTGATAAAGGTGAAGATCCAAGCGGCCCGTTCGTATTCCCTGCTTATTCTGCGATTCAAGTCATGACCGCAGCAATGACAGCAACAGGCTCAACGGATACAGAAAAATTAGCTGAATATATTCATGCTAATACCTTTAAAACGACCACAGGTGAACTGGCCTATGATGAAAAAGGCGACCTGAAACAATTCTCGTTTGTGGTTTACGACTGGCATGCAGACGGTACTAAAACACCGGCGCAGTAATGCTAATAACAATAATAGAATTTAGTCGGTATTTAATACTGAGCTGATTCAAATAAACACCCTTATTCCGTGATCCGGGATCAAGGGTGTTTCATTATACGGTTCCCGCATATGTCAGACACATTTCTCTATCTGGTTCAGCAGCTTATTAACGGGCTGACTATCGGGTCGACCTATGCCCTGATCGCTATTGGCTACACTATGGTCTACGGCATCATCGGCATGATTAATTTCGCTCACGGCGAGATTTATATGATCGGCTCTTATATTACCTTTATCGTAATTGCCGGCTTACTGGGGATGGGCATGGTAAGCCTGCCGCTTATCCTTTTTATAGCCCTCGTCATTGCCGTGCTTATCGCTAGCACCTATGGCTGGACCGTTGAGCGGGTGGCTTATCGCCCGTTACGTGGCACCAACCGTTTGATACCACTGATCTCCGCCATCGGTATGTCGATCTTCCTGCAAAACTATGTCGTCTTGTCGCAAGGTTCACGCGATATTGCGCTGCCTCCTCAGATCACCGGCGGCTGGACATTTGGCGATCCCAACTTGTTTGAAGTGTCATTTTCCTACATGCAATTATTCATCTGGGTTGCCACCTTCGTTTCAATGCTCGTCTTAACGCTGTTTATCTCGCGTTCGCGGATGGGACGTGCCTGTCGTGCCTGCTCAGAAGATATCGGCATGACCAACTTACTCGGTGTTGATACCAACCGCGTTATAGCGATGACCTTCATTATTGGTGCAGCGTTGGCCGCCATTGCCGGTTTACTCCTGAGCCTGTATTACGGCGTGGTGAATCCCTTTATTGGCTTCATTGCGGGCCTTAAAGCCTTTACGGCAGCCGTACTCGGCGGTATCGGCTCAATACCCGGGGCGATGTTAGGCGGTCTTATTCTCGGTGTCACAGAAGCACTGACAGCCGCATACTTTCCTTCTGAATACAAAGATGTTGTTTCATTCGGCTTGTTAATACTGATCCTACTGTTCCGTCCTAGCGGCCTGCTGGGCAAACCGGAAGTGGAGAAAGTCTGATGGGTAAGCTCTACAACGCAATTTTTTCTGCCGGTATTACCTTTGTACTAGCGTGTCTGATGATTGGCGTAAAACTGGACACTGATGGCGCCACCCTCGGCGTTACCGGTGCAACGCCCGAACAATGGGCATGGATCTTCGGCGGCATTGCTCTGGTCTTCTTCTCGCAGCTATTTTCAGATCAGATTGATGCGGCTTTTCGTAAAATACCTAAACCACAGGTCAGTCACTTAATACCCGTGGGCGATAAAATGACACAACTTAAACCCTGGCTCATGGCCGGTGTCTTTGTGTGCATGGTTATCTGGCCCTTTATGGTCTCGCGTGGCTCGGTTGATTTGGCCACGCTGGCACTGATCTACATTATGCTAGGGTTAGGCCTGAACATTGTAGTCGGGCTGGCGGGTCTGCTTGATCTCGGCTATGTAGCCTTTTACGCGGTGGGTGCTTATACCTATGCGTTGCTTTCGCAATATTTCGGCTTATCTTTTTGGGTCTGTCTGCCAATTTCTGCGGGTATGGCCGCCCTGTTTGGCTTTATTCTGGGCTTCCCTGTATTGCGTTTACGCGGTGATTATCTTGCCATTGTGACCTTAGGCTTCGGTGAAATCATCCGTATCCTGCTTAACAACTGGACCGCTGTAACCGGAGGCCCTAACGGTATTTCAGGCATTGCCAAGCCGACGTTGTTCGGCATGGAGTTTTCACGAAAATCAAAAGAAGGCAGCACCCTCTTTCATGAGTTTTTTGGCATAGACTACTCCAGTTCACATAAAGTTATTTTTCTCTATTTAATTGCGGTTGTACTGGTCGCCTTTGTTATCTACGTGATTAATCGCCTGATGCGTATGCCGATTGGACGTGCCTGGGAAGCCTTACGTGAAGATGAAATCGCCTGTCGTTCACTGGGCTTAAACCGCACTGCTATCAAGCTCTCGGCCTTTACCATCGGTGCCTCTACCGCGGGTTTCGCAGGGTCGTTCTTTGCCGCAAGGCAAGGCTTTATCAGCCCAGAATCCTTTACCTTTATAGAGTCGGCCATCATTCTGGCGATTGTTGTGCTGGGCGGAATGGGTTCACAGATCGGGATTATTCTGGCGGCCATTATTATGACCATTTTGCCTGAGCTGGCGCGCGAGTTCTCCGAATACCGCATGCTGTTGTTCGGATTAACCATGGTTCTGATGATGCGCTGGCGGCCACAAGGTTTAGTGCCCATGAAACGCCCTGTTCTGGAGTTAAAATAGTGAGTCAGTTATTACTCGATGTTAATGGGCTAACCATGCAGTTTGGCGGACTGAAAGCGGTCAACAACGTTAGTTTATACGTAAAAAACCGTCAAATCGTCTCGATTATTGGCCCTAATGGGGCGGGTAAAACAACTGTATTTAATTGCTTGTCCGGATTTTATATCCCCACCGCCGGCAGCGTCATGTTCAAGGGCAATGATATTGCGGGCCTGAAAGATTTTGAAATCTCCCGTCAGGGTCTGGTTCGTACGTTCCAACATGTGCGGCTGTTCTCCAATATGACTGTGATTGAAAATATGCTGGTTGCACAGCATCGCCATTTAAATACCAGCCTGCTTTCAGGTTTATTTAAAACGCCGTCGTATCGACGACTCGAGCAGGAAGCGATGGAGCGTGCCGTATATTGGCTGAAAGAGGTGGACCTACTGGACTCAGCTAACCGTGAATCCGGCAACCTGTCTTACGGCCAACAACGCCGTTTAGAAATTGCCCGTTGCATGGTGACGCAACCTGAACTGCTAATGCTCGACGAACCTGCCGCCGGTCTGAATCCGAATGAAACCAAGGAACTGGATGAACTGATCATCAAGCTACGCGATGAACATGAAATATCCATACTCCTGATAGAGCATGATATGGGGTTGGTAATGGGTATCTCTGATCATATTTATGTGATCGCCCAAGGAACGCCTCTGGCCGACGGTAATGCCGACGAGATCAAGAATAATCCTGATGTCATCAAAGCATACCTTGGAGAATCATAAAATGCTGAAACTGGAAAATGTAAACACCCACTACGGCAAAATTCAGGCATTACACGACATCTCTATCGATGTTAAAGCAGGTGAAATCGTGACCCTGATCGGGGCAAACGGTGCAGGCAAAACCACACTGATGATGACCATTTGTGGCGACCCGCGTGCATCCTCCGGCACAATACTCTTCGACAATGAAGATATTTCCTCTGTCCCTACCGCACAAATCATGCGTAAAGGATTAGCAGTAGTACCGGAAGGACGACGCGTATTCTCGCGTCTCACCGTGCAGGAAAATCTGCATATGGGCGCTTACTTTCGCAGTAACGCAGAGTACGAAGAAAGCCTGGCTGAAGTATTGGAACTGTTTCCGCGTTTAGAAGAGCGTATTAGCCAACGTGCCGGCACGATGTCGGGTGGTGAGCAGCAAATGCTGGCCATTGGCCGCGCCATGATGAGTCGACCACGGATGATTCTGCTGGACGAACCTTCCTTAGGTTTGGCCCCCATTATTATTCAGCAAATTTTCTCCATTATTGAAAAGCTGCGTGATGATGGCGTGACCATTTTTTTAGTCGAGCAGAACGCCAATCAGGCACTACGCATCGCTGACCGTGGTTATGTGATGGAAAACGGCCGTGTTGTGCTCAGCGATACCGGTGAAGCATTGCTGACCAACCCCGAAGTGCGCAAAGCTTACTTGGGTGGCTAAACAACCTGTCGGCATGAATTTAAAGGCCACTCGTTATTTATATAACGCGTGGCTTTTTTTCCCTGCTGATTTTTTCTGCACACTTATGATCCTTGTCTATACTAATAATTATAAATTTTGCAAGTTAACGCAGGAATACTGTATGTCCCAATTTAGATTAGTCACCCGTAGCGATTTCGATGGTTTGGTGTGCGCAGTTCTACTCAAACATCTAGACCTTATTGACGATATTAAGTTTGTTCATCCAAAAGATATGCAAGACGGCAGCATAGATATTACTTCCAGTGATATCACTACCAACCTGCCTTATGTCGCTAGCGCGCATTTAGTCTTTGATCATCATCTGTCAGAAACGATTCGTAATCCGGGTACTAAAACCAACTATATTATCGACCCGGATGCACCTTCAGCGGCACGCGTTGTGTGGCGGCACTATGGCGGGCATACCGCATTCCCATCCGCTTGGGATGAAATGATGGATGCCGTCGATAAAGCTGATTCCGCACAATATAATCAAAAAGAAGTCCTGAATCCTAAAAGATGGGAATTGCTCAACTTTTTGATGGATGCGCGTACCGGGCTAGGTCGTTTTCGCGAGTTCCGTATCTCAAATTACAACTTAATGATGGACCTGATCGATTACTGCAAAAATCACTCAATTGATGAGATATTTGAACTTATCGACGTAAAAGAGCGCGTCGAACTTTATTTTGATCAGGAAACAAAATTTAAAGATCAAATCCAGCGCTGCGCTACCGTTCACGGCAATCTGGTGTTACTGGATCTGCGTAATGAAGAAGTGATCTTCGCGGGTAATCGATTTGTTATCTATGCCCTCTTCCCACAATGCAATATTTCAATTCATGTCCTGTGGGGATTGAAACAACAAAATACTGTATTTGCTACCGGAAAATCTATTTTCGACCGTTACTCCCAGACCAACGTAGGAGAGCTGATGCTTAAATACAATGGCGGTGGTCATCAGGCCGCAGGGACTTGTCAGATAGACAACGATAAAGCGGAACAGACATTACAGGAGCTGATTACTCAGATTAATACCGATGGCTGATCAGGAAAAGAAAATGGATTTTTACGATTATTTAAAGATTCTGGCCGCCAAAGATGGCTCGGATCTGTACCTCTCCACGGGTGCGCCCCCCTGTGGGAAATTTCAGGGTGTTCTGAAACCGTTGAGCAAAACGCCTTACCAATATGGTGAAATCGAAAAGATTGCAATGGAGGTGATGGATGAAGAGCAGCGCACCACCTTCAAACAAGATCTTGAGATGAATTTAGCCATATCAATAGCAAAATCAGGGCGCTTCCGTTTGAATATTTTCAAACAGCGTAATGATGTGGCGATTGTAGCGCGGAATATCAAAATGGATATTCCGCGCATGGAAGATCTGGGACTACCCGATATCCTGAAAGATGTGATTATGGAAAAACGTGGATTGGTGTTATTTGTCGGTGGCACCGGTTCCGGCAAATCGACCTCACTGGCGGCATTAATTGATCACCGCAACAGCAATAGTGGCGGTCATATCATTACCATTGAAGACCCCATAGAATTTGTTCACCATCACAAAAAATCAATTGTGAATCAACGTGAAGTGGGTGTCGATACCCGTAGTTTCCATAGTGCGCTGGTCAACACTCTCCGCCAGGCCCCAGATGTTATCCTGATCGGTGAAGTCAGGGATAAAGAAACCATGGAGCACTGCCTGGCCTTTGCTGAGACAGGGCATCTGGCAATCTCGACATTGCATGCTAACAACGCTAACCAGGCTTTGGATCGTATCATTAACTTTTTCCCTGAAGAAAGACGTCATCAATTGCTGACCGATCTCTCGTTGAATGTTCGCGCTATCGTATCGCAACGCCTGGTACGTACCCTTGATGGCAAACGTGCGGCTGCTATTGAAATTTTACTGGCCACCTCCACCACCAAAGAACTGATTATGAAAGGCGACATTGATGGTATCAAAGAAATCATGACCAAATCAGAGTCATTAGGGATGCAATCCTTTGATTCTGCGCTGTATAAGCTGGCTATGGCAGGAACGATCAGTGAAGAAGAGGCTATCAAAAATGCGGATTCTGCTAATAATTTGCGCTTAAAGTTTAAATTACGAGATGATGGAAAAAGCAATGACGGCGGCTTGAACTTCAGTCTGGAAGAAGAAAAAGAAAAAGAGAAAGCACCAGAAGATGAGGAGGATGAGCACAAAGGACAAACAGTTTTCTAACAGATGCTGTAAACTTCAAGGAACATTATTGCTGCTAAATTGGCCTTTGGCCTCAGGACACCGAACCACGCTATGAATGAGATCATCGACGAACTTCGCGAAATGAACCAAGATCGTTTCAGTTCTGTTCGCCTCCCTGATGAGGACGAACTGGTAGAATTGGAAGAAGAAATTCTGATCTCCATTCCCGCCGATCTTAAAGAATTTTTACTGGACGCCAGTGATGTGGTGGTTGGCACATTATCACCCGTTACAGCCACCGAACCACATGCTCATACACATTTACCAGAATTAACCGCAACAGCATGGTCTTTGGGCATGCCGCGAGAGCTTATACCTATTTGCGAAGCCAATGACGGCTATTATTTTATAGAACAAGATGGCGCTATCGGATTCTGGTCAGCTGAAGACGATATATCAGAAGATCAATGGGATTCCCTCTGGGATTGGATCACGAACGTGTGGATGGTCAGTTAAAAGCTGAAAGCTGATATTTCAGAAGGCATTAATAGGGATTCCCTCTGGGATTGGATCACGAACGTGTGGATGGTCAGTTAAAAGCTGAAAGCTGATATTTCAGAAGGCATTAATAGGGATTCCCTCTGGGATTGGATCACGAACGTGTGGATGGTCAGCTAGAGGCTGTATTTAACTCAACAGGCAGCAAGCGTTAAATAAAAGAGTCAGAACTGGCTCTTTTTTTCATACATTAACGCATCAGCTTGTTTCATCAGGGTTTCAACCGAATCCTTCTTTTTATAGTCAAATTCAACCACACCTTCACAGAATAATAGATCATAACCACGATGAGCCGCTTTATTAAACTTATCTACCGCTAACCGAAATCTGTCGATAGACTCATTTGCCTGTTTTAAGCTCGTATTGGTTAATAACACCGCAAACTCATCTCCTCCGATTCTGGCAAAAATATCGGAATCCCGAAATGTATCACCCATTATTTTAGCAAAAGAGAGTAATGCCGAATCCCCTTCTGCATGTCCCCATTTGTCATTGATTAATTTGAAGTCATTCATATCAAGAAAGATCAGTGATGCAGATATTTTTGTCCGGGAACACATTTTCAGAGTTTGCTGAGACAACATAATAAAACCACGACGGTTAGATATTTTTGTCAGTTCATCCAGAGTAGCCAATTGCACAGCAGCGAGCTCTCTTTCTGCCAACGCAGCAAGATCCCTTAACGCTTCCATATCTTCCTTGTTAAAGATTCTCGATTTTGTATCGATAATGCACAAGGTGCCTAATGTACTTCCATCCAAATGCCTCAATGGGCAACCCGCATAAAAACGAATATAAGGCGCCTGCAACACCAAAGGGTTGTCCGCAAAACGTTCATCCTCAGCAGCATCTTCGACGATAAAGACCTCATCACTGAGTATGGCGTGCCCACAAAAAGAAATTTCCCGTGATGTCTCTCTAACATCAAGCCCCACAGATGACTTAAACCACTGCCGCTGCTCATCGATAAGACTGACAAGTGCAATAGGCACATCAAACATGTGTTTAGCCAGGCGTGTTAACCGATCGAAGCGCTCTTCAGCCGGAGTATCAAGAATATCCAGTGAACGTAGCGTCTTGAGTCGAGCCTCTTCATTTTCAGTAGTATCAGGTTTTTTCATTCTGCTTATATTACCGTCAATTCAACATTGTTTTATCTATCTAATTCATCGATTATTAACTATCAACAAAACTCACTTATAAATACCAGACTGTAATGATTATAGTTCAGATAATCGCTTTGGAATGAAAAATTAAAAAATACTGAGTCTTCTTTAATAGACTTCAATTCCGTGCTTGTGTAGCAAACGCGGCATTATGCTATCCAGACTCAGAACATCAGACTCGTCTAATTTGCTGAAATTAAAATTGTATTTCTCATACATGTTGAGCTTTTCCTGCATTCTTTCCTCATTTTCAGCCGTATTTCCAGAACCCCAATATTCAATATAGGCATTGCCAACAGGGAGGTAAAAGGTACTGTAATGATCCTCATCTATCGGTAATGCCCGCTCGTAAGCGTGGGCGATTCCAGCCATATAAAGCCAATTATCAATCAGCATTTCTGCTTTTGAACGCACATAATGTCCATCTGCCGTACGAAAATTAGCAGGGTGTTTTTGTCTGAAAATTAATGTATTTTGATCAGCAACATCATTCAGCCCGAGCGCCTGCCCCAAGTCTCCTTTGAACGCTTTAACCGAACGCTCAAAGGCACGGTTATGCATAAAACCAGCAGGCCATAACACATAAGGAATACCCGTTTTATAATTCTCTTTTTGCACACCACCTAACGCTTCCCCCTGTGGTGTGAGCGTCCAGCCTTTACGATGACGACTCATCCATCCCAATTCAGACAAGAGCATATTCACCTGACGCGCGGTTAGTGCCACGAGCTCAGCAATATTGCTCGCACTCAAAAGTGTGCTCTGGTTATAGGCGACCACCACTGAATCGACACCCTCTATTTTCATCTGTGCAGGCCACACAATATACATGCCGAATTTGTCACTATGCTTTACTTCCCCACCCTGTTCCCGGCCACTCTGTGTTAGCTCCCACATATTGTCTAAACGTACAATCCATCCAGAATTTTCCAGTTGCATAAACAACTCTTTACTGGACATACTGCGCAGTTTAGAGAGCGCTGTAGTTGAAATTTTATCGAGGTTATCCATTCGGTCGCTCCTGAAAAACTGATGAAGATTACCGTCTTCATCATCAACTGCTAGTATGTCACTGTACATATGAGCACAAAGCTATAGATTCTCAACTTACAGCGTCTGAGCCATACAATAACTATAAAACGCAAACGATAAAGTTTAGCAAGGAATGCAAAATTGATAAATTCGCCAGGACAGCATATCTGTCTGGATGATCTACTCAGCAGGCAAACCAGTGATCAGCACCCCTTTGAGCTGCTATCCAGCCTCTGTGAGGGTGCTATCGCCGTCGATGCGGATTGCCGTATTATTTGGATGAGCCCCAAATATCGTCAACTCATCAATATACCTGAAGATAAAGAGCTGATAGGCACACCGATTGAGGAGCTTCTGCCTACTACGCAATTGCCAAGGGTATTAAAAAGCGGCAAACCAACCTTTGTCGATTTAATGCAGATTAATAGGCGTTGGTGCGTGGTCACACGTATGCCTTTAAAAGATCATGATGGCACAGTGATGGGGGCTATTGGCTTTATTTTTTATACAGAACTGGAAAGCCTGGGGCCGTTATTTGATAAATTCGCCAGGCTTAAGCGCCAACTGGAACAACAAAAACTAATTCGTCCCTCACGTTATGCACTGGATGATCTGATCGGTCAGTCTAGCGTTGTTCAACAACTGAAAAGACAAGCACGCCGCGCCGCATTATTGGACACAACGGTATTATTACTCGGTGAAACGGGTACTGGAAAAGAGCTGCTGGCGCAGGGTATTCATCATGCATCGCCACGTAATGGCGGCCCTTTTGTGGGTATTAACATGGCAGCCTTACCCGAATCCCTGGTGGAAGCTGAGCTATTCGGCGCCGCGCCTGGTGCCTATACCGGCATCGAAAAAGGTGGCCGCAAAGGTAAAGTCCAGTTAGCAAATGGTGGCACCTTGTTTCTTGATGAAATTGCCGAAATGCCCTTAGCGATGCAAGCCAAGTTATTGAGAGTACTACAAGAGCGTGAAGTCGAGGCTCTAGGCTCAAACAGCCTGGAACAAGTTGATGTACGCGTTATTGCGGCCACCTCAAAAAACCTGAAACAGCTCGTGGATGAGGGCGAATTCCGAGCCGACCTTTATTACCGCCTGAATGTTCTACCTATTCGCTTAGCACCACTACGAGACAGGAAAGAAGATATTCCTCTGCTCTGCCAACACATGCTGGAGAGCATCCAGAAGCAGGCCCAAATTCCGGCATTAGAACTCACCGATTCAGCACGACAGTGGTTATATCAATACAGTTGGCCCGGCAATGTTCGTGAACTTCACAACCGCCTGGAAAGAGGTTGTGTTATGGCAGAAGGCAGCGCCATTGAACCAGAAGACTTAGGCGCATTTGACGACCTGCCAACATCCGAGACCTGTATTACGTCTTTTTCTCCTCAACTTCGAGCACCTTCTTTATCGTTGTCGGAGATCCGCTTACGCACAGATAAAATAGCACTTGAGCAGGCTCTGGAAAAAACAGGGGGTAATAAAAGCAAAACAGCCAAGCTATTAGGCATTTCCCGCGCTACCTTATATGAGCGACTAAAAAAGTGTCAGGCAAATAAATAACATGTTTGTTATTTATACATAAGTGTATTAATTCCAAGACATTTAAAATTTACAATATAACATAAACCTTTGATTTAAATAATATTTAAGATGTTGGCTCGACTTTTGCTTAATAGACTACTATAAAAATAATGATAAGGAAGGTACTCGCATGCCAAGTCGTCTTATATCAGCTGAAGAAGCCGCGCTATTGATCAACGATTGCACCACCATTGCCACCGCCGGGTTTATTGGCATTGGCTTTGCTGAGACGCTCGCCAAAGCAATAGAAAAGCGTTTCCTTGAAACCGGCCACCCTGCTCAACTGAGCCTGGTATATGCTGCAGGCCAAGGCGACGCTCACACTAAGGGCCTGAACCGTTTTGGGCACGAAGGCATGCTGAAACGCGTAGTAGGTGGCCATTGGGGACTCGCTCCCCGTTTGGGAAAGCTCGCATTAGAAAACAAAATTGAGGCGTACAATCTTCCTCAAGGTGTTATTTGTCACTTGTTCCGGGATATTGCAGCGGGCAAGCCGGGCACCATTACTCATGTTGGCCTGCATACTTTCGTGGATCCTATTCAGGACGGCGGTAAAATAAATAGTCACACTCAGGAAGATTTAGTAGAGCGACTGACACTGGCAGGTAAGCCTTATCTCTTTTACAAAGCATTTCCTATTAACGTAGCACTGCTACGCGGTACAACTGCAGATAAGCACGGCAATATTTCGATGGAGAAAGAAGCGCTTCCCTTAGATTCATTAGCTATAGCACAAGCCGTTAAAAATAGCGGCGGCATAGTCCTTGTTCAGGTAGAGCGAATCACTGAGCAACACCAGCTCACACCAGATCGCGTCAGGATCCCTGGTATTCTTGTCGATCATATAGTGTTATCAGAGCCTGCTGACCATCCACAAACTTTTGCAGAACATTACAACCCCGCCTATTGTGGCGAAATCCGTACACTCCCCTCCCTGCAAGCAATCCCTCTGAGTGTCCGAAAGATCATTGGCCGTCGTGCGTTAATGGAGCTACGTAAGAACTCTATCGTTAATTTGGGCATTGGCATGCCAGAAATCATCTCGCAGGTTGCCGCTGAAGAAAACCGACTTAGCGAATTCACTTTAACCGTGGAAGCTGGTGGTATTGGTGGCGAACCCGCCAGCGGTCTGAGTTTTGGGGCTATCGCTAACGCGGATGCCATTATTGATCAACCTGCCCAGTTTGATTTTTATGATGGGGGCGGGCTGGATCAGGCTTTTCTTGGCTTAGCTGAAACCTGCCCCGAAGGACATATCAATGTCAGCCGCTTTGGTAACCGTCTGGCTGGCTGTGGTGGCTTTATCAATATCACTCAAAACACGCAGGATCTTTACTTTTTAGGAACATTTACGTCTGGTGTACAGCAGCTGGAGATCCATAACAACCAACTCTCCATTATCAAAAACGGCCCAATCAAAAAGTTCTTAGGCGCAGTCGAGCAGATCACGTTTAACGGTCAGTACGCATTAGAAAAACAACAAAACGTCATGTTTATTACCGAAAGAGCCGTCTTTAAGCTCACCGCAGAAGGACTGAAATTACTGGAAATAGCGCCAGGAATTGATCTGCAAAAAGATATTCTTGATCAGATGGAGTTTATGCCCGTTATTGATGACGATTACACTCTGATGGATCCGCGGCTGTTTAATGAAGGACCTATGAACTTACAGCATGCAGGCAGTATGCCCATGCGCCATATGCGTTCTATCTGGAAACGCGTGCTGGACAACACCTCAAAGGATGATGAATTCGCAGCCTGATGCCATTAGCTATGTTTAAATGATCTATGTTTAAACTGCTACGTATAAATGGTCTAGGTACAAATGGCCTGTGTTTAAAATCATGTTATCTTAGGATAGACAGCGACTTTAAGTATGATCAAGCAGGGACTCAGCGATGCGCACATTAACACTGATCAGACATGCTAAATCCAGCTGGAAATTTCCTGAATGTGATGATTTCAAGCGGCCTTTGAACAAACGTGGAAAGCGTGATCTACCCGTGATGGTCGAACGTTTGCGCAATGCCGGACTAGAACCAGACCGGTGTCTTTCCAGTGGAGCAATTCGCGCGTTATTAACCGCTAAAGCCACCAGTAAACATCTAAAGAACCGTCCTCCCATTAAGGTAATTCCAGAACTCTATGAGTCTTATATGGAAACTTTATTGGATGTGTTACAACGCCACTCAGACAAAGACCGCCATATCATGATGTTTGGTCACAATCCCGGTTTGCAGCAACTTGGCGAGTATCTGACAGGAAAAAAGATTGAAAATTTACCAACCTGTGGTGTGATGCATATACACCTGAGCATCAAGTGTTGGTCCGAACTCTCCGAGTTTTGCGGCACACTGAACTGGCTGGATTACCCTAAGCTACATATTAAATAAACCATGTATTAAATAAGCTACATACAACGGCTATCTGCAAGGTAACGCCTAAACCGATTAACTATGTGCTAATCGGCTAGGAAAAATTGGCATTTCAATCGAAAGAATAGCCACCATTACTCTGGAAATCGATTTGAATACTGCTTTGAATATCCCTATTGTGTATTCACCACGTAGCTCTTTAGCAATGGCGACGTAATAGGCCGTATCAATATTGCCGTACATATCAAGTTTAGTATCTGTTGAATCGTGCATATTATTCACCTTTCGGATTATATCTGAAGTTAATATGCTTACTTTAATGCTGAAAAAGACATTCAACAAACGATCATTTTTATCGTTAGTGATGAAAAAAACTAATCATTAATATAATCAGTCCAATAAACCAGCCCGACAAACAAGCCGGACCCTACTCACTGCCCACTAACGCCCCATTCTTTAGCCTGTTTTCGACAATTCATCGTTGCTAGCGCTGCTGTCGCAACACACGTATCATCTACTTTCTATTCCTATTCCTGGAGCCGACGTGTCACTTTACCTCGATACATTAGCGTTCACGGCTAATATTGTTGCACCCATTTTTTTCATCGTATTTATCGGTGTTTTACTTAAGCGTATCCGCCTGATTGATGATGCTTTTGTGAGTACAGGCTCCCGGCTGGTGTTTGTTATTACGCTGCCAATACTGGTGTTCATGAGTATTGCCAAAACCGATTTCCAAGCAGTTTTTAATCCAACACAACTTAGCTATGTTGCAGCGGGCACGCTCATTACGTTTGCAGGCATCTGGGTACTGGCAAAACGCTGGATTCATACACCTGAAGATCTCGGCGTATTTATTCAAGGAGCTTTTCGCAGCAATTTTGGCATTATTGGCTTAGCCGTTAGCTTTAACCTGTTTGGCCAAGCGGGCTTAGCACAGGCGGCGCTATTACTCGCGCTGGTGATTCCACTTTATAATGTGCTGTCTATTTTGGCGCTCACGCTTCCTATGAAAAATAGTAATGCGTTGTCCCCATCCGGCATCATGCTCGCGATCATCAAAAACCCGTTGATTATTGCTGTATTCCTGGCGCTCCCCTTTTCCTATTTTGGCTTCTTTTTGCCTGAAGTCATCGAAAAAACCGGGCGCTATTTTGCTAATCTCACATTACCCTTAGCACTCTTAACCATCGGCGCCACGCTCAATCTAAAGAGCCTGAAACACTCCTCCATTCAAGCATTTTGGGCAACAGCCACTAAGTTACTGATTCTTCCAGTACTACTTACTTACGGCGCCTGGCTGCTAGGCTTTAAAGGCCAGGATCTGGCATTGATGTTTGTTCTGTTTGGCTGCCCAACAGCAGCGGCCAGTTTTGTCATGGCAAAAGCCATGAAGGGGAACGCTCAACTGGCGGCCAATATAATATTAACGACCACTCTTGGCTCTATTTTTACGCTAAGCACTGGAATTTACCTGTTGAAAATGCTGGAGATTATTTAAAGATGTCTGCTTTGATACTTGATTACTTCAAAAAACAAAAGAAAAACAAGCTGATTAAGGTGATTGAGTCGGGCGACCTGACATCCCTCTCTAAACGCTTAAAAGCGCTTGATCCTGCAGTATTGGAGGCATCCGACAATATTCACCTGTCAGCCATAGAAGTGGCTATCAGGGCAGGTCAGGCGAAAGCAATGGAGCTTATTATTAGCGCCGGAGCTGATATAAAAAAACTCGCCTCAAGTCACGAACCATATCTATTGCTGGCCCTGCAACAAAAACAAAGCCTGGCATTAATTAGCGTACTGTTACAATCTGGCACGAACTCTGAACAGATCATTAATGAAACGGATACGCATGTCGTCACCGCCTGTTTCCGACATTGTTCCCCGGCAGAGCTAATATTGCATCTTGGTCGTTTCCTACAATATGGTATGGATCTGAACCAACCCGATTCTCATGGTTTGACCGCACTTGATCATGCTCTGAAAACAGAGAATAAAGAACTGCTGAATTTTCTGATTACCTCAGGTGCTCAGCCACCTGAGGTATGGCCGGAATCGCTACCCGATAACCTGCGCTCACATCTGCAACGCTGTGTTGATGATATCCGGATTCGGCAGATGTTTTTAGAGCAGTAGATTTTTTATCAAGCGCCTGGCAGCCTATCTGACCTAACGCTGCTCTATATACGTGCTGAAAAATGCCATTCGGAATCACCCATCACATTACGTACCGCCGACTTAATAGATTCTTCAATCGCCTCATCCTGCAATTCATAAAGCCCACACAAGCCTAACGCTTTACGCAAATCCACCTGCAAGCCTAGGTATTCCATCACCACGCGAGCACAACTCGGCGTTCGCACACCGCTGGCGGGTACGCCGATTCTCAAGCCATTCAAACGGCTGATACGGTTTTTATAATTGGGAATAAGAATAGTTTCAGTCACCTCATTGGTTGCCAGCGCTTCATAATCCATCATAAAGATGCGATCCGTCAAAAACAGCGCCGTTCCCAGATACTTGCTATGAAATACAGCTTCCCCTGCATTTTCTTTCAAACGCTCGGTACGTTGATAATAATATCCTTGATCGCGTTTTTCGATACAGATCAAGTTTCTCAGAATCATGCCCGGGCACGCCATCGACATATAATATTCAAAATAATAACCCAGATATTTTCCCATCTGAGACGAACCTGCATTGTTTAGCATCTGTAAATGACGATCTTCTATTCGCGGCTGTCCCGACGTAGTCACCACTCTTGGCCGCACCTGTATCAAACGCTCAAACTGAGCCGCAGGTAACAATAATTCATATTCCTCCACACCAAAAAAATCGCAGAGTTTCCGCATCGTTTTGGGCGATGGTTTATACCGCCCGCTGAGGTAACGGTTGAACTGCGTTCGGTTAAGAGCCAAACGACGGCACACGTCCGCAATCGAATCATAATAACTACAAAGTAATTTCAGGTTGCTGGATAGATCCTGATACATACATAAACCCATTGATATCGACGCTTGAGTATAGTGATGCTATATGGCGCACTGCAAGCAGCAAATAGCATCATAAACTGCATCGCTGCCTAATCGTTAGAGACTACTTAAGTGTGATTCAATGTCACACATAAATATAACTAAGGGCGCAGACCTAATGACAAACAGAATTGAGCACGATCTATTAGGCGATGAGACGCTTCCCGACAATGCCTGGTATGGTATTCAAACACTGCGTGCATTACGCAACTTCAATATAACCGGCGTGCCGATCCATCATTTTTACGATCTGATCAATACGCTGGCGATGGTCAAAGAGGCATCCGCCGAGGCCAATCATGAACTGGGGATTCTCAGCAGCAAAAAAACTAACGCGATACGCCAGGCCTGCATGCGCATCCGTGAGGGCGAATTACATAATCAATTTGTTGTCGATCTGATTCAGGGCGGCGCGGGCACGTCGACTAACATGAATGCCAACGAGGTTATCGCTAACCTGTCACTCTCCATCATGGGCCATGAAAAAGGCGAATATCAGTATTTACATCCTAATAATGACGTCAACAAATCACAATCGACCAATGATGCTTATCCAACAGCCGCACGCTTAGCCATTGTGTTAAGCACCCAAACACTGATTTACGCGCTGTCTTCAATCAAAAAAAGCTTAGAAAAAAAATCTGAAGAATTCTCAGGCATTCTGAAGATGGGACGCACACAACTGCAAGACGCTGTACCCATGACACTGGGACAGGAATTTAAAGCATTTGCCGTCACGCTGGGGGAAGACATCCAGCGCATAGAGGAAACCAGCAAACTCTTATGTGAAGTAAACCTGGGCGGCACAGCGATTGGCACCGGTATTAATACACATAAAGACTATGCAAAATCAGCTATCAGCCACCTCGCGCGTATATCATCATTACCTGTGGTTGCCGCAGAGCACCTAATAGAAGCCACGTCTGATATGGGCGCTTTTGTTAGCATGTCCAGTATCCAGAAACGCCTGGCTATTAAACTATCAAAAATATGTAATGACTTACGTCTTCTTTCCAGCGGACCACGCGCAGGATTCAATGAGATCAACTTGCCTGCGATGCAAGCCGGTTCATCAATAATGCCGGGGAAAGTGAACCCTGTGATTCCTGAAGCCGTTAACCAAACAGCTTTTCAAGTGATCGGTCATGATCTGACTGTTACAATGGCAGCAGAAGCAGGACAACTTCAACTCAACGCGATGGAGCCGGTCATCATTTATAATATTCTAAACTCCATGAAAATGCTGAGTTCTGCCATTTATATGCTGGATCATCGCTGTATACGAGGCATTACCGCTAACAAAGAACATTGTCACCATCAGGTAAAAGACAGCATCGGCATGATTACGGCGCTGGTACCTTATATCGGCTACGATAACGCTTCTCGCATAGCCCGTAATGCGTTGCTCAGTCGCTCAACCGTCGGCGAGCTGATTCTTAAAGAGAGTCTACTGGATGCCGCAACGCTGGATCGCCTGATGTCCCCGCAAGCAATGCTCAATCCAATGGAAACGCCGTATGAGGCTGCGATATGAATAAGCCCCGCGTTTTAATTATTTACACCGGTGGCACGATTGGTATGTGGCCATCACCCGATGGCTATGCACCTCAGGGAGGCTTTAGCGGATTACTGGAACAAAGACTCAACCAGGTCTCTATTTCCGCACTGCAACCTTTTGATATTATCGAGCTGGATAAGCTGATCGACAGTTCCAATATTGTGCCTGACGATTGGACAACTTTGGCCAAACTGATTATCCAGAATTATGACGAATATGACGGTTTTGTGGTATTACATGGTACAGACACCATGGCTTACACCGCCTCAGCTCTGTCTTTCATACTGGCAGGGCTAACCAAGCCGGTCATACTCACAGGCTCGCAGATCCCGCTGGCACAACCTCGTACGGATGCTACCAACAACCTGCTGAATGCAATTGAATTTGCCCGCGAGCCCAGCAATCAGGAAGTATGCATCTGCTTCGACAGCCAACTACTGCGGGGCAATCGTGCCAAAAAAGTGCATACATCCGCTCTGCGTGCCTTTGCATCCCCCAATTTTTCTTCACTGGGCCACTCCGGAATTCAGGTTGAACTCTACGCTACATCCGTACAGAGCTTAGATAAGAGCGATACTGACCATCATTTCAATATATCCGACTTTCAACAACCGACGCTTAGCCATCAGGTTGCTCAGCTGCACTTATACCCTGGTATCAGTGATGCTCAGCTGGATGCAGTGTTAGATAATGAAGCGACTCGGGGTGTTGTAATGCTAAGCTTTGGCGCAGGCAACCCTCCCGATAGCAACCAACATTTAATGACGTTATTGGATAAGGCAAACCAACGCGGCGTTGTTATCGTCAATCTGACGTTATGCCATTCGGGGCAGGTAATACAGGGCTCTTATGCAACGGGTGCTAAGCTGAATAAATTGGGGGTTATTCCTGGGTCAGACATGACGGTTGAAGCGGCTTTTACTAAACTGATTTTCTTATTAGCAACACAAACAGATATATCCCGCGTGAAAGCGTTGATGGCAACATCGCTGTGCGGAGAACTGACAAGCTAACCGTTTAAGCGGAGCGTATCCCAAGCCGTCGAATTTCAATAGCAGGGCAGCGGTCCATCACCACATCTAACCCTGCCGCTACAGCACGCTGAGCTGCCGACTGATTAATCACACCCAGCTGCATCCAAACAGCGCGGGCGCCAATGCTAATTGCCTCATCCACAACCTCCCCCGCCGCTTCAGAGTTACGGAATATATCCACCAAATCAACTGACTCATTGATCTCATGTAGGGACGCTACAATCGTTTGATCCAGAATTGACTGGCCTGCCTTAATCGGATTAACAGGGATAACCTGATATCCCTGACTCAATAAAAAAGCCATCACCCGGTAACTGGCACGCTCTGGTTTGGGGCTGGCACCGACTAATGCAATAACCCGACTATTTTCAAGTATGCGCTTAACTGTTTCTATCTCATTGATACGGCTCTCATTCATATAAGGTTCAATCACAGAAAGCCTCCTTATCTCCACAGACAGGGCACGCAGGGTCTTGCTTTAGTTTAAGCGAACGCCATTCCATATGTTTTGCATCCAGCAGCAACAGACGGCCCGTGAGCGTAGTACCAATATCAGCCAGTACTTTGAGCGCTTCCAATGCCTGCATCGATCCAATGATACCGACCAGAGGCGAGAGCACGCCTGATTCAGAACAGGTCAGGGTTTCATCTTCTCCTTCTTTGTACAAACATTGGTAACAGGGACTCCCTTCAACGCCTGGCTGGAACACGGCAATCTGACCTTCCATACGAATGGCAGCACCCGACACTAAAGGTTTTTTATGGGCCACACATGCCCGGTTAACCGCAAAGCGCGTAGAAAAGTTATCGGTACAATCGAGCACCAGATCAACGTCAGCAACCAGCGCCTGTAATGTTTCTTCATCCAACCGCTCAGCCCGCGTCACGATCCTGATATCGGGATTAATGTCGCGTAACATCTGTGCCGCCGAATCGACTTTATTCATGCCGATACGTGCGGTGGTATGTACAATCTGACGCTGCAAGTTGGACAGGTCTACCTGATCATCGTCCACTAGCACTAATTCACCGATACCAGCGGCGGCCAGATAAAGTCCAACAGGACTCCCCAAGCCTCCTAATCCTAAAATAAGAACCTTAGCGCCTAACCAGCGCTCCTGACCATCAATATCCACATCCGTGAGCATAATCTGGCGACTGTAGCGCAGTAGTTGTTCATCAGTCAGCATTGCTATTTCTCCAACATCCTAACGTTACCCGGTCGTTTCCGGCATAATCCTGGTAGGTAACCACGTCGCTATAACCTTCTTCTGAGAAGAGAGACCTTACCGCTGTTGCCTGTTGATAACCGTGCTCGAACAATAACCAGCCGCCCTCCGCCAGATACTGACATGATGCGGTAATAATATGCCGGATATCAGATAAGCCATCCTCGCCAGCAACTAAAGCACTGAGCGGTTCAAAGCGAACATCACCTTGCTGCAGATGTTCATCTGCCTGATCAATATAAGGAGGATTACTAACAATCATATCAAAACGGCCTTCAAGCGGTTCCAGCCAACTGCCCTGCACGAACGTCACATGAGCTAAACCGAGTCTGGTTTGATTGCGCTTAGCGAGCTCAACAGCACCAATAATACGATCACAGCCCCAGACATCCCAGGCAGATCGCTCGCTCGCCAGCGCCAAGGCAATAGCACCGGTTCCCGTGCCTAAATCAGCCACGCGTAATGGGATATTCGGAAGGAGGTTTAATGCCGTTTCTACCAGCACTTCAGTGTCGGCGCGAGGAATCAGCGTATCCGCAGATACCTCAAGATCCAGCGTCCAGAATGCCTGCATTCCCAGAATGTAAGCGACCGGCTCACCTCTTTGGCGACGTTCGAGACATTGATAAAAGCGCTGTACTTTCGCTTCGGTTAGCTCTTTTTCAGGCCAGGTCATTAGGTAACTGGAGGGTTTTTCCAATACATGGCATAAAAACAGCTCGGTATCCAAGCGTGGCGAATCACTAACGTCCTCAAGCCTTTGCGCTAACTTCAGCACCTCAGCAATTCGCATACTCTACTCTCCGGTTATTCTGACAAAGCGCCTAACAGCTCTGCCTGATATTCATGCATCAGCGGATTAATCACTTCTTCGAGCTTGCCTTCCATGATCTCATCCAGCTTGTAAAGCGTCAGGTTAATGCGATGATCAGTCACTCGCCCCTGTGGATAATTATAGGTACGGATACGTTCCGATCGATCGCCACTACCCACCAGACTCTTACGGGTCGTTGCTTGTTCTGCCTCATGCTTTTCCAACTCGGCCGCTTGCAGCCGTGACGCCAGCAATGCCATCGCTTTTGCACGGTTCTTATGTTGCGAGCGTTCTTCCTGACACTCGACAACCACCCCCGTCGGTATATGCGTCAAACGGATAGCTGAGTCTGTTTTGTTGATATGCTGCCCACCCGCACCTGAGGCACGATAGGTATCAACCCGCAAGTCAGATTTGTTAATCTGGATTTTTTCAACATCATCCAGTTCCGGCATGACGGCCACGGTGCAAGCCGAAGTATGAATACGGCCCTGTGATTCAGTTTCAGGCACACGCTGTACGCGATGCGCACCTGATTCAAATTTCATACGCGAGTAGACATCCTGACCAACGATGCGGGCAACCAGCTCTTTATAGCCACCGTGGTCGCCTTCATTACTACTGACCACTTCAATACGCCAACCCTGCACTTCCGCAAACTTAGAGTACATTCTGAAAAGATTTCCCGAGAAAATAGCCGCTTCATCGCCACCGGTACCAGCACGAATCTCAAGAAAAACGTTACTACCATCATTAGGATCTTTAGGTAACAGATGCACCTGAAGCTCTTCTTCAAGCGTAACGATACGCGCCTGAGCATCCAACCACTCATCTTTGGCCATCTCACGCATATCCGGATCGCTGTCTTGCATCATCAGCTGCGCTTCGTCAACATCACTCACTGCCTGCTGATAAGCAGCATATGCCTGAACCACAGGTTCCAGTTCAGAATACTCTTTAGAATAATCCCGAAATTTGTTTTGATCTGAAATAACACCCGCATCACTTAACAGTGCGGACAATTCTTCAAAGCGATCTGCCAGCTTATCCAGCTTGGCTTGAATAGACTCTTTCATGTATCAATTTTCGTCCGAATCAGACAACTGGAAAAGTGTTTGCGCCATAGTAACGACGTCAGATTGACCTTCGGCGCTCGCTTTTCTAAGTTGAATTGTGGGGTGGTGAAGTACTTTATTAGTTAAACGTCGTGCCATCTGGGTAAGCACTTCTTCTGGATCTGTACCTTTTCTAAGCTGTTTCAAGGCGGCTTCAACCTCCTTATCCCTTAGCGACTCATAATGCCCACGTAACTGAGTGACAGTATCAACGGCATCTAATGAGCGTAACCGGCGCATAAAATCATGCGCTCCGACTTCTATAATAGCTTCAGCTTCTTTTGCTGCGCTCTGTCGACTGCGCTGGTTTTCTTCAATCACTTCACGCAAATCATCAACCGTATATAAATACACATCATCCAAATCAGCAACTTGCGGTTCAATATCCCGGGGGACGGCAATATCAACCATAAAAATAGGACGATGTTTGCGTTTTTTCAATGCATTTTCGACAGCACCTTTACCAAGAATAGGCAGCTGGCTCGCTGTTGAAGAAATAATAATATCTGCTCGGGCCAATGCATCAGGAATATCACCCAAGATGATAGCCTTACCATTGAACGTTTCAGCCAAGTGTAAAGCACGGCTTAATGTCCGGTTAGCCACGGTAATATCGCTTACACCCGCGTTTACCAAATGCTGAGCAACCAGTTCAATGGTCTCACCCGCACCAATCAACAGCGCGCGACTGTCTTTAAGATCAGAAAATATATGCTGTGCTAAATTAACGGCAGCGTACGCCACTGACACTGGGTTTTCACCGATAGCCGTATCCGTACGGACTTTTTTAGCAACGGAGAAGGTCTGTTGAAATAAGCGCCCTAACTCAGCCCCGACAAAACCACATTCCTGCGAGACTGAATACGCGGACTTAAGCTGCCCGAGAATCTGAGGCTCGCCCAACACTAATGAATCGAGCCCACTGGCGACGCGCATCATATGCTTCGCCGCTGACTCATCCCAATACGCATAGGAACAGGCTTCCAACTCACTTAACTCAAGGCCATGATACTCCCCAAGCCACTCAAGCACGGCGCGCGTCCCCGGCAGATCGGTGGAGCAGTAGAGCTCCGTACGGTTACAGGTTGACAGAATGGCAATTTCTTTTAGCTGTGCGAAACCATGGGCCTGCTTAAGAGCATCCCCTAATTTATCCGGACTAAATGCCACCCGTTCGCGAACGGAAACAGAAGCCGTTTTATGATTAATGCCTAAAGCGAGAAGAGACATGGAACGATTAACTACACCAAACGACTAAACAAGCGGGCAATGATACACCCGTTTAATGCAAAACATAAAACTACCAGAGATTGAAAGTGTATTAAATGGAACCTATTACGGCTGTATTACACTAATCTGAGTATGCTTTAGCGCTGACAAGCCCTATCAATATTCACTTATACTGGTAATAGTAGTGACATCAGTGGTAATAATAATGACAACTGCTCGCGTGACATCAACCTTGGATCGATCATATATTGTGCTAAAAAAATTACTTTGCTTGATTGTTAGTACAGGAATACTGACAGGATGTGCTACATCGTTGGTTTCCAAAGAAACAGTGGCTCTCGCTCCTGCATGGGATAGCACGTATGTGGCGGGCGAATTAAACGGGGAATCACTTTACGATCTGTTAATTGCAGAACTGGCAGGACATCAACAACAGTACGACGTATCTCTTGAGAAGTACCTCAAACAAGCAGAACTGACGGGCGACCCTGGCATTATCAGACGCGCAGCACGCATTGCTCAATTCACCGAAAACCCTGATGCCCTCGAGAAAGCGGCACGCATCTGGATTCAGTACGAACCGGCAAGCAACGAGCCTCAGGCATTACTGGCGGGACTTCTGATTCATAGAAAAGAGTTTAAAGCAGCGCTGCCTTTCGTTAAAAAAACGTTTTCTACGGAAAATCATCAAATATTAGCGTTATTGAATGCCAGCGCGGGAAAAATTCCACCTGATGCAACACAGATGTATCTGGAGATGCTAATTCAGCAACTAAAAATCTCACCTAGATACGCTGATCTTTGGTTAACCCGTGGGATTTTTGAACGCCATCAGGCCAATCCAGAAGCTGCACTAAAGAGCTTTTCAAAAGCAATCAGATTCAATCCTGATGCAGAAATAGCAGTGCTCCAAAAGGCAGATCTACTGAAAGAGATGGGGCGCTACAATGACGCTCTCAAAATAACGTCCTCCTGGCTTAAAAATAATCCTGAGAACAAACAATTAATACTTATCAAAATCCAAACGCTCTATAAAGCGGACAAGTCCAAAAGCGCCACACAGGAAAGTTATAAGCTCATCTCTGATTTCAGCGAAGACGACCAACTGCACCTGTATCTTGCGCTGCTTGCCCTGGACTTTAATCGCCTGGACGACAGCAAGGCAATGCTTCAAACGCTTCTTAAGCGCACCGGAGACAGCGCTTTGTATTTTTACTTAGGCCTGATAGCAGAACAGAGCAACCAACCAGAACAAGCTATAGAGCATTACCTACAGGTCAATAGCGGCAGCAATATATTGCAATCGTATACAAGATCGATCGCCTTATTGAACGGTGCAACCAACGAGCAGAGAATTGCCGGCATCCTGGACCAGGCGATAGTAGATCACCCGGAACTCGGCCCTGATCTGGTGAACCTGCATGCAGACTGGCTCAGAAGCTCAAACTTAACGCAGAGCGCTATTCGACGCATCAGCGAAGGACTAGCAACCTACCCTGATAACCTGCCGCTTCGTTATTCCCGGGCAATGCTGCGTCCACCTGAGGACTTTTCGCAGTCTGAAGAAGACTTTCGTTTCATTCTGAAAAAAGATCCTGATAACGCCATGGCGCTTAACGCTCTTGGCTACACATTATCTCTATATACCCAACGTTATGATGAGGCCTACGCGCTACTTAACAAAGCGATTCAGATAAAGCCAGAGGACCCGGCCATCATGGACTCTATAGGCTGGGTTTTATTTAAGTTACAACGGCATGAAGAAGCGCTGAATTTTTTGAAAAAAGCGTATGAAATTTATCCGGATGCAGAGGTCGGCAGCCATCTTATTAGTGTTTTAATCACTTTAAATAAAAGAGATAAAGCCCAGGAAATTTTCGCAGAAATATCTTCTAAATTTCCCGATAACCCACATGTAACGACTGCGCAAAACGTCATAAACGCTCAAAAATAAATCAACGGACAACCATGAAAAAGTTAATCCTGCTACTAACATTCTCGCTTATTATTTCAGGCTGTAGTCTTTCGCCATCAATAGAGAAACCTGCACCCATTATTGAGAGCTGGCAAGAACATCAAGCAAATGTGACTAAAATAGAGCGCTGGGTCGCCACCGGAAAAATAGGCATTCGTACCGCCGAGGACTCGCAATCAGCCGCGTTGACATGGAAGCAAGATCAACAAGCTTATGATATCAGCTTAAAAGGACCTCTCGGCCAAGGCGGAGCAACTATTAGTGGTGATCAGCATTACGCCACGCTGGAAATACCGGGAGAGCAACCTCTGGCAGCAGGTTCGCCAGAAGAGTTATTAGAACTACGATTAGGCTGGCAACTACCCGTAAAAGAGGCCCAGTTTTGGATCAAAGGTATCCCTTCGCCCAACTCACCTTATGAAACTGTACTTTCTGACAACCTCTTAGCCAAACTGACTCAGCAAGGCTGGGAAATTGAATATCAGAATTACATCGAAACAGATAGCACCACCCTGCCAGGAAAGCTAACGCTAACGAGAGAAGCGTTAAAGCTGACATTTATTATCAATAGCTGGCGAAAAATTGATTAAAAAGCATACCATTTTCAATTTAACTTGACCGTTACGGCTGTTTTTAAGAGAATAGCGCACTCTTTTTGAGGGGAATAGCCTTCAGAGAACATACTGGGGTGTCGCCAAGTGGTAAGGCACTGGATTCTGATTCCAGCATCCGTAGGTTCGAATCCTGCCACCCCAACCAATTGCAATGAAGAATTCCCACTCAATAATGAATTCCAACGACGAACAGTCCACAAAGGTGCTCACCATGTCTGAAATGATGGTTTTCACTGGCAATGCAAACCCGGCGCTCGCGCTTAAAGTTGTCGAACGTCTCGACATACCGATGGGTAAAGCACACGTTGCTCGTTTTAGCGATGGTGAAGTCAGTGTCGAAATTCAGGAAAACGTCCGCGGTAGAGATGTTTTTATTATCCAATCTACCTGCGCACCGACCAATGACAACCTCATGGAATTGATTGTCCTGGCTGATGCCTTACGTCGCGCATCAGCTGCGCGTATTACCGCAGTTGTTCCTTATTTTGGCTACGCCCGACAGGATCGTCGTCCACGTTCTGCACGTGTTGCCATCACCGCCAAAGTGGTTGCCGATATGATGACAACGATTGGCGTCGATCGCGTTTTAACGGTTGACCTACACGCTGACCAGATACAGGGGTTTTTCTCCGTACCGGTAGACAACGTATACGGTTCCCCCGTACTGCTTGATGACATCATTGATCAGCATTACGAAAACCCGATGGTTGTTTCTCCCGATGTTGGCGGCGTAGTACGTGCCCGCGCTGTAGCAAAACAACTTGATTGTGACCTGGCGATTATCGACAAACGTCGTGAACGCGCCAACGAAGCACAAGTCATGAATATTATCGGTGATGTTAAAAACCGCACCTGTATTCTGGTTGATGACATGTGTGACACGGCTGGCACTTTGTGCAAAGCGGCACAAGCATTGAAAGAAAATGGCGCTGCACGTGTCGTTGCTTACGCCACTCACGCTGTACTGTCTGGCCCGGCAATCAACAACATTAATAATTCTATGCTGGATGAACTGGTGGTTACTGACACCATTCCTCTGACTAAAGACGCGCAGAACTGCACTAAGATTCGCCAGCTAACACTGGCACCTTTGCTAGCTGAAGCTGTTCGACGTGTCTGCAATGAAGAATCAATCAGTGCCATGTTCCGTTAATAGCGAAACCGTTAATAACTAAGCTTTTATTAACGAAACTGCTCATACGAAACACGGCCTGAAAGAAGCCCGCTACCGGGCAACACGAAGCTCTATAAAGAGCTATTTAAAATCACTTCAAAACCTTGGTCGCGTGGTTTTGGGGATTTTTACTAAATAGGTAATAAAATGTCTAAATTTGTAGTTGAAGCTATTGCTCGTGATGATCAGGGGAAAGGTGCGAGCCGCCGCCTGCGTCTCACAGGCCTGGTACCTGGTGTGGTTTACGGTGGTGAAACACCTGTTTCCATTTCTATGGTTAACAAAGATCTGGCCAAATTGATCACTGATGACTCTTTTTTCTCTTCTATCCTTACCCTTAAAATTGACGGTAAAGAAGAATTGGTTATCATCAAAGATTTACAGCGTCACCCTGCTAAGCCAGCGATTCTGCATGTTGATTTCCAGCGCGTTATCGAAACAAGCAAAATTAAAATCATCGTTCCTCTTCACTTTGCAAACTTTGAGCAATCAACAGCTTCTAAAGAATCTGGTAAATTTGCAGTTGAAAGCAACTCTGTTGAGATTCTATGTTTGCCAGCCAGCCTGCCTGAAACACTGACTGTTGACATGTCTGAAGTTGAAGGTGGCCAGACGCTTCATATGTCTGATATTGTGCTGCCAGAAGGCATTGAAATTGTTGCTCTGCGTCGCGGTGAAAAGCATAATCAAAGTATCGGTTATGTCTATTCTCCACGTAGCGCTAAATAAGCAGAAAAACGTTTTAGGACGCTAGTTCCGACATGAAAGACCCGATTCAGCTCATTGTCGGCCTGGGAAATCCAGGCAATCAATACGCTAAGACCCGTCATAATGTCGGGGCAGAGTTTGTCGAGCAGCTTGCTGCTCGACAACTCATTTCCCTGCAACCCGATCGAAAATTTTTCGGGTTATATGGCAAAACCAGTTTGAACAACCAGACTGTACATTTACTGATACCGACAACATTCATGAATTTGAGCGGCCAATCAGTAGCAGCACTTTCCAACTTCTATAAAATTCCTCCAGAAAGCATTCTTGTTGTTCATGATGAACTCGATCTACCTCCCGGCATTGCGCGCTTAAAAAAAGGCGGCGGACATGGCGGACACAACGGCCTGCGAGACATTATCAGCAAGCTGGGGAATAATAAGAATTTTTATAGACTACGCCTCGGCATCGGGCATCCGGGCCATGCAAGCGTAGTCGCTGACTATGTATTAAGTAAAGCCTCCGCCAGCGATCGAGACAAAACCCAGACAGCCATTGAAGAAGCCATCCACTATCTTCCTGATGCAGTCTGTGGCGAGTGGGCCAAAGCAATGAATAAACTCCACAGCTTTAAAGGCTAACGAAAGGTAATAAATTATGGGTTTTAAATGCGGAATCGTTGGCCTGCCAAACGTAGGCAAATCAACACTTTTTAACGCACTCACCAAAGCAGGCATAGATGCAGCTAACTTCCCTTTCTGCACAATAGAACCCAATTCGGGTGTTGTTCCTATGCCAGACACTCGTCTTGACCATCTCGCAGAGATCGTTAAGCCCGAACGAATCCTGCCGACAACAATGGACTTCGTGGATATTGCAGGCTTAGTGGCAGGTGCGTCAAAAGGCGAAGGACTCGGTAATAAATTTCTTGCCAACATCCGTGAAACCGATGCGATTGCACACGTGGTACGCTGCTTTGATAATGACAATGTCATACATGTTGCCAACAAGATCGATCCTATTGCTGATATTGAAATCATCAATATGGAACTGGCATTAGCCGATCTGGATTCTGTCGAGAAGCAATTATTTAAAGTCCAGAAACAAGCCAAGGGCGGCGACAAAGACTCTATTAAGGCTAAAGAACTACTGGAACGCCTTAAACCTCATCTCGAAGAAGGTCTTTCTGCACGCGAACTTGACTTTAGCCCTGAAGAACTAAAAATAATCAAAGCCTTCCATTTGATCAGCATCAAACCCATGATGTATATCGCCAATGTGGATGAAGATGGTTTTGAAGACAATCCTCATCTGAACAAGGTCATCGAATTCGCTACCGCTGAAGGCGCTCAGGTTGTTGCTATCTGCAATAAACTCGAAGCTGAAATTGCTGAACTCGATGACGATGAGAAAAACGAGTTCCTGCAAGATATCGGCATGGAAGAACCAGGGCTAGATCGCCTGATACGCGCCGGGTATGAGCTACTAGGCCTCCAAACCTACTTCACGGCGGGCGTCAAAGAAGTGCGTGCCTGGACCATCCCTATCGGCGCAACAGCGCCTCAGGCGGCGGGTGTGATTCATACTGACTTTGAAAAAGGCTTTATTCGCGCAGAAGTTATCCGCTATGAAGACTTCATCCAGTTCAAAGGCGAACAAGGTGCAAAAGACGCTGGAAAGTGGCGCCTCGAAGGTAAAGACTACGTACTGAGCGATGGCGACGTAGTACACTTTCGATTTAACGTATAGCAGCACATTATATGACAGACATCAAAGCCGGCTTTATTGCCGGCTTTTTCATATAAATCAACGCTATTTTAATTTTTAAGCTTTTACCTGTTGACACAATTTTAAAAAAAGAGAATAATGCGCGCCACGAATGACTACGGCGATGTAGCTCAGTTGGTTAGAGCAACGCATTCATAATGCGTGGGTCGCAGGTTCAAATCCCGCCATCGCCACCATTCGTAGAGATAGGGGTATAGCCAAGCGGTAAGGCAACGGGTTTTGATCCCGTCATGCGTAGGTTCAAATCCTGCTACCCCTACCATCTCTTTTGAATTCTTAATTTTGTACAATTGAGCAATTCACATCCTTCTACAGGGGTATCGCCAAGCGGTAAGGCACTGGATTCTGATTCCAGCATGCGTAGGTTCAAATCCTGCTACCCCTACCAACTCCCTCCTTTTTTCTGACAAACCCCCACAAAGCAGCTAGACTTTAAATAATTGTTTTATCGCATCACCGGCTTTTGCTGATAAGGGATTTTTTAAATGAAGGAAGCGATAACCACTTCAGACGCACTTTTACAGCGCCTATCCAATCAACGCCGTCAAAGACTCCGCAAAAATGTATACATACTTTTTTTAGGTCTACGAGCAGAAGAATCAGGCCCCATTATTTCTTTATTGCGTGGCGCCAGATTTGCACCTCGCGGTAGACAACTCAACACTGAAAGTGAGTTTTCAGAAGCCCTCAGCGAACGCTCCTGGGATGTGATCATCTGCGCATCCGAACATGAAGACTTCGCCATTAAACAGGCTATGCATCACTTAAAGCGCCTCGACAAAGACATTCCTGTTATTCAATTAGTACCTCACGCAAACAGCCACATTTTACTACAGGGCTTCAAAGCCAATATGCAGGCTGTTGTTCCTGTGGAGGAAAAAGAACTACTGCTGGCCACTATTCGCCGAGAGCTTGAGCATCTTGAGAATCGCAGACGCATGCGACAAGCGGAGTCGCTGTTAACAGAAGCAGAAAAGCGGGGCCACTTGCTAATGGAGTGCTCAACACTCGCTATTGCCTACTTTGATGCGGAACGCTTGCTACTGGCTAATAACGCCTTTGCTATGCTCTTTGGTTATGACGACGCTGAAAAGCTGGAAGGCAAATCAATTGACCAATTTGTCACCCAACAAGACACGAACGAACTCTACGAGCAGGTTCGCCACTTCGCTGAAAAAAACCTGACAGAGCTGATTTTTCAGCTAACAGGTCGTCGCGCAGACGACTCCAACTTTAAAGCCCAGATTGAACTTAAAGAGACACGCATAAACAGAAAATCCTGCGTACAAGTCATTGTGCGGCCGGGAAATCAACATCAAACGAAAAACTCATTTACTGAACACGACCCTATTACCGGGCTGTATAACTCAGAACTTTTACAACGTCGACTAGACGCAACGATCCAAGCAGCCCTGCCTGGAGGGAATGACTGTCATCTCTTTTACCTCAGCCTGAACAACTTTACACAGATTCGTTCTGAATATGGCAATGATAGTTGTGACCATATAGTACGAGATTTAACGGACATTCTGAAAGCACAGATAAATCCGGTACACACCAAGGGCAGACTCTCCGATGACTGCTTTGCAGTTATTTTTCAAGACCCACGTCCAGAGATGGCTGTTAGCGTTGCTGAGGACCTCTGTAAAGCGATTACGAAGCATACGTCGACTGTGAACAGTCTACATATCAACATCACCTGCTCTATCGGTATTACTACTATCACAGATACATCACCAGGAACGCCTGAGCTGATAGCGCGTGCGAAAACAGCCGCAGATACTGTTCGATCCAAACATAAAGATGGCGTCTTATTTTATACGCCTGACAGCCCCCCTTCTGAGCAGGCTGATAGCGAAGCACTTCAATCTCTGAGGAGCGCAATAGAACAACAACAATTCAAATTATTATTTCAACCGATCGTTCCATTGTCTTACAACAGTACAATCAACCACTATGAGGCGCTACTAAGACTCCTGGACGCCAATAGAAAGGAGCTCCTTCCGTCTCTATTTTTAGAGACTATGGAATCTGCAGAGTTGGGCGTTATCATGGATCGCTGGGTTATTCTTGACAGTATTCGCCACCTGCACGATGAGCTTAAAAAAAGCTGCAAACATCGGCTGTTTATCAGTGTAACCAAACAAACATGGAGGGATCCGGACATCCTTTCTTTGCTCTCTGAGCAATTAAGAAAATTCCGTATACCCGCCGATCATCTGGTATTCCAGATCAGCGAAAGCGACTGCGCCAGCAACCTTGCAGATGCCCGGGCATTTGCTGAAGGCCTGAAAAAACTACATTGCCTGATTTGTATCAAACATTACGGCTGCTCAAATAACGCCAACCACATCCTTCGTAAAATAGGCGCTGACTACGTAAAATTGGATGGATCTTTTGTTCAGGAACTAGGCAGCGCGCACGCGCTGGATGTTTCGTTTGAAGAGATGGCTGAAGAATTAAAATCACAAGGCAAAATAACCATCGCTCCTCTGGTCGAAGACACGAAAGTCATGAGCCGTTTATGGAAATCGGGGATTGGACTGATACAAGGCTATTATCTACAGCCGCCCAGAGAAAAAATGGATTACGATTTTTTCGACAACCAATAAAAATGCCAGCCAGGGAGACCTGGCTGGCATTTTTATCTAATTCTTTTTATCCAATTTGCCCATCTGACACAAATGCATATTTTTAAAGGATAGAGTCCCTATCTCTAAAGCCGATAAGATACAGGATACCGTCAAGCCCTAATGTCGATATAGCTTGCTTAGCGCTCTGTCGCACCAAAGGCTTGGCTCTGAAGGCAATCCCTAATCCGGCAATAGATAACATCGGCAAATCGTTCGCGCCGTCACCCACTGCTATGGTTTGCTCAAGACGCACTCCTTCACGTTCCGCTATTTCTCTAAGCAGCTCAGCCTTACGATTACCATTAACAATATCGCCTACCACTTCACCCGTGACAACACCCTCGCAGATGTCTAGCTGATTTGCATACACATAATCAAAGCCCAGCTGTTTCTGTAATTTTTCAGCGAAATAGGTAAAGCCTCCAGAGAGAATTGCCGTTTTAAAACCTAATGCTTTCAGATTAGACACCAGATTCTCTGCTCCTTCGGTCAAGGGTAAACGCTGCGCAACCGATTCCAGAACACTGGCATCCAGTCCTTTCAGCAATGCCACCCGACGCCGGAAGCTTTCGTTAAAATCCAGTTCTCCGCGCATGGCCGCTTCGGTAATGGCCGCCACTTGCTCACCAACGCCCGCTTCTTTGGCTAACTCATCTATTACTTCAGCCTCAATCAACGTGGAATCCATATCAAAGACCACCAGGCGCCGTGTTCTCCGGAAAATATTATCTTCCTGGAAGGCAATATCAACATCAAGATCGTTGGCGGCACGCAGAAACTCTTCCTGTAACAGGGAAGTATCAGCAAAAGCGCCTCGTACCGAAAACTCGACACACGCTTTTGTATGCGGCTGGATCTCCTCTTGTAAAGACAACCTTCCGGACAAGCGCGTAATCTTATCAATATTCAAATCATGGCGTGCTGCGATCTCAGCCACCGCCGCAATATGCTCAGCGGTAATTTTACGCGCCAGCAAGGTAATAATATGGCGTGGTTTTCCCTGACCCGCGACCCACTGCTCGTATTCATCTTCACCAATGGGCTGAAAACGAACTTTCATATCCATGGCATGTGTTTTAAACAACAAATCACGCAATATAGGTGATGACTCAGAGACCTGAGGCACTTCTATCAGGATACCCAGCGACAGGGTGTTATGAATAACAGCTTGGCCAATATCCAGGATATTGACCTGAAAGCCAGCCAGAATTGACGTTATAGTCGACGTCACTCCCGGTTTATCTTCACCGGAGATGGTCAGCAGGATAATCTCTTTCATCAGGTTTTTCCGTTCAGTTGAGCTTAGCTAACTATCATTGCAATTGATGTTAGGCGGATGATCGCAAAGGATATCCGCCTGTCATCACTCTCTTACTTTGGCTTATTCGCTGCGGCAGGATTTTTACTCTTTCTGCGACGCTTCTTAGCTTTTTTGCTTTTACCATCAGCACCCTTTGAAACAGCGGCTACCTCTCTTTCAGCAGCAGATAGCGGCGCTTTCTTATGCACCGAACCCTGATGCCCGGCTTGCGCTTTCGACTGACCACGGCCTTTACGTGCCCTGGGCTTAGCATCGGTACGCTCAGCAGCACCTTTTTCGACACCCGCACCAATCTTTCCCTCTGCCAGCAACTGACGTTGGCTGACTTTCGCTTTAACTTCACGACCGCTACTCAGCACCTCAACCAGCTCGAAATCAATTTTACGATCATCAAGATCTACTCGGGCTACCCGCACACTTAAACGATCACCAAGCTTGAAAACCTTACGGGTACGCTCTCCTACAAGGCGCTGTTTAGCAGCATCAAAGTGGTAGTAGTCACTCGGCAAACCGGTAATATGAAGCAGCCCTTCAATAAAGACCGATTCCAATTCAATAAACAGCCCAAAACCAGTGACTGCCGCTACGACACCATCGTAGTCATGCCCAACCTGATCCTGCATAAATTCGCATTTCAGCCAGGCCACAACATCACGCGTGGCATCATCTGCGCGTCTCTCAGTCATGGAACAATGCTCACCTAGCTGCAACACTTGCTCGATGGTATAGCGGTAACTAAAATCAGGATTAAGTGTAAAGCCTTCTGGGCGACGAATCGTAGACGCCTGCGAATCCGAATGAATCAAGGAACGGATAGCGCGATGCACCAAAAGATCCGGGTAACGTCGAATAGGTGATGTGAAATGTGTATACGCCGGATAGGCCAGCCCAAAATGCCCGTGATTTTCCGGGCTGTAGACGGCCTGAGACATTGAGCGAAGCATCATCGTTTGTATCACATGGCGATCAGGACGATCCTCGATCCATTCAGCCAACTGTTGATAATCTGATGGCTCTGGCTCATCACCACCTCCAAGATTAAGCCCAAGCTCACCCAAATAAGCCCTCAGGCTTTCTAAACGCCCGACCTTCGGACCATCATGAACACGATAGAGCGTCGGAATATCAGCACTGCTAAGAAAGCGAGCGGTCGCCACATTGGCACACAACATACATTCTTCAATTAGCTTATGTGCATCGTTACGTACCACGGGTACAATTTGATCAATTTTTCTATTTTCACCAAAAATGATACGGCTTTCTGTTGTATCAAAATCGATTGCCCCCCTCTTTTCCCGTGAGCTTCTTAGCGCAAAATAGAGGGAATATAAATGTTCCAAATGAGCAACCACATGTGAGTACTCACTTCGCAGGGCAACGCCGTCATCCGAAACAGGCTTCATCAACATCGCACCCACTTTGGTGTATGTCAGACGTGCCTGTGAGTTAATGATCGCCTCGAAAAACTGATAACCGGATAGCTCTCCGGCAGCACTGACTGTCATTTCACAGACCATCGCCAAGCGGTCAGTATTGGGGTTCAGCGAGCACAAGCCATTCGACAACAGTTCTGGCAACATAGGCACCACAAACTCAGGAAAGTAAACCGAGTTACCGCGCTTATGCGCTTCTTGGTCAAGCGGTGTTCCAGCCCTTACGTACCAGGACACATCGGCAATCGCGACCCACAAACGCCAGCCACCACCGGCTTGCTCTTCCGCATACACAGCATCATCGAAATCTCTGGCATCTTCACCATCGATGGTAACAAAAGGCAGGTGCCGTAAATCAATACGATTAAGCTTCGCTGACTCTTCTACTTCAGGCGTTAAATCGCCAATCTGCTCATGAACAGCAGCCGGCCATTCATCAGGAATATCGTAATTATAAATGGCGACCTTAATCTCCATACCTGCCGCCATGTGATCGCCAAGTACTTCGATGACCCGCCCCTGCGGCATATTACGTTTACCGGGTTGCTGAGTGAGTTCGACGACAACCAACTGATCATCTTCGTACACTAAGGTATTTTCCGGATCAGCAATGACCATCACCTGCTGGGTAATACGCTGATTCTCCGGACGCAGATGACCGAACCCTGCAGCACCCTTAAAACGACCCACCAGCTTGTGAGTACAGTGCTCCAGCACCTCAACAATTTTACCTTCACGACGTCCTTTGCGGTCTAATCCGATCTCTTGTACGATCACTCGATCGCCATCAAAAACCTGACGCATCTGACGTGGGCTGATAAACAAATCATTACCCTCTTCATCAGGTTTTACGAAACCGAAGCCATCACGATGGCCGATCACTCGTCCTGAAATCAGATCCATTTTCTTGATCAGGCCAAACTCATTCTTGCGGTTACTCATCAACTGACCATCGCGACACATCGCTTTAAGTCGACGCGATAACGCCTCTACCGAATCTTCATCAGCAACCTTTAACTCTGTACACAGCTGCCCATGACTGATTGGAGCCCCCCAACTATGCAGAAAATCAAGAATATATTCGCGGCTCGGCACCGGGTTCTGATATTTATCAGCTTCGCGCTGAGCTTCTGGGTCGTTCTGGGTCCAATCTTTACTCATGAGTATTTCCCCTCCAAGAGAACATCTATATTTTTACAGTATGGCGTATAAACAAATAAGCCGGCAAGATGCCGGCCTATTTTTGGTCGCATTAAGGAAGGTTGTCGATCGCTTCCTGATCTTCTTTAGGCGGGGGTATTAAATCTTCTTTACAGATGCCCATCATAATCAGAGCATTGGCTGCCACATAGATAGATGAATAAGTACCCACAGTCACACCTACCAAGAGCGCTATCGCAAAACCATGGATCATTTCGCCACCAAAAACAGCCAGCGCCACGAGGACTAATAACGTCGTGAGGGAGGTCATCAAGGTTCGGCTTAATGTTTGGCTTAGCGATATATTCATTATTTCCATAGGCAATTCATGACGTAACTTTCTAAAGTTTTCACGAATCCTGTCCGCCACCACGATAGTATCGTTCAACGAATAACCAATCACCGCCAGTATTGCGGCCAACACCGTCAGATCAAACTCGAACTGAAACAATGAGAAGAAGCCCACAACAATCAAAACATCGTGTATTAGTGCAACAACAGCACCAACCGAGAATTTCAACTGAAAGCGAAATGCTACGTACAGCATAATCATAAAGAGAGCCAGTAACAGGCCAAGACCGCCCTGCTCACGCAGTTCGTCACCTACCTGAGCCCCCACAAATTCGTTACGACGCAGTTCAATATTCTGCGTTTCACCTTGCTGCAACGCCGCCAGCACTTTATCACCCAACTTCGGATCATGAGCAGATCCAAGACGAATCATAATGTCATTTGAAGAACCAAAGGTTTGAACGGTGGCACCTTCAAAACCTGCACTTTGCAGCTGCAGACGAATATTATTAAGATCAGCCTCTTTCTCATAGCCAACTTCAACCAGACTGCCGCCGGTGAAATCAAGCCCAAAATTCAGGCCACGAACCGCGAGCGAACCGATCGACACTAACAATAAAATTATTGAAAATATCGTAGCCAACTTTCGCAAGCCCATGAAGTTGTAAGTTTTTACTTGATTAGACATCTTCATGTACCTCAGATGGACAGCGATTTAAGCTTACGGCCGCCATAGGTTAAATTAACCAACGCCCGCGTGACCAGAATCGCGGTAAACATTGACGTCAGAATACCGACCGATAATGTGATCGCAAACCCTTTCACCGGCCCCGTACCCATCGCAAACAAAATAACAGCGGCGATAAGCGTCGTAATATTGGCATCAAGAATGGTAGTAAAGGCTCGATCAAAGCCTGCACTAATAGCAGACTGCGGCGGAAGACCGTTTTTCAACTCTTCCTTAATACGCGCAAAGATCAACACGTTGGCATCTACCGCCATACCCACCGTCAGAACGATACCCGCAATGCCGGGCAAGGTTAACGTGGCCGACAGTAATGACATGACCGCCACCAGTAGCACTAAATTGACACACAGCGCGATATTGGCCAGCAATCCAAAGGTTCGATAAACCACCAGCATAAAGATCAGCACCAGCGCAAAACCGATTTGAACCGAGGTAACCCCCTGTTGAATATTTTCTGCACCGAGACTAGGCCCGACTGTGCGCTCTTCCACAAAATAGACAGGCGCAGCTAGCGCACCCGCTCGCAGTAAAAGAGCCAGCTCGGAGGATTCCCCCGCACCATCTAAACCGGTAATACGGAACTGATTACCCAGCACTGACTGAATAGTCGCCAGCGAGATGATTTTTTTCTCAATATAAGGAATACGTCGCTCGACCTGCACACCATCAACCGTTTCAACCAGAGTACGCGCCTTGTACTCAACAAACAGCACGGCCATACGGCGCTTAATCGCATTACGGGTGGTGCGCCCCATCAACTGGCCGCCTTTATTATCCAGCGTAATGGACACCTGTGGCTGACCATTTTCGTCAAACGTGGACTGCGCATTAGAAACGCTGGAGCCCGTGATGATGATATCTTTTTCCAACACGCCTTTACGGCCAGGCTCATTGCGGAATTCGTAGGTTTCGGTCAATCCGCGACTATCATCGGGTTTCGCTTCTAAGCGAAATTCCAGATTAGCCGTTTTACCGATAATACGTTTAGCGGCCGCCGTATCCTGCACACCAGGTAGCTGCACAACAATACGATTACGCCCCTGACGCTGCACCAAAGGCTCAGCCACACCCAACTCGTTGACACGATTACGCAGGGTCGTCAGATTCTGTTTGATGGCATAATCTTCAATCGCGCGGGTTGTCCTTTCGGTCAGCGTAATCGTTAGAAAATTAGCGTTTTCAACATCATCTGTCTGAAAAACAAATTCATTATAGTCTTTACGCAGTAGCACAGCGGCGCTATCACGTGTTGCCGCATCGGCAAATTTAACAGCCAGACTTCCGTCTTCACGGTGATCCACCGAACGATAGCGTAACTTATCTTCACGCAGCTTAACTTTAATTTCAGAAACATAGACATCAAGACGCTGAGCTACCGCCGTTGCCATGTCAACTTCCAATAAGAAGTGCACACCGCCACGCAGATCCAACCCTAGTTTCATAGGGCCTGCGCCGATATTCTCGAGCCATTCAGGCGTTGTCGGCGCAAGATTCAACGCAACAATATAATTTTCGCCCAGTACAGTACTGATAACCTTTTTAGCCCGTAATTGCGTTTCGCCATCGGCAAAACGAATCAGGCCACTTTTATCCACCAGCTCAGCCGCCTTAAAAGACAAGCCTTCGCGTGTTAGTGCAGAGGTCACTTTATCCATCAGAGGTTGATCTACCTGATGAATGTCACGATTCCCTGACAGCTGCACAGCATAATCTTCAGGATACAGATTGGGCGATGCGTATAAAGCACCAATCAGCAATATAAAGATGATAAGTAGATTTTTCCACAGAGGGTAGCGGTTGAGCATGGTGCCCGTTCCTTTATACAAACGAAAACGCCACTAGAAGAGTGGCGTTTCAGACAAACATAAGTATTAGATACTTTTCAGGGTGCCTTTAGGCAAAGCAGCTGCAACATGAACTTTCTGGAAAGTCATTTCTGTACCTTCACAGACTTCCAAAACAACATAGCTATCGTTCAGCTTAACGACTTTACCTAAGATACCACCAGCGGTGAGCACTTCATCACCTTTAGACAGATCATTGATCAGTGCTTTATGATCTTTGGCACGCTTAGCTTGTGGACGCCACATGAAAAAATAGAAGATTAAACCAAAGCCCAACAGAAAAATAATGTTGAAAAAACCCGGGTCCATTCCGCCTACAGCATCTGCTGCTTCAGCTGAGGAAATAAAGAAGCTCATTGTTACTCCTAACGTTATGATATTAAAATTAATTTTCGACCAACTATTCGACCAACTATTCGGCCAACTATTCGGCCAACTATTCGGCCAACTGTTCGGCTAACGAAGGTACTTCCATACCCCGGCTGCTGTAAAACTCTGCCACAAAGTCGCTCAATTTACCTTGTTCAATGGCCCCACGCAAACCAGCCATCAATGTCTGATAATAACGCAGATTATGAATGGTATTAAGTTGCGATCCCAGTATTTCCTTACACTTATCTAAATGATGCAGATAAGCGCGGCTGAAATTCTGACAGGTATAACAATCACAAGTTTCATCCAACGGGCGTATATCTGTTTTATTGGAGGCGTTTCTCAGTTTTACAACCCCTGTTGAAACAAACAGATGCGCGTTACGGGCATTGCGCGTAGGCATAACACAGTCGAACATATCGATACCACGACGCACCCCTTCCACCAGGTCTTCGGGTTTACCGACACCCATCAGATAACGCGGCTTATCTTCCGGCATTTTATAGGCCAGATGATCCAGCACCTTAACCATCTCATCTTTAGGCTCGCCCACCGACAAACCGCCAATCGCATAACCATCAAAGTCGATATCCGTCAATCCTGCCAACGACTCATCACGAAGGTTTTCATACATCCCTCCCTGAATAATGCCGAATAGCGCAGACGGGCTATCACCATGCGCATCTTTAGAACGTTTCGCCCAGCGCAGCGACAAACGCATCGACTCTGCCGCTTCCAGCTCAGTTGCCGGATAAGGAGTGCATTCATCAAAAATCATGACGACGTCAGAACCCAATTCACGCTGCACCTGCATCGACCGCTCTGGATCAATAAACACTTTTGAGCCATTAACCGGCGACTGGAACGTCACCCCCAGCTCGGTAATTTTGCGCATCTTGCCTAAACTAAACACCTGAAAACCACCGGAGTCAGTCAAAATAGGACCTTGCCACTGCATAAAGTCATGCAAATCACCGTGCAACTGAATAATTTCAGTGCCGGGACGCAGCATCAGGTGAAAGGTATTACCCAAAATCATGTGGGCACCAATAGCTTCAACATCTCGCGGCAACATCCCTTTCACCGTGCCGTAGGTACCAACCGGCATAAAGGCCGGGGTTTCAACAACACCCCGCGGAAAGGTCAAACGACCACGACGAGCTTTGCCCTCGGTCGCAATCTTTTCGAATTTCATAAAGCAGTTACGGCTCACAAAGCCTCCGTCATGTCTGTTTTACGGCTGATACACATCGCATCACCGTAACTAAAAAATCGATATCTTTCTTTAATCGCTACCTTATAAGCCTTCATCGTATGCGCATAGCCGGCAAAAGCACTCACCAGCATTAACAACGTCGACTCGGATAAATGAAAATTAGTAATCAACACATCGACACTTTTAAATTCATATCCCGGAAAAATAAAGATAGAACTATCACCAAAGAAAGGCTGAATTTCACCGCTTTGGCTGGCACTTTCAAGCGAACGTACACTAGTAGTACCCACCGCCACCACCCGACCGCCTCTGGCACGGGTCGCCTTTACCGCTGCACAGACCGACTCATCAACCTCAATGTACTCGGCATGCATAATATGATCTTCAATACGCTCTACTTTAACCGGCTGAAAAGTACCCGCGCCTACATGTAAGGTCACGAAGGCTTTTTCAATCCCTTTTTCATCCAGCTTAGCCAATAGCGCTTCATCAAAATGCAAACCCGCCGTAGGCGCGGCCACAGCACCGGGCTGGGAGTTATACACCGTCTGGTAGCGCTCGCGATCCTCAAGCTGATCTTCGCGTTTCATATAAGGCGGCAATGGCATATGGCCATGTGTTTCCAGCAGATCCAGCACCGACGTGTCGCCGGCAAACTCCAGCTCAAACAGGTTATCATGCCGGGCAACCATGGTCGCTTCCGTATCGCCTTCCAAAAACAACAGCGCGCCAGGCTTAGGCGAACGGCTGGACCGAACATGCGCCAAGACACGATGCTGATCCAAAATCCGCTCCACCAGCACCTCGATCTTGCCACCTGTGGCTTTTTCACCGAACAAGCGCGCAGGGATTACCCGGGTATTATTAAACACCACTAAATCGCCAGGGTGTAACAGATCCAGCACATCAGAAAAATGGCGATGCGCCAACTCGCCGGAATTACCCTCTAAACAGAGCAAACGGCTGGCCGAACGCTGTTCCAGCGGATAACTGGCAATCAGCTCCTCTGGCAACTCAAAATAAAAATCTTTTACCTGCATATCACTTCAAAAAATACGTTAAAGAGGCGCCGAATTGTACAGTAAAACTATTTTTTTTAGCATCTTTAAAAACATAAGGATTGACGTACAGCGAAAGCGGCATATAATACGCCCAGAATTTACGCTCACTTGGTTAGATTTTTAGATAAATTGAGCAGTAAAGGCGAAAAGCAAGACCAATGCCAGTGTGGTGGAATTGGTAGACACGACGGATTCAAAATCCGTTGCCGCAAGGTGTGCCGGTTCGAGTCCGGCCACTGGTACCATTTGTCTTGTTGATTTATAAGATGTTTTAAGAAATCGAGCCTTTTATTAGCCTCGATTTTTTTGTGTCTGCGATTTACTACTCTGTACCTTCTCGCCGTTACACCCTTCTTTTTTACTACCTTTTATTACTTTCCACCAAGCGCTTATTAGCACCTCCGGTCTATTTCTGGTTTTCTCCATGTGCGGATTATGTGCGCAAGGGAGTCCAACGAAATCCTTCAATATCCCACGTTATCATCCTGCGCCCTTGTTACATGAGCAGCTATGCCAATCACTTAGTTACATTGAGTAGCAGGTTTCTTGACGGTACTCCGGTCTTTTTCCGGTTGTATGAAGGGCGGTTTTCGACCCAGACTGTGCCAAAACTGGTCGTTCGCCGGATATAAAAAATCCCCGCATCAGACGGGGCTTTTGAGTCCATATTGGCTAGTTAAAGCGTCGCTTAAGCGCGCCCTTTGCGAACAAAACCGACTAACCCCAATCCGAAGCCAAACAGCCAAATAGTAGCGGACACAGGCACCGTGGCGCTCACAGTGGCGGCATCGGATGCGGTCAGACTTCGTACCGCTACGAAGTTACCAAATCCGCGTACATCGCCCAAAGAGCTGACACCGTCGGCCCGCATTTTCCAAGTACTATATCCGCGAGTACCGCGCGTCCAGTAATATCCCGCACCCACGTTAGTAAACTCCAAGAGAGGTCCCAGATCGCCATAGGCGCTGGTCAATGCCTCCCATTCGGATTTAGAGCTTAGCTGCCAAGTGCTATTTCCAGCATAGGTCAGGGAGCCAGCCCAATTGCTTGCTGACGTCCAGCTCCCAGCCCTTCCATTCGCTGTTGTGAAGTCCTGCATCCAGATTATATTGGTGTTAGTATCCAGTACTTCATCACCCGCATTCATTAATGTTAGAGACGCGTTTGCCGATGAGAACACTGAACACAGTAATAATATCCCTAATAATTTCGTCATAAATACTTCCTTTAGATCGGATAGGCATCGATGAGTGACCGATTTTTATTCCTGAAATACCTAATGCAAAGTATAAGCCAGATTTATAAAATAAATTAATTTCAAGTACTTAGTTATAATTTTGAATTTTATTTATGTCGTGATGTAAAAAATTCTGACACTAAGCACGTCAAAAAAAGCCCTGCAGGCTAAGCGCCCACTACCAAGACCGGTCAGCGACCGCGATGACGACTGGCGAGATCCGCTACTTCTTAATCTGTTTCCTTTATCTGGCAACCACAAATTATCTAGCGTGGCCTCTAAGAAATATCTACTGAATCAAAAAACAACCATCCTCCTTGGCTAAGGAGCCTGCGATTAAGTTTCTTTAGCTTAGTTACGGGCAGCATAAAGCGGCCATGCACGTCACAATTTTGTGCTTATTAGCATTTCCCTAAGAACACGGGATACCTCCCTTCCATCGGCAAAACCAACTCGACAGGAAAACACAGCGCAGCAAAGGTAAACTCTGCCTGCTTTTTCTTTGAATATCCCGTTACATATTTATAACCAGTAGCAGTCCCTCGTTCAAGGACTAGCTCAACACGTACACCATCAAGAATAGCCTCTACTTCGCTTACGATGTCATCCCCATTGAAGAACCATTCTCGCCTTGCTTCAGATATAATATATCTTTCCAGCTGCTCCTTTGAATCAAAACCCCGAGTAAGGGAGAAAGATCAATCTTTATCATTTTCACTCCCTACTCTCTCATTTTAGCCCGTTTTCTTTCATCAACAGCATAAGTAACCAGGATCTCAATTTCCACGAGCTCTCCTGTTTTCTCAAGCGCGACTGAGAGATCTGATACAAAACAGACCTACCCCCATTCCGATTCAACATATGAAAGCGGAGAAAGCGCACTTTCGCCAGCCAACATTTACCATGTCTTGCGTGCTAAGCTCCCTCAGATTGACGTCATTGCAAAACGTCAACCATCCGCTGAGATGCCAGCGATCGAAACCTATTGAGGATAAACAACATGCAAACAGAACAAGAATTGCGGATTGATCTGGCGGCGGCTTTCCGGCTTATCTATGAAATGGATATGCATGAGTCGGTCGCTAATCACCTCAGTGCGGCGGTGTCCGGGGATGGTAAACAATTCCTTATGAACCGTCGTTGGATGCACTTTGCGAATGTCACTGCCAGTAGCCTGCAGTTGCTTGATAGTGAAGACGCCAGCATTATGCAGACCGACGAAGCCCCTGATGTTTCTGCCTGGAGTATTCATGGCAATGTGCATAAGGCATTGCCAGAAGCCCGCGTTATTCTGCACGTGCATTCTACTTATGCTACCGCGTTGTCAACACTGAAAGATCCACGCATATTGCCGATCGATAACAATACCGCACGCTTCTACGAGCGCATCGCCTATGATACAAACTTCGGCGGCAATGCTATAACTGATGATGAGGGCCGCCGTATCATGAATACCTTTGCCGGTAAAAAAGCATTGATGATGGGCAACCATGGAATCAGCGTTATCGGTGAGACGGTCGCCGAAGCTTTTGAAGAACTGTATTACTTAGAAAAAGCCTGTAAAACGCTGGTGCTGGCTTATTCAACGGGGCAGCCACTCAATGTCCTACCCCATGAATTAGCCCGGGACACGGCAGAAAGTATGGATGAGTTTCGTGGTCAGTCATTCGCGCACTTTGAGCAGTTGAAAGGAATGCTCGATAAAAAGGGCAGCTCGTATCGGGAGTAAATCGAAGAGCGCCAATTGATCTCTGTCCCAATAACGAGTGAGCGTGTGTGATATCGTATGGTCTTCTGAAGAAACGGAGGCACATATGCTGGAACGCCTACAACGCCGATTGGGACTGCAGATTATACCGGGGGTATTTTTCACCTCGGCGGGTATAGCCGCGCTTTTCGTTGCCCTCGCGGTCCCGTTTGACAAAGTCGTTGCCGACAGTTTCGGGCTGCTCACCGGCTGGGTGGCTCATAACCTCGGCTGGTTCTACATTCTCTCTGTTAGCGCCCTATTGTTCTTCCTGATCAGCCTGGCATTCAGCCGCTATGGCAACATCCGCCTGGGAGCTGACGACAGCCGCCCCGATTACTCCAATCTCACCTGGTTCACCATGCTGTTCGCTGCCGGCATCGGCACAATATTGATGTTCTGGGGCGTGGCTGAACCGATTTCCCACTTCGCTAATCCGCCTTTTGATGGTGTGAAGCCGGGGTCGGAACAGGCGGCCAGCGATGCTATGACCATAGCACTTTACCACTTCGGCCTGCACACCTGGACCATCTTTGCCGTACCGGGGTTGGCTATGGCTTACTTTTCCTATCGGCACAACCTGCCCATGCGTATCAGTAGTCTGTTCTATCCAATCCTCGGGGAACGGGCGTTCGGCCCCTGGGGCTGGGCAGTAGATGTGATTGCCGTGCTGGGTACCCTGTTTGGTGTGGCAACTTCGCTGGGCCTCGGGACCCTGCAGCTCAACAGTGGCCTAAACTATCTGTTTGGTGTGCCTTCCACCGGACTGGTTCAGGTCATACTGATTGCAGTCATTACCAGCATCGCAGCCACCTCGGTGGCGCTAGGGCTAGACAAGGGAGTGCGCCGACTGTCCCAGCTCAACATCGTTCTGGCGATGGCATTGCTCGCGTTCGTTCTCACCGTGGGTCCCAGCGTATTCATTGCCGAGGGAACGGTCCAGAGCTTAGGTACTTATCTCAATGCGTTGCCTCGGTTGGCGTTCTGGACCGAAACCTTCAAGGACACCGACTGGCAACGCCAGTGGACACTGTTTTACTGGGCATGGACCATTTCCTGGGCACCCTATGTTGGGATCTTCATTGCCAGGATTTCCCGGGGGCGTACCATTCGCGAGTTCATCGCCGGCGTCCTGCTGGCGCCGACGGCCTTTACCCTGGTGTGGTTCGGAGTCTTTGGATTATCGGCTATTCAGATGGAGATGAGCGGCCAGATAGCACTCGCTGAGCAGGTGCAGCAGGATCCTTCCGTCGCCATTTTTGCATTCCTGGAAGCCCTCCCGCTTTCGGGCCTGTCCTCAGCTCTGAGCGTGATTATCATCGTAATTTTCTTTACTACCTCATCCGATTCCGCCTCATTGGTAATAGATATGATGACCCGGCGGGATGAACAGCCTTCTCTGGTGCGCCAACGCATCTTCTGGGCGGTAGCTCAGGGTGTGATCGCCGCCGCCCTGTTGCTGGCTGGCGGGCTCGACGCCCTGCAAAATGTGATTACCTCCCTTGGCCTGCCCTTCTGCTTTCTTCTGATTTTTATGGCAGTGGCGCTTTTCAGAGCGCTCCGCGCAGATGATAGGGGCTACAGTATGAATGAGCTGGTCCAGGGAAGAGCTTTCCCTGAAGTGGTAGCCCCCTCTGAAACCAAACAGGAGAACGACTATGTATCAGAAACTGCTGATCGCTATTGATCCCGAAGACGACGGTGAGGGCAAGTGTGCTCTGGCGACCGCCATAGGTCTGCTGCCTGAAGACGGTGAACTTCACCTTGCCAGCGTTTACAGTCCGGGCGGTGGCGAGTTTTTCCCGCTCGTTACCGCCGTCGCACCGGAGCAGAAGGAGGCCGAGGTTAGGGAGTCGCTTGATCTGCTTGTGCACAAATATTTACCTTTAAATCATAACGCGAGCCTGCATGTGGTGGCGGGTAGCCCCGGTGAAACACTGGTGGGCTTAGCGGGTCAGCTCTGTGTCGATCTGTTGATCCTGGTATCCCGTGGCAGTAGCGGTCACTGGCCCTTACGCCGGGCGACTGTGGAGTATGTTTCGGTGAATGCCCCCTGTCCCGTACTTGTGTTGCCGTCACTGGAGAAGGCTGGCCCTCAAACGACGGACGAAGAAGGCGACTAACCAGCCGAACAAGGCGATGGAAGTGACGCCATTCGCTAGCGCTCTGTTTTTTCCTGCTTGAGTAGGTTCAGCGAAACCTGACCCAACGGGATCAGTTAGATGAAAGGCAAATCAAGATAATAAGGACTTCAATTATGAAGAAATACGCGTCGATGGTTTTATTTGCATGGGTGATATTTCTGGCAAGTAATATCGGAGCAAAAGAGGTACAACTTGCCCCGGGAGAAACATACCGTCAAGGTGACCTTACCGTCACATGCGGCCAATCGCCAACAGAGACACCCTTGGCCCTCAACGACTGCCAGTATTGGGATGATTTTAATAATAAGTGCCTGTTTAAGAAAACCACTTACATGTATAAAAACCTCGAATGCGTTGAAGAATGCCAGCATTGGGATAAGTTCAACAGCACGTGCTCTTACCCGTCAAAATGCACCTTCTACCCATCCCATAAGACATTTGTGCGAACCACATGCGAAAAGTTTGACGACTTCAACAATACTTGTTTGAAAATGAAGGAGACGAAAATTGGACGGTAAGCGAAAAAGTTTCTGTGTAATGGAGGGGTGTCAAAATACGAAATGAGGTCGGACCCAGCCATATGCTTGTTGCTGTAGACAGCCCAATTCAAAATTACCGGAGCGCAACTCATGGAATCGGACCAAAATAAACTCGGTATCGCGAAATTCGCGGCCTTAAAAATGGTCGAATACAAGCCGCAATTTACAAACCTTTTACCAAAAAATATTACGCTTACGCTGTACCTAAAGGTGAAACTGAATGGCTAAAAGAGATCAATGCGTTTCTTGCCACCATGGAAGCAAACGGTCAACTTAGGATTTGTCTGAAAAATGGCTTATTCAGCGTATTTTCTCTAACCAAACCACAGATTAACCTTGGAAATAACGTCAATATCCACATTGCCGATCAAGCTTTGCAAACGCAAACGCGCCAGTACAAACGCATAGCTAGCCTCTGCCAAATCCCGACGCACGGTGAACATCTGCTGTTGAGCCTGCAATACATCAAGAGTGGTACGTGTACCGGCCTCTACACCCTTTTGTGACGAGACTATCCTGCGAGCCGCCGATTTTTCCGCACGGTCAAGCGCGTATATTTTAGCAATCCCGCTGGTGGCATCGCGATGCGCCCGTCTGATTTGTGTGACAATAGTGCGGCGCGCATCTTCCATTTTTTGCCTTATCTGCTCCCGTCTGGCGCGATTCCTTTCCACATCTGCACTCACGTAACCACCCGAATACAACGGCATGCTCAGCTGCACACCAATGGACTGGGTCCGATACACCGTGCTGCCATTTTGCGTCAGTTGCGACAGGTTATCGTTGCTACTGGTACCGAGTGAAGCCACCAAATCGACGGTTGGCAGATGACCCGCCAAAGATTTTTTCACGTCCTGATCAATCGCACTGACCTGCCAGCGCAATCCGATCAACTCCTGATTATTCTGCTCCCCCAGCGACACCCATCCCTCGACATGATCAGGCGCAGGAACGACCAGATTCATGTGCGCCAAATCGAGCGGCAGCAATTCGCCGACCGTACGCCCGGCCAGCGTTTCGAGTACCAGACGGGTATCCTCGATACGGTCCTTGATTTCCAGTTTTTTGACCTCGGCCATATCGAGTTTTGCCTGCGCATCATCTATATCAGTAAGCGTGCCGGAACCCGCCGTAAGGCCAAGCTTAGCGGCTTTTAGTTGCGCCTGCATTGCGATCAGTTGTGACTGTACAAGGCGCATCTGATCTTCCGAGAACAGTGCATCAAAGTAGGCACTTGCTACCTTGATAGATAATTCCTGAGTCGCACGTCCCACATCCGCTTCGGCTACCGTAACCTGCGCCTGCGCCTGATTCAGTCCGGCCCAGGCATCTGGTCTATAAAGGGGTTGTTTAAGGCTGAGAGTGTAGCTTTGGCTGTCATAAGCAAATTCCTCAACACTAGTTCCGGGCGTAGATCGGTTCGCCTGATTGGTACTCAGCGCACCTGACAGCGACAGGTTGGGCAGCAGATGCGAACGAGCCATCTTCTCTTCCTGCCGCCTAACGTCCGAACCCGCACGGGCCTCCAACAGGTTCGGACTTTGCCGCAGAGTGTCCTGATAGATGCTCAGCAAATCATCAGCGGCAAAGACAGGCAAAGCTAACAGACAAGTGCAACACAACAGCCACCGCATTATTATGTTTCCTTCATCGCAAAGTTCATCCGCTTAAGCAGCGGATCGAGCAGATAACGTAACATCGAACGTTCGCCTGTCTTAATCACGATATCGGCGGGCATACCTGCCTGCATCTGATGTTCGCCAAGCTTTTCCATACCATCGGGGGTCACTTCAAAACGCGCCAGATAATAAGGCTGATTGGTCATAGGGTCGACGATGATGTCGGCAGCTACAGAGCTGACACTACCCTCAATGGTCAGACTGGGAGCATCCATAAAACCCGAAAATCTCACATCAGCCGTTAACCCAAGGCGCACCCGGTCGATCAGATGTGGTGGCAGATGCGCTTCCAGCACCAACAATTCATCTCTGGGCACGATATCCATCAAACGACCGCCAGGAGCAATGACGCCACCCAAGGCCTGGTTGGCAATGCCCACCACAAAACCGGCCACCGGCGAGCGGATTGTTGTACGATCCAGTTCATCGCCGGCGGACTCGAATTGCTTGCCGCCGGCTTCAACTTCTCTTTTTACTTCAGCGAGTTGCGTATCTACCTCTTTGTATTCTTCCTGCTGCCGTTGCTCCTGACGCATATGCAATTCAGCGATCGTGCGTTGCGACGTGGCAATATTCGCACGCAAATCCCCGACGTCATTAGCAAGCTGCAATGTCATACGCTCCAGCTCCCACTGCTTATTTTTGGGTGCATAGCCTGCCGCTACCAAACCCTTGATTCCGGTTAACTCCTGCTCCACAAACGCCAACTGTCTAAGCTTACCTTCTACCGCGCCCTTGGCACCGGCAATACTTGCCTGTTGCCCCTGTATCGACTCCGAAACCGCACCCAACTCGCTCCTTAGCGCACCCAACCGACTGGCCAGCAATTGTGACTGTGTGTCTACATGCTGGCGCACCAGAGGATCGTCGTTATCCGCCAGATCAGCGTGCAACACCATTTCAAATTCTCCTGCCCTCTCAGCCAGCAGCCTGGCTTCCATCGCACGCAACCCAAGATAGCGCTGCCGGGCCATTTCAAACACCGCTCGACTGGCCGCATCGTTTAAGACCATCACCACTTCATCCGCCTTGACGAACTGTCCTTCCTTGACCAGTACCTTGTCGATAATGCCACCTGTCTGATGCTGCAGAGTCTTACGCTGGGTCTCCACGGTGACCATGCCCTGAACTGGCACACCTTCATCAAGGGGCGCTAATGCAGCCCACAACACAAAACCACCTAAACCAATCAATAGCCAGACCATGCCGCGGCGGATCGTCTGATCGACATCGGACGGCGCATCCTCACCCGTACCACCACCCATCAGTCGGATAAATTTTTCTTTCATAGTGAGCATGCCCATTATTCAGGTGCCTTATTTATGATCTGCTTGACGGCGGCCGGTGTCTGAGGTGTTGGCGTTCTCAGAGCTGCCAGCACCTCGGCTTTTGGACCAAACAATTTAACACCCCCCTCCTGCAGCACCAGTATCTTGTCCACCACGCTGACGATATTGGTCCGATGGGTAATGACGACCACCGTACTGCCCGCCGTCTTCATCGCTTTCACTGCGCCAACCAGGGCAACCTCGCCCTGCTCATCAAGATTGGAGTTCGGCTCATCGAGTACAATCAGCACCGGATCGCAATACATAGCGCGGGCCAGACCGATGCGTTGCCGCTGCCCGCCGGAGAGGAAACCGCCCGCTTCACCGATCGGCGTGTCGTACCCCTGAGGAAAATGCAGAATCATGTCATGCACACCTGCCCGCTGTGCCGCGTTGACTACCTGAACCGAGTCAACCTCGCCAAAGCGAGCGATATTCTCTGCGATAGTACCCTCGAACAATTCGATATCCTGCGGCAAATAGCCGATGTATTGACCCAGTTCCAGCTTGTTCCAACTGTATATATCAGCGCCATCGAGGCGAACCTTGCCCATCGCCGCCGGCCATACGCCCACGAGTAATCGGGCGAGGCTGGACTTACCTGAGGCACTGGATCCGATCACCGCTACCACGTCGCCCTGCCCAATCGCCACATTGATGCCCTTGAGCACCACCGCCTGCGTACCGGGCACCAGAGCGGTCACGTTCTCCACCACAATCACGCCCTTAGGCGCAGGCAATACCATAGGATCATCCCTGACAGGGAATTTTTCCAGCAACTGTTCCAGTCGCGCGTAAGCCGAACGGGAAGAGACGAACCCTTTCCAAGAGCCAATCGCCAGTTCCACGGGTGCCAGGGCACGGCCCATCAGAATGGAGGCGGCAATCATAGCTCCGGGCGAAATAATGTCATCGATGGCCAACCACGCGCCCACGCCCAAAATCAGTGACTGCAGCGCAATGCGCACAAATTTAGTCAAGGCGCTGATACGTCCGGCACGATTGCTGGCTAACTGCTGATACTCGATGCTTTCTTTATGTCTGGCATACCAACGCTGCCGCAAACCGGGCAGCATACCCATCGCCTCAATAACTTCGGCATTTTTAAGACTGTTGTTGGCCGAGTTGGCCGCCTGCATGGCAGCCTTATTGGCTTCTTCCAACGGCTTTTGTGTGAGTTTTTCGGTAAGAAAGGTCAAGGAAACCAGTAACAGCGCCCCCACCAGTGCCAGCAACGCCAGTAGCGGATGCAGCAAGGCAATTACCAGTAGAAAAATGGGCGCCCAAGGCGCGTCAAAAAAGGCAAACAGACCGTTGCCGGTCAGAAACTGCCGGACATTGTTCAGATCGTTAAGCGACTGCCCCGGATTACCGCCCGCCTTCTTCAGGATGGATTCAAAACTCGCAACAAACACCCTGTTTTTGAGCGAGTCATCAAGCTGCGAGCTGGCACGCACCAGTAATTCAGAACGTATCCATTCAAGCCCGGCCATCACAATATACAAAAATAACATCAGCAACGTGAGCATCAGCAGCGTTGAAGCATTGCGGCTTGCCAGCACACGGTCGTACACCTGCATCATGTAGAGTGCAGGCACCAGCATCAGCATATTGATGAAAAAACTGAAGACACCGGTAGCAATGAAAATGCGCCGCATTCCCAGCAGCGTATTCTTTAATTCGGAAGTTCCTGAAATTTTACTTTTATTCATTCAGTTCGATCATTAACAATTACTCTACAACAAGATTATACCGGACGGAAAAAAGCAACGAACCTCGAAAGGCCCGCTGCCTGGCTTTAAGTTTTTACAAAAACTAAGCCATAATCAGACTCTGGGTACCAATCAGATCAAGCGACACGCCCTCAAGGGTTGCGACCACTTCAAAGTCATTTCCTAAACCATCAGCGTTAACCGAAACAAACGTATCCGTGCCGTCGCTATCAAATTTAATAAAGTCGTTTTCCTGTCCAGTAGTGAAACCGAGCAACATGGCACTGAAGTCCAGATAATCCTCACCTACAGCAAAATCAGTGATGGCGTTAGTACCTGCATCAGGACCGAATTGGAATGTGTCAGCCCCTAAACCGCCGGTTAACAGGTTGCTCCCTGCACCACCGTCCAACGTGTCATTTCCTGCACCACCGTCCAGTGTGTCGTCACCATCACCGGTAGTGATTATGTCGTGGCCACTGCCCGTAGTGATATCAAATTGTTCGACGCTCGAATAGGTAATGATATTCGCAGAGCCATCACCAAACTTGCCTGCATAGGTTCCGTCGCCCGCCAGCGTGCCGCTGTTCATGCTCGTTGACATCGCGGACAGATCTATAATGAGCTCGTCATATCCGAGACCCGCTGTTACCGTATCTGAACCACCGGAAACCGTGATGACATCGTCGCCCGCACCCGAAGTGATGGTGTCGATACCTGTACCGGTCGTAATGTTGTCCTGGCCACTACCGGTAGTTACTGTATTAGCCCCGTCACCCGCGGAGATGTAGTTGGTGCTTTCACTGCCACTCATTGCGGTTATCGTATCGATACCACTGCCGCTGGTAATCTCGTTGCTACCCGTTCCAGCCGTTATCGTGTTGGCGCCTTCGCCCCCTACGATAGTGTTATCCCCGTTGCCCACGGTGATTGTATCGATGCCGTCGCCAGCAGTAATATCGTTGTTACCACCGCCAGCCGTGATGGTGTTGGCCCCGTCTCCCGCTTCGATAGTGTTAGTACCGTTACCAACGGCGATCGTATCAGCGCCAAGACCAGCCGTGATATTGTTGACGCTCGCCGCCACACCGCCAGCCGTGATAGTGTTGGCCCCGTCTCCCGCCGTAATATTGTTGCTACCATCGCCAACAACGATCGTATCAGCGCCGAGTCCGGCGGAAATGATGTTGTCGCCAGCGCCGGCCGCGATCGTATTAGCCCCTTCTCCCGCAGCAATCGTCCAATTATCTACAGCAACCGCGATCGTATCAGCAGCACCGTCACCGTCTATTGTTAGTCCAACTGTATCTATTACTATAGCCATTTTGATTTCCTTTAGCGGAGACAGCCAGGAGATACACTATCCCCCATGCCGCATGCGCGATTCTTATTACATTATTTACAAAATCCAATTCGCTGAACAATTGAGCTTTCTATGCCGAAAGCTCCTTCGCAACCATTTGAAATCAAGTCTGTAGCTCTAACGCGAATTAAACAGGAACTAAACGCCAACCTGATTAAATCAATTAAAATTTTCTCTAAAATTACTCAAATGTTAATCACCTTTAACTTTTCAGTTCAGCCCCCCTTTTCCTTACAAATCGAAAGGGAACATATAGTTAGGAGGTAATATATCTATATAAGCACAAGTCATGCCAAGATAATAAAATTGAGTCATTTTAATCGAATACCTCCACTCCATGCGTTAGAGCACTTAACAAATGTAAAAAAACCTGACACTTTTAAGCCATTTGGTCGCTATTCCTGGTAATAACGACCAAATAATCTCGATTTATTAAGACTTTTGTGTCTTTAGTGAGTTTTAACTGAGTAAAATGTAAAAAAACCTGACATTATTATGTTTTATCCGGTCACTACGCCTTTTTACAACGACTAAAACCGTCGCTATTAATTAACACTTTCATGCTTTAAGCGATTTTTTTTAAGAAAACTGTAAAATAACCTGACTCTATTCTGGTGTGACTGGCTACTAAACCACGATACTTATCAACGCCATGTAGCTGAAAAATATTTTTGCCAATATTGATGATAAAACTGAAGGCACCGGTAGCCATGAAAATGTGAGAATTCTCAGCAGCATATTCTTTAATTCGGTAGAGTCTGCAGATTTATTATCCCAGACGTAAAAAGGCAACGAGCCCCGAAAGACCCGCTGCCTGGTTTTAACTTTAAGCTTTAAGCAAAAACTAGCCCAGAAACAGACTAGCGCTATCAGTCAGATCAACCGATTGGCCCCCAAGGATTGCCACCTCTTCAAAGTCGTCTCCTTCGCCATCAGCGTTAACCCAAACAACCGTATCTACACCGTCTGTTGTAAATTGAATAAAGTCGCTTTGAACATCACCAGTAGTGAAACCGAGTAACATGGCACTGAAGTCCAGAGAATCTTCACCTACAGCAAAATCAGTGATGGTGTTAGTACCTGCATCAGGACCGAACTGGAATGTGTCAGCTCCCAAACCGCCGGTTAACAGATTACTCCCTGCACCACCGTCCAACGTGTCATTTCCTGCACCTCCATCCAACGTGTCGTCACCATCACCGGTGGTGATTATGTCGTGGCCACTACCCGTAGTGATATCAAATGCTTCGACACTCGAATAGGTAGTGATATTCGCAGAACCATCACCAAACTTACCTTCATAGGTTCCGTCGCCTGCCATCGCGCCGCTGTTCATGTTCGTTGACATCTCGGACAGATCTATGACGAGCGTGTCATTTCCAGAACCTGCTGTCACCGTATCTAAACCACCGGTAACCGTGATCACATCGTCGCCCGCGCCCGCGGTGATGGTGTCATTACCAGAACCTGTAGTGATATTGTCTTGGCCACTACCGGTGATGATCTGGTTGTCCCCGTCACCCGCCTCGATAGTGTTGGTGCTTTCACTGCCACTCATCGCAGTAATCATGTCGATACCACTGCCGCTGGTAATAGTGTTGCTACCCGTTCCAGCCGTGATCGTGTTGGCGCCGTCTCCCGCTTCGATATTGTTGGTACCGTTACCAACGGTGATAGTATCAGCGCCAATTCCGGTCGTGATAGTGTTGAAGCTCGCCGCCACACCACCAGCCGTGATCGTGTTGGCACCGTCTCCCGCTGCGATATTGTTGCTGCCATCACCAACGGTGATAGTGTCAGCGCCAATTTCAGCAGTAATGACATTATCGCCATCACCGGCCGAGATCGTGTTGGCACCGGCTCCCGCATCGATCGCCCAATTATCTGAAGCAACGGTGATCGTATCAGCCGCACCGTCACCGTCTACTGTGAAATTAACTGTATCTACAACTATAGCCATTTTGATTTCCTTTAGCGGAGACAGCCATGAGATATATTAACTCCCATGCCGCATACACTGTTCTTATTACATTATTTACAAAATCCAATTCGCTGAACAAGTGAACCTTCTATGCCAAAAGCTGCTTCGCAACCATTTGAAATCAAGTCTGTAGTCCTAACGCGAATTAAACAGAAACCAAATGCCAACCTGATTAAATCAATTAAAAATTACTCAAATTTTAATCACCTTTTAACTTTTTACTTCAGCCCCCTTTTCCTTATAAATCATAGGGGAATCATATAGTTGACAAGTGATATATCTATAAAAGCATAAGTCATGCCAAGATAATAAAATTGAGTTATTTCAATCGAATGAACCCACCAATGCGTTCGGACACTTGGAAATGTAAAAAAATCTGACACTTATAGCCTGTCTGGACACTATTCCTGGCAATAACGACTAAATAATCTCGATTCATTAAGACTTTTGTGTCTTTAGTGATTTTTAATTAAGTAAAATGTAAAAAAACCTGACATTAGTATGGTTTATTCGCTCACTACGCTTTTTTCACAACGGCTAAAACCGTCGCTACTAATTAACACTTTCATGCTTTAAGCGATTTTTTAAGAAAACGGTAAAATAACCTGACGTTATTCTAGTGCGCCTGGCGACTAAAACTCGTTATAACTACGCCATTGCAGACTCTTTCTGCATCGTATTTTGAATAATCATAGCAGAGCATATATCTATTAATGCCAGGTGTGTCAGCTCTCAGCAGACCTACTACTAAACCAGCTCTTATATTAAAAAAAAGCAGCCTTTGCGGCTGCTTTTATCTTCTTATTCCCTAACATGATATTCAGTCATTTTCCCGACTTCGACAATCGGCTGAGTAGACACTCGATATAATCGTAAGCGCTACCGCCCTTTTCCGGTTGAACTACGGTCTTTTAGCGCTCTCTTTTTCACTGCCTCTTAGTACATTTAATCAAGAAAGTGTGAACCCTTCACTTCGCGCCTGTGTCAATAACAGACGCATGAGCACATAATCTCCATCGTGCTCGAGGTAACCCGCAATAACCGAGAAACAACATAATGAAAATCACACCAGAAGACTATGCTATTTTGGAGAGTGCGATTAAACGCACTATTACCCGCACGGGTCTCAGCTTGGACAATTATACCTCTCTTGGATTAACCGCCAAACGCTACCGATGGGACATGCTGGAACAGTCACAAATAAAGGTAGGAGACGGCATCAACATTGACGGAGATGTGAATATTTATGCTTATGCCAACAATAATCATATTGATACTGCCCTACGCAAAATAACCAAAACGAGGTAATGAGGCACGCACGCCTCGAAATTAATCACGCAAACCCTTTAAAATACTCTCTGCAACATCCACTCTAACTTTGCCAGCAGCAACCAATTCCTTAGCTACTTGACCAACCTCATCCCCTACTGCTCCAGCCATGACAGCGATATTTTTAGCATGTAGTGCCATGTGACCTTTTTGAATACCGGTAGTAGCCAGCGCTTTAAGTGCTGCGAAATTTTGAGCAAGACCAACAGCAGCAATGGTGCGGGCAAGTCGCTCTGCGGTGGTTACACCTAAGATTTTCAAAGCTATTTGAGCGGTAGGATGCGAACGCGTCGCGCCACCTATAAGACCGACAGCTAATGGTAGCTCTATAGTACCGGTCAGGTTACCTTGTCCGTCTACTTCCCACTGAGTAAGGGCACGGTACTGTCCAGAACGAGCGGCATAGGCATGTGCTCCCGCTTCGACGGCACGTGTGTCATTACCCGTAGCAAGTACAACTGAGCTAATACCATTCATCACTCCCTTATTGTGAGTCGCCGCTCGGTAAGGATCAATATCAGCAAAATCATAAGCCGCCAACATACCGTCGCGCACGTCGACACCACCGATTTCTTCTAACGACCAGGTAGCTCTGGCACGCGCTAAACGGTGATCTGCCAAATTAGACAATATCCGCAGGTAAGTCCGCCCTCCCGTCCATTGGGCAATAAAAGGGGCGACCGCTTCTGCCATAGAGTTCACAGCATTCGCCCCCATCGCATCACGCGTATCGACAATAAGGTGTGTAATAACCATAGGGCCTGTTCGACCTTGTAGAATCCGCACCTCAATATCACGATAACCACCACCATGCTTCAGTAGTACTGGATCGGTTTCGTCACACAACGCCTTGATCTTTTCCTTATGTTCTAAAATTTGTAACCTTGCAAATTCCGGATTTGAAACCCCCACCAGCTGGACCTGAGCAATCATCTGCGATCCGGACATCGCCGTAAAAAAACCGCCGGTACTTCTACATTGCTTTGCTGCATTACAAACCGCAGCCACGACGGATGACTCTTCTGTCGCCATAGGCACCAAAACATCTTCTCCGTCCACCAGCATATTCGTTGCCACACCAAGAGGGATATTCATTGTACCTATAACATTTTCAATCATGGAATCAGCGACAGATATATCCAGATTGCCGGTATTACTAAGATGTGAGATCGCACTGGGTTCAAGACCAACGGCTTCCGCAACTTTTGCTAACCGCTGCTCTGGTAGCAGCTTATGGAAACCTGATATACGTGATGTTTTTGTAGTCATTATTTAATCTCCTGAATTAAGAGTAGACCTACTGGACAATGCGCTCAGGCAACCAGGTCACAATGTCGGGGAATACGATGAATAAAATCAGCGCAAGCATTTGCAAAATAAGAAAAGGAATGATGGATCTATACACGGTTCCCATACCAATACCGGCGGGCAGTACTCCCTTGATATAGAAAAGGGTGTAGCCGAATGGAGGGGTGATGTAGGCCATTTGTGCGGTTATCAAAAACAGAATACCGAACCATATAGGATCAAAGCCAAGCAGCTTGATAATGGGTAAGAAAACAGGAACGCACAGTAAGATAATTCCGATCTCATCAAGAAATAGCCCTAGAAATACGAGCACGAACATCATCGCTAACAATATCAACCAGCGACTGACCTCTAAGCCCTGAATAAATGCCAGCAGAGAATCAGCACCACCGGTTCCGGTAAAGATAGCCACAAAAATTTTTGCACCTATGGTAATCCACATAATCATGGCGGTTACACGTAAGGTATCAATGGACGCGGCCTGGAGATTTTTAAAGGTCAGTTCACGCTGAATAGCAGCAGAAACAATCGCACCTATAACACCCACCGCCGCAGCCTCTGTTGGCGTAGCGATCCCTGTATAGATACTGCCAAGAACAGAGAAGACAATTAGCGTAGGTAAAATTAACGCCTTAAGCGATCCTAGTTTTTCTAAAAAACTCGTGTCATCGTGCTCAGGTCTAGGGGCAACACTAGGTTTTGTTACCGAACGAATAACGATATAACTAATATAAAAACCCGCTAAAATTAATCCGGGGACAATCCCACCCGCAAACATTTTACCGACAGACACCTGTGCAGTCGCCGCATAAACAATCGTAATAATAGAGGGAGGAATTAAGATTCCGAGCGTACCACCCGCGCAGATTGTCCCTAAAGCAAGGTGCTTGTCATAGCCTCTATTGAGCATAGAAGGTAATGCTAGAATCCCCATCGCTGCCACAGCTGCGCCCACGATACCTGTCATAGCAGCCATAATCGTACAGATAGCGACTGTCCCGACAGCAAGCCCACCCGGTAACCGGCGAAACCATAGCTCCATTGCACGGTAAAGCGCATCGATAATCCCAGAGCGTTGCAGAATACTAGCCATCAATACATAAAGAGGAATAGCTAATAGAATATCCGACATCATGGCATCAAGCGTTTGTAACACCGTCAGCACCAACGCATCGACACCCCACAATAAAACCGTGAACACAACAGCCAAGGTCGATAGCACGAAGGCTAAAGGCATACCGCTTAGCAAGAGTAGTAACAAGGACACAAACATCATTGATAAAACGACTGTTGAGCTCATAACTTGACGTCCCTACCCAGAGCACGGAAGCCTGCCAGTATCGTTTCAGCGAGTGCTTGCAATAAGAGCAACAAAAAGGCGGCAGGAATGACCATCTTGATAGGCCAAACTGCAGGATTCCACGCCGTAAATGACGTTTCACCACTGTTATAAGCATTAATAGCTATCGGCACGCTCTGATAGATAAAAATAACACTCACGATGGCAATCAAGGGGTAGGTGACACAATCTACCGTGCCGGCCATACGCGGAGAAAGTTTACTGTGTAATATATCGACATTGACATGACCCGCCGTATGCAACAAGTGAGGACCTGCAAACATGAAATACGGACCAAACAACAGCACTGCAAGCTCCATTGCCCAGATAGTCGGCGCATCAAAAAAGTATCGGACAACGACTTCGTAACCAATGACAGCCACCATGATAAAAACAAGTACCGATGCTACACACGCCATCCAGCGACTCACAGCCGTAATGAAACGACAATAATTGATGAGTACTAGCATAAAAAATTCCAGGAAATAAACTGAAGCCTGACATCGCCAGGCTGGTTTCATTTAAAAAGAGTATTACTCGTCGATTAACCCGAGTTCTTTCATAAAGGCAATCTGGCTATCAAGAATCTCAGTGGCGAGAGGATTATCACCCGCCGCTTTACGCCATGCGAGCATAGCCGTGGGACGACCTTTCGCGATGAGATCAGGGCTAAGGTGAATAATTTCTACCCCCTGCTCTTGGAATTTATTAAGCGATTCGGCATCCTGCGCAAGTATATGTTGACGCAGAGCGGAGGAGACTTCCCTGGCAGCCACTTCTAGTGTCGCCTTATAAGAATCAGGAAGTTTATTATACGCCGCCTGGTTAGCAACATAGCTAGTGGCTGTCGTTGGCTGATGGAAACCAGGAACAACTACATATTTAGCAACTTCACCCAAACCGGCTTCCAGATTAGCCGTTAAGTCACCCCTATCCGCAAAATCAATCACACCTTTTTCAAGCGCCTGATAAACTTCGGCTGTCGGTAACGTGGTAGTAGCTACGCCAAACTCTCCCATGACAGTACTAGCCAAACCAACAAACCGTCCTTTTTTCCCTTGCAGGTCATCCAATGAGTGAATAGGAAACTTAGAATGGATAGGTTCCTGCCCATAAATAGTGGGAGCAATATAGAACAAGCCAGCTTGTGAATAGGCTTTGCGAGCGAAGTCTAATCCTCCCTTTTCATAAAACCATGATTCATATTGGTCTGATTCAGGAAAGCCGAAAGGAATCGTACTGGTAAACGCAAATGCTGGAATAGAACCCGCTTCATAACCATCAAAGGTCTTCATCATTTGAAAAGCACCCGCTCTTACTGCCTCGAATGCTTGAGCGGAAGGCGCTAATTGGCCACCTGCAAATAATCGTATTTTAAACTTCCCGTTTGTCAAATCAGAGACACGTTGAACGAACTTTTTCTCATATTCGAAGGGCGTAGTACCCGCATCCCATAATGCTTGCATACGCCAATTGACAGTCGGTAACTCTTCGGCATATGCCTGTTGTGTAAACGGAATAGCTGATACTAAAACACCTGCAAAAAGTGTTTTAATAAAACTACGGCGATAGTTGTTGTTAGTCCGCAATTTCATATCTTTCTCCATATATAGGCACTAAAAATTACTGTGATAGTAATCAAGCGCCTTTTTTATTTTTAGATAATTGATCAGCAGTGAAGCTCACCAAAAAAACTTTACAAAAGCCCACAATGCTTAGGTTGCTTAACGTCAATTCTAACCGGCAATCCAAACACCCTGTGTTTAATGTTCAGTAAAAAGCGTATTTAAAATTAATGTAATAGTGTAAGGCAAACAAGGTACAATTCTTATAATTGTACCTAATACTGTCACTTTTTATATATGGGTACAATTTGGAGTAAAACATGAAAATCCGTGAGTCACTTGCCCAAAAAATCACCAATAACTTCATCCAACAAATAGAAAGCGGACAATTAACGACGGGGACCCGGCTCCCATCAATCAGAAATACAGCCGAAAGTTTCGGCGTTTCTAAAAATACTATTTCTGATGCCTACGACCGCTTAGTGGCTATCGGCTATATACGTCCTCGTAGAGGCTCAGGGTTTTATGTAGAAGCTGCACAGCCCTCACTTCCAACAATCAAACCCGAGCACTTTACCGAAGCAGTCGATCTGGTTTCCCTTTTACGAGAACAGCTAAATCAACACTATGAAGTCAGAGCCGGTGATGGACGCCTACCGGCGAGTTGGATGGAAAGCACTGACTTCCTTAAATACTTCAAATCAAGTTATTCCAAAAAAGAGCAGCAAGATGAATTTGAATATGGCCAACCTCAAGGACTACTGAGTTTAAGAGAGGATATTGCAAGAACCATGATAGATAGAGCAATTACTGTGCATCCTGATCAAATTTTAATGACGTTCGGTGCCAATCATGCCCTTGATCTTATCATTCGCCATTTCGTCAATGCAGGCGAATCTGTCATCGTTGAAATACCTGGGTACTACCCCCTTTTTGGTAAATTACGTCTACAACGCGCCAATATCATAGGAGTAAAAAGAACAATACACGGCTTAGACTTAGCAGAGCTGGAACAAAAAGTGAGGCAACACAGACCCAGACTGCTTTTTGTTCAGCCGATGGCCCACAACCCAACGGGTACCTCAATGTCCTTGCAAAACATGCACGGATTACTTCGGATAGCAGAAAAGTATGAGCTAACAGTTATAGAAGACGACCCCTTCGGAGACATCTTGCCTAGATCAACCCCTCACCTTGCTTCTCTTGATGCGCTAAATCGAGTCATCTATATAGGCACCTTCTCAAAAACACTTTCAGCCAGTCTTAGGTGTGGATATATTGCCGCAAATGAAGCCGTCATCCGCTCGTTAACTGACATAAAAATGCTTACCGTAGTAAACAGCTCCAGCATCATAGAGCGTATGATTCACGAAATGATTGTTCGAGGCCGATATCGCAGACACATGACACGACTAAGAGACAAAGTAGCAAAAACCAGCGCAGAAGCTGTTTCAGCACTTAGACAAATCGGACTCGATTGTCTTCAGCCATCTACAGGGGGATATTATATTTGGTGCACACTACCGGATCATGTGGACGGGAAAATACTGGCAAGTAAAGCATCAACCCAAGGGATATTTTTGGCACCTAGCCATCTATTCTCACTACCCGATAATGAAGTTGAATCCGCACTTCGAATCAATATCGCACACGCAAAACATCCTAGGCTGTTACAGTTTCTAGGCGATGAAATCGCAGAGAAAAACAAACAATAAACAACTAATTATTTGTTAATATGAGAATTTACCAGTGGGCCGCAGACCACTGACGTGCCAGAGTTTGTGATTCCTGGACTTGCAAGGCAGTCATCTTATTGCTAATAAGCTCTCTGTTATGAGCCGTCACCTCATACCCGTTTGCGGCAGCAATATCCCACCACATATACGCTTGAATATAATTCTGCGGAACACCTTGGCCATTGCCGTACATCATCCCGATATTATATTGGGCATTAAGCTGCCCTTGCTCTGCGGCGACTGTATACCATTTCAACGCGGCTTTATAATCCTGCGGGATACCTTGGCCATTGTAGTACATCCCTCCGAGATTATTTTGCGCATTTATTTCTCCCTGATCGGCAGCAGCGGTATACCATTTCAGCGCGGCTTTATAATCCTGTTGTACACCTTGGCCGCTGTAGTACATCCCTCCAAGATGATATTGAGCATTTACCTGTCCTTGCTCGGCTGCGGCTCGATACCATTTCAGCGCGGCTTTATGATCTTGCGCAACACCGTAACCAAAGCCGTACATCACCCCGAGATTGTATTGAGCTTTTATATCTCCTTGCCCGGCAGCGACGCTGTACCATTTCAGCGCGGTTTTATAATTCTGCGAGACACCCTGGCCGTAGTAATACAACACTCCGAGCTCATTTTGAGCCTTTATATCTCCTTGCCCGGCAGCAACGCTGTACCATTTCAGCGCGGTCTTATAATCCTGCGAGACACCATAGCCGTTGTAGTACATCACCCCGAGATTATATTGAGCACTTACATCTCCTTGCTCGGCAAGCGGCCCCCATTCCGCTAAGGCAGCAGTAAAGTCTCCCTGTTGCGCGGCGGCTAATCCATTTTGTAAATCAGCAGCGTGGGTCAGTGTCCCGACAGCAAGAATCAACAGAGATGACACCATGGCAAGTGTGCGAGATAGGAGCATAATTTTGTTCCTGTTTGAAAATTTACACTGAAAACACTAGACGTTTTAATAAAGAGTATTTATTTGGTTTTAAGCAACCACAGAAGGTTGTTGAAGAACTCTGTCAGGCGGCGCTAACGCGCCCTGGCAAAGCCGAACTGGCATTGGATAGTTCGGCAAAAGTCGATCTAACGGTCCTCCTGCAAACAGACGCATTATGATGAAAGCTTCAAACTAGAGTAGCACGAAAATGAACATAATATGAATGAGAAGTCTGAATGATTATATAAAGGACATTACCTGTTTAATGTATTAGCTCCGCACGACCTAATCTCACGACTGTGTATGATCAAGTCAGCATAGATACATCAGACGTAAATCGGCTCCTTTCGAAATATATTGGCTGAAAAGGCCGTTGAAGCTTTCACTCAAGCCACGCTGACAATATTCATACGGATGAGCGACGGGCAGCAGTATAATCAAGGCAGTCATTGCAGATTTCGCAATACAGTAATGAATATATATCAATATACGCAAGACTATATCTTCGCTAGAATTACCACCATAAATGATGCTCACGATGTTACATTGCTTACCAGCCTGCTTAGCAATAAGTGACCGTAGCGCTAAATCAATCTTCGTAAGTACTAAATTAAACGGATCTACCAGGGAACTATCAGATATGTCTAACAACTATTTCAATACACTGCCTCTGCGCGAACAGCTTGCTCAACTGGCTAAATGCCGTTTTATGGATATTTCTGAGTTTCCAGATGGCGTTTCTGCCTTGAAAGGCAAGAAAATGGTTGTTATCGGTTGCGGTGCACAGGGCCTGGCTCAGGGTATGAACCTGCGTGACAGTGGTTGTGATGTTTCCTACACACTGCGTGCTGCTGCGATTGCGGAAAAGCGTCAGTCCTGGAAAAATGCGACTGAAAATGGTTTCGTTGTAGGTACGTACGAAGAGCTTATTCCCACGGCTGATATCGTATTAAACCTGACACCTGATAAGCAGCACACGCCTGTTGTAACCGCGATTATGCCTTTGATGAAACATGGCGCTTGCCTGTCTTACTCTCACGGTTTCAACATCGTTGAAGAAGGTATGAAAATCCGTGAAGACTTGACTGTCATCATGGTTGCACCTAAGTGCCCGGGTTCTGAAGTACGTAACGAATACGTTCGTGGCTTCGGTGTACCGACGCTGATTGCTGTGCATGAAGCTAACGACCCTAAAGGCGAAGGCCTGGCTTTGGCTAAAGCTTACGCGGTAGGTACGGGCGGTCATAAAGCCGGCGTTCTGATGTCTTCTTTCATCGCTGAAGTTAAATCTGACCTGATGGGTGAGCAGACTATTCTGTGCGGTATGCTGCAGACCGGTTCGCTGTTGTGCTTCGACAAAATGATTGAAGAAGGCATCGACGCAGGTTACGCCTCTAAGCTGATTCAGTTTGGTTGGGAAACGGTCACTGAAGCATTGAAATACGGCGGCGTGACTAACATGCTGGACCGTTTATCTAACCCGGCTAAAATCAAAGCATTTGATCTGTCAGAAGAACTGAAACTGATTATGCGTCCGCTGTACAACAAGCATCAGGATGACATCATCGACGGTACTTTTTCCCGCACTATGATGGCAGATTGGGCTAACGACGACGTTAACCTGCTGGGCTGGCGTGCAGAAACGGCTGAAACGGCCTTCGAAAAGACTCCTGCTGGTGATGTTGAGATTTCTGAACAGGAATACTTCGACCACGGCATCCTGATGGTTGCTATGGTTAAAGCAGGCGTTGAGCTGGCTTTCGAAACAATGACGGCTGCCGGTATCGTTGCTGATTCTGCTTACTACGAGTCTCTGCACGAAACTCCACTGATCGCTAATACCATTGCACGTAAAAAACTCTATGAAATGAACGCCACTATCTCTGATACGGCTGAATACGGTTGCTACCTTTACAACCATGCATGTCTGCCACTGCTGGCTGATTTCATGAAAGGCATCAAAACTGATGTAATCGGTAAAGGTCAGGACTTGGCTGATACTGGCGTAGATAACGCTCGTCTGATCGAAGTGAACGCTGCTCTGCGTAGCCACCCGGTTGAAGCGATCGGTAGTGTTCTGCGTGGCCACATGGCTGACATGAAAAAAATCGTTTAATTGATACACATACCTGCCTATCTTTACAGGTAGACGAAGGCCAGGATGCATATCCTGGCCTTTTTTTTGAACTTCAGAAATAATATCGGGCACTAACGGCTCAGGAAAATCTGCATGACTATTCGCCTGGAAAACCTGACGGTTAAATTTGACGAACGCTTTCAGCTTAATACCATCAACTGGGAGTTAGCACCCAATCAACATTGGGTTATCACGGGCACTAACGGCTCAGGAAAGTCCGCCTTAGCCGCCGTTTTGGCGAGCGTGGGTGAATCTATATCCGGGACGATTGAAGGCTTGCCTGCCAAGGTCGGGCTGGTATCGTTTGAGGCGCAAGCAGAGCTGATTGCCGCCGAACTGAAAAAAGATGATGCCGATATTATGGATGTAATCTCTGTAGGTACGCCTGTCAGAGACATTTTAAATGCCGCTGCATCTAATACTCAATTGCTCAACGAACTGGTTGAAAAATTTGCGCTGACAGATACGCTGGAGCGGTCATTCAGAACCTTATCCACAGGCGAATCACGTAAAGTTATGCTGATTCGGGCACTCGCGAGCCAACCCGATTTATTAGTACTGGATGAACCGTTCGACGGCCTCGACGCCAATACACTCGTGATGCTGCAGCAATATCTTGCCTCTTTGATCGAAACAATCCCGATGGTGATGGTCCTGAATCGCTTTGATGAGTTCCCGGACTTCATCACGCATATTGCCTATATGGACCACGGCGAGCTAAAGCATCAGATTAATCGCGATGACGAAAAAGCCTATGCCGAGCTGTACCAACTGCTGCATCTTAAAACCAGTAATCTACAGATACCGGCAGCCGATCCGGACACAGTAATACCGCGTCTGGATCCAGAGCAGCCGTTAGTCCGTCTGAATAACATCACGATTAAATACGCTGATCATAAGGTGATTGATAGCCTCGACTGGACCATTCAGCCCAACCAGCACTGGCAGCTTAGCGGCCCTAATGGCAGCGGAAAAACTGCGCTGCTTTCACTGATTACCGGTGATCACCCGCAGTGCTATGTTAACAATGTTTTTGTTTTCGGTTTTCAACGCGGTAGCGGTGAAAGCATCTGGCAGATCAAACAGTTTATCGGTTATGTTTCCACCGCATTACAGTGGGAATACCGGGTTGGCACAGGGCTGCGTAACGTGATCATCTCGGGTTTCTACGACAGTATCGGCCTGTACAGTAAGTACACAGACCGCCAACGTGAGATTGCCAATCAATGGCTGGCACTGCTTGGCATGAGTGAGCGTGCCGATCAGCCATTTAACAAGCTGTCTTACGGTGATCAGCGCTTATTGCTGATTGCACGGGCGATGGTAAAGCACCCTCCTCTGCTGATATTAGATGAACCCTGCTTAGGCCTGGATGATATGAACCGTCAGCTGGTACTGGCGCTGATAGAGAAAATCTGCGCGGATAGTGAAACCTCGGTTATCTATGTTAATCATCATCCGGAAGACCAGATTAAAGGCATAGATAATTATCTCGCGCTGGAGAAACACTAATCTGCTCCAGACTGCTTTCTCCCGACTTAACAACTCACAAGCATTGTCGATAAGATCGTTAATGCTTAAAGTCGTCCTTGAGCGTTTTAAGGGTGTGCGTCAGCTCTTCAAATACGAGCTGACGCAGCCAGATATGAGCCACATCTTTCCTATAACGTTCGTGCCACACGATAGAGTAAGTAAAACCGCTCTGCTGCATCGGAAAAGGAAGTATCTTAAGCTGATAATGCTGCGCACAACTTTGCGCCAGTCCAAAAGGAATCGTTAAGATCAGATCGCTCTGAGCCACCAGCGCCAGTGCTGCAACAAAGTGCGGTACGCGTAAAACGATTCGTCGCGTCAACCCTTTCTCTTCCAACAGATAATCAATAACACCCTTGCGGGCGCCGCCCATCGTAATCAGTGCATGCGGCTGCTTTGCATACGTTTCCAGGTCAAACCCTGTCTGAGCCAGCGGGTGTGCGGCACTCATCACACAGACAAACTGATCATCACCGATGCCACGACCATGCACGGCGGCCGGAGGATCGGTCACCGTACAGATCGCCAGATCGATACTTTCCTGATCAAGCTGCTGCAACAAACTCTCTTGCCAGGGGACAATTTCAAGATTAACCAGCGGCGCCTCCTTTCTCAGGCGCGTAATGACCGAAGGCAGCAACACCTGCGTTCCATAATCAGTGGTCGCCAGCCTGAAGTTATTGGTTGCCTGTGCCGCAACAAATTGCGGTGGCTCGATAAGCAAACTTATATCTTGCAGCGAATGATGTAACTGCAATGCCAGCGCTTCGGCCCGCGGTGTGGGTGCCAGGCCTTTGGGCGTACGTGTAAATAGCGGATCATTAAACAATTGACGCAAACGCGCCAGATTACGACTGATAGCCGGCTGTGTCAGATTCAAACGCCCGGCGGCACGCGTAACGCTGCGCTCTTCCAGCAGTACTTGAAAGACCGGTAGTAAATTAAGATCGGCGCTAGACAAACGAGACAGATTCACGGCACATTACCAATAATCATGATGGATATTTTAATAATGCATTGGATGCATGAAGATATCAAGAATAGAGTAGTGTTCATAATCTGACATTGCATAACTAAAATTACATGACAAGAGGTAGCAATATGTACATTGAAACCAATCGTGAAATCCATCTCAAAAACCGCCCTGTAGGTATTCCTACCAAAGAGGATTTCAGCGTCGTCACCGTACCGGTAGCGGTTCTGAAAGCAGGTGAAGTGCTGGTTAAAAACCTGTGGATGTCTGTCGATCCCTATATGCGTGGCCGTATGCTGGAACGCGAAAGCTACATCGCTCCTTTCGTGCTGAATGAAGTATTGAGTGGCGGCGCGATTGGTGAAGTGGTTGAGTCGAATAATCCTGCATTCCCTGTGGGCAGCAAGGTTGCCAACATGAGCGGCTGGCGTGAGTATTTCACCACTTCCGGTGCTGATTTACAGCCTTTACCCGATACCGGAATGCAAGATCAGGCCTTTTTAGGGGTACTCGGTATGCCGGGTATGACTGCATTTACCGGGCTCACCAAAATTGCACAGCTCAAAGAAGGCGATACGGTATTTGTATCAGCCGCCTCTGGTGCAGTCGGTGCGATTGTCTGCCAAATAGCGAAGCTGAAAGGCTGTTATGTAGCCGGTAGCGTGGGCTCTGATGCAAAAGCCCGCTATCTACGTGAAGAGCTTGGCGTAGATGCCGTTGTTAATTACAAAACAACCGAAAACTTACAACAAAGCATCGCACAAGCCTGCCCTAATGGCATTGATGTTTACTTTGAAAGTGTCGGTGGCGCTCATCTGGAAGCCGTTCTGAACCTGATGAACGAACATGGCCGCATTGCCGTATGCGGTATGATTGACCAGTACAATGCCACTTCTGCCAGTGCGGGCCCCTCTAACTTGTCACAACTGATCATCAAAAAGCTAACCATGCAGGGCTTTATTATATTCGACCACTGGGATGGCTATCCTGCGTTTGTTGAACAAATGACGCAGTGGATTCAGCAAGGAAAAATCAGCGCTAAAGAAACGGTATACAACGGCATTGAACAAGCCCCCGATGCATTCATAGGCTTATTTACGGGACAGAATACCGGAAAAATGCTGGTTAAACTGGACTGATACGAGCAATATCAATTTCCATAAAGGGCTTCTCAACACACGTTTAACACGAAGATTTTATACGCCCATTTTTTATTAGAACATGGGCTTAATTAACAGCGACACCTAAAAGGAACCATCAATATGAACATTCTTTTTGTACTCACGTCTCATGACGCACTCGGTGATACGGGCAACAAAACAGGTTTCTGGATTGAAGAGTTTGCCGCCCCTTATTATACGTTTGCAGATGCCGGCGCTCATATCACGTTAGCCTCACCTGCCGGTGGACAGCCACCGATCGATCCGACCAGCGCTCTGGAAGATTTTCAGACAGATGATACCCGTCGTTTTGATCAGGATAGCGAACTTCAACAAAAGCTCGCTAATACAATCAAGCTGACGGATATCAGTGCTGATGATTACGATGCGGTATTCTACCCGGGTGGACATGGCCCTTTGTGGGATCTGACTAACGACCAAGCGTCTATCAAACTGATAGAAACTTTTTCTCAACAAGGTAAGCCTGTTTCTGCTGTTTGCCATGCGCCGAGCGTGTTGCTGAATGTCAAAGATGCGCAGGGCGAGCCACTGGTCAAAGGCAAAAAAGTTACTGGATTCAGTAATACCGAAGAAGCAGCGGTTGGCTTAACAGAAATTGTTCCGTTCCTGCTGGAAGATGAATTGAAACAACGTGGTGGTCTCTACAGCCAGGGCGCTGACTGGGCATCTTATATTGTGCAGGATGGACGGCTGATCACAGGTCAGAACCCGGGATCGTCTGCGGCGGTAGCCGAAGCGGTGCTGGCTGAATTAAAGTAAGAAGCTGAATTAAAGTAAGAAGCTGATATGGAGCCTATAAGGTTCCATATCAGTCGTTTGAAAATAAGCGTAGGGCTATGGGTTTAAGGCTTACTGATGAGCTTAGGGCTACTGAGCCGTCCAGCCACCTTCGACCGGCAAGGTAATGCCTGTGATGGAAGTGGCACCGTCACTGCACAAAAATACTGCAACAGCGGCAACTTCTTCAACCGTCACAAATTTCTTGGTCGGCTGAGCTTTTAGCATCACATCCTGCTTTACCTGTTCTTCTGTGATACCACGGACTTTTGCCGTATCAGCTACCTGTTTTTCAACCAGAGGAGTCCACACATAACCCGGCGCAATCGCATTAACAGTAGTACCGAACTCAGCCAATTCCAATGCAGTCGTTTTAGTCAGACCAGCAATGCCGTGCTTGGCGGCAACATAAGCTGATTTAAAGGGAGAGGCGACCAAGGCATGTGCAGACGCGGTATTAATAATACGTCCCCAGCCCCGTTGTTTCATGCCAGGAATAACGGCTTTCGTTGAATGAAATGCTGCCGTCAGGTTAATTGCGATAATCGCGTCCCATTTATCTTCAGGGAAATCTTCAACCGGCGATACAAACTGGATGCCTGCGTTATTGACCAGAATATCCACTGAACCTAAAGCGTTTTCTGCTTCGGTAATCATGCCTGTAATTTCATCAGACTTAAGCATGTTGGCAGAGGAAAATAATGCTTTCACCCCAAAATCAGCTTCAATTGATACGCGAATGGCTTCATTATCTTCTGGTTTACCTAAGCCATTAATCATTACATTGGCACCTTCCTTCGCTAAAGCACGCGCAATAGCCAAACCAATCCCAGAAGTCGATCCTGTAATAACCGCATTTTTACCTGTCAGCATCATCCGTTATCCTTTTAATATGATTATATTCAGAGCTATATTGGTGCTTCAAAAAGCATAAAACTCAGCTCAATGTGGCCATGACATTAACACATTTTTTGCAGCGCACAAAACCTCACAAAGTCGTATACCACGAGCAGCAGCCATTATTGATCAGGTAACAAACTCACCTTTCTATATCAGGAACAAGGTACCTAATCCGAGAAATGTAACGAAGCCTACAACATCAGTCACGGTGGTTAGAATAACGGAACCGGAAAGCGCCGGATCAATTTTCATTTTATCCAGTATGACCGGAATCAGTACACCGGAAAAAGCAGCAGCCAGAATATTAAGCGCGATAGCTACCGCTATGACAACGCCGATCATCAGATCGGAGAACCAATAAGCAACGATTCCGCCTATCGCCAATGCCCATAAAACACCGTTAAAGCCACCAACCGCCAACTCTTTAAGCAGCAAGGGCGTTAAGTTGCCTTTGGATATCTGGCCCAGGGCAATCCCCCGAATAATCAATGTCAGGGTCTGGCTTCCTGCGATACCGCCCATAGATGCGACAATCGGCATCAATACCGCTAATGCGACGACTTGTTGCAACGTTGCTTCAAACAATCCAATCGCCCACGATGCAAGAAACGCCGTGAGCAGATTAATACCCAGCCAGGTAGCACGGCGCATAGAGCTTTTCCATACAGGAGAAAACAGGTCTTCGTCTTCGGATAAACCGGCTCGTGCCATATTTTCGGACTCGTGGTTTTCTCTAAGGATCTGAAAACCATCCTTGATGGTCATCCGGCCAATCAGCATCCCTTTGCTATCGACAATCGGTAAAAGCACATAATCAGACTTTTCTTGTATATCCGCACTCTCTTCAAGGCTGGTTTCAGCCGGTAATGGTTTAGCATGCTCATCCATCAACTCGACTAAAGAAATATGACCCGGTGCGCCAAAGGTGCTTTTCAACGGTACGGTTCCGGCATAACGACCCGCCCTATCAGTCAAAAATAATGCATCCGTACATTCAGGGATATCTCGTCGAAACAAACGTAGTGCATCATAAACTTTCGCGTTCTGAGGCAAAATTAAGAGGTTATGATCGGCATAACGACCGATCTGATTTTCATTAAACTGATTACTGTGTTCAAAAAACTGGCGTTGCTTCTGACCCATCTGGCGCAAAGCAAGATCAATCAAGTGGTCTGGCAGTGAATCAGCCAGCTCTATCAAATCTTCGGGCGTTAAGTGTCCAAAGAGTTGTTCAAGCACATCGGTAGGCAATGCATTGATAACCGACAAACGCGCATCCGCACGCATTTCAACCAATACTTCAGCCTTCATGTCATCAGGAATCAGCTGCCACTGAGCGATACGCTCCTCTATTGGCAATGCTTCAAGCAACAGCGCCCATTGATCAAACTCAAGATCCTCAAGCTGATCCAGTAATGCTTCTTTATCAGCAGGAACGCCATCAGCATCTGATTTAACAATACGATCGACCAAAGGCCCTATATCGTCTGCCATAATCCCCATTACCCTTTAGTGAAAGAGGCATATAGATTGCCACGATTCATACCAGATAACCAATATTTCAGGCATCGCCAATCTAAAAAATGCTCTCTTTTATCAAACATCTATGCCAACATCACAACCTTAAAAAATAATGAGCAGAGAGCCGTATGGAAGGACTAATTCACGCGTTGGAATTTGATGGCCAAGGTGGCAGTAATGAACTACTTCCCCCTTTCACAGCAACGTCTGCTGTGCAATGGATTCATCTTAACTTCACAGAACCTCAAGCCGCTGAGTGGCTGCGCGAGGAAAGCGGAATCGATTCCATCATTGCAGATGCATTACTGAGCGAAGAGTCACGTCCGCGCTATAACGAATACGAGCATGGCGCTCTGATTATCTTACGCGGCGTCAATATGAATCCCGAAGCCGATCCTGAAGATATGGTGTCTATCAGATTATGGGTCGATAGCCATCGTATTATTAGTACCCGACGTCGGGTATTACTGACCGTCCAGGATACCTACCGTAACCTGCAAGCAGGCAAAGGCCCCAAAAACACGGGAGAACTCATCACCACGCTGTGTGGCAAACTAATAGATAGGGTATCCAGTTTTGTTGACCGTGTTGATGAACAGCTGACGGAACTGGAAGAAGATATTTTGACCAGTCCTCCGCTTGAACATCGTCAAAAAGTATCCGACCTGAAAAGGCAGATTATCGCTTTACGGCGTTACCTGTTACCCCAAAGAGAAGCGTTTATGGCCATCTCTAAAAGCGATAGTGCTTTTTTCACAGACCGACAGCGATTGATGATAGAAGAGGTCACAGAGCATTTGATGAGAAAACTAGATCATCTTGAATCCATTAGTGAAAGAATCGGGGTCATACTGGAACAGCTAACAAGCTATACCTCCGAAATGATGAATGAACGTATGTATCTGCTCTCACTTATTACTGCACTGTTTCTACCACTGGGCTTTTTAACAGGACTTCTCGGCGTTAATATTTCAGGAATGCCCGGCACAGAATCACCGGCTGCATTTTCGTATTTTGTGATAGCACTCATTGGTCTGTCGGGCGGGATTATTTGGTATTTTTACTCAAAAAAATGGATGTAGACATATTTTATGACATAGGTAAAAAATCAATGGGCCTCATGTGGGTCATGTGTCTCATAAATAGTTCGGCACATTGATCATTCTTTTATTTAAAACCTACTTTGCTCTCCTTAAATTCGTTATCCTTCACAAAAGTTTTTGAGTGGTCATTGCGCATGCTGGATTGGATTCTTACCAATAATGGTTTTATGATTGAAGCGGTTATTATGTTGGCGGTCATTATCTATGTAGGCACTCGAATGTAGTACTTATTCAGTTATCAGGTGATATATGATTTATCCGCGTTTTCAGCAATATCTGGTCAGTCCTCTTTTCCTCATAATGAGCTCTTCAGCATCTGCCTATAATGAAACCGATCTGTTTGGCGATATACCTGAAATCACGTCGGCTACCCGTATAACCCAAAACCTCTCTGAAGTACCTGTTTCAACCACGATCATTACTCAAGCGTTAATTAAAGCATCTGGCGCGCTAGAGATTACGGACCTGTTTAAGCTAGTGCCGGGTTTTCAGGTCTATACACCCAACGCTAATAAATTTGCCGTCACCTATCATGGCGCTTCCGGGGAGTTTCCCCGAAATTTAGATGTACGTATCGATGGACGACCCGTCTATATTCCTCTGCTTTCCACCGTTACCTGGAACACACTAGGCATATCCATACATGATATTCAACGTATAGAAGTGGTTCGTGGTTCCAATGTCCCTTCCTATGGTTCCAATGCCTTAATGGGGGCGATCAACATCATCACTAAATCGCCTCTTGAACAAGCATCGCCACATATTGCAACCACCGTTGGCGCTCAAGGTAAGAAAAATGTAAAAACCACCTTCAGTGGAAAAAACCAAGATCTGTATTACCGCGTCAGCCTTGGACATGAACAAAATGATGGCTTCGATTTTCAACAAGACGGAGAGAAGGTTAACTTAGGTAATATTCATCTTAGTCTTACACCTTCGCTTTACGACAGTATTGATTTTTCTGCTGGTTTTAATAATGGAACGATTGGAATTGGTGAAGGTAATTCATTAGACGACTTTCAGGATAGAGAACATTTCTCGCACTTCCAGTACTTACAATGGAACCATGTCGTTAACGAAAAAAATGAGCTGAATTTTCAGGGATATCATAATTATCTGAAACTAAGCACTCAGTCGTATTGGGCCTCGGAGCTGTTAAATGATCCGGGGTTAAACACACTCAATAGCCAATTAGCAGGTCTAGCATCTTTAATGGGTAGTACTTACCCATTTCCAAGTACGCACGTCAGTGACTTTGAGGTGTACAGCAGTGGAGAAAACGGCAGTACTGAAACCTACGGGGCTGAAATACAGCATACTTTCACCCCTAGCGAAGCATTTACCGTCGCGTCGGGCAGCGGCTTTCGTTATGAGCAGGCGACCAGCGAGGCTTTATTTGGCACCGATGAGACAATAGACGAAGAGATATATTTTTTGTTTAGTAATATGCAGTGGAAACAAACCGAAAAATTAAGCTGGAATGCCGGTTTCATGTCCGAATTCACATCGATGACCACACCCGCCACGTCGCTTCGACTCGCATCAAACTATAAAATAAACCCTTCGGTCACCGTACGCGTAGCGCTAACACAAGCCTACCGTACGCCCTCTTTATTAGAAGAGAATGCTCAAAGCGCTTATATATTCCCTGAAGGCGTACCTTACGACTATATTGCTTTTGCCAATGATAATCTTAAAGCCGAAAAATTAAACGCGGCTGAAATGGGTCTGTTCTGGTTACTTCCTTATCAGCAGGGTTTTCTGGATTTTAAGATTTTTAACGAACGTATTTCTCATGGCATAGAGGGCTGGTTCTATGAAGGACCTATAGATATCAAATCAGTCGGGAATAGAATAGCAGCGGGGAATCCAAATCTACCTAATGACTCGGCAAGGGAATTACGCAATACAACCGTTCGCAAGTCACGTGGATTCGAAATACAAGCCAGTTTAACGCCTACCGAAAAAGACCTTATCCACTTTGCTTACAGCTTTAATAAACTCAGCGGTATACAAAAAAAAGGCGGACTTGCGGGAAAAAACAATATTCCCTTTGATCATTCAGGACCCCGACATACCGCAACACTATTGCTCAATCACCAATTAACGTCCTCTTTAGATACCAGTTTAATCTTTAATTATATGTCACCGGTCAATTGGATGGGTGGCGAGAACGCCCTCCAGAAAAACATAAAAACTACCGATTTTAAAATCACTAAATCCTTTGCCGTTGGAGATAATCAACAGCTCAGCACCACCCTTTTAATAAAAAATGTTTTTGATCAGCATTACTCAGAATTTCAACTAAAGAATCTATATGACCGCCGTCTGTACTTAACAATGTCTTTGGACTTTTAAAATCACCTGGCATGGATGGCCTCAAAATATGACACAGTTGATGTGGCAAAAACGTAGGGTAATACAAGCAGCGATGGCTGCTCTTCTCTTATGTCTAACTATGTTCTCTGTAGCGACCACTACTCCTTCAGTTACCCTCTTGTTAACTGCCTCTAATCCTATTTACCAGGCAGTGTCGACAAGTATCCAAGCGTCGATTAAAACCCATGTCAACTTTAAAGAATATACACTGGACTCTATAAAGGATATTCCACACAGCTCAGATCCCATTATTACCGTTGGCTCATCCGCGTTCAAAGCAGCGCTGAATAAATTTCCAGAACAGTCTATTATTGCCAGCTTTTTACCACGCAGAGTATTTGAACAGTTACTCAATAAATCGCAACGAAGCGTAAACAATACGACAGCTGTGTTTATCGACCAGCCTATGACGCGGCAATTATCTTTAGCCAGAATGATTATCCCCAATGGCAAAACTATAGGCACTGTATTTGGCACATCTTCACTGGTAGAAAAACAACGCCTCGATATAGCGGCTGAAGCAACGGGATTTACCGTGATATCTATTGTGCTTAACAGCCAGGACAATCCGATTAATACCTTGCAGCCCATCATCCAGAAAACTGATCTATTTCTGGCAATACCAGACCAATCTGCATTCAATAGAGCCAGTGCAAAATGGTCTCTTTTTATCTCACTGAGAGCAAAAAAACCCTTAATGGGTTTCTCTGAAAAATATGTTGATGCGGGCGCTCTCGCCGCCATATATTCATCCCCGGCGCAAGTAGGAAAACATACCGCGGAAACACTCGATACATTTCTGACATCCGGGCTATTTCCAGAACCACAACACCCTCGATACTTTTCCGTTAAAACTAATCCAGAATCTGCCAAAACAATTAATATTCAAATCCCAAGCAATGAATTTTTATTACGTCAGCTAGGAGATTCAGATTAATATGTCATCTGAAAAAATACATGGTTTAGGTATCAGACAGCGAATATTACTGTTAACACTACTGCCGTTACTCTTTATTTCGCTACTGTTAGGTGGCTACTTTACCTATACACGCTTACAAGATGCAGAAGAGACATTAATAGATCGCGGGCAATTATTAGCAAGATTGGTTGCATCCTCTTCAGAATTTGGCTTTATTACTAACAACAATCAATTACTAAAATCTATCAGTAAAGGACCATTTTTAGAACAAGAGGTTGCAGATATCCTGTTCCTAAACGAACGCTATGAATTAATTCTCCGCTCCGCCAATTTCCATGTAGATTTACAACCAGCAGCCCCACAAACCTATCAACAGGATGGGTACTGGTATTTTGTACAACCCATTAGAACAACGGGTATCCCCTTCTTAGATAACACTGAATTTCAGGAACCTGAAAAAATAACAGATATCATCGGCTGGGTTCTTGTCGCAATGACAGAAGCTAAAAAAAACAAACAAGAAGAACAAATTTTAGTAACAAGTTCACTATTACTATTGATTGGCGTTATGTTTACGTTCTTTCTGGCACAACGATTCGGCAGGAGTATAAGCCTACCGTTACTTGAACTCTCGCACGTCATGGGAAAGCTGCAGACAGGCCATTTAGTATCACGCGTTACAAACACTTATACAGGGGAGTTTAATTCACTCGCCCATGGGCTCAATGAGCTTGCCGATACTGTTCAACAATCAATAGAAATCAAGGAAAACAAAATAGACTTGGCAACCAGAAAACTTCAATCAACTTTACACCATTTAGAAAAACAAAATAATGCGCTTTTGATAGCCCGTAAACTGGCTGAGGATGCGAATAAAGCAAAGGATGACTTCCTTGCGAGAATGAGCCATGAACTCCGTACACCGTTAACATCCGTCGTTGGTTTTACCCGGCTTCTTAAGCAAACATCTTGTTCTGATGAGCAGCTGGAGCATATCAGAATAATCAATCAAACTTCACAGCTTCTATTATCTATCATTGATGACATTTTAGATTTTTCGAAACTACAACAAGATGCGATATCAATCGAAGAGATACCTTTTAGCCTAGAAGATATTGTGTATGCTGTATTGGAGATGCAAGCCCCTCAAGCCCATGAAAAAGGTCTTGAGCTAGTTGCTCATATGCCAGAGAGATCATGCCTTGATGCACAAGGAGACCCTACACGGATCCACCAGATAGTTTCCAATGTGGTCGCCAATGCCGTTAAGTTCACAAATAGCGGATCTGTAGAAGTTCAGGTTGAATCAACATTAGTAAACGAACAGCGTAGCTTATTTACCATCAAAATTATCGATACGGGTATTGGAATTCCAGCGCACCAATTAGAACAACTATTCAAAGCATTTACGCAAGCAGATACATCAATCACCCGTCGTTTTGGTGGTTCAGGGCTTGGACTAATAATATCTGAAAAATTAACAGAACTCATGGGCGGAAAATTGACCATGACGAGCCAAGAAGGTGTAGGAACGACTCTCACACTACTCCTGCCACTAAAAACGAAACACAGAGAGTTTACTTTAAGTAATAGCATAAAAGCGTCGAAAAAATCGATACTCTATTATGAAGAAAATGCATCTCTCAGACGTGCAATCACTACCATGCTAGATAAATATGCCTCGACCCTTCATGTGGCAAAACATTTGGATGAATGGGTCAAATTGGCTCCTGAATACCAAACAGTCATGATAGGAATACCGGCAGAACAAGAAAAACAAAATGCTTATTTAAAGATCCTTTCGCAGCCTTTAACACATAACCCTGAACTACTTGTATTTGCTCCTAACGGGTTAGATATTTCAACTATTCCATCAAGCATTACTATCTTAAAAAAGCCTATTCGGCCTTTTCGTCTTTTCGAAAGGCTACATTTAACAGTAGATGTTGAGCCGACGCGTGAAGAGCTAATACGACCTCAACGTACCATTAAGGTCGTATTAGCAGAAGATAATGAATTAAATCGTTTGCTTATTAATAAAATCCTTAATACGTTTAATATTCAAACAGTGATAGCGAAAACAGGGCTTGAGACAATAAAGCTCGTTAATGAAACAAATCCTGACATCGTCATAATGGATGCTCATATGCCAATAATGGATGGATTTGAGGCCACGAAGCGTATCAAAGCGGTATGGCCAGATCTGCCGGTCATCGCACTGACTGCTAGCATTATTGAACGAGAGCATTTGGCCCTGTATGAAGCAGGTGTTACTAAAGTATTACTGAAGCCGATCAATGATAATGAGCTATTAAGTACGATTACATCCCTAACATTCCACAGCAGCACTGCACTGACGCTCACACAGAACAACACATACACCGAAAAAAGTAATATAGAACAATATAATATAACCCGCGAGCAACTAAAACAGGAGCTTCAATCCCTTAGTCGTCAACTTAGTCAGGGATTTACATCACAAAACATAAATATCGTACGTGAAATAAACCATCAACTGGCAGGCATTGTAGGGCTTTATGAATTACCTGAAATAGAAAACTGCGTATGTGAAATAGAAGCGCTTATTCGAAAGCAATCAATTGATTGGTCAGTGTTATGGAAAGTAATATGGCGCCTGACACGATTACTTAAGATACAAGAATAAATGACTACATTGAATATTTTTATAAGCTCAGAATGAACGGTAGGTAGGCGTTTTATCGATTAGCGATTTCAATTTCAGGCGTATTAATTCTAAACGCTCCATTCCTACCGAATTATATCGATACGCTCCGGACCCAAAAAGAATTTCCTTATTCTCTTCAGCCTGTAATTCGAGTTCATAACACTCCTGTCTGATGTCTTCCAACTCAGGGTCATGCCGTATAGGGAGCCCAATAAACAACCCCCACTGCCCGTTATCAAGTCCACCTTCACACACTGTAGTCAACATCTGATAAGCCTCTTCTCTACTCGGACGATACACAGGCGATCGACCGAATAATAATGACACCGCGAGTAGTAGCAGTACTATTAAGCAGACAAGGAATACAGGAAAAAACGCCACTTCAGTGAGTAGTCCTGTTTAATTGCACCTCAAGGCTAGCCGTCGCTTTTTTAACATCATCACCTTTAGTTGACGCAATCTCTGCCATCAAAGCCTCATATTTTCGTTTTGATAGCTTATCTAAATTTTTCCATTCCTTCAAAATGGGAATATGCTCTGTTTGTTTTGAAATTTCCGAGAAAATTTTAAAGTCATCTTCATAATGCAGTTCAGGATCATAGTGATCGATCAACACTTTAATCCTGATAGCTCCCTCTATTACTCCCAGCTGATCGGCGGTCAACGCTTTAGCGAGAATCCTAAGACTATCCTGGACGTGTATATATTTTTCTTTTTTCATCGCCAGCACACGTTCAGTTTGAAGTGCTTTCTCGGCATGAATGCTTTTTAGAATGCGGTATTTTTTATAACTAAACGCAGATAGAAAAATAATAAGTAGTACACCTACAACAATCATAATAGTCATTGTTAATTCTGACACGCTAGCACCTTCTTTTAAAAATATTGAATACATATATAGAATAAATCTTACAGTAATTGTTTAAGAACATCAGAAATACCCTCCTAGCGAACAATTTTCAGCAGCCTGTCTGACTTGACCGATCGTAGCGAGGGGAAATTGATATTCCAATGAATTATTTTGCAGCGCACCAAATTATGAATGCTAAGTTCCAGACATAAAAAAACCCTGACCGTTACCGGTCAGGGTTAT
>NZ_LJSI01000036.1 GCF_001305295.1 Neptunomonas antarctica
AGCGGCTCAGGTTAGCCACGCTGACAATATAGTTGCCGTGGTTATGCATGGTTTTAGGAATAAACGCATTCGGCAGCTTAGTGGCTTTTTCACTGTTCTTTAACAGGTAAAGCTCATCGTCGGTGACCGGTGTATCCAGCGGCGCACCGCGCTCTTTCCAGTCAGGAAACAGCTCATCCAGGGCACGCGATTCCACCACGGCGCCGGAAAGAATATGCGCGCCCACTTCTGAGCCTTTCTCTACAACACACACGGTCAGTTCTTGTTCTTGCTCGTTTGCCATCTGCATCAGGCGACAGGCAGCGGAGAATCCTGCTGGGCCTGCCCCTACGATAACAACATCAAATTCCATCGATTCGCGTTCCACGGCTTTTCTCTCCTTAAATCACTTAACTGTATCCGGTTTTGAGATAGATACCGTCTTTTTTATTAAGCATTATTATAAGTAAAAACCCGTATGTATTTGAACCTATTTTTATCAGATTTAGACCTTAGGTTAATCTGAATAGGTTGAATAGTTAGAAAAGATGAGTAATATACGGGTAATTACTTATTCATTTGCGATTTTTTGCAGGTGTTTCTCTATTTCGAATAAGAAAAGGTAGACGCAATGAAAGTTCTGGTGACTGTCAAGCGTGTCATCGACTACAACGTCAAAGTGCGTGTGAAGTCGGATAACAGCGATGTTGATCTAAACAATGTCAAAATGGCAATGAATCCTTTTTGTGAAATTGCTGTAGAAGAAGCTGTTCGCTTGAAAGAAGCCGGGGTGGCTACTGAGGTAGTGGTCGTTTCTTTAGGTAGTAAATCCTGTCAGGAACAGTTGCGTACCGCGTTGGCATTAGGTGCTGATCGCGCTATTCATATCGAGTCAGATGAGGTGCTTGAGTCATTGACGGTGGCTAAGTTACTGCAAAAAGTGGTTGCTGATGAACAGCCAGGGCTGATCATCATGGGTAAGCAGGCTATCGATACGGATAACAATCAGACAGGGCAAATGCTGGCTGCGTTGACCGGTTATCCTCAGGGCACATTTGCATCTAAAGTTACCATTGAGGGTGATAATGTACAGGTTATCCGCGAAGTAGACGGTGGATTACAAACTGTATCACTGACTTTGCCTGCCATCGTTACCACTGACTTGCGTCTTAACGAGCCGCGGTATGCGTCATTGCCAAATATCATGAAGGCTAAGAGAAAACCATTAGAGGTAAAAACACCAGCAGATCTCGGAGTGGAGGTTAAAGCACATACACGTGTTGTTAAAGTGACGCCTCCGGCAGAGCGCAAAGCAGGTATAAAGGTGGCTTGTGTAGAAGAGCTGGTCGATAAACTGAAGAATGAAGCGAAGGTGATCTAATGGCTATTTTGGTTATTGCTGAGCATGATAACAGCACCTTAAAAGCGGCAACGTTAAATGCGGTGACTGCGGCGACTCAGATGGGAAGTGATGTACATGTGTTGGTTGCTGGCGCTGGGTGCTTAGCTGTCGCAGAGCAAGCCGCTAACGTACAGGGTGTCTCTCAGGTTTTATTAGCGGATGATGCAACCTATGAGCATCAGCTAGCAGAGAATATCTCTTTGTTGATAGCTGAATTGGGTAAGGATTATAGCCATATTGTTGTTCCTGCGACCACATCGGGTAAAAACTTTATGCCGCGGGTCGCCGCGTTACTGGATGTTGCTCAGATATCCGAAATAGTGCGTGTCGACAGTGCTGATACTTTTGACCGGCCTATTTATGCAGGTAATGCTATTGCAACCGTGCAATCTTTGGATGCAATCAAAGTGATTACTGTTCGCACCACAGGTTTTGATGCAGCTAGTGCTGAAGGTGGAAACGCGTCAATTCAGTCGGTTAGCGTATCACATAATGCGGGTACTTCAGCGTATGTCGGTGCCCAAATAGTCAAATCTGATCGTCCCGAACTAACCTCTGCCCGTGTTGTTATCTCCGGCGGACGAGGTATGGGTAATGGTGAAAATTTCGCGTTGATTGAAAAAGTAGCTGATAAGTTAGGTGCTGCCGTAGGTGCGTCTCGCGCCGCCGTTGATGCCGGCTTTGTGCCAAACGATATGCAGGTAGGGCAGACAGGTAAGATTGTTGCGCCTGATCTTTATATTGCCGTCGGAATATCGGGTGCCATTCAGCATTTAGCGGGTATGAAAGATTCTAAAGTTATTGTCGCGATCAATAAGGATGAAGAAGCCCCTATTTTTCAAGTAGCTGATTATGGCTTGGTCGCTGATTTATTTGACGTAGTTCCGAAACTAGAACAACTACTTTGAGTTAGTATTTAAAATCACTCTGATTTCACTGAAGTTGAATATTCAGGGTTTGATGTCTAATGCGAAGTATCTGGTTTTTAATATGAAGTATCTGGTTTTTAATATCCAGTGTTGACTGTTTAAGTTGACTATCTAAGTTTCACTCTGGTTAATGCCTGACATGGCCTTACCTTTTGGTGCGCGACAGCGCACCTTTTTTCTTTTTTTGCTTGTGCCCGGTTCGTCCGGGTTTTTTTATGTTCAATTCACTATTAGTCATAATACGGCTGGTCGTCATGCAGGCGACCAGCTTTATATTATCGTGTAGTAAATCTCGATTAGGCTGCGTCTGTTGCAGACCTTTCCGGGTGGGTAGCAATGAAGTGCTCTAAAACTCGTCTCAGAACAATTGCATGTTTTTCATTACCTGTGCGCTCTGCGTGTGATATATCATCCAGAATAATCTTTTTAATTTTCTGGTCTCCATTATGGCAACACAAATACTGACCAACTGCCAGCGCAATCATCGGATCTACGTGCTCATGTTCAGCAATTGCAGATACTTCGTCCTGAGTGAGATCGCACATGTCTAAGCATTCTTCATAAGTTAACATAGGGTATCCTCCATTATGAATTAGCAGGTAGCGGGCTTAATATAAAAGCTCACGCACCAATATTAAGATCAATATAAGTATATGGCAGTTCTCTTGAGGTAATCCATATGGAGCATTTGAATTTTTTTCAGGGGAATTTATATTCTATGTCTATAAACTCATGCTGCAATCATATGTGATTATTCTTTATTATATATAATCTATTGATTTTACTATGTTATAAAAATATTACAGGAGTACTAAGTGTTATTAGATTTAGACTTAATAAGTAGGAACGCGGTATACCATACATTGACCCAAGTCATAATACCCAGACCAGTAGCGTGGGTGTTAAGTGAACATCAGAATGGGCAGTATAATTTAGCGCCATTTTCGTATTTTTCGGCTGTCTGTAGTGATCCTCCGATTATGATGATATCGGTCGGAAAAAAACCGGACGGTTCTGAAAAAGACACGTATCGAAATATTATTGAGCGTGAACAATTTATTATTCATATTGCAGGCTCAGAGCTTGCTGAATCAGTAACAAAAAGCTCTGCTGTATTAGATGCCGGAGTCTCTGAAATAGAGTTGTGTGATCTGCATACGACGCCGGTTGAAGGCTTTCCTCTTCCTCGTATTATCGGCCCTAAAATTGCTATGTCATGCCGTTTCTACGAAGAAAAGCAGATAGGATCAAGCGGGCAGCACCTGTTGTTTGGGCAGGTTGAAAAAGTATGGCTGGATGATGGAATTGTCAGTATAGATGAAAATGGACGAATAAAAGTAAATGCTTCTATAGTCGATCCTTTGGGGCGGTTAGGTGGTAATGAATACACAACCTTTGGTGAAATATTGGATATTTCCAGGCCTGATTAAGAGGTGATAATAGAAAAGTGGTGTTTACCTTTATCCTGCATTCTAACTTCATAGCATTAAATGTTAGTTATAGCCCTTAAATGATGATGCGTTGCTTAATAAGCCTGCTATGTTTTTACTGCAGTTTCATGCTTGAGATGAGTCGGTGCGATAGGGCACAGTCTCATCTGGCATGAAAGTTGGTATTATTTCTTAAAAGGTAAGCCCTCAGATAATTCGGACATTTGCGTTCTGACCAGCTTACTTTCTTCCTGAACGAACTGATCTATCGCCCGCAGAAAACCCGGTTCTGCTATATAGTGCGACGACCAGGTTTCAATTGGTTCAAAGCCGCGTTGAATCTTATGTTCCCCCTGGGCGCCCGGATCAAAGTGCTGTAGGCTATGTTGAATGCAATAGTCGATTCCAGTATAGAAACAGGTTTCAAAATGTAAGCTGTCAAATTCTTCGAGGCATCCCCAGTAGCGGCCATATAATGTTTTTTCATCTTTAAAGCAGAGAGCTGTCGCTACAAATTCTGACTTATATTCTGCAGCAAACAAAACCAGTTGTTCTGGCATGGTTTTAATCAGACGCTCGAAGAAATCCTGATTGAGATAGCCTTGCCTGCCTCGTTTTGCGTACGTTAGTTGATAGCAGTGATAGAAGGTATTGAGTAGAGATTCGTTAATTTCTGCACCTTCAAAGCGATGGATAGTGACATTTTGTTCAGCAACCTTGCGCCGTTCACGTTTAACAGTTTTTCTTTTGCGAGAAGTGAAACTTTCCAGAAAATGATCAAAATTCTGATAGTCTCTATTAAACCAGTGGTATTGAGAACCTAGCCGGCTAAGGAAACCTGCGTTTTCAAGAAGCGTATGTTGGTTATTATCCAGAAACAGGCCGTGCCATGAAGAGAGGTGCTTTTCATGGCATAGTTGTTTGAATATCTGAGCCAATACCGGAAGTATCTCTTCAAGAGGAACGTTGGAAGCAATTTTTGGACCGGATACGGGCGAAAAAGGGATGGCTGTCAGCAACTTAGGATAGTAACTTACACCATGGCGCTGGTAAGCATCGGCCCATGCCCAATCAAACACATACTCGCCATATGAATGTTGTTTCAGGTACATAGGAACCAGAGCAATGCAGGTATCGTCTTTATATAAGCGCAGGTGCTGTGGTTGCCAGCCGGTAGCCGTGGATACAGCGCCGCTGGTTTCCAGTGACTCAAGAAATTCATAGCGTATAAAGGGGTTTGATGTCCCGGCTACTGCATTCCAGGCGTCTTTCCCAATGTGAGAAATACTCTCAGATAGATCAAATCGATAAGTCATGTCATATACTGTTATTTATAGAGGTTGCTTTCAATGTATTTGGCTAACTAAAATCAGGTATACATTTCAGATGTGTACGTTTTAGGCTTAAGGAGATGACAATGGACGAATTAGAGTTGGAATTTGAGCTTGATACCCGTTTGGCTAATGATTGCATTGTACTGGGAGACTTTCCACTCAGTCGACTTTTATTAATGAATGATGCGCAATACCCTTGGTTTATTTTAGTACCACGACGCGCAGGTGCTACCGAAATTTACCATCTCTCGTGTGAAGATCAGCATCAGTTAATGGATGAGTCTTCAGAACTGGCCGAAACAATGGCCGATAGTTTTTCAGCGCAAAAAATGAATATTGCTAATCTTGGTAATATGGTTCCTCAGTTGCATATACACCACATTGCCAGACGAGAAGGTGATCCTGCATGGCCAGGCCCTGTTTGGGGTAAGCACCCCACGATTCCTTATACAAAAGAGAAGATTGATCAGATCCGTTCGCGTATAGAATCGATGCTTACGGGCGAGGTGTCCTTTATCGTCGATAAAAAATAGACGCCTGTAGTCACTGTAACGCTGCGCTAAATCAGGTATAATTTTCGGCTTTGTGTAGACAGAATTTTGGTGATGCTGTCAGACAGCATCCGGTAATAGATAGCAGTAATTGATAGGAATAGTAAAGTATGCGCAGCCATTATTGCGGCGATCTGAGAAAAGAACAAATTGGCGAAGAAATCACGTTGATGGGGTGGGTGCATCGCCGCCGTGACCACGGTGGAGTTATCTTTCTTGATGTCCGTGATCGTCAAGGTATCGCTCAGGTCGTGTTTGATCCTGAACGGGAAGAAAGTTTTGCTGTAGCCAACAGTGTTCGTAGTGAATACGTGATTGAAATTAAAGGCTTGGTGCGTCATCGCCCTGAAGGTACGGTCAATAGTGACATGCCTACGGGTGACATTGAAGTGGTCGGCCTAGAATTGACCATTCTCAATAAAGCTGAGACGCCTCCTTTCCCGCTGGATGATCATCAGAAAGTCGGTGAAGATGTGCGTTTACGCAATCGTTTCATCGATTTACGCCGTCCTGAAATGCAGGAAAAACTGCGTTTTCGTTCTAAAGTGACATCTGAAATCCGCAGCTATCTTGATGGCAATGGATTTTTAGATATTGAAACACCTATTTTGACACGTGCTACGCCAGAAGGCGCGCGTGACTACTTGGTGCCTAGCCGTACGCATGAAGGATCTTTTTTTGCGTTGCCGCAATCACCGCAGCTATTTAAACAGCTGCTGATGGTCTCTGGTTTTGACCGTTACTATCAGGTTGCAAAATGTTTCCGTGATGAAGATTTGCGTGCTGATCGCCAACCAGAATTTACCCAGATAGACATTGAAACTTCATTCATGAATGAAGTTGAAATTATGGATATCGCTGAAACCATGATTCGCAAGCTATTCAGCGAATTAATGGGTGTAGAGCTGGGCAAGTTTCCGCAGATGCCTTATTCAGAAGCGATGAAGCGTTTTGGTTCAGATAAGCCGGATCTGCGTATTCCTATGGAGTTGGTAGACGTAGCTGATTTGTTAGCTAACATTGAATTTAAGGTGTTTGCAGGTCCTGCAAATGACCCTAAAGGTCGTGTTGCTGCACTTAACGTACCGGGTGGTGCTTCATTAACGCGTAAGCAGATTGATGAATATACTAAGTTTGTTGGCATCTACGGTGCTAAAGGCTTGGCATACATCAAGGTTAACGACGTTGCCAAAGGTGCAGAAGGTCTGCAATCACCTATCGTTAAATTCCTTGGCGAAGAAGTAGCGATGCAAATCGTTGCGCGTCTGGAAGCTAAAGATGGAGACCTGATCTTCTTTGGTGCGGACTCTGAAAAAATCGTCAGCGAAGCGATTGGTGCTCTACGTATTAAAGTGGGCCAGGATCTGAACATGCTGGTGTGTGAATGGGCTCCGTTATGGGTCGTTGATTTCCCCATGTTTGAAGCCAACAGTGATGGTAGCTTATCAGCGCTGCATCATCCGTTTACCGCGCCAAGCTGCACTCCGGAAGAGTTAGAGTCAGATCCGACAACTGCTTTGTCTCGCGCTTACGATATGGTTCTGAACGGTACTGAGCTGGGTGGAGGTTCTATTCGTATTCATGCTCAGGACATGCAACGTTCAGTTTTCCGTATTCTGGGTATCGGTGATGAAGAAGCAGAAGAGAAATTTGGCTTCCTGTTGAACGCATTGAAGTATGGTGCGCCACCGCATGGTGGTCTGGCGTTTGGCCTTGATCGTCTGATCATGCTGATGACCGGTACTGATTCGATTCGCGAAGTGATTGCCTTCCCTAAAACACAGAGTGCTGCTTGTCTATTGACGAATGCACCCGGTGAAGTCAGTGCTGCGCAGTTGCGTGAGCTGAACATCAAGCTTCGCAGAACACCCTGATTAATCAGGGTTAACTGACGCGCTGAATGAAGCCTGCCATCACGATAAGTGGTAGCAGGCTTTATGCTTATATAGATCTATCGGTTTTGACAGTGAGGTATCCCCATGGCAGGTCACTCTAAATTTGCTAACATTAAACACCGTAAAGCAGCGCAGGATGCAAAGCGAGGCAAGGTCTTCACTAAACTGATTCGCGAGTTGGTAGTGGCAGCAAAAGAAGGCGGCGGCAACTCCGATGATAACCCCAGGCTGCGGGCTGCTGTCGATAAAGCGCTTGGCTCCAATATGAAAAAAGACACCGTCGAAAAAGCGATCCAGCGCGGTGTTGGTGGTGCGGAAGGCGATAACTACGATGAGCTGACATACGAGGGCTACGGTTCCGGTGGTGTTGCCATTCTGGTTGAAACAATGACGGATAATGTCAACCGAACCGTCTCTCAGGTACGTGCTGCTTTTTCTAAAGCGGGGGGGAACCTGGGTACTAGCGGCTCTGTTGCGTACCTGTTTGAAAAGAAAGGCCAGCTTGTGTTTGAAGCGGGTGCGGATGAAGATGCGATCATGGAAGCGGCATTGGAGTTAAGTGCTGAAGATGTGGTGACTAACGATGACGGTTCGATCGACGTGTTTACAACCCCGGCTGAGTTTCTTGATGTTAAAGAAGGTTTGATCGCGGCGGGTCTTGAACCTGTTCATGCAGAAGTATCAATGATTCCTGCGACCACCGCTGAATTAGATGTGGAAGGTGGGCGTAAAATTCTGCGTTTACTGGATGTATTGGAAGATCTGGATGATGTACAAAACGTATATCATAATGCAGAGATTCCGGAAGAATCTATGCAAGATTAGCATTGCTTGCTATTTTTGATAAAAAGCCGAAGCGCTGAATAACACAGTGTTTCGGCTTTTTTGATGGTGGGCATCGAAAATCAACCCAGATAAAAGCATAAAGCCGCGCAGTGTTTCGTTGGGTAATAATGAAGGTTAGCAGATGATAATTTTGGGAATTGATCCAGGGTCGCGTATTACCGGCTATGGTTTGATAAATGTAGTAGGTGCCCGAAATGAATATATAGCCAGTGGCTGTATTCGGATTAAAGGTGACGAGTTACCTGAGCGTCTTAATCAGGTGTTCGCGGGCGTGACTGAAGTGATTCGGATGTTTTCGCCGCAAGAGATGGCTATTGAGCAGGTCTTTATGTCACGTAATGCCGATTCTGCACTGAAGCTAGGCCAGGCGCGGGGGGTCGCCATTGTCGCGGGAACACAGCAGGAGTTGCCGGTGTTTGAGTATGCGGCGCGGACCATAAAGCAAGCGGTTGTCGGTAAAGGTTCCGCTGATAAGGTGCAAGTGCAGCACATGGTAGCGCAGATACTAAAATTGCCGGGTTTGCCGCAGGCTGATGCGGCGGATGCCTTGGCGATTGCGTTGTGCCATGCACATACGCGGATTGGTATGATAAAAATGGCGGGAGCCACAGGGCGTCGTCAGGGGCGTTGGAGATAACATGGATTACGCAACATTAATATTTGCCGCTGAGTTGATCGGCGTTTCTGTTTTTGCTATTACCGGAGCACTGGCTGCACAGGGTAAACGCATGGATATACTGGGTGTCGTGGTATTAGGTATCGTCACTGCACTCGGAGGCGGAAGCATTCGTGATATTACGTTAAACGCCTATCCGATTGGCTGGGTAATTAACAATACCTATCTTTGGACGGCTATCATCTCTGCGGTTGTTGCGTTTATTGTATGCCGGTATTTTTTATACCCGCGAAGAACCATGCTGGTGTTAGATGCGGCGGGTTTATCACTGTTCGCTATATTGGGAGCAGAGAAAGCGATGTCGCTGGGTGTCGGTTCGGTCATTGTTGTGATGATGGCCTGTATTACCGGGTGTGCCGGCGGTATGATTCGGGATATTCTTGTCCGGGAACGTCCCTTGATTTTGCATAAAGAGGGCGAGCTTTATGCCACCTGCGCTATTTTAGGCGCTATTTTTTATGTTGTTTTTTATGATTTGATTGAAGACAGATTACTCGCTATTTCATCCATGCTGCTCATATTCATGACCCGCCTAATGGCTATATTTGGTAATCTTTGTTTGCCTGAATTCATTGTTGCCGGTCATAAATTGGAATCGCCAGAGGAAGCAAGGGACAGATAGAATAGCCATCATTCAAGCCCGCTAACTACCGAAGCTAACTATCTAAGTTGAGTATCAGATCTTATAAAGGTTTTCAAAGTGCTCTTTGATGCTGGGTATATTCAGCTCAATATAGGATAGAAATGCTTCGGCGGCAGGTGAGAGGTGTTTATTGCGAGGGTAAACAGTGTTCCATGAACGCCTTAATGGAAATCCATCCATCGACAGTTGATGCAAAATCCCTTTTTCGAGTTCAAGCTGTACGCTAAGTCGAGGCATAACAGCCACGCCTAGTCCGGCGAGAACGCCATGTTTAACGGCAGCGTTTGAGCCTAATTCCATAAGTGGATTAATTGAAATCTTTTGCTCACTGCAAAATGCCTCCACAGCATGACGGGTACCCGATCCCGGCTCTCTTACCAGCATAGGTAACAAGAAAAAGTCCTCATGTTTGACTATTGGCTGGCCTGCTAAAACATGTCCGGCGTGTACCACTGGAATCAGTTCATTATCAAGAAAAGGCATAACAGACAGTAAACGATCTTCAGGTACCATTCCCATAATGACCAGATCATTTAGGTTTTCATCGAGTATAGCGATTGCTTTAGAACGATTTACGACGGTGAGTTTTACCCGCACGCGTGGATATTGCCTCAGAAAACCGACCAATAAATGAGGCACAACATACTGCGCCGTACTCACAGCGGCCAGATCAAGTATTCCTGATACAGAGCCTGTCATTTCCGATAACGTTGACTGCATATCCTCCAGATCGGCAAACATCGACTTCACAAACCCGGCTACTTGTTCGCCAGCAGAAGTGACGTAGAGTTTTTTCCCTATATATTCAAACAGCGGTTGTTCCAGCACTTGCTCAAGGTGCCTTATTTGAGAGCTTACTGCTGGTTGTGTTAATCCAAGTTTTTCAGCGGCTTTGCTGTAGCCTCTTAGTTGATAAACTGTAATAAAAACTTGTAATTGTCTAAAAGACAAACGATTAAGTAGTTGCGAGAATGAGTAGGCCACTGTTGATCCTTATGAAGTCAGACACCGTTTGCTTATCAACTATAAGTTTTACCTTATAGCGAGGTAAGAAAATATCAATTTTATATTCGAAGCACTTCTGTAGTATTTTTTAAGAACTCATTTATACATCTCCGCTCTACAGTGGGGGTGCACTCTGTATTAACGGAGGTAACTATGATTACGGAAAATATGATTACGGAAAATATCTCTACTAACAATGTGTTCAAGAAAATACTAATCGCCAACCGTGGCGAGATTGCTTTGAGGATCGTACGTTGTTGTGCGGAAATGGATATTCGTTCGGTTGCTGTTTATACCGAACCCGATCGTTATGGGCTCCACGTAAAGCGCGCGGATGAAGCGCATTTTATAGGAGATGATCCATTAGCCGGTTATCTGGATGCGCGCCGCCTCGTTAACCTTGCTGCTGAAACCGGCTGCGATGCTATTCATCCTGGCTATGGATTTTTATCAGAAAATGCTGAGTTCTCGCGTATTTGTAACGCACGCGGAATTGCGTTTATCGGTCCATCAGGCGATGTGATCTCGCGTATGGGTGATAAAACCGAAGCACGTGCCGCCATGATTGCGGCGGGTATTCCCGTGACGCCGGGTTCAAATGGCAACCTGGTTGATATCAACGAAGCGCTGACCGTTGCTGAATCACTCGGCTATCCCGTTATGCTTAAAGCTACCTCTGGTGGCGGCGGGCGAGGTATTCGTCGTTGTGATACGCCCCAGGAGTTACAGCAGCAATATCCGCGTGTTATATCCGAGGCGACCAAAGCGTTTGGTTCGGCTGAAGTCTTTCTTGAAAAATGTATTGTCGATCCGAAACATATAGAAGTGCAGATACTGGCAGATAAGCACGGTAACGCGATTCATCTGTTTGAGCGTGATTGCTCTATTCAGCGGCGTAATCAGAAATTGATAGAAATTGCGCCCAGTCCACAACTGAGTGATGCGCAACGCGAATATATCGGTGATTTAGCGGTGCGCGCTGCGAAAGCCGTTAATTATGAAAACGCAGGCACGGTGGAGTTTTTGCTAACCGGCGAAGATTTCTACTTTATGGAGATGAATACGCGTGTACAGGTAGAGCATACCATCACTGAGGCGATTACCGGCGTTGATATTGTACGTGAGCAGATTAGGATTGCGGCAGGTTTAACATTGCGTTATGAGCAGTCAGAGATTCGTTATCGCGGTTATGCGTTACAATTTCGTATCAATGCTGAAGATCCGAAAAACAATTTTTTGCCGAGTTTCGGTAAGATTTCACGCTATTACGCGCCAGGTGGCCCTGGTGTACGTACCGATACGGCGATTTATACCGGTTATACGATTCCACCGTATTTTGACTCAATGTGCTTGAAGCTGATTGTGTGGGCGATGGATTGGGAAGATGTGCTGGATAGGGGTTCGCGTGCGCTCGAAGATATGCGTTTGCAGGGCGTGAAAACCACCGCAAGTTATTATCAGGAGATTTTGCACTGTCCGGAGTTTCGTAGTGGCCAGTTTAATACCAGCTTTGTGCCAAACCATCCGGAGCTGCTGAATTACTCAGAAAAACGCCATCCTAACGATATTGCATTGGCGATTGCCACTGCTATTGCTGCGCATGCCGGTCTGTAAGCAGACCTGATTGGAGATAATTATGAACGCTGACAATGCTGCAAAACCGATTTATGTTACTGATGTTATTTTACGCGATGCTCATCAGTCGCTGATTGCTACCCGCATGCGTACCGAAGATATGTTGCCTGTTTGTGAAAAGCTGGATCAAGTGGGTTATTGGTCGCTTGAAGTATGGGGCGGTGCAACCTTTGATGCGTGCGTACGTTTCTTGAAAGAAGACCCGTGGGAGCGGTTGCGACAATTACGTGCAGCCTTACCTAACACGCGTTTACAGATGCTATTACGGGGCCAGAATCTGCTGGGTTACCGTCATTATGCTGATGATGTGGTTGAAGCCTTCGTTGAACGTGCGGCAGCTAATGGTATTGATGTATTCCGTGTTTTTGATGCATTAAACGATTTACGTAACCTCGAAACAGCGATTCGTGCGGTTAAAAAAACCGGCAAACACGCGCAGGCTACGATCTGTTATACCACGAGCCCTGTGCATACCACGGCGCTGTATATCAAACAGGCGAAAGCACTGCGTGATATGGGAGCTGACTCGATTGCCCTGAAAGATATGGCTGGTTTACTAACGCCTTACGCAACCTATGATCTGGTTAAAGCATTAAAAGAAGCAGTGGATCTGCCGATCTTTATTCACTCGCATAGCACGGCTGGATTAGCCGCGCTATGTCAGTTAAAAGCAATAGAAGCGGGTGCTGAGCATATTGATACTGCCATCTCCTCTTTTGCCGGAGGAACCAGCCATCCTGCTACAGAATCTCAAGTTGCGGCATTAAAAGGTACGCAGTGGGATACAGGGTTAGATCTTGAGTTGTTGCAGGAAATTGCTGATTATTTTCGTGAGGTACGAAAAAAATACCATCAATTCGAAAGTGAATTTACCCGCGAAGATGTGTCAGTGCAGATTAGTCAGGTACCGGGTGGCATGATGTCTAACTTGGCTAATCAGCTAAAAGAGCAGCATGCACTGGGCCGGATTCGTGAAGTCTTTGATGAGATCCCTCGTGTACGTAAAGATCTAGGTTACCCGCCTTTAGTGACGCCAACCTCGCAGATTGTGGGTACTCAGGCTGTATTAAACGTGCTTTCTGGTGAGCGTTATAAAACCATTACGAATGAAGTTAAACGTTACCTGGCAGGTGGTTATGGTCAGCCGCCAGCACCGGTCGATCCACAGATTCAAAAACAAGCAATTGGTAATGGCGAGGTGATAGATGTACGCCCCGCTGATCTGCTGAAAGCTGAATTACCGCAGTTACGTGCGGAAATTGGCGAGGCTGCACTCAGTGAAGAAGATGTGCTGACGTATGCTATGTTTCAGGATATCGGTCGTAAGTTTCTTGAAGAGCGCAATAGCGGCACGCTGACACCTGAAGTGTTATTACCCATTGGCAGCAATGATCGTCCTGCCGATGAAGGCGTGCCGACTGAGTTCACTATTGATGTACATGGTGAATCTTATCAGGTCAGTATTACGGGTATTGGCGCGCTGGGAGCAGGCAAGCGTAGTGTGTATCTGACACTCGATGGTGTGCCCGAAGAAGTCGCCTTCAAGCCGCTGAATAGTTTTGTGGCAGGAGCAAGTAGTGAGCGGGGCGGTCGTGTCGCTAGTTTACCGGGGCACGTAACTACGTCTATGCCAGGAAATATCGTGGATGTGCTGGTGACTGTCGGGCAGCAAGTGACGGCCGGACAAGCAGTGCTGGTAACGGAGGCGATGAAGATGGAAACAGAAATACAAGCGCCATTAGCCGGCACGGTAACCGCTGTTAATGTGGTGAAAGGTGATAGGGTAACTCCTGGTGATATTCTGATTGAAATTGAATAGTCATTAACTAACAGCCCTTGTGTCATTAAAAAAATACGAGGGCTGTTGCTGAAATACCAAGAAACTAAGGAAAAGTTAAAATAATATCGTATTTGCCTAATCTGACTTGGCTTGAAATAGAAAATCCCAAAACATCTGCTATTTCACTCTAAGTGAGAACGGGGGAGAAGGGTCTGAATCTCATATAGCATGAAATATTTGGCAGGAATTCTCATATAAATGAAATGACCTCGAAGGTCAGCTTTCAACCCTAACCGGTCTTTCTAGCCTAAGCCGCTCATTACAAAACGGACGGAAGGTCATGGCAGATGTTGCGACAGAGCGGTCATGAGGCATTGATACCGGAAAGTGCAAAACGCAAGACCTGCCCCTGTTGTCTAGATTGACCACACAATATTGTTCCAGCAGCTAGAAGCAGTCGTTAGCATTCTCAAATTACAGGCAATAAAAAGCCCACCGAAGCGGGCTAGTCACTAGGAGTCCTGTTTACGCTTTCTTGCGGCGTGACCATCCTAGGCCAGCGAGGCCAAGGCCGAATAGAGCGAGGGTGGCTGGGACGGGGACAGTCGTCAGAGGAACTGGTCCTTCTGCAGTTCCCAAAAAATCGCTATTGTTCAAAGTCAAAGATGAACGGGCGCTTCCCGCACCGAAACCCAACCCAGGCCCTCTAGCATTCCAGTCTTGGCCTGCATCTCCGGTACTTACCCCGCCCAATAAGAACTGGCCAGCCACCGCATCGAAGTTGAAATTGAAGCTAGCCTGAAGATGAGCAGTACTATTTGAGGCAAACAAAACACTATTTAAAAACCCATCGAACATTAAGGAGGCGACTTCGCTATCACGAATCGCGCCATCCAAGGCGTCCGTTTCGTCGAAAGTAAACATACCGGTCATTGTATAGCCATCAGTCCCTGCCCACTTGAAATCATATCCAATAATCCCGGCATTAGCGGATGTGGCTACCAACAAAAATACTACTGTGCTTACGAACTTCATCATGACATACCTTCTTTTACCCATTTAATATAAATACCGAACTGTTACGCATAGTTCATACCAACCCCGAAAAATCAGGGCCTCCAGCAGTTCGGGCTTGTCATATGACTGAAAAGTGTAAAGAATCCTGACATTAATCACCATAAATTATATAGTGTTATTATCATCTAGTGAGGCTGTTTTGGTAGCTCACAGGGCTATCAAAACCAGTTTTGTCGAGCCACCGCTATATTTGGCACGAACCTGTCATGGATACTTAATTTTTACTATCAGAAGTTTACACATAAGCCTTTCGACTAAAACAGACTTGATCATAGACGCCTTAAATACCAATAGTAAGACACAAAAAAAGCACCAAACTAACGAATGGTGCTTTCTAAAATCAAATATTTAAAAACTAAATCAAGCTTGTTTCTTAAATCGACGTAATGAAAATCCCATAATACCTAATGTAAAAAGTGCAAGTGTAGATGGTTCAGGGACTGATGCTACCTGCTGAATCTGCAGGCCGGCAATTGAGCTGCTTAAACCGTATGGACCACCGCTCACTGGTGTGTCCAGAATCGTTATTACACCGGTAGCATCAGACATCACGTCTTGTAAAACTGCGTATTTATCTGTCGTGAACGGCGGGGCGCCTGCGCTGGACGACGTATTAGGCCTAGTCGACGCGAGCAAACCGGCCTGACTAGAGACAGTGAAGTCCTGCCAATAAAAACCGTTGTAAAATGCAAGGTCAAAGAACGAATTGGCAGCAAGCCCTTCGATGGATATCGTCATTAAATTGCTAAATCCATAGAGCCAATCATTGAGAATTGGGTTGGTTTGAGAATTGTTCGCAGCATTCCCGACAAACCCTGTAACGGATACGCTGACACCACTCGCGCCCGATCCGTCGGCAAAGAGCAGATTCGGGTTAGCGCTGCTAACAGGATTCCAAACTGTATCGAAAACACCACCAAGGACGCCTTGTCCACTATAGGTGTTACTACCGCCCTGAAAGTCCACATTTATAAGGGTAGCCGATACCGATCCGCTGATTAACAGAGCAATCAAGCCCGCAGCTGCCGTAAAAAATGGTGATTTCATAATATGATGGCCTTCTTACAATGATGTTATGATTAATACTCTTTGTTGATAATTAGCAATATTCATACCTGTTATGCTTTAATCAAACAAATTGAACGAGTTGGTAATCTTCCGTCATTACCAAACGAACATTCCGCTTATGCCGTGTAAAAAATTCTGACATCTTTTAACTTTGTTTTGATCGCGTAGCAAATCTCTTTGGTTGTAGCTGGTGATGGCTTCTTTGTAGCAACACCTGTCGTGGTTCTCTGATCATTCAATGTCACTTTCTTGCACCCGCCTGCCTAAACGATTGATCGACCTCGACTAAGCCCTTTAAGTCACTCACGACCCAAAGCCAGCATTTAGGATCGACCGACTAAGGTTATCCAGAATCAATAAATTTCTTGAAGCGGACAATGCTCTAGCTGCAAGTGGCTGGCGCTTCACGGCCCTATATAGTTATTCCATCACGTTCGCTGAGCTCATAGTTACAGCTGACATTGTAGCTGTCAGGCGAGAGCGAGACATGCAAACGAAGACTACGAATAAGCCGGCTTAAATCTCGCGTCAACCTGATGCGATTCCGGTGTATCCTTGCTCCGAACAGCATGTATCGAGTGGAAATCTCGCCGCCCAAACGTCAACGGCTTGCTGCTCGGGCTTTTGGCATAGAATTGAGCATAAATAGTTCACAAAACCGGACGATAAGAGCTGCCTGATTGGCTTGAAATTACAGGGGGAGGGGAAGGGTTTTATTCTTTCTGTAGCAGAACTTCGCTTGCATCATTCTCTACATATTATGTCAGTGTTTTTACAATGTTGTAAATTGAAAATTTCCAATAAGTCTTAAGCTTTTGTTTATTATATGTATTTTAAGTTATGGCGTAATATTTGCTGACTGTCTCTTATTAACTACTATTTTTTTAGTTGTATCCCTTCCTCTTACATTGTTAAAAGGTGGGAATTAAAGAGGAAGCATAATGAGACATAAATTTTTAAAAATAGTTTTAACTGGTTTGTTTTTATCTGCTTTTCATCTCAGTGCTAATGCGGGACTTATCGTCGGCACCAATGCAAGCGATTGGCGTCTTTCCACAGTGGTAGAATCAGGTGGCGCGGGCGGCAATTGGACAACTCTTATCGCCGAAGGCGCTTTACCTGGGTTAAGTACTTACACGATAACGCCAACAAGCGGCGGTGGCGTTGCTTCCCCGGGAGCTGCTGCACTCGGAGTAACAGGGTTGAATGCTGGATCCGGGGTGAGCTTTTTCCGTACCACTTTTGAACTATTTGATATCCAATCTGCATTAGTAGATGTAGCGGTCGATAATAATATCCAGATTTTCATTAATGGTCATGAGGTAGCACGCGAGATTAGCTTATCGGGCGACAACTGGACGAGTATATTGCCGTCATTCGATATTCTTTCTGATGGCTCTATCGCAAACATCGTCAAGTTCGACTCGACGTTCGCTTTCTCATCATGGAATGAGGGTGAGAACGACGTTGTTCTTGCTGTTCGCAACCTCGACGGAGGTGACAGCGGTGGCGTTGCTTTTCGTATGGAGTTAGAAGGGTCAGCTGTGCCCGTATCTGCACCCGGAACAATCGCGCTCTTCGGCCTGAGTCTTGCTGCACTTGGCTTCGTAAGGCGTAAGAAGGCCTAAGCTTTCTGATTACATCAAACCCCGCCCAGTGCGGGGTTTTTTGTGCCTACCATTTAATGGTTTACTGGGTTCTTTTCACGCCACACATCTGCTTGTATGCGTTCTTATAAAGCTACCAATACAACATATGCTTTGCCTGACGATCCTTGCCCATCATCAGGATAGGTCTTAGCCCTGCTTCAGCTATGTTTGCAGCCCCGTTAAGTGCAGTGTAATGCTGACTCTAATGCTTTGCGATGGTGGGGATGAACTCAATCAATACGTGGGGTTCGGCATCCGCTTTTTCACATAGCCAATGTCGTCAATGATGATATATGAGAAGCCATTTCACTCTAAATAAGATTTGACAGTATTTATCGATCAATATTAAAGGTGAAGGGGTCTGATACGTTGATATTGCATCTATTTTAAAACAGATGTTTATATATTGCTTGTCAGAAAATTTTACACTTAAAATTTGAGTTATTTATATTTCTAGGTATTTAAAATACTTATGTTTTGCGGCATTTGAAGTGTTATTTAGCTAATAGTCCTTGAATCTCTAAAAAATCGAGGGGTAGGTTAGAATAATTCAGTATATGATTATTGATATCCAACAATAAATAGTTATAACACCTTGATATCACAGGGTTTTTAAACAGTCGTTTTAATTTTATTTGTCAGTAAATTTTACAAGCTAAAATAAAATATATTATTTTATTGTTATATTTCAATTAGTTGTAATTTTGGTATTGTTTTTGCTATATATATTCTAGATGAATAAATAATGACGGACTTCTTTATCACAGAGTCTATTACAGTATTTTGAGGTGATGTTATGAATATTAAATGGCACATTATTCCACTGTCAGCGGCCGCAATGCTTACAACGGGCTTGTTATATAATACCTCCGCACAAGCTGCGTATATTGTATCAAATGGACAATGCAGCACTGATTCGGTAACACTTGATACTGTCACTAAGAGTGATGGTACCGGTACGGTTCATAGTGGTTCAGGTATTAATGCAACAAGTTGTGCAGGCATGTTTCTCGGTGCAAATGATGATAGCCATGATGCTAGTTCACCTACCCCGAATATTGGTCAGCTAGGAAATGGTTTTCTGAACGGTCAGACAGTTAAAAGCGGAAATGGAGGGGCAACTGGTGAGTTGGATCCTATGACGTTTATTGAAACCTCCGACCTTCAAGCTTTGGACTCGGATGGAATATTTAATGACCCCGGCTGGATTCATCTAGCTAGTTTTCAGGATGGCGGTAATGATAGTTCAAGTCCGAGCTATTCATCCATCGGTAGCGGAGCGAATAGCCTTAATCTCAATGATGTATTAGACATCACATTTAACTGTGATACTGGTGCTGATTGTAAGGCTGGGACATGGTCTATAGCCACAACCACCGATATTATTAGTAAAGTACAGTCCATATTAGGGGTAGGGTCTTTTGATCATTTTGCACTTGTACTTAAAGGCGGTAATAGTGGTGTAGGCATATATGATTTCGACTTTTCTGAATTAGCAGACCCATCCGCATACGCATTTTCAGGGCCTGATGTTATTGATTTTATGACACCATATACCTTTATGGGCACGTGGAATACAGATGACTTGTTAGCGACGAATGGTCAGCATCAAGCTCAGCGTTTTTCTCATGCAAATTTCTGGGCGCGTGATCCTGCCGCACCTACAAATGAAGTACCGGAACCTGCCACTATTGCTTTGTTTGGGCTAGGCTTGTTGGGGCTTGCCGGAATAAGAAAACGCAAAGCGGTTTGATTTTCCATTAAACAGTATATTTTATTGAATATAGCCACCTTTGAAAAAGGGTGGCTTTTTATTGCGCAGCTACCAATTAGCTGTATCGATACATAATTAATATTTATTCAAAAGCCGCTTTCAGCAGTTCCTGAGTATAGGTATGTGTGGGTGATGTGAAGAGCGCCTTCGCTTCTCCCTGCTCCACAACTTCTCCCTGCTTCATAACCAGCACTTTATGGCTAAGCGCTTTGATAACCGTTAAGTCATGGCTGATGAATAGGTAACTGAGGCCATATTTTTTCTGTAGATCTTTGAGTAGTTCTACAATTTGCACTTGTACGGTTCTGTCCAGTGCTGATGTTGGCTCATCCAGAATGATAACGTCAGGCTTAAGGATGAGTGCCCGGGCAATGGATATACGTTGTCGCTGCCCTCCTGAGAATTCATGCGGGTAGCGGTGGCGTACTTCCGGATCAAGCCCTACTTCGATAAGTGCTTGTCTTATCATTGATTCGCGTTCAGAAGCATTGCCAATGTTGTGAACGGTTAACCCTTCAGCAATACACTCTTCCACTGACATGCGAGGGCTGAGGCTGCCGAATGGATCCTGGAATACAACTTGCAATTGCCTGCGCAGCGGTTTTACGGCTTTCTGGTTCAGGTTGTCGATTCTATTGCCCTGAAAATTTATTATCCCTTCACTGCGGATAAGACGAAGTATCGCCAGTCCCAGTGTGGTTTTTCCAGAACCTGACTCGCCGACTATGCCGAGTGTTTCTCCGCGCTTGAGCGTTAAGCTAACATCATTAACCGCTTTAATATGGTCGACGGTTTTACCTAAAAAACCCCGCTTGATCGGAAACCAGATTTTCAGTTGCTGTGTTTCTAAAATCAGCTCACTGTTTTCTTTGATCGGTAGTGGGTTACCCGTAGGCTCTGCTGAAATCAGTTGTTGCGTGTAGCTTGCCTGTGGCTGATTAAATATCTTATCTGTTGTGCCATGTTCGACTATTTCACCCTGATACATCACACACACGTTTTTTGCATAGCGCTTAACGATATTCAGATCATGGGTGATCAGTAGAATTGCCATACCCAGTTTTTTCTGCAGTTGTTGCAATAACTCTAGTATCTGTTTCTGTACGGTAACGTCCAGTGCTGTTGTGGGCTCATCAGCGATAAGTAACTCAGGTTCATTGGCAAGGGCCATCGCTATCATGACACGCTGCCGCTGCCCGCCGGAAAGTTCATGTGGGTAGCTATTTAAGCGGCTTTGAGGATCTCTTATGCCCACCAGGTTGAGTAATTCCAGAATTCGCTCACGTGCAGCTTCGCCTTTGAGTAACTTGTGTAACCAGAGGCTCTCACCAATCTGTTTTTCTATGCTATGCAGTGGGTTGAGAGAGGTCATGGGTTCCTGGAAGATAATACTTATACGGTCCCCTCTGATTTTTCTTAAGTTCGGCTCATCTGCTTTTAAAACATCTTCACCCTGATAAAGAATACGGCCTGTTGGGTGGCTGGCTTTAGGGTAGGGAAGTAAACGTAAAACAGACAGCGCGGTGACTGATTTTCCGGATCCTGATTCGCCGACTAGTGCCAGTGTTTCACCTTTATTTAATTCAAAGCTAACCGACTTTACAGCATTAACCGCTGTTGCTCCTTCACCAAATCTTACGCTAAGGTTTTCCACCTTGAGCAAGCATTGTGCGATTTCAGGTTTGATGTTCTGCTCCTCCGTAATATGCTCCGTCATAATAGGGTTTTCCGAGGGTCGAAAGCGTCGCGTATGGCTTCACCAATAAAAATCAGTAAGGTGAGCATAATAGACAGCGTCATGAAGGCGGACAGACCCAGCCAGGGAGCGTGAAGATTATCTTTCCCCTGAGCAATCAGCTCACCTAATGATGCAGAACCCGGGGGTAGGCCAAAACCTAAAAAATCCAACGCGGTAAGAGTAACGATGCCTCCATTGAAAATAAAAGGCATAAATGTCAGCGTGGCTACCATGGCATTGGGCAGTATGTGTTTAAACATGATTTGTTGATTTGATACGCCCAACGCTCTGGCGGCTCTGACATATTCCAGATTCCTGCCACGAAGAAACTCTGCACGCACAACATCTACCAGATTCATCCAAGAAAAAAGCAGCATAATACCCAGTAGCCACCAGAAGTTAGGTTCTACTAAGCTGGCAAGAATAATCAGTAAAAATAAAACTGGCAGGCCTGACCATATTTCGATAAAGCGCTGGAAGAAAAGATCAATTTTTCCGCCATAATAACCTTGTACTGCACCTGCCATCACTCCCAGCACGGAACTTGTCAGGGTTAATACTAAGGCGAACAAAATGGAAATTCTGAAACCGTAAATAACCCGGGCCAGTACATCACGGCCCTGATCGTCGGTCCCTAGCCAGTTCTCTGAGCTGGGTGGAGAAGGGGCTGGTACTGGCAGATCATAATTAATAGTTTGATGGTTATATCGAATCAGTGGCCAGATAATCCAGCCATGACCTTCTTCGATGATGAGTTCCTGAATGTAAGGATCTTTATAATCTGCCGCCGATTGAAATTCACCATCAAAGTCAGTTTCTAAATACTGTTTTACAACAGGGAAGTAATAACTACCCTTGAATTTGACGGCAAGTGGCTGGTCATTGGCGATAACGTTCGCTAATAAACTGAGGATAAACAGTAATAGAAATGCCCATAAAGACCAGTATCCACGCTTATTCGCTTTGAAATTTTCAAGCCGGCGCTGGTTGATCGGGCTCATAGCTTTTTTGTTGATACCCATATTTACTTATTGATATCCATAGTTATTCATTGCTCCCTGCTTTCAAAATCAATACGGGGATCGACCATCACGTAAGTAATATCACTGACCAGTTTCATCAACAGGCCGATCAGCGTAAAGATATAAAGCGTTCCGAATATCACAGGATAGTCTCGGTTAATAACGGCTTCGTAGCCCAGAAGTCCAAGGCCATCAAGGGAAAATATCACTTCGATCAGCATTGAACCGGTAAAGAAAATACCTATCAAAGCAGCAGGCATGCCGGCAATAATTAACAGCATGGCATTACGAAAAACATGTCCATAAAGCACGCCGCGTTCAGTGAGTCCTTTAGCGCGAGCGGTGAGTACGTATTGTTTGTTGATTTCGTCCAGAAAGGAGTTTTTAGTCAGCATGGTTAATGTGGCAAAACTGCTGATCACCGAGGCAAACACCGGTAGCGTAATATGCCAGAAATAATCGGCTATTTTACCGCCCAAAGACAGCTCATCAAAGTTTGATGAGGTTAAGCCGCGCAGAGGGAACCAGTCAAAGTAGCTACCACCGGCAAACAAGACAATAAGCAGGATAGCAAATAGAAAATTAGGAATCGCATAGCCGATAATGATGACGGTGCTGCTCCACACATCAAACGAAGAACCATCTTTAATGGCTTTTCGGATGCCCAATGGAACAGAGATTAAGTAGGTCAGTAATGTCGTCCAGAGGCCGAGTGAAATAGACACGGGCAACTTTTCGATGATCAGGTCAATAACCGATTTATCACTGTAAAAACTTTTACCGAAATCAAACGTCAGGTAGTTCCCAAGCATTTGAAAGTAGCGCTCATGCACGGGTTTATCAAAGCCATACAAGGCTTCTATCTCTGCTACTAAGCTAGGGTCAAGGCCGCGTGCGCCTCTGTAGTTGCTGTCATTACTATTACTGCTGCTTTGGATTTCACCGCCGCCGGCGCTGCCGGGTATAGCGCTGTTACTCAGGCCTTCAAGTTGCGCCAGTGTTTGCTCTACCGGTCCACCTGGGGCTGCCTGGATAATCAGGAAATTGATCGTCAGAATGCCAATAAGTGTGGGAATGATTAACAGTAACCGGCGGAAAATATACGCTGCCATTATGGATTTAAGTCCTTAACCCACCAGGTATCAAAACCGAGATCAAATAGGGGTTTAATCTCAGGAAAGCTAAAGATGTTTTTGTAAGCTATTCGATAACTACTACTATGAAATTGAGGGATAACGTAATAATTCCATTGTAATACGCGATCCAATGCTCGGCTGGACAGTACTAATGAGTGTCTGTCTTTTGCCTGAATGATCTGCTCAATTAACTGGTCGACCGCAGGGTTTTGAATGCCAATAATATTGCGGCTGCCGGGTTTGTCAGCGTTTTCAGAGCCCCAGAATTCACGTTGTTCATTACCCGGAGAGGAGGATTGTCCAAAAGAGCCGACCACCATATCAAAATCAAAAGCGCGGATTCGATTAATGTACTGCGACACATCAATAATCCGGATGCTGACATCGACTCCTATGCGGTTAAGATTTTTTATCATAGGGGATACTACACGTTCGAACTCTTTTTGAACCAGCAGTATTTCAAAAGTCATTGGCTGTCCGGATTTAGCATTGAGTAGTTTGCCATTGATCAGATTCCAGCCCGCCGCTTTGAGGGTTCGAAGCGCCTCACGCTGTTCTTTACGGAGGTGTCCTGAACCGTTGTAAGTCGGGGCGTTATAGACGCGGGTAAATACTTCATCCGGTATTGTGCCTCGCAACGGTTCTAAAATAGCGAGCTCGTCTGCACTGGGGAGTGCCGTCGCCGCCATATCTGAATTAGAAAAATAACTGTGGGTACGGGTGTAGGCGTTGTAAAAGAGGTTCTGATTCGTCCATTCAAAATCGAAAGCGTAGCTTAATGCTTTACGCACGCGAGGATCTTTAAAGATGTCTCGACGGGTGTTGAAAACAAAGGCCTGCATGCCCGTTGGGCGGCTATGCTTTATTTCTTGTTTAATAATGTCGCCACTGTCAAATTGTGGGCCGGTATAGCCGGTCGCCCATTGCTTAGACGATGTTTCTTGTCTGAAGTCGTATTCCCCCGCTTTAAAGGCTTCTAGTGATACGGTGGTGTCACGGTAATAATCATAAGTTATGGAGCCAAAATTATAACGACCTTTATTAACGGCAAGGTCTTTACCCCAGTAGTCAGGATTGCGCTTAAAGGTAACAGCGCGGCCGGCATCGTAGCTAGCTAACACGTAAGGGCCTGAGCCAACCGGGATGTCTAATGAGGGTGAGCTGAAATCGTGATTTTTCCAGTAATGAGCAGGGAGTATCGGGATCTCGCCTACGATTAAGGGTAGTTCTCTATTACCGGTGGGTTTGAAGTGAAACTTAACGATATGCTCATTAATAGCTTCAACTTTATCAATGTCTCCTAGGTAGGCTTTATAAAAAGGGCTGCCTTTATTAAGGAGAAGGTCGAATGTGAAAACCACATCGCTTGCTGTTACGGGCACGCCGTCAGAAAACATGGCTTCAGGATGCAAAGTAAAGGTGACGAATTCACGAGACTCCGGCATATCGACTGTTTTAGCTAATAAGCCATATTGGGAAAAAGGTTCGTCCAGCGATTTACTCATTAGCGAGTCGTATATCAGTCCCAATCCATCAGCGGATGTCCCTTTGATAATAAACCCGTTAAAGCTGTCAAAAGTACCCAGCGCCCATTCTTTGATGTCGCCGCCTTTGTTTGCATCAGGGTTGGTATAGTCAAAATGGGTAAAGTCAGCGGGGTATTTAAGGTCGCCATGCATAGATAGACCATGCTGTGTCGTGGCCGAGCTAAAGGATGATAAGCTTAATAGGAGTAAACTAATCACTATGTTTTTATAAGACAATACAGACATAAGCTAAAATCCACCGGGGTGTACAGTACGTGCGAATAGGGTGTTATATCAGTGGCGTAAATAGAATGCTACTTTTTAACGGTACGTCAGTTATAAGTCGGCCAGGTTGGGTGTTATTTTAAGGTAGTAGAGTAGTGCTTCGCGTGTTCTGTTAGTGCTTCATGTAACTTGTTACGAGGTGTTTTCGCGGATATTAATTGGAGATGCATTTGGGTTAAGAAGATTTTTTTATCAGCATCACCTTCTGCCAAAACTTTAATCAGATCCTGATCCATCCAGCGCCGTATACGTTTGAAAAGGTAGATTTTGAAGCCAATAGCGCTAATAGTAGCGATGACTATAATAATAATGGCAAGCATGTCCATTTCTAGTATCCGCACATTGGTATATTAACTTTCATTTACAAAAAGAGTGAGTTGTTGCCCTGGTTGGATGATAAGAGAACTGCTGTTTAAATTGTTCCATTCTTTAATATCATCCACATGTATGTTGTAACGACCAGCGATAGTCCAGAGTGAATCGCCACTACGCACCTCATAGCCAATTTGCTGTAATGCCTCTGCCTCGTCTTTTATAACGCTGCTTGGTAGCGCACCAATACGTAATTCTTTACCGGCGTTGAGCGTGTCACCCGCGCTGATGTTGTTCCATTGTGAAAGCAGTTCAACATTTACATGATGATTTTGCGCTATTCCCCAGAGAGTGTCGCCTGTTTTAACTGTGTATTGGTAGATCGATAAGGCACTGTGGACGGTTTTCTTTGCGGGTGTTGAGGTTGCTGTTGATGCGTTGGTTGGGGTTTTTCCTGATAGGGCTGCAATAGTAGTGTCTTGTGGAATGATCAGTGTTTTACCGGCACGAAGTCGGTTTGATGGTAATTGATTGGCGGTTTTTATGGTCGCAATAGAGGAGTCAAACATTTCCGCTATTTCGCTAAGCGAGTCGCCCGGTTGAATCTTATATTCAGCCCATTGGGTGCGTGCCTGTTGAGTTAGGTCGTTAAGGGCTGAACGTAATTGTTGCGCGTTGTCTTCCGGTACAAGAAGACGATGAGGCCCGGCGGGATCAGTCGCGAGACGTAACATGCCTGGATTTAATTGTTGTACTTCTGCTAGTCGTGTACCCGACATAAGTGCTGCCTGAGCGAGGTTAACCTGTCCGCCTGTGGCGATCACTTCAAAGTAGGGTTCGTTTTTGATGATAGGCAGGTTCATATGGTAGCGATCAGGCTGACGTACAAATGACGCGATGGCCAGAATACGCGGAACATAAAGGCGTGTTTCTCGAGGCAGTGAGAGTGACCAGAAGTCTATAGGTTTGCCCGCTTCACGATTTTTTCTGATGGCTCTGGAAACCGTGCCACCGCCAGCATTATAGGCCGCCATCGTTAATAGCCAATCACCGTTAAAGCGATTATTCAGATGTTCAAGGTAATCCAGAGCGGCGCTGGTGGAGTCGATAATATCTTTACGGCCATCATACCAGCGGCTTTTTTTTAGGCCCTTGTACTTTGCAGTGCTGGGAATAAATTGCCATAGGCCGGCGGCATGACCAGAAGAATAGGCTTCTGGGTTATAGCTACTTTCTACGGCGGGCAGCAGGGCTAATTCAGCAGGAAGACCACGTTTGAGTACTTCATTCAAAACGTAATGATAATAAGGTGCTGCATTTTCAGTAATGTGCTGCATATGTGTCGGGTAATTGCTATACCAGACGATTTGGGTATTAACGTCTTCATGCTGGGATTCGTCTGTTAATTGTAAGTTTTGACGGGTTAATTCCCAAAGATCATCAGGAGATTCTGTGGCAGTGTCGCCGTTTACAGGCTTCTTACGAGATTTACCAGATAGCGGTTCGGCAGAAAATATCTTGTCCCATACCGTTTTAGTGAGTTTGGGATTGGCGGATCCGCTGTCATGTTGCTGTATCGTCTGGCAGCCCGCTAAAAGGCTTGAGGCAATGATGGCTGAGAGAATAAAACAACGTCGCATAAAAAAATACCGTCAAATTTTTGTGCGGCTAATTCTAGCAGGCTGAGAATGATGGTCAATCTATGATAGTCACTAGAATACGTTTTTCCATTCTCTAATAGCAGTAAATGTCTCTAATTCACTCATCATTGCCTTACCCGTGTGCATTTCTGCTGCCTTGCGTACGTCCTCGCATTGTGAACGCATAAAAGGATTGATAGTGAGTTCTTGTGAAAGGCGTGTAGGTAATGTCGGCAAATTTTGTGCACGTAAGGCTTTGCATTGCTCAATAGTCGCTTGAATATCAGGGTTGTTTGGCTCAACTGCTTGCGCAAAATTCAGGTTGGCGAGTGAGTATTCATGAGTGCAATACACAGCGGTATTAGCGGGGAGTGTTTTGAAATAACTCATGCTTTGCAGCATTTGTTCCGGAGTGCCTTCAAATAAACGACCACAGCCTGCAAGAAAAAGCGTGTCGCCACAAAAAATCTGCGGTTGGCTTGCCTTCAGGTAGTAGGAGATGTGATCGAGTGTATGGCCTGGAATCTCTTTGATTATTAATTGTTCGCCAAGAATGTCGATCTGATCTGAATCACCCAGTGGATAAGATATGCCTGTAAAAGGAGAATTCTTCGGCCCATAAACGGGGATGTTATACCGATCTACCAACTCTTTTACGCCACCGGTGTGATCAGGATGATGATGTGTCAGGAGAATCGCTTTTAACGGCTGCTGATACGTATCTATTGCCTTTATGACGACATCTGCATCGCCGGGATCGACGACTATCATTCCTGAAGCATTACTTTTAGTAAGCATCCAGATGTAGTTGTCACTAAACGCGGGTAATGGTGTCACAGTAAACATAGAAGAGCAGCCTCATTTATTATTCGTCTGAGATTATCCTAAACGGACATGATTGTTAACAGCAGGATTGTTAACAGATAGGTTTAGTTTATCAATTCAGATCTGGTTGTCACTAAACGCGGGTAATGGTGCCACAGTAAACATAGAAGAGTGGCCTCATTTTTTATGAATCTGAGATTACCCTATATGACCATGACTGTTAACATGTAGGTTCAGTTTATGTATTAGGTTATAGCGTTTTAATATGACTTTTAAAAATCAACAACCTGTTGAAGCACTTTCAGAATCCTTAAAGCGCTGGTTTTCTACTGATTTGGGTAAAGAATTTCTCCAGACAGAGCAGCAAGTGCTGGATCGATTATTGCCAGGCTTGTATGGAGTGCATCTTGCGCAGATTGGCGTGGATCCCACTGTAAACCTGGTAGCACAGAGTTCAGTTGCTCATACGTTTGTCATTTATCATAAGCTTGAGCTTGGGATGCAAAAAAACAGTATCATTGCTCAAAGCACAGAATTGCCGCTGGAACATAATAGTGTTGATGTTGTGTTGCTGCATCACGCCTTGGATTTTACCTCCAGCCCCCATCAGGTTGTACGGGAAGCGGCACGAATTCTTCGGCCAGGTGGGCATCTATTGATTGTTAACTTCAATCCTGTGTCGTGGTGGGGGATTTCCCGTCTCTGGACATGCAAGAAAAATGAACCAATCTGGCAAAAAGCTCACTTTCTTAGTCATCATAGGCTTATCGATTGGATAAATCTGTTAGAGCTGACAGAGCTGCAAACGGTAAGTGATTATTTTTTGCCATCGTATGAATCCTCCGGGGTGAGACGGCGGTTTAATTGGTTGCAGGCGTTCGGGCGAAAGTCATTGCCTCGTTTCGGTGCTTTTAATGTTATTTTAGCGCGCAAAGATATCGGTGGAATGACAGTGATAAATCCTGAAAAATCAGCTAAACGTTTTATTAGACTACCGGTTGCTGAGCCGGCTACAAGAGGGCATGCACGTGAAATCCGTTGAGATCTTTACTGATGGTGCTTGCAAAGGGAATCCGGGTCCGGGTGGCTGGGGTGCTGTACTCAGATGCGGCGACACGGTAAAGCATCTGTGGGGTGGAGATAAAGACACCACTAATAATCGCATGGAGTTGCTTGCCGCTATTGAGGCGCTTTCTGCATTAACGCGCTCATGTGATGTTGTGCTAACAACTGATTCTCAATATGTCCGTAAAGGCATCACTGAATGGATTGGCAGCTGGCGTAAGAATGGTTGGAAAACCGCGGCTAAAAATCCTGTTAAAAATGCCGATCTTTGGCAGCGGCTGGATGAGTTATCCGCGCGGTATAAAATTGAATGGCGCTGGGTGAAAGGGCATAGTGGCCATCCTGAGAACGAGTTGGCAGATGAGCTGGCTAATCGCGGTGTAGATCAGATTTTGAAAAGGGCTTAAACAGAATGCGTCAGATAATTCTCGATACTGAAACCACTGGTCTTGAATGGTCGGAAGGGCACAACATTATAGAAATCGGCTGTGTCGAAATGCAGCGCCGGCGCTTAACGGGTAATCATTACCATCGTTATCTAAAGCCAGACCATGAGATTGACCAAGGGGCTATGGCCGTTCATGGGATTACGCATGAATTTCTTGATGATAAGCCGCCCTTTAAAGCACTGGTCGATGAGTTTTTGGAGTTTATCAGTGGCGCTGAATTAATTATCCATAATGCGATATTCGATATAGGCTTTATTGATGCCGAGCTGGCGCGCAATGGCTATGATGTCCGGATCAAGGATATCTGTACGATTACAGATACACTTCGTATGGCCAGGAAAAAGCATCCAGGCCAGAAAAATAATTTGAATGCGTTGTGTAAACGTTATGGTATTGATAACTCTCATCGGGAGCTACACGGCGCGTTATTAGATGCAGAAATCCTTGCTGATGTCTATTTAGCGCTGACGGGTGGCCAGACCTCGCTATTGTTAAGTGATCTGGATGGCGCAGATGAAGACGACGGCGTTACGGTTAAACGAGTGGGTCCTGAATCGTTAGGGTTGCCGGTGCTTGAGGCGACAGCAAATGAGCTCGTGGAACATGAAGTATTTTTGAATAAGCTTGATAAAAATGCAGGTGGTCAATGTTTGTGGCGAGTCAATACAACCGCCCCTTCCTGATCGAGAGTGCATAAAAAAACGGGCCATTGCCCGTTTTTTTTATGCTAAATAAAACTCAGAATAAAGATTAGCCTAGGACAAGACTGACCGCTGTGTAGCCGACTAAACTCATAACAATGGTATAGGGTAGGGCCATCATAACCATGCGTCCGTATGATAGTCGGATAAGTGGTGCTAATGCTGATGTTAACAGGAATAAAAAGGCAGCCTGACCGTTCGGTGTTGCCACGCTTGGAATGTTGGTTCCCGTATTAATAGCAATAGCTAAGGAATTGAAATGATCACGCGTAATTTCACCTGCTTCAAGTGCGGCAGTGACTTCATTGATATATACCGTAGCAACAAAGACGTTGTCACTGATAGCAGAAAGTAAGCCGTTGGCAGCAAAGAATAAAGCGGGCTGGGAGGCAGTATCCATTTCCAATACGGCATGGATGATTGGTTGAAACAGATGCTGGTCATGAATCACCGACACGATCGCAAAGAAGACCACCAACAGAGAGGTGAACGGAAGCGCCTCTTCAAATGCTTTCCCTATCTGATGTTCTTCCGTTATACCATTAAGTGCCGTCAGCAGAACAATAACAGTCAGGCCAATCAATCCGACTTCTGCCATGTGCAATGCCAGCGCTACCACCAGAAAAATTGAGACGAGAACTTGAATCAGTAAGGCCGCTTTATCGCGAATGGTACGTTTTTTATCTTCTGCTGCAGCGAAGTCTTCAAGGATATGACGAACCCGTAATGGCAGTTCGACACCGTATCCGAATGTACGGGTTTTCTCCAGCACAACACAGGTGATTAAGCCTGCAGCAAGAACGGGCATAGTGATAGGAGCCATTAGAACGAAAAACTCAATGAAATCCCATCCCGCTTTCTGGGCAATCAGTAGGTTCTGAGGTTCGCCTACCAGCGTACAAACTCCACCCAATGCAGTACCAACTGCCCCGTGCATAAGTAAACTTCTTAAAAAACCACGGAAATCTTCAAGATCATTTTTATTACTCTCTTCAACAGAGCCATCATCTGCATGGTCGTGTTCATGATCATAGTGCTTGCCTGAAGCCACTTTATGATAAACAGAGAAAAAACCAACCCCCACGCTGATGAGTACGGCGGTTACCGTTAGTGCATCGAGAAAAGCAGAAAGAAGCGCCGCAGACAGAGAGAAGAGTAATGACAGTATGGCTTTGGATTTTACTTTTAGCAGAATAATCGTAAAAATCCAGAGCAGCATACTTTTCATAAAGTAGATGCCAGCAACCATGAACATTAATAGCAGGATGACTTCCAGATTACCGCTGACCTCATGGTAGACGGATTCGGGTGTAGCCAAGCCTATGATGATCGCCTCAAGGGCCAGTAGGCCGCCCGGTTGTAATGGATAGCATTTTAGTGCCAGTGCTAATGTGAAAATAAATTCGAATATCAAGGCCCAGCCAGTAATAACGGGTCCTACTGTCATCAATAAGAGGGGGTTAAGAATCAGAAAGCCAATAATGGCCTGCTTGTACCAGACCGGCGAGTTTCCTAAGAAGTTACGCAATAAAGCCTGAAGAAAAGTTATGGTCATTGATTATTTTCCTAATTGCAAAACACACCGTTTACCACAAACGGATGTTCAAATGTTCGTGTAGACTAGCAGTAGATTGTCAAAACCTGAATAGAATAGCGTTAATATTAAAAAATAATGCGGATTCGGGCTCAACTTTTGACATATATCATGCAAAATTTAGTACTTGCTTATCAATGGGATAAGTAAATTCCCAATATTGATGAGTTATTACAGACAGAATGAATGGAGGGGATGTTCGTGGACGGTCGCTATATTGTAGGGTCATCAGGAAGTATGTATTTACATGAACCAGGGGTGTATTTGTACCCTGTTGAGAATACTTTTTCTGCATCTGATATTGAAGCTATTTACCCTGTGGGCGTATTACAAGGGATTGACGTTCAACTTATTATTCTGGCAAGGGGAAGTCAGATCTCAGCTGAGAAGGCTAACCTGAGAAACTTGCTATCAGTTTCTCAGGATGAACATGAGTACGTACTTCTGTCACGCGCTGCGCAATTGATTGTTTGGCATAATGAACATCGTTTTTGTGGTCGTTGTGGCCATGAGATGACACACCACAAAGTTGATCTGGCAAAGCATTGTAGTCATTGCGATCTGGTTCAGTATCCGCGTATTTCTCCGTGTATTATTGTTTTAGTGGTTGATGGTGATCGTTGTCTATTGGCGCGCTCTCCGCGTTTTCCTCCCGGGCGCTTCAGTACTTTGGCTGGCTTTATTGAAGCAGGTGAAACCGCAGAAGCGGCTGTACATCGTGAAGTGCGTGAAGAAGTGGGCATAGAAATAAAGAATGTTCGTTATATACAAAGCCAATCCTGGCCTTTTCCTCATGCGTTAATGTTGGGTTTTGTTGCAGACTATGCAGCAGGCGAGTTGTTACCTGATGGTGTGGAAATTGAAGAGGCACATTGGTATCAGCGTGATGCAATGCCAGATTTGCCTCCCTCGTTTGCCATCTCCTATACGTTAATTGAACGCTTTCTTAAAGGAGAGGAATAATTTTTATGAGGATGCCTGGCCTTTAAATAATTTTCCTAGTTGTGTCGCCAGCATAACATTGCCTTCGGCACGTAACTGGCCTTTAAGAAAAGCACTCATACCATCTTGTTGACCTGTCACCACGTTAATGAAGGTGTCTGAATCCATCAGTAGCGTGATGGACGGATCAGCGTGCTCACCGGGTGCCGTGCTGCAGGCTTGTTCTTTTATGCTGATATAAAAATCTTCGGCATCATCAAGAATAAACTGAAAGATAGCATCAAGGCTGCCAGCGGCTTCCGCCTGAAAACGTGAAGGCAATTTCTCGATGACGCGGGCTACTGTGATATCTGAACTCATTATATAGATATTCCTGGAAGGAAAAGTGGCAAACGGTGGATTCGTTAATTGGCTTTTATGGTACATTACGCCTCTTAATACTGATAACTCTTTTTCTGGAGAAACCTGTTGTCTGAATTTTTCTTTGAATATGGTCTGTTTGCTGCCAAAGCCTTTACCGGATTGGTTGTTTTTCTTCTGTTGGTGGCCGGGATCTTCTTGATCAGTGTGCGTAATCGCCGAGATGATAGCATGGGAGAAGTTGATGTAACCTCTATCAACGATTTCTACGAAGATATGAAAGATACTGTTGAAGCTGCAGTATTAGATAAGGAAGCTTACAAACAACTGCTTAAAGAGCAGAAAAAACAGGATAAACTCGAGAGTAAGCAACGTAAGAAAGAGGTAAAACAGGGTGCTGAGCAAGCACCGGAAGAAAAGAAACGGGTTTTTGTGCTTGATTTTGATGGTGATATAAAAGCCAGCGAAGTTGAACCGTTACGAGAAGAAATTTCCGCCGTACTAACATTCGCTCGTCCGATTGATGAGGTGGTTATTCGTCTGGAAAGTGCGGGTGGGCTTGTGCATACTTACGGTCTGGCTGCCTCTCAACTGGAGCGAATAAAAGCCAGTGGTATTCCTTTAACGGTGTGTGTTGATCAGGTGGCTGCCAGTGGCGGTTATTTGATGGCGTGTTTAGCTGATAAGCTGATTGCGGCCCCCTTTGCTTTAGTCGGCTCGATTGGTGTTATCGCTCAGGTGCCTAATTTTAATCGTGTTCTGAAAAAATACGATGTGGATTATGAAATGTTCACGGCGGGTGAATATAAGCGTACGGTTACTATGTTTGGTGAAAATACTGAAAAAGGTAAGCAGAAATTCACAGAAGAATTAGAAGATACTCATCTACTCTTCAAAGAATTTGTCTCTGAATACCGTCCTCAGATGGACATGGAAAAAGTCGCCACGGGTGAGGTGTGGTTTGGTAAGCGTGCTCTGGCAGAAAAGCTGGTGGATGAATTGTCAACGAGTGATGATTATCTGATGACCGCCTGCGATACCGCCGATGTATTTCGCGTACGTTATGAGGTTAAAAAGTCGTTTCAGGAACGGTTGAGTGAAATGGCAATAAAAACCAGTGATGGTATCGTTTCGAAAATATGGACACGTGTTTCGAATAGTCGTTTTTTAACGCGCTAAATACGGTTATTTATAATATATTTACTATGGTATGTCTGATAAGGAGAGCAGATCTTGCAGCAGTCAAAAACAGCAATTCAAATACTAAAAGCTGCTGAGGCTTTGTTTTCCGAACAGGGTTTCTCAGAAACGACTATGCGCCAGATTACAGCAAAAGCTGATGTGAATCTTGCCGCTGTAAATTATCATTTTGGATCAAAGCAGGGACTTATTCAGGCGGTTACTGAAAAGTATATGCATCCATTTTGTGAGTATATTGAAACAGTTGTGGCAGAGAGGTTAATTAGCTTGCCTGACAGAACTGTCTCAATCAATGAGTTGATTGAGATGGTGATGAGGGCGCTATTGCATGTGCGTCAGGATAATGAACATGCTTTATCCATGTTCATGCGATTGCTGGATCTGTCTTATATGAAGAACCAGGAAGCGTTACGCCAATATATGGTTAATCAGTACCATGCGAAGTTGGAAGGTTTTTTGGCGCTTCTTCGAAAAGATGCTTCTCCGATGGATAGTGATGAGTTTTTCTGGCGTCTGCATTTTCTTCTGGGCTCAATGATTTTTACATTGTCTAATTACCATACTTTGATTGCCCTTGAGCAGCAGGAGTTGGAGAAAACATCCGAAATAGAAAAAATTCTTCATCGGATGATTCCTGTTATTTCTGCAGGCTTTCAGGCTCGCTCCGAACAAAACTATTTTTGTCGACTATGATGGTCTTGGTTCTGATGCTTATTGACTTAGAGGGTAACAGTTAACGCTTATGTATCTGCATTTGAACATTTCCGAGCAGGTTCTGAGCGTGTATTTGCCTGAAAAAGTAATAACGTATCCGGTATCTACCGCTCTGAATGGCGTGGGGGAGGCCTTCGGGTCAGGGTGTACTCCTCGCGGTCTGCATACGGTACGTGCAAAAATTGGTGAAAATCTACCGCTCAATGCTGTTTTTGTCGGGCGTCGCTTTACCGGTGAAATCTATTCTTCTCAATTAGCTGAACGTTACCCTCAACGAGACTGGATTCTGACGCGTATTCTGTGGCTCAGTGGTAAAGAGCCAGGAAGAAATCGTTTGAGCGCAGTAGACAGCATGCGACGTTATATCTATATCCATGGTACGCCTGACACTGAACCGATGGGCATTCCTGTGTCACATGGATGTATTCGGATGCGTAATGCTGATGTGTTAGAACTTTATAATCTTATTCCGGTAGGATCTGAATTGTTAATAGAGGAATATTAATGGCTTCCGGGCGCGTAATGCTGGATGTACAGGGATTATTATTAACGCCCATGGAGCGGGAGATGATTAGTCATCCGGAAGCAGGGGGCTTAATACTGTTTAGCCGCAACTACGAGTGTAAAGCGCAGTTGCGGGACCTTATTGCGGATATTCGTGAACAAAATTCAGATATTTTGTTAGCCGTAGATCATGAAGGCGGACGCGTTCAGCGTTTTCGTAATGAGTTCGTTCGAATTCCTCCGATGAAATCACTGGCGCGGTTATGGGGAAGCGATCCTGATCAGGCTGAAGCGTTGTCTGAAGATATTGGTTGGTTGATGGCTGCAGAATTAGTCGCGTTAGATATCGATATTAGTTTTGCGCCCGTACTGGACATTAACTGGTCACGTAGTGAAATTATTGGTGATCGGGCATTTGGTCAGGTAACTGATCAGATCATAGCGCTCGCCAGTCGTTTTATGCAGGGGATGCATGCGGCGGGTATGGCGGCTACGGGTAAGCATTTTCCGGGTCATGGGTGGGTGACAGCCGATTCCCATTTAGATATTCCTTGTGATGAACGCACCTTCGAGGCGCTTTGTGCAGCCGATATTAAACCCTTTAAGGCGTTGATTGAGGGTGGGCTGGAAGCGATTATGCCCGCGCATATTATTTATCAGCAGGTTAATGCGCAAACGGCAGGGTTCTGTGATTTTTGGCTGAGAGATGTGTTGAGAAAGCAGCTAGGTTTTGCCGGTGTGATTTTCAGTGATGATTTGAGTATGGCGGGAGCATCGGCGGTTGGTGGATTTGTAGAGCGAACACAAGCGGCCTTGCGTGCCGGATGCGATATGGCGCTGGTGTGTAATCATCCTGAAGGCGCTATGCAGGTATTATCCTATTTGGAGACGGTTCCGGTAGCACAAACAGTATCCATTCAAAACATGAAACATAAAAACATACCCGCTAACGATGCGCGGTTTGAGCGTGTAACAGAATCAATTAAATGCTTAGAGGCTTAGAGCGGCATGCAAGAAGGTCAAAAAATTATTGAAGGGCTCTATGACTGGTTGATGTTAAACCTGTCATTAGGACAAGAGAATAGCTGGATACTGAGTGTTTTTTTTATTGTATTAGTGACGCTGATAGCGGTTTTTGTTGTACGTAAAATATTTACTCATACGGCTGCGCAATTAGCACGCACCACAAATATTTGGGATGATATTCTCCTTGAAGCGGCGCAGCGTCCTGCGGTTATGCTGGTCTGGGTGCTCGGTGGAAGTTGGGTTGCTGATGTTATTGATGGAAGTACGGGGACTCTTTTACTCGATGTGATCGATCCCGTGCGCAAAGTTGCCGTCATCGTTTTACTAAGCTGGTTTCTTATTCGTTTCATTAGTTCTGCCGAAAAAGCACTGATAGACCCGCAGGGAATAAATACGACCCTGGATGCTACTACGGTCAGTGCGATAGGCAAGCTACTGCGCTTATCGCTAATCATTACTGTGTCATTAGTGGTACTGCAAACTTTTGGTTATAGTGTTTCCGGTGTACTGGCATTCGGCGGTATTGGTGGCTTGGCGGTGGGGTTTGCGGCCAAAGATCTGTTGGCTAATTTTTTTGGTGGACTCATGATCTACATGGATCGACCCTTTAAAGTAGGTGATTGGGTACGTTCACCTGATAAAGATATTGAAGGCACGGTTGAGGATATTGGTTGGCGGCTGACGCGTATACAAACCTTCGATAAGCGCCCCTTGTACGTGCCTAATGGCGTATTTGCCAGTATATCAGTCGAAAACCCTTCTAGAATGACCCATCGCAGAATTTATGAAACGATCGGAGTGCGCTATTGTGATGTAAATACTGTTCAAAACATCGTCAATCAAGTGCGTGAGATGCTGATAAATCATCCTGAAATTGATCATACTCAGACGCTGATCGTAAATTTGAATAAATTTGCACCCTCATCGCTCGACTTTTTTGTGTATACCTTCACAAAAACGACTAACTGGATATATTTTCATCAGGTTAAAGAAGATGTGTTATTGAAGATAATGGCTATTGTTGAAAATAATGGAGCGGAAGTGGCCTTTCCGACCAGTACGGTTCATTTGGTACCTGAGGGCGCCTTTCAGTTACCCGCTTCGCCTGATCATTAGATTGATTAAACATTACGCTTGCCCGCTCAGCGGGCAAGCTTTAATCTGGTAAAATTTGGCCATTAGTGTAGGTTTATGTCCTCCCTCTGCTCCTTCTTTTGAACTACTAGTTCAAGCATCCAACCAGCGGGTGCCTTCGCCCTTGTCAGGCAGCGACAGCCTGCGCCGTCGGCTATCAAATTCATACCCCTACAGTGACATTCTTGACTGGATTGAAGGAAGACGCAACTATCTGTAACAATAATGTCAAAGCTATACAGCTGATTAAAGCGCTAGTCCAGCGTAGCCTGGAGCTGAAAAAGCAATCTGTACGTAAGCTGCGGGATCGATTATTAAATGCCGGTGTCGTTTATGTTGAACATCTAAGGTTTAACGTACTCTTAAAGGAATAGGTGAACTCAATGAACGCAACTTCCGACATTAACGACCGACCTGATTACGATCAGGAAATTCAAGATATCGCCGATTATGTGCTGAACTTCAAGATCGAATCCAGTGAAGCTCTGAATACTGCCCGCAACTGCCTGATGGACACGTTGGGCTGTGGCTTGCTGGCCCTGCGCTTCCCTGAGTGTACTAAGCATCTTGGCCCCATTGTTGAAGGTACCGTAGTCCCTAACGGGGCCCGCGTACCGGGTACCAGTTACCGGCTGGATCCCGTTAAAGCGGCGTGGGATATCGGTTGTATGATTCGTTGGCTGGACTTCAACGATACGTGGCTGGCGGCAGAGTGGGGGCACCCTTCCGATAATCTGGGGGGTATTCTGGCAGTTGCCGACTACCTGTCTCAGGTGAATGTGGCCAACGGTAAAGCGCCTCTGACCATGCGCGAAGTACTAGAAGGAATGATTCTGGCTCATGAGATCCAGGGCGTGATGGCGCTGGATAACTCCTTTAATCGTGTGGGTCTGTGCCATGTACTGCTGGTGCGGCTGGCGTCTACCGCGGTTGTTACTAAGATGATGGGCGGTAACCGTGAGCAGATTATGGCTGCTATTTCGCAATCCTGGGTTGACGGCTCTGCTCTGCGTACCTATCGGCACGCGCCTAATGCCGGTTCTCGTAAGTCTTGGGCGGCCGGTGATGCGACTTCACGTGCGGTTCGTTTGGCCGACATTACCATGCGTGGAGAAATGGGTATCCCGAGTGTGTTGAGCACACCGCAGTGGGGCTTCTACGATGTGTCCTTTAGCCACACCAATAAGGATCTGGCGCTGAAACCTGAAGAACAGCGCACATTCAGCTTCCAGCGTCCTTACGGTACCTATGTCATGGAGAACGTGCTGTTCAAAATTTCCTTTCCTGCGGAGTTCCACGCTCAGACCGCTTGTGAGTGTGCCGTAACGCTGCACCCTGAGGTTAAGGATAAGATGGACCAGATCGACACAATTATCATCCGCACCCATGATTCGGCCATCCGTATTATCTCCAAGAGCGGCCCGCTGGCCAATCCTGCTGACCGCGACCATTGCATTCAATACATGGTTGCCGTGCCGCTGATCTTCGGCGATCTGGTGGCCGAGCACTACGAGAATGACTTCCACGCGGCTCACCCGCTGATCGATGAACTGCGCGATAAAATGGAAATTGTAGAGGTCGACGAGTTCAGTGCCGATTACTATGACCCTGAGAAACGTTCAATCGCTAACGCTATTCAGGTGTTTTTCAAGGACGGCACCAGTACCGAAGACGTGGTGGTTGAGTATCCTATCGGCCATCGCCGCCGCCGTGCGGAAGGTATTCCTCTGCTTGAAAACAAGTTCAAGCGTAACTTGGCGACCCGTTTTCCTGCTTTTCGCTGCGATCAGATCTTCGCACTTTGCAAGGCTCAGGCAAAACTAGCAGCAACGCCGGTTCACGAATTCATGGCGATGTTCGTCATCTGATTAAACAATTTCTGCTTGGCGCAAATCAAGGCATGCTTGCGTTGGCAACAGACACAGATTGGAGTAAAAAAGATTGAATCACATCACACTACTTGATGGAGGCATGGGACAGGAGCTTTTACGCAGAAGCTCGCGTAAAACTACCTCTCTTTGGTCTGCCGACATTATGTTGAATGAGCCAATGATAGTGCGAGACTTGCATCTCGATTTTATTGAGAGTGGTGCGCGTGTTATCACGCTCAATACCTATACCGCGACACCACAGCGTCTGGCACGGGAAAATGAGTTGGCTCAATTGGAGACGCTTCACAGGTCTGCTATGGAGGCTGCCTTAGATGCCATTGAGCTGTCCGAACGCACTGATGTTGCCATAGCGGGGTGTTTGCCGCCGCTAGTTGCCAGTTACCGCCCAGATGTATCGCTACCGTACGAAGCTTCACTGGACGCTTATCGTCGTTTGGTTGAGTTGCAATCGCCCGTCAGTGATATTTTCTTGTGCGAAACGATGGCCTCAATCAATGAGGCACGTGCCGCCTGCACAGCGGCAATGGAAAGTGGCAAGCCCGTCTGGGTGGCGCTCACTATTAGTGACTTTCATCCGGGACTATTACGCAGTGGCGAGCGGCTAGATGAAGCACTGCCCGTACTCGCCTCTTTGGGGGCTGAGGCTATACTGTTAAATTGTAGCCACCCCGAGGCTATTAATGGGTGCTTGCCGCAGTTGCGGGGCATAGGTAAGAAGATGGGTGCTTATGCCAATGGTTTTGTTTCGGTAGGACCTTTGCAGCCGGGCGGTACTGTTGAGCAGCTAGAGGTTCGTCAAGACTTGAGTCCAGCACAATACGCAGAATATGCCATGGGCTGGGTAAGAGAGGGGGCCTCGATTATTGGTGGCTGCTGCGAAATTGGCCCGGCACATATAAAAGTGTTACACGAAAGATTGTGCCAAGAAGGCTTTCTCTAGATTGTTTATTTGCTTGTACAATTTTATTGTGCATTTTCTGAAGCTGACAAAGAAGATAAAAATATGAGTACGGATAAACTGCGCAAATATTCAAAAAAAATCGTAGATGGTGCAGCTCAGGCTCCTAGTCGCGCTATGTTAAGGGCGGTAGGATTTGGCGACGCAGATTTCAAAAAACCGCAGGTGGGTATTGCCTCAACATGGTCAATGGTGACGCCATGCAACATGCACATTAATACCCTTGCAGAAGAGGTGGGTAAGGGTGTCGATAGCGCCGGTGCTAAAAGCGTGATTTATAACACCATTACCATATCTGACGGTATCTCCATGGGCACCGAAGGCATGAAGTATTCTTTGGTATCGCGTGAAGTTATTTGTGACTCTATAGAGGCCGTATCGGCCGGTATGGGGCATGATGGCATTATTGCTATTGGCGGCTGCGATAAAAATATGCCCGGATGTCTGATGGGTCTGGCACGCCTGAATCGGCCTTCGATCTTCGTTTATGGCGGGACAATTTTGCCGGGCGAAAACCACACAGATATTGTGTCAGTATTCGAAGCGGTGGGCGGTTATGCCAGCGGCAATATTCCCATTACTCAGTTGGAGCATATTGAAAAAACCGCGATCCCCGGGCCCGGCTCTTGCGGCGGCATGTATACGGCAAATACCTTAGCCTCGGCGATTGAAGCGTTGGGCATGAGTATGCCGAACAGCTCTGCGCAAAATGCGGTTTCAGAAAATAAGAAACAAGACTGTATCGATGCAGGAAAAGCCATTGTTTACTTGCTCGAACATGACATTAAACCCTCTGACATAATGACAAAAAAGGCATTTGAGAATGCGATTACGCTGACCATTACGCTAGGTGGATCTACCAATGCCGTGCTGCATTTAATTGCGATGGCCGACGCCGTAGGCGTGGAAGTGACATTAGATGATTTTGTGCGCATTGGTGAAAAAACTCCGGTAATTGCCGACTTGCGTCCAAGTGGCCAATATTTGATGTCTGAATTAATTGAAATCGGTGGCATTCAGCCCCTGATGAAGCGTTTGTTAGATGCTGGCATGCTGCACGGTGATTGCATGACAGTTACCGGCAAAACCATGGCCGAAAATTTGGCCGGGGTAGCTGATTATCCTGAAGGGCAGACTATTATTTTACCTTTTGATAAACCCATCAAAAAAGACAGTCATTTGGTGATACTCAGCGGTAATTTAGCACCTGAAGGCGCGGTTTCAAAAATCACAGGCAAAGAGGGTTTGTGTTTTACTGGCACGGCTAAAGTGTATGACTCAGAAGAGCAAGGTTTTGCCGCTATCATTGATGGCCAGGTGGTTGCCGGTGACGTAGTTGTGATTCGTTACGAAGGCCCCAGAGGCGGTCCTGGCATGCGGGAAATGTTGAGCCCCACCTCGGCAATTATGGGCAAAGGCTTAGGTAACGATGTCGCGCTTATCACCGATGGTCGCTTTTCAGGCGGCAGCAGGGGTTTTGTGGTGGGCCATATCACGCCTGAAGCCTACGAGGGCGGTGCCATCGCGCTGGTAGAAAATGGTGATAGTATTACCATTGATGCGCAAAAACGTGAGATCACGCTCAATATCAACGATGAAGAAATGGCCAGGAGAAAGCAGAACTGGCAACAGCCTGCACCAAAATATACCAGAGGGCTGCTAGCAAAATATGCGAGAACAGTAAGCTCTGCTTCTACCGGAGCCGTGACTGATAAGCCTGATTGACAGTTTTCCTCCACTAGATCAAAAGTCTGGTGGAGGATTTAATGTAGACAAGTAAGGGGTTCAATACATGAGCAACAATAGCTTTGATACTAAGCGCGACATAGATGTTAACCAGTCAACCTTTTCAATGTATGACATTACCCGCCTGCCCAATCAAGATGCTGTACAAAAGCTTCCCTATAGCATGAAAATTTTACTCGAAAACTTGTTGCGAAATGAGGATGGTCATCATACTCACAAGCACGATATTGAAGCCTTATGTGCCTGGGATGCTAAAACGCCGTCCCAGCAACAAATTGCCTTCACACCCGCACGCGTCGTATTACAGGATTTCACCGGTGTACCCGCTATTGTCGATTTAGCAGCCATGCGCGATGCGATGATTAAACTCGAAGGCGATCCAGACCAAATCAATCCCTTAGTGCCAGTAGATCTCGTCATCGACCACTCGGTTATGGTCGACTTCTTTGGCTCAGAAGACGCCTTGAGCAAGAACACCGCTATCGAGTTTGAACGCAATAAAGAGCGTTATCAGTTTTTACGCTGGGGGCAAAAAGCATTCTCTGATTTTCGTGTCGTGCCACCGGGTACGGGTATCGTGCATCAGGTTAACCTTGAATATCTCGCCCATGTTGTTATGCAAAAAATTGTCATGCACAAAACCAAACCTGACGAGACTCTATTGCTACCAGACACCTTGGTCGGTACTGACTCACATACGACCATGATTAATGGTCTTGGCGTGCTTGGCTGGGGCGTTGGTGGTATTGAAGCCGAAGCTGCCATGTTAGGACAACCCGTCAGCATGTTGCTGCCCGAGGTGATAGGCTTTGAACTCAAAGGGTCTTTAAATGAAGGTGCCACAGCCACTGACCTCGTATTAACGGTAACCAAAATATTACGCGAGAAAGGCGTCGTCGGTAAATTCGTTGAGTTTTATGGTGATGGTCTTGCCAATCTTCCAGTCGCTGACCGCGCTACCATCGCCAATATGGCACCTGAATATGGCGCTACTTGCGGCATATTCCCGATTGACGATGAAACACTGACCTACCTGCGCTTAAGTGGTCGCGAAGAAGACCAGATTAGAATTGTTGAAGCCTATGCCAAAGCGCAAGGCTTTTGGCGCGAAGAGGGTGCTACACCCGCACACTATTCTGATAGCTTACAACTTGATTTAGCCGAGGTTGTGCCTAGCATTGCGGGTCCTAAACGCCCTCAGGATAAAATTGCGCTGACTGATGCAAAAAGTGCCTTCCTTGGGCATATGCAATTACAAGGCATTGAACTTGATAACGATACTCTCAGCCGTAATGCACCTCCGTTAGGTGCCGTAGAAATAGATATTGATGGCAGCACTCACTACCTACAACATGGTGACGTGGTCATTGCCGCTATAACGTCGTGCACCAACACGTCGAACCCGGCCGTGATGATTGCTGCTGGGTTAGTTGCACAAAAAGCCAGAGCACGCGGGTTGACCACTAAGCCATGGGTTAAAACGTCGCTCGCACCAGGCTCTCAGGTTGTTCCTGCTTATTTAGAAAAAGCGGGTGTGTTAGGTGATCTTCAGGCACTGCGCTTCGATGTAGTGGGTTTTGGTTGCACCACCTGTATTGGTAACTCAGGCCCTCTCCCGAAGGTGGTTAGCGATGCCATCCATAAAGGTAAACTCACAGTCAGTTCGGTGCTGTCCGGTAACCGAAATTTTGAAGGCAGAATTCATCAGGATACGCGTGCTAACTACCTGGCATCACCACCGTTAGTGGTTGCTTATGCCATAGCAGGCACTATGACAAAAGATTTAACCAAGGAGCCTCTGGGTCATGACAATGAGGGCAAGCCAGTATTCTTAAAAGATATTTGGCCTACCGCTCAGGAAGTCAGTAATTTGATAGCCAGTTCGGTGTCTGCTGAAATGTTTAAGTCGCGCTATCAAGACGTATTTGAAGGCACCGATCAATGGCGGGAATTACCTGTGCCAGAGGGTAAAACGTATAGCTGGCCTGAATCGTCTTACGTTAAAAATCCTCCGTTTTTTGAGGGTATTACGCGTGATGTGCCTGAGTTGCCGACGATTAAAAACGCCCGTTGTATTGTTAAAGTGGGTGACTCAATTACCACTGACCATATTTCGCCGGCAGGTGCTATTCAAGCCGACAGTCCTGTAGGCCATTATTTGCAAGACCAGGGTGTTGCCGTTAAAGACTTTAACAGCTTGGGCTCACGGCGCGGTAACCATGAAGTGATGATGCGCGGTACCTTCGCTAATACCCGCCTGCGGAATCAGTTAGCCCCGGAAACGGAAGGGGGTTTTACTTGTTACTTCCCTAATGACGAAGTGACCAGTATTTACGACGCCGCTATGCGCTATCAAGAAAATAAAACATCACTGGTAGTGTTGGCGGGCAAAGAATATGGCACGGGTTCAAGCCGGGACTGGGCGGCTAAAGGCACAAAATTACTCGGCATTGAAGCCGTCATTGCGCAAAGTTACGAGCGAATTCACCGTTCCAATTTAGTCGGTTTTGGCGTGCTTCCACTGGAGTATATGCCGGGCGACAGTGCTGAATCTTTAGGCTTAGAGGGGACTGAAATTTTTAGTTTCAGTAGCTTAGATGATAAGCCTGAACAGATTAAAGCTGAAGCAAAGAAAACCGACGGTAAGGTTGTTAATTTTGAGCTTAACGTAAGAATAGATACTGAAAGTGAGTGGGGTTATTACCAGCACGGCGGTATTTTGCACTATGTTTTACGAACCCTCGTAAGCAAAAATTAAAGCAGTAACGTTCAACTATCTATAACGTTAAATTATCTATAAGGCCAGGTCGTCACTTTGGTGATGAACTGGCCTTTATCAGCGGCTCTGAAAATGGGAGATGTCAGAGCTTCATAGTTAAGCAAATCTTTGAATGGCGTGGGTCAGACTTTTTATTAGTCTAAAGGCGTTGCGTAAACTAAAATGCCAAAGAGAGGGTGGTCAATATAATGAGCATCCTTCGATTTCATCGGGCGGGGCTCATTCAGAACTGCAGTAATCGTTCTTACTGATCCATCGTCCAGCGATACCGTACGGCGTAACTGTAAATCCGGTTTAAAGTGCAGGTAGTGTCCCCGATCAACAGTAATCGCGCCTTCTAGCTCATAATACCCATCATCCATCATTGCTCCTCCGCGAATAGCGACGGGTTGCGAGTTCCGTCCCTTGCTTACGGGCTGGTTCCAGGCTTTGTGATAGAGCACTCGTAAACCGCCAGCATTGCGGATTCTCTGATCAGTGCTTTTCATCATGAAGCTTGTAGGTGAGCGTTCTCTGTAGCTATTGCCCAGACTAATGCCAGTAGCAGGCGGTGTGTCTGGTGTAGGCCAGTATTCGCTGTTAGCGGATGCATTGTCACGGCTGAAGATCAGTACTTCGATGCCATAACTTGAGGCTGCTTGCAGTGGATTGTGCAAGACAAGCGAAAATAGAGCTAAGCAGAAAGGGATTAGTTTTTTCATGAATTTACTTTACCTAGTTCTTTCAGTAAGTTTTCGACAGCGCTGAATCGTTGTTCTGTATCATCCATTTCCAGAGAAAAGCGGAGATGGCTGGCGCCCTCTAACTTATATTTTAGTGACTGTTTTTGTACCAGTGACACTAATGTGAATGGATCCACTTTAGTCGCTGGGTCAAACTCAAGGCGACCACTTTGGCTGCCAGCATCTAATTTAACGATACCCATATGTTCAGCTATTAATTTGAGTGATGTTAACCGGAACAAGTTCTTGGTTGCTTCAGGCAGTAAGCCGAAACGGTCAATCATCTCGATCTGCAGTTCTTTAAGTTCGGTTTCATCCTTCGCGCTGGAAATACGTTTATACATGATCAGGCGATTATGTACATCAGGAAGATAGTCATCTTTGATGAGCGCTGGAATATGCAGGTTGATCTCAGCGCCATGATGTAAGGGTTTATCCATATTGGGAGTTTTTCCCTCTTTAATGGATTGAATGGCTTCTTCAAGCATTTCCATATAGAGATTGAAGCCTATACCCTGAATTTGCCCGCTTTGATCATCACCTAATAATTCACCCGCACCACGAATCTCTAAGTCATGAGTTGCCAGTGTAAATCCTGCACCAAGATCCTCGGCTAACGCAATCGCTTCAAGGCGTTTGCTGGCATCCGCGCTGATGTTCTTCGGGGGCGGAGTGAGCAGGTAGGCATAGGCTTGATGATGCGAGCGTCCTACGCGTCCGCGTAATTGATGCAGCTGTGCCAGGCCGAACTTGTCGGCACGATCAATGATGATGGTATTGGCGTTAGGAATATCAATTCCGTTTTCTATAATGGTGGTACAGAGTAAGACGTTATGGCGTTTGTGGTAAAAGTCGGCCATCACCTGTTCAAGTTCACGTTCACGCATTTGGCCATGACCGATGCCGATACGCGCTTCAGGCACCAGTGCCGACAGCTCTTCGGCTACTTTTTCAATAGTTTTAACTTCATTGTGTAAATAATACACTTGTCCGCCACGTAAAAGCTCGCGCAGAATTGCTTCTTTAATAAGCGGTGTATCTGATTGTTGTACGAAGGTTTTCACGGCGAGTCGGCGAGCAGGTGGCGTTGCGATGATAGATAAATCTCGCATACCTGACATGGCCATATTTAATGTGCGAGGAATCGGCGTGGCAGTCATCGTCAGAATGTCGACTTCGGAACGAAGTGATTTCAGGCGTTCTTTTTGCTGCACACCAAAGCGGTGTTCCTCATCAATAATCACCAGTCCAAGATTCTTGAAAACAATATCACCCTGCAGTAATTTGTGTGTGCCTATAATGATATCAATCTGGCCGTCCTTGATTTTTGCAATGGTCTCGTTCTGCTGTTTGCTGGTACGAAAGCGTGAAATGAGATCAATCGTGACAGGCCAGTCAGCAAAGCGGTCTTTGAAGTTATCAAAGTGTTGTTGTGCGAGTAGTGTAGTGGGCACCAGGATGGCCACTTGTTTGCCTGAATGGGCAGCAATAAAAGCAGCTCGCATTGCAACTTCTGTTTTACCAAAGCCTACATCGCCGCACACCAGTCGATCCATCGGCTGTGGCGATGTCATGTCGTGAATCACCGAATCAATGGCGAGTTCCTGATCTGGTGTTTCTTCGAAAGGGAAGCCGGACACAAACTGCTGATAATCCTGATCTGGATCGCTAAAAGCAAAACCTATGCGGGCGGCACGTCGGGCATAAATGTCGAGCAGTTCTGCGGCGGTATCGCGTACCTTTTCCGCTGCTTTTTGGCGCGTTTTGGTCCACTGTTCTGTGCCGAGTCGGTGTAGTGGCGCGAGTTCGTCGCTGCTGCCGCTATAGCGACTGATGAGATGTAACGATGCAACCGGTACATAAAGCTTGGCATTGTTGGCATATGACAGCGCTACAAATTCATTAGTCTGGCCGTCAAGGTCGATAGTTTCCAGGCCGAGATAACGTCCGATCCCGTGGTCTATATGGACAACGGGAGCATTGGGTGCTAATTCAGCGAGGTTGCGTACGATCAGATCGGATTGATCTTTTTCTCTGGCACGGCGGCGACGCTGGAAAACCCTATGCCCGAATAATTGGGATTCCGAAATAACATGCAGGGAGCCAGGGATGCTGAGTCCGCGATTAATCGGATAAACTGTTAATGCGCAGGTATGTTTGCCTTTAAGAAAACTACCCCAGTTTTCGACAATCGTAGGTTTAATCTGTGCTCTTGCGAGTAATTCCTGAAGCGCTTCTCTGCGACCGGCTGATTCAGCACAAAAAAGAATTTTTTCATTAGGGTGAGCGTCGAGGAAGCTGGTGAGCAGCGCAAGCGGTGTCGATGATTGCGCGTTTACTGTGAGCTCATTAGTTTGCTTGCACGGTAAATTAGTTTTCCCTGCAGAGTCTTCGAGCGAAGAATCGCTGAACTGTATCCGCCGGAATGATTTCAGTGCGCCAAAAAATTCATCTTTGGATGTGAAGATAGCGCGAGGTTGCAGAATAGGGCGTTCAATGTCATGCCTGCGATCTTCGTAACGGTTGTTAACATCTTGCCAAAAATTCTGGCAGGGTGCTTCCAGTGATCCATCTGTGATTATTAGTGTTTCTTTGGGGAGATAGTCGAAGAGCGTTGCTGTCTCTTCAAAAAACAGGGGTAAGTAATACTCGATGCCAGGCGGTGCAAAGCCGTTGCTAACATCCTGATATGTTGGGCAACGACGGTGATCAACATCAAAGTTTTCACGCCATTTTTGTTTGAAGCGGGTTATCGCTTGATCAGTTAATGGGACTTCTCTGGCGGGAAGCAGGCGAATCTGTTCGATTTTATCAATGGATCGCTGCGACTCAGGATCAAAAGTACGTAACGAATCGATTTCATCGTCAAATAAATCAATTCGGTAAGGCGTATCAGATCCCATGGGGAAGAGATCAATAATTGAGCCTCTGACTGCGTATTCGCCATGCTCATGAACGGTTTCTACGGCGCGGTAGCCTGAATCAGTTAGTTGCTGTCTGAGTTTATCAATATTAAGCGACTGGCCGGTGTTTAATAACAATGAGTGTGCGTGTAAAAAGCTGGCCGGGGCTATGCGATGCATTAACGTACTGATCGGAACAATAACAACGCCGTGTTTTAGCTGAGACAGCTGTTTTAATGTGCTGACGCGTGTTGAGGTAATATCCTGATGCGGTGAAAAAGAGTCATACGGCAGTGTTTCCCAATCAGGAAACGGTAATATTTGCAGGTTCTGCGCGGCTGAATAAAAATGAATTTCATTCTCAAGGAGGCTTGCCGTGTCGCTGTTACGGGTAATAACCAGTGTGAGTTGTTGGTGCTTTAAGGCGGCCTGTGCAATCAATAATCCGGCAGCGCTTTGATGTGCCTGGCCAATCCATTTGATATCACCTGGTTTTGTCGGTATCGGAAATACCAAATTTGTCACGAAACTTCTCCTGCAACAGTATGATGAGAAGTGCCTTATAATACAGGTAGGATGAAAAAAGCGATATAAGCCCTTGAAAAAACGTCCGGCTAAAGTATAGAGATATCATATTTGCCCGAAGCGCTATAAAAATGGATAATGTCGATCAATTTTTAATGTAAGTTGATGTGAAGTTGGAGATGTCCGTGAGCCAAGATCAAGTATTCACTGAATGGAAAGAGCGGGAAGCGACTGCAGAAGCAATGATTCCGGTGATCGGTCGTTTATACCGTGATCGTAATGTTGAGACTTCTGTGTACGGCCGTCTGATTGTTAAGCGCTCGGTGATTGATATTCTGAAGGCGCACCGTTTTGCGCGTCAAATGGACGTCGATGAGTTAACCGTTATCGAGACTTATCCTATATTAGAGGCTTTAGAAGCTCTGGATGTTAGTGGTGCGCATGTTGATATCGGCAAGATGGCTGTGAAATTCCGTGAATCTGGTAATGGTCGTACCATGAAAGAATTCCTGGAAGAGCAGTTGTCGACGGTTATCGGTGTAGAAGATCGCCAGGGGACTGATGTCGTGTTGTACGGTTTCGGTCGTATTGGTCGTTTGCTGGCGCGTTTGTTGATTGAACGTACGGGTGGAGGGCAGTCATTACGTCTGCGTGCGATTGTTGTACGTAAAGGCAATGCTGATAATGATCTGGAAAAACGTGCGAGTTTGCTACGTCGTGATTCTGTACATGGATCGTTCAAAGGCACGATCCAGATTGATGAAGAAAACAATACGTTGATCGCGAATGGTAACGAGATCAAAGTTATCTTCTCTAATGCGCCTGACCAGATTGATTACACAGAATACGGCATCAATAATGCGATCGTTATTGATAACACGGGTATGTGGCGTGATAAAGAAGGCTTATCTCTGCATTTGAAATCCAAAGGTGTTGCGCGTGTGCTGTTAACAGCGCCGGGTAAAGGTATCAAAAATATTGTGATGGGTGTTAACCATGATGATATTACGGATGAAGATCTGGTCTTATCCGCCGCCTCTTGTACCACCAATGCGATTACGCCTGTACTGAAGGCAGTTAACGATGCTTACGGCATTGAAAATGGTCACGTAGAGACGGTTCATTCTTATACTAACGACCAGAATCTGATTGATAATTACCACAAAGGTGATCGTCGTGGTCGTGCTGCCGGGCTCAACATGGTTCTCACTGAGACGGGTGCGGCTAAGGCTGTTTCTAAAGCGTTGCCTGAAATGGAAGGCAAGTTGACCGGTAACGCTATCCGTGTGCCTACCCCTAATGTTTCAATGGCGATTCTGAACCTGAATCTTGAGAAAGAAGTCGATCGTGATGGTTTGAATGTTTATCTGCGTGACGCAGCATTGCATTCACCTTTACAGAAACAGATAGATTACAGTAACTCTCCTGAAGCTGTTTCATCTGATTTTGTCGGTTCGCGCGCGGCCGGTATTGTTGATGCGTTGGCTACGATTGCTACGGGTAAGCGTTGCGTGTTGTATGTTTGGTACGATAACGAGTTTGGTTATAGCTGTCAGGTTATTCGTATGGCTCAGAAGATGGCTAATGTCACTTTGCCTGCATTTCCTAACGTTAATAAATAGTTGATATTTGTCATAAAAAAACCGTCAAAAGCGGTTTTTTTTTGGATAGCTGGCTTATATTCGATAAAGTTATAAGCTAAGACTTAATACGTCTAGGCATTTAGCCAATGTAAGGCCAAGGTAGCAGCGGTTTTGCCGAGGGTCTTTGTAGATATAGAGTGTAACGCTCAGGTATACTTAAAAAGTTTTTAGGTGGGGTTGTTAGTTTTCCGAATAATAAAATCAGATAAGAACATATGCAGGCGATTCTGTATTTGTATATTTAATCTGATAAAACGGAAGCTAAGTCTCGAAAAATTTAATCGTGATTGGGTGAGGTGTATGATCAAGATCATCAAAGGTCTGGATCTACCGATAACGGGTGCGCCGGAGCAAGCAGTTAAAAGTGCTGTGCCGGTAATTCGATCGGTCGCCGTGAGCGGTCCAGACTATATTGGTTGTAAACCAACAATGGCCGTCAAGGTGGGTGATCGAGTAAAACTCGGTCAAGTGATCTTTTCCGATAAGAAAACTGAAGGTGTTCAGATAACTGCACCAGGTGCTGGTGTGGTAACAGAGATCAACCGGGGAGAACGTCGGGTTCTTGAAACGGTTGTTATTGAACTGGACGCTGAAGAAGATGCAATAGAATTCGCACGTTATGATGCTGCTCAGCTAATGAGCCTGACGCGTGAACAGGTGGTTGAAAACCTACAGGCTTCAGGTCTTTGGGCGTCGTTACGTACTCGTCCATTTAGTCGAGTGCCTGCCGTTCCTTCCCAGCCTGTGTCTATTTTCGTAACAGCAATGGATACCAATCCGCTGGCCGCTAATCCAGAGCTATTCATTAATGAATATTCTGAAGATTTTGCCAATGGTTTAACGGTACTGACTAAGCTAACTGACAAAGCAGTTTATTTGTGCAAGGCCCCGGGTGCTAAAGTTCCCAGCGTTGATGGCGTGACCGTCGAAGAGTTTGAAGGGCCGCATCCTGCAGGCAATGCAGGAACACATATCCATTTTCTGGATCCTGTGTCCCGTACGAAAACTGTCTGGACTATTGGTTATCAGGACGTTGTCGCTTTTGGTAAGTTATTTACTGAGGGTCGTCTGTTTGTCGAGCGTTTCATCTCCATTGCGGGGCCGAATGTTAACAAGTCTTCTATTCTTAGGACGCGCGTGGGCGCTAATTTGGATGAGTTGATGGTGGGGTTGTTGTCGACCGGTGAGAATCGATGGATTAATGGTTCTGTCTGGCATGGGCGAACCGCTAAAGGATCTATGAGGTATCTGGGGCGTTATGCTAATCAGGTAACCGTTTTGACTGAAGGAAATAAACGAGAGTTCTTTGGATGGGCTATGCCTGGTGCCAATAAATTTTCGGTTCTGAATGTCTTTACATCGTTCCTCTCGTCTGGCAAAAAGTTCGATTTCACGACCACTAGTAATGGTTCTGAACGAGCAATGCTTCCTGTGGGACAGTTTGAAGAACTGATGCCGCTTGATATTTTGCCAACTCAATTGCTACGTGCGCTAGTCACCGGTGATATCGTAACTGCTATGCAGTTAGGATGCCTGGAGCTCGACGAAGAAGATCTGGCACTTTGTACTTTTGCTTGCCCTGGTAAGTATGAATACGGTCCAATCCTTCGCGACAATCTGACGCGCATAGAGAAAGAAGCCTAAGAGAGGCAACGAATGAGTATCAGAAATATACTTGATAAAATGGAGCCGCATTTCCATAAAGGCGGTAAGTACGAAAGTTGGTATGCGTTGTTTGAAGCAGCCGATACCATTTTCTATACACCGGGATCTGTTACTAAAACAGCATCGCATGTGCGCGATGGTGTTGACCTTAAACGTATCATGATTCTGGTTTGGCTTTGTACGTTCCCGGCAATATTTGCGGGTTTGTATAATGTCGGCTATCAGGCAAATACGGCTATGGCTGGTATGGGCCTGACCGAAGCTGAAGGCTGGCGCGGTGCAATTGCAGGCGCATTAACAGGCTTCGATGCAAGCAGTATCTGGGATAATATGATCCATGGTGCTGTGTATTGGCTACCTATCTATGCGGTAACTTTTGTTGTGGGCGGCTTCTGGGAAGTCCTGTTCGCGATGAAACGTGGTCATGAAGTTAACGAAGGCTTCTTTGTTACTTCTATTCTGTTCGCGTTGATTTTGCCTCCGTCTGTGCCTTTGTGGCAGGTTGCTTTAGGTATTAGCTTCGGGGTAGTCATCGGTAAAGAGGTGTTTGGTGGCACAGGAAAAAATTTCCTGAACCCTGCATTGGCTGGTCGAGCCTTCTTGTTTTTCGCATATCCCGCTCAAATGTCGGGTGATGCAATCTGGACAGCCGTTGATGGCTTTTCTGGTGCGACGCCCCTAGGGTTGGCCGCAGCAGGCGGTGTTGATAATATTCTAGCGAATAATGTCACCTGGATGGATGCTTTCTTAGGCCAGCTTCAGGGCTCTGTTGGTGAAACATCAACGCTGGCGATTATGCTGGGGGGGGCTGTTTTGCTGGTCGCGAAAGTGGCCTCGTGGCGAATCGTTGCTGGTGTATTTGGCGGCATGGTCGGCATGACTATTTTACTGAATATTATCGGTTCCGATACTAACCCGTTGTTCGCCATGCCGTTTTATTGGCATCTGGTGTTGGGTGGTTTTGCCTTCGGTATGTTCTTTATGGCTACAGACCCTGTTTCCGCATCAATGACGAATACGGGTAAGTTGTATTTCGGTGCGCTGATTGGAATCATGGTGGTGTTAATTCGTGTCGTTAACCCCGCGTTTCCTGAAGGTATGATGTTGGCGATTTTGTTCGGTAACTTGTTCGCGCCCCTGATTGATAACTTTGTTATTCAGGCGAACATTAAGCGGAGGATGTCACGTAATGTCAGCTAAAAACGATACTATCGGTAAAACGATTACCGTGACAGTACTGCTCTGCGTAGTCTGTTCTGTGATCGTATCTGCTGCTGCGGTACTGTTGAAGCCGCAGCAACTCGCCAACAAAGAGCTGGATAGAAGAACCAATATTCTAGCAGCGGCGGGTTTATTGGATCCGTCTAAAACAGTCAATGAACTCTTTGCGACGATCACCAGTAAAGTGATCGATCTGGAAACCGGCAAATTTTCAGAAGCGGTAGATCCTGCCACCTTTGATGTGCGTAAGGCGTCCAGAGATCCTGAACTGTCTAAAGCGCTCAGCAGAGGCGTAGACATCGCCTCTATCAAGCGTCAGTCACAATATCAGACGGTTTACCTTGTTGAGAAAGAAGGTGAGGTCAAAACTGTTATTCTGCCAATTCATGGTTATGGTCTGTGGTCAACTCTTTACGGCTTTTTAGCGATAGAGGGTGATTTGAATACCGTGGTAGGTTTGGGTTTTTATTCTCATGCTGAGACGCCGGGTTTAGGCGGTGAAGTTGACAATCCTTCATGGAAAGCGCTTTGGCCGGGTAAGAAAGTTTATGATGGTGATTTTTCAGACCCTAAAATAGCCTTGATTAAAGGTAAGGTTGATCCCGCCGCCGCCAATGCTGAGTACCAGATTGATGGCCTGTCAGGTGCAAGCCTGACCAGTAAGGGCGTGACCAACCTGGTTCAATTCTGGATGGGCAAGAATGGTTATGCACCGTTCCTGGCTAATCTGAAAGCAGGGGAGGTTTAAATTATGTCTGAAACTAAAGACGTTTTGTTAAGTCCCATTGTCAGAAATAACCCAATTGCTTTGCAAATTCTGGGTATATGTTCTGCATTGGCGGTTACCACTAATCTGAATACGGCGTTCGTAATGGCGTTGGCGGTAACTGTTGTTACTGCCTTCTCAAATATGTTTATTTCTATGATTCGTAATCATATGCCGAGCAGCATTCGTATTATCTGTCAGATGATTATTATCGCGTCCTTGGTAATTGTTGTGGATCAGATTTTGAAAGCAGTTGCCTATGATGTTTCTAAACAGTTGTCGGTTTTCGTGGGTCTTATTATCACGAACTGTATCGTTATGGGGCGTGCTGAAGCTTTTGCTATGAAGAACCCGCCAGGGATTTCCTTCATGGACGGTATCGGTAATGGTCTGGGCTATGGTGCAGTGCTGATGTTTGTTGGTTTCATTCGCGAATTGTTCGGTTCTGGAAGCCTGTTTGGAATAGAAATTTTGCCATTAGCGACCAATGGTGGCTGGTATCAGGCCAATGGCTTGTTCCTACTACCGCCAAGTGCTTTCTTTATCATCGGTGGATTCATCTGGATTCTGCGTACGATTGATAAGAAACAAGTGGAAGCACCTGAGTTCATAATGGCGCCTAATAGCAAAAGAGGGGCTGTGTGATGGAACAATATATCAGCTTAGCGATTCGGGCTATTTTCGTTGAGAACATGGCATTAGCTTTTTTCCTGGGGATGTGTACATTCCTGGCAATCTCTAAGAAAGTCAGTACGGCGATTGGTCTGGGTATTGCGGTTATCGTGGTGTTGGCGATAACAACACCGCTTAATAACTTGCTATACAATGGTCTGTTGCGTGAAGGCGCGCTGGCATGGGCGGGTTATCCTGAAGTGGATCTTAGCTTCCTGGGTTATATCTCCTATATAGGCGTGATCGCGGCGATCGTTCAGATCCTTGAAATGGTACTGGATAAGTTTTTCCCTGCGCTCTATAGCGCGCTGGGCGTCTTTCTGCCACTAATTACCGTTAACTGCGCCATTATGGGTGCCGCTCTCTTTATGGTAGAGCGCGATTATAATTTTGGTGAAAGTATTGTATATGGTGTGGGTGCGGGTGTTGGTTGGGCGTTAGCGATTGCTGCGTTAGCCGGTATTCGTGAAAAATTGAGATACAGCGACGTTCCAGATGGATTGCGTGGCCTGGGCATTACCTTCATTACTGTCGGTTTGATGTCTCTGGGTTTCATGTCTTTCTCTGGTGTTCAGCTGTAATTCTGCTAGGCATGTTCAACAAAAGGATGGAGTAAGCCCATGAATGCTGAAATCGTTCTCGGTGTTGTCATGTTTACCGTCGTAGTGCTTGCACTAGTGGCGGTAATTCTGGCAGCGCGTTCAAAGTTAGTAAGTTCCGGTGATGTCGTTATTAACATTAATAATGATCCGGAAAAATCTATCACTGTGGCGGCAGGTGGAAAATTACTGCAAACATTATCCAATGTTGGCATTTTTGTTCCGTCGGCGTGTGGTGGTGGTGGTACCTGTGCTCAGTGTAAATGTCAGGTTCTTGAAGGCGGTGGCGCTATGCTGCCAACAGAAGAATCACATTTCACTATGCGTGAAGCCAAAGATGGCTGGCGTTTATCATGTCAGGTTGCTGTAAAGCAGGACATGAAAATTGAGCTTGAGGAAGAAATTTTTGGTGTTAAAAAATGGGAATGTACGGTTGAGTCTAACCCTAACGTTGCTACTTTCATCAAAGAGTTGACGCTACGTTTGCCTGAAGGACAAAATGTAGACTTCCGTGCGGGTGGTTATGTGCAGTTGGAAGCACCTGCTCACGAAGTTTATTATAAAGACTTCGATATTGATGAGGAATATCGCGGTGACTGGGATAAGTTTAACCAATGGAAGTATGTTTCTAAGGTGACTGAGCCTGTTATCCGTGCCTATTCTATGGCGAACTACCCTGAAGAAGAAGGTATTGTTAAATTCAATATCCGTATAGCTTCGCCACCACCTGGAAAAGATACGCTTCCTCCGGGAATAATGTCTTCTTATGTGTTCAGTTTAAAACCTGGTGATAAAATCACAGTATATGGTCCGTTTGGTGAGTTCTTTGCTAAAGATACTGACAATGAAATGGTCTTTATCGGTGGCGGTGCGGGCATGGCGCCGATGCGTTCGCATATATTTGATCAGCTTAAACGACTGAAATCAAAACGTAAGATCTCTTTCTGGTACGGTGCACGGTCACTGCGTGAGTGTTTCTACAATGAAGAATATGATCAGCTGCAGGCTGAGAATGAAAACTTCCAGTGGCACTTAGCCTTGTCTGATCCGCAACCGGATGATCACTGGGAGGGTAAGACGGGCTTTATTCATAACGTGTTATTAGAGAATTATCTTAAGGATCATGAAGCGCCTGAAGATTGTGAATATTACATGTGTGGGCCGCCCATGATGAATGCCGCTGTTGTTCAGATGCTGCTGGATCTGGGTGTAGAGCAGGATAATATCTTCTTAGATGACTTTGGTGGTTAGACACTGATGGATGCTATTTTTCGTATCCCTAAATGGCCGGCAGCATTGCTGCTGGCCATTTTGTTTTTGTCGGCTTGTAGTGAGCAAAAGCAAGATAGCGGTATTGTCTCTTTTAGCGGGATGACAATGGGGACTAGCTTCACCGTAAAGTGGGTGGACCAGAATACCGGGCGTGTTGCGGCGTTAGAAGATGAGGTGCATCAGGCGTTGCTTGATGTTAATCAGTCTATGTCGACTTATATACCTGATTCTGAGTTATCGCTGTTTAATAAATTACCGGCAGGTGGTGAGGTTGACGCCAGTGAAGCATTGTTTTTTGTACTCAGTCTTGCCCAGGATATTAGTCAGAAAACGGCAGGGGCATTTGATGTCACCGTTGGGCCTTTGGTTAATCTGTGGGGGTTTGGCCCCGATGGGCGCGTTATAAAAGCACCCAAAGATGACGAAATCTTATTACTTCAACAACGTATTGGTTTTCAAAAACTAGTGCTCGATGCTGATCGTAAACGAGCCTCTAAGCAGGCGGCGTTATATGTCGATTTATCGGCGATCGCAAAAGGTTATGGGGTTGATGTGCTGGCTGGCATCATGGAAAAAAATGGCATCGATAATTATTTGGTAGAGATTGGCGGCGAATTAAGGGCAAAAGGTGTTAAGCCTGAAAATCAAGATTGGAAAATAGCGATAGAAAGCCCTCTCATTGGTGAGCGTAAGGTTCAGGATGTTCTTAGTGTCAGTGATACCGGCATAGCCACCTCGGGTGATTATCGCAATTATTTTGAAGAGAATGGTGTTCGTTATTCCCATACTATTAATCCAACAACGGGCAGGCCTATTTCGCATCAGTTAGCGTCCGTTACGGTTCTGATGCCCACGTGTGCAGAAGCTGATGGGATGGCAACAGCGTTTATGGTGATGGGTGACACTGTTGCTTATGATTACGCTGTCAAACACAATATAGATGCTTTGTTTATTGTGAAATCTGAACAGGGTTTTATAGAGAAAATGACACCAGGCTTTGATAAACGTTTGGTAAACTGAGGTTATTATGGGTATTTTTTTAATTGTTTTTGCGGCGTTGTTGTTGATTGTTCTTGCGATGTCTGTCGGTGTTATTATGGGCGGAAAGCCAATTGCGGGCTCATGCGGTGGCATGGCTTCGTTAGGGATGGATACTGCATGTGATGTCTGTGGTGGTGATAAAACTATTTGCGAAGATGAAGATGAAAAAAATCGTCGCATTACGCAGCTAGCTAAAACAGATGATCTGGCTTATGAAGTTAAAACAAAAAGTTGATTTATTGCTTATCAATTGCAGTCTATTTCAAAATATGTGAACCTAATTGACTGATATTAAAGCGGTATAATGTAAAACTAAGGGGATATTGATGGCTGTTTATGACTATGACGTTGTCGTGATTGGATCTGGCCCTGCTGGGGAAGGCGCGGCGATGAATGCTGCTAAACATGGGCGTCGGGTCGCGATTATTGAAGAACAGGACTCCGTTGGTGGTAATTGTACTCATAAAGGAACTATTCCTTCTAAAGCGTTACGTCACTCGGTAAAACAGATTATCGAATTTAATACCAACCCTATGTTCCGTGATATAGGGGAGCCGCGGTGGTTTTCTTTTTCAAAGGTGCTGAAACGCGCCGAAAAAGTCATGTCTAATCAGGTAATGCTGCGTACTAATTTTTATGCACGCAATCGTGTAGATGTTTTTTTTGGTAGAGCTGAATTTGAAAATAAAAATACTATCATCGTAAAAGAGTCAGCAAAAGGTGAAGAAACCCTACGCACAAAGAGTGTCGTAATTGCCACCGGTTCTCGCCCGTATTGCCCGCCTGATATTGATTTTTCACATCCGCGTATTTATAACTCGGATACTATTCTGAAGTTGAGTCATACGCCAAGAACCTTAATTATTTATGGTGCTGGTGTTATTGGTAGTGAGTACTGCTCCATTTTTAGTGGTCTGGGCGTTAAAGTTGACCTTGTTGATACGCAAGATCGTCTGTTGTCTTTCCTTGATGGTGAAATTTCTGATGCGCTGAGTTATCACTTGCGTAATACATCGGTTAAAATTCGTCACAATGAAGAGTATGAGAGTGTAGTAGGTGATGACCACGGCGTTATTCTGAATCTGAAATCAGGTAAACGTATTCGCGCTGATGCTTTCTTGTGGTGTAATGGTCGTTCTGGTAATACCGATAATATGAACCTTGAAGCCAGTGGTTTAGAAGCAAATAGTCGTGGTCAACTGGCCGTTAATGATCATTATAAAACCTCGGTAGATAATATTTATGCTGTCGGTGATGTTATCGGATGGCCAAGCTTAGCTTCGGCCGCGCTTGATCAAGGGCGTTCTGCGGCGGCTGATTTAGTGAGCGATGATAGTTTTCGTTATATAAATGAGGTCCCTACGGGTATCTACACTATTCCCGAAATTAGTTCGCTGGGTAAAACCGAAGAGGAGCTGACTAAAGAGTGTATTCCGTATGAGGTCGGTCAGGCTTTCTTCAAAGATACGGCACGGGCACAGATTTCAGGACAGCCGGTCGGTATGTTAAAAATCCTGTTCCATCGTGAGACGCTAGCCATTTTAGGTATTCATTGCTTTGGTGATCAGGCGTCTGAAATTGTCCATATCGGGCAAGCCATTATGCGTCAGGAAGGCGAGGCGAATACGATTAAGTACTTCGTTAATACAACCTTTAACTATCCAACAATGGCCGAAGCGTATCGTGTTGCTGCGATTGCAGGTTTAAATCGAATCGCTAATTTGTAATAAGTGGCTTAATTGATAAAGACCGGGCTAGTCCCGGTCTTTTTTCTTATTAGTATTATCAGGTCGGAGATCTTTCTGATAATAACTATCTTCATAATATATGCCTTTAATGTTCAGTTTTTTCTCCACAAACCGGTTAAAACGACTCCAGATATAAAACGCCGGTGCCATTACTGTTCCAATTGCCAGCATGAGCCCGCTTCCTTCATATCCTTCAGGCATTTGCGCTGTTGTCCATTCTATAAAACCCAGCGTTTTGAACAGAAAATACCAGCCAATTAAGAAACCAAAAGCCAGACCGGTGGCAAGATGATGAAGTGTATTGGTATTCATAACGCATTAGTTCCTATAAAGATGAATACGTAAACTCGGTAAAAAAGGCTCAGGATCAATTAGGCTGTCTGAGCGAAGGGCACGACTTCTTTCGGGTGGTGGTGTTAATGTTAAATGATTATATTCGGGTAGAAATTCATCTTCCGTCAGGGGTACGAGTATAGGGAGTGGACAATTTCTGGCCATTCGTCGCCAGCTTTTTACGCCGGTTTTCCATGCCATATTGGCGCGAATGACCGGTGCTTGCTTTTGTATCTGGGCCATTATCGTTGTTTTGTTTAAGGGGGATAATTTCTCTATCTGCCTTACGATATGTTCTTGTGATGTATCAAGTTTCAGCAGCATTTCCATTGCATTTTTCGCAGTTAGTTTACAAATGCTCCGGCCGCTACTGTACCAGCTGAATCTGATTGTATCTGGACGGGAATCCAGTTGTGGAATATGTCGATAGCATTGCTTTAAATGCAGGCGGCCTAATCCTTGATGGTTCAGAGCAAGTGCTAGTGCGTGTGATCTTTGGTAGAGCTGTTGCGATACGTCGCTCAGTTCGGATTTTTTTAACGCGCTAACTGTATGCCGTAAACGATCTTTGCAGATATTAAGCTGGAAGGCGGCATTAAGTAAGTTCTCGTCAGCGCCTACTAGTCCGTAACTGGAATGTGTCCTGCGGCCATCCTGTTGGTCGCTATGCCAGATGTCAGTGTATCTTTGCCGAACCTGATTGATAGCGTCGTTATGTGTGATGATGGTTGTATCTGACTCTGTTGGCAGAGAAACAGGTCGTTCTGAGCGCGATAGTTCTTGGTCGAAAAAACACAGAGATAGTTTCAATAGCTCAAATGCTTCGATGACATCGTCCAATAGAGCGTGAGAAATTACCATGTTTATTTACGTCTCTACGGCGACTGAGTGCGTTGGCTGCGTTTTAATAACGCGCTGCGCGATCAACATGCGGCAGTTTTCAGGCATTCGGTAGAATGATATCGCTACTTCGGAATCGTTAGGGTTTTTAATGATTCGTTGCACTTTTCCGTAGAGAAGGACGCCTGTCAAAGGTTCTTGAAAAATGAGTTTGATAGCCAAAAAATCATCTATTTGATAAGGAGTGGTGGTCGTGAATTGCATACCGCCTTCGCTTAGATTGATTGATTGTTTAGTTAGTTTTTCAATCTTTAAACTGCTGGTCGCTAACGTGCGGGTAATTAAATCCAGCTTCTCTGTTTGTAAACAGAACAGCTGGGCAAGTAGTGGGTGTGAATCAGATAGTTGCGCCAGTAAATCAGCTTGTTGCTTGTCGATATTCTGAACTTCGGAGAGTAGTTCAAAGTACGGAGAAACATCAAATTGAGTGGGTTGGATAGAATGCTCAACCTCATTCGCAGTGATAGGCTGGATTTCTAACGCCACATTTTTTTCGACCCGGTAAAACTGTCTTCTTTCCTGCTTCACAGTCACCCCCTGTTTATGTATCAGGATAGAGTATAACGGAGAATTTCTTAATTTTGTTAGAGTTACTGGGCCAACTGTGATTTAATCCGCGACCATGTTCAGACCCTTTTCTATATACATAGGCTTGCGTTATACCGCAGCCAAACGCAGTAACCATTTTATATCCTTTATCTCCCTGGTCTCTATGCTGGGGTTGATGCTGGGAGTTGCGGCGTTGATTCTCGTCCTGTCAGTAATGAACGGTTTTGATCGGGAGTTAAAAGACAGAATTCTTGGCATGGTTCCACATGCCAGTATCACTGGCTATCAAAAACCAATTGAAGATTGGCACCTTGTAGCTGATATTGTCGAACAAGATGTTCGCGTCATTGCGACGGCTCCATTTATCAGTGCTCAAGGTATGTTGACCTATGGAGGCCAGGTACGTGGGGTGCTGGTGCAAGGTATTGACCCTGTTGCTGAAAGTAAAGTTTCCATCGTGTCTGAACATATGCTTAAAGGGGAATGGAATAACCTTGAAAGTGGTGAGTTTGGTATTGTCCTGGGTGATTTGCTAGCCCGCTACCTTGGCGCTCGTATGGGCGATAAAGTGACGCTTGTTTTGCCTGAAGCGTCGATCAGTGTGGCCGGTGTCACACCAAGACTAAAACGTTTTACCGTCGTTGGTACCTTTTCAGTAGGCGCTGAGCTGGATAGTTCTTTAGCTTATATCCATATTGATGATGCTGCTCGCCTAAAACGTATTAAGGCAGGCGTTGAAGGCGTTCGGGTTACCTTTACGGATTTGTTTAAAGCGCCGATTGCTGCACGTGAAATAGCGGCCCAGCTTGATGGCTATTTTCTTGTTTCAGATTGGACCCGCACGCACGGTAATCTTTTCCAGGCTATTCAGATGGAGAAGAAAATGATCGGACTGCTGCTCTTTCTGATTGTATTTGTCGCTGCCTTTAATATTGTGTCGACGCTGGTTATGGTCGTTACAGATAAAAAGTCTGATATTGCCATTCTGCGTACGCTGGGAGCAACGCCTGGTTTGATTATGCGTATCTTTATGGTGCAAGGTGTTGTGATTGGTTTTGCCGGCACGTTGATCGGCACAGCATTGGGAGTGCTTCTTGCGTTGACAGTGACTGACCTGGTCGCGTGGGTAGAGCAAGTACTCGATATGCAGTTTTTATCGTCTGATGTCTATTTTATCAGTTACTTGCCTTCACAGCTGAATTGGAACGATGTCGTCATGATTGCCTCTTCCGCATTGATAATCAGTTTTTTGGCCACCTTATATCCGGCGTGGCGTGCATCTAAAACACAACCGGCAGAGGCGCTACGCTATGAATAATTCGACGGTAATGCTATGTGAAGGCGTAGGTAAAGTGTATACCGAGGCAGGTAGTGCACTAGAAGTATTGCGTGATATTCGTCTGTCTGTCGGTAAAGGCGAGCGTATTGCTATTATAGGAACATCGGGCTCGGGTAAAAGTACGCTGATGAATATTTTGGGTGGGCTTGAAGCGCCAACACAAGGAAGCGTTAGTGTAGGAGGCGAAGCACTTTATTCTGTTTCTGAAGAAAAAAGGGCGCAGATTCGAAACCGTCAACTCGGTTTTGTCTATCAATTTCATCATTTGCTTCCAGAGTTTGATGCAGTTGAAAACGTTGCAATGCCCTTGTTGCTAGGGAATGTTGCTATTAATGAAGCCCGCTCACGAGCGCAGGAGATGTTGGTGGCTGTTGGTTTATCTGCTCGTTTTTCTCATAAGCCAGCTCAGTTGAGTGGAGGAGAACGGCAGCGTGTGGCGATTGCTCGCGCATTGATTGCACGTCCGGCCTGTGTGTTGATGGATGAGCCGACGGGGAATCTGGACAATCATACGGCTAATGATGTGCAGCAGCTGATGCAGAGTTTGAATAAAGAATTTCAGACATCATTTATCATCGTGACACATGATTCAGAATTAGCTTACCGTATGGATCGGGTCATGGAGCTCAGAGAGGGTGGCTTACATCAAATTTCTGGTCCCGACGCATCTGCTACTACCTGATTGCCCCGCGCTCTATCCTTCTGACAGTTCAATCCTGCCCAATAGCTAGCTGACTGCTGACTGCTGACTGCTTAACGCTTGCGTCTGTCTGACCACGTTTTACGTACATGCCATATCCATAAAAACGACACACTAAAGTATCCAATCAGACTAAATATAACGCCACAGAATAGTGATCCTGCTAAGAGTGGCCATCCGATAGCAGATAGGTCATGAGACAGCGCTTCGTAAGTAAACTTCAACTCAATATCCAAAACGGGGGTGTTTAGCAGGTAAGTGCCCACCACATAGGTAAAATAAAATACCGGTGTTATGGTGAGAGGGTTGGTGATCCATACAAGACTTACCGAAATAGGTATGTTGCTCCTGACGAATAATGAAAGTATTGCAGCGACCAGCATTTGCATTGGAATAGGTAAAAAGGCACAAAAAATACCGACAAGAAAAGCTTTCGCTACCGATTTTCGCGTCAGGTGCCAAAGAGAAGGGTCGTGTAAATGACTGCCCATCCAGCTAAGGTATTTGTGATTACGAAGGAATGCTTCGTCTGGCATGAACTTTTTGATAAGCTTCCGGGGCATGGGAAGTGTACTTCATCGGAAAAAGGTAAGCGTATTATGCACAGCGCAGCTGTGTAATCCAACCTAGGGATCAAGGATGATCACATATATTGTAGGTTTTTTTATTATTGCCTGGCTGCCATGGTTGCCGTCACTGCTTTGGCTAGTCGGTTTTCCTGTCGTCGGCCTAATAATTTTCCGCTACTGTAGCGATATTCGGTCACATGCGTTTAGTCTCCTTTTAGGCATGGCTATAGCGCTCGTCTATGGGCATATTCAATTACATTATCGGTTTGATGTAGCTCAGGTAGAAAGCATTTGGAAGGTCTCAGGTGTGGTTGTTCAGCTTCCTGATCAGCAGGGTAAGCAGGCTCGCTTCACGTTGCAGGTTGCGACAATCTCTGATCAGCGTGGTATCCCGCCAAATCCAGAGCCGCGTTACATGAGGCTTAGTTGGTATAAAGCCAGTCACATCTTAAAGCCAGGTGACCGCTTAACGCTTAATGTGAAGCTGCGTCCCCCACATACTTTATGGAATCCTGCCGGATTTGATTATGAGCGTTGGGCGTTGGCTCGTAATATTGATGCCGTAGGTTACGTAAAACAAATGCTTGATCATCAGTCCGCCACAGATACGGGGGTTGATTTACTGCGCTACCGTTTTATTTTATGGCTAACAGAGCGTTTAAAAGATCAGCCGGTGGTGTTGTCCACATTACAGGCGTTGCTGTTGGGAGATAAAAGGGCGCTTGAGGATTGGCAGTGGACGCTGATGCGTAATACCGGGACCACGCACCTTATGGTCGTGAGTGGTTTGCATATCGGTGTTTGCGTTGCGTTTGGTTGGTGGTTCGGTCGATTGATAGCTGTCATTCTATTCCGGGGTAAAGAATATAATGTGCCGCAGCATTGGCTGCCTGTGATAACTGCATTGCTGTTAAGCGGTGCTTATGTTGGATTGGCGGGTTTCAGTATTCCTACGCAGCGTGCCTGGATTATGGCCGCTGTATTATTAGGTGGGCAGTTAAGGACGCAGCGGCCTGCTGTATGGACTCGTTGGTGGCTGTCTATGGCTGTGGTGCTCACGTTGCAGCCGTTAGCCATGCATGAAATTGGTTTCTGGTTATCATTTAGCGCTGTGGGGGCTTTGCTGTTTTTGGTAACGCAGCGTCATAAAAATATGGCTTTATTTATGCTACTCAAAAGTCAGTGGTGGATACTGCTGATACTCAGTCCGCTGCTGTTATTGTTTTTTGGTCAGCTATCATTAAGTGCTCCGATCGTAAATATCCTGGCCATCCCTTTTGTTTCGTTCGTGCTCGTCGTTTCGATACCGGCGCTGCTAATCAGTGTCCTCGGTTTTAGTTGGGGGCTTGATATTCTCGGGGTGTTAATTAAAGCACTGTGGGCTGGTTTATCATGGGTTAATGCGCTGAGTGATCAGTGGGTGCTGGCAATACCGCAACCCAGTGTTATTGCTATTACGTTTGCGATATTGGGCGCTGTGATGATACTGCAGCCTGTGAACGTGCGCTTAAAGCTGGTGGGCTTGTTGTGTTGGTTTCCTGTTTTTCTTCCCATAAAGGATAATGTGCCTCCCGCGCAGATAAGAGCACTGGTGTTTGATGTAGGCCAGGGTTTAGCTGTGCTAATTGAAACGAATCGGCATACCTTGTTGTTTGATACGGGCGCTGGCTATCCTAATGGAGGGACGGCTTTCGAGCGCGCCATATTGCCTTATTTGAATCAGCAGGGGATCTCTTTCCTCGATAAGCTAGTGGTGAGCCATGATGATAATGATCATGCGGGTGGTGTGCGTAAGGTTGCTGAGCAACTCTCTTTAGGGTTGGTTGAAAGCGGTATGCCGGAGGCGTTAAACATTCCTGCGCAAAATTGTCCGTCTGATTTATCGTGGAAATGGGATGGTGTTGAGTTTCGTTACCATCATCCAGAACCCGCGTTAAAGGCGACCGATAATGACCGCTCTTGTGTCTTGGAAGTTCGCAGTCAACATTGCAGTGTGCTGTTGACCGGTGATGCCAGTGTTGCTGTTGAAAGTCAGTTGCTCAAAAGTATGGATCATGTGACCTGGTTGGTAGCAGGGCATCATGGTAGTCGAACATCAACTAGTGAGGAGTTTCTTCAGGCTATATCGCCTGAAGCGGTACTGATTAGTGCAGGCTTTCTTAACCGATATCGGCATCCGCACGCAGATGTTATTGAGCGAATAGAGCGTTCGGGCTCGCGTATTCTGCGTACCGATCAGCAGGGTGCTATTGTGTTGGGTGAAACGAGAAACGGCAAATGTCGAATTGATACATGGAGGGAAAAAGAAAAACGTTACTGGTCAGCCAGTTGAGAGCATATTCCAATGCAGCCCGGTGTGCTAAAGTAATGCCATATTAAAGGAGATTAGAGCGTGTTTGAATTGATTACATCCGGTGGCTGGCTGATGATTCCTATTATTGGTTGCTCAATCCTGTCCCTTGCTATTTGCATGGAACGGTTGTGGGAGTTGCGTGTCAGTAAAATTGCGCCGCCAGAGCTGATGACCAATGTATGGTATTGGTTAAAAAGTGGCTCGATGACAGCAGAGCAAATGAAAGAGGTTAAAAAGAGCAGCCCTCTTGGCCGGATAGTGGTTGCAGGGTTGAATAATGCTCGTCATGGTCGTGAAATCATGAAAGAGAGTATTCAGGAAGCGGCAACACAAGTCATTCATGAGCTCGAGCGCTTTCTGACAGCGCTAGGTACCATTGCCGCCATTGCTCCTTTGCTGGGGTTGTTGGGGACGGTTATCGGGATGATTAAAGTGTTCACAGAAATTATGGTTCAGGGTACAGGTAATGCTTCTGTTCTTGCGGGAGGTATTTCTGAAGCGCTGATTACCACCGCTTCAGGGCTTGCGGTGGCGATTCCTTCGCTGATTTTCCATCGTCATTTCCAGCGAAAAATAGATTCACTGGTCGTAGAAATGGAGCAGCAGGCCGTGCAATTGGTCGAGGCTGTACATGGTGAGCGTGAAGTTGATCATGAAAAGTAGCGGAGTTTTTTTGTGAAGTTTCAGCGTCAAAGTAGAGAAGAGGTCAGTGTTAATTTAACGCCACTCATTGATGTGGTATTTCTGTTGCTGATTTTCTTTATGATATCAACGACATTTACAAAAGATAGCCGTCTTGAGATAGATCTGCCGCAAGCATCTGATGCTCCTTCCTCGCAAAGTCCTGGAAAAATTATTGAAATCGTTATTGATGCAGAGGGGCAGTATAGCGTCGATGGTAAGCCGCTGGTCAACACACAAGCCAAAACATTGCGGCTGGCTATTCGCAAGTTGATGATAGATGATGAAAAGCTTCCTTTGGTTATCACGGCAGACGCTAAAACACCGCATCAATCGGTAGTGACTGCTATGGATATCTCAGGAAAGCTGGGATTTGAAAAATTAAGTATCACGACGATGCAAACGACAGAGTAGCGGATGCAAATACTCGAAAAAGCCTGGTATAGCGGCGCGCGATGGCCTTGGTTACTGTTGCCTCTAGAAAAGCTGTTTATCACCGTTTCACGTTATCGTCGGAGAAAGCATCAATTACAGCAATGGCAGGCGCCCGTCCCGGTTATTGTTGTGGGCAATATTAACATTGGCGGTACAGGAAAAAGCCCGCTGGTTATCGCTTTAATCCAGTTGCTGCGGGAGCAGGGATATCAGCCTGGAGTGGTCAGTCGGGGTTATGCTGCACATCCTTCTGAATACCCTTTTACTGTTCTTTCAAGCTCCACGCCTTCTGAAGCGGGTGATGAGCCACTGATGATTGTGCAGCGCACCGCTGTTCCCCTGGTTATCGACCCGAATCGGGTGCGGGCCTGTCAACAATTATTGAAAACTCAGTGCTGCGATATTATCATCAGTGACGATGGTCTGCAGCATTATGCCATGGGGCGTGATGTTGAAATTGTTGTTATTGACGGAAAACGTGGATTGGGAAATGGCCATTGTTTGCCGGTAGGCCCATTACGTGAATTACCTGAAAGACTTAATCAGGTTGATATGGTCGTGGTGAATGGTGTTGGTGGTTTTCATGTAGACAATGCCATTCAGATGCAATTGGCCGCTACCGCCTTGGTGAGTCTGACGGATGGTCAAAGTGATGCAGTCACTGTTGTTGATTCGGTGCGAGTACATGCTGTAGCTGGTATAGGTAACCCTGATCGCTTTTATGATACCTTACGCCAAGCTGGCTTTAATCCGATAGAGCACAGTTTTCCTGATCACCACGCCTATCAACTAACGGACGTTGTTTTTGATGATCTCCTTCCTGTTATCATGACGGAAAAAGATGCCGTTAAATGTCGTCACTTGCCGATAACTGCTTCGACCTATTATTTGAAAGTGGAAGCTCAGCTGCCTCCGGAATTTAAAAAGCAGTTACAGCTACTGCTCAGAAATTTAAAAAAGTGAGTAACAAAAATGGATAAAAAACTCTTGGATATTTTGGTTTGTCCTGTCTCCAAAGCACCGGTTGAATACAATGCAGATACCAACGAACTCATCTGCCGGACGAGTGGCCTGGCTTATCCTGTTCGGGATGACATACCGGTAATGTTAGAAAGCGAAGCGCGCACATTAACGACAGATGAGCGTCTGAAAGGAAAATAGGAATTCACGATGGGATTCAGCGTTATTATACCCGCCAGATATGCGTCAACCCGTTTTCCTGGTAAGCCCTTAGCGGATATAGCCGGTAAGCCAATGGTGCAGCATGTCTATGAGCGGGCTTTACAAAGTGAAGCTGAGCGTGTGATTGTCGCCACCGATGATGAGCGTATTGCTGCCGTGGCTAAAGCCTTTGGTGCAGAGGTCTGTATGACAAAAGCGGATCATCCGTCAGGTACGGACCGGCTTCAGGAGGTCGTTCATAACTTAGGTTTTTATGCGGATGATATCGTGGTGAATGTGCAGGGTGATGAGCCTCTGATACCGCCTCGTGTTATTAATCAGGTCGCACACAACCTCAGAGCTGAACCTGATGCAGGCATAGCCACCTTGTCTGAGCCTATTGAGGATATCGCCAGCCTTTTGAATCCTAATGTAGTTAAAGTGGTGACTGATCATCGCGGCATGGCTGTTTACTTCAGTCGTGCGCCTATCCCGTGGCCGCGTGATGAGTTTATGAAAGACCGGAACTCGATGCCAGTAGGTTATAGCTGGCAGCGGCATATTGGGATCTATGCTTATCGGGTTAAAATGCTTAATGAGTTCGTGCGTTGGGCACCCGCTCCGATAGAAGAGGCAGAGTGTCTTGAGCAGCTTCGGGCCATGTGGAACGGTGCACGCATCCATGTTGCTGTGGCTGATGAGCTTCCCCCGGCGGGTGTTGATACACTGGAAGATCTTGAAAGGCTGCGTTTATTATTCACGCAGTAAGTTGATTTTGCAGGCGCTTTTTGATTGGTGGGTCGATTTGTAACTGATAGGTTTATACATGAATATATTTATTCATGTGCCATCAATAAAGGGAATGCATTATGCAAAATCTAACGAGACTTAAGACTTTTATTCAGGAATTTACCCGTCTGGTTGATCGCATCGGAGATGATGAACAGGCAATTTTTGTATCAGGAAAATCGCTTCTACAGGACCTTGTGTTGCATGATGACTGGTTACCCGAAGATTTCGCGAAAGCAGATTTGAATAGATATCAGCAGTATTTACTGCATTGTGACCCTCTGGAGCGATTCTCTATTGCCAGTTTTGTTTGGGGGCCTGGCCAATGCACTCCCATTCATGATCATACGGTATGGGGTATGGTGGGTGTTATGCGAGGAGGCGAGCTGTGTGAGGAGTTTTGTGTCGATGACTCTACAGGGTTAATTGTGGCAGAGGGTAAACATCTGTTGGAGATCGGCGGCGTTGATCTGGTCTCTCCGCAGGTGGGAGATATTCATCGGGTATCAAATTCGTTCAATGATCAGGTGTCGATCAGTATTCATATTTACGGTGCGAATATTGGTATCGTTAATCGTCATACTTATGATCTGGACACAGGCAATAAGCAGCTATTTGTTTCCGGCTACTCAAACCCTTCTTTGCCCAATGTCTGGGGGTGATGGTAGGCGTTATCTGGCAAAGCTAACTGAATAATTAAATGAAACGATTAAATGAAACGATTAAATGTCTGTATTGGATTAAGTAATCCCAAAAGTCCGACAAATGTTGGTGCAGTAATGCGTGCGGCAGGGTGTTATCGGGTTGACGCTGTTTTTTACACGGGAGAGCGATATGCCCGAGCGGCTAAATTTAATACAGATACAAAAGATGCCGCTAATAAGATTATGCTAAGCGGCGTTGAGTGTTTGTTAAAAAACGTGCCGTATGATGCAAAAATAGTATGTGTTGACTTGGTCGAGGGTGCTATCCCTTTGCCGGAGTACCAGCATCCAGAGAATGCCTTTTACATATTTGGCCCTGAAGACGGTACTATTCATCAAGATGTTATTGATAAGGCTGATGCTGTGGTTTATGTCCCTACGGTGGGCTGTATGAACCTCGCCGCCACGGTCAATGTTGTGTTGTATGATCGTTTAGCGAAATCGGCTACAACGCTTGCTAATGACGAGTTGATTCGTCAAAGCAGGGACACAAATAATAAAGTAAAGGTTAGCGTTTAACGCTTATATTAAGCATCTGACTTTTTTATTATGTTGCGTATTCAGGGTGAATGCGCTTTGACAATGGGGGAAAGCTGTATATACTTACCCCAGCTTGAAATTACGAATTATATTTATGTGTCCCATTTCGATGTCCTGTCTTTAGTGCTCGTTCTGTTTTCCATAAGTAGTATCAATTCTTCCAGCGTTAAAGGCCTTATCAAAAAGAGACGGCTTCAATTACTAATGAATTTACAGGATATTATTATGTCTACAACTACTGGCACGGTTAAATGGTTTAACGAAGATAAAGGTTTCGGTTTTATTGAGCAGGAAAATGGCCCGGATGTATTCGCTCATTTCCGCGCTATCGCTGGTGACGGTTTCAAAACTTTGGCTGAAGGCCAGAAAGTTGAGTTCACTGTTACTCAGGGCCAGAAAGGTCCTCAAGCAGAAAACATCGTAGCTATCTAATTCGTTAGATAACTTACTAATCAGTAATTTAATTACCGATTAGCTCTCCCTTTTATAGGGATGAGAATAAGAAGGGTAAGACTTAACAGTCTTACCCTTTTTTATTGCCTTTTTGCTTTTTTTTTATTGCTTGAGTTCAATTAATAGCTTCGATATATTGCTCATTCTGAAGATTATATTGAGTTATGGGCAGCCAGTGGGGTTTGTTGTAGCGTTCGCGCTTTTTGGTAGTAGTGCATAAATGCTGCCAGTCTGTTTCATTTCACCTGCCAATTTTTCTGCGCGGCTGCCGCGACCAAAAAACATATCTGCTCTAACCGGACCGTTAATGGCTCCGCCTGTGTCTTGTGCAAAAACAAGTCGTTGATACGGCTTCCCAGTGCCCGGTAGCGTAGTATTGATCCATAATGGCGTGCCTAGCGGTATCACTTTGCGATCTACTGCGACGCTTCTCTCGGGTGTGAGTGGTACATTGAGTGATCCGCGCGGGCTGCCTTCCTCTTTTCTCAAACTAAAGAAGACATAGCTGGGGTTCTGATTTTTTAATGCGTCAGCGCGTTCCGGGTGGTTATTCAGCCATCGCCTTATTGTCTGTAAAGATACCTCTTCGCGTGTGAGCTCACCCTGGTCGATCAATGTTTTGCCAATCGCTACATAAGGGTGGCCATTTTGATCCGCGTAGCTTACGCCTACAATCTCGCCAGTGGGTAGTTGTACGCGACCTGAGCCTTGTATATGTAGAAAGAAAGCGGCATCTGAGTCATCCACCCAAAGCAACTCCTGTCCTTTAAGGGGCGTCGTTGGGTTGTCTATTTCTGCACGGCTGTAATAGGGGATAACCGTGTTGTTATCTATCCGGCCTCTGACGCGTCGATTTTTTAACTCAGGAAATCGCGATGCCAGATTGACGTTCAGCATATCGCTTGGGCGTTGATACAGAGGGTAATTATATTGCTCATCCGGTGTCATGCTGCCATTAAGTGTTGGCTCATAGTAGCCGGTGATCAGGCCGTTATTTTTACCCGCAGTACCGATAATATTGTACGGAACAAAATACTGTTCAATGAATGCGCGTAAGTCTTGAGTCGATACGAGTGCTTGTGTATCCACAGCCGTGCAAATGTTTTTCCAGTCCGGTGTGGTTTTGCTGAGTCTGGGGCATTGGCTGATGAGAGCAGGTAGGGCTTCGATGAGTGGGTCCTGTTGCCAGCCCTGTAAATTATTCCAACAGGTGGCATCGCTTATACCAGGAGCGGGCGGTGTGAATAGACTGCAGCCGCTTAACAATAGCGTAAAGCAGCTGCTTGCCATGATTTTTAATGAAAACTGACGATGTGTCTTGCGGGTAAACATCCGTACTTTCCTTTAAATTGACTTAGGCCTGCATCTTGCTAGCTTCTTAGTGGCGATGCAAGAGGGTCTGTCGTTTCAATGAGCAGAGGCTGAATTTCAGTGAGTTGTTGTCATTCGCTTTGCCTGTCCTGTGCGTTAAAGATCTCTCCTGTTGCCGTGATTAGTGGCGTTGTAGGCAAAGAATGGCCGCTATGGGCTTAACAACTGAATATGAGGTGGATTAATATGATTGTTGAACAAAGTGTAATGTCGATGAGTGCTGATCATAAAAAATCTGAGTCGGTGAGTTATATGCAGAAAACTAACATATCCGGTTTTGGTCAGCAATTTGATAGCGCGTCCGCGCTGTTGGCGACACGGGTAGGGCCGCAAGAAACGGGTGGGGTGGCGCCGTTAGTGCCTTCTGTATCGGAGCCTTCAGTGTTAATAATGACCGATGATGGTTTGAAATTTAATACGTCAGAGGAGAAAGAGGTAAGTGTTCATCAGCAAAGCTACACACGGGCTCGACTATTTAAGGCATTATTTGAAGCGATAACGGGGAAGAAGCTGCCGGTTATTGATGATGGTCTGAATGCGGGGGTAAATGAAGTATCGAATATGGACGCTGCAAAAGGCCGGGTTCAGCGCTCAGAGGCAACAGATTTTCTCTCTGAAAGTAAAGCTATGCAGTTAACTGTTCATGTGGCCCAGTCTGTTGAGGAGTATGAAGTGTCTCGTTTTGTCGCGGCGGGATCAGTAAAGACATCGGATGGGAGAATGATTGACCTTAATTTGAATATGACGATGGAGCGGTATTATTCAGAAACACATGAGATGAGCTTTTCGCGTGAAGTGCGCTTTAAGGATCCTTTGCTGCTTAACTTTGACGGCACCGCTGCTGAGTTGTCTGATGCTTCTTTTGAGTTTGATATCGATGCAGATGGTGAAACGGAATGGTTGCATTATTTGGCAGGGGCTAATGGTTGGCTGGCATTGGATGGCGATGAAAATGGAAAAATTGATAATGGTTCTGAGTTGTTTGGTGGCAAAACAGGACAAGGATTTGACGAGCTCAGACAGTTCGATGAAGATAACAATGGATTTATTGATGCTGCAGACAGTGTTTTTAAGGATCTTTTAATCTGGACAAAAACTGAGGAGCTGGATCACCTGCTGCCGCTAACGAAAAGCGCTGTTGGGGCCATTTATTTAGGTTCAGAAGAAACGCCGTTTGATATTAAAGGTGACAATAATCAAATGCTTGGAAAAGTTTCTAAAAGTGGTATTTATCTGACGGAGGCAGGAAATGTTGGATCTGTTCAACAGATAGATATGGCTGTGTGAATGTATATGCCGGATTTTCTATATTTGGCTTACTATATTCTCAGGTGGATTGAGTATCTGAGAAGTGGAATATCCGGTAAAATTCCGGGACTATTTTTTAATGAGGGAGTCTTTATGTTTGCAGTATCGAAGCTGTTGATCCGCTCACTGTTAGTCGTGATCCCTTTCAGTATATCTTCTGTTTCTGGCGCTGCTGAAAAGAGCAGTGTTGGGCTGGAACAAATGCGATTTGCTTCTGCGTTGGGGGCCAGTTGTTCTGGATTTTATGATGGTACTTATGCGCTGTTGCATAATCTGGAAGCCGAGGGTAATGGCGAGTCATTAGCGGTACTCAGGAATAACTGGCCGGCTGTTAGTAAGCGTTATGCATTCCGTCAATCTACGTCGGCTATGTTGATGACGAGTATTTTTATCAAGCAGATAAATCAGAGATTTAAACCTGAGGTGGCGTTTTCGCTGCAAAGCTTTACTGCGGAGTATGTGAAAAGCCGTAAAGCGGCAATGGGTTGGCAGGATGGTCAGGAGGCTGGTCAAAATATGCTGTTGCAACAGCAGCAATGTGAGCATATTATTCTGATTTCGAAAAATAATGGTACATTGAATGATGCGTTGATTGATTCTGCGATGGAGAAGCGATCTGTTGCGCTGGGTGTTGATTTGGAATCCAGATAAAAAGTGATTGTAGTTAAGGTCGGATCTTTTCTGCTTGGCTGTTGATCTTAGTTATTAATCTTGGCCCTTAATCTTAACTACAATCGTTACGCTGTTTACGCCAGATGTCTCGCTTCTGCGCGACGGGCATGCGATGCCCCAACTCTACAGCCGTATACACCGACCTCTCCTTTCCATCGCGCCCACTCGGCAAACTGTCCAACTGCTTCTACTATTTGTACTAAAGCAGATGGTTGTTTTTCGTTAGCGTGATCAAATGCGCCCATAGCTTGCAGTTCAGCTGCAATACGGCGGTCATCATTAGCAACGCCTGTAAATTTCATACCATTCAAATTCATGGGTAAACTCCAGTAAGCGATATAATCAGGCTAAAGTCTACGCCTATATTGTGCAGTGCACAATATAGGCGTATTGCTATTGCTATACGGCTTCTGCTAAGAGCGCTCTTATGCCTTTAATATCTTTTTCTGAAAGTTTATCTTCTGGCAGTGTTGGATAAAGTCTCACCGCCGATTTTAGGCATATTAAAAGGTTTTCATTGATTTTAATTGCAAAGCATAGACGGTGCCATCGCCTTCGATCTGTTTAAGTTTAACGATCATGTAGTCTAGTGCGGGGGCGTACCATATATAGGTTTCCCGGCTGGCATTGGGTCCTCGATCCATTTCGACTTTAATCGTATCGTATTCACCCAGAGGTGATTGAATGGTCTCATTGCCTATGATGTTGAAGTTGTATTCTTTAAGTCGTCCGCCATCTGCTATTTTATAGCTAAGCGGGCCTTTTTTTCCGGTTTTAAGGTCGAGTCGCATTTGTAGTTGGTAGCTTAATTTGTCCTGGGTTGCTGTAGGTATCGCCATATTCCAGGGTTTTTTATCAATGTCGTTATTAACGCTCATGTTTGGCCAGTCAAAGGCAAGTTTGGCCTCGCGTTTTTTACCCAGTACAGTTTTCTGATAGTAGTATTGCTGTGGGATGACGTCAGATTGATTGAAAGTAACGGTGCTTTTTTCATCAATAGAGGCAATCATAGCGCTGGCGTAAGTGCGAAATATCCATTGACCTTCAGGCGTGCTGGAAAGCGAACGCTCGACTTCACCTGTCAGCGCTATACCTGCATCCCATTCGGAGGTGTAAGTAGCCTTAAAGGGTTGCACAGGTGGTGAGCTGTCTGCATACGCAGGCATTGAAATAAGTAGGGCTGCTGACAATAAGCCCTTAAGAAGTGTTTGCATAATTGAGTTCCTTTAAAGCAGGCTTAAGCGTCGTACCCTAATCTGAAGCCTGAGTCCGGTAAGAGTTTATCGTCCAGATAAATGCCCTTTGTGCTAAATTTGACTCTATTAGAGCAAATTAATTCTACCGCGAGAGGGTAGGCGATATGTTCGCGAGTATGGACTCGGCGCTGGAGGCTTTCTTCATCATCAGCGCTGGTTACGGGGACAACGGCCTGAATTAACAATGGCCCTCCGTCTAGTTCTTCGGTAACGAAGTGAACAGTACAGCCGTGCTCATTATCTCCGGCTTTGAGTGCGCGTTGGTGCGTATGGAGTCCTTTGTATTTAGGTAATAGCGAAGGATGGATGTTCAGCATACGGCCTGAGTAGTGTTTTACAAACTCAGCAGAAAGGATGCGCATAAATCCGGCTAATATAACCAGATCGGCTTCAGTGTCATCAATGATTTGGCGAACGTCTGCATCAAAAGCTTCTCGTGAAGAGTAGGTTTTATGATCGATGCAGGCCGTGGGGATCCCTGCAGTAGCGGCGCGTACGAGACCGTACGCGTCGGCTTTGTTACTAATAACCTGAACAATCTGGCCATGTATACGACCAGAATTGATGGCATCAATAATTGCTTGCAGGTTGGAGCCGCTTCCCGAAATCAGTACTACAATCCGTTTCAGGGGCATCAGATTACTCCGCGTCGATAAGCTCTACTTGTTCTTCGCCCGCTTGGGCTGAATCGATATGACCAATAACCCATGCGTTCTCACCAGATTCTCGCAGCAGAGCCAGAGATTTATCAGCGTGTTCAGCAGGCACGCAAAGCACCATACCGACGCCGCAGTTAAATGTGCGGTACATTTCGCGTGATTCAACATTTCCAGCGGATTGTAGCCATTGAAATACGCCCGGCAGGATCCAGGAGTTAGTGTTGATTACCGCCTTGGCGTTCTCTGGAAGTACGCGAGGAATATTTTCCAGTAAGCCGCCGCCGGTAATATGCGATAGGGCATTAACCTGGCCGTTTTTAATTAAATTCAGGACAGACTTAACATAAATGCGCGTTGGTTCAAGTAACGCCTCTTTTAGTTTGCGTCCTTCTATCTCTTGTTCCAGATCTACTTTGGATATTTCGATTATTTTACGTATAAGCGAATAACCATTTGAGTGTGGTCCGGAAGAAGCTAAACCAATCAGCGTATCACCCACGCGGACTTTACTGCCATCGATGATTTCAGATTTTTCAACGACACCAACACAGAAACCTGCGAGATCGTAATCGTCGCCTTCATACATGCCAGGCATTTCAGCTGTTTCACCACCTACCAGCGCAGCGCCAGCAAGTTCACAGCCTTTACCGATGCCTTCAACAACATCAGCGGCCATGTCGATATTCAATTTCCCTGTTGCATAGTAGTCAAGGAAGAAAAGGGGTTCTGCACCAGCAACCACTAAATCATTGACGCACATAGCAACCAGATCGATACCGATTGTGTCGTGTTTTTGTAGTTCCATTGCCAGGCGTAGTTTCGTACCAACGCCATCAGTTCCAGATACGAGAACCGGTTGTTTATATCCTTCAGGGATTTCGCACAGTGCTCCAAAGCCACCCAGACCGCCCATAACCTCAGGACGTGCTGTGCGTTTGGCGATACCTTTAATGCGATCAACTAATGCATTTCCTGCATCAATATCAACGCCAGCGTCTTTGTAACTCAGGGATGTTTTGTCAGAACCAATAGACATGCAGCTAAACCTTCAGGACAGGGTAAAATAACAGGTAAAAATATGGGCTGCATTCTAACAGGTTGGAGAGGTGGCGGCTATTGTATGTTAAAGTTTTCAATTGATATTCTGTAGGGTTGTATAATTTTTGTCGGGTAAACGAGGTAAATCCTTATTTTTGGTGTGTTTGTTCGCAATGCTAGGGTTAAGCTCCGGGGCTATTAAGGCCGGCGTTGTCGGGAACCTGTATCAAAGTAAGATGTTAGTTTCTGACCAGCTAGTCGTTGCGGATGAGCTTTCTTTAAACGCTGGGATAAAAGAGGTATTGGTAAAAGCCAGTGGGGTGACGCGTGCTGCGCTTATCGCAAATGCTTTGCCGCGAGCACTTTCAGCCTATATTAAAGAGTTTCGAATCGGTGATGCAAGCTTCTGGGATGATATGGAACGGGTATAGATAAGATAAATACGTACCAGATAACCGTGACAAGCGTAGAAAATATGGCAGACTATGCAGCAATTCTTGAGTATGTTCGCGCGTTCGCTGTCATTGATGATGTAGTGGTTGTCTCTATGGTCAATAAGACCTTGAACTTGTCGTTGCAAAGCAGATTGAATAAGAAGGTATTAATAAAGATGCTGGGGCTTGATCGAAGGATGATGTTAATGCGTTCTTTGCAGCCGTCAGTAGATCAATTTTTACAGTGGCGTTGGTTAAGTAGACGCAGTAAGTGAGATGTCAATGGTAGCTTTAATAAATGGTTTGAATGGGTCGTTTTAATGGATGATTTTGTCACGTCACAACGCTTTTTCCTATTGCTGGTTACTTTGGTTTCTGGTTATTTATTGTATTTGCTGGGGCCTATATTGTCACCATTTCTGGTGGGGGCGTTACTGGCCTATCTCACAGACCCGGTTGCTGACCGTCTGGAGTTGGCGGGTGTGTCACGTACGAACTCTGTCGTGATTGTGTTCGTCTTTCTGATAACGCTATCAATATTGCTTGTGCTTCTGCTTGTTCCTAAGTTGAGCCATCAGGTTCAGGTGATGATTCTGCAGGTACCATCCGTTATCGCATTATTTGAAGACAAGGCGCTTCCCGCTATTCAGGCTTATCTGGGTGATGACGTTTCTTTTGGTGATTTACAATCATTTAAGGATCTTGCCGCTAGCCATTGGCAGAAAACGGGCGATATTATGGCGCAGGTTGCTGCTTATATTACCCGTTCTGGATTGGCTATCGTCGGATGGCTGGCTAATCTGTTATTGATCCCCGTCGTGACGTTTTATCTGCTGCGTGATTGGGATGTGATGATTGAAAAAATTGGTTATCTTCTGCCCCGTAATCTTGAGCCTACTGTCTCTCGCTGGGCTAAAGAGAGCGATGAGGTGCTGGGCGCTTTCATGAAAGGCCAGCTATTAGTTATGTTGGTATTAGGCTGTGTCTATGCTGTGGGGCTTTGGCTGATTGGTCTTGATTTAGCGCTGCTGTTAGGTATGCTCGCTGGCTTGGCGAGTATTGTTCCTTATATGGGCTTTATCGTCGGCATTATTGCGGCGGGAATTGCCGCTTACCTGCAATTCCATGACCCGATGATATTGTTATGGGTGGCTGCTGTCTTTGGTGTGGGTCAGGCATTGGAAGGCATGGTGCTTACCCCATTGCTTGTCGGCGATAAAATTGGATTGCATCCTGTTGCTGTGATTTTTGCTATCATGGCCGGAGGACAGCTTTTTGGTTTTGTCGGGGTGTTGATAGCGCTTCCGGTAGCCGCTGTAATTATGGTATTTTTGCGTCACCTCCATCATGGCTATAAAAACAGTCACCTGTATGGCACTGGAATGGTTAAAGAAATCACCGAAGATGAATCGTTGAACGTACAGGATACAGAAGTTAATGAGCAGCGCTAATGCGCCACAACAGCTTCCATTAGGGGTGACTCTGAGGGATGCTGCGCGATTTGCAAATTTTCAGACGGGAAGTAATGGTCTTGTTTGTGAAATGCTACGTCAGGCTGCGGTTGGAGAAGGTGAGTCATTTTTGTATATCTGGGGCGCAAAGAGCTCTGGGTGTTCTCATTTGCTGCAAGCGGCATGTCATGCGGCTGAGCCGCGTAAACTGACTGCTGTTTATTTGCCTTTAAATGAATTGATGAGCTTAAGCCCGGTTATTCTTGAAGGGATGGAGTATCTGGATCTGATCTGTGTCGATAATATTGAAGCGGTTGCTAATAAGCCCGAATGGGAAGAGGCGCTGTTCCATTTATATAATCGTATCAGGCAGGAGCAGAATACCCTGATTGTTGCCGCTAATTCAGCCCCACGTCAACTGAAGATTAAACTCCCCGACCTGGTATCCCGTTTAAGCTGGGGCGCAGTGTTTAACGTTACAGCGTTGAATGATGATGACAAGGTTCAGGCGATTCAGTTACGTGCAAAAATTCGTGGAATTGAGCTTCCTGAAGAGGTCGCTAAATATTTGGTGCATCATGCCAGCCGTAGTATGAATGATCTCTGTCTGATGTTGGATCGCTTGGATAAAGCGTCGCTGAGAGCGCAAAGAAAAGTGACTATCCCTTTTATCAAGCAGGAAATGGGCTGGTAGTCATGACTGAACAGTTTATTATTTGAATCAGATATGAATTATTATTCCGATTTACCCATGAATCCCTTCTTCTACGTAAACATCTTACGAAGTATTGGTCATAGCGGTGTGATCCCGCATTATTTATTGAGCCTTATTATTAAGCCCAAAAACAGGAGTTGTCATAATGTCAAAAAAAGATAGTCAGGTCAGCGATGAGTCAGTAGATGATAAAAGAATAGAGCGTGATTTTTTTTCGCGTGATGAAGAAGAGCAGCAAGCGTTTCTGACTCAGACGTGGTGTGATAAATGCCAGGCAGCCGACTTAGGCATGCATACGCCTGTTGAGTATGAACTTGATAGAACCATTTTTGTGGAAGGTACGTGTTCTCAATGTGGTGAGCAGGTTTATACCGAATTAACGGACGATGATCTTTAAATTTACAGCTTTTTATAGATAGGGTTTAGTAGTGTCTGCATTTGATAATCGATTTGGCGGAACGCGTCGTCTTTACAGTGTAGATACTGTTGAGTGTTTTCGTGGATCGCACGTGTGTGTGATTGGTATTGGCGGAGTCGGTTCCTGGGTAGCTGAAGCACTGGCACGCTCGGGTGTGGGTGAAATTACTCTGATTGATCAGGATGATATTTGTGAAACGAATATTAATCGTCAAATTCATGCGTTGGATGGCACTATCGGGCACTCTAAAATTGCTGTGATGGCCGAGCGTATACGCTTGATTAATCCTGAATGTCTGGTGCATGAAGAGCATGCGTTCGTTAATAGTGAGAACATTCCTGAGCTAATACAAGAGTGTTTTGATTATGTGGTTGATGCGATTGATAGCGTTAAAGACAAAGCGGCGCTTATCGGTTTTTGTAAGCGCTTTAAAATCCCTATTGTGTCGGTCGGCGGTGCGGGTGGGCAAATAGACCCTACCGGTGTGAGTGTTGCTGACCTGTCGAAGACATTTAACGATCCGTTAGCGGCTAGGGTTCGTTCATACCTGCGGCGTCATTATGGGTTCAGTAAAAGTGGTAAGAAATTTGGTGTTGAATGCGTATTCTCCACAGAACAGTTGCGTTATCCGCAACCGGATGGCTCCGTAGGTAGCCAAAAAGGCTTATCAGATGGTCAGACTCGGTTGGATTGTGACGGTGGTTTTGGTGCTGCAACTGTTGTGACGGCAACATTCGGCATGGTCGCAGCCTCACGGGTACTGAATAAAATCATGCTAAAGTCTGAAGTAGAGTCCTCTTCATATGAGTAGGATACTCAGAGACTAAAGTAAAATAGAGATATTTTTTTATGGAGTGATTGGTCTTCATAATTATGTACTATTTTGTACGCCCTTTTTAGAGAGTATTTATGCTTCGGTTCAGTCAGCGCTTACAAGCCCCCGATACTTCTGAAGACTTGATTCCGGGTAGTACGTTTAGCCAGGGTCATGCGTTTAGTCTGCTTGAGCCTGAGTCAGATGTAAGCAGCATAGTGACCGAAGCTGAGCTGCGATTATTGGCTGAATGGTTTGTTCCTGATTTGATCTCAATTCTTAATAAGCCTGAGGAGTATGCTGATAAGTATGCTGCTGATTACACTCGTTTTCATGAGCGGGCAGGATGTGCTATCGAAGCGCTGTTGGGGAGTATTCAACCAGATCTATTGACAGTCCGTTTTGGTGTTGGCGGTGTTTTTGCTGATCTTAATGTACCCTTTCAGTTGAATGAAAAGGTTTTGGTTCGTATTTGGCGCCATGAGAGACCAGTCAGTCATTGGATCAGAAAAGAGCATGAAGAGCTAAAAGAGATTGCGGTTCTGGGTCGCCCTTATGCGCTGGCTTCGGCTGCATTGGTGGTGCAGAAAATGAGTTGCATGCGGCGCTTAGATGCAATTAAAAACCAATGTTATGATGCTTATTTAAGGCAGATTTATCTTCGGGCTTTTAACTTTTATGGTATATCCCCGCTCTCTTACGAAGAGTTGGGAGTTAAAGGGGTCGATCCCTGGATGCAGGTTGCATCGAGCAAAGTGTTAATTCCTGCGGCATGTACGGGGCGGCAATTACAGTTATTTGCCCGCAGGCAGTTTCGCGACTTTAAGATTCCTTTCGAAGTATTTTCAATACTCAAGAACCTGCCATTACAATTGCCAGTGTCACAACGTTTGAACGTGACAAATTGGACTGATTTTCTGCAAAATGAATTGTCAGCCAGCTGGATGCGAGGAGAAAGTGGCCAATGGATCGAGAAGTCGTTAGATGCAATTTCTGAATCTGAAAGTTCTGCTAGTGTGAATGCTCAGGGTTATATGCTGGATTAGTCCCGGATGCATATACAGCATGTATTAAAAGAGTGTATCCGCTCAGGTAGCGATCACTCAGATACATTTCCGCGCATCGCTTTTGTTTTGCCACGCTTATTTTTGCTATCCAGTCTTCTTGTTTTTGATCCTTTGGTTGGTTTGGTCGGTCGCCGGATTTTTTGTGGTGCAGTTACACTCCTAATCAGTTCGGTAAGTCTTTCGAAGGCATCGTCTCTATTTTTTTCTTGAGTACGATACTGTTGTGCTTTAATGACGATAACGCCTTCTTTGTTGATGCGCTGGTCATTTAGGTTTAACAACCGTTCTTTGTAGAATTCTGGCAGCGAGGATGCTGTAATATCAAACCGTAAGTGAATAGCGCTCGATACTTTATTAACATTTTGTCCGCCAGCTCCCTGAGCGCGAATAGGGGTGAGCTCTATCTCGTTGTCATGGAGCATAACGTTGCTTGATATTTGTAGCACGAATTAGCTTACCTTTTTTTGATGGATCTCGATGTGATTATTGGCTAGTCCTGATCGAGCCTCGACCTTGTCGTGATGGTCGTGGCTCAAGAATGTGTCGAATATTTTCGTTGCAAATAATTGAAGTCAACCGTCAGTTGCATGCGCCTAAACGTTTGCCTTCCCACGTGGTTTTCATATCCATATTTATGCCCTGTAAAGACATCACCATGGTGACGTTGCCCTTAATGTAAGTGTCAGCTACGTGCATGTTTCCGTAGCCCGTCATTTGGCTTCCATTAAGATTACAAGCCATCTTCCATTTGATATTCTGGCCTGCTGCACTCACATCTGTAGCGTGGCAATTGCCCTGCGTTTTTTCAGCAAAGTGAGCAGCGCTGAGTGTGTTCTCTTTGATGCATTCAATATTTTTATTGGTTATGGGTTGGGCTAGCATCGGCATCGTTGCCTTGCTGACAATCTCCCATTTGCCCGCGTTAAAAGGAATGCTATCTGACGCGCTGGCCGTGTTTGCTATTGTCGTTGATGCAATGATCATAATAGCGCTAAGCATAAATTGTTTCATGAAAGTTCTCTTAAGCGGTTAAATAAATAAGCATGAGTAGTCTAATCATCTCAGTTGCGGTGGAGAACGTCTAATAGAAATTAATTCAAGCGTAGTACATGTGGTTATTAGCGACAGTTTGCTTGGATTTGCGTATAATTGTGCGTCATTTTGAATTGAATTCGGAGAATCTCTATGTCCCACACAGTCGTGTGTGCCCTGTATAAATTTGTTGTACTGGAGGATTATCAGGAGCTACGCGCGCCTTTGCATGATGTGATGAAGAGTAACGGCGTGAGGGGAACACTGTTGTTGGCTCAAGAAGGGATCAATGGCACCGTTGCAGGAACACGTGAAGCGATTGATACATTACTGGCTTGGTTTGCCTCTGATAAGCGTTTATCTGATATTGATTATAAAGAATCATTGCATGAACAGCAGCCTTTCAAGCGCTGCAAAGTTAAGCTTAAGAAAGAGATTGTCACGCTGGGCGTAGAAGGCATCGATCCGAAACGTGTGGTGGGCACCTATATTGAGCCCAAAGACTGGAACGCACTCATCAGTGATCCAGATGTTGTGCTGGTGGATACCCGTAATGATTATGAGGTGCAGGTTGGTACTTTCAAACACGCTGTTAATCCACAAACCGATAGTTTTAGAGAGTTTCCTGAGTATGTTAAGCAGCATATGGACCCCGCAAAGCATAAAAAGGTCGCTATGTTCTGCACCGGTGGCATTCGTTGTGAGAAGTCGACGGCATACATGAAGCAGCAGGGCTTTGATGAGGTGTATCATCTGAAAGGTGGGATTCTTAAATATTTAGAAGAAGTTCCTCAGGACGAGTCTCTTTGGGAAGGGGAGTGCTTTGTTTTCGATGATCGGGTGACGGTAAATCATCAACTTGAAAAAGGGCAATATGAGCAATGTAACGCCTGCCGTATGCCGATTACGCAAATAGACAAAGCTAGTGAACACTTTCAGCAGGGCGTAAGCTGCCCCCATTGTTTCGGTAAGCATACTCAAGACCAGATTGATCGCTTCAGTCAGCGCGAAAAGCAGATGCAAATAGCGCGTGAACGTGGCGAAGGACATATTGGTGATGAAGCGGTATTGACGATGCAGGAACGGCGTGAAGCTAAGCGTTTAGTCCGGGTGCGCTTATTAGCGGAGCAAGCAGCGTGCGCACAGTAACTTTATTCTCCCCGATCCGTTACAGCTAGGAAATGCGATGCAAATTTACAAGTTATTGGGTACCGTTCAAACACAGCAAAAGCGCCAGGTGTTGGTCTCGGGATTGATTGCGTCCGGTTGGGAGCGCAGCGTCCACAATGAAGATGAAGACCAACTGTCATTGGGGCGTGTTCGTCTCCACCTGGAAGGCGAATCAACGTTGTTATTGGATGCTGGTTTTACCGGTAAGCCTGAAGATATAACTTGTCTGATTGAGACGCTGGATAAACATCCTGTACATTATTCGTTGGATCTCTTCGGGGATTCAGCGCGTTTGGTTAGACGGTTTATTAAGTAGCTCTGTTAATAGGCGTTCATGAATGCTTTATAAAAATCAGATACACCGACGATGGTTTTAATGGCTAAACAGCGTCTATAAAGCGTCTGTTTTTATACAGTAATAACAATGAGCCTATTTAATCTTAATTTCGGATAACAAGCTTCACTAGCTGTGCTATAACGTTTGTTAAATAATTTTGGTAAGGGAGATTGAAATGACGGACTCCGAAGGTTTGCAGCAACGTCGCTTTGAGTGTTTACTGACAGCTATCGATCAAATAGTTATACATTTAAATGGCGCGGGAGAAGTGATTAGTGTTAATGCAGGCAGCGCTGATTGGCTGAAGACAGATCAAATGATATCCAGAACTTTTTCAGCGTTGTTTTCTGAGGACCTGGCAGGCGACGTATCGGCACAGATTGATAAGGCTTTTGAAACACATGAGCCACAGAAATTAACACTATTGATGAAGCCAGAGCATTCTTTTCATTGGCATGAGTTGGGCCTGAGGCTCACTCAAACATGGGAGACAAAGCTGGTAGATGTAAGTGACACTGAGTTGATTTGGGTTGCGAAAAATATATCTCAACCCGCTCAACAGGAGCAAAAAGTAGTTAAGTTGTCACAACGGGATCCATTAACGGGTGCATACAATCAACGTTCCCTCATGACTATTCTTAAGCAGTCAGTGGCGCAGGCGCAACGTTATGATTGGGTTTGTTCGGTTTTATTGATCGATATTGATCATTTTAGTCAGGTTAATGATCAATACGGTTTGGATACCGGAGATAAGGTCTTGCAGCAGTTTGTTGAGGCCATGCATGCTTTTCAACGGACGGCAGATTTCTTTGCCCGGTATGCGGATGATCGTTTTGTCATGTTCCTGCCTGAAACCAATCGTGAGCAGGCGTTGTTAGCTGCAGAGCGCGTCCGTAAACTGGCACAAGAGCAGTGTGTTGTGGGGCCGTCGGGTGAGCTTGAGTTTACCGTCAGTATCGGTACAGCATCATTGCGTGATTCTCAGGACACACCTGATAGTCTGCTCAAGCGTGCTGAGGAAAATTTGTTTATTGCCAAGCAGAGTGGCACTAACCGCATTGAAGGGGACGAAGTGTAAGCGTTAAGTGTTTAAGATATGACCACTGGCGCTTTTATACGGCGCCAGATTGCACCGCCGGAAAATATCAGAAGTGCCAGCCATATCAGTGAAAACGTTATTAAATCACTTTTATCAAAAGGCTCGTCAAGAATCAGTACCGCGCTTAATAGTTGTAGCGTGGGAGCAAGGTACGTAATAAATCCTAATACTGTCAGGCTAAGCCGATGTGCTGCTGCGGCGAAAGCCAGTAATGGCAAGGCAGTTAAAAAGCCTGTTAGTATGAGTAGAACCCCATTCAGGCCTATAGTGAAGTGTTGCTCGCTCTGTTGCGATAACCAGAGCCAGTAGCCTAGGGCGAAGGGAAGTAACAATAAGGTTTCCAGCATGAGGCCAGTCACTGTATCAACCTGTGTCTTTTTGCGCACGAGTCCGTAAAATCCAAAACAGAGCGCCAAAGTAAGGGCAATCCAGGGAAGCTCACCCACACCCACTATTTTGTATCCGACTCCCAGGATGGCCAACACTATCGCTACCTTCTGGTAAGCGGCGAGTTGTTCTTTAAAAAAGATAACCCCTAGACAGATAGCGACAAGAGGGCTGATAAAATAACCGAGGCTGGCGTCGATCACACGGCCGACACTCACCGCCCAGATATAAACTCCCCAGTTAGCAGCAATTAATAGTGAAGAGCAAAATAATGAGAAAACAAGCGTGCGGTTCATCAGCGCTGCTTTTACGCGTGCCCAATGTTGGGTGAATGTCAGGATGATAGCGACAAAAACAAAAGACCAGAGCACGCGGTGCAGCAGCACTTCTGTGGCGGGAATATGCTTTAACAGGCTAAAGAACAGCGCGAAACCACCCCACATCGTATAGGCGAATAGGGCAAGTAATAAACCACGGTTTGATTCAGTCACAACATACATCCTAGAGCTAAAGATGGAGTCTAACAGCCATTACCGATACAGCAAGGGAACTCATTGTTCTTTAAATGAAGTGAGTAATATTAACTAATGAAGCCTCGCACTATACATGGATAGCGCGAGGTAGCCGCATCGTAAAGAGTCACATCAAAAGAGAGCTAAAGCGAAATAATATCGGGATGGCGTTTGATGCAATCAATTAACGCCTGCATTTCAGATTCTGTACCAATAGTAATACGTAGGTGATTATCAATGCCCGGACGACTAAAGTGGCGAACCAGAATGCTATGTGTGCGTAAAAATCCCATCAGCTCCGCACCGGCAATATAGCGATGAGAGGTGAACAAGAAGTTTGTTTTTGACGGTATAACCTTAAACCCTAACGACTCTAATTGCACGGTGGTCCAATCACGCGTCTGGATAATCTGCTGTGTGCATTCAAGAAAATATTGATTATCTTCTATGGCAGCAATCGCGGTGACTTGTGCGAGCATATCCAGTGGATAGGAGTTAAAGCTGTTTTTAACACGCTCCAATCCTTCAATTAGTTCTGCATTACCAATCGCAAAACCAACGCGCATGCCGGCCAGGGAACGCGATTTTGAAAAAGTTTGGATTACTAGAAGGTTAGGGTATTGATTGACAAGCTTAATAGCAGTTTCTGCACCAAAATCGACATAAGCTTCATCAACGACAACCACTGTTTCTGTATTGCGTTGTAATAATACTTCTATCTGATCCAGCGTTAATGCACGTCCTGTAGGAGCATTCGGGTTAGCGAATATAATGCCACCATTAGCTTGAGTATAATCTTCCAGGGCCAGCAGAAAATCATCCTGAAGAGGGATATGAACGGCTTCAATAGCATATAAGTTGCAGTACACATCATAGAAGCTGTAGGAAATGTCAGGCAACAACAGTGGTTTTGGCTGGCGAAAAAAGGCCATGAACGTATGTGCTAATACTTCATCGGAGCCATTGCCGACAAATACCTGATCAGGAGCGACCTCAAAGTGATCAGCCAACGTCTGCTTGAGTGCTGACGCATCTGGGTCTGGATATAAGCGCAGACGATCAGTATCAAACTGATGAATCGCTTCTGCTACTTTAGGTGATGGTGGAAACGGATTTTCATTGGTGTTTAATTTAATGATATTACTGCCCTTAGGCTGTTCGCCGGGTACGTAAGGGGTCAGGTTCTGGATCGCTTCGCTCCAATATTTACTCATGGCAATCACTTATTATCCGATGGAGGGCATTGTTCTGCATGCCCGATGAACAGGGTCGAAAAGCATAGCAAAAAAGCCAGCTATCAGCTACGGGCGTGTTGATCATTTTAAATGCGGTATAGCGTGATCAGTAGGTTTTCCTTAAGTATCTACGGTAACCATAATAATACAGTGAGTCGTGAGATGGTGATCCTGTGTTGTCGGATTCCCTGTGCGCACATCAATACCGATATGTATGGGGCAGCGGCCTGTGTAGATAACTTGAGCGGTCACTTCAGCAATATTACCCACAAGAAAAATCGATCCATTTCATCACGGCGCCGCCGTGAACTTTAGCGTCGAAATTTACATCATCGGTTCTGAAAGGAATCTGCCTGTCTTTACCTGCTATAGTAATCTCAGTGTGTAGTATAAGAGTGAATCGAAATATTTAGACTAATATTGTAGGATGAAAATGATGTGTCAAATGTCTATATCTAATAGCTTTTAACGGCGTACATTCATGATTAGAGACTTATTGTATAAATAATCTGACTATTTCAGTTTCATTTCAGTTTCATTTCAGTTTGGTTGTTTAAAGTTAACTCACCAAGCAGTAACGATGAGGTTGGGGGAATTAGCAAACCTGGTATAGACTTCAGAAATATTTAGATGTGTTACAAATTCTGACACAGAAAAGCATTTTGCGGGCTACCGATAATAGTCCGCTTTTAGATTGATAAATTTTATAAAAAATAAAGTACCGCATACATAATCAGGAGCGAAAAATAATGAAAAAAACAAACGTAACTCAAGTAGCTAAAACAACGGGCGTAACTAATGTAACAGCAGCACTTTTACTTGGTGCATCAGTCGCGCTATTAAGTACCGGCGCAGTCGCTGGCCCGAACAGCCAATTAACGCTTGCTGAAGGTGCCTCTGCGAAAGTACAGGAGCAATTTCAAACCTGGATGGCTGGCGATAAAATCAGTGGACGTAAAGATAAATGCTTTGGTATTGCTTTAGCGGGAGAGAATGATTGTGCCGCGGGCGCTGGTACCAGTTGTGAAGGAACGTCAACTAAGGATTTTCAGGCGAATTCCTGGACTTTTGCGCCTAAGGGTACGTGTGAATCAATCGTGACGCCTAATGGCAATGGGTCACTTGAAGGCTAATCCTTTTTCCCCGCCTCGGCAATCTGAAATTGTTGGTGATCATTTGGGTGCTGGCCTTGGTTTAAAAGCTGAGCATCTGGATGACGTTTTGGCGTTACCTGCGGGGGATGCAAATCCCTCCGGTAATGGTTTGTGGTTTGAGGTTCATACGGAAAACTATTTTGTAGCCGGTGGGCCTCGATTAAATTACCTCAGATCAGTCCGTGAGAACTTTGAGCTCAGTTTTCACGGAGTAGGGGGGTCGTTGGGCTATGACCATCAATCAATGCCTGCGCATGTAAAGCAGGTAAAGGCTTTAATCGATGAATTCCAGCCCCGCCTCATTTCAGAGCACGCGGTTTGGTCGCGTGTCGATGGTCGATACTTTGCGGATCTTATGCCGTTACCTCGAACGCACGATGCGCTACAGTCATTGATTGACGGCATCGATGTTTATCAAACAGGTGTAGGGCGCCGCATTCTGATTGAGAATCCGAGTAACTATCTGGATTTCGTGAGTGAAATGGATGAACCACAGTTCTTGGTTGAGGCCGCTAATCGTAGCGGCTGTGGTTTGTTAATCGATATTAATAATTTATATATCAGTAGCCAGAATACGGGTATTGATGCGCTCGCGTACTTGCAACAGATCCCCGCGAGTCTTGTCGGTGAAATTCATATTGCAGGGCACGACCCCGATCCCGAGTTAGGGCGGGCGTTACTGATAGACAGTCATGCCGCTGAGGTTGATTCGTCTGTTTGGGCGTTATTAGAGCAAGCACTGAGTATTTTCGGACACCAGCCTGTGTTGGTGGAGCGCGATGCAAATATACCTGCGTTTGCCGAATTGATGCGGGAGCAACAAAAAGCCCAGCGTTTTTTGGACCAGTGTACGTATAAGGGGTCTCGTTGATGGCTGTTGATGATTACATCGCTGCCTTTGCGCATTATCTGCGCACGGGTGACGCAAATAGGATGCATGATTTTTGTGTTAATCCTGAACACATCAAGCGTATGGCTGTGTATCGTAATGGATTCTATAAAGGCTGTATTGATGCATTGTCGGCTAATTTTCCCATGTGTGAAAAGCTAGTGGGTAATGAAAGCTTTAGAAATGCCGCCCATATCTATGTTGATCACTATCCGCCTGAAAAGGGTACCTTGGTGGGTTATGGGCAGAATTTTTCTGGCTTTATTGCGGATTTTTTTTCCGGGTTAGTGACTAATGAGTCGCAGGCCTTGCCGGTCAATATAGCTGACCTGGCACATCTTGATTATGCATGGCTAACAAGCCTGATGAGTGCGGATTCGGAGCAAGTATTACGAGGTGAACATGTCGCATGGCTGGTGGCGCAAGGACATGATCTTGCGTTAGTGGAAGTACGGCTTAGCCCAAGCGTTATTCTATGTGATGTGGGCGCAAGTGCTTTTTCGCAATGGCTTTCATTGAAAACCAATCAAAAAGAGGACGAGCAGGGAAATAGCGCATCAACAAATGATCTTGTTATGTTTTGGCGCAGACAAGGAGCGGTACAAGCGCGATCGCTCTCGGTGCCTGAGGCGGCGCTTATGCGAGCCTTACAAAGGGTGGACAGTACACTTGATAGTGGATTCGCGGCGGCGTTAGAGGTTGATCCTGATTTTGATGTGAGTGACATCTTTTCTGCTTGTTTACAGAATGAGCTGTTAGAGACTGATATGACGCAATACAGACCAGAATCAGACCTGATATAAAAAATAATAAGGAATAAATATGAGCATAGTAGAAAAATTCCGACAGCTTTACGTACAAATGGGCCAGCAACTAACACGGTTTTTGGAGCCGCTGGCGTTGCTTTTGCTGCGCTTTACGGTGGCCAAAGTGTTTCTTGACTCAGGGCTTAGCAAATGGAATGGATTTTTAGACTTTAATGTTGGTAAATATGACTTGTTCATGTACGAATTTTTCTGCCCTGATCCAGTAAGAGAAGGTGCATTACAGCTATGTAACCCCGAAACACTCGATTACGTTGAAGGCTCTTTTGTTGTGAGAATGATAGAGTTGCTTGCCGTTTTTGCCGGAATAGCGGAAGTGTTATTGCCTATATTACTGATTATCGGTTTGTTCTCCCGCTTCGCCGCGTTGGGGCTTATGGGTATGGTGTTATTTATTCAGTTGGCTGTCTTTCCGACATGGGATCACTGGATCAATCCGGCATCGTGGTGGGCTGTTACTTTATTAGTCCTCATTGCGCGGGGGCCGGGGATACTGTCGATTGACAGACTATTAGGGATGGACGCAAAACCAGTACAATCATTTAAATAACAAAACGTAATAAGAGAGAGCACTCAGGAGTTGAGTGCTCTTTTAAATTTTAAGTGCCCAATTTGAAATTCTGATTTAAAATATCTAGAGCAGCCCGCGTTCAGTCAGAACCTCTTTTACTACGAACATGCCATTGAGGGCGGCGGGAAAGCCTGCATACACACACATTTGTAAAACGGTTTCCTTCACTTCTTTTACCGTACAGCCCACATTTAAAGCAGCATTTATATGCACTTTTAATTGAGGTTGGCAGTTACCCAATGCCGTAAGAGCAGCTATTGTTGCAATTTCTCTTGATTTTAAATCCAAACCTTCGCGGGCGTATATATCACCGAAAGGAAACTCAATGGTGTATCGTGCCAAGTCAGGACAAACGTCTTTTAGGCTCTCGATAACATTATGTCCAGCCTCTCCATCAATCTCGGTTAGCTTTTCATAACCTGCTTCATATCTTGATTTATTCATCATCTCGCTCCATTTGATAGACAGATGCAGCAAGCTTACAAGTTAGAGTTAACTCTAAGTCAAGGGGTTAATTGTACTTGATCATGCTCGATGTAGTACTCGATTTTACTCTCCAGCGCTTGTAAGTGCTGGCGTTCATTCTCAATTCTGACTTTCAACTTATCGCGATGCTCTTCTAGCAATACCTGACGTGCTCTAAGGGTGCTTTTTCCTATCGCTCTGAGCTGTGAGTATTGCAGAATATTTTCTAGTGACATGCCCGTTTCTTTGAGCCTGACAATAAAGTTAGCCCACGCTAAATTTTTGGAGGTGTAAAAGCGGTGACCGCTAGTGCTTCTTTGAATGCTACTTAAAAGACCGATTTTTTCATAATATCTGAGTGTATGAGGAGTCAGTGTTGTTTGTTGCGAAAACATTGTTATGTTCATGGGTCGGCCCTAAGAAATAGTGCTCATCTCTGAATTATTTTTAAATTGTCAGCTATACGGCTAATCAGCGTAGAGCAGTCACTGTAACTATCTGAATTGATAAACTCTGCTCAAACGGAAATTATCGGTATACCGGCTACCTGTCTATCTTGAACTCCCATAGTGCTCTAAATCAATAGTGTAAGAGTGTAGAGGCGGTATTCTTTTTCTGCGCTGATCCAATTCGATAGTTAAGCCGTATGCAATAAAATAGTGGAGGTAGAGATGTTGTTGGGCCTAACGTGGAAATTATGGATCAATTTGATGGGTTTCAATCTGATTTGGGCTTTAAGTATTTTCATCGGTAATGATGCGCTGCTCTGGATTGCCGTACTTTTGCTGCTTCACTTTGTGTTTGTTGCAAAGTCCTGGATTGAATTACCGATTGTGTTAGTGGTCGCTTTGGTGGGCTACAGCGTTGACTATATATTGACAATCGCTGGCGTTTTCAGGTTTGAGCAAGCTCAGGGTATTACGCCTGTGTGGTTATTTTTTTTATGGATTGGCTTTTGTTCAACCCTCAGATATAGCCTTCATTTCTTTTCTGAAAAATACAGGATAGCTTCTATTGCCGGCGCTATTGCAGGGTGTGTTACCTACTTTTCGGCAGCACATTTTGGTGCTGTTGAGTTGCCGCTCGCTCCCGTTATTAGCGCAGCTATTCTGGCAGGCGTATGGGCTTTGCTGTTCCCTGCGCTGCTGTGGATCTCCCATACTATGAGTCAATATCTGAGTAAACACATATGTTTATAAAAGTGTTTTTTTGCGCGCTATTGCTGTGTTCTTTTGCCGTATCCGGAAAAATGCTTCCTCAAAACTGGACGCGTGTAGGCGAAGCCGAGTTAAGCATACTCTGGTTTGATGTTTACAAGGCTGAACTACTTACCCCTGATGGGTTTTACTCCGATGATAATAAACCTCTGATACTCAACCTTAACTATCGCCGCAATATCAGCCGAAAAGATCTTTTGCAAGAAACCCGAAAGCAGATTCAGCAATTTGCCGGAACAGAGCAAGTAGATCACTGGTTAAATAAATTGTTACAGATTTGGCCGGATATTCTAAAAGGAGATCAGCTGACTTTCTGGCTTGATTCAGAAGGCGACGGGCATTTCTTTTACAACAAGGGCTGGATTGGTTCATTGAAAGATCCGGCGTTCAGCAGCGCTTTTATTAAGATCTGGCTTTCTGATAAAAGTAACTATCCGGATTTGGCAAAACAACTCAGGGGAGAATTCAGATGAGAATTAAGGAGATAATTAAGGAGATAATTAAGGAGAGAGTAAAACAATGAAAATTCTGAGATTGAAGCATATGACATATCTGAAGATGGCGGCTCTTGTGGTGAGTATTCCTCTGCTATCCGGCTGTGCCGTCAATATTGATGAATATAGTGATATGGAGCCTGAGCTGGATCTGAGTGAGTTTTTTAACGGTCATCTTGAAGCCTACGGAATTGTTCAGGATTACAAAGGCAAAGTCAGTCGCCGCTTTAGGGCTGATATTCTGGGCCAGTGGAAAGATGATAAAGGCGTGCTTGATGAGCAGTTTTTCTTTGCCGATGGGGAAGAGCAGCACCGTTGCTGGAAGTTGAGTAAGTCAGACAAAGAGTATGTGGGTACGGCAGGCGACGTTATAGGTGAAGCTAAGGGCTTGGTGGCAGGGAATGCACTGAATTGGAGCTACGTCTTGTCTATTCCTGTTGATGATAAGCACTGGGAAATAAACCTAAACGATTGGATGTATCTGGTTGATGAAAATAATCTGATTAATCGGGCAACGATGCATAAGTTTGGCGTAGAGGTCGGACAAATCACCCTCTATATCCGCAAAGTATCATCACAGGCTCATCGGCCTTTAACTCAGGGTTGTCGTGTCTAAGGCAGTTAAAATACATAAACAAGTTCCGGATGGATAGGTAAGAGCTTAACGATGCCTATTGCTGGATACGTGACCGGAAATAAATGCAGAATCCCACTTGGCTTGAAATAGAAAAGCCCAAAACATCGGTTATGTTACAGACCGCTGTTGGTCCTTAGCAATGTAAAAAAGGTTTAGATTCAAAGTGGTCATTTCCACAGAGACGCGACTCTATACCATTTATTGGGCTTATTTAATTGAAGATAAGATGTGTATTAACACCGCTGGTAATTCAGGTTTCTCACCTTCTATTTGTGCAAGAATTATCAAATTTTGATGTGCGTAAGGAATATATACTCTCACCTCATTTCCTAACTGAGCCTTTAACACTTTGATTTTACCCTTTTGATGAACATCAATCATTATTTCAGATGTTTTGTACCCGCCTTTAACCATACCATCTCGGATTCCTGCAACCATATCCGAATTTACCTGCAAATCGCCATTCGGCTTCATAAAAGTAATAACAAGACTCTGAACTTCATTAGTAATTAAATCACTTTTACCGAAATAGGTGCCTAATTCAACCTGGTAGAGAGCGTATCCATCAGGTATATCAACAGATATTCCTGACACTGGCATTTTTAGTTCAGACGAAATAACATTTGTTATTGTCATAAAAAACAACAATATAGAAAATAACATTTTTTTCATATCATATACTTCCTTGTTTTAAATTTAAATTCTAGAAAATCACACTCCACTATAATCACTGAAATCATGATGATATGATTTATACGTTTATGATTCATTCAACACATATTTACCAAGCCATACATCGACACTGGCGAATTCAACTCCCGTTCGGATGGTACTGGTACACGGATTTTCAGTGTCTGTTTAACAGTTATTCTTGACGTGTATTTGTGACAGTTATTTGTGGAACTTTGTGCTCTCTAAGTATCATCATATATTTTTGACAGGCTAAATTCCATACCTTCTCTGAGTGATTTCGCCTGTTCTATTGCACCAAACGCCTCAGACTGTTTAATATGGATTGAAGAGGACTCTTAAAACGAACCCGCTTCTACGATAATCGTAAACTCAGACTTATGAATTACATAGTTAGGCTCTTTTTTCATTCCAACATAAAAACTTCATTAATTTAATGAATACATATAATGCTGTTTACTTTTTCACTTAAAATCAATAAATTTTTCTGATGGTTAATGTACATATTTAACTCTGTTAATTAGAAGTCTAAGGAGTAGTATATGGTTTTACATTGTGAATATTGGAATAAGTTAACCGATTTTTATGTTTTAAAGTAATTGTGTTTAGGGGTTGATTGAATTAGTGGGTTCGGATTAAGAATGCCGGGAATAATAAAAAATATTTTCATCTTACCCCACTTAATTATGTGCTTAATAAAACTTAAAAGTGGACCAGTTAGTTAATAAATTAATCGTTGTGTCAGTTTCAGGAAGCATATAACCTAATGCGATGCTGGCAACTAACATCAAAAATGTCGCACTTTTATTCTTAAAATCGGCTATTTTCAGGGCCGTACCGAAAGATCGTTTAATTCTTATATTACTTAAGTCAACACTGTATATTTCATCCAAAGTTAAATGGATAAGCCCACCAAAGAAAACAAACCCACCTGAAAGTAAGGCAACGATGGCCGATTGAGTTGCATATTCGCTGTTGAATATCCAGGTTAGCTGCGTTGTTAGCAGGCCGCATAAGGTGAGAAATAACAAAGAATGACAGCTGCCTCTGTGAACCGTCACTTTTTCAAATAAAGGTCTTATCAGCCATTTCATAATGCCGTAAACACCTAAAGGTATTACCAGTAATTCAATAAAGCGAATCTCTCTAAAGTGCTCTCCGGTAATGTAGCGCAAAACCATCAGGATAATAACGGCGGAAAATATATTGAAAATAATATTAAGTGACGTCGAGTTGTCAGAATCGATATCAGGTAACAATCCCCCGATCGTGCCTAAGCACCACAACCATAATGCCGTATTGATGTCAGCATGACCTGCTGATAATAGCGCTGCAGAGGCAATGCCTGTAGCAGCAGTCGCTATATTGAAATGAGTATTAAAATTTGCCATATTTCTCTTAAGTAATGGGGAAAGATGAAAGATACCGGGAATTATAAAAATAATTATCACCTGCCCCCACTAATTGTTTGACCCCGCTAATTGTTAAAAAAGGTGATTCAGTTTGACGTATTGCACTGGCCAACGCAGGGTTTAATCATAGGATGTCAAGATTAAAAAAATTGACCTTATATGGCTATGATCTGACCATCTGATCGATTTATTCCGTAACTAATGATTGAATTAATTCGGAACAGATGGTCGGATTCGCCGGAATACGCATTTGCTACCTGAACCTGCAGAACTATGCTGCAGGTAAGAAAGGTTAATGCGCCTGGTTAGAAGATTTTATTTTTTCTATAACAAAATCTGCAAATAACTGATGGGCTCTTGTCATAAGGTGCCATTCATCCCACCAAAGGTATTTTTCTGGAGAAGGGAATTCTTTTGTACCCAGCCATTTTTCAGTTTTGTTTGTAAAAACATATCCCATTTCATCATCTGAAATTTTATTGAAAAGATCATCCGAGTTGATGTAGTAAACAGTTACTTCGGGATTATTTTTTATAAAGCTATCTTTATTATCTACTACGAGATTTTTTAAATTATTATTCAGGCTCTTTTTGAATTCTGTCAGAGGGGTTCGATAGCTGGCATAATCACCTTTAAGATATCCAGGAGAGATGACTGCAGTATATTGATTTGCCAGCACAATATGTCTGGCACCTAATTTTTTAAGTTTCTCCATTGCGGTTACTATATTTTGTGCGCTCACAGCTACGTCTTTTTTCTTTCCCCAAAAGTCGTTCCCACCAATATAGATTGTATACAGTACTTTTGAAATGTCTTCCTGGCCAATTTCTTTTTCATACTGGTCTATCTGCCATAATAGGCCACTCCAGCCTATTTTTTCCCAGTTCGCTTGGTTTGTCATAGCGCCGCCCCAGGCATGACTTTTCACTGGAACAGGTCCGCCAGGCAGAGAATGTGCTAAATATTCAACCCATACGTAGCCATTGGTATAGGGCTGAAAACCTGCGCCGTCTTGAAATCCGTTATCACTTACACTGTCGCCAAATGCTACTACTTTACTAAAATTTTCAATGCTAAATACTTGAGTGGAAAATAAAACAATAAGAGCAGTTGAAAGAAATATAAATTTTTTACGCATACCATCTCCATAATTAGTAAGTTTCTAAAAAAAGCTTTATATATTAATAACCTATCAATATATTCTAATTATGAATATATTGATACTCTCGGCGTTCAGCATGCCGCTCCGACCAACCGGGGCGACCGCATCAAATTCCCGGTGCGCCAGACGGCGCTTTTTGTAAACAATCAGACTCCCATCCGCAAGTTTGCGCTTATTCTGGACGCACAAGCGCTCTCATCCAACTAACACACAGAGACAGCGAAATCTCCGCTCGATGCAAAACAAACCTGGCGATTCGTCCCGCGCTGAATGATATGCTGTGGAATACTTGTTTTTATACTGACCCCAGATGTGAACTGTGCATATTCTGGACAAGGATGAAAAGTGGCCCGACAGCGCCGAGCCTTAGGGGGCTTTCTGTTTACATTTGCTGCCAGTTTCCACCTGCCTCAAAAGCGGCGGCTGCCGGATAGATGGTGCTTTCCGCGTAGTGGCACCGACCAGCATCATGCCCACGGGGAGACCGTCTACCATACTGCAGGGAACGGACATGGCGGGATTGCCGGTTATGTTCAGTGGTGCAGTTTTACCAATCATTTAAAATGCACGGGTGATGTACTCAGCGACAGAGCAGTCAGTCTTAGGTAACGGCTGCGCCAGGATGGGGACGGTTGGCATAATCAGCAGATCGTAATCGTCTAATGCCTTGTCATAACCAGCTCGTGCCTTCCGAGCCAGGTTCTGTGCCTTGTCGTAATAGCGTCCGTGGTATTGGTCCAGGCCGTATTGGCCGACAAACATGCATACTTTAAGCGACGGTGAAAGCTCGTCAGTACGATTGAGCCAGTCGGAAAACTTGTTCATCAAGCCGACATTGTAGAGCCCTTCCCAGTTTTACCCCATGCCATTACCGTGCATCATTTGGCCGTGAGTCCCTCGCAGCCAATAGGGGACCAGAGTGCGCCTGCTAGACTATGTTCTGGCACTGAAACCTCACTGACGATGGCTCCCTGAGTTTCTAGACGGGTGATCGCTTCGCGCACCTTGGCTGCTACCCGCTTATCCATGTTGGGTAGCTGAAACCACAAAATTTACTGGCTCAGGTGCTGTCCGTTTTCTCGCAACGCTATTCGATGACGCGTGTCGAGCTCCATGAGTCAGTACTTTCAGGAACCGAAGAGTTGATGCTGGCGGGTAAAATCGATTTAGGCATTACACCTTGTTCTATAGATAGTACGTTAGGTGGAAGCTTAATGAACATTGAGTTTGTTGCAGTTGCACGTCCTGACCATCTGCTGCATCGCATTGACCATCTGCTGACCCCGGATGATTTGCAGCTGCATCGACAAATCGTTGTGCGTGATTCGGCTCACACGCTATCGATGAATGTCGGCTGGCTGGGCGCAGAAGAGCGCTGGACGGCATCCAATCTAATGACATCCGTTACATGGGTGGTGCAAGGCTTAGGCTATGCCTGGTTGCCGCTATCGGTAATAGAACCGTTTTTAAAAAATGGAAGTTTAAAAGCACTCAATATGAGAGTTGGGGCGCAGCGATCTATGAGCTTTCGCCTTTACCACGTCGATGTTGATGGCGCAGGCCCTGCTACGCTTTATTTAGCCGAACTACTACGTCGGGGCTGCTGTGATACTGCCCTACAGCATCTGTAGTATTAGCTTTGCGGCTGCATCGGAAAGTTTTACACTTTTAAAGGCACAATGAAGAAAATTATCAGAAAAAGGCCGAAATTTGATGACAAATACGGATGTGTCCGCTATCCGCTATCTCAGCATCCACAGCACCTAATGTAATGAATTTCACATTAGGGTTTGAACGCACAACTGGAAAAATAATACTGATTGTTATCTGAGCGGCATGTTTATTGATTTTCAGATCGACAGTCCCAAAGAAATGGCCATCTCATTTGAGGTAGCTTTGTTATTTCGGAAATAGAGGGTAGTATAATGTCCCCATATATTCTGATGACAAGCGGTTAAAATAATATTATTTTAATTCTAACGGTAACATTATAAGCTCAATTCTCTAGTAGTTTTTTTATTAGAAAGATATATAAATCATAGCGAAAAATAGAGATCAACATGTTAAATAATAAACATTCACTCATGGCAATAGCTATTTTATCGTCAGCATTAGTAATACCAAATGCGTATGCGACAACTATTGATTTAAGCTACAACGACCCGACACAATTTGCTGATGCAAAAGGCCAGCAGGCTCTGGCAGGATTTGAAGAAGCTGCCAGTTTTTGGGAAAGCATGTTTTCAGATTCAGTAAATATTAACGTAAATATTGGCTTTGCCGCGCTTGGCCAAAACATTATTGGCTCTACGGGTTCAGCCTTATCGTTGTTTTTATATGAAGATGTTGCTTTAGCGTTGATTAATGACGTGAGTTCATTGACTGATGTTTCAGCAGTCAATAACTTATCATGTGATAGGTCACAAGCCAATGCTGCAGCGGCTAATGGCGTTTGTGCGTTAAAATTTCTAGACCAGGAGGAAGATACAGCGTCACCAGGTTTAGACGCAGATGGTACTCCGGATAATATTGGAATAGGAATGACACAAGCCAATGCCAAGGCTCTTGGTTTTACAGAAAATGGATCTGGAGCTGTATTTGATGCAATAGATGCCAGTATTAACTTTAGCTCAAATTTTTCTTTTGACTTTGATAGCTCTGACGGCATTAGCAGCGATAAAATAGATTTTGTTGCTGTTGCCATTCATGAGATTGGACATGCACTAGGCTTTACCAGCGGCGTTGATATTTATGATTATTATTATAATGAAGTCAATTCCGTTGACCTTGACCCATATACGAATGCAACAACCCTGGACTTATTTCGTTATTCTGGTGAAAGTTTAGCGCAAGGCGTCGATGTTTTAGATTGGCGTCCGGGTGCCGATGCATACTTTTCAGTTGACGGCGGAGCGACTAATATCGCACCATTTTCGACCGGTTCATTTGGCGGCGACGGTTTCCAGGCCAGTCATTTTAAAGACAATTTAGATATTGGGATTATGGATCCAACAATCCGCTTTGGTGAATTTGGCACAATATCTACTATCGACATGCTGGCGTTTGACGCTATTGGTTGGGATTTGAAGACGGCGACAAGTGTTCCAGAACCTACCTCACTTGCATTACTTGTATTAGGGTTGGCCGGAGTTGGTCTTTCGAGAAAAAATAAAGCGGCATAATTTAAAAATAAGTGTTTAATAACAGTCATGTAGATGGTTTTTCTTGCCTTTTTATTTTTTTAATACGTTGAGTTTTTTGTGGTCGATTGTTGTATTTAAAGGCTATTATTTTATGGGTTAATTCAATAATAATTGACTTGTGATGGTGGGAAATAGAAAGATAGGGGTGATGAAGGAATGCAGAGCCCTATATTATACTATGAGCGAAATAAGTGATTACTTTGGTGTTAGTTATTCGACGGGAAATTGAATAACTAGAAAAATTGCAAGATGCAAGAACAATCCTTTTTACTTTCCTGATACTTATGTAAATTGAGATTTAGTTATTTTATGATGACACATAAGTATTGAATCTGATATTGAAGAAAATTTAGAAATTATAGATTGAAAAATAATTATTTCCTGGGCAGCTTAAGATGATTTAAGCGTTTCTTTATGGCTTATCATCATTAATTAAAATATTGACTTAGGTCTGATTGTCTGAAATTAAAGTGTTAGCGTGCGTTATTGAGTGGAAACTAAATGAGACTTGATTGTTTGAACAGGACATGTAACCATAGATTGATAAATAATATGAAATTATATGCTACAAAAAATAATGTCAAAATTAAGGATTCAAAAAATATCTACAAGTTTTTTGAAAAAGTAAATTCAGATAAATATAAGAATATATATTATTATTTACCTGAAACTATTTAATGTTAAGCGTAGCTCCATTGTTTTATATACTATATTTCATATTTATAAATAGGTTTTTCAACGTTTCAGATTATCATTTGTGGTAATCATTAGAAATAAAAATGAAGAGGTTTTCTATATTGATTATTTTCAGTAATCTTATTATAAGTGCTCATATTTATACTTTTCATTAGTGTTGTTTCTATATAATTATCATTATTTTCCTATTTATATACATATTTAGTTTCTATATTTAATAGTTTTTACTGGACTCAAAAGGGCACTGGACTCAAAAGGGCATTTGTTCTGCCTATACTTGTGTGACGCCCTTTGAGTGCAAAGACTTTAAAAGATCATCTTTAGCTTAGATCACCAGTCACCATTGAAGACTTACCACCTTCCGCATTACCCATAACCACAAGGCCCCAGTCACTGCCTTTCGCACCGGTTATACGGCTGAACATGACAATCAGAATTTTTTGGCAGTGATGCGCTGATTGAGTCCAAAGTGAACACATAGCGTCTATGGGTTGGTCTTGTCCCAAAAGGTGAAAAATTCCTTGTATAGCATGTCCATTGACTGCGAGGCAGGCTGCTCGACGTTGGCAAATTGGATGATCGCAATAAACGAAACAGGACTTTGCCTGTAATCAAAGAAAGAAAGTAATGATTAACTACCGATAACAATACTATCCGGAGATATGAATGAAATTTTTAAACAAACTCGCGACTGCTGCTGCAGTGAGCTCACTTGTACTTGGTGCTACTTTAGCCCAGGCAGATTCGAAAGAGCCTATTGTCATTCCCACCCATAATTGGACCAGCCAAATCACTATGGCGTACGTTATCGGTGGTATTTTTGAAAGCATTGGCGATAATGTTTCTTACGTACCTGCTGATAGCCAAGCGGTTTACGAGTCAATTCGTAACGGTGACGTCACTATTTCTCACGAAATATGGCAGTCTACTTTTGGTAAGTCTTTTAACAACGCTTTAGACGCTGGCGGCATCATTGATGTGGGTACGCACGCGTCTGCCACTCAAGAAGAGTGGTGGTATCCTGCGTATGTTGGCGAATTATGCCCGGGCCTGCCTTCTTGGGAAGCACTAAATGATTGTGCTGATCTGTTTGCAACAGCAGGCAGTGGCGGCAAAGGTCGTTACCTGGACGGACCCATGGACTGGCATGGCCAGGAAACTCTGGACCGCATCGAAGCACTTGGCATGAACTTTACCGCTAAGTTTGCAGGGTCTTCTGGTGCACTTTGGGCTGAGTTAGAGTCAGCCGCTAAAGACAACCGTGCCGTCGTGGTATTTAACTGGTCACCTAACTTCACTGATGCCGGTACCGGTGGCAGCTTCGTGGAATTTCCCGCGTATAGTGATGGTTGTAAGAAGGCAGATGGCGGTGATGGTAAGTGTGGTTCTCCACCTGCAGGTTGGTTGAAAAAGGCTGCTTACTATCAAATGCCTAAAAAATGGCCAACAGCTTACAAAATATTCAATAACATCTCCTTCACTAAAAGCGATATCGGCAACATGGCTGCATTGGTTGACATCGATGGCATGAGCCATGAAGAAGCCGCTGTTAAATGGCTGAAGGACAACGAAGTTACCTGGAAAGCCTGGCTATAAGCTAAGCCCTCTAACCTGAGTGCGCTGCATTCAGGTTAGGTCTTGTGGTTCGCTATTCAATAACAAAAACGATTGCGCTTGTTAGTCCGACAGTTCCATTGATTCAGTGCCAATAAACACATTGTTTTAGTACCTTTTTACAGGAATTTAATTATGTCAACACCACCTCAGCCGGTTATTAAGTGCGAGTCTGTCTATAAGATTTTTGGCGACAACGCTGTGAAAATGTTGGAACAGTCAGGCGGGAAAATAGAAACAGCAGCGTTACTTGAAGCGGGATGTGTGATTGGTGTTAACAATGCCTCTTTTGAAGTGCACAAAGGTGAAATGCTGGTCATCATGGGCCTGTCAGGCTCTGGCAAATCAACCCTTTTGCGCTGTATTTCGCGCCTGATCGACACTACTGCAGGCGATATCTTTATTGATGGTGAAGACCTGCTTGCCATGAATGCAAAAGAACTCATCAATATTCGTCGTAACAAAATGGGCATGGTATTCCAAAGTTTTGCCCTCCAGCCTCACAAAACAGTATTAGAAAATATTGCTTTCCCATTAGAAGTCAAAGGTATCAGCACCACTGATAGCATGGATCGTGCGATGGAGATGGTAAATCTGGTAGAGCTTACCGGTCGTGAAAATGACTTCCCACACCAACTCTCCGGGGGACAGCAACAACGTGTCGGCATTGCTCGCTCATTGGCGGTGGAGCCTGATATTTGGTTCCTTGATGAGCCATTCTCAGCGCTGGATCCTTTGATTCGCAAGGAAATGCAAGACGAGTTCTTACGTTTACAAAGTGTATTAAATAAAACCATCTTATTTGTGACTCACGACTTTGATGAAGCGTTGCGCCTTGCCGACCGCATCGCCATTATGAAAGACGGCGTCATCGTGCAAATTGATACCCCAGCCAACATCGTACTCAACCCGGCCACTGAATACGTCGCCAAATTCACACGTGAAGTGCCACGCGAGCGTGTACTCTCTTGCCAAAATATCATGGAAAAATATGACGCTTCTGCAAAGGTGAGTGACATCACTGTATCTACTGATGCGATTATCGAAACCGTAGCAGAAGCGGTGCTAACCGAGCAGCAGCCAGTAGCTGTCACTGATGACGAAGGCAAGATTGTGGGCGTTTTAAACAGCAAAACCATAATACACGTCTTGTTTGGTGAAGCTAGCAGCATGCCAGTTAATAACTAAGTCGTGAGCCAAATTTAATGCACTATTTTACCGAACACAAATGGATTCAGTTTGCTGCCTTATTTGCGGTGTTCTTTGTCCTTGTAATGGCCATCGATCCAGCCACAGGTGGCAACTTTTGGCGCCTGCAAGAGACCAGCTTTTGGCTGTTACCTGACGTTGTTAACGACGGACTTAAGTTCCTCATCGATGACTGGTGGGTCGTAGAAACTTACGATGCGGAGTTAGACCTCACCGAAGAATCGACCATGATGAAAGAATTTACGCGCGGCCTGTCTGGCGTGCTTCTTTTTAGCATTAATTTGATTCGTGAGCTGTTATTAGGTGGCGTTAAAACCGTTGTGGCCTTTACCAGTTGGGATTTTATTAGCGAGCACGAGTGGGCCCGAATTCCTGCACTACCATGGCCAGCAGTTGCTGCCGGCACATTTTTGCTAGGCCATTATCTTGGTGGTCGTAATCTGGCTATTTTAGCGGGCACCAGCACCATTTACATCGCTGTATTTGGTCAGTGGACACCCGCTATGCAAACCTTATCCTTTGTTTTAGTGACGGTGCCCTTATCTGTTTTTCTGGGATTAACATTAGGCGTCATTGCCTTTAAGAACAAAACCTTCGAGTCCATCCTGGCGCCGCTGTTAAACGTGGCTCAATCTATGCCTCATTTCTCTTACTTAATTCCAGTGGTGGTGTTCTTTGGTATTGGTGACCATGCGGGTGCTGTTTCAACGATTATTTTTGCCACGCCTCCCATGATCCGCTTAACCATTTTAGGCCTTAAGAAAGTCTCTCCAGAGGTGTTGGAGGCTGGCATGATGAGTGGATGCAACCCTCGTCAACTGATGTTTAGAGTGCTCATCCCTACCGCACGACATGACATTTTGATCGGTGTGAACCAGGTCATCATGCAGTGTTTAGCTATGGCCGTCATCGCCTCTTTTATTGGAGCAAAAGGTCTGGGCTACGACTTACTGGTGTCATTGAACATGCTCAAAATAGGCCAGGCCCTCGAATTAGGTGTGTCTATTGTATTGATTGCTGTGGTTTTGGATAAATTATCCCTGGCCTGGGCTAACAAGCAGGTTGATTACTTTGCTAACTTGCCATTCCACTTGCGCAATAAATATTCGCTAACTTTCTTAGGTATTTTAATTTTCACCTCTGTTATTGCCTATGTTGCGTCGATGTTCTTCCCGGACAAGGCTAACTACCTCTACTTCATTCATGAATCGCAAGGGCTCACTACTGAAAAATTCTGGGACTTTATCGTTGATTGGATTATCACCAATACTTACCACAGCGTGCAAAGCTTCAATTTTTTCATGACCACCTCAATTTTGATGCCCATGAAAGAGGCTTATTTATCGATGCCAGTCGCTGCGACCTTATTATTGGTTGCAGGCACGGGTTATATTGTAGGTGGCCTTCGTTCTGCCCTTGTTGTGACAGCCTTCATCGCTTTTATTGCGTTAACGCCGTGGTGGGACCGCGCCCTCATTACCGCCTACATGACAACCTTCGCCGTCATCATTTCCGTTATTATTGGTTGTAGTGTCGGTATTTTATGTTCTCGAAGCCCTCGGGCCACTAAAGTTATATTACTGGTGTGTGACACCTTGCAGACATTCCCATCATTCGTCTATTTAATTCCAGTCATTATGTTGTTTGGTGTGAGTGATTTGTCAGTGCTGATTGCGGTGATCGTATACGCCACCATTCCTGCCACACGTTACACCGTCGAAGGCTTGAGTAAGGTGCCTCAAACCTTGCAGGATGCAGGCTCCATGTCAGGGGTTAATCGCACACAGCGTTTATTAAAAATTGAACTACCTTTGGCGTTCCCGCACATCATGTTAGGCATTAACCAAACCGTTATATTCTCTTTGTTTATGGTTATCATCGGGGCCTTTATCGGTACCGACGACCTAGGTCAGCTCATCATGCTGTCTTTGTCTGAAGCTAACGGTATGGGGCAGGGCATTGTGCTCGGTTTATGCGTTGCATTTATCGGCCTGGCGGTAGACCATTTGATCCATACGTGGGCAGAGCAGCGTAAGAAGGTGTTAGGGGTCGCTTAAGAGGTAAGTGATCTTCGTCTATGTGCTAATTGCCCGGGTCTCCGTACCCAAGGCCGTTGTAGCCATCAGGCACTAGTCTAAACCTTGCCTCTTCACGATCATGAGGTGACGGTATCTTCGATATCTAAAAGTCCGGAACTCGATTAAATGAGCAAGAATAATGAACTTATCAGCGTTTATTTAATCTTTAAATCAAGATCTGCCAGACTCTTGATCTAATGGCGAAAAGGCTCTTAATGACGAGTGCTTTCAGGTCATCATCATTATGGAATAAATAGTAAATGATAGATTATATCGCTGTTTTCATAACCTTTTTTGCAGTTATTGACCCGATTGGCACCATACCGGTCTTCATAGCCGTAACCGATAAATACGATCAAAAAACAAAACGTCGTGTTGCTTTGCTTGCAACGATCGTATCGGCGTTTGTGTTGTTGTTTTTTATAGTGGGCGGCGAGTTATTGTTGAATGCATTGTCCATTCCGCTTCCCGCATTTCAAATATCGGGTGGGATTGTTTTATTTTTATTCGCGCTGAATATGATATTTGGTGATAGTAAACCAGATGAAGAGATAAAATTATTACAAAATTCCCATAAGGAAACCGCCATTTTTCCACTCGCAGTACCTTCAATTGCAAGCCCGGGGGCGATGTTGGCGGCAGTGTTATTAACAAAAAACTCTGTATTTACTGTTTGGGAACAAATGCAAACAGCGTTAGTTATGTTGTCTGTTTTGATATTAGTTTACGTACTAATGATACTGGCTGGTTTTATTCATAGGCTTGTTGGTAATAGTGGTGCGAGCGTCATAAGCCGGGTCATGGGGCTTATTCTTACGTCTGTTGCTACCACCAACATACTAGCTGGTCTGGCTGAGTATTATAAATTTATACCATCGTAAAATCATTGTTAGGCTGTTTTTTTGGGCCGAGTAACTCTACAAGTTACGGCGATTTTCAAGAGGAATAGCTTAAAAAGCACGTTCTGTTTAAGTTCTCTCCATATATCACTCTTTATGCTTCAGAAGATAACTCTGGCATCGCTTAGCTGTTATTTTGATGAAATTAGTTTACGGTAGTGGGCTTATTCTGCTGGTTCGGCATTTGAGACGTAAAATCGTGGTCAAAATCATTAAACAACAAGGAGTTGAAATGGAATATTTTACAGGGGCGCTTAAAAAGTACGCAGATTTTACTGGCAGAGCACGGCGGAAAGAGTATTGGATGTTTATTCTTTTCTATATGATTTTTTATGCGATTTTGACTGTAATTGATTCATTCATTGGGACTATGCTTCTTTCATCTCTATATGCGCTGGGAATGCTTATACCAAGCATAAGTATTGCCGCAAGACGCTTGCACGATACGGGTAGGACTGGCTGGTGGCAGCTGATAGCATTTATTCCTCTTTTGGGTGCTATCGTCTTGATCGTTTTCCTGGCCCAGGATAGCCGCGAAGAAAACAAATTCGGTGCAAACCCCAAGTCCGCATAAAATTTAAGAAGGGTGGCGAGTATGCGCCCGATTAATGAAATGTATTGGGGGCGGTCAAAACGAAGTTTTGGCCGTCTGTAGTCACTCAAGTTTAACTATGCCTGTGTATTTTCCATTTCCGCTTAATAACGGTTCATTTTGCACGGTTATCCCATCACTTCTCTTATAGGTTTTGCTGTTGAGCATTCCCATCCCATCCCCTGATTTCTGATGACTTTTTTAGTATCCAGATACCCTCCCTACAAACTGAATGAACGCGTGCAATTCAGATAATTGTTTATTTCGAGTTCAAATTTATTTTTTGATCTATACTGAATTATATTTTTAAAACATTGATCTTGATCATTATATTAGCGAATAACAATAAGGGTTAATATGGATGCGTTTTTATGACTAATAGTGATTTGTTTGAATTCGTCAACGAATCGAATACAAGCGATTCTCATAGTGTGTCGTTACCTGCATGGAAAATTCTGAGTGTGGAGGATGATCAGAACTATCAGGATACATTGCTCTACAGTTTGCGTGATTTGAAGGTGATGCAGCGCCCGCTGCAAGTACTAACGGCTAATTCGGCTACGGGAGCGGCGGCGGTTCTGGCGCGTCATAACGATATTAATGTCATTCTGCTGGATGTTGTGATGGAGACTGATGATGCCGGTTTGCGTCTGGTAGATACCATCCGTGAAGTGTTAGGCGATTCTGTGGTGCGGATTATTCTGCTCACAGGACAGCCAGGAATGATCCCCCGTCAAGATGTTATGCAGCGTTACGATATTGATGAGTACTGGTGTAAATCCGACCTGACCAGCGATAAGTTACAGACTATTGTGGCCAGCCATATTCGTACTTACCAGTCAATTTATGAGCTTCATCAGGCGCGTAAGGGCCTGATGATGGTTGTTGATGCCGCTCGTGCGATCACCAGTAAACAGAATTTGGTTGAATTTGGGCATACCGTGTTAGAGGAGATCGGTCGAATTATCGGTGTCTCCTGTGGCGGTGGTATTCTCTGTGCTGCAGATAATAATAACGATGATCCGTTACAGGCAGAGGTTATTGCTACCAGCGGCACGTATGGCGAGTTTGATGGCAGCATCGAAGGTTTTTTAGCACAGGGCTGTGATACAAAGGCGGATATAGTTTCTGCTGCGCTTCGCAAGGCAGTGGCAACTGAGCAGCATCAGTTCTATCCCGGCTTCAATGTACTCTATTTTGATACCTCAGCACTTGACCATCATCGGCAGCGATACATGATGATAGTCGATTCTGAGCAACCACTCGATAAGAATAATCTAAATTTACTGAAGGTTTTTAGTGAGAATATACGTAGTGGATTTACCAATGTGGCGTTGACGAATCGTCTCGGCGATTTGGCCTACAAGGATCAGGAGTTGCAGATTCACAATCGTAACTGGCTACTGCGTGAGCTTAATATAATGAAAACGACGGAGCGCTCCAGTGGCATCATGATCATGGTGGACGTTAAACACTGCAAAGAGATGGAAATTACCATCGGTAATATTCATGCCCGGCAATTGTTAACGCAACTTTGTCAGAATCTGATGCTTGCCTGTCCACAATGCTATGCGATTGCTCGTACTGATGATCATTCGTTCGCACTACTGACGCATAACAATGCTCCGGATGAAGAGTGCTTAAATAAGTTGGCCGATCAGTGTATTAATATTGATGGTCTGGATCACTATCTGCATCTGACCGTGGCACGGGTTGATCTGGAGCTATTGGCTGAAGAAGAAGCCGAGAGAATTGTGCATCTGGCAGAAGCGGTGATTTATCAGGCAGGTCAGCAGCACAAACGGGTTATGAGCTATCAGCCGGTTATGCTGGAACAGATTACCTCCCGCCATCAGTTGTTAAGGGAATTACAGGTCGCGATACAGAACCGTGATATGTTTCTGGTGCTGCAGCCTAAAGTGCATCTGGTTAGCCGTCAGGTAGTCGGCTTTGAAGCGTTGCTACGCTGGCAGCGTCCGGATGGTAGTTTTGTCCCTCCAGATCAGTTTATTCCTCTTGCTGAAACATCGGGTTTAATTAGCCGGATCGACACAGAGGTGCTGGAAATGACCTTTGTAGCAATTGAAGCACTACAGGCTGCAGGTATTGCGCTACCCATTTCATTTAATGCGACCTGTGCAGATCTAATGAACGGCCAGTATGTAGCGACTATTTTTAACGCCGTTAGCAGCGGGCGGATTGATCCGGTGCTGCTTGATATTGAGATTACCGAGTCGCAGGCAATGGAGGATTATGAAAAGATTAATCCGCTACTTCATCGATTTGTTGAGTTGGGGATGGGGGTTAGTATCGATGATTTTGGCACGGGTTACTCATCGCTTGCGCATGTTACCAAGCTATCGGCTACCACGCTGAAGGTAGATCGTTCCTTTGTATCAGCGATGTTGGATGAAGATCAGGCTGGCTCGCATGTGGTTGATATGGTGCTGCAATTGGGTGAGAAATTTGGCTTTATGATTGTTGCGGAAGGGATTGAAACCGAGACAGAATGCGAGCAACTGATAGGCAAAGGCTGTTTGCAGGGACAAGGGTACCTATTTGCCAAACCGATGCCTCTTAACGTCCTGATCGACTGGCTTAAACCGGAGCTATCTTGTGCGTAGAGGGTGACAGATCATGCATAGGATAGAGAAAAGTCTGCAGCGCTTACGTAAAAATGTACAGCTACTGGCAGTCGTCATGCTGTGTGGTGTGGTACTGGTTAGCGTGTTGGTTTATCAGACGCTGCTGCAGCAGAAAGTCAGCAATCTGATGCGCCAGCAGGAAAATCAGCAAATCGAAGCCATGGCGTTACTTCACCGAGAACTGGGAAATATTACTAACCTGGCAAACTTGCTTTACAAGAATCGAGCTCTACAGAAAGAGTTATCAGTGAATCGGCCAACGGTCGATATTGCTGCCGTAAACGATCTGTTTATTGAGTTTGGTATCGCTGTCGGGGATCTTCAACAGGTGCGTTGGCTAGATAGCAGCGGGATGGAGCGTGCACGGGTTGATTGGACAGAGTCATCTGATGATAAAATGGCGTGGTCTGTATCGTCTTTGCAGGATAAAAGTAACCGCTACTACGTTATCAATGCATTACAGATGCCTCCATCAGAGGTTTATATCTCCTCGATTGATCTGAATATAGAGCATGGTCGTGTAGTCGAGCCCTATGACCCGACGGTGCGCGCTGGCATCCGGACCGGAGAGGGAGACGGGCTGGTAAAAGGACTATTACTGATTAACTACCATCTAAATGAATTGCTGGCACGGATTCGTGCACTCAATAGTAGTACGATGCGTATAACTCTGGTGGATAGTGAAGGCTACTGGATTGTAAATCCGATGTCTTCTATGCAGTGGGGTCGAGACTTGCAGCAGCCAGATAATAACCTGCAAAAACAGCAACCTGATCTGTGGCAATCAATGCTTAAAAACCCCACTCAGATTGACATGCACTATAATAATACGCTGGTCAGTTATCAGCGCATCAACCTCAGTCATACCGATATAGATGATAAGCAAAGTCGCGTCTACCTGATGACAGAAACGCCAGCTACTGTAATGTGGGAAAATAAGAGGGATGCGCTGATCCCGACCATTTTTTTGGCGTTGATGTTTTTTTTATTCAACGGCGCGCTACTTAGACGTGACTATAGGTTTCGGCTGTCGTTGTTGAAGTTGAATCAGCAGTTAGCGAATGAAAAAGCGGAGTTGTCTAGCGTCAATGAAACGTTGGGCCGTACATTGGAACAGCAGCAAATGTTGCAGGATGACCTCGTGGAATCACGCAAACTTTCCTCATTAGGAATGATGGTTGCAGGCGTGGCGCATGAGTTAAATACGCCGATCGGTGGAGCGCTGATTGCCATTACCAGTCAGCATGAACGTTTGGCTGTACTGAGCAGGGCAATAGAGGAAGGGTTGACCCGTAAGATGCTGGATGACTATCTGAGTAATGCAGAGCAGGGAATAGTGTTGGCAGAAAGTAACCTGAACCGCTCGGCAAATTTAGTGAAGCGGTTTAAACGTCTGGCGATCGACCGTGTCAGTGAAGATATAGTAAAATTTCAGCTCAAACAGGTGGTTGATGATCTGTTACTGTCCCTGCATTCACGGCTGAAAACTGCCGGAGTTGATGCCGTCTTCCATAGCGAAAAACCAATCACTCTCTGTGGTTATCCTGGGATACTGTCGCAAATTTTACAAAATCTAATAGACAATGCAATGATCCACGGTTTGGATCAACGCAGAGGAGCGAGGATAGTGCTCGCTGCCCGGGTGGTAGAGAGTCAGGTGGAATTGACGGTGACCGATAACGGTAGTGGCATTGAACTCGACATTCTGGATACGATTTTTGACCCGTTTGTTACCAGCAACCGGAGTGATGGCAGTACAGGGTTGGGACTTCATCTTGTGCACCAATGGGTGACTCAGTTAATGTCAGGCTCTATACGAACTGAAACACCAGAAGAGGGAGGTTGTCGCTTTGTTATTCGTTTTCCAACGCACGTGCCGGCAGAGCAAGCTTCCATGCCTTCTGGCACTGCATCATCAGTTTTCTAAAATTAATCCATTATTGCAATACCTAATAGGGGCGTATGATAGCCTTAATTGTTTACCAAAGAAGGGAGTTTGATAATGAAAGCAATTTATACTGCTGAAGCGACAACAACAGGCGGCCGTGAAGGTCAATCCACGTCTTCTGATAACAAACTTTCCGTAACGCTTTCAACGCCAAAAGCGTTGGGTGGTAATGATGGAGCAGGCACTAATCCAGAACAACTGTTTGCTGCTGGCTATTCCGCATGCTTTATCGGCGCGATGAAGCATGTGGCAGCGGCAGACAAGATCAGCCTGCCTGCCGATCTTTCTATCAATGCTCATGTCGGTATTGGTGAAAATCCGAAAGGCGTCGGTTTTGCTATTAGCGTGGTATTAAATGTCAGCGTGCCGGGTATGGATAATACGGCAGCAACGGCACTGGTTGAGAAAGCACATCAGGTGTGCCCATACTCCAACGCCACGCGCGGAAATGTTGATGTTGTAATAAATATAATATAATAATACTGTTACAAAATAATAGATTATATCTATTAAGTAATAAAAAGCCTCACTCTATATAATAAATAGGTGAGGCTTTTTCGTAACTTCTATACGGTTTTAAAATAAAATCGACAAAGGTGAATATTTATCAATATTACGCCGCCTTGAATACTAATGAAACGCCGTTTAAGCAATGACGCTTACCGGTAGGTGCGGGGCCATCATCAAAGATATGGCCTAAATGACCTCCGCAGCGGCGGCAGTGAGCTTCGATGCGCGTTGAGAAAAGGGTGTTGTCTTCTTTTGTACCAATGGCTTTAGGCAAGCTTTGAGAAAAACTCGGCCAGCCGGTGCCGCTTTCGTACTTGGTTTTAGCATCGTATAGCGCTAAATCACATCCCTTACAATGATACACACCCGCGCGTTTTTCCATCAATAATGGGCTGGTGCCCGAACGCTCTGTGGCTTCCTGGCGCAAGACCTTAAATTCCATATCGCTTAATAATTCACGCCACTCTTGTTCTGTACGTGTTATTTCGAACGTTTCATTGCCGCTGGCGATAGCCGGCCCTGACACCATGGATAAGCGCGCTAACGAAAGAGCGGTTACACCTTGTATTAAAAAGTTACGACGGTTCATTTGCATGATCTCCTTACGTTAAATCGCCTGTACAGTAGCGGTTACGAGTACCGTGCCTGTGGGTTGTCCTGTTGGCAAGCCACCAAGGGGCTCATCAGATAGCGCGAGTGTCGCAGCCATAGTTTGTAGAGCTAGATCTATGGGTAACAAAGTATCCTGAAATGTGGTGTCTGCTGTTATTCATTCAGCTCTTGTCAGTAGGCCTAAGGACACAGTTAGTTTGTCACCTGCAATCAACCAAAGTTCAATATCACGACGGGGCTAGGTTGCTATTTAGCTGAGGTTATAAGCACAAGATATAAGCTTGATGTTGTTGAGCGTTGGCTCATACCTGTTAAAGGTCTCTTGCAATACGTCTCCTGCAAGTTCTCTGTCATTGAATACACGGAAGCAAATACTGAAAAGCTTCGCTGATGTTGCATTATATTACTGAGAAAAAGTATCTCTGTTGCCGGGCTATAGGTGCAATAAAGCGTTCTACAAGTCTGCTCGATTACATTATCGTGATGGTATGCAAAACCTTCATTAAAACCTGTATTGAATATGTATTAATCTTAATTCTAAAAGATTGAATTGATTGATTAATGAACAATTATGAAATTAAGTTCCTTAAAATATTAAATTTAATATTTACGAAACATTTTAGTAATATTTGAACGTTAGGATGCTCACAATATTTAAATACGAGCAGTAATTTCAATAATTACTGCTACGTATTTTAATATTTATATTTACCTATTATTGAGGCAGTATTGTAAATGAGTCTGACTAAAAGCTGTTTGTTGATCTCTTTGATATCTGTGGCCGTTAATGTTAATGCAGATATTACGTTATATTCTGGGGAAGGTGTTTCGTTATTAGCTATCAATGGTCATGAGATTAAAAGTGGGAATTTCCTAGATGGTCAAAATTCTATTCACTTAGAAAATGGCACCCATCAACTGGTGGCGCAGTATACAGCTGAGATCAGTAAAGACGGTGATTTCGAGATCGAAAAGACATCGACACAAATTATTGTTTTCAAAGCTGATAATGCCATGCTGCAACTCAGCGCTCCAAAATTGTCAACATATAAAGAACTAGATGATTTCAACAAGCAGATGAATTGGAAGTTGTTTGACCAGAAAGCTAATGTTGCTTTTTCTTTTACGTCAGATGAATTGAAGAAAGAGGGTATTCAGTTCTCAAGAGATTATGAGCGCGAACTGTCGCGCTTTAATAATTCAGCATCTCCTGCTGCGCTTTCTAGCCTTTCGAAAGAAAGATATCCAAATAATAATCCTTCAGGTAATAATTCGTCCACCGGTAGTATTATCCATTCAGTTTCATTAGATGATTCTGGAGTAAATACAGTAGATTCGAATAATATACCTGAGGGAATGCTCAAATATTGGTATACGCAAGCTGATATAAAAACGCAGAAAGCTTTTATTAAATGGTTAAAAGTTAATCAGTAACTAATACACTTTTTTAAATAAATCACGACATTTTAATCCCGTCTATTTGATGGGCGGGTATTATTTTGCTTATTTTAAATGAATTTAAACTTTTTTTAATTGGAGAAATAAATGAAAAAGCTGATTTTATCTGCTGCTATTGCTGTAGTTGCCGCCACTTCTGTTAACGCTGCTACTGTATACGATGCTAAAGGCCTTAAATATGATATTAAAGGTGACTGGCAGATTCAGCTTCGTCAGAAAGCAGGTGACGGCAATAAGGCCGATGTTGAATTTGATGACTTAGAAATCAAAAACCGCATCACTTATGACCTGCAAGATGGTATGTCAGCATTCGGGCAGTTGGATTTTGGTTTCAAAGATGCGGCTGAGGGTGAACAATCAGGTGATAAGCTGGAAGAAGCCTACCTGGGTTTAAAATATAACAATGTATCGGTATCGATTGGTAAGCAAAACTTCGCAGTCGATAGCTTTGGTATTGAAGAAGCTTACGAAAGCATAGCAAAACCCATTAAAGATGATGCTTTTGATAAAACGGAAACCAGCGGTAACGATGTTGTGCGTATGGATGTTGTTATGGATAACCTGACTTTCATCGTATCAACTGAAATATCTGCTGACGGTGCTTCTAGTTCTACTGACGGTGAAGGTTTTGACATGTTAGTAGCGACTGAAGTCGCGGGCGTTAAAATGGCGGCTGCTTATCAGGATTATTCTGATTTCTCAGATGACTTCACTGTTTGGGGTCTAAGCGCTTCTTATGATCTGGGTATGGCTACTATTGCAGCAGATTACAGCGTTCAGGAAGATCAGGATAACAATGAATATAAATTAATTAATGTGGCAACCACTTTTAAAGTAGCGGCTACAACAAAGATGGCTATTGGTTTAGTCAGTGTTAAAGAAACGGCTGCATCGGTTGATACCGATACTTTTGGTTGGTACACCAATGTAACTTATAAGTTTCCAGCGCAGAAAAACGTCAGACTTTTTGCTGAGATTGGTGACACTGATGGCGATAACGTAGATCTGGGTTACCTGGCCGGTATTCGTCTTAAGTTCTAATAAAGTTGGTTTCACTAGGCAGGGTGCCTTACCCCCTTCAGGTGTCCCTGTATATTGAATTATAACCGAGCAGTTAATACTGCTCGGTTTTTTTATATGTTCTGGTACTGTGCGAATTGCCTTCCCTTCGCTATCAAATGGTTGCTTCCCGATATCCAACTTTCGGCTTCTAACTCCAGACAGCGCCCATAGAGTACGTGCGACAGCCGTGTGCTTTTCATTTGTTATGCTCTTCATGATTTATGTGCTTTCCAGAAAAACACCATAATATCCATATAAAATACAAGGATAAGTTGACTTGAGTCATAGTTAGTATATTGTATTATAAGGATATTAATTAACACCTACAATTTTGTGTGATTAGCAAATTTATTATTAAAAATTATTTTATT
>NZ_LJSI01000037.1 GCF_001305295.1 Neptunomonas antarctica
ATAAAAGTCATATTTTTATGAAAACAATTCACTTTGCCCTATTTTGACTTCTAAGCTGACAGGAAAACCAACACTAGCGGGGGAATCTTTGTGCGAAGAATAAAACCATCTTACTTACCGGAAGTAAAAGCAAAACAGCCTAAGCTAAGCATTTTCACAGTTAGCCCTCATAATATCGTAAACACACTGAACACCACGCTTATATGTAAGCCATACACAAACGGACAAAGATAAGCTGATTCAATTTTCGACGCCTACATTACTCAGTTTTACGATAATGACGCATCATTAGCAATCACACAGACAATCTCAGCAACACATCCCTCAAGCACATACACAGCTCATGACGCTACAACCACAACAGCAGTCGCTGAAGAACCAACCGGATACATACATAAGCTTTGTAAATTTTCATTTCACCTGGAGTCGCCTCATCTTGGCATTTACGAAGAGCAGAACTGACCTGCTTAAAATCTCCGCCTTACGCCATCGCGTTATTCGTTAATACAACGGTGCCTAGTAAGCACTCATCGTGGCCAATAAAGACAACGTAACTTGATTAATATCTGGATGTGTTTTTTTCGTTCAATCGGAGGGAATCAAGACATGGAGACTTCACTGCAGATGACACCAAGGAGACACCCCTGAAGTCTGCTTTCATACTGATATACGTGGATACCGTAATAACACGATTCTAAATCGTATTATCAGATGATTTTCTAAAGAATTACTGGGATCAAATGCGTAACAATAAAACCTGAACAGGCGGATTAAGTACAAATAAACGAATATATAGAGAAAAGTCAATTTGCTCGGAACACAGACTGCTGTAGAGAAAAAATGAAAGCAATACTTGATAGTCTATTTTGATTTAGTCTAAAAATATAAGTACAGCCCTACAAGAACAACAAACATCAACCTCAATAGACCAGATATTGCTGCCCAGCTTACTTTATACAACGAGACAAACGAGGTCGAGACCGCCTTATACAAACATAACTATCGATAGGGAAGCAGTATCAGCCTGATACTAAAGCTTTCCCCATCGATCATCTGTATTTAATACCCGTGTTATTTTTTACGGGCTTTCTTTTTTAAAGTTTTAACATGTGTTTGAAAACGTACCTTTTTCCTTTGCTGCCTTGGCGTTAACGAGTTATGTTTTCCAGCAAAAGGATTCTCGCCGGTTTTGAACTCAAATCTAACAGGCGTTCCGTGAATTTTAAGTATTTTAATAAATTTATTTTTCAAATAACGTTTATACGATTCTGGTAAGTGATCTGTCCTATTACCATGGACAACGATAATCGGAGGATTTGACCCCCCCTGATGCGCATAACGCAACTTAATACGATGCCCGCCAACTTGAGGCGGCTGATGGTCCGCTACAATATCTTCAAGTAAAAGCGTTAAACGATTAGTTGGCCATTTAGCCATAGCACTTTCGTAAGCTTCATTAACTGAACCATACATTTCACCTACACCACTACCATATAACGCGGAGATGAAATGAAAACGCGCAAAGCCGGCAAAATCCAAACGGCGACGAATCTGCTCCTTAATCTCTTTCTTCTCCTCCTCGGTCATTCCATCCCATTTATTGAGAGCAATAACCAAAGCACGGCCAGTCTCCATAATGAAACCGAGCATATGAAGATCCTGATCAGTCAGCCCCTGCCTTGCATCGATAACAAGAACGACGACATTCGCATCTTTAATAGATTGCAGTGTTTTAATGATCGAGAATTTTTCCACTACTTCTGTAATATTCTTTCTACGTCTTACGCCTGCCGTATCGATAAGCGTATAAGGCTTACCATCTCGCTCATAAGGTATATATATGCTGTCACGGGTCGTTCCCGCTTCATCAAAAACGATAACACGCTCTTCACCTAACAAACGGTTCACAAGCGTCGACTTACCCACATTCGGACGACCTACGATTGCGATACGAACTCTACGCTCTTCCTCATCGCCTGGCTCTTCATCCTCTTCAAATCCAGATAAGCAGTACTCAGTAAGCACGGTAACCCCGCGGTTATGTGCGGCTGCAACCGGAATAGGCTCACCAAGACCCAAGGTATGAAAGTCAGACATAGCAACATCAGGATCAATCCCATCTGTCTTGTTCACAACCAAATAAATCGTTTTTTCGGTACGTCTCAGATAGTCCGCTATAAGCGCATCAGCAGGCATCAGACCCGCGCGCCCATCCACCATAAAGAAAACGACATCAGCATCTTCTATGGCCTGGAGAGATTGACTAGCCATTTCATGATCAATGCCTTTCTCATCACCGCTGATGCCGCCAGTATCGATAACAATATAAGATTGCTCGCCAACTTTACCCTCTCCATATTTTCGATCACGTGTCACACCCGGCATATCAGCAACCAGCGCATCGCGGGTGTTTGTCATGCGATTAAATAATGTAGATTTTCCAACGTTGGGACGACCAACCAGTGCAATAACGGGTAGCATTACGAATTACCAAAAATAGAAGAGCAGCCGCCCACAATATATAGGAAGCTGCTTGAATTAAAACGGCTGATCAGTTCAATGTCAGCGCAAAAAGACGACCCGCGTCTGTCAATACATACAGAATATTATCCTTAACTTTCATATCACCCAAAAGACGGGAGCCCGAATTGAATCGTGCTACAAAATGACCGTCTATTTGTGATAGAAAATGAATATATCCTTCGCTATCGCCTACCGCGACCGCATTACCAATCACAGCAGGTGCTGTAATTTGACGATTCTCTAACTGATCTTGCTTCCACACACTAGCTGCACTACGCGTATCTAATGCCTGAATATGATCATTCACTTCGCTTACGTAGATATTGCCAAAACCTGCGGCCAAACTATGATAGCTTGAAATTTTCTTAGCCCAGAGAGTTTGTGCATTAAATGGATTAATGGCAACGATATTTCCCTGAAAGCCAGGAATATAAATAACGTTTTCAAACAGTAGCGGCCGACCATCTACATCCGTCATTCGCTCAAGCTCTGAGCGCCCTTCAGCCAACGATACGGTCTGCTCCCACAACAAAGCACCTGTTTCATTATCTAATGCAACAAATTTGCCGTTATCCAACCCCGCAAGCGTAACATCCGCTGCAACTAAAGGAGAACTGGTACCACGTAATGTCAACCGAGGAGCAATACTGTCGAAAACCCAACGCTGATTTCCATTAGACGAGTCAAGAGCTACAATTTTTCCATTGATCAATTGCACAACGACTAGCTTATTATTCAATTGCGGCTCAGCAACCACCTCTGAAGATAATTGCTTGCGCCAAAGCTCAGCACCTGTTTTAGCGTCAAGACAAATCACAACACCATTTTCGGTAGTAACAACAAGCTTATTATCACCCGAACCGACACCCGCTAGTAACGCAACGTCTAAATCCACCGACCAAACCTTCGATCCGTCAGCAAGATAAAAGGAAGAAACGGTACCATCAACAGAGGGCGCAAAAATATGCTCACCACTAATAGCAGGCACCATCTGATGGAATTTTTTGCCTAAGCCACTACCGACATCAGCAGACCATTTAACAACCACCTGCTTATCCGGTACAAACTCGACTAACGCGTTAGGTTCGACTTCATCAGAACCACTCCAAAGACCACAACCGGATAAAAAAATTGAAAATAAGGCAACAGACGTAATCTGACGTAACATGTTCTATCCCTCTTCAGAAGTAGCTAAGTCTTCTAACTTCATTGTTAGCAAAGGATTTTTCTCTGCATTACCAGACAACTCTATAGCCTGCTGATACGCACGTCGTGCTTCAACATTCTTCCCTGAGGCAAGCAATAGATCGCCTTTTAACTCAGAGGCGCTAGCACTAAATTCTTTTCCCTTAAGCTCCACTACAACGCTCAAGCCTTTTTCAAACTCTCCCATTGCCTGATAAATACGTGCTTTACGGAGCAGCACTATATTCTGCATCTCAGCTGAAGGTTTATGAGCCAATACCCAATCAAGCTCTTGAAGCGCCTCAGAATATTTTTCTTGATCAACATCTATACGAGCCATTAATAAGGCTGCAAACCGAGCATATTCAGTTGACTCATGTTCCGCTTTAAGTAACGATCCAAGATGCTGACTTGTTGCCACTTGATCCGCACTATCTTTTCCGACGGTTGCAGAAACAGCATCCAGCAAATTCTGGTAGGTTATTGATGCAGTTTCTGCATCAGTCAATTGCTTCTGCTGCCAGGTCTTCCAACCAAACACAGCGCTTAATGCAATAGCAATCATAATGACCAGAGACTTACCATTCTCTTTCCACCAGCCCTTTAACGCTTCAACCTGTTCTTCTTCTGTTCGCATCTCAGACACAATACTTCTCCAAATCCATAACTAAGGCCGGTTAACTCTGCTTAACTATTTGCCATTGTTCAGCAACTACCGATGATAATTCATTCAACGGAATTTGCGTGAATGACTCCGCTTCATTCCATAAGGTCCCAACCACACCTGCTTCGTTGCTTTGCAACAACAAAATAAGTCGGGCACCTGTCTGACGGGCTTTAGCATTGATGTTTTTCAAACCGGAACAATGACTTCTTACACGTAGTCCAGGAACACTATCACGTAACATCTCACTACATTGCATAACGCTAGCCTGTGACTCTTTTGTTTCAGCAGCAACATACAAATCAAACGATATTTTTTCAGTCTCAGGGATAACATTCAGCGTTTCCAACAACAACACCAGACGCTCAACCCCCATAGCGAAACCAACAGCAGGCGTCGCTTTCCCGCCTAGCTGTTGAACCAACCCATCATATCGGCCACCGGCGCACACAGTCCCCTGAGCACCCAACTTATCGGTCACCCACTCGAATACTGTTTTACAATAATAATCTAAGCCACGAACCAAGCGAGGATTGATCTCATACTTGATACCTGCATGATCCAATAAACCTGTCAGTCTCGTAAAGTGTTCTTCAGATTCAGCATCCAGATAATCTGATAATACCGGCGCATCGATTAAAATGGCCTGAGTAGCTTCACTCTTACTATCCAGTATACGTAATGGATTGCTATCCAGACGTTTACGACTATCTTCATCCAGTTGGTCAAAATACTGCGTAAGATAGGCCACCAAATCTTCTTTATATTTAAGCCTACTTTCGTTACTACCCAGAGAATTCAACTGCAGCGTAACAGCATCAAGTATACCCAGGTTCTTCCACAAACGAGCACTCAACATAATGACTTCTGCATCAATATCTGACGCCGACATGCCGAAAGTCTCTACACCGATTTGATGAAATTGACGATAGCGACCTTTTTGTGGTTTTTCATACCGAAACATCGGCCCCTGATACCAGAAACGCTGAGTCTGATTAAATAACAGACCATGCTCTTCGCCGGCTCGCACGCAACCAGCGGTACCTTCAGGACGCAGTGTCAGGCTCTCTCCATTACGATCTTCGAAAGTGTACATTTCTTTTTCGACAATATCGGTCACTTCACCGATCGATCTCTTGAAAAGCTCCGTTTGCTCAACAATTGGCATACGGATTTCGCTATATCCATAACTAGATAGCACAGCTCTGACTTCACGTTCGAGATACTGCCAAACAGGCGTAACATCAGGCAGGATATCATTCATCCCACGGATGGCTTTAACTTTTGCCAAACTTTGTACTCTCTTCTAATAATTTCAATTCAGAGGGAGGGTTAATTTCGCTACATTTTTAATATTATAGGGCGCCAAATCAACCGTATTGCCATTATACGAAAGCTCATCGATGGCAGAAACACGGCCAATCAATAAACTTAACGGCTCTTTACCCGAAAGTTTCAACGACTCACCGCTTTTACGTATATTTTTGAATAACGTCTGACCATCGGCATCCTTTACGGTGAGCCAGCAGTCATCGTTAAACGTGATGGTTAGCCGCTCGATCAAAGAACTCTGAGTAGCATCATCTTCACCAGCTGATGATTCGACAGGGCTCTGAAGCGCAACTTCTGTTTCGGGAGCAGAGTCCAACGCGCTCTGCAGTCTAGCTATTTCAGCATCAGATAGATCTTGAGGCTCATCAGTTGCTGCAGGCTCAATTGCAGCGTCTGAAGTGGCATCAGCAGACGAGTCATCCAATATTGGCAACGCCAGACTATTATCATTAGCGGTTTCTACTTCAACGCTTGAAACGATCGATTTAATTTCATCGATCGGAGCTAAGCTATATTGAGTTTTCCACCACCATCCGACAATAGCGATAATAGCTATCAGAAAAATCCAACTTGCCCACCGCATAACGGGGTCGCCCAATTTCACTTGCTGCTGCATCTTTGAAACCGACCTAATCGATTCTCTTTTATCTGACATGCCATATTGTTGATTAAATATATCAATTAATAAGGCACCATCAATTCCGACAATTTTTGCGTAAGAACGTATATAACCTCTGGCAAAAACTAAACTTGGCAGTTTTTCGAAAGCACCTTCCTCTAGCCACTGAATGTAGCGGACAGGCAGATGTAATTCATCAGCAATCGCTTGCTGACTGAACGCTTGCGATTCACGTGAAATCCTCAGGCGCTCTCCGATAGATTGGTTTTCGTTTTGAACAAGACTATCATCGGGCATACTACTCACCTAGCTGACTCCTTATATTGCTTATATTCATCAGATTCAGGATAAAGATTTTTTAACAGTAAAGTATAAGTTATTGCCAAGGACACTTTATTATTCTCTCTCGCAAGCCGAATCCCAACCCATAAGCTTTTTGCAGAATGATTAACCTGCTTACTATTAGCAAGCTCAGTAAACTGCGTAAAGTACTCCTCAGCCTTTGGGATATTACCAAGCGACAAATAGAGATCTGCCAATTCCACTAATGCGAGAGGGCGCATACCGCCTGTTTTTAATGATCGTTCAAATGCATGGATAGCAACATCACTACGACCTATCTGCTCATAGCAACGTCCTAAATTCTCAAATGTTTGCGCTCTATTATTATAAAAAGGATCTTCCGTTGCTTTTGCTAGTTCAACACAAGCTTCCTGATAACGCTCCTGCGTAAATAAAAAAGCGCCGTAATTATTATGGAACATGGCCAGGTCTGGCGCTAAATCAATGGCTTTTTTATAGTATTTCTCTGCAAGCACAACTTCATCTTCGACCTGAAAAATCAAAGCCAATGCGTTATACGAAGGAGCATAATCAGTGTCGATATCTAATGCTTTCTGTACCGCAGACTTTGCATTTGCTGTATCGCCCGATTGAAGGTATTGCAAGCCTAATGTTGTATAGGCCTGTAACGCACCTTCAGTAGAGACTGTATTTTTGTTAACAGCTTCGGATTCCGTTTGCAGCCCGGTACATCCAGATAAAAGCAGCCCAATCAGGCCTCCTATCAACACACGAGCTATAATCACCTACAACCTCTCCTCATTATACACTCTACAAATTTATGCACTCGCCAAAACTAATACGCTACACCGTGCTTTCTTGAACAATAGGTATATATTTCTGGCTGCGACGGGTTCGGTCCTCAACCTGACCTACCAACTGACCGCATGCAGCATCTATTTCAGCACCACGGGTACGGCGCACCGTCGTCATGATACCTGCTTTCAGCATAATTTGTTTGAATGCAAGAATAGCCTCATCGGAAGGCCTTTCATATCCTGAGTTAGGAAAAGGATTAAACGGTATTAAATTTAATTTACAAGGCACGCGCTTCAATAACCGTCCTAACTCTCTCGCCTGAGACACCTGATCATTGATACCTGCCATCAGCGCATACTCTATTGTAATAACGCGTTTATCATTAAGCTTTTCCAGATAACGATTACAAGCAGCAATCAATTCATCAATGGGATATTTTTTATTAATAGGCACCAACTGACTTCTTAGCTCATCATTCGGCGCATGCAAAGAGATCGCTAGTGATACATCCGTCTCTTCTATCAGCTTATCAATACCGGGCACAACCCCAGCCGTACTCAAGGTGACACGCCGCTTGGAAAGACCGTAGGCGTTGTCCTCCATCATTAATTTTATTCCGCTGACAACATTATCAAAGTTCATCAACGGCTCTCCCATACCCATAAAAACAACGTTTGTCACACGCCGGGGCTTAGACGGGTCCATTGGCCCAAACGATTTAATAGCAATACGTACTTGCCCTATAATTTCTGCTGCTGTCAGGTTTCGATTGAACCCCTGCTTTCCTGTTGAACAAAAACTACAATCCAGAGCACAACCCACCTGAGATGAAATACACAGCGTTGCTCTGTCGCCTTCAGGAATCAAGACAGTTTCAACACAAGAGCCACCCTCAACACGGATCACCCACTTGCGGGTACCATCTTTAGAAACGTCGCTCGTAACAACTTCAGGTTCACGAATTTCAGCAACCTGCTTTAGCTTTTCACGTAAAACTTTACTAATATTTGTCATATCATCAAAATTTTCAGCGCCTAGCTGATGCATCCATTTCAATACCTGAGTTGCACGAAAACGTTTTTCACCCAGTTCAGCGAAGAAAGCTTCCAGCTTATCAGGACACATCCCTAACAGATTAGTTTTGTGGATGGATTCAGTCATTATTACACCTATCATTTTTAAAGCACGCAGAAGAGACAACCTCTCCTGCATACAAACTTGAATTACTTACTAAAGAAGTAAGCAATTTCACGCGCTGCTGACTCAGCAGAATCTGAACCATGTACAGCGTTCGCGTCAATAGACTCAGCGAAATCAGCACGAATAGTTCCTGCAGCCGCTTCTTTAGGGTTAGTAGCGCCCATCAGTTCACGGTTGGTCAAAATTGCGTTTTCGCCTTCTAATGCCTGTACAACAACAGGACCAGAAATCATAAAACCAACCAAATCAGCAAAGAAAGGACGCTCTTTATGCTCGGCATAAAAACCCTCAGCTTCTTCTTTAGTAAGCTGCTTTAGCTGCATTTCTACAACTTTCAAACCCGATTTTTCAAAACGGGATACAATTTCACCAATTACGTTCTTAGCCACTGCATCAGGCTTGATAATTGATAGTGTACGTTCGATAGCCATCTATACATTCCCCTAAAAAGGATATTTCTGAAAAACGCGACATTATACGCGAAGCCAACAACAAGCGACACATACTATAAAAAGAAAAAGCCCGGTATAACCGGGCTGTTTCTTTTTATTAATCCTGTTCTTCGATCCAGGCCATCTGAATCGCTTCCAGAATTTTTTCTCCGCAACGACCCGGGTCATCATCAAACTCATCCAGGTCCATCACTTTCTGATACAAGTCCGGAAAACTGATCGTTAAAGGATCAACATCCGGATACTTTTCAATCAATTCAATCGCAATATCAAGCACATCAACCCATCTAAGACTCATGATGCTACTCCTCCAAGTTACGTCTTTAAACTACGCCTAATACCTATTAATGACGCTCAGAAACCTGATTAATAGTATAACGAGGAATCTCGACCACTAAATCCGCATCTCCAACACACGCCTGACAACTCAGACGCGAATCAGGCTCAAGCCCCCACGCCTTATCAAGCATATCGTCCTCAAGCTCATCAGAATCATCAAGCGAATCAAAACCCTCTCTAATCAATACATGGCAAGTAGTACAAGCACAGGATTTCTCACACGCATGCTCTATCTCTATACCATTCGCCAACGCAGCATCACAAACCGTCACGCCTGGCTCAACATCAATCACTTTACCTTCAGGGCATAAGTCTTCATGGGGCAGAAATATAATCTGTGGCACTTAGCTAATCTCCTCAATTTCTTTAATGCTATGCCCCTGCAGCGCACGCTGGATGTTTAAATCCATTCGACGCGAAGCAAAATCATCACTCACCTTAGCCAAACGCTCGACACCTAATTCAATTGCGCGCGCATCCGACGTATCACAAACCGTCTTGAGTAAAGCCATTTCCGACTCAAACAATGCACGCTCATCATCAGACAATAGCGCCTGACCATCAACTACAATCGCCTGCTCAAGCGCGGCTACCAAACGATCAGCATCCACTATTTGCTCACGTAATAAACGCTTCTCTTTATCACCGTCAGCAAACGAGTATGAAGCTTTCAGCATATCAGCAATTTGCGTATCGCTGAGCCCGTATGAGGGCTTAACCTGAATACTACTTTCAACACCTGTGGACAATTCTTTCGCTTCAACATTCAAAAGACCATCAGCATCAACCTGAAAAGTCACTCGAATTTTAGCAGCACCGGCCACCATAGGTGGAATACCCTGCAAAACGAAGCGCGCAAGCGAGCGACAATCTTCGACTAACTCACGCTCACCTTGCAGAATATGAACAGCCATCGCTGTTTGGCCGTCCTGATAAGTTGTAAATTCCTGAGCTCTTGCTACAGGAATCGATGTATTCCTGTGAATTACTTTTTCAACCAACCCCCCCATGGTTTCTAACCCTAGAGAAAGTGGCAAAACATCAAGTAACAGCATTTCTGAATCAGGCTTATTGCCGGCCAGCACATCAGCTTGAATAGCAGCACCAATAGCGACAACACGATCAGGATCAATATCTGCATGCAGTGGTCGTTTGAATAATTTTTCTACACACTCTCTCACCAGAGGAACACGAGTAGAGCCGCCCACCATAACAATATCCTGAACCTCATCCAGCGATAAGCCAGCATCTCTGACAACACGCTTACAAGCGCGTACTGTTTTATCAACAAGCGCCTCTATCAGGGAATTAAATTGCGCTTTTGATATAGTAACAGGCACTTCTTTACCGGCAATATCCAGATTAACCCAGGCCTGATCGGCTGTCGTTAACTGCTCTTTTGCGGAACGCGCCAGCTCCATCAATTGTCTTGATAAACCTGCCGTCATTGCAGTAATCACATTAGCCTGCTCAGCCAACCACTCGGCCACAAGCCTGTCAAAATCATCGCCACCGAGCGCACTATCACCGCCGGTAGCCAGCACTTCAAAAACACCTTTATTGAGATGTAGAACAGACACATCAAAGGTTCCACCGCCTAAGTCATAAACCAGAATAACACCGTCTTCTTTCTGGTCTAACCCATAAGCAACTGCCGCCGCTGTTGGCTCACTCAGCAATCTCAACACTTTAATATTAGCGAGTGTTGCAGCATCTTTAGTTGCCTGACGCTGCGCATCATCAAAATAAGCAGGTACTGTAATAACGGCACCCACGAGTTCACCTTGCAAGGTTTCTTCAGCACGCTGAACAAGCACTTTCAAAATATCAGCGGAAACTTCTACCGGACTTTTAGAGCCTGCAACCGTTTTGATGAAAGGCATACCACCCTGGTCTTCTTCAAACTGATAGGGAAGTATTTCACCAAAAGCCGCTACATCTTTAATACCACGCCCCATCAGACGCTTTACAGAAACAATCGTATTATGAGCATCTGCAGATGCAAAGCTGCGCGCCACAGCACCTACAACAACATCGCCTGTATCAAGATAACGCACAACAGAAGGCAAAAGATGGTTACCATCATGATCTGGAAGTGTTACCGACTCTCCACTGAGCACACTGGCAACCAATGAATTAGTCGTCCCAAGATCAATACCAACAGCTAAACGATGCTGATGCGGTAAAGAGCTCTGACCGGGTTCGGCTATTTGTAATAACGCCATAATTTATTTCTTCACCTGTTAATCGAGCTCATATTCGAACAGCTCAATCTCTTTCTGAAGTTTGACCATAAACTGCATTTTACGCACGATAGTCGCGGCTAACTGAAGCGACTCATCATCACGCGCGGCATAACAATCAGAAAATATTTTTTGGAATTCGGATAATTGCTGAGCTACTTTGTCCGCAAAGCTATCAAGTGCACTCTCAGGAGAGACCGACTTTTTAATATCTTCAAGGTCTTCCCTAAGCTCCATTTGCTCATAGAGAAAAGCAGGCTCCAAATGAACTGAGGTTTCACTAACGGTATCGATACCGCGTAAAAAAAGCAGATATTGCGCTCGCTTCAATGGAGATTTGAGCGCTGTCACAGCCTCATTAAGGTACGCTGTATATTGAACCGACAACCTTTTTTCTCGCTCAGAAAGATGAGCAAAACGATCGGGGTGGAGTGTTTTTTGCAACTCTCTGTAACGACTGGAAAGCGCCGCTAAATCAATATTATAACTTTCCGGCAAACCCAGAAAAGAAAAGTAATCTTGTTGAATATCCATGTTATTTCAATACTAACAGCTAAACGTTAAAGCTTTCACCACAGCCACACTCGCTGCGCACATTAGGATTATTAAATGCAAATCCTTCGTTCAAGCCTTCTTTCACAAAATCTAGCTCTGTACCATCCAGATAAGCCAGGCTTTTTGGATCAATGACAATTTTCACGCCACCATCCATCTCAAAAGTCTCATCTTCTGGCTCTTTCTGGTCAACAAATTCAAGCACATAAGCCATACCTGAGCAACCAGACGTCCTCACAGCGACACGAATACCGAAGCCACTGCCACGTTTTTGAATGTAACCAGCCACATGTTTGATGGCCGCAGGTGTCATTGTAATTGCCATAATCTCTTCCCACTGGTTATACATATGTATAACCAGTTAATTCAACAGCAGACCTTTAAACAGACTGCTTTTTCTTATAATCCTCAACGGCCGCTTTAATGGCATCTTCTGCCAAAACTGAACAATGAATTTTCACAGGAGGCAGTGCTAATTGCTCAGCAATCTGTGTATTTTTCAATGCAGCAGCTTGATCAAGCGTCATGCCTTTTACCCACTCAGTTACAAGCGAGCTAGATGCGATAGCTGATCCGCAACCATAGGTCTTAAATTTAGCATCTTCGATAATACCATCATCATTAACCTTAATCTGCAGACGCATCACATCGCCACAAGCGGGCGCGCCCACCATACCGGTGCCAATATGAATATCGCTGTCATCCATTTTACCCACATTACGTGGGTTTTCGTAATGTTCGAGTACTTCTTCACTATAAGCCATGTCGTTCTCCAATTAGTGCCAGCAATATTTTAGTGGTGAGCCCACTCAACTTTGCTTAAATCCACACCGTCTTTATACATATCCCACAATGGTGATAACTCTCGAAGCTTATTCACTGCAGTTTTAAGCTGTCCGATCGCGTGATCTATTTCTTCTTCAGTCGAAAAACGACCAAACGAGAAGCGAATAGAACTATGCGCCAATTCATCACTCAAGCCCAATGCGCGTAACACGTAAGAAGGCTCAAGACTGGCTGAAGTACACGCAGAGCCTGAAGATACCGCTAAGTCTTTCAGCGACATCAATAAAGACTCACCTTCAACAAAGGCAAAACTAATATTCAGATTGGCAGGAACACGCTGTACAAATGAGCCATTAATATGAACTTCTTCCATATCCTTCAGGCCTTCCCACAAACGGTTACGCAAAGCCAACATGTGAGTATTATCAACTGCTAACTCTTCTTTCGCTAAACGAAAGGATTCACCCATGCCGACAATCTGATGTGTTGGTAGCGTACCCGAACGCATACCACGCTCATGACCACCACCATGTATCATTGCTTCAAGACGAATACGCGGCTTACGTCGTACATAAAGCGCGCCAACGCCTTTAGGTCCGTAGATTTTATGCGCACAAACCGACATAAGATCTACTTTCTCTTTTTCCATATCAATTTCAACTTTACCAGCGCTTTGCGCCGCGTCGACATGAAAAATTACGCCTTTAGCACGTGTGATTTCGCCAATGGCAGCGATATCAGTAATCGTACCGATCTCGTTGTTCACATGCATCAAAGAAACTAATATTGTATCTTCCCGGATAGCATCAGCAACAGCTTCGGGATGAATTAAACCTTCAGTATCAGGCTCAAGGTAAGTCACTTCAAAACCTTCACGCTCCAACTGACGGCACGAATCCAGTACAGCCTTATGCTCGATTTTGGAGGTGATAATATGCTTACCCTTCTTATGGTAAAAGTGTGCAACACCCTTAATAGCAAGGTTATCGGACTCAGTAGCTCCCGATGTCCAGACAATCTCACGAGGGTCTGCATTCAAAAGATCAGCAACCTGCTTACGAGCCGTTTCTACTGCGTCTTCTGCCTTCCAACCAAACACATGTGAACGGGAAGCAGGATTACCAAAATTACCGTCCAACGTGAGGCACGCCACCATTTTTTCCGCCACACGCGGATCAACAGGAGTAGTTGCTGAGTAATCAAAATAGATAGGTAATTTCATTCTTTAGCTCCAACACATTTTATACAGCGGCTTTATCAGCCAGCAAAGAGTCTGCTGTAGTCAAGAATACCTGACTACCGTGACGACGATCTTGTCTATTCGCCACATCTTTTACATCTTTTCTTAACACCAGGTCTGCCAGCGAAATGCCATGCAAGAAAGAGTGTATCTGATCACTTAAATCACACCACAAATGATGAGTCAGACAAGTCTCACCACTTTGACAATCACCCTGACGAGCGCATCCAGTCGCTTCCACCGATTCATTTACGGCATCAACAACCTGAGCAACACTAATAGCCTGCTTATCGTGATTAAGCTGATAACCACCACCAGGCCCCCTGACGCTTTTAACCAAAGTATTCCTACGCAGTTTCGCAAACAACTGCTCTAAATAGGATAATGAAATACCCTGTCGCTCAGAAATATCCGCCAAGCTAATAGGGCCTTGGCCCTCATGTAGCGCCAGATCAAGCATGGCTGTTACAGCGTAACGCCCTTTAGTTGTCAGTCGCATAGACTCCCGCCATTCATTCTGAATCTTGGAATATAGTATGTTTTAACCTACAAAATTAGTCAAGTATTTATCCGAGCATTTAAGTAGGGTATAGACAACTCAGGCGCTGCAATTTATCACTTTTATAAAGCAAAGTCCGTAATCATAAACAGCCGGTTTACTTCAATTCTGATTGAGATCATTCTTTTTCTGAATATGACTTAATATTCCACGCAAGACATTCACCTCAACCTTATCGGGAACGGCGCGCTGAAATAAACGCCTCAACCTGGGCATCAACTGCCGCGGGTTCTCAGGGTCGAGAAAATCAATATCTACCAACATTTTCTCAAGATGCTCAAACATCAATTCAAGCTCCCTATGCTCAGCAAGCTCAATATCCCAATCAGTACCCCATTGTGGCGCTTGTGCCTGACTGTCAGCCTGCTTTAGCTGAGCCATACGTAACTCATAAGCAATAACCTGTACAGCAGCGGCAAGATTCAATGAACTAAAACCTTCAACCGAAGGAATATGGACATGATGATGACATAACTGTAACTCATCATTAGTCAAACCCCGATCTTCCCGTCCAAAAACAATCGCTATTTTTTGATCGACAGCCACTGATGCAGCCACACCAGCCAACTCATGAGGATCCATAATAGGCCAGGGAATATTTCTCTCTCTTGCACTCGCACCAACAACTAAATGTACATCAGCAATTGCCTCCTCAAGAGAACTTACTACGACTGCCGACTGAAGAATATCAGCGGCACCAGCGGCACGCGCATCCGCCTCTCCAGAGGGGAAAATTCGGGGTACCACAAGAGAAAGATCACTCAGACCCATATTTTTCATAGCACGAGCCACACCGCCAATATTGCCAGGATGTGATGTATTTACGAGAACAATACGAATATTTTCTAATTTCATAACCAACTTCACATATAAATCGACTAATAGTTTAACAGAATGACACTTAAGTGTTCTGTCAGAGGGCTAGCTTTTGTATAATTGTGCTTTGCTATCCAGACTGAGCCCAAATACTAATGCAACCCATGTTAAATATAGCCCTTCGTGCTGCGCGCATCGCTGGCGAACAGATTGCACGCTCTGCTGAACGAATTGACCTGATAAAATCAGAACAATCCAGCATCAGCGACTTCCTAAATGAAACAGCAACTAAAGCGGAACAGACGATTGCTTATTCTATCCAAAAAGCTTATCCAGCTCATTCGCTGATAGGCGAGTTCTCTGGCGAATACAAATCGCTAGAGGAAAAATCGGATGTTACATGGCACGTCAATCCCATTGACAGCATTTCCAATTTCTCCAATGGATTACCTGTGTTTGCTATTTGCCTGTCCGCCGAAATAAAAGGCCGACTTGAGCACGCACTTATTCTTAACCCCATTACTGGCGAAGAGTTTACGGCTAGCCGCGGTAACGGCGCGCACCTGAACGGCAAGCGCCTGCGCGTCAGCAATAAACGCACGCTTGAACAGGCTGTCATTTGCTCGAGCTTTTTGAACAGTCGTACCGAAAAAGCCCAGTTTGAAACATTCAAACTTATTATGTCCCAAATACAAAGCGCCGACGGCATCTTACATAACAACGGATCCGTTGCTCTTAACATGGCATATACGGCAGCTGGACGTATGGATGGTTTTTTACAAATCGGCATTCGACCAGACATCCTGAATGCTGGCGCTCTGCTTATCCAGGAGTCCGGCGGTCTGCTCGGCGATTTCCGGGGCGGCAACGATTTCCGTAAAACCGGCAATACCGTCGCCGGAAACGCCAAACTATTTAAAGCACTATTAAAAGCCATCCAACCGGCGCTTGAAGACGCCTGATTTTTGGCAATAAAAAAACCGGCGTAAGCCGGTTTTTTTACATTTACTGAGTTATTACACAGTAAAAGGATCTCTCAACACAATAGTCTCGATACGATCAGGACCCGTAGAGACGATATCGACCGGCGTATCCAACAGCTCTTCCAGACGCTTAATGTAATTCCGCGCTTCAACCGGCAATTCAGCTAACGCCTGCACACCGATAGTCGACTGCGTCCAACCAGGAAGCTCTTCGTAGACAGGCTGAATCGCTTCATAGTCTTCACTACCCGTCAGAGTCTCAACAATATCCCCAGCAGCATCGCGATAACCGATACACACTTTGATAACATCAAGCCCATCAAGAACATCAAGCTTAGTCAGACAGATACCCGAAATAGAGTTAATCTGAATCGCATGCTGCAAAGCGACCGCATCAAACCATCCGCAACGACGCGAACGACCCGTTGTCGAACCAAATTCATGACCGCGCTCAGCCAAACGCTGACCGATTTCACAGCCCAGTTCTGTCGGGAATGGACCACCACCAACACGTGTCGTATATGCTTTGGTAATACCCAGAATATAATCCAGATAAAGAGGACCAAAACCAGAACCTGTCGACACACCGCCCGCCGTAGTATTAGACGAGGTTACATAAGGATATGTACCGTGATCAATATCCAGCAACGAACCCTGAGCACCTTCAAACATGATGCTTTCGCCGTTTTTACGCATCCTGTGAAGAATAGCAGTAACATCAGCGACTAAAGGACGTAGCTGCTCTGCCTGCTCAAGCGCTTCTGCCAGCATCTTGTCAATATCAACTTCTTCCGCCTGATAATAATTCTTCAGGACGAAATTATGATATTTCATTACTTCACGAAGTTTTGTTTCAAAACGCTCGGCATTCATCAGATCAGCGAGGCGCAAACTGCGACGCGCCACCTTATCTTCATAAGCAGGTCCGATACCGCGCCCTGTAGTACCAATTTTCGCATCGCCGCGCGCTGCCTCACGAGCCTGATCCAGCGCAACATGACATGGCAGAATCAACGGACATGCAGGACTCAGCCTCAAGCGCTCGCGTACAGGTACGCCAGCCTCTTCAAGGCCACGAATTTCTTTCAATAAAGCCTCAGGAGACAGCACTACGCCGTTACCAATCAGGCACAAAACTTTTTCACGCAGAACACCGGAAGGTATTAAGTGTAGAACGGTTTTCTTGCCGTCAATGACTAATGCATGCCCAGCATTGTGTCCGCCTTGAAAACGCACAACTGCTGATACCTGCTCAGTCAGCAAATCGACAATTTTACCCTTGCCTTCATCGCCCCACTGAGTGCCTAAAACAACTACGTTCTTGCCCATTGCTGTCTCTAGTTTATTAACGTTAATCGTATGTGATTACAGAGCCGTTATGACCCACTCTTCACCCTGCTTAACCAGCTTCTGGCTATAAGTCGACACATCAGCAACCGTATCACCGGGCAACTGCTGCACAACCCTCATTCCATGAGATCGCAAATCGGCAATTTTCCGCATCAGCTGAGCATCATCACTCTCTGGAGCAAGAACACCTCTTCTTGTACTTCCGTTCACATTAGCAATAAGATACGCCAATGTTTTCAGGTCTGCACTAAAGCCCGTTGCCGGACGCGCACGACCAAAATCTTTACCTATGGCATCATAACGGCCACCTTTCGCAATAGCCTGACCAAACACCGGCGTTAACGCGGAAAAAACAACGCCTGTGTGGTAGTTATAACCACGCAACTCACCCAAATCAAAATACAAATCTACTGCAGGGTAACGCTGCTTAATCATACTTGCCAACTGCTCAAGATAAGCGACTGCATCTAATATGCTATCACTGCTCCCTGCGAAAACATCCCTGGCTTTCGCCAGAACTTCAAGGCCGCCGTTTAATTTCGGCAAGGCGGCAAGGAGGCCTATAAGATGTTCATCTGCCTCCAGCACGCTTAAGAACTCAGCTAACTCAGGTAGCGCCTTACGCTGCAATAATTCCATATATTGCCCAGCCACAGCAGAATCAAGACCCGCTTCAGCAATCAACCCCTGAAAAATACCCACGTGTCCCAGGTCCAGGGTTAATTCATCCTGCAAACCTGATGCATAAAGCGTTTCCAGCATCAGCGAGATGACTTCAATATCACTTTCAATCCCAGCATGACCATAAAGCTCAGCGCCAACTTGTAACGGATTACGGGACGCCAGCATATTTGCAGAGCGGGTATGCAAAACAGAACCACAATAACAAAGCCTGTTCGCCCCTTCGACATGCATCCGGTGAGCATCTATTCTTGCAACCTGAGGTGTTATATCAGCACGAATTCCCAAGGTACGTCCAGTTAACTGATCTACCAACTTAAATGTATTTAGCTCCAGATCTTTCCCCCCCCCTGTGAGAAGCGATTCGAAATGCTCCATCAAGGGCGGCATCACCAAGTCATAGCCCCAGCTATCGTATAAATCCAATAGCTTACGGCGTAACGCCTCAACCTGACGCGCGCTCGACGGCAACATTTCTTTAACGCCATCAGGAAGCAACCAGCGATCAGCCAATGCCATGTAAAACTCCAGTACCTGTTATCAATGAATCAAATAGAGACCCAATATGCCTGTTAGCATACTGAGCAAACCGATAATTCGTAATGTGCGGTCATCAATATTAGCAAGTTGCTCTACCATACCTCGCCATCGACCAGGATAGAGAAAGGGTAACACTCCTTCCAGAACCATCACCAAACAGAAAGCTATTGCAATTTCATACCAAAACTCTGATGACATCAACACCAACTACACTTCACATAAAAAAACCGAGACTAGGCTCGGTTTTTAAGATTTTAACATGGAATCACTGACAAAGTGCAGTCAATCCAATTTTATACTGCAACTTTATACTATTTCGCGGTACCCATAGGGTTCGATAAGTATTTAAAGAACTCACTATCCGGTTTCAGCAACATAATATCACCGTTACCTGAAAAGGCTTCTTTATAAGCTTTGAGACTACGCGTGAATGAATAGAACTCAGCATCCTGATTATAAGCTTTAGCATAGATAGAAGCAGCCAAGGCGTCACCTGTACCTCGCTGTTCTTCTGATTCACGGTACGCTTCTGCTACTAACACAGTTTTTTGGCGATCCGCGTCTGCTCTTATACCCTCAGCCAGCTCAAAACCTCGCGAGCGTAATTCACGCGCTTCGCGTTCACGCTCCGTACGCATCCTCTGATATACCGAGCTCGATACTTCTGGTGGAAGTTCAACTCGCTTAACGCGCACATCAATGATACTGATACCCAGTTCTTTTGAAGCAACTTCATTCAGACGTCTGATAACCTCTGCCATTACTTCATCACGCTCACCTGAAACAACTTCATTTAAGGTACGCGCACCAAACTGATTTCGCAGCTCATTTTCTACACGGGCTGAAAGCAGGTCTGCCGCTCTGAATTCATCGCCAGATGTTGCCGTATAGTAGGTTTCAACACTATTAATTTTCCACTTTAAAAAAGAATCAACAATAAGACGCTTTTTTTCAATGGTCAGATAAGACTGTGGACGAGTATCTAACGTAAGGATACGTCCGTCAAAAATACGTACGGTATTAACAAACGGAATTTTAAAACTTAAACCAGGCTTTACATCAGGCTCAACGATTTCACCGAACTGTAATTTAACAGCGCGCTCAGTTTCCTTGACGATGTAAACAGATTTAGATGCAACAAGTACAACTATACCTGCCAGAATGAGTGAAAATAGTGATTTACTACCCATTATCTGCCCTCCCTGCGGGTTGTTGTCTGATTTTGCTTGATCTGATCAACGACCTGATTGGTAACATCTCTCAATGACTGCTCATCTAAACGCAGGTTACGCTGATTAACTGTTGCTGATTGACTGTTCTGAATTAATTTATCAACCGGCAGATACATCATGTTATTACCGCCTTCGACATCAATCAACACCTTGGGATTACTTGCCAAGACTTCCTGCATACTATCTAAATACAGACGCTCGCGGGTAACCTTGGGGGCTTTTGCATATTCAGCCTGCAATGCAGAAAAACGACTAGACTCACCCTCTGCCTTGGAAACAACCTGCTGACGATAAGCACTCGCTTCTTCAAGCATACGCTGCGCTTTACCACGCGCTTCAGGAACAATACCGTTTGCATATGTCTGAGCTTCGTTTTTCACCCGCTGCTCATCTTCTCGCGCCTTGATGACATCATCAAATGCATCCTGAACCTGACTAGGCGCCTGTGCATTTTTAATATTCACCTGCGTTATAGAGATGCCGGTATTGTAATCAAGCATGTAGCGCTGCAAACGCTCCTGGACCTGAATCGCTAACGCCTCACGACCTTCAGTAAGGATCGAGTGCATTTCAGATGAGCCCACCACATGACGCAATGCTGACTCTGCAGCATTTGACAAGCTACCATCTGGATCACGGACACTTAACTTATAGCCTTTTGGATCAGCGACAACATATTGAGCAGCCATCGCGACATCAACAATATTTTCATCTTCAGTTAGCATCAACGCCTGATGCTCATGGCTACGTACTCGCGTAGTGTTTACCACCATGACATCATCAATCATAGGCGGATTCCACTGCAAACCAGGCCCAACCGTTTCGAGAAATTTACCCAAACGCAGCACCACTCCCCGCTCTTGCTGATCAACGGTATAGAAACCCATACCACCCCATGCAAGCATAGCAACGGCAAGCACAACCAGGATAAAAGGACCGCCACTACCCGTAGAAGAACCTCCACCATCGCCGCCGCCACGTTTCTTACCAGAGCCACCAAACAGATCGTTTAGTCGGTCCTGTAATTTACGCAGTGCCTCATCTAGATCTGGTGGCCCCTGATCTTTACCACGATTACCTTTGTTGTTGCGATTATCACCGCCACCCCAAGGATCCTGATTATCACCATTGCCGCCAGGCTCATTCCAAGCCATATAGTTCTCCGTTGTAAATCTAAAATTCAAGAAAATCTGTGTGAAAGCCTCTAATAGACCTCTTCCACACGATATTGTTCAGTTGCCATACCCAGTCTGCTTAACGTTTGCAGTAAATCTTTACGCTGCATACGCACTTCCAACTGCATATCTCCATGCTCATCGATACTTTCATTCAATACCGCGTTCTGAGCATAAAGATGCGCTCGTAACTGCCCGTCCTTCGGTTTCAAATGAATTGTATCGTGAAAAACATCATCAGACAGCCGCTCATTTACCGCCGCCAATAACAAATCGACACCTTCTTCGGACACCGCTGATAACCAGATACGTACTGGCTCGCCGTCGCTATTACGATCAATTCTCGCTTTCTGCCCCGGCATCAAATCTATTTTATTATAGACTTGCAACAACGGCACTTTATCAGCACCAATCTCTTTCAGTACGCGTTCAACTTCTTCGATATGCCCCTGTCGCTCATCATCACAGGCATCAATAACATGCAATAACAGTGTGGCCTCCGTCGTTTCCAACAAAGTGGCTCGAAAAGACTGCACCAACTTATGTGGTAAATGACGAATAAATCCAACCGTATCAGCTAATATCGCCGGGCCCACGTCATCTAGCTCAATCTTACGCAAAGTAGGATCAAGCGTGGCAAATAATTGGTTTGCCACGAACACATCAGCATCTGTCATTTTATTAAATAATGAGGATTTACCGGCATTAGTGTAGCCAACCAATGCGATGGTGGGTACTGCAGCACGCTGCCTTGAACGCCTGCCCTGCTCTCGCTGCATCTGAACTTTTGCCAAACGAGCAAGAATAGTTTTAACCCGCGCTCTTAACAAGCGTCGATCACTCTCAAGCTGAGTTTCACCAGGACCACGTAGACCTATGCCGCCTTTCTGACGCTCCAGATGTGTCCAACCACGGATCAAACGCGTGGAAGAATGCTCTAATTGCGCCAGTTCAACCTGCAACTTACCTTCATGAGTCCGCGCGCGCTGTGCAAAGATATCCAATATCAGACCCGTGCGATCCAGCACCCGACATTGAATAACACGTTCAATGTTTCTTTCCTGAGCCGGCGTCAAAGAATGATTGAAAATAACCAGTTCAGCTTCATGCAGCTGAATAAGCTGCCTTAATTCTTCAAGTTTCCCAGTACCTATAAAAAATTTGGCGGTAGGCTTATGACGGCTTCCCGTTAATATTTCAACAGGGTCAGCTCCGGCAGATAAAGCGAGCTCTTCGAGCTCGCGCGGGGATTCCTGGATAGCCTTCGCCGACATATCCATATGGACGAGAATAGCTTTTTCACCAGACTCTGGACGTTCAAAAAACAATCCGTTTATACCTCTTCAGGTTGTACTTCATCAGGCTGCGGTAGCTTAACCGGGCGTGACGGTACAACGGTAGAAATCGCGTGTTTATAAACCATCTGGCTTACAGTGTTTTTCAGCAGAATGACAAACTGATCAAAAGACTCAATTTGGCCTTGCAGCTTAATACCGTTTACCAAAAAAATCGAAACGGGAACACGTTCTTTACGTAGAACGTTTAGATAAGGGTCTTGTAAAGACTGCCCTTTTGACATTGGAAACTCCTTCCTGATGAATATCTCATTATTATGTTAGACCATTAATTCTTTAAGAAATTATGACCATATTTGTGCACAGCACCAAAACTGTATAACTATCGCATTATATAATGGCTGAATCTAACAATTTCAAGCTGTGTTTAAGAATATCTTTATCTTCGCTCATCAGCCAGTGTAAATTTTCCCAACTTCGCAGCCAGGTTACCTGCCTTTTTGCGAGCTGCCGGGTTGCTATAATGCCTTTATCAATCATTGTCGGATAATCCCAATCACCGTCAAGATAAGACCACACCTGACGATAGCCGACACATCTCACAGAAGGCATCTGCGGATTGAGATCCCCTCTTTCATAAAGATGGCGAACCTCATCAACCAATCCTTCATCCAACATCATACGATAGCGCAACGCAATACGCTCATGCAACGTTCTACGCTCGGCAGGCATAATCGCCAGATTAACGACATTATAAGGCAAACTCTGGTTTTTCTGCTCAGCCCACAAATCTGTTAATGTGCGCCCAGTGAGTTGATGGACCTCTAGCGCGCGTTGCAAGCGCTGCGAGTCATTCGGCGCCAAGCGCTGTGCCGACGCTGGATCCACCTCTGCCAAGCGAGCATGCAACGCTGGCCATCCTTCCTTTTCCGCCCATTCAAACAACTGCTGCCGCACCTCAGCATTCGCCTCAGGCAAATTAGCCAACCCCTTAACTAAGGCGTTGTAATACATCATAGTACCGCCGACCAGCAATGGAATACGCCCGGCGGCGGTAATCGCGGCCATCTCTTTTAACGCGTCATGCCTGAACTGTGCCGCTGAATAACTCTCAGAGGGATCCATAATATTGACTAGTCGGTGCGGATATTTAGCCAGCGTATCCACATCAGGTTTAGCCGTACCAATATCCATACCTTTATAAATCAACGCCGAGTCCACACTGATAATATCGCAAGGCAACACTTCGGTAAGGCGCAACGCCAAATCCGTTTTTCCTGCAGCCGTAGGGCCCATCAAAAAAATAGCAGGCGGCATATGAGTCTGCGCCATTTATTGGCCTCTCATAAATAATTTATCCAATTCAGCCATACTCAGCTGCGTCCACGTTGGTCGACCATGATTGCATTGTCCACTGCGTTCTGTCGCTTCCATATCCCGCAACAGCCCATTCATTTCAGGTAGCGTCAATTGACGATTCGCTCTGACCGCGCCATGACAAGCCATGGTCCCCAGTAACTCGTTCATATGCTCCTCCAAACGACGACTACTGCCAAACATCAGCATATCGGATAACACATCACGTAACAGCTGCTCAACATTGGCTTTAGCTAACGTGACCGGGATCTGACGAATAACAATAGTTTCCTCACCCATGCGGGCCAGCTCAAATCCCAATTTTTTAAATACCGCATCAAATTCCTCTGCGGCATCAGCCTCCCGAACGCTTAACGCCACACTAACGGGCACCAACAACGGCTGACTGCGCACACCCTCAGCCTGGCACGCTAATTTAAGTCGTTCATAGACAATACGTTCATGGGCAGCATGCATATCTACCAACACCAACCCTTCTCGATTCTGCGCCAATATATAAACACCATGCAACTGTGCCACAGCATAGCCCAACGGAAGAATCTCACCGGTCTCTTCAGCTACCGCTATCCCTTGAGAGGCAATACCACGCCCGGCAAAACCGCCAGACGATGCGGACGGAAAAGACCTGTTCTGGTGTAGCTGCCCATAAGAAGCTATCTGCTCAGTAACTCCTGTGGCTTCACGCGCCTGATGCAACGGCATATATTGCTGATCAAATCGCTGCTCCGCTGGCTCCGCAACCGAAGTTAATTCTTGTAAAGCAGGCACACTGGAGGCGTCCGGACGCACATCACCAATCACCCGATGTATTGAACGAAAGATAAAATCATGGACCAAACGCCCTTCCCGGAACCGCACTTCATGTTTAGTAGGGTGCACATTTACATCCACCAGCGCGGGGTCAAGTTCAAGGTAAAGCACATACGCCGGATGTCGACCATGAAACAGCACATCCGCATAGGCCTGACGCACCGCATGCGTCACTAGCTTGTCGCGGATCATGCGTCCATTAACAAAAAAATACTGAAGATCTGCCTGACTTCGGGAAAACGTAGGCAAACCAATCCAGCCCTTCAGCGTTAAACCAGACGCTTCTGCATTCATATCGACACGTAAGGACTGCTCGACAAAAGCAGGCCCACACACGGCCGCAACACGTCGTTCCTGGTCGGCCTGCAACATCGCTGGCTTTAATTGATGAATGATACGGCTGTTATGTTTCAGCTGAAAAGCCACATCAAAACGGCTCAACGCCAGTCTTTTAACGACTTCGTCAAGATGCTTAAACTCGGTATTCTCCGTTTTGAGGAACTTACGGCGCGCTGGTGTATTGAAAAAAAGATCACGCATCTCAACGGTGGTACCCTGCGGGTGCGCTGCCGGAGAGAGCGCAGCTTCCATATCCCGTCCTTCTGTCTGCACCTGCCAGGCATGCTCACTGGCTATACGTCGAGACGTGAGTGTTAAACGTGACACCGAACTAATACTCGCCAACGCTTCCCCCCTAAAACCAAGACTCGCGACCGCTTCCAGATCTTCAAGCGCATAGATTTTTGAGGTCGCATGACGGCTCAATGCGAGTGGCAAATCATCTTTCTCGATGCCATCTCCGTCGTCTCTGATACGAATAAGCTTAATACCCGCTTGTTCAATATCTACCTCAAGGCGCGTAGCACCGGCATCCAGACTATTTTCCAATAATTCCTTAACCACTGAAGCAGGACGTTCAACCACCTCGCCTGCAGCAATCTGGTTAGCAAGGCGTGGCGACAAAAGATGTATTTGTGACATGAGGACTCTTTCTAATAATGCTTTTTGCTGATTCTTTTTAATAAGTCTTTTGTAAAGCGGCGTTGAAACTGTTTACAAAAATCGCTGGAGGATTAACTGGTGGGAATACGCAAAACCTGACCAATACGAATGGTATCACCCTTGATATCATTTGTTTTGCGCAATACCTGTAAAGCGACGCCATGCCGTGACGCAATAACAGAAAGAGTATCACCACTCACCACCTGATATTCACGCTGACCTGCTTGTTTGTATCCGCCATTTTTTTCGTAAGCAACGAAAGTATACGCTGGCGGTTTATTCCAGAAGTGGGATTTAATACCTTCAGAAATAGCCCGTGCCATTTTTTGCTGATAAGCCACTGTTTTAAGCTGTCTCGCTTCATGAGGATTAGAAATAAAGCCGGTTTCCACCAGAATAGACGGCATATCGGGTGATTTCAACACAATAAAACCCGCACTTTCCACCCTAGATTTATGCATTTTGGCGAACTTTCCTACATTACTATGTATTTTACTAGCAATTTGCAGACTATCAGAACGGCTCGCCGTCATTGACATATCAAGTAGCACGCCCGCTAAAATATCGTCTTTATCTTCAAGACTGACACTTCCTACACCACCAATCCAATCAGCACTGTTTTCTTTTTGTGCCAGCCAGCGACCCACTTCACTGGTTGCACCACGGTTTGAGAGCACCCAAACAGAAGCGCCTCTTGCGCGTGAATCTTTAAACGCATCGGCATGAATCGAGATAAATAAATCGGCGCTTTTCTTTCTCGCTGCTTTGGTTCTGCCTCTGAGACTGATGTAATAATCACCCGAGCGCACCAACTCTGCCGTAAAACCTTTTTCTTTATCGATGAGGCGCTTCACTTCTTTTGCAATTTCAAGAACAACATCTTTCTCTCGCACACGCCCTACACCAATAGCACCGGGATCTTCACCACCGTGACCGGCATCAATCGCAATAACAATATTACGTAACTTGTCACCCTTCGGATCAGGAATGGCGGTTTTCACCACCGTCTCTTTTTCGACATTAAAGAGATCCAGCACCAAACGATGTCCGTATTGAGCATTGGGTTTTAAATCAAAACTCCGCGGCCGAATGCCTTGATTTAAATCCAGCACAACCCGTAAATCACTGCCCTTAACACTGGTGCGAATTTTATCAACAGGGCTGCCTTTTAAATCCAGCTTAGATAATCGGGTTCTTAGTGTCGTATCATTAATATCCAACACCAATCGATCAGGATTATTCAAGGAGAATATTTTATGTGAGACAGGACCTGTCAGATCAAAAACAAGGCGAGTATTGTCCGGCGCCAGCCACATACGGACATTATTAATATCAGCAGCCGAGACAGAGCCCGCAGCAAATAACATGCCGGCAAGCAAAAGAATGCGCCCTGTAAATTTTATTGTATAAGAAATCATATCAGGCCAGTCGGATACCTTTTATATTCATTAAATAGCGGCTGAAATAAGCTGTTGATATAAGATATCGGCCGCTTGATGCCCTTTTTGAGTATTCGCGCCCCAGCGAATAGAACGTCCCTCTCCCTGCACGTCCAAATACACGTCCATATCAGCACCCGGCAATAGCCCTTCACCTTTATCTGGCCATTCAACCAAACACAAAGAATCTTCCGTGAAATAATCACGGATACCCAAAAATTCCAGTTCCTCGGGGTCTATTAAACGATACAGATCAAAATGATAAATCGTACCTGAATCCAGCTCATAAGGCTCTACCAGTGTATAGGTCGGGCTTTTAACCGTTCCCTGATGGCCCGCTGCACGAATAACTCCACGGCTTAACGTCGTTTTACCCGTACCGAGATCGCCGACAAGATACACCACACCCTGATGCTGCATCGCAGATAACAGCGCCGCTCCAAATAATTCCATAGCGGTTTCATCTTTTGCAAAATAATGTTGTTGCATTGAACTTACACTTTTCCATTTAAAATCAATCTAACATAAGAGATAAGGTCTGTCGCTTTTAAGCCTCGCTCACCTGTATTGGCCGCACAAAGATCTGCCGCAAAAGAATGAGCATATACACCAATGCGTGCAGCATCAACCGGACTCAACTTCTGCGCAAGCAAAGCACCTATCAGCCCAGAGAGCACATCACCCATACCGCCAGAAGCCATACCCGGATTACCCGCACTGCATAAATGCATCACATCACCATCAGTGATTAATGTACCCGGCCCTTTTAACACAACCGTACCACCCGATGCTGCCTGTAATGCTCTGGCACTGCTGATTCGATCCTGTTGTAGCATCGTAATATCGACCTCCAACAACCGCGCGGCTTCACCCGGATGAGGCGTCAAAATCCAGTCTTTACGTGACAAGTGCTGAAAACGGCCTTTTTTCAATAAAATATTAAGCCCATCAGCATCCACAACCGTGGGCAGATCAGCGTTCCAGATGCCCTGTAATAATTGATCCGCCCAGGCATTCTGCCCTAAGCCTGGACCAAACACGATCACATCAGCTTGTGCAATCAAGGACAACAAATCACTTCCGTACTCAACACCGCGCACCATCACTTCCGGGCATCGGCATAGCGATGCCGTGATATGCTCAGAGCGCGTTGCCAGTGTTACTTTTCCGGCACCACAGAACAGCGCTGCTTCTGCTGCCATAATGGCGGCACCACCCATGCCATGATCGCCACCAATCACCAGCAAATGGCCGAACGATCCTTTATGGGAGGCCCTGGAACGTGCAGGCAAACACTCCAAAACATCATCAGCACCGACACGAAAAGCACTGATGGAAACCTGTTCATAAACTGATTCAGGAATATGCAGAGCATCAAACACCAGTTCTCCCACGTGTTCCACGGCCTGATGCATAAATAACCCCTGCTTCAAACCGATAAAGGTAACAGTCACATCAGACTTAACCGCGACCCCTAAAACTTTTCCGGTATCAGAACAAAGCCCTGACGGTATATCGATGGCAATAACCGGACGGACTCGTCGGTTTATTGCTCTAATAGCTTGCTGAAACACGCCCCGCACATCACCTGTTAAACCTGTTCCTAACAAGGCATCAACAATCACATCACCCACCAGCGGCTCATCTGCGTTAAATGATTGAAATCTGACACCCTCGCTGCTGGCCCATAACCACGCTTCCCTTGCTTCACCCCGTAACTGAGCAGCAAAGTCATCTGCTCCCACATACAAGGCTTGCACTGCATAGCCTTTTTGACGCGCAAGTGCCGCTACTACAAAGCCATCACCGCCATTATTACCACCGCCACATAACACGCTGAGCGTTTTTATATCTGGCCAGCGTTTCTGTATTTCGACGAACACCGCCCGCCCTGCCCGCTTCATCAAAGTAAAACCGGGAATGCCCGCGTCTTTAATCGCTGCTTTATCCAGTAAACGAATTTGCTCAGCTGTGTATAATGTGCCGGGTAGCTCTTTCATAACCTTATGCTTCCAAACGCTACGTTATTTATTTAATTATATAACAGAAGCACAAGCTTAACAGGCAAGTATTGATCGTGACTGATTCTGACGTATCGACCCAGCACCTGACTTCACCTCAGCCCTCACCCCAACTCTCACCAGAGAAGCTGGCAGAACTGGCAAAACAGATCCATATATGGGCATCCGAATATGGTTTCCAACAATGCGGCATCGTTGACCCCGATCTGAAAGAAGATGCTGCACGCTTGCAAGCCTGGCTGGAAAAGCAGTATCACGGAGAGATGAACTACCTTGCCGCTAATGCAGACAAACGCCGTGACCCTTACTCACTGGTCCCCGGCAGCTGCCGCATTATCAGCGTACGGATGGACTACACACCACCGGCTTTTTCATCGTTAAAAATACTGAACTCCCCCGAAAAAGCCTATATTGCGCGTTATACGTTAGGGCGTGATTATCACAAAATGATGCGTAAACGTCTGACACAGCTAGGAAAGCGCATAGAGGAAGCCGCAGGCGAAATGGGCTACCGCGCCTTTGTCGACAGCGCTCCTGTCATGGAGCGACCGATTGCACAGCAGGCCGGTTTAGGCTGGACAGGCAAACACACCCTTATTCTGAACCGACATGCAGGCTCCTGGTTCTTCCTCGGCGAACTATTTATTGATCTGCCATTACCGACAGATCTGCCAGAGAAAAAAACACACTGCGGCTCCTGTACTGCCTGCCTGGACATCTGTCCCACCAATGCTTTTACCGGCCCTTATGAACTGGACGCCACACGCTGTATCTCCTACCTCACTATTGAGAAAAAAGGCAGTATTCCCGAAGAGCTTCGATCGCTCATGGGTAACCGGATTTTTGGATGCGATGACTGCCAACTGGTCTGCCCCTGGAATCGTTTTGCAAAGCATACGGCAGAGACAGACTTTCACCCACGCCATCAACTTGATGATATTTCGTTAGTCGATCTTTTTAATTGGGATGAAGCCACATTTTTGAAACGTACCGAGGGCTCTGCTATTCGCCGTACAGGCTATGAAGGCTGGTTGCGCAACATAGCGATAGCTTTGGGAAACAGTGGTGGCGGTAACGATATCATTACAACCTTAGAAGCCAAGCGCCCTATCTGTTCTGAAATGGTAATTGAACACATCGATTGGGCTATCAACCAGCTTAAAGCAGGCCAGACACGGCTTTCGCCTATACAATTTAAATAGCCTGGTTACCTAAGCACTTAACCTCGGCTCTCAAGCGAAATGTTTAATCTGGATACTGAGTTAAGCTGTTATACGAGCATACAGCTGTGGCAACTTTACAGGTAATTCGGCGGCGCGTCGGATCAAGGTGTAATGACCCCGCCCGAATAAATACGGCAGATAGTCTTCAGCTTCTTCATCAATAGTAATACAGAACGGAATCAGGCCCGCTTTACGCGCTTCAATAATGGCCATGCGCGTATCTTCAATCCCGTAGCGCCCTTCATAATAATCCAGGTCATTAGGTTTACCATCGGTCAGAATCAGCAGGAGTTTTTGCTTTTGTGGTTGCAGGTTAAGTAACTCGGTGGAACGCCTAATGGCGGCACCCATACGGGTATAATAACCGGGCTTGATTGCTTCAATCTGCTGCCTGACCTGACGATTATAGGGCTGATTAAAACTTTTTAGCAGATGAAAACGCACATGATTGCGATAGCGGGAAGAGAAACCACAAATTGAAAATTGATCGCCGGTTTGCTGTAACGCTTCACTGAACAGATACAGGCTATCACGGATAATATCGATAACCCTTGCCTGGTCACCGACCCAGGCGTCAGTGGATAAAGACAGATCGGCCAGTAACAAACAGGCCAGATCTCTCTCTTTTCTCTCCAGTGCCGCATACAAACGCGGCTCTTCTACTTGCTGTCCTGCTGCACGCTGCCCGCGAAATCTAATATAGGCTTCCAGATCCAGCTCACTACCCTCCTCCTTATGCTTAACCCAGCTAGACTGCGGCCGAAGCGCCAGAAACTGGCGCCGCAAACGACGTGCGGCAGGGCGAAGCCTCTCGGGAAGCTCACCTGAATCCGTTACGGCGGCTTTAATCGTCAGCAGGCTACAATGATCTTTGACTAGCAGCTGTTTTCTAAAATCCCATTCCGGCAGCAAATGTCCGACACTCAGAATCACCTCTTCCTCTTCAGCAGAGGGTAAATCCAGGTCAAACCTGACGCGTTTTGCGGTCGTATTGTTATCGCGCGTGATGGTAAGTTCATCCATCTCATTGGCATTATTTTCGGCGTCTTGCAGATCCTCATCTTCATCCTCAGCACGATCCAGATTTGCCATCTCCGCCACACTGAATAAACTGGTTTCGTGACGTAAGGTTAATAAGCCGCCTTTGTTATTTTCTGCTTTTTTACGTTTTGCTTTACGCTTTTTTTGTTGCTCCGAGACCTTAGGCTCACTCTGAGATGAGGGCGTTTGATGACTGGCAGACTGGCACACCTCACTCGCAACAGCACTCTGCGGCGGCATCGGATGTAACCACAACAGCACAGGAAGGGGATCGCGATGGCACTCACTTAACTGCTCGATAGAACCCGGAGCACATAAAGCATTCTTAATATCACGCTCTTGAGCACTTTCCTGAGCATTCAATTTATCTGAATCCGGACGAAAGGTAATCGCGGCAGTGACTAAACGATGATAGCGATCTACCAGCCCCGGATAGCGCTGTAAGATATACAGTACTTGCTGCTGACTACGCGCAATCCAATTCAGATCCTCATAGGCGGGCGCGGTCGCCATCGCCGCCAACCAATAGTAAAGTTCGCGGTTTAACCCCGCATCAGGAAATAAATTAATACGCTCGGGCAGATGCAATGTTTCGGCACTGCGCCACGCCAGTGAAATGCGTTTTCCACTACCCGCCATACGCTGCAACCAATGCCGCCGCAATGATGACTCCGTCTGAACCGAAGCACGAATACTAAGCCCACCGTCACCACCCAGCGTACGAAAAAAGACAGACAGAGGCTTGCGCACACTTTCCAGCGTGACAGCTTCATGCTCCCAGGCAGGATCAGCCATGCGGCTAATCAACCGGTCCCAGTATTTACCTACCTGCTCTTCCATCGGTCGACCTCAATTGATGACGTTTACTCAGTGCTTTTATACAGATGCTTTTGTATCAGAACTCTTATTCAGTGCTATCAGGCAATACAGCCGTTTGACAATTTGTTAAAAATTAGCTTTAACCACTTCCATCAACGCCGTAATCGTATCTTCATCATCTGTTAACGACTCGACCAAACCCGCCCGACACGCTTCTACAGGATCAAAGCCCGCTTTCATCAGGGTGGCTGTATACACCAGAAGACGAGTACTGGCCCCCTCTTCCAAATCCATATCTTTTAGACCCCGTAACCCAATTGCCAAATGAATCAGGCGTTGCGCATTAGCAGAATCCAAACCGGTTTCCGCTTCTATCACACGTTTTTCTTCTTCTGGTTTTAAATATGTAAAGCTCATTGAAATAAAACGCTGACGCGTACTCGGCTTAAGACCTTTCATTAGGTTCTGATAACCAGGATTGTATGAAACCACCAGCATAAAATTCTTCGGCGCATGTAAAAGTTCATTGGTTCGATCAATCGGTAAAATTCTTCGATCATCAGTCAGAGGGTGAATCACTACCGTCGTATCTTTACGCGCTTCAACGACTTCATCCAGATAACAGATCCCGCCTTCTCTGACCGCTCGCGTTAACGGGCCATCATGCCACTGGGTCATTCCATCACCAATCAGGTAACGTCCCACTAAATCAGAAGCGGTCAAATCATCATGACAAGAAACCGTATGCAACGGTAACCCTAGTTTCTGGGCCATATGGCTGATAAATCGTGTTTTACCACACCCTGTTGGCCCTTTAATTAATACCGGCAATTGATTTTCATAGGCGTGTTTAAACAGTGCTACTTCATTATGCTGGGGAAGGTAAAAAGGCGCAGCACTGGCAGAGAGATCCAGCTTAACTGAGTTGGAAGCGTGCATAAAAGCTCCGATTTTTTTTCAGAATAAGTTAATAAAAGAAAGACGCTCCGGCTCGCCAGAGACAGAGCGCCACGCGAGCGTTACGCTATAGCAGTTTCTTTGCTATATTCTTTTGTGCTTGATTTCACTAACACTTTTGCGGAATCACGAGCGGCTTCTGCATCCGTTCCAATAAAGAAACTCCACAGATAAACACATAAACCACCGAGGAAGAACACCCCGGCTACTTCACGCATCCAGAAGAAAATTGCCATTTTATCCTGCACTATCATAAAGGGCAGCGGCGTATCCGTGTAGCGCTGCAGCCATACCTGAACTACACCGGCAGCCGTCAAGAACAAGGTGATAAACACCATGGATACCGTCATCAACCAGAAGCCCCACATTTCAGTAACCTGAGAACGATTACTGTTAGCTATACGGCCACGCATCAGCGGCATTGCATAAGAGATAATACACATCACAACCATCGCATAAGCGCCGTAGAACGCCATATGACCATGTGCTGCCGTCAATTGGGTACCATGAGTATAGTAATTAACAGGTGCTAATGTGTGCAAAAACCCCCATACACCCGCGCCCAGAAAGGCCATGACACCCGTACCCATTGCCCATAGAACCGCGGCTTTATTAGGATGATCACGGCGACGCTTATTGACCATATTGAAAGCAAACAGGGTCATCATAAAGAACGGTATAGGTTCCATAGCAGAGAACACAGAACCCAGCCACTGCCAGTATTCAGGTGCCCCAATCCAGAAGTAGTGATGACCTGTACCGAGAATACCGGTAATCAGTGCCATAGCAACGATCATATACAACCATTTTTCAATCACTTCGCGGTCAACACCGGTCACTTTAATCAATACGAATGCCAGCAAAGAACCCAGAATCAGCTCCCAAACACCTTCTACCCACAGGTGTACAACCCACCACCAGTAGAACTTGTCACGTACCAGATTTTCCGGATTGTAGAAAGAAAACAGAAACATCACAGCCAGACCAATCAGGCCGATCATCAGAATGCTGCTGATCACCGTTTTACGACCGCGCAGTACTGTCATGCCCACGTTAAAGACAAAGCCCAGCGCTACAATCACGATACCAACTTTAGTAATCAGTGGTTGCTCAAGAAACTCTCTTCCCATGGTGGGCAACAGATCATTACCCGTCATCTCCGCCAAACGTGCATAAGGCACCAGCAGATAGCCAAGAACCGTCAATACACCGGCAGCCAAAAAGACCCAGAAGAGTACGATGGCTAATTTAGGACTAAAAAGTTCGGTTTCAGACTCTTCAGGAATCATGAAATAGGCGGCGCCCATAAAGCCAAACAACAACCAAATTATAAGCAAGTTGGTATGTACCATACGTGCAACGTTGAACGGAATCGCCGGAAACAGGAAGTCTCCGATAACGTACTGCAAACCCATAATTAAACCAAACAGGATCTGGCCGGCAAAGAGCCCTAGTGCCGCGATAAAATACAGGCGCGCAATTTTTTGAGATTCATATTTCATAGTGATGTTCCTTTGCCTCAACCCTGAATGTTAGGTGGCCAGTTACTGGTATCTATTTCTGAAGTCCATTTCAGGAATTCAGCCACCGCTTCCAGCTCTTCATCTGAAAGATTGAACTGCGGCATACTGCGGCGTCCTTTAATGCCATCCACTGGACGGTATTTAATAAACGCCATAATAGCTGCTTTGCTGTTGCCAAAACGCTTATAAACATTACCCAGTTCCGGCGCAAAATAAGCACCTTCACCGAGTAAAGTGTGGCAACCGATACAGTTATTTTCTTCCCAGACTTTCTTGCCATGAACAACCTGTTCGGTGATATTTTCGCGGTGATCCCGTTCGGGAAGCACCTTTTCGGTATGATACGTCAGGCCAAGAAATACCAGAATGAAGAACAAACTCCCTCCATAGAAAATATTTCTTGCCATCGCTTTGGTGAAGGTTTCATTCATAAAAAGCTCCGTAACCCAGCCAAGGGACCAGATAGCACAGTTAAAATTCAGGTGCGGCTATTATGAAAAGTTGTGTGCGGGAAAAACTTGATGGATATCAATAAAGATAAAAAATATATTAAAAATACATCTTATTGAGAAATCTGTTGCTGGCAATAATACAACCAGGAGAAACAGGTCTTGAACAACATAAGAATGTAAAGCAAGCAGGAATCACATATTTTAAAAAATCCACACTTAAAAATGACTTAAGTACGACTTAATAGATCGAAGAAAACTATATATACCAATACATAAACTATAATCTGGAGGAAGTAGGATCTGATCATAGGGATGGATAGATGACAGTTAAAAAAGGACAGGAACGCAGGCCAATAAATCCGGTGCACATCATCGTGCTGTCTTTGGTTATACTCCTGACAGCTACCTTACTGTCGATGATGGCTGTTATTGACTATGGCGTCGATCAAGTTAATGATGAGGCGCGCTCTAGCTCTGAAGTCTTCACAGAATCCGTTGTTAGAGATAAGCTCAATCAACTGGAAACCACCGCAGCAGATTATGCGTTCTGGGATGAAACCATCAAACACGCTTACCACTCTCAGGACAGAGAGTGGATTGATGCAAATCTGGGACAATATTTAACTGGCGCATTCGGCATTAACGATCTCATTATCCTCGGCAGCCAAAACAATCCCGTGCTGTCGATCAATGATGGATTTATTGTTGATCCTCTATTTTACAGTAAGCTTGCTGACGACCTGAAATACTTATCTGCCAAAGCACGTGAATCTGCACCCGTATCTGCAGGGGTATCATCTATATCACTCATCAATGGAACACCCGTGCTGCTGAGTGCAGCCATTCTTGCTTCCGAAAGCGGCATCTTGCTACCCTCCCCTGCGCCGGTTTTAATCATAGGGACACGGCTCAATCATGACTACCTGCTAGCACTAGCAAAACTACTCCATGTCAATTCACTGTTGTTTAATACAAACAGCCGCCATTCCCTGAATAACGCCCTGTCGTTTATAAAATTAAAAGATATTAACAACAACATACTAGGCGAACTTTCCTGGGAAGCGGCGAAACCCGGTGATCAGGTTCTGATGAAAATAAAGACCCCTGTGCTTTTTCTATTGATAGGCTGCGGCATCACACTGCTGCTGATTATACGAGCGAGTCGTACGATTACAAAGCGGCTAACCGATGCTAAAGAGCGCGTTTATTTACTCTCGTCAGCCATTGATCAGAGCAAAAGTATCGTACTTATCTTTAATAATACAGGCGAGCTGAAATACGCCAATTCACAGGCACTGCATTTTTTCAGCGCATCTCTTGATGGAAAAAATATAACGGATATTTTTCCAACAACCCTTAATGAAAAATTCCACTATATATTGAATACTCATATAAAAAACACCGGCCGCTGGAGCGGTGAGTTCGAATTTAAAGCAACAGACAAGCATAGCGTCTGGATGCATGCCAGTCTTTCACCAGTGATAGAGAAAGACTCACCTGTCCACACTATCTGCGTACTTGAAGACATTTCAACGATGAAAAATGCATTTGATAAGATGACCCATCTGGCAACACACGATGTGTTGACAGATCTCATTAATCGACGCTTATTTAATGAATTTCTACAGCAAGCTATCTACTCATCAAAAAGAGATAATGAGTCCTCTGCGCTACTTTATATCGACTTAGATGGCTTCAAAAAAGTGAATGATAGCCTGGGGCATATTACGGGAGATGAGTTATTAGTCGAAGTGGCTGCCCGCTTGCACGACAGCACCCGAGAAGCAGATATTGTGGCACGTATCGGAGGCGATGAGTTCGCGATTCTGTTAAAAAACCTGAGTCACCGGACCGATATCAATATCATATTGCAGAAAATCCTCACCTCTTTAGGAAAGCCTATGATGCTTTCCAACAATGAAGTAAACATTACTGCCAGTATTGGTGTCGCTATGATTCCAACCGATGGTATCGATATAGACACATTAATGTGCAACGCAGATCTGGCTCTCTATGAATCCAAATCAATCGGCAAAGCCACATTTCAGTTCTATGCTGATATAGCTAACTTGTCAAAGCAACAATAAGGCAATCAGCAACACAACAATAGGCGAATAAAGTAGCAAAGCACGTTGTACCAAATGCTTCACACCCGCCAACTCCATAAAACCGAGTACGATCAACAATCCCTTTACTGCTGATATAGCCAACACCAGCATGATAATTTCCGGGCTTGGCTGTACTTCCCCTAACATAAACATCGTTAGCGTCAGAATAATTAACACGAGCCAAATCGTGAAAGGATGTTTCATTAATGAATCACATAAATCAGTGGAAAAAGAATCACCCAAACAAGGTCAACCATATGCCAGTAGCAAACGCCACTTTCCAAGCCGCTCATTGATTCTGGTTGGTAGGCTCCACGCCATAAACGTACCGACATAAAGGTCAAAATCACCATACCTAAAACAACATGTAGCAGATGAAAACCCGTCAGTAAAAAATACCCTGTATAAAAATGATTGGTATCGAGATCATAACCTGCCCGTACTAATTGCTGGTATTCCCAGAGTTTTACAACAATATAGATAGCGCCCACCGGAATGCTCAGCAACAACCAGCCAGTGCCTGCTGATAGGCGATGCCGAACCGCATACACAGCCTGAGCGGCCAAGGCGCTTGAACTCAGCAATGCCAGCGTGTTAATTAAACCAGCCAGAGGATGCAGTGTTTGCTGCCCTGCCAGAAAAACATTCGGATGACTGCTGCGCAGATAACTGAACAGCAGAAACAGCAGCGCGAAGACCGACAGCTCTGCGATGATGAAAATCCACATCGCAAGGTCGCCAGGCATTATTGAGCGTTGCTTAGCCGGCAATAATGGATCTTCCACTAAAATGACACCTGGAGATTCTATTACAGTGGAAGACTCTGACATTATTAGTCTTTGAAAAAAGTAGCGCGATAATGCTGGAGTTCCGCGATGGAATCACGAATATCATCCATAGCCAAGTGCGAGCCTTTCTTAGTAAAGCTGGTTAAGAGTTCAGGCTTCCAGCGACGTGCTAATTCTTTTATCGTACTGACGTCCAGATTACGATAGTGAAAATAACCTTCCAACTCTGGCATATAGCGGTATAAAAAACGTCTGTCCTGGCCAATACTATTACCACAAATCGGCGAGGCACCCTTATCCACATGATCAGCAATAAAGGCGATGGTTTGCTGCTCGGCTTCACGCTCCATTACCATGCTTTCATGTACCCGCTGCGTCAAACCGGATTGACCATGCTGGCGTACACACCACTCATTCATACTTTCCATGACGGCATCAGGTTGATGAATAACCAGAGAAGGACCTTCGGCCAGAATGTTCAGATTTGCATCCGTGACAATCGTAGCAATTTCGATAATATAATCATTATCAGGGTCAAGACCGGTCATTTCCAGGTCGATCCAGATGAGATTATCTTTACGTGACATATATATTCCTCTTAACTGACGAGATAGCACTATAATGGCCAACAATTCAGAATACCTTACCACGAAGCACGATATTCCGGTGAGATGATCAGGTAGTTATTTTTAATGTCAAAACGTAAAGTTAATCGCCGTCAGGCATGGCGTATAGAAAAAGTTCAGCAGGAACGTGCCGACCGCGCATCGCGCAAAGACACCAAAGTAGAGCAACAGTTAGAAGGTGGCGATCTGGGCCAGGAAGAACAAGGCCTGATCATTTCTCACTTTGGAAAACAGGTTGACGTTGAGGCAATGGATGGAAAAAAAGCGGGCCAGATATTCCGCTGCCATCTGCGTACTCACTTAGGCCAATTGGTCACCGGAGACCGGGTTGTCTGGCGTGCGGGGGTCGAGCATGGTGTCGTGGTCGCAGCTCTTCCGCGTACCAGTGAGCTAATCCGCCCGACCAACCATGGCGAACTCAAACCGGTGGCCGCCAATATTGATAGGCTCATCATCACTTTTGCCGTTGAACCAACCCCTTTTGCCAACCTGATCGATCGCTATCTGGTGGCCGCCGAGCTCAGTGAGATAGAACCGGTTTTATTACTGAATAAATCCGATTTAATCACTGATGACAACCGCGAAGAAATGGATGAACTATTAAATCGATACCGAAAAATCGGCTATCGGGTTTTAATGGCGTCAACGACGGAAGAACAAGGCCTTGACCCACTTTTAGCCGAACTGGATGGAAAAATCAGTGTATTCGTTGGCCAATCAGGTGTCGGCAAGTCATCTTTAATTAATGTATTGCTGCCAGGTGTCGACATAAAGGTAGGCGAGCTTTCTGAGCAATCGCGTAAAGGTAAGCATACGACTACGACCGCACGCTTGTTCCATTTCCCTAAAGGTGGAGACTTAATCGACTCACCGGGTATCCGGGAATTCGCATTATGGCATATTAAACCTGAAAAACTGCTGGATGGTTTTGTCGAGTTCAGGCCTTTTATCGGTCACTGCAAATTCAGAGACTGTAAACATGATAAGGAACCTGGTTGCGCTATACTGGGTGCTATTGAGAGCGGCAAAGTCAGTGCAAGCCGCATGGATAGTTACCAACGCATTTTAGGATCTCTGCTGGAGCAGGGATAATAACCAACGCATTTTAGGATTTCTGCTGGAGCAGAGATAAATAGCAGTAGATAAAGAGAGCAGTAATGACAGAACCAACGCACATCCAGGAAACCGAAGAAGAGATCAGTATCCTTTATGGTGCGCAGGCGTGGATTGATTTTCTGCAAGACAAACCGTTTCCGGTACGTGCCAGCAGCCTGAAGCGCTTAAAAACGTTACTCAGCAAAGACTCCACCATGATCAGCCATCTGACCACGCTGGTAAGATCGGACCCTATATTGTGCCTGCATGTTGTCAGGGCCGCTGAAACAAAACATGCGGCCAAGGGTTCCCACGTCACCAGCGTTGAGCATGCAGTATCATCACTGGGGATCGACTCGCTGGTACACTTATCCCAGACCTTGCAGCCGATAAAGCTCAAATCCTCCAGTGTGCAGCAAAAACAATACCTGCGCATGCTCGCCAATAGTCATCATGCCGCTATTCAGGCGCGTACCTGGCAACAGATGAAGCGCCTGCCTTTTGTAGAGGAAGTATTTATTGCTTCTCTATTTTACAGCATCGGTTTGTGGGCTTTGTGGCTGAATGCACCTTTACATATGCATCAGGTGCGTATCAAAATTTGGGAAGAAGAGATTGACCCAACGCTGGCAGAGCACGATATTCTTGGCTGCACAATGCAACAAATTTCGATGGGACTCTCTGAGAAATGGGGGTTTTCGCCATTAACGATACAAGCTCAGGATCCTGATACGTCACCCTCGAAAGGAATGCTTACTAAATTGCATCAACGCGCTTTAGGTGACCCACGCTTGAACGAACAAGAGATACGTGATCTCAATCACCTGACACAAGAGCGCCACTTCCCTATCAAACTCGCCAACTGGCTATCACTCATTGTCAGTCGCGGCTGGCGTACTACCCGTAATATCAAAACAACCGATATTATCGGTGATTACCTGGGTCTTGAAACCGATCAAACACTGGCACTCCTACATAAGCTATGTGCGGATGCTTCCCGAGAGTATCACGCACCCGGCACACTGGCGCCTGCCGCCGAAATGCTGATGATAGCGTCGTCTTACCCTAGCAACTATAAGCTGGGTGACCGCGAACTTGCAGTACTAACGCGCACCTATCCGATACCCGAGAAACCTAAACCGAAGTCGAAAAAGCTTCCGAAAAAGCTCATCCCCCAAGCAACGACTCTCACCCACATGCCTGAAATATTCCGTGAGCAGATGATCTATACTCAGGTGGCCGAACGCTTACTAAAAGACTATCACCTATACACCAAGCACTCTCATATTATACAGGGACTCATGCAAGGGCTGGGCAAAGGACTAGGTCTGCAGCGCATTGTATTAAATCTGGTGAACAGCAAAAGCCACAAAATGAAAGCGGCGCAGGTGGTGGGCATGGAAAAAGATCACCCCTTCGCTAGTTACGAAATTGACTTGCAGATTCCCAGCATTTTCAAAAAACTGTGCGATAAACCAGCATGTCTTTGGATAACCGCCGCAAACCGGCAACAATATACCAAGCTAATGCCCGACGCTTACAGTGAACAACTGCCTAAACACGACTGCCTATTAATGTCACTGTTTCGTGATAGCGGAGCTATCGCTATTATTTATGCTGACGCAGGTGAAAACGGGCTTCCGCTGACGGCTTTTCATCACAAGCGCTTTCGCTATCTCTGTTCAGCAGCCACATTAGCGCTAAAGCGAATGGGAAATTAAACTTTTCAGATTGAGCAGTCACCCACAAATCGTTATGATCGATTTTCAGTATTAATACGAGAGATAAACATGCTTCTCCCCCTGGTTATCGATCCAGCGCAATTATTCACTGTTTTAAAACATTCTGATCTGATTATTATTGACCTCTCTGCGCAAGAGCGTTATTTACAAGGACATATTCCCGGTGCCATTTGGCTCAACGCCAGCCGATTACTCAGAGGCATAGCTCCCGTACCTAATAAACTGCCCGACAATGAGCAGCTTTCACAGCTATTTTCAGACGGAGGCATCTCTGAAAATAGCCATGTCGTCGTCTATGATGACCAGAATGGCGCACTGGCCGGACGATTCATCTGGACTATGCATTGTGTAGGACTAAGAAACGTTTCCTTCCTCAACGGTCACTTACCGGCATGGATTGCATCAAATTTACCGCTGGAACAATCCGCTAATACGGCGCAACCTAGCTCAATTAATGTCTCAGCCCAGCCAAACCTGCTGGCCAATAAAAACTATCTTCTGGCGCATATTGATTCAGCAGACATCTCTATCTGGGATGCACGTTCCCACGCAGAATACAACGGCGAAAAAGTCGTTAACGCCATCAAAGGCGGACACATTCCAGGCGCACACTGGCTAGAATGGACAGACACGCTAACACAACAAAACCCGCCGACTCTGGCATCGCCAGACGTACTGCTGGCCATGATTATTAAAGCCGGGATCGAACCTCATAAAACGGTTGTTACGCACTGCCAAACCCACCGCCGCTCCGGTTTAACTTACATTGCCGCGCTGCATGCAGGCCTAAGCGACGTAAGATGCTATGACGGTTCCTGGTTTGAATGGGGTAACCAGAATGACACGCCCATTGAATCCTGAGGCGATGTAAGATGCTATGACGGTTTCTGGTTTGAATGGGCACCCAGAAAAATGACACGCCCATTGAATCCTGATCAGCCAGCATTGGTCGTTGCAAACATTTTTTTTCACCCTTTTTTTCGCGCCAGGAGTTTTTAGTGAAACAAAAATTATTCATCCTTTTTCAGCATTTGGTTCCCCAACATCTGCTGTCCAGACTCGTAGGCCGGCTCGCCGACTGCACAAACCCTTGGGTAAAAAATCGTTTCATCAGCTGGTTTGCCAAGCAATACCAAGTCAATATGTCAGAAGCACTCATAGAAGAACCGACCGCCTATGCATCGTTTAATGCATTTTTTACCCGTGAGTTAAAACCCGGCATCAGAGAGATTAATCAAAACAGTGACGCTATCGTTTCACCCGCAGACGGTGCTATCAGTCAGATAGGAGCCATAGAGCATGGCAGGATTTTTCAGGCTAAAGGACGCGGCTATGGCCTAACGACGTTACTCGGTGGTTTTGATGAACTTGCCACCCCCTTTAAAAATGGATTCTTTGCCACCATCTATTTATCACCTAAAGACTACCACCGTGTACATATGCCAATAAAAGGCACATTACGCGAAACAGTCTATGTACCTGGTGATCTGTTTTCGGTTAACCAGACCACCGCTAAAAATGTTGATCAGCTGTTTGCCCGTAACGAGCGTCTAGTGGCCATTTTTGATACAGAGGCAGGCCCCATGGCGATGGTATTAGTAGGTGCGATGATTGTTGCCGGTATTGAAACCGTCTGGGATGGGCAGGTATCGCCCGTTATAAAACGACCGGTACGTACGCCATTTACCCCTAAAACGATGGCACCTGTCACGCTCGAAAAAGGCGAAGAGATGGGACGTTTCAAATTGGGTTCAACCGTAATTTTATTATTTGGCCCTGATGCAATTGAGTGGATAGAAACATTAAAGGCAGAATCGCCTGTAGCTCTCGGTAAAAAAATGGGCGACAAACTGGCTACACAGCGATAGCGAACCCTATTAAACAGGACACGAACGATGAGCCAATGGAACACACTATTACAGACCTATCAGGTTACACTTTCCGAACAGGAAGACGAGATCATCTCGGTACCTGAGCATGATAGCCAGACACGCATCATCCCTCTGCTACACAACAGAGTTATCAGCATCATCGGCCCGGAAGCAGAAAAATTTCTTCAGGGCCAGCTCAGCTGTGACATGCGCGACACAAGCCAACTAGGCAGCCGTTTAGGTGCCCACTGCAACATCAAAGGTGGCATGCTGGCGCTTTATCGTGTGATTGCGGTTGAGGGCGGTTTTTGGCTACGTATGCATCAGGATATTCTTGACGGTGGCTTAAAAAATATCAAAAAGTACATCATGTTTTCTAAAGCCGAAGCCGAAGACCAAAGTGAACATATTGTGGGTTTGGGCCTGATGGGCCCCGGTGCCAGCACGCTGGTAGAAAAGCTATTTGATACCGTACCGTCTGAAACAGATAAAGCGATCCGTGCCGGCCAGATGATTGCCGTTAAAGTGCCCGGCGACCGTTACGAAATATGGCTGCCCGTACAGGAAGCAGAAGCAGTACTACAACAACTGACCCGACTCGCACCGTTAGGCACGACACAAGACTGGATTTTGGAAGAAATTAAAGCCGGCATCCCAGACGTGCGTCTCGCCACGCTGGAAACATTTATCCCGCAAATGACAAATCTACAGGCACTGAAAGGCGTCAGTTTCAATAAAGGCTGCTATACGGGACAAGAGATCGTCGCCCGCCTGCAGCATCGCGGCAAATTAAACAAACCTATGTATCTGGCACAGATCAATACCGACACCCTGCCTCAAGCCGGTGACAAACTGCACACCGCAGAGAAACAAAATGTGGGTCAAATAGTACTGGCAAGCCGCTCCGGTGATAACGAGGTAACACTGCTGGCGGTGATCAATAAAAAGCAGGTAGATGAAGGACAAAGCATTCATCTGGACTCTACAGAAAAAGCGGAAGGTGAAGAAGGACCGGCATTACAGATTTTAGAGCTACCCTATGAGCTTGATCCGGAACTGTTTGTCAGTAAACGATAGTATATATGCCGACATAGCTACATAGAGACAAAGCGGCGGCTTTGTCTCTATTGATCTCTAACTCCGAATCCAACATTACACTGTTGCTGGCAACTGCCAGTTAATCGGCTGCTTAGCGTGTTGCTCAAGATAGTGATTAGCCTGGCTAAAATGTCGACAACCAAAGAAGCCACGATAGGCGGCCAGCGGTGAAGGATGCGGTGCTTTTAATACCAAATGGCGTGATTCATCAATAGCCGCGCCTTTTTTTTGCGCATAACTTCCCCAAAGCATAAATACCACGTTGTCACATTCGCGGTTGACCACATCTATAATCTTGTCCGTAAATTGCTCCCAGCCTTTTCCCTGATGGGATGCTGCCTGCGAGTCTTCTACCGTCAGTACCGCATTTAACAACAACACGCCCTGCTTCGCCCAACTTTCGAGGTAACCGTGCTTGGCTGGTTGGATACCCAGATCGGTGGCCAGCTCTTTATAAATATTCACCAACGAAGGTGGGATTTTAACCCCAGGGTACACAGAAAAACAAAGCCCGTGGGCCTGCCCTGCCTGATGATAAGGATCCTGCCCGATAATCACCACTTTTACCTGCTCAAGCGGCGTCAGTTGCAACGCATCAAACCAGTGGTCGGCCTGCGGATAAATGATTTTTTCCTGCTGTTGCTGCTGCGCCAGAAACGCCAGTAGCGATTGCATGTAGGCGGCTTCAAATTCATCTGTTAAATAGGGTCGCCAGCTTTTTACACGCGTTAACATCTTATAAGCCTCCACATTATATTCTCTTCAAAGTAAATCGATCAAACCCCATATCTTACGCCTAACGATAGATGTTACCCTGCCGACTTTTACAGTCAAATTTTAAGCAGCCGGCACTAGCCATCTCTGCTAACCTCTACTAGCAGGACGTCTGGTGATTATTACACTTTTACCCTTGATTACACTATTTATAAGCTGCTTTATCCTAATGCTGGGCTTCGGCCTGGTCGGCCTTCTTCTGCCCGTCAGAATGGGTATGGAAGGAATGAGCACCGATACGATTGGTCTGATTTTATCGATGTATGCCGTCGGCATGTTGCTGGGGGGGCTGTATTTTCGACGTCTGATTGTCCGGGTTGGCCATATCAGGATTTTTTCAGCCAGCGCCGCCTTAGCTGCCGCCAGTATTCTCGCCTGCAGCCTGACAATGAATGAGTGGGTATGGGGCAGCATGCGCATGATAATGGGGTTTTGTATTGCCTGTTCCTTAGCCGTGATCGACGGCTGGTTAAGCGATATTGCCAGCCCTACTACACGCGGACGGATTCTGGCAACCAGCCAGGTCGTCGTCACGGCGGCACTTTTTTGTGGACAGTTTCTGTTAAATCTGGCCGCTCCCACTTCCCAAACCCTGTTCATTACTGCCGGCATATTATTCTGCCTGGCCTTGATACCATTAATTATGAGCCGCCGCTCAGGCCCGGTTATGCATGAGATGAAGAGCATGTCATTTTTACAGCTCATTCAGCGCTCTCCTCTGGGTGTCGTAAGTTGTTTCTTTGGCGGACTGCTCTTTGGTGCAATGGTGAACATGCTGCCATTATTTGCCAACAGTTATGACATTAGCGGGTTTGAACTGACCCTCTATATGGCGACAGCTATACTCGGGGCTTTTCTGTTGCAATTTCCGGTCGGAATGCTATCAGACCGTTTTGATCGACGTACCGTACTTTTTTATCTGTTACTGATCAATATTGCAGCCACACTGGTAACCCCGTTCAGCGCACGTAGCGATCTGATATACATGATGATGCTAACCACAGCGATCAGCACCGGTATTTTTTCCTGCCTGTACCCCATGAGTATTGCCGAGACATTCGACAAAATTCAAAGCTCCGAAATGGCAGCAGCGATGGGCGGCTTACTCAGCATTTATGCGTTAGGCAGTATCCTCGGTCCGGCAACGTCGTCTATAGCCATGAAACATTTCGGCGATGATGCGCTCTTCGGGTTTTTAGCTGTCGCAGAAACCCTGCTATTAATATTTGTGGTTTACCGTATGCGGGTCAGCCCACCGCTACCGGTGGAAGAACAAGAAAGCTATGTTATGCAGCCCTTGGTGACAGGGACCCCGTTGGTAGAGCTCCATCCATACATTCAACATGAGTTAGAAACACCGCTGAATCTGGAAGCAAAAGTAGCGATTACTATTGCAGAAAGCAGCCCTGCCGCTGCCGTTAATATGGTCATTCAAATTGCGAAAACATCGCCTGAAAAAGCAGCCGCGCTGTGTGCTGCGCTGGCACAAGTTGATGATATTGATGTTGCCCGACTCTTCACTGCTATTACGCGCGTGGCACCCGACCTTAGTCTGGAGATTGCTGAAGCTCTCTCTAGTAACGCACCGGACCACACATCAGAGCTGGTGACATGGTTGGTCGAGCATCAACCCGAGAAGCTTGCTAACATTGTGGCTGAGCTCGCTAGTCAGCTGCCAACCTATGAGCCAGAAGAGTCCGAGCAACTGCGCCCGGCCGATGCCGACGCTTACCACGAGTCAGCCACCGAACTGGTAGCATACTTTGCTGAATTCCAGCCAGATCAAGCCTTGGAAGTCGCTGCCGCGATAGTGGAAACCCTGCCTGAAATGGCCTCAGAAGTCGTCGACATTCTTCATGATGCAGACGGTCTCGAAGATGAGCTATATTCAGACATTGAGGACAAACCGCAATCTTAGCAGCCTGCCGGATTTAAGGGACAGCGGTTAAACATCACCCACAAAAAAACCTGCCGAAGCAGGTTTTTTTTAATATTACGGCCCAGCTAGTTCAGCAGGACACGCTTTATATTAGACATGCCAGCTCACTATGAACCTATGCGCGTGGACGCATAGCAGGGAACAAAATAACATCACGGATAGATGCTGAATCGGTAAACAACATGACCAAGCGGTCGATACCAATACCTTCACCCGCTGTTGGCGGCAAACCATACTCCAGCGCATCGATGTAATCGGCATCGTAATGCATCGCTTCATCGTCACCTGCTTCCATTTCGGCAACCTGTGCACGGAAACGTTCCGCCTGATCTTCAGAGTCATTTAACTCCGAAAAACCATTCGCTAATTCACGCCCAGCTACGAAGAACTCAAAACGATCCGTCACAAACGGATTGTTATCGCTGCGCCGCGCCAGTGGAGAAACTTCGGTTGGGTACTCGGTAATAAAGGTTGGCTGCTGTAAGCGATGTTCAACGGTTTTCTCGAAAATCTCGATCTGTACCCGACCCAGACCCCAGCTATCCTTAACATCAATATCCAGACGTTCAGCAATCTGACGTGCGGCATGATCATCAGCCAGTGCCTCAGCGGTAATATCTGCATTGTACTGCAGTACCGAATCAAAAACGCTCAAGCGTGCAAACGGCTGAGACAGATCATATTCGAAACTTTCCAGTACTTCGCCATCTTCATTACGTACGGTATTAATAATCGTAGTAGTACCCATCACATCCTGAGCAACCGTACGCAGCATGTCTTCGGTCAGATTCATCAAATCATGATAATCAGCATACGCCTGATAAAACTCAATCATTGTGAACTCAGGGTTATGACGTGTCGAAAGACCTTCATTACGGAAGCTACGGTTGATTTCGAATACACGCTCAAAACCACCGACTACTAAGCGCTTCAGATAAAGTTCTGGCGCGATACGCAGATACATATCACGATCCAGCGCATTATGGTGTGTAATAAACGGACGCGCCGCTGCACCACCCGGAATAACCTGCAGCATCGGTGTTTCTACTTCCATAAAGCGACGTTCTGTCAGGTAGTTACGGATACCGGAAACAATTTTAGAACGCGCTTCAAATACTTTGCGAGACTGCTCATTAGTGATCAGGTCCACATAGCGCTGGCGATAACGGATCTCAGTGTCCTGCAAGCCTTTGTGTTTATCAGGCAACGGACGCAAACTTTTAGTCAGTAATACATACTCACCCAAATCCACATAAAGATCACCCTTACCTGACTTGTGCAGCACACCGGTCACACCAATGATGTCACCCAGATCGAGGCTTTTAGCAAAAGGACGCGCTTCTTTATTAACATAAAACTGGATGCGTCCGCTCATATCCTGAATAACGCCGAAAGCACCACGGTTTAACACCACACGTCCGGCAATACTGACGGTAAGACCGGTATTTTCCAGTTCTTCCTTCGTTTGCTCGCCGTGTTGTTCCTGCAAATCCTGCGCATAACTGTCACGACGGAAGCCATTAGGGAAAGCATTACCCGCTTCACGCAGCACATTCAGTTTTTCCCGACGCTCGGCAATCAGTCGGTTTTCATCTTGTTTCTGATCTTGCTTCTGAGAGTTGTCAGACATGGGTGTGGTGAACCTTTAAGTTAATAATTGTTACAAACCAGCTTTCAGGCTGGCTTCAATAAACATGTCCAGATCGCCGTCCAGCACTTTGACACAGTTGGACGATTGCACATTGGTACGTAAATCTTTAATACGCTGATCATCCAGTACGTACGAACGAATCTGGCTTCCCCAGCCGATATCCGCTTTGGAGTCTTCCAGCTCCTGAGCCGCCGTACTGCGTTTCAGCATTTCCATTTCGTACAGTTTGGCACGCAGCTGTTTCATACAGGTATCTTTGTTCTGATGCTGTGAACGCTGGCTCTGACTCTGCACCACGATACCGGAAGGCCCATGAGTAATACGTACCGCCGACTCCGTCCGGTTAACATGCTGACCGCCGGCACCCGAGGCACGATAGACATCGACACGCAGATCAGCCGGATTGATCTCGACTACCACGTTATCGTCAATTTCAGGTGACACGAACACTGAGCAGAAAGAGGTATGACGACGTCCGCCAGAATCGAATGGTGACTTACGCACTAAACGATGCACACCGGTTTCGGTGCGCAGCCAGCCAAAGGCGTATTCGCCTTCAAAGCGAATCGTCGCCGATTTAATCCCCGCAACCTCACCAGAAGACAGTTCAATCAGCTCAGTTTTAAAGCCTTTATCCTCTCCCCAGCGCAAATACATGCGCAGTACCATATCGGCCCAATCCTGCGCTTCAGTACCGCCGGAGCCTGATTGGATATCCAAAAAGGCATTATTCGGATCGACTTCACCGGAGAACATACGCCGGAATTCAAGTGCATCCAGCTTACTCATCAATGTTTTGACTTCAGCGATCACTTCTTCAACCGTGTCTTCATCGTCCTCATCAACCGCCATATCCAGCAGTTCACGCGTGTCTGTTGCTCCGAATTTAAGCTCTTCCAGGGTTTTAACAATCGTTTCTAACGCGGCACGCTCTTTACCTAACTTCTGAGCATTTTCGGGATCATTCCAGACCGCAGGATCTTCAAGTTCACGTTCTACTTCTTCCAGACGTTCTTTCGCGCCAGGATAATCAAGATAGCTATAAAGCGATGCAGTTCGCTCGCCGATATCCTTCAAGTCATTTATGATCGGATTGACTTCCATCGTTAATGCTCAACACTCGCAAATTCAAAAGGGACATTATTTTAACCGATACGCGTCCGGCTTTAAATCTTTGTAACAGGAAACTGCTAATTGTATTTTTTTTGCAGCGCAACATTCGACTTTACCTATGATATATACCAGAATCATTGAATGAAAAGACTAATCACTCAGCATACCTATATTTCTGTTACGGCTGTGGCCTTGATGCTCGCCTTATTCTCACTGGTACTGTTCACGCCAGCATGGGCTTATACGCTTGATAAAACCCAACAAGAGATCAATTTAACGAATACCATCTTTGGATATTTGTCGTTAATTATCTTTGTTATTGGCTATATATTTGTATTAGCTGAGGAATTTACACGCCTGCGCAAATCCAAACCCATTATTATTGCAGCGGGTCTGATCTGGCTGATTGTAGGGGTTGGTTATGCGGTGCATGGCGATACCGAAACGGCAGGCATTGCGGTACGCCACAATATTCTTGATTATGCAGAGCTATTCCTGTTTTTACTGGCCGCGATGACCTTCATTAATATGATGGAAGAACGTAATGTCTTTGCCGCATTGCGCACATGGTTAGTACTTAAAAATTTCTCCCTGCGGCAAATTTACTGGATCACCGGTACTCTCGCCTTCTTCATATCACCCATCGCGGATAATTTATCGACCGCTCTGCTAATGGGCGCGGTAGTCCTCGCCGTGGGCAATAGCCACATAAAATTTGTCACTGTCGGCTGTATCAATATCGTCGTGGCCGCCAATGCAGGCGGTGCGTTTAGCCCTTTTGGCGATATCACTACCCTGATGGTGTGGCAACAAGGCGTACTCCAATTTAAAGAGTTTTTCAGCCTGTTTACGCCGGCACTGGTAAACTGGCTAGTACCTGCGGTGATGATGTCATTGGTCGTTGAAAAAGCACCACCAGCATTTCATAAAGAACATCAACAACAGATGAAGACCGGCGGTGTCACAATTATTCTGCTGTTTTTAATGACGATTGCGGTCTCAGTAACTACGCACAGCATACTCAACCTCCCTCCGGTACTAGGAATGATGACAGGTCTTGGAGTACTAAAAGTCTATGGCTATTACCTCTCTCAACATGAGCCTGTGGTAATCGACCATGGACATATACACCATCACCATAAAGACAACATACGAGACATGAGCGAGATACATGGCGATCATACCGATGTGGTGCGTCGCTTCGATATTTTCAAGGTCGTAGAACGCGCCTCGTGGGATACGCTGATGTTCTTTTATGGGGTCGTTTTATGCGTCGGGGGATTATCAACATTAGGATATCTCGCGCTGCTATCTGACACACTCTACGGCTCTCTCGGCACTCTCTGGGCTAATATCCTGATTGGCGTACTATCTGCCGTTATCGATAATATTCCGGTAATGTTCGCTGTTTTGACCATGAATCCGGCCATGAATACCAATGAATGGCTGATGGTAACATTGACCACTGGAGTAGGTGGTTCGTTACTCTCAGTAGGTTCAGCAGCAGGCATCGCATTAATGGGACAAGCACAGGGAACCTATACGTTTTTAAGCCATCTCAAATGGAGTTGGGCCATAGCACTGGGCTATGTACTGAGTATTCTTACCCACTTATGGATAAATGGAGTTTAAGCATGAACGACCTTTCAACCGACAAACAGGCTGTGCAGGTGTGGGATATATCTATTCGGCTGTTTCACTGGTCACTGGTGGCCGGTATCGGTTTTCAGTGGTACTCCGGCGAAGAAGGCGGCAACATTATGCTCTGGCATATGTATATCGGTTATAGCTTGCTGGGATTAATCTTATATCGTTTTGTATGGGGCTTCATTGGCAGTACCTATGCGCGTTTTTCCGACTTTTTGAAAGGGCCTAAATACACCATCAGCTATGCCAAAAAGTTTTTGAAAGGCGAAAAAACTCACTACCTTGGGCACAATCCACTCGGTGGCTGGATGGCGGTGACATTAATGCTATTAGTGTTTATTCAAGCCTCGACCGGGCTGTTTTCCAGCGATGACATCATGACAGAAGGGCCTCTCTTCTCGCTGGTTAGCGAGTCTATCGCCTACACACTGACTGACATCCATGAGATCAACTTCAACCTGATACTTATATTCGCAGGCCTGCATATTATTGCCGTCATTTACCATCGTCTGATCAAAAAAGAATCTTTAATAAAAAGCATGCTCACCGGTAAAAAAATAAGTAATCAAGCCAACACATCCAGTATAAAAACAAACTATTTATTAATGCTGATATCCGCAGGACTGGTAGCTTTATGTGTTTACATGCTGGTGAACATCTTTTAGAAAGTACTCAAATCAGCGTTCCAATAAACGCATGAAAAAACGGAGCTATTTAGCTCCGTTTTTTAACAAAAAAAGACTTAGTCTTTTTCGCGGAAATCGTCATGGCAACCTTTACAGGTTTTGCCCAACTGACCGAACGCCGGCTTGATAATATCCATATCACCGGATTTAGCAGCGACGGCCAATGCTGCTGCATTTTTAGCTAACGCATCCATTCCCTCGTCAAATTTTTCCTTATTTTCCCAGATAGCCGGTTTAGCGCCGGTATCACCTACACCGGAACCCTCAATAAAACCTTCCCCTGGCATGGTTGCCAAAGCAGCAACCGCATCAGCACGGCGTGCAAATTCAGCCGCATCGAAATCAATTTTACCTTTGACCATGCCAGCCATAGGGCCGAAGTTCCATTTGATGGTGTTAAACACGCCCTGACGATATTCAATCGCTTTTTCAGCATCCGTCGCCGCAGCCGCCAACGTGCTTCCCATCAAAACAGCCGTCGCCATTCCCACTATCAACAATTTTTTCATCACAATCTTCCTTTTATATGACTAACAGTCTGATTAACCAGCCTGATTAAAGAGCACAACTTATATTAGATAAAACTTATGCATATTAACATTGTAACTTTACAATTCAAACAACGGTTGCAACTGCAACAGCCAGCGGTCGACTCGCTCTTGTGTTTCACCCTGTTGAACATCATCATCTAACGCCAGACCCACAAAAAAACATCCATCATCCGTTAATGCTTTAGACGCCTCGAACACATAACCATCTACCGGCCATTGGCCATAGATTTTAGCACCGCCATCCCGCAGGACGTCGTGTAGCAAACCCATCGCATCCAGAAACCACTCTCCATAACCTATCTGATCACCCAGGCCGAACAAAGCACAGGGGGTGCCTTTAAGATTCTGGCATTTGAGTTCTTCCCAGAATTCTTCCCAATCTTCTTGTAGCTCACCATAATCCCAGGTGGGAATACCAAAAATACACACGCAGTAATCAGCGATGCCGTCCAATCCCTGATCGGCAATATTATGTAATACTGCGCGCGATCCCAAACGCTCGGCTATTAGCTCGGCCGCCCTTTCCGTATTACCGGTTGTCGATCCATAGATGATGCCGATCTGTTTACCCATAACAACTCCAAATTCAACAGATACGGTGCATTATACCGGCAACAAAATTTTGTAAGGCATTAAAAAAGCAGCGCTGGGCTGCTTTTTATATCATTAAAGAGTCGCTCTAAAATGAGGTGTTTTATTCAGAAGCAAATGCATTAAACGCACTTTTAGTAATCAGCTCAATCTCATCACGCGCTTCGTGAAGAGATTTAAGATTCTCATCACTGGCCGATTTAAGAGTCTGTTCCAGTTCTTGCGCATAGGATTGCTGCAACAATAACAAATCATTTGATGTCTGGCAGTTTTGCAGCTGCTTTGTCTGCTCAATGGTGGCGCTGATACAAGATTTTGTGCATTCCATTTGCTGTCGGGTTAGCTCTTCAAGCATGCGTGTTTGGATATTCACCAGCTCTTTAAATGGCTCAATGGATTCACTCATTTTTTTAGTCATATCTTGAAACATTGGTATGTCCTTCCGTATACCGCACGACAATAATTACTCTGCATAGGATATACTTACACGCCAATGGATTTTCAGCAACCTTCACTCGATTAAGACTATTCATTTTAAACTATTAAGGAGAAATTCATGCGCCTTCTACACACCATGCTGCGTGTCACTGATTTAGAAAAATCAATCCGTTTTTACACCGACATTCTAAGCATGACATTGCTGCGCCAACAAGATTATCCCGAAGGCCGCTTTACGTTAGCATTTCTTGGTTATGGTGATGAGTCCGCACACACGGCTCTTGAACTGACTCATAATTGGGATACCAATCACTATGATCTTGGCAATGCTTATGGACACATTGCGATTGAAGTCGACGATGTTTATCAGGCGTGTGATGCAATAAGCACCATGGGTGGTGAAGTAGTGCGCGCAGCCGGCCCGATGAAAAACAGTGCATCAGGTACCATACTGGCATTTGTTAAAGACCCGGACGGCTATTTAATTGAACTTCTTAGCCCAAAACGATCAGATTAAAAGCGCTATATCATCATTAATCACGGGTTAAAAGTTAATCGATATCAAGATTCGGACAGTTTAGTGCTGCACTACAGCATTTCATCCGTTAAAATATCGAACATTAGGGGATTCTAATCCAGCCTTATTCCTAGAGCTAACGGGTTTGTAATTTCATATACCGGCAGCACATCTGTATAATGATGTAACTTCAATCCCATAAAACCATTGGGGCATGACCAGATATGAGCAAGAAAATGTTATTAGCTGCGGCAGGACTGATCCTAGGACTGCAATCTATCAGTGTGCTGGCAGTGAGTATTACCTCTGCTAAAGAAGCGATCGAAAAGCAGAATTATACGTCTGCATTGGAAGACTTAAAGGTGCTAATCGATGAGGGCAACGCTGATGCCACGAATTTAATGGGCCAGCTCTATGAAAATGGCTGGGGCGTTGAAAAAGATGTTATCAAAGCAAAATCTCTTTACGATCGGGGTGCGCGCCAAGGCAACATCAGTAGTGTAAACAGCCTTCGAAAACTGAAGAATATAGAATATAAAGTAGTGCTAGACGCCCTGCTACCTGAAGTAAACGCTGGCAAAGCATCCGCGCAGAACAGTGCGGGTGAAATGTATGAGTTTGGATACGGTACCGACCGTGATAGTGCTATGGCTTTCAAACTGTATCAACTGGCTGCTGAGCAGGGGTTCGTTGCCGCACAACACAACCTCGGCCGTAGTTATAATTTTGGTACCGGAGTCGAGCAAAACTTTGAAGAGGCAGAACGCTGGTACCTGAAAGCAGCTAAACAAGGTTACACCAATTCGATGTTTTTCCTTGGCACTCTGTATTCAAACGGTTACGGTAAAGACAGCAGTCATCCCGGTGATGTTATCGCTTATGCGTGGATGCACAACGCAGCAGCACTGGGCAATGGCACAGCGGCTTCTATCGAAACCCGCCTACTGATGAAACTGCAAGACAATCAAATGGATGAAGCAAAAACCTTAGCCGCTGCTTACGCAAACGACTACGTCAAACCCTTCCAGAACTGATCTGGCCGGGTTGATATTTATGATCTGGCTACGCGTAGCCAGATCATAAACTCTTTCCTCATCATTCAGACTCCCGACAGTTAATGCTTAACGCCATCATCGACTGGTGATATATTAGCCAGCTTTTTAATACACCTGTATTCATTCGGCTTAGCATTATGTCTTCTAATCAAACATCCGTTATCCCCTTAGCAACAATCGATAGCAGCACAACCGTCTCTACGTTCAAAATCGGTTATTGGCTTCCACTACTTTGTGCTGCCTTATTATCTGTCGGAGCAACATTCTGGCTTGCCGCTAGAGAGTCCTGGCATGAAGCCAGCCTGCTAATTTTAGGCACAGCACTAGGTCTGGCGCTCTATCACGCCGCCTTTGGTTTCACTACAGCCTGGCGCAATTTTATTATCAATGGTCGCGGCAAAGGTCTGCGAGCACAGATGCTAATGTTGGCCGTTGCCGTTTGTCTGTTTTTCCCTGCGCTGGCGGCTGGAGATCTGTTTGGCTCCGACGTTATCGGCTTTGTCCGCCCGCTAGGGTGGTCCGTGATTGTCGGTGCGTTTATTTTTGGGGTCGGGATGCAGCTAGGTAACGGCTGTGCGTCAGGTAACCTCTATCATGCAGGCGGTGGTAAGTTACGCGCTGTCCCCAGCATTATTGGATTTACTATTGGCGCGCTCTGGGCCACAAAAGATTATGAATGGTGGACCACATTACCCCAGTACGCGCCCTTTTCTTTTATTGACCAATTCGGACTCATCCTTGCTATCCTGTTAAATCTTGCTCTGTTTGCTACGATTGCAGGCATCACGTGGGTAATAGAGAAGCGTCGGCATGGCACCATCGATAGTGATACGAATCACAGTTCTCAACCACTGTATCGCCGGCTCATCACCGGACCCTGGCCGTTTTTCTGGGGGGCTATTGCTCTGGCATTACTTAATTTTATTACACTCGCGATGATCGGCCGCCCCTGGGCCGTCGCTGTCGCCTACCCTTTGTGGGGCGCTAAAGCGGCCGAATGGCTCAACATTGACCTTGAATTAGACTTCTGGACCTATTGGATGCAACCTGGCCGGGAATCTGCATTGCTGGAACCATTAACATCCGATGCAGGCACACTCATGAATGTCGGTATTTTGATAGGCGCACTACTGGCAGCGGCGCTTGCTGGAAAACTTGCGATTCAATGGCGTATGCCCTGGCAAAACTGGATTGCCGCCGCCCTCGGCGGTTTAATGCTCGGCTATGGTGCGACTATCGCTTTTGGATGCAACATAGGCGCTTATTTCGGCGGTATCGCCTCAGGCAGCCTGCATGGTTGGTTATGGCTGATCGCGGCCTTTATGGGCAGTATTCTCGGGACCTGGCTTCGCCCGTTATTTAAACTCAGTAATATCACAGAAGCACATAACCGCTGTTAACAAGGATCACCATGACAAAAGTTTACGATCAAACTGATATAAAGCAGGCGTCACTTATCCGCAGAATAGCAGCACTTACCTATGACTTATTAATTGTTATTGCAATTTTATTTGTGGTCAGCGGCATTGGTCTGCTTATCAACCACAACGAAATGATACCCGAGCCACTTTATCGATCGCTTCATCAGTCGGTTCTGTTTTTGTCGGTTTTTCTGTTCTATGGGTATTTCTGGACACGTTCAGGACAGACTATCGGCATGATGGCCTGGCACATACGCGTACAAACACTGGAAGGCTATAGCCTGAGCTGGAAGCACGCGTTAATCCGTTTCTTTACGGCCGGCGCTTCCATTGCTTGTTTAGGATTGGGCTATCTATGGATGCTGTTTTCAGACCAACACCTGACCTGGCATGATCAGATTTCCAACACCCGCGTTGTACGGTTAGCACCCAAAAAGAAAAATACTTAGCCCGCTTTACGCAGTAAAAACAAACCGAGTAGTAAACAAATAATAATAGGGATGGCTGTTGCCAGTAAGGGAGTGAAACCAATCACCGTACTGGCCGGCCCCAACAAGTCCTGAGAAAACTTAAAAATCAGGCCAACAATGATACCCGCAATAACACGCTGTCCGACTGTCACACTTCTGAGCGGCCCAAAGATAAACGAAATAGCAATCAACACCAGCGCTAAAATGCCTGCCGGTTGTAATATTTTACTCCAGAAGGCTAACCGGTATTGATTAGAATCCAGCCCCTGCTGATTCAGATATTGCGAGTAAGACCATAAACCGGTAATCGATAAATCCATCGGGTCTACCACAATTACAGACAGCAGAGTCGGCGTTAAGCCGGATGGCCAGACTTCCTGATCCCGCTGTTCTACGGCGGTATGATCATCGTAAAAAAGCGTGCTCACGACACTATCCAATACCCAGCCCTCTTTTGTGTAAAGTCCGCTTTTGGCAAAGCTCGATGCTTGCATCTGGCGCTCATCATTAAAGGTATAACGGGTTATACCCCTGATCTTACCGTTCGGCTGCACCACATTAATATGGATAAACTGGTTACCTTCCCGATGCCAGACACCATGCTGAGAACCCAATGCCTTGCCTGCCGATTGCGCCAACGCACGCGAACTTTGCGCTAACTGCTCGGTTTGCGGCACCACATATTCACCCAAAATCAGCGCTAGCGCCGCCAGCAGCATCGCCGGTTTCAGTACGGCCATCACAATGCGCTGGATTGAGATACCTGCCGCTCGCATCACAGTCAATTCACTGTTGCTGGCTAACATCCCCAAGCCCACCAAAGAGCCAACCAAACTCGCCAGAGGCAAAAATTCATAAATCCGGCTGGGCACCCTTAAGATCAAATAAATCAGTACATCAGTAAAACCATAGCTCTTAGTTATTTCGCCCGCTTGCTCAACAAATTCAAAAATCAGATCAAGCCCGATCACAATCAACAAAATCACAAAAACAGCACCAAGGACCTGAGCGCCAATATAACGATCCAGACGTTTCATCAAGCCTTACCTCGCTGAGGAATGGAGGGTAGAAGATTAAGCAAGCGCTCCCAAGCACTTCCCGCAAACATCAAACTCATCGCCAACAGGAAAAATGCGCCGTGGATCAACCATAACAGGCTCACAGACGCTTCCCCTTCATCGATAACACCCTTCGCACTGGTCAGCAAAGTCAGATAAAGCATGTAGAGCAAAATCGAAGGAATCAACTTGGCATAGCGCCCCTGGCGCGGATTAGTTTTACTCATGGGCACAGCAATTAAAGTGATGATCAACGCCAATAACGGCATTGATAATCGCCAGTGAAGCTCTGCCTGATACCTCGGTTGCGGCTTGCTTAGCAATTCACTAAACGTCATCGATTCAATACCTGACGGGCGTAAATTCCCGTTCGAACGCGGCATCAGAAAACCATATTCTGCATATTTGATTTCATGATAATCGGCCTGACCCGGCACACCTTCGTAACGATAACCATTTTTCAACACCACAAAACGATCACCCGTATCAGGATTGATAACGACCTGTTTACCTGATTCAGCCAGCACCACGCGCAACTGGCCGCTTTGTGCATCACGCTCTGAAACAAAAATAAGCTCCAGCTCTTTACCGCCCTCTTTTATGCCACTGATATAACTGGTACGGCTGCCACCTGACAAGCTTTGAAAACGTCCCGGCGAAAGGCTATCCAGTTCACTTTTCTCGCTCTGTTTGGCATAAATAACCTCAACCTGCTTCCAGCATAAGGGCGATATATACATCCCTAGCAATCCCACCATAAATGCAATCCCCACCGCCGGCCCCAACGCATACATAGATAGGCGCCGGCCACTCACACCGCTGGCATTGAGTACTACCATTTCACTTTCCAGATACATGCGTCCGTAAGCCAGCAGCACACCCAAAAATAAACCCAACGGTAGAATCAGCACCAACATTCCCGGTATCCGGTAAGCCACTGACTGAAAAACAAATTCAGGAGAAAGCTCACCGGCGGCGGCATAGGATAAATACTTAATAAAACGGCCACTCACAATTAGCATCGTCAGCACAGTGCTAACGGCGATGGTGCTCATCATGATCTGACGGGACAGGTAGCGAAAAATAATCAAAGTAAACCAACCTGCAAGCTAAAGGGTTTATGTATATCAATGGGAAATGGTTTATAGTGCCAGACAATTATAGATGCCGGAAACTTCGTTCGGCATTATCTATCAAACCAGCATTAATGTCTTGTTTGGAGTCATCATGGATTTTGAAATTGTAAACGGTGCAGTCGCATCTCTGGAAACCGAATGCCTTGTTATTGGCGTAGAAATGGGTCTTGAAGGTGGCGCTACACTTAGCCCCTCTGCACAGGCACTTGATCAGGCATCACAAGGCTACCTTAGTGATCTGATTAAAAATGGTGATATCAAAGGTAAAACAGCAGAATCCCTGTTGCTGCAAAAAATCAGTGGTGTATCTGCAAAACGCATCCTGCTGGTCGGGTTAGGCAAAGCTGATGAGCGCCATGAACGCAACTATAAGAAAGTTGTGAAAGCGATTCTCGGCAATGTTAAAGCGCTGAGTTTAAAAGACGTTGTGATTGCATTAGATGGCCTGGCCTCTAAGCAGCCAGATACGTACCGCCAGGTACGTCTACTGGCAGAATGGACGACCGCTGAGCTTTATCAGTACGACCAGACAAAAAGCAAAAAAGCCGATATCTATGTCATAGAAAAAGTGGCTATCCATCTGGCAGATGATGTAACAGAAGAAGGCGAAGGCGCATTGGTTGATGGTTCAGCTATCGCCAACGGCATGAATGTCGCGCGTGATCTTGGTAATCTTCCGGGCAATATCTGCACACCTATCTTTCTGGCAGAACAGGCCAAAGAGCTGGCAAACGAATATGTCTCGATCACCTGCGAAATTCTTGATGAAGATGCCATGGAAAATCTCGGCATGGGTTCCCTTTTATCGGTAGGCCGTGGCAGCGCGGAGCCATCTCGCCTGATCATAATCAAACACAACGGTGGCGAAGCAGACGCCCAGCCATACGTTATCGTGGGTAAAGGTGTCACGTTCGATACCGGCGGTATTTCACTCAAGCCCGGCGCGAAAATGGACGAGATGAAATACGATATGTGTGGTTCCGCTTCTGTGATGGGTACCATGCATGCCATCGCTGAAATGGATCTGCCGATCAACGTGATTGGTGTTATTGCTGCCGCTGAAAATATGCCCGGCAGCAAAGCAACCAAACCGGGTGACATTGTTACCAGCATGTCTGGCCAAACCATTGAGGTTCTGAATACCGATGCCGAAGGTCGCCTGGTATTATGCGATGCGCTAACCTACGTTGAACGTTTTAATCCGAAAACCGTGGTTGATATTGCCACCTTAACGGGCGCCGTTATCGGTGCATTGGGCAACAGTGTTTGTGGCCTGCTGACTAACGATGAAGAACTGGCTAGTGAACTCTCAAGTGCTGGCGATTACGCTAATGACTGCGCATGGCGTTTGCCATTATTAGACGAATATCAGGAACTGCTCGACAGTAATTTTGCTGACATCGCCAACATTGGCGGGCCAACAGGTGGCGCTATTACAGCAGCGTGCTTCCTGTCCCGCTTTACTAAAGCGTATCGTTGGGCACATTTGGATATTGCCGGTACGGCATGGTTGAGTGGCGGCAAAGAAAAAGGCGCTACTGGCCGCTGTGTCCCACTTCTCAGCCAATACCTGCTCAACCAGGCGGCTGACGAGATGACTGACGACGAGTAATGTCCCAAGCCGATTTTTATATTCTGCCCGGTGCAGATGAAGACAGCCGCTACCAGTTTCTGAGTAAACTGGCGACCCGTGCGATCAGCGCGGGTCACCGGCTGTATATTCATACCGACTCCGAATCTCTGGCAGAACGTATCAGCGAACGCCTCTGGCAAGCTACGTCAATAAGCTTTCTGCCTAACGAACTGCCGACAGATAGTCTGCACCCTCCAGTTTCTTCACATGCCCCCATACTGATCGGCTGGCAAGCCGGGCACATGCCGGATACACCCGATATGTTGGTGAATCTGTCGCTCGATTTTCCGCTCCAAACCCAGCAATTCAGTCGCATAGCCGAAATTGTTATTCAGGCAGATGCCGTACTCACGCTCACCCGTGGACGTTTCAAACAATATCAAGCGGCCGGAATCGAACCCCGCATGCACGATATGCGTAAACGATCCGCCTAAACGCCTTCATTGATACTGTATCAACGGGTATAATTACCCGTTTTACTGGCCACAATACTACCCATTTGCACTAGCAGTCTGTTAAACAGGCTTGCAGGTAAGCAGCCAGTCCCCTAACAGACAGTGCCAAGAGACGTAGACCACGATGGAAAAAACTTACCAGCCAAACGAGATTGAAAAGTCCTGGTACAAAACCTGGGAAGACAACGGTTACTTCGCCCCTTCTGGCGAAGGTGAATCATATTGCATTATGATTCCACCGCCGAATGTTACCGGCAGCCTGCACATGGGCCACGCATTCCAGCACACCATCATGGATGCACTCACACGCTATAAGCGTATGCAGGGCAAAAATACCCTATGGCAAGTCGGCACCGACCACGCAGGTATCGCAACCCAGATGGTGGTTGAGCGTAAACTGGCCGCAGAAGAACAAAAAACCCGTCACGATTTAGGCCGCGACGCCTTTATCGAAAAAATCTGGGAATGGAAAGAAGAATCCGGCGATACGATTACGCGCCAGATGCGCCGTTTAGGCGACTCGGTCGATTGGCCAAGCGAACGCTTCACCATGGACTCCGGTTTTTACAGCGCCGTACAGGAAGCGTTTATCAGCATGTACGACGATAAGCTGATCTATCGCGGCAAGCGTCTGGTCAACTGGGACCCTAAACTACACACCGCCATCTCAGATCTGGAAGTAGAGAACCGCGAAGTACAAGGCAAAATGTGGTACCTGCGCTATCCGCTGGCTGATGGAGTGATGACTCAAGACGGTAAAAACTATTTAGTCGTCGGTACGACACGTCCGGAAACCATGTTGGGCGATACCGCCGTTGCCATTAATCCTGAAGATACCCGTTATCAGGATCTGGTCGGAAAATTTATCGAACTGCCGCTGGTCGGTCGCCGTATTCCGATTATCAGCGATGACTATGCCGATATGGAAAAAGGCACGGGTTGTGTGAAAATAACCCCTGCCCACGACTTCAATGACTATGAAGTCGGCAAGCGCTGCAAACTAGCCATGATCAACATCTTCACGCTTAATGGCGACATCCGCGATGAAGCTCAAACCTTCAGCTCCGATGGCCGCGAAATCCACGATCTCGACAAAACCCTGCCCGCGCAATACCGTGGCATGGAACGCTTTGCTGCGCGTAAAGCGATTGTGGCCGACTTCGAAGCGCTTGAGTTGCTGGTAAAAGTTGAAGAAAACGCCATGACCATCCCCTACGGAGACCGTGGTGGTGTAGTCATTGAGCCGATGCTGACCGACCAATGGTTTGCCGATGCTAAAACATTAGCTAAACCTGCGATTGAAGCCGTAGAAAATGGCGATATCAAATTTGTCCCTAAACAGTACGAGAACATGTACTTCGCCTGGATGAATAACATTCAGGATTGGTGTATCTCCCGTCAGCTTTGGTGGGGCCACCGTATCCCGGCGTTCTACGACAACGAAGGTAACGTCTACGTAGCCAAAGATGCTGATGAAGCACGTGCAAAATATGGTTTAGATCTGGAAACAGAACTGCGCCAGGACGACGACGTACTGGATACCTGGTTCAGCTCTGGTCTGTGGACATTCGGCACACTTGGCTGGCCGGAAAACACCGAACGCCTGAAAACATTCCACCCGACCGACGTACTGGTCACCGGTTTCGACATCATCTTTTTCTGGGTTGCCCGCATGATGATGATGACCATGCATCTGGTCAAAGATGAACACGGCAAACCACAGATCCCGTTCAAAACCGTTTACGTAACCGGACTAATCCGTGACGAAAACGGCGATAAAATGTCTAAGTCTAAGGGTAACGTCCTTGATCCACTGGATATGATCGACGGTATCGACCTGAATACCCTGCTGGAGAAACGTACCGGCAATATGATGCAGCCACAACTGGCTGAAAAAATTGCCAAACGTACCGAGAAGCAATTCCCGGAAGGTATCTCCGCACACGGCACCGATGCGCTGCGTTTTACACTGGCATCACTGGCCTCTACCGGACGCGACATCAACTGGGATGTGAAGCGACTCGAAGGCTACCGTAACTTCTGCAACAAAATCTGGAACGCTGCGCGCTACGTACAGATGAACACTGAAGGCGAAGATTGCGGCCAGCTTGCCGTTGATGGTCAATACGCCACTGTTGAATTGTCATTAGCCGACCGTTGGATCGCCAGCCGTCTGCAAACATTAGAAGCCGACGTCACCCGCTACTTTGATGAATACCGTTTCGACCTCGCCTCTCAGGCGCTGTACGACTTTATCTGGAACGAATACTGCGGCTGGTACCTGGAGCTATCTAAACCGGTATTGTGGGACGAAAACGCCTCAGCAGAAGCCAAACGTGGCACACGCCGCACACTGGTTCGCGCACTCGAAGTACTGATGCGCCTGACTCACCCGATCATGCCGTACATCACAGAAGAGATCTGGCAGTCGATTAAAGATGAAGCAGGCGTTGCAGGCGATACCATCATGCTGCAGAGCTACCCCATCGCCAATACGACCCGGATTGATCACTCCGCCGAAGCCGATATCGAATGGCTCAAGGGCGTTATCGCCGGTGTGCGTAACATCCGTGGAGAAATGGGTATCTCCCCTGCTAAAGGGCTGGATCTGTTACTACAAAACGGCAGCGCAGAAGACAAAGCGCGTTTAGACGCCAACAGAACCTTCTTATCGAAACTCGCCTCACTCGCCTCCATCACCTGGCTCAACCCGGGCGACGAAGCACCGATGTCTGCTACGCAGTTGGTAGGCAACATGCAGGTATTAGTGCCGATGGCAGGCCTGATCGACAAAGGCGCTGAACTAGCGCGTTTGAAGAAAGAGATGGACAAGCTAGAGAAAGAGATCGGGCGTGTTGAAGGCAAGTTGAGCAACGAGAAATTCGTCTCCAACGCACCCGCAGACGTCATCGTGAAAGAGAAAGAGAAACTCGACACTGCAAAATCAGCCCAGAAACAGCTGACCGAGCAGTATGGGAAGATCGAAGCGTTGTAAAACGCCTAACTTTCGCTGATAGCTAGTGAGACAGGCCCAGAGAATATTCTGGGCCTATTACAAACTAGAGTTTTAATTCTTGGTATCTTCTATACTAGATACTGCCAGTATAGGTAAATATTTTGATATTAAGTTTATTTTGCGGTGCTGGTGGGTTAGATCTTGGCTTTGAGCAAGCAGGATTTGAGATAAAATTAGCTTTTGATATTCGAAAACCGGCTGTAGAAACATACAATCACAATAGAATAGTCCATTCAAAAAATGCATTTGTAAAGGATATTAGCACCTTAACTATAGACGAAATTGATTTATTTTATGGCGGAGAATTTAACCCTATCGGGATAATAGGCGGGCCTCCATGCCAAAGCTTTAGTATCTCAAACACTACATATTCAGAAGACGATAAAAGACATAGTCTTCCTCTTAAATATGCAGCACTCCTAAAAAAATTAAATAATAGGAATCCAATACATTTTTTTGTTTTCGAAAATGTACCAGGTTTAAAAAGTAAAAGGCATATTGAAAAATATAATGAATTTAAAAGATCATTTGAAAATGCCGGGTTTACAATTAGTGAAATATTGGTAAATTCCATAAATTATGATGTCCCTCAAAATAGAGAACGTCTATTTATAATAGGTCTAAATAAAGAAATTTATCAAAATAAAAAAATAGAAGCCCCAATAAAAACATCTAAAAAAGTCGGCACTGTGAAAACAACGATCGCAGGATTCCCAGAGCCTATATATTATTCAAAATGGAATAAGGGTGAAGTAATACCTTACCATCCGAACCATTGGTGTATGACACCAAAATCAAAAAAATTCACAACCACTGGAGCACTAGTACCAGGTAGTGCTATTGGTAGGAGTTTCAGAACTCTACACTGGGATAAACCAAGCCCAACGGTAGCTTACGGAAATCGTGAAGTTCACATTCATCCCTCCTGCAAAAGAAGACTCAGTGTATATGAAGCAATGCTCTTACAAGGGTTTCCTCATAGCTTTGAGTTTAAAGGTACAATGTCGGCCCAGTTTTCTCAAGTCAGCGAGGCGGTTCCTCCTCCATTAGGAAGAGCAATTGCACTAAAAATAAAAGAATCGTGCAACATATAATTCCTATGGATAATATGGCTTCACTCCGATATAGCCAACGATAATTTTTTTTTCTGCGTCATCCTCTATTGGAAAAAAATATATTCTTATAGCTCCAGGTGTAGCTCTCAAGTGCCAGTAAAACACTCTAGAATTAGAATCCGGACACAAAAAAGTTCTTTCATTTATAGCTCTTCTATTTGCTCGAACTCTTCCTCCTTCTCCCGATGCTTTTGACGGTATATACTCCGCATCAAATGGACCATCATTCCAGTTCAAAGAATAAGTTTGTAGTTCAAGAAGCCTTTCAAAAATTACATTCCATTTAGGTAGACCAAAAAGCTGATTTTTGACACTCGCACAAAACAATAAATCAGGAAAAAGCTCCCCCCTTAAATCCCATATTTGATTTGATGCTGTAACTTTTTTTTCTGACAATTCTCTTATATATTCAGCATGTTCACTCACCATGCCACAAGTACTAATACACCTAACTTTCACTGGTAAGTCTTCATCTTCAGCATTAACTAAAACAGCATCTACTTTTGAATTACTGAACACAGATAAACTTGGACTTAATAAAATTCCAGATCTTATATACGCCAAAGTAGCAGACATATTTATATTTAAATCAACAGCACCTTTTATTAATACTTCATTTTCAAGATAGTCAGAATCATTTGTATATAAATCTTCCTCAACAAATGGAGATTTATCCATTTTCCGTGCGAAAAAACGTTGTAACTCTTTATCAACGAGCGCAACACCATCTTCCGTGCGATGATCTGCTATCCAATTTCTTATAGTATAATCAGCAGACAACAGCGTTTCTGCAGTAGAGTTAGAGGATACTAAATAATCCTCTACACCATATACAGTTGCCTGCTTGAAAGCTCTTACCGTTTCAGAAAAACTAACTGCAGCATCAAATGAATTTAGAAAGAGGCAACCTAAAAAGTCCTTATTAAAAAACAGCTCCATAAAAAATTATCCTAAATTAATGTATCTAAAGCATTATCCCATTCATCAAAGAACCCTTCAGGCCAGAAGCTTAATTTCCCATTCTCCAAAATTTCTGGAGTTATGATATCTGTGCTCTTTATATCATTATAATCCTTTCTATTTACAAAATTAAGAACAACATTATCCCTAGATATACACCCTTCTTTAACTGCTATTCTGATGCCATTCAGTACATGATCACTATGACTTTCGATAACAAGCTGAACGCCCGCTTGAGCACAGATGGCCAAAAGTTTTCCAATTACAACCTGTGCTTTTGGGTGAAGATGAGCTTCAGGATTTTCTATAATGACAAGTGATCCCTTGCTTGCTGTCAATAACGCAGTCAATATGGGCAATGTGTAACTCAAACCAAATCCAACATTTGCTGGCCTAAATGATCTAGTTTTCCCAAGGGATGACTTATACGTAAAAGTATATAGTCCACTATCAGCTTCTTTGATCGATTTAAAATCAAAATCAGATCCAGGAGAAATCTCATTCAACCAAGCGGATATCTGCTCATGCACATTTCTAGATTCAGTACTGGGATGAACAGCTAACAGATCATTTGGTAGCTTCTTAAGTTCAAATTTATCTAATACACTAACTAAAAACTGACCGTACTTTCCCAAAAATGTTGATGAAACATCATCTTTATTGAGTGGCATCAAAACTCTAGGCCCCCATCTTTCAGCAGATAGAAATTGAAAGTTCACGCCAAAAATACCACTCGAAATCGAAGTACTATCATCCCACTCTATAACCTCCGAAAACAAATCACCTTCATTATTTTTCTTTACAAGCGCAGACCAAGAAAACTGTTGTTCATTATCATCTATAAGTTTGACATAAAAATCTTCATCATCTGCAAACTCAGAATGCAAATCTTCATAATAGCCAAATTCGAATAAATCACCATTGAGATCAAAATTATTTTTCCCATAGGACTGACGTAGAAGCAGTAAACTTTGTATTATTGTACTTTTCCCCATTCCATTTATTCCAGAGAGAAAAGTTAACGGCTTAAGTGCTATAGACTTTTCCTTGAAACATTTAAAATTCTTCAGTTTAATTTCTTTAATCATGATAAAATAGTCATCTTTATTAACTCATCAATAGATTCATATCTATATTTAATCATCTCAACTTTAGAAGTTGACTGTGATATTGAAAATTCAAAATCTTTATCTGAATTTTCATGACTAGACCAACTAGAAAGAGTAAGTTGGTTGGTCATGATTTTATCAAAGTTATTTAAAAGTTTTTTATTTTTCGATAATAATACATTTATATCATTCTCAGATAATCTTGCCAAACAAACTGACCAAGTTTCAAACAAGGCTTTATTAATACCATTACCTATAGATTGAGTATGTTTTTTTCTAAAAGCAAATGAACCAAACAGCAGTCTTGCCGCTTTCATTGCTTTACTAAAGTCACATTTCATCTTTGCAACAACATTTGATCCATTGCCTTCATTGTTCAGGAAAATCATTGTATCTATCAAAAATGAATCCATGTTTTTAATTTTAACATTAGAATAATTATTTTCTAAATAAAACGCGCAAAACCTCAAAACATACTCAAGATCATTCATCCGTTTAGGGTTAATACTCCCATTTGTGGCATTTATAAAATCGTCACCTTCAGCTAATTCTCTTAATAACTGAGTGGAATAGCCAACATTAATAGAGCAACGTATTTCTTGCTGACTTAATTTTTCTCCTCTTGTATTAATCCTCTGAAATATCTGAGTAGTCGCTGTAGCTGGTGATCCTGACTGTATAACATGAACAACTAATTCAGTTTCAGTTATTCTTCGAGTCAAACTCCTTGGGAACTCCGAAAATTTCAATCCATTATAATTATCTAATATTTTCAACCCCTTCAATGAGAACTTATCATTAATATAATCATACATTGTTGTCAAACGCTGAAGCCCATCAACAACGAGCCACTCAGACTCCTTCCTTGCCGACATATAAAATACTGGTATAGGTATTTTTAGAAGAATTGATTCAATCAAAGCACTTTTATCTGAATCTTTCCAAATACGATCGTTCCTTTGAAAATCGGGATTAAGAATTATTTCCTTAAACCTAATCCTAGACATCATAAGATCAATTGTTGGCGTGCTAGTTTTTATATTTAGTTTAGATGGGTCAAATTTCTCATCATTTAGTTCTTCTCCCTCTTCATCTAATTCTGTATTTTTGTAATTATCATCAAAATTATTTTCATCAATAACATCTAAAGACGAACCGTCAAAGACAGCATCTGACTGCTCTTTAAAATATTTCATCTGGTTTAATAGCGTTTTTATACTACTACTATTATTATCATCATCGCTTAAATTTTTATTTATAATATTTAAAGTATTATAGACATCCACTAGCTCTTTTAATAAATATTTTCTGTCTAAAGACTCAAACTTATTAACTCTGCTTATAAGCTGTGAAGCTTGACCTGGAAGCAGCTCACTGACTGAGCATAAACAGTGCTCATCACTTTCAAGAGTTAAATATATAACACCCTGAATTTTAAAATATCCAACACCACATGTATTCGCTAAGAGCACAACCAATTCTTTAATTAAATTAGGCCCGACATCTAATACTTGAGCAGGATTAATAGCTGGAAAATCAAATAAACTCTCTATTAGTATACGAAGAAAATTCCATTTCTTTTTTATTTTTATATTTTTACTATTTCTAAAAAAAACAGAATCTGAGTCATTATCAAAACCATCGAAAATAATAACAGCACTCCCGTTAATAGGAGACAAAGTACAACCGATCAATTTTTTAAGTTGATAATTCAACTCACGTTTTTCTATTGTCATTCTTACCACCCTCTCAAAAAACGCATCATTAATTCAATTCTACTTTTGAGCAATGTTAATTTTAGGGGGGATTACCTCACCTTGCTACCTTTTTTGGCGTTCTGACTTTTATCATCAAATTTTATAGTCGTAATGGTGTAAGGTCGTCAGATTCACTCAGGGTAAAAATAAAAGCATTTAACAATAGCATTCAATCCTTTTTTCCATTGACTTCGATTTTCATTAGCCTGATGCGCGAACAGGCCAACTCCACAAATTTCGCCAATACTGACTCAGTATCCGGCTTAGCCAAACTCGACAATTTAATTTTAAGGGTTTGAAAAACGATGATAACCGCTACTAACAAGAGCAGCGGTATAAGAAACATGTCCGTTGTGTTATCCATACAAAGTTAATCCATTTAAAATGCGAGGCCGTTGATGCATACCAACCTACCTCTGTCCTTAGGTCTTCATGACCACTTATCGCTTTGTATACACTATCTGAATAGTGCTCACTCGCACAAAGCTGCAGTTGATGATGCACCTGCAGCTACAGAGATACAATCCCTTAATATTGATTCAGAACCCATAGATACAAAAATCCCGGCAGCAGCCGGGATTTCGATAACAAGTGAGGTCATTATCTGCTGAACTATTTCACACCCGCCACATGATCTACAAAAATACCGCCTTCGTATAATTTATAGATTTTCCAGTCACCTTTTATACGAATCACAGCATTCCTGATATAAGTTCCTTGCGGTATCGAAAATTTTGCAGAGAGCTTTGTCCAACCGTTTTTTGCGATAATCTGCTCTGTTACTCCGCCGATGGGTGGGAGTAAATTGATGGTGCCGTGGTCTTCTATATACAAAAGCAGTTCAGCCGTAATATGGCCTTCATCTACACCAAACATATCGCCCACATAGGCTTCAAATTCACTTTTGTTCTGGAACAATTTACTGAGCGTTGGCGAAATCAGCTCTATATGCCAGTAGTTACTATCGACAGGGAAATTAAACGTGGGTAATGCCACTGAAAGGTCGGCAATGGAGAGCAATAGGCTGCCGTTTTTATCGTTTAAGGGATCGCATTTTAAGATATTAGCGGCGGTGCAGGGGAATTTATCGGGGTATTGATGCTGCTCGGCGTGCGCCACTTTATAGAGGCCAGCATCATATTTTTTCCCGGTATCATCAAAAATACCATTGGCGGTCCATAATTGAGTAGTTCCATCATCAAACTCAAAGACAGATTTTGGCCCTTGGCCCGTCATCCATATATAAGCCCAGATCCCCACTAAGACAATAACCATCATACTTAACATCGTTGCCGGTTTATTCCATCCAATCCATTTTTTATCCTTATTATTGTCCATGTGCGTGCTCTCCCTCGCTTTAAATTCGCTGCTCACAAAGACTATGGCTATGGCTATGGCTATGGCTATGGCTAATACTATGGCTACAACTAGGACGGTCTGACTTTGCTGTTAATTATTCCTGAAAATAGGCGGGCCTTTTGAATACGTTTGTTCAGAGATGCATCAATATCTGTAACCAGGTTGGGATCTGGCTGTTGAGCAAGCAGCGCGGAGATGCGTTTTAATTCCAGCCCGATACCTTCTAAACGCCCTATAAGGGGCGGTTTAGGATGCGGACACCGGTACTTGCTAGCTTTCCCAGGCACCGGACCAGTGGCCATAAAAAGTTAATAAATATTTTCTGTTTATCACTCTCAAATTAATATAAAAAAACATAAATTATTTATATTTAATACAAAAAACAACAGCTTAAAAACATAGAATAGTAAAAATATTTATATTTTTTCAAGTTTCCTTCATTCTTCTATCAATATAAAGACTGCATAAACTCAAACTCGGATGAAATATAATAAAGCTGACGCGTGTTTTTACGCGCTCTACTGCGTTAGACCTATGCATTATTCTCTTATCCGGTATGATGTATGCATCGAAATTTTAGTGGTATCAAACATCAGGTTTATGCACTGTTTTCAATAACATCGAATGCTTAAACGGATCTTAATTTATATTGGTTTATTGGTAAATAATACATGGCTGCAACGAAAACACGGTTTAGATCGCTAAAAATCACGTTGATTTTTCCCTACGTTTTTTTGATAGTTGTACTCACTACGACCATTGGTTTGCTCTCTTATTGGGCCGGTAGCAATACTGTATCCAAGCTGTCAGCGCGTTTGTCGCTGGAAATGGTTGAACGCATTGGCCAGGCAGTCGACCACCACATGTATGGCTCCAGTGCCGCACTAGAGTCAGCCTTTCCTTTAGGGCTGGCAGCGGCAGATGACATCAGTTCCGAATTAGACACGATACGCACCCGCTTTTGGACTGCAACCACGCTACACACCGATCCTAATGACTATGTTTATTATGGCAATCTTGCTGGCCAGTCTTACGGCCTTAAGCGCTTAACGCCCGCATTAGCTGAAATCCGGATTAAAACTGATCCTTTAGAGCCTCGACGCTACTTTTATCTGGAAGGTATTAGAGGTGAAGAGATTTATAAATCAACTGAAAATAAAATTTTTGATCCGCGTACGCGTCCCTGGTTTAGCGCTAAAGAACCCAAATCGAATCGACATATGTGGACATCAGTCTATGTCGATTTTTCAGATAAAGATTTAGTCGTCACACGAGCCCGCCAGGTTTTTTCTCCCTCTGGTAACTTTACAGGCGTGGTGGCAACCGATGTTTCATTATTAAAACTGAACCAGTTTATTTCTGAGCTGTACGTTAGTGAAAATGGAGTAGCCTTTCTGGTTGAGAGTAACGGTGAGTTGTTGGCTGCTTCCCGTGTACCTAGCGTACAAACAGTCGCTGATGGCTCCATACAACGGATGACTGCTGATAATTCTGGTGATGATTTGATTAAATCCACTTATCAGGTGGTCTTGCCCGAAATCACAAATAACCATCATTCGACCGCAGGCACGCTAACCTTTACGGATAATTTTGGTGAAAAAATTAATGTCGCTTATAAGCATATTACAGATGATGCTGGATTAGACTGGATTGCTGTCATTGCTGTGCCCAATAGCGACATGCTAATAGGCGTAACGCAGCAGGTGTATATGGTAGTGGTGCTTGGGGTGATAGCCGTTATTATTGCCGTGCTTCTGGGCTTGGTGATTTTGATTCGATTTACACGCGATATCACTGCACTGTCACATGCCGTACTAGAGCAAGGGCAGCCAGAGTTGTCGAACATAACATTGCAGCGGACTGATGAAATTGGTGTGCTGGCCCGCTCGATGATGGCCATGCGGCGCGATCTGTTTACCGATATGCTCACCGGAACAGCCAACAGGGCCGCACTGGAACTGTTCACTGCTAACCTGCTTCAATCGGACGGACACTCTTTGTCTCCCTCTTTCGCATTACTATTCATTGATCTGGATAACTTTAAGCAGTTGAACGATCAATACGGACACAATAAAGGTGATGATGCTCTGATTGAGGTTGCACAGCGATTTGAAGCACTGATGAGGCCGAATGACTTACTGGCACGGATTGGCGGGGATGAATTTGTTGTAGTACTGACCGATAACATCAGCATTACATCAGCGGCACATATTAAGCAGCGTTTTGAAGCCTCTCTTAAAAAGCCATTACATTGTTTGCTCCCAGACGAGGAGCATCATTTGACCGCATCAGTGGGCGTTGCTATTTACCCTACCGATGGACGCGATTTAAAGTCGCTTATTAAAGCCGCTGATATGAAGATGTATGAGGCTAAAAATGACCGATAACGGACGCATCCAGTATGTGAACCACTCGAAATATATCTAAGCAGCTTTCAGCATTTGAAAGGTATCTTCGATAAGTTTTTCTACTGCAGGCTCATCATTACTGGTGCGCAGATAAGTTCGTAGACCGATCATCTGTACTTGCATGTATTTTGCTAATGCTTTTGGATCGGCACTCGCGGGTAACTCACCTTGCGCTTGAGCCTGTTCCAGCAGGCGGGCAAAACCCAGTTCGGCCTTCTTCAACAGCGCCTGACTTTCTCGCAATAACGCTGGATTACTGTCGGTGATTTCTGCCACCGTCTTTACCAGCATACACATTTCACTGGGCGCACTTTTGCGGTTGTCTATCACCACACAGTGAATAAACTCCTGCAATCCCGATAGCGGCGTGCCCTGCTGCTGTATTTTTTCTTGCAACAAAGCAGACATAGCGGATGAATAACACCTCAGCGCTTCTTTAAACAGCCCTTCTTTGCTACCGAATGCGCTATAGATACTACCAGGACGCATATCCACGGCATGCTGAAGATCCCGGGTGGATGTTCCATTAAATCCCTTTTCCCAGAACAACATCATAGCCCGCGTTATTACATCGGCACGATCATACTTTGCTACGTTTGCCATCATTCATTCCATATTTGAGCAGTTGTTCAATTTTAACTTGAACAACTGCTCAAAATCAACTAGCCTAGAACCATTGAACAATCGCTCAAAATAGGAAACTCTAATGAACAACCTGACCGTCCATACACGTGAAAGCGCACCTGAGCAAAGCAAACCTCTGTTAGATAATTCAATTAAGGCATTCGGTTCTGTTCCTAGCCTACACGGCGTGATGGCCGAATCACCTGAGGCACTTGAAGCCTACCAGTTACTGCACAAACTTTTTCAGGCAACTTCTTTGGATGCCGAAGAACTCACTGTGGTATGGCAAACTATTAACGTTGAACATGGTTGCCACTACTGCGTACCTGCCCATGCCGCTATTGCTAAAATGATGAAGGTAGACGACGCTCTTACTGCTGCGCTACGTAGCCGTAGTGCGATGCCCACCTCTAAACTACAGGCATTGCACGACACTACATTGTTGATCGTGCGTAACCGTGGACTTATCTCTGAAGCAGAAGTGCAGAGCTTCTATGATGCTGGTTACACTCAGAAACAGTTGTTAGAAATTGTCTTGGGAGTAGCCCAAAAAATAATGAGCAATTATATCAACCACTTGGCAGATACACCGTTAGATGAGCGCTTTGCTGCTTTTCTGTAATCAGAAATTAGCGTGAAATAAAAAAACCGGCAAATGCCGGTTTTTTATTGGGTGTAATTTAACCAAAACGGCTTCTGAATTCACGGGGTGTTAAACCCATCGTTTTGATAAAAATTTTACGAAATGCACTAACATCTTCATAACCCACTTTTGCGGCAATCAGCTCTACGCTGTCATGGCTGCTTTCAATCCAATCACAGGCTTTTTGGATACGCAGCTGCTGTAAGTATTGGTTGGGTTTTATGCCAGTTGCTTTAACAAAACGCCGTAAAAAAGTACGCTCACCTAAGTAACTCATGCCTGCTAAGTCACTTATCGAGATGCTTTTATCAAAGTTGACCTGCAAATAATGCTGCACGTTCAGTACCGCTTTATCGCCATGATCAAGCGCCGGGATAAAGCTACGATAATAGCGCTGCTCCCGTGAACCCGTATCAACAATCAGATATTTACCCAACAATCGCATGATGCGCGGCTGGGTGAACTGAGCCACCAGTTCCAGCCCTAAATCCAGCCAGGCCATGAGCCCTCCCGTTGTAATGAGATCACCATCGTTGACCAATATTTTATTACTGTTTAGCTGTACGTCCGGATAAGTGTGGATAAAACGTTCAGCCAAACCCCAATGTGTCGTAGCGGGTCGCTGATTCAACAATCCACAAGACGCCAGAATAAAAGCGCCGGCACACACTGAGCAGAGTATTGCTCCTTGAGTATGCTGTTGTAGCAACCATTGTTTTAGCACGAGATCCGGATTGAAGTGATAGTCCCCTTCCAGACAAGGAGGGAGAATCACGACCTGCAATGGATCATCAGCGATGTGCTCAACATCATAGATATCAACCTCAAAAACAGTACCTACGTTCTGCTGAACGCAGATTCGATTCGCAGCAAAGAACATCTCTTTAAGACCTTGAACGGCAGATTGCAGCGCCTCCGGATAATTAACAATACCTATACGGATCTGATTCATTGTCAGTTTTAGCCTTTTTTATGCCAGTTATGACTGCAGTATATCGCTGTCCTTTTTTCGATAATAGTCATAACGATTCAACATTGACCCAATACTGACTCAACCGATAAGCAGGAGAGTATTTATGACTCACACAGCATTACTATTGATCGACTTTCAAAATGACTATTTTTCAGAAGGTAAATGGCCGCTTAACGGCGCAGAACAAGCGGCCGGGCAAGGTGCGAAGTTACTGGCGGAATTTCGTAGTAAAGGTTTGCCTGTCGTGCATGTGCGGCATGAGTTTTTAACCGATGACGCGCCCTTCTTTTTGGCAGGGTCAGAGGGCGCTAAGATTCATCCTTCGGTGGCAGCGCTTGAAGGAGAGCCGGTTATCCTCAAGCATAAACCCAATAGTTTTCGTGATACTGAGCTTCAGGCGGTGCTGACTCAACTGGACATACAGAATCTGATTATTGTCGGAGCGATGAGTCATATGTGTATTGATGCAGGCGTACGTGCCGCCGTTGATTTGGGTTATGGTGTCTCTGTTGCACATGATGCCTGTGCTACGCGTGATCTGGAATTTAACGGCATGACAGTACCTGCTGCTCAGGTACATGCTGCTTTTATGGCAGCACTCACTCCCTCTTACGCTACGGTAAGCAGTACTGCAGAGCTCTTAAACGGTCTTAAACGGTCTTAATTAAAGACTCTCTCAGCAGAAATACAGGCAACCGCTTTAGCGGTGCCTGTATTGTATGTGTAACGTGAAGGCTGATTTTATTAATTACCAGAGCCTGAACCAGAGCCTGAACCGGACCCAGAACCCATTCCGCCTGTGCCCATTCCTTTGGCGGGCATGTTGTCAGGAATCGTAATACCTCGTTCTTTAGCACGCTCTTGCATCCGCTCATGATGCTCATAGCGTAGTTGTTCACGCTCTTCAGCCGTAGCTGCACTGCGCATTTTCTCCCTCTGTTGAGCACGCTCTTCCTGAGTCATAAGCTGGCTACCATAGAGTTGATCCTGGTCTCTGTCCTGATCACGATCCCTATCCTGATCTCTGTCTCTTTCCTGATCTTCCTGAAGCTGTGATTGATCTCTATCCTGATCACGCTTTTGATCTGCAGCAAGCGTCATACCACTTGAAACTAATAAAGCACTTGCCAATGCAGAGACAATTAATAATTGTTTCATTCTTTATCACTCCTGATACATGTATTTTTTCTAATGTAAGAGTATATAAAAGGCCGTTATTTTTTATTGATTCAGCGCAATAAAAAAAATCGAATAAAACTCAAAATCATTTCAGTACATATCCCTCTTTTGAGACTGTCTTTACCAAAATCGGATGCTTCCTATTTATTCCATCCACTATATTTATCCACTAGATCTTATTTATCTAACTCCCTAGAATCAGACTATTGTGCTACTGCGAACGGCTACTTGCCGCATCACAGCAGGAATGTTTTCAGCTATACCATTGATTTTAATAACTATTGAGTAAGCGAATTATGCGTGTTTTTACGATGCTGTTTTTATCGATGCTTGTGTTTATGTCTGGATGCGGAAAATCAGAGCAACCTGTCACTAAAAAATCACCTAAAGCGCATTTAGTTGAGGTCATAACAGCGCAACAACAAGTCGTCGCGGTTAAGCGGGAGCGCACCGGCACGCTAAAAGCCATTCAGGAAATTCAGATTTTCAACCAGCAGGAAGGTCGTATTATTGCTTTACCATTTTATGAGGGCGATCGGGTTAATAAAAACGAGATAGTTGCCCGTCTGGATGGTCGTTTATTAGAGGCTCAGTTATCACGCGCTAGCGCTCTGCGCCTTAAAGCTGAGAAAGATGTGAAACGCATCAGTGGATTAGTCGATAGGCGCTTAACATCACAAACCGAATTCACTCGCGTAGAAACTGAATTAGCCGTGGCTCAGGCGGATGAAAAAGTACTGCAAACACAGTTAGATTACACCACGCTGCATGCACCCATTAGCGGCATTATTAGTGCGCGCTTAACCGAACAGGGAAACATTGCTGAACGCTATACGCATTTATTGACGATCTCAGATCAGCGTTCCTTGATTACACAAGTGCCAGTCTCTGAACTGTTACTCAATAAGTTGAAATTAGGTGATCCTGTCGCGGTCTCTATTGATGCGTTAAACGACACACAAATGCCTGGCAACCAAACGCAGCAAGGAAAAATAACCCGTATTTATCCTAATCTTGATCCCGTCACACGTACCGGTACTGTTGAGATCGAACTTAATCCAGCACCCGTTGGTGCCAGGCCGGGCCAGTTAGCGCGCGTCACATTACGTACACAAGAAGCAGAGCGTTTGTTAATTCCCTTTATGGCGCTACGTCGCTCCACTGAAGGCGAATATGTTTTCACCGTCGATAAACAACAACAGGCACAAGCGTCTGCAGTGGTCACTGGTCTGCGTATTGATGATGCCATCGAAATTCTGAGTGGAATAGATTCAGGTGCTCAGGTGGTCGTTCGCGGCTTTACTAATTTGCGGCCTAATATGCCTGTTTCAGTGGTAAACGCTGCCGATACCGAGAAGATCAATAATAACGATAAAAGCACTGATAATATGACTATTAAGAGTACCGCGCAATGAACGCTAAAACAGGAGGATTAGCGGCGTGGTCTATTCGCCATCCGGTCGGCGTTTCTATGATTGCTCTGGCCGTTATAGTGCTGGGGATGTTTACGCTTAGCCGACTGGCGATTGATTTATTACCGCATATTATCTATCCGGAAATCCGCGTACGCGTGGTGGATTCTGGTGTTCCAACGTCAGTAATGGAAGATAAAATCACCCGCCAGTTGGAAGAGCAACTGGCGATTACCGAGGATGCCATCAGTGTACAGTCCAATACCAGCCGGGGGTCTTCATCGGTAGATCTGGCGTTTAATTATGGTAAAGATATTGATATCGCACTACGCGATGCCAGTTCCCGGCTGGATCGCGCCAAACGTTTTTTACCGGATAGCATCTCCCCCCCCACCATTTATAAACTTGATCCTGCACAGATTCCGGTCATGGAATTTGTTATCAGTTCGCCGTTACGTACCAGCACTGAGTTAAGACGCTGGGTTGATGACTCTTTCAGCAAATGGTTTTTAAACCTGCCAGGCGTAGCCGCCGCTGAGGTCGGTGGCGGTGTTCTGCGCGAAATCCAGATCATCCCTGATCAACAGCGTCTTGCCGGGATTGGGCTTGATTATCAAGACGTGATTAAAGCGCTGCAAACCTCTAACAGCGACGAACCGATTGGTCGGTTGCAGATGTCATCCCACGAAATCACCGGGCGAATCAGCGGACGCTTTACCTCAATAGAGGAGATCAAACAGTTACCAATTGCACAAAACGCCGGCAATACGGTGTATTTGAGTGATGTAGCACAAGTCATCGATAGCAGCGAGGATGAACGCATTTTAGTCCGCGCCGATGGTGTGAGCGGTATTAAGCTGTCAATTCAGAAACAACCCACCGCCAATACCACTGCAGTGGTCGCCGTCGTTAAGGAACGGCTTGCATGGCTGGATTCACAACATATTTTGCCGGCCGATGTCTCGGTTGTATTAGTCGCTGATCAGTCGATCTATATTTTACAATCTCTCCAGAATGCATCACTGGCCGCAATCAGTGGTGCGCTGTTAGCCATGGCGGTGGTGTATCTGTTTTTAGGTAATTTACGCCGTACGTTAATTATCGGCAGCGCGATTCCTATCGCCATCATGTTTACCTGTGTTTTGATGGGCCTTGGCGGGCTAACGCTGAATATTATGACCTTAGGTGGTTTAGCGCTGGGGATTGGGATGTTGGTGGATAACACCATTGTGATGTTAGAAAACATCTATAGGCATCAGTGTAACCATGAAAAACCGGAAGACGCAGCAACTCTTTCCGCCACTCAGGCGGCTACCGAAGTGAATGGCGCGATTATCGCGGCAACGTCTACTAATTTGTCTGCTGTGTTGCCGTTTCTGTTTATTGGCGGCTTAACGGGATTATTGTTCCGTGAGCTGATAGTCACCATCTCTGCTGCGATTTTTGCTTCAATGATTATCGCCCTGACACTGGTCCCTGCTTACGCCTCCAGAGTAACCAGCGTGAGTACAACACGCTTACGCGGTTGGGTAGATGGCGGTATTAATCATTTACAGAACTTTTATGCGACCTTCATTGGCTTTTTACTGAAGTTCCGCTGGATTGTTGTTGGGCTGTTTGTCACGGGTTTAGTCCTTAGCCTGCCGGTATTTATGAGCGGTAAACAGATTTTTTTACCACCGTTGGATGATGGCCGCGTGCGTGTGGTGGTTTCTGCCGATGTAGGCATTTCACTGAATGAGATGGACAAAAAAACACAGCGCATCGAGTCATTATTTGCGCAACAAGCGGAAACAGAAACAGTTTTCACCTTAGTAGGTGGTTCAGTTTTTGGTAGATCTCAGCGGGAAACGCCGAGCCGTTCCACCATTGTAGTGCAGCTGAAGCCGCTCTCCGAAAGATTTGTCAGTAGTGGTGAATGGATAGGACGGATGAATAAGCTGATAGTACAGCAACAATTGGCGGGCTTTAATGTACGCATGTCCCAACGCGGTATTCGGGGGATTCGTACTAACCGCGGTGATGATGATATCAGTCTGCGTTTACAGGGAAATGATTTAACCGAGCTGAAGTTACAAGCTGATAATATCGCCGATAAAATGCGTACCATTCCGGGTCTGACCAATGTCACGCACTCAGGGGAAGATGAGCAATTTGAGATTTCAATTAAACTGGATCGCAAACGTGCAGCACTGCTGGGGCTGAATCTACAGGATTTGACCCGGGCAGCTCAGATAGCATTACAGGGTCAGGTGATCAGTGATTATCTGGAGGGCGATAAGTCGTACGATATTCGCTTACGTTTATCACAAGCGACCATTACCAGCCCGCAGGATCTGGAATCAATTATTCTTTTCCCTGCAACGGGTAGTTCTCCGCCGGTCTATCTGGGTACGGTCGCCAGTATTGAATTATTGGAAACACCCGCCGTCATCAAACGCGATAATCAGATGCGCATTATCGAACTCAGTGCAACACTGCAAGAAGGAACCACGCTCGGCGAAGCCTTGGTATCACTCGCAGCATTACGTGAGCAGGTCAGATTGCCGGAGGGATACACACTTTACGATGGGGGCTCACAAAAAGCCCTGGAAGAGCAGCAACAACTCACTGATATTCTGATGCTATTAGCGATGTTTTTAGTATTCGTCGTGATGGCGATTCAGTATGAGTCGTTACTCAACCCACTGATCATTATTCTCAGCGTGCCGTTTGCCGCGATTGGTGTGGCGTTAGGTATTAATACATTAGGTCTGCCATTATCCATGCCCGTATGGCTGGGTATGATCATGCTGGTCGGGATTGTGGTCAACAACGCCATTCTGCTGGTGGAATATATCGAAATTGAACGCCGTCAGTATGCGGATATGGCCAAGGCGATCGTTGAAGCGGCACGCCTGCGGTTACGCCCTATTTTAATGACCACGCTGAGTACCGTCGTCGGTATGCTGCCACTGGCGGTCGGCTGGGGGGATGGAGCCGAGATGCTGCAACCCTTAGCCATCGCTGTGGTCTGGGGGTTAAGTTTCTCGATGCTGGTTAGCTTGCTACTGGTGCCGATTATGTATCATTTACTGCATTCGTTACGTAAGAGCGCGCACTAATTGCAATAAGCCAGGCACTAGACATTGCCTGGCTTATATCGCGCCCCATCATCTCTTGCTTCAAGATATCTCGTTTCACCACATCATTTAAGACACCAGACTCATCAGTAACACCTGTTCGTCGCAGCGGTTATAACGCGCCAATACTGGCTGCAAAGACGCGGGTACCAGCGACACTTGCACAAAGCCCTGTCGACGGTAAAACGATTCCAGATGCAAATAAGGAAAACAGTAACTATTAGTTAATACTCCCGTTGCATTCAGATATCTGAGCAACTGGCTTCCCCTGCCCTGCCCACGCAATGTTTTGTCAATCCAAACACCCCGCAACAACGTAAACCCTGCCTGCTGGCACAGTCTCGCGGCCCCGACAATCTGGCCATTGATGTCGGTCATAATCCAGCTGCGGTCGGTTGCCTTGACCTTACCTTTATACTGATTCCGCTTATAAAACTGTGCCAACTGCGGTCGCTGCTCAGGTAAAATCGGTTGTATATGATAATCAACATCTGATGACATATTTTCTGACGTTACTCTTTTTGATAATGCTCTTTTGATGATGCTCTTTTTGATGGTGCTGCAATGTCATTATAACCAATTTTTTCGCAAGGGGATCAACGTCAAAGCACAGGTATTTGCCTGGAGATTTCAAATGTATCAGAAACAAAAATACCCGCTATGGCGGGTATTTAAATGAAAGCTAGTAGGCTGGAAATTACTTTTGTGGCTTGTCTTCGTTCATCAGATGACGAACTTTAATAAAGCCCCACACCATCGCTGCGGCCATTGCTGCAACGCCTACTAAACTAGGCAGCAGTGTTTCTAATACATAGGGATCAATACCAAACATAACCAACACCTCTTAGAGAATTCTTAATCGTTGAGATAAGGTTACACGGGTAAACATTAGAAAAAATTGATATGGCTCAATCTTTGATTACACAATACAAAGCCAACAAATAACTAATTGATATATATGAATAATATATAGTTCCGCTATCATATCGACAGGCTATCTATTGATCTGGATCAACGTCTGTTTATTTATTTCTATTCACTACTACCCTCCCCCTCGTTTTGCACCGTTCGTACCAAATACCACAACTTGCTCAGTACATCTCCGGATAAGACATTGTTCTTATTATGGCCTACAGATTTTACCAGGTCTTTTTACTCGATCTTTTTACCAACTCTTTGTAACACCCTTTTATCAAACACGTTTCAAAAAAGTCGTATTGCAACTCAGTCTATTAACATAAATTTCAATATTTAAAAAAAATCAATCAATATCATTATTTAATAAGTCGTTATTACTTTTTGATTCATTATTTTTAATTACTTATAACAAAAAAATGTAAAGAAAACTCCTAAAAAACCTTTATTAAACAATGACTTAAAACAGCACATTTATTACGGCAATTATCTCGACAATTAATAAATTAGTCCTTATAAATCAATAGGTTATGATATTTATATCATCGGTATTTATTTGTGATTAATTGATATTTATTTTATACTTGTCTTAAATAAATAATGAATAACCACAATGAGATTAAGACAATGCAAGAGAAAGAAATAAGACTTCTTTTTAACGCGGGTGTTTTTGAATCTTGTCAGGCAACGCCAATTGCCATGTCACGAGGATGGACACTGAAATTTATCGTCAAAGACAGCAATGTGATCACGCTGGATTTGCAACGCAGCAAAAAAGAACGAGAATTTAAGAGCCTGGATGGTGCCGCAGCAGTAGCTCGGAAAATTGGCTTTGAATGGTTAAGTGTTCATATCGGAGAATTAGAATGGAAGGAAAAAGTGTAAAGGCGCTTGTAAAGACAAACGCCTTTGGAGAGCGGGGCTATACAGCGATGGCTTGACCTGCCTCCATCTCTGCTGGAGTAGCATTGCGTATCGATACGATTTCCACATCGAAGGTGAGGCTTTCACCTGCATACGGATGATTGGCATCAACTGTGACGAGATCGTCATGAATCTCAACCACTGACACGAGTTCGTCTTCACCGGATTCATTTGTCATATGGAACATCAAGCCTTCTGACAGTTCAGGCATATTGGCAAAAAGCTGACGCTCAACATCGTAAACTTTGTCTTCGTCTCTTTCGCCGTAAGCTTCGAGCGGCGTTAATGTGATCCGGAAATGATCATCGGCAGAGCGGCCGTCCATTGCTTTTTCAAGGCCCGGTACAATGTTGTGACACCCGTGCAAGTACGGAATAGGATCGCCACCCTTGGTTCCATCCAGCACTTCACCCTGATCATTAATCAATGCGTAATGGAAATAAACCACCGCACTATCAGTAATTTGCATCAATATTTCCTCTATTTGCTTAGTTGCTGAGTTATCCAGCGGCCAAGTACCGCAAGTGATTCTACCGACACTTCATGCGCCATCTTAAAGGTGTGCCACTCAGGCTGATAACCTTTCTGTTTTAACTGCTCGACTGCGCTTTCCCCTAATGTCAAAGGTACAACATCATCATGCTCTCCATGCAACGACAATATAGGCATTGATAACGCCGCTACACTGTTGTTTCCAATACTGATCTGCTCAATAGGACGTGGCAGATACGTTGACATCGCTGCAATACCACCCAAATTCCCCGGGTAACTTAATCCTGTTTCGTATGCCACCGCTCCGCCCTGAGAAAAGCCCACCAGCAAAATACGTTCCGGAGCAATGCCGGCATCGATCTGCTGAGTCACAATGTCAGAAATCTGGCTTACTGAACTTTGCAGCTGTGCGTCATTAATTTCTCGTCCAATACCCATACTCAAAATATCGTACCAGGAGCGCATCACCATACCGCCGTTAACCGTCACGGCTTGCTCCGGTGCATTAGGAAACAAGAAACGTGCGGCCAATTCTTTGGGTAATTTCAGATAAGGGATGGTGGGTGGAAAATCCGATCCATCGACTCCCAATCCATGCATCCAAATAATGGCTGCATCACAGGCGGGCTTAGTTTCAACCACTATCATGTCATTATCTATCACGGCTGTAGCCTCTCGATTATCCAGTTAGTTGCTGTCAGATTGTAATTAAAACGGTCATGCAAACGACTTTCCCGACCTTGCCAAAATTCAAATTTTTCCGGAATCAAACGGTATCCGCCCCAACGCTCAGGACAAGGAATTTCCTGCCCGGCGTATTCTACCTGCAATGCATTAACACGTTCTTCAAGCGCTTGCCGCGATGCAATTGGCTGACTTTGCTCTGAAGCGGCCGCACTTAACTGACTGCCGACAGGCCGTTTATGAAAATAAAGATCAGCCTGCTCAGCGGATAATTTTTCTACACGTCCCTGAATCCGTATTTGTCTTTCCAGGCCATACCAATAGAATAAAATTTCAGCCTGTGGGTTTTCCTCAAGATCGTGCCCTTTCTGGCTTTGATAATCCGTATACCAGGCAAAACCATTGAGATCAAAATGCTTGAGTAAGACAATCCGCGCCGAGGGCTTGCCCTGTTTGTCCGCCGTTGCCAGCGTCATCGAACTAGCATCATCGGGACGTACCTGACAGGCCACATCAAACCATTCGGTAAATTGTTTAAACGGGTCGGCGTCGATAGTATCGCGCGTGATCCCCTGGGATACATATTCACGCCGTAGATGGGTAAAATCACCCGCATTTTCTGACATTTTCAATCTCCTGTGTAGGCGGCCTACTATAGCGAAAATCAACTCGGCTCACATCTGTCCTGATCGATGTTTGTGCCAATAGCCACGGCAACCTAATATCTGGCATACTGCGCCCTGACAATAGGTACCTATAATAACTTATGAGCAACAAGGAAATAACATCAATACAACCGGACAAATTCTGGGTTTGTCCGGAATGCGACCTGTTATTGAATCGCTGCGCCATACCCGACAAGCATGAGGCGCATTGCTCACGTTGTGGGTCTACGCTAATCTCCAGCAAACATCATTCAATTGAATGGACGCTGGCGTTAGCTATTGCTGGTTTGATTCTATTTTTCCCGGCAAATCTGTTTCCTATTCTGACCCTGAAAACACTCGGGCTTTCCCAATCAGAAACTATCTTCAGCTCTGTTAAAGCGCTCTATGATAGCAACCTGTTGATGGTAGCTGCACTGGTATTAATGGCGGCGATTATCATTCCTCTGATGAAAATTTTACTGATGCTATATCTGAGTACCTGCTTACTCTTACACAAACCAGCCCCCATGCTAGCGTGGGCTATGCGCAGCTACCAACAACTGGATAGCTGGGGAATGCTCGAAATCTATATGCTGGGTATTCTGGTTTCTATTGTTAAGCTCATTGATGTGGCTGATGTCACACCGGGGGTTGGCTTGTATAGTTTGACAGGGCTCATTATTGCAACGCTACTCTCATCCACGCAGTTAGATCCGCATCGTTTTTGGCGACGTATAGAACAACTGGAGAAGCGTTAATGCAACACTCAGCGCTGACACAAGGCATTATCATTTGCCATCGCTGCGCAAAAACGGCAGGCATTCAACAGGATGGAGAGACTTGTCCACGCTGCGGAACCCGTCTGCATCGTCGTAAATTACATTCAGTTGCCTATACCTGGGCGCTTTTACTCGCCTCAATGATAATGCTTATTCCAGCCAACATACTGCCTATCATGACATTTAAAGCACTCGGCAAAGGCGACCCGGCTACTATTATGCAAGGAGTGCTTCAACTCGTTGACCATGGCCTTCTCGGCATTGCACTGGTCGTACTGACGGCTTCTATTATTATTCCTTTGCTAAAAATAATCGGCTTGATTATTTTACTATTAACCGTGCAGTTGGGCTGGACCACTAATATGCGCCAAAAAATGCTGATGTATCATTTTGTGGAGTGGATTGGACGCTGGTCAATGCTTGATATTTTTGTGGTTGCCATTCTCGGCGCGATTGTACAACTGGGAAGCCTGGCGAGCGTTACAGGTAACACCGGCGCGACCGCCTTTGCCGTATCGGTTATTCTGACGATGTTGGCAGCTAACTGTTTTGATACCCGCTTAATCTGGGATAAACACCTGGAAAAAATTGGTTATGCTGACCATGTTGGCAGATAACTGTTTTGATACTTGCTTACTCTGGGATAAACACCTGGATCAAATTTGAGGTCTTTCCATGAGTGATCATGACCCTATTATTACCCGCCGTCATTTACCGTCGGCGATCTGGTTCTTGCCTTTATTAGCGGCCATTATTGCCGGCTGGCTGGTTTACAAAAATTATGACGGCAAAGGCGTATTGGTTGAGGTCGTTTTTGATTCCGCGTCTGGATTAGAGGCTAATAAAACCAAGGTATTTTACCGGGGCTTGCCCACTGGCGTGGTTAAAGAACTTAAGATTGATAAAGATCTGCGGCGCATCAAAGCGCTGATTGAGATGGTTCCACAAACAGCAGACTCCCTGACCAAAAATGCACAATTCTGGCTGGTCAAACCTCAGGTATCACTCTCCGGGGTACGTGGTTTAGAAACCCTGCTATCGGGCAGTTACATTAGCTTTCAACCAGGCGACCTCAGCGGTGAATTTAAACGTTCATTTGAGGCCCTTGATCAACCACCCCCGCCGATCAAAAACTCAGACGGTCTCTACCTCACCTTAACATCAGATAGTGCCCGCTCCGTGTATCAGGGGGCTAAAGTCTATTTTCGTGATATCGAAGTAGGTGAAGTGCTCAGTCATGCGCTCAGTCCAGACGGAAAAAAAGTACTGATTGAGACCTATATAGAGCCCCGCTTCACCTATCTGATTAAATCGAATACGCGCTTTTGGAACGCCAGCGGTATCAGGATTAAAGCAGACTTGTCCAAGGTAGATATCCAGATTGGTTCACTGGCCTCTATTATTGCGGGTGGTATTCATTTTTCAGCACCGGATGAAACCGCAGATCCCGCCAGCAATAGCCAAATACTGCCGCTTTATGACGATTACGAAGCCGCACAAGATGGCATTGAGGTCCTGCTACGTTTTCCCGGTGCCACCGAACTAACGGAGGGAGCCTCTGTACAAAGCCGGGGGATTAAGATTGGACGCGTCAAACAGGTAACCCTGACTGATGATTTTAAGTCTATGGATACCGTTTTACTGATCGACCCACGCGCTCAGGATCTACTCAAAGAGGGATCACGTTTCTGGTTACAAAAGCCTGAACTGTCGCTTGAGCATCTGGACCAACTGAGTGAACTGCTTCGCGGTAGTTATATTGAGCTCGAACCCGGACAAGGCGCCGAAAAGCTATCATTTACAGCGCTTGATATCGCACCGGCTAAACGTCAGTTAAGTATGGGAAAAGCGATCCAATTACGTACCGGACAACTCGGTTCCGTATCAAAGGGTTCACCTATTCTTTATCGCCAACTACCGGTAGGTGAAGTACTCAGCTATGAGCTGGATAAGACAGGAAAAGAGGTGATCATTCACGCTGCTATCGAACAGCGATACAGTTACCTGATCCAGACTAACAGCCGCTTCTGGAACGCCAGCGGCATCAACTTCACGGCTAATTTTGATGGCCTGGCTCTGCGTACAGAATCTGCTGCTGCACTGTTGCGCGGCGGCATTGCTTTTTTTAACCCGGCCGGAAATAGAAAATCCAACAGTACAACAAGTACAAAAAACACCTACCCGCTGTATGCCGATTATCATCAAGCCTCTGAGCAGGGAGCCCTGACAGATCAGCATTTACAAAATGCCTTTAAAATACGTCTTAGGGCCTTAGAAACAGGCTCACTCAAAGCGGGCGATCCTATTTTGTATAAACAGATTCGTGTAGGAAAAATCGTACAGGCAACGCTCAATAAAGATGGTAAAGGTGTCACCCTATACGGCTCAATCGACCCCACCTATAGCCATCTTATCAATGAGAGCAGCCGCTTCTGGAATGCCAGCGGTATTAAAGCTGATTTCTCACTGAGGCACCTTAGCGTGCGTACAGAGTCATTAGAGACGTTGGTATCTGGTGGGATTGCTTTTGATACCGATTACGCGGCAGATCCTGTTAAACCAAACCACCTGTTTACACTCTATTCAGACCGTACCACCAGCATTCAACAACCTTTAGGTGTGCAGGTCACCTTTGCCGCTGGCAAGAATATCCAACCCCATGCAGATGTTCGTTTTAAAGGACAAATTATCGGTAAAGTGGCGACCGTGGATGTAACCAATGAGGGTAAAGCGCTAAGAGTTAATATTGATCTTTTTCGTGACGGACACTTTCTGGCACGTCAGAACAGCCTTTTCTGGATCGTTGAACCGGCCATCCGGCTGAGCGGCATTGATAATCCTGCCGGTATTTTGACGGGTAACTATATTGAAGCACTGCCAGGAGAAGGTCAGGCAACATTCTCTTTCAGCGGTTTACCTAAACCGCCCGCATTTCAGAATAAAAGTGGACTAAACTTAACGATTCACTCCCCCGCTTTAGGTTCATTATATAAAGGCAGTCCCCTATTTTATCGTCAGGTGCCTGTAGGCTCAGTCACTGGTTTTGATTTGAACGACAAGGGTGAACACGTAAATATATTTATCAATATAAAACCGGAATATGCGCTGCTAGTTAGACATAACAGTGAATTTAAAAATGTGAGCGGAGTGAAAATAGACTTTTCACTGTTCGGAGGAATCAATTTTCAGGCTGATAGTTTAGAAACAATGATTGGTGGAGGAATAAGCTTTACCTCGCCAGCCGATAGTAAACCTGCCGAATCAGGTGATGTTTTTATCATAGATGAGATGTAAGGAGTTAAAAAGCATGTATATAGGTCTGCGAATTATTATTGCCTGCCTGCTCATCAGCAGCCTAACCGGTTGCCAGCAAGGTAAAGTCAGACCTTTTGATGTCAAGAATATCGCTAAATCAGATATTGATATGGTAACGGATGCGCATATTCAGGAACTCAACAAACTTGCGCGTCGGTTACTGATCAAACTCTACAAACTTAACCCGGCCGAGCTATCCAAAGCGCCACAGGGAATGACCGTGAAAACACGCCTGGTACAACTTTTCAGTATGCCCAGAACCGTGCGCTTTGCTGAGCTTGGCGACCCTTATGGAACGACAGCTATACCTGTAGCATTTGATCCCGAGTTCAAAGGTGACCGAGTGTTTGCATTGATGGCCGGGATCGCGGGTATGATTCACGGGTCGTATAATTATCAAGATGAATTTTTCATGCTGGATGAGATTGATCAGCAAAAAATCTATCACTGCGCACGCAATTTAGAGTCTATTGCCTGGCAACTCAGCCAAGGCAGGGGCAGTCGAGGCGAGTTGCTATTTGTCAGCAATACTATTGACGAGTCAACGGGTGAAACGAACCTAAGTACTGAACGTCTGTTTGGAAAGATGATTTCTTTGCAGGATATGATGGCGCGTATTATTTCTGATCAAAACAATCGCACCCTTAACAAGGTGCTACACGGCGTCGCATCCACCACCTTATTGCCTATATAGTGCTACCTAAACAGTGCGGCCTATGTAGCATCCATTGAACGAATAAAAGCATCTGATTCTTTAATCGAACGTTGCATCTCACTGACCAGTTTATCGATGTCTCGCTGAAAACGTGCCAGCTCTCCTTTTAATGCACCGACCGCCCGGGCATTCAAATTATGTTTTAAATACAGAACGTTATCTTTGAGAGCACTGAGTACTGGCTGCATTCTTTTTTCAGCACGCGTCATGACCCGCATTAACGCCGCATAACGTTTTTCAGTCTCTTTTAACTGTTTAGCGCTCTGATCACGCAGACCCGTGTTCTGGTATTGAGGCAACTCTTCTTTCCATTCATCGAACAGCGCCTGAGCGACCCGCTCAACACTCTGAATACGATCAGAAACATTTTCTGCCGCATCAACACTGTCGTCGTATTCGGCGCTCATCCGATCATAAAGCGTCTCCAGTTCGCCACCATTAAACTGCACCACGGCCCGATACTGCTCCAACGCATCCTTAAACTGTTGCTGAGCTTCATCCTGCGCATCACGTGCCTCTTCAACCCGGTCTACCAGAATATCCCTTTTATGCACTCCCACCTTCTCCATGGCTGAATAATAGGTGCTCTGGCAACCTGTCAGTAAAACCACAAAGGATATAAATAGTATTTTTTTCAGCACGTGATATTTCCTCATTCAGTCATTAACATAATTACGTGCCTCTATTGAGATAAGGCACTATCTGTATAAGAGCACTAGCGGCATAAAGACAGCGGACGGTTTATCTGAACTTTGCTTATTTTATGGTTTTCATTAAGCATCAGAGTGACATCGGCACGGTTTGGCATTTCCTCTAACATCCTGCGTGTCAGGCGTTCATAATGCTGAATAAAGCGCACTATCTCTTCTTCATTCATAATACGTAGATGATCCGTTGGCATCTGGGTCTCAAAAACATATTTTACTCGCTCTGCGAGCTTTTTTTCCTGTAATGAACGCCAGGAATATACCGCTTCCATATTAGGCACTTTCAGCATCACCAACGAATCAATCATACTGAACAGCTCCTGGTACTTTTCTTCCAGTTGTCTATTCACATAGCAACGCCAATCGCCGTTGGCATCCTCAACCCTTTCCAGTGAATTCACCGGCGTATTTAACTGCTCATTAGTTTGCGGTAAAGCTCCGACGCACCAGCCTTCGAAAACAATAACATCTGCCGGACCTACCCACTCCTGCCAAACAGAGGAAGGACAACGATCATCTATTGATTTATCAAAAACCGGAATTTTAGTCGGATGATCCGGATCTCCCGCCTTTAACGACTTGATAATATCAATGCCCAGTTGCACATCATGCGTGCCAGGCACACCCCGGGTCATCAGCAACGGATGTACAATCTCTGCCAAACGCTCACGTTCATGGCGGGTTTTATAAAGATCATCCAATGAAAAACCGACCACTTTTTGCCCAAAGCCTTCACTGAGTATCACTTCTATCAAATTAAACAGTGTCGACTTGCCCGCCCCCTGAGCACCATTAATACCGACTACCAACGGGCCAACCTGTTGACGTTTGCGGCACAGCAACCAGGCCCCGAGTGGCACATAAAGTGCCTCGAACATTTCCTTGAGGCCAATATCGACTTTTAAGGAGGCTACTGCCGAAGCAAACGCCAGTTCAACCGCGTTAACGGCTTCTTTACGTTCTTTATGAGTCAGACAAAGCTGCTCAGTAGGCCAAGAGGACAACGAGCTCATTGATAATCCTTTACTCGATTAATGACTACGTAGCCATTCAGTGATGGTTTGAATATGTGCGTCTTCCATCAACGAAGGCACATGAGGAACACCAGGAAGACGATAAAGCGTCATCGCCGGCTTTTCCTGTTGCATCTGTTCAACAGTGGCCTGATTCAGAACATCTGATGTTTCACCCCAAATCAGCATTTGCGGGCACTGAATAGCGCGCCAAACAGGCCAGAGATCAACATCCTGATTGGCAGTAGCGCGTGTTATATCACCAATCGCCGGATCATAGTGTTGCGTCCAGCCTTGTGGTTCCTTCTTAAATCCATGCTCTGCTAAATGCTGCCATTGGGCCTCACTCAGATTACCTAATCCAGGATACGTAGCCTTCATAAAAGCTTGCGTCGCTTCCGGGCTTTCAAAATATTTAGGTATTAAATAATCACCTATCCGCTGCAAAGCCGACTCAGCAACGAAGGCTCCGATATCGTTTAATATCAGTTTACGGATCGGGGACTTGGGCATAGCGGCGAGTAACATACCAATAATACCGCCCATCGACGTACCTAGCCAATCCACCTTATCCACATTCAGGCGTGCCAGTAATACCGTCATATCAGCCAAATACTGTGGCATACCATAGCCAGCAGGATTAGCCAACCAGTCACTCTCACCCCTGCCTACCATATCCGGACAAATCACGCGATATTCTCGCGATAACGCTTTAGCTATGTCATCAAAGTCGCGGCTGTTTCTCGCCAAGCCATGCACACAAACCAGTACTCGCTCATTATCCGGGCTACCCCACTCATGATAAACAACCCGGTGAAACCCATTGGCACTTAACCCCATGACTGACTCTGTACGCATTAGTGTTATTCCTTTTCTGTTGAAATATCAGACAGTCTGATGATGAATGCTTCGGTTCTGTCATGGCGCCCACTATCATAACTTATTCAGTCGCACGCAAGAGAATTGTAAAGATGCGTAAACTACCTTGTGTAAACGACACATCACGGTCAAAAGCAGATAAACTAGTTCATCATAAAGCGCTAATATAAAACACATTCTTCATACGGGCTGTCATGGTCAGTCTATGCTTTCAGGTTGAAAATTTATATGTCAAAAGCGGTCACTCGTCATCTTACATGGATTTTTCCGCTACTGGCCCTGCTTGCAGCAGTTAGCATTTTTATGGCGCTTAAAGCCAGCAAACCTCAGGCACCCTCCCGTCCCGTCATCGAAAAAGTCTGGAGCGTACAAGCTAAAGCTGTGAATTTTTCTAACTTTCGCCCTGAAATCATTCTTTATGGACAGATAGAATCTCCTCAAATGGCGCTACTTTCATCGTCTGTCACCGCTTATGTTGAGCAGGTGGTCGCCAGAGAAGGGCAGCATGTCAGTAAAGATCAACTGCTGATTCAACTAGACCCGCGCGATGCCCAACTGATACTTCGTCAGCGCGACTCGGATCTTAAAAATAGCGCAGCGAAGATCAATGCAGCCAGAATTCAGCATGAAGCTAACCAGAATGCATTGAATATCGAGAAGCAACTCTACGCACTGGCCAGTAAGTCAGTCGCCCGCTATAAAGATCTGAGTGCACGAAAAGTAGGCTCAGAAGATCAGCTGGATACGGCTCGCAAGAACTTTCAACAACAGGCACTTTCGCTTAATAACCGAGAGCAAGCGATAAGCACTTTCCCCGCTCAACTAGCACAGCTGGAAGCGGAGCAGGAAAAGGCAACCGCACTTCGCGACAGTGCGTTACTGGAACTGCAAAGAACCACCATCACCGCACCTTTTACTGCACGCATAGCCAGCGTATCGGCCGCGGTGGGCGATCGAATTAAAACAGGTGACACTCTGATCACACTCTACGATCCTTCACTATTACAAGTCCGATCACAAGTGCCCTCTAAAGTGCTGCCCTTAATTCGCCAGGGACTCAACGAAAAGACCGGACTCAATGCCACCGCCTTAATCGATAAAAAGAACGTAGCTCTGCATTTGTCACGTTTAGCCAGCACAGTGACCAATGGTAAAACAGGTGTAGATGCACTATTTGAGTTTGCATCCGATCAATTTACGCCTGAGCCAGGCCGCACACTTTCCCTGACGCTGTCTTTGCCTTTTATCGATAATTTGATCGCGATCCCCCCTCTTGCTCTCTATGGTACCGATCGCGTCTATCGCATTACCGCAGGAAAACTGGAGTCCATTATTGTTAACAAAGTGGGCGATACTCATAATACCGATGGACAACCTCAGGTACTTATCCAATCAAACGAACTTAAACAAGGCGAATTGCTCATTATTACCCAATTACCCAATGCTATTACGGGCCTGCCTGTAAAGGTCACGGAGTAATTGATGCGCTCTCATGATGAAGACCAGCAAAATCAAGTCTCTAAAAACCCCGCACCTGAAAATAAGCTGCTGTCAGATAAACCGGTCGAGAATAGTCCTCGGCAAAATCTGATCACCCTGTTTACCCAGCACCGGGTCGCCGCCAATCTATTGATGATTCTGCTGCTACTGGCCGGTGTATGGGGCATTAAAAAGATCAACACTCAGTTCTTTCCCTCGTTTGAGCTGGATATCGTGATCGTTAATGTTATCTGGAGTGGCGCGGCCGCTGAAGATATAGAAAGGTCGATCGTATTACCCATTGAAGAAGCAATCCGCTCCATTAACGGCATCGACACACTTTATTCAACGAGCAGTCAGGGACGTGCGTCGATCCGGCTTGAGCTGGTTGAAAATACTGATGTGCAATACACCTTAGACGAAGTTAAGCAGAAAATAGACAGTATTCGCAGCTCGTTACCCTCCGATGCGGAAGCCCCGATTGTTCAGCGCATCATTCGTTATGACAACATCGCCTCCATGCTGATTACGTCAGACAATGCGGCCATCAGCGAGCTGCGTATTCTGGCACGTCGCTTTGAAAGGGAATTACTGGATCAGGGTATTCGTAAAATCGACTTTACCGGTATGCCGGATGAAGAGATTGCGATTCAGATACCGGCGGCACAACTGCATTCACTTGGCCTGTCACTGAATGATATCGCCACCAATATAAGCCAGCGTAGCGTCGACCTGCCCGCCGGTACGGCCGCTAAAAGCGATGGCGCCAGACAGATCCGAAGCTTGAGTCAGCAGCGTGATGTGGAAGGCTTCAAACAACTTCCCTTAATTTCAGATAGCGCAGGACGGCTGGTACGCCTCGGCGATATTGCCGATATTGACTGGCGCAGTAAAGATAATCAGGTTGAACTCAGCTATAGAGGAAAGCCTGCCATTTTGCTGGTACTCAAGCGCACCGAGAGTGAAGATACGCTGCAATCCGCCAGCATTATGGAAAAATGGCTCAGCCAGGCCAGGGAGCAACTACCCCAAGGCGTTGAACTAGTCACCTACGACGAACGCTGGATGCAAGTGCAAGCCCGTATCGATCTGCTGCTTAGAAATGGATTAGGCGGCTTGGTACTTATCATCGCTATTTTGTTTCTGTTTCTGAATGCCCGTGTCGCTTTTTGGGTGACGGTCGGCATTCCCGTGTCTTTTATGGCGACACTCGCCGTGCTCTATATGATTGGCGGCTCTATTAACATGATCAGTTTATTCGGTCTGATCATGGCGCTGGGTATCATTGTTGACGATGCCATTGTGGTTGGCGAAGATACACTTACCCATATTCAGATGGGCGAAAGCGGCCTGAAAGCATCCATCGGCGGTGCCCACCGCATGCTCTCCCCTGTTATTGCCTCATCGCTGACCACCATTGCGGCCTTTATACCTTTGTTAATCATTGGCGGCACCATTGGCAATATTCTGGTGGACATTCCGATTGTGGTTATCTGCGTCATCCTTGCCTCGCTGGTTGAATGCTTTTTGATTTTGCCGGGCCATTTACATCACAGCTTACGTAGTCAGGCGGATTTGCATTCATCTAAAGCGCGTCTGGCGATTGAATCCCGTATTAATTATTTTCGGGAAAACATCTTCCGTCGTATTGTCAGAATAGCGATTAAATTCCGTTGGGCGACATTGGCCAGTGCGTTAGGTATTTTTATTATTGCCATAGGTTTGATCATGGGCGGACGTGTGAAATTCACCTTTTTCCCGTCGGTCGACCGAGAGGTGTTCACTGCTAATGTGCAGTTTACGGCGGGCACAGATAATACCTTCGTCAAAAATTTTCTAGCGCATTTAGATGACACTATTCAACAAACCGATCGCGAATTCAGCGCGACTCTAAGCAAAGATAGTTTGAGCGAAGGGAATTTAGTCGAAGGCAGTCTAATCAAAGTGGCGTTTCGCGAATACGGCATCGCCAACTTTCCGCGTACCAGTGCAGCCCCGACCAGTGGCGACGAATTTGGCTCCCTCTATGTTGAAATGACACCTATCGACAGCCGGGTCATTACTAATCGAGAATTTATCAAAGCCTGGAGGACTCATATCATTGTGCCTCCGGGCGTAGAAAAGTTCTCTATCGACCAGTCAGCCAGTGGCCCGGGCGGAAAACCTATCGAGATAAAATTATCGGGCACACAAGTCAGCACACTTAAACAAGCATCAATGGAGGTCCAGAACCTGCTTAAGCAGTATGGAGGCTTGTCCAACATTGATGACGATTTACCCTTCGGGAAATCGCAACTGATCTATGAGTTAACGCCCGCCGGTACAGCCTCAGGTCTGAAATTACAGCAGGTAGGCCGGCAATTACGTGCGGCTTTCGATGGGCTTGAAGTTCAGAACTTCTATAAGGGTCAGGATGAAGTAGCGGTGCGCGTTATGCTTCCCGACGCAGAGCGAAACCGACTCAGCGCACTTGAATATCTGCCTATCATACTGCCCGATGGTTCAACGGCGCCGTTATCAAACATTGTGACGTTTGCACCGCAACGAGGCCTGGACTCGTTGCAACGAATTAATGGTCAGTTGGCCATTAATGTCACGGCCGACCTTGATGAATCGTCAGCCAACGCCAACGATATTATTGCCGATCTTGAATCAGGTAAACTGGACAACATCATCAGTCAATATGGCATCGAAGCGAGCTTCGAGGGGAAAAACAAAAACCAACGTGAAACACTGGCCGATATGAAATTCGGTCTTATTCTGGCGTTGAGCCTGATTTATATTATTCTCGCCTGGGTTTTTGCCTCTTATAGCTGGCCAATTACCGTCATGCTCGCCATTCCTCTCGGATTAACCGGCGCCATTCTTGGGCATTTTATCACTGGCCTCGATCTGACTATACTGTCACTGTTCGGATTTTTCGGGCTCTCCGGCATTGTTATTAACGACTCGATTGTGCTGATCAGCTTCTACAAAAAGCTCAGAGCAGCGGGCATGGCCGTTGAGGCCGCCATTGAGGAAGCCGCCTGTCAACGCCTGCGCGCCGTACTGCTAACGTCACTGACTACCATTGCAGGCTTAACACCGATTCTGTTTGAAACATCGCTACAGGCACAATTTCTGATTCCGATGGCAACCTCTATTGTGTTTGGACTGGCCTACGGCACCTTACTTATTTTGCTGTTTATTCCAGCTATTCTTACGGTATTGGAACACACCAAAGCCCGCTTAGGCCTGAGAGTACATCACGGCGAATTATCCACAGTAGCCTGACGCTCACCTCGTTTTGCTCATTCATTAAAATTCATCCAGCGACTGAGCCCCTATGCTCAGTCGCCATTTTACAACTCTATAACTAATTGATTTTTATAATAAAAAATATATTAAAAGCGTAATCGTCGCTACTAAGTAACAGATTATCTCTATTCCTCACTAATCTATAACAATCGTTAATAAAAAGCCCAAAAATAATTTCATAACCCTTTGTTTACTATAACTAAAATAATAATGGCACAGTTTAAGCTATGTACCGTGTATCCAATCACAGTATAGAGAGATATAACCCATGAAAAAATTAATAATTATTGCCGCATGTACACTCATCTCAGCCACAGCTAGTGCACAACCAATCGGTGGCACGGATCTTTTCGCACTGCTTGACGTCGACGCTAATCACATGATCAGCGAAGAAGAAGCGTCAATACATGAGCCGGTATTAGCACAGTTTCAAGCACTGGATGTGAATAAAGACGGACAGCTCAGTACGGATGAGTTCGACATGCTAGCAAAAGGCTGATCCTCCCTTTTCACTAATCCTGCGCTTAGCGCTCCGGCTTGTTCCCTTATTAACGCCGGAGCGTTTTTTTATTTACAGAGGAAACACTTAATAGACTCCGCCGCATCCGGTATAATTTCCAGCTTATTTTTGATAATCGCCTCACGGCAGAGCAGGAAGTGTTTATGAACCGGGATTTAGCGCGTCTTCAACCCTATCCTTTTGAAAAGCTGGCAGAGCTCAAAGCGCAGGTAACACCTCCTGCAAACATGCCACATATCGCCTTTTCAATTGGTGAGCCTAAACACACATCCCCGGCTTTTGTCGTGAAAACGCTAACAGATAACCTCAATGCGCTTTCTAATTACCCCACGACTAAAGGCATTCCGGAAATCCGTGAAGCAATTGCCCACTGGTGTACCGCGCGTTTTCATTTAGCAGCCAACACCCTGACAGCCGATAGCCACGTCTTACCTGTGAACGGTACCCGCGAAGCTATTTTCGCTTTTACTCAAGCCGCTGTTGAGCGTAAAGAAGGTGCGCTGGTTATCTCTCCTAATCCTTTTTATCAGATATATGAAGGGGCCGCTTACCTCTCAGGTGCAGAGCCTTATTATCTTAGCTGCTTGAGCGAACACGGTTTTATTCCCGACTACGACGCCGTTCCTGCGAAAGTGTGGGAACACTGCCAGATTTTGTTTCTGTGTTCTCCAAGCAACCCGACCGGTGCCGTCACTGATTTCGATACTCTGAAAAAACTGATCGCACTGGCCGACAAATATGATTTCATCATTGCCTCGGATGAGTGTTATTCAGAAATATATCTCGACGAAGCTCATCCACCGGTGGGCTTATTAGAAGCCTGTGCGCGCCTGGGCCGTCATGATTACGATAAATGCGTGGTGATGCACAGTTTATCCAAACGCTCTAATCTGCCGGGTTTACGTTCGGGCTTTATTGCGGGCGATGCCAAATTAATCGGACCTTTCCTTGAGTACCGCACCTACCACGGCTGTTCGATGCCGGTACAACATCAGATTGCTTCTGTTGCCGCCTGGCAGGATGAAGCACACGTTAAAGACAACCGTGACCAGTATCGCGAAAAATTTGCCCGCGTGATTGAAATTCTCGCGCCGGTAATGGATGTACAGCAGCCAGAAGCCAGTTTTTATCTCTGGGCAAAAACACCTATCGCTGATGACTTATTCGCACAAAAGCTATTCGCAGAACAAAACATGACCGTTTTACCTGGCAGTTATCTGTCCCGCGAAGTGGATGGTTGTGTTCCCGGTGCTGGCTATGTGCGTATGGCCTTAGTAGCAACACTGGAAGAATGTATTGAAGGTGCTCAGCGAATCCGACGCTTTGTGGAAGGGTTATAGGAGCAAATTAATATGAGCATTACGCTTTTCGGCATTAAGAACTGCGACACTATTAAAAAAGCACGTAAGTGGCTCGAAGCACATCAGGTTGAATACCGTTTCCATGATTTTCGTGTAGATGGCTTATCAGAGGCATTGCTTGATCAATGGATTAGCGCGCTCGGCTGGGAAGTCTTGTTGAACAAACGCAGTACTTCATGGCGCCAACTGCCTGAATCTGTCAAAGAGAATATCGATGCAGCCTCCGCCCGCGCGGTGATGCTGGAAAATCCGGCCATTATTAAACGGCCGGTATTGGAACTCTGCTGCGCAGAATCAGAAACACTACGACGTGTCGGTTTTATAGAAACCGAATACAACAAACTTTTTTCAAATTTGACGTCTTAGACGGGGAACAACATGAGCTATTTTGCATTTGGTCTGGGTATCGGCACCCAATCCTCCAACGGTGACTGGTTGGAAATCTACTACAACACACCGGTTCTGAATCCGTCAGAAGCGTTAATTAAAGCGGTGACTGAAATACTGGATTACGAAGGCGGTGATGCAGCTATCGAAATCTGCGAAGCGCAGTTAAAAGATCTGGAAGTCGCGTTTCTTAACGTTGGCGCTGAAGACCAGGCTGAGATTGTTGAAGTACTCAAAGGCACACAGCAATCCATGGTTATCACCATTCTGGAAACGGATAGCTCTCCGGCAACCACACCCGAAGTGTATTTAAAGTTAGCACTGCTGTCGCATCGCCTGGTTAAACCACACGGTATTGACCTGTCTGGTATGTTTGGCCTGCTGCCAAACGTGGCCTGGACCAGCGAAGGCGCTATTGCTCTGGCCGAACTACCGCGCCGCCAACTGGCTGCACGTGCTCAGGGACGTTTGCTGGATGTTCATTCTGTCGACAAATTCCCTAAAATGACTAACTACGTGGTACCTGCAGGCATACGTATTGCGGCGACTTCACGTGTTCGTCTGGGCGCTTATGTTGGCGAAGGCACTACCGTAATGCATGAAGGCTTTATCAACTTCAATGCCGGCACACTGGGTGTCAGCATGGTTGAAGGCCGCATCTCAGCAGGTGTGGTTGTTGGTAACGGTTCGGATCTTGGCGGTGGTTGCTCTACCATGGGCACCTTGTCTGGCGGTAACAACGTACGCATCTCTGTCGGTGAAAATTGTCTGTTAGGCGCGAATGCCGGTTTGGGTTTACCTCTGGGCGACCGTTGCACGATTGAAGCAGGCCTGTATGTGACGGGCGGCTCTAAAGTGACGCTGCTGGATGACCAGAACAACGAAGTGAAGACCATCAAGGCAGGCGAACTCGCCGGCCAATCTGACCTATTGTTCCGTCGCAACTCGCAGAACGGCCGTATTGAAGTGAAAACTAACAAATCAGCTATCGAGCTGAATGCAGAACTTCACAAGCATAACTAATATGCATTAACAGACGCGCTATGCCTGTCGCCTGACAAGCATAGCGCGTTTGCTTTTCTATCCTGAATTTTGGAGCCCAGATATGTCCATCCTGTCACCGACAGTAGAACTCACTAAAGCGTTAATTTCGCGCCCCTCAGTCACACCAGAAGATGCTGGCTGCCAGGAGCTGCTGATTGAAAAGCTCGAAGCACTTGGGTTTACTATCGAGCGCCTTCAATTTGAAGATGTGAGTAATTTCTGGGCTCGTCGCGGTACGCAAAGCCCGCTGTTTTGTTTTGCCGGACATACCGACGTAGTACCGACGGGCCCGGAAAAAAACTGGACGCACCCTCCGTTTGAACCGACTATTCTTGAAGGCTATCTCTATGGCCGCGGCACCGCCGATATGAAAGGCAGCATTGCCGCCTTTATTACCGCACTGGAGCGCTTCATTGAACACCATCCGGATCACAACGGCTCCATAGCATTATTGATCACCAGTGACGAAGAAGGCCCTTTTATCAACGGCACCACACGTGTCATTGATCATTTAGAAGCGCGTAATGAAAAAATCGACTGGTGCATCGTGGGTGAACCTTCAAGTACCGATAAAACCGGCGATGTGATAAAAAATGGTCGTCGCGGCTCGCTCAGCGCAAAGCTTAAAGTGACCGGTATACAAGGCCATGTGGCTTATCCTCATCTGGTGCGTAACCCCATTCATGAAGCCGTTCCCGCATTAACGGAACTAGCCGCCACCGTCTGGGATACTGGCAATGATTTTTTCCCACCGACCAGCTTTCAGATCTCTAACATTAATGCCGGCACCGGTGCCAACAATGTGGTTCCCGGAGAGCTTGAAGTTGATTTTAACTTTCGCTTTTCTACCGAAGTGACGGCTGAAGAACTCAAAGAGAGCGTTCGAAATACCCTGGATCGACATAAGCTGGAATGGGATATCGACTGGGTGCTATCCGGTAATCCTTTCCTCACCGCAGAAGGTGACCTGGTTGAAGCCGCGCAGCAAGCGATCAAAGCGGTAACTGGCATGGACACCGTATTATCGACAGCAGGTGGTACCTCTGATGGACGCTTTATTGCGCCTACCGGCGCTCAGGTACTTGAACTAGGGCCGGTTAACGCCACAATTCATCAAGTTGATGAGCGTGTAAAAGTCAAAGACCTGGATATTCTCAGTGATCTTTACGAAAACATTCTGGCACGTTTACTGACCTCACTTAAATAAATGACCTGAATAATGAATGTGAATAACGGCCACCTGATCTGCCCCGTCTGCTCTCTTGCGTTAACGCACGCAGGACGCACCTTGTCCTGTGAACAGCATCATAGTTATGACCAGGCGAAACAGGGCTACTGGAACCTGTTGCTGGTACAGCGCAAACGTTCCAAAGACCCGGGCGACAACCCGGTAATGGTAGCGGCCCGGACGCATTTTCTCGATCAGGACTATTATCAGCCACTGGCTGATAATGTCTGTGCGGGCATTACACAAGAACTGCATACGAAAACTGATTCACGTCTGCTCGATATGGGATGTGGTGAAGGCTACTACACCGCTCAGGTAGAAAAGGCACTAAGCGGAATGAATGTGGAGATGATCGGCCTCGACATCTCCAAACATGCCATTAAAGCAGCCTGTCGCCGCAGTAAATCGATACATTGGATGGTCGCCTCAGGTGCGCAAATGCCGGTGCCCGAACAAAGCCAGGATCTGCTGCTGGTGATGTTCAGCCGCCTGATGCCCGCCGCCTTTGCCAAAGTGCTAAAGCCTGAAGGGCTTTTGATACTGGCATGGCCAGCCAAAGATCATCTGCTGGAATTGCGTCAGAGCATTTATAAAGAGATCAAAATTTCCGAATACAACCCGACGGCAGAACTGGCCACGCTGTTTAGCTGCGAAAAAGTAGACACGCAGCGTTTCGAGTTCACACTGCAATCCTCCCAGGACATACAAGCATTGCTGGATATGACACCCCATAGCCAACGCATAGCGGCAGATACCAAAGAGACACTATTAGCCTCTGCACCCTTATCGCTGACCTTTCATGTGAACCTGGGATTCTTCCGGCGCTTATGAATTGGCTGGCATTAAAACGTCGCTTAGTAAAACAAGCCGATAATGTTCAACAAAATCTGATCTTATTAATCAGCGGATTAGGATTCTGCCTGCTGGGCTTGTTGTTAGTCACTATGGCTGAATATCTGTTCGGCCAATCGCTGCAGCAGGAACTCGTCGCATTGGCCGGTATCGCTCTGATAGCGATAGGCGGCCTACTCGCCATCGCAGGCTATCTAAGCCTTAGCCTGCTACGGATTTTTCGAGTCTTGGTGACGGATGAAAAGAAGAAGAAATAATATCCGGAAAAATTTTGTTCCGGGTTCATCCCAAAGCTGCCACTACCTCGTTATAAGATACGTTTTTGATCAGGAGCGAGTGGATATTTTCGTGGGATTTTGTGCTGTCTGGCCTTCCTTTATAGCGGCATTTCGGCTGCTTTTTTTCTCTTCCTTGCCGTTACCGGTCTTCATAGTCCTTTCGGGCGATGGCCGCTAACATATCGAGCCTCAACCGTTCTCAATATAAAAACGTGCGCTCTTGTGATGATACTCAAGAAGCGTTAATAGACGTGCCGACCTGAACTCTATTACGGCCTTTGTCTTTTGCCTGATAAAGCGCGTCGTCGGCACTTTTCAAAAGCATTTCTCTGTTTTGGCCTGGCTTGGCATAACCTGTCGCGATTCCGATCGAGCAGGTTAGTGAGACTTTTTGACTGCCGACACTCATATCTATTTCATGGATAGCCGATAACAGCCTGGTTGCAATAGCCTCGCTGTCCTGTTGATTCGTATAAGGCAGCAATACCACAAATTCCTCGCCGCCGTAGCGTGCGACACTATCGGTTTCGCGATGTACTGTTGCTTGCAATGTTTCGGCGACCCGCTTTAAACATTCATCACCAAATACATGCCCATAAGAATCGTTGACCACTTTAAAATAGTCCAGATCCAGCATAAGTATGCTCAGTGGCGATTTCGATCTCGAGCTTCGCTTCCACTCTTCACAAAACCTTCGATCAAAAAACATCCGATTATTCAACTGGGTAAGCTGATCAGTATGGCTTAATCGCTCCATTTTTTCCGCTCGTTCCTCAGCCAGAAACCTGTTTTTAAGTCCACCCCAATAATCGGCATGAGTAACTTTGGTCGTAACATGTATGTATGCCAGAGTAATGAGGGCAGTCGCAGCGAACACCCATTGATCGCTTCCTCCGTAGATAATAAAGATGCATACACCAGGTACGACCATTGCAAGTGGGTAAAAAGCACGAATAACATTCGATATGCTGAGCACTACAGAGGCGCCAATTGCAAATGCCATAGTCGCCATAGTCCAGACGTAAGGCATGCTGGAGTCATCCCAATGGTAAACAATAATGGCAAACATGACGCCCCAGTGAATGCCGGCCAGCAAGATACTGCCAACAAGCCAGCGATACATTTTCGAAGCACTGGCTTCAGGGTCGCGATTAAACACACTAAGGTGCCAGATTCTTGACAATAAAATGCACGCCAAGATGGCTGTGTTGATGTAAAAGAATGCCGGAAACTGAGTATGAGGCAGATAAGGCAGAGTAATTAGTAGCCAGATAACCGGATATGCTGCGATACCGGCCTTTCCCCTGATAGTAAGGTCAATCAAGCCCTGCTTTTGTAATTGTTTGGAGTATTCGTTCATACCACTAATATAGTCTACTTCTCGAATTTAGGGGTACTTACGAAGTAGAATTCTGGGTTTCATTGCGAAACCCGGATAAAGAACAATGCTGTTTAGTGACTCTTTAACTTTATTCGGGAATACAGTCCTGAAACTTAAGCCTCAAGCCTAAAACGCGCACCGTTAAGTGCGCGGCCCAATTACATCGGCATTACCTGGCCATTTAACGTTGCTACGCCGCCTTTAACCTTGAGTTCTACCTGGTACTCGTCACCTTTTTTCTGAACAAAACCCATCTGCACCAAACCGTTTATCTGACGCGGGTTGTAATCCGGCATGGCTTCCAGCATAGCGGCAGGCACGGTGAACTGTGCATTTAATGTTACATACTGTCTGATTTTATCGGGCTGAGACATTATTTCTGAGACAGCAAAAGGTGCCAGGTCTAGCTCTGCACTGCCTTGTGCTTTATGCCCTTCCCAGCTAACGGACAGATCGTTAACATCCATGCCAATTCCTTGCCGTGTAACTCCATCTGCCACGACCATCAAACCCTCCATCTGCTGAAGCATAGCCTCAGACGAGCGGTCGACCTGCTGCAACATAATAGCCAGCTCGCGTGTAGTTAAATAATCCAGATCAAATGCCAACTGCAGATTAGGCGCCTCGATCGTCTGCGCGGCCTTACCGGCTTGTGAAGCGCTAAAAGAATCTGCTGCGTAATTAATATCCGTGAGCAATCGACCGGCTTCCAGCCTTTGCTGAATCTCCAGATTCAAGCCTTCTACCTGTGCACTAAATTTATCGTTCTCGACAACCACACGTTCAATGTTAAACACACCATCCAACGCCTCAACCATCACGGCCTGTAACGGATCATCGTGATCTAAGTGGCCGGTTTCATGCCCCGTAATACCTTGAATGGAAAGTGTGGCATTGTTAGCCTCAACACCGCTATCCTGCATCGCGAAGTCCAACATGAAATCGCGGTCTTTTTGCTCAAACTCCAATTGAATAGCGCCCAGCGTAGCTTTTTCCTGCTTTGCAGACACGACAACAAATTGACCTGACTGCATCGAACCCGTCATCGACAGCGTCTGCGATAGTGGATTAAAGCGTTGATTAACTTCTAAGGTAACCGGCTCAAGCTCTGTATTTGTCTGGATGGACTTCAGCTTTGCTAACAAGCCGCTATCGGCAAGTGTAATTCGTGATGCCGCACCCAAAAAGCCATGTTTAACTTCAAGATTAAAGGGAATATCCCGTCCACCCATCCATTCTTCAGCACCTTTGGGGAGTTCTGCCGGGGTGTAAACCATCTGGTAATGGGATGAATAAAAACCAGTGTCAGCGTTAACCTGGATAAAAGCCTGACCCTGTGTCTGGTTTTTTGCCTGTTCAACCGCATGCGCTATAAACTTATCAGCCTCTTGACCTGAATAATAAACCCCTGACAGATACACTACTGAAAAGCCCAACACCGACGTCAATCCTATGACTATTTTCTTATTCATTCCCAATCCTGTTTTTAAAAAATACAAAGGACCAAGGATACATGATCTAACCTTAAAAGGAATATCTCTTCTCAACACCTGAGCCTCTTGATCATCCTCGCCAAGCAACGCATACTGGCCGCCAAACAAAACCGACTGTATTGATGTATTGCAATGAACAATCAGCGCCACCCCGATATTGAAATCTATATAAAAACCCGCCCACTTGCCGGAATAGAAAACTGGTTATCGACACTAGGGGAAGCGTGTGTTTCCAGCGTGTCGTCAGAGCCTTCAGGCAATAAAACGCATGAATATACGCTCACCATTGACGGCGAATCTATTCCTGTTTTTGTTCACGAAAAAGCAGCCGGTAAAGCCTGGACCAGCGTGTGGTTCCAATCGGATAAAACCCCTTGGGAAAAAGATCTTGATTGCGCACGCGTTGCATCCTTAGCGCTACAGGCTCAGGTTCGCTGTATTGCCACTGGCTGGACAACGGGTGATGACCCTGATGAATGGTGGAAAGTTGAAGATAAGGTAGAAGAACTGATTACCTGGACTTCTGCCTGATCAACTGACTGAATAACTAAGCTAATGAGTCAGTTAAAAGAGGGACCGTTTTTACGGTCTTTTTTATGTGTAAGAGATCAGTTTATGTTTAAAAAACTCGGTCTCTTATAAATAAGCATCTGTCAGTTACGAGTGTTGCGCGCTGCGCGCTGCGTTTTATGAGCAGCATATTGCTGAAAAGCGACAGCGAACACAATCAGCACTAAACCAATATAAGTCGCACTAACAATCTCCTCTCCCAGAATCGTATGAATCAGAATCAAAGATAAAAACGGCGATAAAAAAATCAGATTACTGACTCTGCTTACATGTGTTGCCAATTTGAGCGCATTCATCCACAGCAGAAAGGTAATACCCATCTCGAAAACCCCCACATACACAGCGCTTAACAGTCCTTCTGTACTGTCTGGAATGCCATCGAACCACCAGGTAGCCAACAACACCAGCGGCGTTCCATTTAAAAAACAGAGCAATAATGATATTTCAGAGGGTGTTTCATTTTTGGCGTTTAGTATCCAATAAAGCGCCCAAAGTACCGTACTAGCCAGCGCCAGCGCTACGCCCAAACCACTATCAAAGGCTAAACCGAATAGGTCGCCACGTGTTGAAATAACCAACACACCGCAGTACCCCAGGATAAGTGCGACAATATCAGAACGCTGCAACGCTTGCCCGAGTAACGGCACGGCCAATAAAGATAGCACTAATGCCCAGGTATAATTCAACGGTTGCGCCTGTTGTGCAGGCAGCAGATCGTAGGCTTGAAACAAGATGACATAATATAAAAAAGGGTTCAGCATCCCTAACAAAACGAAGCGCCAGGGGGCTTTTTTCCAATAACGGCAAACATCACTCCACCGATGCTTTCTAAATACCGCTATTAACAACACCAGTAGTGACGTCACACTGGCGATAGATAACAACTGTAGAGGCGTCAGATGTTGCAACGCCAGCTTAAATGCCGTCGCCACGGTTGACCACAGCAACACCGCACCCAACCCGCAAAGCATCGCTTTTGATTGATTTTTTTCGTCCATGATACCAGCACCAAAGAATAAGCAGCACAGTTTAGTCGAGCGCGACTTAAAATCAAAAATCATGAAATGAAATCTAGATTATCAGCTTACGCTACGGCAGAGATAGAGGGCACAGAGGTCAGTGACTGGCTAATTTGGTCGAGCAACAGACGCCCGGATGACACCAGCGCCATTTTGGCAAATTCATCAGCATAAGCACGGTGCGGCCGGGGCATATCAGCCCGTGCAGAAAGGTGGCTGTTAATATAAGCAAAATCACTGGGCACATCATAATTAACCGAATGATTTAAACGACCCACAAGATAAGGAGTATGTAACTCGTCTATGGTTGGAAAAGTCTCTTCCGGAAGCTTAAAGCCTTCACCGCCTTCACGTTGAGCTACCTGTGGCACGTATGAATAGCTATTCGACTGATTAGTTGAGATAAGGCTCAGCAGCATAGCAAAGTCGGCCCCATGCGGAGCCTGCACTGCCTGGGGCAATGACGATGTATACGTCTCTATCCGCGCCTGTATCTTTTCAGTCTGCATGTTTTGTATCGTTCTTTGTGAATGCCTGTGTCGAATGCTCATCAGCAACTAGGTTGTGTATCGGCACATGATTGAAATCCTTTATGCTTTTTACATAACGTCAGTGTCGTTTCCAGCATAAGTCTGCATAAAATCCATATAAGTTTGCATAATTTGCCCAAAAAGCCTGCATAAGCACTATTTTTGTAGTGAGACTACGAAGAGGGTGGCAGTGCTATGTAGAGCTATACCCAGCCATCTACATTCCTGAAAGCGAACGGAGGAGTATGGCAGGTATCGACCCTAACCGGACAAACGAAGACCAAAACATGTCAATTATTAAACCTATCCCGACATGAAATGATAGCAAAAAACATAGGCGTAAAATTCGGATGGCTTACTGGTAACAGTAGCGAAAGCTACACACTAAAGTAACAAGCCTGATGAGACTGGGCATTCGTTGTCAGACAACGGTTGGGTACGGAATTACTAGTACCAACAGTAGGATCTTTTAGGCGAAGCCCCATGGTGCAGTTCAAAAAATCCGGCGCTTAATCAAGCATTATCCAATGCTTATTTAAAGTCTCAGAGGCTTTATGCATTGCGTGATGGTTGGATCAAGCTTCATTATTCTCAATGAAACGCCCTGTGCGGATCCGGTGTGCTTGCATATCCGAAGAGGGTGCAGGTGTTGTGGGGGTAGAGGGTTAGATACCCTCTGCTATCCGATTATGCTTAAATTTTCCCATATTCACTAATTTTTAGCTTGTAATATTCAGCCCATGTTAGCATTAAGATAACGCTGGAAATACCAAGTAAAATATATGCAACACCCTTTGGGCCTAAGGTATAAAGTAAATTAGTAGCGACTCCAAGAATTTGTGCTCGCCAGCCACCGCCAGTATGTATAAATGACGATGACCATTCTGGATAAATAAACATTACACAAGCCAAAAATAAAGATGAAAAGAACCATAGTGACGTAATAAAGAACCTGAATATGCCGACGACTTTTCCACTAAAGCTAGCGAATACAGTAAACAAAATAGAGAAAGCAATAAAGCTTAAAAATATTGATTTTGCATACCCTGTTAATTCTTCGGCACCGAAATAGTAGAAGCTAAAGTAAAATAAAATTGGCACACTCAGCACTAAGGAAGAAAAAAATATTGCCATTCTGGTCCAGAAGGAATTACGAGAATTTTCAATAGTATTTATGACATGATTAGCCTTGCTCATGTCTAGTCCTGACTGCATTAACATACCAACTATCTCATCATGACTCTTGCCTGATTCAAGCTGATCATTAACAATAGTTACTAACTTCCCAAATGGATCATCGTTACTCACAACAGCTCCTTTTGAGCATGACAGCTGCGCGCTAATTGGGTTTTTAGTAAAAAGCCATAAGCCTTAATCTATTATAATACAAAGGGATAAATGCATTTTTATAGACATGATTTTTGCAAATAGCCACTCCTCTCCTCAATACATTCAATCCCTATACTAGAACCATAGTTCATTAGTTATAAAGATCAATCACTTAGCACTTTATTTCCTTATTCAGGGCAAAGTTGCTCGTTATTTGGGTCAAATTTGACAGTTAATCAGTGACCGAGAAAAAACTATCTAAATGTATGGAAAGGTCGATACTTGCCTATCTTTAGAGTTGCCATATATGGCCGATTCACTTGAAAATAATCATTAATTTGACCCTAATTTCACGGATATTCGTAAAAACCATCACTTATCAGTATTATACGATCATTGACTCTAAAAACATGTTTATGATGAGCACATCATAAAAATCAGAATGTCTGTTAAAAGGTACGCACTAAATGCGCTTAGGTGAATTAGAAAAGTTACTCCTTAATTACCTATGGAAGGAAAAGCTCGCTGACGCCAAGCAGGTGCATAGTCATTTTGAACAAACCCGAGGAGGTAGTCTCAACACGATTCAATCGACTCTGGACAGACTGTATAAAAAAGGGCTTTTAAGCCGAACAAAGTGTGGATATGCATACTCATATTCCCCCGCTGTCGAACGAAAAGAACTTTTAGGCTCACTGATTACGGATATAACTCAAGAGCTGGCAAAAAATGATTCTGATGCCATATTAGAAGCCTTTATAGACATCTCAACTCAGCTAGATGAAAAAAGCTTGCAACGACTCGAAGATTTAATCGCTACTAGAAAAAACAATATGGGTAAGGACAAATGATAGGTGAAGGCCTCAGTTTAATGTTGCATTTACTTTATATTATTTCAATTACCGTACTTATATTAGGTGGGTTATGTTGGCTGATTAACCCTTTTTTCATTAAGTGGGTAACAAAATTCAACCCTCAATCTAGGCTAATTCTACTTCGGTCGTTTGGCTCAACACCTCTAGTCGGTGCATTAGTGATAGGGGTAATGATTTCGATACCAGCCCTTAATCATAGCTCGACATTACCAATAGATCATTGCCATGTTTCTAGTAATTGCATTGGATCTCCTGCTGCTCATATGGTAACCATAAGCGAGTTAGCCGTCATTGGTACGGCATTATGTCTTTTCTGCTGGGCATCTCTAATCGCCTTTATGCAATGGCGGCGTTCTTACAAACTACTTGAGCGTCTCGATGTAACTTCAGGCTCCATGCTGACATCGAATGTTCAACTAATTGAAACTGAACTGCCTCTTGCCTTTTCTTTAGGAATATTCAGACCCAATGCCGTGCTTTCGACTGGGCTCGTCAATAACCTATCATCCCAGCAATTGCATATAGTGTGCACTCATGAAGAGGTGCATGCACAATATAGAGACGGACTCTATAAGTGGATTTTGCGGTTTATGTGTACGTTTCATTACCCCAACGTCAAGCGGGCCGTCTTAAAAGAGCACGCTCTCTCATTGGAGCTGCGAGCCGATCAGCAAGTAGCACTTAGCACTGAATGTAATGTTGCGGTCGCCGAAGCTATTATCAAACTACAACGGCTTATGAGCCCTATCAAGAATGAAGGGCCGCTATGCCAATTTTTGGGTTCTGAGCTGGAGCAACGCGTTCATTATTTATTAGCGCAAGTTCCTGGCAGTTCGTTACCTAGGCACACCTTGCTCCTGAGCACTATTTGCTTTCTTATCCTCTCTATTTGTGGCTCTTTACCTCTCCATAACACCATTGAAGCTTTAATCACACGATAGCGTATCACCCACCTTTTACATGTTTCGCAATATAAAACCTATCGACAGTCGGTTTTAATAAAGGCATACTTCCCTCGCTTAATCCAAACATCAACACAGGTGTGTTGATGTTTATGCAACCGTTAAGACTAACGAGGAAACTAACGCCATGCTTAAAACTATTATTACAACCGCTGTACTCGCCTTCACCATGCTTACCTCTACTATGGCCTACAGCGGCGCAGGCCACAGTCATGGTCCTTCAGTTCAACCTACCAATGAACAGATAGTATCAAAAGCGTTTCAGGAACTAGTCATCATCGTGGATAAGTCTGAACTCGTTGAAGGGAAAACATTAGATAAAAGCTGGAAAGAGGTCACTAACAAAAAAGTGCATAACAAATCTCTTAGGCACTACATTGTTTCCTTTGAACATGCACAAGACAAAGAAACACTTTATATACTTCTGAATAGCCAAGGTACGTACCTAGGTGCGAACTTTAACGGGACGTTTGAAGAGTTTTAGCATCGAATTTGTCCTTTAGACATTATCGTCAAACATAACAAGGAAACTATCCGTTATGCGGTCTAAATCACTATCATTAACTCGATTTTTTATACTGATCTGCGCTTTCGGCTTTTCGGCCACGCTTTTTGCCCACGGGGTTGATGACAGTACGAAGCAATTTTTGCTGGCGAATCAAGGCGTTTCAATCATCCCTTATATGTATATTGGCGCTAAGCACATGGTGACCGGTTACGATCATTTACTCTTTCTTGTAGGGGTTATCTTTTTCCTTTATAGGTCAAAAGACGTCATGGTGTATGTGACACTCTTTACCATCGGCCATAGTTTAACGCTGATGTTCGGTGTCCTGTATGACATTGCGATGAATCCTTATTTAATCGATGCGATTATTGGATTTTCTATCATCTATAAAGGGTTCGATAATCTGGGAGGCTTTAAGCGGCTATTCGGCTTCCAGCCGAATACCAAAGCAGCTGTGATGATTTTTGGCTTATTCCATGGTTTCGGTCTAGCGACCAAAATACAGGAATTCGAGATTCCGAAGGAGGGCTTATTTGAAAACCTTATCGCCTTTAATGTAGGCGTTGAATTAGGACAGTTTTCTGCCTTAATTTTAGTGCTAATAGCACTGAGCTTTTGGCGACGACACCCTAGCTTTTTACGCTTTTCAACGGCAACGAATGCGCTTCTGATGAGTAGCGGAGTGATGCTGGTTGGCTTCCAACTCACTGGTTTTTTTACAACGGTTTAAGGTGACAACATGACTCAATTAGAACAAACCGGTCGTGCTCAGCATGAGCTAGAGCATTCGGTGCAATCAACGAAAACGTTAGTCAAAGCCAGTGCCTTTGCCGGTATTTTTGGGGCCTTTATATTAACAGTGGCGATATTACCTGCCGAATATGATATTGACCCTACAGGCATAGGGGGCTCTCTAGGGTTAACCGCATTGGCGAATGCAGCCTCTCTTGAACCGACTAAGCAGACAGTAGTGGGACAAACTGGCGAGTTTAAAGAGCACAGTACGGAAGTTACTGTCCCAGCAGGTGCGGGGGTGGAATATAAGCTCAATATGTTGAAAGGTGAAGCCATTCGTTATTCTTGGAATTCAGCAGGTGAAGAGCTGTTTTTTGATTTTCACGGTGAACCCAAAGGCGATACAACGGGTTATTTTGAAAGCTATACGGTCAGTACATCCGATACTGCGAGAGGTTCATTCACCGCCTCCTTTGATGGGTCACACGGCTGGTATTGGGAGAACAAAGGAAGTTCACCTATTACGGTATCACTGAAAATCGAAGGGAACTATGAAATTATAGGTATCAAGTAGACCCATTACTTGCTGAAGCAGCTAATGCATACATTTATGAATCACGGAATATTATATGTATTATCTTATTAATGTAGGGAAAGTATTAGTCCTCACTAGCTTTTTAGGGCTACTGGTCGCTTGTGGAGACCACGGGCACGAAGATAGTACTGAAGAAAAGAAAGACCATGGTCATAGCCATAGTCAAAACTAATGGGCTATCTAAGCCCTATTATCAATATTTAGATAGTTTGTCGAATGCAAAAACACACAATTATACTAGCGCTACTGTCAGCGGCTCTATTTGGAGCCGCAACTCCAGCCAGTAAATGGCTTTTGGCTGGATTAACGCCATTCCAATTGGCTGGTTTTTTATATCTAGGGGCTGCACTCGCCGTTGCCCCTGCCTTTTTCATCAAAGGAACGTTATCCCTTCCTTCAATTAGCGACAAACCTAATCGATTAAGGTTGCTAGGCGCAGTGGTTTTTGGCGGGATTTTGGGTCCGGTTCTATTGTTGTTTGGATTAAACCTTGCAGAAGCAGGATCAGTTTCTCTATGGCTCAACCTTGAGCTTGCAGCAACAGCGGTCATCGGGGTGCTTTTCTTTCGTGATCATTTGAGTATTAACGGGTGGATGGGTGTGTTGGCAGCGATGCTGGCAGCATCGCTCCTCTCTTGGTCACAGGGCAGCGCGAGTATTGCTGCTGGAGCCTTGGTTCTTCTTGCCTGCATTTGCTGGGGACTGGACAATCACCTTACCGCACTGATTGATGGAATAACCCCCAGCCAAAGTACTTTTTGGAAAGGTTTAATCGCAGGCAGTGTCAATCTATCGATAGGTATTGCACTAGATCCGCTTAGTCTTGATACAAAAACAATCGTGGGTGCCTTGCTGGTTGGAGCCCTGTCATATGGTGCCAGCATTGTATTATATATACGATCAGCACAGGGAATGGGCGCGACACGTGCACAAGTGATTTTTTCGAGTGCGCCATTCTTCGGTGTCGCATTGTCAGTTTTGTATTTAGGTGAATCGATATCAGGAACTCATCTGCTAGCCGCAGTAATATTTATTGTCGCTATTACTCTCCTATTGCGCGATACCCACTCGCATACTCATGTACATGAAGAATTGAGTCATAACCACGCGCACCGGCATGATGATGGCCACCATAATCACTATCACCCAGATATGCCTTCTTCAGTTCGACATACACACCACCATGAACATTCAGATTTAGAGCACAAACATCCCCACTGGCCTGATCTTCATCACCGCCACTCTCATAAGGACGATGATAAATAGCCATCAGCAGGCTAAATGGAAGCGCCATTAACGGTTTCTGAAGTAGCTATTAATGCCCCCTAAACATACTGTCATATCATAATAATTAAAACTGAGAAGCTATGAAATCAAGCAGTAAACATTGGAATTTAATTTTTTCAGGCGCAGAAGATTCGAAACTAGGGTGGTATGAAAAGGATGCGGAAAAAACATTTGAATTGCTAAATCAAGTTCCAAACTTGAAAGATCTCACTGTATTCTTACCAGGTGCGGGAACTTCAATTTTGATAGAACAGCTTATTGCTAAAGGTGCAAAATTAGTCCTCAATGATATTAGTATAGAGGCTTTAAATAAGGTCAAGGGAAGGCTACAAGTTGATAGCGATAAAATTTATTGGCTCTGCCAAGATATATCCAAACCCATTACAGATGCTATACCAAATGTAGATATTTGGATTGATAGAGCTGTTTTACATTTTCTTACACGTGAAGAAGATATAAAAGGATATTTCAATAACCTTGAATCAAAATTAAAAGTCGGCAGCTACGCCATATTTGCTGAATTTTCTAAAACAGGTGCGCCCAAATGTGCTGGGTTAACAGTGCATCGGTATAGTATTGAGGAACTATCAGAAAGATTGAGTTCATCATTTAAGTTAATAACATCGTTCAATCATACATACATCAATCCCAATGGGGATCCCAGACCATACATTTATGGATTATACAAACGGACAACGTAAAACTAATGACCGCTTTTGGCACAGACCTGCCAAAACACGTCCTCGACTCTGAGCCATCTAGGTCGTTTATCCACTGAAATCACAAAACTACAATTAAGCCTTTGTCGGAAGTAACTTTATGCAAACTGATGGTGCAAACAATAGTCAGTTTTAAACGCTTCAGAAAACAAGCTTAGTGCTCCAGCGTATAGATAAGATCACCGCCACTGCTGTCGGTGCCGGTTTGTGATTCAACACTCCAGCGTTTGCTGAGCCGGTAACGCATCAGAAAAGTACTGGTAGGCTCCAGCAGACCCACTCCATATTTGACATACAATTTAGGCGATAGATATTTACCGATATAAAACGAGGTGTCGTTCAGCGAATCACCCTCCAGCCCCAACTCATTCACGTCAAAAATATCCGTGAGCTTTTCAGCGATAACGTTACCGCCTTTCATCGTCAACGCAGAAGCAGCCTTAAACAGTAACTCCTGTTCCGAAGTGGATGTATTGGCAGCGCCCGGTGCCCGACCGAATAATAAATAAGACAACAGACTACTCTCTGGCATCGCCGGATCTGAAAACAGATCCAGACGCGGTTCGTTGAGGGTACCGCTGACCTTCGCTCCGGCCGTAACGTCATCAACAATACGCGAAACACGCAAATCCAATCCAGGATTATCAACAGGCCCTCCCGTGAACACCAAACTGCCCCGCTCAATATTCAAATCTTGTCCGTAAAGCCGGTATTCCCCTGCAACAACATCCATATTCCCTGTTGCCCGGGTAGCACGGAGGCCATCATCCTCAATCAGAATACTACCTTGCAAGCGCCCTTTAAAACCCAGCGCATCGACCTCTACCTTATCCCCCAATGTCAGGCGCAGGCTTGCATCCATAGCTTGTTGCGGCGCAAGCAATGCATCAGAACCCCCTCCTTCCGGGTCAAGAATAACGACATCGGATGACAGCGGTGTCGCCGATGCTGCGATTTTAGGCGGTGTTATTTTTGCTTCAGGAATTTTTATTTCACCGCGTAAACGGATCAACTCAGGCGTCACAGAAATATCCAATGCCGGAGAGATCCATGCGCTGATTTCATCGGTAGCCATGACCTGAAAACGCTCACCCGCGATGTTTAATGTACCTGAATAGTTCAATGGATCTAATAAGCCGCTGAGCTGCAGTGCACCTTTACCCGAATGCAGAGCCCCGCTTAATAGCAGATTATCGCTGCCTGGCTGATCATGGATTTCTAATTCGATGACATCCAATTTTACGCCCAGCGCTGGCAGCTCAGCACTGGCGCCCACTAACTGCAAGGAACCCCTTACCATCGGTTTTTCAATACTGCCCGTCAATGTCAGAGCTGATTCCAACTTACCGGTAATCGCCTGTAACTGCGGTGAAAACAGCGAGATAAATTTCAGTTCACTGAGGTCCAGCCGGGTGTCACCTTTCAGAATGCCCTGCTGATAGGCATCATCAATAAGAACATCCGCATGCAATAAACCCACTGGCTGCAACAAAGGCAGTTGTAAGTTCGCCTTAATCTGCTCCTGCCGGCCACTCACGTTAAACTGAATGTCACCGCCGATTATATTGAGGTCTTCGCTTTCCAGGCGTACCTGACTCTTAACAAGACGGGTGGTTGCTGAAAATACCGGTCGTTTGCCCGGCTGCTGCACAAAAGAAGCTTGCCCCAGTAACTGACCGTCCAACTGCGTTCCTGCTGGCATAAAAGGTTCCAGCAAACTCAGCGCTAACTGCCGGATCTTTAACTCCGCCTGACTCCCCTTCGCGACAGACCAGCCACCATCAACACACAGTTCTCCTGTGCCGGAAGGTTGTCTCTGCCAGCAAAAATCTTTAACGCTCGCCAATGCGGAACTACCTTGAATCGCTACCGGTTGCGCCAGCTGCCATGATCCAAGCATTTCATTTTGCAGATCGGCGCGTGTCAAACTACCACGCCACTGAGACGCCTCCCAGCGCCCCTGAAGGCTTAACTTCAGGTTTGCAGGCCCTTGCTCAAGCGTTAACGCCGTCTGATGCTGTAAAGGCGTTCCCTGCCCGTCGAGCGTTAGCTTTTTCCAGCGTTGCTCTGCCAGATTTAAATTATTTGCCTGCAACACCCAACGAGAGTTCTGCTGCCCACTGAGGTCTATATCCAGATCCGCATCAAGATCATCAATCTGATTCGCATCAAATTTCAGCCCTTGCCCTTGCAGCCGCGCCACCAAATGCAACTTATCTTGCGGGCCTCGCAGCGTCCCTTTACCCGTGAGAGAACCCAAAGCATTAGGCAATAATTTTTCCAGTGTGGGCGCATTCAGCGCCCAATCCAGATCCATTTTCTGACCAACACGGCCTGATGCCTGTAGCTGCGCACTGGCAACATCTAACGTTATCTGACGAATATCCAGCTCAGTTCCGTTAAGGGCAACACTCGCCTCACCTTTGACGGGCTCACTGCGTAACGTCCCACTCAGCGATACGAGATCGGCCTGTACCTGCAGCGGTTTTTGAGCCGATAATAAACCACTACTACGTAACTGAAAATCCAGCTTTGCCGGCCAATCCGTCCATTCACTGCCCGGATTAATTTTCTGCCCGGTTAGCGCTACCTGCCAGCTAAGCTCAGGCAACCACGTCACCTTCCCTTTTGCCTCAAGCGCTCCTTCGAGCGTACGGCCGGTTAATTCAAACGCAGTGAATCCAGAGCGATTACCGCCGCCGTTCAATGTCCATTGACCCACGGGGATATCTGCACCATCAATGGCGCTGTTCAATACCAATTGGTAGTCATCAAGGCTACCGGTCAGTTTAATATTTCCTTGCTCGCTACGATAAACGGCATCACCTTCCAGCGGATAACCGAGATTTTCCCACTGTCCGTCAAGAGCCACTAGCGGTGTGGTTTGTAAACCGGATACCTTTCCGGAGAGCAGTATTTCAGATTTTTTCGAGGGCTGAGTAACCTGTAGTTTATTCAGCTTCAGGGTATCTGCGATCAGAGCCATTGAAGCGGAAACACCCATATCAACAAAACCGGAAAGCTGCTGTGTTATCTCTAAGGCGGCAATATTTCCGACCAGCGTACCCTGCCCGTTCAATGCAGGAGCATCAGGCACGATCACCTGCCACTCGGTCGATAATTTAAACGGATATTGTTCACTCGGTAGCAGTGAACCACTCAGTTTTACCTGCCCCTGAGGTGCAACCACCTCTAACTGATCCAGAATCAACGTTTGCTGCTCGGTATGAGCCTGCAACACCAAATACTCAATCAGCACGGGTACCGGCTGTGCCTCTGGCTCTGACACAGGTGCGGGCGCGGGGTTAGCTAATAATTGTTGGAATGCCAGCTGATCCAATTGAAGATCATCAATTTTTATCTGAATAGGTAAGCTTACGTCAGGCAAGGAAAGAGGAAATAAAGGTGCGGTGGGTACCGGCTGTTCTTCAGCAGGCGGCAGGATAATAACAGGGTGCTCCAGTACCAGTGTCCGCAGGTGCAATGTACCGTCGAACAACGCCATAGGTTCCCAGACGAGCTGCAATCGCTGCAGCGAGATGTCCAACCCCTCATCATTACGAAAGCTAACGCCTTGCAGGGTTAAAGAATCGTGCAAAGTACCTTCGATACTTTTGATCTGTAACTCACCCGGCAGCCAACGCTGGCTAACAGAAACTAACTGCTGCAGCCCGCCGGTGGTCGTTGTCACATACATAAGAGCGCCCACAATAAGCGCCAACAGCAACAACACTAAGGCAAGCAACCCCAGAAAAATGCGTTTATAGCGTAATCTCATAAATCAGGACCCAAGCTGAAATGTAAACGAACACCGTCAGTATCGCCCGTCTGCGGCACCGCTAAATCGATACGGACCGGCCCGATGGGCGAATACCAACGTACGCCAACACCGACCCCTATATACAAATCGGCGTCAATATCATCAAACGCATTACCTGCATCGATAAAAGTCGCGATACCCCAGTTACCTTTAAGCCGATAATCAAGCTCAAGACTCCCCACCAGCAGGTTTTGAGCACCGGTAACATCACCATCGGAATCAATAGGACTCAGACTCTGGTATTCATATCCGCGTACGCTGTTATCGCCCCCCGCAAAGAAACGCTGCGACACCGGCAACTTATCAAAGTCATCTATCAGGGTGACCCCCGCATCCACGCGTCCGAGTAATCTGAATTTTTCATTTAAGCTATGCACCGCTTTGGCATTAACGCTCAACTGTATAAAGTTTGTATCCGAGAGCAACATATCACTGCCACCCAATGCCTGTAGTGTCAGACGATAGCCATTACGGATATTCAGCCGGTCTTTGGTAGAGACCGTTGTATAACTTATGCGGGGCATCAAAAAATCGGTCTGCTGAGTCTCATCGCTGATCGTAAATTCTTCCTGCTGGAACGTCAGCGATGTCACTCGCTGCCACCGCCCCTGCTGCTGTTGCCATGAAACACCCAAAGAGTTGCTACTGGTATCAACGCTATCCGACTGCTCCTCATCGAGGCTGAGATTCACAGTATATCTATCTTGCTGGGGACGTAATCCGGGAATGGCGTACTCTGCCGTCAGATTGGTGCGAATCTCGGAGGCTAACAATTGTGTGTTGAACTGATGTCCGCTTTTATTGATCCAGCGGCGTGTTATTCCCAACTTAGTTCTCGCTCCGGTATCGGTACCATAGCCAAAACCACCGCTGTACTTAGTCTGTTTATGTGCATCAACAGCCACTTCAATAGGCACCTCAGTGCCGTCTATCTGATCCCAGAGAGGGCGAACCTCCACCCGCTGAAAATAATCACTGTCGACTAAGGCGCTCTGTAGATTGAGCAACGCGCTACTTTGCACCGGGTCTCCTGCTTTAAAGGGTACATAACGGATCAGAAAATCGTCTGATAACGGACTCTCTGTAAACCGCACCTTACCCACTTTAAAACGCGGCCCACTATCATAATGCAAAACAATATTTGCCTGATAAGTCAGCAGATCAACCTCAACCCGATGCTCGCTAAACGCTCCCTGATAATAACCGCGCTCCGCGGCCAGCGAACGTAACTGTTTTTTAAGGTTTTCATAATCGCTGTGTACGAGAGGTCTGCCCGTGCGTAATGAGGAGGCGGATAATGCCTGATTGAAAACATCGTCCCGAAGCGCGTCACCGCTCAGCTTAATATCCAACACGCCGATGGGTAAAAGCGGACCGGGTACTATGTGATACTGAGCTACCCATTTTTCGGCGTTTTCTGTCAGCTCTGCTGTAATTTCCGGGCGATAATAGCCAAAGGGTTGTAATGCTTTGCCAATTTCATCTTCCGCTTTCGCATTCAAATAGCGTAATCGGCTACGGCTAACAACCTCTTTACCCTTCAAGGACTCAAGACTGAGCATCGCCCGGATATTCTGCTCCTGCTCTTTGCTCACGCCTGTAATTTCAACTGCCAGGGTTGCTGCCATAAGGTTCAAAGCAAAAGATATCAGTACGAGCGAGGTAAAACATTGCGCAAACATCAGATTATTTTTCCCATATTAAGCTTATGCTTTCCTGCTCATTTACTGCCTATAAATACCAAAGTCTATCGATGCTTTTAAATTGAATCACCTAAAAAGCGCATTATCAAACCAAGGCACCTGGATAAGAAATTTTATTTACATACCAGACTCTTTCACCTTCAGGCGTCATCACAACAACTTCATCATCAACGGCTTTTTTAAGTAAAGCACGAGCCATAGGCGAATCGATCGAAATATAATCATTACGGCCATAAATCTCATCTCCTCCGACGACTCGAAATCCTTTAAGTTCATCATGCTCATTAATGATTTCAACCCAGGCACCAAAAAACACTTTGCCATCCTGCTGAGGCGAATAATCAACAATTTTAAGCTGGTCCAGACATTTTCTAAGGTATCGCACGCGTCGATCTATTTCACGCAACAGCTTCTTGTTGTATTGATAATCAGCATTTTCACTGCGATCGCCCAAGCTAGCGGCCCAGGTGACTTTTTTCGTTATGTCGGGCCGGTGTTCTCGCCACAGGTAATTAAGCTCTTTTTGTAGCGCCTCATAACCTTCGCGTGTAATTAAATCTGTTTTCATACGTTCCTGACGGCTCTTTCATTTAGCATGTTGACTCTAGCAACTTATCACTCACAGAAAAAGAACGGCGAGAGGACAAATATTTCAATAATATCACAGTGCGACAACAACACTAAGGCAGAGCAAGGGTATACCGAGAGTACAGCTATGCACTAGCGTTATGAAAGGGTTGCTCTATAGAAAAACGAGAGAGGTAACGCAGCGGAGTTAATTGGATCGTGATGCAAAGACAAGGCTTAAAATAGCTTGCAGCTGGCAAACGTTAAGCGAGCGTACGCCAGATTGCAAAAAAGCATTTTTTATGAAAATTTATGGATAGCGAGTCTGAGTGAAGTACTAACGAGAAGAGTGCTGAAAAACAGGCTGTTCTTTTTTGCGGAGTATTCCAGACCTTCAGGATGGTGGGGCGTATAGGATTTGAACCTATGACCAATTGGTTAAAAGCCAACTGCTCTACCAACTGAGCTAACGCCCCGTCCTGAGGTAGATCTGTAAAAATGGTGGGGCGTATAGGATTTGAACCTATGACCAATTGGTTAAAAGCCAACTGCTCTACCAACTGAGCTAACGCCCCGCCTGAAGTGGCTCCTCGAGCTGGACTCGAACCAGCGACCAATAGATTAACAGTCTACTGCTCTACCAACTGAGCTATCGAGGAACTTCAGTATCCAATGGCGGAGGGGCAGGGATTCGAACCCTGGGAGCCTTACGACTCGTCGGTTTTCAAGACCGGTGCTTTCGACCACTCAGCCACCCCTCCTAGGGATGGGCGCAGATTCTATAGTGTTGAGAAAAAGTGTCAACCCTATTGCAGGAAGTTTTTACATTTTATGTGAAAAAAGGTGATTTAAGCATCATTTTGATCAGCAATTGAACAGTCACACTGTCAGTTGTTCATAATTCGCACACATATGTAACCAGTACCGAATTCCGGCACTGCGGAACTTTTGCTTATGTAAAACCAGATAAAACTGGCGATGCATATCACGACCAGCAACATTAAGCTCAACCAAGCTGCCACTCGTAAAAGATTCCTGCAATGTAATCCGCGAAAGACAGGATATTCCTACCCCTGCCCTGACTGCGCGTTTAATCGCTTCTGTGTGCTGCAGTTCCAGAAGAACATTAAGACGAGATAATAAACCGTGCATCGCCCAATCAAATGCCTGACGCGTCCCGGATCCTTGCTCACGTAAAATCCAGCCTGCACTTTGCAAATCCTGATCTGACAATACGGTTTTATGGGCTAACGGATGTGAAGGGGAACAAAAAACCACCAGCTCGTCCTTTAACCAGGGAATAAACTCCAGACTGGCATCATTAGACTCCCCCTCGATCAAACCTATATCCAGTTCATAATTAGCTACTTTCTCTACAATCACCGAGGTATTCGCTACATCTAATGTCACTTTTCTGCCAGGGTGCTTAGCCATATAAGCAGCCATCAACTCCACCGCCAGATAATTACCAATAGTTAAGGTGGCCCCTAATTTAAGGTGCCCGGGTGTCTGATGCTGCATCAGCTCACTTTCCAGACTCCTGGCGCGCTCTAGCAAGGCCTCAACACGGGGACGTACCAACCGGCCTAGTTCGTTGATCTGTAGGCGCTTGCCGACCCGATCGAATAATTGAATAGCAAACTGATCTTCTAAATCACGCAACGCACTACTGGCGGCTGACTGAGACATAGACAGACTGGCAGCCGCACGGGTAATGTTGTTATGATGTGCAACCGCTAAAAACACTTCAAGCTGACGTAAAGAATACTTCATTATCGATTTTTCCGATTACATATATATAAATATCCCGCTTTACCGATAACATACACTTCTTATATCATTTATCACAATAATTCATTCTATCTAGAACAAAGAGAGATAAGCATATGTCATCCATTGGTCAAGAACAGGTCACCAGCGTACATCATTGGAATGACACGCTATTCAGTTTTAAAACCACTCGTGATGCCGGCTTCCGCTTCAAGAACGGTTATTTCACTATGATAGGTCTGGAACACGAAGGTAAGCCCCTGATGCGCGCTTACAGCATTGCCAGCGCTAATCATGAAGATGAACTGGAGTTCTTTAGCATCAAGGTTCAGGACGGCCCACTGACGTCTAAGTTACAGCAAATAAAAGTGGGGGATCAGATTCTTGTCAGCAAAAAGCCGACAGGCACGTTAATCAACGACAACCTACTCCCGGGCAAACACCTTTACTTGATCAGTACAGGTACCGGACTGGCTCCTTTTATGAGCATTATAAAAGATCCTGAAATTTACGAAGCCTATGACAAAGTTATTCTGACACATGGTGTACGTTTTATTTCCGAACTTGCCTATGCGGACATGATCGTTAATGAGTTACCTAAGAACGAATATCTTGGCGAGCTTATCAGCGAAAAACTGATGTATTACCCAACAGTGACTCGCGAGAAGTTCCGCAATAACGGCCGTCTGACAGAGCTGATGGCGTGCGGAAAATTGGCAAAGGATCTAGGCCTGCCAGCATTAAATCCGGAAACAGATCGCTTCATGATCTGCGGCAGCCCAAGCATGTTGAAAGATACCTGCACACTGCTCAACAAAATGGGGTTTTCTGAACATCGACGCGGCGATTTAGGACACTACGTTATCGAGCGCGCCTTCGTAGAAAGCTAACAGTCGAAAGCTAATAGTCGAAAGCTAAAAGCTTATCTCTGATAAACGCCACGCATAGCCGGTCAATGTTTCATACTTGACCGGCTTTTTACTGCTGTTTTTTAACGCCCGCCAAGCTAACGCCCTCTTTCAGCGCTGCCTATCTAATGTCGGTTACTGAAAAACAGCGTTGCGACAATCTGACTATCTCGTACAGAGATAACAGGCTAAGCTTATCTGTCTACTCTCTGCCGGATACATTGAAATGGAATATTCTGATCAGCCCCGCTGGAAACAACCTCGGGTCCTATTGTTTATTATGGCCGCCGCGATGCCCTTTTCGATGGGCACCTGGATGGCGCTGATCAACAATTTTGCGATTGAATATGCGCATTTCGATGGTGCCGATATGGGTGCCCTTCAGAGTCTGCGTGAAATACCCGGTTTTCTCTCTTTTGCGGTTATCTTTCTGCTGCTGATCATCAAAGAACAAACGCTGGCGGTGGCCGCATTAGCTTTGTTAGGTTTAGGTACTGCATTAACCGGCCTGCTACCTAGCTTCTGGGGGCTTTGCTTCACGACGGTATTGATGTCGGTCGGTTTCCATTATTTCGAAACAGTTAACCAATCGCTGCAGCTACAGTGGCTGGAAAAAGGTGAAGCACCTAAGGTCATGGGAAAGCTCATTGCGATGGGCTCAGCCACCGCGCTAGTGGCCTATGGCATGGTGTATATCAGCCTTGAGTATTTTGGCATATCCATGAGTTGGATCTACATGATCGGTGGCGGCATCACCTTTCTGCTGGCAATGGCTGCCTGGAGTCTATTCCCGCACTTTCCCGAAAAAGTGGAACAACGTAAAAAACTTTTCCTGAAACAGCGTTACTGGCTTTACTATGCGCTGGTTTTCATGAGTGGTGCAAGACGCCAGATCTTTGTAGTGTTTGCCGGCTTTTTGATGGTGGAAAAATTCGGATTTTCGGCAGCCGAAATAACACTGATGTTTATCGCCAATATGGCCATTAATATTATTGTCGCACCGTTAATAGGCAAGCTCATTGCCCGCTGGGGAGAACGACGCGCACTAACCTTTGAATACATCGGATTGATCGGGGTTTTCAGTACCTATGCGCTAGTTGATAACGCATTGTTAGGTGCGTCGCTTTATATTATCGATCATCTGTTTTTTGCGATGGCTATCGCCGTTAAAACTTATTTTCAGAAAATAGCATCCCCGGAAGATATAGCGCCCACTGCCGGCATCTCATTTACGATTAACCATATTGCCGCTGTCATCATACCTGCCAGCTTTGGTCTCCTGTGGTTAATATCACCGTCTATCGTTTTTTATGCCGGAGCCGCCATGGCGGCTATTTCACTCGGTCTGGCACAACTAGTACCAAACTGTCCTGTTGAAGGTTCTGAAACGCGTATCACCCAACCGGCATTAATTTAAAACACAGTTACATCAACGACATATTAATGACACCGTCGTGAACAAACTGTATGGCTAATGCGGCCAGCACTACGCCGAGAAACCGGCGCAGAATATCGTCGCCGGTGCGGCCTATCACTTTTTTAACGTAGCGAGAAAGGATCATCATCACCAATGTACCAAGGCTGATGGTCAAAATTGCCAGCGTGATAGACAAGCTGCTTTGGTAGACTGATGCTTTTGAGTACAACAGAATAGCCAGCGTTAAAGAACCAGGGCCAGCCAACATGGGAATAGACATCGGAAACACCGCAATATCTTTTCTCTCCGTGGTACTGGTGACAGTAGTATCCTTTGTAATCAGGTGAAACGCGGTATAAAACAACAAGATACCACCCGATATACGCAACGCATCAATACTGATACCGAGCTTATGCAACAACGGCTCACCGAAATTACCAAACAAGATCAACAAGGTCGATGAGATAACAGTTGCCTTAATCGCCATCTTAATACGGTGGCGCATATCGTCGACAGGCACCAGAGAATGGAAAATCAGCGCCGCTCCTATCGGGTCTATAATCACAAAAAGTGCGATCAACGCATTCAAATAAACCGCGATATCCATTGCTAACTCCTACCTAAAAATTAATGCGACCAAGGTCTAAATAATGCGCGCATAGTAATACCATATGGTCTACAAAGCACCTTCTGATCTTACTCCTGTTACTAATGTTCTTTTTATACACGCTTCTTATGATGCGTTGGCAAAACATCCTTATCCGTTTCCTGTTATCACGCCCTATAACAAAAAAGCACCCGAAGGTGCTTTTGATCACAACGTTATCAACGCCAATAGTTAACAGCTATATATTAGGCTTTTATCTATTAAGCCTTACATATTGGGCTGCTACATATTTGGATAGTTAGGCCCGCCGCCGCCTTCCGGTGTTACCCAG
>NZ_LJSI01000038.1 GCF_001305295.1 Neptunomonas antarctica
GGCTAGTGTTGATCCGTCTTGCAAAGACGGTTTTCTTGACCTGATTAAGGTCAAGATACTGGCTAACTTCCGCAGCCAGCACCCGCTTGATCGCTACCGCTTCAACCTCTTCAAGAATTCCCTCGCTTTCAAGGAAGCTATCAAAGCTGCTGCCCAAGTGTTTGCTTTTTTCCATGTGACTATCCTCTCTCATAGTCTCTCAACCTAGATTTGGCTAAATCCAAATCCGCTTTTGGTGTCTTTTGGGACTTCTTAACAAATCCATGAAGTAACACCATTTTCTGGTCTATCACTGCGAATAGCACCCGTGCTATCCGGCCGTCACTGATATTAGAGCGTACCTCGTTCACCTTGCCGTGGA
>NZ_LJSI01000039.1 GCF_001305295.1 Neptunomonas antarctica
GGAGATTCTTTACCAAAGTCGGTGGTTGATAATCCCGAGGCCAGCCAAATTCAATGGACTTAATGTCCTGTCCGATAATTTTCTTGTCAGGGTCGCCAAGCATCAATAGCCATTCCTTTACTGGCTGATTGCCGCTGTCTGTTTTAAAAAAATGGGCGCTTATCTTTTTCATGCTCTATTGTACCAAAAAAGGTACTTATTGCAAGGGTTTTCAATAGATTATTTAGCAAATCTCGCTAGCGAAATCGCCAAATCTTGTTCAGATGTGTGGGTGAAAATATCGTGAGTAGGAATAGCTAAGGCAGTGGTGAGCTGCCTTAGCGGTCAAGATGTATACCTTAGCCGGTAACAATATTTTGTGTTCGATTTTATTAAATGTAA
>NZ_LJSI01000040.1 GCF_001305295.1 Neptunomonas antarctica
GACGCTCTCCCAACTGAGCTACACGCCCATAATGCATTTCTTACATTTTTATACTAATAAATTATTCAGTTTTGATAAGTAATAAAACTTAACAAACACATCAAATTAACTAGTTCCTTAACGACCCGAGGCAATCTTATAACAGATACATCACGTTGTTAAGTGGCGGAATGGACGGGACTCGAACCCGCGACCCCCTGCGTGACAGGCAGGTATTCTAACCAGCTGAACTACCACTCCGTTTCCGTTCATGACTTACGTCCCTGAACGAGGTGCGCATTTTAAATACTTCCCCTGCATTGTCAAACGTTTACGTCAAAAAAAGCTATATTTTTTCATTCTGCACAAAAAACATACAATCCTTTGGCTCTTTATTCACATTTGGCATGAAAACACTCTTAGGTTTCGCACTCCTCTTCGAAACCAAGCCAACGCAATAAACCGTCTAACCGCTCGAAAACACCCCTCCAATAGTATAAACCTCGACATATACATAAGAAGACGAGCTAAAAACAACAACCAAAAATACAGCTTCAGACATTGTCATCTAAATATTTACCGCTAAGTTCGCAGGTAAATTCACAATTAAGCGCCTATTCATTGTACGCTTTGAAGCAAAAGCACTAAAGTAACGCACTACTCATCAACATATTAGGAATGACTCAAGATACAATGCATACACTAAACGCATTAGAAAGCTTCATCGCTACCTGGCTAGTGCATAATAAAGACGCGCTTCCCGGCATTGAATTTGACCCTCAATGGCCTTCACTCTGTTACCGAGACCAAAACCTTAAAAGCGGCGACATGACGAGCTGGCAACCGCAGAAGCAAACCAGCCCATCCGATATTTTTACACGCCTGGGAGCTGCTCTGGAGACTGACATCCACCCGGATATCACAGCCTATTATACGAGCTATTGGTCTAATCATCTAAGCGCTGTAGCGCCTGCTGGTGATTTAGTACTGTTACAAGTATGGAACGAAGAAGACATGGAAAGGCTACGCGCTAACTTAATCGGCCACTGCGTAACCAAGATAAAACAGAAACAACCATTATCGTTATTTTTCGCCTGCACTGAACCCGACGATGGAATACTAACGCTACGCAACGATGACGGCACTATTTGGTTGGAATACCCGGGCAAAAAACCGGTTAAACAAATAGCAGATAATCTTCCGGCTTTTCTCAGTCAGCTAAAGCCTCGTTAACGACGAGCTTACCAGCCAACCGTAAACGAGAGCAGGCGGCTGATATGGCACAAAGGACGGCCCGATTCAGAACACCAAAGATTGAAGGCATCTTGCACTTTTTGAAGATCCTTCTTCCCTGTAGGCTTCTTATCAACAATGCCCTGAGCTTTTAATGCAGCCACGACATCATCCGTTAACACGAAGGTATCTTTACCTAACATCCGTAAAAAACAGGCGCCCGAGTTTCCACCCATCTGCGCCCCCTGCTGCTTTAATGCTGCCCAAAGGCCAATAATATTATCCTCCGGCCACTCTGCAATCCAGCGAGCACAACTCCCATGTTTTTCTGTCGTCTCGGTCAACATCATGGCATTAACGCGCGTCGCCTTAATCTTTCCCCAATGCCGGATAATCTGATCATTTTGCATCAGGTTTTCTAACTGATCATCGCTCATCAGCGCTACTTTATAAGGATCAAAACCAAAGAAAGCTTTTTCAAAAGCCGGCCACTTACTGTCCACCAGCGAATGCTTTAGCCCCGCACGGAAAACACGTCTGGTGAGTGTAGAAAACACTATTTTATCGTTCACTTGCGCTAACAATGATGGCGACATACACGTCGGCAATAACGACTCCAGAGCCTCACCTTTATACTGTAAAGCATGCTCATATAACCATTTAAAATCTTTCACTTTGCCTCTTCTATAAAATCCAGTGAAGCAGAATTCACACAGTAACGTAACCCGGTTGGCTCTGGACCATCAGGAAAAACATGCCCCAAATGCGAGTCACAACGCGCGCAGACTATTTCATCGCGAATCATACCGTGAGCAGAATCACGATATTCCAAAATAACATCATCACTGACCGGCTCCCAAAAACTGGGCCAGCCACTACCAGAATCGTACTTGGTCTGAGATTGAAATAAGGGCAGACCACAACACACACATGCGTATACTCCCTCTTTTTCGTTATGGTAGTACGTTCCGGTAAAAGCACGCTCCGTCTCTTTTTTTCGACAGATACTGTATGTTTCAGCCGACAGGATTGCTTTCCATTCATCCTCAGATTTTGTGACTTTCTCAGCATGTTTCATTGCACGACCCTCTCCGTTCACGGATGCCAAAACAATCAACCAGGCAACGCTATCTACTTTTAAATTTGAATTCACATAAAAGCATACTATTTATCAGAAAACTAAATTTTCAGTTTTTGAGAACCCGCATCTTATAGTTAGTGGTAGTTCTTTTAATAGTCAAAAAAGCGTATGATTATCAACCTTTTTTATAAATTGTTACTCGCACGCCAGTACATATAAAGGATACTCGCGGGCTACGGGATTGTTAACATGCCAGTTATCAGAAAATCGAACAAGCTGATCAACGTTTGCTACGATATCCGGGGGCCAGTGCTCCAGGAAGCTAAACGTCTAGAGGAAGAAGGAAACCGCATCCTCAAACTCAATATCGGCAACCCTGCGCCCTGGGGATTTAATGCACCCGAAGAGATTGTTCAGGACGTCATCCGTAACCTGCCTGCCTCGCAGGGATATTGTGATTCAAAAGGCTTGTTCGCGGCCCGTAAAGCCATTATGCAAGAGTGCCAGAGAAAAAAAATTGCCAACGTTACCGTTGAAGATATTTATATCGGTAATGGCGTTTCTGAATTGATTGTCATGTCAATGCAGGGCCTGTTAAATGATACGGATGAGATGCTAATTCCTGCACCGGACTACCCTCTGTGGACAGCAGCAGTGAGTCTTGCCGGCGGCAACCCCGTACACTACCGATGTGATGAAGAATCTGGCTGGATACCGGATATTGATGATATGCGTAGTAAAATCACAGCCAATACGCGCGGCATTGTCGTCATCAACCCCAACAACCCAACCGGTGCTGTTTATCCAAAAGTGATTCTTGAACAGATCATGGATTTGGCCAGAGAGCACGACCTCATTGTTTTTGCTGATGAAATTTACGACAAAATAATATATGACGAAGCTGAGCACATCTCATTAGCGTCGTTAGCGGATGATGTTCTCTGTCTGACTTTCAATGGTTTATCCAAAACCTACCGTGCGGCAGGATTCCGTTCTGGATGGGTTATTATCAGCGGACCCAAGCATCGCGCCCGCGATTACGTTGAAGGGTTGGATATGCTCAGCAACATGCGCTTATGTGCCAATGTTCCGGCACAACATGCCATACAAACGGCATTGGGTGGATACCAGAGCATTAACGAACTGATCGTCCCTGAAGGAAGACTTTATGAGCAACGCGATCTTGCATGGAAAATGCTTAATGACATTCCTGGCGTATCCTGCGTCAAGCCTAAAGGAGCTATGTATCTATTCCCAAGGCTAGATCCTGACGTATACCCGATCAAAAATGATGAGAAAATGGCACTGGATTTATTGCAGCAGCAAAAAGTACTTGTCGTTCAAGGTAGCGGTTTTAACATGCCTGATACGCAACACTTCAGAATTGTTTTTCTACCCCGCATTGATGAATTGGAGGATGCCATAACACGGATTGGCACGTTCCTTAAAACGTATGAGCAATAATTATTGAAAGAGCGACTTTAAGCCCGCTCTTTTTATAAACTTTAGTTGTGCAGTACGCCAACTCGCGCTAATGTTTGTAAGAAATTCGTCATTTAAATGACATACTATGTATATCTGTTAACAACATTTTCTAGGTACAGCAATGTTTATCAAAATCAAGAAAAATTGCGGAATCTACATGCAACACAACGGTTTGGAAAAACAGCACCTTGTGCCTGTGACGTCAAACTTCCTAATCAATCTGGATCATGTCGCTGAGGTTTCTTTCTATACAATCAAAGAGAAAAAAATTCGCTACGACCTTGAAAACCATGAATTTCAAATCCAGCCGCATACACGTGTCCTGCATCTCCAGATGACTTATACCTACGCGATGATTAAAGAAAACATCAATGGCACGAAAGGCAGCCTCGTAGAACGCAGCTATTACAAACTCCATTTCTTGCCAGAAGAGATGGGGCAGTATGATGAATTGCGTACTAAAATCGAAGAGCATGTTTTAAATCTGTGATTCACCGATAGCTTCACACTGAAAAGGCAGCATTTTTGCTGCCTTTTTATTGGCTTAATTCAATCGCCAATGTCACACGCAGCAAGACACGCAAGCACGTCATTGACATCATTCATAGCACGGTGCGCTCTAACTTGGCTAATAGCGACTAACCGATATTGTATTAATTGAGCCCCCTCCAGAATTTTATCAATTCCTTGCATGACGAAAGCAGGTTTCATCATCGCAGACTCGAAAAGCCGCTGCATCCAGAAATAATCAAATTCATAGGCGTCGCTGGTAACCGCTTGACCTTCAAGCATGCGATTAAGACGCCGGCATGCGTCTCTAACCGAAATACCATTGGCAACCAACTCATCCCTGTCTATACCATGAATATCGTTGGCAACAGGATCCCAGTCAGTCCAGTTATATCCAGTATCGGGGTTAATCAGGAAAGCGTCTGACTTTCCCGTCAACGCACTCTTCCAGGCAATTTCGATCGGGTAAGATCGCGACCCCATCCCACTGGCTTCAATATCAATACAGATTACGGATGCTTTACTCATTGTGCTGAAATACCATTGCTTTTACACCACACTCAGGCTCAAGTTCTGGAAAGTCATTTTGCGCTACAATAAGCTCAATAAAGCCAAATTGCGGACACTCCTCGTGCATCAGGTTTCTGACGAAAGATTGATCATGGGCCGGATCATTATGACAAGCTAACACAAGCGCCTGCGGTGCAGCCAACTCCGGCAATCGTCTTAGCACTTTTCGGTAATCATTTTCTGCAATAAAACTGCCCGGCTGGAAACTCGGGGGATCAATAATAATCACATCATAAGGACCAGGCCTTTTGATACGCCCCCATGATCTCAACATATCATAGGGCATAAAAGTGACCGCTGAGAGATCATGCTGATTGAGCTGGTGATTCGCCCGCCCAATACTTAATCCCCTTTTACTCATGTCCACGTTCACAACCCGCTCTGCGCCACCCGCCATAGCAGCAACCGAAAAGGCACAGGTAAAAGAAAATAAATTAAGCACACTTTTACCGTGCGAATGCCTGCGTACCCAGTCGCGGCCATGGCGCATATCCAAAAACAGGCCACTATTTTGAAACTGCGCCGGCCTAATCTCATATTTCAATGAAGACTCATTAGCAATGAGTAATTCAGGCACCTCACCAAAAATCGCTTCATGCTGAGTCTCTCGCCCTCGGCCTCGGTGCTGAACTAAAAGACCGGTCACCCTAGAATCATTCGCGAAAAAGGCTTTGAGCTGACTCAATGTCTCTTCGGGAACATCAGCATACAACCGAATAATCACCACAGGTGAAAACCAGTCAATGACAACCGACTCATAACCTGGAAAAAAACCACCCCGCCCATGTAATAAACGGCGGCATTGATTGCCTGCAATTTTTTGTTGCTCATGTATCCAACGATAAATATCAGTCACTTAACCTCCTGAGTTGATACTCTGAATTATAAAGAGATGCCCCAAGCCCGACCAGCAAATATATGCGAGCCTGCTCTTAACTCTATTTCCTTTTATGCTTTTATGATGTTGATAACTATTCGATCTATAAGAAATGAGATTCATGTACGGTGCAGTTATTCTATTTAACTTTATGTTTAACGAGCCTTGTGGGAGTCTTCATGGTCGGCGTCTGGTTTTCGCGGCAAATACAGCCAGCTATCCTCTTGGAGGTCCAGCTTTTTTTATATCAAAACCGTAGCTTGAGAGTATTTATTATGAAAAAGATCAGCAGAATTTTACTGGCATGCATCATGTCTGTGTTGATGGCAACTTCCGCAATGGGAGCAAGTCTTCTCGATGAGATCGTCTCAAGAGGAGAGCTAAGGGTAGGCATGACGGGTGACTACAAACCCTTTACCTACAGAGAGGGTGACGAATGGTCTGGTATAGACGTAGATATGGCTAAATCACTGGCCAAATCTCTTGACGTTAAACTTGTCATAGTTCCGACTACCTGGAAGAAAATCACAGATGAAGCAGTAGAGGGCAAGTACGACATAGCAATGGGAGGCGTCTCAGTAAAACTCTCCCGCCAGAAAGTCGGGCTCTTCTCTGACCCATACTTTGTCACAGGTAAAACCCCTATTACCAGAGATGAAAATGTCGATCGTTTCCAGACACTGAAGCAAATAGACCAGCCAGACGTTACCGTAATAGTCAACCCTGGCGGCACAAATGAACAGTTCGCCAGAGCCAACCTGAAAAAAGCAAAGATAATTGTCTATGACGACAATGTAACCATATTTGACAAGATCGTAGATGGAACAGCCGATCTAATGATGACGGATTCTGTGGAGACACTACTTCAGCAGAAACTCCGCCCTGAGCTTGAAGCAGTGCATCCAGAGGCACCTTTTAACCGCTTTGAGAAGGCTTATCTGATGCCAAGAGATTTTGTGTGGAAAGCCTACGTAGACCAGTGGCTTCACATCTCCGATCTTACCGGAGAGTATCAGGCTATAAAAGACAGTTGGCTGAAGTAAATGTGACAAAAAGGCGGAATGCTCTTTTACACAGGCATTCCGTCTGAGGTATATCATTTACTGCTAGGGGATTATTTTTATCTACGAGCAGCCTCTCAGGCGCTTTCTGTTTTGCTTTTCTCTGTCTTGATAAACGCCAAGACGAGAGCGTCTATTACGCCAGATCAGCAACAAATATACCGATAGTTAATGACCATGGGGTTGCAACTTTTAATCAAAGCCTATATCTAATCACTAACTTTATTTTCGGAAAACATAACTATGCGTATCATTCTTTTTCTCCTGACAAACCTGGCTGTCATTGGCGTAGCCAGCGTGACGCTCAACCTGCTGGGTGTAGAGCATTACCTGTCAGGCACAGGATTGAATCTCACCTCATTGCTGATTTTCTGTGCTGTATTTGGCTTTGCCGGCTCCTTCATTTCTCTCTTTATTTCTAAGTGGATGGCAAAAAGATCGACGGGCACCCGGATCATTGATCAACCACGTACACAAGAAGAAAAATGGTTAGTAGAGACTGTAGCCGAACTGGCTAAAAAAGCGGGAATTGGTATGCCGGAAGTGGGTATATTCCAGGCAGAGCAGGCCAATGCTTTTGCCACTGGCTGGAACAAAAACAGCGCATTAGTGGCAGTCAGCACAGGTTTATTACAGCGCTTTCGTCCCGAAGAAGCACGTGCGGTAATGGCCCATGAAATTGGCCACGTTGCCAATGGCGATATGATCACCCTGACGCTAATACAAGGTGTTGTTAACACCTTTGTTATGTTTTTTGCGCGTATCGTCGGTTACTTTGTCGATTCTCTGCTGCGTAAAGGTAATGACTCGAGCGGTGTCGGCTTCGGCTATTACATTGCGACCTTTGTTGCAGAAATCATTTTTGGGATTGCCGCTTCAATCATCGTCGCCTGGTTCTCCCGTCGCCGTGAATATCGCGCCGACGAAGCCGGTGCAAAATTTGGTAGCACGGCAGGCATGATAGGTGCCTTGCAGCGCCTCAAAGCAGAATCAGGCATGCCTGATCAACTACCCAGCCAAATGACCGCATTCGGTATCAGCAGCCACACTAAAATGGGCTTTATGGCATTGATGTCCAGCCACCCCCCATTGGACGATCGAATCGCCGCACTACAAAATCTTCATTAATTAAATAACTTTATTTAAGACCGGACAGCACTTATTAAAAAGGGGCTAATGATTCTCATCATTAGCCCCTTTTGTACTCCATGAATTGCTTCATGATCGAAGCGTATTTTTCACATGGTTTATCTGTCAGCTTTTTAGCGGTTCACGCATGGTAACGAACTCTTCTGCAGCCGTCGGGTGAATACCAATCGTGGAGTCGAATACTGCTTTGGTTGCTCCCGCTTTAAGGGCAACCGCTAATCCCTGGATAATCTCTCCTGCATCCGGGCCGACCATATGTACGCCCAGTACTTTGTCAGAACTCTTTTCGACAATCATTTTCATCAGCGTACGTTCACTGCTTCCCGACATCGTATGCTTCATCGCACGAAAATCACTGCGATAGACATCAATATCCTTGCCCTGCTCACGCGCCTGCTCTTCAGATAAACCGACGGTACCGATATTAGGCTGGCAGAACACCGCCGTCGGAATAAGACTGTAATCTACGGCAGGGCTGCCTTCCTGATAAAGATGTCGAACCAACGCCATGCCTTCAGCCAAGGCGACAGGCGTAAGTTGAACACGGTCAATGACATCACCGATCGCATAAACCGAAGGCACGCTTGTCTGGAAATTATCGTTAACGACGATTGCCCCATTTTTCTGCTGCTCTACGCCCAGCGCTTCAAGACCCAGATTATTAACATTAGGTACACGCCCGGTGGCATAGAGCACACAATCAGTTTCATGGGTTGTGCCATCACTCAACATCAGCAGTAAACTACCATCGGCCTGCTTTTCAATAGACTCAATGTTATTGTTAAATTTGAGGTCAACATGCTTTTTAGCCACTTCCTGAGCAACAAATTCGCGAAGATCACGATCAAAGCCCCTTAGGAACAGATCGCCACGGTAGATCAAGCTGGTTTCAGCTCCCAGCCCGGCAAAAATACCCGCAAATTCCACGGCAATATAACCACCACCCACCACGACCGCACGTTTAGGAAAGGTGTCCAGAAAAAAGACTTCATTGGAGCTAATGATATGCTCTTTACCGGGTATTTCTGGAACAAATGGCCAGCCACCGGTAGCGACTAAAATACGCTCGGCCGTATAGTGCTTACCATTGACGGCAACCGTATGAGCATCGACCAGCGTGCCGCGACCATCCATCAGTTCGCATCCGGAATTAACCAGTAAGTTACGATAAATACCGTTCAGACGACTAATTTCAGCATTTTTCCCATCACGTAAAGTCGGCCAATGAAAACTACTTTCGCCTACCGTCCAACCAAAGCCTGCGGCTTCATGAAATTCTTCTTTATAGTGTGAGGCATAAACAAACAGTTTTTTGGGCACACAGCCGACATTAACGCAGGTACCGCCAAGGTAACGGTCTTCCGTTACCGCAACCCGAACACCCATAGTAGCGGCCATACGCGCCGCTCTTACACCACCTGAACCGGCACCAATAACAAAGAGATCAAAATCGTAAGCAGACACAGCTAAGCTCCTATGTGAATTTTATTTACTGTAACGATTCAGGCGATAAAGTGCCAATCAAAGATAACTACTAACATCATAGGAAAATCAAATCAGCCCACATGAATGAACCTTCTTAGAGCAACGAAAAGACGTGCTAGAATAGTAGTCTATTTAATCAATTGTTGATGGAACCGCATGAAAGTTATCTCTTTTAATGTTAATGGACTACGTGCCCGACCTCACCAGATTGCGGCGCTCATCGAAAAGCACGACCCGGATGTCATAGGGCTACAGGAAATTAAAGTCGACGATCCGCAGTTTCCCAAGGAGATGATTGAAGCGCATGGCTATCATGTTGAATACTTCGGTCAGAAAAGTCATTACGGCGTCTGTCTGATATCAAAAAAACCACCGCTAAGCATTCAGAAAGGTTTCCTGACAGACGAAGCAGATGCCCAGCGCCGTATGATTATCGGCACATACGCTACCCCAAAAGGAAACACCGTCACCGTGCTTAACGGCTACTTTCCTCAGGGCGAGAATATTGAACATCCGATTAAGTTTCCTGCTAAAGCCCGCTTTTATGCGGATCTTCAGGAACATTTATGCACTCATCACTCGCCAGATGAGAACCTGATTGTGATGGGCGATATTAATATATCACCCACCGAGCTGGATATTGGCATCGGCGAAGTCAATCGTAAGCGCTGGTTGAAAACAGGAAAGTCCAGCTTTCAACCTATCGAAAGAGAATGGCTTGCCCGCCTGCAGAACTGGGGGCTAACCGATACATTCAGACAGTTACATCCAGACGTAGACGACCGTTTCAGCTGGTTCGATTACCGCAGCCGTGGCTTCGAAGACGTGCCTAAACGCGGCCTCAGGATCGATGTTATTTTGGCCACACCCTCACTGGTACAAACTTGTCAGGAATCAGAGATCGACTACGAACTCCGTGGGATGGAAAAACCCTCTGACCACGCTCCCATCTGGGCAAGCTTTGATCTTTGATGTTATAAAAATCACTCTGTTACCGGGCTAACAAAGCCCGGTTGCTTAATCAGCAACACATCACAGTCGACCTTATCTAATACCCGCTCTACAGAACTGCCTATTAAGAAGCGCTCAACAACTCCTCTCGCAATGGAGCCCATTATCAGAATATTTATATTTTCGCGTTTAACTAAAGCCGGTATTACTTCGTGAATTTCCCCCTCCTCAAGATTTAAGATGGCCGAGGCTAACGCTTCCCCCTCAACCAAGGCCTGTAAGACTTCAGTGTGTCGCGTCTTAACTTTCTGATGCAGTGTTGCATAATCCATTGTCAGATGTTCATCAAAAATAGCAACTTGGGGAATGCTGCTAAAACTATGCACTACATGTAACTCGCCGAGCAGCAGGTTCGCTATACTGTTTGATGTCATCAATATTTCATGATCAAGTTTATTTGGCTCATCACACTGATGAAACGGATCAACCATCGCAGCTATACGGGGGTGTGCTGACCATGCCGTATCTTTCACCAGCAGCAAAGGCACCGGACATTGCGCGATCAACTGCCAATCGCCCTGCCTGAAAATATAATATCCCAGTGGGTGCTTGCCTACCGAAGCAATCACCATATCCGCACGAAATCTTAAAGCCTTTTTAATGACACCTTCTGCTGCATTTTTATTCCAGGTAACATCATAACCAACACTTAAACCTTGCCGTTCTAATTGCTCAGCAATACGGATTAGCTCGCGTTCTTTCTGATGTAAATACCCTGCTTTGGCATGTTTTTCCAGCTCTGTGTCGAACATATAACTACGATGTAAAGAATCATTATAACAACAACGGAATAACTCAATAGATATCTCATTTTGTTTTGCTAGTATTCTGATTTTTTCCATCAGTGCGTCTGATACCTGATCAGAGTCAATATGTACTAACACTCTTAATATTTTCATAAACACCTCATCCCTTGCTTACCCTGCTTAGTATTACGATAACAAGTCGATAAATTTTAGTCTTGATCCTGCTCAACACTCTTAGTGTTAAAACAGCAAATATTATTTACATTAGTTAAATCTAATATATAATACTTTAAACTATTTTTGGAGATTTATCATGACTGTGAATTCTGCGCTTCGCTTAATGGCAGGCACTGTTGTACTAATTAGCCTGGCACTCGGTACTTACATCAGCCAAAACTGGTTTTATCTAACGGGATTTGTTGGTTTAAACCTGCTTCAATCTGCTTTTACCGGATGGTGTCCAGCGATTACCATTTTTAATAAATTAGGCTTAAAACAAGAATCCTGTAATGTCTCAGGTATGACGGTGCCTCAGGGGGTACATATTCTGGCAGGCTCTATCATCTTAGGGACTATCATCGCAGTTCTCGTTTTCAACGTTAGCATGACACTACTTGCTGTGACCGCTATTATCGGCGTCAGTTTAGTGCAATCGGCATTTACCGGATGGTGTCCAGGAATGACCATTGCGAGACTTGTGGGCTTTAAAGATATAGTTTGAGTTTATAAGGGTTAACCCCTTTTCTACCGAAAAAAGCGCCTAAACTGGCGCTTTTTTATAGTAAACAACCCGCTTTATACTTTTTATCTGTATATTAGAAGAATGAAATGACAAAAAGCATTTTATAACGGATCCAGAGATCTGTTTTTTTTCAGATGTATTATTTGGAGATCGAAGTTTGGCTACTGTAAATGAACCCAGCCTCAATGTTGAGACGCTCGAAATGATGAAGGCCAATGCTTCACGCGCCGCCAAACTCATGAAAGCATTAGGCAATGAAAGTCGGTTATTGATACTTTGCTATTTAGATGGCAAAGAACTCTCCGTCACCGAGCTGAACAACTGTCTGGATCTAAGCCAGTCAGCACTATCTCAGCACTTAGCCGTTCTTAGAAAAGATGGCTTAGTCAGTACTCGACGTGAGTCACAAACAATTTTTTATTCACTTTCAGGCGATACAGCGAAGCGTATAATACATACCCTTCATGAAATGTACTGCCCGACAGCCTGAACTCCTTAATAAAGATCCTGCTGCCACAAATCCACAGTTAAAACCAACAGTGGCCAAAAAGGTGCCGCAAGGCACCTTAATATTTACAAGACTAATGCTGTAACCGGGTCACTTGCCAATCTTCAGTAGGTTCGTTGAGTTTCATTTTCATATCAACAACCTCTTCTTCCATATTAAATGTATTTGTAAATCCAAGTTTCATAGCCAGCCCCTGCATACCTTTATTTGTCGGCAATGTTGACCCTTCAATGACTAAAGTCTGACGACTACGGCAATAATCAACCGCTTTACGCATCAGTATGACACCCAGACCTTCTCCCTGCAGATCATCTCTGATCACAATAGAGAACTCACTTCGAATATTATCCGGGTCTGTTACAACCCGGACAACACCTAGTGTTTCTGGACCTTGCCCGTTCAGACTCGGAGCCGAAACGATAAACGCCATCTCGCGGTCATAATCAATTTGAGTCCAACTAGCCAACTCCTGATGTGTCGGCACACCACGACTGTAAAAATAGCGCATTCGAATAGACTCTGGACTAAGTTTATTATAAAAATCCAAATGCCTGGGCTCGTCCTCACCACGAATGGGTCTTACTACAGCGGGCCTGCCTGAACGCTTCAACGCTATAGACTCTTCTAAATCACCTGGATAAGGTGATATAGCCAATTGTGACTTTTCACCAATTGAAACAGCAACATCAACAGCAAGTACCCCTAACCTGTTTAACAGCAAAGGATTGATTTCTAAACCTTGAAGGTTTGGCAGATCGACTACCATCTCGGATAGCTTAAGGATGATATCGGCTAATTGCTCCATATCCCGTTCAGGTTGCTGGCTATGCTCTTCAATGATTTTATAAATACGAGAATTTTTCACCAACTCTTTGGCAAGCGCCATATTCATAGGGGGCAGCATGACATGTCTGTCAGCCAGCACATCAACGGTAAAGCCACCCGCACCAAACACAATAATAGGACCGAAGGTAGGATCTCTGGTGATACCAACATTAATTTGCAGGGACTGAAAGCCTCGTTTCATCTGTTGTACACAAAAACCCATATTGCCTTCTTCGCCAATACTCTCACTGACACGATAGGCTAATTTTGTGGTCGCATGCCGGACATCCGCTAATGAAGTCAGATCTTGTGCGAGATCATGTCGGCGATGAAAGGACACATCATCATAGCTAAATGGATATACATTTTTAGTATGCAAAGCCTTAATAGCAACAGCCCCTCCGAGCTCTTTTGCCAGCTCAATGACACCCTCAATATCATCGGAGTAATAGCTATTTTGGACAGGGATATCATACTGATCCAGCAGATCACAAGCTTCGCTATGCTTAAGATAGTCACGGGGCTCAGCCATTGCATCCGCTATTATTTTTTTAGCTTTTTGATGGTTCTGAGTATTCTGTTCGACGTACGAGGCAGGCGTCTGACGCATCACCTCCTGATTGCGTCGATAATCCACCATATGCATAAAGGCATCTACCGCTTCTTCCGGTGTGATAAACGCGGCTACATTGGCGGCATTACAGTGATTTCTTGCTTCGATTGCAGTGGCGCGACCCATCCAGCACGTCAGAATATTCCGGGGCGACTTCCGTATCACCTTAACAATCTCGTCGGCCGTTTCAACACTGGGTGCCCGGCGAGTCGGTGCATGAATAGACAAAATAACATCTACTTGCTTATCTTTAGTTAAAATTTCAGCAACTTGTGCGAAACGTTCAGGTGTTGCATCTGCATTCAGATCTACCGGATTTTTCGGATTCCAACCCGCAGGCAAAAGCCTTTCAAGCTGTACGATAGTTTCTTCGCTCAATACCGCCAATTTACCACCCGTTTTAAGCAATCGATCGGTGGCTAAAGCATTCGGACCCGATCCATTACATATAATGGCCAAACGTTCGCCTCTGAGCGGCTTCATTTTCGAGAGCGTTTCAAGTGCATTAAAGAGTTGATCGGACGTTTCAACACGTACGGCCCCCGCACGCCTCAGCGCCGCGTCATACACCATATCTTCATCTGGAATTCCCGGCGCTTTCGGCGCCTTCAGGCCATCATCAGAGAAAATACCGGACTTCAATACCAGCACTAATTTATTACGGGATGCCGACCGCAATGCGGAGATAAAATTTCTTGAGGACCCAGAGACTCGATCCAACTGTAATAAAATAGAATAGGTGTAAGGATCTTGTGCCACATAATCAATAACCGAGGAAAGATCAACATCAGCCCCATCACCTAGTGTTAAAAAGTGAGAAAATCCGATTTCACGACCATTGGCCCAATCAATCATAGCAGTGCCTAACAAGCCAGATTGACCGATATAAGCCACTTTCCCTTTCTGAATATTCATATGTGAATAGCTGGCATTCATATTTGAACCGGGGACTAAAAGCCCCATACAATCCGGCCCAAGAATACGTATACCGTAAGGTCTGGCAGCTTCTTTCACAGATTCACTGAGTGTTTTAGCCGCAGGGTTGTTCTTGATAGAAAGCCCACCGGTCAGAATAATTGCAGCTTTGACCATGTGCGCACCCAATTTTCGAATAATATCAGGCACAGAATCAGGCGGAGAACAGATAATAGCCAAATCAGGCATCTCGGGAAGCGCTGAAATACCTGTGTAACATGAAACACCAAAAACCTTTTTATACCCCTCAGGGTTAATACACATCAGCAATCCCGGGAACTGACTCTCCAATAAATTCTGGATGACAATGCCTCCCATACTGCCAGGTTTTTCAGATGCGCCAAATACAGCTATCGACTTAGGTTTAAAAAACCGCTTTAAGTATCGAGTGCTCAAAACCCTATCTCCATAATGCTTCTAAAAGATTCTACTTACTAATGTCAAAAAGTATACATACAATATCTCTATTACGCAGTCGCAATATTATTAATATATCCATAAACACTAGCTTAAATCAATTTTTAACATAATAATTGCTGCATAGCAGCAATAAATTAATCCTAGCGTAGCCCATCCTTTCTCTGGATTACATTCTGTGATGCTGACACAAAAGCACTCACCATCTATCCTTCCACGATCATCAACTTCAGCACACAAAGTCATTAAAACTCAAACCATATTAGTATTGATTTATTTTCAATCAATTGTTGAAAATTACAAATTTTTTTCAATTTACAATACTGATATCCACTGATAAAAATCGCACTCATAAATTACTGCCACATCGACACTGCATTGTCGGCGTGGCACAAATAATGAAGTAGTCTTTATTTGGAGAGGGCCACTCTTATGAGTGATAAAATGATTCCCAGTGACGATTCTCTGGATGATACAGATATCCTTGATTTTGATGATGTCGAGGATTTAGGATTTATTAGCACACAAAAAAATACGCGTCGGAACATGCGCCGCAGTATCGAAGAAAAACTTGAAGCAAGAATGCTTCAAAAAAGCATAACAGAACTATTCGATGATGACTTTTAAAGCTTTTATTTACGCCATTTCGAAACTTATATGTGAGAAATTTCGGTCAATAGATCATAGGCTCTGTTGTACATATTTTTGTTCCTAACCCTTTTGTATAGCTCGCGATTGAGTTTGTAGCATTTTTACACGTTATCGATTTAAAAATTCAATTTCTCGTACAAGAAACATCCGATATATATTCGAACAATCAGGCTGATGCTGGCTCTAACGAGACCCACCCTGTATTTCCAAGAACAGACAAGCTGTTCTTCAACTTTGATATAACGTAGAGAACACGGTTATGAGCACCAAAATACGCGTAGAGACCCTCTCCTCCGATAATTTAGAAGACTGGGATTATGCGCTGCTTGATAACGACGATGTCAATAAAAACAGAAAACGTGGTGAGTACCATGGAGAAAACCGCAAAAAAATCGACGACTATATTGAAGAACGTCGACTAAAACAGCACATTGTGCATGACTATAGCTTTGACAGTATGAGTCACTAAAATTAATAATATGACATTCAGCTTACGGCTGAGTAGATCTTAATAGTGAAATCTTAGCGCCAAGCGCTTCATACATTATTATCGTGAGCCAGCAAACAACATCTGGCTCACATTTGCTCATACTATGTTTATTAAAACTCTATTTAGTAATAGTTTTTTGATTATAACTCTTTATTTTCCAATGCCAGGCGCAAACCCAAAGCAACCATAACGCATCCAGTCATTCCCTGAAGCCACTTTTCAGCACGCCCTCCCAAGCCCCATCCCTTTATATGGCACAAAAGAAAAGTCAGCGCAGATAACCATATCATGCCAATCACAAAGTGAATGCTAGCCAAACCTAGTGACTGCGTTAAAAGATTAGCGTTAGGATCCACAAATTGAGGTAAAAAAGCCATGTAGAATATAATAGGTTTTGGATTTAATACATTGGATAAGAGCCCCTCCCTCACTGATCGCGGCCAATTAAAATTACCGGCCGTGATAAGACCTGCAGTATCAAGTTGCATTTTATTTAGCGACCGCAAACTCTGAATACCCAGCCAGATAAGATATACAGCGCCTACTAGTTTAAGCAAACCAAAAGCCCAAGCGGACTGCAACAGTATCATTGAAATTCCAATAGCGGAAATCGTAGCATGTACAAATAAACCACTGCAGATACCCAAACTACTGACGAAACCATCTTTCCAGCCGCCTCGCGACGTATTCCGTAAAACCAATAGCGTATCAACACCTGGCGATATCGTTAGTAATGTAATCGCTATCAGGAACGCTATAAACTGAGCATCCGTCATCGTAGTCCCCTCTCCGGATATTTACATTTAAATATACACCTCACACTCAAAGCAAGGAAGGATTTGGCTCAATTTATCAGGAGGTTGTGTTATCATGCAGCCCCCATAAATAGCAGGTACTTGATGATGGCTATCTCACTTCAGGATCAGTTATTAAAAGCAGGACTGGCCAACAAACAACAGGCTAAAAAAGCCAAAGCTCAAAACAAGAAAACGAGCAAGCAGGATAAGGCGGCATCTGTAGCCGATACTCAGAGAAGCCTTGAACAAACGCGTCAGGAAAAAATAGCGCGCGACAAAGCCTTAAATAAGCGCCGAGATGAGGAAAAAGAAAATAAGGCGTCCGCCTCGGAAGCTCGGCAACTGATACTGCATCATAAAATCAATATTAGTAATAAAGCAGAAATCGGTTACCGATTTGTTGATGGTAAGCTGGTTAAAAACCTGTACATCACTTCAGATTTACAAAATCAGCTGGCGCGCTCGCAACTGATAATTTCGAAGCTGGAAGATAAGTATTATCTTATCCCTGCAGATATTGCTGACCGGGTAGAAGTGCGACAGCCCGACTGGATTATCCGAATAAAACCGGCAGAAAAACCCGCAGAAGATGATCCTTATGCTGACTATGTTATCCCAGATGATCTGATGTGGTAGCCACCTATATAGCCGGATTCATTAGAATCCGGTTTATTTACGACTTAGCTAAATAACTATAACTTAACGATAGGCTAACTTAGCGCAGCACTGCTTACTCTCAAATAGCCCAGTCTGGTTTTTCCTGCTGGATTTTCAAGTGTCTCGTCATCTGTTCAAAGTTGAGGGGTTTAGTAAAATAAGTCCCTTGTCCCAGGTCACATCCATAAACGCGTAGCAACGCCAGCTGATCTTCACCTTCGATTCCTCCTGCCACTACTTTTAAGCCTAATTTATGCGCCATCGTAATAACGGTATGAGTTAACGTTGCATCACTACGATTTTCAACCATGTTAGCTATAAAGTTACGGTCGATTTTCAGGGCCGATACGGGAAAGCGGGTTAAGTAACTGAGTGAACTATAACCCGAACCAAAACCATCAATACTAAGGGACACTCCCAACGCCAGTAAATTATTGAGGATCGGCTGCACCTCTTCATGATGCTGAGCTAACATCGATTCTGCTATCTCGAGCTCTAAAACACATGGATTCACGCCAGTCTCATTCAGTACCTGCTTTATCGTTCCCACAATATCTGAGTTAGTTAACTGGTACATTGAAATGTTCACGGCCATAGCTAATGGCTGATTGCTTAAGTGCTGAAATTTTTGTACATCGCGACAGGCCTGATAAAGCGCAAACTCCCCCAACTTATCGATAATACCAATTTCTTCCGCCGCTGATATAAACTCTTCCGGACTCACAAACCCTAACCGCGGGCTTTGCCAGCGCATCAACGCTTCAAAGCCGCATACATCTTCTGTATTAATTTTATTTTTGGTTTGGTACACCATAGAAAGTTCATTATTGGCTAACGCATGACAAATTTCCGTTTCGAGCTCTACTTTCCGCTTATTTTTCTCATCTAAGGCATGGCTGAAAAAACTGTAACGACACAGACCTTGGTTTTTAGATGCATTAAGAGCAATATCTGCATGCTGTAAAATACTGGAAACATCGGCACTATCTTCTGGATAACGTGCAATTCCGATATTTACTGAAATAAATAGTTTCTTACCTTCCAGCAACACGGGCTGTTTCATTACTGTCATAATATTTTCGGCGAGCGTAATGATTTCCTGATCACTATTAAAGACCATCGAAACCAGAAACTCATCACCACTCATATGACACGCGGTTCCTCTTTCGGCAACGGTCTGCTGCAATCTGGCAGCGATAAGTAGCGATATCTGATCACCTAGCAGATGTCCAAACGTATTATTAATTTGTTTGAAATTATCTACATCCATGTACAACACGGCAACGCATTGATTGTTTTTCCATGCTTTTTCAAAAGCCTCCGCAAGCAAGCCATTAGTACGGCGACGATTCGGCAACCCCGTCAACGCATCATAATTAGCTTGCTTATACAGCCGCATCTCAACTTGTTTTCGCTCTGTAATATCCTGCGTCACCACCATATAATTAATTATATGTCCCAAATCATCCGTCACCGCACTGATTGAATATGAAAACCACTGCTTTTGGCTCTTCGCACTCCGCTCACCGTACCAGTTATTGCCATTCAGAAGGTTTTCCCTAATAATTTCAATATCTGTTTTTAATAAATCATGGGGAAAGTGTTCAAGTAATAATTGCCCGGATGCCAGCGAAATTGAAATATCATCACCATCACTTAAGCGCTTATTTGCATATTCAATCCGCCAGTTTTCATCGGTCACGATCACACTGCTAGAGCTTTGTTCAATTGCCTTCGAGAGTTTAAATACATTATGTTCTGCAGAATTTCGGGATGACTCAAATAACGATGCGCGATTTAATATGATTCTGAAGACAAAAAGCCCCACGATCAGGAAAACAAGTACGGCCAATGCAACATACTTCATTCGTTCTAACCAGCGAGAAAATAAATCATCATTCGGAATCCCGCTAACGATATAGAAATGATAAGCCTCTATTCTACTGGCCGTAATCAGCAGATTTTCATTCTGGTACTGCACACCCTGTGTTTTCCATTCACTTGATTGCTGAGTAAGCTCTGCAAGTATATTTAGAAAACCTTCCTCTACTTTCTGTGATACGAAACTCTGCCAGAAAGTATCTGATTCAGGGTAAGATATGTATACACGCCCATCCTCTCCGATAATCATTGAGCGACGTTTACTCTCTGCTTCCTCTGCTTCTTGCCATATAGCATCATTGCCTAATAAACGATAAGCCGCGACAACATAACCCGTCGTCACACCATATTCGTTTTTTATCGGCTTACGTATCGGCAAAATATTTTCACCTACAAAAGTAGGCCTAAACGGCCGCCCAATGATGACCTGATCATGATCGAACAGGTCAAGCCACTCAAGCGTATGAATATTTCCAGTGGTTGCCAGTATTGATCCTTTAGTATCAATAACCGCAAGCACTCGCATTTGAGGCGTTGCTCTGCGTAAGTCATCCAGACGGGTCTGAATAAAGGCATCAGGCTTGTTCTCTATCATGACCGAATGCGCTAATTCAGTAAGCACCGACTCTTGATGGCTGAAAAATCGACCTACCACTCTTGTCAGGCTTTTATTATGAGGCGTTAATGATTCATAGGCCTGCTGCTTAACATTACTCCAAGTGGCATAACTGAAAGCAATCAGGGCTGAAAGCATCAGTAAAGACAAAAGGCTATACAATAACGTAAACCAACGTGCGGTTCTTATGTCTACTTTACTCATTTCGACCTCATCATCCATTTTACGATGGCTTTTTTACTATGAATTTCTTATTACGATCCTAATAACAACGCATCATACGTGTCGCCGTAACGAGCAATAAAACAACCTTTTCTTTGAGATTATATCTGTATGATACGCTTGGTTGATTTTATAAAACTTATGCTTTAATAAAAAATTCCGTTACGAATATTAGTATCATTTCACAAGAACAAAGACCTCAGACCCACAGAAGACTTAATTAGATTGAGCAATACAATGGTAATCAACGACAGTTACTTTCTCTACTGTCGATGTTGTCACGGGGAACACCATTAGCTGTATTCTGGCTGCGCCTACGCCTTCTTTAAGAGGGGTACGAATACGCCCAACTTCCTGTAGAGGTTTAACTTCACCACTCTCCAGATAGAGCAATAGTTCAGATTCACAGCGGATTTCAGCGGCGTCATGATCCAAAGGTCCCGAGACAGACAGATCGAGATTAAGCATACAACTACCCACACCAACATTATTCGTATTGGGTAAACACTCCAAATGAGCACCCAGCGCTTTAGCCAGCACAGGCACATTTTCCAGCTTTTCTTCAGTTCCAGCTTCCGGCTTCAGGTACGCAGCATGCATCCACCCTTGTACTTTTCGTCCATCAGGATGCAAGAAGGAAATATTCACCCAATCGCCATCCTGCTTTAAAAACAGAACCTTTTCTCCTTTACGAGCCTGCGCTAACATTTTAAAATTTGTGCCCGGGCCTACGCGGATATTTATGGGCTCATCGGTTACCCGATAATATTCCAGAGCTAACGCATTGAAACTGGTGAAAAACAGGCATAAAAAGAAAAAAATGGTGTACTGGCGCATAAACGTCCTCTCTCATTTCCCAATACTATATGAAACACTTGAAATAGTATGAAAAGATAGCTTCCGTCATAGTTAAGTGCAAGCAGTAACAGTAAGTTATCCCCTTATTAAGCGCGTCAGATGCGACAATAAGACGCATGTTCATATACCGCTATTAACATTAAAATTGCATCCCAACATGAGAAGAAAGAATGCTAAGCAATCAAACATACCAACTGTTAAAAATAGTGGCGGGTATTTTCGCTTTTTCGGCAGTATTACTTGTACTTTGGAAGCTTCCTCAAATATTAGACAAGGAAGAAACACCACACACTTTTTCAGTAATTGAGCCTTGTGATTTGAAACAAGCAGCCTGCACAGCAACACAAGGCAATAAAAGCATTACGCTTGAAGCTCGTCCGAAAAACATTGTGTCACTGATGCCTATTAATTTTACCGTAAAGCTAAAAAATATAGAGGCACACACGGTCGTCTTGGATATAACGGGCAAAGATATGTATATGGGCATTAATCAGATAAAGTTAACCCCTCGAACGGACGATAGTTATTCGAAAGAAACTGTTTCGGATGGGACTGACACGAAGGAAACCGTCTGGGAGGGTACAACAGAGCTAGCGATATGTACGACGGGGAGCATGCTTTGGCAGGCGGCAGTTCTTACTTATCCTGACCCGACATCAAAATCACAAATAGCCACTTTTGAGTTTGAATCAAGATGAAAAAAAGCACGCTATCAACACTACGTATACTCCTGATACTGACGCTGTTAATGCTGATCAGTTTAGCGGTTATTTTTTCCCTTCGCCCTCAGGCCATCAACAGCTCAAATAGTAGCACTCTAGGTGGCGATTTTACGCTGCAGTCCAGCCAAGGACCCGTTTCACTATCAGACTACCGGGGAAAAGTCGTCGCCCTGTATATAGGTTATGCATCCTGCCCTGATGTTTGCCCGACCGCATTGGCAGTAATAACTCAAGCTTTTAAATCACTTGAAACTGAAGAGAAGTTACAGGTAGCGGGACTGTTTATCAGTGTTGATCCCGATAGAGATACACCCGAAAAACTAGCAACCTACACCCGATTTTTCAGCCCGATGATTACGGGGCTGACGGCGGATAAAGCCAGCCTTGATAAGGTAGTCAGACAATATGGTGCTTTCTATCGGAAGGTAGAAATGGAAGATTCAGCTATGGGATATGCGGTAGACCACTCATCAAGAATTTATTTAATTGATACTGCTGGAAAATTATACAAACCCTTATTACACAACAGTTCACCCGTTCAATTAATGACAGAAATTCGGACACTACTCAACCAGAGTTAATAGGTAAACTTCATGAAAAAAATACTTTTAACCACTATATTACTCGCTGCGTCTCATTTTACTTATGCTGATGTGATTATTGAGTCTGCGTACGTACGTGCGGTTCCGCCGGGCCAAATGAATAGTGCGGCTTTTATGCAACTGAAAAATAAAGGCGAACACGAGATAACACTGACTAAAGCCTCTAGCGACGTAGCTAAAAATGTCGAACTTCATACGCATATTAACGATAACGGCATCATGCGGATGCGCAAAATTAATGATATAAAAGTACCCGCAGGCAAAATCATCAGTCTACAACCGGGCGGTATGCATATTATGTTGATTGGATTAACCCGCAATCTGAACATCGGCGACAATATCGGACTATCTCTTGAATTTTCCGATGGAACACAGCAGTCTCTGGAGATACCGGTTAAAGATATTATGTCGATGGGTAATACACATCACATGATGCATACACCAGAAACTAAAGCAGAATAATACAAAAAATGTGCTGAAAAAATTGACTATAATTTCTACTATATAGAGAAAACGACCTCATACGCTCAGCACATTGCCCCCTACCTCCAACATAATGTGCTGACACTTTACATTGATTAAATATTACCGGTTTACAAACACCTCAAATATTTCATCTAAGTTGAATTCTATTTCGCGAATACGTTCAATAATCACCTTATCCAGCAACTGCCCAGCACTGAGCAAGAGAACCCCCTGAGCACTAACCAGATCACGACTTAAGGTTACACCGGGTAACAACTCATGAGTCGTCAAACACGCATCTTTTAACACATCGCCCTGCTTCGCCAGTGTAGTAATAGCTTGTTCAAGTATATTAACAACCAGGGGATTGTATTTTTCATGAGCATAATTTTGAAGATAATCAAGCGCTTCAACGGTACTAAAATTTTTACGCTGATAACGCCCCTGTATCAATTCGAAATAGTCATTTACTACACATAAAATTTGCGCCGAAAAAACAATCTGATCTGCTTTTAACTGCTTTGGATATCCACTGCCATCCAGGTATTCCTTATGCTGCCTTATAATCTGACCGGCCGAATACAAAGGTTTAACCAAAAATGTTGCTGCTTGAGCCAATAATGGATGTGTATGAAAGACTCTTTGCTGTTCGACTGACATATCAATATAAGACATTTCTAATATAGAATCACTAAAGCTTAACTTCCCGATATTTCTTAATTGCCATGCATAGAAAATTTGCTTCAATGCCTTCCCCTCAAGACCACAACCCTTAGCAACACTCAACATTAATAGATTCATATGCTGGTATTGATTAGCCGCCTTGATACCTAAACGACGGGATGTCAAGGTTGAAAACATTCGGACGATTGAGCGATAGCTGCCTTTCAAGTCTGTATACGCCTGCTGCAACTGCTGTTGAGCATCCGTTAACTGCTGAGTTCTTTCTCTTACCTTGTCTTCAAGGTGAACCGTCAACTCTTCAAGCTGTCGATTTTTTTCGTGAGTCAGCGCTTGTAGCTCTATGTTTTGACGTTGTAATACTGATTGCTCAAAGACTTTTTTTACAACAGACAAAAGCTCAGCATCATCCCATGGCTTCATTATAAAACGACTAATTTTCCCGCGATTAATCGCTCGAATAATCTCGTCAGATTCTGCATGTTCGGTCAAAGCAATGCGCTCTGTATCAGGCCACAACATGGCAACGTCCGATAAAAAGCAGTCACTACTTTTTTCAGACATACCAAGATCGCTGATAATCATATCAATGGAATGATGCTGGAGAATAGCCAATGCTTCTTGTGCCGATGAGGCTTGATATATCTGACAACCCACCACTAATAATAACTGCTGCAGCGCCTTTAATGTCGTCAGATCCTCATCGACAAGGAGAACCGCATGGAGGGGAAATTTATTCACAGCTAATACCTGTCAATTATCTACTTTTAAAAATGAGCGAATGTCCAATTAAAACAGATAAAGTATAGACGCATATTCACACATCAAAACTTAAATAGACGTAATATCAAAGCGTTCAATGTTGATAGTATTAGACGTTTGATATAAATGGCTAAGCGCTGCACGTAACATTTCTGCACGCTCAGGCAAACCTTGCAGACTGTACTCAATAACCTGCTGGTAGACCGACTGCTTGAAGCGGGACGCGTCGGTAGCCTCACCGTTTAAATTATCAGCACTCACAAAAAAACGATAGCCAGCCGCCATCGATAAAATCCATTCTATTGCCTGCGGCTTCACTTCAACTTGTTCAAATATCTGTTGCTGCTCTGCCGTTCGGCCATCAGGCACATACCAGTAACCAAAATCTTCAAGCTTCCTACGCTCAGAGCCGGCAATCAGCCAATGTGAAATTTCATGTAGTGCACTGCTGTAATATCCGTGAGCAAAGAAGATAGCGTGATAGCTTCTTATGTCATCTGCAGGTAAATAAACGGGCTCGTCATCACCTTTAATCAAGCGGGTGTTGAATGTTTCAGTGAAACAACGGTTAAAAAGATTGATTAAATCTTGATAGCAATGAATATTGTTACTCAATGTAATGCAGCCCCTAACGTACTATTGAAACATCAACCAAACATCTTCTTTTAACCACCATGACTGGCCACTGGCCTGATCAATACGCGCTGCAACATATCCCTTAATATCTTTATCCGCACGTAATAACTGAATATCAAAAACAGAAGGAGTGACCTCTTCAGATTCCTTGATTAAATTCCAGCGACCTTGATCAGCCAACCAGGACTCGCCGGTAAATCGATCATATCTGATTAATACCCATATTCCATTAGCCGTATATCCCGACACCAGTTTATAGTTCGTGTTAGTACGTTTTAGAAAATTGTTTAGCTGAGTAGTTAGCTGATCAAGCGAATCACCATCGACTACAGGAACGTCTGATACTGGCTTGTCAGAAGGTTGCTGAGCAGCTACAGCTAATGGGCTCAACATTTGCATGCGTGCCAGCAAGACTTGAGCAGCCTGTTTTAACTCAGCAGTATCGGCCTTTATTTGAATGACCTGTTCCTGCATGGTCGACAACTGCCCCGACAAATAAGCTACATTATCTGCTCTTCGCGCCGCAGGGGTATTATTAACAGAACTATTATTCGCAAGTCCGGGTTGCTCCGGAGTAGACGCGTTAACATTACTGGCTGGATCCTTGGATGCAGAAGACGAAGGGCTGTTCGTAACACCCGGCTGGTCAGGCATAACTGAAGATGTCTGGCAACCTGCCAGCATTAGGCAAAGCGCCGGGATGGCATACCAATACTTACTTGTCACGAAATTATTTACCTTGTGAATTTTTGCATATTCTAACAAAAGCAGTAGAAAAAAGGAGATATAAGAAAAAATTTAGCCATCTGACCACAGCCCCCATTAATGAGCCCACCGATGCAATGGCGGTCATTAATTACTGGAAGAGTAGCAACCCTTACCGATGTTTCCATATAGGTGTGCGTTTAGTAATGAATGCATCAATACCCTCTATGGCATCTTCAGTCATAATATTTTCAGTCATTACCTGACTGCAGGTTTCATAAGCCTCTTTCAAAGGCTGCTCTCTTTGCAGATAAAAAGCCGTTTTGCCTATAGACAGAGCCTTGCGGGATTTACTGGCAACCAAGATAGCAATATCAGTAACACGCAAATCCAATTCATCATCGGGTACCACTTGATTGATCAACCCCATCTGCTCCGCTCGAGCAGCACTGATTAGCCGGCCTGTCAGCAATAACTCCATTGAATGTTTCTGCGACACAGCACGTGAAAGAGCAACCATCGGTGTTGAACAAAAAAGACCTATATTAACGCCGGGTGTGCCAAAACGTGCTGATTCGGCAGCATAGGCAAGATCACAACTCGCGACTAACTGACAACCGGCAGCAGTGGCGACGCCATGCACCTGAGCAATCACGGGGACAGATAAACTGACGATGCGTTGCATCATTTTAGAACAGGTGTTGAAAGTACAGCTGTAAAAAGATTCTTCACCAGAATCCAACATTTCCTTCAAGTCATGCCCTGCACAAAACCCCTTACCGGCACCCTTGATGACAACCGTTCTGACTGACATATCATTATCAATCAGATCTAATTCGCTAATCAGTGTTTCCATTAAAGCTATAGATAAACTGTTGTAAGACGAACCTCTGGATAGGGTTAACGTGGCGACACCTTTAGCATCAACACGTTGAAGTAATTCACTCATTAATTCACTCATATAGCCCTTTAAATTTCATAACTAATAATGACATTAACATTACCAAAGCGCGTGGTATTGGAAAACCCCTATCTTTGTATAGAGCCTTCCTGAAGCATCTCACGTACCCGCCAGCTAGCAAGCAGCATACAAGCCAAGCTTCCATAAAGACTAATTAACACAAGTCCTGTGGCCCGATCGCTACCATGAGATTTACCGCTAAGGTCGGCTTGATCAATAGTAAAATTATCAATAGCAGATAGCGTCTCCCTACATCCGGAAATCAATTTTTTTATTACTAAATAATATTGCTTATCCGCGGATAGAAGTAAGGACTGTTCAGTTAACATAACCATAGCCGCCAGATTATGTTGATGTGGGTTGGGTATGATTTTTAAATTTTTGAGCAATTGATGGCATAAATTCTCTATCAACGACTTCATTTGCTCAATGGCAACATCTGAATTTTTAACCAGCAACTCGGCAGAGTGTGCCCACACAGACTGTAATTTCTTTTCATCAATCAAAGGATACCCAGCCCCCCTCGCAGCGTTAGCTTCCCTCTTTTCCGAAACAAGCGGATCAAGAAAAGCCTGAAACTGATCAACTATATAAGATTTCCTGTCTTCCTGAGAGCCGTAGTTGTATCTCATACTATGCCACAAGCTTGGTAAATCAGCATGCTCAGCCACTACAGCGGGCACTCGCTTACTGGTTTCAGGCAAACCCATGAAATAGTCTCGAAGCTTATGATAATCAGCCTCATTCACACGTCGTCCAGTCACATGAGCGACCAATAAATCTCGAAGATAGACAGCTCTTAGATAGATCTTACTACTTTTACCCATATCCCCTCATGAAACCCTTACCGTTATCAACACATATTAGCCATGTATTCACAAGCCTTTCAGCAATGTATCAAACAGACAGAATATCTATCATCTCGGGTAACTCAGCGGACTGAACAGCACTATCCATAGCCGGTCCTATTCCATGAGGAAAACCAACTTCCAGATTTTTGAAATCAAATAATTCAGTATCAGCCAGGTGAGATGGAACTACGTTTTGCAATGACCTGAACATCGTTTCAATTCTTCCGGGAGATTGTTTATCCCACGCATGCAACATCTCTTTTATCACCTGACGCTGCAAACCATCTTGTGAGCCGCACAAATTACAAGGAATAATAGGAAACTCTTTAAGCATCGCGTATTCAGCAATATCCTTTTCCCTAGCATAGGCTAACGGTCTGATAACCATGTTTTTACCGTCATCAGACACTAATTTTGGTGGCATACTTTTCAGCTTTCCACCATAAAACATATTAAGAAAAAAGGTTTCAAGAATATCATCACGATGATGACCTAATGCAATTTTGTTAGCCCCTATTTCCTCAGCAAACCCATACAGAGTACCTCTGCGTAGACGCGAGCAAAGCGCGCACGTGGTTTTCCCTTCAGGCACAATAGATTTAACGATAGAGTAAGTATCACGCTCCACAATATGGAACGGTACATTAACGGACGCTAAGTATTCAGGCAAAATATGCTCGGGGAAACCCGGCTGCTTTTGATCGAGATTGACGGCTACCAATTCAAAGGATATCGGTGCACTGCGTTGCAGGTTCATCAGAATGTCCAGCATCGCATAGGAATCTTTACCGCCAGACAAACACACCATGATTTTGTCGCCATCTTCAATCATATTGAAGTCTTCAATCGCCTTTCCCATCTCGCGACGCAGCCGTTTTTGAAGCTTATTCAGTCGGATTTTAGATTTTTTATCTATATTTACATCGGTATCAAGCTGTTCAGTCATCAGTGCAAAATTCATAGGTTACTGGAAAGCCATTAGTATAACGAAAAGACTATGGTAATCCCCCCATTTTTAAGAGACAAACAAAAAAGCCTCGTATGAATACGAGGCTTTTGAGAACACACTGAATTAATTTATAGGGAATCAACAATCAACTGATTATTGTTCAATAATTGTTCAATAATGTCAGCATCAGACTGCACACCTACATTAAGCTCGGTCACGTTATTTAACGTAATAACCTGATCTGCATTAGAGCCCGTTGCATCAATAGCCTCTCCACCAGAAACACCTCCGTCCGACTTAACGTAAACAACAGTATTACCACCTGATTCCTCAAAGTGCAGGTATTGCTCAAGCGTTGCTTCGGTTTCACCCTGTAGCAGATCACTCAGATCCAACACATCACGTTCATCTCCTGCTGCTTGATAAACAGAGAAGTCTGTGACGGTATCTTCTGCAGGCGATGCCGAAGTGCCTTCATCACCCGTATTCCAGGCAAAAATATCATTGCCCGTGCCACCACTCAGAATATCGTTGCCAGATGTCCCAGATTCAACATTCATTGGAGCATCTGTGACAGGAGCGACATATAAGGTAACAGTAGCTTCATTAGACTCATTGCCAGTCGTATCTTTTATCGTATAGGTAAATGTTTCTAAACCAAAGAAGTCAGTATCCGGTGTGTAGGTCACAATACCATTAGAGTCAATATCTACATCACCATTCGCCGGTCCGACTTTAATAGTAATACTGCTAGGATCAAGGGCACTATCAGAATCTGAATCATTAGAAACAAGATCAAGAATGATCGGAGTATTTTCATCGGTTATCAACTCAGCAGGTGAAACACTGCCTAGGTTGTCTGCAATCCAAATATTATTACCATCTGCATCGTTCAATTGAAGGTCAAAAACATAAGCTCCACCCTGATCCCAATAATAGATTTCTACCTTATGTAATCCAGGATCAAAATCCTGCGTCAAGGTTGAATGTATTAGTGGAGTAATACCGTTGTAATCAAAGATATTTTTTCCATCAACGAAAATAACGAAACCATCATCGTGGTCAACCTCAAAAGTATAATGTCCTCCAGGCTGATCAATGCTCAGATAACCTTCCATATGAATAATAGCATCTGTAGCCTCTACGGTACTGGTACCAACAATGGATGCAGCATCCTGCTTCAGGAAAGTATCCAAATTCGACGGCACACCACCCCCGATATCTACAGAATCCGCCAGATTGTAATTACGGCCGACACCAGCATAATTAATTTGTGTAGAGGTGAAAGTAATTTCAGCATTTTTTGCGGCAACATAGTCCATCACTTGGTCAATATTTGTTAAGTTTCGCTGACCATTTTCACCTTCTACATAACCATAATACTCTGCCTTCAGCCCTCCACTGCTAACACTCACTATATCGTCAGCCGCCACAGGCGGTACATCGCTCACTGGCGTGATATCCAGCGTCGCAGTACCTGCCACACTCAGTGGATCAGCGGCGCCATTGGTGGTGCCGTCATCGGTGATCGTGTAGCTGAAGCT
>NZ_LJSI01000041.1 GCF_001305295.1 Neptunomonas antarctica
TCTAATTAGCTGCATATTTATTTATAAATTTGCATTATCAATGCGAACTCAAATCCACACACCGATCCCAAAAAAAGCCAGTTTTGTTATCAAAATTGTATATTTTGAGTAAAATTTGAGTTCATATTATATTTACATTAAGTTTACATTAAGTAATTATTTATACAAACGTTATGTATTTAGAGAAAATCCCATATAGACCATTACGCGATAGCAGCACACTCTCTGTTTTAATTTAATGCGGATTTTTAAGCGGGATGTTCTGATTGAATACACCGGACACGCGAATAAGAGACGAATCAGTTAATGAATGATTGGAGTCTCATCATAGAGTGTGGTGTGGTGTCTTGCGGTGATGCTGGCTTAGTCGCTAATTCGCGAATCGGTTGCCGTTGGGTTGGGTTGGGCTGGTTTGATACAGCTATTCACATGTTCATACAGTAAATTGCCGGGATATCATCCAGGCCGCTAATATCAACATTTAGCTCTTTGATAATGCCGTCTTCAATACTGTAGATCCAACCATGCACGGTTAATTCATGGCTTTTATTCTAGGCTCTTTATGTAAAAGAAACTGTTAGGAAGGGCTAAAAAAATCACAAAGCAGACATTAAAACTCTATCGGGAGATCATTATTTGATCTCCCGATAGAAACCATCAACAAACGACTGTGACTACACAGTGCTTATCAGTGACTGAACTGAAGGTACCTATTATTCTCCTGTTTTCTTTTCTGGTTCACTTTCACCAGAAACCGAAGCTTCAATTCCCACAGAAATATCCGATTTTTCAGCCTTGATCTTGACCTCATTTCCTATAATCTGCGTTCCTTCTTTGGCCTTAATGTTAGCTTCCTGATTAACAACATTATTACCCTTGATGCTCACTTTACCACCGGATTCAATGGATGTTGCATCAGAGTCCACTTTATTGGCATAAGCAGCACTACCACCGATAGAGCCTTCTTTGGTGGTTCCTTCGTCGCCCTTCTCTGCTCCAATACTGGCCTCTACACCAAAGGAGGTAGTCGTCTCAGTATTCTTAGCAGCTTTAAGGTTAACGTTTCCTGCGGCGTCAATGGACGTATCGCCTTCTGATTTCAACGCGGTTCCTTCAAAGCTTGCATCCTTGCCAGCCGTGATGCTAATGCCGCCGCTACCCGCCTTGATGCTACCGGTCTGGGCTGTGCTGCTAGCGCTGTCTTCTTGCGTATATCCGCCGCTTGCTGCCGCGCCTTTACTGCCTTTGCTCGAACTTAATTCCACACTGGCATCAATCGTAGACTTGCTGCTTTCTGAGGTATCACGCGCGGCTTTAAAGTCGACACTACCGCCAGCATCAATATCCGCCGCTCCACCCGCCTCTATTTGGGTTCCTTCAAAACTGGCATCACCCGTGGTCTTAATAGTGAGGTTTCCACCGGCATTAATGCCTCCGGTCCGCGCCGTACTGGTACTGCCACTTTCTCCTTCATTACCATATGAAGCTTCCAGGCTAGCACCCGCTTTACCCACCACATCGACTTTGAGCTCTGCATCAATTTTATTAGCATCAGAAGACATGCTAGTCGTGTCCTTAGCCGCCTTGTACTCCAGGGAACCTGCTTCGATATTGATATCACCGCCCGACTCAAACTGCGTGCCTATTAACGTAGTTTTTTCTTCCGACTTGGAATTAATACTGCCACCTGACTTATATTTAGTCGTGACGGCGGTTGTCGTGCTTTCACTTTCGCTATCAATACTGCCTTCGTACTTAGCACGTAAGCCTGCGCCTGCACCTGCATCTGATTCGGCTTCACCTTTGGCATTACCACCCGCTTCAGCAGAGGCACTAGCACCAACGCCAAGCTTCATATCGTGGCTGGATGAATCTTTACTGGAGAAGGTTGAATCATTAGCCTCAATTTCTGTAATGGCGCGAGCCGACTGATTGATATCACCACCCGCCTCGATCTGTGTTCCTTGGTCAACAATCTCATTAGTTGCCTTACGGGTGAAGTTCCCACCCGACTTGAAGCCCGATGTGACCTGAGTCACAGAACCTTCAGCGCTGGATTCCTGTTCAGTCTTGTAACGCACACCAGCACTTACATCCGCTCCAACCTCACCGCCAGCCTCTCCATTGGCGGGATCGCCTCCGACATTAATTTTTCCTGCATCCGCCTCAGCACCGGCTTCAGCACTCACTTTCGCATCAATATAAAGTCCCGCGGTATCTGTCTTTTTAGACGATGTTTTCAGCGTGATATCTTGTGCCGCCATGTTGAGGATATCAGTGGCTTCGATATTCATGTCGCCACCGGATTCGACTTCAGCACCTACAAATACAGCCGCCTCTTTTGCCTTGATCGACATACTGCCGCCAGACTTCAACGTGGAGCTTGAATTGGTAAGCGAGTAGTCAGTCGTCTCTTCGTTCTCAGTTCTGGCACCGATAGTCGTGGTACCACTTGCTTCAGCAGAGGCGTTCGCACTAGCGCTTGCGTCTGTACCCGCCGTCCCTGCTTTAGCCTGTGCGTCCGCACCGGCTTCAGCGTTAGCTTCACCTTCGTTATAAATACCGACTGAGGTACGCACGGTTTGAGTATTAGTCCACTCTTCATTGCGCCCTGTCAGTACTTCTACGTTTTTAGCATCCAGCTCCATATCGCCACCCGACTCAACATTAGAGCCTTGTACCTTCAGCGTACCTTCGGTTGTAGCCTTTAGATTACCGCCGACTTTAAAGTTGGAAGACACGCTCGTGTTAGAACCTGCCTGAGTAGAGGTTGTAGTCGTTTCTGCAAACTTGATATCCGATGTACCAGAAGCTTCAGCATTGGCTTCGGCGCTCGCTGTCGCATTCGCACGCCCCAGGCCGCTCTCCGAGCCACTGCTTGAATCAGAAGAAGAATCAGACTCACCTTCACTATCAATTTTCAGATAGGTCGTTGTTTCTGTCACGGTGTTGGTACGCGTCTCATCTAAACCATCAAGAATATTAATGCCTTCTTTGGCATTGATATCCGCGTCCCCGGCGATCGTGACATCTGAGCCCTGCACCGTCATGGATTTATCAGCCTTGACGGTAGCGCTGCCGCCGACTGTTAATGTCGAGCCAGAATTTGTACCTTTGAAATCATCAGTGGTGGTTTTTTCGGTACCGGCAACGCCGCCACCCACACCCAAACCAGAGGTTTCAGTCACCGTCTTGCTGGTGACCTTATCCTGACGCGCTAAGATGTTAAAATCACCGCCCGCATCAACACTCAGATCACCACCCACACTGGCATCGCTACCAGCAATAGTCGTGTCACCGCCGCTCGTAATTTTGAGATTACCACCTGACTCCAGCGTAGAGCCTATATTAGTCTCGGTGGTCGTTGTGTTGTTAGTTATCGATTTTCTGAATCCGGAGTCAGTCGACGACGCTGTTGAGGTCGTCGTTTTGTCAACAATGGTGTCGAAGGTGACATTGTCACCCGCTACCAACGACGCATCACCTCCCGCCTTGACTTGAGCACCAAGCACAACAATGTCTTTTTCGGCATCCAAGGCCAGGTCGCCGGTTGCGGTAATACCCCCTTGCTTGCCAATCCGGGTGACGTAGACACTGTCGTCTCCAAAGCCCTCGGCGCTGGTCTGGTTCGTGATGCTTCCTTCGGTCGATGTAACGGCCACATTGCCGCCCGTAATCGTACCGCTGGTGTTCGTTACATCACCTTTCGAAGTAATCGCCAACGAATTGGAGCCACTGATGGTTCCGCCCGTGTTAGTTACGGAGTCCACATCCATAATCACATTACTGCCAGCAATCACAGCACCAGTGACAATCGCGTTTCGTGTTGCTGTAGAAAGATAAACGACTGGGGCCAGTACTTTCTGTCCTGCTACTGTGGTTTCGACCATCCACACAACATCACCTTCGAGATTCGCAATTTGGTCAGTTGTTAATGCCTTACCAAAGATGAAACCAGCGCTTTTCCCCTCAGTGACTGCCTGATCCATCAACCGTTTCATCTGATCGGCTTCATTACCGTAGCCATTGATGATGTTGTTGCCGGTCTGGCTGATCAGCTGCTGTCGAATCAGGTACGCCTCATAATTGGAATCACCTAAGCGTTTAATAACCAAGTCAGGATTATATCCATATCGCTGCGCCATATAGTCGGAGCCAACAAAATTGGATCCAACAGCGAAAAGTGGATTTGTTTCGATCAGAAACCCGGAGCCCGAATTTTGGCTGATCACGAAATAGCCATTAGGATTGGTTGGCAATGCAATCACCAAACCACCGAAACTGATCGCAGCAGCGCCGCTGGCGGTCGTTGCTTCAGTTACTCCACTTGAACTAGACGTGGTTCCGTTTGCTGGGCCACCAACACTGGAATTGCCTGTCGAGCCGGGTGTCGAAAAGCCTGGATCCTGGGCGGTCGTTGACCCCCTTGTTGCCAGTGCTCCGCCATTGATCAAAATTGTGCCGCCCGCAAACAGTCCTGCGCTTGAGTTTAAAGCCGTCGATGAAACCCCAAAATTTTTCTTGTATGCCTGACTTTGTGCGCCGGCCGCCGTATGTGTCGATGGTTTTGCCCAAGCCCCAGCAGAGCCATAAGTCAAATCGCTATCTGTACCACTGAAATGAGGATCGGCAGCAAACGTGGCATCATTGTAGGCATAGCGGTACGAATGGACCGAGCTGGAACAAGTGAAGCAATCGCCTAAAAAGTCGAACCAGTGACGTTTATATTGGTAAGTATCGAGGTCAAATGACTCATTCGTAAAGGAACCCGTTCCCGTTACTGTGATGTTATTGACTGCAGACAGAAGCCCTACGGTATTCGACGCAGTACCCGCCCCATAATTGATGGTCATGTTTCTACCGGACAGGATTTGTGGCTTAGTCGGTGGCAAAGGTGAGTTTAACTTCTCACTAACCGTGATCGTGTCTTCATAGGTCTTAATCCAGTTGCAATCGGTACACGAAGACTCTTCATGTTCATGTATTTTAGTGACTGACGAATAAGTCGCGTTTGCCCAATCCAGGCTAACCGAAGGCAGTCCGCCGCTGTACTCATTTTTGAAACTTGTGGTGGTGTTCAACGAGATATCAGAGACGGCCGTTATGGCGCCATTATTGACAAATCTCGGAGCGGTAAAGCTCATAGTCCCATCACTGTCGATTGTGCCAGCCGTTGTATTGGTAAAGGTGCCCGTCGCGTTAGCGACCAGTCGGCTGCCAGCATAGAAGCTGGCGCTATTGCTCAGGTTGCCACCGGTCGCCCGTATATCCAGTGTAGCCAGCGACGATATTCCGGCGCCAGCGGCATTGGTTATGCCGGCTGCGCTAAGATTTAAGTTGCCACCTGAGTGAACGACACCGTAGTTAGTGAATCCGTTGGTGATGGCAATGGTTGTGGCTGCGCCCTGAGCCGTGTTACCCAATATTTTTGATGCCCCCGATGTCACATTCAGACTATTAAGACCCAACGTCATTGCCCCGGTGCTGCTCACGGAACCGGTGTTGTTGACGGACAGAGTCCCCGCATTGATATCCATGCTCTGGCCCACCATGGCACCTGAGCCATTCAGGGTAATGTCAACGCCCCGTCCATTACCCTGACCCTTAACATCCATCAATCCACTTGATTGCATTCGACCAGAATTGCTAACGATATAGTATCCATCAGTCCCCCGCACCGTCATGTTACCTGAGCTCAGAAGCTGACTAGTGTTGCTTAGTGTGGTCGCTACATTGAGCGCGGCTGCACCTAATGACTGAAGCGTGCCACTATTGTTGATCGTATTTGCATTAATCGTACCGCTGCCTGCGCCAGTGCTGGACAGATTCAGCGTGCCTGAGTTGGTGACAGTTCCGCTCGCGGTAATAGTGCTTGCTGCTGTGCCGCCCTGAATAGTGCCAGCGTTGGTGACGCTACTTGTAGCGATCACCAACTGGTTACCCAACAACTTTCCGCCCGTGTTGTTGTTCAGTATCACCGCCGTGCCGCCGATAGTGAGCGTATCACCACTAGTGGTTCCCGACTGAATAAAGCCGCCGCTCTGATTGGTCAGCGTCATGCCGGCACCGGTCGAGGTGAGCGTCAGATCACGCGCGGCGATGATGGTCTTGGCGTTAGTCAGCGTTCCACCAGATACATTAATGGCCAGATTCTGAGCGGACTGGATAACCCCAGCGCCCGTGTTGCTTAACGTGGCAACATTAAGCGTCGCTCCGGCACTGGATGAGTCCGATGCAATAATTTTCCCGGTATTAGATAGTGCACCGGTACCAATCGTACTCCCCTGATTGGCTTGCAATGTGCCTGAGTTGGTGAGGCTACCCGAATTGCTGCTCAGGCTGGTTTTCGCCAGTAAGGTCCCTGAGTTGGTAAGCCCGTTACCAATCGTCAGATTCATGCTTGCATTGGATTGCAGCGTACCACTGTTGTTCAGGCTGGAAACGGTAATGC
>NZ_LJSI01000042.1 GCF_001305295.1 Neptunomonas antarctica
ATAATTATTTATATTAAATATTGATCGTTTTTCAACTTATTTTTCTGGGACTGAAATGACATCTGAATTCAAGAATAAAAAAAAGCGCAAGCTGTCGGACCTGATCGTTGATGAAGTAAAGCGCCTTATTATGGCTGAAGAGCTACAGCCTGGAGACCGGTTGCCGAGTGAAAGAGATTTGATTGAGCAGTACGGAATATCAAAAGGAACTGTTCGGGAAGCACTGAAAGCTTTGGAAGTAGAAGGATTAATCAAAACCAAACCAGGTCCAGGTGGGGGTGCGTGGCTTACCGAAGTAGGGACAGAGCCCGCAAGCAAAGCGCTACGAAATTACTTATATTTTCGGCATATAAGTGCCGCACAATTGTATCAGACGCGAAAGCTAATTGAAGTTGAGTTAGCAGTATCCGTTGTAGGGCATTTAACTGAAGAAGAACTTTTACTTCTTAGAAAATATACCGATCAGTGCAGTGAAAAACCTACCACAGAAGAGGAGCAACGGCTCCAGAAAATAGCCGAGTTAGAGTTCCATAATGTTCTAGCTGACGCTTCACCTAACCCGATTTTAGGTTTCTTTGGTCGCTTTCTAAATGAATCATTAAGAGATCTTGTTGTATTAAAAAAAGCTTATTTAATTGATTACTACGCCTTCACTAAATCAAATGTCGATTATCACTACGCACTCATTAACGCTTATGAAAAACAAGATAAAGAACAGGTGCGAACGCTTATGGCGGAGCACATGTGTGAAGCGGAAGTGCACTTTGTTGCACTTGACGGAGAAATTTCGAAAAAAATGTAGAGCACCACAAAGCCAAGCTTTTTGGCGAAATGATAAAATAACAAAAGGATCCGAAAATGATTAAAAAATATTTGAAAAATACTGCTCTAGTATTCTCGATAGCAGCTGCTTCTTGCGTTGTAATGGCGCAAGAAGAGGCAGTGACTATATATGGGGTTAAATCCCTTTCGGGAAGCTTCGCTAGTTATGGTAAGTATGCTGATATGGGGTCGAAATTAGCTGTTGAGCAATATGGACAAGTACTTGGGAAAACACCAAGTTATATGAGTATAGATACAGAAGGTAATGCAGGCAAAGCGCTCCGCAAGGTACAGGAGGCGATTAATCAAAATTCAGCGAAATTTTTCAATGGAGGCACACTATCGTCAACTTCTTTAGCCATAGGTAAGGAGATCAATAAATCAGGGGGTGTTTTTATTACTCCAGCAGGAGCTGATGAACTAACGGGGGTTGATTGTAATACCTCTACATTCCGTTGGTCGGTGCCGACATATGGCGCAATCAGAGAGACCGTTGTTCCTTTATTAAAAGAACATCCAGAAAAGAAGCGCTGGTATACAATTACACCTCAATATGTTTTTGGCGAAGCATTGCTCTCAAATGCTAAAGCTGTGTTTGATGAGCTTGGTATAGAACATGTAGGTAATAGCTACCACTCTCTGCAAGAGCAAGAGTTCTCAGGCTACGTTACGAATGCAATGGCTGCAAAACCAGATGTTCTTTTACTTCTAAATTTCGGTTCTCAATCCTCTAATGCCTTACGACAGGCGATAAATTTTGGGTTGAAGAATCAAATGACCATCCTAGTAACATGGTCCTCTGGTCTAGAACAGTTCCAGGAATTAGGAGCAGATATAACAGAGAATGTTTACTTTGGAGCACAGTATTGGCATACAGTTGATACTCCACTGAATAACAAGCTTGTCAAAGAAGTCAAAGACACATATGGCATTACCCCCAACTATCCATTAGCTGCGGATTATATCAGTACTAAACTGCTCCTTGATGCGATAGTAGAAGCGGGAACAACGACCCCTAGTGACGTTATTAAAGTGCTGGAAGGTAAGTCTTATGAAGGCCCGACAGGCACCGAGATTGTTCGAGCAGCCGATCACCAAGTCCTCAAAAATTATTACTTATTAAAAGGAAAGTCACCTTCAGAAATGAAGAATGCAGACGATTTTGCCGAAATAGTGAGCTACGGTAAATCTTTCCCAGATGAGTCATCTCTTGAATGTAAAGGCATGTAAAACGATTTGCGCCACTTGTTTTAATAGTGAGTGGCGCTTCATTCTTGTTAGAGGTGAACTATGAATCTGTATCTATTTCAGGTAGTAAATGGGATAGGGCTTGGAATGATTTATTTCCTCATATCGGTGGGGCTTTCAATCATTTTTGGACTACTTAACTTTGTGAATTTTGCTCATGGAGCTTTTTATCTTCTAGGGGCATATCTAAGTTATACGGCAGTAAGTATTACAGGAAACTACTGGCTAGCTCTTATCATTGCACCTCTTTGTATCGCATTTTTTGCATGGGTATGCGAAAGAACGTTGATAAAAAGGGTCTACCATCTTCCTCATATGTACCAAATCTTGGTGACATTAGGTGTTGCCTTAATTATTCAAGAACTTTGTATTTCTATATGGGGACCTATCGGGAAAAGCATTTCTCCACCTGATTCACTTAAAGGTGTAATAGCAATAGGTGAGTTTTACTATCCACAGTATCGCCTATTTGTCATCGCTTTTGCGGCCGTGGTTGCTCTTCTTGTTTGGTATCTACTGGATAAAACTAAATTTGGTGCACTTGTGCGTGCCGGTAGTGAAGACGCCGAAACAGTTTCCTTACTCGGAACACATACTCATCGCCTGTTTTCTATCACTTTTGCATTGGGTGTTGGTCTTGCCGGTCTTGCCGGTGTACTAGCAGCGCCAATAAAAGGCATTCACCCATTTGTTGGCCCAGAAGTACTTGGGATTGCGTTTGTTGTCGTTGTGATAGGAGGCATGGGGTCTTTTACGGGAGCGTTAGTCGGCGGACTACTCGTGGGGATCGTGCAAAGTGTAATGAGCACACTTTGGCCACAGGGTGCCAGCTTGATGATTTATGCAGCTATGGCTCTTGTCATTCTAGTGCGGCCATACGGACTATTCGGGAGAGCATAATATGAATAAAAAAACTTCTATATTCGGAGGAGTAACCATAATTGCCTTGGCTCTTATGGTGTTGATGCCGATATTACTACCTTCCGTTACCCTTGCTACGGAAATACTGATATTTGCTTTGGCTGCATTGGCTTGCAACTTACTGCTGGGCTACACAGGCCTCTTATCATTCGGACAAGGTATCTTTTTTGGAGGCGGGGCCTATAGTGCTTCATTAGTCATGCTTCATCTTAATTTTGGGCTGATTAGTGCTTTAATCACAGCCATTCTAGTGGGAGCATTACTCGCTTTAATCGTCGGCGCGTTAGCCATACGAAGAACGGGTATTTACTTTGTAATGCTCACGCTTTCTTTTTCTCAAATGGCGTATTTCCTTGCTTACACGTTCAGTGATTGGACAGGTGGAGACAACGGATTATTGGATGTTCCTCGGCCTGCATTAACACTTTTCGGAATGACCATCAGCGACCTACAAAGCAGTGAAGCATTCTATATTTTTGTGGCAGCAGTCTTTGCAATTGTCTTCGTGTTTTCTCGAAGAGTTATACATTCTCCATTTGGAACGACACTTGTTGCTATCAGAGAAAACGAGGGGCGATCATCGGCTGTAGGGTTTTCTACAAACCACTTTAAGCTTGTCGCTTTCGTTATTTCCGGTGCGATCACTGGTCTTGCTGGAGCACTCTACGCGATGCTTTTAAATTTCGCACCTCTTTCGAATGTCGAGCTTCTCATGTCAGAAAACATCTTGATTATGACAATTATTGGGGGGACTAGCTCGTTAATTGGTTCAATTTTGGGAGCTGGATCGATCGTGTTGATGGGTGATCTTCTCTCATCTATCTGGCCTAGATGGATGATGATTTTAGGCGCTGTGCTTATTGCTGTTGTCTTATTTCTTCCAGGTGGACTATGGGGTGGAATTCTTTCTTTGACTTCCAAATTTCCGTGGAAAAAAGTTAAGACAAATGTCACCTCGGAGGTGACAAAATGAACTCAAGTTATTTATTAGAAACTTCAAGTTTGGGATTGGATTATGGAGCATTCTCTGCTGTTGGGAATGTTGACTTAAAAATAAGAAAAGGATCCATTCATACCGTAATAGGACCAAACGGTGCAGGGAAAACATCTCTATTTCATTGCTTAACAGGTGAAAGGAAACCGACTCGTGGAAGCATCCATTTTAACGGGGAGAACCTGACATCTCTGGCGGCGCATAAGCGAGTATCTAAAGGGATGTCTCGTTCGTTTCAAATCACAAGCCTTTTTCAAAATTTAAGCGTGCGAGAGAATCTAAGAATAGCCGCGCAAGGTCGAGACGGTCTGAATGCACTAAAGTTTTGGGTGCCCGAAACTGCCAACAAAGCTAATGTCGCTAAGGCGGATGAGGTTTTAGAAAGAATTAAATTAGAGAAATACGCTGACAGACAAGCGGGTGAGCTTTCGCATGGACAGCAGCGTGTCCTTGAAGTTGGTATGGCGTTGTGCGGCTCTCCATCACTGCTTCTACTTGATGAGCCTACTTCAGGGATGGGCGTAGATGATATCCCGATAATGACAGGCTTAATTTCGGAGCTTGGAAAAGATCATACTGTGATGCTTATTGAACACAATATGAGACTGGTCATGTCAATCTCCGATCGAATCACGGTGATGCACCAAGGCAATATATTAATTGAAGGCTCCCCTGAGGAAGTGAAAGGTGATGAGCAGGTTAAGAAAGCATACCTAGGAGAAAGTGGCCATGAGTAGATTAGTTATCAATAATCTGCATTCTTATTATGGTAAAAGCCATATTTTGAACGGAATTGATTTGGCGGTTGAATCGGGAGAAATTGTAACGCTGTTGGGACGAAACGGCGCCGGTAAAACTACGACACTTAAGACGATTGTAAGCATCGTCAAAGCTCAACAAGGGGTTATCTTGTTAGATGACGAGAATCTTGTAGGCAAAGAAATATACGAGATAGCTCGTCGAGGCATCGCTTTAGTGCCAGAACATCGTGGAATCTTCGGAATTCTTTCAGTTGAAGAAAATCTTATGATTGCCATCAACAAAAAAAGCCCTTGGGCTGTTGAAGATATTTATCAAATGTTCCCACGTCTAAAGGAGCGAAGAAAGAACGGTGGTAACGCGCTGTCTGGTGGTGAGCAGCAAATGCTCGCGATTGCACGAGCACTTGTAAATAACCCGAAATTTCTTCTCCTTGATGAGCCAACAGAAGGTCTAGCCCCCGTCATCGTTGATGAGATTGTGAAAATTTTAGGTCAAATTCGTGCAGCAGGAGTGGGTGTGTTACTCGTCGAACAAAACTTATCTGTATGCGAGAAGCTTGCGGACAAACATTATGTAGTTGAGCTTGGTGAAATTGTTTATCAGGGCTCTCAAACCGAATTTAGCAAACAAGACGACATCAAGAACCGATATCTTGCTGTTTAGTAGAGGTGACCTATTATGAAAACATCTGAGTTATCACCGAGTATCGGAAGGATCACAGTAAATACCGAACGTCTTTGGGACTGTCTGATGACGCATGGTCAAATTGGACATACTTCTAAAGGCGGTTTAAATCGTTTGGCTTTAACTGAGTTAGACAAACAAGGGCGTGACTTATTTAAAACGTGGTGTGAAGAAGCTGGGTGCACCGTATCTGTCGATGAAATAGGTAATATTTTTGCTAGAAGACCCGGTTTAAACAATGATTTGCCTCCCGTTATGACCGGGTCCCATATAGACACTCAGCCAACAGGTGGTAAATTTGATGGATGCTTTGGGGTTATGGCTGGTTTAGAAGCGATTCGCACGCTAAATGACCTTAACATTCAGACTCATGCTCCGATCGAAGTTGTGGCATGGACAAATGAAGAAGGTTCGCGGTTTCCGCCATGTATGATGGGTTCTGGTGTATTCACGGGTAAGTTCTCACTAAATGACGCGCTGTCGACAAAAGATGATGCGGGTATCTCAGTGAAAGAAGCGCTGGATGCAATTGGTTACAACGGAACTAAAAGTCATATTGGTCATAAAGCTGCCGCGTACTATGAAGCTCACATTGAGCAAGGACCTGTATTAGAAGATGAGCGAAAGCAAGTAGGGGTTGTTATTGGCGCTCTAGGCCAAAAGTGGTTTGATATTGAGATAACAGGTGTAGAGGCTCACGCTGGTCCAACTCCGATGCACCTTCGAAAAGATGCTTCCCTTGCGGGCGCAGAATTAATACTGTTTATAAATGAGCTAGCGATAAAAAACACACCCCATGGGCGTGGAACCGTTGGCTGTTTTGACGTTTTTCCTAGTTCACGAAACGTTATACCCGGTCGAGTTAAAATGACTGCAGATCTTCGGCACTTGGAATCCGATGTCCTTGAAATAATGGTTCAAGACCTGCGTAGTAAAATCAATTCTTTAGATAAAAAGTACGGCGTTCAAACAATCATTACCCCTACAGCAGACTTCCCTCCGATAGCGTTTGATTCCACATGTGTTAGTAACGTCAGAGATGCTGCTTCTAAGTTAGGGTATCCGAATATGGATGTTGTTAGTGGCGCGGGGCACGATGCCATCTTTATGGCAGAGGTTACTTCTGCAGGAATGATTTTTGTCCCTTGCGAGGGGGGGATTAGTCACAATGAGCTAGAAAGGGCTAAAGCTGAGGATCTTGGAGCAGGGGCGTCTGTTCTACTTAACGTTTTACTCTCGTCTGCGGGGGTAGCAGTACATGACTAAAGCTCGTAAAACGAATGTCGCAGATATGACGGCGGTCGAACTTTCCCATCTATTTGAAACTAAAAAGCTTTCTCCTGTAGAAGCGACCAAAGCTTCGCTGGAGCGAATTGCCAAATGCAATCCTTCAGTCAATGCATACTGCTTTGTTGCTGAGGAGGATGCGCTCAACGCTGCAAAAGAATCGGAAAAGCGTTGGTTCAAGGGCGAACCCCTTAGTAAAATTGATGGAGTGACAAGTTCAATCAAGGATTTAACGCTTGTTGCTGGGTGGCCTCACCGCAGCGGTTCACTTACCAGTTCAGAAAACTTAGCTAATGTTGATGCTCCCTTTTCACAAAAAATGCGGCAAGCAGGCGCTGTAATACTGGGTAAAACGACAACACCAGAATTCGGTTGGAAGGGCGTTACTGACAGTCCTCTCACCGGAGTTACAAGAAATCCATGGAATACAACACTCACATCTGGAGGCTCTTCCGGCGGAGCGGCTGCAGCCGCGGCTTTAAATATGGGGGTTTTACATCAAGCCAGTGATGCAGGTGGATCTATTCGAATCCCCGCTTCTTTTTGCGGTGTATTTGGTATAAAGCCGACTTTTGGTTTCGTCCCTCAGTGGCCGGCAAGTGCAATGACTACTCTTTCTCATCTCGGACCAATTAGCAGAACAGTGCAAGATAGTTTGTTGATGATGGATGTTATAGCGAAGCCAGATTTAAGGGATTGGTACTCAACGCGTATTTTCGACGGTAGTTGGAGCGATCAAAAAAAACTCCCTCTTAAGGGCCTGAAAATAGCTTACAGTCCAACCCTTGGGTATATCGATGTAGATGCGGGTGTGCTTAAGCTTGTCGACTGTGCGGTGAATGCGCTTAAAGAAATGGGTGCAGAAGTTGACCTGATCGATCCTGGCTTTAAGGACCCTATCGATACTTTTTCAACCCTTTGGTTTGCGGGGGCCGCGAAAGTTGTTTCAACTTTTAACGAGCAACAACGTGTGCTTCTGGATCCAGGTTTTCTACAAATAGGTATCGAAGGAAGTAAAATTGATATTGTGGACTATATGAAGGCCTCTGACCAAAGAGCCGAGTTAGGGCGCTCTATGCAGGAGTTTCATTCGAAATACGATATTTTAATTACACCTACACTTCCGCGGACTGCATTTAAAGCAGGTCAAAATACAGAGTCAGCTTACCAAGAGCATTGGACTGATTGGACGCCTTTCTCGTACCCGTTCAATCTTACTCAGCAACCCGCATTGTCTATACCTTGTGGGGTGCTTGACGGTTTACCTGTCGGACTTCAAGTCGTAGCTGATAGGGGAAATGATTTACTTGCTATTAGTATTGCAAAGTACATTGAGGACTTAATACCAACTCAGTTTTTGGACGCCCCTAGAAGTTAACATAATAAGCTCTGGATCATGTTTGGTAGTCGTCCTTTTCAAGGGCACTTGATAATAGGAAGCCCGAGTAAGATCCTGTAAATAATTCTTTTTAACTGCCTATCATTGGACCAGCAATGGATGATGATAGGCAGTATGTTCTGGGAAAAACTCGAAGCCTCTGATCACTACAAAGTGACCTGAATGACTTCAGGCAGATGTTAACCAAAATTACCGTAGAAACCCCACTTAATACCTTACTAGATGATCATCATAAACACGTTAAAGCCCGTCTGATAATAGCCATAATGGCTACTCCAGCAAGACCCTCCGTACCGAAGATAGACAGTTCCAAACAGATACCACACGGGACCGGGATGGTAGCGTCAAACCGCTGCGAATTCTGGTGAAATGGAACGGTGATTCTCTGGCAAGCTATTTGATCACCTTTGGTGAAACACATCTAAATGTGGCAAAAGACCGCAATACTCTGGCAGGGCTTATGAGTTACAGGGTGGGCATTGGTGTTTATGAGCGGGCACTGAGATTTTTTTAAAGCCATTTTAGGCAACTAACATCCCTCGACCAAGATTGTGCAATAAATTTGAATCAAGCCATACCTAGACTAACGCGTGAATCGCTATGGCCTATAGCGTGTACGTGACTCTGTTCGACGCCCCTGAAACACCTGCGAATGACACACACTGCCTAGAGTCTGTGTCACCGCAGTTGTCGCGTAGAATCGGGGCAGGGGAGGAGAGACCCGTCAGCGCCGCGCTGTTATCTTCGCCGCACTCCCGACAGCCACCCCGGCGCCAGGGGCTTATGGGGGCTGAGGGTTAGATACCTCGGCTACCCTATTAGCCCGCTCATATTGGCGCAAACGAAATGTGGCCATTGCCCATGTAGTTACCAGATTGATAATTACCGTCGAGCCTCAATGCGTAACTTTCCTTTCACGCCCGGACGCGTATTCTGGGCAACGGGAATTTCGAAGACTATGCCCCTGTCCTCTTCACCTTCGAGCTTGCGTGTTACTGCGTCAATGCCCGGCTTGCCGGGGTTGACCTCTTGGTAGCCATATTTTATGCGCCAACCTCCGAGCGCTGTCTCGTCGGGGAAAGCCTCGACCATGATGAGCTCGCGCAGGATGTAGCCACCCTCGTAGTGGCGTTTCATAAAGAGCAGGCCATCGACCTCGTAGTCAGGCACGAGCACCTTGATATCGAACGCGAAGCTGACCGCTCCCGACGTCTTAACGCTCTTGCTTGAGTCGAGAAATATGGAGAAGAGGTGCGGGCTCTTAGCGCGATTCGGTAGGCGTTCAGTTCGATCATCGCCGGGGAATAGGTCACCGTAACTACGAAAGATTGCAGAGTTCTCGCGGACCTCGCGGCGCGTCATCTGCCACTGACAACCACGCACGCTGACGGCGACCTCGAACTGGTAGGACGCGCGTAATTCCTTGCCCGCCTTGAAGGCTTTCTGCACTTCTATCGGCAGGGATATGTCGTCTATATCGAGGATTCCATCGACGCGCAGCGTACCGAAAAGGAAGCGCGTGAGGTTCTGGTAGCCCTCCTCGGAGTTTACGATTCCGTAGGGACCAGAGTGGCTTCGGTGAACGAAGGCGCGCGGTGAGCTCACGTCTAAGCCATCAGAGCCCAAGCCATGCGTGGTTGCATTCTCAATGCGCACGAGCCCATCGCTCGCGTCCCCCGCTGCCCAGGCCGAGATTCCGCCGGCCGCGGCGTAGTCGCGGGGGTTAGTGCCCACTAAGTTGAAGATGCGTTCGGGTGGAAAGTTCTTCACGATCGAGACGTCATCATCCTCGGACAGACCTAGGTACCCAGCCATCCGCTTGCGGTTGAAGTTGTTCGCATCTCCGAAGGAAAGCCAGCCTGGCACATTGCGCACGATACGCATATCAATGCCGTTGTGAGGAGTGGCATAGGTAAAGAGCTTGTCCACTGCGCCGCGTGCAGCCTCGCTGCCCAGCTTCGTGTTCTGCAGGAACGCGCGGCATACCAGCCCGCCCATGGAGTGTGCCACGAGATGCACTCGGAAGTCCTCGGGCGTCATTGAGTTCTTCGGATTGGCGCAGATCTTGTCGCGCAGGCGCAATATCAGTTCGCTCAGCCCCTTGGCGAAATGTTCGATAGGCGGCGTTTCGCCTGTGCCGAAGTCCTTGCTGGCCTCATCATAGTAGCGGTAGATAATGATGCTCCGATACGGGATGATGCAATCAGGTCGGTCGGACGCCACGAGATCCTCGCCGTTCTCGAATACATCGTGGTAGTCGTGGTCGGTTATCAGACGCACAAGCGGCGACTCGAAGAAGAATCGCTTCAAGTCGCCGGTCCAGGCCGTGCGGGCCTTGGTCGAACCGATGTTAAAGCCCATGTACGGGTCGGTGACGGTCTCCTCGATCTCGCCCTGCGTAGCTGCGAAACCGCGCACGTAGATGATCGGATGGTATGGTTGATGCGAGGTGGTAGGCATTAAAACTTCTCCTTGTTTTAGCTGATTGAACTTCGATCACTGCCATCAAAGGCGATTCCTAAAGTATCTAAAAGGCCTCACACCTCATTGAGAGGCAAAGAATTGTTGGCTAAAAATAGCGATCAAAGAGCAAAATCCAACGGCTTTTTATCATTTTGAAGGACTTACTATGTATCACTGTCGATCCACTGTACCTCACAATTTTCATATATAGTTGCGGAAAATCATTATATTTATCGATTTTAAGCAACTATATAAACTAACTCTTTTTCTGGTTCATTTTCCCGACCTGAAACAGACGAATATTCCATGGAAGGTACGAACAAGTCCCTAATTCAGTTTTGCAGCGTCCTAACTACGCGACCTTTAGAGCAGGGATAAGTGCTTGTTAGCAGGTTCCCTAGAATTAGCTAATTCTTTGACTTGTCATTTAGCAGTGTTAAAAATGGATCATTTATCTGTATTACTCACAATCCATTCGACCGAATTGTCACCTCTATGTGGCACACACTGCATAGAGTCTGTGTCCCGCAGTTGTCGCGTAGAATCGGGGGAGGGGGGGAGCATCGTCCGCGCAACCTCCCTTATCACCGCGTCCGTATCACCCAGAAGAAAGTTCCCGATCTCGAGCTTCTTCTCCAAAGACTACGGCCACTGCAGTCTTGTAGTTTCCTTTAAAGTAGATTATCTACTCTTAATAATGTGTCCGACACATCGGAGTAAACTATAGGTTGGTGTATTGTCTGGAGTGATTTCCGTTTTACCGGGGAAAGGCTAACGGTGAAATTTTATAATGCCCGGAGGATGTAGAACGCCTGCAGGTCAAGTACCTCAATAATAAGAGTAGAAGCCGACAATGGTAAGCTGAAACGGTTTGAAATCCGGTGCGAGGATTTCAAACCGATGAAAACAGCCTACGCCACGATTAAAGGTTTTGATATGAACAAGGGCTCGTGGGAGAGATCCCTCTTGCCAATCCGCTTACGTCGTACGATCCAAAGTCCGGCCAGCCCCAAGGTCAGTAAGCTTAAGGATCCCGCTTCCGGAACTGTCGCTGCGGGAGTCTCAAGCACACCGGATAGCGCATATATTGACAACTGACTGGCACCCTGAAAACCAATGCCTGCATAGCAGCATTGGTTAGATATCCAAGTGCCGTTAACTGCAGTCGTTATACCTATGCGGCTTATGCTATTGCCGAGTGCGCTTTGACCCGGTGCTCGCAAACCATTACTTTCACTACCCGTCCAAGCTACGGTTGCGGGATTCAAGTCACCGTATTGATTGATGTTTAACGGATTGTAGATAGATCCGTCCCACAAGTCCGCGTTGTTGTCAGCAATTCTGGTAGACGCGACGTCTAGCAAAAAAATCGGAACGCCGACTCCAGACGCGGTGCCAGTGGTGACGCGGGCATCGCTCCCATTGGTTGAGAGGATTGCGGTCCAGGTAGTTGAGAGAGCCACGAGTGCAGCTTCTGTGTTGGCTTGGCTGGTAACGAAATTGTTGTATGTAGATATTGCGGAGGAATTCCCGTTAATTTTTCCTTGGGTTAGGAACGCTAACCGATATTGATCACCGGGGTTAAGAAACGTCGGAGCTGTAGTCGGGGCTGCCATCACCGGGGTAGCCGTCATTACCACGGCTGTAACGGCCATAAATAGGCCAGCAGCAATTGATTTGAGGTTTTTCAGTGTGATCCGGCCTGCCCATGCGGGGGTGGTGATCCCTAAAGGCAATAGAATGGTTATTATAGTTTTCATAAGCCTGTGTTCCTTGTAGCGATTAATGCTAGTTTTGCCCCTGTTAACCGCATGATGCTGCGTTTGCTTTAGGGCAGTTGAGGTTTTGTCACGGTGTGGGGAGACGCGATGCCCAAGAAAGAACCAAGGAGAATGAATAATTCTATACCGTACTAAACTTATAGCAATAATCGAGCCAGCCCCGGCAACCTCATGATTAACGGGGGGAGTCATTTTTTACTGAACCAGGTATTTCTAATAGTGTAAAAAATATTGACATCATTTATTATTGCTTATACGCGACTATTGGCATCCAGCATGTCTATTTTGCTGCGTTAGTGGCCGTTACAGGTACCATACTCCTTAGAATATGACTAGAAATCCAATTATTTACTGTAAAAAAAACTGACATTTATCCGAGAGGCAGAAAGAGGTATGAAGCCAATTTCACCTGGATGACTGCTTTCGCCTATTGTGAGACTCACTCGATTCCAAATCACATCCAATAAAAAACCCTCCTTGAAGGGCTTCAGTAGCGCGACCTGTTGAGGCTTTGCGTTTCGAACTGCGGCGTAGCTACCGCTAGTGCCGCCGGCGCAGGTGAGGAAAAAATCAGCAACACACAATATGATACTATTTCTATCGTGGTGTTTCTTATCCACTACAGACTCTTGTAAAGAGCTACCGCATCACTTTTTTCGAGAAAGTCATACTCGCTGTCGACTAACTCAACCAGTAATTCCTTAGACCGGGTGGATTTTCCGGTTGCATGGAGTAAAACGGCATAATGATAGCCCATAGTCGGATTTTCAGGGTTTTCTTGCCAGGCTTTCTCGACATATACCAACGATTCATCCAAGTCGCCTGACAGGTAAAGTATCCAGCCATAAGTATCCAGAATAGGTGCAGACGATGGAGCGAATTTTACCGCCAGGCTAGACATCTCGCGGGCCTTGCGTAGCGTTTTCTTGTCTTGGCTGTATATCCATGACAGATTATTAAGCACTTTAGCATTGGAGGGGTTCGATTCTAAGATCACCAGGTAGTGCTTTTGAGCTTCTTCATATCTCAGCTGCTGCATCAGCAGGATCGCTAATTCATTGCGCCAAGATAGATCCTGTGGATAGTTTCGGACATAATCCCTGAGGATACCCTCTAACTCTTCAGTCTCACCCAATAGATTCATCGCTTGAACCAGTTTACGCACTTGCGCGGGATCAGAGATGCTGGTCAGTATACGTTTATAGTTACGGACCGCTTCCGCCCAATTGCCCTGATGAAATTCAATATCACCTGTTACCCGGTACGACAGGTCCTCCGTTTGAGGATTTAAACTGAGCGAATGAGAAAAAGAGCGGGCCTTTTCAATCTGGCCGGACTCCAGGAGAACATCCACTTTCTTATAAATTGCGAATGTATGGTCGGGATGGTTGACGAGCACCGAGTCCAGCTTTAGCAGTGCAGTGTCGGCATGCCCGAGCTTGGCAAGCGTTTCAGCAAGCAACACGGTATGGTCCGAGCGTCCGATATTGGCCTGAACGAGTCTCTCCAGCAACGGAAGGCCCTGCTCGTATTGACCGGCAGCGATCATCGTTCTCGCGAAAGAAGACACCAGCATGGGGTTATCACGCATTGCCTCATAAGGCGCCTGTATGACCTTCATTGCCGTGTCCACCTGATTCATCGCTAAGTAGTAATTGGTTAACATCACGACTATTTCAGGCTCTTTTTGCGTCAAGCTGGCAGCTTCCTCGATAATATCTTTCAGCGCGACATACTCGCGCCGCATCTTTGCAATTTCCGCCAGTTGAATGTAAGTAGCTGGATTAGATGGGTCTTGTTGTTTAGCACGATTCAACAACTCCTTCGCCTCGACGATCTTCCCCTGCCCGAGAGCAACCTTACTCTTACCAATTAATGCGGATACATAATCGGGCTCTGCCGCAAGGCTCTTGTCAAACGCCTCGCCAGCCTCTTTTAACTTAAATTGAGAACGCAGCACCTCAGCTTTAAGAAAATATACATAAGCAGACTCATTTTCCTCGATATACGCATCAATAGCTTCCAATGCGTACTTAGAGTTATTAGCCTGTAAATATGAGAGTACAAGCAGGGTAAGTATCGGCTCTTTCAGTTCAGCATTTGGAAGGGCCTGTGTAAGTTCTCTTATCGCCGCGTCCGCATCACCCAGAAGAAACTTCCCGATAGCGAGCTTCGTTTGCAATCGATCCAGGGTCTGCCTGTCTAATAATTGGATATCCTGATCAAATTTTTCGCGAGCGTCTTCTCCAAAGGCTACGGCCACTGCAGTCTTGTAGTTTTCTCTACTGGTCAGTTTTTCTATGAGACTTACAGCCGACTCCGGCTGACCCAATTCAAAGTAGATATTTGCTAGCAGTCGTTCGACCTTGTTTGTATCTGCTCCCAGGTTCTGCGAAAGAAAGATGCTCAAGTAGCGCTCAGCCTGATTCAGGTTTTGATCTAAATAATTTGCGTATCCCGCCGCTAGGTAGGTTGGATAATGAAAGATACCTGTAGCCAGACTTCTATCAGTGGCCTCTTTTGCCGCACTAAAATCACCGGAGGCAAGCGCGATCACCGCCTTAAGGTAATTTGCCCTAACATCGTATTTTTGTATCTCAATATATTGATCTATGTATTTATCAGCATCTTCATAGCGACCGAGATGATAAAGGGCCTCTGTCTTTCCCAGATTTATATTATAGGTTGGCCCCCGTTTCTGTTCTGCCTGCTCATAGGTGACAAGTGCCTTGGCGTAGTCACCCTCACTCAAAAATATATTTGCCTTAGTGGTGAGCCCAACATCCCCGGATGACGATTTTATCGCAATATCTACATATTCATGAGCATTAACATAATCTCTACGAAACATAGCCAAGGTTGCGTAGCCTGCGTATGCACGTGGGGATTCCGCACTATCTATTGCGAGCACAAACTCTGCTTCCGCCTTTTTTTCGTTTTTCAATCCCATGTAAGTCAACCCAAGTATTGCATGCGCCTCAGCCTTCTGCTTGGGTTCAAAAATCAACTCCGGATCCAGTAATTTCAGAACCGAGGCATAGTCACCATATAGCTGATACATTTCGGCCTGCATAAGCAGGGCTTCGTTGGAGCCGGGGCTTAGGCGTACAACATGTCCGTATTCCTTGGCAGCGGATATGAACTGGCCCGTTTTCATATATACATATGCCAGAAGATTTCGCGCTTTCAGATTATCTGGGTTCTCCTGCAAAATATTCTTGAGTAGGATAACAGCTGACTGTACTTCATTCTCATTCAGGTAAGTCACAGCCTCGTCAAAACGGGCGTCCTCCCCGGAGAAGGCTGCTGCAGGGTAGAGTAGTGCGAACAGGAGAACCGCGACGACTAATTTCATGGCGTTAACTTCCAGAGGGTGGAGTAGGGGTGGCAATCTAGCAGACGGTTAAGGCCGCATTTGATTGATATTTAATCGCTATGCTTCTTTTCTTCTGGCAAAACCAATTAAGCCTAAAAGTCCAGAACCGAATATCCAGACGGTAGCAGGTTCTGGAACGGTAGCAGGCGCTGTCTGGTAAAACCAGCCGCCTCCTGAAATACTAGATGAATCAGATATAAGCTGATCAGTAAGAACCGTATCAGTATTATTGTATGGTCCGTATTCGTCTACTACTCCGGCAGACCGAAAGTCAGAAGTTAATCCTCCAATCCACTTGCCAAAACTATTAGCACCTGTTTGGTTGAAACCTGTCGTAGAAAATATAGCCGATGCCCAAGTAGAATAGGCTTCAGAATAAGATCCGATGCCACCAGAGTGAGGCGTTATTGACGAAAATAGATAATCGCCTACTTGAGTTGCTGTCGCCCACGAATAGCCATCGAGATCCCAACCATTGAGACTGCTGCTAACACCACATACCCCAGTTGGGCATTGCGTATTCATTTGATCCCAAGATAAATTAGCAAATAAAGATGTTTGAGCCCAATTTATTCCATCGACCGACACAGTGTCAGTAACTGCTGTTGCATTAGCCATTGAAGAAGCACCAAGTGCTGTAATAAGTAGAGTAGATCTGGCAAGTACGGTTAAGATTTTCATTGTCATTTCCCGTTTTTTCATTTAGTTAAATATTGCAAAAATCAAGCCAATTAATAAATATCTTATTATTACAAATACTTAAATATCAATTAAATTTTTCTTAGTTTTATATGTAAAAAATACTGACACCAAGCGCATCAGCAAAGACCCTATTGGCTGTGTATCCACTATCAAGGCCGGTCCGCTTAAGCGATCCCGCCATGGACGACGCGCTTTACGAGATTGCTTCTATGCGTCTGTTTGTTGGTTTATCGTTAGACCGTTCTATTCCAGATCACACTACCATCATGAACTTCCGTCATCTATTAGAGCGGCAGAATCTCGCTCGCACTATTTTTGATGATGTAGTGAGGTGGCTGTTCGAAGCCGGTGTGTTACTGAAAGAAGGCTCTCTCATGGATGCCACCATCATTGAAGCACTGAACTCGATCAAGAATAAAGTGGGAATACGCGATCCGAAGATGCATCAGACCAAAAAAGGTAACCAATGGCACTTTGGGGTGAAAGCTCATGTTGGTGTGGATGCACGCACAGGTATTACGCATAGCCTCACGACCACAGCAGCATCGCGGTCTGAAATGAGTGACGGCAAACCAGCCGACAAATGCGGAAAAGCAGTTAAAAAACAGAAGAAATGGGCACAGATATAACAAGTAGTTGTTGCTTGGGGGATTTATAGATTTTTGTCAGCTAGTTGTTAACTTAATCGTATGTTCCTAAATTCTAGTGGTGAAACAGGGGCTCATTCTCCAACGGAAAACGCACGCGGAGTTGTTAGTACAGCGAGTCAATAGATACTGATGCGCGAGCCTTGACCCAGTTCAGTGTTAACGACGCTTTGCAGTTAACACTACTGGGGTAGGCTCGTGATGAAGTGATTGTCGTTATTTTATATTGCTACTTTAAAGAGGTCTTACGCAAGTATGGCAACACGGTTTCAAAGGCGCCGAACTTGGCTGTCGCATCTTCAGTGCTCACTGTTGGCGGGATAATTACATCTTCACCAACAACCCAGTTAGCCGGTGTAGCAACACCATTTTTAGCTGCTGTTTGCAAAGCATCTAAAGCACGCAGGACCTCGGCAAAGTTGCGGCCGACATTCATCGGATAGGTCATAGACAGCTTAAGCTGCTTATCCGGACCAATGATAAATACAGCACGTACGGTAGCGCTATCTGCTGGCGTCCGTCCGTCCGGCAAATAAGCTTCTGCCGGCAGCATGTCGAAAAGCTTGGAAACTTGCAGGGTCTCGTCCGCAATAATAGGGAAGCCGGCTTTAGCACCAGCAACCTGTTCGATATCCGTTTTCCATTTTTTATGGTCTTCCACACCATCAACAGATACGCCAATCACCTTAGTATTGCGTTTCACCCACTCTGCACTCAGCTGTGCCACCGCACCGAACTCAGTTGTACATACCGGCGTGAAGTCTTTAGGGTGAGAAAATAAAATAGCCCAGTTGTCACCAATCCATTCGTGAAAATTAATAGTACCTAAATCGGTTTCAGCCGAGAAATCAGGGACAACATCATTGATACGAAGCGACATAACTTTTCCTTCTTTTAGTGAGTTATTGATAGTAAAGAGTACAGGAATAATACCTGTTTTGTACCATCCCACGCGATTAAAACCTAAAAGCATACCGCGTAGGATCGTTAGCGATCCAAAAGCTATTTCGCAGAGGCATATCAATCAAATAGTAGCAGTTAAGTCGGGATTTATGTTCACGAGAACTTTCGACTCATTCCTGGCTTATTGAAGAAAAAACGGTTGTAAAGGTAGGGTGAGGATTGATGTGGTGGGGCTTAGGGTGCTTTGATGTCTCGTAACGCAGGGCTTCTCCTTGTCTTCATTTTAAATACTTCAATAGATAGCTATCCTGCACTTTCAGGGGTCGTTATACTGGCGATTGTAACGGATGTGGTCGGTTTTTGAGTTTTCTATGATTGACTTTAATATTTCTACTGTAACTGCATGTTGTTTTATAAGTATATGAAAAATTGGGATAATCTATGATCGAGTTTGATATTTTTAAGGTGCTTGTTGACCACAAGTTGCTTTCTTCGCTGACGTTTATTGTTTTAGCTTATTTGTTGAAGTTGATGTTTGTAAAAGTCATAAGAAGACGAAGTAAAGCGAAAGGGGAAGATGGACGTTCTCTGATCAATCTAATTAAAAACTTAATTAACCTGACCGTTATTGTTTTATTTTTTGTCTTATGGTCGGATGAATTACAAAAATTTGCATTGTCCGTAGCTGCGTTTGTTGTCGCTATTGTTATCGCTACGCGTGAATTTATTCAATGTATTATTGGCTATATTTATATCATTGCATCAAGGCCATTTCAGGTGGGAGACTGGATTCAGGTGGGCAGTAATTATGGAGAGGTAACAGAAACTAATTGGGCAAAATTAACCTTATTAGAGGTTGATATCGATTCGTACAGCCATACAGGAAAAACGCTTTATTTACCCAATAGTCTGTTGATTTTAAATACCATAAAAAATCTCAACTTTATGAAACGGTATGCGACACACACTTTCACGCTCACCCGTAATCAGCGCGTAAACCTGTTTTTATTTAGGGATGAGTTACTGGAACGAGCAGCGCTTCACTGTCAGGATTTCTATGAAGTTGCACACAGGTATAATTCTTTAATAGAGAAACGTTTAGATGTGACGATCGCCGGTCCAGCCCCTACCGTCACTATTTCGACATCAGATATTGGGAAAAATACAGCGAGTGTGACGATTTTTTGTCCTTCAGACCAAGCACTGGATATAGAACAAAAAATAACTCAGGATTTTATGGAATTATGGTATTCAGAGCTAAAAAAATCTGAACAAGTCGCTTCTTAAGCGTGGCTCCTAAATAAGGCGACTAGCTAACTTAAGGCTTTTTTCTAGCCCTGAAAGAAGATAAGGCGATTTTTACGATTAGCAATAACGGGAAAAGCCCATGAATAAAAAGATCAAAAACATCTATGCTGCGGGATAACTCGCCATTGCTGAGCATTTGAATTTTTTCAAAAAGATGCGGCTGAGGGGAAAAAGGCGCGAGCCCTAGCGTAAGTGTCCCAATGATCAGCACAAACCATGGCAGCCTTCTAATCATATTTATCAAAACTATTATCCTCGTATAATCCGCACTTTGGTTAACAAAAATAGAGTAGGTGGCTAATAGGCCACCATCACTTCGTTACGGCGTAAAAATGGCAATGTCCAGGGTGGGTTGTAACGTGCGAGTTCAGGCTTGCCTCTAGGTGTAATGTTCTTGCTATCCAGCCATGCCATTAAGTCAGCCGTTTTGGTAGCGATTTTGTCTTCCCCGGCGAAGCCAGAAAAACGAATCACAGCATAATTGCTGCTAGGCACTTCACGTATAGTCACAGCAGGGTTATTAGGCGTAGGTAAGGTATCTAAAGTGTATTCGCTGGGCATGACAAAATGTACACGCCATTGGCCACCTGTCTGCTCCATGCTCACCGGTGCGGTCATACTGATTTTTTCTGACGTAGGCTCCATAGTAACGGGTGCCGTCATGCTGATTTTCTCATTGCCACCTTTACGCGACGTGTTATTGCCAAAAATATAACCCGCAATTAACTTAAATCCAGCACTGGATGCTTCATCTAACGACCCTGACACCCGTGTTTCCGCCACAATTTTAGGGCTATAAGCACGCAACTCAAACGCCTCAGACTTTTCTATGACTGTGTATTCTGGTTCTTCAGTTGCCATTGCAGACCCCGTAAAAAATAAAATGACTAGCCCTGAAAGTAGACGCTTTAGCATATTAACCTCCGGTATGACTATCTCTGTAAAAATCATCAGAGCTTGATGCCGTGCCTTGATCACACTTATTTTAACAAAGCCATCAGTGCGGCAATACTGTTTAAAAAGTAATTAAGCATGTTGTGCATGTTTTCTTAACGCAGAATGTATCTATTTTATGTCATACGAAGAGAGTAAGAGAGATGTATGTGTTGCTTTCACTACTTTTGAGTAATTTTTAATACGGCTAAATGAGCCAGCGAAGGGGATCATTGGGTACCTGATTATAACTACTCCGTTGCAGGCTCTTTCTGCATTCTGTCTTGAATAATCGTAGCAAAGCATTTATCTGTAAATGTCAGGTGTGTTCGCTCTCATCAGGCTTGCTACTAAACCAGCTTTCATATTTTCTAGTAAAAAGCTATGCAGGCTAAGGATATGCCGCATGGTTAGTTCAATGGACGTCAAATGCCGCAACTCAGGGGGGGCTCAAGATTATCGTCGTTTTAATTCCACTATTAATGCTAAAATGCCCGCCAAATCAGGCGGCCTGCGAGGCTAAATTGTCTTCGTTTTAAATACACCGCTACAAATACTCATCTTGCGTCAAACGATCTCGGAAAGAATATTCAAATGGAAATCAAAGTAAATTTTTTAGACAACCTCAGACTCGAAGCAAAGTTTGATGATTTTACCGTCATCGCAGACCAGCCTATTCGTTACAAAGGCGATGGCTCTGCCCCCGGTCCCTTTGATTACTTCCTGGCTTCGTCGGCGCTTTGTGCGGCATATTTTGTACGGGTTTATTGTTTGGCGCGTGATATTCCAACGGATGATATCCGGCTCTCGCAGAATAATATTGTTGATCCTGATAATAGATATAAGCAGATATTTCAGATACAGGTAGAACTGCCAGCCAGTATTTCTGATCGTGATCGTGAAGGGATTTTACGATCGATTGATCGGTGTACGGTTAAAAAAGTCGTTCAGCAAGGCCCCGAGTTTATCATTGAGCCGGTCGAGAGCCTGGAGCAAGATGCCTCTCTTATGTACATCGGCAACGCCGACGGCGATGCTAATACTACGATTATTGGCAAAGACCTTCCTCTGGAAAAAACCATTGCGAACATGACCGCTATTCTGGCTGAGCTTGGCATTAAAATCGAAATTGCGTCGTGGAGAAATATCGTCCCGAACGTATGGTCGCTGCATATCCGCGACGCCGCTTCACCTATGTGTTTTACCAACGGTAAAGGGGCGACTAAAGATAGCGCGCTATGCTCGGCACTTGGCGAATATATTGAACGTGCCAGTTGTAACTTTTTTTACAACGACCAGTTCTTTGGCGAAGATATTTGTAATAGTAAATTTGTTCATTACCCCGATGAAAAATGGTTCAAAGCAGGCCCGGATGATGCCTTGCCAGAAGGCCTTATGGATGAAGCATGTCTGGATATTTACAACCCGGATGATGAACTTCGAGCGTCTAACTTAATTGATACTAATTCGGGGCTTATCGAACGTGGGATTTGTACTTTACCTTTTGTACGCCAATCCGATCAGCAAACGGTGTATTTTCCATCCAACCTGATAGAGAATTTATTTCTCAGTAACGGAATGAGTGCCGGGAATAATATCTACGAAGCGCAGGTGCAGTGCCTTTCAGAAATATTTGAACGTGCGGTCAAAAGACAGATTATTGAAGAGGAAATTGTTTTACCGGATGTTCCTCTGCATGTTCTAGAAAAATTCCCGCAGATTCTCGAAGGTATAAAAGGACTGGAAGAGAACGGTTTTCCTGTGGTGGTTAAAGATGCGTCTTTGGGAGGACAGTTTCCGGTCATGTGCGTGACGTTAATGAACCCAAAAACTGGTGGTGTTTTCGCCTCTTTTGGAGCGCATCCGAGCTTTGAAGTGGCACTGGAACGCAGCTTGACTGAATTATTGCAGGGCAGAAGCTTTGAAGGATTAAATGATGTGCCACCTCCAACGTTCAATAGCATGGCGGTAACTGAGCCGAATAATTTCGTTGAACATTTTATTGATTCAACGGGCATCATTTCCTGGAAATTCTTTAGCGCTAAGCACGATTATGATTTCTGCGAGTGGGATTTCTCTGGCACCACCGAGGAGGAAACTACCTGCCTCATGAATATATTAAAGGATCTTGATAAAGAGGTTTATATTGCTATTCATGAAGATTTAGGTGCATCGGCCTGCCGAATCTTAGTGCCTGGCTATTCAGAGATTTATCCCGTTGACGATCTTATCTGGGATAACACTAACAAATCACTCGATTTCAGAGCCGATATTCTCAATATTCATTCGTTGGATGATGACGCGCTGGCAGATTTAGTCGAGCGCTTAGAAGACAGCGAGATGGATAATTACACTGATATTAAAACGCTTATCGGTATTGAGTTCGATGAAAATACCGTGTGGGGCCAACTCGATATCGGTGAATTGAAGATCCTCATCTATTTGGCGCTTGAGCAATATGAAGAGGCAAGTGAGCTAGTACAAAACTACATGATATTTAACAATAATACAGTCGCCCGGGGTTTGTTTTATCAAGCCCTCAATGCGGTACTTGATATTACTCTGGATGACGAACTTGAGCTTGAAGATTATTTAGCAAATTTGATCAGAATGTATGGGGTCGAGACCATGGACAATGTAGTGGGCTCTGTAACCGGTGAGGTTAAATTCTACGGCTTGACAAAAACGAGCATGAAACTGGAAGGGCTGGATAGGCACCTCAAGCTGATTGAAAGCTATAAGAAGCTTCATAAAGTCAGAGAAGCGGGAATGTATAAGTAATCAGGAGTGCGCTTTTTAAGAGCGGTTGTTAAGGGCTGTTGTTAAGGACTGTTGTTAAGGGCTCTGGTGCTTCGATATTTCAAAGGCGGAAGTTAATGTTTTTTTAATTAATTTATTGATGTAATTAATCTTTTCTCATATGAACCCCAGTTCTTTCGGACTGGGGTTTTTTTATTATATGAATCTGTTTTGTTCAGCATTTATTCAGTATTTATCAAAAATATAGGCTAATATAGAATATATAAGCCATCTGTAGTGGCGATAAGGAACTGATATGTTCAGTAAATTAAAGCTGGGGGTGAGGGGGAAAACCACACTGGGGCTGGGATTGCTTATTTTTACATCCTTGTTTATTGCCAGTGAATACAGCTACTGGACTTCGCGTGTTCATGCGGAAAAAAATATTATTGCGCTCAAACAAACAGCGCTACAGCTGTTGAGTCATGAAATTTCCACGATATTAAATTCCGAGCGCGAAAATTTGTTATCCCTGCGTGATGTTCCTGCGGTGTCAGCTATCATCCGGAGCCGCAACGCGGGCGGCATTGATCCGGTGAGAGGTGGCTCGCTGGATCAATGGAAGCAACGCCTGGAAGCTACCTTTTTGTCCTTTACGCACAACAATACATCCTATGCTCAGCTTAAATACATAGATGCAAAAGGTCATGAGCTGGTACGAGTGGATTCCTTAACGGGACAAGCAACCGTGGTGGATGATTTTCAGAATCAAGAAGATAATCTTTATGTATCTGAAACCCTCAAGCTGGCAGCCGGTAAGATTTATCATTCCGATGTCAATCTGAACCGTGAAGACGGGATGATTCGGCAACCTTATACGCCGATATTCAGAATAGCGACACCGGTATACCTACAAGACGATGATAACGTTGAAGGCCTGATTGTCATCAATATCTTCATTGATCAGCTGTTCAAAAATGTCTTTACCGACTTATCGGGTGCGAAGCGCTTTATCAGTGACGAACACGGGGACTACATCAAGCATTCTGATGCTGCCAAAATCTTTGGCAAAGCATTAGGCTCAGGCCACAATCTATCTCAGGATGACCCGGAACTCCTTGCCCTATCAAAGAAAGAGGATAGCCTGATCCGCTATGACAGCGAGAAGCATGAAGTGGATGGTTTCCAGAAGATTTTTTTCAGCCCAAGAGATCATAGTCGTTACTGGTTGCTGGGCCTCAGTATTCCTGAAAATATTGCTTTTGCTCCGATTATTGCCGAACGGGGTGGCTCATTATTGGCCGGTATCATTATGGGGCTGTTCGCACTCATGGTTACCCTCTGGATGACCACCCGAAACATTGTAGCACCTGTCGTCCGGCTTGCAGAGATCGCTAAAAAAATGCAGCAGGGTGATAGGATGGTTCGTGCCGACGTGTCATCGGTTACAGACGAGTTTCGCATCCTGTATCAAACTTTCAATGATTTAGCGGCGGATCAGCAGCTAATTAAAGCAGATCTTGAGGCCGAAATAATACTCAAGACAAAAAGACATTCTTTGATTGTCGACAGCCTGATCGACAGCCTGATCACTATCAATAAAATAGGTATGGTTGAATCATTTAATCCTGCTTCCGAACGTATTTTTGGTTATTCGGCTGATGACGTCATCGGCCAGAATATTAATCTGCTGATACCTGGCTCCTACCATAGCGAAGATGATAATTACCTTTTAAAGCGTCTATTCATTGATGACAAGAAAATTATCGGTATCGGGCGCGAGATGGTCGGCAAGCGTAAGGATGGTTCTACCTTTCCCATGGAGTTAGCGGTTAGTGAGCTGAATGTGGGGGATGAGCGTCATTTCACAGGCATTGTGCGCGATATATCTGCTCGCCAAACGGACGAACAGAATGTACTCGACGAAAAAGCTCGCCTGTTGGCCGTCATTGACAATGTTGTTGATGGCATCATTACGATTAATGAAAATGGCTTCATTGAAACATTTAACCCTGCTGCCGCTAGGATTTTCGGTTACCGTCCGGATGAGGCAATAGGACAGAGGGTTAAAAGGCTTATGCCCGTGTCTTGTCATGATGCATACGATGATTATCTGCTTAATCATGTCAGTAACGACGAGGATAAGGTAAGAGTTCTGGGTCTTGAGAGTGTTGGCGTACGTAAAGATAGCTCTACCTTTGCGATGGAAATGGCTGTCAGTACGCTACTTATCGGCGAACAACATCACTTCGCTGCTATCGTCAGAGACATCACAGAACGCCAAACGGACGAACAGAATGTACTCGACGAAAAAGCTCGCCTGTTGGCCGTCATTAATAATGTTGTTGATGGCATCATTACCCTGAATGAACAGGGTTTTATTGAAACCTTTAACCCAGCGGCCGCCAGAATTTTTGGTTACCGTCCTGATGAAGTGATAGCACACAGCGTTAAGGTACTGATGCCTGGTCCTTACCATGCTGAATACGATGATTATCTGTCGAATCATGTCAGCATCGACGCGAAAAAGGTCAAAGGGGTAGGTCTTGAGATAGTGGGTCTGCGAAAGGATGGCTCTACCTTTCCGATGGAAATGGCCCTCAGTACGCTGCTGATCGGTGACCAAAGCCATTTCGCGGGTATCGTCAGAGATATCTCCGAACGTAAACGTGTTGAGCAGATGCAAAAAGAGTTTATCTCTACGGTCAGTCATGAATTGCGCACACCTTTAACCTCTATTCGTGGTTCCCTCGGTCTTCTTTTAGGCGGTGTCGTGGGAGAAATTCCTGAAAAGGCGCAGGCACTTGTCAGCATTGCTAACAGCAACAGTGAGCGGCTGATAGATCTGATCAATGATATTCTGGATATTGATCAGATTGCCGCCGGGAAAATGCATTTTGATTATACAGTCACCAACCTGATTTCTGTCATTCAGAACGCGGTTGAATCGAATCAGGGTTATGCTGATCCACTGAATGTCCATTTTGTATTTGATGCGGGTGAGCATAAGAACGTGATCGTTCGCATCGATGAAAAACGCATCGCTCAGGTGATGTCAAATTTGCTTTCTAATGCCGCCAAATACTCCCCGGCTCACGATCAGGTAGAAATTACAGTGAGGGTAAAAAACAGACATGCCCGCATTGCAGTGCACGATCACGGAAAGGGAATACCCGAAGAGTTCAAATCCAGAATATTCAGTAAATTTGCAAGGGCCGACAGCTCCGACACGCGTAAAAAGGGTGGCACGGGGTTAGGGTTAAGTATCACCAAGTCCATTGTTGAGCAGCATGGCGGTAGCATTAGTTTTGAGAGCACCACAGACAAAGGGACCACCTTTTATGTTGATTTAATATTGTTCCAGAGCGCGCAGAAGAAAGAAATAAAGATGGGTAAGGAAATTCATTCATCTCGGCCGTTGCTGCTGGTGGTGGAGGATGACCAGGATGTATCCGGTTTGCTCGGCATGATGCTGGAGGATGACGGCTATCGTTATCATCAGGCATTTAACTATCAGCAAGCCATAGAGCAGATACAAACCCATCAGTATCACGCTGTCACCCTGGATCTGATGATCCCCGGCGGGAGCGGTATCAGTTTATTGCGTAAACTGCGCGCCGATGACGCCACTCGAGAGCTCCCTGTTATCGTGGTGTCAGCCAAGGCACATCAAGGCCAGCTTGAAATGAAAGGTGATGTACTGAACGTGGTCGACTGGATTGAGAAACCCATCGATAAAAACAGGCTGCTGAGCTCTATTCGTAAAAGCATGTTTCATCCGCAATGTAAGCGGCGCATTCTGCACGTGGAAGATGACCTGGATATTGCCATGATTGTTGACACTCTGTTGAATAGTGAATATCAGGTTATTTTGGCGAAAACGCTGACGCAGGCTAAGCAGTTGATCAATGACGAGCACTTTGATTTGGTCCTGCTGGATATCGGCTTGCCGGATGGCTCCGGGGTAGATTTGCTGCCCATATTGAACAGCCCTGAACATCAAACGCCCATCATTGTTTTTTCGGCCCGGGAAATTAGCCAAGATATCAGTGCGCAGGTACAAGGCGCACTGCTCAAGTCAAGGACTGGTAACGAGGCGCTGATGCAACAGATTAAAGCGGCGATAAACAAACAAGTATCATGACAGGATAAATAATATGCAGACTCTGGAACGTATTCTATATGCTGAAGATGAACCCGACATCCGACAGGTGGCGTCGCTTGCACTGGAAGTGGTGGGCGGCTTTACGCTGAAAACGTGTAACACGGGTCTGGAAGCGGTGGCGGAGGTTGAGGCGTTTGCGCCACAACTGCTGTTGTTTGATGTGATGATGCCCGATATGGACGGTCCGAGCGCATTGGCAAAAATTCGTGAAATGGATGCTTACCGAAAGACACCAGCAATCTTTATGACGGCTAAGGTTCAACCGAATGAAATACAGCGTTATCTGGATATGGGGGCGGTCGACGTGATAGCCAAACCTTTTGATCCTATGACGCTGGCTACGCAAATAGGTGACATATGGGCAAGAACTCAACATTGATGCTAAGTACCCGGCATCACGAACCCGATATTCAGGCGGCATTGGCTGTATTAACACAGACGGTTGCTAAGAAGCTTCCAGGCAAAGTTAAAGCGATTCGACAAAGCTGGAAAATGCTTAAATCTGTACCGGCCGATGAGGCACTATTTGAGGTTTTTCATCGCCAGGTCCACACGCTGGCAGGAACCAGTGCAACTTACGGCTTTGAAGCCGTCGCTGATGTTGCCCGCATGATTACATTACGTTTGCCGGAAACTCAGCAGGTGGATTGCTTGCCCGTGGATGAGATCGATTTTTTGCTGGAAAAACTGGCGACAGCACTCGGTAGTGAGACTGTAGAAAAAGCGTCTGCTGTGGCACCAATAGAACCCCATAATATGACCTTGTCTTTGGGTCGTTCCCGGGATAAATTGATTTATCTGGTGGATGATGATATCGATTTTCTTCGTAACATGGTCCTGCAAATTCAGAACTTTGGCGATACCGTTGTGGCCTTTTCTGATCTGGCCTCATTTGATGAGGCGCTGGAACGCCAGGTGCCGGATATCGTCATAATGGATGTAGTACTGGATGAAAAGCCTAAGGCGGGGATTGAGCATATCGCGCGCGTTAATGCCAAACGAATGCAACCGCTAAAGACCATTTTTATTAGTGGCAGTCAGGATATTGAAATGCGTCTTGCTGCGGTGCGTGCCAATGGTCTGGCTTACTTCCCCAAGCCGATAGCGGTGGCGGCTCTGGTTGATGCTATTGCAACATTCACTCATCAGATTACGGAAGAACGTTATCGCATTTTGATCGTTGATGATGCACAAGAGCAATCTGCATTTTCAGCCCTGATTTTACAACAGTCGGGTATGGAAACAATAGAAGTCAACGCTCCGTTGCTACTGTTGGATGTGCTTGCTTCATTCCAGCCTGACCTTATCCTGATGGATATCTATATGCCGGGTTGTAACGGCTTGGAGTTGAGTCAGGTTGTCAGGCAGATGGATACTTATGTCAATGTGCCTATTGTATTTTTATCCTCTGAGGCAGACCTGAAGAAAAAACTGGGTGCTATGAGTCTGGGGGGCGATGATTTTCTGAGCAAACCAGTGCTGCCGTGGCACCTGACCTCTGCCATCACCAGTCGGGTTAAGCGTGGGCGAATGATTAGCAAGTTGGCCGACACGGATGGATTGACCGGCTTACTTAACCATAACAAGAGTAAAAAGAGACTCGAAGCTGAACTTACCCGGGCCAAGCGTGAGAAAATATCACTCTCTATTGTCATGTTAGATCTGGACTTTTTCAAGCATGTGAACGACACATATGGCCACCCGGCGGGTGACCGGGTACTCAAGAATCTGGCTAATTTGCTTAAACAGAACTTGCGTCAGTATGATGTTATTGGCCGTTACGGCGGTGAAGAATTTTTGGTAGTGCTGCCTAATGCTGATGCCTTAACCGCAAAAATCGTTATGGATAAACTAAGGATCTGCTTCAGTGAAATGAGTCATTTAAGTGATGAAGGGGTTTTTCGTTGTAGTTTTAGTTGTGGTATTGCCGCATTTCCTGATCTCGACAATGCCAGTGACCTCATTGAAGAAGCGGACAAAGCGCTATATGAAGCAAAAGATGGAGGCCGTAATCAGGTCGTTATTAGTACTGAGCAAAATTTATTTGGTAATAAGGGAACCGATGATTCATAAAGGGTCGGGTCAGCGTGCTTAATAAATAAGCACGAGCGTAACAAGCGCTCTGAGGGGCGTGATTATAGGAGAAGTACCATAGCCAGGAAAATTGCTGCCCCGTGTGCTACCGAAACGATCGATGACTCGTCAGATGTCCCGACGGACGAGCGTCAGCAGGATACTGTGCTAACGGCAGAAGCCCTGCAACGTGCGATTTTCAACAGCGCTAATTTTTCCAGCATTGCCACTGATGTTAAGGGCGTAATCCAGATTTTTAATGTCGGTGCCGAGCGTATGCTGGGTTACCTTGCGGCCGAAGTGATGAACAAGATCACGCCCGCCGATATTTCCGATCCGCAAGAAGTTATCGCGCGTGCCAAGGGGCTCTCTGCTGAGCTGGGCGAGCCGGTAGAGCCGGGGTTCGACGCGTTGATTTTAAAGGCTTCACGCGGCATTGAAGATATCTACGAATTAACCTACATCCGCAAGGATGGCAGCCGTTTCCCGGCGGTAGTGTCGGTTACGGCACTACGCGACGAACAGAGTAGTATTATCGGTTATCTGTTTATCAACAGTGTCGGCAAGCAGGCGGAAGACGCGCTGCTCAAGGCGGGGGCTCTGCAGAGTGCCATTTTCAACAGCGCCAACTTTTCGAGTATTGCTACTGATGCCCATGGCGTGATCCAGATATTCAATGTGGGTGCCGAGCGTATGTTGGGCTTCACGGCGGATGAGGTGATAAACAAGATTACGCCTGCCGATATTTCTGATCCGCAGGAAGTTATCGCGCGAGCCAAAGGACTCTCTGCTGAACTGGACACACCGATAGAACCGGGATTCGACGCGTTGGTGTTCAAGGCTTCACGCGGCATCGAGGATATCTACGAATTAACCTATTTTCGCAAGGATGGTAGTCGCTTCCCAGCGGTGGTATCGGTTACAGCCTTGCGTGACGAGAAAAATGCCATCATCGGCTATCTGCTGATCGGCACTGACAATACCCTGCGTAAAGAAGCGGAAGCGGAGCAGATGATTCTTGATCAGCGCCTGCGTGACCAGCAGTTCTATACCCGCTCTCTTATTGAGTCTAACATCGACGCGCTGATAACGACCGACGCGAAAGGTATTATCAGTGACGTCAACAAGCAGATGGAAGCGCTCACCGGTTGTACACGCGACGAGTTGATAGGTGCCCCGTTTAAAAATTACTTCACCGATCCGGCGCATGCCGAGGCAGGCATCAATCAGGTGCTGGCCGAAGGCAAGGTCACCGACTATGAACTCACCGCGCTTAGCTGGAGCGGCAAGAAAACCGTGGTGTCTTATAATGCCAGCACCTTCTACGATCGCGACAGAAAATTGCAGGGCGTATTCGCCGCCGCGCGCGATGTTACTGAGCGTAATCGGATGATGGTCGAGCTGGAAAACGCCAAAGTAGTCGCGGAAAAAGCGAGTCTCTCAAAGTCGGACTTTCTGTCGAATATGAGCCACGAAATACGTACACCGATGAACTCTATCATCGGTATGTCGCATCTGGCGCTGAAAACTGAGCTGACGCCGCACCAGCGCGATTACCTGAAAAAGATTAAGGGGTCGGGCCAATACCTGATGCGCCTCATCAACGACATCCTCGACTTCTCAAAAATCGAAGCAGGCAAAGTGGTTGTTGAGAAAATCGGTTTCGATCTGGAAAAAGAACTTGAAAATATCGCGAATCTGATCGCCCCGAAAACCGCTGCTAAAGGGCTGGAACTTGTTTTCGATATTGGCCATGACGTGCCCAATGAGTTAATCGGCGATCCGATGCGCTTAGTACAGATACTGATCAATTACGCTAACAATGCCGTCAAGTTCACTGAGTCGGGTGAGATTAATATCATCATCCGCGTGCGTGAAGAAAGCGACAAGGATGTGTTGCTCTACTGTGCCGTGCGTGACACTGGCATTGGCATTACTCCTGAGCAGCGCGGGCAACTGTTCCAGTCTTTTCAGCAGGCAGATACGTCGATCACACGTAAGTATGGAGGTACCGGACTTGGGCTGGTTATTTCAAAAAAACTCGCGGAACTGATGCACGGCGATGTGGGTGTCGATAGTGAGTTCGGCGCGGGTAGTACGTTCTGGTTTACTGTTCTTCTTGGTAAGGGAGCAAGAACTAAACCTCAACGGGTATTGAGAGCGGAGATGAAAGATCGTAGAGGATTGGTGGTCGACGATAATGATAACGCCCGCTCGGTGGTTAAGAATCTGCTCGAAAACATGCATCTGATTGTTGACGAAGCATCCTCCGGGCAAGCGGCGATAGATGCTGTAGTGCGCGCCGAAGCGCAGAGTCAGGCTTTCGACATAGTTTTTCTCGATTGGCTGATGCCCGGCATGGATGGCGTCGAGACGTTACGCCAACTGCGCGCACGTTCATCAAACTCTTTACCCTGTATGGTCATGATGACGGCCCATGGTGATGAGGACGTCATCAAAGAAGCCGAAGCGGACGGTCTGGATGACGTCCTCATTAAGCCGGTGAATGCTTCCGTACTGTTTGACAGTGTTATGAACGTTCTGGGTGATAGAGGTTCAGTGCGCAGGAAACTGCGTGATAATACCTCGCTGGCGGAGACCAATCTCTGCGCTATCAAGGGGGCTCACATTCTTCTGGTCGAGGATAACGAGCTCAATCAGGAGGTGGCCTCAGAATTACTGCGCGATGCCGGCTTTAGCGTTGATCTGGCCGAGAACGGGGAGGTCGCCGTACGTAAGGTTAAGGAAACCCTCTACGATATCGTGCTAATGGACATGCAGATGCCGGTGATGGACGGCATAACGGCCACGCGGGAAATCCGCAAGCTGCCGCAGTTTGCACAGTTGCCTGTGGTCGCTATGACCGCCAATGCGATGGCAGATGACCGTAAGTGTTGTTTGGAGGCGGGCATGAACGATCACATCCCTAAGCCTGTCGAACCGGACGATCTTTGGACAGTACTGCTAAAGTGGATCAAGGTGCCGCCTGAGGCCGACGACAACGTATCGACCGCAAGCCTGCCTGCACACGGCCATCAACAACAGCGGGCAGGCTCCTCTCATCTGACAACGAATACCAGGGCAATTGAAGCGGATTTGCTGGCGATAAAAAGCATTGATGTGGCGCGCGCCATCCATCGCTTCGGGGGCAAAGCAGATGCCTACCGCAAGCAATTGCGGCGTTTCCGGGAACATTACCACAGTGCGGTCGACAAATTGCAACGCCTGGTCGCAGATAAAGGCATGGCGGCGGGCGAAGAGTTTTGCCATGAGTTTAAAGGGGTTTGCGGCACGCTCGGTGCGCATACATTATTTGCCGCTACTGATACGCTGGATGTGTTACTGAAGCAGGGCAAGAAGCCAACGCCTGCTCAATACAAAAGTCTGCAGTATTTGCTACAGCAGGTTATGGCCGAAATTGAGGGGCTCAACACCTCTGCCGCGAATCCTGAAGCAGGAACTTTGCTTGCGCCCGACAGGTTGCTTACCCTGCTGACAAGGCTGGCCACACTACTGGAAAGTGATCTGGGGGAGGCCGAATCGCTGCTGGTGGTAATGCGAGCAGGGGTTGTCGGTGGTGAATGCGAACAGGCAATGACTGAGATCGCTGCCCAGGTGGACAAGTTTGCCATTGACGACGCGCTTGCTCAGATCGATAAATTGTGTACGCTTCTGCGTGCTGAAGCATGAACAAGGACGCTATCATGACAGATCTTGGCTTTGATAAACCCGACGGCGATAAACCCAGAATACTTGTCGTGGATGATGCCAGTGATAATCTGCATGCGATGATGAGTATGCTGGGTGACAGTTACGCTGTTACCGCCGCGATTAGTGGGATAAAGGCGCTGGAATTAGCAGTGCATAAACCGCAACCTGATCTGATATTACTCGATATTAAAATTCCTGACATAGATGGCTATGAGGTATTGCGCCGGCTGAAGATTGACTCGCTGACAGCCGACATTCCGGTCATTATCGTTACCTCTTTGTCAGAATCCGAAGATGAGGCCCGGGGGCTCAGGATGGGTGCCGCTGATTACATCGGCAAACCGGTCAACCCCGATTGGTTGAAATTAAGGGTGCTCACTCAGTTAGAGTTGCGGCGCTACCGCCGAAAGCCGATGCTGCCGGTGGTGAGCCCCGATGGAATACCGCCAGAAAAATTCTCTGTTTTGGTCGTTGATGATGTGCCGGAAAATATTCATCAGCTCATTAGTGCATTGAGCGATGAATATCGCATCATGGTTGCTGACAATGGCCCAAAAGCTATTGAGATGGTGCTGGGGTCAACTCCTCCTGATTTGGTGTTGCTGGATATTCTGATGCCGGACATGGACGGCTTTGAGGTATGCAGACGCATTAAGGCGACAGAGCTGGGCAATCAAATCCCCGTTATTTTTCTTAGTATGGTCGAAGAGTCATGGGAAAAACTCCGGGGGTTTTCCATTGGGGCTGCCGATTTTATTACCAAACCGTTCGATATTCATGAAGTTCGCGCCAGGATCCGAACTCACCTTGAGTTGAGCCTATTGCATCGCTTTTTTGAGCAAACGGTCTCGCAACGCACTGCCGCGTTAAAGCAAAGTGACAGCCAGCTATCTGAAGCCTTGAAAATTGCCAAAGTGGGTTATTGGGAATATGAGTTTGCCAGCGAAAAATTTTTATTTAACGACCAATATTACTCGTTGCATAAAATAACAGCGGAAGAAGCGGGAGGATACCACATGCCTTCAGCTGATTTTGTTCGTCGCTACGTTCATCCTGAGGATGCACCAGTGGTTTGTCAAAATATCAAACGGGCTTTTGAATCTGTCGATCCGAATTACTCTGCGGCAATAGAAACTAGAATATTGAGCGGCAATGGCGAAATTATCTGGGTGGATGTCCGTTTTAAAGTTGAAAGTAATACGGCAGGACAGGCCATTCGTTTACAGGGTATAAGTCAGAACATCAGCGCACGCAAGCAGACCGAGCAGATAGAGCAGACATTACGAGCCAGTGATGAACGCTTTAAAACTATGTTTGTGCAAGCGCCCCTGGGTATTGCCTTCATCGATTCTCTTTCTGGGAATCACTGCGAAGTCAATTCGCGTTTCGCAGCGATTGCCGGTAGGTCAATAGAAGAGATGCTGAGTCTGAATTGGATGCAGATTACCCACCCGGATGACCTGCAAGCAGACCTTGAACAAATGGCACTGTTGAATGCTGGTAAGATAAACGGGTACCAGATGGAGAAACGCTACGTTCGTCCCGACAATAGCAGTGTCTGGATTAATATGACGATCAGCCCATTGAATGTTGAAGATAAGGAACCTCCGCGCCATCTCAATATGATTGAGGACATTACAGAGCGCAAGTCAGTAGAGTCAAAGATTAAATATCTCAACCGCGTATATGCCATGCTGAGCGACATTAATAGCTTGATTGTGCGGGTACAGGACCGTAACGAATTATTCAGAGAGGCATGCCGCATTGCTGTCGAGAAAGGCGGATTCCACATGGCCATGCTATGTATAGTGGACAGGCAAACCAAAAAAATAGTGCCGGTCGCTACCGCTGGTCAGGATGACGAGCTCCTGAACAGCATCAAAGACTTTCTGGGCTCGAACAAAGATGTATCAAATACTATGGTCGCCACGGTGATCAGAGAGAAACAGTTTATCGTTTCCAATGATTCGTTAAACGACCCCAGAATCTTGTTCGGTAAAAAATATGTCGAATGCGGCGTTCGCTCGATGGTTGTTTTACCGCTGATTGTTGCAGACGAAGCAGTGGGCGCGCTGGCTCTCTACTCCGGAGAGTTTGAATTCTTCCACGAAGAAGAGCTGAAATTATTGATAGAGCTGGCTGACGATATCTCGTTCGCGATCGATTACATCGATAAGCAGGACAAACTTGATTATCTCGCCTACTACGATGCACTTACTGGACTCGCCAACCGGAGTTTTTTTTCCGAACGGATAGTGCAGCACATGGATAGCACTGTTTGTAGCGGCAACAAACTTGCCTTGTGCTTGATTGATCTGGAACGCTTTAAAAACATCAACGACAGTTTGGGTCGTTCGTCGGGTGACGAGCTGTTAAGACTGGCGGCAGATTGGTTAACGAACCACACCGGGGATGTCAAACTGCTGGCGCGACTTGATGCAGACCATTTTGCTTTACTGCTGCCGGAAATAAAGCGAGAAGGTGACGTGATACGTCTCATCGAAGACATGGTGCAAGCTTTTAATGATTATTCGTTCCGCCTTAATGACGCCGATTTCCGGATCGCCACCAAAGTCGGAATCGCGCTATTCCCGGACGACGGCAACAATGCCGATACCCTGTTCAAAAATGCAGAAGCTGCGCTCAAGAAGGCTAAGGCGGGCGGCGAGCACTATCTGTTTTATACCCAGAAGATGAACGAAGCGGTGATCAGCAAGCTGACCCTGGAAAATCACTTGCGCCAAGCGATCGATAACGAAGAGTTTGTGCTCTACTACCAGCCTAAGATGGATCTCCTGAGCGGTCAGATCCGCTGTGCCGAAGCACTGATTCGCTGGAACGATCCGCGCACCGGTCTGGTGTTTCCGGGACAGTTTATTCCGATTCTGGAAGAAACCGGGTTAATTTATGAAGTCGGGCGCTGGGCGTTGCACAAAGCCATTGCAGATAACCTGCGCTGGCGCAAAGCGGGGCTGCCTGCCATTCGTATTGCGGTAAACGTGTCTGCACTGCAACTACACCGTCAAAGCTTTATCTCCGAAATCGAAGAGGCGGTTGCTCTCGATGCACAGGCCGCCCAGGGGTTGGAACTGGAGATCACCGAGAGCATGATCATGGAAGATATCGAGCGCAATATCGATAGTTTGAAAGCGATCCGTGCCATGGGTATCACCATCGCCATCGATGACTTCGGCACAGGTTTCTCCTCGCTTAGCTACCTTTCCAAGCTACCGGTGAACACCTTGAAGATTGATCGAGCCTTCGTGGTTGAGATGACCACAGGATCAGAGGGATTGGCGCTGGTGGCGACTATCATCAATCTGGCGCATGCCTTTAAGCTCAAGGTGGTTGCAGAAGGGGTCGAAACTGAGGAGCAATCGAGTATGCTTCGGGTCCTTGGCTGCGACGAAATACAGGGGTTCTTATTAAGCAAAGCAGTGCCGTGCGAGGAGTTTGAAACTAAGTTTCTGGTGCCATAATCGGTTCGGATATCTTAGACACACATAGGTGCATTGATCGGTTTTTCAACGTATTTGGGCATGGGGGTTGGTCCGGTAAACAGTCTGCTGGCTTCACCCTAACTTTAGACTCGAACCCAGACAGCACTATTCACCAGGAGTCATGCCTTTATGACATCAGCAGAAACAACCTCCATTGTAATTCTGGGCGCAGGGCCCGCAGGTGGAGCGGTTGCTCTGGGCCTTAAAAAACTGGGCTATACAAACATCATTTTTGTGCAATGATCGGATCAGCCTTTTTGGGACGCTCGTGCCCAGTGGCCAGATAATCAACCGATGCATCAACAACCTGATATAACAAAACTACAGGTGAAGACACTGCCCGTGGTCAATCAGGGTTTGATCGATGCGGTCGATGTCGTCACTTCGCCAGATCAGCCTCTTGGAGTGTGGCATCTTAATGGGATTCCTCTTGCACCTATTGTCCGGGCTTACCAAAACAACCCGGACGATTTAGCTGTAATACAGGAGCAATGCGAAGTTATGTTGCTTAATAAGCAACAACAAGGGCAAGTTGTTCAATGGCTGATAGGGCAAGGTGGCCGGTTTTAGTTGCTTAGTTATTTTCCCTGATATTTTCCAGGCCGTTTTTCAACAAAAGCAGTGACTGCTTCCATGTGGTCTTCAGTGTTATGGCACATACCTTGAAATACGGCACATAGATCCAAAAACTCTGCGAGCTCTTGTCGTTGGGCTGCTTTCATCAAGCGCTTGGTCATGCGCAATGCCTGAGGGGGTTTAGCGGCAATTTGCTGAGCCAGTTTCATTGCGGTTGGCATCAACTCTTCTGGAGTAACAACATCCAGTAACAGACCCATCGTTTTGGCTTCATCTGCTTTTACCAGTCGGCCTGTAAAGGTCATCTCTGCCGCTTTCTGATAGCCTATAAGCTTCTGTAAGAACCAGGCACCGCCATCGCCGGGGATAATCCCCAGGTTAACGAACGTTTCGCCGAGTAGCGCATCAGTAGAGCCAATGCGCATATCACACATGCAGGTCAGGTCGAAGCCTGCGCCAATGGCAGCTCCGTTAACGGCGGCAATAACCGGAACTTCGCAGTTGTATACGGCTAATGGGATTTTTTGAATACCGCGTCGATATTTGTTCTGAATCTCATACACATCACCACCAAAAGCGCCATCACGGTACTCTCCCTCGCGCTCAAGCATCTCTTTGATATTGCCCCCGGCAGAAAAGGCTTTACCTGCACCGGTCATAACCAGTACCGATACGTTATCGTTTTGGTTAACCCATTGGATGGTAGTAAGAATGTCATCAATCAGGTGAGTGCCTGTTAATGCGTTGCGTACATCATCGCGATTGAAGGTTAACAATGCGATACGATTACTCAGTAGAAGTGTGGCATCCGTAAGTTGTGGTAGCGTAGTAGGCATAATCAATTCTCTGTTTTTTCTTAAGAATACGTGATATTTCAGTACAATTTAAGGGAATTCCTTTATATTCATCAAAACAAAACAAACAACCGTTTGATTGTTTAAAAGTTTGTTTTGAAACATACTCGTCTATATGGAAATAAGGGAATATGAAAATCAGGAAGTAAGTCATGAACGATACGGTAAAAGGAATATCCATTTTAACAATAACTGCTGTTGCTATTACCTGGGTGCTGAACACTAGTAACCATGGTTGGGATATTCCGCTATTTGCCTTTAATGGCGGTGGTGAAAATCGGGATATTTTGCAGTTACAAAAAACTATTCTTGCTGGCGGTGACCCAACCTTAAGGCAGCAACCTACTGCATCCGGTGTGCCTGAGGCCGTCGTGTGTTATCGCGGCTGGGTGTCTGTCGATGATAAATCCGTCAACCTTATTCAGCAGCCTTACGTTAGTGTGGTCGATCAGTCACAGATGTATGTGCGGGTGATAGGGCAGAATATAATGCTTGAACTGTCAGTTGATGATAATGAAACGGCTCGTCTATCCGAAAACGTTCCTGTTGCTGTTGCATTTGAATTGGCTGATATCACCGAACAAGAGCAGCAGGATTGCACGCCTAAGAATTTAGTAATAACCTCTTTGGAATAAAAAACAATCGTCACATGTCTTTAAACCTGATTAAAAGACATGTAAGTCATCATGCTATAAATACCATTATAAGTAGCATTAGCCCGTAATTATATCCAGGCATGCAACACCAATATCCTCAGTAAAATAAGCCATGCCGAGTTTACTTAAGTACTCCATACGGTCTGCTCTCATCAGATCTATTTCAGGTACACTGAAACTATTCTCCTGATAAATACCCGCCAGATAAGCCATAAAATTTTCACCCTCTTTGACTAACAATAAGCTAGCTGCGCCGACATCGGGCTTTACTTGGGCACTCAATGCTTCGGGGAATGTTACTGCAATAACGACTGGCTGCTCATCACCCTCAACCCGCACACTGCGGTCTCTCACCGTTTGTTTTGCCCAGTAAAAAGCTAATTCTTTACTTTGCGTCAGAAAAACCGGCTCAACCGATTCCGTATAGTTATTACCGATAGTAGCCATAGTTTTTTTGGCAGCATCCTTTAGCGCTTTATCACCGGATCGTTTCAGACCTTGCTCTTTAATTGAGTCGACCAGCGCCGATGAGGTACCGTGATACCAGATATCGCTGGTAGTAAACCCTTGTTCGGTTAACAAATATTTAGCATCTTTAAGAAAAGCAGGTGTATCAGACATATTCAACATCACTTAATCAGTATGTAGTAAAAAGCAGGTTTGAATTCTAACCTAAAAAGCCAGTAGATTCTTTCGTAGACATAAAAAAGGCGACTCCTTATATAAGGGCCGCCTTTTATGTCTAAGGGTGGACTATGCCATGGTTATGGAGCAACCAGAGCACTTTCCTTAAAGCTAATTCTAGCCGAACTGGTTAGACGTATTTTTCGCGCCGCCAGCTTTCAGAGCGTTCTCACCAGCAAAGTATTCTTTGTGGTCATCACCCATGTCTGAACCAGACATGTTCTGGTGCTTAACACAGGCAATACCCTGACGGATCTCTTTGCGCTGTACGCCAGCAACATAACCCAGCATACCTGCTTCACCAAAGTACTCTTTAGCCAGGTTGTCAGTAGACAGTGCAGCTGTGTGGTAAGTCGGCAGAGTGATCAAGTGATGGAAGATGTTTGCTTCACGAGCAGTATCAGCCTGGAACGTACGGATCTTGTCGTCGGCACGTGCAGCCAATTCTGTCTCGTCGTATTTAACATCCATCAGGCCTGCGCGGTCGTAAGCAGATACGTCTTCACCGGCTGCAACCATGGCGTCAAACGCCTGCTGACGGAAGTTCAGAGTCCAGTTGAAAGAAGGTGAGTTGTTGTAAACCAGCTTAGCATCAGGAATTTCTTTACGCACTTCGTTCATCATGTCGGCGATGTCTTGAACGCTTGGCGTTGCAGTTTCGATCCAAAGAAGGTCGGCACCGGCTTTAATCGCTTCGATAGAGTCAAATACGCAACGTTCTTCACCTGTACCCTGACGGAACTGATACAGACCAGAAGGAAGGCGCTTAGGACGAACCAGCTTACCGTTACGGTTGAAGCATACATCGCCTTCAGCCATGTCAGCTACATCGATTTCTTCAACGTCAAGGAAAGAGTTGTAACGATCACCTTGATCGCCAGGCTCTTTAACAACAGCGATTTCTTTAGTCAGGCCAGCACCTTCAGAGTCAGTACGTGAAACGATAATACCGTTGTCGACACCTAGCTCAAGGAAAGCATAACGCAATGCACGAATCTTAGAATGGAAGTCAGCGTGAGGAACCGTTACTTTACCGTCCTGGTGACCACATTGCTTTTCATCTGCAACCTGGTTTTCGATCTGCAGTGCACAAGCACCGGCTTCGATCATCTGCTTAGCCATGATGTAAGTGGCTTCAGCGTTACCGAAACCCGCATCGATATCAGCAATGATTGGTACAACGTGAGTCACATGGTTGTCAATTTTATCCTGAACAGCCGCTGCAGCAGTAGCATCGCCAGCTTCACGAGCCGCGTCTAGTTCGCGGAAAAGACCGCCGAGTTCACGTGCATCAGCTTGGCGCAGGAAGGTGTACAACTCTTCTACCAGGCTGGCAACGGTAGTTTTTTCGTGCATAGACTGGTCAGGCAGAGGACCGAAGTCAGAACGCAGGGCCGCAACCATCCAGCCAGACAGGTACAAGTAACAACGATCAGTTTGGCCGTTGAAGTGTTTCTTAATAGAAATCATCTTCTGCTGACCGATAAAACCATGCCAGCAACCCAGAGACTGAGTGTACTTAGTCTTGTCAGCGTCGAAAGCGGCCATGTCAGCGCGTATTACGTCAGACGTGTATTTAGCAATGTCTAAGCCGGTTTTGAATTTGTTCTGTGCACGCATGCGGGCCACAGATTCAGGATTAATAGTGTCCCAAGGAGAGCCGTTCGTTTCACGAAGCGTAGCAACTGTATCGATATCTTTTGTGTAATTTGACATGGTTAGTTCCGTCTGGTTGTTGAAGGTAGTCACAAACTGCCTTGGTTAACGTTGAGATCATTATATGGAAAATTCCAGTATAATTGAAATCAATGTCAGTTATGTCTGCCATTCATGTTGTGAATGTACGGATATGGGCGCAGGTATTATAAAAAAAATATTGGGTAGTCGCTATGAACCTTGATCACATAGACCTTAATTTATTGATATATCTTGATGTTTTATTGCGTGAGCGCAACGTTACCCGCTCAGCGAGCTTACTGGGCATTACCCAGCCAGCGATGAGTAATAGTCTTAAGCGTTTACGAGAAACATTTAATGATCCGATACTGGTGCGAACCAGTGATGGAATGATGCCAACAGAGCGTGCGCAGCAGATGCAATCGTCGGTCAGGCAGATCCTTGCCAGTATTGAGCAGGTAATTGAACCCACGACTGAGTTTGATGCCACGTCTAGTGACCGAGTCTTTCGTATCATAACAAGTGATTACGGAGAATCGACATTAATACCTTATGTACTTGAGAGATTGGCACAAGAAGCGCCGGGGGTCGTTTTAGATATTCTGAACCCCAGTGATATGAGTTTTCTTGAAGTCGAGCAAGGTCAGGTAGATTTAGTGATTAACCGATTTGACAGTATGCCTCAGTCTTTTCATCAGGTGACGCTATGGCATGATTCCTTTTCTTGTTTATTCAGTGTCAACAATCCAGTGGCTCAAGACTTTGCGCTTGAAAGTTACCTTAAGGCGAATCATGTCTGGGTGAGTAAAACGGGCATGGGTGCGGGCATGGGCATCACACCTAAAGATACCAATCGACTTGGCCGGGTCGATGAGGCGCTATTACGAATGGGTTATAAACGTCATATTTCAGTGTTCACCCGTCATTATCAATCAGCCGCCTTGCTGGCAGAACAAAAAGGGCTGGTGGTCACCATTCCAACGCGCGCGGCTTTAGCTCAGCAATATAACCCTCGTGTGGTGATTAAGCAGCCGCCGTTCGACATTCCGGCATTTGAATTTAAAATGGCATGGAGTCCATTACTCCAGCACAACCGGGCGCATCAGTGGCTGAGACGTTTGATTATTGATATTGCTCAAGCGTCGTCAACTTAATAATGGGTTCTAGCTGATTATTTGAAATAAGATGATCACAGGGCTATCGAAAAACCCGAGTAGCCCTGCTGTTTTTTTTAGCAGCTTATAAAGACAAAAACTCACGCATTTTCTGCAATAGTTTAGGTCCCATACCTTTGGCTTTTACTGCCTCGTCAAGAGACATAAAAGGTCGGGCGGCCACCATATTAAGTGCCAGTTTTTTCGACATCCCTTTAACCGTTTCAAGCTGGCTGAGCGTCGCATTATTAATAGATACTTTGGCGTCTATATCAGGATTGATGTCTGCTTTTACGCTTGTCTTTTTAGTCAGTGTTTTCTGAACAGGCAGCTCAAGTTCTGCAGCTGGTTTAGCCATGGGCTCCTGATCAGCGCTATGGGTATCAATGCTGATTTTATCTGAAGCATTTTTGTTGCCGGTAAAATCAACCGTAATAACGTTGTCGGTTTCGCTGCGGCTTATGACCGGTTTCGTATTAATACTATTGGTGTTGACGATATAAGGCGCATTAAAATTTACATAGTCTCGGGTGATGTAGCCGTTGCCGTGCCACTCTCGCAACATGAGAGTGAGGTGCCACGTTCCATCAGAGGGTGCCTGGAAGGGCAGGTTGTAGTGATTGTTGGCGAGAAAATATTGATCGGATAATACGCCAACGGCTGTGGTTGCCAGCGCAATTCCGTGGAAACCGTTACCGTTATAAGGCTGTTCCAGTGCCCATAGCTCCAACGCTAACGTGCCACTTCTACTATGAGTGGAACGAAGGTTAGAAATTTTGCCGACATTTATCATTACCCGGTCTTGTATGATTTTATATCCACACCCGCCGGATAAATTAAGGTTAGCGATGGTAGTTGTTACCGGGCTAAGCTGGCTTATTACGTTCACGTACAAAGGTCCTTGTTTATATGTTTTAAAAAGCGCCTTTTAAAGGCGCTAGAGCATTACTTAAAGAGAGCATTGGTTGAGAGGTTTATTCTTCGCCGTAAAGTGCTTCCATGTTGTAAAGCTCGGTGACTACTTCCTGTGCTTCTCGTGTCGGCACATCTATGGCGCTGATGGCCGGTAAATCACAGAGTGCACGGGCAAAATCGACAGAGTCCGGAGAAATTTCGCAGGCGATACCGTTGACGAAGAGCACGGCGCCGCCATCCTGCTTCTCGCGGTAAGCAAATCGGCTGCCTTCTGAACGATACAGCAAACCGCCGTCCTCCAGGTACTCTGTTAATACTTCAACAGCATACAGCTCGGCATCTTCAGATGGGCCGGATTGTTCGGGGTATTTTTGTTCGGTCATGTACTCGCCAAACCAGTTTTCCAGTAAGTCCGGTTCATTCAGGTAAGTTGTCATGATGGAACGGACTTTCTCGATGTCTGTTTGCAGAATCTGGCCAGGGCTACTCTGTAATGTGAGGTCGGGATCACTATAGCGGGTTTCGCTTTTAAGCTGTTCGCCCACATAATCAGTAAATTGACGCAATATATCGGCATGTGAAGGTGCACGAAAACCGACAGAATAGGTCATGCAGTTATCTGATTCCGCCGTACCGTTATGGCCAAGGCGTGGCGGAACATAAAGCATGTCGCCAGGATTCAGGATAAATGTCTCTTGTGCGTCCCACTCGGGCAGGATCATAACCGGTGTGTCATCGCGGCGAGGTGAGTCTTCACCAAAAATACCACCGATTTCCCAACGGCGCTGGCCACTGGCCTGGATCAGGAAAACGTCGTAATTATCATAATGCGGGCCTACGCCGCCACCTTTGGTCGCATAGCTGATCATCAGATCATCAATGCGCCAGCTGGGAATAAATCGAAATTGTTCCAGTAATGCGTTGGCTTCAGGTACCCAGTGGTCGACGGCCTGAACCAGTAACGTCCAATGTGATGCAGGTAAGCTGGAGAAACGCTCATCAGAAAAAGGACCGTTTTCAAGCTCCCAGTTTGTTCCCCCGGCATTCTGTAAGACCAGCCGTGATTCCACATCGTCCTCACAGGCTAAGCCTGCTAGTTCGTCTGCACTTACCGGCGGCTCAAAATCAGGAAAAGCATTACGAATCAGCAGCGGTTTTTTCTGCCAGTAATCACGCAGAAATGTTTCTACGGACATATCACCCAAGGGGAAATTAGATATCATCTTTTCAGTAACTCAACTAGTTCAATGGCGGCGTCTTCAAGTTCGGCCATAATTTTTCGCTTATCTTTGGCCGCAACCGCAGCAATACGATTATTACCTATGACTCTGGCGCATTTTTGAATTTTTAGTGCGCACGCCTGAATGCCGCCTAAGTTGTTTTCGTAAGCGCTCATCTCTGCAGCAACCGCTTCGAGACCGGCTTGCAGGCGGCGTGCATCTTCTTGAAGGCTTTTAAGGTTTGTATGCATCGGATTAATCCTTTTTATGATTCGATGATAATCGTTCTATGGTCTCCTGAACCGATGTCAGGATTCCGCGTAGCATGCCAAGTTCTGCTTTTTCCGGCCGCGTTCGGTTAAAGTAGCGTTTTAATTTAGTCATCGCACGTCCTTCATGCTGAGGAATAATGAAGTGGGTGGCTTTGATCACTGTTTCGAGGTGCTCATAAAACAGCTCCATTTCTTTCTGACGCGGATACTCAAATGTCGCTTTTTCTTTTGCGGGCGCTTGGGATGCCATCCAGATCTCGTAGCTCAAAAGTTGTATTGCCTGAGACACATTTAATACCGGATATTCAGGGTTGGCCGGAATATACACATGGAAGTTACACAACTGCAGTTCTTCGTTCAATAAGCCCATAGTTTCACGTCCGAAAATCAGTGCTATTGGCCCCTGAGGCGCTTCGCAAATAATTTTATCAGCACAAGTACGGGCATCCAGAATAGGCAGGTCAAATGTGCGGTTACGCGCGCTGGTGCCAATCACTAAGTGGCAATCTGCAATTGCTTCTTTTAACGTACCAACAACCGTTGCGTTATCCAGTACATCTTTAGCGCCAGCGGCTCGGGCATCGGCTTCTGCGCTCGGGTGTTCGCGAGGGTCGACCAGCCATAGCTGTGAAAGACCCATGTTTTTCATCGCACGAGCAGCCGCACCAATATTGCCGGGGTGAAATGTATTGATCAGCACTATTCGAACATTGTTAAGCATATAAATCAGACCATTAGAATTAGGGCGCTATTATTTGGACGCTATTATAAAGGAGAGACACGTCGTCACAAAGCCTCAACAAAGCGATTCAGATCATAAATGAAACGTTCTTTGTGCCAGAGGTGGGGAGAGTGGTCTGAATCAGGATAAATATACAGCTCAGAATCGGCAATAGCCTCCGCAACCCACTGTTGAACATCCTGGTTATAAAACTGACTTTCATCGCCATATATAAGCAGGGTAGGGCAGTGGATCTGTGGTAGCACGTCACGATAATCTTGCTGGGTTATACTTACCCAGCATCGTGTCAGTAAGGTACCCGGCAGTGTTTTTAAATAGTCTCGCATCTGCTGGAAGCCGCGTGAGTTACTGTCATAGTTTTCACGCGATCGGCGGTTATTGCCGAAAGCAATCAGTTCTAAGACACCTTCTGCAAAGTCGGTTGTAAAGCGCTGTATTAAATGTTTATTTTTAGTTTCATCAAGGTTGCCATATACGCCATGCTTCCATTGAACGTCGACAACCAGTTTAGGTGACTGGTCTATAATACACAGGCCTTTAAGGCGTTTTTGGCCATGACGGCGAATATATTCCCATGCGGTTAGTGCGCCCATCGAATGCCCAATCAAGACGACGTCATGCACATCAAGATGGTTTAATAGTTCATTAAGGTCGTCAGCCATGCGGGGTAACGTCATTTCTGTGTCTGTTGCGTAAGCGTGCTTACCATGTCCGCGGGCATCCCAGCAGATAACGCCGTGCTTTTCAGATAGTTCAGAAGCAAACGGCAACCATTCACGCACACTTGCCGTCCATCCATGCAGAAACACCAGTGTCGTATCGCCAGCACCAAGAGAGATGTAATGAATAGAGGTATTGTCTGTTGCTTTTAGAATTTCCATTTAGGACCACTGTAAAAATGAGGGCAGAAAAATTTAAACCTGTTTATCATACCGAATTCTACACAGCATAAGCACTCAGTGCCCATCGCTACTAGAACAAAAGTAACGTAAAATAGCAGTAACGCTCCGTAATGTCTGAGCTGCTCTTTTGGCGGCTCTTTTTAGGATAAACATGAAAAAAACATTTGTACTGTCTCACCCAAAAATCAAATATGCCCGTTTAATTGATGCCGCTAAAAGTGATGCAAAAAAATATGTAAAAAGAGAACGGAATAAGCATTTACCGAAGGGTTCTGATTTTTGGGATTTTGATTGTAAGTTTGGTCATACTGAGTCAGAAGCTAAAGAGATCCATTTGTCAGATATCAGTAAATGTATCGATGAAGTTGAACAGCTTGAATTAACTTCATTTTATCTCGAGATACTGGTGAAACCTGCTACACGTGTCTTTGTACCCAGAGATGAAGACGAAGACGACGAGTTTTAATTTAACTCTATTCGTTGCAGATAAATCGGTACCCGATTCCGCGTACCGATTGAATAGGCATGGCCTTGTCGCCTGGTTTTTTGTGCAAGGCTAGTTTTCAAGTGCGCCAGGCTTCATTGTACATGTGGCTCCTGCACGCACCCTTTGATATTGATCCTACAATCGGGTAATTCATGTCTCCTTGGCTTGAATTTCTTGCCTCCGTTGCGTGCTCAAAAATACCTCCTGCCGTCGATATGACCCAAGAACTAACGATTAGAAGGTTTGTTTCGTCACATCCTTATCCATTTTTATTGAGTTTTTGTTAAGTTTTTGTTGAGTTTTCATTGAGCTTGCGACGGGTTCTCATCAGGAAATGAGTGTGGTTATACTGGAAGATGAAAATAAAAAAAGAGGAATATTTATGCGTATTTTAACGGTGATACTCGCTATCACAGCAGGACTGCTTGCTTTTCCTGCGATAAGCGATGAATCCAAAACTGATAAAATAGAACGTGCTTCCTCAGCGGCGCCGTCAGATTTAAGCGATAAAGCAACCATTGTGGATGTGGATGGCTCGGTTCTGAAACAGGGAGAGTCTGATTGGAGTTGCATGCCTGGTATTCCGGTGGTTGCCGGAGATATGCACCCCATGTGCAACGATGCCGTTTGGCGTGAATTTATGAAAGCTGCTGCGACGGGTGCTCCCTTCGAAACAGACCGTATTGGTATCTCCTATATGCTAAAAGGTGATGCAATGGTCAGTAATTCAAACCCCGCAGCAACAGATCCTGGAAATGGAGATGTCTGGGTTCAGGAGGGCCCGCATATTATGGTGGTTGTACCACAGGCAGTGTTGAAAGGTCTTTCAGATGATCCTTATAACGGTGGTCCTTATGTGATGTGGAAAGATACCCCTTATGCTCACATCATGGTGCCCATTGTTAATAAGTAACACAGTAAGAATGAAAAAAACACAAAAACAGTGACATAAAAAACGGGGCCATGCATTAACATGGCCCCGTTTTCTGATCCGTCACTTTACTGCATAGAATAAAGGTTTAGATCTTTTTAGCTTGCTCTACAGCGTTACCGATATAGTTATGCGGTGTGAGCTGTTTCAGGGCGTCTTTAACATCTTCTGGCAGTTCGAGCGTATCGATAAATGCCTGAATGGTGTTTTTATTCATTGTCTGGCCACGGGTGAGGGCTTTCAGTTTTTCGTACGGTTCTTCAATCGCGTAACGACGCATAACCGTCTGGATTGGCTCAGCCAGGACTTCCCAGGCATTTTCCAGATCCAGATCCAAACGCGCTGCGTTCAGCTCTAGTTTGCTGATGCCTTTAAGCGTGGATTGATAAGCAATCATGCTGTAACCAAAACCAACACCCATGTTACGCAGAACAGTAGAGTCGGTCAGGTCGCGCTGCCAGCGAGAGATTGGCAGTTTAGTGGCCAGATGTTGCATGATGGCGTTAGCGATGCCCAGGTTGCCTTCTGAATTTTCGAAATCGATAGGATTCACTTTATGCGGCATCGTTGATGAGCCCACTTCGCCAGCAATTGTGCGCTGTTTGAAGTATCCCTGTGAGACGTAACCCCAGATATCACGATCAAAATCGATCAGGATCGTGTTGAAGCGACATACAGCATCAAACAATTCTGCGATGTAATCATGTGGTTCGATCTGAGTCGTGTACGGGTTCCAGCTCAGGCCAAGGGTGTTGATCATGGTCTTTGCATTAGCTTCCCAGTCGATATCAGGATAAGCAGACAGGTGAGCGTTGTAGTTGCCCACAGCACCGTTGATCTTGCCCAAAAATTCGATCTGGCCCAGTTGTTTGATCTGGCGCTGCAAGCGATAGGCAACGTTAGCCATCTCTTTACCCACGGTGGTAGGCGACGCTGTTTGGCCATGTGTGCGTGACAGCATAGGCTGGCCGGCATGGTCGCGGCCCATCTGTGCGATAACATCAGATGTTTGCTGCATCATTGGCAGAACGGTGCTTAAACCATCCTTCAGCATCAAAGCGTGTGAAAGGTTGTTGATGTCTTCTGAGGTGCAGGCAAAATGTACAAATTCGCTGATCGCTGCCAGTTCGGCATTGTCTTTGAATTTATCTTTGATCATGTACTCAACCGCTTTCACATCGTGGTTGGTGGTGCGCTCGATCTCTTTAACGCGTTCAGCGTCTGCTTCGCTGAAGTCATCAACAATGCTGTTGAGCAGAGCGTTTGCTGACTCGCTCAATGCAGGGACTTCAGGGATCTGTGCATGAGCGGCCAGTTGTTGTAACCAACGGATCTCAACCAGAACACGGTTACGGATAAGTCCAAATTCACTGAAGATAGGGCGCAGGTCAGCAGTTTTGCTGCCATAACGACCGTCTACCGGAGATACGGCAGTGAGGGCAGAAAGCTCCATGTATATCGTCTCGCTGTTGCTAAAGGGTTAAAAAAAGAGCGCGATTATAGCGGATAAAAGTTCAAAAATCTGTAGTTCGACGCGGCTAGTTAGTCTGTGTTGGATTTTTGGCTCATGATTTTATGTAAAGAGGGCCGTAGGCGTGAACGGAAAAATAACAGATGCCAGCGATTGCCTCCCACTTGACGCCACAGCATTGCTGCACGTATACCGGCTAACAGTAGCGCACGAATACGGGCGGCATTTTCAGCATTTTGCAGATGACGAGGGTCTCCGCCTACCTGTATACGAAATTTGAACGAGCTGATCGTATCCTGATAAAGACTGCCGATATTGGCGACAACATTGGAATGCGTATAAGACGATGGATTATCCAATGGGCTTTCATGTTCTGGATTAAAATAGCGTGCTTTCTCTTTAATCGCATCAATCCGGGTGCCGATGGTATTAAGCATCTCTTTATTTTTAGACAGCTTTTGTTCCAGCATAATCATACTGAGAACATAATTGGTAACACTGTTGCTCTTCGGATCTTTCTTCTTTTCTACCACGTCATTCAGTGCTTTCAGACCCATACTGAGATTATACGGCAGCTCGCGCACACCGCCAAAAATGTCTTCGGTGATTTTTGGGTCAGTAACAAACAAACTATAAAGGCTGGTTTCCAGGCTGTTTTGCGGCACCATGCCGCGGTTTGCGATCTGATCAACGAGTGTAGCGGCCTGAAAAATGGCGGCTAATGCGATGGTTTGTTCGTCATGCGCTCTGGACATTGTAAATTACGCCTCTAATTTTCCCGTTGATTCAATAACACCGCCACCTAAACAAAGATCTTCCTGATAAAACACCACCGATTGCCCTGGGGTGATTGCTCGTTGAGGAACGGTAAAGGTAACGATATAGGCGCCGTTTTCTGTTTTTTCAAGGGTGCAATCCTGATCCGCCTGGCGATAACGCACTTTAGCTTTGCACTGAAATGGTATTTCAGGTGCACTGCCATTGATCCAGAATATATCTTCGCAGGTCAGCCAGTGGGTAAACAACAAATCATTTTGCTGACCTTGTACGGCAATCAAGACATTACGATCCAAATCTTTACCGGCAACAAACCAAGGCTCTTCCGGGTAGTTTTTCAGACCACCGATATGCAACCCCTGGCGCTGGCCAATGGTGTAATACATCAAGCCGGCGTGTTCGCCAATCACATCGCCTTTGTCGGTTTCAATTTTGCCCGGTTGTGCCGGCAGGTATTGCTGTAAGAAATCTTTAAAGCGACGTTCGCCGATAAAACAGATACCGGTGCTGTCTTTTTTGTTGTGCGTGATAAGCCCGTTTTCTTCAGCGATACGGCGTACTTCGGGTTTTTCTAATTCACCAACAGGAAAGAGCGTTTGTTTGATCTCTTTCTCGCCCACCTGATGTAGGAAATAGCTTTGATCTTTATTGTTATCAAGACCTTTAAGCAGGCAGGTATGCCCATCCCGTTCGCCACGGCGCACATAATGGCCGGTTGCGATATAGTCTGCGCCCAGTTCGAGAGCGTATTCAAGAAACGCTTTAAACTTGATCTCGCGATTACACAGTATGTCCGGGTTAGGTGTACGTCCAGCCTTGTACTCTGCAAGAAAGTACTCGAAGACATTATCCCAGTATTCGGCTGCAAAATTGGCCTTATGTAAAAGAATGCCCAGTTTGTCGCACACGGCTTGTGCATCGGCTAAGTCATCCATCGCCGTACAATAGTCAGTACCGTCATCCTCTTCCCAGTTTTTCATGAAAAGACCTTCTACCTGATAACCTTGCTGTATCAGAAGAACGGCAGACACGGACGAATCGACACCACCTGACATGCCGACAATTACTTTTTGTGGGGTTGTCTTGCTCATTTAGCTCTCTAACCATGAATCAAAAAACATCAGTCTATAACTGACGAACAAAATCTAAAGGAAAACACCGATTATCCAGAAAATCATCAATGCATACCAGCACCATAGGGCTACGTAAAGACGCTTTCTGTGCCACTAATTCCTCGCGGGTTAACCACCGCGTGCGGATGATATCACTATCCAGCACATAGTCGGCATCATGGGAGACCACTTCAGCAACATAACACAGCCGATGATAGGTCACGCCGTTGGTTTTGCCTTCAATAGTATATAAGCCTACCAGTGATGTCAGTTTTACATGGCGACCGGTCTCTTCCAGCGTTTCACGGATGGCGGCGGCTTCAAAAGTCTCGCCCTGTTCCACATGGCCAGCGGGTTGGTTGAGTACCCGCTTTCCCTCCGCAATCTCCTCAACCATCAGAAAACGATTATCTTTGACAATAATAGTGGCGACCGTTGCATGAGGTGTCCAGCTCATTTCGCGCTCCAAATACGGGATTATAAGGCGTATACCTTAGCATTAATGGTATTATTTTTCTCAAGATAACGAGGTGTGATAATGACTGAGCTTTTAAAAAAAGAGGTACTAGTGAACGATGTAATAAAAGTGCAGACAGAAGATTTCTCGATAGCTGAGCTATATGAGCAGCTAAAATCAGACGATGCCAGCTGTGGAGCAGTCGTCACCTTTACCGGCATAGTGCGCGAACAGATAGAAACACAGATGCAACAGATGTTTCTTGAGCACTATCCCGGCATGACAGAACGTGCACTGGAGGATATTGTAGAAAAAGCTCGCCAGCGTTGGACGCTCGGCAAGGTGGTGGTTATCCACCGCGTAGGTTTGTTATCGATGAACGATAATATCGTATTTGTCGGTGTTGCCAGCGGCCATCGTATAAATGCTTTTGAAGCCGCGCAATTTATAATGGATTATCTGAAAAAAGATGCGCCGTTTTGGAAAAAAGAGATAAATGCAGAATCCGAAGCGTGGGTAGAGCAAAAATCATCTGATTTAGAGGCGGCTGGTAAGTGGTGATGAAAGCGGTGGGTTAGGCAGGCATAGGGAATGTGCCTGCGACTAAAAACAGTTCAACAGGGAAAAAATACGGAGATTTATGAGATGCCGTTTTAAAAACAACAAAATCGGCGCTCGATTCACAAAGCCATTGATCCATGCCAGTGGGTGCTTTATCGCTGAATGCAGCAGGCGAGAACAGCGCGACACAAATCTCATTATTTTGAGCGCGTGCCGAAAGGTACTCAAATACCTCCACACCTGCTTCACGCATACTGCTGCCGAGCTGTTGGCAGGCAGAGTAGTCGCTCAGGTGAGTTAACTGACTAAGGTAGTTATCAAAAGGTGGGTTTTGCAAACGGATACCTTTTGGGCTGCTATAGCTTACAGAGAATAAGGTGTGCTCGGAGTTTAGTCTGGGCTTTGGTGGCGTACCCTGCATAGAAAAAAGAAACACCAGCCGATAATAAGCCGCTTCAATCAGTGTTGCTTCAAGAGATTTGCCGCCGTAAAAAAGGCTGGGTTCAGTCATTCGTCCGAAACGAGAGCCCCATAACAAAGGAGGATACCGAAACGGCGTTTTAAGAAGGTAGTGTAAGCTAGTCGTTTCCTCTGGGTACGCTGGTTTTGAACCCTCTAATAATTCTTCCAATACAGATTGTTCGGCCAGTGTATCAACGTAACCGAGTGTTGCCACTTGCTCCTGACTTTCAACCATTCGACAGAGCGTGCCGGTAATAGGCTTGATCTCATTTTGCCCGTTACATTTCTGCCAGAGCATCACACCTTGCCTCGAATCGCATCCAGATACATAACAACACGAGCAAGTCCTTGCACGGTTTGCACCTGCTCAGCAGGCACGCCGCCGGTTAATTTATTGGGCGCACGCATGAAGTGTGAAATCCAAACCTGATCTCCACCCGATAGCGCAAACAGCGCCCGTGCTGCGCGTATTAACAATAAAGCCAACTCGCCTTGTTTAGAGGTAGGATCTAGCTCCATTCTCTGTTTTAAGCGAGTAATACCCGTGCGATGCAGACCAATAACATTTCCCAGCTCATCCTGTTTCAACTCAAGTTGTTTGGACGCGTTAAGCAGAGCCTTAGCAAGAACAAATGAAGGTTCAGGGCGATGCTGAATCTGTGCTGACATGGTTTAATACCTGCGTAAATTATCTTTATGAAAGCGACATATAAAGTTATTAGCTACTATAGCTACATATAAGGATTTGTGCAAACACGTCATTTGCCTGTCCTTATGTTGCAAATGAATATACAGGGTGCGCCTGACACTAAGTTAACTGGTCTGTTTTTAATCGATCGGGAGATGTGCGCACTTAGCGTGCAGGGTAGCTGTGCGGATGCGCCAGCAGAGACATTAGTTACTTAGGGATAAGCATGCTCGGACTGCATAAATTCAGTAATGCATGCTTGCTCAAGCTCTTCCCAGCGGGATGTCAGAAGATCGGCATCCATCGGTTTGCTGAAAAGAAAGCCTTGGGCTAGTTCACAATTTGATTGAAGTATAAAATCAAATTGATCAGTCGTTTCAATACCCTCTGCTATGACCTCAAGAGAAAGATTTTGACTTAAGCTTAATATCCCTCCAATCAAGGCCTTATTGGCAGGGTTTGTCTGGCAATCCCGGATAAACGAGCGATCAATTTTAAGTATTTTTATCGGGAATTTCATCAGGTAGCTGAGTGACGAAAATCCGGTACCAAAATCATCGATAGCAATTTTGCAGCCAAGCTTATCAATTGATTGGAGAACTTCTTTGTTGGTATGGTTGTCATGCATCAACAAGCTTTCCGTTATTTCGATAATGAGCTTAGACGGATCAATGTCCCATGCGGCAATACTGTCGTTAAGTTGTTTTAAGAAATGTATGCTTTGTAATTGTCGTGAAGATACGTTGATCGAAAGAACCATGTCTCTATTGATAGTCTCTCGCCACTGCGCGAGTTGTTTACACGCATTATGGATGCACCAATTACCGATATTAACAATAGCGCCTGTTTCTTCTGCCAGAGAGATAAATTGATCGGGCGATATCAGGTTGTTATCGTAATCGATCATACGCAGTAACGCTTCGGTACCGATGATTTTTCCGGTTTTCAGGCAAATGATGGGTTGGTAATAAATGACGAGTAAGTTGTCATCCAGGCAGTTTTGTAGCAATAGTTCAATCGACGTTTGTTCTATGAAATGCGCTTCCTGATCGGGCGTATAAAAATTGTAGCGTTGTCTGCCGTCTTCTTTCGCCCGATACATTGCTCTATCGGCTTTTTGAATCAGTTGTTCTGGTGTGCTGGCATTATTAGGGTAAATAGCAATACCGAACGATGCCGATACATTGATTTTGCTTTCAGCCAGATGAAATGGTTGATTCAATGCGCCTAAGATACGCTGGCATATAAACTGTAATTTTCCGGTATCCGCCGTCGTCACAATCGCAAATTCATCTCCCCCTATTCGGGCTAATAAATCCGATTTTCGAAGTAGAGTGCTCATTCTTTGCCCGACTACTTTAATCAGTTGATCACCAAGAGTATGGCCAAAAATATCATTGACTGCTTTAAATCGATCAAGATCAATAAAAATCAAGCCAAAGGGTATTTGATCGTCGTTCATGAGTAAATTTAAGTGGGTTAAAAGACTATTTCTGTTGGGTAAGCCGGATAGTTGATCGAAACTTGCTTGATAGTATATTTCTGTGTGCGCTTGTTTTAATTTTGTTACGTCAGTTAACACGGCTAAGGAGCAGAGGCTGTTGTCCTGAGAGACAGCATCAAGCAAGGTATCAAGAGAACGGCCTTGTTTATTCTGTAATTGAAAGGGGCGTTGTTGAAGGTTACCGGTTAACTGAAGTGTGTTCTTAAATGTATTACATTGTGTTTTTGCATCGGGGTCTGAGGAGAAGAAACTAATATTTTTTCCTATCACGTCAGCGCTATCGTAGCCTAGGTGTTGGCAAAAATAAGCACTCGCGTTGAGAATAGTACAGTTTTCATCTATCAAAAACATCAGTGCGGGTGTGTTGTTATAGAGCTCTCTGAAACGAGATTCGCTTACCTTAAGGTCGTGATAAGTTCGCTCCAGAGTTGATTGCATGTGGTTAAATGCAGTAATGATATCGCCGATTTCACTACTATCATTGATCTGAACCTGTTTAAAGTTATGCTGCTCAACGTTGTCATTAATGGCAAGTAGTAGTTTGCTGACGGGTAAAGAAATGAACCGATAAAAAAGACTATAAATGCTAATGAAAACCATCACGAAAAGAACAGTCATTGCAACCAGGTTTTCATACAGAGCTCTGGTAAGATCTTGCTGTAAACTGACATTACTAACAGTGACTTTCAGATAACCTGTCAACTGCTGGATGTGTGCATTTTTATACGTAATAGGCGCTTCGAATATAAAGGCTATGTCTGAGCTTGCGCTGTTCTTTGATGAGAGATTAATAAGGTTGTGCATTCCTTCATCAAAGACTTCTACTTTGATGATGTCTGTATCGAGGAGTAAAGATTGCGCAATATTTCTGATCAGTGGTTGATTAAAATTCCAGAGAGGTTCAGCAAAAATAACGGGGTAGATTTCTAAACTATTACGTTTATGCTTGGAAAGCGTGGTGAAATCCTGATGATGATTGTAACTTGCGTATACATAGGCAGCAGTCAGTGCTACGCACATGCAGGGTACCAGTAAGAATAAAAATTTAAGTTGTAATGACTTAGGCGTAAATTTCATATCTGTTATTTTTTAACCGATGTAAAGAGTGCATCCATGCTGAAATTGTAATTAGCCATAGATTTTTTATTGTGTAGTAAAAATTTTCTGAAATTTATTTTTCCCCATGCAGCGTGACCAAATGTTGTTTGGTATTGTTCCAGATTTTGGCTATTAATAGCCTGCATTTCAAAATTAATATTGATAGGGATCTCGGGTAATATGGCTTGGGTAAAGATATCTTTAAGCAAGACCATAGACCAGGCGCCGGCCAGGAAATGACCTCCATCGGTATGAACCATTTCTTTATTCTTAACCATAGCTAAGCCTTCGGATGACCAGTTAAGGCCAACCAGGCAGACGTCTTTACCCGCGTCGAGGTTGTGTTGCTTGAGAGCATTTAATGCGCCTTGTGCGATAGGGTCATTGGCGGCCCAAATCGCATGCGGTGTGATTTGGTTTCTGGCACTCCATTTTAAATAATTGTTTGTTAGGAGTGTTGCCTCGCGTTGATTCCAGTTGGCGTAAAGCAAACGCTTTAAGATTGCATCCGGGCGTTTCTCCAGAATGGACAACCCACCTTCATTGCGGTCAATTGAAGCGGGAGTGAGTTGGTCGCCACCAATCATCAGTACATTAATAGGCGCTGTTTTTTCTATGTCGCGGGCACAGGTGAGCAGTGCCTCCATCATTCTGGCCCCGGCACCAAAATTATCAGGTGTAATTGAGCCGAGCATGACTTTTCCCCAATCAGGTCCCAACTCAGTTCGAAGCTTGGATTTTTGAGCAGGGAGAAAGTCGTTAAGGAGCATAAGCACCTTAACTCCTTTTCTGGATGCTGCTTTTACGATTGAATCAGAGGCTTGCTCTTCATTAACGAGCAGCATCACATCAGGTAATTGCTCTCGTTCCGTTACTGCAATCCCAATATCTCGCATCTGTACACGGTTGCGTTCCGCATAGAGTACTTCCAGGGAAATATCCAGATCAATGGCCGCTGCTTGCATAGTGTCTGTGACCATGTCCCAGAAATGTTCGCCTTGTTTTCCGGGATTGATAAATGTGACATTAAAGGCATAGCACGTGGAGCTAACACAGCATAACAAACTTAAAAAAAATACAGAGGTTCGTCGATAGATCATAAACACCACTTTTTATAATTATTATATCGGTTTAAGCATGCCAATTATCAGTAAAAAGGATGTGCGAAAATCAGTTTCTTAATATTTCTTCAACGAAAATTTCAAATACATCATCATGTTAGTAGAGAAGTTGAATTTCGCCATATTTATTTTAGTGGTAGCTTCTTTAGCAGAGATGTTGGGTCCGGTTCAAGCATGGTTAAAATAATCAGATCTTACTATGTGTTCAATATATCTGACAAATTGAAAGGGTGTCCTGCAGATTTAACGTCAGTTATTGCTCATAATTGGTCTTATTAAGATCTAATAGCCTGTGTTGGCTGAATTATTATTCTAAAGCCTGTTTTTCAATTATTATTATTTAAATCATATAGTTAGGTTTTTAATATTGGTTGTTAAAGGAGCCTGTGAGTGAAATATTTTTTGTCGATGAAAAATAATCAAAGTAAAAGTCTACTATTTGTAAAAAATAATGCACATAAATTGTCAGGTAGTGTTAGCGTATGAGTCACATTAGGTATCAAATATACGTATTAGAGCACCATTAATAAATAATAAATTGAGGTTATTAGCATGAGTAAAGCGGCATTTATTTGGGAAGATCCTTTCTTGTTAGACCAGCAGATTACCGATGAAGAGCGTATGGTTCGTGATGCGGCGCGTGACTACATGCAAGACAAATTAATGCCGCGTGTATTGCTAGCAAACCGTAATGAGACATTTGATGTCGAGATCATGACAGAGTTGGGTGAGCTGGGCTTATTGGGAAGCACCTTGCCTGAAAAATATGGTTGTGCCGCAGTCAGCCATGTCAGCTATGGTTTGGTAGCACGCGAGGTTGAACGGGTTGATAGTGGCTACCGTTCTGCAATGAGCGTGCAATCTTCACTTGTTATGCATCCCATCTACGCCTACGGAAGTGAAGAGCAGCGTCAAAAGTATTTACCTAAATTAGCCAGCGGTGAATGGATCGGATGTTTTGGTCTAACGGAGCCTGATGCGGGTTCTGACCCTGCCGGGATGCGCACTAAGGCTACAAAAGTAGATGGCGGCTTTATCCTCAAAGGCAGCAAAATGTGGATTACCAATTCACCGGTCGCGCATGTGTTTGTGGTCTGGGCAAAATTGGATGATGTGATTCGTGGTTTCGTACTTGAGAAAGGTATGAAAGGCCTGTCAGCTCCTAAAATTGAAGGTAAGTTTTCACTTCGGGCATCGATCACGGGCGAAATCGTTATGGAAGATGTGTTTGTTCCTGACGAAAATATGCTTCCAAATGTATCGGGGTTAGCAGGCCCGTTCGGTTGCTTGAACAAGGCACGTTTTGGTATCGCGTGGGGTGCATTAGGCGCGGCAGAGTTCTGTTGGCATGCCGCACGTCAATACACACTGGATCGTAAGCAATTTGGTCGTCCGCTAGCACAAACTCAATTAGTGCAGAAAAAATTAGCAGATATGCAGACAGAAATTTCTATTGGTCTTCAGGGTTGCCTGCGTATGGCGCAGATGATGGACGCCGGTAACTGTCCGGTTGAGCTTATCTCTCTGATGAAACGAAACAACTGCGGTAAGGCATTAGATATTGCGCGTGTATCCCGTGATATGCATGGCGGTAACGGTATTTCTGATGAGTTCCATGTGATTCGTCATGTGATGAACCTTGAGGCGGTGAATACCTATGAAGGTACACACGATATTCACGCGTTGATTCTTGGCCGAGCGCAGACTGGTTTACAGGCGTTTTTCTGATGAGCGGCGCTTTATCACATATCCGTGTTCTTGATTTGAGTCGTATTCTTGCGGGCCCCTGGGCCGGCCAGATGCTGGCTGATTTCGGTGCTGAGGTGATTAAGATCGAGCGCCCCGGTAAAGGTGATGATACGCGACAATGGGGACCTCCTTTTATGCAGGGGAGCGACGCTAAAACGTCGGAAGCCGCTTATTTTCATGCGGCTAATCGAGGCAAGCAGTCCGTTGCGGTTGATATGGCGTGTCCTGAAGGGCAAGCCATTATTCGCGAGTTAGTCAAAGTATCGGATGTACTGTTAGAGAACTATAAAGTAGGTGGGCTTAAGCAATACGGGCTTGATTACGATTCACTGAAAGCACTGAATCCGCGTCTCATCTATTGTTCTATCACCGGTTTCGGGCAAGATGGCCCCGATGCACAGCGAGCAGGTTACGATTTTATGATTCAGGGGATGGGTGGCCTGATGAGCGTAACAGGGGAGCCTGACGGTATGCCAATGAAAGCGGGGGTCGCGCTGGTTGATGTGATGACGGGTCTGTATGCGGCCAATGCTGTGCAAGCGGCATTATTGCATCGTGAAGAAACCGGTATGGGTCAATATATCGACCTGGCATTGCTGGATGTGCAAGTGGCGACACTGGCCAATCAGGCGATGAACTTTTTAGCCAGCGGTGTTTCTCCTGAGCGATTAGGTAACGCACACCCCAATATAGTGCCTTACCAGGCATTTCCGACAGCCGATGGTCACATTATTCTGGCCGTTGGCAATGATCAGCAATTTACACGTTTTTGTGAAGCGGCGGGTCGGCCAGAGCTTGCAGCAGATCCGGCGTTCAGTAGTAATCAAAAGCGTGTAGAGAACCGTAATGATCTGATTCCATTTTTGCTTCCGTTGATGAAACACAACACCACTGAAGTGTGGTTAGCAAAACTGGGAGACGTAGGTGTACCTTGTGGGCCTATCAATACGATAGCGCAGGTCTTTGATGAGCCGCAGATTAAACATCGTGAGATGCAGATTTCTCTGGAACATCGGGATGCCGGCAATGTTCCTTCTGTCGCTAATCCGGTAAAATTTTCAAAAACACCGATTACCTATCGTCAGGCACCTCCGGTATTGGGTGAGCATAGCGAACAGGTTCTTAAGTCGGTTTTAGATATGACGGAAAAAGATATAGAAAAACTTTGTAATCAGGGTGTTATACAAAGAGGTTAATGTGCTTTATCACGATAGTACAACCTGCTTTATTAAGTTGTGCGCTAATAAATAGTACGCTGATTTTTCTAGTTGCTTACGGTATTAATTGACCGTAAGTGGCTAGAGTTTTAGGTATACTATAAGTTTTTTATAGTATACCTAAAACTCAATAAATACAGGAATTTAGTGTGGATGTTGGCGAGAGATTAAAGCAGATCAGAACACTTAAAGGTGTTTCTCAGCGCGAATTGGCCAAGCGTGCGGGTGTGACTAATAGTACTATTTCAATGATTGAAAAAAATGCGGTGAGCCCTTCGGTTAGTTCGCTTAAAAAAATTCTTGCCTGTGTGCCTATTTCCATTGGTGATTTTTTCACAGATGATACCCAACCGGAAAAAGTAGTCTTTCGTGCCGATGAACAGCCGAATATTGGAACTGATAACGTTAAATTGCTGTTGGTTGGTGCTACAGTGAAAGGGCGCTCTACTAATATATTGAGAGAACATTATCCGCCTGGAGCCGATACCGGCGCAGATATGTTGCAGCATGAAGGAGAAGAAGGTGGTTTGGTTCTGCAAGGTGAGATCGAATTGACCGTTGGTTTTGATGTTTATCATCTTAAAGCGGGAGACGGTTATTATTTTAACAGTTCACTGCCTCACCGATTTAGAAATACGTCGGATGAAGAGTGCCAGATATTCAGCTCCAATCCTGCGGGCTGAGAAAGAGTCAATTCCCCCGCTTATGGCGCGCGTGAGGAATTTTATTGTTCGCTAAGCCTGTTTATAAGCCTTATTAAGCCTCCCTGATCTGAAAAAATCCAGCTTAGAAATACCGTTCTGCACTGATTTGAATGTGGCTGTCGTTACCTAGAGTTGATAGGGGGTCGCGAGCATCCTCTGCAGAAAAGAAACGTCCATCCAAGCTTACTTTCCATTTATTGCCTATTCGCCGGCTCGCTTCCACCTGAAAACTGCTGCTGCCATAGTCAAGATCATGAATAATACCGGCGAGAAACTCAGTGCTGGCCGCGTCATTCAGTGTTAAACGTGCGCCTATCGAGACATCGTTCTGAAATATTGCGTTTGCATCCTTGCCGCGTTGATCCCAACCATATTCCAGCAAAACTCCAAGATCTGCATTACTATCGTGAATGGCATAAAAGGTATATTCAAAACCGGCTTGCGTAGCCCAGTATCGTTGTGTGTCGGTCTCGCGCCAGATGGCTTCTGCTTTCCAGAGCCAGCTGTCTAATGTGGCCTGTGCGTCGAAACCGAATTGGTTCATCTGCTCATAATAAGGTACAAGTACCATGTCGCTACCGTTAGTGCCTATCTGTAGAATAGGGTCACGATTAGTGCCTCTAAACCAGTATGCGCCTAGATCAAAATCGCCAACGAAATGGTTCCAGCGTACGGCGAAATCAGTGTGAAGTGCTTCGTTTCCGGCTTCAAAGAGAGCTTGATCCTGATCGACATAGAGTTCTGTGCGTAAGCGGCCTTGTTTGCCTGGGAACGTACGTTCGCGAAAACCGGGCAGCAGGTATAGATCGACAATCCCCCATTCTTTGACAAACGAAAGATTGATCATTGGCTGACCAAGTTTATCTTCACCATCAATATCTTCGACAGCATCGCTTTGATTGATAACGTCGACAAGATGCTGGAACTCAGTTACGCCCCAAAATACTTTGCGAATACCCGAGCGCAATTCCCAATCTTCACCCTGATGATTCCAGCTAAACTCACGGATATCAGCATGTGTTCTTTCGTCATCATGCTGATCTATGCGCAAAAATGGTTTAAAGGACAGAGAATCCTGGTTGTCATTCCAGTGCCAGAATAGGGTGGGTTCAACAGACAAAGAGGTATTACTATTGTAGGACTGGTCTGTAAATTGAGCGCCTTCTGTAAAGAGTCGCAACTCGGTAGTTGCTTTACCATAAGACTCGAATTCCACGGCGGCGCATGTCGGAGCGGTTAGGGCTAGTATTAGCCCTAACCCTGTCAGGTATTGGTTGCCTCGATGTAATGACATTTTAATGTGCTCGTTTTAATGAGTTTCTATTAAAGTCTGCATCACTTAAGCCTGTATTGAACTGATAATCTGTCCATATAAGGTCGGTATTTTTTTTTGTTAGATGATTGTCCATTTTCATCATGTCCGGGCGCCAGTGTTTACCTAAATATTGTTGATATGCAGCGTAGGTCAGCGTTTTTAATAGTGAGTTTTTCCGATCATAAAAGTCAATTTTATGAAGACGGTTTTCGCTCTGATCAATCCAGACGACTCTGCGCGTGTAACCTGAATATTCGTCTACCGGGTACTGTTCAACAACATAGCACTGCTCAGTTCCGCAGGATTCATCCCTGAGATACTTGTAAGTATATTTCTCGATTTCAAATGATGTCAAATCCTCATAGGCAAACTCGGAGCCCATGAAGGGGCCTGACTTGTTACGTGAAGCTATCCGTTTAACGCGCTTAAGAGCAGGCAGGTAAAGCCATTGGTCATCAGCTTCGCCTGGATGGGAGAAACTTAAAAAAGCGGTGCCTTTTACATCCAGTGGCCTATCAAAAATACTCAGGCTTTTATCGCCATCATCCTTTTTTTCAAGCGATTGCATGCGGATATCACGGATGCTTTCCTGCCCCTCGCTATTGCGTAGGACCATTTGCATCTGGGCTGTCATATCTGTCCAGCCGATATCACTTTGTTTGGTTTGTTTGGCAATCGCCAGGCCTTTTTCCTCTGCTGTTTCTGCGTAGGAAAAGGACGCACTTGCGAGCAGAATGGCAGGAAGCAGCCAATTAATTGTTTTTGCTTGAAGGTTCATGCAGAGCTCCTTTTGTGCTGTCTGTCTGGTTTTCGTATCTGGGTGTTGTATCTAGTTTCATGAGAAGTGGTGGTAAAAACAAGAAATCTACCACCAACGCAATCAGTATAGTAATAGCGGTCAGCAAACCCATATCAGCATTAATTTTGAAACTGGATTGAGCAAGCACCATAAAGCCAGCGACCAGAACAAGGGAGGTGATCCAGAGTGCGCGGCCAACACTCGCGAAGGCGTATTGAACGGCCTCGTGAGAGTTTTTATTCTTCTGTTCGCGGGCATAACGGTACTTACTGAGAAAGTGCACCGTATCGTCCACGATAATGCCTAATGTCATACCTGCAACCACTGACAGCGCTAAACCAACCTGACCATCAATAAAATACCAGAGTCCAAAGCCCATTGCAGCAGGCGCCAAGTTAGGCAGCAAGCTAATAAGTCCGTAGCGTACTGAGCGCAGAGCTATGCCTAATAGGGCTGATATCAGGATTAAAGCCAGCGTGATGCCGATAAGCATACTATGAATATTGCGCTGGCCAATGTGAGCAAACATTAACGGCGGACTGGCAACCAATATATTGTATTGTGGTGCATTGTCTGCAAACCATTGGTACAGGCGTTCTTCTAGTTCAATTTGTTCATTACTGGTCAGGTTTTTAAAGGTGCCTATGACGCGCGTAGATGATTTATCAACATTTAACTGGTTGTTAAGATCGAGACCATACGGAAGTGACATTTCATAAAGTAACAGATACTGCGCCGCTAATTCCCGACTCTCCGGTAGGGTATAAAAAGCGGGATTATCGGCGTGCATATTTTTGTTAAGGCGTTTAATGATATCCGTCAGAGTACTGACGTGGTCTGTTTCAGGTTGAGTACGAAGCCAGCCACTGAAGTTATCAAGTGCTTTAAGGTAGGCGGGTTCATTGATGCCGCCAGATTCGCCTGACTTGATAGATATTTCAATAGAGGTCATACCTGAAATATTATCCTGCATGAAATCAGTGGCCTGGCGAAACGGCACTGTCTTATCGAAGTATTTAACAAAGTCATCGTTGAGCGTGTTTAGTGGCACAAAAACCACCATCGATAGAATAACAAGGGTCATTCCGGGGAGTAAAATATTGCGCTTATTGATGACAAATGCCGAAAACTTATCCATCAAGTCACTGTTCTCAGTGTTCTGCGGCTTAACCTTAATGGGTAATAACATGAGCAGGGCAGGGAAAACCGTAATCGACAAGAGGAACGCGATCATGACGCCTGCGGCGACCATGTTGCCCAAGTCTCGAAAAGGAGGAGAGTCGGAAAAGTTCATGCTCAGGAAGCCAATGGCTGTGGTGATACTGGTCAGAAAAATGGGGTTGAAATTAATCCGCAAGCTACTTATAAGTGCAGCCCGTTTCTCCGCGCCGTGACGTAATTCATAGAAAAATGTCGTTAAAATATGCACACAATCAGCAACGGCAAGCGTTAGAAGTATGGTGGGTGCACTGATTGATGGTGCTGTAAGGTAGAACCCTGTCCAGCCGGCTAATCCCATTGTACTAAAAATAGTGAAAATGATAACGATGATGGTCGCCAAGGTTCCGCTGAACGTGCGCAGGAAAAAAATCATTGCTAAAACAACGACGCCAAACATGAGAGGAATAAGCGTTTCACTGTCGTATTGTGCTGACTCAGCAAAGCTGTTGTTCATAATAATCATGCCAGAGAGGTAAAGATCCATATCTGGGTTTTCGGAGAGGAAATTCGTTTTCATTTCTCGGATTTTACTAACGACCTCAGGACCCTCCTCGACGGGGTTGATTCCGGGTAACTGGATAGTCACATTAACAACACTAACATGCCCTTCAGGAGAAATAAGTTTACTTCGCATCAGAGGATCGTTAACGATCAGCTCTGTCAGTGCAGGCATATCGGCTGACGTTAGACGTGTGGGATCAAACACCATATCTTCAACGATTAAGTCGTCTTCTTCAGCCCTTGTGTACTGGAAGTTAGTGATTGAGTCTACACGGGTTGAATAAGGCACCTGCCAGGACTCATGGGTTAGTTTGTGAATAGCGGCGAGTCGCTTAGGCGTAAAAACCACACCCTCTTTTGGCGCGATGATAAAAACGGCGTTATCACTTTTACTGTAAATTTTCTGCATGCTTTCAAACGAGGTGAGCTGCGGGTTTTCTTCACTAAAGAAAACACGATAGTCGCTCTTAAATACCAGGTTTTTAGCGCCTGCAGTGGCCAGTATCACTAATATGATGCTGGCAAGTAAAATCCAGATAGGATGTTTAAGTGCAATATCATATATGCGCTCTCTCATGAGTCACTCCCTTTATGGCTGCCATTCGTCTAAATGATTGGCTGCAGTATAAATGCAAAATTAATTATTAAATCTGCGTTGTAGGCCTCGGTCAGCCATGATGCGTGTAGAAATTTCTTCAATTGAAAATGTGGTGGTGTTGATATAGGGGATGAGCGACTTTTTAAAAAGTTGTTCAACAAATCGAATTTCAACATCACATTGATTCAGTGAGGAGTAACGACTGTTAGGGCGGCGCTCATGGCGGATAGCAGTGAGCTGAAAAGGATCAATCGTTAGCCCGTAAAGTTTATCTTTATAGGGTTGTAAGCATTCTGGCAGTGCATTATGTTCCAGGTCTTCTTCTGTCAGTGGATAGTTGGCTGCACGTATGCCAAATTGCAAGGCCATGTAAAGACAGGTGGGTGTCTTACCGCAGCGTGAAACGCCGACCAGTATAATATCGGCTTTGCTGTATTGTTTAGTGCGTGCACCATCGTCATTTTCAAGGGCGAAATTTATTGAATCAATACGATCTTTATAACGGTTGGCTTCGACGATAGCGTGTGACTTACCGACTGAATAAGATGAATGGGTACAAAATTCAAGTTCAAGGGGTTTGATAAAGGTCGAGAATACGTCAATCTTTAAGGTGTCGCAGCCGTTTAAAATTTGTCTGATCTCATCATTGACGATAGTGTCAATCAAGATCGGTCTTAGTCCATCTTTTATGCCGGCAGTGGTTATCAACTTAACCGTTTCCGCCGCTTTTTCCGGTGTGTTGATATAGGGAAGAGTGAATTTTTCAAATTCAATCTCTGCAAATTGCGCAAGCAGACTATCGCCTAACGCTTCAGCAGTAATGCCAGTGCCATCTGAAATAAAAAATACGGTACGCTTCATGCCATTCTCAATACGTATATAAGCTGCAGATTATAGCAAACAAGCCTTATGACAGCAGCGTTAATGCAACGTATCTCGTTGATGAATTTATCTGCACAACCATCTAGCTGCATAAATCGTGAGAAAACTATATCACGGTTATATATAATTATTGTTCGTAATATTAAGACAAGTGTAAACCTAATGCATATTATTTTACTGACCCATGAAAGGGAGCTCGATAAAAAAACTAATACAGGTCGGCTCGTTGAAGTGATCGACGGTCTGCATGTCACGCGTATTATATGGAAGCGTACTGAACCCGATCCTGCATTGTTGGCGTGGATTGGCCAAGGGGGTGTGGGCCTTCTGTATCCTGATCCAGCAGAGCTGGCAGGCGGACCAAACCCACCGCTAACGGATTCGTTTTTTAGTGCGCCTGCTTCACTTAACCATTTTATTCTGATCGATAGTACGTGGCAGGAGGCACGCAAAATCTATAATCGTAGCCCGTATCTCCAATCTCTGCCTCGCGTATTACTGGAGTCCGCACCTCCTTCGTTATTTACTTTGCGGCGTAATCAGATTGAAGGGGGGCTATGTACAGCGGAGAGTGTGGTCACTTTATTACGTTTAAAGCATCAAAATAGTCTTGCAAATCAGCTTGAAACGGACTTTCATGCTTTTGTCGGGCATGTGCCCGGCCGGCTGAATCAAGAATCAGTTTAAACGCTGACCTGAGTTTTGCATTTTCTTCTGAAAATTAACGTATGCTGTCACCATTACAGTGCTGAAATAATAAAAAACAGAATTATTAATAGTGTTACACAGTGCTTAGGTTCGATAGTAGGAGTGAATGGCTTTGCATAATTACGTATTACGTCTTGATCAGGCGGGTATGGGAGATGTTGAAAAGGTAGGCGGTAAAAACGCATCATTAGGCGAGATGATTAGCCAGCTGAGCGCTGCGGGTATCAAAGTGCCCGGTGGGTTTGCTACCACTGCTGAAGCATTTCGAGATTTTCTGACCTTTGGTGGGTTGGAAGAAAAAATAAATTCACTCCTGCATCCATTGGATGTCAACGATGTCGTTGCACTAGCGGCAGCAGGTAAGCAGATTCGGCAGTGGATTTATGATGCGCAATTGCAACCTGAGCTTAATCTCGCCATAGAATTAGCCTTTGCTGACATGGCGGGTAATGATACCGCGATGACCGTCGCTGTGCGGTCTTCTGCCACGGCGGAAGACCTGCCCGACGCATCATTTGCGGGCCAGCAGGAGACTTTTCTTAACATCCGCGGGCTGGATAATATAAAGCAAGCGATCAAAGAGGTGTTTGCTTCTCTGTATAATGATCGTGCTATTTCATATCGTGTACACCATAATTTTGAACATAAAGATGTTGCTTTATCTGCGGGTGTCCAGCGAATGGTGCGAAGTGAAACAAGCGCCTCGGGTGTTATGTTTTCAATGGATACCGAATCCGGTTTTAAACATGTGGTGTTTATTACTGCCTCCTATGGATTAGGAGAAACTATTGTTCAGGGCGCGGTTAATCCTGATGAGTTTTATGTATATAAGCCGACACTAAAACAAAAAATACCGTCCATTTTACGCAGAACTTTAGGGTCTAAAGCGATCAAAATGGTGTATTCCGGCGAAGGCTCAACCAGTCGGGCAGTTGAGACTGTAACCGTAGACGCTAAGGACCGAAATCGCTTTTGTATCAATGATGATGATGTGCAAGCGCTAGCTGAAATAGCCATCATTATCGAAGATCACTATCAACGTCCAATGGATATCGAGTGGGCCAAAGATGGTGATGATGGTCAGTTATATGTTGTTCAAGCCAGACCAGAAACAGTCCGTAGTCGGGATAACGGCAATGTTATTGAACGCTATTTATTAAAAGAAAAAGGCAACGTTCTGGTTGAAGGGCGTTCAGTCGGGCATCGTATCGGCTCTGGGCCGGTTCGCCTGGTGTCTAATATCTCCGAAATGGCCATTGTCCAGCCAGGTGATGTACTGGTGACTGATATGACAGATCCTGATTGGGAGCCTGTTATGAAGCGTGCTGCCGCTATCGTCACTAATCGTGGAGGCCGCACCTGTCATGCCGCCATCATCGCCCGTGAACTCGGAATTCCCGCGATAGTAGGATGTGGCGATGCGACTGATAGGCTTCGCAACGGTCAGGTAGTTACTGTTTCTTGTGCAGAAGGTGATACAGGACGCGCTTATGAAGGGCGTCTGAATTTCGAACACCAAACCAATAGCGTGGACTCAATGCCCACATTACCGTTCGATATAATGATGAACGTCGGTAATCCAGATCGTGCTTTTGATTTTCAATCGCTGCCAAATGCGGGTGTAGGTCTTGCCCGGCTTGAGTTCATTATTAATCGAATGATCGGTGTTCATCCCAAAGCATTATTGAATATGGATGAGCAGCCCCTCGAAGTTCGTCAGGTAATCGAAAGACGTATTGCGGGATATGATGGGCCGATTAATTTTTATATTGATAAGCTGGTTGAAGGTATTGCAACCTTGGCTGCCGCTTTTTACCCTAAAAAAGTCATTGTCAGAATGTCTGATTTTAAATCGAATGAATATGGCCATCTTATTGGTGGTGATCAGTACGAACCCAGTGAAGAAAACCCTATGTTGGGATTCAGAGGCGCGGCGCGTTATATCTCTGATTCGTTTCGTGACTGTTTTGAGCTTGAATGCCGGGCGCTTAAAAAAGTACGTGATGAAATGCGCCTCACCAATGTTGAAATAATGATTCCGTTTGTACGCACCGTCGGTGAAGCTAAACAAGTCGTTGAGTTACTCGCAGAAAATGGACTAACAAGAGGAGAAAACGGATTACGTCTGATTATGATGTGCGAAATTCCGTCTAATGCTTTATTAGCCGATGAGTTTTTGGAGTATTTTGATGGTTTCTCTATCGGTTCCAACGATCTGACCCAGTTAACGTTGGGGCTGGACAGAGACTCTGGCGTGATTGCTCATCTCTTTGATGAACGTAATGATGCCGTTAAAAAGCTACTGAGCATGGCCATTGATGCGTGTAAAGCGAAAGGTAAATATATTGGGATTTGTGGCCAGGGGCCCTCTGATCATCCTGATCTGGCTAAATGGCTGATGGAGCAGGGGATCAACAGTGTCTCTCTTAATCCTGACTCTGTGCTGGATACCTGGTTCTTTTTAGCGAATGACCTCAGTTAATATAGTGATGTATTAGAAAGAGGTTTTTAGAAAAGGCATGTGGCCTCTTCAGACGACTGAAGAGGCTCATGTTTATAGTAGTTTGAGGCTGAATAATAAGCAGCCTTTTTTACGTTATCAGCTAATGACTTTCTGTTTTAAAAACTCAATAATTCCGGTTGCAGGAACATCCTGCTTTTCAGTGTCGCGACGGCCTTTGTATTCATAGGCACCTGCGTCGATACCACGTTCGGAAACAACCAAGCGGTGCGGAAGTCCCATCAGTTCCATATCGGCAAATTTCACACCCGGACGCTCTTTACGGTCGTCCATTAATACTTCGATGCCTGCCGCTTTTAAATCAGCATAGATTTGATCCGAAACATCACGTACTTTTTCTGATTTATCGTAGTTCAATGGTACCAGTGCAATCTGGAAGGGCGCCAGGCTGGCTGGCCAGATAATACCGTTTTCATCATGGTTCTGTTCAATGGCCGCAGCAACAACGCGTGTAATCCCAACGCCGTAACATCCCATTTCTAATACGGTAGCTCTACCATTTTCATTGAGAACGGTAGCATTCATTGCTTCTGAATATTTTGTACCCAGCTGGAAGATATGACCCACTTCAATGCCGCGTTTGATTTGCAGCGTTCCTTGTCCGCAAGGGCTTGGGTCACCTTCTTTCACATTGCGAAGATCGGCAATTTGCGGCGTAGGCAGATCGCGTTCCCAGTTGATATTCAGGTAATGCTTGTCTTCAATGTTAGCGCCGGCAGCAAAATCGGCCATAGTAGCAACACTGCGGTCAATAATGCAGGGGATAGTCAGATTCAACGGGCCTAATGAACCCGGGCCTGCGCCCATCACCTTCAACACTTCTTCTTCAGTTGCAAAAAGCAGCGGAGACGCAACGCCGGTCTGCTTCTCTGCTTTGATTTCGTTCAGGTCATGGTCGCCACGTACCAGTAGAGCAATGAAGTCCGCTTCGCATTCTTCAGTAGCAGCAACAATCAATGTTTTAACGGTTTTCTCGATAGGCAGGTTAAACTGTTCGACCAGCGCATTAATCGTTTTCGCATTGGGCGTGTCAATCAGCGTCATTTCAGCAGAAGGTGTGGCTCTTTCACCTAGAGCGATGGCTTCTGCCATCTCAACATTGGCGGCATAATCACTGCCGTCAGAAAAAGCGATATCGTCTTCGCCAGAAGAGGCCAGCACATGAAATTCATGTGAGCCATTTCCGCCGATGGAGCCGTTATCAGCGATAACAGGACGGAAATCGAGACCTAAGCGCGTGAAAATATTAGTGTAGGCCTGGTACATAATTTCGTAAGTGGCTTCCAGCGATTCACGCGAGGCATGAAAAGAGTAGGCATCTTTCATGATAAATTCACGTGAGCGCATTACCCCGAAACGCGGGCGGATTTCATCACGGAACTTGGTTTGAATCTGATAGAAATTAGTGGGTAGTTGCTTATAACTTTTAATTTCATTACGTACGATATCAGTAATCACCTCTTCATGCGTAGGGCCTACACAAAAAGCGCGATTGTTGCGATCAGTTAAACGCAATAGTTCAGGACCATACTGTTCCCAGCGGCCTGATTCTTGCCATAGTTCGGCTGGCTGTATAGCCGGCATTAGTATTTCCATGGCGCCGGCATTATCCATCTCTTCTCTGACGATACGTTCGACTTTACGCAGTGTACGTAAGCCCATAGGAAGCCAGGAGTAGAGTCCTGACGCTTCGCGTCTGATCATTCCGGCGCGTAGCATCAACTGGTGGCTGATGACTTCAGCATCTGAAGGAGTCTCTTTGAGCGTTGCGATAAGAAATTGGCTGGCGCGCATAGCAATTATGACCTTTACATGGATATGTGTCGTTAGGGAAAAGTTCGCTTGAAAATCGCATTATTCTATGGATATGTGTCGTTAGGGACAAGTCAGCGGGCCATTAATACTGATTATTTTCCTGCTTAATGTGCAAAACAACGCTATGGGAATGTTAAATTACCGTTTGATGATGGGCTTTGTGTCATATCCTGTACATAATACAGTGCTCTTTGACAACTTATGCAGTACCTTCTGCGGTTCTTCATATGTCAATGATCAGAAGCGTTGGCGACAGTTGTTTATATGTATTGATACAGGTAATCTTTGCCGCGTTAATATCAGGCCAAGTGATAAGATCAGTATTTCGTTTACTTTATGATTTTTTAGTTTAATTGGGTTTTTATGAAAAGTATTTTATTAGTAGTCCTGCTTTCTATGCAGAGTTTCTGGGTTCAGGCGGGTATTCAAAGCATTTTTAAAGATGAAAATGGAAAAACCAACTGGCAAATCCTGGCGAACTGGAGCAGCGGCACACTGATTATTTTGTTATCTATTGTGGCTGTCAGCCTGTATTTTGCACGTCGCCGCGCTAGTAAAGCTAATCTTGAATTAACCGCCATCCGTAAAGATCTTGAGCTACGGGTGAAGGAACGGACCGCGACATTAGATGAGTCCAACCGTTTATTAATAACAAGTAACCAGTTACTAGAAGAGGAAGTGTCGCAACACGTCATAACCAGTGATCGACTGCGCTCTTCTGAGTCTTACATCCGAGATATTCTTACCTCTATGCCGCTTATGTTGGTTGGCTTAGATAAAGAAGGCCGAGTGACTCAATGGAATAAACAAGTTGAAGATGTATCAGGCATTCCTGCTGCACACGCGTTGGGTAAAACCCTATGGGAAGCCTACCCTACGGTTTCTATAGCACCAGAGCAAATTCAACAGGTGATTGCAAACCAGGCGCCTATCCACCTGAAACAAAGCCTGCGTAGTACAGAACATTACGATATCACGATCTATCCTTTAAAAGGCCAGGAGGATGCAGGCGTTGTTATTCTGGTTGATGATATCAGCAAGCAGACAGCTGCTGAAAACATGCTGATTCATAATGATAAGATGTCGTTCATGGGAGAGCTGGCCTCCACCATGGCGCATGATATCAATGTGCCATTACAGGCTATTTTAATGGACCTGAAGAGCTTCCAGCATACGCTAACAAACAAAGATTACGCGCAACAACCCATCGCTTCGCTGGATCAGGCTTCTAAGCTAAATACCATTCTTCATGATATGTCTGATAAAGGTGAACAAGTCTCTACTATTATCAGCAACCTCCTGACCTTTGCCCGTAGCCGTCATGAGAAAAAACAGTTAGCTGACATTGTTGATATTATGGAGAATGCGATCAGTCTGGCGAATGATGTGATCTCAGTGTCTCCTAATTTACCTTTCAGTAAAGTGATACTAGAGCGTCATTTTGAGAAGAACTTGCCTTTGGTACCGTGTTATATCACAGAGCTTCAACAAGTCTTTCTTAGTCTGTTCCGCCATGCATGTCACGCGCTGGAATTGAAAATGGGTGAAGCGCAAACCCTTACTAAGGGTGCGCTGGCTAGCGGCAATACAACAGAAGGCGGGTTTAAGCCAACGATTAGAATCATACTGGCAGAGTGTTATGACAGCCTTTGGATAAAAATTCAGCATAATGGTATAGGACTGACTAACGAAGAACAGATGTGCTTGTTCGAGCCGTTTTTCAGTAATAAAGCACCTGAAGCCGATTTTGATGCGGGCCAGCGCCTGTCTTTTTCCTACTACATTGTGACAGAGCAACATCAGGGAAATATGGCGGTTACGTCAGATGTTAATGTAGGTTCAACCGTCCATATTCAATTGCCGATAGAGCACTAATCAGCCTCGTATCGGTTCAGCTCTGCAAAACATCTGAACCGCTTTGGTTAATGGGATCAGTAGCCTTGAGTAGGTTACTGAAAAATCTTTTCGCCTTGTTGGTCTATCATCAGCCTGCCTTTACGAAACGTTTCTTGTACGCACAATTCCTGATTTGGCAGTACATCGGCGCGCATGAATATGTGCTCCTTCCCTTCTTTGCTGATAAGACCATTGATACGGTATTGCGAGGCTTCTGCTGCGGGCGTTGCCAATATAAGAAAGCCCTTATACTCTTCCTGATATAAGGGGGTCGGGGCTGCTTCTTTGGACGAACTGAGCAGGTTAGCAATAGATTTTAATAAGCTCATGGATGCCTCGTGAATATGAAAAAGTGCGCGATAGACTATAGAATATTATCAAACTAAAATAGTTATACGTAATAAAAAAATCTCAACCCTCTGCTATGCTGATGTGTATGCATAATATATATACAGTAAAGGGGCTATGGGTGCTTCGAAGCTTTGTAGTCTACACGGCCAGATGCTGCCGCCAAATATTTTTGGCTATCGTTGCTTTTGTTATGTTTTTTTCTTTATTGGCAATTTGCACAAGGGCCATTTCCTCAGAAGTAGTAGCCGACTCTGAACTTACGCCTGTGACTTTGCAGTTGCAGTGGTATCACCAATTTCAGTTTGCCGGATACTATGCCGCTAAGGAAAAAGGTTTTTATAAAGAAGCCGGCCTGCAGGTCACGATTAAAAATGGCGGATATGACGAAACCGGACATGCCGTGGCTCCGGAAGCAGAGGTGTTATTTAATCGTGCTCAATTTGGTTCCACCCGCACTGATCTATTAATAAACTACAGCCAAGGTCTGCCATTTGTTGTACTCGCTAATATTATGCAGCATTCCCCCTATATTTTTTTAACAACGGATAAGTTTGGTTTTAATCGGTTAGAAGATATAGGTTCGCAAAGGCCTATTTCGCTAAACTTGCCTAATGCTGGCGATGACCGAATGGATGCAGAAGCTCTTGCGGCATTGAAAGTGTCCAAGCTTGATCTCAGCAATTTAAACAATCACTTTCCAACATGGGACTTGAGCGATCTACTGTTGGGCCATACGCAACTGATACCGGCATACAGCACGGATGAGCCTTATTTCATTGAAAAATCCGGACAGGTTCCTGTTGCTATTGAACCCATAAGCTACGGTATCGATTTTTATGGTGACTTACTTTTTACCCGTCAAAAAATGTTGGACGATCATCCCGATATTGTAGAGAAATTTCGCGCTGCTAGCTTAAAAGGCTGGAAGTATGCGATGGACAATACCGAAGAGATCGCAACGCTTATAATGAATAAGTACCCCACCCGAGGTCCGCATTACGATAAAGATTTTCTTATATATGAAGCGGAACAGATCAAGCAACTAATGTATTCAGATGTCGTTGAAATTGGTTATGTTAATAAAGAACGTTGGCAAAGAATTGCGGAAATATATCAGTCATTAGGGTTGATTGAGACGGTCAATTTAGAGGGTTTTCTTTATCAGCCTGCGCAGCATGACCTTTGGGGTGCTTACAAGCAGTGGATACAGCTACTTATTATTCCTTTTTTGATAGCTGCGGGCGTTATCGCGTATCTTTTTTTACTAACGATGAGGTTAAAAAAAGAAATCAGAAAACGCAAAGACGCAGAAAAAAAACTTAAGATACAAGCGGAACAAGACAGTCTGACAGGGATAAATAACCGTTACGTATTCCAGAAAAGTCTGGAACAAGAGTTCGAAAGGGCGCGCAGGTATCATCATCCATTCTCTCTGATGATCATTGATATTGATCTTTTTAAGAAAGTTAACGATGAACATGGGCATCAGGCAGGGGATGAAGTCTTACGTTCTCTCGCTAGGGTTACTCAGAAATTGTTGCGAAACACCGACGTGTTTGCCCGGTATGGAGGTGAGGAGTTTGTTGTGTTGATGCCTAATACATCAATAGAGGAAACGCTTGCGCTTGCACAAAGGATTTTATCCGCCAATCGGCAAAATGCAGTGTTATATAATAATATAGCTATTCATTACACTATTAGTATTGGTGTAACCGAAATTCTTGATTCTGATACTTCTGCAGAAGAGATTTTTAAGCGCAGTGACGACCTGCTCTATGCCGCAAAAGATGCAGGACGTGATTGTATCAAGACGCCGTAATGCAGATACACATATAATAACTAAGGCTTAATCGGCAGCGGTGCGGCGGTTTTAACAGCTCGTATGGCGAAATTACTCTGAATGTCTTTAACAACGGGAAGACATTGCAGGGTTTTTAGCCATAGTTCGTAGTTAATTAAGTCAGATACGACTACTTCCAGGCGATAGTCGGACGCTCCTGATACAACAAAGCAACTAATGACATGCTCCATCTTCAATATCGCATTCTCAAACTGCAAACTCGCTTCGTCACGGTGGTTGTCGAGGCTGACATCAACAAAAATAGTCATCCCTAAGTTAAGCTGCTGTCGATCCAGAGCAGCAAAGTACCCCGTAATTATACCGTTATCTTCTAAGTTTTTTAAACGTCTTAAACAAGGCGAAGGGGATAATCCTATCTTATCCGCCAGTTGGACATTACTCAGACGACCGTCCAACTGAAGTAGTGAAGCGATTTTTAAATCTATTTTATCCATAGATAGCATGATGCCTGTTTATCTGATGTTATTTTAGCATTATATGCTAATTACAATCTAATATAGGGTTAAGTTAGCAAGGACATGCGTCGCTGTCTTCAATGATAATAGCGTTTTTATTAATGAAGACATTCCCATGAACACAATAGCACTCAAGCGCCTAACGTATTTTTCACCAAATCAAGGTGGCATTATGGCTGCGCTGGTGACTATTATTATCTGGGCGAGCTGGTTGATATCAATGAGAGCGGGAACTCAGTCACAACTTTCCACTATTGATCTGGCCGTGCTACGTTACGGTCTCACGGGTCTGATTCTATTGCCTGTTTTTATCAAAGCACTGCCTTCTCTGCGACAAACTCCTAAGCGTTACCTCAGCGGAATTTTATTCGGCGCGGGCATTCCTTTTTTTTATTTATCATCAACAGGTATGAGCTATGCACCGGTAGCGGATGCCGGATTATTAATTACCGGAACCTTTCCTTTATTCGTTACGTTTGCTGCGGTGGTTTTTTATCGCGAAAAGCTAACAACGCAGCGAGCATGGGGGCTTTGTGCTATTTTCGTGGGTATTTCAGCAATCTTGTTTATATCGATTATGAGTACGGGCCCAAGTCATTGGAAGGGGGATCTGTTTTTTCTGTGTGCGAGTCTTTCCTGGGCAATATTTACCGTCAGTTTAAAGCTTTCTGGATTGCGGCCCCTGGATGCGGCGGCGTGGTTATGCGTGGCATCTGGTGGCATATTACTGGTGGGGTTGCTTGTAGGGTTATGGGAGCTAAATATAGTCCAGGCCCCTATTGAACAAACACTGTATCAGGTGTTTGTACAGGTGCTTTGCGTTGGGCTTATTACCGGTTTCAGTTATGGTTTTGCTGTACGTCAACTGGGTGCCGAAAATACATCTGCCATTGGGGCCTTCACCCCCGTACTTGCTGTATTGGGGGGGGTATATTTATTAGGTGAACCGATACAAATGGCTGCATGGGTAGGGCTTGGGTTTATTACGTGTGGTGTGCTATTAGCCAGTGGCGTGCGGTTAAGACGTCACTGACATATTTAGTGGGTATTAGCTATTTAGATGATTTCGGTGGTTTAGGCGTCTTAGGTAGTTTAGATGGCTTAGACTGTTTTTCAGACAAATGCGCGACGATTAATTCAGAAGGAGACAAACCCTGTTTATCCGCCTGATCCGTCAATAAATCAAAAGCCTGTAGCGTGATTTTGAGTATCTGGTCTGCTTTATGAGTATTATTATGTTCCAGCGCCAGGAACAAGGTAGATTCGTGTTTTTCATCAAGCCATTCTTGGCACCACTCTCGCACTTCATTTACGTTATGTGAGCATTTACGCCAGGCTTTAAGTGCCTTTAGGTTTTTTTTAGATGCTTTTGAAGAGCTTCCTTTGTCTAAAGAAAGGTCAAATGGAAACTTGTCATCTTTGGCAAGTTTTACGTCAATCCATTGAACAACAGCATCTAAATTACTCTTCTTTATCTTCATCTGTAGGTCTCGCCGTATCAGGTTTAAGTAAGACGGGCGCATTGTTACAAAAAAACACCCCCGATAATATGAAACTTTTATTAAATATTGTCGTAAATTAGCCTAATTGCTTAAGTGTATCAGCCTGTAAGGCAATACGATCAATAAACTGATTAAACAATTGTTGTTCATCCTTGGACAGCGTCGACAATAAATAATCTTCCCTGGTGATTACCAAAGGGACAATTTTCAGGTAAATTTGCTGACCTTGCTCGGAGAGGCAAACGCTGGAAAAACGACGATCTTTGGCATCCGTTTGCTGAATAAGTAACGCCGCTTTCTTCAAATTTGAAATGGCCCGACTTACCTGCATTTTCTCCATACAAGTAAACGCTGCAATCTCTTTAGCTGACATCTTCGGATTTTCACCTAAGGCCGCCAAAACACGCCATTCCTGAGGGGTTAAGTTGAAACGCCCGCAATAAAGTTGTGCAATCACTGCGCTTACAGAAGCATTCAGCATCGCCAACCGATATGGAAAAAAGCGGCTTAACTGCAGTGTGCTGGCTTGTGTCGCGGTTACTTTTTTTTGAGAAGTCATAAGCATCGTAGTAGAAGTAAACTGGTTAGCCATCTTAGGATGTAAAATGTAAAAATACAATTTCCTGATAGGAAATAATCAACAATCTAATATTAAATCCTTATTTAACAGCTATTTAGCGATATTTTTCAATTTTTGACATCGGTAACGAATGTTACTAGTATGGATGAAATACAAACAACAATAGTTAGCTGAGGGTATAGCCATGATTAAACTTGAGCAGATCCATCACGTCGCTTATCGCTGCAACGATGCAAAAGAAACGGTTGAATTTTATCAAAAGATGCTCAATATGGAGTTTCTGGTGGCGATTGCTGAAGATCTTGTACCCTCAACGAAAGAACCTGATCCCTATATGCATGTGTTTTTGGATGCAGGTAATGGCAACATTCTGGCGTTCTTTGAGTTGCCGACTAAACCCAAGATGGATCGTGACCGTATGACGCCAGAATGGGTGCAGCATATCTCTTTTCGTGTTAAAAACTACGACGCATTGGTAGAGGCTAAAGCAGAACTAGAAGCTAAGGGTCTGGACGTATTAGGCCCAACCAATCACGGTATTATTAAGTCTATTTATTTCTTTGATCCCAATGGTCATCGTCTTGAATTAACCTGCCTGACAGGAACCGATGAGCAGATGCAGCAGCTAAAAGAAGTTGCTCCGTTGATGCTCGAAGAGTGGGCGCGCACTAAAAAAGCTCCGAAGCATGCCGCGTGGATGCATGAAGAAGAATTCGCGCCTAAATAAGCCAACGCACTGCTTTTTTATAAAACGCTGACAGCTCTTTATAAAAAATTGAATAGATAAGCGAAAGCCAGTAACAGGGCTTTCGTTTTTATTGTTTCTGGGTAGATAGAACAAGAACAGAGAGTTATTAATATGACAGATTCGCTTAAGTTGAAAACGTTGAATAAGTTGAACGAAACCCACGACCTGACGTTAAAAAGTTGGGTAGCCAGTGCAAATCGAACTGACTGTGATTTTCCGATTCAAAACCTTCCATTTGCTATTTTTCGTCGTGCAGGTTCCAGCGAAGCATTTCGCGGTGGCGTAGCTATTGGTGATCAGGTAATTGACCTGGCATGTGTCGCTGAAAAAAAGTTCTTTTCTGGTGAGGCTGCTGATGCAGTCCAAGCTTGCTCACAACCTACGTTGAACCAGTTTATGGGAATGGGTTCTGCTTACGCGTCTGCATTACGTTTAGTACTGTCACGCGCGTTAAGAGAAGGATCCGACAACGCCTTAGAAAGCTGCTTAATTGCTCAGTCTGATGTGGAATTTGATCTGCCAGCGACCATCGGTGACTATACCGATTTCTATACCTCTGTTCATCATGCCACCAGTGTCGGTAAATTGTTCCGTCCAGACAACCCATTGCTGCCAAACTATAAATGGGTGCCGATTGGCTACCATGGCCGTTCCTCTTCAATTGGTGTTTCGGGCCAGACTTTTCATCGTCCTATGGGGCAAACGAAAGCGCCAGATGCCGAAGCACCAACCTTAGGTCCTTGTAAACGTCTGGATTATGAACTTGAGCTGGGTATCTATATCGGTCAGGGCAATGAGATGGGTGATCGAATTGCGCTGGATAACAGTGATGATCATGTATTTGGTTTTTGCATGTTCAACGACTGGTCTGCCCGCGATATTCAGGCATGGGAATATCAGCCATTAGGTCCGTTTTTGGCGAAAAACTTTGCCTCTACGGTTTCTCCATGGATAGTCACACTCGAAGCGATGGCTCCTTACCGTACATCATGGACACGTGATATTGCCGATCCTCAGCCACTGCCATATCTTGAGTCAGACGCTAACCGAGAGCAGGGTGCATTTGATATAAAGTTAGAAGTATTGATTCAAACTGAAAAAATGCGCAATGAAAATCAACTACCTACGTCAGTTTCATTATCTAATTTCTCTTATTCTTACTGGACTGTTGCGCAGATGGTCGCTCATCACACCGTGAATGGTTGTAACCTTAAACCGGGTGATTTTCTCGGAAGTGGCACACAGTCAGGCCCTGATTACGAACAATCAGGTTCATTGCTAGAGTTGTCTCGCGGCGGTAAAGAAGCGATTGAGTTAGCAAATGGTGAAAGCCGGACTTTTCTTAATGATGGCGATACGGTTGTACTGAAAGGCTGGTGCCAGAAAGAGGGTGCCGCACGTATCGGTTTTGGTGAAGTGAGTAGCACGGTACTGCCCGCAAAATTCTAAACGCGTATATAGAACACTTAATAGCGAAAGACCTGATAACACCTCAAACTATTTTTCAGATAGTTTGAGGTGTTTAGCATTGTCTGCATCGTTCACTCAATTGCTAACACAATCATGGAATCAGATTGGCGTAAGCTATCCAGAAAAGCGATCTGACTTATTGCTGCCCGCGTTGTTGATAAGCGAAAGCAGTGGTGAAGGCTACTTGCTGGAAAGGCTTTAAACCGGTTTCTTTAAAAGGGATACTTAACGGATTGTATTTAAGTACTTCTTTTATCTCGGATGCTGACATAATCTCAACATCAAGTTCTTCTGCAAGCTGTAGAGTCGCTTCCATTTTGAACGCGATAGCGCCGCCGGCAAACTTACCTTTCATCGGTGCCTGATTGATGACGATCTTGTCCACTTTGTAATCTTCCATCAATTTAGCAAAGCTAAACTGGAAGTCTTTTAAGTTCTGGCTGATGTTGCTATCTAGCAAAGTAAAGCGGCTTGTCCTGCACTCAGGAATATCAAACAACCCATCAGACAAGGATAATAGACAGATAATAGCTTCATTGTTCTTTAACTCAACACCACAGACTCTCATGACAAACCCCACTAAAATTGAACGATGCGCATTATAACGTTAAAAGCGCGGATAAAAACCTGATTTCTTGCGTCCATTGCTGTCTGGTTTCTGTATCCTTACCTCCCTGAATTATTAGCCTGTACAATTAGCCAGTACATCGCAGGAGCTTTTGGTATGAACTTACAAGCAGCAGTGAATCTGATTAACAGCTTTAGCACAAGAGAGCTGCCACTCAGAGTAGGCGTAGATGGCGCTATTAGTCGCGCATTAGAGAAGCACAAATCAGTGTCGTTACCGCCCGAGTTAAAAGCGTACATTGATACACTTTGTCCGCAACAAAGCTTCATATTTGAGGGGGTAGGGAGTCCGATCAATATATTAACAACCGCTGATTTATCGTGGAGTATGCCTGGATATAATATTGATCCGGAAACTCTGGCGCCAATCGTTGGATGGAAAGATAGCTGGTTTCTGATTGCGAATGAAGGTGGCGAACCTATTATTGTTGATATCAGCGAAACGAACAGCACATCTACCGTGTATAGCGCCATACAAGGAGGAGAGGGCTGGGAATTTGCACCGATTGCCGACTCCATCGGGCTGTTTTTACTCTGTGCTGCGGCCATTGAGCATGCGATGGATTTTCCGGGTGTTGATGAAGCGCTGGATGATGATTTCAATTTAGCCGATAAAGCCGCGCAATGGTTATTTCCATTTATCAAACAACATGCGCCTACTTATTATGAAGAGTGGGTGGCCGTGTTTGAAAACTACGAAGATGCAATGTAAACCGGCGGTAAGCTTGCGATACCCTGCGTGTCAGGGAATAATGAATTATTTATGTGTTTAATTGGGCGACATCTATGACCGTTGTATTTGAAGAGCTGGACTATCAGGAAACTCCACTAGGTGTCATTAGCCTTAGACGACGTTCAGAGCCACGACTTAATAATAAAATCCTTTTTGAAATTAAACTGGATGATGAATATTTAATGTCCAGTTTGTTCACCGAAGCCGAAATTCAGCTATCTAAAATCTGCCTTGCGGCATTAGAAGGCGATGAGCTCGACGTCGTTGTCGGTGGTTTAGGACTAGGGTATACCGCATGGGCTGCATTGGAAAATCCAGCCGTACGCTCGCTTAAGGTCGTTGATGTGATGGCGCCAGTCATCGATTGGCATCGTCGCGGATTAGTGCCGCTCGGTACCCAGTTAACATCAGACCCGCGCTGCACCTTGATCCATGCTGATTTTTTTGATGTAGCAACGTCAAAAACCAAAGACTTTGATGGCTTAGCTTATTCTGAAGGGCAGCCACATCCACAAGTACACGCAGTGTTATTAGATATAGACCACTCGCCCAGCTATTGGCTTAACCCAGGTAATAGTGCTTTTTATACTGAGCAAGGGTTACGTGATGTATCAGAAAAAATTCTATCCGGAGGTATCTTTGGCTTATGGTCAGATGAGCCACCAGCCGCAGATTTTATGGCTTTGCTTAATCGTATATTTGAGTCGTGTGAGTCTCACGTAGTGAGTTTTCCGAACCCTTATTTGGGGACAGACTCAACTAATACGGTGTATCTGGCGCGCAAAGCCTAAGCAGTGATTTGAAGGGAAGCCGTCAGGCTTTTTTTTCTGGCTAGTCGTTTTGCCGGCTGTTTTGCAGACATTACTCATGCGCAGCAGCGGTGGCACTTGAAGATAATTATCTTAAGGAGTGCATGTCATGCAAAGGCAAAAAATAACCATTCACTGGACTCCATAATTTATCTGATCCGCGGTGGCATTGCTTTACTCGCCAGCGCGGTTTACCTCAGCAACGCATGGGATGCCATAATGACGATGAAGAAGCTTTCAACACTACTCTCCTTAGGTGTTCTGTTCGCAATAGAGGCAACCAGTAGTTATGCCGCCGATGTAAGCTATTCAGCCGCCTCGATCATCGACTGGAAACATAAAAGTTTTTCAGGTGATACCGCCTATAGCGTTGTTTATGACGAGCAACTGCAAAAAAAAGTGATTCAGGCCAGTAGCATGCAGTCGGCATCAGGTTTGTTTTACGAGCAAAAAATTGATCTGGATAAAACTCCCTGGCTTAACTGGTCATGGCGTGTCGAGAAATTTCCGACCATCAGTGATGAAAAGAAAAAAGCGGGCGACGACTTTGCTGCGCGTATTTATATCGTCGTGCAAGATGGCTGGACATTTTTAAGTACCAAAGCCATCAGCTATGTGTGGTCACAACAAGCGAGCGCCAATGATATCTGGCCCAACCCGTTTACCGGTGACAAAGCTATGATGCTTGCTGTCAGAGCAGATCAAGATGGCAACGGCTGGGTAACAGAAAAGCGCAATATAAAAGCAGACCTGCAAAAACTGTTTGGTAAAGAGATTCGCTACATTAAAGCCATCGCCATTATGACCGATACCGATAACTCTAAAAGCTCAGCCATTAGCTACTACTCTGATATTCGCTTAACCGAAGAGTAAATGGTCAATGAATGTCCCTTCAGTTTCAACTTTTTCAGACAGCTTTTATGCACACTGGCGCTCAGACGAAATGAGCTTTCCTGCGCATTACCTTTCAGGCAACTTGCCGTAGGTTTAAATTCAGTCATTTAAACGACATCTGTTTGTAAAATAAGGCCTATATAGTGTGCTCCGAATTATGTAATAAATTAATGAGCGCTGTCTTGGTGTTCTTATTTTTCTTTCGGAGAAATCGCATATGCTTAAACATGTTGCCTTAACGGCCCTCGGAGCATTCGCTCTGGTGTCCGCAACTGTTCACGCCACACCGGCTGAGTCTGCTTCGGTATTGAAAGTCGGTTTGTGGGGAGATCAATTTTACAGCGACGATATGGCACTTAAAGAAAAGAGAGCCAGACAAACAGTTGATTCGATGAATGCTCATAATCTGAGTGTCACCTTGTTTACCGGTGATACCAAAAACGGGCATACAAAATGTACAGACGACGCCATTGGTGCGAACATTGTTAATACCTTTAATGCATTAAAAGCACCTACACTTTATAGCGTTGGCGATAATGAATGGACAGATTGTCACCGTACCAGCAATGGCGGCTATGATCCGCTGGAACGTTTGGACTACCTGCGCAATGTCTTCTTCAAAACAGAAAACACTCAAGGCAAGCATCCAATTGCAGTTAAAAGACAAGCGGTTGACGGTAACGCATATAGCGAAAACAGCCGTTTCACGATGAATAATGTTGAATTTGTAGCGCTGGCCGTTCCGGGAAGTAACAATAATCTGATTGGCAAAGAAAAACACTGCATTAAGAAATCCAAACGTACAGAAGTGGATTGTGATGCGGCGACAAATGAATACGAAGCCCGTAATGCAAAAAATATTGAATGGCTTGAAGCGTCTTTCAAAGAAGCGCGTGATAACGAATATGCAGGTATCGCCATCGTTATTCAGGCTGATATTTTTTTCCCATTCGAGCTTTCTGATGGCGGTTACAAAGACGACTTCCTGCCAAGCCTGAACGAAAAAAACGGTTTCAGCGATTTTTATCATACATTGCAGGCTGAGACGCACAAATTCGGCGGTCAGGTCTTGTTAGTTCATGGTGACTCTCACTACTATAAAGTAGACAAGCCTATGTACGAAGATGACGGACGTCTGACGGCGAACTTCACACGTGTGCAAGTTTTTGGCGAAGAAGATAATAGCTGGATTGAAATGACGGTAGATCCAAAAAGCGAAGAAGTTTTCTCCTTTATACCTGTTGTCCTCCAGTAACACGTCGATACAGAATCAGACTCTATCAGGCAGCCATTATGAAATTAATTTTCGTGGCGGCTTCCTGACTACTCCGGCACAAATAGCGTCATTGAAACTGGCTATTACGTCGTAACAAACAGCTGGAAAATCTTGCCCGAATATTCAATCCGATCATTCAAGGGTCGGTTAACGCAGCATGCTTTTTATATAAAGGAAATAAAAAAAGCATCGCCAAATGGACAGATGCTTTTTGATGCCACTCATTTATTAAAAGAGTGGGTCGACGTCGGGTTGCATGGGTTTATACAGGCATTTCGTCGTCGATAATTAATTTCAATAGCGAAGTAATATTAAGATTGTTTTTTAAATCGACGGACGGCTACACCCATCAGTCCTAGGGCAAAAATGGCAAGTGTAGATGGTTCTGGGACAGTAACACCACCAACTTGAAGCACACCGTTGCCGCTAGCTCCACCGGCTCTAATGGTTGCCACTTCTAGAGAAGTAAGAGTTTGATCAAAAAAGAATACGCCGTCCATTAGCCCGTTAAGTGGGTATGCGCTATTTGCGTTTCGACCTATATCTATGAATGAATGCGAAGGATTTAAGCCATCAGCAAACGAGAATACAGGATTCCCATCAACATAAAGCTTTTGAGTTACTCCATCAAAAGTATGTGCAATAAATGTCCAGTCTGTGGTTGCAGCAATAGGTGAATTCTTAACACCATTTTTACTTACTGACCATTTCCCATTCTTAACCTGTGAAAAACGATCCCAGGAACCATTATCATTCGACAAGAATATATTCCAAGCAGTTGGATCACTTAATTTTATCCACGTTCCCCAGCTGAAGTTAGGTACAGTATCGCCACTTGAGTTAATCGAAGCTCTTAACCAAGAATTACCAGTACCATCAAATGAAGCGGCAAGACCATCTAGGCCAGTAACATAATTTACAGTTCCTGCAGGCTCAGTTAAATCTGGCCCTAGTCCTGTTTTTTCATCTCCATTACCGTCAAGACCGTAAAATCCAATTAGACTTGCGTTCGCCGTGCCAACAAAAAACATTATACAAAAAAGTGATAGTGATATAAATTTCATGTGATATTCCTTTCAATATTTCAATTTGGTTATGCGCGGCGATCTAATAAAAGTGTCGCAAATATGATACATATTGAAAGCAAAAATCGGTCCAACTAATAAATATCCAATTATTACAAATACTTAATAAATTAATGTAATTTTTTAAGTTTTAGATGTAAAAAATCCTGACACCCTGCGCATAAAAAAGGCTCTATTTACTGAGCATCTATTATCAAGGCCGGTCCGCGATTGCGATGACGGTTGTCGAGGCTCGCTACTTTTTAATTTGTTTCGTTTGTTAGCAATCACAAAGCATCTGGCGTGGTCTGTAAGAAGCTTCTACTGAATCAAAAAACACCCTTCACGCCCGGTTAATTTGACAAGGTGAGGGAGCAAGAAAGTGGCATTTAAAGCGCAACGAACTAACTTTTATTTAAAGGTAAGCGAAAATTCAACGCCCACATGACTAGTGTCTCTCGATTTACAGGTTAGCCAGTGTTTGCACAACGGTCCCTGCAATTTACTGTCCCGTTTACTCAATATGATACGGACTGAGATGGCTCAATATCAAGCTATCTTTGAGGTAACTTCTACTATCGGCAGCGGCTATCTACACTCTAGCATTGTAAAAAAACCTGACACATTTAGACTTGCCTTGAATGACTATCTTTGGTGTCCACCAGCGTAAAGTTCGCATCACACCCTGTGCAGCCGCTTGTTAACTGCTGAGGTCATGAATTATAGCCTCAAGATTCGCTTTCCACGTTGGATAATCATCTTCGTTTCCAGCCCAAAGCTCATTTAATTCTGATGATTCACCCAGAACGCGGGATAATGCAGCCGCTAACTTACCTTTAAACGGAACAACAGTGTCTAGATGTTGTTTAGATAACCACTTATCCAGGCCATCTATTCCGTCATAAGAAACTTTATTGATTAAAGAGTTTACCATTGCCGCAGCGACAATTATTTCATGGCACTCGGTATATTCAAGATATTTGCATTCAGAAGAAGATATAGCCTGATCAACTAACTCGGATATTGACAAGCCTTCATCCATAGCATCTTCAATAACTTCACAAGATGTATCATCATCGAATACACCTATTCCCCAGGCACCCATGATTTATTCCTTTAAAACCTTTTGCTTCATTGTCCCGGTAAAGCTCAACTTGCCTCCGAATCTTCCCGTTTCGCCTGTTTATGCTGATCTTCGTTGCTATCGAGTTTCCAATAGCTGGAGATATAGAGTTGGTGTGTCTGCTCCTTGCGTTCTTCCTTAAAATACTTGCGTAGCACACGCATGCTACTGAACTCGCATGCTGCCCATACGGACACCTGGCCTTTTAACCATGTGAGCTGGCGAACACACTCTAGTAGGGTGTTGCCATTAGGGTCGGTAATCGGATTTATGACCCAATGCAGTTCGAAGTTTTCCGGATGCGGCAAGGCTTGAATATCGCTTGCATCGATGACTTCGATCACCGCATAGCCCGTAGCATCGTGCGGTAGTGAGGCGATATTGACGCTAATAGCTGGCAGGGCGGTCATATCTCCAATAAGAAGAAACCAATCGGATGTTGGATCGATCTCTTTTTTAGGGCCGGGGCCACCCACCAATATTCTATCGCCGGGAGTCGCCTGAACAGCCCACGCTGAGGCGGGGCCTGCCGCGTCATGAATCACGAAGTCTACGTCGATTTCGCTCGCTCGTTGCTGTCGCACGGTATAGGTACGGAGTAGGGGTCGGGCATCAGCGGGTTGCGGAAAGATCAGTTTGATGTAGGTGCTTGCCTGATTAGCGGGGAAGCTGTTTAGGCCTTCACCGCCAAGCGTGACGCGCAGCATGTGCGGAGTTACATAAGTTGTACGCATTACGTCGAGTGTTCTGGGTGCGGGTCTGTTCACAATTACTTTACTCCTATACCTGCGGGTCTGTTGACGCGCTCTGGTTATCTGGCTGTGATTGAAGGGTCTGGTCGCTGAGGTTGTCGTTTATTGAATTTGAGATGCGTATAAAAGCAGCGACATCTTGTTCGCTCAGGTTACATGTCATTTGGGCGGTTATTTGCTGCTCGACGGCGTTGAGCTGTGCCATGATCAACTCCCCGCTGGAGGTGAGTTGCAACAACTGACTACGACGGTCTTTTGGGTTGTCGATTTTAGCTATCAGGCCGTCTTTAAGCAGTTCGTTGAGCACGCGGGTAATCTGCGCTTTGTCGCGCTGCATACGCTGGGCAATAGAGTGAGCGGTGCAGGCTGGATTACGGCTAATTCCTTTAAGTGCCCGAATATGCGTGATCGGTAGAGGGATCTGCTTTTCTTTAATGGTTTCGCGTAACCGTGACTTGTACGTATGTGTCAGGCGGTGCAGGGTCTCGCTGAGTGATGATGGTTGCGGTGCTGGCTCTTGTGATGAGTCCTTTAATAAAAGCGACGACATGGAAAACCTCTATTTAGTTGATATAGTCAACTTTATAGAGTGTAGTAGATAGTGTCAACTAATTGTCGACGCTATCTGTTATCACTATTTTTTCCCGCTATTTATTCTCGCTATCCGCGGCCCTGCGCAGCACTAAATCCAGCATATTGGCCGACAACAGTCTTCTTAAATAAGCAAACAGGTAGGTAGGAACGGTGACGTAATAGCGTGCCTTTGGTTTTTTGGCTTCAAGTGCGTGAATTACTCTTTTGAGCACGGCTTCTGGCCCTAGCGTGAAGGGGTCCTTTTTTTCAGGATCAGGTTGAGCCGCTAAGCGTTTTTCTACGGCTTCATACGTGCGTTGATGGGCGCTGCCTTCAATAACAATATTCTGTTTAAACTTGGTATAGGCGTTTTTTCTGAAATCGCTAGAAATCGGACCCGGTTCAACCAATGATACAAAAATGCCGCTGCCATGCAATTCCTGGCGTAGCGTATCTGTCAGACCTTCCAGTGCAAATTTGCTGGCATTGTAGGCGCCCCGGTATTTCATGCTAATCAGCCCCAGCACTGAGCTGTTTTGAATAATACGGCCATAACCCTGGCGCCGCATCACTGGAATCAGCAGGTTGGTAAGTTCCAGCGTGCCGAACAGGTTAGTTTCAAATTGCTGACGAAGTACATCGCGGCTCAAATCTTCAACGGCGCCAGGCTGGCCGTAGGCACCATTATTAAACAGCGCATAAAGTGTCCCTCCGGTTTGTGTTAACAGCCAATCCACCGCCGCTTCAATTGAACAGCTGTCATCAAGGTCCAGTTGGCACGCTTCTAAGCCACGTTGTTGCAGCATAGCCACATCGGTGGCGAGGCGTGCCGATGCAAAAACACGATAACCACGCTCTTGTAGACCTAGCGCAACCTGTAAGCCAATGCCGCTTGAGCAGCCGGTAATAAGTATTGATTTGTCAGCATTCATGCAGAAAGCCTCCTTATATATTAATGTCGCAGACACTAGCACACAGCTAATTACCTTAGTACGGTTTAGACGCATATTATTGCGTCATATTTTGCTATCCTACGGTTCAAATTTGCTACCCATACCTTCTACTCCTCTATGAAAAAGAGTAGCAAATAACACTCATACACGGTTTCAGGAGCATAAATGCGTTTCATATCGTTAGCTTTGGTCTCTTTACTCGCCACCATACCTTTTACTGGAATGGCTTATGCAGGTGCCACCTATGAAGGGCCGGATTCGGTCCCTCTGTTTCATCCGTTGTGTCTCAATGGATTGAAAAGCCAGGAAGACGAAGGGGGCGCATTTGATATGAGCCGTTGTTCTGATGAGTATCAGAGCATCGTCGTTAAGCAAACGCCGGATGGTAGCTACTATGCTAAGCGACCAGAAAATACCTCCGGAGAAGCGCAAGGATACGTGGTGTATCAACCCATAGGTACGCTGGATAAGGCGATGGAGTTATTACTGGTACATGACAAGGAATCGCAAAAAGAAACACAAGCGTCGATTTATGTGATTGGCCGTCTTCCACATTTAAGCGAAGGCTCGCGGGCCTTTATTACCAGTATCGGTGAAGGCGGCGATCGTTGTAACGGCGGTATTCAATCGGCACGTTTAATATCTGAAGCGATTTTAGAGGTAGATATTAATGTTAATCCCGCCACATTGATGGCGCTGGAGTCGCTCGATAGCTCAGGATCAGATAACGAATCAGATCAAGCACCGCAAAAATCGCTGATAAAGTCTGCATTATCCAGCCTGAGCCTTAAGCCTAAGCGCCAGCTTGATGACAGGCCGACGACCTGTATTGGCTCGGTGACGAAAAGCTACGACCTGCTAAACGACAAAAAAAGTTATACCTGGGTGCATTTCAGGGAAGAGAATACACGGGTCGCAGTAGATCCATACCAGCAGTGCTTTGATGAGTTAGTCGCCGATTTTGTTACGCCACCGCAAACCATTAACATGCAGGATTTTGAAGTGTTCAAACAGTTGTTTATTAGTGAATGTAAAAAATAAATATTATAATAAACAGAGTATTAAAGCGATAACTTATGAAAATACTGCACACATCAGATTGGCATATCGGACGTCAGTTTCATAACGTGTCCCTGTTGGATGATCAGCGCCATGTGCTGAATCAGATTGTCGATATTGCGCATCAGCAACAGGTCGATGTGATTTTAATTGCCGGTGATATTTATGATCGCTCAGTGCCGCCTTCACACGCGGTGGCGTTGCTGGATGAAGTGCTTGACCGGATCAATAAACTAAAAATACCGGTTATATTGATAAGCGGTAATCATGATGGCGCTGAACGCCTGAGTTTTGGTTCATCACAGCTCGCGCAAACGGGTGTACATATACTCGGTGATCTGGAGAAAATTACCGAGCCTGTAATGCTCAGTGATCAGCATGGCGAGGTGGCGTTTTATGGTATTCCCTACGCCGATCCGGCTTCCGTCCGGCACGTGCTGCAAGTAGAAGCCACTACGCATGATGACGCGATGGGGCATGTGGTGGGCTGCATCTTAAAAGCTCTCGACAAAAATCACGCCAAAACTCTTGATAAAACTCTCGATGGAACGACTGCGGCGAAACCTCGTACGGTGGTGCTCAGCCATTGCTTTATTGATGGCGGCCAATCGTCTGAATCTGAACGGCCTTTATCCATCGGGGGCGCTGATCGTATCTCTTATGAGCATTTTTCTGATTTCGATTATGTCGCACTCGGTCATTTGCATGGCCGGCAATATAAAGGCTCTGAGACTATTCGTTATTCCGGCTCGATTCTTAAATACTCCTTTTCAGAAGAAAAACAGATTAAGTCTGTGACGCTGGTTGAGCTAGGCGCCGAAGGTGTTAGCAGTATTGAACAAGTGCCTTTAAACGCGCTAAAAGATATGCGCACCCTCACGGGCGCGCTAAGCGAGATACTTGAAACGGCGCCTAACGACCCGAAACGCGATGATTATCTACAGATTCGCTTAACCGATAAGCACGCCATCCTAGATGTGATGGGCAAACTGCGTCAGGCTTATCCTAATGTGCTACATATTGAACGTCCGGGATTAATGGCAGCCAGCCCGCAGCAAAGCGCCCGCCGGGAGCAGTTAAAAAAAGGCGAGATGTCGATGTTCAGCGACTTCTTTGCGCAGGTGAATGGCGAGCCGTTAACGCCAGAGCAACAAACCTATGTATCGCAAACACTTTCAGATCTGCATGATAACGATCTACTTCAAAAGGTCCGCTAACCTATGCATCCACTAACGTTACACATGAGTGCGTTTGGTCCTTTTGCGGCTGAAGAGTTGATAGATTTTTCACGATTGGGCGATAAACCACTGTTCCTGATTAATGGCCCGACCGGTTCAGGTAAAACCACCATTCTGGATGCCATCTGTTTTGCCTTGTATGGTAAGACCACCGGCGATGAGCGCGAAGGCTCACAAATGCGCTCGGATCTGGCGCAACCAGACCAGCTAACCGAAGTCACCTTTACATTTGAGTTGGCAGCACAGCGCTACCGTATACGTCGCGTACCCGATCAGCCCCGGCCCAAAGCGCGAGGCGACGGATTTACGCAGCAAGCGGCTGAAGCGCAGTTCTGGTTGCTCGGTGATGATGATACCCCTGAAAAGGTTATCGTCGGCAGTAAAGTCACGGATGCCACCCGTGAAATTGAACAATTATTAGGCTTGAGTGCCGATCAATTCAGGCAGGTAATGGTGCTGCCGCAGGGTAAGTTCCGTCAATTGCTGACGGCTGACTCAAAAGATCGTGAGCACATATTTAGTCAGCTATTTCAAACTCAGATCTATAAACAACTTGAAGATGAACTCAAGAGCCGGTCAGCAGAAGTGCGGCGGGAAGTCGATGCGCTGAGCAAACAAAAGACCGCTTTACTGCAAAATGTTGAACTGGACACGACCGAAGCCCTCGCCGAAAAGCGCTCGGAGGCTTCGATTGAATCTGAGCATCTCAAGCAAATGCTCACACAAAAGCAGGACGAGAAATTAAAAGCGTCCACCGAAAAAGAACGGGCCGTTGAGCTGTTAGCGCGTTTTGAACAGCTGGATCGCTTAGTCGCCGAACAACAAAAACTGGCCGCAGGGCAGGGTGAAATTGAACAGTTGTCGTTGCAGTTGCAACGTGGCGGTAAAGCGCAGGAAATTTTACCGGAGTTTGAGCGCTACCAATATTTATCAGCGGAGCTTTTAAAGCACAGCGAACGACTTAAAACTAAATCGGTATTGTTAAGCAGGCTTGAGCAGACTTTTCACACGGCGACGCTTGAGCATGCTTCGCTTCCTGAATTGCAGTTGCAGCTGAATAAAAACAAACAACAGCAACAGACCTTACTCGGTTTTCAGGTAAGAGTTGAGAAACTTCAGGCATTAGCGCAAAACCAATCGACGGCTGAAAAAGCGGCTTCTGCAGCACAAACACAACAGCAGGCAGCTAAGCAGCAATCCGAGCAGAACACGCAAAAAATGGATCAAGCAGAAGAAACTTTGATCCAGCTACGCTTTGCTGTTCAGCAGACCAGCGCACTTCAGCTTGAACACCAAACATGTGTCCAGCACCTGCAAGCAAAGCAAAAAGTTGAACAGCTTCAAAAAACAAAAGAGGGCGCCGAAACAGCACTTCAGCTCTCTCAACAAAAAGGTAGTCAGTTAAAAAAACGGGCGGACGAGCAGCAAACAACAGCCACCGCGATTGAGCGTAATTGGCATTTGGCACAGGCTGCTATTTTAGCGATGACGTTGCAAGATGAAGCGCCTTGTCCGGTATGCGGTAGTGCTGAACACCCCTCGCCTGCACATGCCGAAGTAGCTCCGCCAACGCAGGCGATGGTTGAGCAGGCGAGGAAAGAAGCACTGTATGCTAACGATACGCTTAATGCAGAACGAGAAAATTATCGCTCTATAAACAATGAGATAACTCGGTTATCTAATGAAATACATGAACTTAATGCCGGCCTTGGAAACACTCAAAATATAACACTCGAAGCACTACGCTCTCAATACGATTTGCTCACAAAACAGCTTGAAACATTGCGGGGCCAGCAGACAGAATTGAACAAAACCGAGCAGGGTTTAATAACACTTAAAGCAGCACAGTTGCCATTATCAAACGCAGTGGATGCCGCACAAAAAGCGTTCGATGCCGCCACAACATTACATGCTGAAGAGCGCAAAGCCTATCAAATAGCAGAGCAGGAAGTACCCGAAGCATATCGTTCGCATACTCAGCTGGAAGCGGAAGTTACGCAACAACAGGATGCAGTCAGCCGTTGCGAGCATCAGATAGATAGCTTGCAGCAGCGTTATAATACAGCAAAAGGACAACGTGATTCGGCAGCGGCAGCGCTGACTATCCTTAACGGAAACCAAGAACAAAGTAAGCAGTCACAGGATGCCGCGCATCAGCAATGGCATGTGGCATTGCTAAGAAGTGAGTTTGATAATGTTGAAGATTTTCAGCAGTCCGTTATGCCTCGCGCCAATCGCGATCAATTCCAGCAGCGCGTTGATGTCTATAAGCAAGCAGCACAGCAAAACCTTGGTGCATTGCAAAGTCAGCAGAGCGCCTTGGAAAACCTGTCTCGTCCTGATATGCCGCCTTATATAGAAAGAATAGCCGCGGCAGAGCAGGCTGAACAACTCGCGAATCAGCAATGGGGTGTGTTACATGATCAGTTTACGTTGCTGAAAAATGCAGAGCAGCGCATCAATACGCTACAAAAAGAAAGCAAAGTACTCGAGGAACGTTACGCTGTCGTCGGTACATTAAGCGACGTTGCTAATGGTCAAACAGGTAATAAAGTAAGCTTGCAGCGCTTTGTGCTGAGTGTGTTGCTGGATGATGTATTAATAGAAGCCAGTCACCGTCTTGCGTTGATGAGTAAAGGGCGCTATCGACTCCTGCGAAAAGAAGATCGCGCTAAAGGCAATCGCGCTTCCGGGTTAGATCTTGAAGTAGACGATGCCTACACCGGTCGAGTCCGCGCGGTAGCGACCTTGTCTGGCGGTGAGAGTTTTATGGCGGCATTGTCGCTGGCGCTCGGTTTGTCGGATGTGGTGCAAGCGTATGCCGGTGGCATACGCCTGGATACGCTGTTTATCGATGAAGGTTTTGGTAGTCTGGATCCTGAGTCGCTTGATCTGGCCGTAAGAACATTAACCGATCTGCAGCAAAGCGGACGGATGGTAGGAATTATTTCCCATGTCGCCGAGCTTAAAGAGCAGATCTCTGCCCGCATCGATATTGCTGCCTCGGAACGGGGCAGTAAAATAGTCTGGCAGCAGTAAGAATGGAATGACGTTAAACGCGGCTTAAGTTAAAGGTCACCCGTATTAAAGATCACTCATGACGCGGGCAGTATCCAGCATCCGGTTCGAGAACCCCCACTCGTTATCGTACCAGGCAAAGACTTTAACCAATCCGTCGCCGACACGTGTCTGGGTGCTGTCGAAAATAGAGGAGGCGGGGTTATGGTTAAAGTCGATGGATACTAGTGGCAGCTCATTATAAGCAAGAATGCCGAGTAGTCGCCCTTGGCTTGCCTCCTTCATCAGTTGATTTATCTCTTCAATACTGGTCTTGCGGCCGGGTGTAAAACTCAGATCGACCAGTGAAACATTCGCTGTAGGTACACGCACAGCCAAGCCGGTTAAACGTCCTTTCATTTCTGGCAATACCAATCCAACCGCTTCGGCAGCACCCGTGCGAGTAGGGATGATAGATAATGCAGCCGCGCGTGCGCGGTAGATATCATTCTTGTAAACGTCTGTTAACTGCTGATCATTGGTATAGGCATGGATAGTTGTCATCATTCCCTGAGTAATACCAATATGCTGATGTAAAACCTGAACTAAGGGCGCCAGGCAGTTGGTGGTGCAGGAGGCATTAGACACAATCAGATGATCTGCGGTTAATACATCATGATTCACGCCATATACAATGGTTGCATCTGCATCTTTACCGGGTGCAGATATCAACACTTTTTTAGCGCCTTGCTGTAAATGAATAGCGGCAGTTTCACGGGATGTAAAACGCCCGGTACATTCAAATACAATATCGATATCCATATCAGCCCAGGGAAGCTTACTCGGATCACTTTCTTTTAAAATCTGAATGGTATCGCCATCAATATGCATGCTGGATTCATCGGCTGATACTGGATAACGAAAATGTCCATGCACAGAGTCATACTCAGTCAGTAGCGCATTCGCTTTAGCGTCCCCCAGGTCATTGATCGCGACAATAGATAGATGCTCGCGGTGTGGGCTTTCATATAAAGCACGCATGATATTTCTGCCAATACGCCCGTAGCCGTTAATCGCAATTCGAATAGTCATATCATTACTCCCGATGTTGGCCCTCAATGCTGGCCCCAGTGTATGTTCCCTTCCTCAAGCATAGGCCAGAATAGTAGGATGCGTAAATAGACAAGATAAACAATAAATCCCGTATTATTAATCAGTTACTTATCATTAATAAGTTACTATAAGGATTCTGTAAAAATCCAATGATTTGATTGATGTGGGTGGAGGCTATGCTGGATAAGAAGACTGACACGAAAGCTTATAAAAGGGCGGGTAAAAAGTCTGACGAAATAGATGCGCCAACAAAAGCAGAGATGACCTTGCTGGAGCCTTTTGCCGGGCTGACTTTAGCGCAGATCATCGTACCTGAAACAATCGCGGAGTTTGAGGCAGCCACTGCTGATTTGATGCGCTGTCGATTTGTCGGATTTGATACAGAATCCAGGCCTACCTTTCAGAAAGGGGAGGCATCGGCTGGTCCACATATCGTACAGCTAACCACACTTGAGCACGCCTATATCTTCCAGCTGTATAGAGAAGAAAGTCATCGTTTTTTAACTGAAATAATTGAATCAACCCATACTGTAAAAGTGGGATTTGGGCTCAAGTCGGATAAAAGTCATCTGCGGCGTAAGCTTGGAGTCACGCCTAAAGCTATTCTTGATATGGATAAAGTCTTCAGACAAGAGGGATATCGAAAAGAGCTGGGCGTAAAAGCCGCAGTTGCTATTCTCTTTCAGCAGAGATTTCAAAAATCTAAATCGGCAACCATGTCGAATTGGGGAGCAGGGGTGTTAAAAAATAATCAGCTTTTATATGCGGCTAATGATGCCTATGCGGCATTAAAAGTACTCAGCGTTATGAATAAAGATGAATCAGAGCTGCCTATTACAGATGTGTAAGCACAAAAGCTTACTTCTAAAAATGAGCTCCTGAAGTGCGCCTTGTTAGTAATTTTCAAAAGAGGCTCTGAAGTAAATTATTGAGTGATTTATAGTCTGATCGCGGATATGATGCGTATCAAACAATACGTATTGTGTATTATATGCCAAAAAAATCAGACACCCGTGAAAAAGTGCTCGATGCTGCAGACGGTTTATTGCAGGAAGGGATTCGCCCCACGCAACAAAACGTCAGAGAGCGTATCGGCAGTGGAAGTATTACCACGATCAATTCCGCGCTCAATAACTGGTGGCAGACATTATCAGACAGAATCAATCGTAAAGATCAGCACCCTAATCTGCCTGAACCTGTTATTAGCGCAGCTAATCAGCTGTGGGATCAGGCGCTGGCCTATGCACATCATTCACTGAATAAAGAGCGAGAAGAGATTCAGTCCCTGCTGCTTGCCCGAAAAGAGCAAGGCTCAGCTCAAATCGAGCAGCTTAGAAGCACTGTTGACCAGCTGCAACAGCAAAATACACGCGGCCGTACACAAAGCGATGAGCTAAAAGAGCAGTATCTGGAGTTACAGAAAAAGCTCATGGAATCTGAGACAGCGCTGATTCGTGCCACCTCGGAACGGGATGACCTGCATCGAAAAAATAAGCAGCAGGAAATTATTCATCGCCATTCTATGGCTAATACAGCCGCCCATAGTGCGTCTGATGATATTGTCAGCAACCCTGGCCAGAGCGAGAAGCTCTTTGAAGCACGTGTTGAATCTAAATTAAATATAATAAAAATCAATGAATTAACATCACAACTTCAGAGTAAAAGTGATGAATGCATAACACTTAAAGAGATATTGTCTTCGCAGGAGCGCGGCTCTTTACAGCAGCAGCATCGACTTGAGCTAGTCATCGCGCAGCAAGATACTCGTTATGATGAAGCGCTCAAAGCATTAACTGATTGCAAAATGCAGCTATCTCTGGCAAAAAAGTAATGTTTAACAATCAATTTATTAGATAATAATAGCTCTTTTAGATAGCAGCTCTCAGGAAAAAGCATGGATACTGATTTACTGTTAGACGCCGATAGTGAAACCATTAGAGCAGCCCTATTATCCTGTTCCGAAGGCGATGCCGTTAACTGTCTATCTGAAGATGTGTTTACTCGAGCAAAGATATTGTTGGTTAAGGAAAAAATAACCGGTATTAGTATCCAGCTCCTAGGTGACGATGGCTACGTTATCCGTCAGGTAACCGGAAAACACCGTAGTGAGCTAGGTGATGGGGAGTTTAATGATCGCCAGCTTGCCGTTATAAAGGCACTTGAAAAAGTATTACAGCATTGCAAAAAAGAAGGGATACGGCTGGTAGGGTACAGTGATGAGTTGGTCGCCTATCCGGCAAGCCTTAAGGATTTAGCACAGGCATCAGTTTATGCGCTGGATATCGATAGCAGTGACGCTTACTCTGGTGCTGATTCAAATTCAGCATTAATAGAAAATTAACTATTTAACTTACATACATTCCCCTATTTTAATGTCAGGATGCCACCAATAATGAATAAAAGCAGATGTAGGCTTTATGATAACGGCAAAAGTTTTACTCGTTGATGATCATGACATCGTGCGCGCTGGTTTTAAGCAACTGCTTGATTCACATGCGAATATAGAGATTGTAGCTCAAGCAAATAATAGCCATGACGCTTTTGAATTTTATAAAACAGTATTGCCCGATGTTGTCATCATGGACCTCTCTATGCCGAATAGTTCAGAGAACCAGGATGTTGCCAGCGCCCAAGGCGGAACGCAGGCTGTACAGCGCATTATGGACTTTGATTCAGCCGCAAAAATTATTGTTCTTACGGTATGGGAATCCAGCCCTTACCCCAGCAATCTTGTTAAAGCAGGTGTAAAAGGATATTTGACCAAGCGCTGCGCACCGGAAGAGCTTGTTCAGGCAGTCTTGACTGTTTATCAGGGGGGGAAGCATTTTTCAGAGAATATTAAAGCGCTTATCAACGGAGATGATGACATAAGCCCGGTTGAAATACTGACAAAGCGAGAATTAGAAATTTTTACGTTACTGGCAGAAGGACAACGCTCTACCCAAATCGCAGAGGATATTTTTCTGAGCAACAAAACCGTCCACGCTCATCGTTCAAATATTATGCGTAAGCTGTCACTCGCCAATAACGCCGAACTAGTGCATCTGGCTATTCGTCACGGGGTGGTCCGCCCTTGATAGACGAAGACGATAACTTACTGATTGAATCCGAGTTCTTCTGGCATGCATTAATTGAAGGCGATAAAATCGTCCTTGAAGCTGACTATTTTGAAGAGGGTGCGCTCGCGTTGCGCCAAGGAAAAGCCTATGAAGTACTGGCTAAAACCCAGCCTTTTCTAAGTAACATGTCATTTGTTGTGCAGTCTGACATTACCGATCAACTCGTTAACGTGCATCCATTTCTGGTAGACAACTATCTAATCAACCCGGTTAAATACCGACTTAATTGAATCTTTATTTAACCAATAGTATTCCCTGCTTTACTCACTGAGTCATTGTTTTATTGCACGCTTCGGCCACAATGCTCCTAACGTTTGGCAAACCAGCCAACAATGATGCTGTAATGATGTGTTATCTGCATCACGCTTATACTTACAATCATATCCAGACTCATATTTACAATTAATCAGGTAAGCACAATGATCACAATTTACGGTAGCCCCAAGTCCAGTGCAGGTCGTTGTTTTTGGTGTCTTGAAGAGGCAGGCGTGGAATACAAAAATCAGTCTATCGATTTTAAAGCGGGCGAGCATAAGTCCGAAGAATTCTTAAAGATAAACCGCAACGGTAAAATACCGGCACTGCAAGATGGTGACTTTACTATTTGGGAGTCGCTGGCCATCAGCAACTACATTGCCGATGCTTACAAACCTGAATTACTGGGCACAACAGCGCAAGAGCGCGGCCTCGTAAGCCAGTGGAGCATCTGGTCCGTAGCAGACTTGCAAGTACCGATGATCGACGCCTTTATACAGTTGGTCTTTGTACCAGAGCCTCATCGTAATGCAGAAATCATCAAGAAATCTTTTGAGAAACTACCTGCTATGCTCAGCTCGCTAGAGACGGAGCTGGAAGGTAAAGATTATCTGGTGAGTAATAAATTTACATTAGCAGACCTGAACGTATCATTTGTGGTGGGTATTTGTGATGACATCAAGTTTGATTTAGCGCCATACAACAACATAAATCAGTGGCGCGCCCGCTTGGCTGAACGTGACGGCACGAAACGCTACAAGGCGTTGTGCAGCTAGACACTGAAGACCTTTAGTACACTAAAGCCTGGCAGAAATGCCGGGTTTTACTAGATAATCGGGCTCTTTATAAAATAGAATTTGCTAAATCATCTGATGCCATTTGTAGACTATTACCACCGCGCTGCTTAGCGATATACATGGCCTTATCAGCAGCCGCCAGGAGGCTTTTCTCACTATTGCCGTGGCCTGGGTAGATTGCAACACCGATGCTGGCTCGAATGACGAATGTTTCGTCCGGCGCGGTTTGGACTGAAACCGAAGTTCTTAATTGCTGCAAGATTTTGGTAGCGATTGCCGTTGCGCATTCATCACCCTTTATGCCGTCAAAAATTATCACGAACTCATCTCCGCCAAAGCGAGATACAGTATCCGACTCACGCACGCAGCTGGATAAGCAGTTGGCTGCATTAAACAGCAAATCATCACCAGCTTGATGACCTAAGGTGTCATTAACGTATTTGAGTCTATCTAAATCAATGAACAATAAGGCAAATTGAGTTTTCTCACGTCTGGCGCGTGCGAGTGCTTGGTGCAGGCGATCACTTAAGAGGGCTCTGTTCGGTAGGCGGGTTAATTTATCGTAAAAAGCCAGATTTTCCAGAAAATTAAGCTGCACTTTATGTTTGGTAATATCTCGGGCAACAGCGACACGGATCTTATCTGTGGCATTCCATTGCGCACTCCACAAAATATGCACAATTTTTCCATTTTTGTGGATATAACGATTTTCAAATTCAATCTTAAATTTACCTTCCATGATATCCTGAGCGGCTGTTTGAGTAAGTTCATGATCTTCCGGGTGCACAAACTCGATCATGGAGCGGCCAAGAAGCTCTTCGACTTCATAGCCTAAAATTCTCGGAAAGCCTGCGCTTAAATAGATAAATTTACCATGCTCATCTACCACGCAAATGGCTTCCAGAAGATGATCAATGTAATCAGTTAACGAAGAAAGCATGTAAACTCCAGCAGGGCCTGTAGGTAAAGTGATTCATATGCAGCATCAGGATTTACTTTCTGACTAACCTGATTATAGGCTAGTCTGACAGTGTCGTTATGCTCTTTAAATAGAAATTCAACTTATTATGTTCGAACTAAAAACAATAGCTCTTTTTATGATTACGGCCATCGCCGAAATTGTGGGTTGTTACTTACCCTATCTTTGGCTCAAGCAGGATAAAAGCATATGGCTTTTAATCCCTGCGGCAATCAGTCTTACATTATTTGCATGGTTGCTGTCGTTGCATCCTACCGCCGCGGGCAGGGTGTACGCTGCTTATGGTGGTGTATACATCTTTGTAGCTGTGCTATGGCTCTGGATTGTCGATGACATTAAACCGACCACATGGGATATCGTCGGTGCGCTAGTAGCACTGGCAGGTATGGCCATTATCATGTTTGCGCCAAGAAGTTAACGAGCGAATCGGTGCAGACCACATTTCAAACTATTGCAATAGTGCAGAAACTGACTGCTCTATTGAAGGATGTTTTATATGAGCTTACAACCTTTTCACCTGGCTATTCCTGTATATGATGTGCCGTTAGCACGTCAATTTTATCGCGATATTTTTAACTTAGAAGAAGGGCGCTCTGCTGAAACCTGGGTAGATTTTAATTTCTATGGTCATCAATTGGTTATTCACCACCATCCTAAAACGGTTGATCAGGAAAAAGCGACAACTAACCCGGTTGATGGTCATGATGTTCCCGTGCCTCATTTTGGTATTGTCTTAACGTGGGAGCAGTGGGAAGCATTAGCGCAACGTTTAAAAGCTCACAATATAAAATTCCTGATTGAACCCTATGTTCGCTTTAAAGGTTTGGTGGGCGAGCAAGCAACTATGTTTTTATTAGATCCATGCGGTAACGCACTTGAATTTAAAGCATTTAAAGATATGGGGCAGTTATTTGCGAAGTGAATTATAGCTTGGTAATAACCGTCCAGACCGCGACGAGATAACCCATCACTAGCAGTGTTTTTTGCCATTCACGCACATCGAGATGCAATATTTGATACAAAAAGTAAGCAAGAATACTTACAATCAGCAATAAAATGGCGGGAGTGCCCCGTGAGGGATGCCGCGCTATGCTGACCTGCGATGTACTTGGGGCGCGGTAATTCATAGGCTCGCGCTTGCGGACTGGATTTGGCTTCCTTGAAACCATCATGTCCTGAGCTGCCCAGATCCTGAATTGAAAGCGATTGCAACGCCTTGGGGAAAGAGGCTACCACCCAATCTGCAGAAGCGACAAAATTTTGTACCATTTTACTTATTATAAAATATCATTTTTTATAATAAACACTTGAATAGACGACTTGCAATTCTCTCAAAATTAACTCAAAGCCCGCTTAAAAATAACTTAAAGCCCTTACGGATCCTGTAACCATAGAGCATTTTTCGGACAGTATTCACACCGTTCATTGTGACTATAAAAAATCGACAAAATAGCGACCCAAGTCATTGTCACAACGAACATAAGCATGTTTGTATTAATGAAATCTTAATTATAATAAATCATCGATCAGGCATTCATAATGAACAAGAAAAAACTGTAAAAAAGTACTGTGATTTGGGGTGTTTTTATGCGGGAATCACCAATGCTTTAGTCTCGCTCTCATGATTGGCTTGTTGCAATAGTCACGATTAAACAGGTAATAATTTTATGGATATTAGTAATCTTAATGATTTAGAAGCGGCCTCTGCTCATGGGCGTAAAGAACTTTTTCGCATTGGTACGGCGTTGCTCTTTATTGTAGGCATCATGCTGTTTACAAGCCGGGTAGGAATAAATAGCCCAGATCATATTATGCTAGTGGTTGCCGCTATGATCGGCGGATATATGGCGATGAATATTGGTGCCAACGATGTGGCTAACAATGTGGGGCCTGCTGTCGGGTCAAAAGCATTAACCATGACCGGTGCCATTATAATCGCGATCATATTTGAAGCCAGTGGCGCTTTGATTGCCGGTGGTGATGTGGTGAGCACCATCAAGAAAGGGATAATTGACCCCTCTCTGATACCCAACAGCGAAACTTTTATCTGGTTAATGATGGCCGCGTTGTTAGCCGGTGCTATTTGGTTAAATTTAGCAACTATTGCAGGTGCTCCGGTTTCAACCACTCACTCTATCGTCGGTGGTATATTGGGGGCTGGTATTGCTGCTGGCGGGTGGGATATTGCCAATTGGCCGCAGCTTGGCAGTATTGCCGCAAGCTGGGTTATATCCCCCGTCCTTGGTGGGATAATTGCGGCATCATTTCTCTTTTTAATTAAGCGTACTATTACCTATCAAGACGATATGATTTCGTCAGCCAAGCGCGTGGTGCCATTGTTGGTGCTCTTTATGGCCTGGGCATTTAGTGCTTACCTGATGATGAAAGGGTTTAAAAACATCTGGAAAGTGGACTTAGTAACCGCTTTATTGATAGCAGCCGTTGTGGCGGCGGTAGTTTATGTCATTGTACGCCCACTTGTTGATCGGGCTGCAGATCGTCTCAAGAATGATAAGGATAGTGTTAACAGCTTGTTTACAGTGCCCTTAATCTTTGCGGCTGCGCTACTTAGTTTCGCCCATGGTGGAAATGATGTTGCCAACGCAGTAGGACCATTGGCGGCAATTAATGATGCTGTTACTAGTGGAGGACTTGCAACAAAAGCGTCTATTCCACTCTGGGTTATGTTGATTGGCGCAGTGGGTATTGCTATTGGATTGGCGCTATATGGACCAAAACTAATTCGTACTGTGGGAAGTGAAATCACTGAACTCGATAAAATGCGCGCTTTTTGCATTGCTATGGCAGCAGCAATTACGGTGATTATTGCTTCACAACTTGGCTTGCCCGTTAGTTCTACTCATATTGCCGTAGGCGGTGTTTTTGGTGTTGGCTTTTTACGTGAATTTTTAAAAGCCAGTTACACTGAAATGACGATAGAAATTATGCATCACCATGAAAATGATAACCCTATCGACGTGGCATCTTATTTGTCTGAATTTGGAAAAGCATCTATTAAGACAAAAGGGGAGATGTTGAGGCAGCTTAAGAAAAGCTCCGATAAAGAGCATTTATCTAAAGAAGAACGAAAAGAGCTACGAAAAGTTTATAAGCTTGAATTAGTAAAACGTTCAGCCCTGCTGAAAATTGCCGCCGCCTGGGTCATTACGGTACCTGCATCTGGCGTGATGGCGGCAATTATTTACTTTACGATCAGAGGCATGATGCTGCCATAGTGATGGCTTTCCAGAGCCTTTTTTAGAAAAGGCAGTTGAATGTGAGGCTTAATATTGACTGCGGCTGTATTTTAATTCGCAGAAAGCAGAATTTTACTCAACAGGTTTGTATGGAAAGTACATGATTAAAAAAATAATATTACCTACTATTTTTTTGTTATTAACTTACGGATTTTGGCTTAGTCCTGACTTTAAGGAAATTACGGCGGGTGTAGCCATTTTTCTGTTTGGAATGTTAGCACTTGAGCAGGGCTTCAATGCATTCGCCGGTGGGACCCTTGAAAGGACTCTGCGTAAGAGTACTAACAAAATGTGGAAAAGCCTGACTTTTGGTTTTACAGCGGCAACCGTGATGCAGTCCAGCTCACTGGTATCCGTGATTACTATCTCTTTTCTCAGTGCCGGGCTCATCGGGCTGGTTGAGGGTATGGGTATTATTTTTGGTTCTAATGTTGGTAGTACCACCGGTGCATGGCTGATTGCTGGTTTTGGGCTGAAGGTGAACATTGCTGCTTATGCAATGCCGATGTTGGTATTTGGTGTCATTCTCATCTTCCAAAAATCAAAATCACTGAAAGGATTTGGCTATATCCTGGCCGGACTTGGGTTTCTTTTCCTCGGTATTCACTATATGAAAGAGGGCTTTGAGACCTTCCAGAATCAAATTAGTCTGACTGATTATGCCATGGAAGGTTTTGCCGGGGTGGTAGTCTTTACACTGGTTGGTATTCTGGCGACTATTATCATGCAGTCCAGCCACGCCACGCTGGTACTGGTTATTACCGCACTTTCGGTCCAACAGGTGACCTATGACAATGCACTTGCTCTGGTAATCGGCGCCAATGTCGGGACCACCATCACTGCCGTGTTAGGGTCGTTGACATCTAATACTGACGGCAAGCGGCTTGCGCTCTCAGATGTTCTCTTCAAGGTAACGGCGGGTATTGTTTTTATGCTTGCGATGAATCCGGTTATCGGGTTGGTCGATATGATATCCACTTCGATAGGTATAGCTGCAGATGACCATACCCTTAAACTTGCCGTATTTCACACCATTTTTAATGTGACAGGTGTTGTCATTATGGTGCCATTGACAGGGATGCTGGTTGCTTTTCTGGTGCGTGTAATACCCACGCCGGCCCCTCAGATAGAAAAAGCTCATTATCTATCTTCTGCGTCAGCAGGAATCCCTGCCGCTGCTATCGAGGCTGTTAGAAAAGAGACCGTTCGCCTTTTTGATTTATCGGTTGATATTATCATTCAGGGTTTAAGCTTGAACAGAAGCGTGCTTGCTGCAGATAATGAAATTGAAGATGCCATTAATAACGCTAGCAAAATAGTTTTTCAACAAGATATTGATGATGTATACGAGAGGCGCATCAAGTCTATTTATGCAGACATCGTTGAATTTATTAGCCAGTCTCAGACTTCAATGGAGGCGCCCGGACATTTAGATAGATTGTTGCTGTTGAGAGAAGGAGGCCGCGATCTGGTCGAGATCATTAAAGGTATCAAGCATCTACAAAAAAACCTGAAACTCTATACGAGTTCTACGAACTCGGATATTCGTCAGGAATATAACAATATGCGCATACAAATATGTCGTGTGTTACAGGAATTAGAAATGATACGGGCCGGAGACGATGAATCAGCTACCATTTTATCACTCGATCTCCTTAAAGTAGAAATCAATGAGAAGGACATTATTAAAACAGGGCGGTTGGATCGTCTGATTCGCGAGCACCGTATCAGTGCACCCATGGCGATCTCCCTTATGAATGATAGCGCCTACTATCAGGATATCTGCCGAAACCTTATTCATATGGGGGGGATACTATTTATCTCTTCAGATCAGAATGAAGAGGCGGCAGAAAATAGTGTCGCTCTGGATGAGGTAGAAATTAAAGAAGTTGTTGATGGATATGTAGAGAAATAAAAATGATGACTACTGATGATCTGTTAAAAAAAGTAAAGAATTTTGTCGATACGGACAGACGGGAGCGGATTACAAAGTATGAGTCGCTAAAACGTCTTCTGAAAAAACTTAAAATAAAAGAAAACCTGCTGAAGGATAAAATCCGGAGCGAGAGTAATGAAAAATCTCAAAAAAGGCTGGAAGAAAAAATGAGAGTGCTTAAAGCTCAGCGAAAAAAAGGTTTGAAATTACTAAAAGAACTTAAGAGTGAAATATAAATATAGAGAGTCGATATAGAGGGGTATCATGATTTAGTGCGGGTTTCGTGCTCTAGCGCGTAACGTGATACATCCAGTAAGCGCTGATGACGCTTACTGATGTATTGTGAGATCTGCCACTCTACTTACAGAACATCAATACCGCCGCCAAATGTCTGATAAATACTCACCAGGCGAGTGAAGGTTTGTTGTTCTAGCTGTGCTTGTTGATCGCGGCTGCGTAGCAGTTCGCGCTCGGCATCCAACAGATCGAAAAACTCACCACTACCGGCGTTATAGCGTTGGCGAGCGATGCGAACCGCTTTCTGGCTGGCTTCACGCTGCTGTGCTGTCATTAGTTCTTGGTGGCGGCTTAGGTTGTAATTCTTAAGTGATAGCGACATCTCGTTAAGCGCGGTAAATACATTCTGCTCAAAGTCAGCCAGGGCCATACGTGAGCTGGCTTTTGCGGCACTGATGCGTGCTCTTACCGATCCTAAATCAGCCGCTTGCCAACTCAGCGTTGGCGCTACTGACCAGCTTTGAGAACCGCTGTTTAAAGCAAACCCAGGGCCGGATAAGAAGCCCAGAAAACCGCCTATGGATAAATTGGGGTATAGATCTGCTGTAACAACGCCTATCTGAGCGGTGCTGGCTGCCAGCGCACGCTCACTACTGGCAACGTCTGTGCGATAGCGGAGGTAGTTTTCACCCTCCACAATCGCGACGGGTTTTTGTAATTGAGGTAGCCGTTTTGCTTGACCTGAGTTTTTACTCTCGCTTAAAGCAAGCTGATCAGGGCGTTGCGCCAGCAAAGAGGAGAGCGTCGCATCAGCCGTTTGAAGCTGGCTCTCGTAAGCAGGAATGTTTGCTTTCACTTCGTAAAGTTGAGCATCAATTCGTGCCAGTTCAAGCTCAGAAGCCATGCCGGCCTCTAAGCGAGCAAGAACGATGGCTCTGCTCTGTTCGAGATTGTCGAGGTTTTCCCGGGCGACCTGTAAGTGCAACTGCGCGCCTCGATAGTCACCATAGCTGATGGCTACCTGACTGATGATCTGCAGTTGCACATCGTGCCATAAAATATCTGCTTGCTGTGCATGGGCCTGTGCCGCTTCACTGGCACGTCGGATTTTACCAAACAGATCGATATCCCACGAGAGTCTGGCGCCCGTACTGTAGCCGCGGCTAATAACGTCATTATCACTCGGGTCTGGCGTGCTGTTCTCATAGGCTTGATAGCCGGAACTCAACGAGCCCGTCGGGGCGCTATTATTATCCGTATCACGGAAGACCGAATAAGCGCGGCCCAGGTTGGCGCGCGCCTGAGCGATACTGCGGTTTTCTACTAAGGCTTTTTCGATCAGTTGATTGAGTATCGGATCATCAAAAGCTTGCCACCAGTTAAGCGCTAAATTCGAGTGCTGGTAAGGGCTGCTAAAAGGCACGTCTTTTATTTGTTGAGGGGCCTGGTAATCCGGCCCCACGGCACACGCCGTGAGTGTGCCGACCATCAAGGCCAGCGTCGTGAATTTGAACGCTAGTTTAAAAGCTGTTTTCATGGCTTATATTCCTGCTTTGTGCCCGGATGCATCCGCGCTAGCGTTTGGTTTCGGATCACGTTTTGCCAGCGCGTAATAGAACAATGGCGTTAAGATGAGACCAAAAACAGTGACACCAATCATGCCGGAGAACACCGCTACGCCCATCGCCTGGCGCATTTCAGAGCCTGCTCCGCTGGAGAAAACCATAGGGACGACACCCATGATGAAGGCGATAGAGGTCATCAGAATAGGGCGCAAACGTAATCGTCCCGCTTCTAAAATGGCGTCGAGTCGATTCATGCCGTGATCTTGAAGTTCTCGAGCGAACTCAACGATCAGTATGGCGTTCTTGGTCGCTAAGCCCACCAGCACCACTAAGCCTATTTGCGTGAAGATATTATTATCCCCACCGTAAATGAGTACTCCTGTGAGCGCTGATAACAGTGTCATTGGAATAATCAGGATGATGGCCATTGGCAAGCTCAGGCTTTCGTACTGAGCGGCCAGCACCATGAACACTAATAAAATAACTAATGGGTAGATAAACATGCCGGCGTTACCTGCCAGAATCTGTTGGTAAGTTAGCTCCGTCCACTCATAGGTCATGCCGTTAGGCAGGGTTTCCGCGAGGATTTTCTCGATAGCGGCTTGTGCTTCACCGCTACTAAAGCCCGGCGCCGGGCCACCATTTAGCTCGGCTGTGGTAAAGCCGTTGTAGTGCATAACACGGTCCGGGCCTGCGGTATTCGTCACGTTAATAAAGGAACCCAGCGGGATCATCTCACCGTTTTGGTTGCGGACTTTTAATTGGTTGATTTGCTCGGGTGTTTGTCGGAATTGTTCATCGGCTTGTACGTTTACCTGGTAGGTACGGCCAAACTGGTTGAAGTCATTCACATAGGCAGAACCCATATAGGCCTGCAGTGTGTCGAACAGCTCATTTAACGACACGGATTGTTGCTTAGCCTTGGTCCGGTCTATATCCAAATCCAACTGAGGAACATTTACCTGATAGCTTGAGAAAACACCGGTCAGCTCTGGTGTAGCCCATGCTTTTTGCATGACCTGCATAGTGACTTTGTAGAGTTCGTTATAACCGTAGTTTGCCCGGTCTTGTATCTGTAGACGAAATCCGCCAATGGTGCCTAAGCCCATCACCGGTGGTGGCGGGAAAATGGCAATAAAGGCGTCCTCGATCCCTGCAAACTTTTGGTTGAGTGCGCCGGCTATCGCTTGTGCAGAAAGCGAAGGGTCGGTGCGTTGATCAAAGTCAGTTAATGGGGTGAATACCACACCGCTGTTGGGACTATTGGTGAAACCATTGATGCTAAGGCCCGGAAATGCGACCGAGTGAGACACACCAGGCTGCTCAAGGGCAATACGAGACATCTCTTTGATAACGGCCTCGGTACGATCCAGCGATGCTGCATCGGGCAATTGAGCAAAGGCAATCAGGTATTGCTTATCCTGACCCGGCACATAGCCTGTGGGCGTGGTGTTAAATTGGTAACCGGTTAAGGCAATTAAGCCAATGTAGATTAAGCCAATCAGTGCGCCAAAGCGGATGACTTTTTTAACCAGCCAGCCGTAACCGTGAGATAGCTTTGCAAAAAACAGGTTAAACGGCTTGAATAACCAGCCACCTAATAAGGCGTCCATGGCGCGTGTTAACCCATCCTTTTTTTCGTGCTTGCCCTTCAATAGCAAAGCAGACAAAGCAGGGCTGAGGGTTAGCGAATTGATCGCAGAAATAAAGGTAGAGATGGTAATAGTGAGGGCAAACTGTTTATAGAACTGCCCCGTTAAACCCGACATAAAGGCGGTAGGAATAAAGACCGCGGCTAACACCAATGTGGTTGCCACGATGGGACCTGTCACTTCTTTCATGGCTTTTTGTGTTGCCGCGACAGGTGATAGGCCGTCTTCGATATTACGCTCAACGTTTTCAACAACAACAATGGCATCGTCTACGACGATCCCGATCGCTAAGACTAATCCGAATAGCGAGAGTGCGTTTAATGAAAAACCCAGAAAATGCATAAAAGCAAAGGTGCCTACTAAAGAGACAGGCACCGCTACCAGGGGAATGATAGACGCGCGCCAGGTTTGCAAGAAGAGTATAACAACCACCACGACTAGCAGGATCGCTTCAAGCAAGGTTTTAACCACGGCTTCAATGGACCCGCGTACAAACACGGTTGGATCGTAGACAATGTCGTAGCTCAAGCCCTGCGGGAATGTTTGTGATAGCTCTGCCATTTTCGAACGCACATCATCAGAGATCTGAATGGCATTCGAACCGGAAGCCTGGAAGACCGGAATCGCCACCGCTTCTTTGTTATCTAGTAAAGAGCGAAGGGCATAAGTAGAAGAGCCGAGTTCGACCCGTGCAATCGCTTTTAAGCGTGTAATCTCTCCCTGGGCACCGACATTAACGATAATGTCTTCAAATTCTTCTACTTTTGAAAGACGGCCTTTTACATTGATCAGTAATTGAAAGTCTGCACTACCACTTGGCTGGGCACCCAGACTACCGGCCGCCGCCTGCTGGTTTTGCTCGCGAATCGCCGCAATAACGTCTGTGGGAGATAAACCCAGTGCAGCGACTTTATTGGGATCAAGCCAAACACGCATGCTGTATTCGCCCGCACCAAACAAGCGAACGGCACCTACGCCCTCAATACGGGCTAGCTCATCTTTTACGTTGAGTGCCGCATAGTTTGAAAGGTAGAGCATGTCGTACCTTTCATCCGGGGAGGTTAAATGCACCACCATGGTGAGGCTGGGTGATGATTTTTCTGTTACCACACCCAAACGCTGTACTTCTTGTGGTAAGCGCGGTTTAGCCCGCTCAACACGGCTTTGTACCTGAGTTTGAGCCAGATCGATATCAGTACCAATCGCAAAGGTGACGGTCAGTGTCATGCGCCCATCGGACGTTGCCTGAGATGACATATACAGCATGTCTTCAACGCCGTTAATCTCCTGCTCCAGCGGTGAAGCAACAGTTTCAGCGATAACTTTTGGGTTGGCACCCGGGTAGTTAGCCGTGACAACAACCGTGGGTGGTACGACGTCAGGGTATTCGGTAATAGGTAATTGCCATACCGCGATGGCGCCACCAATAAAAAACAACAGTGAGAGCACGGCCGCAAATATCGGTCGCTTGATAAAAAACTGGGATAACATAATGGCTCCTTACTGAACCTTGGCCTTTGGTTTAACCGCGGTTGTCTGTGGGTTCTGTCGCGCTGCTAAGTGCGGCACTAGCGGTATCTAAGGTTTGTTGTTCAGCGTGTAGGGCAGCGAGTGCTGCATCGCTAGCCATGGCAACGGACTTAGGTTTGATCTTCATGGTGGGGCGAACGCGCTGTAAACCGTTAACAACAATCACATCGTCAGGCGATAATCCCTGGGTCACAATACGTAACCCGTTGATGCTTTCACCCAGGGTAACAGGGCGGTATTCCAGTGTGTTCTCGGCATTTACAACCAAAACAAATTTATTGTTGAGGTCGGTGCCGATGGCTTTATTGTCGACAAGAATGCCTTTGTATGTATCGCTGCCGATAAGTTTGAGGCGTGTAAACAAACCCGGAATTAAGTTGTTATCCTTGTTTGCAAAGCGGGCACGTACCCGAATAGTGCCGGTTTGTTGATTCATGCTGTTATCAACAAAGTCGATATGACCGATGTGAGAGTAACCAGTATCATTAGCCAGCCCCATATAAACAGGGTTGCTGGTATCGATATCACGTGTATCCGCGCGTTTTCCGGTATTAGCAAGCTGCCCGTATTTTAGGTAAGTTTGTTCATCCAGATCAAAATAGGCATACATGGTATCGGTAGATACCAGGCTGGTTAGCTCGCTTTGGCCTGCATTAACAAAATTCCCCTCAGTCACCCGTGCATAGGATACGCGACCATCAATCGGGGCCGTTACTCTGGTATAAGCCACGTCTAATTGCGCACGTGTTAATGCCGCTTGTACAGAGGCGACTTGTGCAGCCGTTTGCTGTTGCTGAGCGAGTCGGTTATCTACTGCTTCTGTAGAGATAGCACGCTGCTTACTCAGCTTTTTTGCGCGATCATAATCGTTGCCAGCCAGTCGTGCAGCCGCTTTAGCGTTACTTAAATCTGCTGTTAAACGCTTTACTTCGGTATCAAACGGGTTCGAATCAATAAGGAAGAGTACGTCGTCTTTTTTAACCAGCGCGCCTTCCTGGAACATCACTTTTTCAATATAGCCAGAAACACGGGGGACAAGGTTCACGGTCTGCGGAGCTTGTAAGCGGCCGGTGAACTCATCCCATTCGGTAATGCGTTCGTGAATGACGTGCGCAACGGAGACTTCCGGTGGAGGTGGCGCACCAGGGGCGGCTGCTTCTTTACCACCACCACACGCTGTTAGCACCATGGCAGCAATACTGCCAAGCGTAAGGTTTCTAATCATTTTTTTGGTGCTCATAGCGTTAGTCTCTTGAGTCATATGATGTTTAATAAAACCGCATTAAAGCGAGTGCCTGAGTACAGCGATGAAGAAATCCAGTTTTTCTTGACGCTTGCACTAGTTTTGTACCGAGTGGTAAGAATATAATGAGTAACTCGTATGTACAATCTATTTTGTACCGATTGGTATTATATTTATCGAACACTGTATCTTGCGATTGCAACAATGCTTTTAATCAGAAATGTCAGGCAATGTAATTGAATCTGTATGTACGTACATACCTGTAGTTTAGGTAGCTATGCGTTACACTTGAATGCCAAAACTGAGCGGTTCTTGCCTCATCCTGCCGGGTTGGTAGTTAGTAGCTGTGCAGGCTAGTGAGTCTGGGTAAATTGTCTGGTTAGGTTTGCGATACAAAAATTGTTCTTAGGAGAAGAGTCATGTCGGATTCACGTTGTGCAGCTTCGGTTGGTAGACCGCGTGCCTTTGATCCAGAAGTTGCGTTAGAGAAAGCCTTAGAAGTCTTTTGGCGTAAAGGTTACGACGGTACTTCGTTAGCAGATCTGACGGAAGCGATGGGCATTAACAAGCCGAGCTTATATTCTACTTTTGGTAATAAAGATCAGCTATTTTTAAAAGCAATCGAGGTATATGAAAACCGTCCTTGTGCTTTTTTTGGACCCGCACTCGATGAACCAACCGCCCACCAAGTCGTTAAAAAAATGCTGTACGGAGCCGCCGCAAATTTTGCAGACAAAAGCCACCCGCAAGGCTGCGTCATTATACAGGGCGCTTTGTCTTGCAGCGAAACAGCCAGTACCGTGAAAGAAGCGCTTATTGCCCGTCGACAAGAGGGTGAGCAACGTGTGCGTGATCGCTTAGCACGTGCCCAAGCCGAAGGGGATATCCCGGCGACAACTAATGTAGGTGCTTTGGCGCGTTACATAGGCACGGTTATTCAAGGCATGGCGATCCAGGCCAATAATGGTGCGACCTCGGAAGAATTAACGGAAGTGGCTGATTTAGCACTCTCTGCTATGCCACCCATTGCTCAATAGCACTTCTATCTATTCAGAGCACTAATATCCTTCGTACTCCGTAACCGTACGAGATATCTATGCCATCGATATACCTGACTAATGGCCAGTTAATCACAACAAAATAGGGGCTTACTGGCCCGCTAACCACTTCGTCAAAACTCCTGAAGATATTTTCAGTTTCGTTTCATATTCATTTGCTAAATTGCTGTGGTACTTACATTTTTCCGGGAACTTTGTTCACTCAGGAGGGGTTGCTATGTGTAGCACACCGAAAGGAAAAAACACGTCCAGCAGCAGAAATCAATGTCCCACTGGCGCTACCCAGATGTCTACTGGGCAGTATGCATCCTTTGCTAAAGTAGCTAATTCGGCCTTCGAACGAAGAGAAGCTAAAAAAGCAGCGCTACGCTCAGAAGAAGGTCAAACCATCGACAGAAAAGTCACTAAGCAGGAAGTATCGCCTCCTTATTCACCCTTGCAACGCACTGCGAAAGGAAAGCTTTGCATGCTTTTTGAATGGCTGCATTTGTCTGTAAGGTAAATGCTAAGGTCGTCTATAAATAAGTAATTTTTATGCAATATAGTACTGAAATTGGACTATTTAGTAGGGTATTTTTTATGAGCGCTCGCCAGTATTTTTTCATATTCGCTGTTATCAGCCCGATTTTAATATTGCTGGGTGCACAAGTTTGGCCTTCTATGATTTGGATGTTTTTTTTAGTCGTACCGATAATTACTTTAGGGTTGATCGATGTCACTCAGACTCGCCACACTATTCGTCGCTTATATCCCATTGTCGGGCACTTTCGGTATTTTCTCGAATCCGTGCGTACGGAATTACAGCAGTATTTTATCGAGTCCGAAACAGATGGTATGCCCATTAGTCGGGAGTTTCGTTCGATCATATACCAGAGAGCGAAAGGGGATAGAGATACGCGTCCTTTTGGTACTGTCTTTGACGTTAATCGAGCCGGTTATGAATGGGTGAACCACTCTTTACAGCCTAAACACGCTATAGATTTCCGTCCAAGAATAAAATTTGGTGGCGACCAGTGCACCTTGCCTTACATGGCATCCCCGCTGAATATTTCCGCTATGAGCTACGGCGCCTTAAGTAAAAATGCCATCATGGCACTTAATCGCGGTGCACAAATAGGCGGGTTTTATCACAATACTGGCGAAGGAAGTATCAGCCCCTATCACCTGGAGCACGGGGGAGATATCGTCTGGCAAATTGGTACGGGTTATTTCGGCTGTCGAGACGATAACGGTGATTTTAATCCTGTTACGTTTGAAGACAATGCAAAACGCGACGTGGTTAAAATGATCGAAATTAAATTGAGCCAAGGTGCAAAGCCTGGTCATGGTGGAATTCTTCCTGCCGCTAAACTAACAGAAGAAATTGCACTAATAAGGCACGTACCTATGGGAGCCGATGTTGTGTCTCCTGCAGCGCATTCTGCGTTTTCCACGCCGGTTGAACTATTAGAGTTCGTCAGTCAATTGCGTACATTGAGTGGCGGAAAGCCGGTGGGCTTCAAACTATGTATTGGTCGCCGGGACGAGTTTCTTGCTATATGCAAAGCCATGTTAAAAACGAATATTTTACCTGATTTTATTACCGTAGACGGTGGAGAAGGTGGCACAGGTGCTGCGCCAATAGAATTTACAAATTCGGTTGGGACGCCGCTTAAAGATGCGTTAGTTTTTGTTAATAATGCATTAGTGGGTGTTGGATTACGCGATAAAATACGCATTATAGCCTCAGGAAAAATGTTTACAGCCTTCCATATATTAAGATCGATGGCGCTGGGAGCTGATGCAGTCAATTCAGCGCGTGGGATGATGTTAGCGCTAGGCTGTATTCAATCGAGAACCTGCAATAGCAACCACTGCCCCACGGGTATTGCCACGTCAAACCCTTCCAGAAACAATGGTTTAGTCGTGACTGACAAAGGCGCCAGAGTCGCCAGATTTCATAAAGAAACGGTGTTTAATTTAATGGAACTCGTGGCGGCGGCCGGACTGGGTCATATATCAGAGCTTAAGCCTAAACATATTAACCACAGGGTGCAGGGAACAAATGTTAAAACCTATGCGCAACTCTATCCAGGAATTACCATAAATTGTTTGTTAGATGAGAAAACTGTACCTGAAGACTGGGCAAGTGATTGGCAAGATGCGAGCTATGAATCTTGGTAGTCCTTTGAGTGATATATTTATAAGTTTGTTCAGTACGATGGTTGATCTTTAAGAGTGAATTTCCAGCAGGGTGCGGTTCAATAATTTTTTATTAATCACAAAAAATCTTCGGTATGTCGGCTAGTCGAGTCGTATATTGTGGAGATAAAAACTCCCTACGCATCGCAAATTTTTGAGTAGCTCCTTGTGTAGTGCTTTGTGTAGTACTCTGTATAGTTCCTTGTGCTGCAACATGCACAGTATTGCGTCCATATCGAGAGTTTATTCTATCAATACAATGCATTAAATCTGTTTTATCATGTAAAACATTAAACAGGTCTTGCTGATAATGGGCGGCATCAACAAGCTCAATCAGACCCACTCCGCATTTATAAAACTTCACGCCTTTACGATAAACGCTATCAACCAAAGTGCTGACCGCATGAGCGATGATACTTGTATCACTGGTCGGCGCTGGAAAGGTATGCAGTATTGATTGGCGGTAATAACTATCGTTATCGTGGGGCGAGCTGCAAGCAAAGACCTGAAGCGTCTTAAGCAGACTATTTTGTCGCCTTAGTTTACTGGCCGCGATAGTTACGTGTGAGATGAGGGCATGTCGTAATTCCGTTTTATCAGTCACGCGTTGCCCGAATGAGCGCGTTGAAAATATCTGCTGCTTGGGAGATCGGACCTCGTCCCAGTTTAGTTTGGGTATTCCGTTGAGCTCATGTACGGTATTTTCTACGAGTATGCTGAATTCTTTACGTATGAAGCCAGGTTTGGCTTTTGAGAGTTGCCACGCTGTGTTTATACCCACATCATTGAGACGCTTGCCCAAGCGGCGACCAATGCCCCATACATCGGTGACGTCCATGTGCTTCAGGATATGCTGGCGGATTTGCTCATTGTCGATGACGGCGACGCCACGATATCCATCAATACGTTTTGATGCATGATTAGCTGCTTTTGCTAATGTCGGTGTTGAACCGACGCCAACGCCAATCGGTAATCTTACTTCTTTCCACACGGTACGACGTATCAGGGCGGCATGAGCATTCCATCCTTCAGGCGGGACATAGTTGGCACCGTAATATAAAAAGCACTCATCGATACTGTAGATATGAAAATGAGGAGCAAAACGTGCACAGGTATCCATCATTCGCTGAGACAGATCTGCGTAGAGTTCATAGTTAGAGCTACGGATAATAGCGCCGGCAGCGGCCAGTTCATCCTTAACTTGAAAGTAGGGCACAAACTTTTTGCCAATACCCATCCGTTTTGCAATTCCACAGGCCGCACAAATACAGCCATCATTGTTAGTGAGAACAATCACAGGCTTATTGCGAATTGAAGGATCAAAAACCTTCTCGCAACTGGCATACATAGAGTTCACATCACAGAGCGCGTACATCAAATAAGGCTGCGCTTAAAAGGGCGGTGCATGCGGATGGAACGCGTTACCACGCCTTCAACGATAAACTCATCGCCATCATTCAGCTGGTAAGTTTTAAAATCGGGTGAAGAAGAGAGTAATCGCATGTATTTTGTATCCGCTATTTTACAGACGAACGTCCCGTTTAATGTCGCAACGATCACATCCCCGGAGACCACTTTTTCTGCGCGAGACACGACAAGAATATCGTGCGGGAATATTCCAACGCCTTGCATCGACTCGCCTTCGACAATGCCCAGGTAGGTTGCCGAAGGATGATCGATAAGAAGCTGATCCAGCGTTAGCGATAGATCCGTGTATTCAGCGGCAGGGGATTCAAATCCTGTTATGCCAGCTTGAGCTTTGAGGGGGATGAATGTAAGCATTAAAAAACCATATACTGTTTATATATACAGTATATTAGTTTAATTTAGCGTCAATACAAGATTTATTGGCTCTTGATGACAAGCGCCTTGAAAAACACAGACAGCGCGCGCCCCTGTTTTATAAAGCGATTAATAAAAAATAGTTAATTTTTTTGCTATTTAAAGTGTAGCTAAGTTGTAGCTAAGTTTGCTCCGGTAATATTTACCCATTAGCAGGCTATCTGTTGTCAGCAGACTTAAATCAATGGGGGAGGTGTTATGAAAAAATTCAAACAATTTATTGTCGCTGCTGTTATTGGTGGCTTAACGTTGACGGGTGCATCTATGATTGTACCGGCAAAGAGCTTATCTGCTAACGATGTATTAGCAGTCAGCGCTTCTTCTATCACACTTGAACAGGCCGTTAGCATCGCTCAAAAGACAGTTGTGGGTACGCCTGCTAAAGTTGAAGTAAGTACAGATCATGGTGCTGCGGTATGGGACGTAGAAATGATTGATAACAACCAGCAAGTCTCTGATATCGAAATCGATGCAATATCTGGAAAAGTATTAAAGCGCGCTGCTGATAAGGCTAATATGATTCATTAATGAAGTCGGGTGACTTTTTCACCAGGGGACAATACATGACTACTTTATATTCTCAATTTAAAGCGTTTAATAAAGCATCTGACAGAACATCACCGTCAATGTCGACCCGCAGTAAAATACAGTTAGCTATCGGTACAGCTTTGGTCATATTTGCCGGCTTTTTTCTCGCCTCGTTTCTTATGATTATCTCGTTATTGGTGCTACCTTTCGCTGCTTTTCGTTTGTGGTTGTTTAAGCGAAAAATACAAAAATACGCTGACAGCAATACGCAATATTCCGATTTTGTAAATGCCGGCGCACAGGACAGTAGTATCATTGAGGCAGAGTATACGGTGATGGATAGCGCACCAGACCAAGTGAAACACTAAACCATGCGAATTTTATTGGTTGAAGATGATCCGTTAATTGGACAGGCGATTGAACAAGCGCTGCAAGATGCCGCATTAACGGTTGATTGGGTACAAGACGGAGAGACTGCTTTATCGGCTATTAACACTGAAGAATACGCGTTGCTCTTGCTTGATCTGGGGTTACCTGAAAAAGATGGATTTGAAGTGCTCAGACTTCTGCGCCATAACAAAAACTCGGTTCCAGTGATTATTATTACCGCGCGTGATGCGGTAGAAGACCGTATAAAAGGCCTGGATTATGGCGCTGATGATTATTTGGTAAAACCCTTTTCTATTGATGAGTTACAGGCGCGTATCCGTGCGGTCATCCGGCGAAATCATGGCAATGCCACGCCCTTGCTGGGTAATGACATTCTCACGTTAGACCCTGCCAGCCGTGAAGTTAGCCGTGATTCGACAGTCTATACGTTATCTTCTCGTGAATATGCGTTATTACATGCATTGATGCTGCGCCCTGGTTCAATCCTTTCTCGTGCAGAACTGGAAGAACGTATCTATGGCTGGAACGAAGAAGTTGCCAGCAATGCCATCGAATTTATCATCCATGGCTTACGTAAGAAACTCGGTAAAGACGCCATTAAAAATGTCCGGGGGTTAGGCTGGATGGTCAGTAAATGAAAGTTAACCGCTCAATACAGCGGGAGCTAACTCGTTGGGTTCTGCTTATAGCTAGCGCATTAATGGTCATTGGTGGCCTGGTGTCTTCTGTGATTGTTTTTGAGGCCGCCAAGGATGTACAGGATGGTTTATTACACGAAATTTCTATTCTGGTACGCGAAGGTTACGTGATTGATAATATTAATGGGCTGGATAATAAAAAGAGTAAAGATGTTTCTATATTAATCCAGGCTGTGAACTCCCAAGCTATGAACTCTCGCACTATGCACTCTGCACCTAATCGTAGTCGTGCTGCGGGTTCTTTGTCGCTCCCCTCCCAATTGGAGGATGGATTACAGACGCTAACGCTTAAGGACGACTCCTGGCGTGTTAATGTGGTCACTCAAACCGCTAGTGGCAAGCGCTATGTTATCGCCCAACAAACAGAAATTCGTAATGATTTAGCATTAGCCAGCGGTCTTAATGTGTTTATTCCCTTACTCGTGCTTATGGTTATTATGCTGCTGCTCATAAAATGGCAAATAACGCATCAGTTCAAACCTTTGAATCGTCTGGCAAAACAGCTGCATCAGAAAAATGCTCAACAACCAGAGCCGTTGTCACAGAAAGACTTACCCTCAGAAATAGTGCCTTTCGTAATATCTATTAACGATTTAATGGATAGAATTGGAAAAAATCTAAAAAAACAACAGCGCTTTATTGCCGATGCCGCACACGAACTCCGAACGCCGGTGACGGCTCTCTTATTACAAGCCGAGAATGTAGAAAAAGCCCTCAATGAAGATGACCGACGGGAACGTCAGGGGCGACTACAGAAAGGATTGTTGCGCTTACGTTTGCTCCTGAATCAATTACTTGATCTGGCGCGCTTGCAAAGTGATCAGCAAAATCCTAAAAGCCCGGTTTCTGTTAAGGAGATCATATTGCGGGTTATTGCTGATCTTCATCCGCTTGCGGAACAAGCAAAGGTCGATCTTGGCGTTCTTAAACTGGAAGATGTATACGTCCTTGATCAGGACGGAAGGCTGGCACAATTGGTACGCAATGCTATTGATAATGCCATACGTTATACACCTGCCGACGGACAGGTTGATGTCAGTTTATCAATCATGAATAACCAGGCAGTGTTGCGTGTGGAAGATACAGGCAAGGGTATAACGAACGAAGATCTGACTCAGGTTTTCCAACCGTTTTACCGTAGTCAAGGTAATACTCAAAGCGGTAATGGACTGGGGCTTGCCATTAGTCAGGAAATTGCGCAGCGTCTGGGCGGAGAAATTCAGTTGCAGAATAGGCCCGAAGGGGGACTGGTATTTACTTATTCTCAAACGCAAATTGAGAGAAATGAATAAACTGGAGCGGGGAGTGACGCCTTTCTATTTATACCTGTCTATTTAGTAATGCGTAGCGTCAAGTGTAACGGGTAGTGATCCGATGATCGGATGTTTGTCAGTACTTGGGCATCCAAAATCTCAAACCCCTTACAGTAAATATGGTCAAGGTGTTGAAACAAATGGGCCATTTTAGGTTTGCGAATCAAGTCGGCTTCAATTAATGAAAAAGACAAGGCAAGTTCATGAAAATATCGTAGCCTTTTCCGGTTCCACGTATTGAAATCGCCAGCCAAAAGCACGGGGCCGACATGCTGTGCAAGTACTACGGAAATCGTATCCAGATGCGCTTTAAATTTAATAAAGGAGACAAAGTTGATGATGTGAGCGTTTATTACGAGTAAAGAATCTTGCCGTCCGTTTAAGGGGTAAATAGTAGAAAGCAGCATTTTCTTGGTTTTTGAGAAGGGTTCACTATGTAATGAAGCCATTAGCACTTTAGTTTTGGCGGCCACTGTTGATCCGGTTTTAATGCCGGTTTCAAGATTGGTGCGAAGATCCCGAAAACTGCGGGCCATAATCCACTGATACGTTAACGATTTTTCAAAATAAGTGTCGAACGGTGAGTTTACAATGGCCTCCTGTAAAAGAATCAGATCCTTATTACGACACAAGCTTGCGAAATCTTCCTGCCACCCCTTTTTTTTGCATTTGAAAACATTCCATATCAGTACCTCTATTTCCGGCCCCATCGCACGTTCAGATGCATTGCCCATAATTTTTAATTTTTCAATTGGGCTAAAACGGCTTTTTATCATCAAGTAAGTATCCTAAGAAGACGTTCGACTGACCGGGAATGTATCATAAAATGGCATAAACAGGCGGCTAGAGGTAGGGTGTAAATAATCGGGAAAAATTATTTCTTATTTTTTTGTAAGTAGGTAATCCTTCAATATCACTTTTAATAACGAGGACGGCGTTTTTCTTTTTCAACGTAAAGAATTCAGTTAATTGAGCGTTGAGTGTCGCATCATAACATTCAAGATTAATCTCAAAATTAAGCTCCAAACTTCTGGCGTCCCAATTTGTGGAGCCTATAAACGACCAAATATCATCTATCAGTGCAATTTTACTGTGGTCAAAAGGTCTTTTGTTTCGGTAAACGCGTATACCATGCGCCATTATTCTTGGGATATTCGCATCTATTGCCCAGTCAAAGAACGGAATATTACTACGTTTGGGTACGATGATTTCTATTGAAACGCCCCGTAAAGCCGCACCATGTAGGGCGGTCATTAAGGTATGATCCGGGATGAAGTAGGGTGTCATAATTCTTACAGTGCTTTGTGCGCACGCTAACGCATTGATCAACGTCCAGCGGATTTTATCGTAGTTTTGATCGGGTCCGTCCTGGATGACTCTGGCAATAACAGCGGCGGGGGCTGTCGTATCTTTTGTTTTAGGTACATAGCGAGGGAAATCAATATTTTCATGCGTGGCATAAAACCAGTCTTCGACAAATACTTGGCTAATTTGATCAATTACCGGACCGGTCACCGTAAAGTGAATATCATCAATGGGATGCACGGCGGATTTGACTAAGTTATTTTTGTTGATATTTATACCACCCATATAAGCGACTTCTCCATCGACGCAGAGTATTTTTCTGTGGTTTCTTAAATTAATAAAACGAATACTCGAAAACGAAATCGCCGGTAGAAATCGTGCCGTTTTTACGCCCAGCTTTTTTAAGGCTTTATCCGATTTTCGCCAACTATAGCCGACACCAACGCCGTCGAATAAAACATGAACCGTCACTCCGCGCCGATGCGCCTGGGCTAAAGCGTCAACGAATTGTTGCCCCAGTGAGTCGCAGTCGAATATATAACTGGATAAAATAATATGGCGTTTGGCGTCATGGATAGCATTAATCATCGCCGGGTAAGCCTCTTCACCATTAACGAGTGACGTTACCCTGTTACCCGCTAAATAACTAAATGGGTGAATCGCAAGCCCCGCTACCATCGCTGAATGCCAATTTTCCGGGAGATGCTGTTGATCACAATTGTTATCTGTGTAGCTTTGTTCTGCTTTGTGCGGGAGTGGCAAAAGCTTTTGCGCTGAACGCTTTATTCGGTTTATCCCGAAGAGCCAATAAAACAGACTTCCCAGCATGGGTGATAGGACTACAAGCCCAATCCAGGCGAGTGATGTGCGCTCATTTTCTTTGTACAGCAGCACATGTATCGCGGTTGGAAAAGATACGCTAACATGCAGCAGTCCTATGATGCTAACCCAATGAAAAACGATGTAATTGAGCAATTCTTCGGGCATTACTAGTGATGACCTCAAGCCTGATTTAATAAATATCTAATGTACTTAAAAATGAAAAATAGTCATGTTAATAGATTTTTATAATAAAACTGCAAATTATCTTATTGGTAACGTAGGCGCTAACTTTATATTCCTGATCATTGCTATGACGATGATAACTTCAATCGTTTATTTTATTTCCCTGGGCTGGATCATAACACGTATGGATAAGACGTATTTCCTGCGTGAATATAGAGAACAAGAGAAAGTTGACGACAAACACATCTTAACATTTCCTCATAAGCAGCGGGTGTGGCTGGTTGAATGTGTAAAAATATTGCTGGGTATGGTGTTATTAGTGGCGGGCATAGCGATGCTTATTTTACCGGGACAGGGGCTCATCACTATGGTAGTAGGGCTCAGCTTGATACCGTTTCCCGGTAAACGACGGCTTGAATTGTTTCTACTTTCGCGCAAGGCAGTCAGATCTTCCCTAAACTGGATTCGAATCAAAGCCGACAAAGATCCTTTTATATTTGACGAAAAAGAAGGGTAAAGCCAATCCTCCCTAGGAGGAACTATTATTGCGTGGAAATTAATTTAACTATTTCGGGTTTTGTACTGCGGAGGCAAAAAAAGATAGCCTTAAATCGTATAGTCGTTATTCAAGCGGTAGTTAATTCGTCACAAACGGTAGTACTCAGAGAAGAAGGCTCGGGGTTAAGTCGGGCCTTCCTTCATGAGTCAATCATCAAGCTGAGTAATTACAAAAAAACTCTATTATATAGCTATTTGATAGGTAGCTGCGATCCAGGTGTTAGGCATTTCACCTTCTGTTGTGCCATTGAGCATAACTGATATTTTACCAGCACCAACCTTACCCTCTACACCCAAACCACCTTTTAACCAATTCTGTTCATATTCATTGCCTGCGAAACTGAATGATCCCAAGCCAGCAACTTGCCCATTAATAACCGCACCGTTATCACCAAAGCGATGTACCGCTTCTGCATTCAGGACTAAATTCAAGTTAGTCTTTGCAATTGGGTTGCTAGCATTAACACCTAAACGCAGGTCCGTCACACTGTCACTACGTTTAGCAAAAGAAGCGGGTAAGCTTCCACCTGATTCGGTATAACTATCTATAGAGGTGTCGCTATACCAAATATCGGCATAAGGACTAAACTGCATAGATTTTGCTGCAAAAGCACTGACCCAATCCAAACGTGCTCTTACGCCCCATGATGTAGAATTAGTGTAACCTTCTGAGTACTCAAGATTTGTGCCATCTAAGTAGCCACGATTAACATCGATACTCCCCCAGTGACCAAAGGTACCTATCGTTGCATAAAGATTCTCAACACCTTTAATTGGGATAATTCCTTCGACCATCACATACTTGCCGTAGGTATCTGTTCCACCATTATTAGTAAGGTTTTGCTCAGACCAGGTTTTGCCTAAGGATATATTTAATTGAGCCGGACCATAATTGTAACCAAAACCAACTTCAGCTAACGCACCGTTGCCATCTTTAGAACCATGGTTATCCTGAGCAATATCACCCGCCACCCAGAATGTTTTCTCGCCCTTTGATACAAGGCGGAAGATAGGTCGGCTATGCGCGCCATTAACAGCAAGGTTAGTGGTCGATATATTCGAGTCTATACCTTGGCTAGCATCCTTAAGACTTAATTGCAGGTCAGTCAGGCTTGTCATTACGCTTGCTATTGAAAAGCAGGATCCAGCAGCGGAGAGCTTTAAGCAAGATAGAAGCATTGGGGTACTCGTTGCCCCATCTGCAGCTAGGAGATAGGTGCTAAGACCAGTAGGACCTGGAGAGCCTCCGAGCAGGTTGAAATCCGAAATTTCAGCTTGTCCATAGAGATTTAGGGAGAAATCAAGACCATCGACAGCAGAAAAAACTATGCCCGTAAAATCAGCTAATGAAAAAGTTCCGTTACCTGAACCTGCTCCTGAAACTAAAACCTCTAAAGAGGTTAAAGAAGCATAGTCCACTCTCACATTATTAGTACTAAACTCTGAAGTTGTAACCAGTGTGCCTGATGCGCTAGCGTCTCCGGTTTCAAACAAAAAGGTGTAGGTTTCTGAAGCATTGGCTGACTGTACTGCTGTTGAAAGCGTTAGGGCAGCAATAGCTGCACAGAGAAGCTTACGATTTGGGAACTGACTACTTAATTTACGATGCATGACTCTAGTTCCGTTTAATAATAAAATTTTTCACAGCTTACTTTAATCACATAGGTATTAGAAGTGAAGAGAGGTCGATCGTAGATAAGAGCTGTAGTAGGGTGACGTCATATGCCAGTGTTGTATTTGCTGCTGATGTCCCACATCACGTTACATTCGTAATTTACCGCTTGAATCAGAACTTGTAGAATGGTATCCCCCGAATAATTAAAGATAATGCATCGTAAGGGCACTGATCAGTGGTAGAAAAATTGTCATATAAATCTAATGGGTTAGGAAAGTATTTTAGTAATCGATTTGAAGAAATCCGCTTAGAAGATTCCGGTCTTATGCTGATCAGTACTCATCAAAAGCAGACAGCCCTCGATTGGAAGGATGTGAGCAGTGTCGGCAAACATCACCCAGGCATTATTTTTGACAAGGTTGTATTTGAATCCGCCGGCAAGACCATCTCAGTTGGATGGTTAAGTAAAGCCAGCGCACTATCTTTGGCGACATTATTCACAGAAAAATATTACACCTATCATTCACTATCTGCTGCAAAGACGCTTACCAAAATATCTAACCATCTTCAAAAAACTGGCTACCTGAGAAGTAGCCACTGTATGGCCATTAGTGACTTCATCAGCAAAGCGTTGGTGGAGATACACATACCCTCTGACGAAGTGCATCTTCCTGGCGCTATCAAAGAGGTTTTCTCTCAACTTAAACGTTGGGCTGAATTAGATCCCTCACTTGTTGAAGAAATGAGAGCGCGATATGTCTTTGAGCAGAAGCAAAATTATCAAACGCTCTTCGACAGCATTGAGTCGAATCCGTTAACAGAACGGCAGCGTGAAGCCTGTATCATCGATGACGATAACAACCTTGTTTTAGCCGGCGCAGGGACGGGTAAAACCAGCACGATGGTGGGTAGAGTGGCTTACTTATTAGAAAGTAAGCAGGCACTTGGGCAAGAAGTATTAATGCTCGCTTTCGGTAAAAAAGCCGCCATTGAAATGCGTGATCGTATCACTGATAAGCTGGGTACTACCTCAGTAAGCGCCTGGACATTTCATGTATTAGGCCAAATGGTTATTTCAACGGTGGAAGGTGAGAAACCGTCTATTTCGCCGTTAGCAAGTGATGAAAAACTGCTGAACAATCATGTAGACCAATGGTTTTCTGGTTTGCTGGAAATACCAAAATACAAAGAAATAACTCTTAAGTATTTTGAAAACTACCTTTTTCCTGAAGCTAATCCTTTCGAGTTTAAAACCCAGGGAGAATACTTCGAATACATCCGGGCGAATGAAATTAGAACACTGAAAGGAGAAGAGGTTAAAAGTTTTGAAGCGTGCCTCATTGCCAACTGGTTGTTTGCTATGGGCATTGAGTATCAATATAAGCCGTATTATTCCGAGAGTAATACCCGAACGCCTGATTTCAAACAGTATCAACCTGATTTCTATTTAACCGAGTTCGGTATCTATATTGAGCACCTCGGCATAGATAGAGATGGAAGCACAGCGCCCTATATCGATAGAGAAGGCTATCACGCGGGCATTGAGTGGAAACGGCAACTGCATAGTGAGCACTCCACACGACTGATTGAGACATATCACTATGAACAGCGCGAAGGGTGCTTGCTATCCAATCTGGAATCAAAATTGGCGAGCGAGGGTGTTCAGTTCGAGCCTTTGCCTGCTGATTCAGTTTTACATACCTTGCGTGAGTTCGGCGCGATTACAAAATTTTCCGTTCTGCTGTCGAGTCTTGTAAAGCGTTATCGCGCCAATTGTTATGCTTCAGGTGAATTAGATCGACTAGCCGATCATTTAGAAAGTACCGGCCAGCTTAAAGCTGCAATGGATTTACTGAGGCCTGTCATTGAGCGTTATGAAGCTTTCCTGACAGCGAATGACGAAATCGATTTTGAAGATATGATTGCGAAGGCCATTGGATATATTGAGAATGGATCTTTCACATCGCCATGGTCTTATATTCTTGTTGATGAGTTTCAGGATATCTCCGCACCGCGGGCGCGTTTGGTTAAAGCATTAAGAGACTCCGGAAAGAATACATCAGTGTTTTGCGTAGGCGATGACTGGCAGGCGATTTATCGCTTCGCTGGCAGTGATGTCGGCCTAACCACAGGCTTTGCGTCAGTGTTTGGTCCTACACAAACCACGTCGTTAGATAAGACCTTTAGATTTAACAACAGCATTAATGATGTAGCATCACAGTTTGTGATGCAGAACCCATCCCAGATGAAGAAACACATCACTACGCATACCGTTGTGCAGGAGTCTGCGGTTTCGCTGGTCATGAAGCCCATCTCAAATAACGAAGTATTCAAACACACCGTAGAGATACTGCAGAAAATAGCAGGCATGGCCAAGCAGGGGGCTTCTGTCTATCTACTGGCCAGATATCACTTCCGGCTTTTAGAATCTAACGAACTGGCACAGTTAAAGCGATCGGTTCCTGCTCTTAAGATTGAACAACACTCATTCCACGCATCCAAGGGTAAGGAAGCTGATTACGTCGTTATCCTGGGATTAGATAACACTAAAAATGGATTCCCTTCACGAAAGCTGACCGATCCGCTTTTAGATGTTTTATTGCCCATAGCCGAGCCATACCCTGATGCTGAAGAAAGACGTTTATTCTATGTGGCCATGACACGTGCAAGGCATCGATGCTATCTACTGACAGATATGAACAGAACGTCTGATTTTGTAAAAGAGCTGTTAGAAGATAACTACGCCATTGAGCTCAATGAATTCGATACTGACGCATCCCAGTTAACCGCTCCAGAGCATGAGTGCCCCTCCTGCATAACAGGAACACTGGTGAAGAGAAAAGGGCAATATGGTTCTTTTTTAGCCTGTACCAATTACCCACTATGTAACCATAACGAGAGCACTTGTCCGCAGTGTTCGGGTGGTATGACAACATCAGGTAGGTTTAGCGTTTGCCTGAATGATGCATGTGGTGGGTGGATACCGCTATGCCCGCAGTGTGAGGGGGTAATGAAGAGCAGAGAGGGGCGTTACGGGAAGTTTTGGGCGTGCAGTAATTATAGATCTGAGGGCCCCAGTTGTGACCACAAAGAACAGGATATTACCTATCGTTAAATGATCACAAACGTCTGCTGAGCTGAATCAGTGTCCAGCTCAGCAGGGTGTCATTTTTTAGCGCTTATATTTACCCGCGCCACTATGCTTTTTACTTTTTCGGCTCTTGGTTTTGAGCGGTCGATTATCATCAGATTTATCCGCCAGCTCGAATTCAATTTTACGTTGATCCATATCGACCCGTACAACACGGATATTAATGGTATCACCGATGCCAAAGGTGGCTCGGGTTCGCTCACCCACTAAACGCTGTTGTGCCGCATCAAACTGATAATAATCATTATTCAGGGCCGTGATATGTATCAGGCCTTCAATCAGAGTATCGTCGAGTTCAATAAACAAACCGAAGCTGGTGACACTGCTGATGACGCCGCTGAAAGTATCGCCAACATGGTCTTGCATATATTCGCACTTCAGCCAGGCTTCTACGTCCCAGCCAGCTTTGTCGGCCCGACGGGATACCAGTGAGCAATGGTCCGCCATCGTCTTCATTTTATCCAGATCATAGGGGTAGCTCTTGCCTGCCTCCATAGGGGCGGCACTTTTAATCCTATGTACCGGATCGGCACCCATGCCGGTAACCTTCTTCAGTACCCGGTGCAGTGTACTGCCACTTTCACTCCGGCGGATGACAGAACGGATGGCCCGGTGAACCAATAAATCAGGATAGCGCCGAATCGGTGAGGTAAAATGAGCATAAGCGGAATAAGCAAGACCAAAGTGCCCCTGGTTATCAGCGCTATATACCGCTTGGCTAAGCGAGCGCAACATCATAGTGCGGATAACCTGAGCATCCTTACGTTCATTAATGCCACGTAGCAAAAGATCATAATGTGCTGGCGTTGGTTTATCACCACCCGACAGATTAAGGCCTCTCTCACTGAGAAATTCACGTAAATTAGCGAGCTTCTTTTCGGCTGGCCCTTCATGCACCCGATAGAGTGCAGGCAGGTTTAATTTTTCCAAAAATTGCGCAGTAGCGACGTTGGCACAAAGCATAAACTCTTCGATCATCTTATGTGCATCGTTACGTATAACAGGCACTATCTGGTCAATTTTTCTACCTTCGGTAAATTTGAATTGAACTTCCTGTTTTTCAAAATCAATCGACCCGCGCTTGGTACGGGCCTTTCTTAAAGTCGCATACAGTTGGTGCAAGGCGTGGATATGTGGCACTACAGCATGATGATTCTTAGCGACCTGTTTACCCAAGCCATGATCCGAAGACGATAATAAAGCGCCTACCTGACGATAGGTCAGGCGTGCATGCGAGTTGATAACGCCTTCAGAAAATTTATAGGCTGCTATTTTTCCGGAACGACTAATCGCCATTTCACAGACCATAACCAGTCGGTCGACATGGGGGTTTAGCGAACACAATCCATTAGAAAGCGCTTCCGGCAGCATAGGTACCACGTGACCCGGGAAGTATACCGAGGTGCCGCGCTCTTCAGCCTCCTGATCCAGGGCGCTAGCGGGTAATACGTAATGTGAAACATCGGCGATCGCGACATATAAACGCCAGCCACCGGATTTTCTTTTTTCACAGTACACGGCGTCATCAAAATCCCGTGCATCGTCACCATCGATGGTGACAAAAGGTAAGTTCCTTAGATCTGAACGATGGAGTTTATCGGTTTCTTTAACCTCATCCGACATCGTCGCTGCTTCATCTAATACCGTCTGCGGCCATTTATGGGGAATGTCGTGGCTACGAATAGCAACATCAATTTCCATACCCGGTGCCATGGAATCACCCAGAATTTCGGTAACCCGACCCTCAGCGTTAAAGCGATTGCAGGGGTATTCGGTTATTTCTACGCTGACGTATTGCCCTGTCTGTGCACCGTTTAGCTGATCATCTGCAATATCGATCTCATTACGAATGCGGCTGTTTTCGGGCTGTAGAAAATAATCACCCTCTTCGTACTTTAAGCGGCCAACGACCTGAGAAGTATTTTTCTCCAGAATGTCAATAATCTGGCCTTCCTTGCGACCGCGACGATTAACACCCGTCATAAGGATGCGTACCTTGTCACCATGAAAAACTTTAAGCATCTGGCTATCATGTAAGAAGATATCGTTACCCACACCTTCCTGTTTCAGAAACCCAAAACCGTCGGGATGCCCGATGACCAGCCCTTCAAGAAAATCGTCTGCGCGTAGCAAGCTATAACCATTTCTATGATCGAAAGCTAATTGTCCATCACGCTCCATCGCACGAAGACGTCGTCTCAGGGCTTCTTTTTCATCACTGCTGGATAGCTGTAACAGCTCGCTGAGCTGATCTCGATCCAGAGTTTTCCCTGGTTCATCGAGTAGCCCCATAATGTATTCCCGGCTGGGAATAGGGCTGCTGTACTTTTCATAATCGGCGGCATTAATTGCCTGTTGTGAGTCTTTGCTCATATATCTCTCAAATAAAGAAAGCCTTGTATTTTTTCGAACAGTTACACGAGCTTCAATTTAAATAGAGCTCAGTGATAACGGGGTAATACGCAGGCGGTCATCACTCAAATCTGTTGAGTGAAAAAAGTTAATTAGTCTGCACGCTGGATTTTACACAGACGCGTTTAAACAGCACTCATGGCAGTAGTCGCAAAATTACTGGCAGAATATTGTTCTGATCATTTATCGTTCTACATTTCATCGGACTGGATTAGCCAAATCTCAACACTGTAAAGTAACAAAGCGAGTGTGAGGGGAGGTGTAAAAGAACATAAATTATCGAGTTAGCGAAAAATAAGACTGGAATTTAAAACGGTGAAACGAGGCTACTAACGAGTAATACAACGATAACAAGTGGTTAAAATACGCTTTTTCTTGGCTAGTCCATCACTATATAGAGTTGCTGCACTTTGTCAATGAATCGACTTTTTTGCTTCTCGTTGGCGGTTAAAATCTCCACTGGTAGTGAATCAATATAAGCTATTCATTCCAAATATGAGGGGCAGTCTGCGACCTGATCGGATGTGTTTTGGAAGGGAATCTGCTCAAAAAAAGTTAAGGAAAACTCATTTTAATTGCTTGTAGGATTGTTAATGTACATAAATATTAGCTGAGATAAATAGGTTATTTTTTTAGGGATATGAAATATGCAAAGATATGATAGAAGTTCCTCTCATGTTGGCATTGTTTCGAGTGACTGAAGGCGAGCAAATTCGCATTCGGGATTTCAGATAAGAAGCTACAAATCGTGGGAACTTTATTCTAATGGACAGTCAGAAACTACCCTGCATTGAAGTGTTAACACATGGATCTACAACACCATTTGCGGATGAGTCTATATGCCCGTGGTATTCTTCAAGGCGTTTTCAGATTTTTATTACGACTTTTATTTTAGCTGCCATTATTGGCTTAATTTATGTTTTTTTGCAGCCAGCTATTTATCAAAGTGATGTTACGTTATTAACGGTTGCGCCTACCCCGATAGACCAGGAAATTGAAGAAATTAATATTCAGCATGTTGCCATTCAAGGTAATATTTTAACAGGGCAGTCTCTTATTCAATCAACGAGAGAGATTCTTTCCTCCCTTGCCAGTGATGACATTCCTGACCCGATCACCTTACGTAATATGCTTTCTGTGAGTTTAGTCGCAGAAACAAACTTGATTAAATTGGTTGCCGAGGGTGAAAACCCCGGATTTTTGGCTCTGCTTCTCAACACCTTGATTGATCAATACCAAACACAACGCCTGCAACAGATTAAAACAGACACGGCTGAGACCACCAATGCTTTGCAGCAACAATTTGAATTGTTAAGCGAAAAAGTTGATCTGAAACGTAATCAGATCGACATCTTTCGTAATCAGCATAGTATTTTATCGGCTGGCAGGGATGAGAACCAGGTTTCTGCACGGCTAAATGGCTTAACCCGTTCTTTAAATACGGCCGAAGAAGCCGAGATAAATACAAGAGCAAAATTAGCCGCGGTAAAAAAAGCCATAAGCAGAGGCCTACCTGTTGTACCAGATACAGATAAAAGGAGTTTGGCTAACCTGGAACAACGAGCCCAGGAACTAAGTGAGAATTTAACTGAACTTGACCGACGTTACACACGCCAATATATGTCATTACAACCAAGCTTAAGAGTGATACCTGAACAATTAAAAAAATTAGAACAAAAAATTCGTGAGCAAAAAATTGATGGGCAAAATCTAGTATTAAGTGATGCTGAGCAAGATTACGCTGCAGCACATCAAGCGGCTATTGCGCTAAGGAATGAGATTGAGCAGTATAAAAAAATTGCTACCGAATTTACACGGCGTTTTTCTGAGCATGAGGCTCTGGTTGAGGATTTAACACAGCTAGAAGAGAGTTATCGTGAAATACAAAGCCGCCTTACTCAAATAGCCGTCACTCAACGTGAAAAATACCCGCAGTTTAAAGTAATAGAGCCAGCGTTCCAACCCAATACGCCAATACGTCCTGACTATTATCAAAATTCTGGTATTGTCCTCGCTCTAGCATTATTGCTTGGCTTACTTGCTATTCTGTTATTTGAGTTTTTAAAAAATGATAGTAGGGCAGACAATCCTGCAGTTGCAAGGTGGTCCCGAATTACCAGTAATGACCCGAGCTTAAATATTCGCCAGGATACAGTCGATAAACTTGAATACAGGAACAGCCGCGCAGCGACTCAGATGATTGCTCAAGAAGGTGTTAGAGCGTTAACATTAAATGAGTTGGAAAGACTACTAAAAGCCAGTAGCTCGAAAGGACAGGTTGTTATGACAGCTCTGCTTCAAGGGTTGTCAGTGCGTGAAATAAGTGAATTATCAAAGGTCAAAATAAATACCACTGAAAGTAACTTTAATGTACCTGGCTCCCCAAGTAGGCAGCTGCCTATTTCAAAAAAAATGGCAGAGCTTATTGATAACAATATTGATTTTGATATTACAGAAAGCGAAGCTATCTCACTCATTAACTGCGCAGCTTTTGATGCAAAAATTATAGACAGTAGTTGCGTTTCGGCAGAGTCTATTCGTTATAGTTATATAAACTTCTTAATACGCCAAGGTATAAAATTGGTTGATTTGGAGAAGGTAATAGGCGCCTTACCTATCCAGGTCGTTACCGAATATACACAACTTGCAGATAAAGCTTCACAAAAAAAAATTACTGAAATCAACCTTGTTCACCCACTTCTGGCAAGTTAGATAGATGTAGTATTTTTAGCTGATGTTTGCAAATATTTAACGTACTCAGCTAAGGCGTTACATCCATCAGTAATTGCATCCCCTCGTCAAGCGTGTGATGCGCAATTAATGAGTTAAGCGGTTGATACGGGATCCCCGTTATTGTACAGAAGGTTAGCATCAGCCGATGTAGCCTCTACCTTGATAGACTGCATAGTAGCCTGACCGACAATATTGGCAAATGAAGTGTCGGCAGCATCGCGGCCAATACCAATCCTCACAAGGCCACTTATCGGCGCCATACGAGTCGCATCAAAAAGATACCAGCGATCCTCTAAATACACTTCAAAAAAACCATGAAAGTCAGGTGGCTCCAAGCCAACGGCGTAGCCGGAAACATAACGAGCAGGAATACCCAGAGCGCGACACAACGCTATGCTGACATGAGCAAAATCCCGACAGACGCCAGCACGCTGAATGAGCACATCACACGCACTGGAAGACGCATCGGTACTGCCCGCAACGTAATCAATATGCGCATTGACCCAATTGCAAATCTGATCAACCCGGGAGTATCCACTTTGCAACTGACCAAATTCTTTCCAGGCAAAACGTCCCAGACGGTCAGATTCGCAGTATCGGCTCGGGTTTAAAAAAGGCAGCACCGCTGTCGGTAATTTTTTATGCTCAACCTCATTTAAATACTGGACCAACTCGGTTTCTGGCGATAATTGCACGGTAGCGCTGTATCTAATGCTCAATTCACAAGGCTCCACTTTTAAGCGAAGACCACGGCAGCCAAAGTCATTAAGCTGGCACCACTCACTATCGATAGCGGGGGAGAGTGTAAGGTTCTCTTCTAGCGTTTTTTGATGGTTAGTACTGGCCGCTGCAATGTTAAAAACAAAACTTGCAGCAGAATCAATGGTATAAATAAGCTCTGATGATATGTTCACAAAATGCATAATAGATGACCTGTAATGACAGATGATGGTCGTAGCAATCAACAAATTATAGATTACACATTATTGTTAGCGCTACATACTAATTATTATGAAAATCCCATGATTACTCAAGCTGGTTATTTTAGCCACTCAACTCTAAACTGGTCATCTGACGTCAAAGGCAGGGGTATATCATGGAGAGTGAAATAAAGCAGCTCAGTGCTTCGATAGAGGGCCTCTATATCGGCGAGCTATCGACCATAGGTCCGGGGAATACGGCCACGGGGATTTTTAAAATACCCTCGGAAAAAACCCACCAAATCGATGAGATGGGATTGAGTGGCGATATTCAGGTGGATAAACGGGTACACGGTGGCCCGGAAAAAGCGATCTATCATTACCCGGCAGAACATTACGCGTTGCTGCAACAGGCTCTCCCTCATCTGAGTGAGCATTTTCAACCCGGCTCTATTGGTGAAAATATATCGACTCAGGGTCTGCTGGATACCGACGTACATATCGGAGATACCTTTCGGCTTGGCAGTGCCATCGTGCAGGTATCTCAGCCACGTCGCCCCTGTTGGAAAGTAAATCATAAATATGGCAATGCACATATCGCCTCCGTGCTCATGTCTGAAGCGATCTCAGGATGGTATTACCGGGTATTAGAAAACGGACAGCTGCGCCGTGGCGATTCAATCGAATTACTTGATCGACTGAATAACAGTATTCCGGTAGCCAATATCTGGCAGATATTTATGCAACGTGTTGAGCAGCAAGCGGAACACTCCAGCACTAGCGGGCATACAACTCATGCTAAGATTCCCGGTCTTTCCAATGAATGGCGCTTTGAATAGACCGCTACAGGCTGAGTTCTCTTTATTTTTGCGAGGGGTAACGTATGAAACAAACAACGATTTTATTCGATATAAACGAAACGGTTTTAAACTTAAGCGTGTTAAGGCCGAAGTTTAAGTCATTTTTTGGCGATGAATGTTTTACAGATACCTGGTTTTCCATGTTGCTGCATGCGTCCACTGTTTCCATGATAACGGACGTTAAAACAGACTTCGCATCTCTATCAAAAATTATGCTTGAGGCTCTTGCTGCCAGAAATGGGGTTCTTATATCCAGCGCAGAAATTGCTGATATTCTCGGAGGCTTTTCAAGTCTGCCGGCTCATTCTGATATAAAAACGGCACTATCAAGGTTACGAGCAGAAGGCTTTCGCGTTGTAGCATTCTCAAACTCATCACGTAACTTAATTACCAATCAAATCCACAATGCTGGTTTAGATGAGTATTTTGATGAGGTCATCTCGGTGGAGGAGGCGGGTACATTTAAGCCAAGCCCAATGGCATACCAGTTTGCCTCGACTAAGCTGGGTCAACCTAAGGACAAGCTTAGACTGGTGGCTACTCATGATTGGGATACACATGGCGCTATGAGTGCTGGTTTAGAAGCGGCTTACATCAATCGCTCCGGCGCGCCTTATAACCCTCTATTTAAAAAGCCCGGGATCTACGGCTCAACAATGAACGAGATTGTGGATCAAATAATTGCAACAGATACCTAACACGTCATTCTTAGGTAGCTTATTACAATCAATAGTTGAACGATCGATCAAAATAAACTTGAACGACTGTTCAATGGTGTTTATAGTAGTTTCAATCTCAAGGGACAAGGGTTCCAATTGAATAAAACATCAATGACTTTAATAGGGTAATAATATGCTTAAGTTTTATTTCCACCAAACGCCAAACCCAATGAAGATTGCTCTTTACCTTGAAGAGGCCGGTTTACCGTATGAATTGATCCCGGTAGATACAATGAAAGGTGAACAACATACCGCTGAATTCCGGGCGATCAGCCCAAATGGAAAAACACCTGCGATTGAAGACGATGGCAAACGTGTATTTGATTCTACTGCTATCTTAATGTATCTCTCTGAAAAAACAGGACTATTAGCGGGTAAAGCAGAAGAACGTAGTGAAATGCTGTCGTGGTTGATGTTTTTAGCGACAGGTTTAGGCCCTTTTTCTGGTCAGTCAGTTCACTTTAGACATAAAGCGCCAGAGCAAGTGCCTTATGCAATCAATCGCTATCTTCGTGAAGCTGAACGTCATTATGAAGTGCTGGAAACACACATGGAAGGTCGTGACTATATAGTGGGTGATGAATATTCCATTGCAGATATTGCAGCATGGGGTTGGATTGATAAAGCAATGGCCGTGTTAGGCGGGGAAGGTTTAGCAAGCTATCCAAACTTAAAACGTTGGTTTGCAGGCATCAATGCGCGTCCTGCAGTAGAGCGGGCACGAAACATTGATAAAGACATTCAATTTAAGTCTGATTTTGATGAAGAGGCCGCACGCGCACTCTACCCGCAAAATTTTGATAAAAAATCCTAATAGCCTTACAGCATAAGCGCAGGAGGATAAGCGTGGGAAATCAATACACCCCCCCAAAGATCTGGACTCATGATGCAGAGAGTGGTGGTACATGGGCAAACGTTAATCGTCCGGTGTCGGGCGCGACCCATGAAAAAGCGTTACCGGTGGGTGAGCATGCTCTGCAATTGTACTCAATGGGCACGCCTAATGGCCAAAAAATCACCATCATGTTGGAAGAGTTATTAGCACTCGGTAAGCATGCGGAATACGATGCCCACATGATCAGGATTGGTGAAGGCGATCAGTTCTCATCGGGTTTTGTGGATATTAACCCTAATTCTAAGATCCCGGCATTAGTTGATCACGCTAGCGAAGAGGCTGAACCTATATTTGAATCAGCTTCAATTCTGGTTTATCTTGCGGAAAAGTTTGGTGCATTTATGCCTGAAAAAGGCATTAAACGCACGCAAGTCTTCAACTGGTTGTTCTGGTTACACGGCTCTGCACCCTATTTAGGTGGTGGTTTCGGTCATTTCTATTCTTATGCGCCCGAGAAATTCGAATATTCCATTAATCGTTTTACAATGGAAATTAAGCGTCAGTTAGATGTTCTCGATAAGCAGTTGGCAAAAAATGAATTTATCGCAGGCGATGAATTCAGTATTGCGGATATTGCAACCTGGCCTTGGTATGGCAACTTAGTCCTGGGCAATCTTTACGACGCGAAAGAGTTCCTTCAGGTGGAAGATTACACACACGTACAACGTTGGGCGAAAGCCATCTTAGCGCGTCCTGCCGTACAACGTGGGCGCATCATCAACCGTAACTGGGGTGAAGACTGGGAACAGCTTGAAAACCGTTATTGTGCTGAAGATATTGATAAAGTGTTAGCATTAAATCCAGAGTAGCTTCTGTCGAGTTAAGATAATCGACTGAATTAAAAGCCTGGTGGCATCATTGTCATTAGGCTTTTGTTGTTTTAAAAAAAGTTAAGACAAAAGTTTTCAAGGTGGCAAACATGAGTAAACAAGCATGAGTAAACAAGCAAAATTTAATCGTGACGAAGTGATCGAAAAAGCAAAGAATCTCTATTGGGAAAAGGGCTATCACGCAACGTCAATGAGAAATCTACAAGACGTGGTTGATATGCGCCCTGGTAGTATTTATGCGGCTTTTGGTAGTAAAGATAATTTATTTAAAGAAACATTAAATCGTTATGCCGAGGTAGGTGCCGAGAACCTTGCCGACTGTATGACGCAAGAAACAACCGCGCTGGGAGGGTTAAAACGATTCCTTCGTAATGTGACTATTTGTAATAAAGGCACTGCACCAAGTGGCATGTGTATGATTGTTAAAAGTGTCGCTGAACTAACGCAAAACGATAACCCAGAGTTACTTGCCAAGGCAACGAGCATTTTAGAAAGTATAGAAGCGTCTTTTGCTAACATTTTCCAACAAGCCATCAATAATGGTGAAGTCAGCACCGCGAAGAGTCCAATTGCATTAGCGCGTTACTTCCAAATTCAACTCATAGGTTTAAGGACTTATGCCCAGGTAACGAACAATGTGGACGCAGTAGAAAAGTATATTGACGATATATTTGAAGAGCTACTCTAAAACTATTCTCTTCATTCTAATGTAGTGTAATTTAATCACCGCCTGGTCAGATCCAGATCTATCAGCAAGACCCTATAGGGCTAATTCTACTCAAGCCTACTACCTGCCCGTAACACATCTTGGCGATTTTCTAGCTGTCTTAATGTCGGTTTTTACCACCAGCATGTCCATTTATATACACCAGAAATCCGAAGTTGAACATTCGTTCAAATTAAGCTTGAGCGGTCGTTCAATAATGTTTATAGTGTTATCCATGATAAGCGCTGAAGTGAGCAGGGCATAACGAGGAGTAGCACCTTGAGCAATAAGATGAACGACAAGATTAAGCTAGATATAGTGTCCGATGTTGTGTGCCCATGGTGCATCATTGGCTACAAACACCTGGAAGCCGCCATCAATGAATTAGGCCTGCAAGATAGGGTCGAAATTGAGTGGCAACCGTTTGAACTGAACCCCGATATGCCCGAGCAAGGCGAGGAGCTGCGCGCCCATGTGCTGCGTAAATACGGCGCCACGCGTGACGACAGTGAAAAAGCCCGCGCTAATATCAGTGCCCTTGGTGCTGAGTATGGATTTACGTTTGATTACTTTGAAGAGATGAAGATAGTTAACACCCGCGATGCGCATCTGTTGCTGGATTTTGCACATGAACAAGGCTTACAGCATCAGCTAAAACAGCGTTTATTTGTCGCCTTCTTTACGGAGCATAAGGATGTATCCAATCGCGCCATCTTGCTGGAAGAAGCTCAGAGTGTAGGCCTGGATACTGCGGCTGCCGCGTTAGCCTTGGATGACACTGAGCGTCGCCGCCACGTATTGAACCAAGAGGCTCAGTGGCAGCAGCAGGGGATTTCAGGTGTGCCAACAGTGATCTTCAACCGCAGCAGCGCGATGACCGGAGCTCACCCGCAGAGTACCTATAAAGATGTACTTCGAAAGTTAGCAAGCCAGTAGCATATTGCCCAAACGGCAATCGTTTATACAGAGAGACGGCCTCATCACTTTATGGAAATCAATAATGAAGCGTTTAAAAAACCAAATTTTATTCATGGCCTGTCTTTTCGGTGCAGTTATGGGCGTTGTCTTTATAGTCATTCAGCCTTGGTTTGGAATGGATACATTGACAAGCCGGCATGCTGCAGCGTATCAGCAACTGGGTGGCTGGAATAGCGTCGCTGCCATAATGATTGCCTGGACTGCTCATATGGCGGTCTCTGTATTTTATGGATTTTTAAGTGGTATCGTTATTTTGAGTACGGCGCGATTGGAACTTATTGCACTGGCTACTTTAGTCTTCTCATGGCTGACAACGCTGATAGCACCGCCCGCCAATGCAATTATCGTACAGCTTGTTTCTTTTCAACATCTTCAGGTGAGCCAATTGCCCGGCTTAAACTTCAGTCTGGATATCAAATTTGTGTTACATCTCGTATTTTTTGCCGCCATTAGTGTGGCGTTGTATGTCTACAAGAAAAGAGTTTACTGATAGGTCAGTAGATATCGACTCCGTTCGATAATTTGAATCTCACATTGTGTACGCACTGCGTACACAGTTGAGCGGGACACATCTACGGGCGTTAATTGCACTGGATGTTCTACTTTTTTTGTAAAGCTTCTTGAACGATCTCTGCCTTTAAGCGCGCCATCAAAGACGCGTCCATACCGCCATATTTGGCACGCCATTTATAAAATGAAGCGGAAAAACGTGATATTTTCATGCAGAACCTCCTGCGTATAGATTACGAGAAAATTCTACTTTTTAGTAATGTTGATTTTCGGGGGGATTACCCCACTCCCTAGATTATTCTATTCTCTACGAAAGACATCTGTATCAGCCAAGCATCGAAATTTCTCGTGGCTGCGGGATGGAATTATCCTCCAGAAATTTCGACCTGAGTTAGGTGTCGATGTCACTAAGACCCTTGTTCATCTGCATTGATCTGACTATCTGTACGAGAATACTCGCCCATACTCTGATAATCTGGTAATGGTTTCCTGGTATTGAACATTTGAAGAGGACTTTCATATGGAATATTCGGCCAAAGAACTGACGGCAAATTGGCGTGAAATACTTGTGCAAATTCGATTTCTTGTTTGTTCGCTTTTGTTGTCAGTATTTCCAACACTCGTGCATGCTTCCGAGTCGATGGTTGATCCTTCGGATTTTTTCCATTCTATGATTCAAAGTGTTGATGGAAATGTCTATGGCGCCGAGGAGTCGGTGGCTTTTGGGTCTGTTTCTGGGAACGGCGGGTATGACGTTTCGGTGCCGGTCAGGTTCCCGGAACCAAGAGGTGATCTTCGACTGCCGTTTGACATCCGCTACACAGGTGGAAATAGGGTTGGAAATGTTGGCGTTGGTTTTGTGGCAGAGACTTGGCACATACGGGAATCAATATCCGTGGCCGGACGAAAACCATTAATCACAGAGGGGAATAATTTCGGATCGGCGAAGCGTATTCAACTATTTATGGGTGGTGAATCTCATCTGATGAATCCAACCGGACGTCCCCATGAATATCAGGCGATGGTGGCCGGACGCATGCTTCGTCTTGTCTCGACCGACCATGGCTTCCTTCTAAACGATACCGACGGGCGGCAGTACGAATTTAAATCTCTCATCGATACAGAGCCAGATATCTTTTATCACCTTACGAAGGTCACGGATCGAACAGGTGAGAACAGTATCGAATTCACGCACTCGCCGGATACTCATTCCTACTGTGCTCTGGACGAAGAAAGACCAAAACACCCAGACCTGCTTTTGTCACAGATTGCCTATAGCTTTGCGGATGATTGTCCAAAATATGTGCTGGATTTCGAATACGGACCTTGGGGCTGGGACGGTAATCAGGGGCCCAGCTGCCAAACGAGTTCGGGCGAGCAGCAGGCGGTTCTATCTGTAGACGCACGCGGAGGCTTCATGCAAGCCCGCATGCGTATTTTGAAAAGCCTGAGCGTCAATGTTTCTACCGAAAATCAATGTGTACTTCCAATGGGGTCCGCAGATGCGACATCGGTTCTTAAGACGTATCAATTTGCATATAGGCCGGATCGGGATACGCATCAGCCGCGCCTGACTTTCGTGGATGTTCGGGGACGGGATTCAGAAGAAATTCGCCCGGTCGCCGTCTATAGCTATGGGTCTACGGAATTGGATGGTGAACTGGTTTTCGGCGCCCAGGCGGATATCCCTGTCCCCGCTGACCTGCCAGGGAACAATATCGGGATCGGCTTTTCGACGGAAAATTCGAATGACGAAGAATTTGTGACGCACCAGGTCTTGGCGGACATGACCGGGGACGGCCTGGCGGATCTGGCTTACTTTAACGGGTCGGATTGGATACTACAAAGTAACCTGATTGGGACGTCGACGAACACGCTGAACAGTCCGGACCGGATTTCAGATTTGAATCTGGGCGGATCGCAGCTGACCATGCAGGACGGCAGCAAGATCGATGGCCCGGCTGGCCCCTTATATGTCAATTTCAATTCGTGGTCTCAGCTGATCGATTTTAATGGTGATGGGCGGTTGGATCGCATTTCTGCACTCCAAGATAATTCTGATGTCTGGTCTGTAGAATTGAACCTTCCAGGGGCGCAAGGGGCGCAAAGCATCTCCTGGTCTCACTATGAATTTGACGTGACCCGCATTCGCTTTGAGCTTCTGGCGGCAGGCTTAATTGAGCCTGCTGCCAATCTCTCATTATCGAGATCAACGTCCGACATTGCAGATGACGACCGATTGATCCACGGCCAATGGAAACTTGAAGACGTCAACGGCGATGGCCTTCCTGACTTTATCTTCAACGCCGAGCCGCTGCATGACCAATTGGCAGATGAGGATTGCAGTATCTTCGATCAGGTCTTTGACGATAACGGAGAATTGGTTGAAACAAGCGAGGTGCAGAATTGTACGGCCTGGGCTAGGTTCAAACCTGCCGATAACAATAATATCCGTGTGTATTACAACGTATCCAGGGGTGGTTTGTTGGAGTTTTCGGACCGATCAACTGTGCTTGTAGTACCACAGCCAGGCGGTGGCGTTTGCGGCGTAGAAGCCTGGTTTGAAACGCAGGATTCTCGCACCCAAATATGTGGATTTTCTGACATCAACGGCGATGGTTTTGCCGACTACCTGCAAAGCGGAAATTACGTGCTAGAAGACGAAGGCGGCGATCAGGAGACGATTTGGGTCTGGTTTGGAAACGGTCGCCCCGGTGACTTCGCGCCAGGCGATTTTCACCTTCCCGGGCCCATGGCTGGCATTCGCGGTACGCGTCCTCCGGGCTGTGACGGGGCCTATACCACACAACAAACATCAGGGCTGATTGATCTGACGGGGGATGGAATCCCGGACTATGTGCAGCAGCGTCAGGTCTCAGGTGATGTAGATCAAAAAGTATGGGGCCTACGAGTTGGCATGGGTGTCGGCTATGCTAAAGAAATCCCAATGAAAGTGCCGGCGACTTTTCAAATGAAGTCCGACGTGCACTACTGCGACGACAACCAGACACAGAGTATTTCAGGTTTGTTGGACATTAACGGCGACAAAAGGCCGGAATTTGTGCTGGGCGCTTCCACGCAAAATGAGCAGGGAGACGTTGACACTTTTTACAAAGTCTACGAAATCGTCGGCGGTCTTCAGGGCAAGGCCGGCGCCCCTAATTCCGGGCGCTTGATCGCGGTTGATAACGGGTACGCAGGGCGGACCAATATCGCTTGGCAATCTGCCAAAAGGGATCCAAATACACGCCACCAAATTCCGTATCCAGAAATGGTCGTTGTGGAAACCCATTCGATTGGGTTACGCGGTCTGGCTGATCCCATCAACGCTACACAATACGCCTACGGTGACGCAAATCTGTTTTATGACGCCCTGATGTCGCGTTTCAGTTTCCGCGGATATGGGCGCAAAGTTACGTTAAGAACGCATCGTGGGTCGCCGCAAGAAAGACGCATGGGGTCGGCCAAAATTTTTGACAGAATTACCCCGAATTCGAACGCCGGGCTAGTGGGTTACCGAGGCTATGCATTGGTTGGTATGCTTCGCGATGAATTTCGACTGTCTGGCGTGATGCCGGAAGACCCCCGCGACCTTCTTGGTTTGGATTTGACCAATAATCAGATGGTGCAGGGGGCAATTCATACTCGGTACGGGGTTTCTTCTAAGGCAGACTACGTTCCGCAGCCTGGCGATGAATGTGACGCCGTTGCGTCCCCGTATGATGCGACATTGTCCTCACCTGACCCTTTGCTATGCGCCAGGTTTGGGTTCGTGTTCCCTGCGATTTCAACAGTTTGGGAAGGTTCTTTGTTGCCGCCAGGCGATGCTGCGATCATTAAACAAAACCGGATCTGTGAGATAAATGATTACGGCCAGACGACTTGGGAATGGCGATTGAATGATGTCGCGCCGAATCGTGCCGACGATGACGTCTGTCAACTTACTGAATACAGCGTCAATGATGTGGGTGGGGCGAACAGAATGCTCTCTGAAATATCATCCTCTTCAACGAATGCATGTGCTGCAACTGGTTCTTCGGTCAGCATCGCGCCGACCTATACTCGCTTTTGCAAAACGCTAGGAGTGGGACCGGCGGTTTCGGGGGTTGGATATCTGTATGATGGACTGCCATCGGGGCAAATTCAAAAAGGTTTACGCACGGCAAATATCCGCCAAAGGTACAACCCGCAAACGGGCGCTCTTCTGGATGAAGTAATATCTTCAACGCAACAACACGACGAATTTGGAAACATCACGACTGTTATCAAGGAAAGAGAAGACGGTGTCGTGCGCGAAACGAACACCCAGTTTGGTCCGTTTGGTATTTCCCCTGTTCTCATCTCGGAGGCTTCCAGCGACGTAACTGCCCCAATATCCACAAGCGCGGGATTTGATCCGGTATTGATGAAACCAACACTTGTAAAAGACGCAAACGGATTCCAGAAACACTACCACTATGACTCATTCGGGCGACTCTCGTCGTCCGGATTTTCGTTCACCGCTGACCAACAAGAACGCCTGCTTAGTGAAATTTCATACGAAGACGACCCCAATGATCCCACGGGAAGGCGCATCGTCCGAAAAGACTATGATTGGTTGGCGCCACTTGGCGGCATAATTGTCGAGACGCCACTACCGATTGAAAAGACCACTTGGTTTGATGAATTCGGCCGAAACCGATTTACTGAAAATCACCTTGGCGCTGACTATCAGGACGAAACCCTGATTTCAGGATATTTGCAATTTGATGAATTGGGACGCCGTTCGTTTGAAGCCGATCCCTATCTTTTGGGCGATAACCCAGTACTTTCTTATGGCACCTCTTATCACTACTATCCAGATGGCAAACTTGAGTGCAGTATTCGAGGTAATGGACCACAATCACTCTCATGGGTTTCGGTGCCTTCAGATGAACGTTTCGCGACGTGCACACGCTTTAAATACGATCAACGACAACTGCTAATTCAAACGTTTGGCCCCAACGAACTTACGCCAAATCACAATGAATCCGGATCTTTCGACGAAGAAGTGAAATCGGCAAATGATTGGCTCCTGCGTGCTTCCAGATGGACAAATGGGCAGCGGGTTGAGCATTCCAGTTATTCTTACGACCGACTGGGCCAACAGATTGGAGTGGCGCGCTTTGTAACCCCGCAACTGTCGACCGGGGCCGTTGCGAATTGGTCCTTCGTAGTAGATTCGCTTGGACAGTTGCTAAGCGTAGAACAACCGGATGTCGCGACGCGTTTTATTGAGTACGACAGTTTCGGCCAGGTCATTCGGGAATCGTGGGGCGACAACGCAACGCCTCCGGTTCCTGTCCTTGAGACTCGGTATGCCTATGATGGTTTTGGTAGATATCAATCGATCTTGATGTCTGTGGACGGGATCGTCGATGATACTTCTATTACCAAGTTTCAGTGGGACGCAGACACTGGTAACCCGGCTCACGTGAACCCAGATAATCTGCTCGGACGTCTTGCGGCTGTGCATGATTCATTAGGTTCGACCTATTTTGGTTATGACGTCTTTGGTGGCCTGTCTTCAACAAGCCGGACGCTTGACGACATTAATGGGAGATTTCAGATTGATCGCAGGAACTACGTTTCTGGTAAACTTTCGGCGCTGCTTTTCAATGTGCAGGATGGGGCCAATACGCAAGCTGAAGTCGTAAATTATGGCTATGACAGCGCCGGCAGAATGCAAATTGCTACGGTGGATTCAGGGGCTGGCAATAAGATGATCTTTGAGGCAAAAATAGACCCTTTCGGTCATTATCGACAAATCTGGCTTGGAAATGGAACTGTTGAAACTGCGACATTCGCGCAGGGTGGGCGACAAGTTCTTGAGCAGCGCAGTTTGAGTAGCGCTTCTCGGTCTGACGTAATTCAATTTGCCGATTACGATGGCGAGGACAAGCTGGGCCGCAGAACCCACACGGGTGTTACCGGGACGAGTGCTCCTTGGATCAGACAAACAACTTATGCCTATGACTCTATGGAGCGTTTGACGCAAACACATCGAACTGAACTGTCATTGGCTGCCTCGCCAAACATAAGTAATGAAGTCTTTAACTATGATGCGATTGGGAACGTAACCTCGATAGAAGATACCAACTCGAGTGGAGCAGGGGGCCTTCAATTGGACTATTCAGGCGTTGATCCAGATCGTATTTGTGGCATTCAGGAAGCTAATGTTTCCACGTCGCCCGGGTGCAACGTTCATTACGATATAATGGGAAATATCGTTGAATTTCCTGACGGTTCTGGCGTGCGTACCTTTGACTACGACGCGAAGGGTCGACTGACTCGTGCACAAAAAGGGCAAAATTCGCTTTCCATCGCTTACGATGGTTTCGGCGAGATCAGCAGATTGTCGGTCGATGACGCATTTAATTCAGTTCAGCGGAGAAGCATTAAAATTGATCCACTTCTAGAAGCCGTTGACCGAGGTGCTGGTTGGGTCTTTGACAGGAAAATTGCAGGGCCCGAGGGCCGCACGATTGTGACCTTGCGTGGCTTTGGCGACCAAGAAACGCAAATATATTCGCACCCTGGATTTGGAGGTAATGAACTTTTTAGCGATCAGAATGGAAAGGTTGCGCAGGAAATCGAGTACAAGTCATTTGGGGGTATCCTTTCCGACAACGGTGCTCCCGGAACGATAGGTTACAGTGAATACCAATGGAGCGAAGCAGAGACGCTTCGTTCATTGGGTATCGCGTTATTGGGGGCGCGGGTCTACGATCTGCAAACCGGACGATTTTTGCAAAGGGATCCGCTTATCATTTCGCGGCCGGCCGGGCTTTCAAATCCATATGCATTCGCTTTCAACGATCCCATAAACTTTGCGGACCCTACGGGGCTTGATCCTAATTTGGTCGACAATGAGATGGTGTTTGAAGAGTCAGAGGTCGATTTTTATTACGTCAATAGAAATCACATCTATAGGTCCCAAATAGACTCCCTCGATGGGCAGATTGAAGCCGTAGGTGACAAAATCATAGACCTCAAATCCAGTAGGTATGAGTCAGACTCACCATCAACGGGCGACAGGGTTCTTGGCGGGGTAGGATTCGTACTTTCGTTACTTGGCGCCGAAGCATCGTGTGTCAGTGTGGCCGGTTGTGGGTTGGGTGTTTCCGCAGCTTCGGTGTCTGCGGGAGCATCTCTCGAACTCGCGTTGTCGCCAAAGCCTAAAGGAGCAATTGCACTTGAGCGAATTAGGGATAAGATTGATTTTTTTCAACATGTTAAAAGTAGATTAAGTGCAAGCAGGAATGCAATTAACGCAAAAATCAGGCCCGAAGTTAGGCCTCTTGTAGAAGAAGTGCCTGTTGTTAGACCTCTTGTAGATGAGATGCCTATAGTAACACCGCTCATAGAATAGTTTCAGTTCAGACAAGGAGGATCGAATTCCTTTGTTTTAGCGAGATTGAGCGCGTACTGGGTTTCGTTTTCGATATAGACGTTGGTTGTTACGATATCGTAAGCAGGAGAAAGCCGTGGTGTGATCTTATCGGTGTATAGAAAGCTCCAGTTAAGGTGCGCATCGCCATTCGCCAAGAGAATATTCACCAGTAATCGTCTTGCGAGCTGTTGGGCGTCGGCAAGTCCGTCGCCGCTTCGCCCCGGTTATCTCAATGCGTTAATTAACTACACGAAAAAATGCCCGTAGTTCTGGAATGTTCACAGATTCCACTTGTACTGTTACCGATTGATCTAATTCAGTATTATCCTGACGTTGTAACTTAGGCTCTATAGCAAGGTCTGGCAAAATAAGCGTAGTCTTTCGCTCATCGTGCATAACGACGACTGCTTCTCCTTGCCAATTACCATTGCCTTCGCCTTGCTTCGTTTTATATTGATTAAGGTAGAGCATGGTCCAATGCTGATTAGAATTACGTTCAGCTTTACGTGCTGCAAATGATGCTTCATCCGCCAGACCGATTCTTTCTACAAGCTCCTCGTGGCCCAGCAGAGGACGTTGTGGTTGTTGTGAATGCTGCGTTAAAAATGCCCTGAGCTGTTGGTGCACGATTAAATCCAGATAGCGTCTGATAGGGCTGGTTACCCGTGTATAAATTGGCAGTCCAAGCCCGAAGTGTGCAGCCGGTTCTGTGGTATGCCGGGATGCCTTAAAACAACGCCGGTAGGCATAATGCTCGGACATTTTTTGCGGATGCTGAATTTCTATGGGTTCGGGTTGATAGGCATAGGGAATCGGGATGTTATTTTTATGCGCAAATAATGCCACGGCTTCACCCGCCGCCAGCATCGCCTCTGTGACTATCTTACGACTTCCACCTTGCTTAAAAGGACGTATCGAAATTTCTCCATTATCGACACGGATGTTTACCTCGGGTAAATCCAGCATGGCGGCGTTATTATTGATTCGGCGTTGATGAAAACGATCTGTCACTGATTTTAATGCAATAAATGTGCTGTCCAACGCCTTGTCGGCATCGTCGTAGGTGGTTCGGGTAACGTGAAGTAATGAAAAACAGAGTTCTATATCTTCTAATTCTCCATTTTCTCCAATAGTAAAGCCAATCGAGAGAGCATTGCTTTGTTCTTGCAAGCCAAGTCCAAGTTGCTGTGTGATGCCTGACGGCAACATATGAATGGTCTGATCAGGCAAATATACGTTGGTGCCACGAGAACGCGCTTCAATATCCAACTCAGAATCTGGAATTACCAGTGAGGAAACATCAGCGATATGTACCCATAAACGGTTTCCTTCCAATGAGATTGCGTCATCAGGATCTTGATTGCCGACATCATCAATCGCCCACGCCTGTAAGTGTTGCAGATCACGTCGACTGGTTTCAACTGCCTCAGGAATGGCTATCTCAGGATTACTCATGGTGACCCCCATGCGACGCGGCCAAGGGTTGTATTCTTGTGGCCAATAACCGAGTTTAATTAACAGCGCATGCGCGGCTTCTTTGGTCTCTTGAATACCCGCTGCTTTTAAGATTCGGCTATTTTCCCGCTCACCACAGGCTAGTTGTTCAACCTCAATAAGCTGGGGGTAATCTGTTTCTTCAATGCGACCATTGCTTATGCGCTTGATCAATGCATCCCAGGCTTCTTGCTGTTGAATCCGCGACTCTCGTTTTTCTTTCTCAGCAGCGATGAGTTCTTGCGGCCGAGCCTTTATAAGATCCTGTCCAGCATCTTTCGCGTTTTCATCAGCAAGCAGTTCAAAATAAAGGCCATCCATCACCAGCATCCAGCTAGACCATGCGCTTTGCGGAGAAAATTCCCCGTATAGAAAATCAGATAATTCACTCAGGGAGACCGCTTCTTCTTCGAGTAATTCCAATGTTTCACTTAAGGTTTCAGGAGGATCAGGCAACTCAATATCGAGAGTAGAAATATCGCTTACCGGACCAGGGTGTAACAGTTTGATGTCTTTATCACGCACCCGTTTGGTTGTTTTTAAGATTGAAATTTCAATCTTGTCATCTTTATCACCAACGGCATTTACTCTTGCCGCTTTACTTTTATAGTAAACCAATGCGCCTATTTTAAACTCTGACATACGTAATACTGACACTTTTTATAAAGAAGATGATATAAACATACCCCTCCAGTTTTTGCCACTTTTAGTACTTTTATTACATTCTTTATAGATCAAGAATAGCCACTGAGTATTGTTGATTCTGATGTAATAAAATAAGAGCTAATGAAGACACCCGCCGGCTTTCTAGGCACCTTTTCGTAAACAGTGTTCAAAAAGGGGAGGATTACCCTTTGGCCTCTGTATATGGAACAATATTCCCGTTTCTAGGTGAGCTTTCAGGTTGGGATGGTTTGGGTGGTGTTCTCGGGAGAACTGGGGCGCAATTTACGGCATTGGCAGTTTCCATTCTCATCTTTGTAAGCATGTGCAAGAGTGATGCGACTGCACAAAAAAGTGCGTGATTTTGAGGCTTATGAAAAATCTACAAATGAACTCATCCAAGAGCTGGAAAAAGACCACGTTTAATCAGGTAGCCGAGGGGCTTTAACCCTAGCCGTAAATTGTCATCATTGATTAACCGGCATAACGTTAAATCAATCGTATGAAAGTACTCTGCGCCCTTTATTTTATAAAATAGAGGGCTTGATCCAGTATAAATATGCCGTTATTGTTCTACGACTATAGCGCCTAACCAGCATGTACTCGCGGATAGACCGAAGGAATTGGGAGTGAGTCATTGAGCAGTCTTTTCTCAAAATCTGTTTATTTACATCGTTTAATTTTTATTAATAAAGAGAATGAAAATTTCCGCTTATTCTTTCCCTATTAATTTTTGGAGATAGTTCTGTGCATATTATTCTTTATAAATATCAGGTTATTATACTTCATGAAAAATCATTCGCAGAATTATAAGGATTCCTGATAATAATTATTCTCAGGACGCATTCCTCAAAAGCAGGTTGTTAGGCAGACAAAATGATCGAGCTATTTAAGTACCTCTCTTTTAAAGAAGATAATTCTCTTGAATACCGAGAGCAGTTGATCGCTGAGCGCATACTCTACTTCAACGAAGCCCATCGCTTCAATGACCCACTTGATTGTCATATTGCTAATTGGGAGGGGGCGCAGAGTTATTTAAAACCAGCTCGTTTTTTTTGTCTCGCTATGGTGACACGAAATGATAATTTGATGTTCGCGCACTACGGGGATGAGCATCGCGGTATTCGATTGAAATTTTCTGCGGACGAAGATCAGCCAATATCCGATTGTAGTGTATTGGCTTTAGGTAAACCTGTAGTTTATAAACACGAAATACCTGTATTCGAACCTTCAAGAGCGCATGACCTTTATTATCTCAAGTCTGTTTCTTGGGGATATGAGCAAGAATATAGAATACTCGCTTTAGAAAACACTGAGCTACAGTACCGTGAAAGTGAATTGGTTGAGGTAGCCTTGGGAGCACGATTCAATATGGCCTTGTTGCCTAAACTCGAAAGATGGATTGCGAAAGGTGAACATCAGAACGTTAAGATTGTCAAAGCCGTGCCAAGCAAGAACTTTCTTGAGTTTGAGTATGTGCCCGTTAATGCCTAATCAGGTAGCCGAGGGGCTCTAACCCTCAGCCCCCATGCGGATCCGCACAGAGCGTTTCACTAAAGCGTGTACCAACCCTCGTTGTAGGAATAACCAGTATGAATATATACATCGATGACTCGATACATGAGCAACATGGATTTATGTTGCTCTCGTTTGTTATTTGTAATCATGATCCACAAGATAGCTTACAAAAGATTCTATCTGAATATGACCTGAAAGAATTTCATTCCTGTGAAAAAATGAAAAATAATGCTGAAATGCAAGAAATTCGATCAAAGGTTAGATGCCACATAAACGATCAAACCAGGTGGGGAGTTTTTGTTCTACCTAGTAGCCTCAGACATGAAATATTTGAAGAGTTTTCGATATTCATATCTCACCTTGAAAGTTTAGCTCTAGATGAGCCGTTAAAAATATTCGTGGATCAAGGAATTATTAGCGATACAGAGGCCGACTTAATTTCCAGTAAAAGCAAAGTATCACAGCTCTATAACTGTGACTCTTCAGAAGTAAACGGTATACAACTCGCAGATCTAGTAGCTGCATTGTGTGGCGTACGTTTAAGAGAGGAAGTTACAGGCGAACCTAAAATGCTTACCTACGGAGATGAGGATGGATATAATCCGCCAATCGAAGCTGAATTAGGGTATGAATTGTGGGCTAGCCTTAGATATTCAATGTATAGGACTGACAGTGTTCTTGGTGATGATATGCCTGAAATGGCTACTTTTAATACTATTGACCATGGCTTTTTACTTTCTAAACAAACTTCAGAATTAGTCAGAGAGAAAGCGAGTAAAATATTTGGCGAGGTTTATCTTGGCTGCATCCACTAAACTGCTTACAAGCCACAATCTTCTCACTCACTGGGTTGATAGCATAGGGTTGCTACGCTGCCAGAGGTGCTTAGCTACTACCGTATTGACGATTATTGGTTTTACCCGGTTCCACGGACAGTCAGTTAAGAGCTGTCTCTATTAGCTTGCGTTTTTTCCCTCTGGTTATAGAAAATCAAACACATCATCCTTGGCTTGTGATTTCTCCTATTTGCTCATAACGCGCTAATAGAGCAGGGGAGAATACTAGGGTGACCGATGATAGGGCAAAGAAGCCCTCCACTTTCTTAATGTGAGGCTTTGTATTTCATGAAAATATTAAAAATTAATTAAATATCAGCTAATTATGATGAATTATCGATAATTAACATAACTAAATACTCATAGCTGCGAGATGAAATTCAATAGCAACTCATAAAAGCTGTAGGGCACTCAGCTGGAAACATTGCTAGTAACCGTAAACTACGCACTTAAAGTGTTCATATACTAATTCCGTATTAAAAATACATTTATAGCAGTACATAATACATATTATTAGATTTTTAATGCATTCTAGACTAGCCCGTTACATCTAACAGTGCTTTATCCACGAAAAACCATACTTCGAAGCTCTATGTACGAAAAAATCCGTACTAAGAACGCATAGTATATTTATTAGATTTACCTAGCGACACTGAATGACGCCAAGAGAAATCCTTATGAGCCTATATCCAGTGTATCGAGTCGTGGAAAACTAGCCGCATAGACAAACGATGTCGCATTTCACACAGCAGCATTTAATCTGGAAAAACTATTCTTCGTGGCTGTCCGTAAGGAATGACTGGTATGGAATTAACGCTTCAGATCTTATAGAACGGTAGAATACCCACAAAAAACAATTCTTAGCGGTTCTCCGCACGAGTAGGCTTTTTCACCTGGAATGAGGCGCACGCTAATGATGCTGGGAGATTGGATACACAATAATGTGAGTTTCACATCGGTGGAAAGAATTGCAGGTGAAATCAAAACCTACACAAACGGGTTATCAGATATTAACAACATAACATTCAATTTAACATAATATACATTATGCGTATTTGTTATATATGAAAAATAGGCTGTAAAATTGCCGTTTCAACAACGGTAAGTGCCTACTTCAAAGTGCTCTTGAATATGGGTTTTGTACGGAGAGTCGCCAAGAATTAAGTTTTGCGGGTAATCTACCGTTCTATGAAATCTGACGTGAACATAAACTAGGCTTTACGCGGTTTAGAAACGCTCTGTTCAGGATGCTTACTAAATCCACGCAGGTATTTTGAAAGCCAGGAAACCCGCCACCATTTCTCACGGTTATCTTTGCTGAGGTTCTGTGTCCCATGGTTTTTGTCTTTACATAGGCTCAATATATATTCATCTCCGGGTATCTATGATTCAGCGTCGTCACGCAGATCGATAAAACATACCGAACGTTTCTTTTTGCGTGCTTGGTACGGAGAGTTTCGAAGAATACTTTTTCGCGGATAAAGTACCGCCAGGTGTAACGTCCATGCTATGTCATCTGGCTTGTTAGCCATTACGTATTGTGAATTCCACAGCAAGCATAAACGGTTTTGCCAACGTTTGGAGAAGCTCCAAGCAGCATCCTGGCTGAGCTGTAGCTAATATATCACTGCATGAAAATTGATAATCATTGCTTGTACAGTGATGGAGTTGTAAATATGGCGCTGATTTTTATTTTGGTATGTGGTTTTAGTATTGTTGTAAACGGAGTGTTTGAGCATTGCGGTCAGTGATCATGAGTACGCTTAAATATGATGGGTTGCCGATAATGCTATTTATCGGCATAGCTATAATAGTCCTGAACGCTGGTGAAAATATTCAGATTATTTTCGTAAGGAGAGCTTCGAAGAATACTTTTTCACGGATAAAGTACCGCTACATATAACGCACATACATGGATTATTGGTTTGTTCTTTAATAAAGCCACGCATTTAATCTGTTACAAAGTAATTGATATGTATTTTGTATCGCATTAAATGTACTTTTAATACATTACAGGGCTTGTATACGGTCTGATGTTATCTACTAGGATGGCTATTATTTAAGGTGTGTGTTTTATGGTTACTGCTAATGGCGCTACCTGAGTGACTAACAGCTATTTGAAGTTGTCTGTTGAAGTTTATTTTATGTCTTTTGGTTATGTGCTTATGTTGGTTGTTAATAAATAGCTATAACTTATTGATAATAATATAATTTACTATTATTAGCTGTCAAAAAACCATTAACCCTTATTTTAACAACCTGGCCACTTTTCTGATCGTCCTGCCCTGCTCTATTCGCCCGTTGCGGGCCCGGAATAAGATCAAGCGGCCGCTTTGAATGGGCAATCTAATATATGGCAATTTACAGGGAAGCATCTAAAATAAAATTTTCTAATCAAGGAGCGATTAAATGGGAATTCAAGACAGAGAGTGGTATCGCGAGGCACAAAAAGGAAAGCAACGCAGAGGCCAGTGGAACGGCAATAACCAGAACAGTCCGCTCAACAAGACCACCCTTCTATATCTTTCGTTAAGCATCACTGATGCGAAACGTATGGCCGGTTTTAATGCCGGCTAATCGGACTCACTCCTGATAAGAATTATTCCTTATAAGATTCCGCTAAATGATCGATTGGTTTTGTTGCAGCGGATTCGTGTCGCTCAACTCGCGTGGTATGTAAATACTGTGAAGTGGTATCGATACTGTCATGCCCTGCATCTGCTTGTACATGCGATAACGGACGACCATTAATGTTGATGTCATGTGAGATTCCCGTATGACGCATACTGTGTGGTGTCATTTGTCTCATTTCAATGGCGTCATGATCAAAGCCTTCGTTATGAGCAGCATCAGCCGCCAGGCTAAATACGGAATTGATTTGTTCGCGTAACTGTCTAATTCCTAAGTTAGCATTTAATAAACCTACTTCGCGGCCACGACCTGCAGCGCGATGTCGTACAAACAGAGGCGTAGTTTCATTGGGTGCCGGCAATGAACTTAATCCCAAAAAGAGCCTGTATCGCTTTAATGCTTTGAGTAAATCATTTGATACGGCGACGGTTCTTTTTTTACCTCCTTTACTGCGAGGAATGTTAAATCCCCAGACGGCGGTTTTTGAATCTCTACGGAATTGACCCATGACCGGTGAAAACCCCGGACGTGCCGCCGCTTCGGAAATACGTAAGTAACAGCTATACATTAAACCCATCAGAAATAAGGTTCGTTCATGCGTTTCAGGATCTGATTGCGCAAGTTTTGTACTCGTTGAGATAACATAAGACCACTGTAATGGGGTAAACGAGCGAACTTCTTCATCGTCCTCATGCATCACTATATTTTGCGAAATCGATTTGAAACGTCCATTTTTCATTAGCATCATCGCTGGATTGCGTTCGGTATATTCCTCGTTGATCAGGTAGCTGAAAAAGGCCGATAAAATAGCTAACTTGGTTTTCAGTGCTTTATCTGTGATTTTATAGGGCTGCTCGATGCCTTCCTTTTTTTTGCCGAGAAATGGTCGCCAATCAGGGTTTGGAACCCGTTCATCTATGTCTTTATTGACCACGAACTGCGCTACATTACGATAGGCAATCAAATGCATCGGTGGCTTCATGCAGTAATCGATATAACGCAGTAATACTCGCCGCGTGATATCAGAGACTGAGACTCCTTCTTCAATAAAGGTCCAATACAGAAACGTGGTTAGCTCGCTACGGTAGGTTTTGTAATTATTTTCGCTAAGTCGATGTTCAAGTAACCAGTCCACGGCGTGCTCATAAATCAGTGCAGCGTCACTGACCTGATTCATTGTGACATTGGCAATGTGTTGATTAATGGTAGGATTTCCATCTTCAATATGAATGACGGCATCAAATAAAGGTAACGCAGGCGGTAGACTTAGCATCATTTTTACACTAAATTAATTTACGTTAGTATAGCAAAAACAATATGTTATAAGCCAATACCGATAAACAACATTATCGGTATTGATGGGTAGTATTTCAGTGCTTAAGCGTTAGGTTGGTGAAAAAGCCTTCAACAGCTCGGCATTGGTTGGGTATTCTTTTAATAGATCAACCAGTTTTTGGGTACCCTCTATCGGCTTAAGATCAGTAAGTGACCTTCGCAACGCTATTATCTTTTCGATATCTTTAGCATCAAGAAGTAGCTCTTCACGGCGCGTGCTACTTTTAGCAATATCCAACGCAGGAAAAATCCGATGACTGGCGACCTCTCGGGATAAAACGATCTCCATATTACCGGTGCCTTTAAACTCCTCAAATATCACCTGATCCATCCGACTTCCGGTATCCACAAGTATGGTCGCCAGAATCGTAAGCGACCCACCGTTCTCTATATTTCTGGCAGCACCAAATAGTTTTCGTGGTATTTCCAAGCCTCTGGCGTCAATCCCACCCGACATGGTTCTACCGCTACTTTTTCGCTCTGCATTATGTACTCGTGAGAGCCTTGTGAGAGAATCGATAACAATCATCACATCATGACCTTCCCCTGCTTCCTTGCGGGCAGTTTCAAGCAGTTTATCGGCTACACGTACGTGCTGAGCATAGCTTTCATCCGAGGATGAGGCATGTACTTCTGCCGACACGCTACGCTTAAAATCAGTTACTTCTTCTGGTCGTTCATCAATGAGTAGCGCATAAAGCTTTATCTCGGGATAAGCTTTACCCACCGCCTGACAAATATATTTTAACAAGGTCGTTTTGCCCGAGCCCGGTGGAGCAACAATCAAACCTCTCTGCCCCCTGCCTATTGGTGTGATCAAATCCATCGCTCGCATGGAAATTTGTTCAGATCCGGATTCCAAACGAATGCACGGAGCAGGGTGGATGGCTACGCCATTTAAAAAACGCTTTTGCGGGTCATCAGGAAACATATTTTCAACTTCCTCACCTGCAGGTTTAGCGTCTTTATCTTTTTTTACTTTCAAACTTAATATTTTTCTCGTCATAATATCGATTTATAGCCTTGGACAATTAAGTGTAGGGGGCTTATTCAGGCCCACACAGGTATTTGCATACCAGATTTTCTAAAGCACCCTCTTGTTCTAAGCGCGCTATGCTTGCGCTCATAGGTACCAGGAGTTCTTTTTTACGAATATGAAGCCGAAATGATACGGGATTGCTGGCATAGGGTAATGATGTTTCATAATTGAGATTTTGTTCGCGTTGATAATGCAGAGCGACGGCTTCTTTCATTAATCCGATGTTGTTCCAGCCCCGATGGACGCGCTGTGCAATTTGCCATTCATTGGTAAAGTCTTCTCTTGTTAGATTATCAGGTACGGTGGTTCCGCGCACTGTCGCAACACGCTGACCGGCCAGGTCTTTAAGAATGAAAACAGGAAAAGACAATTCGGGTCGATAGATAATAACTTCATTTACGACACTGAAGGGACGACTAAACAACGAGACTTTCTTTAGCTCAGGTTTGTCGTTAACGTTATCAGACACACCCATTTCAATATCTATCTTACCTGTTTCGAAATGTCGTCGTAATCGCGCCTGTGACAACGGTAAAAATTCTAATGTCAGATTAAGATCAGTCGCTACGAGTCGCAATGTGTCTGGGTAAATGCCCCGGTACTGCCCTGCTTCATCTTGCCAAAAAAATGGAATCTGACCTGGAATGGGAATACCTACACGCAGAACATCTGCGAAACACGGACCACTCATACTGATGACAGCTAACATGATAATTGATAAGAAGACCCAACGCAGACCGGACAATAAACGCTTAGATACAGATTTTGAACAGCGATATTGATTGGTGATGGCACATAAGGACATATTTTTTAAAACTCTATGTTAATCTTATGACCATACCACCCATAACGACCCAAACAAACACTCTTTTTATGTCAGTATTGCCTATATGTCGGTTATAACCGCGTCTGCGAAATTATTAGAGCCTGTCTTGCAGCTGGCCCAGCACTATCGTTTGGAGCCCTCACAGATATTCAATAGCGCCGCCCTTTCGCACGCTGATTTCACCAAACCAGGCGCGCGTTTTCCAGCGACACATTTTAACGATGTTCTGCATACCTTAGCTGAGGCGGCTGATAATCCTCGTATTGCATTAAACCTTGGCGAAGCCACACAACCGCGGATCTTGGGTTCTATCGGTTTTATGATGTCTACAGCGCCAACGTTGGGTAAAGCCTACCAGACGCTGATTGATTATTTGCCTCTTCTTTTTGAAGGAGCTGTTCTACAAATGGAACAGACGGTTGAGGGCACCTTACTTACATTAGAACTTAATGAACCAAATTTGCAGCCTATCGAGTACTTCCTGGCCTGTCTGGTCAACTGGCCACGATGGCTGACAGGGCAACAGATCCCCGCCAGTGTTGTGTATTTGTCTTTTCCTGAGCCCGAAAACATACAGACTTATCAGCGATTCTTTGCCGCTGAAGTTCAATTTGATGCGCCACGCAATCAATTACTACTGGCCAGTGACTATCTCACACTAAGTTGTATCGACGCGAATCCTGAAATGCACCAGTTGCATCGAGAGTTTGCTGATTCATTATTAAGTAAATCTAATCAACAAAGCGCCCTGGTGGCTCAAACACGCAATCTTATTCGACGTCAGCTGAGCGAAGGCGGAGGTACAGTGCGGCGTGAACAGATTGCCGATACGCTAGGGCTTAGCTTACGTACTCTTCAGCGAAAACTGGGCGTATTGGGTACCAATTTTCAAGATGTGTACGATCATACCCGTCGTGAAGTAGGCTTACAGCTTATCCAGAGGGGCCAATTAAGTTTTGGAGAAATTGCTTTTCAGCTGGGATTTTCTAATCAATCCGCTTTTCAAAAAGCATTCAAACGCTGGATGGGTGTTGCCCCTAGCGCGTATCGACAGCAGATTAAACCTGTTGTTTTTTCTGATCCGGTTACGCTTCCCGACCTCAAACAACCCAGCAATGCATGGCTTGCAGGCGACAACGCGACACAACTCATCGAACAAAAAATAGGCTCGCTTAACAGTTTTAGTCTTGAATTGCTGGAATGCGCGGCACTTCTATGTTCTAAAACAAGTTCTGACATAAGTTCTAACAAAAGCACGCACGTAAGCAGTGAATCGGGTCATCAGTTTGATCTGACTGAATTGAGTCTTGTAACAGACAATCCCGTCGCGCGGGTTGCTATTCATCTTTGGTCAGCGGAGGAATCTGGGCTGATTGCTACCGCCATTAAAAAATCAAGCGTAACTGTTACTGCAATAAACCACGATATTAAAGATGATCAAGCTGGTTATTTCTTTACAGATACGGCGGTTCTCAATGCGCTTAATCAGCGGATGAGTGATGCTGAAAAAACGCAGCGGCATACGTTGATTGGCCTTGCGATGTTAAGAACTTTACCATTAAAAACCTTACCGCTAAAAACATTAGCCCATCCGCTTTCGGTTTCTAAGGCACCTCTTGTTCAGACAACTATTGCTCAGCCAACGCTTATTCACACAATACTTACTCAGCCAACGCTCGCTGAAATCACACCTGCCCTTTTCCATCTTAATCTTGCGCTATCACTAGCGGATGCAGAGGAGGCGTCATCGCTTCTTGCCTCTATCAATCTGAGCATCCACTCTTACCTTAAAACTAACTTACACCTATTAAATATGATGGCTGCCGATCAAGCTGAACAGCAGCATGACTACCAAAGCGCAGATGTTTTTCTGACCGAAGCCGGACGACACTTGAATGATTCAGAGTTGTCCCTGAAAACTGATTTATTGTTGCATCGGGTACGTGTTCTGTTATTCGAGGGGGATATCGAAACAGCCGATCAGTGTTTGCAACAACTAGTAACATTCGATATGAGCATTCAGGATGCTATTAATACCGCGTTGATGAAGGCGCGTGTTTACCAGCAGCGAGGGATGTATGCACAATCATTAGACTGCCTGCTTGATAGTTGGGCGACGCTTGATCAGCCACTACCTGATGATGAGACAAAACAACTATCACAATTGCTTGTGCAGTTAACGGATATCAGCAAAGACTTTACCGCCATATCATTAGTCAATATGGCAGAGATGACGGATTCAGAGCATTTACTAAGATTGCGGCTACTGGAGCAAATAAGCCTGATAGCACGACAGCAGAGCCAACCTCTGTTAGCCGCATGCGCCATTGGACGAATGACAGAATTGAGTTTGCAGAATGGCCTTAGTCCTCTAACCGCCTTCGCTTTTGTAAGCTATGCATGGGTGTCCTCTTGGTTTTCTGCCGACTATGCGCTGGCGCGAACGTTCTCTGCTCAGGGAATGCAGTTAGCTTGTCAGCTTGACGGGATAACGCATACTGATAACCTGTCTGCTAAAACGCCGCAAGGCGATAGTGCTATAAGTGCAACGCTATTACAAAGTAGCCAGGTGCAGCATTGGTTTGCGCCGCTTGATAGTGCCGTTAAACAATTAGTGCAGGTCGATAAGTTAGCGACGGAGCATAGCCAGTGGCTTATTCAGAGTGAGTGTCGACTCCTTAAGCACCAGTTGTTATTTTTATCGCCAACCCCCTTAGGCGAACAATTATTGCTGTGCCGAGAAGATCACCAGCAGATGCTTGAGCAGACACCGTTTCACGCTGAACGTTTACAGGACTCAACATTAATATTACTTGAGCAATTGCGTGGCGAGCATTTATTCCCTACCCAGGTGAATTATTCCAACGGTTGGCAAGCCGTCAGTACGATTATTGGTGCGCTCTTGTTAGATCAGCAGCCTATCTGGCCTGAGCTGTATTTGTGGGAAGCATTATTGGAGAATGAATTAGCCGGTTATTTTTGTGTCAGTGAAGCGCTGTTTTGTACGGCTATGATGCGCTTGATTCATGCACAGCAACAACATGTCATCGGTCGTTTTCGACGAATAGAAATTGATCAAATTGAATCACGAATGGAGCTGTGGGCCCACCACTGCCCTGATAATTTCAAGGGACAATTAGTGCTTCTGCAGGCAGAAAAATCACGCTTACTCGAACATGAGCAACGCGCTATCAAGAGCACTTATCAGGCTCCTGATTTACTCTTTGAAGAGGCGATTCAGTTAGCAGAAAAAAACGATTTTGGTTATCACAAAGCGCTTTGCTATGAACGTTATAGTGATTATCTGGTTACCAAAAAACAATTAAGTCTGGCTCGATTCTGTTTAAATGAGGCCTGCTCGCTTTATCAGCACTGGGGTGCCAGTGCAAAAGTAAAACAACTGGAACATAGGCAGGTTTTGCTGGCAAAATAGCACGTTTATTAAATCTCATAATAATGAAGAGTGATTACTCAGTTATGGTTCCATGGAAAGTACTGGTTGTTGATGACGAAGAAGGTATTCACGGTATTACCCGGATGATTTTCCGAGGTTATGAGTTTGAACAGCGCCCAATAGAGTTGATTAGTGCCATGAGTGGCGCGCAGGCACGTGATCTATTAATTCAACATCCCGATATTGCGCTGGCGCTGCTGGATGTGGTGATGGAAACCGACAATGAAGGATTGCAGTTAGTTGAGCATATTCGTAATGAGCTGAATAACCATGATCTGCGTATTATCCTGCGCACTGGTCACCCTGGTTATGCGCCTGAGGCGCAGGTGATTGTTAATTACGATATTAATGACTACCTCAGTAAAGCTGAGTTGTCTGCGTCGCGTTTACTAACGTCGGTTGTGGTTGGTTTACGCTCGTATCGTGATATTAAAACTGCCCGTATTCAACCGATAAGCGACAACGATTCCTTGTATTCAGATCATCAGATCACAGCCGAACAGCTGTATCAGCAAATGACGCCTATCCTGAAACAGAGTCAGCGTTTACAACAGTTTGAACTGAATCCTGTGGCACAGGACATTACCCTTAATCTACATGCCCAGCATCAACGCTTACAAAACAGTATTGGTTTGCTGCACACAACAGAATTGCCTTTTCAGCCCACGCAGATCGATCCCGTTACTTTATTAAATAACACGCTCCAAATTTTCTTACCGCAAAGCCGTCGTGATGGCTGGCTATTAGATTATCGTCTGGACAGCGCCCTGCCCGCGCAATGGCGAACTGATGCTAATCGACTTAAGCAGTTATTGATCAGCGCGGTAGAGTTGGTGATTTTGTCGGCCGATGGACATGATCTTAAACTAACGTTACAACCTGCACAGCAAGCAGGACATCTGCTGTTGAGCATAAAACAAAACAGTGGGTTGCCTATCTTTACTGCCACTCACTGGTCACATCTGCTACAGCAACATATACGACGTTTGAGTGATCAACTTCAGGGGCAATTATTAGAGAGGGATGAGAGCGGCGCGGTTCATTGCATACTGCCGTTCTAGTCTAAAAAAAACAGCGGTGCTGGCACCGCTGTTTTCTACTTACTCGTATTATCTAAGCTCTTCTATCGAACCTCATTTTTAATGAGGCTCTCTTTAGCGAGCTTGGGCCAACTCCTGTAATTCCCTGATAGCCACTGCGAATATTGCAAAATTCGGCTGCGAGGCGTTACGAATTTCACTGAGTAAACGCTGCCAGCGCTGCATCAGCAAATCGTGGTTTTCCAACCACTGATTGACCAGCAAGTCATCATCTTCCGCTTCAGTGCCAGTTTTCAACACATTAACGGTAATTGCCTGCTGATGATTGGTCAGATCTTCACGGAAACCATCACGGGACATCGATTCCCAATGGCTGTTAACGTCAATCTCTTTAATCTGGTGATCAAACCAATTCAGCTCCAAACGATCGCCCAGACTGAAGTGAATCTGTGCTACGCGCTCAATAGACTGTCCGGTTTGCTCTGCCGCCTGAATAATGCTCAGCAGTGAATACAGAGTATCAGCGCCAGCAACGACACCGGCTAATGCAGATGGCACACCCGCCGTGACTAATTCATCATGCTTGTGCTGCCAACGCGCACGAGGCTCACCTTTTAACAAGCCAGCAAGCTGACTGCTGATTTGCATACTACCGGGACGGAATTGGGCAACCGCCGTTGCTGCATCGATTTTCGGTTTCTGATGACGCAGGAACCAGTATGTCGCACGACGGATTAAGCGGATAAGGTCAGCCATCATCTGTTGCTGTAGTGCCGACGGCACTTGATTATCGAGTGCTTCAATATCGGACCAGAGCTGATCAATACCAAACACATCACGGGCGATAACGAAGGCAGCAGCCACATCCGCTATGCTTGATCCACTGATCTGACTTAAGCGATCGGTGAAAGTAATGCCCATACTGTTCACCATGCCGTTAGCTACCTGCGTGGCGATAATTTCACCGCGTAGACGATGGTTTTCAATCTGCTCACTGAACTCATTCACCAAGCGCTGTGGGAAAGCCGTAAAGATAGCACGGCTCAAATAAGCATCCTGGGTGATAGAAGGAACATTGAGTGTCTCTTTTAACTCACCTTTAATGTAGGAAATCAGCACGGCTAACTCTGGACGTGTTAACCCTTCGCCTGCCGCTTTACGTGCTTGCAACTCATCATCAGCGGGTATGAATTCAAGTTCACGATTTAGTTTACCTTCCGCTTCTAAGCGATTGATAAGACGAATGTATTCATCCATAGAACGGCATGCATGAGAGTGAGCAACACTGATTGCCTGTGCTTGTTTGTAGTTGTTCTGTAGAACCAGACTACCGACTTCGTCAGTCATTTCGCGTAATAATACGTTACGTTGCTTCACGGTCATGTCGCCATTGACGACGACTTCGTTCAGCAAAATTTTGATATTAACTTCGTGATCGGAGCAATCAACACCCCCGGCATTATCAATAAAGTCCGTGTTTGATTTACCACCATTACGGCAAAATTCCATCCGGCCTAGCTGTGTAAAGCCAAGATTTCCGCCTTCACCCAACACCTTGCAACGTAACTGGTTACCATTGATACGCAGGCTATCATTGGCTTTATCGCCAACATCTGCATGCGTTTCGTGAGACGCTTTTACGTAGGTTCCAATGCCACCATTCCAGATCAGATCAACAGGTGCTTTGAGCAGTGCTGTCAGCAAATCATTGGGTGATAAGCGGTCAGCAGTAATATCAAATCGGGCTTTCATTTGTGGCGAAATATCAATCCACTTAGAGGCCCGAGAGAAAAGACCACCCCCTGCAGAGATCAGGCTAGCGTTATAATCTTCCCAGCTTGAACGCGGCAACACGAATAAGCGCTGACGCTCAACAAAGCTGCTGGCTGCATCGGGTGTAGGATCAATAAAGATATGTAAGTGGTTAAAGGCCGCGCATAGCTGGGTCTGTTCAGATAACAGCATGCCGTTACCGAATACATCGCCTGCCATATCACCAATCGCGACAACGCTAAAGGGTTCTGTTTGCGTATCCAACCCTAATTCACGGAAATGCAGTTTGACTGACTCCCATGCACCGCGTGCCGTAATCCCCATGCCTTTATGGTCATAGCCTTGCGAACCGCCCGATGCAAACGCATCACCCAGCCAGAATCCACGCTCGTCAGCAATTTTGTTCGCTATATCCGAAAACGTCGCCGTGCCTTTGTCGGCTGCTACTACGAAATACGGATCATCTTCATCGTGACGTACGACATCAATAGGCGGTACAACCGCACCACCGACCAGGTTGTCGGTAATATCCAGCAACGCGCTGATAAAGATCTGGTAGCTTGCGATCCCTTCTGCCATAAAGGCTTCACGATCACCGTTTGTTGGTAATTTTTTGGCAACAAAACCGCCTTTCGCACCCACCGGTACAATCACCGAGTTTTTAACCTGCTGTGCTTTTACAAGCCCCAGCACTTCGGTGCGGTAATCCTCTAAACGATCTGACCAGCGTAATCCACCACGGGCCACTTTACCGCCACGCAGATGCACCCCTTCAACTCGTGCGGAGTACACAAATACTTCAAACATCGGACGCGGTAGCGGCATTGCGTTAATTTTGCGCGGGTTAAGTTTAAAGGCGAAATAGTCTTTAAGCTCGCCCTGTTCATCGCGTTTGAAAAAACTGGTACGCAGAGTGGCTTTAATCAACTCAAGGAAGCGACGTAAGATCTGGTCTTCGTTAATATTCGCCACTTTATCTAACGCATCAAGGATGCTGCTTTCGATACGTTCAGCCAATGCCGCCACTTTAGCGCTGCTCTGTCGGCTAGGTTCCAGGCGTGCGCGGAATAACGCGACTAACAACTTCGTCACCTGAATATGGCGTGCCAGAGTGCCTGCAATATAAGGCTGCGAGAAACCAAAACGAATCTGTTTGCTATAGCGCGCGTAGGCCCGCAGCATTGAAACTTCACGCCAGCTAAGATTAGCGCCAATAACCAGATGGTTAAATTCGTCGTTTTCTGCACATCCGTTCCAAATGCTGGCAAAGGCGTTGTGGAATACGTCTTTGACTTCATCCAGTACAACCGGCTCAGCACCTTGGTAGATCAAGGTGAAATCGTGTATCCAGAAACTCTGCCCATCACTGCGTTGCACTGCATAAGGATGCTCCCCGACGACCTGCATACCCAGATTTTCCAGTACAGGAATAACGTCTGACAGTATTAATGGATCATTAGCGTTAAATAGTTTGAAGCGTAATATATCCTGGCTTTGCTCAAGTACGCGATAAAAGCTCATGGTTACCAGGTTTGTAGCGCTCAGCTCTTCAATACGCTGAATATCAAATACAGCGCTGGTCACTTTAAAGTGCTCCCGATACGCGCTGTTAAATGCGTTACGGTAGTTATTTTGCAGGTAGTTACCCTGCTCTTCTCCACAGGAATCCATCAGTGCGCTATGCAGCTCATCACCCCAATCACGGGAAATATTAACCACTTCAGATTCAAGCTCAGCAAGATTCACCTGCACAGGATTGTCGGGATTAATGCGTAGTACAAACTGTACCCGTGCGAGTATCGATTCACTGAAAGTAGTGGTAAATTCTACTTCGCTTGAATTACACGCTTTTACCAGCAGTTCCTGAACCTGTATACGTAGCGCCGTGTTGAAAATGTCGCGTGGCACGTAGTAAAGAAAAGTCACAAATTGGTTACAGCGATCCTGACGGAATAATAAACGGATACGGCGGCGGTCATGCAGACTGAATATACCAATCGAAAGATCCAGCAATTCCTGTTCACTTGACAGCATCAGCTCATCACGCGGCAAATCGTTCATGATCTGCATCAGCTCTTTACCGTTGTGGCTGCGACGTTCAAACCCTGAACGTTGTAGTACGGTTTCGGCTTTGCGACGCATCACTGGAATAGTGTCAATGGATTCAGAATAGACCGGAGAGGTGTAAAGACCATAAAAACGGCATTTACCGGTTACATTACCCTGTTCATCAAAACGTTTGATGATGACTCTGTCCATATAGGCAGGCCGGTGTACCAGTGAAAAATTAGAATCTTTAGCAAACATGATGACGCTTGGCTCTAGCAAAAAATTCTGCTCTGCTTCACGGATATCACCTAAGCTGCGCTCATTAAGCTGGCCAGCCGATTTCTTCAGTTTCAGCATACCGAGTTCGCAGCCCTCTACACGGCTGACCTTCTCGCCTTCAATACTGATTTCGTCATAGCCTAAAAAAGTGAACCGATCATTTAACATCCAACGAAGGAAGGCTTCTGCATCTTTTTCTTGCTCACCTTTATGCTGCGATAGTTCTTCCAGCAATGCGATGGCACGCGCCTGCATCTGCGGAAAATCGGCCACCACGACATGTACTTTTTTAAGTATTTGCTGCAAAGAGGTCAGTATAGCTTTGAGTTCCGTCGCATCACTGGTGCGATCTACTTCCAGATAGATAAGCGCTTCAGGCATGGCCGTTTTATCATCGGCATCGCTTAATTCACGCAGAACTCCAGCATCACGCTGCGTAAACAGAACTTCATTATGGATGGTATGAATCACCAAACCACGGCGGTTTAATTCCATCCGAATAGAATCCACCATAAACGGCATATCCGATTGAAGGATTTCGATAACCGTATGTTGCGCGCGCCAGCCATGCTGTTCTAAATCAGGATTGTATACATGTATTTTGGATTGCTTAGCGTTAAAACTTTGTAAGAACTGCCAACAAGACATCGTGGCTCCATACAGATTATCCAACGAGCGCTCGTTGAGCTCTTCCTTCGTTGTTGTTTGATAATACTGTTGCGCAAAATCCGAGATAGCGTGGAAGCTATCTGGAGGTAGTTTAGCGCTAAGAAGCTCTGTCAGTGGAGCCAGCAATATATTGTTGTCAGAAGCTCGTTTAACCATGGTTATTTATTTTTAACCCAAGTGAGGTGATGTGTTTAGTTCTGTAACATTACTTCATGCACAAATTGCTTCATACAGAGGTTACAGAACACATGAAATTTTTTATGGTGAATCGGTAATATTTATTACTTATGAAAAACTTAGTCTAAAATCCTCCATCTAACAAGCTCAGTCTTTCAGTAGTAAAACAGAACATTTAGAACGTTCGGCCACTCTGGCAGACACTGAACCCAGTAAAAACTCATCAATTTTAGAACGATGATGAGCCGGCATAATGACCAGATTAATCTCTTTAGAGGCGATGTAATTGACAATCGTCTCTGCAGGAGAACCTTCGTATACACGCAGGGTTGGATGAACGCCTTCCGGCATCACTTTATGCGAGTAATCCTGTAATTTACGGGCGATCTCTTTTACTGCTTTAATGTGGTCTTTTTCACTAAAATAGGCCGCGACAAATGAGTTAGTAAAACCTGGAACAACGGTTAGCATGTGCAACTCAGATCCGTTTTCCTGTACTTCACGCAGTGCCAGCAACAGCGCCTGTTCTGCAAAATCGGGTTCATTCAGATCAATGGGGACGAGTACTTTTTTAAACATAGCTCTTACCTCCTACCAACCTGATAACCTGACTTTGATAGCCGGTTATCAGGTAATTTATCGGTCAGGTTGACTAGACGTTAGCTAGCATTCACTGGATTGGACACCACCGCTCCAGGCGTTTTACGGCGACGCTGCAGTAAAATAATCAATGCAAAGAAAGCTAATGCTGGTATGTAGATCCATTCCTTAGCAGGCTGTGTTTGTGGCACATCCACTGCAGTAATAACCTGATCAAAGACCAAACCAGCTTTTTCTGCTGCACTGTCATAACCAACGTAATCAACAATCGTTTTGCCGTTGTTGGTCACCAGCTCAAGTCCCGCAGCATCCATGCGCGCAGCACCATCAGCCCCTTCACCTAATGCCATACTGGCCATAAATGAGCGGTTGTTACCCACAGCATCTTCACCCTCGACCCATAGGCGTAATTCAGTTCCAGCGACCATTGAGTCTGCCGCTTGCATAAGCTCTGTAGGCGCAATTTGCTGATGAGGCGGTACCATTTGATCCATCCAGAAACCCGGACGGAAAAGTGAAAACGCAATCAACATCAACGCCGCCGATTCATACCAACGGCTACGTACAAGAAAGAACCCTTGAGTGGAGGCTGTAAATATAAGTATGGCGCAGGTGGCAACAATAAAGACCATTATTCCTTGAAACCACGTCACATTGATCAGTAAAAGATCCGTGTTGAAAATGAACAAGAAAGGCAAAATTGCCGTACGCATACTGTAATTAAAGGCAACAAACCCGGTACGAATCGGATCACCACCAGAAACCGCAGCGGCAGCAAATGAAGCCAGGCCTACAGGAGGCGTTACATCCGCCATGATACCGAAGTAAAATACGAACAGATGAACGGCAATCAGCGGAACGATCAAGCCAGACTCTTGCCCGAGCGTTACAACAACCGGCGCTAACAACGAAGACACAACAATATAGTTAGCGGTGGTAGGTAGTCCCATACCAAGAATCAGACTCAATATAGCCGTCAGTATCAGCATGAGTAACAAGTTACCCATCGAGAGAATTTCAACCAAATCAGCCAGCACAGAGCCGACACCGGTTTGCGATACCGCACCCACAATAATACCTGCGGTTGCTGTGGCAATCCCGATACCAATCATATTGCGGGCACCCACAATCAAACCATCAACCAGCTCGTTAGCACCTTTTCGTAGCTGAACACCCAAATGACCTTGTTGACGAAAGTAAGCCATCAATGGACGTTGCGTGACCAAAATAAAGATCATCAGCACCGTCGCCCAGAAGGCAGAAAGCCCCGGAGACAACCGCTCGATCATCAAGCACCAGACCAGCACGACAACGGGCAGTAAGAAGTGCAAACCAGATTTAACCGTTGGGCCAACTTCAGGAAGCTCAATCATCGGTGAATCGGGAGCATCCAATTTCAAATCAGGAACGGCAGATGCAAACCGCACTAAAAAGACATAAACCACCGACAGTAATACGGCGATGACGATCCCGGAAGACTCTCCGAACGTTGGTTTAATCCAGCCAATACCATAGTAAACAATGGCAGCAATAGCAGCGGTGACAATAAAGCCACTGAGTAAACCGATCACACGAAGATGCCAGGGCTTAATAGCCCCGCGACGTGGCAAGCCCTGCATTTCTAACTTCATGGCTTCAAGATGAACGATATAAACCAGTGCGATATAAGAAATCAGCGCAGGAAGAAACGCATGTGTAATAACTTCAATGTAAGAGATGCCTACATACTCGACCATGAGGAACGCTGCTGCGCCCATCACCGGTGGCATGATTTGCCCATTAACAGAAGAGGCTACTTCAACCGCACCCGCTTTTTCGGCAGAAAATCCGACACGTTTCATCATCGGAATGGTGAACGTACCTGTGGTTACCACATTAGCAATAGACGAACCTGAAATCAGCCCCGTAAGACCCGAAGCGACTACTGCTGCTTTGGCCGGGCCACCGCGCATGTGCCCTAATAATGAAAAGGCAACCTGAATAAAATAGTTACCTGCACCTGCTTTATCCAGCAATGCGCCGAACAAAACAAACAGGAATACAAAATTGGAAGACACGCCAAGCGCAATACCAAAAACGCCTTCAGTCGTTAACCACTGATGATTGACAAGCTCTTTAAGTGTGACGCCTTTATGGGCAATTATATCCGGCATATACGGGCCGGCCAATGAATAGGTCAGAAACACAATCGCCACGATCATCAGCGGTGGGCCGAGTGTTCTGCGGGCCGCTTCAAGCAACAACAATAACCCGACAACAGAAACAATTAAATCCTGCGTATTAGGCATGCTGGGGCGGGTGATGAGCTGATCGTAGAAGATAAAAATATAGGACGCACAAAAGGCCGCGATAATACTCAACACGATATCGTTGAGTGGTACACGGTGATGTGGTGAGTGGGCTAAGGCAGGATAGGCCGTAAATGCCAGAAACACCGCAAAGCCCAAATGGATAGCACGGACTTCAGTGCCGTTAAAAATACCGAAGCTGCCTAACAGGGGCCAATCATAAAAAGGTAACGGTGATGCTATCCATAGTTGAAAAAGTGACCAGCATAATGCTGTTCCTAACAGGAGTTTGCCCTGCCAGCCATGCGGGATACGTGCGCCGGTATCACTGGCGGCCACCATATCCTGCAATTCTTTTTCATTAATGGCTGTTTGCGTATTTTTATTTTGCTTGTTCAAATCTGTCATATTCATCTCCCAACGTTGGAATCAGGAATAAGAAAGAAGGGGTGTTGACACCCCTTCTTTGGCTAGTAGTAAATTACATCCAACCTTGTTCTTTGTAGTAACGGATAGCGCCTTCATGCAACGGAGCTGACAAGCCGTTAGCGATCATTTCTTTAGGGTCCAGGTTTTCAAATGCAGGGTGTAGCTTTTTAAAGCGATCGAAGTTATCGAATACAGATTTAACAACTAAGTAGACTGTATCAGCACTTACGTTAGCTGAGGTGACCATCGTGGCTGCATTACCGAAAGTTTTTACGTCTTTGTCCGTGCCTTCATACATGCCACCTTTGATGATTGCTGGCGCATAGTAAGCATTTTCAGCGATAAGCTTATCGATAACTTCACCCTCTACCGGAATCACTTTAGCTGCACATGAAGTTGTAGCTTCTTTGATTGCTCCGGATGGATGCCCTACAGAGTAAATCATGACATCAATTTTGTTATCACATAACGCCTGAGCCTGCTCAGATGCTTTTAGCTCACCTGCCAGTTTGAACGAGTCACGCGTCCAGCCTTTTAAGTCCATCAGCACTTCCATCGTGCCGCGTGTACCCGAACCCGGGTTTTGCAGATTAACACGCTTGCCGACTAAGTCGTCGAACGTCTCTACGCCAGAATCAGTACGCGCCACTACAGTGAAGGGCTCATTATGAACCGCAAACATCGCGCGTAAATCAGTAAATGGGCCCTGCGCAATAAAAGATTCATGCGTTGTGCCTTCCAATGCATAGTTCTGCCAGTCAGACTGAGCCAGACCCATATCCTGCTGGCCCTGACGGATCGCATTAATGTTAGCAACAGAACCACCGGTAGAAGGCGCTGTACATTTAACGCCGTGTTCTTCTGTGCCACGGTTAACCAGACGACAGATAGACTGGCCAACAACGTAATAAACGCCTGTTTGACCACCGGTACCGATCGTTACATAAGTTTGCTCTGCTGCCATGACGCTAAAAGAAGCGGCCAGACCTACAGCAGATGACAGCAACGTAGTCGCTAATTGATTTCTAAGAGACTTTTTAAGAGACATGGTAAACCCTTCTTATCGTTATATTCCCGTTAGGGAGTTGCGTGAAGTACATCTCAGCCGTACGTGATACGTACTGATGTTATCAGAAAAACTCCCGACAACATGACCTCTGGCTCCTAGATTAGGAGATAGCTACAACATACGAGAAATAACAGAAATCAATACCGCCTTCCATGCCAATAAAACCTCCTAACGTGCCAAAGAGCAAATAAAGAGTAAATAAAGAGTAAAATCAGTGCGACATAGCGTTAATCGTTTTATTAAGAATAAAGGTCTGGTTATTGCGGACTTCACGGCAGCTTAAGCTTCTTCGTTTTCGATAAGCTCAACATGTACACTTTGCGCAGCCAGGAATACCGGAGGGCCAAACTGATTATAGACAGCAACATCTGCTGCATCACGTCCGTAGCCAATGGCGACATACCCGCCGATAGTTTCGGCCTGGGTTGCGTCGAAAGTGTACCAACGGCCATCAATGAATGCCTCGAACCATGCGTGCAAATCCATAGGCTGAAGCCCGTAGAGATACCCCACAACCAACCGGGCCGGAATACTCAGGCTGCGACACAAAGCAATTCCAAGGTGTGATAAATCCCGACAGACACCTGACTGTCTTGCGTTGATCTCTACGGCCGATACAGGCACGTCACTGCTTCCTGGTTCATAACGAATATTAGTGCGTAACCACGCCTCAATAGCCGCGACTTGATCGTAACCCAAGGTTTGTTCTGCTGTAATTGCCGTAGCCATCTGGCCAAATTGCTCCGACTCGCAATATCGACTGGGTAATAAATAACTGAGCACGGCATCGGGTAGATTCTGAATCTCGACAAAGGGTGCTCCAGGTGCCTGATCTACGTGGTCTGCGGTCATCACATCAGCGACAATGTGCACAGAGAAAGTCCCGGGAGGGGCGACGAGGCGCTGACACAGATTACCGTAATTATCCGTGAATTCGTATACAGGCATAGACGGCACGATCCTATATTCTTCGCGTGCTATCCATTGCTGAGCTCCACTGCGTGGCCGCAACATTAATATGAAAGGTGTTGGTACTGTAATATCGAACGTCAAATCACAACTCGTGCGTAACCACATGTATTAGATCCTTCGGAAAGCAAAATGAAAACAGAACGTCCCACTCATCAGGATGCAGAGGCAACGTGAAATTGTTCGAGTACAGTTGATTATGTGCGTCCAGTATAACTATAGACCAATGGGCTAGAATACTGCTTCAGGAAGCTTACCATTCATAGCAATTGAATGTTAACTACTCATTAATCAAAAGGGCTTAATCGCGAAATTGAGTATAAAACCAGTCTCTGGTAAGAAGCTAACTAAGGTGTAGGCTGAGGCGTAGATTGAGGAGAGGTGGTTCATTCACCAAAGACAAACTCTTCATGACTATCTAACCATAACGGATATTTAAACATAGCTCTGGCATACAAGTGGCTTTGTACATGATGATTTAACCAGTGCTGCAGATGAGAATACGGACCCTGCAAAAACAGGTGCCGGTTGGCTTTGGAAAACTGTCGAACAAAAGGGAGTAACGCGTAATCAAGTAAGCTGGGGGCTGCGCCCATTAAAAATTCATGTTGCGTTAACCGTTGCTCTAGCCGTTGAATAAAAGGCTCACACGCAAGGCGAAAAGATTCTTCAGTCTTTTCATGGAAACGTTTTGCGTGTTTGTATTTTTCCAGACTGGGCTTAAATTGTTTGTCATTCTCTTCAATTATTTTGAGCATTTCAGGGAGCGCATCTGCTCGCTCAGAATAGAGTAAATTTTCTGGATCGTTACGCTGTAATGCCCACAACATAATATCTAAGCTTTCATCTATAACCTGTTGTTTTTCTTTTATTTTATTATCTATATCGGCGGGCAATCTGAGAATCAAAACAGGCACTGTACCTTTTGGAGAAACTGCCAACATTTCAGCGGGTTTATTCTTCATCGTGATAGGCCGCAACAATACCGGTTGCTGAGCTAATAATATGACCAGCCTTGCCCGCATTGCATACGGGCAGTTTTGTAGTGAATACAAAATTGGCAAGGCCACTACCATCTTACAGTTACCTCACAACCAGGCACCTTACAGACCCTGGCTGTATTGCGCGTTAGTAGACACCGTAATCATATTGTTCAACTGCTGCTGCGCCTGGTTATCGCCATTCAGGAAGTTTTCAAAGTGGGTCACCAACTGTGCTTTGTCTTGTTCCACTTTGGAGCCGGCGCCAATATTGGTTAAATCGATAAAGAATTCATCAAACTGATCAGCCAAATCATTAACGATATCGAAATTCAGGAACTGCTCGTCATTATAGATGCTCGGATAGCCGCCCTTCTGTTTATCAATGGCAAAAGAAACGCCTTTGACATTGGTAATCGTGGTGGCTTTTTCACATTTCAGCATACAACCATCTTCGATGCTCGGCTTTTTACAGCCAACAGTTTGCTGGAAGAAGCACTGGCGACTGGTCATCATCAGAATCGGGTGATAAATGCTGTAGAGCATTTTGAAGTTTTCCGGGCGTGCAATTTTTTTAATTTGCATACGGTTAATTTCGTTTGAAATAAAGGCACCGGCACAGTTCAATTCTTCTTTTAACGTTAACAAGGCGTAAGAGTTGGTCGTATTTAAGAACGGCCCGGCAATCCACTCGATACCCATTTCAAATGCTTTGTAGGCAATGCCCGTATTGTTGCTGACGATACGGGCTGGTCGAACTTCTTCTAATAGTCGCACAGACTCGTCGTAATCTTTGCCAATTAATACGGCAGGAAACCATGGGATCAAGTGGGGGTTGCGCCGGAAAATATCGATGTGCTTATCACAGTCTTTTTTCCAGCTTTCTGGCAGCTTGAAATACACATCGGCGTCTGTCAGGTCGCACAAGTACCTATCTTTTTCGTCAGCAATCAATATCGACAAAGTCGGTTTGCTGGTGGCTTTTTTATGGCTGACTAACGGCGCTACGTCAACGTGTGGAATGATTTCTACGGAATTATTGAGCAATAAGGCCGCTTGGTTTTTTAATACGGTCAGTTCTTTAAACGGCAGACTTAAGTCACTCGCCAAACCGCTACAGTCAAAAGATTCGACCGTGTAATCGCTGATGGCGAAGTTCTTAAAACGCTTCTCTAATGCTGCCTTATCTATCGTTAGTTGGGTGGCCACCCTGAGCGCTGATTCGGTTTGCACCGTGTAAACTTTGTCGTCATCCCCAATGGTCATGGTTAAACACAAAGGTTCGTTGAGCTCGCCCGTAAAAGCTAATGCCAAAGGCTGTTTAGCGATGCTGAGGTATTTGATTTTATCAGCGAGTTCAGCGCCAAGATCATTTCTCTGGGTGTAGAGTTCTTCTCTTACTTCCTGAACTTGCACCACAGAAATTGCGTTACTGTTATCAACGGCGTGTTTAACACTGTGGTCACGAGGATTGTCGATAAACATATCCTTAGTGAGATTGCCTTGTAAAAATGAGTTCGTAAAGTCGCGGTTAAAAACCCGGTGTAAGTTGGAATCGTCGGCCAGTAGCTTTCCTGTTTTAACAAACTGGTCTACCTGCTTACGCCAGGTGTCTACCACGGTATAAACATAGTGTGCGCCTTTGATGCGCCCTTCTATTTTTAATGAATCTACTTGTGCATCGACTAACTGCGGCAAATCGAAATACGCAGAGTTATCTTTCAGGTTAAGCGGAAAGCGATTGCCCGCCTCAGTAATTTCATATTCATCACGACACGCCTGGCTGCAGCGGCCACGGTTACCTGAATTACCAACACTCACTGAGCTGGAATAACATTGGCCAGAAAACGCGATACACAAAGAGCCATGAACAAAGACTTCTGTGAGCACATTATGCTCGTGTGCCAGCGCCGTCATAGTTTTGATTTCGCCAATATTTAACTCGCGCGACAAGTTAACGCGAGATGCGCCAATTTTTGCTAAGAACAGAATTTGCCCTTCGTTCACCGTTGTCATCTGCGTTGAGGCGTGAATGTCGAGCGATGGAAAATGCTTCTTAACTAAATTGAACACACCCAGATCCTGAACAATGATGCCGTCTAGCCCTGAGTTAACCAGCTTGTTCAATAACTTAATCATTCCCGGGACTTCATGCTCGAGAATGACCACATTTAAGGTCAAAAACACTTCGCAATCATATTTGTGCGCTAAGCGTAAGATGCCCGTCAAGTCTTCAAAAGAAAGGTTAGTGGCGCGGTTACGGGCATTGAAGGTATCTAAGCCACAATATACGGCATTGGCACCGGCAATAACGGCGGCTTTAATCGCTTCAACATCCCCACCGGGTGCTAATAATTCAATCTTTCTACTCATGTGGCGAACTCACTTAATTCTGGATACTGACGTGGCAGGCGGGTTTAACGCGGAATTTTAACGGGAACGAAAGAGTAATGCTATGGATAACCCATTTATGCGAAATGTCATGTTTTTAGTGTGGTTAAATAGTGTTGCGTAAAAAACCCACTCTGATTCGGGTATCTAACAAGTGGCGCTTTCGCGTTACCTCTCGCCCTATTCTGGTGCACTACTCCCGCCTCACGAAAGATAACAGGGCAATAGAGCACTCAACAACGGACTGGCCGGCTGGAATATACGCATAGCACACAGCTCGTGCTACATCTGGCCTGATTTTTGCTTAACACTTACTTAACACGTAGAACTAATCTACTTTTCGGCAATGATGCCTTCTTAGCCTTTTTTACCCGCGGCTACGAAGGTTTTTTGCTTTTTGGAGCGAATCCTTATGTTGTGGTTAAGCTACCCGGTGTTTCTGCTGCTATATCACATTGGTATTAATGGCGTGATTATAGCGCTACTACTCACGTCAATTAGCAGTGTACTGCTGGCTGGATTCTTCCCTGCTCAACCGCTATGGTCCTTAATACTACTCCCCGGATACCTCGGCGCATCTAGCTTATGGCTTCTACAGAGTGAAATATTACGGCTTAGCAAAAGCTGTCAGGTCGGAGCAGCCAGAGCAACACCTGAGCTACCTGGTAGCTCAGAATGGCTTCTACTCCAACCGTTGACACGCCAGTTTCGACAACTATTGAATATGTCCAACCGCCAACAATTACTCCTCCAGCAACGCCTTGAGGAAATTTCCCACTCTTCTCAGGAGCTTGAACAAAGCGCCATCAGCGTGACTCAGAGTGCTGAGCGACAAAGCGATGCGGCAGGTACTGCCGCTGCGGCAGTCGAAGAGCTTAACGTCAGTATCCATGAGGTCACCCGATTGGCCGATGCCTCGCGGCAAACCAGCGTGGACGCCAGCAAGCAACTTGAGGATGGCATCTATCATTTGCGCGAACTGGTCCTGAGTGTCGCAGGTATCGTCGAACAGGCGGTTGCTACCAATGTGCTGATGAACGAGTTGAGTAACAATTCCCAACAGATCAGTCAGATGTCGAGTGTTATTCAGGGCATTGCAGACCAGACTAACCTGCTATCACTAAACGCCGCTATTGAAGCGGCACGGGCAGGTGAAAGTGGCAGAGGTTTTGCGGTAGTCGCTGACGAAGTACGTACCCTGGCCCGCCATAGTCAGGAATCAGCGGCTGAGATCACTCTCAGCATTAAGACGGTTCAGCAACATATTGCATCGACCTCCGCCAAGATGTCCGACCTGTCTGCGCATGCTGAACACAGCCTGCGTAGCTCGGAAGTCGTGGGGTCCCGGCTTGATCAAGCTTATAGCCGCACACAGGAATTGACAGAACAGGTACTACAGGTCGCCGTTAGTACAGAGCAGCAAAGTCTGGCCGTTACCGAAATCGCTACGCTCGCCGATCAGGTATCTCAGGGCAATATCGATAATTTGCATGCCGCCGACCAAACCCGCACTATCGCCCGCCATCTTGCCCAGCTTACGGAGTAATAATCATGATCACACTCTTCGATCTGCAATGGTCTCCTCTATTAGTTATTATCCTACTGGCTTGTATGATGCTGTCTTTCTACTCGCTGTATCGGAACATGACATGGCAACGACAAAAGCGCCTCACCGCCAACATTGGCGAGCTAAAACTGTTACGTACGCTACTTGGCGATTTTCAGCGACATCGAGGCTTAAGTACGGGGTTATTAGCCGGGGATATCAGCATGAAAGCCGAGTTGTCCATGACTCGAGCCAGACTCGATAAAAGCATCCATCGGGCGCAACAGCTCAACTCAACCCATACAACGGCGTGGCAGCCACTGTTGGGTCAGTGGCATCAGATAGGTCAGGGATCAGTATGCGATCCCGCTAAAAACCTACTGAACCACCATGAGCTGATCCGCACTACCATTTTCCTGTTTGAAGATATTGCCGGCGAACTGGCGCTGAGCCAGGAGCAACAGAGTTATCTGAGCTGCATCTGGCAGGAGGTGGTGCAAACCGCTGAGTGGACAGGCCAAGCGCGGGCACTGGGAACAGGTATCGCTGCAGAACGATTCAGCAGCGCGGCTCAGCGGGTGCGACTGCGTTTCCTGCATGAAAAAGTCCAACGGCTATCTGCATCCGCTTTTGCCACACTGGGGCATAGCAAAAGCAACCCGATGAACCTGCATAACTCCAGAGAAGCCATTAGCGACTTTCTCGTCTGCCTGGAACAGGAGTTCCTTAATTCTGCCCATCCACAGATAGAGGCCAAACTGTATTTCGAAAAAGCTACTTTAGCCATCAATGAACTTTTGGCATTGGTAGATAAAGCGCTAACCGGCTTGGAACAAACACAGAGGCGTCATTGATATGAGTGATTTAATTTTCAGATCGACGCTATACGACCCGAATAATAATAGCTCACTCGATTCTTCCGCTATTTTCAGGCCGTATCACGACAGCATGCTTACCAGTCATTTTCAGCCGATCTACAGCATCGCACATCGCCGGGCCATCGGTTATGAAGGTTTAGTGCGTGCTAAGCTGCCCAACGGTTCACCGCAATCGCCCGCTGAATTGTTTGCCCTGCCTGATAATGGTCAGGAGATGCTTGAGCTGGATCGCCTGTGCCGCACACTGCACGTAGAGAACTTTACCCGTCAGCATTCAAGCCATGAATGGTTGTTCATAAACCTGAATGGCCAGTCACTGATCAGCGAGCAGCCCGATATCGGCTTCACTCAGCGTCTGATCAACACATCCGGACTTCCACCACACCGCTTAGTTATTGAGATTTTAGAAAACGAAATAAACGATCTGGCCCGCTTACAGCACTTCATTGACAACTTCCGTCAGCTCGGTTGCCTCATCGCTATCGATGACTTTGGTGCCGGCCACTCTAACTTTGATCGAATTTGGCAACTTGAACCTGACATAGTAAAAATTGACCGTAACCTGGTTCGACAGGCAGGCCTGAGCAAAAGAGTTGAACGTATATTGTCCGGGATAATTGCTTTACTCCACGAAGCCGGCAGCTTGGTGGTTCTGGAAGGGATCGAAACAGAACGCGAAGCAAACGTGGCTATTGCTGCGAACGCCGACATGATGCAAGGCTTCTATTTTGCTCGTCCCGCCGCAGAATTGCTGCCCCATACCGGTAAATCAAATAAAATTGACCTGCTGTTAAATACCCAAAGACATCTGCACACCCAGCAAAGAAACACTCGACAACAAGAAACACGACTTATACAACAGCTGTTTCAACGCGCAGTCGGTGAGTTTACGCAACACAAGGATTTACAGCAAAGTAGTGCTCAACTTTTCAGCGATCCAAGAACAGCACGCAGTTACTTACTGGATGAAGCGGGCTGCCAAATCACCAACAGCATTTATGCACCACGCCACCATTCAAAAATCGAACTTCGCTTCGCTCCGCTACTTTGTGGTAACCATGCCAACTGGTCACATCGCCCCTATCACTACCGTGCCCTAGAACGGCCGGGCACCACTTATGTCAGCAAGCCTTACCTGTCGGTTGCCGACTCTCAGATGTGTGTCACCCTGTCTCAGGCATTCCGGGTGGGAAGCGATATACGGGTTTTCTGCTGCGACCTGGACTGGAACGATAATGCGTAATTACTGATAAATACGACCCACTATTAATCATTCGTGGGCACTATCTAAGTAAAGAGCCTAAGCAAAGCACCTAAGTAACGGTTCTAAGTAAAGGTTCTAAGTAAAAAACCGATGCAATTCAGCGGCGACTTCATCAGGCGCCTCTTCCGGAAGAAAGTGTCCGCAGTTTACCCCTCTACCCTCTACTTTTTCAGCTCGCTCGCGCCATACATTCAAGACATCATAACTACGGTGTACAAACCCCTTCGTACCCCATAAGACAAGCAGTGGGCAGTTAACTTTTTTATCGATATCCTCTTCGTCATGTTGCAGGTCGATACTCGCGGCAGCACGATAATCTTCGCAGCTGGCATGAATCGATTCTGGCGTACTGAAACAGCGTATATACTCAGCCATCGCTTCATCGCTGAATACTGCACCGGGCGCACTCCAGCGCTTCATTTTTTCGGTAAGATAATAAGCGGGATCGGCGCCAATCATGTGCTCAGGTAGCCCATTAGGTTGAATCAGGAAGAACCAGTGATAGTAACCTGTGGCAAACGCCTGATCGGTATTCTGAAACATATGATAGGTCGGTGCGATGTCCATCACACAGACTTTTTTGACCTTCTCTTGATGATCGAGCGCCATTCGGTGTGCCACTCTGGCGCCACGATCATGACCCGCCACAAAAAATTCCGGATAACCCAAAGAAGCCATTACCTCGACCATATCCTGCGCCATCACACGCTTTGAATAAGGAGAATGATCCTCAGTGCTCGGCGGTTTTGAGCTATCACCATAACCGCGTAAGTCTGGACAGATAACATGGAAATGATTCATGAGATGCTTAGCGACTTCTCGCCAGATAACATGAGTTTGCGGGTAACCATGTAAAAGAAGCAGGGGCGCTCCCGAACCACCATGCACCAGATTAATTTCAGCAGAGGCCGTTTTCACCCGTGCTTCAGTAAAACCTTTTGCAAATATCATCGACAGGCTCCCTTTTTACTTTTATTTAACGCCTTTCCAGTCAAGGCTGTAAAGATCCGTTCGACGATCCTTTAAGTTATTGACTGAGCCTTCACTGCGCACAGATTTCAATTTATCCAAGTCCAAATCACTGAACATAATCATTTCTGTATTGGGTGTTGTTTCAGCCATGACTGCATCATGTGGGAAAGCGAAATCTGATGGCGAGAATACTGACGCTTGCGAGTATTGCACATCCAGGTTTTCTACTTGTGGCAAGTTGCCACAGCTCCCGCATATGACCACATAGCACTCGTTTTCTATTGCACGTGCGTGTGCACAATGGCGAACACGTAAGTAACCGTTTTTGGTATCCGTCCAGAAAGGCACAAAGAGGATATCCATGTCTTGTTCGGCAAGTATTCGGCCCAACTCGGGGAACTCAACATCGTAGCAGATCAGAATGCCGATACGGCCCGCGTCTGTTTCAAAGACGCGTAACTCATTCCCCCCCTGAATAACCCAGTCACGACGCTCATGTGGCGTAATATGAATTTTGCTTTGTGACTCGACCGTACCATCCCGACGGCACAGGTAACTGACATTGTAGAGCTGATCATCTACTACCAGCGGTAAGGAACCGGTAATCACGTTGATGTTGTAACTCACCGCCATTTGCGACATTTCGTTTTTAAAACGCTCAGTAAAGCTCGCTACAAAACGAATCGCCTCGGTCTGGTTGCGCTGGTTAGGGCTTAAGCCCATCAGCGGCGCATTGAAAAATTCAGGAAATAACGCAAAGTCACTTTTATAATTGGACAACGCATCAATAAAATATTCGACCTGCTTTAGCATTTCCTCAACGGATTCTACTTCGCGCATTTGCCATTGGATCGCACCAATACGCACCAGGGTTTTACGTGTATCGAGCACGCTGCTTTCCGGTTCGAAGAAAATATTCCGCCATTCCAATAAGGTGGCATAGCCCTGGGATTTTTCATCCTCCGGCAGATATTGCTTAAGCAGGCGCGTAACCTGAAAATCATTCGACAACTGAAATGTTAAGATAGGGTCGTAGATGCGTTTATGATCAACCGCTTCTATATATTCAGCCGGCGACATTTCATCGGAATGCTGATAATAGTTAGGGATACGCCCGCCCGCTAAAATCGCCCGTAAATTGTGCTGTCGGCATAACTCTTTACGGGCTTCGTATAAACGCCGGCCTAAACGGAACCCGCGGTAATCCTTATGGATCAGCACATCTAAGCCATAAAGCGCATCGCCTGCGGAATCATTAAGAATGGTTTCTTTGGCGCTGATCAAATCATCATAGGTATGCGGGTTGCTGAAACGCAGATAATTTACCTGTACCGATAACGCTACCCCCACGATAGTATCGCGGTCAACCAGGCAGATCTGCCCCTCGGGCAGATCCTCCATCAGCTTAAAGATCGTATGTTCTGGCCACGCTCCTCCAATATCGTCATAAATCGAATCCATCAAGTCTTTAAGCTGCGGATAATCAGATTTTTCAAGGATGCGTATTTTCAGATGCAGATCTTCGAACATTATGTTTCCTTCATTCATTTCGCACATAAGCGGTGGCGTCATTATAGCGACCTGCCGCGCAACATAAATACAAAAATGCTCAGATCTCACCCGGCTACATGAATTTAGGCTTAAGCTCCATGTTTTGCACTGGTTTTATAAGACCGTTTGATTAAAGGAAATTTGCCGGGCCGCCATCAGCGCAGCGGTAATCCGTAGCGCCTGGTCAATCGCCTGATCGGTCTCGCCGAGTTGCCTTAAACTGCTGCTGTGACTGCGAAAACAGTTATAACCACCATTTACCATAGAAACGCCAACACAGGCATAGTGGTAAGCAATCTCGTTGGTTACCTTGATATCTTCAAACGAGCGTAAGCTGAGTGCGTCTAACGTGCCCCCCGCTGCCAGATCAATAACTCCACGGCTGACAAAATAAGGGTTAGTAACTGACATGCGGTTTACCGCGAACAGCAGTTCGCGCTTTTCATTTTCAGCGAGTGCTCCTAAGCAGTTTTTAACTAAAGCAATCACAGACTGGTCCCGGCAAGCGAGCGCTGCTGCCCAGGCTAGCATTTTTCGATTAGCCTGACTGAGGAATACCTGCTCTGTCAGGACACTGTCCAAAAGCGCTTCCTGATCTTCCGATTCAGCTGAAAAACATACAGCTTGTATAGTGACAGACATACTAGTTACCTGACATTTTTACAGGTTTGAGGTAACCGGCTAAGTTTTCAAAGCGCGACATCCAACCCGTAATATTTTCGATAACGTTAACAGGATGCGCCAGCAAGCCGACAGCCAGGCGAGTCCGGTAACAGGGTAGTGAAAAAGGAAAGCTATAAAGAGTGGTCATATTCACCTCGGTTTTTTTGACACCAAAACGGTACAGATCTGTACCTTATTGATTTAAACACACCCGGTCAACACAAAGTTACAAATCTGTACTGTTTTGTTATCATAGCCAGATTACGGCTACTAAATTGAGTTTTATTGTGTCCAAAAAGAAGCAACAGTTGATTGAAATAGCACTGAATCTATTTATGAACGAGGGGTTTCATGCAACCGGTATTGACCGTATTGTGGAGGTTTCCGGCATTTCAAAAACCACCCTGTATCGCCACTTCGAATCAAAAGAGATCTTAATCAGAGACGCCTTACTCGTCTTTAGTCAGCGCCAGCAGGCTGGATGGCAGCGGGATGATTATCAGCTGCTGTCTGCGGAACAGTTGATGCTTGCCCGCTTCGATGAATTAGAAGCGCTGGTGAAGAGTCAGCATTTCAGTGGCTGTATATTTCTCAATGCAAGTGGCGAGTACCCCGATGAAGATAACTTTATTCATAAGGTGGCTATCGCCCACAAGGTAGCATCACTTGCTGAGACAAAGCGTCGCTTAGCTTTTATCGAAGATGCTGATATAGAAGGCTCTCATACTAACCTCGCCTCGATTATCGAATTATTGTACGAGGGGCTGGTGGCCCGATTGCAAGTTCAACAGGACCTGGGATTGATCACAACAGCCAAAAAGGCGGTAGCTGCACTGCTTAAAGCAAAAGAATAGCATCCATTAAATTTAGTACTTGATTAGCCGCAAGAATCACACGAGTCTTACACGATCAGAGAGTTCAGCCTAATGTGGCGCTAAGGAGATCGAAATGTCTTATCTGGTTTCAATAGATCGCTTAAGATTTAAGCTGAATCGTTTTAGTGAACGGCTTTGGGTGAAACCCATGTTCGTTTGCCTGCTCTCAGTCGTGGCAGCACTCGTCGCAAAACTTGCTGATAGCACTCTCTTAACGCACATACTACCTACGATAGCGGAAGAATCTATCGAAACGCTTCTCTCTATTATGGCTGCGAGCATGCTGGTCATTGCTACTTTTTCCGTATCGTCGATGGTGTCCGCTTATGCTTCAGCCAGCAGCACCGCCACTCCGAGGTCATTCACACTGGTCATGGCCGACGACACATCCCAGAATGCCCTTTCTACCTTTGTTGGTGCTTTCATTTTTAGTATCGTCGCTTTAACAGCCGTCAAAAATCACTACTTCGATACCGCCGGTCTCTTCATACTTTTTGTCCTGACGGCGATCGTATTCAGTATGGTGATCATCACATTTGTTTACTGGGTTGACTGCATCGCCCGTCTCGGACGTCTGGGTTCGACCGTAGAAAAGGTTGAAAGAACCACTGCCAGGGCCTTTGAGCTTAGACAGACCTATCCAACGCTACGCTGTGCACCGGTGACTTTCCAAGGACGCTCCCGCCCCGTTTTCGCACCAAGCATCGGTTATGTGCAACATATCGATGTGTCTGCACTGCAAGCATGGGCAGAACAAGCGCAGGTACAAATAATCGTAGCGGCTCTACCCGGCATGCTTGCAACACCTGATAAAGCGTTGGCATATATTAGTGGCCACCCCTGTGATCAGACATGGAATGATTGCAAGAAGATCGCCGAATCATTTCAGATAGGGCGCGCCCGCCTTTTCGATGACGACCCTCGATTCGGCTTAGTCGTATTATCCGAGATTGCAGGTCGGGCTTTATCCCCTGCAGTCAATGACCCCGGCACGGCGATTGATATTATCGGAACGCTGCTTCGGCTTTTTATCCAATGGAATGAACCGATACTCGCTAAAGAAGAACAGATGCCGAAGTATGATCGTGTAGAAATGCCTGAGCTCTCCGTTCACGACATGTTTGATGATGCGTTCACCTCTATCGCCCGCGATGGCGCGAGCACGGTCGAGGTGTCTGTCCGGCTACAAAAAGCGCTGCAAACACTGGCCTCCGTCGGTGATGCTGCCATGCGTGATGCTGCAAAGCATCACGCTAAGATGGCATTGGAGCGTTCACGGATTTCAATGCAAATGAAAGATGACTTAGCAGCGGCGATAGCTGCAGGCAGCAAGTGAATTTGACCACCCACATCATTTATCCCTTTTTCTGGGGTGCTATCTAATGGATCTAAATTAAATATGAACGATGTAATTAATAATAATTTATTTTTGGTTAAAGAACATACAGGAATATTTAAGGCGGCCAATAATTTTGATATTTATGACCCTTCAACGGGAGAAATCATTATGGAATGCAGAGAGCCATCTTTAGGCATTTTCACTAAATTTTTACGTTTTACCGACTATAAACGAATGACGCCATTCGACATTCAAATAAGAACGCCGGATGGACAGCCTATTGTTCGCATCCAGCGGGGTATTTCAATTTTTCTGTCGAAAGTGACTGTTACTGACCACAATAACGATACGATCGGTGGGTTTGAACAGAAGTTGTTTTCAATTGGCGGAAAGTTTGATGTATTGAATAAAAATGATAAAACAATTTGCAAGCTAGAAGGCAAATGGACCGGCTGGGACTTCCATTTTAAAAATGATGGAGAAGAATTTGCCCATGTTTCTAAAAAATGGGCGGGATTAGGCAAAGAACTGTTTACCAGTGCGGATAATTATATTCTAAAAATATCAAGCTCCGTACCAGAAAATGATGACGTAAGAAAACTTATATTAGCGGCGGTTATGTGCATTGATATGGTTTTGAAGGAATAGGTAACCACTGAGAACAAGACCAGATCTCTGCCCCAATATAGGGCAGTTGATCATCTATTTTATCCGTTGCATTACTGCCCGTTGTAAATCAGAGGCATTTGGTGCTTCCATTTATTCCATATTTCGCCGTGAATAATCAGCTCAGACATGAAGTGCGCAACGTTGATGCGGCTCGTTTTGCCCGCATCAAAAATAGCGCTGCGTACAGGAGATGCATAGGCATCATATTGAGTGACTAACTCGTGATCAATGAGGCTATCGGGACGCACCGCAACCCATTCGATCACTTTTTGCTTAGCTCCAAAATTTGATTGTAAATACTCTGCTGCTAACTCGTTGTCGGCATGAGGGGGTAGCAAAAACCTTATCAGACTGACAATGATAAATTGTGCCGTCGACACCTTTTCTCCCGCTCGCTTATTCTGGTTGCCGCTGGTGTTCATTAGGATAAATTTTACAGGAGCAGCAGGCGCGGTCTTCTCAATGGCATTACATAAACGTTGAACCGCACCCGTAACCAAACGCTTTGGGTGACCAAACATTCCTTTAAAGGTTAAGTTGTGACCAAGACACGAAACAACGGCGTTGCACCCTTTCACTTGCTCTAGTAGCTCGGCATCTGTCATTTCCAAGAGGCTGGCTTGAGTGATCATGAGATGATCATTTTGTTTTAAGGTATCCGGTAAACTATCAACGCAGCGAACGATAATTTTTACCTTCTGCCCTTGCGCTAATAACTGCCTAACCAGCAACCGACCAGTTGCCCCACTGGCACCCACTACAAGAGTAGTCATAAGCTGTTCTCCACATATCACTTCATTGGCAACCACTATACCGATACAAAAATAGTAGATATATTGTGGTTTCTTAATAATAGGTATGCATATTCGTATGAATTGGAGCGCTGTAAATTTCGATTGGAATCACACTCGTACATTTTTAGTGACGGCAGAAGAAGGAACTTTATCTGCAGCAGCCAAGGCTTTAGGTTTAACACAGCCGACCTTAAGCCGCCAAGTTTCAGCACTTGAAGCAGATCTTGGTATCACGTTATTTGAGCGGGTTGGACAGCGGCTAGTTTTGACTGACAGTGGAATGGAGTTACTAGAGCATGCTCGCGTAATGGGTGATGCCGCTATGCAGTTTTCATTAGCCGCCACTGGTCAATCTCAACAACTTGAAGGCTCTGTGATTATTTCTGCCGGAGAGTTAGATGCTACGGTCAGGCTACCCAAAATAATCGCGAAGTTACGCCGAGAAGAACCCGGTATTGATATAGAAGTGATCGTGACGAACGCAGCCAGCGATCTTAAACGGCGCGAGGCCGATATTGCTATTCGGAGCTTTCGCCCGACGCAAAACGACTTGATCGCTAAAAAACTCGGAGAGGAAGTCATATGGCTCTACGGGACTAAAGATTACTTAGAGCAGCTCCCACCCTTCAAAGATTTTTCAGAACTCACCGATATCCAAATCATCGCCTTTGACCGAAGTAACATGGTATCGGATAGACTCAATCAACAAGGCTGGCAACTATCGAAGCATAATTTTCAGTTGATTACTTCATTCCAGTTATTACAGCTTGAGCTCTGCAAGGAAGGAATGGGAGTGATCTTTTTCCCTGAAGATATGGGAGACAAAGAAACAAGCCTCGTTCGTGCATTCGAACACATGGGGCCAGTAATGAAATTGCCCATTTGGTTAGTTTGCCATCAAGAATTAAGAACAAGCCTTAGAGTTCGTCGAGTATTTGATTTTATCGCAGATGAATTTAGTCAGATATTAAACCAATAAGCGACATTAATGGATCTTTTCTACATCCTGTTCTGTCCTACAGCTTACTTTATTTTATAGTTCCCAGTCCCAAAGTGAACGAGCCTTGATGCATTTACTAGGCTAAGTTTTGATCACGAAATCCAATCTCATCCCTGATGCCGACCCTATTACCATCAGGATCAAAAATATTTATCGTAGAACCCCAGCTACTTCTGATGATTTCAGCCTTTAGCCCATAGGCTTTCACTTTTCGTAAAGCAGCGTCGATATCTGCAACATTAAATCTAATCTTTGTTGCGCTTTCAGATATCGCCCTACCCGCGGGATTCGCGGCCTGCTGGTTAATTTTTTCAAGTTCAACTTCCATTAGGCTGGTACACCAAACCTGCTGATATGGATACATCACCCGTATAATTAAAGCCATATTTTTTATAGGCAGGCACAGAGGATAGAGAAACATTGACAGTAACAATATCACTCCTCGTATATTTCAAAGCTGCCGAGAGCAGTCTTCTCCCTTCAGCTTTCCTAATATTCACAGATCACTCCAAGAGATAAACAATAAATTAATCGCCAAGGTACTTAATCAGTCGATTTTTTAATTAAGTGCGTTCAACAGATAACTACCTATTTTTATTCCTAGCGTGTCATGAAACGCATTGCGATCAAACCCCTCTGGATCTTGCGCAACAATGCCAAGATCACTTTTCATACTATCTGGAAACGGTGTTATGAACGAATAGTGCCCTGCATTTTTAATTGTCTGATAAGTAAGCAATTTCTTGTTTTGAAAATTCCGAGCAATGAGTTCTGATTCGTAAGGCTCAGTTAACTCATTATCCTTTTCAGCCCTGAGAAGAAGCGTTGGAATATTAACCTGAGCTAAGGCGTCTTCCGAATTAAACAACATACCTACCGGAGCCATTAGAACTATTGCCTTAACGCGTTCGTCACGTTTGTTTTGAATCTCCACGAACATCATTTGATTGTCTTTTACCACGCCACAAAAAGGCTCATTCAATTGAAGACCACTTTTACACAACTCAATAATGTGACCTGTATTAGCTACACCACCGGCGGTTGCCAAAGCTGTATAACCACCTATCGAATGACCTACGACGGCAATTTTGTTAATTTCTATACTCGCAGAAAACTCTGGAACTGACAGTAAAGCATCGATAGATGATTTAATATGCAGAGGTCTATTCTTGAAATTCCTAACCGAACCCTCTGCAGAATTATCTTTATAATTATTCTCTGGGTGCAATGGCATCCCTACAATAAAGCCCTGTTTAACGAGTGCAAACGCGATACTTCTGTGCCCTAAATTAGAGCCTCCTGACCCATGAGAAATGATCACCAACGGAAACGTTCCCTCTGCAATTGCTTCACCTATCGAAAGCTCCATTTCAAACGGCCCAAACCTAACCAATTTAGATGGAGTATGGGTTGGATAGACAACCGCCATGGGGAAGTTTGTATTCGTTTCTTTTGAGGTTACTTCAATTTTTTTAAAGCCTACCGAAAAGTCATTATTCGCCCATACAGGAAAAAAGCTCGACAAAAATAATGTGATAAATATGCATACTAGCTTAAACATTGAAACCCTCTTTTTTAGACATAATGCATCATTCAATGGTTTGACCACTGCAATGATTTGTTAGGTTAAAACCGATATTTAAAAACAAATATTCAGGTCCGGTAACGAAATCCCATTTAAGCTGGCACACCAGACTTGTCCTGCATTTATAGCGAATGCTGATGTTAATGTTCCAGTTGTAACTAGCTCACCTGCTTGAATCGGTATCGCATGACTTTGATTCGAAAGGACTGATATTAATATATAACGGCTTTAAGCGGGCTACCCAGAACATTTGCTCCATGGCCTAATTCACACAACGTTGAGTTGCAAGATAGTGCTATTTCGAATCTTTCTGAATCTTGAATAGTACTATGCCCAAGCTGTCTTACCGTTTGCCGTTCTCCGATGAGCAATCCAATCAGTACACTCCAACAGTTCTGATGATGTGGCACCGACAGAAGGAGTATCACGAAAGTGAAAAACTATCTCGGCCTCAATTTTGGGTTCAGAGTACGCGCCAATAAAACATTCACTCAGTGATCCAGTAAGCTGAGTTACTGTTTTGTCGTATAAATTTGTCGTAGAAATAGGCCCATACTGGTTCGCACACGCCATATATAGGCTACATATTCAAGTTAGTAAACCCTATCTTCCTACCAACAGGAACCCAACCCTCGTCAAGGCGTTGTTCGTGAATGAGATGCGCTACTTTATAGGCGTCCGCAATAGTAAAGTTCGATAATCGTCAGGTAATAGGAACAAGTGGAGCGCAGTCATCCTGTGCCTTTTCAACTCCAAGGCCATTCTAATGCAGTGCGAATCATACGGGCACTCACTGGATTCAAAACGATAACGATACTATCGGTGGATTAGGCAAAGAAATGTTTACCAGTACAGATAATTATGTTCTAAAAATATCAAGCTTCGTACCAGAAAATGATGACGTAAAAAAACTTATACTAGCGGCGGTTATGTGCATTAATATGGTTTGAAGGAATAGTTGATTGTGAGTCGTTTTGATATCGCGCCTGTCCTGAATATTGAACGTGCCCATAGATATCTCTGTTTATTTAAAACACATCACATTAATATGGCACGGTTATTGCTTTATATAATAGATAAAATTTCTTAACCCTGTCCATCATGAACACTAGGATGCCTAGGAGAAGTATACATATGAGCGGTAATAAATCTCGTTTAAAAGCGATTCAGGAAATCACCAGCGCTAAACCATTTGAAACAGAAATGACACAACCGCTCAAAAAAATATGGGCGTGTGACGTGTTTGGTTTACATCAAATGGAAGAGTCATTATCAAAATCTGCTTTTAAAGCGATTAAGAAGACCGTGCAATCGGGTGCCGTGCTAGAGCCGAGTACTGCTGATATCGTAGCAGCGGCGATGAAAGACTGGGCGATGTCTAAAGGTGCCAAGTTCTTCTCTCATATATTCTACCCTATGACCAATGCCACTGCAGAAAAGCATGATGGTTTTATTATTACTAATTCCGATGGCACCTGTATTACCGAATTTACGGGTAGCTTGCTCATCAAGGGTGAACCAGATGGTTCATCATTCCCGAACGGCAGCTTGCGCATGACCAATGCTGCCCGTGGTTACACAGCATGGGATCCAACCAGCCCTCCTTATATGATGCATACAGCTAATGGCGCTGTATTGATGATTCCTAGTGTGTTTATGTCATGGACAGGTGAAGCGCTAGATAAGAAAATTCCTTTATTACGCTCCAACTCTGCGATGGATAGCGCCGCTCAGAAAGTATTGAAATTAATGGGTGAAACAGATATCGCCACATTAAATTCAAGCTGTGGCGCTGAGCAAGAATACTTCCTGATCGACGAAAACTTTGCAAACGCTCGCCCTGATTTACTGTTGGCGGGGAGAACTCTGTTTGGCGCTCCGCTCTCTAAAGGCCAACAGTTTGATGACCATTACTTTGGTGCCATACCTGAACGCGTTCAGGTATTTATGCAAGATTTCGAAGACAAATTATATCGTTTAGGTATTCCGGCAAAAACTCATCACAACGAAGTCGCCCCGGGACAATTTGAAATCGCACCGTATTTTGAATCCGCAAACGTTGCAGCAGATCATCAGCAGTTATTAATGACGATGATGAAAATCACCGCCAAAAAACATGGATTCCTTTGCTTGTTACACGAAAAACCATTTGCCGGCATTAACGGTTCTGGAAAACACGTCAACTGGTCAGTAGGTAATGCGACCCAAGGTAACTTGCTCGATCCAGGTCACACGCCACATGAAAACCTTAACTTCCTGCTCTTTTGTGGTGCAGTAATTCGTGGCGTGCACAAGTTTGGACCATTATTGCGTGCAGTTATCGCTTCTGCCGCAAACGATCATCGCTTAGGTGCAAACGAAGCGCCTCCAGCAATCCTATCCGTTTATTTGGGTACTCAGCTGGAAAAAGTATTTGATGATATTAAAACGGGCGCGCTTCATGTTCCTACCAGTGGCGGTTTGATGGATCTTGGCTTGTCGCAAATCCTGCAATTTGAGCGTGATCCTGGTGACCGAAATCGTACATCTCCTTTTGCGTTTACAGGTAACCGCTTCGAGTTCCGTGCAGTAGGTTCATCACAATCTGTCTCTGGCCCGTTGGTCGCTATGAACACCATGCTGGCTGATTCGCTGGAATGGATTGCAGGTAAGTTAGAAGCAGCCCTCAGCAACAATAGTAATGAAACGGAAGCGGTGTTTGCCGTTCTGAAAGAATTGATGGAAGAGCACGGCAATGTTATTTTTGGTGGTGACGGCTATTCGCCAGAATGGCATAAAACAGCAGTGGAAGAACGCGGTTTACAGAATATCCCGACTACCGCTGATGCTTTGCCTGTCTTAAAAACGCAAGAAGTTATTGACCTGTTCTCCAGGACGGGTGTGTTTACGCCGCTAGAACTCGCTAGTCGTTTTGAGGTTTATGCTGAACAATATGTTTTATCCATTGAAGTTGAAGCCAAACTCGTAATCGAAATGGCAACAACCATGATCTTCCCAGCCGCTATCAGTTACTTGTCCAGTATTGCGTCAACGGGCTTAACGCTAGAATACTCACCCCCCGGTGCCGTAGCCGAAACAGCTAGCGCTATGATGGCTTCGGTAGAGCAACTAAGCGAAGCGATAGCATTAGATCATTTTGATACGATAGAAGAACATATGAACTTCTTAGCTAAAGACGTATGCGGATTGATGCTCGATGCTCGTGCGTCAGCAGATAAGCTAGAAACATTAGTGGCTGATGATTTATGGCCATTGCCTAAGTATCGTGAAATGCTATTTATTAAATAATATTTATTATATTTTATAACTAAAGCTTTTTAAAAAACACCGGCCCAACAGCCGGTGTTTTTTTATGCTTTTTTAACATTGCCCGGGCGGTCTTTGCTCCTTCCTAACCAATTTCAAACCATATATGATCGTTATATTGATTTTTCTGCAAGGAGTTTAAATGACAGACTTGGGCATTCTTGGTGTAGGCCACCTGGCAGGCTATTGTGTCAGAGGATTACGTAACAGTGACGACCAACGATCCATACTGCTCTCCCCCAGAGGTGAAGCAATGGCCCGTCACCTGGCTGCAGAATGTTATTGCAACATTGCCGATAGCAACCAGCAGGTGGTTGATCAGTGCGATATTATTTTACTTGCAGTCCGTCCAATGCATCTTGACGACTTACTTCAAACTATAAACTTCCGGCCCGGACAGACCGTCATATCGGTCATCGCAGGAATCAGTCTGGAACAACTCAGGCAGTACCCGGCATTACAACAAACTGAACTGGTACGAGCACTTCCATCTACCAGCGCAGAGGTCAATGCCGGCCCAATCCCCCTTTTCCCAAGCAATCCTCTTGCTGAGGAGTTATTCGCCTCGCTGGGTCAAGTGGTAACTCTCACATCTGAAGCGCTATTTGACACAGCTCTGGCCCATGCCTGCTTACACGGCTGGAGTTATTTTTTGATTCAAGCCTTGATAGACTGGAGTACCAAGCAAGGCATGGACCCAACCACCGCCCGCCAAATGGTCGTTCATTCCATCAGTAGCTCAATCACATTTGCCGAAGCAAACCCGACATTAAGTTACAAAGAGATCGGCGACGCCATCGCCACCGAAGGAACCTTTACTCGTAAGGGAATTGAGCAGATCAAATCGGATAACGGTATCCAGAGCTGGATTGATGCTATGGAATCCATGAAATAGGAGACCATGCGTAAAAACCGTCCCATCCCAGGCACTCCCAGACACAAGGAACTTAGCCATGCCAACTACTGAGCATAATCAACACCATACGCCTGACGTATCATCCCAGGAAACACCCCCAACCGTCACGACGCTCGACGAGCTCGGAAAACTGGCAAACTACTCACTCATGGATACGCTCAACTGCGACCCTGACGCAAAAGCAAACGGCGCCGACCACGCGCCGCGACAAGTTTTCACGGGCCACTATGTCCCCGTCAATCCCACGCCAATCAAAGACCCCGAGTACGTCGCGCATAGTAAAGATTTTTTTCGCGAACTTGGTTTGGCCGACAGCATTGCACAGTCGGACGACTTCGTGCGGATGTTCTCCGGCGACATCTCACAGGCTCCTGCGCCGATGCGTAAAGTCGGTTGGGCGTGTGGCTACGCACTTTCCATCTACGGTACTGAATACACCCATCAGTGCCCGTTCCAAACCGGCAATGGATACGGCGACGGTCGCGCGGTGTCTGTACTTGAAGCCGTCATCAAAGATCGACGCTGGGAAATGCAGCTCAAAGGTGGCGGCCGGACACCATACTGCCGCGGCGCGGATGGTCGCGCTGTCCTGCGTTCCAGTATCCGCGAGTTCCTGGCACAGGAGCATATGCACGCGCTCGGTGTGCCAACCTCACGGGCGCTGAGTTTGTATGTTTCTAAAACGGAGAAGGTCAAGCGGCCGTGGTACTCGGAGGGCTCGCGCTCGAAAGATCCCGACAGGCTTATATCGGAGGCCGTCGCCATCTCGACGCGCGTCGCACCGTCATTCATTCGGGTCGGCCAACTCGAACTCTTCGCTCGCCGTGTCCGTAAACAGGAACACCCGAAAGCGATGCAGGAACTCGAGATGATTGTATTGCACTTGATCGATCGTGAATACGGTGACGTTATAGACACCAGACTAACCACTGCTGAAAAAGTGGTGTTGCTCGCGCGCGAGTTCCGCAGCCGTCTTACGTCACTTGTTGCTAACTGGATCCGCGTCGGCTACTGCCAGGGGAACTTTAACGGCGATAACTGCGCGGCCGGTGGTTTCACGTTGGACTACGGCCCATTTGGATTCTGCGAAGTATTCGACCCGCAATATCAGCCATGGACGGGTGGCGGACACCACTTCTCGTTCCTTAACCAACCCGTGGCAGCGGAACGTAACTTCCACATGTTTTGGGCGGCGTTGCGGCCGTTATTGGCCTCGCATCCGGATTCTCTGGAGCAGCTCGACGAGATTCGAAGCGGCTTTGCGGATGTGATGCAAACGAAAATGGAAGCAATGTGGGCAGCCAAACTTGGGCTGGATACTTTTCACCCGGCGTTGTTCAGTGAGCTCGAAACACTCATGGTGGAAATGCCAGTTGATTACACTATTTTCTTCCGCGAGCTTTCGAGCTTGCCTGACGACATTGGCCCACTCCAAAAAAGCTTCTATCAGGCGTCGTCGTATGCCGCAGACCCCGAAGAGATGAACAAACGCTGGTCACAATGGCTCGCAAAATGGACATCACTTATCGACAGCCCCAGCACGACCGGCGCGAATGCTGCTCAGTCCCGCTCCCGTAAGGAGATCTCCAGGCAGATGAAACTCGTCAACCCAAAATACAGTTTGCGAGAGTGGTTCGTTGTGCCGGCGTATCAGCAAGCGGCGGCGGGCAACTATTCTCTGGTTCGAGAGCTTCAGGACGTGATGACGCAGCCATACGCTGAGCAACCGAAGAACGTGGAGGATAAATACTATAGACTGAAGCCAGCTGAGTTCTGTGAGGTCGGCGGCTTGTCGTATTATAGCTGCTCATCGTGATTTTTCGAAAACTAATAGCCCAGGGACGGCACCCTTTAGGTGCCCTCCCCGCCGTCTTCTTTTCCGTGCATTAGCCTTTTGAAAATAAGATCAAGTCTGAGCCATTACATACTAATTTTCGGCTTTACTGCCGAAAATCATAGAAGTAATGCGACTAGCATATTATAAACTTAAGCTTTTTTAGCATAAGCTGAACACCAGCCTGTCGCGCGAACTTGCTTTCCTGCAAAGATAGCACAGGCTCCTGCGGTAGCTGATTTACTCGTATATAAAGCACAAGTAGCACACTTTTGCTCAGCTGTGTGCTTGGGCTGTTCTGCTGCATCTACAGTGGCTGTATCTTTTTTGTAACCTAAGCCAGTTGCCATTGGATCATCTTCGGTTAATTCAGGTAGCTCGTCAGCGTTCGCGCTAGTTGTAATGATTGTACCCGCTGCAATAGCGGTTAAACCAAAAAGGCTTTTCTTTAAAATATTTCTACGTTTTAGATCAATAATAGTTTGTTTCATTTTTTTACCCTTCGTTAGTAATGATATTGCGTTCACGGTATGCCTTCATTCCACCGGCGATGTATCTTGCGTTGGCGTAGCCCATTGAACGCAGTGTTGCTGCCGACAATGCACCTCGATTGTTCGCATTGCAGTAACACAAGATAACTGCGTCTACGTCGATAATCAGCCCTTCCACATTCATTTCAAGCTTGCCGCGGCTTATGTTCAACGACCCGTCGATGTGCCCGGCATCGTGTTCTTCCTTATCTCTAATGTCCAGCGCGATGGCACCACCGGCAAGCAGCGCATCAACCTGCTCCGGCAAAATATTTTGCACTTGAGACATGGCGTGGTCGGCAAGGGCTTGGAATTTTTCAGTATAGGCCATTGTGTATGGTCCTCATTTGAGTGGAACATTGTTTAAGGAGCGGCTGGTCATGCGTTTGGTAGTACTTTCAGAGCCTCGTAGGCTTCGAATTGTGACAGGAACACCTGACCCGACAGCTGAGACAAAAAGTGTTCTCGCTCCAAGCGGTCCATCACCGGACCTTTAACCTCGGATAAATGCAGCTTAACGTTCATTTCGTTCAGTCGTTCATTGATCGCTTCGAGGGATTCCAGTGCGCTGAGATCAATCTCATTGATGGCAGAGCAAAGCAAGATCACATGGCGAATTTTTTTATCACCGGCGACACGGTTGTGAATCTTATCTTCCAAATAGCGGGCATTGGCGAAGTACAGACTCTCATCTACGCGTAGGGTCACAATTTGGGGCGTGGTGATCACGTCGTGGCGCAGGATGTTGCGATAATGTTCAGTCCCGGGGACCTGGCCCACTTCTGCGATATGTGGTTTGGATGATTTGTACAGATGCAGCAAAACAGACAGCCCGACGCCAGCAGAAACACCCACTTCAACGCCCATAGTCAAGGTCACGACAATGGTGGCAAGAACTGCTGAGAAGTCGGCTTTTGAGTAATTCCAGCTACGCTTGAGGATTGAAAAGTCCACAAGACTAAGAACCGCGACAATAATGGTGGCCGCCAGCGTCGCTTTTGGCAGGAAAAAGATCAGGGGAGTTAGCGTCAGCGCTGCGATGGCTAAGCCGACTGCAGTAAAGATACCGGCGGCAGGAGTCTCAGCGCCAGCATCGAAGTTGACGACCGAGCGTGAAAATCCCCCGGTGACCGGAAAACCGCCGGTGAGCGATGCGCCAATGTTGGCGGCTCCAAGGCCTATTAGTTCTTGATTTGGGTCGATACGCTGACGCTTCTTTGCAGCAAGGGTTTGTGCGACCGAAATCGATTCCACGAACCCGATGATGGAGATCAGAAACGCGGGAAGCAGCAGTTGGCCAAGCAGCTCGGTAGAGAAGGACGGAAGTGTGAACGGTGGAAGGCTTTGTGGCACTTCGCCGACGATCTTTATGCCTTTATCTGCAAGTCCAAACGCCCACACGGCGACTGTTGTCGCAACGACGACAGCAACAGGTCCGGTTTTCACGAGAACCCCTGTCAGTCCATTGGACAGTCCAAAACGTTGCAGCAAAGGTTTCAGCCCCTTGCGTACCCAAAACAGGAAACCAGTGCCAAGGATGCCAATGATCGCGGTGATCCAGTTGATTTCTGATAGATGTTGCGTGAGTGAAATCACCACCTCTAACAGGTTGTGCCCATGTGCATCAATCCCGAGGATGTGTTTGAGCTGACTGGCGGCGATGATGATGCCAGAGGCCGTGATAAAGCCCGCAATTACGGGGTGCGAGAGGAAATTCGCGACAAAACCGAGACGAAAAAGGCCCATGGTTAATAAAATGATACCGGACAGCCCCGCTAATGAGAGCGCCGCAAGGGCATATCCCATCGTGCCTTGTTCCACGATATTACTGAGTGCCGCCGCCGTCATCAGCGATACGACGGCAACAGGGCCAACAGCCAGCGCACGACTGGTGCCGAAGACAGCATAGAGAATAATCGGCACGATGGACGCGTAAAGACCGGCCTCAGGTGGCAAGCCAGCAAGAAGTGCGTAGGCCAGCGATTGCGGGATCAACATGATCGTCACGATCAAGGCCGCGACAAGATCATTAGAGAGAGCAGATCGGTTGTAATCCCGCCCCCATGTAAGAATGGGCAGGTAGCGCGTCATATCAATCTTCATTTGCGTCTCTGAGGAGTTATGGCGATCCCCGCAAGATGGGGATCGCAAATTCTGCTTATTTAGCAGTAATTTCCTTGGGTTTTGCCAGCCATTCGCGGCCCTTTAGCATGCCTTTCCAATAGAGTGGGGGTAATATCTTTTCTTTGAGAAACCACGCCGCACGGCTTGGTTTTGTGCCGTCTATAATCGCCTTGGGGAAGCTGGGTAGCATTACGCCGCCGTAGCCAAACTCTGCCAGGACAATTTTGCCGCGTTCCACCGTCAGCGGACAAGATCCGTAACCGTTATACTGAGCTACGGGCGATTCGCCCTGCATATCTGCGATAATATTCTCGGCCACGACGGGCGCCTGAATACGTGCGGCTGCCATTGTTTTTGCATTTGGCGCGTTCATCACGTCGCCTAAGGACCATATATTGTCGTAGGTCTTATGCCGAAGTGTGGCCTGATCTACGTCAACCCAACCGGCTGCGTCGGCAAGCGCAGAGACGCGAATGAAGTCGGGTGCCGTTTGTGGTGGGCAGACATGCATCATGTCAAACTCCATCTCAATCCGCTCGACCGGTGTGTCGGGCTTTGTTACATCGAACCAGGCCTTCTTGGCCGGCCCATCTACCGCGACAAGGTTGTGGAAAAAGTTGAGACTGGCGTCGTATTTCTTGACGTATTCCATCAAGGCGGGGACGTAGTCCTTCACGCCAAATAGAACGCCGCCGGCGTTGTTGAACTGAATGTCTATGTTTTTCAGAACACCGCGTCGGTGCCATGCATCGCCAGACAGATACATGGCCTTTTGCGGCGCACCCGCGCATTTTATGGGCATAGGTGGCTGAGTAAAGATCGCGCGACCCTGCTTCATCGCTTCAACGAGCTCCCAGGTATAGGGAGCAAGATCATACCGATAATTGGAGGTCACACCGTTTTGGCCAAGCGTGTGAACCAGCCCCTCTATTTTATTCCAATCCAGCTTGATCCCCGGGCAAACGATCAGGCGTTTGTATTTTACGACGCGGCAGCCTTCCAGGATGACGGCATTGTTTTCAGGTTCAAACGCGGCAACAGCGGCCTTGACCCACTGAACACCTCTGGGGATCAATGATCCCATGGTGCGGGACGTCTGCTGTGCATTAAAAATGCCGCCGCCGACCATAGTCCAACCAGGTTGGTAATAGTGAACGTCGGCAGGATCGATGATCGCGATTTCCAGATCAGGCTGGCGCGATTTGAGACTTGCAGCGGCGGCTATGCCTGCTGCACCTGCGCCTATAATGACAATATCATAACTAGCATCGCCGGTATCCGTTGGGGTCTTGCCACCGTTGACAATACGGCGCACCACGCCGCCCATATCGTATCCGGCTGCTTTGGTCGCAGCGAGAATATCAGCAAGGCTGCGCTGGCCCGCTTGCGCAAGGCACCACAAGGTCGTCGAGCGTGTTCCCGTTCTGCAATAAGCGAGGGCCGGACCGGGCAATTCGTTCAGCATTTTATCAAAGTCGGCGGCGTCATTATCTGTGACCTTGCCCGACACAATCGGCAAATAAGCGACCTCAAGGCCGGCTTTCTTCGCCTCTGTCGCGATTTCCTCAAAGGTTGCCTGGTCTGCACCTTCTCCGTCGGGACGATTGCAGATAATAGCGCGAAACCCTGCAGCTTTGATGGCCAGAATATCTGCTGGCACTATCTGTGCGCTCACAGACAGGCCTGCGGTCAGTGTCTTAATGTCCATAATCTCTCTTCCTGATCAGATACCGTTGATAGGCACTTTTAACATTGGGTTGCCGTCCTGGTCTGTCGGTACTTTTCCGGCACGCATGTTGACCTGCAAGGATGGGATGATCAGTTTCGGCATGGAAAGCTGCGCGTCACGCGTCGTGCGGAAGTTAACAAAGTCTTCGCGGGTCTTGTCGCCACCGACGTGAATGTTGTTGGCTTTTTGTTCCCCCACCGTAGTTTCCCATTTGATGGCGCGGCCATTTGGGCCATAGTCATGGCACATGAACAGGCGCATCTCATCAGGCAGTGATAGCACCTTCATGATGCTATCATACAACTCACCCGCGTCACCGCCGGGGAAGTCGCAGCGCGCAGAGCCGCCATCAGGCATGAAGATAGTGTCGCCCGAAAAGGCCGCGTTGCCGACCACATGCACCATGCACGCGGGCGTATGGCCGGGTGTGTACATGGCAAACGCCTGCATGTTCCCAATCATATAGGTGTCACCGTCTTTGAATAACGCATCAAATTGCGATCCGTCGCGCTGAAATTCGGTACCTTCGTTGAAAATCTTGCCGAAGGTTTCCTGAATCACCATGATCTTTTCACCAACGCCAACCTTCCCACCCAGCTTTTGCTGAATGTAGGGCGCAGCGCTGAGATGATCCGCATGCACGTGTGTTTCAATGATCCAGTCAAGGATCAACCCGCGTGTTTGGATTTCTTCGATAAGAGCATCGGCTGCTTCATAGGTGATCCGGCCCGCAGCATAATCCATATCCATCACGCTATCGATAATTGCACAATGATCGCTGCTTGGATCTTTGACGATGTAGGTGATCGTATTCGTTGCTTCGTCAAAATGGGCTGAAACCTCAGGTTTGACTGATATATCGACGGCATAAGCCATGTGAGCTCCTCGACTGTTAAGTTTGGACGTGCGTTCGATTCACGATCATAACTTGCAGGTTCGAAGCCCAAAAATACGATATAGCGGACAGAACTTTATGGCCGACGTAGCAACCATAACGACGCCGAGGACGATCGAAACAATCGTTGCAGTGTTTGATTCAAACATCGCAAATCCACTCACGAACGGAACTGACAGTAAGATGATGCCTAATACGAGGCGGATCACGCGATCTATCGTGCCAATATTTGTAGTCATTTCACTCTCTCCTTTTAAAGATAAATTTTGTTTTAAACTTTACTGATAATGTCATCCGGTTTAAAAATAATTTTTATACATTTTTAACTCAGCGCTATTCGTATAAAGCAAAAATTACGCCAGAAAATTGATTGATTAAAGCGCCAGTATCAATACAACTTCGATACCGAGTGAACTGTTATTTGTTGTTTTTAGTGACTGCTATGCTATTAATGACAACTCCATGACATTAATGACATTTCTATCTCACTGCTTAAAAACTATATACGCGTACATTCTCAGAGGTCATCATGCTGGCCATTTCCAGTGGGGTTGCCACCTTAATACCGTCACGAAGATCTTGTACGTTATGTTCGCTATTAGGGAGATACAGCGCACATACGCTAATAGTGGCACCTTTTGACTGTAACTCGAGCATGATCTGCTCAGGGGTAACATTGCGTGGCTTCAATGCTTGGCTAATAGTAGACGAAAGTGCCAAATCACCCGCCTGATCACATAGCAGTACATCAATACACACTCCTTTGTCCTGCATAGCGCGGCCCAGTACCATTGCCATGCCTTGTGTTTGCAAAGAGTGACTGAGCACTATGATGAGTGCCTTATTTTCAGCAGATTGGCTCTCTGCATTCCCGGCAGTGGGAAGACGGTGTGTTACTTTCATAAACAACCCTTATAACTAATAGTTACTTCCTTATATTTATTTAATATATATGTTCACGCAAAATATGTAAAGGTAATGGGAGTGAATAATTGGATAAAAGAGCTGTCAGTGCACGAATAATGGACCGATTCAGTTTTTACATCTGAGAGTAGGGAAAACCTCTTTTAAAAGGTTGAAGTTGGAGATTGATGAGCAACAGAAGATAAGACAGCTATCACAGAATGCAGCGCGAACTATGCTACTCGACGCCTCTCGAAGATACATTGTGTCTTTGTTTTAATGATGGTCGACTGGAGTCTGACGTGAATAAAGGGAATCCCGACGAGTCCGGATCGGTAGCGCCGGTTTATATAACACACGGCTGCCCATTGCAGAATAGCAGTGTGTTATTTCGACTCAATTAACGTGTCGTTGCATATTAGTTTGTAGTGCCTCCACCCCTGTGACTACTTATTATGTCCGTGCTGATGCAGGTTAGGTTGCTCGCATTCTAATTTGCCTTTCAGATAGAGCAAAACAGCTTCTTCCGGATCTTTCTCTTTCGTTATTAAACTTAAAATACCTTTACGTTCAAGTCGTCCCATCAGTCCCTGACCCATCCCTCCAGCTATCAAAATATTAACGTCGTCAAGCGGATGCGATTCATCCTGAGAACTATCATGAAAGGATTGTTCCTTTCGTAATTCAAGAAGCTCACTGTTAACGATTATGTTGTTATTAGTAGTAAATACCCAAAAATTTCTACATCGGCCTGCATGTTCTGTAATATTTTTTCGATTCTGGCTTGTGACTGCAATTTTCATCACTACCTCATACTATATTGCCTGGATGAAACCTTTACGTGATAACATCACTCGATTTCAATTTTAATTTAGCGCGCTTTTTAAGATTAACACTCAACGAGCGTGGTTATATCTGAGGAATACTTTATTAGTTTATCTTTTACGCCGGCAGCTTAAATATTTCTCGCACAAACTGCTCTAATCCTTTCTGCCGGCACTCGTAACTGATTGATTAAATAGACTTTAAAAGTTTCTTCATATGGCTGGTTTTCAAGGGCTTTTTGCATGCAGTGTAGCCATGCTTCGCTTTCTTCTTCGCCTACGGGTAAATGCTGGTGAGCTGAAGGGATGCTTAGGCTGCCAAAAGCTGCGGCATATATCCTTGGGCCACCTAACCAACCTGATAAAAAGTAGGCGAGTTTTGTGCGTGATTCGGTCAAATCGCTTGGGTGCATATCGCGAATTTTTTTTGCTTCTGTAAATACACTCATGTTGTTGTAGAACTCATCCACAAGGAGTGTAATGCCTGCTAACTCTCCTGCTGCTTTATAGGAGTTGTCGTCTACTCCGTATCCATAATTTTTCTCATTCATCATCGTGATCCGTTTTTGCGCCTAACTTGATTAGCTATTGGCTTATAATATCGACCAGTCGATCTGTACGCTACTTAAGAGTTTACTATTACACCCATTAAGGTACCGGGTGAAAAGTACTGTCATAGCGTAGATTTAATAATCGGTTAGCTAGTGGTCTGAAATGATAACGGCGTTAACTACTCACGTTCATATATAATTAACTTCAGATTCAAGTCTCCATAAAAGATAACGGTATAAAAAATTAATTAAGGCAGCGCCCCTCGCAAGTGCTTAGCTATCAGTTATATATTTTTACATGTCGCTGCTTATATTTTTATTGGTTTTTTTATAATATTAATGTGACACTCGATTAACTTTTTTACCAAAAAAAACAGCAATGCATTTTAAAAATAACAAGGAAGATGGAATTTTATGAAATTACCTATGAAGTTATCTCAACTCTTACTCCTATTAGCTGTAACGCTTAGTTTTAATTCCTATGCTGATTTACTCCAGGATGTCCAGGAAAAAGGATATTTGACGGTAGGAACTACAGGGGATTACAAGCCATTCACCTTCTTTGATGGCAAGACTTATTCAGGTTATGACGTCGATGTAGCAAATCATATAGCGACACAACTCGGTGTTGAAGTGCGTTTTGTTAAGACGACATGGAAAGGATTAGTGGGTGACCTCCAAGAAGGTAAATATGATATCGCCATGGGAGGAATTACGCGCCGTATTTCTCGCCAATTAGCGGCTGAACAATCACAGGGCTATATGACATTTGGTAAGGTGTTCTTGGTTGCAAATGGCAAAGAAGCACTATACGACACACTTGAAGAAGTTAACTTACCAAGCGTTAAGGTAGGTGTAAACATTGGTGGAACTAACGAAAAATTTGCCGATGAATTTTTATCTAATGCGACTCTGGTAAAGTTTGAAAATAACCTTGATGTACCTAAAGCGGTATCTGAAGGTAAAATTGATGTAATGGTTACCGAAACGCCAGAGGCTCTTTATTACGAGACTACTGATAAGACTTTGCAAGCAGTACGTGACGAGAGCCCATTCACAAAAAGCCAGTTTGGTTACCTTATCCCAGTCGGTGAGCAGAGATTCCTGAATACAGTTAATTTTGTGATGGATGAAATGAAGTTAAAAGGTGTTGATAAAGCGCTAATGAAGAAAAACTCATTAATGAATTAATATTTACGTCTCAATAACAGGGCGAACAAGCCCTGTTATCCCCTGCTTGTTCTCTATCTACCGACACCCGTATCTACCTTAGCCTTATAATTTCAGAAAAATCACACTGCGAAGATAACGGTATAAATATACTAAAGATCCACTAGCAGAACTCAGTGCTGGTTAACAACTAACACATTAAAATACATAGGGCTTAAGAACACTTACTCTCTCCACAATTAAGACAGGTGTAACATCCATCCAAAAGTATGGCGGCCTTGATATGACATTTGTTACATAACCGGGCACTGTCGGGAAAACCACCGTTATCGTCATTTACTGCGTAGCTAACAACAACGTTATTCTGCGTGGCTGTGCGACGATCATATTCTGCTCTTTTTTCATCCAGAATCTGTTGCTGATGCGGATCTATGGATTGCTCCTTGATCAGGCCTATCATTTTCAAGTGGTTTTCAATGGATTCGCCAATTTCAGCCACCAATGAAGGCATAAATTTACCGCCTTTTTTAAAATAGCCGCCTTTGGGGTCAAACACGGCTTTTAGCTCTTCCACCATAAAGGTGACATCGCCGCCTTTACGGAATACCGCCGAGATAACGCGGGTAAGCGCCACTACCCACATGAAGTGGTCCATGTTTTTGGAGTTAATAAAGATCTCGTATGGGTGGCGTTGTTCATGCTCCGTATCCTGATTCAGGATGATATCGTTAATAGTGATATACAGCGCATGCTCAGACATGGGTGTTTTAATTTTATAGGTTGAACCCATTAAAAAATCCGGACGGCTGAGGTTTTCATGTACGGTTTCCAGACTCAATTCTAACCTTTGTTCTGGCTGTTTCAGCGCTACTTCTGGTGCCACAATTACTTTGTAAGCGATAATGGCTTGATCGATACAGACTATTTTTCCCTGTTCTGTTTTTTTCTGTTTTGTTAATGGCATACCGGTGTCCTCTTTGCTGTCTATTTATACGAAATTTTCTAATTAAACAGCCAATATTTTTATATAAATAATTATTATTTAGTATTAACTTAGTTAACTAAACTATTGTTTAATATGTTTTTATTAAAATTTTCCGTAGTAACCTTCTTTCAATGCATCAAACAAATTAGCGGCAGTATGATTCTCACCATCGTACTCAACTTCTGCATTACCTTTTAGCTCGACCACACTGCCATCTGCCAGCGTAAACTGGTACAAGGTGTTTTCCAGATCCTGCTCTTTAACCAGTACGCCCTGAAAAGCCTCTGGATTAAAGCGGAAAGTAGTGCAGCCTTTTAGCCCCTGCTCATACGCATAAAGATAGATATCCTTGAAATCGTCATAAGGATAATCGGTAGGTACATTGGCGGTTTTAGAGATGGATGAATCGATCCATTTTTGAGCCGCTCCTTGTATATCGACATGCTGTTTTGGATGTATATCATCTGCACAGATAAAGTAATCGGGTAGCTGCTGAGCAGGATCATCGCTATAGGGCATCGCTTCTGCATTAATCAGATGTCGATAGGCGAGAAGTTCATAAGAAAACACTTCGACTTTCACTTTAGATTTTTTCCCCTGACGAATAATGTTGCGCGAATAATGATGCGCAAAACTTGGCTCGATACCATTGCTGGCATTGTTACCTATGGACAGCGCAATGGTACCTGTCGGTGCGATGGAACTATGGTGTGTAAAGCGACAGCCATGTTCGGTCAACTGCTTAACTAGTTCGGGTTCGGATAAAGCGATCTTTTGCATGTAACGACTATAGCGTGCATGAAGTACTTTGCCGGCAACTGAGTCACCCACTTTGTAGCCATCATCGAGCATCTCGGGCCGTTTTCGCAGCATCTCGCCAGTAACCGCAAACTGCTCGTTCATAATCGGTGCGGCACCCTTCTCTTTCGCCAGTTCAAGCCCTGCGCGCCAGCCGGTAATGGCTAATGCTTTGCTCACTTGCTCAGTAAAATTAACGGAGGCGGCATCTCCATATTTCATTTGTAGCATAGTGATAGCCGAACCCAATCCCAAATATCCCATACCGTGACGACGTTTATGCGTGATTTCGTGGCGCTGCTCTTCTAACGGTAATCCGTTGATCTCTATGACGTTATCCAGCATACGGGTAAAAATAGTTACGGTAGTTTTAAAACCGTCCCAATCAAAACGCGCCCGGTGGGTAAAAGGGTCTACTACAAATTTTGTAAGGTTTATCGAGCCGAGTAAACAACTGCCATAGGGCGGTAACGGTTGTTCTCCGCAGGGATTAGTTGCACGTATGTTTTCACAGAACCAATTGTTGTTCTGTTCATTTACCTTGTCGATCAGGATAAAACCTGGCTCGGCAAAGTCATACGTGGCGCTCATAATAGCGTTCCAGAGATGCGCTGCCTTCACCGTTTTACTAATCTTGCAGGCAACCAATCCTGCATCATTGCAGATATAGCCCTGTTGAATCGGCCATTCACGCCAAAGCACCAGAGACGCGTCGTTAAGATCTATCGCATCGCGCTGCCGTGCTTGTTCGGTGAGAGGGAATGCTAACGGCCAATCTTTATCCGTTGTTACGGCATGCATAAACTGATCAGTAATCAGCAATGATAGATTAAATTGTCGCAGACGGGCATCTTCGCGTTTAGCCTTGATAAATTCGAGCACATCAGGATGCCCCACATCAAAGGTCGCCATCTGTGCACCGCGCCGCCCACCGGCTGACGATACGGTAAAACACATACGATCAAAGATATCCATAAAGGATAACGGCCCTGAAGTGTAGGCTCCTGCTCCCGAGACAAACGCATTTTTAGGCCGTAAGGTAGAAAACTCATAGCCGATGCCGCAACCTGCTTTTAACGTGAGACCTGCTTCGTGGTTTTTACCGAGGATATCATCCATAGAATCATAGATAGTGCCTGATACCGTACAGTTGATTGTGGATGTAGCAGGTTTGTGTTGTTGTGCGCCCGCATTGGCTATAACACGCCCGGCAGGGACTGCACCGTGACGTAACGCCCATAAAAATTGCTTGTACCAGTAGGATTGTTTTTTCTCATCATCCTCTACTCCCGCCAGCGCTTTAGCGATACGAATAAAGGAATCATCAATCGAATTATCCAGCACCTCGCCCTGCTTAGATTTTAAACAGTATTTACTATCCCAGATATCGAGGGACGTATCTTGCAGTACGATTTCACCTATCGCTTTTGTAGCGTGCTCTGTGATTATTTCTAACGTGGCGACCATGCGGCGCTCCTCTTAATACAACTATCAATATAAAAAATGACTAACAACTACATATTGATTTAATTATTGCAACAAACACCATATATAGTGTTTGATATGCATCAAGAAGCACAAATTAATAATTTTTTGTCTCCATGGAAGACTGACTTAATACTCTCAATGCAAAGCAAAGGATAAGTAGCCAACGAACAGGAATAAGAAAGTTAAGGAAGAGGGTTTCGTCTTGTGTCTGTCAGGTTATGATATGTAGTTCAAATGGCTTAAAAGACTCACATCATGCGCTTGTTGCAATATTTAAGTCAGCTCCGCCACCAGAAACCACTCGGTATACGCTTGCTGGCGGCTATTTTGCTGTACAGTTCTGCCATCACCTTGATCGCTACAGGCACTCAACTGTGGTTTGATTATCGCTATGAGCTGTCTGCTATTGATGAACGCTTGCTGCAGATTGAAGCGAGTTCACGTAATAGTTTGGCGAACAGTTTATGGGAGATTAGCCCGGCACAGATTCAGGTACAGCTGGATGGTTTATTGCAGTTGCCCGACGTTCGTTATCTGGAAATAAACTCACCCTTTCATGATTTTTATGTAGCAGGAAGCAAGCCGACAACAGGCTCGATTGTAGAGCGTCATTATGCGTTAGAGCATCATGACATTGGTCGTGGCCTCGTTCCTGTGGGTGAATTAACGCTGATTCTGAGCCTGGACGAAGTGTATCGACGGCTGGGTGATAAAGTCCTGCTGATTCTCGCATCACAGGGGATTAAAACCTTTCTGGTATCCATCTTTATCCTCACGCTGTTTCACCGGCTGATTACCCAACACTTGGGCAGCATGGCCGCCTATGCGCGCCGTCTTAAACTAGATCATTTGGATACCCCGCTGGATTTGAGGCGACATTCCAAACATCAGGATGACGAACTAAGTCAGGTAGTGAATGCCATGAACAGCATGCGGCGTTCGATGCTGCACGATATGAGCAAGCGTGAAGATGCGGAGCGTTCATTAGCCAAACTGAATACTGAGTTAGAACAACGTGTGGTTAAACGGACTCAAGAACTGGAAGAGCGTAATCACGAACTACACGACACGTTAGTGACACTACGGACAACCCAGCAACGGCTGGTTGAGTCCGAGAAACTAGCGGCGCTTGGCAGCCTGGTCGCGGGCGTGGCGCATGAAATCAACACACCTATTGGAATTGGTTTTACGGCAGCCTCTTTTCTGGTTGATCAGGCAAGTCTCTATCAACAGCGCATGCCAGACGACCCTTTAGCGAATACAGCGTTGGAAAGTAGCCGCTTAATTTGTCAAAACCTGGAGCGGGCAGCACAATTAATTAACGCGTTTAAGCAGGTATCTGTCGATCAGTCCAGTGAACAACAGCGTCGCTTTGATTTAGTCCAGTATCTGGACGAAATCCTTTTATCCCTCAACCCGCGCCTCAAGCAGTGTAAGCCTGATATTGTGATTAACGGACCAACACATATGCTGCTGAATAGCTATCCGGGCTGTTATTATCAAATTTTCACCAACCTGATTCTGAATTCATTAATTCATGGCTTTGAAGATCGTACCGGTGGCACTATTACTATTGATATCAAGCAGCAGCAAGAACGGCTGATTATCGATTACCGTGATAACGGCGTGGGTATTCCGGAAGATTGGCAGCACAAAGTATTTGAACCCTTTATGACGACAAAACGTAGCCAGGGTTGTAGCGGATTAGGAATGCATATTGCTTTTAATCTGGTAAACCAGTTGCTGCAGGGTCATATCTGTTGTTTAACCGATGTTAAGGGCGCCTACTTTCAGCTAGATCTACCGATGACCCTCGCGGTACGCCCCCCTCCCGTTATTGAAGCTGTTTCGACTTTGCCTTCGCTACCTGTTGCGCGACCTGCTTCGCTTCCATAAAGTATTTAGCGGCTCCCGGATGTAGAGGCAGTGGCAAACCGCTTGTGAGCATCATCTGTTCGGGATCGAGCGAACTGAACGCCGGATGTAAACGACGAAAACTATCAAATTGTGCAAATAGTGATTTTACAACGGCATAAGCTACCTCGTCTGGTAAATCTGCACGCGTAAACAGTGTGGCGTTAACACCGACGGTTTCCACATCGGGCAAGTCCGGTGAATAAAAGCTACCGGCAATACTTACCTGTCGGTAATACGGGTTTTTCAGGATTAACGTGTCACGGTCTTTTTTCGACAACCCAATCAGTTTACTACGGCAATCGCGCAGCGCTTCTTTGATAGTGCCACTGGGGTGGCCAACAACATAGAGTGTCGCATCGATACGATTATCGCACAGCGCAGTGGCTTGCTCTGCCGGTTCTAGCTGAACCACTTCGGCAAAGTCATTCAGCGTCCAACCATGCGCAGCCATTAACAACGCTAACGTGATCCGTTGGGAACTGCCCTCTTTACCGATATTAATACGTTTATTTTTAAGGTCATCAAAGCTATTAATAGCGGCGTCAGAGCGAACCAATACGGAAATATATTCAGGAAATAAGCTGACCAATGTACGCAACGGCACATCTGATTTGGCCACTTTATAGAGCTGTCCTGCTTCTGCAATACCCAGATCAAGCTCGCCGCTGCTTACTTGCGCCACATTAGTGACTGAGCCAAAGGTACTACGTACAGCACAGCGAATACCATGTTGCTGACGCGTTTGATTAATCAACCGGCACAGTGCGCCACCGGCGGGGGAATACAAGCCGGGAACGCCTCCGGTACCCAGTGTTATGATCTGATTTTCTGCATTAGCAGATGAAAGCGTTAGCCCGGCCAATAGACTAATTAACACGCAATTCAACGTACAATAACTCAGATAATATTTCAGTTTATTATCTCTAATTAGGTTTCGATTAAAATTTATTCTAGACTTTAAATACGATTTTAGTCTGTTTTTTAAACTAAGCTCAGGGCTATTTTTTAAACCAAGCTCAGGGCTATTTTCTAAACTAAGCTCAGGGCTGCTCTTTAAACAAAGTTCAGGACTGTTCTTTAACCCAGGATTCATGGACATTCTCTAGAGCGTGTAAATTTTTTAAGTAGGGAGTGTATCAGTACTATAATTTTTGTTATATTCCGCTCAGTAAAACACAGCAAATTAGCGCTGTACAGGGACTATTTTATTATGAATTATGATTTAAATATCCTGTTAATTTGTGGCTACTGACGGCTAGTAATCCGTTACAATACAAACATCTGAAGACAAGTACGGAAACTCTCATCATGCGTAAATTAACGATTTCAACTTTACTGCTCAGTGCAACACTGGCAGCAAGTACCAGCCATGCAGGCTGGGGCGATTTACTCGACAGCGTCAAAAAAACAGGTGGCGAACTATTACAACAACCCGCCAAGAATAACAGCAGCACTAATATTAGCAGTTCATCTCTTTCGTCCGAGACGCTTATTAATGGTTTACGTGAGGCACTGGCGGTAGGTAGTGAGCGCGCAATCAAACTGATTTCAGCAGAAGGTGGATATCTCAACGATCCGCAAATACGCGTCCCTCTGCCCGCAGGCCTGGACAAGCTAGCCGGCCCTCTGCGTCAGTTTGGTATGGGGGAACAGGTGGATCAGTTCGAGCAATCGATTAACCGCGCTGCCGAACGCGCTGCACCACAGGCTACCGCTATTCTGGTGGATAACATCAGAAGTATGAGCTTTGAGGATGCACGTAAAATCTACGAGGGTTCAGATGATGCGGCTACTCAGTACTTCCGTGAAAAAGCCGGCCCACAGATCGCTGCCTTATTTAAGCCTGAAGTCGATAGTGCTCTGAGTGAAGTAGGTGCCACGCGGTATTATAATGATTTAGCATCACAAGCGGCTCAGCTGCCCATCGTCGGACAACAAGTGACGGGGGATTTATCCAGCCATGTAACTAAGGCGGCCTTAGATGGTCTATTCCTGAAGATTGCAGCAGAAGAGAAGCTTATTCGTGACAACCCCGCCGCTCGTACTACTGATCTGTTGAAACAACTGTGGAGTCAGTAATCTGTTAGCGGCTGTTATCAGCCTTTATGATCCACGCCTGTGAACAGCGGCATTAAGGCTGTCCACAGGTAATTTTTTAATTATTATTAACAACTATCTATTTAGCCGATATCCGAGAATCATGAATAGCGACCGCCTCCAAGCTCGCCTTTATAACCTGCGTCATAATCGTTTTTTTGAATTTTTCGTTGTTTCAGTCATTTTGTTTTCAGCCGTCGTCATTGGCGCTAAAACCTATGACATTCCTGACAATTTACTCACTGTGATCGGTTGGTTAGACACAGGCATCACTTTTTTCTTCCTCACAGAGGTATCGGTACGATTTCTCGGAGAACCAGATAAACGTAATTTTTTCAAAGATCCGTGGAACGTATTTGATGCGCTGATTGTAGTCGTAAGCCTAATCCCCGTTGAAGACAGTGAGTTAGCCTTGGTTGGCCGTTTAATACGTATCTTCCGCGTATTGCGAATGGTATCCGTGGTGCCCGAGCTACGCTTATTACTTAACTCTCTGTTTAAAGCGCTGCCACAGCTGGGCTATGTAATAATGCTGATGTTTATCATCTTCTATATTTATGCAGCTGTGGGGGCTTCGTTTTTTGCGCCTATTAATAAGGTGCTGTGGGGTGACATCTCAATTTCGATGCTAACGCTGTTTCGTGTCATGACGTTCGAGGATTGGACAGATGTGATGTACGAAACGATGACCGTTTATTCTTTTAGCTGGATCTATTACCTTTCCTTTATTTTTCTGACTACCTTCGCTTTTTTGAATATGGTCATCGGAATTGTCGTGAACGTAATGGAAGACGAGCATGCTCAGGAAGCGAAGGTGCAGGCAATTGCTGATGGAGAACCGACAATTCAGGATTTGTCTGATCAAATTAAAGAATTAAAAGCGATGCTGCAGCAAAAGCAATAAGCCCGTCACTGACAAATAAACAATGCAGATCAGCCTCATCGATGATCTGCATTGTTGGTCTACAGAGCTCATTTAAATAACGTAGTTACTTGTCAGAGCATTACAACCATAGGCCGCTGTGAAACCGGATGCGGCAGAATCGACACATCGATAGCAAACAGCTGCCGAATCAATTCAGGTTTAAGTATCTCTTCCACTGAGCCCTGTGCTGCAATCGCGCCCTGCCGGAGCATAACAATGCGGTCACCGTACTGAGCAGCCAGATTCAAATCATGCAAAATTGCCATCACACCGATCCCCTTCCCAGCTAACTCTCGTGCCAGCTGCAGGGTCAACTGCTGATGAGCTACGTCAAGCGCCGACGTGGGCTCATCCAATAGCAGATAACGTGCTCCCAGCGCTGATTCTTCCCAGATCTGAGCTAACACACGCGCCAACTGTACCCGCTGTTTTTCACCACCCGACAAAGACGGATAGGCAGCATGCATAAGGTGGGTCATATCCACCCTATCTATTACCTGCTTCACGATTTCCGCATCCCTTACCCGCCCGGAACTGTGCGGTAAACGCCCCAGCATCACGACCTCTAACACAGTAAATGGAAACACCAGCTGCGACGACTGCGGCAACACGCCTACCATGCGGGCTATGTCACCCACTGACCAATGCCGGTAACTTGCGCCATTAATCTGCATATCACCCTCGGAGAAAGAGTGCTCACCGGACATCACTTTTAATAGCGAAGATTTGCCCGCGCCATTAGGCCCCAGCACGACCACTAACTCACCGGGATTAATACTAAAACTAAGATTATCTAACAGCACCTTACGACCAACACTAAGGCTTAAATGATTGACCGAAAAACTCATAAGCCTCCTCCCTGACGTGCGCGTAACACAATCAGACCAATAAAAAAGGGTCCGCCAATAATCGCTGTTATCAGGCCAATAGGTAGCTCAGCCGGAGCAATCACGGTACGTGATAACATGTCCGCCAGCAGCAGAAACAATGCACCCAGCAAGGCCGACGCTGCTAATAAGTAGCGATGATCAGGGCCTAGACTCATGCGGACGATATGCGGCACTACCAGTCCAACAAAACCAATCATTCCGGATACGGCGACCGCTGCACCGACCGCCAGTGCCGACAACAAAATCACAGCCACCTTTATCCGGCCAACATCGACTCCCAGGTGGCGCGCTTCCGATTCGCCTAACAATAATGCATTCAGGCTTTTGGCGTATCGTAAAATCAAAACTACGGCCACCATTATCATCGTTGCGGCGGCCATCACATCGTCCCAGGTCGCCCCACCCAGACTGCCCATTTGCCAGAACGTAAGGGTACGCAACATGGCATCATCAGCCATGTAAGTGAAGATACCAATACCGGCACCGGTGACGATATTAATCGCGACACCCGCCAGCAGCATAGTCGTAATGGATGTACCGAAACGGCTAGTTGCTATCCAGGCCACCAGCAATGTCGTTATAAAGCCACCCAAAAATGCCATCATCGGTAAGCTGTAAATTCCCAGCAAGTCATGCAGAGGCTTTAATACGGTGCCGCCCCATACAATACTGGCAACCGCGGCTAGCGCCGCGCCTCCGGACACACCAATCAAACCAGGATCTGCCAGCGGGTTACGAAACAAGCCCTGAATAGCGGCGCCACTCACTGCCAACGCCGCACCGACCAACATTCCAAGGACAGTGCGCGGCATGCGGATCGATTCAACCACCACCACAACATGCGGCGGCACATTCAGCTCAATCAACCCTATACGGGAAATAGCAACCTGCAAGGAATCCGACAAAGAGAGAGACATGGGGCCAACACCGACGGAAACAACCAGCGTACAGAGCAAGAATATACCGAGCAGCCCCATCGTCCATTGGGCACGATTTTCACGCTGCAGATTCATGGTACAACCTGGGCGCTCTGCTCACTGTTACCATACAACGCCGTGGTCAGTTCGCTGATGGCATCTCCGATACGCGGACCAAAACCCAATAACTTGAGTCCATTCATGGTAATGAGTCTTTTATTCTCTGCCGCTGGTGTCATCGAAAACCCCGGCTGCGAAAAGAGCTGATCAGCACTCACGGTATGACCCGCCCGCTTCATCATTAGAATCACATCAGGACGCGCTGTCACCAAAGCCTCAGCCGGTATAGGCTTGTAACCGTCAAAACCTTCTACCGCATTTAAACCACCCGCCAGACGAATCATGGTGTCTGCACCGGTATTACCACCCGCCACCAGCGGTGAACGCTCCCCGGCACTCAGTACAAACATCACACGTAGCGGTTGTTCAGCTTTAGCTGCCTGTGTTTTGGCATCATCCACCTTACGCTTAACCTCAGCCCACAGCTGTTCTCCTTCTGCCTGCTTACCCAGCATTGCAGCGATGTGTCTGATTTTCTCCTCGACTGCATCCAGTGAAGGCGCTTCGCTGTAAACACGAAAATCAACACCCGCCGCTTTTAACTGCTCCACCACTTTATCCGGGCCAGAATCATCAGTGGCTATGATGACATCTGGCGACAAGGACAACACTCCCTCCGCAGAAATTGCACGTTTGTAGCCGATCTGCGGCAATTTTGTCGCTAACGCCGGATAAGAAGAAGTGGTATCCACCCCAACCAAACGTTGCTCTTCACCCAAGGCATAGACGATTTCAGTCAGAGCACCATCTGCGGACACAATGCGCTGCGGCGATGCCTGCACAATGGAAAAAGAAAAAATGCCACACAACACAGCCGAGGTTATGGTCGCGTTCAGCGCGGACGGTAACTTAGCTTGTTTCATCAGGCTGCTTGCTCTTCGCTTAGCATGCTTTCTGCTAATTTCCGCCACTCTGGATTCTCGGGCTTCCCCTCTTCCCGCACACCAAAGAATTGAACAATAGTTTCACCGCCGTCATCATAAAATTCCAACGACGTCACCACGCCATCTTCGCTCAGCTTACGGATTAACCAACCACGGCTAACACCTTCACGCTGTAGGTGCAGGTTAAATTCAGGATCCAGCACATTCAACCAAGGCCCCATGACCTTAATATTTTCAACCGGCCCGGTGTGAATCTGAATATTTCCATGGTTGCCGACGAAACACATGATCGGCAATTTGCACTGCGCTGCTGTGTTAAGCAACACTTCCAACTGAACCGGATCAAATGGCAAAGCCCACGGCCCACCTACGAGACGAAATGCCTGTTCGCGGCTAATGTTGTGACGACGCAAGATGCCGAAAAACTGGTGCACATCAGTCATGGCGACCCACTCCGCCACCAGCTTTTCACAATCTACTTCACTATCATCGACATAAACGGGTAAGTCGGTCAGCGCTTCGTAGAGTAGAGCAGTATCCTGATCTTCAGCACGGTATTTATCCACCAACATGACGTAGGCCTGTGCGTTACTATCCGGTTGTAAAAATATTTTTTGGATTGCAATACCGGCTTTATCGAAAAACTGCAGACTGAAACGCCCCCCGCGAGGTGTTTCTTCGCGCACAGCAAAACCCAATGCCCAACGGCTCAGAATGATACGCAGATCAACCTTGCGGTCATCAGCCATAACCAAACCCATCGGACCAGTGATACGCACATTGTCATAAATACCCTTGCGCTCGTGCACGCAGTGCTCATTTCGGGTCAAGGTCATGATGTAGCCCAGTTCCGGTAACTGACGGATCAGCGCCGCAAACTGGTTATTCAAACGTACACTTTGAACGCCGCACTGCTGATCAACCATCGCTGCTTCACTTACACCCAGCACAATGGCCTGGTCACGGCGACGCAGTTTAGAATCACTAGCCAGCAGGCTCTTATAGTGCGGGTAAAGCTTTGAATCAGGCGTATTTTGTTGAAACAGATTATCCAGGTTATTCATTACATTCTCACTTTTGATCTATTTTCAGGCGGCGGCGACTCAACGGGCGGCATCACCAGGAATTGGCTTTTTCGCCATTACGATTGCCAGCAAATTCAGGCTTAGAAAGTACCCGTGAAACTCAGGCCAAATTGACGTCCCACTTCAGCATGGGAGCCGTTGTCATCATTTTCTGCTGCAAGTTCATCAAACAGGTTATAAATACCGGCGCGCGCTGTTAAATAATGATTGAACTCTTTGCGGAAGGTTACATCGACAACCGTGTGCCCGGGACTCTCGTCAGTATTCGCTGCATCGGTGAACTGTTTCCCTACATAACGTATTGCAAGCTGACTATTGGTATCGATAGCAGCTAAGTGCTGCGTCAACTTCAGAGCAGCCTCATGACGCGAGCGATGGGTCAGCCAATTACCAGAATTTTCATCTTCATGATCAAGGAAGGTATAGTTGAAACCCACACCTAAACCGTTAGCAAAGCTATACTCCAGTTCTGTCTCAACACCCGTAATCAATGCCTTTTCAACATTCTCATAGCGACTGGTGACCGTGGTGATGCCCCCGCCTGTGACACTGGACACCTGTTGGGCCTCGATCAGATTATCAACAGCATTGCGAAACACTGTCACCCCTGCGATCAAGGCGTCCTGACTATACACGGCGCCCAACTCTATTGATTTGTTGGTTTCCGGTTCTAAGTCGCTACTCCCCAAAAACGTATTCATGCGGAACATACCCGGACCGGTCGGATAACCATAGGTGAAACTATAGGCATCAGACGCTTCACGCACTGCCGGTGCCTTAAAGCCTTCCCCATACCCGGCTTTCAATCGCAGCCCATCAGACACGTCCCAGGCCAAATATACTTTTGGGCTAAACTCGCTACCAAAACGCTCGTGATCGTCGTACCGACCACCGATAGTCAGGGTCAAATCATCTCGAAGTGCAATCGCATCCTGCGCAAACAAAGACCATGCTTGGAAGTCATCAGCAAAGTCATTATTAACGCTAGCCACGTAGTCTTTTTCATAGGCTTCAAAAGAATACTCTGCACCGGCAATTAACTGATGGCCTCCTGCTAATTCTCCTGTTACATCAACAGACACAACATCCTCAGTCAAATTATGAAAGTAATTACTGGCAACGTAACGGCTCTTAGAGTCGGAGCGGTAAACGTGTGTTTTAACATCGAACCCGCCTATTTTTGTATCAAAATCAACAGCCGCCTGATAACGCTCAATATCGTAGTAAAGTGTATCCGGGTAGGATTTTCGCTCCTCTTGACCCGTAATCAGACTTAGATTCACATGACTGTCTTGCCCTACATCAATACCCAGGCCGGCTGTAAGATTAGTCATCTCTTTGCCTTCCTGAGCCGCTGATGAATTTCCACCACCAAAGTTTTGACGAAAAGCATCCTCTTCACGCTGCTCTAGACTGAATGCAAAATCGGCTATTTCGCCTAACGGTCCTGCCGCCGTAATAACCACCGCTTGCTCATCGCCACCTTCACCGGAAGACGTTGAGCGGCCTTCTGCCGTCACGGATGTACTCCATTTTTCAGCGGATTTTTTAGTCACAATATTGATAACACCACCCAATGCGGATGAACCATAGAGGTTAGACATCGGACCACGAATCACCTCGATTCGCTGTATCATCTGTACCGGCACCCAATTGAATTGATAATCAGAAAATGGCACATTGGTATCGGTATCACTAACACGACGACCATCAACAAGAATCAGTGTGTGATTGGTTTCCATACCACGCATGCTGATGCCATTACGACCTCCACCTACACTGCTGGCAGATACCCCGGGCAATCCTTCTATTGCTTCCAGCAGGTTATTAGCCCCACTCAGTTGAATATCCTCTGACGTTACGATATTAACGGAACCGGCAAAATCCTTAGCGGTAACCGGAGCTTTCGCGGCAATGACGACAGTATCTAGTAAAGTGGGAGTTTCGGCCTGAGCCTGTGCGGCAATCATTGCAGCAATGATGAGCGGGAGTGTTTTTTTCATATCAGTCTACTTCGGCTATTGGTTAATTAACGACTATTCTGTTCAGTTGAATGATCGTGATTTAAATCAATCGGCGGTAGCTGGCTGCCTGTATCTAAACAAGGGTGGCTTGCGAAAGGCCTATCAAAGGTAAAGTTACTTCGTCAGTATCAATTTTCCGTTACGTGTTTCCCGTAAGTGGTAAAGTTGTCCATTATGTACAATCAATAACTCTTTTTTATTGTTTAACAGCTCCTGACTAGAGATTTGGCGTAAATCGATTACCCCGACTCTAGGCTGCAAAGCATCTGCCTGTTCCATGAGATCACTCTACGTCATAAAAGATAATACGAATCATACTCATTTAGATATGAGAGTCAAGAAAACGACTCGAGATTTTTACTCTCCTCTCTCCACTGCAGATGTTTTTCCATAACAAGCCTAAACAGTTCTGAGTCCATCCAGGTGTCCAGCCATTGCCTAAGCCGTGTGTAAGGGGTTTGGTCAAACCAGACCCGGTCCACATGCGCACATTGGCGAACGAAGGGAAGCAGCGCCATATCCGCCAATGTGTAGTGGTCTGTCAGCAAAAAACTCTGATTTAAATAAGTATTCATCGACAATTGTTGATCAAGGAAGGCGAACCAGGTTTCACAATGGCGGCGGTAATAGTCCATCGGATGTTCCGGAAATCGGTCGGCGTACTTATATCGATCAAGCCAGTACTTAAACTCATCATCATTACGACTAATGAGTGACTGTATGGATTTATCCAATGCGGCGGGTAACCAATGATCCGGATCATTGTGCTGCAGAGCCCAGCGCATAATTTCACTACTCTCTTCGATGACTCGAGCATCACTTAACAACAACACGGGCACCGTGCCCTTAGGGGATATGTCCAGCATCGCCTGAGGCTTTTCTTTTAATACAACTTCACGTAATTCTACCTTTATATCGCTGTTGATGATGGCTAACCGCGCCCGCATGGCATAAGGACAACGGCGAAATGAATATAAGATAGTGGGTACGGTTTGATACGCTGGGGTCATCATCTCAACTTCTGTAATATTTAAAGGCGGTTATGTTTAAATTCTTTAGTGGTAAGGGCTGGAAAGCATCGCAGGTTCATAGCATTATACGCCCGTGACAAGCAATAAGCGCCTACATCTCATAGCTAATCCAGCAGTCTTGACGAATCACATCCTCTACAATAAGAAGGATTCACTCATGTTGATCACGCAGTACCCGCCCGTACCTGAAAATTATTGCGATTATAATGGCCACCTTAATGAAGGTTATTATCTTGTGATGCTCTCTCATGCGACAGATACCGTACTTGATGTTGCCGGTTTAGATCAGGAAGGCAGGGATGCGCACAAATTTAGTGCTTTCACTGTCCAGAACAACTTACGCTACCTTAAAGAAGTCCGACAGGGACAAAAAGTGGTGGCGCATTCACAGCTACTCTCCAGTGATAAAAAACGCTTACGTATCTGGCACGAACTCCGCAATGAAGAAGGAACGGAAACGCTGGCCGCCATCGAGTGTTTGCTGGTAGGTGTCGATATGCAAACCCGTCACAGTGCTGCGTGGCCGGAACAGATTCGCCAGACAATACAATCATTACAACAAAGGCACGCTAAAATTGAATGGCCTAAGGGTGCAGGCAATTCAATCGCTATGCCTAACCAAGGATGCTCGGCTTAGGCTCCACATGCAGGGTCTTGTGTCTAACTCTCCTCACACCTTAGTCGCTAAAGTGTCGGGTTTTTTTATTGTGTATATCAAATGAATAGCAGACCTTCAAGTTCACAGAAAGACTAATAATTACTGTATTAATTGATGATGCAATTTAACCTATAAAAGGCCGACAGTTTTATCAATCAAGCGCTTTGGTGAGTTCTCGTGAGTTATTTAAACGAGCGTATTAATTCAATTATTCGCCTTATACCCGTTACTACAACGTAATGGAGCAGATCTTAATTAAATTTGTGAGAGGAAATAAAGGATGTCAAATCTCATTTAGGGTGAAGTGACGTCTCAGAATAGTGAAATGACTTCTCATATAGAATGAAATGGGAACGAAAAAAGCAGCCAATGAAGTGA